>NZ_CP139420.1:40000-2725000 GCF_034119845.1 Flavobacterium sp. NG2 | reverse complement strand
CTTTCCAGTAAATTCTAATTCTTCATGCAAGAAATGTCGTGGTCCTACAACCCCAGCATTGCCGTAACAACACTGGTTTGGGCTAATCCGCGTTCGCTCGCCACTACTTACGGAATCACTTTTGTTTTCTTCTCCTCCGCCTACTTAGATGTTTCAGTTCAGCGGGTTTGCCCACCTATCGGTGTACTATGTCTTCAACATAGTGGGTTGCCCCATTCAGGTATTTACGGATCAACTCTTGTGTGCAGATCCCCGTAACTTTTCGCAGCTTATCACGCCTTTCATCGCCTCTGAGAGCCTAGGCATCCCCCATACGCCCTTATTTTGCTTATTGTACCAATCATAAATTTAATTATGACCGTTTTTGTTTGTTTTCTACTATAAATAGTAAAAAACGCTTTCTACTTTTTATATTTTTCTTATCTCAATATGTCAATGAACTTTTTTCTAGTGTTCAGTATTCAGTTTTTAGTATTCAGTTAAACTGATTACTATCTTTCTGTGGACTGACCACTGAAATTGTGGAGAATAACGGAGTCGAACCGTTGACCTCCTGCGTGCAAGGCAGGCGCTCTAGCCAGCTGAGCTAATCCCCCATTCTTTAGTGTACAGTTAACAGTTCTCAGTTAACAGTACTTAGGACGGTTAGCCAACCTCTAAAATTTCCTTTTCTTAAGTTTAAATAGTAGTCCCGGGCAGACTCGAACTGCCGACCCCTACATTATCAGTGTAGTACTCTAACCAGCTGAGCTACGAGACTCTGTTTTACTTAAGTTTTATTCTTTTTTTTTAAATTAACAGCAAGAGTAATATAATGTCTAAATCTAATCCCAATAGTTCTTTTCGTCTTTTTCCTTAGCGTGCTTACGCTAACACTAAGGCTCTAGAAAGGAGGTGTTCCAGCCGCACCTTCCGGTACGGCTACCTTGTTACGACTTAGCCCTAGTTACCAGTTTTACCCTAGGCAGCTCCTTGCGGTCACCGACTTCAGGCACCCCCAGCTTCCATGGCTTGACGGGCGGTGTGTACAAGGCCCGGGAACGTATTCACCGGATCATGGCTGATATCCGATTACTAGCGATTCCAGCTTCACGGAGTCGAGTTGCAGACTCCGATCCGAACTGAGAACGGTTTTATAGATTCGCTCCTATTTGCATAGTGGCTGCTCTCTGTACCGTCCATTGTAGCACGTGTGTAGCCCAAGGCGTAAGGGCCGTGATGATTTGACGTCATCCCCACCTTCCTCACAGTTTACACTGGCAGTCTTGTTAGAGTTCCCGACTTGACTCGCTGGCAACTAACAACAGGGGTTGCGCTCGTTATAGGACTTAACCTGACACCTCACGGCACGAGCTGACGACAACCATGCAGCACCTTGTAAATTGTCTTGCGAAAGTTCTGTTTCCAAAACGGTCAATCTACATTTAAGCCTTGGTAAGGTTCCTCGCGTATCATCGAATTAAACCACATGCTCCACCGCTTGTGCGGGCCCCCGTCAATTCCTTTGAGTTTCAAACTTGCGTTCGTACTCCCCAGGTGGGATACTTATCACTTTCGCTTAGCCACTGAAGTTGCCCCCAACAGCTAGTATCCATCGTTTACGGCGTGGACTACCAGGGTATCTAATCCTGTTCGCTACCCACGCTTTCGTCCATCAGCGTCAATATATTAGTAGTAACCTGCCTTCGCAATTGGTATTCCATGTAATCTCTAAGCATTTCACCGCTACACTACATATTCTAGTTACTTCCTAATAATTCAAGCCCTACAGTATCAATGGCCGTTTCCCCGTTGAGCGGGGAGATTTCACCACTGACTTATAAGGCCGCCTACGGACCCTTTAAACCCAATGATTCCGGATAACGCTTGGATCCTCCGTATTACCGCGGCTGCTGGCACGGAGTTAGCCGATCCTTATTCTTACAGTACCGTCAAGGCTCTACACGTAGAGCGGTTTCTTCCTGTACAAAAGCAGTTTACAATCCATAGGACCGTCATCCTGCACGCGGCATGGCTGGTTCAGACTTGCGTCCATTGACCAATATTCCTCACTGCTGCCTCCCGTAGGAGTCTGGTCCGTGTCTCAGTACCAGTGTGGGGGATCTCCCTCTCAGGACCCCTACCCATCGCGGTCTTGGTAAGCCGTTACCTTACCAACTAACTAATGGGACGCATGCTCATCTTTCACCGTTGTGACTTTAATTATAAAATGATGCCATCCTATAATACTATGAGGTATTAATCCAAATTTCTCTGGGCTATCCCTCTGTGAAAGGTAGATTGCATACGCGTTACGCACCCGTGCGCCGGTCTCTAGTTCCGAAGAACTATACCCCTCGACTTGCATGTGTTAGGCCTGCCGCTAGCGTTCATCCTGAGCCAGGATCAAACTCTTCATCGTATATTGTGCGTCCGCCGTGGCGGACTATTTATTTTTGACTGAAGTTCTAGTGGTTCGTTTCAAATCTATCGATTCTATTACTCTTATTCTTTTGTTCTTAAAATCTCTTCTAAGAACGGCTGTCAATTCAATATGTCTAGGAACGTGTTCTTCTTATTTTCTCTTCGTTTTCACAATGTTTGTGTTTCTCGAAGCGGGTGCAAAAGTACAACTTCTTTTTAATCTCACAAGAAAAATTTAAAGTTTTTTTTATTCTTTTTTCAAAGATTAAAACCTTATTTCTCTTGTCAGTATTTCAAATAACTTAACGCTTTTGCGGGGTGCAAATGTAAAACGTAAATTCTTTTCTCACAAGCTTTTTTTGATATTTATTTTAAGAAGTTTTATCTCCTTTATATCTCAATCGCTTGTCAGTATATCAGTGAACGTCTTGCTTGTTGCGGGTGCAAAAGTACCGCCTTTATTCAATTAAACAATAGCTTTTCGTAACTTTATTTTAACCTTTTTCTCAACTCGCTGAAAATGTGAATATTGTTTTTGAAAAGAATTATGGTTTTGTAAGAGTTTAGACTTTTTTAAACACAAAGAGCACCAAGGAAGCACTAAGATCACAAAGCAATTAAACACAGATGGCTCAGATTGAATACACTTTAATAGGGATTTCACAAAGATACACAGAGGAAACAGGAAAGATATGAATAGTTTGAACACAGATGGCTCAGATTAGCACAGATTAAAGACACTATAAAAAGGGATTTTATGAAGATGCACAGAGGAAACAAGGAATACATGAATAGTTTGAACACAGATTTCTCAGATTAGCACAGATTAAAGACACTATAAAAAGGGATTTCACAGAGAAAACACAGAGATACACAAAGGTTTTAACGCAGATTTCGCAGATTGGCACAGATTAAAGGGATACTGGAGCGGATTTTACTAAGATTAACAAAGAGACGCACTAAAATTTTAATACAATATAATAAAGACACTCTTTCGTATCTACATATAGTATCAAACACTCTTAATAACGGAATCTTCCTGAAACCACCTCTGCCCTAGCCCTGATAGTAGCGGCATCCTTGTGGCGGCGGGCATTTATGCCGCCACAAGATATAGCGGATAGCAGGATTAGCTCCTAAAAAAAACGCTCCTATATATAAGGAGCGCTGGAGTCTATTCTTTTTTCTGTAACCAATGATCACTTAAATCATCGATATTTATAGGATTAGCTGGAGGCTGATTTTGCAATCTACCAGAACTAAAGCTTCTATGGAGTATCGTTTCTATCAAAAAATCTTCTTTATTATCATATGGTTCGTACTTTGATTTTAAATCAATATCAAAAACACTGGCTGCTGTATTAGACCAAAAGGCTTTCCATCCACTTTTTAAAGACTTGATTAGTTCGAATGTTGTGGTTCCTGTTTGACGATGGATTAAACGAACCAAGATTCGGCCTTGACTGCGTGATAATTTCTTTAGTCTAGCTTCAAATTCATTTGTCAAATAGTCTTCGACAATCTTGAAATACTTCTTTTTCTCTTTACTAGTGGTAAGTCTGTCCATACCTTTATTTAGTGCTACCAATCTTTCGGCAGCTAATTTAGCATACGGATAGGTGACATATACTCGATTTTGAAGAATTAGGAATTGCTTTCTAGCATCAGGATCTAATTTTTCTTTGGAAATAACGATTTCTTCCAGTTGAATGGTGTCAGTTTCGAAATCATACGATTCATCAATTTCACGAACTATCTTAGCTGGCATAGGAATTTCTTGTGCCAAAACAGAAAATGAGATACAAAAACAACTAAAAAGGAAAATAATAAACTTCATGGGGACTAATTATAGGGTAAAATTATACATTATATGTACAAGTCTAATACCAAATTTATAAATTAGCAAAAAAATATTTATATGAGCACAGAATCGATATTAAAACAATCATCAATTGAATTTTTAGAGCAATACTTAAACAATGCCTCACCTACTGGTTACGAAGCTGAAGGACAGAAAATCTGGATGAACTATTTGAAACCTTATGTTGACACTTTTATTACAGATACGTATGGAACTGCTGTGGGAGTTATTAACCCAGACGCTCCATTTAAAGTTGTCATCGAAGGACATGCTGACGAAATTGCTTGGTATGTAAACTATATTACTGAGGACGGATTAATTTATGTTATTCGCAACGGAGGTTCAGACCACCAAATTGCACCATCGAAGCGAGTTAACATTCACACTAAAAAGGGAATTGTAAAAGGTGTTTTTGGTTGGCCAGCGATTCATACTCGTAATCGCGGAAAAGAAGAAGTAGCTAAAACAGACAATATCTTTATTGATTTAGGTTGTGAAACCAAAGAAGAGGTTGAAAAATTAGGCGTTCATGTGGGCTGTGTGATTACTTATCCTGATGAATTTATGATTTTGAACGAAAATAAATTTGTTTGTCGCGCAATTGATAACCGTATGGGTGGTTTCATGATTGCCGAAGTTGCACGTTTGCTTCACGAAAACAACATCAAACTTCCTTTTGGATTATACATTACTAATGCAGTTCAAGAAGAAGTAGGACTGCGTGGTGCCGAAATGATTACACAAACCATCAAGCCTAATGTAGCCATCATTACTGATGTGTGTCATGATTCAACTACTCCAATGATTGAAATGAAAATTGAAGGAGAAACAAAGATAGGTAAAGGTCCTGTGGTTACTTATGCGCCAGCAGTTCAAAACAACCTAAGAGAGTTGATTTTAGATACTGCTGAAGAGAAAAAAATTCCTTTTCAACGCTTAGCATCTTCTCGTGTGACAGGTACTGATACGGATGCTTTTGCATATAGTAATGGTGGTGTTGCTTCGGCTTTGATTTCACTTCCACTACGTTATATGCATACAACAGTTGAAATGGTACACCGCGATGATGTTGAAAACGTGATTAAATTAATCTATGAAACTTTATTAAAATTAGAGAATAATGAGACTTTCTCTTATTTTAAATAAGATTTAATTGCAAAATTAGGTCATTTGACAAATTGCAAATGACCTAATTTTAATACAATCCAAACCATGAAAATTTTACTTCTAGAAGACGATTTTACCTTATCTAAAGAGGTAAACACTTTTTTTACTTCCAAATCATTTGAGTGTACCCCTTTCTATGATGGTTCCTTACTTTTAAAAAAATACAAAGCACTTGATTACGACTTAATCATTCTAGATATAAATGTTCCTGGAAAAAATGGATTTGAAGTTTGTAAGTCAATACGAGAAGTCGATAAAAAAACACCTATAATAATGTTGACCGCTTTTAATGAGATTGAGGACAAACTAACTTCTTTTGACAATGGAGCTGATGATTATCTTGTAAAACCTTTTCATTTTGACGAATTGTTTGCTCGTGTGAATTCTTTATTAAGAAGGAAAGAAATTCCACAAATAATAAATGACACTATCAAAATACATGATTTAGAAATTATAGAATCCGAAATGAAAGTTTATCGTGCGGGTGTTGAAGTAAAATTAACTCCAAAAGAATTTAAACTCATCTTAATGCTTGCTAATGCTAAAGGAAAAGTCCTTTCAAAGGCTAATATTGCAGAACAATTATGGGACTATCACATTGAAACTAATCAAAATACGATTGAAGTCTATATTAATTTTTTAAGAAAAAAAATTGATAAAGACCATCCGGTAAAACTTATCCACACAAAAATTGGTTATGGATATTACTTAAATGACTCTGAATGACTTTAAAAAATAGAATCTCATTACTGGTTAGTATTTCATTTGCTGTCCTATATGGTTTAGCATCTGTATTTGTATATGTTTTAGCTTCAAATTTCCGAAAAGAAGAGTTTAATGATCGCCTTGAAATAAAAGCACTAAAGACCATTAAATTCTTATCTGATCATAAAATACCCGATTATAATTTGTTGCGATTAATGGATAAAAATTCATTAAATAAATTATACAATGAAAAAACCTTGATTTTTGATTCTAATTTTAAATTAATATATAGCAGTATTGATGGTGCTAAAATAAATTGGTACCTCACTGACTTAAAATACCTAAAGAAAAACAAGTCCTTTTTTAAGAAGCAGGGAGAAAATGAATTCTACGGGATTTTCTTTGATACTAATGATAAAGATTATTATGTATTAATTTCGGCTAAAGACCGTTATGGAAATCGAAAAACAGTTTACCTAAAATACATTCTTCTTATTTCTTACCTTGTTTTTACGTCAATTTGTTGGTTTCTTACTTCGTGGATGGTGCGAAAAGCCATAATGCCTCTAGGTCTTTTTCACCAAAAAATAAAAAACATTAATGAAAACAACTTGGACACACGTATTGTATCCAAGAGCAATAAAAATGAAATTGATTTAATTGCCAATGAATTTAATTTTATGATGGACCGTATTGAGGAGTCCTACCAAAAACAAAAAGAATTCACTGCTCATGCTTCACACGAACTTCGTACTCCCCTATCGAGAATTACATCTCAAATAGAAAATAAAATAAACGATCCTAACATTAATAATGAGAGCAAATCCTTTCTTAAAACAATTCTTAGCGATGTTAATCAATTGACAGAATTGATACATTCATTATTATTACTATCTAAAACGGACAATAGAAAAACACATGAAAAAGAGTTGATTCGTATTGATGAACTTTTGTTTAATGCTATTGAAAAAATAAACAAAAGCTACCCCGACTTTATCATCCTTTTTGATATGGAAGATAACGAACAGCTCGAAACAGCGCTTGAAATACAAGGGAATAAAAATATATTAGAAATAGCCTTAACAAATGTTCTAAAAAATGCCTGTGTATACTCGACCAATAAGCAAGCAGAAGTAACCATCTCTTGTGACACAGCCAATCTTTATGTTTCAATAGCAAACAATGGCAAGACCTTAGATAGCGAAAAACAGCTCAATCTTTTCCAGCCTTTTATGCGTGGAAAGAATGCAACTGGAACTATTGGATTCGGACTTGGATTGCGAATTGTTCAACGAATTTTAAACATACACAATGCTACTATTCACTACAGTATTCCTAAAGAAAACACCAATCTATTTCAAATAAAATTTCCTTTTCAGACCAAATCATAAAGGTAAAATCTATTTGGGTGTAGTATAGAATTGCGGTTATTTTTTTATTATATTTACTCTAAAGATTTCGTGAAATGCAGTCAAAAGCACAAACAGTATCTGATTATTTGAGTGAACTTCTTCCAGAAGAAAAAGAAGTCATGGAAAAACTTCGAGAAGCAATCCTTAAAAATATTCCGGAAGGATTTTTCGAAGAACTGAGCTATGGCATGATTGGTTATGTAGTACCACATGACCTATACCCAAACGGTTATCATTGCAATCCAAAATTGCCTTTGCCATTTATTACTATAGCTTCTCAAAAAAAATATTTCGCAATATATCATTTGGGATTATATGCCAATCCTGAACTTTTAAAATGGTTTACAAATGAATATCCAAAATATACAGACCAAAAATTAGACATGGGAAAAAGTTGTATTCGTTTCAGTAAAAAAAATAAAATTCCTTTTGAATTAATTGGAATTTTAGCCCAGAAAATGAGTGTCCAAAACTGGATTGATTGCTATGAATCTCAAATTAAAAAATAACAACTAATAGATAATCTAAACAAGACAATTATGAAAATCATTAAAAAAATTTTGTTTACCATTCTAGTGTTAATTTCATTGGCATTATTTGCAGCTATATTCATGCCCAAAGAGTATGCTGTAGAAAGAGAAATTGTCATTAACCAACCCAAAGATTCGGTATTTAATTATATTAAATACTTAAAAAATCAGGATCATTTTAGTGTATGGTCCAAAATGGATCCAGCGATGAAAAAAACATTTACAGGTGTTGATGGAACTGCAGGTGCAATTGCGGGATGGGAAAGTGAAAACGAACAAGTGGGCACTGGCGAACAGGAAATTAAGAGTATTACACCTGGCGAACGCATGGATGTAGAATTACGTTTTAAAAAACCATTTGAAGCCACTGACAATGCTTATTTTACGACAGAAGCAATTTCGGATAAGGAAACCAAAGTTAAATGGGGGTTTAATGGTAGAATGCCCTACCCTATGAACTTAATGCTCCCGATGATGAAAATGGATGAACTACTAGGGAAGGATTTACAAGGCGGACTAGACAATTTAAAAGTTGTATTGGAAAAATAAATGGATTTAACCCAAAATCCGCATTAGGATTCTATTGTTTTTTGGCGCAGATGAAACAAGTTTCCGCAGATTTTATCTTATAAAACAATCAAAAAAAACTTTGTAATCCTTGTTCCAATTCTTAATCTAGGTTTAATCATTAAAGCTACTAGGATTAATAATTGATTATTACCTCACAGTGCCAAATTCTACTTCAAATAAAAAGCCACAACTCTAAATTTTAGATTGTGGCTTTGTTTATTAAAAAAGGCTTGAAATTATTTTGAAGCTAAATAATTCAACACATTTTTCTCAATTCTTTCATTGATGTTGGTGATATCAGCTTTTACAAACTTTTCACCTAATATATTTTCGTATAATTCGATATATCTATCTGAAACTGTTTCAATGTAAGCATCAGTCATTTCAGGGATTTGTTGACCTTCTTTACCTTGGAAACCATTTTCAATTAACCAACGACGAACAAACTCTTTAGACAATTGTTTTTGCTCTTCACCTTTGTCCTGTCTTTCTTGGTAACCCTCAGCATAAAAATAGCGAGAAGAATCTGGAGTGTGGATTTCGTCAATCAAAACAATTTGTCCTTCTTTTGTTTTTCCGAATTCGTATTTGGTATCAACCAAAATCAAACCACGACTTGCGGCAATTTCAGTACCTCTTTGAAACAAAGCTCTAGTATAGTTTTCAAGTACTATATAATCTTCTTCAGTTACCAAGCCATTGGCTAGAATCGCTTCTCTAGAAATATCGGCATCGTGTTCTCCGTTATCTGCCTTTGTTGTTGGCGTGATAATAGGTTCAGGAAATTTATCGTTTTCTTTTAACCCTTCTGGCATGGCAACACCACAAAGCGTTCTTTTTCCAGCAGCATACTCACGAGAAGCATGACCTGACAGGTAACCACGAATCACCATTTCTACTTTGAAAGGCTCACACAAATAACCTACAGCAACACTTGGGTCTGGAGTAGCTATCAACCAGTTAGGAACAATATCAGCTGTTAATTCCATGAATTTAGTGGCGATTTGGTTCAAAATTTGTCCTTTGTACGGAATCCCTTTTGGCAATACCACATCAAAAGCTGATAATCTATCGGTAGCAATCATCACTAATAAATCATCATTGATATTATACACTTCTCTAACTTTACCTCTATAAACCGATTTTTGATTTGGAAAATTAAAATTGGTAGTTGTTATTGTATTGCTCATTTGTAAAATGTTGTGTTGTTTTTATGAAGGCACAAATTTAAGATTATTTTAGAAAGAAACCCAAGAAATATGCATGTCAAACGCATTAAAAAAAATTAGTAGTAAATCGCACTAGAATTGGCTCTAGAACCAAAACAAAACACTGCTAACTATTTTTAGAACACAGATTAAAGAAATTAAAATAATTTACACGAATCTTTTAATCAATCCTGTGCCATCAAAACTTATATGCTCTCATATATTTTATATGTTCTACAATTAATTAACTGTATGTTTCAAAATACAACTTATTTATTCAAGATGTTTTGAGACAAATACTGCGCTACACCATCTTCTGCATTTGTCAAAATAACTTCCAACTCTGGTAATTTTGTTTTCAAACTATCCGGTGCATTTCCCATTATCAAGCCTTTGGCTGTCGAAGTTAGCATACGTTCATCATTGAATCCATCACCAAAAGAAATCGCTTGTTGGAAGCTGTAGTTTTCTATTTCTAATACTTTGGCAATCGCCACACTTTTATCAACCGAAAGGTCCATGAACTCCAAACATAATGGCAAACTAAAAGCATGTGAAAGAAGGTTGGCATGTTTTTCTAAAATAAAATCACGTAACTCTAGCAGTTTCGTATGTTCTTCATGAGTAAAAAACATTTTTATAGTACTCAAATCTTCCACTTCATCATAGTTGACTATTTGTGGCAAATAATTCAGTTTTGGCTGGAAATCATTTAGTTTTTCGTTATGCTTATTAGTGTACCAAACGTCTTCCTTAAACAAAACCGTCGTAAACTCAGAAGAAATTCCTAAAGACATTACCGATTTAATAGTCTCACTTTTTATATCAAAAGCAAATAACAATTCTTTTTTTGGTGAATGAATTCGGGCGCCATTTGAAGTTACTAGATAAACAGGAAAACCTAAAGGTTCTATTAACGGCATAGCGTCTAGATGATGTCTTCCTGTAGCAACAATGATTAAATAATTTTGCTTGTGTAGTTCCCGAAATACTGACTGAGTATAGTCCGAAATGGCATGTGAAGGATTTAACAAGGTTCCGTCTAAGTCGGTAATAATTACTTTGATATCATTAAAGATTTGCATTACAGATTTTTATTTGCAAATTTATCGCATTAGGAATAGAATACCCCATGAAACAGATTAATATTTAGGGAAGAAACTATTATTATTTTACCATCTATGTGTTGATTTTTGAAACATATAAGTCATATAAGAACATATAAATGGATAGTTTCAAATACTTCAAGTACAAAAAAGTTAAAGAAAAGAGATAACTTAAATCTATACCATCTTTGTTCTAAAACATAATACTATTTACAATCTCAGTGTTGATTTTTTAAAACATATAAGACATATAAGAACATATAAATAGTTAGTATCAAATGCTTTAAGTTCATAAAAGTTTATAAAAGTGAGATAATTTAATTCTATACCAACTGTGTTCTAAAACATATTAACTTTTACAATCTTAGTGTTGAATTTTGAAACATATAAGTCATATAAGAACATATAAATGGATAGTTTCAAATGCTTTAAGTTCATAAAAGTTTATAAAAGTGAGATAATTTAATTCTATACCAAATGTGTTCTAAAACATATTAACTTTTACAATCTTAGTGTTGAATTTTGAAACATATAAGTCATATAAGAACATATAAATAGTTAGTATCAAAAGCTTCAAGTACAAAAAAGTTAAAGAAAAGAGATAATTTAAATCTATACCATCTTTGTTCTAAAACATAATACTATTTACAATCTTTGTGTTGATTTTTAAAACATATAAGACATTTAAGAACATATAAACAGTTAGTATCAAATGCTTTAAGTTCATAAAAGTTTATAAAAGTGAGATAATTTAATTCTATACCAACTGTGTTCTAAAACATATTAACTTTTACAATCTTAGTGTTGAATTTTGAAACATATAAGTCATTTAAGAACATATAAACAGTTAGTATCAAATACTTTAAGCTCAAAAAAGAGCATATGAGTTAGGACTGAAGAGTTTAAAATTTAATTAATTGCATTCTAAACTACACTTAAAAACTTTGTGAATCTTGGTGTATCCTTTGTGCTTCTTTGTGGTAAAACTGTCGGCTGCTAAATAGAACACGCAATTCGAAGATGAAATGCTCTTTCCTAAGCCCGATAGGAACAAAGTATCCTTTTATCTTGTGAGAGGAACGAACAAAAGATAAAAGATACTGTGGATAGCGGGAGCAAACGTTTTTATTTCCTGAATGCTCCTCTTCCTAAAAGAAACTTAGTTCTTTTTTATTCTTTTGTAAATGGTATCCAAAACACCATTGATTTCGGGAGAAATTTTGAATTTATAGTTCAAATACAAATAAACGATGGTTACTAAAATCGATTTTAAAGTGATTGCGATTAATGGATACATGGGGAATTCCCAGAAATAGAATGCCACAAAAACCGCCGTGGTCAAAACGATGGAGGAAACAGTTTCCTTGGTAAACGGGTATAAATGCATGCGTTTGACTACGAAAAGTAATTTGGCCAAACTGTATAAAGTAATCGACAATAAAGTGGCGAATGCTGAGCCTAAAATCCCGTATCGTGGAATAAAAAACATATTGAGTGCAATGGTCAAAAAGACTAGAAAAAGCCCTAGAAACAAGACCATTCGGTAGTATTTTGAATTGAAGATGATGGCATTGTTATTTCCGAGAATCAAGTCAAAATATTTCGATATTCCAATCATAAAAACAACAACTATACCGCCGCTATATTCTTTAGGGACTAACTCATACATTTGGTTGATGTTGACAAAAATACACAGCATCACAAAACCACCTACAACTTGTAAGTTGATAGACGTTTTTTTGTATAGTTCATTCAATTCATCGTGTTTGTCCTCGTGCATTAATCTAGCGGTAATGGGATACACGATTTGGTGCATGGCACGACTTGGAACTGAAATTACCAATGCGATATATGTTGCCACGGAGTAATAAGCAATATTATCAATCAACATGTATTGATTCAACATGATTTTATCACCATCTAAAAGCAAATTAGCCACACTACCTGATAAGATAATGTAAAAAGTATATTCCAGAATTTCCTTTACGTTTTGAGGTATTGTAAACTGAAAATTAGGCTGCTTGATGCGGAAAGCATACCACATGGTCACAATTAATGCCAAGAAATAAATTCCAGCGGTAACGTAAACAAAATCGACTACGGTTATCCATTTGTAATAAACCGCTATTAATGCCAAAAGTGAAAAGATACGTAATCCAACTTCTTTGATGAAATTTCCAAAAACAGAATGCATATGCACCCTAGCCCAAGCATAAAAAATCTCAAAATAGGCCATACACAAACCTATAAAAGGAATTAGCCAGATGAATTCATTGACTACAGGATTCTTCTTCGAAACAAAATATACTATGTCATCATAATAAAACAATCCTATTAATCCCAGCGGTATACAAAGCAACAACGGGAACAAAACAGTAAAAGATAAAAAGCGCTCTCTTTCCTCTTCGGTTTTGTATTGTGTATAGTATTTCACCAAGGTATTTTGCATCCCTATGGCAAACAAAGGCATAATCACATTAGCAGCCGAAAGAATATAATTGGCCACGGCATAATAGGTAGCACCCAAAAATACAGGGTACAAATAAAGGGTATTGATAGCACCTACTCCAAATCCTAAATAGGTTATGATAGTGTTTTTTAACGACTGATTTAAAACGATTCCCATTTTGTAAAGTTAGAAGTTGGAAGTTAGGAGTTGGTATTTAGAAGATTTACCAATTCTTTAGTGAGATTCTTTCTGGAATATTTTTGCAATCCAATTCCGTGTGATTGTAATTTCCCTTCCAAAAACTGATTATAAAGGTCCAAAATTACACTTTTTAAGCGTTCCTTTTCAGTATATTCAAAGAATTGTCCTGTATTAGTCCCAGTGATGATTTCGGCGAAATCAGAACCTGCTGGTCCAATGGCAACAATAGGACGGTTAGAAACCATGTATTCGAATAATTTTCCTGGGATAATGCTCTTCGTATCTTCGGAATCTATTTCGATAAGTAATAAAACCTGAGATTTTTTTTGATGTACAATGGCTTGTTCATGAGAAACATAACCTAGGTTATTCAAATAATTATTTAAACCAAATTGTGTGATGGTTTCCAATACCTCTTGGCTTACGGCACCAATCAATTTGATTTCGACTTGTTCTTTGAAATTAGGAACTTCAGCGATTAACTCAACTAAAGACTCCCATAAAATTTTAGGATTTCGTTCCGATAAAAACGAACCGATATGCGCCAAGGTAAATTTAGCGTCCAAAACTTGATTAGCAACTGGCTCCACATCATAGCCATTTGTAATAACAGCAATAGGTTTTGTTGTTATGGCTTGAAATTCGGTTTTTGTGGTTTTACTGGTTACAATAATCGTATCGGCAGTATTTAAAACTTGGTGCTCTAAACGCTTGTGTTTCTTAGCTGCAAAAGAGGATAAACGCAAAGATTTATGATATCCAATAGTAGTCCAAGGGTCACGAAAATCAGCGAACCATTTGATAGCCAATTTCTGTTTTAATTCTAATCCTATTAAATGCAAACTGTGTGGTGGCCCTGAGGTTACAATAGTATCAATATTATTCTCGACAATATATTTCTCTAAAAAAGCAACCGAAGGTTTTACCCAAAACACACGGGCATCTGGAATAAAAAGGTTCCCGCGTATCCAAAGAAATAATTTATCTAAAAAACTTTGTTTCTTTTTATTGGGAATAATCCCCGAACTAATTTTCTTGGTTTTATTCTTCGATAAAAAAGAAGCCAATTGGTACGGTTCAAAAATAGGTTTCCTAATAACAACCGCCTTATCCGAAACATCACTAACAAGATTTTCGTCTACAATAGGATAAGTGGGATTCTCAGGTATATAGACAATAGGTTGTACCCCAAAGTCAGGTAAGTATTTTACAAATTTCAGCCAACGTTGAACTCCTGGTCCTCCTGCAGGTGGCCAATAATAGGTAATAATTAAAAGTTTTTTTGATTCCAAGTTTATGTATTGAAGTTTTAATCGGCAAAAAGTTATTACTGCCCTTCGTTATTTAATTTCCCTAACTCTTCAATATCTAAAATATCTTTAGGTCTGTTGGTTGCTTTCTTTGCTTTTATTAAACTATCATAGTCCAAAAAATAAACGGGCACTTCTTCTAAGGTTACAATTGTCGCCTTATTTAACAAATCTTCAAAATTTTCACTCTCTAGACCTTTAATAGAAGTCATCACATCCAATCGCAAGCCATAAGAAATAGTGAAATCAGTAAAACTAGGAACAAACTGCATCGTTTCAATAGATGAAAAATCCCCTATTCCAATCGCAGCAAAAGCCTTACGAAGGTTTTTCCTGTTCTCCAAAGTGTCTTCAATCAAAATATCAATATCGCCAGTATTTCTTGTATAACCGTAAATATTAACTGCTAATCCACCAATGGTTAAATAGCGTAAATGATTTGCATTGAACTCTTTCCAGATATTTAAAATTTCGTGAAGCATTATTTTTTCTGAATAATTCTTGGAGCTGTTTTTAAAGCATAGGAAAGCTCAACCAATGCCATAAATCGCTCTAAGCGTTCTATATAAAGCTTTTGTAAATCAGAAACTTTCGTTATTGTTGATTTACTTAGTTTCCTATTTTTATTTGGGTCTTGAATTTTCATACTCAAATATACGATTTTAAAAAGTCTGTTTATTTATCTTCTTGATGGACCTTCTTCTTTCTTTCATAATAAACCCCACCAATCAATAGTAACAAGATAATTCCTGAGCTTATCAAAGTAATCGTGCTACCTGTTTTAATTACATCAGGTTCAAATTTGAATTCGATTGTATGTTTTCCTGCTGGCACCATCATCGCTCTAAGAACATAATTTACAGGAAAATGATCCGTTAATTCTCCATCAATATAAGCATTCCATCCTTTTTCATAATAAATCTCAGAGAAAACAGCTAAACCTTCTTTTTTAGTTTCTGCTGTATATTTCAAATAATTTGGCTTATATTTTTCTAACTGAATCGTTCCAGTGGTGTCTAAATTTCTTTTTAAACGTACATTTTTAAACTTATCACCATAAATTTGAATATTAAAAATTGCCGCAACTTTAGTATTTAATTTATCCAAAGCTTTCATTTCGTCATTGGCCTTATTCACTAATTTGATATCGTGAACAAACCAAGCATTTCCATTAGCGTTCGGATTGATGGTTGGGAATTCTTTTCCTTCTTTATCCGTTTGAATAACGTATTTTACATTCAACATATTCAAAACTTCCATATTGTTTTTGGAAATTTGATAATCAAATAACTGCTGAATTCTTCTTGGTTTTGCTGCGTGGTATCCACCAATAGACTTATGAAAATAAGAAGCTCTCGCACTTGAGAAATTACCATTTACTTCAAACACTCTATAATGCGTGGTATCTTTTAATATTTCACTGTCTGAAGGGGTTTCTTGAAAAGGAACTGCTACTTCTCTCCCACTCACAAAATCCTTGGCAGAAACATATTTTTTGGCCACAAAAAACAAGTCCGAAACCATAAATAAGGCTACGACAATAATAGCTGTTTTTTGAGTCATTTTATTCTTCATAAACAACCATAGCGTTCCAACAACCAATAGAATTAAAAATCCAGAACGCAATAAGTCGGCGCTGTATAAACTCTTTCTATCTGTTTTTAGGGCTTCAACAAATTCAGGACCATAGGATTCTAAATAATAAGCATCGCTACCTCCAGTAAAACTGAACATCCCTTTGCATAATAGTAAAACGATAATAATTCCAAACCCAACAGCAGCGCTTTGAAGCAATCCCTTTTGTTGCTCGTCTTTAGTCAGTTTGAAAAACGATTGTAATCCCATGATGGCCAACACTGGAAAACACAATTCTAAAATTACTTGAATCGAAGAAACCGCTCTAAACTTATTGTACAAGGGTACATAGTCAATAAAGAAATCCGTTAGCGCTGGGAAGTTTTTTCCCCAAGAAAGCAGCAAAGCCACAATAGCTCCAGAAAGGAAAACATATTTTATTTTGCGTTCATCAATGAATAAAGCTAAAACAGCGAAAAAGAAAACCACAATTCCAATGTAAGCTGGAGCAGCAACAATAGGTTGGTCACCCCAGTAGGTTGGCATTCCCGTAACAAAGTCGGCTGCTTGATTATCAGGTACGCCTTGTGAAACCATAAACTGATACATATAACTATCAACACCAACGTTTTCATTATTTGACCCTCCAAATAATCGTGGAGCAATCAAATTCAGACTTTCTGCTATTCCGTAACTGTATTCGGTGATGTATTGTCTAGAAAGTGCACTTGAATTAGTATTGGCTGAACCATCAGGGTTAAAAGTCAATTCACTTTTCCCCCTAGTACTAAAATCGGCATATTCAGCAGTCGCTAATAAGTTGGTTGCATTGGCACCAATAGCTAAAATTCCAGCAATAATTAGTACTCCAAAAGACTTAAACAATTCATTTACCTCTTTATCTTTTATCGCTTGATAAGTATAATAGCCCGAAAGAATCAATAAGAAAATCAACAAATAGTAGGTCATCTGAAAGTGATTCGCACTAATCTCCAAGGCTGTAGCGAAAAGTGTCACTAAACCTCCAAGGATATATCGTTTTTGATAGACCAATAAAAAACCAGCAATCACCATAGGCATATAGCCAATAGCATGAGCTTTGGCGTTGTGACCAACACCTAAAATAATAATTAAATAGGTCGAAAAACCGAAGGCAATGGCGCCAAAAAAAGCTTTGAGTGGATCAATTTTTAGAACTAACAATAATCCATAAAAACCAAGAAAGTACAGAAATAAGTAATCGGCTGGACGCGGTAAAAAACGAATTGCATCATCAATAGCACCAATGTAATCATGTGGGTATTTTGCCCCTAGCTGATAAGTAGGCATTCCTCCAAAAGCGGCATCTGTCCAATAAGGCTCTATATGGTCAGAAGCTCTAAAGTCGTTCTGTTCCTTGGCCATACCCGTATATTGAGCAATGTCCGATTGAAAAATTTGTTTTCCTTGAAGTACAGGGTAAAAATAAATAAGGGAAACTAAAACAAAACCAATAATGGCAAGAGCATGCGGGTATAACTTATGTATAATTTTCAATTTTTGAGCGTTTTATTGTTGATGAAAAATAAAAATTTGTAGCAAATTTAATCTATTTCTTCATAATCAACATAGTCTCCTACTTTTTTAGTTTCTCTTGGGTTTTTAGACTCTCTAGGATTGTAATATATCTCGTCTCCTGAGCGTGTTCTGTTCCACGAAGTATCTTGTGTCTGTTGTTGTTGCTGAAAACTATTTCCCGCTTTTTCAACTACTTTTTTCATAATATAAGGCAAAAACAATCGAACCAAATATTTAAAAACATAGTAGAAAGCTATAATGTAAAATAACGTTCTCATAAAACCTATAAACGAAGCTGTTTGCATAATCATTTTAATTTTATACAAAATTAACAATTCCAACGTTCTAAATTAAACTATCATTCTTAAATAAATAATAAAATATAGTACATTTGAAATATGCAATTCAGGTAAATCCTAAAAAAATAACACTATGAATCTTTTCAAAACTGCTTTATTACTTGCCTTTATATCCAATCCAATTGTTCAATACGGTCAACATACTGATGAAATCAACTCTAATAGACCCGGTAAATCAATGTCGGCTTTTGCCGTAGGAAAAACTGTTTTTCAAGTAGAAACTGGTGTTTATGGTATACAAGAGAGTCATGATTTATTAAATTTTGATGCCAACGGTTTTGGAGTCGATATGAGTGTTCGTTATGGTGCAGTTCACGAAAAACTAGAATTTATAGCTGATTTGCAATACCAATATGAAAATGTAATTACCCGAACTGTAGAAACCAACAAATCTGCCTTAAAACAAACTGTATTAGGAGCTAAGTATTTAATCTACGACCCTTTCAAAGGATACGAAAAGAAGATTAACGTGTACAGTTGGAAAGCCAATCGTAGGTTTAATTGGCACCAATTAATCCCAGCCGTTTCCGTTTTTGCTGGAGCTAATTTTACTTTTTCTAACAATCCGTATCATTTTTCACCCAATGCGAGTATTTCGCCAAAAGCCATGTTGATTACTCAAAATCATCTTGGTGATGGCCGATGGGTTTTTGTAACCAATATCATTGCTGATTATATAATGAGTGATTTCCCTAGTTATGGCTACGTGCTTACATTGACTAGAGGTTTCAACCAAAAATGGTCTGGTTTCGTCGAAAACCAAGGCTTTAAGAGTGATTTTTACAGCGATGCTATCGTTCGTGGTGGAGCAGCTTATTTGATAAACAAAAGCATGCAAATAGATGCTTCGATTAGTACCAACTTCAAAACGACCCCTTCCATCCTTTTTGGCGGAATCGGTTTTTCCTGGAGGTATGACGCTACCTACAAAGACGTTATTATAAACCTAGACAATGGCGATTCAAAAAAAGCAGTTCGAAGAGCTAAAAAGACTAAAAAAGGCTAAATTTTGGTCCGAAGATAAAAACTTAGACATTAAAAACACAAAAGGGCAACACTAACAATTTAAAGCAATGCTCCAAGTACCAATCCCGAGGTACTAATCACTAAACAAACAAAATGATCACAATTACAGAAGCTAAAACTAAAAAAGAACTTACTGACTATATTAAATTCCCTTTCGAATTATACAAAGACAATGCTTATTGGGTTCCGCCTATTATTGCAGACGAACTAGAAACTTTTGACAAAACCAAAAACCCCGCTTTTGACAATGCAGAAGCTTATTTTTATATTGCTTCACGTGATGGCAAAATTGTTGGCCGAATTGCTGCCATCATCAACTGGGAGGAAGTCAACAACCAACAGAAAAAGAAAATACGTTTTGGCTGGTTTGATGTAATTGATGATATCGAAGTAACCAAAGCTTTACTAGAAAAAGTATATGAATTAGGACAGAAAAATGGTTTAGAATATGTTGAAGGCCCTATGGGCTTTTCAAACTTAGATAAAGTAGGCGTGCTTACGGAAGGGTATGACCAAATAGGAACGATGGTTACTTGGTACAACCACCCTTATTATGTGTCTCATTTTGAACAATTAGGTTATGTAACCGAGAAAGAATACATCGAGAGTAAGTTTCCATTTAAAAATGTAAAACTAGAATATTTTGACAAAGCACAAGAGCTTATCAAAAGACGTTACCAACTCAAAGCCTTAAGTTTTAAGAAAACCAAAGACGTTATGCCTTATGTCGATAAGATGTTTGATTTATTCAATGCCTCTTATGCTAGTTTGTCATCGTTTGTAGCGATATCCGATGTGCAAAAAGAATATTTCAAGAAAAAATACATTAGCTTCATCAATCCCGAATACATCAAATTTGTAGAGGATAAAGACCACAACATCGTCGCTTTTGCCATTGTGATGCCAAGCTTCTCTAAGGCCTTACAAAAAGCCAAGGGTAAACTATTTCCTTTTGGTTTCTGGCATTTATTAAACGCCCGAAAAAACAGCAAAGAAGTAACCTTTTACCTGATTGGCGTACACCCTGAATACCAAAACAAAGGCGTTCATGCCATCATCTTCAAAGAGTACCACACCACTTTTGCCGAAAAAAATATCGAAACCTGTATTCGCACACCTGAATTAGCTGATAATATCGCCATCCAATTGTTGTGGAAAAATTTTGATCCTAAGGTTATCTGCCGTAGAAAAACGTATCGAAAAGAGCTTTAAAACTAGTGTTCAGTGTTCAGAGGCTAAAGCCTATATTCTATTATACAGATTACATAAAAACCCGACAGGATTCAAAATCCTGTCGGGTTTAATTTTAAGAAAAAATCCATTCCAATAAAATTATCGGAATGGATTTATATATTTCAAACTGGTCACTATAAAACTGACCACTGACTACTTATATATTAAGCGTCTAAATCAACCTTAGTCCTACTAGCGATTTCTTTATACGTACCGCTTACTAACTTCTCTCTAATCGCTTCAAAAGCTACTAAAGTTTCGTCAATATCAGCCAAAGTATGTGAAGCTGTTGGAATCATACGCAATAAGATAATCCCTTTTGGAATCACAGGATACACTACGATTGACAAGAAGATACCGTAGTTCTCTCTCAAATCGTTTACCATCACCATGGCCTCAGGAATACTTCCCTCAAGATACACTGGTGTGATACAAGTGTTCGTATCTCCAATATTGAATCCTTTTTCTTTTAAACCATTTTGCAACGCATTTACGTTTACCCAAAGTTTATCTTTAATCTCAGATGATTTACGCAACAACTCCAAACGTTTCAATGAACCAATAGTTTGAATCATTGGCAATGCTTTTGCAAACATTTGCGAACGTAAGTTGTATTTCAAATAATCAATAACATCTTTATCTGCGGCAACAAAAGCTCCAATATTCGCCATAGATTTAGCAAAAGTAGAGAAATACACATCGATATCCGCTTGTACTCCTTGCTCCTCACCTGCTCCAGCACCTGTTTTTCCAAGTGTACCAAAACCGTGTGCATCATCCACTAACAAACGGAAATTGTATTTTTGCTTCATCGCAACAATCTCTTTCAACTTCCCTTGTTGACCACGCATCCCAAAAACACCTTCAGTAATAAAAAGGATTCCTCCTCCTGTTTCCTCAGCCATTTTAGTAGCACGTTGCAGGTTTTTCTCCATACTTTCAAGGTCGTTGTGCTTGTAAGTAAAGCGTTTACCCATATGCAAACGAACACCATCAATGATACAAGCGTGCGAATCCACGTCATATACAATGATATCGTTCTTAGTAACCAATGCATCAATGATAGACACCATACCTTGGTATCCAAAATTCAATAAATAAGCCGACTCTTTCATAACGAAATCAGCCAATTCATTTTCTAATTGCTCGTGGTAAGTCGTGTGACCACTCATCATACGAGCCCCCATTGGGTATGCAGCACCGTACTGAATAGCAGCATCTGTATCCGCTTGACGCACCTCAGGGTGGTTTGCTAATCCTAAATAATCATTCAGACTCCAGTTCAAGATGTCTTTCCCTTGAAACTTCATTCTTGGCCCTAACTCACCTTCTAATTTTGGAAATACAAAATATCCTTCTGCCTGCGAAGCCCATTTTCCTAATGGTCCTTTATTGTTCTGAATTCTTTCAAATAAATCTTTTACCATACTATAGTGATGTAATAACATTAATTTTAACAGTTTGCAAAAATAATTATTTATATTTTATTAGCGCTGTTAATCTAAAGTTATTTTTTTTAAGGAGCTATTTACATCATCATTCAAAAAGTAACAGTCCACCAGCTGTACGCTATATCTATTGTGTCCGCTATCGCTACCACAAGAGGATGCCGCTTCCATCTGGGCTAGAAAAGAGACTTTCCTTTCCAAAATAGTGATAAAAGCGACTATTGCCTTAATTAAATAATAAGAAAAATAATTATCTTTATTTCTTAAACAACTAAGAATGAATTGGTCAGCAAAACCCATTAAACACAAAGGTTCAAACAGAATCGCCGTTTATTTTGAAAAGAACGTCAAACTAATCGAACGAATCAAACAATTTGAAGGAGCAAGATGGAGTCAATCATTATTAGCTTGGCATCTTCCTGATACTGAAGAAAACCGAGAACGATTTAAAATAACACCACTTTTTCACTCACTCCCTTCCGAAGAAGGAATTACTCAAATCGAAAAGTTTAAACAATGGATGCGCTCCAAACGCTATGCTGAAAGCACCATTGCAACCTATAGCGAAGCACTAAAATCATTTTTGGTGTTTTATAGAGAAAAACCTATTACCGAAATTACAAATGAAGATGTAATTGTTTACAATAATGAGTATATATTGAAAAATAAACTTTCATCATCTTATCAGAATCAACTGGTCAATGGTATAAAACTTTTTTTTATGACCATACGGGAAACCAAAATAAACGTAGACAAAATCCATAGACCCAAACGAGCCAAAGTTCTACCTAATGTTTTGAGTAAGGAAGAAGTAAAATCAATTTTGGAAGCACATAGCAACATCAAACACAAAACCATGCTTTCGGTAATTTACAGCTGCGGATTGCGCTGTGGCGAGCTACTTGCTTTAAAACCGCTTGATATCGACTCCAAGCGCAACATTGTTTTGCTAAAGAATTCAAAAGGCAAAAAAGACCGCATAGTCCCTTTGAGTCCAAAGATCTTAGAATTGCTAAGAGAATATTATAAAACCTACAAACCGAAAGAATTTTTGTTTGAAGGTCAAACCATAGGCAAAGCCTATGATGAAAGGAGTTTACAACTTATACTAAAGCAAGCTCTTGCAAAAACAGAGATCAAAAAACCAGTCACGTTACACTGGTTGCGCCACAGTTACGCTACCCATTTACTTGAGAGTGGCACAGACTTGCGATACATACAAGAATTGCTAGGACACAACAGCAGCAAAACCACGGAAATATATACACATGTAAGCACCAAAAGTTTGCAACAAATAAAAAGTCCCTTTGATGATTTGTAAGAAAAAAATAATATATTTGAAACAGCAATAAAAGCGAAACAAACCTTCGCCTATACACCTAAATTCGGGTAGCTATGCGAAGGTTTGTTTCGCATATATACTAGTTGTGTGATATTTTATGAAAAAACCTAACATACAGAAATTATCCAAAAAAGAAGCTTTTGAATTAGCAAATTCAGAAGGTTTATTACACGATGAATATACTGAATTTTTAACTGAAAAATTTGACAGTGGGGATTTTATATTAAATCAAGTTTTCCTAATTAATAATAACAAAATATTGTACATAAGAGAAGTCAATCAGAAAAGAGGCGGACAAGGAACAATATTTGAAAAACATTATTTTGACAATTTTGTTCTGAAACTAAAGAGAATGAAAGCTGACAAAGAAAATGGACGAAATAGTAATATTCAGCATTGGTTCTTTTATTCTGTATGGAAAAACTCGATAATTAACAAAGTTGAAGAATTACATAATGAATTAGCAAAAAAGCTTGAAATAGAATTAAGTCAATTAGATTTTTCAACAAAAAGTTTAGATTTATTATCAAAACTAGTTTTTGATTTCGGGAATGAAAAATCTATGTTGGAAATCTATGATAATTTAGTTGTCTATATTGGAGAAGTAATCAGAAAGAACACGAAAAAAGAAATAAATTGGGATTTAGAAAGTAATTTTAATTTCCCAATTATTACGACAGAATTTAAAAACATAAATTTCAATCCAATAAACATTGTTTGGGAAGAGTTGACTAATTACGAAAATATAGATTTTAGAAAAGCATATGGTAAAGAAATGAGAAGAATTGGAACTGAATTAAACTATAAATAAAAAAAAACATCACACAACAGCAGTTTGGCAATATGGCGGGTTTTGGGCTTAATTTAAAGTTAGTTTTGTACTTGCAAAGTCAGTGTTTAACCGAAAGTTTAGGTTTCCTTAATTCGCCACATCGCCAAGCTGCAAAACGTCAGGCTGTGAAAAAACCTCTATTTTCTCCAAAAATCCATAAATTATACAGTACTACAACCCCAATAAAGCCTTTTTAAGAAGGCTCTTTTTTTTAGGCTGTAAATTTCAGTTGATAAAAATTGGAGGCTGTATTTAACTTTAAATAAGTCGTTTTTAGTAAAAACAAGGTTTTTGCCTTGTAAGGTGACTTCCAGTTCTTGATTTTATCAATCAAATCGGGAACGCCAAGAATATTTATCGTGCGTTTGATGTTATAGACAAGCATAATTAGACTATGTTCGCCATTTACTTTTTCCAGTCCCGTTAAATTGGTGTGGTTATACCCCCATTGTCTCTTAATAGTCCCGAAGATATGCTCGTTAATCTCCTGCCTAGTTCGGTACAGTTGTGGGTTTTCTTGATAACGCTGGTTGTTTTCTTCTACGGCATCGGCATATTCGCTTCGGTCTATTTCCCGTCCTCCCGCTCTACTGGTACAAAGGTGTTTTACGGGACAATCCTTGCAGGCTGGTGTTCGGTATTTCTTAAATAGGTAACCACTTTGTTCTGTTCGACCACTTTTTTTATGCCATCTTCCTGTTGTTTTTAAGGTTTCTCCTTGGGGACAGGTATACGTGTCATCTAATTTATTGTACTGAAATTGAGCCACTAAATAGTCTGGTTGGGTAACACTATCTTTAGCTCTTCCTGGGGTAGGATGTGCGACAATGGTGGTGATATTGTGGTTTTTACATTGAGTGATTTCTCTACCATTATGATAGCCTTTGTCAACCAAAGCGGTAAAGGTTTTTACTCCCAAATTTTCTTTTGCTTCAACAGCAATAGCTCCCAAAGCGTTGAGATCATTCCGATTGATAGTATGAGTGGCAACAACCAAGTTGTGTTTGCTATCTACCGCCGCTTGTATGTTGTAGCTTACTTCTACCACTACGCCTTGAACCAATAAGGCTCGAGCATCTTCATCGGTGGTACTTATCTGAGGCTCTCCACTAGCTTTTAGTTTTTCTTCTAGTAGCTCATAGCCTATTTTATTCTGCTTTAATCGTTCTATTTTATCTTGAATGTTAGCAATTGAAATCCCATTATCTTGCGAGTCGTTTTGGTCTAATTGCGCTAAATATTCTTGTGTTTTTTCTTCGATATAAGCCAAATGTCGTTCTATTTTCTTTTGGCTAAAATTAGCTTTCTTGCTATTGTGTGCTCTGCTTTTTGTGCCATCAATAGCGATGATTTCGCCTGCTATTAAATCGGTATCTTTAAGAAAGGAAACAAAGAGTTTGAAGAGTTTTCGCAATCCTGATGGATTCTGTTTTCTAAAATCCGAAATACTGTGGTAATTCGGCATAAGACCACACAAAAGCCATTGCAATTCGATGTTTCTTACACATTCTTTTTCGAGTTTTCGTGAACTTCTAAGCCCGTTCAAATAGCCATATAAATAGATTTTAAGGAAGATTTTAGTATCAAAGCTGGGGCGACCCTCGACTTTCAGAGTCTGAACAGTAAAACCCAAAGATTCCATATCTAATGCCTCCACAAAAGCATCTACAAAACGAACGGGATTATTGGGTAAAATAGTGTCTTCGAAACTAGAAAACACCATTTGGTTACGAGGAATTCCTGTGATATGTTGCATATTTAAACATACAACTTTTCTTGCTAACAATAAAATTATTTACTTATATTTGATGGAAATAAATGTTAGTTTTTTCACAGACTGACGTTGGGCACAAGCTGAAAAAACAAATGGCAGAATATAAAAATCCGTTCTCGGACAGAAAACATTACTACGAACACGCTGAATGGATTGATGAACATTTAGACAAGTTCTTTGACGAAAACCTAATAACAGTTTTTCACGAAATTCCGACATTAGATTTACATCTTGATGTTTATTTCATAAAACCCGAAAATGCTCAATTCAATATTCTTCTGACTTCAGGAATGAGTACGTTAAAAATGAACGTTTCGGAAAGAGCAGAAAATCCGACTGAATTAGAATTTGCGGAATTAATGATGTTAATTCCAAAAGAAATTCAATTTGACCAAGTTTTTCCCAGCGGGAATAAAAATGATTGGATTATTTCAGTTCTAAAACAAACAGCCAAATTTCCACATTTTTACGACACTTGGATTGGAATTGGACATACAATTCAAGCAGAAGAAGATATGACACCTTACAGCGACGAAACTGAATTTGTTGGTGCTTTAATTCTACCTTCGGTAACTTTTGGCGAAGATTTTACAGAAATCAAAAAAAACAACAGAAAGATAAATATTTATAATGTTTTTCCGCTTTATAAAAATGAGTTGGAATATAAAATAGAAAACGGATACAATAAATTTTTGGACTTATTAATCAAAGCTAATGGAAAAGAAGTTTTGGATTTGAAGAGAAAAAATGTAATACCAAACAAATCGATTTGGAACAAAATTATTGGAAATTGAAAATAAAAAGCCAGTGCCCAACAATGTATAACCGCAATTACGGCGGATTCGACTACGTCCGAATCCACTCGGAATTGCTAACGTCTGTGCTAAACCGAAAAATTTGTGTACTTTAACCCGTAACTGACGGTTATACGAGACCGTTAGCAGCAATAAAACACATATAATGGACAAAACAATACTTGAAAAACAACTTGAAGATATCATTTCTGATTTTTATTCACTGAAATCTCGTTCAGGAGTTTCAGATTTATCGGACGTAGCAAAACACGAACGACAAAGTCTCGTAACAAGATCTATTTCATCAATAAAAAGAATATCTGGAGATAAATCACCTTACAGTTTAGATGTTGAAAGAATATTGACTAGATTACCTCTAATACATCTTCATCTAACTTCAATCATCGGAATTGTCCAAGCCCTTAAAGATGATTTAAAATCAGGATACATTGAAAGTCTAACTGAATTGGTTCATGCAGAAATTTTTTCAGATTTTATTGAGATGGCAGATCATTTAGTAGCTACTGGTTACAAAGATCCAGCCGCAGTAATTGCTGGTTCAACATTAGAAAGTCATTTAAAAAAAATAGCTGTTAAAAACGGATTGCCTATTGAGACGAATGGAAGACCAACAAGAGCAGAACAGATAAATCAAGATTTGGGTAAACAGCAAATCTATTCCTTAATTGACCAAAAAAGTATTACAGCTTGGTTAGACTTAAGAAATAAAGCAGCTCATGGAAATTACAACGAATATAATATTGATCAAGTAAAATTGTTGATTTCAGGAATTCAGAACTTTATAATGAGAAATCCGGCATAATTTACTGCTGCTAACACACGCTACAAGCAATTTGGGTATTAGGCTTAATTTGAAATTGGTCTTGTGTCAGAAAGATTAGGCAAATCCGAAAATAGGGCTTAATTTAGTCCCAAACTGCTTGTAGCGCGGGGACGTTATGTGCAACCCTATGGCGACAGTGCTAACATCAAACTGACTGCAAGAAATTAACAAATGATAATAAGACCATTAAAGATTGGCGACACAATTGTAGGTGAATTTAAAGTTCACAACATTTTCGGAGGCGAAGGCAAATCGGGAATGGGTGTTGTCTATTTGGTGACAAACCGCAACTATCCTACTCCTTTTGTTCTAAAAACATTTCAGAAAGCTGAATTGAATTCTGTGCAGAGATTTCGTGCAGAAGCAGAAGCTTGGATTTCAATTGGAATTCATCCCAACATTGTCAAAGCACTTTTTGTGAATGAGGTAAACGAACAACTCTTTATTGCGGCTGAATACATTGCACCTGATGAATACAGACGAAACACAATAACTGATTATTTAAAGCAAGGCGGAACTTCAACACAAAATATCATTAAGTGGGTTGCACAGTTTGCTTATGGTATGGACTACGCTATTTCAAAAGGCCTTAAATCGCACCGTGACATAAAGCCCGATAATTTAATGGTTGACGAAGAAGGCAATTTGAAAATTACCGACTTTGGATTATCAAAATTTGATAGTGAGTTTCAACAACTCAAACAAATCAATTTGCCAAAAGAAAATTTGTTCAATAAAATCAAACTTGCATTTAAGAAACAAGAAGTTGAACAACCAAAAGTCGGATTGACAAACGCAGGTTCATTCCTTGGAACAATTTTATATGCTTCTCCAGAACAAATTCTTGACTCCACGAAAGTTGACTTGCGTTCAGACATTTACAGCTTTGGTGTGGTGCTGTATCAACTTTTAGGAGCATATCCTTATTCACTACAGGGAAGAACAACGATTGAGCATTACGCTTTAATGCACTTAACAGAACCACTTATTGAAATCAATCATCCGCTTTCAAGCATTGCTTACAAATGCCTTTCAAGAAATCCTAATGACCGTTACCAAACATTTAGGGAATTGATTTCGGATTTGCAACGAGTAGCAGGAAATTTAAAACTTAAAGTTCCTCAGAATAAAACTCAAGCTGACACTTCTCTAAAGGAACTTTACATTCAAAGCTTATCATTCATTTCTCTTGGCGACATTGCTAAGGCAAGACAATTGATAAATAAATATCTTGAACAAGACAAGGAAGATAGTTCTGCCTGGAGTTTGAAAGGTAGAATTGAATATCAATTAGGAAATATTGATGATGGCATCAAGGCGACATTGCTTTCTTACCAAATTGACCCATACAATTCTAAAACTTGCAACAACCTCGGAATATTTTATAAAGAACAGAATGACTTGCTTAATGCAATAAGATACTTAACCGAAGCGATTAGCATTGACCCAAACAATACAGGTGCTTTGACAAATCTTGCAATTGCTTTTGAAGAAAAAGGAAATTTTCCATTGGCGGCAGATTTGATTGTGAGAGCAATCCAATTAGCTCCCGATAAAAAGACACTTCATTTCAATGCAAGCAACATTGCAGCAGAAGTTTCAAGACAAAAACATTTTGAAAAGGCAATTAGTATTCTTGAACTTTTAATTAAGGTTGACAAAGACAACACAAATAATTGGTTCAACCTTGCATCCAATTATTGGTTGACAAGCCAAAATGAAAAAGCAATCAAATGTTTTAAGGTTGTTGAACAGCATCTCCCTGACGATGAGCAGACACTTGTATCACTTGTCAAACTTAATGGAGAACTTGCCAACTACAGCGAGGCAATTTTATATTGCGAGAAACTTCTTGATAGAAAACTTTCAATATTAAATGCTATTTGTTGGCGTGCTCAATATATGCAGGCAAACGGCAAAGGACAAGAAGCAATTGAGTTTATGAAATCCGTAATCTCAAACAATCAAACAAATGACCACCTTTGGGTAACACTTGCAAATATGTATTCTTATGAAGGAGAAAATAGAAAAGCAGTTGCAATGATTGTTAGGGCAAGACAAATACTGATGGAGAACGGTGAAGCCGACAATACAGAAAAGATGAACTTCCTAAGGGAAAAGCAATCACACTTTCAACAACTTGTAAACTGAAACTGAATGACACGACTTCGGGCGAACAGCAGGGCAGCGCATAATCGAGTAGACGGCTCCGCTAGAAACTAACGGAGTGCGCCTCTCACACCACCGAGCCCTTCGACTTCGCTCAGGACAGGCCAAGCGGGTCACGTACTCGGCGGTTCGCAAAACGGTGGATTAAGTTCGATGTAAACATCTGTCAAGGATTGATAGCCTTTTTGCCTTAGCCGTTTCAAAGTAATGGTCGAGCCTAAAATAGGACTCTGTGCAATTGCCCAACCGCCTTTGCGAGTGCGACTAAATGCGTAAGCGTGGTCTTGGTCAACTCCTAATCGAATCAGGTTTTTCCTTTTCCTTTCAGGCTTCTTCCAATCGTGCCAAATACAATATCGAAGTCGGTTTCTAAGCCAGCCGTCTATAGCCCGTAATTTGCCCATGATATTTGTTCCCCGCTTCGCAAAGTCTCATGACTTTGCGAAATTTTCAAAATCGACTTATTAAATAAATTCGTCCCAAAGTCTCCTGACTTTTGACTAATCTTGTGAATTGCATTGAGCGAATGATGCTGGATTCAAAACGGCAATAATTCGTTAATAGCTTTATCAATTTGTAGACTCTTAAAAATAACATTTTGTGCAAAAGTCAGGAGACTTTTAGAACGATTTCGTTTATAAAACCATTTTAAAATTGCGCAAAGTCGAAGACATTTGCGCAGCACTTGTAATAATGTTAGGTACAGTTCGAAGAGCGGAGTAATGGTTGAACCTAAAATAGGACTCTACTTAAAGTATTATTTAAATTTTGGTTTTCGTGATGTGCTAAGCAGGTTGGCAATTGCCCAACTGCCTTTTCGAGTGCGACTAAATGCATAAGCATGGTCTAGGTCAATTCTCAATTAAATGAGTTCCTTTCTTTTAGTTTATCTTTTACAGTGACTGATGTAGAAACAAATTCTATAAAACCAAAAAGTATACAAGATTCGAAAATCTGTATAAAGAAACCCAACTACTTCTACCCGACCTTTGTCTTATTATTTAATCATAAAAAATTTGGCAGCAATGGAAATAAATCAATTTGGTGAAAAAGGTTGGACTCCTGATAGAATTGGAAATTTAAACGGAAAAACTTTTGTCATAACAGGAACTACCAGCGGAACAGGTTTTGAAGCAACAAAAATACTGTTGTCAAAAGGTGCCAAAGTAGTCATGTTAAACCGAAACCCTAAAAAAGCAGCCGAAACTGTTGTTATTTTGAAACAAGAACTTGGTAACAATATTGAGGTACAGTCAATTCAAATGGATTTAGCCGTACAAAGTTCAGTAAAAAAAGCGGCAGAAGAAATTAGCAATACAATCCCAAAAATAGATGTATTAATCTGCAATGCGGCAATTGCTCAAGTGCCCAAGCGAACACTTACTGTTGACGGTTGGGAAAGCCAAATGGGAACAAATTATTATGGTAACTTTACACTTCAGGCGCTATTGTATCCACTTATTGAAAAATCAAAAGGTCGAATTGTTACAGTAGGAAGTATGGGGTATGATATGGGAATTAAAACCATAAAATTTGACGATTTGAATTGGGACCAAGATTACACCCCTAATAATGCGTATAGTCAAAGTAAACTGGCTCAAATTATGAGCATCTATGAATTACAAGATAGATTGGCAAATGCAGGTAAAACAGAAGTGAAAGCCTATGCTTGTCATCCTGGCTCTTCGAGAACCAACCTTATTAGCACCAGTGGTAGTTTTATGATGAAACTTATTTTTGGGATGATGAAATTATCACCATTGACGCAATCTGCTGAAAAAGGTGCTTACCCACAATTGATGTGTGCTACTGAGCCAAACCTTACCCAAAGTGGTTTTTATGGCCCTACAGGCAGAAGTAATTGGGTGGGTCCTGTAGGTGAACATAGATTAGAGCCACATGCTAAAGATAAAGCTGTATCCAAAAAATTATGGGACCTTTCGGAAAAAGAAACAGGAATAAAATGGAATTTATAAACCAAATATGATTTTAATAAAAAAAATAATGATTGGACTTCTTTTTATCATTACAACCATTGGAGTTGGAACATTCCTTTTTTTAAATACTGAAAGATTTGGAAAACAGCCATCAGGAGAACGATTATTAAAAATTGAGCAATCGCCTCATTATAAAAATGGAAGTTTTCAAAATTTAAGCAATACCCCTATGCTAACAGAAGGAGTTGGTTATGGTAAAGTTCTGTATGAATTCCTATTTTCCTCAAAACCAAAAGAACCTTCCATAAATATTCCTTCGATTAAAACTGATTTAAAAGCAATTAAACCTAATCAAAATGTACTAATATGGATGGGACATTCATCCTATTTTATACAACTGGATGGTAAAAAAATATTAGTTGACCCCGTTTTTAGTGGTAATGCATCTCCACTTTCATTCACAACAAAAGCATATAATGGAACGGATATTTATACAACAGACGATATTCCTGAAATAGATTACTTATTTTTGACACACGACCATTGGGACCATATGGATTATAAAACGCTTAAAAAAATACGTCCTAAAATTAAAAATATTATTACGGGTCTTGGCAATGGCGCACATTTAGAATATTGGGGTTATAGACCAGAAGTCATTTTAGAAGGCGATTGGTATGATCAATTTACCTTTAAAAATGGTTTTGAAATTCATATTACCCCCGCAAGGCATTTTTCAGGCCGAGGATTTACTCGAGCCAAAACACTCTGGGCTTCGTTTGTAATAAAAGCACCAACCTCAACAATATATATTGGAGGCGATAGTGGTTACGATACCCATTTTAAAGATATTGGAGATAAATTTGGAGCGTTTGACTTAGTGATTCTTGAAAATGGCCAGTATGATGAAAAATGGAAATACATTCACATGCTACCCGGAGAGCAATTACAAGCCGCAACCGATTTAAATGCGAAAGCTATCTTACCTGTGCATTCAGGCAAGTTTACTTTAGGTAATCATGATTGGGACGAACCTTTAACAAACATAACAGAGGAAAAAAACGAAAAAAATTTAAGAATCTTAACTCCAATGATTGGCGAAAATGTTAATTTAAAGGACAGTTTACAGCAATTTAAACCTTGGTGGAAACCTCTAAAAAATTAAAAAACATGAAACATTATAAAACACTGGCCTCATTTCTTGATTATATGCAACTCCCTCGTCCCGAGCACCCCATGTTAAGTGTTATGGTGGCAAAAGGTGATGATTACCTTCCCTGTCCAAGAGAAAGTTCTCCTCCTATTTCAACGGATTGTTATTCCATTAGCTTAAAAAAAATAATGCACGGGGAATTAAATTATGGTCGAACCAAATATGATTTTACCAATGGCGCTTTGATTTTTATCGCTCCAAAACAAGTGATACAATGGGATAGTAGCTTTATTTTTGAACAAAAGGGGTTCTCTATTAATTTTCACGAAGATTTTTTAAAAGGAACTGATTTAGCCCAACAAATAAAAAAATACGGCTTCTTTTCATATGCTGCCAATGAAGCATTACACCTTTCGCCTAAAGAAGAAAAGCAAATAGAATCCATTGTTGAAAATATTGAAATTGAATACCAAAACAACCAAGATGCCTTTAGTAAAGACATTATTATTTCACAATTAGATACATTGTTAAAATATGCTAATCGCTTCTATGAAAGGCAGTTTTTAAACAGAAAAGAATTATCTCATAGCTTGCTAGAACAATTTAACCAAGAACTGGACAAATATTTTGAATCAGGACAACTACAAGAAAAAGGCATTCCGAGTATTGAACAATTAGCCGAAAAAATGTCAGTTTCCCAACGTTATCTGAGCGATACACTTAAAAAAGAAACTGGTAAAACCACCACCGAGCATTTACAATTACGCCTGATTGATGAAGCTAAAAATTTTTTATTACAACCCAATAAAAGCATCTCTGAAGTAGCCTATGAATTAGGTTTTGAATATCCTCAATATTTTTCGAGATTATTTAAAAAGAAAGAAGGGATAAGCCCCTCAGAATATCAACAAAAATACGGTTTGAACTAATAACTATGGAATCAATGGAACTATTAAAATTAGCCACAGATTGGGCAAAAGCCGAAGTTTTTTCAACACGTTTCTTCATTATTTTTGCGACACTATTTTTAATCGCAAGCATCGGGTTTTGGCAATTGGGAAAAACAGATTTAGCTAAGGCGTATATCATTCCAACCTTGGTAGCAGGACTCTTACTTATGACAATTGGACTGGGGTTGTTTTACACTAACAAATCAAGGATTACCCAATTTGAAACGACTTACAACACGAATTCTTCAGCATTTATAGCATCAGAAATTAGTCGTGTGGAAAGCATATTAAAGGAATACCAAACTATCGTCTTTAAGGCTATACCCATAATTATCATCATAGCAGCCTTACTAATTATATTTATTAATACACCTACTTGGAGAGCAATTAGTATCACAACCATAGCTATGCTAATCGTTATCTTACTAATAGACGGCACTGCTCACTCACGAATTGAAGCCTATCATAAAGAATTGAAGTTGGTGGATCTAAAAAATGAAAACAAAAAATGACCGCACAAAATCCCACCAATCAATTGAAGAAATTTGTAAGCCTCTTTCCCCAGCTTCTTAATCCAGATATACCCGCTTAGAAGAGCTGAAAAATAGCAAAACAATACCTAAAAAAATAAAACTAAATAAATGTAGATAATAGTAATCCCAAGCCACTTTTTACCATTCACCTCAACAACTCCCCTTCTTCCTATTTTTATAAAAAATGACATACTCTTTACTAAAAAACATAAAGCAAGCTATTAATCCAAAATATCAAGATTGGGTTTTATTTCAAAATGGTAGTTATATCATTTTTGATACAACTGATATAAATGAAAATATTACAGAAAAAGCCATTCAATTAATAAAGTTAATTGACTCTGTACATAATTTAACACCATTAGCTAACGATGGCGTTACTAAACTCAATAAAGCAGAAGGATGGTCAGTTTCATGTTCTATTCACGGAATGTACACCTATGTGAATCCATCTGAAATAGCAATAACAAATCCTGAAAACAAAGAAATAGCACAATTAGCAAGCTCCAAAATAAATCAAGACGCAATAGATTCCATTGTCATTCATACCAACAGGAAAGCGTATGATGTACCGCTAATTGCTGGATTTGTAGGGATAAAAAAAATTCCGCTTCCATTTGTATTGGGTGTTAATAATTTTAATCCAAAACTGATTCTAAAAATGGATTATTTTGAGCATAGCGGCATATTCTATGGTAAAACGGATGTATATGAAAATATCGAACTCGTTGACATTTTTATAGCTAGAATGACAACGAACCTCATCATTTCAAAAATTGATACTATTTTTACTTTTGTTGGAAACACAAATAACACCCAAGAATTAAAAAAATGTTTGTTATTCCTACAACAAAAACAATGTGTTTTAAGCGAAAAAGCTTTGAGTTTTCTTGAGTATAATTAAGAAATATACTTTTTAAAATGAATGAAACTACATAAACCTAAAGACTCGTGCCCTGCGCGTGAGCGAACAATATCATTAAGTTAAGAAGTTTACCGTCACTTCGAGTTATTTTTAATATTAATGCGACAGCTATATTATTAAAAATAGTACCGAGAAGTTTTGTTTAAACTAGAGTTCTCGATACTGATATAAAATTTTCTGTCGCAAATTTTATATCAACTACCATTGACGTTTTTATTTAAAAGGGGCTTCGACCCTTCAAAAGCATTTCGACAAGCTCAATGTGACAATAAGGATATAATTAACTCTAAAAAATCCTTAACAACTCAGTTTATAAGATTGTAAAACTACTCAAATCTTTAAAAATTCGTAATTTAGTGTATCCCTAAACTTCCTAATTATGAGAGTTTTATTGATATCTTTATTATTCTTAACCATGTTATCCTGTAGCTCCAAAAAGGATACTAAAAAACGACTACTCCCTGACGGTATAAAATCTGCAACCGAAGAAAAGTACATTGTTGTCAATCATCAGAAAAAACTATTGTATAAAAAGAAAATGATTTTCACTAGAAATGGCCGCATCAAATATTCCAAAACAGTTGATTCCTTAGGTAATTTACTTCAAGAAACCGAAAAGAAATTGTGGTTTATAGTGGAATCCTATCCCGATAAAGAAAATTATTATTGCAAAACACGTTGGAAACCTAACCAAAGAGAACGCATCAGTTGCTATACAAGAAAACAGTTCAAACAAAACGAAGCCATCTATCATTATAACAAAGACGGAACTATTGATAAAATAGTAGATAATTTTTCTACTTTCTACACACAATACTTTTACTATTCCAACAATGAACTGTCCAAAATTGTTATCCAAGACAAAAACAACCAACTTATAGACGAAATACAAATTCACTGTGTTTCAAAAGACGAAAGAGGCTGTTGTTTAAGAGAGATTCGAATTTCAAACAAAACCAATCATCAAGAAGAGATAGTCCTTTATCCGAAATATGAATGATTTAGGATCAATCCATGATTTATCATTTTGTTGCCGAAAAAAAATCGCAACTAAAAACAAAAAAGCCTCAAAATCAAAATATTAAGAGGCTTATTGTGAACGCAGAAGGATTCGAACCTTCGACCGCCTGCTTAGAAGGCAGGTGCTCTATCCAGCTGAGCTATGCGTCCATTTCTTTTACAACTTATGGAAAAGTTTTGTCGGGGTGGCAGGATTCGAACCTGCGGCCTCCTGCTCCCAAAGCAGGCGCGATAACCGGGCTACGCTACACCCCGCGACATTATTTCACTACATTATTAAAGTTTTATAATCAAAAACGTGTTTTGACACTCTAAAAAAATGTGCGGAGGGACAGGGACTCGAACCCTGGCATCGATCACTCGATGACAGTTTAGCAAACTGCTCCATTACCGCTCTGGCACCCCTCCTAGCAATGAGATAGCTATCTCGTTTTGCGGTTGCAAATCTAAGACATCATCCCGTTATTCACAACTATTTTGACACTTTTTTTTACAGTTTTTTAATATTTCATTAAAAACAGTTCACAATCAAATATATAGCCTTAAATAATTTTAATTAATATTTCTAATTAGTATATTCCTAAATTCAAAATCTAAAAATTGTCCAAAAAAGATTAAATTTGCTAAGCTAACCAATCATTTTACTGCCATGAGCACACGAATTGTTATTGTATCTGCTGTTAGAACTCCTATAGGAAGCTTTATGGGAGGTTTATCAACCACATCTGCACCTCAACTAGGGGCTATTGCTATTAAAGGAGCATTAGACGCTATTGGATTAGAGCCTGATTTAGTTGATGAAGTTTTTATGGGACAAGTAGTTCAAGCAGGTTCAGGACAAGCACCAGCTCGTCAAGCAGCACGTTTTGCTGGTTTGCCTGATAGTGTAGCCTGTACAACAATTAACAAAGTTTGTGCCTCAGGAATGAAAGCAGTTATGTTAGCCGCACAAACCATTGCTTGTGGCGATGCCGAAATAGTTGTTGCAGGCGGAATGGAAAACATGAGTATGATTCCGCATTACACTCATTTGCGTAGCGGAACTAAATTTGGCCCAACAACCCTAACTGACGGAATGCAGAAGGACGGACTTAGTGATGCCTATGATAACCAAGCCATGGGGGTTTGTGCTGATTTATGTGCTTCTGAATATAACATCAGTAGAGAAGAACAAGATTTATACGCCATACAATCTTATTCCCGTTCCATAAAAGCTTGGGAAGCTGGTAAATTTAAAAATGAAGTTGTCCCCGTTACTGTAAAACAACGCAAAGGAGCCCCTTTAATTATTGATACAGACGAAGAATTCACCAATGTAATCCTTGAAAAAATACCTGTTTTAAATCCTGCTTTCAGTAAAGACGGAACCGTTACAGCTGCAAATGCATCGACTATTAATGATGGTGCTGCTGCCTTAATACTTATGACTGAAGAAAAAGCCATTTCACTTGGTTTTAAACCTTTGGCATATATAAAAAGTTATGCCGATGCCTCGCAAGAACCAAAATGGTTTACAACAAGTCCTTCCAAAGCATTACCTAAAGCCCTTGATAAGGCTGGAGTAACTTTGGATGAAGTAGACTTTTTTGAATTTAACGAAGCTTTTTCAGTGGTAGGTATCGCTAATGCTAAAATTCTTGGTATTGATACAGACAAAGTAAATGTTAACGGTGGAGCTGTTTCCCTTGGACATCCATTAGGTTGTTCAGGAGCCCGAATCTTAGTTACTTTAATCAATGTATTAAAACAAAACAATGGTACTATTGGTGCCGCAGCTATTTGTAATGGTGGTGGTGGCGCCTCTGCAATGGTTATCGAAAATGCTTAATTAATTTGTTCTAATAAACACTTATATCTTAAGAAGGCTTAGAACTCAACTCATAAATGACCCTAAATGTTCGGAATTTGTAATCTGGCTATTATCCCCCTTCGGTTTGAACCGTCGGACAGAAGTGAAATTGTTTCCCAAGTTTTATTTGGTGAGCATTTTAAAGTTTTAGAACAACAAAAACAATGGTTTCGTATCCAAATGCACTATGATGGTTATGAAGGCTGGATTGATTCCAAACAATGCCAATTGATCTCTGAATCTAATTACAATCAGCTTTCAAATGATACTATTATCCTGAATGCTGATTTGATTGAATATGTTACTGCACCAACCAACTTATTAATTCCAATTCCCCTAGGAGCATCCCTTTCGTTTATCTACAATAACGAAATCAATGCAAGCAATTTTGAGTTTGAAGGGACTAAAGTAAATGGAATAAAAGATAAATCTAACCTCATCAATACGGCATATTTATTTTTGAATGCTCCCTATCTATGGGGAGGAAAAACACCTTTTGGAATAGATTGCTCTGGCTTTACACAAATGGTTTATAAACTTAATGGGTACAAGCTACTTCGTGATGCCTCACAACAGGCTACCCAAGGAGAAGCGCTAAGTTTTATTGAAGAAAGTGAACCTGGCGACTTGGCCTTTTTTGACAACGAAGAGGGCAATATAATCCACGTAGGGATTATCATGGAGAACAATTATATCATCCATGCTAGTGGAAAAGTGAGAATCGACCGAATTGATCATTTGGGAATCTATAATCCGGAGACCAATAGACATACTCATAAACTAAGAGTGATAAAGAAGATTATTTAAAGGAAGCTAAAAATATATTGATTCATTGTAAAATTTTGAGAAACGATTTTTGATTTCAGAAGTAAAACCTAAAAAAATCACATAAAAGGTCTGAAATCAAAAATCGTTTTTTATCAATCAATAATCATATATAAATTTATTCCAAAATAAAACTCACACTTACATTTGCTGTAATTTCAATTTCACCTGCAGCAAGAGTTTCTCTTGGTGCTGATTCAGCATCCATTGCCATGGTTTTCATACGAGCATACACAGGTTGTGGGTAATAGTTTTGGGAATTATCAGTTATACTTAATGCTTTACCTATTTTTTGCCCCATACCAAACAAATAATCTTCGGCTTTTAATTTAGCGTTCTTCATCGCTAATTTTCTAGCTTCCGACAGGTATTCTTCCATTTTTGAAGATTGAAACACCACATTATCGATTCGATTTATACCTTTATCTACCAAACCTTCCATCAATTCATCATAGAGTGATAAATCTTTCAATAAGATTTCGATAGTTTGAGTCGCATTATAATTGTGTTTCTTTTTTTCGTAATCGTATTGAGGATTCAAAGCTACCCGTTGAGTTTTGAAATCAGCTGGATTCAAATTCATTTTCTTGATAAATTTCAAAACTGCCTCAACCTGAATGTCATTTTGCTTTTTTACATCTTTGGCATTGGTACCTTTGGTTTCAACTGTTGCTTTTATTATGGCTTGGTCAGGAATAACTTTTACTTTCCCTTCGCCTGAGACACTAATTTGTGGGAGTGGTTTCATTTCCTGTGCCTGTGACAACGTCATAAAAAGCATTCCTAGAATCAATACTATTTTTTTCATTTTAATCAGATATTAAATTATTATTTGATTTTTATGTTTTCAAAAGTTATGCCATTATAACTTACCCATTTTTGCCATCCCAAACAAAACTACAATTGGAATAGTCAATAAAGCCACCATAAGTGCATGGTCAAAAAGTAATTGAGGTTGTAACAGTAGTGTTATTGCATAACCACCTATAGCTCCACCAAAATGAGCAGTATGTCCAATATTATCATTATTAGCTTTCATTCCATATATAGAATACAACAAATAAACAATTCCAAAAAGATAAGCAGGAATAGGAACTATAAAAAACAAGCCTAACATCATATCTGGTCGTAAAAGAATCGCAGAGTACAAGATTCCAGTTACAGCACCCGATGCACCTATGGCTCTATAACCGTAATTTCTTTTATGGAAATAAATCGTCAATAGACTTCCAAAGATTATGCTACCAAAATAAATAAGGATAAAAGACAAATCTCCTAAATAACTAATTACCACGGGGGCAAAAAAGTAAAGTGTTAGCATATTAAAGAGTAAATGACTCATATCTGCGTGCAAAAAAGCAGAAGAGATAATTCTGATTTTTTCACCTGAGAGCACTCGTCCCATATGAAATTCATATTTTCTAAAAAAATGATTGTCATTAAAACCTTTGTAACTCATCAAAACATTGGCAATTATTATTGCTATCAATATACTATTCATAAATTTTTATAATTGTGAACTGTAAATATAGTAATTCTACAAGAGTCCTATTGTGCCTCTTTTATATTTATATATTATTCTAATTTGACTTATATTTGCAAGAAAAAATACCGCATGCAATTTCTTGTATTTATTATAGCATATCCATTTCTCTGGCTTATTTCTATTCTTCCTTTTCGTATATTTTATTGGTTATCGGATTTTATTTTCCTAATTGTATATTATATAATTGGCTATCGAAAAAAAGTAGTCCGTGCAAATTTGGCTTTAGCACTCCCTCATCTTAGCCTTGAAGAACGCCTTAAGATTGAAAAAAAATCATATGAACATTTATGTGATATGTTTCTTGAAATGGTAAAAACCATGACGATTTCATCTAATGAAATGAACAAACGTTTTGTAATCACAAACATTAAATTGCTTCAAGAGTATGAAAAAAAAGGAAAGAGTATTGTGATGCTTGCTTCACATTATGCTAGTTGGGAGTGGTTGATGACGGTAAATGAAAAAACTAAATTCAAAGCCGTAGCAACCTATAAAAAAATAAACAATGATTATTTTGACCAATTGATACGAAAAATTCGTTCTAAATACGGAACCGATTTAGTGGTTACTAGAGAAACTATTCCGTTAATTGCTAAAAACCAAAGAGAAAGAAAAATGTGTATGTACGGATTAGCTAGTGATCAATCGCCAAAACTAGACCGTATTTTTCATTACCATCCTTTTATGGGGATTGAAGTACCTGTACATACTGGTGCTGAAATGATTGCTCGAAAATACGATTTGAGTGTTGTTTTTGTAAAGGTAAAAAAAGTAAAACGTGGCTATTATGAAGCGACCTTCGTACCTATTGCAGACCACCCAAAGGAAACCACTGAGTTCCAAATCACCCACGACTTTATTCAAGAAGTAGAAAAACAAATTCACGAAGCTCCAGAATATTATTTTTGGACTCATAAACGTTGGAAACATAGAAAAGTAAACTAATAACTTGGCACATTCAGAAGTAATCCTATTTTTTCCAAGAAATAAAAAAAATGACCAAATTTCAGTTTCAAAATTGGTCATTTTTATTTTTCACGGACTCTGATGTATCAAAAAAGTCTTTTTTAGGTATTGACTAGACGCACGTTCTCCACGGAGGTGTTTTTTGTTTTTTTAGGCTGCTAAAATTTGTTGCTGCTTGAGAATTCTTCTTCCTATTTCCAGGGCATTTCCTGTATGTATTCCGAAGAAGATCCAAAGCATTTCACTTTTTTGGGTTTTGGCTTTTATCTTTTTTAGATTGTAATGTTCTTTCTCTTTTCCAAAACTTCCTTCTAATCGAGTGGAGCGTTCTTTTTTGATTTCTTTAGCTAAGATTTTACGCTGTTCTTCATTTTTGCCAGCTTTTCCTTTTCGCACAAAATCGGTTTGGATGTTGTTTGAAGTGGTGAATGTTCGATTTTTATTGGTGGCATAAATTGCATCAGCACCAAGCATTTTTACTTTAGTTTTGGTTAAGTTTTGAGCGCAAAAAACCGTGCTTTGAAGACGTGTACCTTCATTGAAAGCTCTGTACTGAATATGTTCTATAAAATTAATTCCATCAATTTGGATTTTGTTGACTTTGGCTCCAAATTCAACTTGTTTTACTTCCTTACCTCTTACAATAGGTCTAATATAGCTTTTACTAATACTTATTATTCTATCTGGAACACTTTTGCCTGTTTTAAAAATTTGAGACTGTTGTTGATACACCTTAGCGATTAGAGAACGTTGGTTTTTGTATTTTTTAGTAGCTTCAAAAGAATTTTGATTCTCAATTTTATTGAGTTCAGCGTTAAGTTTGTACAATAATTTCAACAGTCCTCTGGTTACTTTTGTACGGTGTTTTGATTGCTTTTTTCTTTTTTTAGAATATTCATTATAGCGTCTACACCAATCCAAATACTTGGTTCTTGGTAACTTGATTTTTAACATACCACATAAGGCTTCCATTTGTTTGTAATTCCATTGTACGCATTCCCATAGTAGTTTTTGATTAGTTGGAAAGCGTACCTCGCTTTCGTAACAAGTGGCATCGGTAAAAATTTTATCCAAATCACTCATAAATGGAATCCAGTTTTTAGCTAATATTTCTTGACTCTTTCGAATATTTAAACCTTTGGAGAGTTCCATTCTGATTTGGCTCACGATTTTAAAATTAGTCAGGGGCTTGTCTATAGGAATTAGAATGTCGCAAAAAAACTGCATGAAAATATTACCGTTCAAAAGCTCAATAAGTTTTTTATCCGAGCAACCGTAGTAATTTTTTAACATCATCAGGGCAATCTTACCCTTGGGACTAAAATAACAATGAGTCCCTTTGTTAGAATCTTTCAATTTGAAGGCTTGACTAAGCTCAGAAAAAGGCATTGAAAGGTATATTTTACCCAAATCCGTTTTTAAAAATTGGGCGTAAAAACTATCAAAATTTTCATTGATAGTAAAAATTGAAAATTTGTATTGAAATTCGCTTAAACGTACTATTTTTGCCATCACACTTTAAAAGAAAACCCCGTTTTTGACTCGTTTTGAGCAATTTCGGGGTTTGTTTCTTCTAAAATAACATCTATTTTACTGAAAAACAACTTTTTGTGTTATTATGAATGTGCCTAACTTATGTCTTAAAAAGAGGTTAATATGATAATAACCTCTTTTTTTTTGTCTTCTTGAAATCACAATGAATAGTATTTTTTTAATGTTTTCATTAAGTAGCAATAACAGAATTCACTATAAAGTGCTAATTTATTTTTCCATTTTCAGTAATTGGATTTGGGTCTCCTTTTTTACCATTTTTATTAACCTGAATTGAATTTACTTGAGTTTTTTGACCATTACTTGTAACTCCCCATTTTAGTACCATAAAAACCGACAGTGTATACGGACTGACACTTGTATTCCAAATAGTTCCATCGGTTCCAATTAAATTATTATTTGCATCAACGGTCGTAAATACTCCATTTGATACATAACAATTTAAAAATTGTGCTCCGCCCATCATCATATCTGGCTCACATATACCACTAGCATTAATACCAGTTATTGAGCCATTAGCATAACAATTATAAATTCTATTAGCTTCGGAATTATAAGTCGCAGCTATACCTGCAGCACTTTGTCCAGAGATTTTTCCTAAACTATAACAATTTGAAACTGTTCCATTCATAAAAGCATTTCCTAAAATTCCACCTGTACCTTCATTAAACATTTCCCCTGTGGAATAACAATTTGAAATAGCAAAGCCAGCTCCATTTCCATACCCCTGTTGTCCAATCCAACCACAATAGCTTTTCAATGTAGTGCTATTGCTAATTACTCCTAATTTTTCTACGACAGAACCTGTAAATGCACTAACATTAGCCCCTAAATAATTTCCGTTATTTACTACCCCTCTATAGTTAGTTATATTATCTAGAGTAATTGTTTTACTAGCTCCATCAATTCTTACACCTGTACCTCGTACTGCAAAGTACATATTCGCATCATTAAAAGTTAAATTTTCAGCAATGGTAATAGTTACATTAGTATCCAATAATATGGGTAAATTATTAATGTGATTGTTAATCCAACTTTGATCAATAGTTGTATCTGTAGAAATTAATGTTGCAAATGAAATTAATTTATATGGACTGGTAATTGTATTCCATACCGTACCATTTGTGCCTGTTAAAATACTATTTGCAGTTGCATCATTCCAATTTCCATTGGCACTATAACAATTAGTTGCAGTTCCACCAGAAGAATTCCCTCCATAAACTCCACCAGCGTTAGAACCAATTGTTCCTAGACTATAACAGTTAGAAGCATTACAATTAGATGAATACCCTCCAAATATCCCTCCAGAATTATTAACAATAGTCGAATAGGAATAGCAATTGGTAGCAGTTGCATTTGATGAGTCACCCCCAAAAATACCTCCCCCTCGATTCCCCAATGATGGAGCTACAGAATAACAGTTAATAGCTGTCCCAGAACTAGTTTCACCAAAAATACCACCAGCATATCCACCAATATGATTCCCAAAAAAAGACGAATTTTTGACAGTTACACTCGTTCTTCCACCAACAATACCCCCTGAACCTTGGCGTAATGCTCCATTTGCACTGCAATTTTCGAACAGACCATTGGTTGCATTTATAGAGAATGCATATTGCCCTATCCATCCATTACCAGATGCAACATCACTATTGATAGAGTTCACTGTTAAATTATAAACTTTTATATTAGAAAACCCATTTACAATTGTAATCTGAGAAATATAATTAAATGGGTCTAACGGATCTTCTATCCAAGCTGAATTATAAGAACCATTTTTAATCAGTCCAGAATAGAAGTTAACTCCTGAAATAGTAATCTTATGATCGTTGCCATTGAAGTTAATGTAGTTTCCATTCAAAATAAAATAATTTTGAGAATTAGATAAGATGACATCTTCTTCAAGAGTAATTACTAAAGGAGCACCAACTGTTCCTCCATTAATTGTAACTGGCCAAGAGTACGAATTCAAGACAGTCTGATTTATGACAGTAGAACTAGTGATAATTGTTCCCGCATTTATTTCATTTGAAACAAAAACAAGAATAATTAACATCATAAACTGTTTTAACTTTATATTCATCTCTATTTTTTTTAAAGTGAATTTTATCATCTCTACCATACTTTTGTTCTTAATAAAAATAATCAAATTGAATTCGATCGCTTACGGACAGAGAATAGGAACCATTATTAGCTGGTATATATGTCAACGTTGTGCCACTTACACTATAAGCTGAATTACTGATTCTTATTCCATTCACGTACATTTTTACTTTACTATTAATTGATGGAGCTTGAGTTAATGTAAAACTAGTCTGAGATGCAGTAGCTGAAAATTCATCAGCAACTTCACGAACAGGTGCTGTTCCAGTAGAAACACTTCCATCTGCCATTAGGTATTGTGACGAAGTTCCTCCCGATTTTATGTATGAAGCTGCTGTTATAGCACCACTGGTTTTTACAAATGCAATTGCAGTTTGTCCTCCACTACCATCAGAACCCAATTGAATAGTATTAGACGCTGTAACTTTGGCATTTGCTCCAATAGCCACCGAATTTGAAATTCCATCTGAAGATACATCCGCATTTTTACCTATAGCTGTATTTTTTGAACCAGAAATATTAGTAGCCAATGATTGATTTCCAATCCCAACATTATCATTACCAGAAACATTGTTGGCTAACGCTATATATCCTAAAGCTGTATTTCCTCCACTACTAACATTAGAAGATAATGCCCCTCTTCCAATTCCAGTATTTGCATAACCAGCATTACTTCCTAATGCACCTAGTCCAATTGCCGTATTCGAATTTTCATTAAAATTACCTCTACCCACAACTATTCCATTTACAGTTAGATCAGAACTAAAAGTTTTAGTACCAGCAATAGTTTGAGTAGTTGATAAATCAACAAAGGTTTTAGTTGATGAACCTGTACCTCCATTAGCAATTGGCAATACACCACTATAAGCAGTAGCAGTAGTAGATGGAGTTGCCCATGATAAAATTCCAGAACCATTAGTTGTTAAAACTTGATTTGTAGAACCATCTACATTGGGATAGGTTACAGAACCAGCTGTAATAGTACCACTAGTTTTCACGTTAATAACACTTGTATTACCTAATTGTACTGAATTATTTCCAGCACCTACTGCATTATAACCAATTACAGTTTGGTTGATACCATTATCCGTACTTGGATTAGTACCATGTCCAATAAATGTATTTTGTGTACCAGTTGTAATTAAAGTTCCTGCAAAAGTTCCTAAAGCTGTATTTAACGTACCAGTAGTTAAATTTTGTAATGTGTAGGCTCCAATGGCAGTAGCATATGAACCCGATGTTCTGTTTTGTAAAGCAAAATCTCCAAATGCTTGATTATAACTACCTGTTGTTATTGTTTCTAAAGCAAATGAACCTACAGCGGTGTTATAATTACCAACCCAATTTTGATTCGCATTTCGTCCAATTGAAACACTATACCCACCTGTTGTATTCAATCCTGCGTTACTTCCAAGTGTAACTCGATATCCAGGGATAATAGTAGCTGGAGCTAAATAATCTGTTCCAGACACTGCAGTTGTTATAGCACTTGTACCATTTCCTTTCAAAATTCCTGTTATTGAAGTAGTCCCTGTTCCTCCATTGTCAACAGCTACAACTCCAGTTACATTTGTTGCATTTCCACTACTTGTAATATAAGTATTGCTATCAATACTTCCGTCAGCTTTCAAAAACTGTGATGAGGTTCCACCCGATTTGATATAGGAAGCTGCAGTGACATTACCCGTTGACTTAACGTTTCCAACTACATCCAAAGTTTCATCAGCAGTTGTTTTTCCTAATGCTAATTTTCCGCTAAATATTCCATCTGTCCCAGTTAAAGTTCCTGTCAAAGTCCCTCCTGAAAGTGGTAATAAATTTAACTCTGCAGCGGTAGCTCTGTTAACTTCGGCTGTTAAGGCTGTCGAACTTGTCGTTGCAGTAGCGTCAACATAAGTTTTTACTGATTTTACGGTTGGGTACTTGGTATCTGAACTTCCGTCTGTTGTAACGTCAGTGCTTTTATTAGCAAGATCTTCTTTTAATAAATCTGCATTGGTTCTATTAGTTACTTCTGTTGCTAAGTTTGTTGCCAAAGTTACATCTGCAGCAGTACGATTTGTAGTTTCTGTGGCAATTGCGGTAACGTTTGCTGCTTCGGCTGCTCTTGCAGTTGAAGCTTCTGCAGCTAAATTAATTGTCAGAGTTGCATCAGCCGCTGTACGATTCGTCGTTTCAGTGGCAATAGCGGTAGCGTTTGTTGTTTCGGCAGTTGTAGCTCTAGTAACTTCGGCTGCTAGGGCTGTCGAACTTGTCGTTGCACTTGCGTCAACATAAGTTTTCACCGATTTTACGGTTGGGTATTTTACATCTGAAGAACCGTCTGTGGCTACATTAGTACTTTTATTCGCTAGATCTTCTTTTAATAAATCTGCATTGGTTCTATTGGTTACTTCGGCTGCTAAATTAGTTGTCAAAGTTGCATCAGCCGCTGTACGATTCGTAGCTTCTGTGGTAATTGCGGTTGCATTTGTTGTTTCGGCAGTAGTAGCTCTAGTAACTTCAGCTGCTAGGGCTGTCGAACTTGTCGTTGCACTTGCGTCAACATAAGTTTTCACCGATTTTACGGTTGGGTATTTAACATCTGAAGAACCGTCTGTGGTTACATTAGTACTTTTATTCGTTAGATCTTCTTTTAATAAATCGGCATTAGTTCTATTGGTTACTTCGGCTGTTAAATTAGTTGTCAAAGTTACATCAGCCGCTGTACGATTCGTCGTTTCAGTGGCAATTGCGGTAGCGTTTGTTGTTTCGGCAGATGTAGCTCTAGTAACTTCGGCTGCTAAGGCTGCCGAACTTGTCGTTGCGCTAGCATCAACATAAGTTTTCACCGATTTTACGGTTGGGTATTTTACATCTGAAGAACCGTCTGTGGCTACATCATTACTTTTATTCGCTAGATCTTCTTTTAATAAATCTGCATTGGTTCTATTGGTAACTTCGGCTGCTAAATTAGTTGTCAAAGTTGCATCAGCTGCTGTACGATTCGTAGTTTCTGTGGCGATTGCGGTAGCGTTTGTTGTTTCGGCTGTAGTTGCTCTAGTAACTTCGGCTGCTAGGGCTGTCGAACTTGTCGTTGCACTTGCATCAACATAAGTTTTCACCGATTTTACGGTTGGGTATTTTACATCTGAAGAACCGTCTGTGGCTACATCATTACTTTTATTGGCTAAATCTTCTTTTAATAAATCTGCATTGGTTCTGTTGGTTACTTCTGTTGCTAAGTTTGTTGCCAAGGTTGCATCTGCAGCAGTACGATTTGTAGTTTCTGTGGCGATTGCAGTAGCGTTTGCTGTTTCGGCAGTTGTAGCTCTTGAAACTTCAGCTGCTAGGGCTGTCGAACTTGTCGTTGTACTTGCGTCAACATAAGTTTTTACCGATTTTACGCTTGGGTACTTAGTATCAGAGGCTCCGTCTGTGGTTACATTAGTACTTTTATTAACTAGATCTTCTTTTAATAAATCTGCATTGGTTCTGTTGGTTACTTCTGCTGTTAAATTAGTTGTCAAAGTTGCATCTGCAGCTGTACGATTCGTAGTTTCTATGGCGATTGCGGTAGCGATTGCTGCTTCAGCTGTAGTTGCTCTAGTCACTTCGGCTGCTAAGTTTGTTGTCAAAGTTGCATCAGCCGCTGTACGATTTGTAGTTTCTGTAGCAATTGCGGTTGCATTTGTTGTTTCGGCAGTAGTAGCTCTAGTAACTTCAGCTGCTAAGGCTGCCGAACTTGTCGTTGCGCTAGCATCAACATAAGTTTTCACCGATTTTACGGTTGGATATTTAGTATCTGAAGAACCGTCTGTGGCTACATTAGTACTTTTATTAACTAGATCTTCTTTTAATAAATCTGCATTGGTTCTGTTGGTTACTTCTGCTGCTAAGTTTGTTGCCAAGGTTGCATCTGCAGCAGTACGATTTGTAGTTTCTGTGGTGATTGCAGTAGCGTTTGCTGTTTCTGCTGCGGTAGCTCTTGTAATTTCGGAAGCTAATGCTGTTGAACTAGTTGATGAACTAGCGTCAACATAAGTTTTCACCGATTTTACGGTTGGGTATTTAACATCTGAAGAACCGTCTGTGGTTACATCAGTACTTTTATTGGCTAAATCTTCTTTTAATAAATCTGCATTGGTTCTGTTGGTTACTTCTGTTGCTAAGTTTGTTGCCAAGGTTGTATCTGCAGCAGTACGATTTGTAGTTTCTGTGGTGATTGCAGTAGCGTTTGCTGTTTCTGCTGCGGTAGCTCTTGTAATTTCGGAAGCTAATGCTGTTGAACTAGTTGATGAACTAGCGTCAACATAAGTTTTCACCGATTTTACGGTTGGGTATTTAACATCTGAAGAACCGTCTGTGGTTACATCAGTACTTTTATTGGCTAAATCTTCTTTTAATAAATCTGCATTGGTTCTGTTGGTTACTTCTGTTGCTAAGTTTGTTGCCAAGGTTGCATCTGCAGCAGTACGATTTGTAGTTTCTGTGGCGATTGCAGTAGCGTTTGCTGCTTCAGCTGTAGTTGCTCTAGTCACTTCGGCTGTTAAGTTTGTTGTCAAAGTTGCATCAGCCGCTGTACGATTCGTCGTTTCAGTGGCGATTGCAGTAGCGTTTACTGTTTCAGCTGTAGTTGCTCTGGTTACTTCAGCTGCTAAGGCCGTCGAACTTGTCGTTGCAGTAGCGTCAACATAAGTTTTTACCGATTTTACGGTTGGGTATTTTGAATCTGAAGTTCCGTCTGTAGCTACATCAATACTTTTATTCGCTAGATCTTCTTTTAATAAATCTGCATTGGTTCTGTTAGTTACTTCTGTTGCTAAGTTTGTTGCCAAGGTTGCATCTGCTGCAGTACGATTCGTCGTTTCAGTGGCGATTGCGGTAGCGTTTGCTGCTTCGGCTGCTCTTGCAGTTGAAGCTTCTGCAGCTAAATTAGTTGTCAGAGTTGCATCAGCCGCTGTACGATTCGTCGTTTCAGTGGCAATAGCGGTAGCGTTTGTTGTTTCGGCAGTTGTAGCTCTCGTAACTTCGGCTGCTAAGGCTGTCGAACTTGTCGTTGCAGTAGCGTCAACATAAGTTTTTACTGATTTTACGGTTGGGTATTTAACATCTGAAGAACCGTCAGCAGTTACATTAGTACTTTTATTGGCTAGATCTTCTTTTAATAAATCTGCAATAGCTCTATTGGTTACTTCGGCTGTTAAATTTGTTGTCAAAGTTGCATCAGCCGCTATACGATTCGTTGTTTCTGTGGCGATTGCAGTAGCGTTTGTTGTTTCGGCAGTTGTAGCTCTTGAAACTTCGGCTGCTAAGGCCGTTGAACTTGTCGTTGCACTAGCATCAACATAGGTTTTTACTGATTTTACGGTTGGGTATTTAGTATCTGAGGCTCCGTCTGTGGTTACATTAGTACTTTTATTCGCTAAATCTTCTTTTAATAAATCTGCATTTGTTCTATTGGTAACTTCATCTGCTAAGTTTGTTGCTAAAGTTACATCTGCAGCTGTACGATTCGTTGTTTCTGTGGCGATTGCGGTAGCGTTTGTTGCTTCAGCTGATCTCGCAGTTGAAACTTCTGTAGCCAAGTTAGTTGCTAAAGTTGCATCTCCAGAAATACGATTCGTAGTTTCTGTGGCGATTGCAGTAGCGTTTGTTGTTTCGGCAGTAGTAGCTCTCGTAACTTCGGCTGCTAAGGCTGTCGAACTTGTCGTTGCAGTAGCGTCAACATAAGTTTTAACCGATTTTACTGTTGGGTACTTGGTATCTGAAGAACCGTCAGCAGTTACATTAGTACTTTTATTGGCTAGATCTTCTTTTAATAAATCTGCATTAGCTCTATTGGTTACTTCGGCTGTTAAATTTGTTGTCAAAGTTGCATCAGCCGCTATACGATTCGTTGTTTCTGTGGCGATTGCAGTAGCGTTTGTTGTTTCGGCAGTTGTAGCTCTTGAAACTTCGGCTGCTAAGGCCGTTGAACTTGTCGTTGCACTAGCATCAACATAGGTTTTTACTGATTTTACGGTTGGGTATTTAGTATCAGAAGCTCCATCAGTGGTTACATCAGTACTTTTATTGGCAAGATCTTCTTTTAATAAATCTGCATTGGTTCTGTTAGTAACTTCAGTAGCTAAATTAGTTGCCAAAGTTACATCTGCAGCAGTACGATTTGTAGTTTCTGTGGCGATTGCAGTAGCGTTTACTGTTTCAGCTGAAGTTGCTCTGGTTACTTCGGCTGCTAAGTTTGTTGTCAAAGCTGCATTAGCCGCTGTACGATTCGTCGTTTCAGTGGCAATTGCAGTAGCGTTTGTTGCTTCAGCTGAGGTAGCTCTTAAAACTTCGGCTGCTAAGGCTGTCGAACTTGTCGCTGCACTAGCATCAACATAAGTTTTCACCGATTTTACTGATGGGTATTTAGTATCTGAAGAACCGTCTGTGGCTACATTAGTACTTTTATTCACTAAATCTTCTTTTAATAAATCGGCATTGGTTCTGTTGGTTACTTCGGCTGCTAAATTAGTTGTCAAAGTTGCATCTGCAGCTGTACGATTCGTAGTTTCTGTGGCAATTGCGGTAGCGTTTGTTGCTTCAGCTGTGGTAGCTCTTGAAACTTCTGTAGCCAAGTTAGTTGCTAAAGTTGCATCTCCAGAAATACGATTCGTAGTTTCTGCGGCAATTGCTGTAGCGTTTGCAGATTCTGCTGTGGTTGCTCTTGAAATCTCTGCCGTTAAAGCTGATGCGTTTGTCGTTGAACTTGCATCAACATAGGTTTTCACCGATTTTACGGTTGGGTATTTAGTATCTGAAGAACCGTCAGCAGTTACATTAGTACTTTTATTGGCTAGATCTTCTTTTAATAAATCGGCATTAGTTCTATTGGTTACTTCTGCTGTTAAATTAGTTGTCAAAGTTACATCAGCCGCTGTACGATTTGTAGTTTCTGTGGCGATTGCGGTAGCGTTTGCTACTTCAGCTGTAGTTGCTCTGGTCACTTCTGTTGTTAAGTTTGTTGCCAAAGTAACATCTGCAGCAGTACGATTTGTAGTTTCTGTGGCGATTGCAGTAGCGTTTGCTGTTTCGGCTGTAGTTGCTCTAGTAACTTCAGTTGCTAAGGCCGTTGAACTTGTCGTTGCACTAGCATCAACATAGGTTTTTACCGATTTTACGGTTGGGTATTTACTATCTGAAGAACCGTCAGTGGTTACATCTGTACTTTTATTGACTATATTTTCTTTTAAATTTAAAGCAGATTGTGTTGCTGCACTAATAGGTTTATTTAAATCACTTGTGTTATCTACATTATTTATTTGCAAATTAGTCCTAGCCCCCGATAAAGTAATCGCATTTGTCCCTCCATTTTCGATTGCAACCACTCCAGTAACATTCTCGGCATTTATAGCTGAAAAAGCCATTGGTACATAACTAAAATCTTGATTACTAATCTCAGTATAAGTTGAACAATTTCCTTCGGTATTAACACCAACAATCAAACTTTTCTTTAAAGAACTCCACACAATATCGTTAAATGAAGTCGAATATCCAGCTGTTTGAGTACCCGAACCAATAATCAAATTGACCATTCCAAATTGATCCGTTTTCGTTTGTACTATTTCTTGATATTCTACATTCGAAAATTCATCAATAAACTTAAATACCATACAAATATCCTTATTAACAAGAGGACTATTTGTGTTGTTTACTCCTGGCAACTGTTCTCCTTTAGTATTTAAAATAATGGCTTGATAAGTAATACCATTGTTTTGAGCAAAAGTCTGAGTTGCTACAAAAAGTATAAAAAGTATAATTATTTTTTTCATATCGTGATTAATTAATATTGAAATGAATTCCTAATTCTAATTGATTTGTGTTGAATGATAATTTTTCCTTTGAGGAATTGGTAAGATTTAAACTTTGACAAAAATCATATCCAATACTTAATCCGCCGAAAGACGGAATTCCATATCTTACTGTTAACCCGAGAGAGGACTCTAATATAATTCCTGAAAATTCTTTTTGATTCATTAAATCATAATAAATACCATTCACCTGTTGTTTTCCATAAATGATAGTAGCCGCATTCAAACCTGTTTTTACCAAGAAATCAATATCATTTTTTTGGTTTGATTGAATAGTAAAGAATTTAAACGATAAACCACCATGCACCCCAAGATACTGAGTATCCCAACGATAAGAATTGGTTGTATTCCCTCCTACTGCATTGTATTCATTCAAGGAAAGCCCAAATGAATATAACATCCTTTTTGAAGTTGATGCATTTGTATATCCCGCTTCATAAAAATTGCCTGTTCCGCTCTGTAAATTAGAATTTACCTGAAGATTTGCGTCTTTATAAATGTACTTTGTATAGTTTTTACCTGAAGTAAAATATATTTCCTGAGAAAAAATATTTACAGTTACAAGAAGTAAAATAAGCATTAAGTAGCTTTTTATCATATTTTAATAATTTTAGTATAATAAGTAATTTCAGCGGTTCTAATTTGGACTAAATATTCTGAGCTTGGTACTTTAGATAAATCAATAGTTACAATAGTACCATTTAGTGTACTTTTATATTGATGTACCAAATGACCACTTATATTGAAAAAGTAAACAGAAATATCACTATTAATGTTTTTTGAAAATTGAAAATGAACAAAATCTGTAAATGGATTAGGATAGGTTCTCACAATAATTTCAGTTTTAACATTAGAAGCTATATAATGCCCCCAAAGGTTTTGCTGAAATCCTTGCATAACAACAAAATCATTGTTTGAATTACCTATGACACTTTGCTGACCGATGGTCTGACTTATAGTAAGACCATTAGATAATTTCTTGGTCACACCTTGAGAAGAAAGCATTTGATGATGCAATACTTGTCCGTAAAATGAAAATGAAAAAAGCAGTAGTAAATACTTCATAAAAAATTATTTTACTACAATATTAGTCAAAAACATTGTCGTTTATCGATTTTTATTGCTTTTAAACCGATTTTTATCTGAAACAGTAACAATTTTTCGGTTTTTAGTAAACCATACAAAAGATTAATCTTACAATATTAAAAAGTAGTATCAAAAAAAAATTAACAAATACATGTTGTTCATCGATTATTTCTTATAAATTTGACCTGTTTTAACATTTTCGAACTCAATTTTAACATCAATATTTCTACTAATTCTTTTTAAATTTTCGTAAATGTTTCTAAACTCAATTTATATTATAGCAGGATTAATTGGATTTATCATTAGTGCGATTTTACTCAATAATCATAAAACAAATCCCATAATGAATTTGTATATGGTTTTATTGATTTTTATTATCTCTTGTCGTTTTTTCACCTTTGGAGTAGTCAATCTAATTGATGATAAAGATGTCATTACTCTTTACATAAAATATTCTAATCTAGCATCCCTTGTTATACCATTCAGTTATTTGTATTTCAAAAAATTAGTAACTAACAATAAACCGTTTGAAAAAGAAGAATTATATCACTTTATCTTCCCTATTGGCTATTTTTTTATAACTCTTAAAGTTTCTAATTTTATCAGTCCTAGATATCCCATTAAAATTATCATGTTTTTGTTTTTTCTAGCTTTCTTACTTACTTATATTATATTAAGTTATCATCTTCTTAAAAAAAATATTTGGAGCAGAAAGGAAGAAAATAAAACGATTAATAAACAATACATAAACACTTATAATTGGTCCTTATTTTTGTTTATAGCATTGATATTAGCCTCAACAAGGCTTTCAATTTCTTTATTTATTGAAACCTCTGAGAATAGCCCCTCAAAAGGTCTCAGCTACCAATGGATATCCTCTTTAATTTGGATAGCCATTTTAGTTAAAATATTAATCACTCCTGAAATTCTCTACGGCTACAAACTTCTGAATGAAAAATTAAAAGAAAACAGAAATTCGAATTTAAAGTTTAATGAAATTTGGCAATTGCAAGCTGCTTTTGATATTAACAATACGCAGCATCTGATTTTAAAAGAAAAAATAAATGATAATTTGCAATTTTACTTTGAAGAAATAGAGAGAATATCTGTTCAACATAATTTTTTTAGAGACTCAAAATTGACCCTAAGCGATTTGGCAACTGAACTACGGATTCCAAAAAGTCACCTTTCTTATTTATTCAAATACCACTCTACAGTTTCATTTTCTGAGTATAAAAAAGTCATCAGGATTCAAGATGCTATCAACCTTATTGAAAATGGTTATTTAAAGAATAATACGTTAGATTCTCTTTCCAAAAAAGTAGGTTTTACATCTTATAACCCATTTTTCACTAGCTTTAAAGAAACAACAGGTATGGCTCCTTTGGAGTATATGAATAAAATTAATTCAATTGTTTGACGAAATAAAAAAGGTTCAACTTAGCCAGTGAACCTTTTTTATGTAAACGTAAATGTATTTATTACTTCTTATAATACTTTCTGTATTTTGGATAGGTTATTGCTCCTATTACAGCAATAGTTCCCATAGTGTACCAAATCCAATCTAAGGATTTAGCCTCACCACTAGCGTAGGAGTGTAATCCTACTAAGTGAAAATTCACTCCATAATAGGTAAACAAAATCGAAATAAAGGCAAACATACTCATTAAGTTAAAAATCCATTTTCCTCTTAGGGAAGGAACGAAACGAGCATGAATTACGAAGGCATACACCATAATACTAATTAATGCCCAGGTCTCTTTTGGATCCCATCCCCAGTAACGTCCCCAACTTTCATTAGCCCATTGCCCTCCAAGGAAGTTACCGATGGTTAACATGATTAAACCAATAGTCAAAGCCATTTCATTGATATAGGTAATCTCCTGAATGTTCAAATCCATTTTAGTTTTGTTCTTTTCATTGGTAAAAAAGATTAACAACAAAGCGACAAAACCTAAAATCATTCCCAAAGCAAAAGGACCATAACTCGCCACAATAACCGCCACGTGAATCATTAACCAGTATGAGTTCAAAACAGGTTGTAAGTTTGCTATTTCTGGGTCAATCCAGTTCATATAAGCAGCCATCAAAATCATTGCTGTAACAAAAGCTGAAGAAGCAACAGTCAATTTCGATTTAATATCAAAGGCTAAACCAAAAAACATAGTCGCCCAAGCAATATATATAATGGACTCATACGCATTACTCCATGGTGCATGTCCCGATATATACCAACGCGCAATTAATCCAGCAGTATGTAAAGCAAACAACAATCCAATAATAATATGCATTGTATTGACTGCAATAGCTAAAACTTTTCGCTCTTTGAATATTCGCATAATGGTAAAAAACAACATCAAAATTGCTGCATAAATATACCAATATGACAGTTTTTGAAATACATCATATTTATTATATAAAATCTCAGCTGTTACCTTATCCTCTGAAGGCATAACGTCAGCTCCAAATTTTCGTTGAAAACCATGTAAACTCTCTAACAAATCATCGGCATTTTTATAATCTGTAGAAATTGCAGCATTATTCAATGAACCAAAATACAAAGGCAGAACCGTTTTCGTGTAGGTCGAATCCATTCCTTTCATGCCTGATTCTCCTAATTCCAAAAAGGAAATCCATTTATTATTTGCATTATTCGGAATTGGGAAAATTTTCAAAATAGAACCACTCAAGGCTGATTCCATCAAGTTGACTTTTTTATCTGTTTCCACAAAATCTTTTTGAAACTGATTTGGATTAGCGGCTTTATAAGCTGCATCTAAATATGGAGACAATTTATAATTTCCTTTTTCATCAAAGAAAGAAACAAAAGGAGCGTATTTAGCTTTTACATCAATACCAATAATTTTTCGAATACTATCATTACCCGACTTGATATAAATAATAGGTACTTCAATCCACAACTGTGCGTATTGCGACATAGATAGAAATACTTGGTCTGAATTCATCCCTTTGTATTCATTGGCATGGCTTACTTTTCGCAATAATTCAGATGAAAAAGTATTGATAGGTTTCATCCTTCCTCCGGCATCTTGAACAATCAATCGCCCAAATTTTGCTGCATGGCTTTCTGAAACTTTAAATTTATTCAATAAAGAATCTAATTGTTTTTCAGTAGGTTTGGTTCGAACGTGAGTCGCAGTTTGAGCATGATCTTCATGATGTCCATTCGCATCGTGCTCGTGATTATGCATTTGTGCAAAACCATTAAAACTCAACAATAAAACTAGTATAGTTAGTAACTTTTCTTTTTTCTCTTTTACCACCTCTAATTTTCTTTTAATATCAGCAAAACGAGAATGTTTGGTAAACATAATTGCCATCATCGAAAAGAACAACATAAAATAGCCGAAATAAGTAATATTTGTCCCCCAGAAATCATGATTTACAGACAAAACAGTCCCTTTTTCATCTGGATCAAACGAAGATTGAAAAAACCGGTAACCTTTGTAATCCAATACATTATTCATAAAAATCCTAGCATCAAAAGGTTTATCGGCTTCATCTAGAACTGTTACTTTACTTTCAAAAGAAGAGTAACTTTTCTCTGTTCCTGGATATTTTTGGGCGATAAAATCGTTCAATTGAATCTTGAAAGGTAACTCATAAGCCTTACTACCATAGAAAAAGTTGTAATCTATATTTCCAATTCTTACGGTTTTAGGTTCTCCAGTTTTCCCTTTAGAACCTAGTAACGTAACTGTTTTTTCTTCACCATCAGCTTTTAATTTTAATACCAAAGCATCATCCTCTCCTTTGGCTTTAAAATCATTTTTAGATTCATAAGCAACAACACCTTTTACAGCTGGATCTGGAAAAACAAAACGCATTTCGCCAATACTATACAACGAACGCATCATCAAAGGTTGTTCATTATCCTTTGTTACTTTCCCTTCTAATTTATCCGCCATTCGCATAAAGTTCCCTTCAAAAGGTGTGATGATGGTATACTCTTTACCCGTTGTATTGATATTAATAGCTCCATCTGTTGGCTTGTTCAAAGCAAACAATACATTGTGAATGTTCTGAATTTCTCCTGTTTTCAAAAAATGCTCATGTCTCCCACCGTCACCAGCTTCGACAATTTTTAAATATACAACACCGTTAGCGTCCTCTTTAATATACTCTTTAGCTCCCATGATAAAATCTTGGTATTCTACTTCAAAAGGAGTATCAGCAAATTTTCCTGAAAGTGAAAAATCATTATCGGTAGCTGCAGATAGTAAAAGTGGTTTTTCAAAAACACGACGCTTCATCTCTCCTTTATACTCCCCATCAACCATGACAGTTAAGAATGTTTTATCTGAATAAAATTGATTCTCAGCAGCTCCTTCACGGATAGGCATCATTCCTTCATAACTAATATAACGAGTAACAAAAGCTCCCAAAAGAATAAAAACAAAAGCCAAATGCAACATCAAAGTAGCCCATTTTTCTTTTTTCAACAATTGATATCTTTTTATATTTCCAATGAAGTTAATCATAAAAAACACCATGATTCCTTCAAACCACCACGTATTATATATTAGTATTCTAGCAGTATCGGTATTGTATTTACTTTCGATAAAAGTTCCTGTAGCCATTGCTATTGCAAAGGTTAAGAAAAGAACGGCCATTAATCGGGTTGAAAATAAAAAAGAGAATATTTTATTATCCATTATGGGGAATGATTTACATTTTTTTAAAGTGCGACAAAAGTACTCAAAAATGTTCAGTTGTTCAGAAACACAGTTGTTAATTTAATCCAAAATTCCAACTATTAAATAGGTAGTTTTCACCTTCCTCACTGTTAATGAATGCATTGGTATCTGACTCTTGAAAGTGGCTCTCTTCCGATTTTTTTGTTATTTTTGCGCTATGATGACTATTTCACTCATTGGTTCAGGAAATCTAGCCCAACACTTAATTGTGGCTTTTCAAAATGCCGAAAAATCTGGTAGTGCTATTCGTTTGATTCAAGTTTTTGCTAGACAAAAAGAAAAACTCACTCACCTACTTCATCAAGATAAAATCACTACTGATTATACAGAACTTAAAGAAGCGGATTTATATATTATTGCCGTTTCGGATGATGCGATTAAATCCATTTCATCTCAATTGAGTTTTCAAAATCGTTTGGTAGTGCATACTTCGGGTGCTGTAGCCATGGATACATTGGATAACAAAAACCGAAAAGGCGTTTTTTATCCTTTACAAACTTTCACCAAAAACAAAGCGGTTGATTTTAAAACAATCCCAATTTGTCTTGAAACAGAAAATACTAATGATTATGCTGTCATCGAAAAAGTAGCACAAACTATTTCGGATGCTGTTTATAAAATTGACTCCGAACAGCGCAAGGCATTACATGTGGCTGCGGTTTTTGTAAACAACTTTAGCAATCATTTGTACCAAATAGGAAATGAAATTTGCAACAACAACCAAATTCCTTTTTCAATTTTACAGCCTTTGATTCAAGAAACGGCTCAAAAAATTATAGATTTGTCACCGCAAGAAGCACAAACTGGACCAGCAATTCGGAATGATCAAAATACAATAGCTGCACACCAAGCTTTATTAACCCATGAAAATCATAAAAATATCTATACAATTTTAACCCAATCGATACAAAATAATGGCAAAAAGTTATAAGGAATTAATGAATGATATCACTACATTTATATTTGATGTTGATGGCGTACTTACTGATGGTTCCGTTTTTATTTCAAACGAAGGCGATATGTTACGTACCATGAATATCAAAGATGGTTACGCTATGAAAGCAGCTGTGGAGAGTGGTTACAATGTATGTATCATTTCTGGCGGATACAATGAAGGGGTTCGTGTGAGATTACACAATTTAGGAATTAAGGATATCCATTTAGGCGTACCCAATAAGGTCAAAACTTTTGACGAATACACTGCACTATACAATATCAATCACGAACAAGTACTGTATATGGGTGACGATATTCCTGATTATCATGTAATGAAATTAGTAGGACTAGCAAGTTGTCCTCAGGATGCCAGTCCTGAAATCAAAACCATTTCAAACTACATTTCGCATAAAAATGGTGGTAAAGGTGCCGTTCGTGACGTGATTGAGCAAGTCATGAAAGTACAAGGAAAATGGATGGAATATTTCGACGGAAAAAACAATTAAATAGATGGATTTTCTAAAACTCATTCGATACCAAAATCTGTTGATGCTTGCTTTTATGCAACTTCTTTTTCGATATGGCTTTTTGAAATTACAAAATATACCATTAGCCTTAAACGAATGGCAATATGCACTTTTAGTATTAAGCACAGTTTTAATTGCTGCAGCTGGTTATGTTATTAACAACATTTTAGATATACAAACTGATGAGGACAACAAGCCTAAAGATGTCATCGTAGGGAAAACAATATCTGAATCTTCAGCTTACAATATCTATATTGTTCTTAATTGTTTAGGTGTTGCAATTGGATTTTATCTTTCCAATGTAATCGACAAGCCTAATTTTGCTTCTTTATTTATTGTTATTGCTGCTACGCTTTACATTTATGCAACCAGTTTAAAGCAAATGGCTATCGTAGGTAATCTTATTGTTGCTTTAATACTTTCGGTTAGCGTACTTATTATTGGAATATTTGATTTGTATCCTGTTATTACAATTGAAAACAGGCAAATCCTAGGAAGTTTATTTTCTGTTCTTTTAGACTATGCAGTTTTTTCATTTATGATTAATTTCATTCGTGAAATTGTAAAAGATCTAGAAGATGTTAATGGAGATTATAACCAAGGAATGAAAACCTTACCTATCATTATTGGCGTAAAAAGAACATCAAACCTTGTTTTTGCATTAAGTTTTATTCCAATTATCGCCCTAGTTTTCTATATCAAAACCTATTTATTCGCTTACAATCTATTTCCAACTACTTTATACACTTTAGTCTTTATTTTGGCCCCTTTGTTCTTTTTTTCTGTAAAAATTTGGACCGCCAAAAAACAGAAAGATTTTAATCAATTGAGCAACTTATTAAAATGGATATTATTTTTCGGGATATTTTCTATACTTGTGCTTACCTTAAATATAAAATACAATGCTTAGTTCTAAATTACAGCAATACAAATTAATCTTGGCTTCGGGTTCACCGAGAAGACAACAGTTTTTCAAAGACTTGGAATTGGATTTTGAAATTCGGTTGAAAGAAATCGAAGAGGTCTTTCCTCCTGAATTGGTAGCAGGCGAAATTACTAATTATTTAGCTGAATTAAAAGCTGCTGCATTTGACGGAACTTTAGATGATAACGAAATCTTAGTCACTAGCGATACTATTGTTTGGCACAACAATAAGGCATTGGGAAAACCAAAAGACAAAGCAGATGCTTTTCAAATACTAAAATCGTTATCAAATAGCACTCACGAAGTAATCACCTCTGTTTGTTTTAAAACCAATTCAAAAACCGATTTACTTTGTGAAACCACCAAAGTTACCTTTAACAAATTGAGCGATGAGGCCATTCATTATTATATTGATACGTATAAACCTTTTGACAAAGCTGGAGCATATGGTATTCAAGAATGGATTGGTTTTATAGCTGTTTCAAAAATTGAAGGTTCTTATGCTAATGTTATGGGAATGCCAGTTGATAAAGTGTACGAATATTTGAGTAACTTAGAGTAAAAATTGATTTATGATTGTTTTCGATAATTTTACCAAAGAAATCATATCATCTGGAATAGTACTTCTAGTCATGATGATATTGCGCGTAATTGTTTCGAGTATTGTTCGAAAATTTGCTAAATCAACGCATATTATAGAACACCGAACCAACTTAGTGATTAAATATCTACATTTACTAATCAATATTTTAGTTGCAATTGCTTTAACACTTATTTGGGGAGTTCAAGCCAAAGATATCATGATTGCCATATCCTCAATAACAACAATAGTTGGAGTTGCGATGGTAGCACAATGGTCTATTCTAAGCAATATCACATCAGGAATTATTCTATTTTTTTCCTTTCCTTTTAAAATTGGTGACATCATAAAAATTCATGATAAAGATTTTCCAATCATTGGCGAAATTGAAGACATCAAAGCTTTCCATATTACATTAATAACAAAGGAAGGAGAAATAATCGTGTATCCTAACAATTTAATCTTCCAAAAAGGAATTTCCATTTTAAAACATGATTATGATGAAAAAGAGTTTGTTGACTAATGCCTTCTAACTCAACAACACTTATCTTAATTGCTTTAAAAAAAGTGTTCCGAAAAATTGATTTTTATGCATTAATACTTTTATAAATGCTCCAAAATAAAAAAATCATATTAGCCCTATTTCTACTATTCAATTTTTCGATTTCTTATCCTCAAATAAAGAAAACGGACAAAGATAGTATTGAAGTATATAAAAAAATTCAAACTTATTCAACCAAAAACAAATTCACACGGCTTTTACATAAATTAATTTTTGAGCCTATAAGTACAAAACCAAACAAACCTAGAACAGTAAAACAGATTAATCATAAAAGGTATAACGGTAAAATTGTTCGGAACATAAACATTACTACCCTAGATCCTTTTGGATTTTCCGACAGTGATACTTTAAGGGCTCCTAAAAAATGGGAAGAAAAATTAGGTAATGCATTGCATCTAAAATCAAAAAAAATAGCGATTCAGAATTTATTGCTCTTCAAAAAGAATTCACCTTTTAACGCAATGGTAATTCAGGAGACAGAACGAATCATTCGCTCCCAACGATTCGTTAATCAAGTGACTATCACCGAAAAATTAACTAGTAAAAAATCAGACTCTGTTGATGTATATGTTCGCGTTTTAGACTCATGGAGTACTGTTCCTACTCTTCAAGTTTCTAGTTCTAAAGTTAAATTAGGACTTAATGAACGTAATATCTTTGGAATAGGACATCAATTTGACTACCAATTTACCAACAGATTCGAAGACAGTAAAGATGCTCATGATTTTACTTACACCGTTCCTAATATTAAAAACTCTTTTATCAAAACAGTCTTAAAATACAACAAAGACTTAGATAATTTCTATGATAAAAGCATTTTAGTTGAACGCCCTTTTTATTCTCCTCTCACCAAATGGGCTGGTGGAATTTACTTAGGTCAACTATTTAGAAGTGATAGTTTACAAGGTCAAGACTTAAGCTATCAATTTCAAAATTTCAAAAACAGTACTCACGATTTTTGGGCAGCGAAAGCATTTACTATATTCAAAAGAGATACAACTAATAACAAGACTACTAATTTTATTGTCTCTAGTCGTTTCTTAAATATCAATTATGTTGAAAAACCAACAATAGAATATGACCCCATTAACTTTTTCAGTAATGAAAAACAATTACTAATGGGATTTGGTATCAATACAAGAAGATTTATCGAAGACAAATACATCTTTAAATATGGAATTACCGAGGATGTTCCAATTGGTCAAATTTATGGAATTACAACAGGATATCAATATAAGAATACTGTTTGGAGACCCTATTTAGGAGCGCAAATAGCAATAGGAAGATACTTTAAATGGGGATATTTGAGTACTAATTTAGAGGCAGGCTCTTTTTTTAATGAATCTAAATCAGAGCAAACGGCTATTTCTTTTCAAGCTAATTATTTTACACGATTACTCCAAATAGGAGATTGGAAAATACGTCAATTTATAAAGCCTATATTTTTAATAGGGTTCAATAGGCAAAATTCAATTGGTGATTTACTCACTATAAATGAAAGGTATGGAATACAAGGATTCAATAGCCCAATTTATGGCACCGACAAAATGCTTTGGATCTTTCAAACTCAAACATATACTCCAAAGAACATTGGTGGTTTCCGATTGAATCCGTACTTCAACTATTCCATTGCAATGCTTGGAAATGTTATGAATAATTTTCCAGACAAAAAAGTATATTCAAAAATTGGTCTTGGAGTCATTATCAGTAATGACTATCTCGTATTTAGCTCTTTTCAATTGTCTCTTTCTTATTACCCTACAATTCCACTAGAAGGAGATTCTATTTTTAGAACCAATGCTTTTGAGAACGATGATTTTGGATTTCAAAGTTTTGAATTGGCAAAACCTAAGACTGTTATTTTCAAATAAGTAACTAGTTTTAAACGTTTTATTAGTACCTTTAGAGAAGAATCGTATTAATTAAAAACCGTAAACAATGAAAAAAATTACCTCTTATCTAATGATAATAGCGTTATCATTAGGTGCAATTCCAACATCGATTTCAGCAGCAGAAACCAATTTGCCTAATACACCCAAAGAAATTCCAGTTGAGGTTCAAACAAAATTAGACCGATTGGAAGACATTAAAAAAATAGATAAATCAACTTTAAGTTCAGCAGAGAAAAAAGAACTCCGAAAAGAAGTAAAAACCATTAAAGCAGAATTAAGATCGACAAACAATGGCTTGTATCTATCTTTTGGAGCTATCGTTATTATTTTACTCCTTTTAATTTTGTTGTTGTAACCAAATAAAAAAACAGGCTATTGAAAAAAATCAATAGCCTGTTTTATATCAGTTATATCTATCTAAATATTTCCAAAATACATAGCTTTTACAATTCCATCAGAAAGACCAATTTTAGGAACATAAATTTGTCTTGCTCCACTCCATTTCATCGCATTAAGATAAATTCGAACCGCTGGTATGATAACATCGGCACGATCAGGATTCAATCCTAATTCCGAAATTCTTTGTTCATAGGTCAATGAATTTAAAAAAGCATACTGTGAATTCATATAAATATAAGACAATGGTTTTTCTTGTGATTTACCAGACATCTTAAATATTTTATTGATGTTTCCACCTGAACCAATTAAGGCAATCTCTTCAAAATCTTTAGTATTGGCTTTAATCCATTTTTCAATTTCTTCCCAAACCACATCACAAACCATATTATTCAATAATCGAACAGTACCAGCTTTGAAAGATCTAGAATTAACTATTTTGCCATTAGAAAACAGTGTAAACTCTGTACTTCCACCACCAACATCAACAAATAAATAAGTTTCTTCTTTTTTTAACAAATGCATTAAATCAGTTGAAGCAATGATGGCTGCCTCTTTCTTACCATCAATTATCTCTATTTTGAGGTCCGCTTTTTTCTTTATTAAAGCCACTACTTCTTTCCCGTTATAGGCCTCTCTCATTGCTGAAGTTGCAAAAGCTCTATAAGATTCTACCTTATGCACTTTCATCAAGAGATTAAATGCTTTCATGGCATCACACATTCTATTGCTGTTCTCTTCTGAAATTTCACCAACAGTAAAAGCATCTTGACCTAAACGGATGGGTACACGAACCAAAGCACTTTTATTAAATTGTGGTTCCTTCCCTTGTTGCTCTACAATATTGACGACTAAAAGTCGCATGGCATTTGACCCAATATCGATAGCAGCATATTTTTTTATTTTAATCATTCTTATGGGTATGATTTAATTTTTAAAAGTAGTTTCTAGTAAATTAACTTTGTTTTGATAGTAAATATAGGTTTCAAGCTGAGCTCTAAATACTGGTTTTCCATTACTGTCTCGATATCTATTATCCAATAATCGTGAATGATACCTTGCCTTTACATTTCCTTTCCACCCTAAATCAAAATTATCTATCAATTCATTTTTTATATCTTGGTCATAAATAGGACAAGTTACTTCAACACGTCCGTCTAAGTTTCTACTCATAAAATCAGCTGAAGAGATAAAAACATCTGGCTGACCTGCATTTCCGAAAATATAAATTCTGGAGTGCTCTAAGTAATTATCAACAATACTTATTGCTTCAATATTTTCACTAAGACCTTTCACTCCAGGAATTAAAGAACATATACCTCTCACTTCTAATTGAATTTTAACTCCAGCTTTACTTGCCTCGTAGAGTTTATCAATCATTGGATAATCAGACAAACTATTCATCTTCAATTTGATATATGTCTTTCTTCCAGCGAGAGCATGCAAAATTTCTCTATCAATCAATTTATAAAAACGAGCTCTAGTATAATGAGGAGAAACAATTAAATGTTTATAACGATGTATCCTATAATTGATATCAAAAAATTCAAAAATTTTAGAAATATCTTTTAATATCTGCTGATGACTGGTTAGCAAAGTTACATCGGTATATACTTTAGCAGTTGCTTCATTAAAATTTCCTGTTGAAATAAAACCATAACGCTTGGTTTTTTCTTTTTCGATTCTCTCAATGACACAAATTTTACTATGAACTTTTAGTCCTTTTATACCAAAAATAAGTTCAATACCTTCTGTTTGCATTTGTTCAGCATACGAAATATTAGACGCTTCATCAAAGCGAGCTTGTAATTCAATTTGAACTGTTACTTTTTTCCCATTCTTAGCCGCATTAATTAACGAACTAATAATTTGGGAGTTTTTTGCAAGCCTATAGAGTGTTATTTTGATGGTAGTTACTTTTGGATCCAAAGCAGCTTCTCTCAAAAAACGAGTTAAATAGGAGAATGATTGATATGGAGCATTCAATAAATAATCTTTCTTACTTATTTTTTGCAACAAACTTCCTTCTAAACTTAATCCTGGTATGGGTAACGGAAGATTCTTCTTATACAATAAATCATATCTTCCTAAGTTCGGAAAATCCATATAATCTCTTCTATTATGATATCTTCCCCCTGGAATGATACTATCAGAAGCAACAATTTTCATTTTTTCTAAAAAAAACTGCAAGGTATCCGCTTCGATTTCTTGATCATAGATAAAACGAACAGGCTCTCCTATTCTTCTATCTCTTACACTAGTTGATATTTTTTCCAACATACTCTTACTCAAGTCGCTATCAATCTCTAATTGAGCATCACGACTGATTTTAATCATATGTGCAGAAACCGTTTCATATTCGAAAATATTGAAAATGTTTTTTAAATTATGGCGAATGACATCATCAATTAAAATAACATATTGTTTGTCATCATTAGAAGGTAAAACAACAAAACGATTCATCGTTTTTGGAATTTCGATAATGGCATAACGAACTTCTTGATGTTTCATTGCCAGTTTTATAGCCAAATAGCCCATATTGTCTTTTAACAAAGGAAATTCAGCTAAATCGTTAAGTATAATGGTAACTAATTCTGGACTTAATTTTTGAATAAAAAAATCTTTTAAGAAGATTTCTTGCTCCAATGAAATCTCATCTTCTTTAATAATAAAAATATTCTGAGCCTCTAATTCAGTCTCAATTTCTTTAAAAATATTTAAACTTTCCGTTTGATGTTGGATTACAATCTCTGTAATATCCTCAATTAATTGTTGGGCAGTAATTCCTCCCAAAATTTTTTCGCCTGTCTTACCTGAAAGACTCAATCTTCGAATCGCCGCAAAACGAACTCTAAAAAATTCATCTAAATTATTTGAAAATATTCCTAAAAAACGTAATCTTTCTAAAAGTGGTACTGATTTATCTGCTGCTTCTTGAAGTACTCTAGCATTAAAGGCTAACCAACTTTTTTCTCTATCTATATATATTTGTTCTGGCACTCGTTTTATTTTAAATCTTTAGGTATTATTATTTTTTTTGTTTTTCCTTTATCAATACTGTCCCATTTATCTGTTTCAAATTGTAAAGAAACAAAGCCCGAAGTAGGGACATTACTAATAAAAATATCCCCAAATTTATTAACAAAATTTGTAATTGCACCATTATGACCAAAAAGAATAATACTATCGAATGAATTATCACAAGATTTAATAATTTTTTCTAATTGTGCTTCATCAAATGTGTACAATTCTTTTTTAAAGATAATGCTTTCTATAGGTGCCATTAAATTTTGTGCAAATATCAATGCGGTATCTGATGCTCTTTTAGCTATACTACTCCATATTACAAAAGTATCAGGAATATAATTAAATATATTTAAAGAAACCAAGTGAGCATCTTTCATACCTCTTTTATCTAATGGTCTATCTATATCCTTTAAAGGTGTATCCCAATTTGACTTTCCATGTCGTATCAATATTAAATTTTTCATTGCTTACTTATTTACATAATTAAATTCCGAAATAGAAAGATACAATTTTTATTTAGATTTCAATTTGATTAAAAATGAATTTTCAAATAAAATCTTCTTTCTCAATTTATAATTTTCAGAATATATTAATTAAAATTTTGTAATCAAAATTTTACACAAATACATTTTAACGTCTTTTTTTGCACTTTATCGATGTTTTTTTAATTGTCGTATCATTTTTTGATTTACATTTGAAAATGATTTTTAACAAAATAAATTATAGTAACAATATATCATTGACTATTTAAAATCTAAAAAAACAAGACTTGTTAAAATTTTAACAATCCTGTTATGACAATTTAAAGAGATTCAACAAAAAAGGTCATTTATTGATTTAAATTTAGTTTAATAGGTTTTTTAACGAGTATTTAGGTAATTCAAAGATTAAATTCATTATGAACCTTAATTGTTCATAAATTCGTTAATAACTTATAATTTTAATATTATTAGTACAAAATTTCATAAGCTTCAAACCAAATATATGTTAAGTATGAAAACAAATCTACTCACACAAAAATTAAAACAAAGCTCTATTTTTGTTTTATTACTATTACTTCTAAGTATAACAAATGGTTTTTCACAAACTAATCCTACGGTTAATTTGCCACAATCAACTGCTTGTACTTATTCAGGTTGTAATGCAAAAGACTTAACTATTACAAACTCTTTTATTGGAAAATTAGATGGGAGTCCATTAGATGTTTGTAATGTTGGGAATTCAACTACAGCATATTTATTTATAACAGTAGATACTGGTCCAAAATACAATATTTATGTTCAATTTGATCTTTATTGGAATGAAGTTAAAGTAAATACAACTGGTAAATACACTTACGCAGAACCAAACACAGGAAACACTATTCCTTCTACTCCTATTAATATAGCTCAAATAAATTTTACTTGCGGAGGTAAATTGGAATTAAGAAACATTTATGTAGCATGGAAAACAGGTGGTTCATCAAGTGTTGCAGCTGGTTGTGCAAGTGAATCTGTTGGTTCAAAATGTACTGAAGCTGGTTTTATACCAAACATAGTTGTTAACACACCTTTAGCTGTTGATTTTACTTCTAATAAAAGTTGTACAACTGGTAGTTTTGAACAAATAGCATTCACGAATACTTCAACTGGAGGCGATGGGACATTAACTTATTTATGGAACTTTGGTTCAGACGCAAATCCTTCAACTTCATCAAACAGTGGGAAATCACCAAATCCTATTACTGTAACATATCTTACAGGAGGTTCTAAAAGCATTAGCTTAAAAGTTACTGATGGTGATGGCGATTTTAATACTCAAACAAAAACTGTTTTAGTTGAAGCCTGTTGTACAAATCCAGTTATTGCAAATAAAACCGCAACAATATGTAGTGGAAACCCCTTTAGCATTTTACCTACTAATGGTGGTTCAGAGGTGGTTCCATCTGATACTAAGTACTCTTGGAATACTCCAGTTAGTAATCCTGTAGGTGCAATAAGCGGAGGAAGTGCTCAAAGCACAGCTGCTGTTGGTCCTATTAGTCAAACTTTAACAAACACAACAAATAGTGCTGCAACATTAACCTATACAGTAACACCTAAATCTGGTGATTGTACAGGAGCCCCATTTACAATAACAATAACTGTTAATCCTAAACCAATTGTTACCAATTCGGCTACTGCAACTATCTGTAGTGGAACAAGTCCAAACATCGCCTTAACAGCATCAACTCCTAGTAGTTTTGATTGGACTATTGGTACAATAACAGGAAGTATCACTGGCGCTTCTGCAGGTTCAGGAGCTTCTATTAATCAAACTTTAACAAATCCAAGTACTTCTGCTACTGGAACAGTTCAATATATAGTTACTCCAACTTCTACTACAGGAACTTGTGTTGGTTCCCCATTTACGATAACTGTTACGGTTAATCCTAAACCAACTGTTACCAACTCAGCTACTGCAACTATCTGTAGCGGTACAAGTCCAAACATTGCCTTAACGGCATCAACTCCTAGTAGTTTTTCTTGGACTATTGGAACAATAACAGGAAGTATCACTGGTGCTTCTGCAGGTTCAGGAGCTTCTATTAATCAAACTTTAACAAATCCAAGTACTTCTACAAGTGGAGCAGTTCAATATATAGTTACTCCTACTTCAACTACTGGAAATTGTGTTGGTGCCTCATTTACGATAACTGTTACGGTTAATCCTAAACCTACTGTTACCAACTCAGCATCTGCAACTATCTGTAGCGGAACAAGTCCAAACATCGCCTTAACAGCATCAACTCCAAGTAATTTCTCTTGGACTATCGGTACAATTACAGGTGGTATCACTGGCGCTTCTGCTGGTTCAGGGGCTTCTATTAATCAAACTTTAACAAATCCAAGTACTTCTACAAGTGGAACAGTTCAATATATAGTTACTCCAACTTCTACTACAGGAACTTGTGTTGGAGATTCATTTACTATAACAGTAACTGTTAATCCTAAACCAACTGTTACCAATTCAGCTACTGCAACTATCTGTAGTGGAACAAGTCCAAACATTACCTTAACAGCATCATCTCCAAGTAGTTTTTCTTGGACTATTGGTACAATAACTGGAGGTATCACTGGCGCTTCTGCTGGTTCAGGGGCTTCTATTAATCAAACTTTAACAAATCCAAGTACTTCTACAAGTGGAACAGTTCAATATATAGTTACTCCAACTTCTACTACAGGAACTTGTGTTGGAGATTCATTTACTATAACAGTAACTGTTAATCCTAAACCAACTGTTACCAATTCAGCTACTGCAACTATCTGTAGTGGAACAAGTTCAAACATTGCCTTAACAGCATCATCTCCAAGTAGTTTTTCTTGGACTATTGGTACAATAACTGGAGGTATCACTGGCGCTTCTGCTGGTTCAGGAGCTTCTATTAATCAAACTTTAACAAATCCAAGTACTTCTACAAGTGGATCAGTTCAATATATAGTTACTCCAACTTCTACTACAGGAACTTGTGTTGGAGATTCATTTACTATAACAGTAACTGTTAATCCTAAACCAACTGTTACCAATTCGGTTACTGCAACTATCTGTAGCGGTACAAGTCCAAACATTGCCTTAACAGCATCATCTCCAAGTAATTTCTCTTGGACTATTGGTACAATTACAGGTGGTATCACTGGCGCTTCTGCAGGTTCAGGGACTTCTATTAATCAAACTTTGACTAATCCAAGTACTTCTGCTACTGGAACAGTTCAATATTTAGTTACTCCTACTACAACAACTGGTACATGTTCAGGCGCAACTTTTACAATAACTGTAACGGTTAAACCACAGGCTATAATTACTACTCAACCAGTAAATGCAAATATCACTTATGGTGACAATGCAAGTTTTACTGTTGTAGCCACAAATGTTACGACATATCAATGGCAAGTAAATACTGGTTCAGGTTTTACTAATATTTCAAACAATAGTACATATTCAAATGCCACAACAGCAACTTTGACAATTTCAAACCCAACAGTTGCTATGAGTTCTTATACATATAGAGCTCTCTTAACTGGGGATTGTATAAATACATCTACTGAAATAAGAACTTTAACTGTTACCCCAAAAGCCGTAACCGTAGTGGCCGATGATAAAACTAAAGTATATGGTGATGTGAATCCTGCTCTTACTGCTGTGGTAACTGGTGCAGTCAACAATGATGTGATTAACTATACCTTATCAACTACGGCTACACAGTTCTCCCCTGTTGACACTTATCCTATTGTTGTGACTTTAGGAAATAACCCTAACTACATCGTTAACAAAGTAGATGGTACTTTAACGGTTACTCCTAAAGAATTGAACGTAGTAGTTACTGCTGATGATAAAACTAAAGTATACGGTGATGTGAATCCTGCTCTTACTGCTGTGGTAACTGGTGCAGTGAACAATGATGTGATTAACTATAGTTTAGCAACTACAGCTACACAGTTCTCCCCTGTTGACACTTATCCTATTGTTGTGACTTTAGGAAATAATCCTAACTACATCGTTAACAAAGTAGATGGTACTTTAACGGTTACTCCAAAAGAATTGAACGTAGTAGTTACTGCTGATGATAAAACTAAAGTATACGGTGATGTGAATCCTGCTCTTACTGCTGTGGTAACTGGTGCAGTGAACAATGATGTGATTAACTATACCTTATCAACTACGGCTACACAGTTCTCCCCTGTTGACACTTATCCTATTGTTGTGACTTTAGGAAATAATCCTAACTACATCGTTAACAAAGTAGATGGTACTTTAACGGTTACTCCAAAAGAATTGAACGTAGTAGTTACTGCTGATGATAAAACTAAAGTATACGGTGATGTGAATCCTGCTCTTACTGCTGTGGTAACTGGTGCAGTGAACAATGATGTGATTAACTATACCTTATCAACTACGGCTACACAGTTCTCCCCTGTTGACACTTATCCTATTGTTGTGACTTTAGGAAATAATCCTAACTACATCGTTAACAAAGTAGATGGTACTTTAACGGTTACTCCTAAAGAATTGAACGTAGTAGTTACTGCTGATGATAAAACTAAAGTATACGGTGATGTGAATCCTACTCTTACTGCTGTGGTAACTGGTGCAGTCAACAATGATGTGATTAACTATACCTTATCAACTACGGCTACACAGTTCTCCCCTGTTGACACTTATCCTATTGTTGTGACTTTAGGAAATAATCCTAACTACATCGTTAACAAAGTAGATGGTACTTTAACGGTTACTCCTAAAGAATTGAACGTAGTAGTTACTGCTGATGATAAAACTAAAGTATACGGTGATGTGAATCCTACTCTTACTGCTGTGGTAACTGGTGCAGTCAACAATGATGTGATTAACTATACCTTATCAACTACGGCTACACAGTTCTCCCCTGTTGACACTTATCCTATTGTTGTGACTTTAGGAAATAACCCTAACTACATCGTTAACAAAGTAGATGGTACTTTAACGGTTACTCCTAAAGAATTGAACGTAGTAGTTACTGCTGATGATAAAACTAAAGTATACGGTGATGTGAATCCTACTCTTACTGCTGTGGTAACTGGTGCAGTGAACAATGATGTGATTAATTATAGCTTATCAACTACTGCTACACAGTTCTCCCCTGTTGACACTTATCCTATTGTTGTGACTTTAGGAAATAATCCTAACTACATCGTTAACAAAGTAGATGGTACTTTAACGGTTACTCCTAAAGAATTGAACGTAGTAGTTACTGCTGATGATAAAACAAAAGTATACGGTGATGTGAATCCTACTCTTACTGCTGTGGTAACTGGTGCAGTGAACAATGATGTGATTAACTATAGTTTAGCAACTACGGCTACACAGTTCTCCCCTGTTGACACTTATCCTATTGTTGTGACTTTAGGAAATAATCCTAACTACATCGTTAACAAAGTAGATGGTACTTTAACGGTTACTCCTAAAGAATTGAACGTAGTAGTTACTGCTGATGATAAAACTAAAGTATACGGTGATGTGAATCCTACTCTTACTGCTGTGGTAACTGGTGCAGTCAACAATGATGTGATTAACTATACCTTATCAACTACGGCTACACAGTTCTCCCCTGTTGACACTTATCCTATTGTTGTGACTTTAGGAAATAATCCTAACTACATCGTTAACAAAGTAGATGGTACTTTAACGGTTACTCCTAAAGAATTGAACGTAGTAGTTACTGCTGATGATAAAACTAAAGTATACGGTGATGTGAATCCTACTCTTACTGCTGTGGTAACTGGTGCAGTGAACAATGATGTGATTAATTATAGCTTATCAACTACGGCTACACAGTTCTCCCCTGTTGACACTTATCCTATTGTTGTGACTTTAGGAAATAATCCTAACTACATCGTTAACAAAGTAGATGGTACTTTAACGGTTACTCCAAAAGAATTGAACGTAGTAGTTACTGCTGATGATAAAACTAAAGTATATGGTGATGTGAATCCTGCGCTTACTGCTGTGGTAACTGGTGCAGTGAACAATGATGTGATTAACTATAGTTTAGCAACTACAGCTACACAGTTCTCCCCTGTTGACACTTATCCTATTGTTGTGACTTTAGGAAATAATCCTAACTACATCGTTAACAAAGTAGATGGTACTTTAACGGTTACTCCTAAAGAATTGAACGTAGTAGTTACTGCTGATGATAAAACTAAAGTATATGGTGATGTGAATCCTGCGCTTACTGCTGTGGTAACTGGTGCAGTGAACAATGATGTGATTAATTATAGTTTAGCAACTACAGCTACACAGTTCTCCCCTGTTGACACTTATCCTATTGTTGTGACTTTAGGAAATAATCCTAACTACATCGTTAACAAAGTAGATGGTACTTTAACGGTTACTCCTAAAGAATTGAACGTAGTAGTTACTGCTGATGATAAAACTAAAGTATATGGTGATGAAAATCCTGCTCTTACTGCCGTGGTAACTGGTGCAGTGAACAATGATGTGATTAATTATAGCTTATCAACTACGGCTACACAGTTCTCCCCTGTTGACACTTATCCTATTGTTGTGACTTTAGGAAATAATCCTAACTACATCGTTAACAAAGTAGATGGTACTTTAACGGTTACTCCAAAAGAATTGAACGTAGTAGTTACTGCTGATGATAAAACTAAAGTATACGGTGATGTGAATCCTGCTCTTACTGCTGTGGTAACTGGTGCAGTCAACAATGATGTGATTAACTATACCTTATCAACTACGGCTACACAGTTCTCCCCTGTTGACACTTATCCTATTGTTGTGACTTTAGGAAATAATCCTAACTACATCGTTAACAAAGTAGATGGTACTTTAACGGTTACTCCTAAAGAATTGAACGTAGTAGTTACTGCTGATGATAAAACTAAAGTATATGGTGATGTGAATCCTGCTCTTACTGCTGTGGTAACTGGTGCAGTCAACAATGATGCGATTAACTATACCTTATCAACTACGGCTACACAGTTCTCCCCTGTTGACACTTATCCTATTGTTGTGACTTTAGGAAATAATCCTAACTACATCGTTAACAAAGTAGATGGTACTTTAACGGTTACTCCAAAAGAATTGAACGTAGTAGTTACTGCTGATGATAAAACTAAAGTATATGGTGATGAAAATCCTGTTCTTACTGCCGTGGTAACTGGTGCAGTGAACAATGATGTGATTAACTATAGTTTAGCAACTACAGCTACACAGTTCTCCCCTGTTGACACTTATCCTATTGTTGTGACTTTAGGAAATAATCCTAACTACATCGTTAACAAAGTAGATGGTACTTTAACGGTTACTCCAAAAGAATTGAACGTAGTAGTTACTGCTGATGATAAAACTAAAGTATACGGTGATGTGAATCCTGCTCTTACTGCTGTGGTAACTGGTGCAGTGAACAATGATGTGATTAACTATAGTTTAGCAACTACAGCTACACAGTTCTCCCCTGTTGACACTTATCCTATTGTTGTGACTTTAGGAAATAATCCTAACTACATCGTTAACAAAGTAGATGGTACTTTAACGGTTACTCCTAAAGAATTGAACGTAGTAGTTACTGCTGATGATAAAACTAAAGTATACGGTGATGTGAATCCTACTCTTACTGCTGTGGTAACTGGTGCAGTCAACAATGATGTGATTAACTATACCTTATCAACTACGGCTACACAGTTCTCCCCTGTTGACACTTATCCTATTGTTGTGACTTTAGGAAATAATCCTAACTACATCGTTAACAAAGTAGATGGTACTTTAACGGTTACTCCTAAAGAATTGAACGTAGTAGTTACTGCTGATGATAAAACTAAAGTATATGGTGATGTGAATCCTGCGCTTACTGCTGTGGTAACTGGTGCAGTGAACAATGATGTGATTAATTATAGCTTATCAACTACAGCTACACAGTTCTCCCCTGTTGATACTTATCCTATTGTTGTGACTTTAGGAAATAATCCTAACTACATCGTTAACAAAGTAGATGGTACTTTAACGGTTACTCCAAAAGAATTGAACGTAGTAGTTACTGCTGATGATAAAACTAAAGTATACGGTGATGTGAATCCTGCTCTTACTGCTGTGGTAACTGGTGCAGTGAACAATGATGTGATTAACTATAGTTTAGCAACTACGGCTACACAGTTCTCCCCTGTTGACACTTATCCTATTGTTGTGACTTTAGGAAATAATCCTAACTACATCGTTAACAAAGTAGATGGTACTTTAACGGTTACTCCAAAAGAATTGAACGTAGTAGTTACTGCTGATGATAAAACTAAAGTATATGGTGATGAAAATCCTGCTCTTACTGCCGTGGTAACTGGTGCAGTGAACAATGATGTGATTAACTATAGTTTAGCAACTACAGCTACACAGTTCTCCCTGTTGACACTTATCCTATTGTTGTGACTTTAGGAAATAATCCTAACTACATCGTTAACAAAGTAGATGGTACTTTAACGGTTACTCCAAAAGAATTGAACGTAGTAGTTACTGCTGATGATAAAACTAAAGTATATGGTGATGAAAATCCTGCTCTTACTGCCGTGGTAACTGGTGCAGTGAACAATGATGTGATTAACTATAGTTTAGCAACTACAGCTACACAGTTCTCCCCTGTTGACACTTATCCTATTGTTGTGACTTTAGGAAATAATCCTAACTACATCGTTAACAAAGTAGATGGTAATTTAACGGTTACTCCAAAAGAATTGAACGTAGTAGTTACTGCTGATGATAAAACTAAAGTATACGGTGATGTGAATCCTGCTCTTACTGCCGTGGTAACTGGTGCAGTGAACAATGATGTGATTAACTATAGTTTAGCAACTACAGCTACACAGTTCTCCCCTGTTGACACTTATCCTATTGTTGTGACTTTAGGAAATAATCCTAACTACATCGTTAACAAAGTAGATGGTACTTTAACTATTACTCCTAAAGCTATTGGTGTAACAGTAGTAGCTGATAATAAAACAAAAGTATATGGTGAGGTGAACCCTCCTCTTACAGCTGTGGTAAGCGGTGCTGTAGCGGGTGGTGATACCATCAACTATACTTTGGCTACTCCTGCAACTCAGTTCTCTAATGTAGGTAACTATCCTATTGAGGTTATTTTAGGAGATAATCCTAATTATATTGTAACTAAAACTGACGCTATATTTACCATAACTAAACTTGATATAGTTGCTAAGGACGACCTTATTTCTGAAATCAATGGAACAACAGGTAATTCTAATGTTGGTAATGTTTTAAGTGATAATGGTAATGGTTCAGATACGTTGGGATCAAATCCTGCTGTGATTGATACAGTTAATATATCAATAATAGCCGAAGCAGTCTCTATTAACAATGGTCCAGTTCCTTCTATAAATACAACTAATGGACAAATAAGTGTTCCTTCTGGAACGCCTGCAGGAAATTATACCATTGAATATAAAATATGTGAAATTATTAATTCTGAAAATTGTGACGATGCTATTGTTACTATTACGGTTTACAATCCTTCAATAGCTATTACAAAAGACGGAGCTTACTTTGATGCAAATAACGATGGAATTACTAATGTAGGTGATAAAATTATATATTCATTTGTTGTTACAAATACAGGAAGCTCAATTATTAGAAATATTTCAATTACAGACAATAATGTACAAGTTATTGGCGGACCAATAGATTTAGGTATTGGAGAATCTGACGAGAGAAGTTTCAGTGCTGAATACCTTATTAATCAAGAGGATATCAATAGAGGTTTCGTTTATAATTTAGCATTAGCTAAAGGAAATCCACCTACTGGAAATGAAGTAGAAGCCACTTCTACTGACCCTACTCCTTGTACTTCTTGTCCAAAAGACCCTGAATGTACAAACTGTACAATTACTGTATTGAATCAATCTCCTAGTATTTCAATCACTAAAGATGGTACTTATGTAGATACCAATAATGATGGTAAAACAAATGTTGGAGATATTATTTCATACAAATTTGTAGTAACAAATACAGGAAATCTACCTTTAACAAATGTAACAGTTACAGACACAAATGCAGTTGTTAGTGGTGGTCCTATTGCAACTCTTGCCGTAGGAGTATCTGACACAACAACATTCAGTGCTGTTCATGCTATTACTCAAGCTGATATTGACAAAGGTATCGTGTATAATTTAGCTTTAGCTACAGGAACACCTCCTAAAGGTGAACCTATAACTGCAACTTCAACAGATCCTACGCCTTGTACTTCATGTCCTAAGGATCCTGATTGTCTTGACTGCACCATTACACTATTAAACCAAGATCCTAAAGTAGTTGTAACACTTGATGGTACTTTTGTAGATGCAAATAATAATGGTATTGCAGATGTAGGCGAAGTAGTTAATTATAAAATAATTGTTGTAAATGAAGGAAATGTTACTTTGACAGATGTTACTGTTAGTCAAACTTTCCCTCAGCTAACAATATCAGGAAGTATTCCTACTCTAGAGGTTAATGCATCTAATAGTACAAGTATAACTGGTAGCCATATCTTAACTCAAACTGATATTGATGCTGGATATGTATATACTCAAGTTACTACACAGGGTACACCTCCACAAGGAGAAGTGGTTACAGATGCTTCATCTGACCCAACACCATGTGCTAGTTGTCCTGTAAACCCTGACTGTGTTAACTGTACAATTACACCAGTTCCTCAAAAAGCAGAATTAGTCGTTGTAAAAAAATCCAACACACCAGCTTACAGTTCTGTGGGAGATATTATTAACTACACTATTCAAGTGCAAAATACTGGAAATGTAACATTGTTTAATATTAAAGTAACTGACCCTTTAACTGGGTTAAACCAAGTAATTGCAACTTTGGAACCTGGTACTTATCAAGAATACAATGAAAACTACACTGTAAAACAAGAAGATAGAGTTAATCTATCGGTGACCAATGTAGCCTTTGCTGATGGTTTCACACCTAATCAAACTCCTATTAGTGCTTCGGATAGCGAAGTTGTTGAAGCTAATATCGTGTTGGGTTGTGGTAGTATAACTGTTCATAATGCTTTCTCTCCTAATGGTGATGGTATTAACGAAACCTTTATTATCGACAATATTGATGATGTTTTATGTTATCCTACCAACTCTGTTGAGATATACAACCGTTGGGGAGTATTAGTTTTTGAAACTTCTGGATATGATAATGTAACTAAAGCCTTTAAAGGGATATCTGAAGGTAGAACAACTATTAGTCAATCTTCTAGATTACCTGCTGGAACTTATTTTTACATCTTGCATTATACTTCAATTGATGGACTTAATAATTCAACCAACAACACTAAAGATGGGTATTTATACCTTACTAGATAATTATAACTCAAATCTAATTCCTGAGGACTTTGGTCCTCAGGTTTAAAACTTAAGCCAAATGAAAACAAAAATACTTTCTTTCGTTTTGATGTTTACAGCAATAGTAAGTTTTGCACAACAGGATTCGCAATTTACTCAGTATATGTACAACACAATCAATGTGAATCCTGCTTATGCTGGATCTAGAGGAGCTATGAGTATCTTTGCTTTGCATCGTACTCAATGGGTAGGACTCGATGGAGCTCCTGTTACCAATGCAGTTTCAATCAACACCCCTTTGAATGAAAGTAGACTTGGACTTGGGGTATCGCTTATCAATGATAGAATTGGACCTATTGATGAGAATACTATTTCGGCTGATTTGTCTTATACCATTCCTACTTCGGAGATTTTTAAACTCTCTTTTGGAATCAAAGCAACTGCCAACTTATTTAGCTTAGATAACAGTAGATTAAACCCTGTAAACCAAGCTGACCCTACCCTACAAAGTTTCAATAAATTCAATCCTAATATAGGAGCTGGTCTATACTTACATTCTGATAAAGCCTATGTAGGTTTTTCTATTCCTAACTTCATTCAAACCAATCGATATGACGATAATGAAGTAGCTCTTTTTAAGGAGAAAATAAACTATTACTTAATTGCTGGTTATATATTTGACTTGAATAATTATATCAAATTCAAACCGGCTCTTCTCACTAAAATGGTAACGGGTGCTCCTTTGCAAACCGATATTTCTGGAAACTTCCTATTCAATGACAAATTTATGGTTGGGGTTTCATACAGATGGAGTGCGGCTCTAAGTGCAATGGTAGGCTTCCAAATCTCAGAGGCAATGTACATTGGATATGGATATGATAGAGAAACAACCAACTTGAATAATTACAACTCTGGTTCTCATGAAATTTTCTTGCGCTATGAGATTTTCAAAAATAACGATAAAATCACAACCCCAAGATTCTTCTAAAATCAATTATTATGAAAAAGAATATACTCCTTTACATAACTATAATAAGTGTTTTTTCTCTAAACATTTATTCGCAAAAAGCTAGACTTGCTGCGGCTGACAAAAAATATGACAACTTTGCCTACATTGATGCCATAAAAACCTATGAAAGAATCGCTGAGAAAGGATATAAATCAGCCGAGATGTTTCAAAAATTGGGGAATGCCTATTACTTTAATGCTCAGTTAGAGAATGCCGCTAAATGGTATGGTGAGTTATTTGCTATGCAAACTGAGTTGCAACCTGAATACTATTATAGATATTCGCAATCGCTAAAAGCCATTGGGGATAACAAACAAGCTGATGCAATGATGGAAAAATTCAATCAATTATCAGGTGATGATAAACGTGCCAAGCTTTTTAAGAAAAATAGAAACTACCTTGCCGAAATAAAAGCAAACTCAGGAAGATATAAAGTTGAAGATGCAGGTATTAACTCCAAATATTCAGATTATGGTACTGCGGTTTATCTCAATAAAATCGTTTTTTCTTCTGCTAGAGATACGGGGAGTTTAGGGCAACGCAAACACACTTGGACTAATCAGTATTTCACTAATTTGTATATGGCTGATTTGGGCGAAGAAATGACTCCGGGTGCTCCTAGTAAATTTGATAAAAACATAAATTCCAAATTCCATGAAGCAACTCCTGCTTTTACTAAAGATGGGAAAACCATGTACTTTACTCGCAACAACTATCTCGAGGGGAAAAAAGGTAAAAATGGAAACGATATTACGTTAATTAAAATTTACAAGGCTACTTTAGAAAACGACAAATGGGCCAAAATTGTTGAAATGCCTTTTAATAGTGACAACTACTCTACTGCACACCCAGCTTTGAGTCCTGACGAAAAAACATTGTATTTTGCCTCAGACATGCCTGGTACCTTAGGATTATCAGATTTGTTTAAAGTCAAAATAAATGAGGATGGAACCTATGGAAATCCTGAAAATCTAGGAAACTCAATCAATACTCCGGGTAGAGAAACGTTTCCTTTTATTAGTGAAGATAACGAAATCTATTTCGCTTCAGATGGACATCCTGGCTTAGGAGGATTGGATGTATTTGTTTCTAAAATATTTGAAGATGGAACTTTCAATGAGGTTCAAAATGTAGGAGCCGATATCAATTCTCCCAAAGATGATTTTGCTTATTTAATCGATAGTAAATCTCGAAGAGGTTTTTTCACTTCTAATAAAGATGGCGGACAAGGATATGATGATATCTATAAATTCTTAGAAACTAAAAAATTAACTTGTGATCAAAAATTATTTGGACAGATTACAGACATAGAATCTAAAGAAGCCCTTCCTAATGCTAAGGTGAGTCTTTTTGATAAAAAATTCAACGAAATATCTTCCAAAATGTCTGATGCCAAAGGAAACTATTCCTTTATGGTTGAATGTGGAAAAACATACTATGTAAGAGCCGAAAAACCAGAATACAATACCAATGAAGCAAATATAACGGTAGGTAAAGAAAATGGTCAAACCGAACTCAATATTGCTTTAGAAAAAATTAGCTGTAAAGTCGCTGTAGGTGATGATTTAGGAAAATGTTTTGGTATTAAAATGATTTATTTTGACCTTGACAAATCAAACATCAGACATGAAGCGGCTCTAGACCTCGAAAAAATTCTTGATGTATTAAAACAATATCCTAATATGAAACTTGATATTCGTTCACATACTGACTGTAGAGCTTCTTTCAAATACAACGAAGCCTTATCGGACAGAAGAGCCAAATCAACCATTGAATGGCTGGTTAAAAATGGGGTAAGCTCTAATAGACTTACGGGTAAAGGATATGGGGAATACCAACTCGTAAACCATTGTGCTGACGGTGTGAAATGTTCTGAAGAAGAACACCAAGAAAACAGACGTAGTGAATTTATTATTACAGATTTGTAAGGATACCGTTTATACACGAAAACACATTATAAAACCTCGAAATGAAAATTTCGAGGTTTTTTTGTGTAATTATTTCTAGTCCTGAAAAAGTGCATTAATTATAGATTAAAAAGTCAATTTACATTTCATTATAACATAATAAATACCTTATATATATAAGTGTTAAAATTTAATAATTATTTTAAAAACATTCTCTCTAAAACATATTAAAAACTCACACTTTAACGAGTATTTGAGTCATTTACAGAATTTTAACTACTAAACAATTAATATTTCATAAATTTAATATAGAAACTTAACATTATCTAAGACAACTTGAAAGTGCTCTAAAAATCAAAGCAATTTAAAAGAGTAATGAAATAAATTTTATTTTAATTATGTAATTATACAAACAAGTACTTATATCAAAGTATTTGAAATACTAGTCATCTCATCACTTTAATATTTTAATATCTCTAAAATTAAAATACAAAATAAAACTACAAATATTTATCAGTTCATATTTAACTTTTTAATACAGTAGTTCAATTTAAATAACGCTTCAAATAAAAAATACAAGATGAAAACAATTTTACCTAATCCAAAATTGAAACAGGCCTTCCTATTTGTATTACTGTTATTATTTATCAGTATTACACATAGTTTTGCACAAGACACATTCGATGGTGAATATTGTCCAGGGCCAGGTCTTCCAGGCGATGAATATGCCACAGGAACTGTATTTAGTCAACAACTTAATCCTAGTCCTTCTTCAACATGCCAGATTGGAACAATTCGAGCAAAAGTAAATACTACTACTCAAGTACTAAGACTTGGAATGAACATTGGTAATGGTGGTGCCGCTCTTTTTAGACTATATTTAGATACAGATAATAATTCATCTACTGGATTAACATCTGACACTTTTGGAGGCCCATTATCTGTAGCTGGTGCCGAATTTATTTTAGAAATTAATTCGAACGCCAATACCTTTAATTTGTATTCTGGAAACGGAAATGTTAAAACCCAACTTACAGTCAATAATGGACTTGCGGCTCTCAACGGAAGTGCAACTGGTTGTAATGCCGGTGGCGGTTCATTCCTAGAATTTAATATTCCTTTTGGAAGTCTTAATATTGATATCTGTGACCCTAATAATCCAGGGCTAATCAATATTACTAAATTAGCATCTGTAAGTGGAAACTCAGCTAGTTCGAGTAGATGTATTGACACTCCTCTTACATTTGGAATTCCATTAAAAGGTTCTATAGGCCCTGATGCAACAGTTTGTGCTGGTACTAATAGCTCTATATTAAACTTTACTGGTGTAACTGATGTAAACATTATAAAATGGCAATACTTAGTTAGTCCTTTTTCCCCTAATGGATGGTTGGACACTACTATTCCTAATACTACAACAACCCATACCGAAACTAATTTAACTGAAACTACTAAATATAGAGTTGTTTTTTCGAAACCAGGATTATGCGGTGGTAACAATATTTATTCTAGTGAAGCTACTATTACTGTCAATCCCGCACCTATTATAACCATTTCATCACAAACCAATGTTTTGTGCTATAACGCTTCTACTGGTGCAATCAACATTTCTGTTTCAGGAGGAACAGCACCATATTCTTATGCTTGGACTGGTACAGGTGTTATTGCTACTGCAATGAACCAAACTGGCTTAAAAGCTGGTAATTATGAAGTAACTGTAACAGATGCTAAGGGATGTAAAGCCATTAAAACTTTTACCATTACACAACCTCAAGCTGCATTAACAGCTTCAATAACTTCTCAAACAAATGTAAATTGCTTTGGAGCAGCAACTGGTAGTGTTACTGTAGTTGGTGCTAACGGAACATCTCCTTATACGTATTCTAAAGATGGCACTAATTTTGTTGGCAGTGGAACATTTACTAATCTTACAGCTGGTTCTTATACTATTACCGTAAAAGATGCTAATGGATGTACCCTACCGCAAGCCGTTACTATTACACAACCTCAAGCTGCATTAACAGCCTCAATAACTTCTCAAACAAATGTAAATTGCTTTGGAGCAGCAACTGGTAGTGTTACTGTAGTTGGTGCTAACGGAACATCTCCTTATACGTATTCTAAGGATGGTACTAATTTTGTTGGCAGTGGAACATTTACAAATCTGATTGCTGGTTCTTATACTATTACCGTTAAAGATGCTAATGGATGTACAATACCACAAGCCGTTACCATTACGCAACCTCAAGCTGCGTTAACAGCTTCAATAACTTCTCAAACAAATGTAAATTGCTTTGGAGCAGCAACTGGCAGTGTTACTGTAGTTGGTGCAAACGGAACATCTCCTTATACTTATTCTAAGGATGGAACTAATTTTGTTGGCAGTGGAACATTTACTAATCTTATTGCTGGTTCTTATACTATTACCGTAAAAGATGCTAATGGATGTACCCTACCGCAAGCTGTTACCATTACACAACCTCAAGCTGCGTTAACAGCTTCAATAACTTCGCAAACAAATGTAAATTGTTTTGGAGCAGCAACTGGTAGTGTTACCGTAGTTGGTGCTAACGGAACATCTCCTTATACGTATTCTAAGGATGGTACTAATTTTGTTGGCAGTGGAACATTTACTAATCTTATTGCTGGTTCTTATACTATTACCGTAAAAGATGCTAATGGATGTACCCTACCACAAGCCGTTACCATTACGCAACCTCAAGCGGCATTAACAGCTTCAATAACTTCTCAAACAAATGTAAATTGTTTTGGAGCAGCAACTGGTAGTGTTACTGTAGTTGGTGCTAACGGAACATCTCCTTATACTTATTCTAAAGATGGTACTAATTTTGTAGGCAATGGAACATTTACTAATCTTATTGCTGGTTCTTATACTATTACCGTAAAAGATGCTAATGGATGTACCCTACCACAAGCCGTTACCATTACGCAACCTCAAGCAGCATTAACAGCTTCAATAACTTCTCAAACAAATGTAAATTGCTTTGGAGCAGCAACTGGTAGTGTTACTGTAGTTGGTGCTAACGGAACATCTCCTTATACTTATTCTAAAGATGGTACTAATTTTGTTGGCAGTGGAACATTTACTAATCTTATTGCTGGTTCTTATACTATTACCGTAAAAGATGCTAATGGATGTACCCTACCGCAAGCCGTTACTATTACACAACCTCAAGCTGCATTAACAGCCTCAATAACTTCTCAAACAAATGTAAATTGCTTCGGAGCAGCAACTGGTAGTGTTACTGTAGTTGGTGCTAACGGAACATCTCCTTATACTTACTCTAAGGATGGAACTAATTTTGTTGGCAGTGGAACATTTACTAATCTTATTGCTGGTTCTTATACTATTACCGTAAAAGACGCTAATGGATGTACCCTACCACAAGCCGTTACTATTACACAACCTCAAGCGGCATTAACAGCTTCAATAACTTCTCAAACAAATGTAAATTGTTTTGGAGCAGCAACTGGTAGTGTTACTGTAGTTGGTGCTAACGGAACATCTCCTTATACTTATTCTAAGGATGGAACTAATTTTGTTGGCAGTGGAACATTTACTAATCTTATTGCTGGTTCTTATACTATTACCGTAAAAGATGTTAATGGATGTACCCTACCGCAAGCCGTTACCATTACACAACCTCAAGCTGCTATCAGCTGCTCTGTCACTCAAGATAAAGCAGTAAGCGCTAATGGATTAAGTGATGGTCAAGCAACTGTTACTGCACTTGGTGGTAATGGTGGGTATACTTACTTATGGGATAATAATGAAACTACAGCAACTGCTACGGCTTTAAATGCTGGAGTACATTCTGTAACGGTTACTGATTCTAAAGGTTGTAATACTACTTGTCAAGTAACAATAACTCAACCTGGAGTTTTATCTTGTAGTATCACTCAAAATAGTCCTGCCAAATGTTTTGGCGATAGTAATGGTATAGCTACTGTAACTCCACTTGGTGGAAATGGTGACTACACATTCTTATGGGATAATGGCGAAACTACTGCACAAGCTGTGAATTTAAATGCGGGATTACACACTGTAACTGTAACTGACAAGCTTGGATACAATACAACTTGTACTGTAACAATTGGTCAACCTATTGCAGCTCTAAGTGCAACAGCAATAATTATTAACAATAATAATTGTGTGGGTTGTAGTAATGGTAGCATCAACATTAGTCCTGTAGGAGGAACAACTCCCTATACATTCAATTGGTCAAATGGAGCAACTACAGAAGATATTTCATCTTTACCTAAGGGGAAATATGATGTTGAAATTAAAGATATTAATGGTTGTACTGTAAACTATACCTATTTCATCACTGAATCTGGTATTGAGTTACTTAAAGATGCTGATTATGAAGACACTAATAATGACGGAATAATCAACATTGGGGATAATATTGTTTATAAATTCAAAGTTACGAATATCGGAAATGTGACAATAACAAACGTAACTGTAACTGATAATAAAGCGACTGTAACAGGAGGACCAATTGTTTCTCTACCAGCAGGTGTTTCAGACAGTAATACATTTATGGCTGTGCATGCTATTACCCAAGATGATATTAATAAAGGATTATATTATAACCTTGCATTAACTTCTGCTAAAGACCCTGAAAATATCACTGTTACAGATACTTCATCCGATCCGACTCCTTGCAGCACTTGTCCTATAGACCCTGAGTGCCCTGATTGTACAATAACTGTTTTGAATCAATCACCAAGTATCAGTATTACTAAAGATGGAACATATGTAGATTCTTCTTTACCTTCTGGAACTTCCCCTGGTGATACTGTGACTTATGCCTTTGTAGTTAAGAATACAGGTAATGTAACACTAACTAATATCACAATCACTGATGACAATGTTAACATAGTAGGTACCTTAGCTATGCTTGCTCCTGGTGATTCTAATTCTACAGCATTTACTGCTGAATACACAATTACTCAAGCTGACATTGACACTGGACAAGTAGATAATCTAGCTATAGCCAAAGGAAATCCACCTATAGGTAATCCAGTAACAGCATTTTCAACAGACCCAACTCCTTGTGTAGGATGTACTCCTATTGATCCAAGTTGTACTAGTTGTACTATTACAGAATTAACACGTACTCCAAAAATTGTCATAGTGAAAACAAATGATATTATACCTGGATCTAATGGTTGTGCTACCCTAGCGGTTAATGATGTAGTGAAATACACCTTTACAGTAACCAATGCTGGAAATGTAAGTTTACACGATATAGCTGTAATTGATAATCTTCCTGGTTTATCTGCTATTGCTTTAACAAGTGGCGATAGTAATAACAACGCTATTTTAGATGTTAATGAAATTTGGATTTATAATGCTACCTATACTGTAACACAAGCAGATATTGATGCTGGCAAAATAACTAATCAAGCTACGGTTAACGGTAAAACACCAGACGATAAAACAGTAATAGATCAATCTGGTAGTAATGCTAATAACGATGACGCTAATGAAATTCCAATCTGTACTTCTGGTTCTATCGCTATTGTGAAAACGAATGATATTATACCTGGAACGAATGGTTGTGCAACCTTAGCTGTCGATGATGTAGTAAAATATACTTTTACTGTGACTAATACTGGGAATGTGAGTTTAAATAATATTGCCATTATTGATAATCATCCAGGTTTATCTGCTATTACATTTACAAGCGGTGATAGTAATAACAACAATATTTTAGATGTTAATGAAATTTGGATTTACAATGCTACATATACTGTTACTCAATCTGATATTGATTTAGGTCATATTACTAATCAAGCTACCGTTAACGGTAAAACTCCAGATGACAAACCTGTAACAGATCAATCTGGTAGCAATACTAATAACAATGATGAAAATGTAATTCCTATTTGTACATCTGGTGCTATAGCTATTGTAAAAACAAATGATATTATACCTGGAACGAATGGTTGTGCTACCCTAGCTGTTGATGACGTTGTGAAATATACTTTTACTGTAACTAATACAGGAAATGTGAGTTTGCACGATATAGCTGTTATTGATAACCATCCTGGTTTATCTGCTATTACATTAACAAACGGTGATAGTAATACTAACAATCTTTTAGAAGTTAACGAAATTTGGATTTATAATGCTACTTATTCAGTTACACAAGCTGATATCAATAATGGTAAAATAACCAATCAAGCAACAGTTAATGGTAAAACTCCAGACGATAAAGCAGTTACTGACCAATCTGGAAGTGATGCTAATAATAATGATGAAGATATAATCCCAATCTGTACAAATCCTTCTGTAACAATCACTAAAGATGGTACCTATGTTGATACCAATAATGATGGTAAAACAAATGTTGGAGATATTATTTCATACAAATTTATAGTAACAAATACAGGAAATCTACCTTTAACAAATGTAACGGTAACAGACAATAATGCAGTCGTTAGTGGTGGTCCTATTACAACTCTTGCTGTTGGAGCATCTGATTCAACAACATTCAGTGCAATTCATGCTATTACTCAAGATGATATCAATAAAGGCATTGTGTATAATTTAGCTTTAGCTACAGGAACACCTCCAATAGGAGACCCTATAACAGCTACATCAACAGACCCTACGCCTTGTACTTCTTGTCCTAAAGACCCTGAATGTCCCGATTGCACCATTACTTTATTGAACCAAAATCCTTTGATTATTGGAACTTTAGATGGAACATTTGTAGATTCTAACGGTAATGGAATCGCTGATGTAGGTGAAACTATAACCTATACAATAGTGGTTACTAATACAGGAAATGTTACATTGACAGATGTAACTATAATAGATACATTTTTGCCAGGAGTAGTCATTACAGGCGATCCTATAACTTTACAGCCAAATATTCCTAATAGCACCAACTTCACTGGTACTTATACGATTACTCAGGCTGATATTGATGCAGGATATGTTTATAATATCATAATTACTACAGGAACACCTCCTCAAGGAGAAGAAATTGATAACTCGTCTACTGACCCTACACCATGTTTGAGTTGTCCTGTAAACCCTGATTGTGTTGACTGTACAATTACACCAGTTCCTCAGAAAGCAGAATTAGTCGTTGTAAAAACATCCAACACACCAGCTTACAGTTCTGTGGGAGATATTATTAACTACACTATTCAAGTGCAAAATACTGGAAATGTAACATTGTCTAATATTAAAGTAACTGACCCTTTAACTGGGTTAAACCAAGTAATTGCAACTTTGGAACCTGGTACTTATCAAGAATACAATGAAAACTACACTGTAAAACAAGAAGATAGAGTTAATCTATCGGTGACCAATGTAGCCTTTGCTGATGGTTTCACACCTAATCAAACTCCTATTAGTGCTTCGGATAGCGAAGTTGTTGAAGCTAATATCGTGTTGGGTTGTGGTAGTATAACTGTTCATAATGCTTTCTCTCCTAATGGTGATGGTATTAACGAAACCTTTATTATCGACAATATTGATGATGTTTTATGTTATCCTACCAACTCTGTTGAAATATACAACCGTTGGGGAGTATTAGTTTTTGAAACTTCTGGATATGATAATGTAACTAAAGCCTTTAAAGGGATATCTGAAGGTAGAACAACTATTAGTCAATCTTCTAGATTACCTGCTGGAACTTATTTTTACATCTTGCATTATACTTCAATTGATGGACTTAATAATTCAACCAACAACACTAAAGATGGGTATTTATACCTTACTAGATAATTATAACTCAAATCTAATTCCTGAGGACTTTGGTCCTCAGGTTTAAAACTTAAGCCAAATGAAAACAAAAATACTTTCTTTCGTTTTGATGTTTACAGCAATAGTAAGTTTTGCACAACAGGATTCGCAATTTACTCAGTATATGTACAACACAATCAATGTGAATCCTGCTTATGCTGGATCTAGAGGAGCTATGAGTATCTTTGCTTTGCATCGTACTCAATGGGTAGGACTCGATGGAGCTCCTGTTACCAATGCGGTTTCAATCAATACCCCTTTGAATGAAAGTAGACTTGGACTTGGGGTATCTCTTATCAATGATAGAATTGGACCTATTGATGAGAATACTATTTCGGCTGATTTGTCTTATACCATTCCTACTTCGGAGATTTTTAAACTCTCTTTTGGAATCAAAGCAACTGCCAACTTATTTAGCTTAGATAACAGTAGATTAAACCCTGTAAACCAAGCTGACCCTACCCTACAAAGTTTCAATAAATTCAATCCTAATATAGGAGCTGGTCTATACTTACATTCTGATAAAGCCTATGTAGGTTTTTCTATTCCTAACTTCATTCAAACCAATCGATATGACGATAATGAAGTAGCTCTTTTTAAGGAGAAAATAAACTATTACTTAATTGCTGGTTATATATTTGACTTGAATAATTATATCAAATTCAAACCGGCTCTTCTCACTAAAATGGTAACGGGTGCTCCTTTGCAAACCGATATTTCTGGAAACTTCCTATTCAATGACAAATTTATGGTTGGGGTTTCATACAGATGGAGTGCGGCTCTAAGTGCAATGGTAGGCTTCCAAATCTCAGAGGCAATGTACATTGGATATGGATATGATAGAGAAACAACCAACTTGAATAATTACAACTCTGGTTCTCATGAAATTTTCTTGCGCTATGAGATTTTCAAAAATAACGATAAAATCACAACCCCAAGATTCTTCTAAAATCAATTATTATGAAAAAGAATATACTCCTTTACATAACTATAATAAGTGTTTTTTCTCTAAACATTTATTCGCAAAAAGCTAGACTTGCTGCGGCTGACAAAAAATATGACAACTTTGCCTACATTGATGCCATAAAAACCTATGAAAGAATCGCTGAGAAAGGATATAAATCAGCCGAGATGTTTCAAAAATTGGGGAATGCCTATTACTTTAATGCTCAGTTAGAGAATGCCGCTAAATGGTATGGTGAATTATTTGCTATGCAAACTGAGTTGCAACCTGAATACTATTATAGATATTCGCAATCGCTAAAAGCCATTGGGGATAACAAACAAGCTGATGCAATGATGGAAAAATTCAATCAATTATCAGGTGATGATAAACGGGCCAAGCTTTTTAAGAAAAATAGAAACTACCTTGCCGAAATAAAAGCAAACTCAGGAAGATATAAAGTTGAAGATGCAGGTATTAACTCCAAATATTCAGATTATGGTACTGCGGTTTATCTCAATAAAATCGTTTTTTCTTCTGCTAGAGATACGGGGAGTTTAGGGCAACGCAAACACACTTGGACTAATCAGTATTTCACTAATTTGTATATGGCTGATTTGGGCGAAGAAATGACTCCGGGTGCTCCTAGTAAATTTGATAAAAACATAAATTCTAAATTCCATGAAGCAACTCCTGCTTTTACTAAAGATGGGAAAACCATGTACTTTACTCGCAACAACTATCTCGAGGGGAAAAAAGGTAAAAATGGAAACGATATTACGTTAATTAAAATTTACAAGGCTACTTTAGAAAACGACAAATGGGCCAAAATTGTTGAAATGCCTTTTAATAGTGACAACTACTCTACTGCACACCCAGCTTTGAGTCCTGACGAAAAAACATTGTATTTTGCCTCAGACATGCCTGGTACCTTAGGATTATCAGATTTGTTTAAAGTCAAAATAAATGAGGATGGAACCTATGGAAATCCTGAAAATCTAGGAAACTCAATCAATACTCCGGGTAGAGAAACGTTTCCTTTTATTAGTGAAGATAACGAAATCTATTTCGCTTCAGATGGACATCCTGGCTTAGGAGGATTGGATGTATTTGTTTCTAAAATATTTGAAGATGGAACTTTCAATGAGGTTCAAAACGTAGGAGCCGATATCAATTCTCCCAAAGATGATTTTGCTTATCTAATCGATAGTAAATCTCGAAGAGGTTTTTTCACTTCTAATAAAGATGGCGGACAAGGATATGATGATATCTATAAATTCTTAGAAACTAAAAAATTAACTTGTGATCAAAAATTATTTGGACAGATTACAGACATAGAATCTAAAGAAGCCCTTCCTAATGCTAAGGTGAGTCTTTTTGATAAAAAATTCAACGAAATATCTTCCATAATGTCTGATGCCAAAGGAAACTATTCCTTTATGGTTGAATGTGGAAAAACATACTATGTAAGAGCCGAAAAACCAGAATACAATACCAATGAAGCAAATATAACGGTAGGTAAAGAAAATGGTCAAACCGAACTCAATATTGCTTTAGAAAAAATTAGCTGTAAAGTTGCTGTAGGTGATGATTTAGGAAAATGTTTTGGTATCAAAATGATTTATTTTGACCTTGACAAATCAAACATCAGACATGAAGCGGCTCTAGACCTCGAAAAAATCCTTGATGTATTAAAACAATATCCTAATATGAAACTTGATATTCGTTCACATACTGACTGTAGAGCTTCTTTCAAATACAACGAAGCCTTATCGGACAGAAGAGCCAAATCAACCATCGAATGGCTGGTTAAAAATGGGGTAAGTTCTAATAGACTTACGGGTAAAGGATATGGGGAATACCAACTCGTAAACCATTGTGCTGACGGTGTGAAATGTTCTGAAGAAGAACACCAAGAAAACAGACGTAGTGAATTTATAATTACAGATTTGTAAGGATACCGTTTATACACGAAAACACATTATAAAACCTCGAAATTTTCATTTCGAGGTTTTTGATTTTATGAGAAACTAATTAATCTTTGCAAAAATATTAGTAATATAATTTTTCCCTGTCGTTGGATCTGCTTTAATAGCAATTCCAAAGTGAGTAAAATTTCCCATGATCTTCTTTTTATGACTTTCACTTTTTAACCAAGCAGCTACTACTGATTCTGCAGAATTAAAATTCCAAGCAATATTTTCAGCCACAGTTTCAGCCCCAAGAACATTCTTTATATCCTCAGAACGAACAATGAAATTATCATGACTTACAACATTCATAGAAATCATATAATCATCATGTTCAGCTGATTTAGTCGATATATAATTTATTTTTTGTAAGGTAGTTAATCCTAAACTTTTCCTGTATTCATTAATTACATTTAATGTTTCCAGTTCCGTTTGAGTATAATTATAAATTATATTTCTCTGAAGAGTATTTTCATCATTAAATAATACTTCGGTATCGTTTAAAGCATTAGTTGAACAAGAGGTTATTACGTAAGCTAGCGAACTCATTATGAGAACACTAAAAACATTTCTATTCATAAAATATGTAAAAATTAATTACGTAATTTTCAATTCATCTGCACCTTTGTTTATAAATTTGATGGGACCAAACATACATATGTTTTAGTTAAACAAATGTAAAACATCGATGAAATACATGATTTTAACAGATTTCTATAATTTTTCTGATACTGTTTTTTTTTTGGATAAATAGATTCATTCTACAAATTCTCACAAATAATAATTGTTATGATAATGAAACACTTAAGTAGTATACATAAAAAAAGTGCCTCAAATGAGACACTTACATATGTAAAAAACTAATAAAATTTAAATCTTAGCAAAGATATTAGTATAGTAATTTTTACCCGTTACTGGATCTGATTTTATAGCAATTCCAAAGTGAGTGTAATTACCAACTATATTTTCTTTGTGTGCTGGACTATTCAACCAGGCTGCAACTACTGATTCTGCCGTTTTGAAGTTATAAGCAACATTCTCACCTACAGTTTTAGCTCCTAATACCTTGATGATATTTTCTGAACGTGAAACAAAATCATTATGATTTACAACTTTGTTTGCAATCATATAATCATCATGTTGCTCTGATTTGAAAGACATATGATTAATTTTTTCTAATGGATTTAATCCTTGACTAACTCTGTATTCATTAATTAATACCATAGTCGCTAATTCTAATTCATTATAATTGTAGTCAACTACTTTAGCTGTAAGATTGCTAGCTTCAATTGAAGCTTCTTCAGATTTATCAGAAGAACAAGAATTCATTGTGAAGATTACTATTGTGAGTAATGCAAGACGTAGTAAGTTTGTTTTCATAATAATAGTAGATTAAATTTAAAGTAGATTGTGGGGCAAACTCTTTAATATGATTATTTATTCCTTGTTTTAATTTCTTTAACAAACATAAATAAAACATCGATTAAAAGCGTAATAAAATCGATGAAATACATAAATTAAATAAAATTTATGTATTTTTCCTACTATGAAGTGATGTTTACGGATGCAAAACATAATTAGAATAAAAAAAAATCTGATTAAATAAGATTCACATACCATAATTCATAACTCTATTTTATAAAAAAACTGAGTCTTAATAGAGAAAATAGTACCTAAAAAAGTTCATAGTAGTAATTTTAAAAAATGATATTTAAACCATATAGATTCATGGCTTAAGCTGTATAAAAAGAATTATTACATAAGTCAAACAAAATGGTAGAAAAGGATTCAGGTAGTTAAGACAATATGCACAAGAAGTCAAAAAGAGTCTGAAGTTTAAAAACAAGTAATTATCAAAAGTCCTTCACTAGCTATTTTAAAGTATATTAAAGCCATCAGGTTATTAAAAAGCCAAATACAAGTTGAGAAATGTATTTTGCAAAAAAAAGCTATTGAAGTCATTTCAATAGCCTAATTATGAAACAATAAAAAATTACCTAGTAATATAATAAATTAACTATTTCCTAAAAACAATATATTTTCAATTTTGAAAGCTTATTATTTTTAATAATTATTGATTTATATTTTTGCAAAAATATTAGTATAATACTTCTTTCCTGTCACTGGATCTGATTTAATAGCAATTCCAAAATGAGTATAATTCCCAACAATATTTTCTTTGTGTGCTGGACTATTTAACCAAGCTGCTACTACTGATTCTGGTGTATTGAAATTGTAAGCTACATTTTCACCTACGGTCTTAGCACCTAAAACCTTGATAATATTTTCTGAACGTGAAACAAAATCATTATGATTTACAACCTTATTAGCAATCATATAGTCATCATGTTGCTCTGATTTAAAGGAAATATGATTAATTTTCTCTAATGGATTTAATCCTTGACTTACCCTATATTCATTTATCAATGTCATAGTTGCCAATTCAATATCATTATAACTATAGTCAACAACTTTTGCTGTAAGATTACTAGCTTCAATTGAAGCTTCTTCAGATTTATCAGAAGAACAAGAATTCATTGTAAAGATCACTACTGTTAGTAATGCTAGACGAAGTAAGTTTGTTTTCATAATAATAGTAGTTTAAGTTTAAAGTAGATTGTGGGGCAAACTCTTCAAAATGTTATTAAATGCTTTGTTATAATTTCTTTCACAAACATATATAAAACATCGATTAAACACGTAATAAAATCGACAAACTACACAATTTAAATAAATAGAATAACTTTTTCTTACAAAAATAAGCTTCTTTTATATCAATTTAGTTACAAAAAAAAGGAACTTACAAAAAAGTTCCTTTAAATGAATATAAATAATAAATGATTAATATAAAATTAGGGTGCCATACGTTCTATTTTCCACGAATAATCTTGCTGTAAAGTATAACGAATTCTGTCGTGCAAACGATTAGCCCTTCCTTGCCAAAATTCAACCTCAATAGGACTGACTATAAAACCTCCCCAATTTTTTGGTCGTAAAATAGGTTTGTTTTCAAAATCCTTTTCTATTTTTTTTAATTCATTTTCCAAATAATCTCGAGATGGAATCACTTGGCTTTGATTAGAAACAATAGCGCCTAATTTACTTCCATCAGGTCTTGAATCAAAATAATTATCGGAGATAATTTCTGTTGTCTTTTCTGCTTTTCCTTTAATAATTACCTGTCTTTCCATCGAATGCCAAAAAAAAGACAAACAAACATTAGGGTTATTTAGAATTGCTTTTCCTTTTTCAGAATTATAATTGGTATAAAATATAAAACCTTCCTCTGAGAATCTTTTCAATAATACAACTCTTGATTTAGGAAAACCATCCAAACCAATTGTTGCAATTGTCATCGCATTTACTTCCTCATTACCTCCAAAATCCTCTACTTCATGAAACCATCGATTAAAAAGATTAATTGGATCCTCTGGAATCATAGATTCTAAGAGTTCACTTTTTTCATAAGATTTTCGATAATTACTTATATCTTTCATTGTTTGTTTAAATTTTAGAGAATCAATAATACAATATTAAAATTCAAAACTCTTTCCGTCATCTCCTAACAGCACATTTGAAAACACAGTTTTAGCTTCTTCCTCAAATAACGCGATACTATCATATCTTGTCGAATAATGACCTAATACTAAATGCTTTACATTAGATTTCTTTGCAATTGTTGCGGCTTCAATTGCTGTGGAATGCATTGTTTTATTGGCTAATATTTTTTCGGATTCTAAAAAAGTGGATTCATGATACAACACATCAACATCTTTGATTAATGGAATAATTGCTTCATTATAAACTGTATCAGAACAAAAGGCAAAACTCTGTGGAGCAACAGGATCAAAAGTTAACTCCTTGTTTTTTACAATTTGACCGTTGTCCAGTACAATATCTCTCCCGTTTTTGATATTTTGATAATAACAGATATCAATTTCATACTGTTTTACAGCTTCAATATTTAATTTTCTTTTTTCAATTTTTTCTTGAAATAAAAAACCATTCGTATAAATGCGATGCTTCAACGGAATTGTTTTAACCGTAACTTTTTCATCTTCAAAAACAATTTCACTTTTAGTTGAATTTAACTCATAAAAATTCAACCCATATTGGGTCCATGAATTCGATAATTTGAGTTGTAAAAGAACAATTTCTTTAATCCCTTTAGGCCCGTAAATATGTAAATCAGTTGTACGACCTAATAAACTAAAAGTTGAAATCAATCCAATTAGTCCAAAAAAATGATCCCCATGCAAATGGGAAATAAAAATATGGTTTATTTTTGAAAATTTGAGTTTATTTTTTCGCAATTGAACCTGCGTTCCTTCTCCGCAATCAATCAAAAACAATCTGTTTTTTATTTCTAAAACTTGAGAAGTAGGATTAGTAAGTGTTCTTGGAGTAGCTGCATAACAGCCTAGTATCGTTAATTTCAATTTTATGTTTATTCGTTTATTTGCAAATTTGGTAAACCGTTAAAGATTAAAAAGTCAAGTAAGAATCGATTAAACAGTTAAACAAATAAACAATTAACCATTCTTAGAATCCTAAATCTCTTTCAATTTCTTCCATTTGGATGATATCGTGAGCTTCTAGTAATGTAGGCACTACAGTTAACTTAGTGGGTATTGCATTATAATCAAAATCACTAATCACAATAACAAATGATTTTAAAGCTTTTTTATGTTGCTTAGATAGAGGTAAAAATAATTTAGCTTGGTCAACAGTTACTTCTTTATGATGCAAAAGGTCAATAATAATATTATGCTTTTCGTAAGTTTTATATTGATGAGTAATCTTCATTAAAAACGCCATTAAATCTCCTTGAGTATCTTTAATAATGAACGTGTGTCCTTTTTCTTCTACTTTCATTTTATTAAATTTAAAATTACTGTTATGCTAAGGTACTAAGGAATTTTTAATTATTTAATTTTTGACGCCAAAAGATAAATTACGGCCATACGAATTGCTACCCCATTTTCAACCTGATTTAAGATTACTGATTGCTGAGAATCAGCAACATCAGTAGTAATTTCAACTCCTCTATTAATAGGTCCTGGATGCATAATTACGATTTCCTTATCTAGTGAATCTAATAAAGCTTTATCTACACCATATTGCTGTGCATATTCTCTAGTTGATGGAAAGAAATTTACATCCATCCTTTCATTTTGAACACGTAACATATTTGCCACATCACACCATTCTAGTGCTTTACGCAAATTTGGTTCGACAGTAACCCCAAGAGATTCAATATGTTTTGGTATCAAGGTTTTTGGACCACATACTTTAACTTCAGCACCTTGCATTTGCAAAGCATAAATATTAGAAAGTGCAACTCTTGAATGTAAAATATCACCCACTATAACTACCTTCTTCCCTCCTACATCACCTAGTTTTTCACGAATAGAATAACTATCTAATAAGGCTTGCGTTGGGTGTTCATGAGCTCCATCACCAGCATTTACAATACTAGCTTTTACGTTTTTTGATAAAAAATAAGCAGCTCCGGGGTTAGAATGCCTCATTACCACCATATCTACTTTCATAGATAAAATATTATTTACTGTATCAATTAATGTTTCGCCTTTTTTAACGGAAGATTGTGCAGCAGAAAAACTAATAACATCTGCAGATAAACGCTTTTGTGCTAATTCAAATGAAAGTTTCGTTCTTGTACTATTTTCGAAAAAAATATTAGCAATGGTAATATCTCGTAAGGAAGGTACTTTCTTTATAGGTCGATTAATAACTTCTTTAAAATGATCGGCAGTTTCAAATATTAGGTCAATATCATTATTATTGATGTACTTAATTCCTAATAAATGATTTACGCTTAATTCTTTCATTTTTATAGTCTTATTATTTTTTTAAAGTTTGGATAATAGTAACGAGACTAATACTTAGCTTGTCACTAAATACACAGCATCTTCACCTTCATTTTCTATCCAACTTACTTTTACTTTTTCGTTATTAATTGCATCTACTTGTCGGCCTCTATAATCAGGTTGTATAGGCAAATTACGACTGAAACGTCTGTCTATCAAAACTAATAATTCAATTTCAGAAGGTCGACCAAAAGATTGTATAGCAGTAAGAGCCGAATTTATGCTTCGCCCTGTATACAATACATCATCAATAAATATGACTTTTTTGTTTTCGACAATAAAATTGATTTTCGTTTTATTTGCCTCCAATGGTTTGTCTTTTCTTCGAAAATCATCTCTAAAAAAAGTAATATCTAAATAACCCAAAGTAATCTCAGGAGCATTGTATTCCGTTTCTAGAATTTGTTTTAATCGTTCTGCTAAAAAAACACCTCGTGGCTGAATCCCCACTAATATCGTATCTGAAAAATCAAGATGTTTTTCAATCAATTGACAGGCCAAACGATGGAGTATGATAGTAACTTCTTTTGCATTAAGTAATACTTTTTGACTCATAGTAGATATAATGTTTGGTGCTGCAAAAATACACTATTTTTTAAAATATTGAGGTAATGATTATAAAAAGAAATAAAAGCATTGACTGACTATTCTAAGACATTGTTAATTAAAACAACAACTCCTTAACAACTCATAATTGAATCTTTTGCTTTACATAAATCTTAAAACTTTTAAGTAAAATTTTATAAGAGCATTTATCAAGAGCTTTGTAATTTCACATAGTAATTAGTTCGAAATTAACGAAACATTCAAAGTCATGAAAAAAACAGTCACAAGAATCGCCCTTTTACACTTAGTTTTATTTACATTCTCCAGTTGTGAAATCATTGGTGGAATTTTCAAAGCTGGAATGGGATTTGGAATTTTTATATCCGTAGTAGTAATGGTTGCCCTAATATACCTTGCGATTAAGCTATTGGGTCGAAAATAAAAAATGCTCCTTTAAATCTGTAAAGGAGCATTTTTAGTTTATTTAATTTTCAAATTAAGAATACATTTTCACTCTTAATTCCTGAACTTTTTCGTCATCTAAATATTCATCAAAAGTCATATAACGGTCAATTACTCCCTTTGGAGTTAATTCAACAATACGGTTACCTACAGTTTGAGCGAACTCATGGTCATGTGTTGTAAAAATCACAGATCCTTTATAATTTTTCAATGAATTATTGAAAGCTGTAATCGACTCTAAGTCTAAGTGATTCGTAGGTTCATCAAGCATCAAGATATTTGCACGTTCCATCATCATACGTGACAACATACAACGTACTTTTTCACCCCCAGACAATACTCGACTTGTTTTTAGTGCTTCTTCTCCTGAGAAAATCATTTTTCCTAAGAAACCTCTAATATATACTTCATCACGCTCTTCTTCCGTTTTAGCCCATTGACGCAACCAGTCTACCAAAGTCAAATCATTTTCAAAATAGTCATGATTCTCAGCCGGTAAATATGCTTGATTAGTTGTAATACCCCAATCAAAAGTTCCTGCATCTGCTTTCATTTTATTATTTAAAATTTGATAAAAAGCAGTAGTTGCTCTAGAGTCTTTTGAAAATAAAACAATTTTATCTCCCTTAGCCATATTCAAATCTACTCCTTTAAACAACAATTCTCCATCTACAGAAGCACTTAAATCTTGTACATTCAAAATTTGGTCACCCGCTTCACGGTCTTGGTCAAAAATAATCGCTGGATAACGACGACTAGATGGTTTAATTTCAGAAATATTCAATTTCGAAATCATTTTTTTACGAGAAGTCGCTTGTTTAGACTTCGCAACATTCGCACTAAAACGACGAATAAATTCCTCCAATTCTTGTTTCTTTTCTTCTGCTTTTTTGTTTTGTTGCGCACGTTGTTTTGCCGCTAACTGGCTAGACTCATACCAAAACGTATAGTTTCCAGAGTAGTGGTTAATTTTACCAAAATCAATATCCGAAATATGAGTACAAACCGCATCCAAGAAGTGACGGTCGTGAGAAACCACAATTACGGTGTTTTCATAATTCGCTAAGAAATTCTCTAACCATGCAATGGTTTCAAAATCCAGGTCATTGGTAGGCTCATCCATTATCAACAAATCTGGATTCCCAAATAAAGCTTGCGCCAAAAGGACACGTACTTTAATTTTACCCTCCAAATCAGCCATCAAAGTATAATGATTATCTTCTGTAATTCCAAGGTTTGAAAGCATAGATGCAGCATCAGAATCAGCGTTCCATCCATTCATTTCTTCAAATTGGACTTGAAGCTCCCCTATTCTATCTGCATTTTTATCGTTGTAATCCAAATACAACTCATCCATTTCTTTCTTAACAGCATACAATACTTTGTTTCCCATCAAAACGGTTTCAAGCACTGTATGTTCGTCAAACATGTTGTGATTTTGGTTCAAAACCGACATCCTTTTTCCTGGTTCCAAATGAACATGTCCTGATGTAGGATCCATATCACCTGAAATAATTTTTAAAAAAGTAGATTTTCCAGCACCATTAGCACCAATAACGCCATAAATATTTCCGTGTGTGAAGGTTGTATTTACTTCGTCAAACAAAATTCGTTTACCAAATTGAACCGATAAATTATTAACTGTTAACATGAATGTGTTTTTATTTAAAAAATTTGTGCAAAAGTACAAAAAAATACTCATTCTATTAAATAGTATTTTAACACCTTAAAAAGCCCTATTAAAACGTAATTAAGCATATATGTTCTTGGATTCCTTTTGATTTTGTGTCTTAATAAAATATATTTGTCACTTTAAAATTTTAAAGATGAAAAAACTACTCCTTTTTAGCCTATTATATCTAATTGTAACTGCTTGTGGCGTAAAAAGCACCCGAAACATGCTTGTTTCAGGAAATTATGACGAAGCTATCAATAATGCAATTTCAAATATTGGCACCTATAAAGACAAAAAAAGCAAACAAGATTATATTTATATGCTTGAGGAAGCATTTGCAAAAGCTAAAGAACGAGACCTAAATACTATCAATTTGTTAACTAAAGATGGTAATCCCGCACATTTAGAAAAAATATACAATACCTATTTACTTCTAAACAGTAGACAAGAAAGCATTACCCCACTGCTTCCTTTGAAATTAATGAAAGAAGGTCGAAATGCAAAATTCCCTTTTAGTAACTACAATAATCAAATCGTAGAAAGCCGAAACGAACTTTCTGTTTACCTCTACAACAACAGTAAAAAATTATTAGCATCAAAAGACAAATTGGATTTTAGAAAAGCTTTTGACGATTTAAATTATCTTAACAAAATCAATCCCAACTACAAAGACACCAATAAATTAATTGACGAAGCACAATTCAAAGGAACTGATTTTGTGATGGTTTACACCAAAAATGAAACCAACATGATCATTCCTAGTCGTTTATTAAATGATTTAATGGACTTTAACACCTATGGAATTAATGATAAATGGACCGTTTACCACAGTGCCAAAACTAAAGGAATAACCTATGACTATGAAATGATTTTGAGTTTTAGAGATATTCAAATTTCACCTGAACAAATCAAAGAAAGAGAATTCATTAAAGAGCGCCAAATAATTGACGGCCAAAAGAAACTTTTAGACGACAAAGGAAAAGTAGTCTTAGACAATAAAGGCAAAGAAGTTTTAGTCGACAACATTATAAAAGCAACTGTTAAAATATACGAAATCAGACAATTAAAATCGAGTTTAATCACAGCCAAAGTTGACTTTTTTAATATCAAAAACAAACAATTACTACAATCTTTCCCTTTAAGCAGTGAATTTATATTTGAAAACATTTACTCTAATTACAAAGGTGATCGTCGAGCTGCTGATGACAATTATATGGGATATTTTAACAACAAAGTAGTGCCGTTTCCAGATAGCCAGCAAATGGTTTATGATACAGGTGAAGATTTAAAACAAAAATTAAAAAATATTGTATCAAAATATAAATTTAATCAATAGTCCTTTAATTCCAAATAAACAACAGCCAGTTAAAAAAATGTTAGAAAAAAACGAATCATACTGCTCTTTTTCAAAAATATTTGTACTTTTGCGCCTATGAATAACACACGTGTACATATTACTTCTAATTCACGGATGAACAAACCCGCAACCTCTCCCGAGGTACGGATACTATTAGTATAGTATTCATTATGTTTGGGGCTATCATAATTTATTCATTTTTCATTTTTTTCATATTGGAACTGCAACTATTATCTAGTAGTATTGGATTAACAAATCCTAAAAACATTATTTATAATTTAATTTTGTCTCCATTTACATGGAAACAAAGTCCTAGTACACTTGTTTGCATTTTGAAAAATGAACAACAACTTGTTTCACAACCTAATAAATCAAATCATTAGATGAATATTGATATAGTTATTACTGAGGAAAAGCATTTTAAATATGCAGAAGAAATTTGCGAAACCATAGAATCTTCGGCTAAGCTAAGAGGAACTGGTATTGCAAAAAGAACGCCTGAGTATATCCAAAAAAAGATGGAGAACAAAGATGCCGTTATTGCATTAGCAGATGGCAAATTTGCTGGCTTTTGTTATATCGAAAGTTGGCAACACGGTAAATTTGTGGCTCACTCAGGATTAATTGTACATCCTGATTACAGAAATTTAGGCTTAGCCAAAAGGATTAAAACCTTTGTTTTTGATTATTCATTAAAGAAATATCCAGAAGCCAAAGTTTTTGGTATCACTACTGGTTTAGCTGTAATGAAAATCAATTCGGATTTGGGATACAAACCGGTTCCGTTTTCAGAATTAACAACCGACCCAAGTTTTTGGAAAGGATGTCAAACCTGTACCAATTATGAAATTCTAAAAAGCAAAGACAACAAAATGTGTTTGTGTACAGGAATGTTGTACGACCCAAAAGAAAAACCAAAAGACCCACCCAAACACCCATTCAATGTGCGTATTTGGAACCGATTAAAAGCAATAAAACAAGCGCTTTTTCTTCAAAACAAAAATGAAAAAAAAGACAAAAAGGATAATAAATAAAAATAGTAACATCATTAATATCCCTTAAAAAAGACTAAGTCACGTTTACAAAGTTATAATGAAAATGAAACTTTAAAAAGCAACATCGACAACACAACATCGACAAAGTAACATCGACAAAGTAACATCGACAAAGTAACATCGACAAAGTAACATCGACAAAGTAACATCGACAAAGTAACATCGACAAAGTAACATCGACAAAGTAACATCGACAAAGTCACCCCCTCCTTTGGAGGGGGCTGGGGGGAGGAAAAAAAACAATTAAAATGAAAAAAGTAGTATTAGCTTATAGTGGAGGTCTTGACACCTCATATTGTCTAAAGTATTTAAAAAATGAAAAAGGATTCGAAGTTCATACGGTTTTAATTAATACCGGTGGTTTTGACGACGAAGAACTACAAGCTATTGAAGACAGAGCCTACGAATTAGGAAGCGCTAAACACGCTAACCTTACTATTTTAGACAAATATTACGATAAAGCTATTAAATACTTGATTTTTGGAAATGTATTAAAAAACAATACTTACCCATTATCAGTAAGTGCTGAACGTGTTTTTCAAGCGATTGAAGCGATTAAATACGCTAAATCTGTTGGAGCTACTGCCATTGCTCACGGAAGTACAGGTGCTGGGAATGACCAAATCCGTTTTGATTTGATTTTTCAAACCATTGCTCCGGAAATCGAAATCATCACGCCTATCCGTGACTTGAAATTATCAAGACAAGAAGAAGTTGATTACTTAATCAAAAATGGGGTGCACTATTCTTGGGAAAAAGCACAATATTCTATCAACAAAGGATTATGGGGAACAAGTGTGGGAGGAAAAGAAACTTTGACTTCACACCAATCATTACCTAGCGAAGCCTACCCTTCTCAATTGACTAAAGAAGGTGAAGAAAAAGTAACTCTTGAATTCAAAGAAGGGGAATTAATCGCTGTAAACGGTAAAAAAGACAAGCCATCAAACAACATTGTAGTTCTTGAAAAACTAGCGAGTGCTTACGCCATTGGTAGAGATACTCACGTGGGTGACACGATTATTGGTATCAAAGGAAGAGTTGGTTTTGAAGCGGCTGCTCCGCTTATCATCATCAAAGCACACCATTTGTTAGAGAAACATACTTTAGGAAAATGGCAACAATACTGGAAAGAACAACTAGGAAACTGGTACGGAATGTTATTCCACGAAGGGCAATTTTTGGATCCTGTGATGCGTAACATCGAGGCTTTCTTGCAAGACACACAAAAAACAGTGAACGGAAAAGTTTTTGTTACTTTGAAACCATACCACTTTATCTTGGACGGAATCGAATCTGAAAACGACTTGATGAACACCGGTTTTGGTCAATATGGAGAGATGAACAATGCTTGGACATCTGACGATGCTAAAGGATTTATCAAAATTTTGGGTAACGCTCAAAACATCTTTTCATCAGTAAACAAAGAAACTTACGAATAAGACAAATTGTTTTCTTAGGAGCAGAACCATTTTGCTTTTTAAGAAACATCCCTCCCGCTGTACGTTACAATCTTTTCCTTTTGAAAAAAAAGGAAAAGGATTTTCACTGCCATCGGGGCTAATGAGAAAGTTTAAGTTTTCAAAGAAACTTTTACAATCTTTTAAAACCATTAAGAAATTAAGTTTCATTTAGCTTAATAATCTTAATTTCTTAATTGTTTAAATAAAAAATGTTTTAAAAATAGATTGCTTTTTTCAAAGAGACAATCTTAAAAAAAGAGATTATGATTACTATTGGAATAATTGGAGGATCAGGATATACTGCGGGCGAATTAATTAGAATTCTAATGTTTCATCCTAATGCAAAACTTGATTTTGTGTACAGTACAACCAATGCAGGAAAACCGCTTTCTACAGCACATCAAGATTTGATGGGTGATATCGAAATGAATTTTACTGACACCATCAACCCTAATGTGGACGTACTTTTCTTGTGTTTAGGACACGGAAAATCAATTGCGTTTTTAGAAAACAACAAATTCTCAGACACTACCAAAATTATTGATTTAGGAAACGATTTCCGTTTGACTAAAGACAAGGAATTTGATGGAAAATCATTTGTGTACGGTTTGCCTGAACTCAATAAATCCGATATTAAAAAAGCCAATTATATCGCTAATCCTGGTTGTTTTGCAACTGCTATTCAATTGGCCTTATTGCCATTAGCAGCCGAAGGATTACTAACAGACGATGTTCATATCAATGCCACTACGGGTAGTACAGGTGCGGGTGTTAGTTTATCCCCAACATCACATTTTAGCTGGAGAAACAACAATTTCTCGCACTATAAAGCTTTTGAACACCAACATTTGGGCGAAATCAACCAAAGCATCAATCAGCTACAAGCTTCTTATAGTGACGAATTAATTTTTGTTCCAAATAGAGGGGATTTCCCAAGAGGAATTTTTGCAACCTTATACACAAAATCGGAAGAAAGTTTAGAAGATTTAGTTGCTAAATACGAAGCTTTCTATGCAGACCAACCTTTTGTAACGGTTACTACTACTAACATCAACATGAAACAAGTAGTACAAACCAACAAATGCATTATCAGTTTATTAAAAAAAGGAAACCGGGTTTTAATAACATCAACAATTGATAACTTATTAAAAGGTGCTTCAGGTCAAGCCGTTCAAAACATGAATTTAATGTTTGGACTCGAAGAAACAACTGGCTTACACTTGAAACCGTGTGGATTTTAATCCCCACCCCAGCCCTCCCCAAAGGGGAGGGAGGCATTATTTCATATACTTTGTCAATTATTTTAGTCTTATCGACTAATCAAAAAAATAAAATGAATTAATATAATCGTGAACTAACTGTTCTTTCTCTTAAAAAGAAGAACAGTTAGAATCTAAAAGCAACACCCCCCGTTGTACATATTTATTCCCCCTCCTTCGGAGGGGGTTAGGGGGAGGAATACTATGAACTTATTTGACGTTTACCCATTATACCCTATTACGCCTGTAAAAGCAGTGGACTGCACAATTTACGACGAAAAAGGAATTGAATATTTAGACTTATACTCTGGTCACGGAGTAATATCTATAGGACATACTGAGCCTTATTACGTAGCCAAAGTAAAAGAACAATTGGATAATTTGAGTTTTTACTCGAATGCAATTCAGAATCCATTGCAAGTGGAATTAGCTGAAAAATTAGGAAAAGCCTCTGGCTTGACTGATTTTAGCTTGTTCTTATGTAGCTCTGGAGCTGAAGCCAATGAAAATGCCTTAAAAATGGCGTCCTTCCATACAGGAAAATCAAGAGTAATTGCTTTTGACAATTCGTTTCACGGAAGAACTTCGGCTGCGGTTGCTGTAACTGACAATCCTAAAATTGTGGCGCCTATCAATGCACAACAAGTAGTGACGTTCTTGCCATTGAATCAAATTAATTTGGTGGAAGCCGAATTGAAAAAAGGAGATGTCGCTTGTGTAATCATCGAGCCTATTCAAGGTGTGGGTGGTTTAGACCAAGGAACAACCGAATTCTTTCAAGCTTTGGAAAAAATTTGTAAAGCAAATGAGGTGATTTTGATTCTTGACGAAGTGCAATCAGGTTACGGAAGAAGCGGAAAGTTTTTTGCGCACCAACACCACGGAATCAATCCAGATATTATAACAACAGCTAAAGGAATGGGGAACGGCTTCCCTATTGGAGGCGTTTTAATTTCGCCTAAATTCCAAGCAAGTTACGGATTATTAGGAACTACTTTTGGAGGAAGTCATTTGGCTTGTGCTGCTGGTATTGCGGTTTTGGATGTGATTGAAAGCAAAAACTTAATTGAAAACGCTAAGAAAATAGAAGCGTATTTCATGGAAGCCATAAAAGTAATTCCAGAAATCAAACAAGTTAAAGGAAGAGGATTGATGCTAGGAGTAGAATTTGATTTTGACGTGAGCGCTTTAAGAAAGAAAATGATTATCGAAAAACATATTTTTACCGGTGGCGCAAACAACAAAAACTTGTTGAGAATTTTACCTCCTTTAACGATAACAACTGATGCTATTGATACTTTTGTAGTGGCACTGCAAGAGAGTTTGGCTGAGTTGAAGTAATTTTAAGTTATAAATTAAAAATAAAAATCTGCTAAAATCTGTGTGCTATAATTTTCACGCAGATTTCGCAGATTTAAAACGATTTTAAATCAGGCCCCCTAAAGTGGTTTACGTGAGATTTGAAATTAAAAGGAGGACAGCCAGTGGCTGTCAGGTATTTTTACGGAGGGTCACGCCCAAAATAGAATAACATATAGTAAAAAAAAATATGAGTACATTATTATCCATAGAAAAAAGAAACGCTGTATTGACTACGATGGCGACACTTTTGGAACAAGAAAGAGAAGCTTTGAAAGTCATCAATCAACAAGATTTAGCCAATTATAATGGTGAAGACTTAGCTATGGAGAAACGGTTACTCGTGGACGACGCTAAGGTGGACGGAATGATACTTTCGGTACAACAATTAGCGAGTCAAGAAGATCCTGTGGGGCAAGTTCGCTATGAATTTACTCACGACAACGGTATGCGCATTAGCAACAAAACGGCTGCTTTTGGAACGATTATGATTATTTATGAATCGCGTCCAGATGTAACTGTGGAAGCTGGTGGAATTGCTTTTAAATCTGGAAACAAAATTTTGTTGAAAGGCGGAAAAGAGTCTTTGCTTTCGAACCAAAAGATTGTGAGCCTATGGCACCAAGCTTTGGAAAGCAATGGCGTAAGTACTGAATGGGTAGAATATTTGAATTATGACCGAGCGCAAACCCAAGCTTTCTTAGAAAAACCGACTCAAAGAATCGATTTAATCGTACCACGTGGTGGCGAAAAATTGATTGAATTTACTAAAAAACACGCCACTTGTCCAGTAATTGTAAGCGGTCGTGGCAATAACTTTGTATATGTCAATGCTGATGCCGATTTAGACAAAGCGATGTCTATCATCATCAACGGAAAAACCTCAAACATATCGGTTTGTAATGCTTTGGATAAAGTATTGATTGATGTTAATTTACCTAACTGGGAAGTTTTTGCTAACGCATTAATAGCCAAATTAAAAGAGTTTAAAGTAACTGTTTTAGGAGATGATGCTGTTGCTAAAGCGACTGGAGTTCCTGCAATTGAAAATGATTTAATTTGGTACGAAGAATTTTTAGATTACAAAATTGTAATTGGAACAGTTAACTCTAATCCAGCAGCAATTGAAATGATTAATAAATATTGTGGCGGACACTCGGCTTCTATCATTACAGAAAACGCTGGTCTAGCACAAGAGTTTATGGAGAATGTTGATGCATCTTCAGTATATCATAATGCTTCGACTCGTTTTACTGATGGTGGGCAATTTGGTTTAGGTGGTGAATTAGCTATCAGTACCGATAAATTACACCAACGTGGACCGATTGGTTTGCAACATTTGGTAACCAATAAATGGTATATTTACGGCGAAGGACAAATCAGGTAGGGATAGGTCGCGTGTAGGGACAAGTCGCGACTTGTCCCTACGCCTGCAAAATAAAAAAAATGGCAAAAAAAAGAATTTTATTAAAATTAGGTAGCAATACGCTCACTAAAGAAACCAATCATATTTCGAGAGGAAAGATTGAAGATATTGGGATGCAAATAGCCGAATTGAATGAGGACTATGAATTTATCATCGTAAGTTCAGGGGCGATTGCTGCTGCCAAACAGTTTGTAAAACTTGAAAAACAAGATAAAGAACTTTTTGTAAAACAAGCGTTGGCATCTATTGGTCAGCCTCATTTGATGCGGATTTACCATGAGAATTTCAAGGATTTAGGTTTGCATACTTCTCAATGTTTGTTGTCTTATTCTGATTTTGAGAAGGAACAAACCAAGAAAAACATTGTCAATACCATCAATGTTTTGGTCAAAAACAATTACATTCCTATTATCAACGAAAATGATACCGTTGCTACGGATGAGATTAAATTTGGCGACAACGATAAATTAGCCGCTTTAACCGCTGTGTTATTAGAAGTCGATATTTTGATAATTGCCACAAATACCGATGGTTTTTATACCAAGGAATCCATGCAAAATGGAAAACCTGAAACCATTTTAACGGTTGCTGAGTTAAACGATTTGGAAAAGGAAATTGGAGACTCAAAATCCTCACACGGTACCGGTGGTATGCAATCCAAAATCGAAGCCGTAGCCATTGCAAAAGAAGCTAATATTGAAACTTGGATTGTCAACGGCTTGAATGATAATTTTATATTGAATGCTATAAATAACAAAATTCCATTTACTAAGATTGTGTAGAATAGCTTATTTGTTTAATCGGTTAATCGGTTAAACAAATAAACAGTTAACCGATTAAACATTAAAAAAGATGAACTACATTTCTATAAAAAATATCGACAACCTATCACAATGGGTTCAAGATGCATTAAAAATTAAAAAAAATCCACTAAAACACAAAAAACTAGGAAAACACAAAACCCTTGGAATGTTGTTTTTCAACCCTAGTTTAAGAACCCGTTTGAGTACTCAAAAGGCGGCTTTAAACCTAGGAATGAATGTAATGGTGATGAATTTCACCAGTGAAGGATGGACATTGGAATTTGAAGATGGTGCTATCATGAGCCAAGGTGCTTCTGAGCATATCAAAGAAGCCGCGGAAGTAGTTTCGCAATACTGTGATATCATTGCTATCAGAGCTTTTGCTGGTTTGGTTGAAAAAGATAAAGACAATGCCGAAATAGTATTGTCTGGTTTCTTAAAACACGCTACAGTGCCTATCGTGAATATGGAAGGTGCAACTGGCCACCCGTTGCAATCTTTGGCTGATGCTATTACGATGGAAGAATTCAAAACACCACACAGACCAAAGGTAGTCTTATCATGGGCTCCACACCCAAAAGCCTTACCACAGGCTGTAGCCAACTCTTTTGTGGAAATGATGCAGTTACAAGATGCTGATTTTGTGATTACCCATCCAGAAGGTTACGAATTGAATCCAGAAATCACCAAAGATTCCAAAATAGAATACGATCAAAACAAAGCTTTTGAAAATGCCGATTTCATTTACGCCAAAAACTGGAGTAATTATAACGAATACGGTCAAATTACAAATGCTGATACCAATTGGACAATAACTGCCGAGAAAATGGCTTTGACTAACAATGCTAAATTTATGCACTGTTTACCAGTTAGACGTAATGTTATTGTAGAAGACGAAGTAATTGATAGCGAAAATTCAATCGTGATTCAACAAGCAAATAACAGAACTTATGCCGCACAATTAGTACTTCAAAAAATATTAAAAAATGCAAAATAAACCATCTGTAACACTTGTGAAAATTGGCGGAAACATTATTGATGATGCCAATGAATTAAAACATTTTTTAGCTGACTTTTCAAAAATTGAAGGACATAAAGTACTCATTCACGGTGGTGGAAAATCGGCTACTAAAATGGCTAAAAGTATAGGCTTAGTTCCTCAAATGGTGGATGGACGCCGTATTACTGATGCAGCAATGCTAGAAGTAGTGGTGATGATTTATGCTGGACAAATTAACAAAGAAATTGTAGCACAATTACAAGCCAATAATACGAATGCTATTGGTTTCTCTGGAGCTGACGGAAATTTAATCCAATCTGAAAAAAGAAACCACCCAACTATTGATTATGGATTTGTAGGTGATGTACAAAAAGTAAACACACCGCTTTTACAAACGTTAATCACTAACGGCATTACTCCTGTTTTCTGCGCCATTACACACGATCAAAAAGGACAATTATTAAATACCAATGCTGATACTATTGCTAGTGAATTAGCTATTGCATTATCAGAAGTATTTGATGTAACCTTGAACTATTGCTTCGAAAAACCAGGAGTTTTGACTGATGTTGATGATGACAATTCGGTCATCCTACAAATCAATTCGGAGCTCTATGCTAAATTAAAAGAGGAAGGTGCCATACATTCTGGTATGATACCTAAATTAGACAACTGTTTCAATAGCTTGTCTAAAGGTGTTCAAAAAATAAGAATTGGACACCACAAAATGTTACAAAATGCAAATGCCATTTGCACAAGTATTCAATTATAAACGTATGTTTTCCGATTTATAGTATATAACTTTATGATACTGTAAACTTGAAAACTTGCGCCAAAAAAAAACAAAATGAAAAACCAAGAAACACTTACTAAAGAAGCAATCCAATTATTAAAAAATCTGATTGAAACCCCTTCCTTTTCTAGCGAAGAGCAACAAACAGCCGTTTTAATAGAGCAATGGTTTATTCAAAACAACATCCCTTTCGAAAGAGAAAACAATAATATTTGGGCTTACAATAAATCATTTGACAAAAGCAAACCTACGCTTTTATTAAATTCACACCACGACACCGTACGTCCTAACCAAGCTTACACCAAAGACCCTTTCAAAGCAATCGTCGAAGATGGAAAACTATACGGTTTAGGAAGTAATGATGCCGGAGGATGCCTAGTTTCTCTTTTGGCTACTTTTGTACATTTTTACGCTGCTGAAAACTTACCATACAATATTGTTATCGTCGCATCGGCAGAAGAAGAAAGCAGTGGAAAAAACGGTTTAAACAGTGTTTTAAAACATTTACCAGAGTTGGAATGTGCTATTGTAGGGGAACCAACCTTAATGCAACTTGCGATTGCTGAAAAAGGATTGTTAGTACTTGATGTCAAAGTAAAGGGAACACCAAGTCATGCTGCACATCAAAACGATGACAACGCTATTTATAAAACCATCGCCGTTATGGAATGGTTCAAAAACTATAAATTCGAAAAAATATCTGAGCAATTAGGCCCCGTAAAAATGACTGTAACCCAAATCAATGCAGGAAAACAGCACAATGTAGTACCGTCAGAATGTGATTTGGTTGTCGATATCCGAGTAAACGATTGCTACAACAATACACAAATTCTAGAAACCGTAAGAGCTAATGTGGAAGCCGAAGTAAATCCTCGTTCGATGCATTTAAACGCCTCTTCAATCCCTGAAGCACATGGATTAGTTCAGGCCGGAATCGCGTTGGGTAGAACCACTTATGGCTCTCCTACCCTTTCAGATCAATCGGTTTTGAGTTGTAAATCTTTGAAATTAGGACCTGGAGACACATTGCGTTCTCACTCGGCGGATGAATTCATCTACTTAAACGAAATTGAAGAAGGAATTGATTTGTATATTAAAATCTTAGGGGATTTTTTAAAATAATAATGCTGTACGGACAGGTCGCGACCTGTCCCTTCGCTGATTTTACAAAAATAATGATGTGCGGACAACTCTCGAGCTGTCCCTACGATAAAAAAATTGACTATGAAACTTTGGGAAAAAGGAATACCAACTGATAAGCAAATTGAACAATTCACTGTTGGGAACGATCGTGAACTAGATTTAGTTCTAGCTAAATACGATGCACTAGGATCAATTGCACACGCAAAAATGCTAGGTGAAATAGGTTTGCTAACCACTGACGAAACCAATTCATTAGTAGCCGCTTTGAATGATATCATTGCTGATATTGCTAAGGGAGACTTCGTAATTGAAGATAGTTTTGAAGATGTTCACTCCAAAATCGAATATTTACTTACTGTAAAACTTGGCGATGCAGGTAAAAAAATACATACTGCTCGTTCCCGTAATGACCAAGTAATGGTCGATGTAAACTTGTATTTAAAAGACGTTGTAACCGACTTAAAGCAACAAGTTAAAACCTTGTTCGACTTAATGATGGAAATGGCTGAAAAACACCAAAATGTGTTATTACCTGGATACACCCATTTACAAATTGCAATGCCGTCATCATTCGGAATGTGGTTTTCTGCTTATGCTGAAACTTTGATTGACGATATTACGATGTTGAATGCTGCATTGAAAGTAGTGGATCAAAATCCATTAGGTTCTGCAGCTGGTTATGGAAGCTCTTTTCCAATCAACAGAACTTTTACAACCAAAGAATTAGGTTTTGAAACGTTGAAATACAATTCGGTTGCCGCACAAATGAGTCGTGGTAAATCTGAGAAAACATTAGCATTTGCTATGAGTAGCGTTGCAGCTACTTTGGCCAAATTCTCTATGGATGTATGTGTGTACATGAGTCAAAATTTTGACTTCATAGGTTTGCCAGCACACTTAACAACGGGTTCAAGCATCATGCCTCATAAGAAAAACCCAGACGTATTTGAACTAATTCGTGGAAAGTGCAATAAAATTCAAGCTTTACCATATGAAATCACATTAATAACCAATAATTTACCAAGTGGTTACCACCGTGATTTACAGTTATTGAAAGAAGGGTTATTTCCAGCCATTCAAAACTTACAAGCTTGCCTTGATATTTCGATTTTCTCAATTAAAGACATTAAAGTAAAAGATAATATCTTAAACGATAAAAAATACGATTATTTGTTTACTGTTGATACCTTAAACGAAATGGTAGTAGCAGGTATGCCGTTTAGAGACGCTTACAAAGCTGTAGCCGAACAATTAGAGACTGGCTCATACGAATCACCTAAAGCAACTAAACATACACACGAAGGAAGTATTAACAACCTTTGTTTGGCTGAGATTAAAGAAAAAATGAATCGCGCTTTGTAATTTATTTTTCAAAATAAATAATTAGCAATAAACTGTTCAAAGAGTAATTTTTGAACAGTTTTTTTATTAAACATTATTTCACTGTGATATTAAACTATGAAAGTTTTAATTACAAAGGTTAGAATTTAGTTATTGCACTAAAAAACAAAGCTATTAGACTATTTTTGAAATCAAAAAAAATGAAAAAAGTATTATTCCTCATTGTCATTGCTCAATTTCTATGTACCTCCCTTTGGTTTGCAGGAAATGCTGTGTTACCCGAATTGATTGTTCATCTCGGACTAGGAAAAGAATTTCTTGCACATAGCACAAGTGCTATTCAATTGGGGTTTATTATTGGAACCTTATTTTACGCTTTGTTTTCAATAGCTGATCGTTACTCACCTTCTTGGGTATTTTTTGTAAGTGCTATTTTAGCTGCTATTTTTAATATGTGGATAAATGTACCACAAATCAACGTTTGGGGTTTGCTTTTATTTCGTTTTTTTACTGGATTTTTTCTCGCGGGTATTTACCCTATCGGAATCAAAATTGCCGCTGATTACTATAACAGCAGTTTAGGAAAATCATTAGGTTATTTAGTTGGTGCTTTAGTACTTGGCACTGCTTTCCCTCATCTTATTAAAGGGATGGCCTTTAACTTACCTTGGCAATATGTTGCTTATGCTACCTCAACATTTTCGGTAATTGGAGGATTCTTAATAGTTCTTTTTATTCCAGATGGTCCTTATCGTACTAAAGGAACACAATTTCAACTAACAACAATATACACCGCATTTAGAAATAAGTCACTTACAGCAGCCGCAGTTGGATATTTTGGTCATATGTGGGAACTTTACGCTTTTTGGACTTTCTTGCCTCTGATGCTACAATTTCATCAAAATCTACATCCCGAATTAAACTATTCTATTTCCTTGTACTCTTTTGGAATAATTGCAATAGGAAGTATTGCCTGTATTCTTAGCGGTTATCTATCAACTTTTATTGGAACCGAAAAGCTTTCTAAAACGATTTTATTTTTATCTGGTTGCTGCTGTCTTGTTTCTCCCTTTTTTATAATGATTGATTCAGAGTTTCTTTTTATTAGCTTTCTTCTATTTTGGTCTTTTGTAGTTATTGCAGATTCTCCATTATTTTCAACTTTAGTAGCCCAAAACGCACCAAGTAATATAAAAGGTTCCGTTATTACAATCGTAAATTGTATTGGTTTTTTTATTACAATTATTAGTATTCAAATCCTTCAAATTGTATTAGAACACATGGGAAACCAATATAGCTACTCAATCCTAGCTATAGGACCAATAGTGGGATTATATTATTTAAGGAAATTAAGAAAACAGTAGACAAATAATGAATATCAACTTCTAAAATATTCTATTTTAAAACTGAACATCAGTAAAAATTATAAAATGAGTACTACTATTATGCTTAACTAAAGTGTTTACTAGCTTACAAGAATATAGCCTCACTACCAATTTAACAACAATACATTTATCCCTTAAACAAAAAAAACTCCAGATTTCTCTGAAGTTTTTTACTATTCTTAAAAAACAGTTAAAACTATTTAATCAATTCAATTTTTTGAGTTTCTTCTTCATTAACACTATCAAAGAATCCTTGTTCGTTCATCCAATCATCACTAAATACTTTACTCATGTATCTTGAACCATGATCTGGAAAAATAGCAATTACATTACTATCTTTAGTAAACTCACCTTCATCTCCATATTGTTTTATAGCTTGTAAAACAGCTCCTGAAGTATATCCAACAAACAAACCTTCTTTCCTAGTGATTTCTCTTGCAGAATGTGCACTTTCTTCATCAGTTACTTTCATAAACTTATCAATTACATCAAAGTCAGTAGCCGATGGAATTAGATTTTTCCCTAATCCTTCAATACGATAAGGATAAATCTCATCTGTATCAAATTCTTTTGTTTCATGGTACTTTTTCAATACCGACCCAAAAGCATCTACTGCTAAAATTTTGATATTTGGATTTTGTTCTTTTAAGTATTTAGCTGTACCTGAAATAGTTCCTCCAGTTCCACTACAAGCAACAAGGTGGGTGATTTTACCATTAGTTTGCTTCCATATTTCTGGTCCTGTAGTATTGTAATGTGCATCAATATTCAATTGGTTGAAATATTGATTAATATATACTGAACCTTGAGTTTCTTCATGTAATCTTTTAGCAACGCTATAATACGAACGTTCATCATCTGCAGCCACATGTGCTGGACAAACATATACTTTTGCTCCAAGACAACGAAGCATATCTATCTTATCTTTAGATGATTTAGAACTTACAGCTAGAACGCAATTATACCCCTTGATAATGCTCACCATAGCCAAACTAAATCCAGTATTCCCAGAAGTTGTTTCAATTATAGTATCACCAGGCGATAATATTCCTTTTCTCTCAGCTTCTTCAATAATGTATAATGCGATTCTATCTTTAGAAGAATGACCCGGATTAAAAGCTTCCACCTTAGCATAGAAGTTTCCTTCAATGTTTTCGGTTACTTTATTTAGTTTGATAAGCGGTGTATTGCCTATCAACTCTAAAACATTATTATAAGCATTTATTTCTTCTTTCATAAAAAAATAGTTAATCAAGGTTAATTTTATTTAACAATGATACATTGCAAATTTAACAAAAAAATCCAATTACTCTTTATTTTTTTTCTAATTCTAGTAAAAAACTAAATTCTTTTGCTAATTCTCTAAGTGCTTCAAATCGTCCTGAAGCCCCTCCATGACCAGCATCCATGTTTGTGTCAAGATACAAAACAGTATCATCTTGTTTTACTGTTCTTAATTTGGCAACCCATTTTGCAGGTTCCCAATACTGCACTTGCGAATCATGCAATCCAGTTGAAACATACATATTAGGATATTTTTGTTTTTTTACATTATCATAAGGAGAATAAGACCTCATATAATTATAATACTTTTTCACATTTGGATTTCCCCATTCATCATATTCACCTGTTGTCAATGGAATTGTATCATCGAGCATAGTCGTCATTACATCTACAAAAGGCACTTGAGCAATAATACCATTATATAAGTCTGGAGCTTCGTTTGCAATAACCCCCATTAAGAGTCCCCCAGCCGAACCACCCTCTGCATACAAATGTGCTGGCGAAGTGTATTTTTGTTCGATAACAAATGTAGAACAATCAATAAAATCAGAGAATGTATTTTTCTTTTTTAACAATTTTCCGTCTTCATACCATTGTCTCCCTAAATCTTCACCCCCACGAACATGTGCAATAGCATAAATAAATCCACGATCTAACAATGATAATCGTGTTGAAGAAAAATAAGCATCCATAGAATGTCCATAAGAACCATACGCATACAACAACAATGGATTAGACGCATCTTTCTTTAATTCCTTGCGGTACACCATCGAAATAGGAACCTTAGTACCATCTTGGGCTGTAGCCCAAACTCTTTCTTCTGTATAATTGTTTTTATCGAATTTTCCACCTAAAACTGCTTGCTCTTTCTTAACTTCCTTTTCTTTTGTTCGCATATTGAAATCAATAATCGAAGAAGGTGTTGCCATCGACTGATAACTATAACGTAAAATTTCAGTTTCAAAATCAACATTCGTTGACGTATAAGCGGTATAGGTTTCACTGCCAAAAGGCAAATAATATTCTTCTTTCCCATCCCATGACATGATTCTGATTTTATTCAAACCTCCTGTCCGCTCTTCAAGTACTAAATAAGTAGCAAATATTTCGACATTTTCTAACAAAACATCTTCACGGTGCGCAATTAACTCTTCCCAATTATCAGATGTTGTTGCATCTTCAGGCGTTTTCATTAATTTAAAATTGTCCGCATCATCTTTATTTGTTAAAATATAAAAGCTTTCCTTATAATGATTAATGCTGTACTCTACCCCTCTTTTTCTTTTTTGGAACATTTTGAACTTTCCATCAGGTGTATCAGCATTCAAAATACGATATTCTGTTGTCAAAGTACTACTTGCCTCAATGGTAAGGTATTTTCTGGATTTCGTTTTAGATACATCAACACTAAAAGTATCATCCTTTTCAAAATAAACTAAAACATCTTCTTCATGCTTAGTTCCTAATTTATGCTTCAAAATTTTATCTGCACGTAGTGTTACTTCGTCCTGCGAAGAATAAAAAAAAGTTTTATTGTCATTAGCCCAAACTGCCGAACCCGTTACTTTTTCGATTCTATCCTCTAAAATTTCTCCTGTTTCTAGGTTTTTAACCTGAATCGTATAAATACGTCTACCAATAACATCAGTACTAAAAAGAGCTAATTTATTATCCGGACTAATACTCATTCCGCCCAATTTAAAATACGCTTGTCCTTCAGCCAATACATTACAGTCAAATAGAATTTCTTCCTTGGCCGTAAGACTCCCTTTTTTTCGAGCATAAATAGGATATCCTTTCCCTGTTTCAAAGCGAGTGATGTAATAATAGCCATTATACAAATAGGGAACCGACTCATCATCTTCCTTGATTCGGCCTTTCATCTCCTCATACAATTCGTTTTGAAACGCTTTCGTATGAGCAGTCATTCCCTCGTAATATTCGTTTTCTTGTTTTAGATAATCAATAACCTCAGGGTTTTCTCGGTCATTTAACCAAAAATAATTATCAATTCGAACATCCCCGAATTTCTCTAATTCAGTAGGTATAATTTTGGCAGAAGGAGCTTGTATGGTATCTATCATTAGGTAAGTTTCAAATAGGATATAAATTGCTGGCAAAAATAAGTCAAAGCCAACTTAAAACGTATAGGCTTTTCATCTATTTTAACATTGTGTTTTGGTTCAAATATATTAATTTAGCCATATAAACACTAAAAAAAATAAAAATGGATTTAATGGGAATGATGGGCAAATTGAAAGAAACCCAAAATAAAATCGAATTGACAAAAAAACGATTGGATACTGTTTTTATTGACGAACAAAGTTCTGACAGTTTATTGAAAGTATCAATTAGCGCTAGTCGTAAAATAAAATCAATAACAATAGCAGATGAGCTGTTAGAAGATAAAGAACAACTCGAAGATTATTTAATCTTAGTTTTAAATAAAGCCATTGATAACGCTACAAAAATTCAAGACGCTGAATTAGATGCAGTTGCCAAAATGGATATGCCAATGATTCCAGGAATGGATAATTTGTTTAAATAAAACTTTAAAAAGAGACACGAATTACACCAATTTACACGAAAACTAAACCTTTTTATTACACTAATTTGCATTAGGCAAATAAAATTAGTGTAATTTTTAAAATGCAAAGAATTTGTGCTAATTCGTAAAATTCGTGTCTCTTTCAAATATTACATCTCCAATTTCGCAATCGTTTCAAGCACATAACCATGCATCACTTCTCTGTAATCTAAATGAGTTACCATTCGGAGTTTATTTTCTCCCAAGGCGCTGATAGAAATATTCTTTTGTTTTAACTTTTCAATTACTAGGACAGGATTATAATTCGATTGAATTGAAAACATTATAATATTCGTTTCAACAGGTTCAACAGAAGCTACCCAATTCGTTTTCGATAAAACTTGTGCTAATTCTTTAGCTCTGCGGTGGTCTTCTGGCAATTTTGCTATATTATTTTCCAATGCATACAAACCAGCTGCCGCTAAATAACCTACTTGTCTCATACCGCCTCCTAATATTTTTCGAACACGCAAAGCACGATTAATCGTTTCTTTATCTCCTAACAAAACAGAACCAATTGGCGCTCCTAAACCTTTTGACAAACAAACTGAAATCGTATCACAAATTTGACCGAAAGCTTTTGGATTTTGTTTCTTAGCCATTAAAGCATTCCAAATACGAGCACCGTCCATGTGCAATTTCAAGTTATTAGCATCACAAACAGCTTTTATTTTTTGGAGTTCTTCAAGCTCATAACAAGCACCACCTCCTTTATTTGTTGTATTTTCAACACAAACTAAGCTTGTTAAAGCACTATGATAAAACTCTTTTTTATTTATCGCTTGAGTAACTTGGTCAGCAGTAATCATCCCCCTTTCACCATCAATCAAATTAAAAGAAACGCCACTATTAAAAGAAGCACCTCCACCTTCGAACAAATAAACATGTGCATTTTTATCGGCTATAATTTGGTCTCCAGGATTAGTATGAAGTTTAATAGCAGCTTGATTAGCCATTGTTCCTGATGGAAAAAACAAACCTGCTTCCATTCCGAAAATTTGCGCTACGGTAGCCTCAAGTTCTATAACTGTGGGGTCTTGCTTATAAACATCATCCCCTACTTGAGCATTAAACATACACTCTAGCATTTCAAAATTAGGTTTTGTAACCGTGTCACTAACTAGGTTGATTTCCATATATTTTTTTATAATATGATATGAACAAGTCACGACTTGTCCCTTCGTAAAATTTTTCTATTTTTGCGCAACAAAATTATAATAATTTATGACAACTACCGAACAAATTAAAGGTATTGTAGAGCGCCTTGGTGCGTTGAGGAGGTATCTTTGACGTTGATGCGAAACTAATCGAAATTGCCAACGAAGAAGAGAAGACTTTTGCCCCTGATTTTTGGAATAATGCCAAAGAAGCAGAGCTGATTGTAAAAAACCTGACTTCCAAAAAGAAATGGATTGAAGATTACAATAAGGCAATAGAATTGACTGATGAATTGCAGTTAGCCCACGAGTTTTACAAAGAAGGTGAACTTACCCCCGAAGAATTAGACGAGCAGTACGAAAAAGCCGCACTTCATATTGAAGGAATTGAATTCAAAAATATGCTTTCTGACGAAGCAGATAGTTTGAGTGCTGTATTGCAAATTACGGCTGGTGCTGGAGGAACAGAAAGTTGTGACTGGGCTTCGATGCTGATGCGAATGTATATGATGTGGGCTGAAAAATCAGGTTACAAAATACGAGAGCTTAACTATCAAGAAGGTGATGCGGCAGGTATAAAAACAGTGACATTAGAAATTGAAGGTGATTATGCTTTTGGTTATCTAAAAGGTGAAAATGGAGTACATCGTTTAGTACGTATCTCCCCTTTTGATAGCAATGCGAAAAGACATACCTCATTTGCTTCTGTTTATGTTTATCCTTTAGTCGATGATACAATTGAAATTGAAATCAACCCTGCTGATATCGAAATTATCACCTCTCGTTCTAGTGGTGCTGGAGGACAAAATGTCAATAAAGTAGAGACTAAGGTTCAACTGTACCATAAACCTTCTGGAATTCAAATTCAATGTTCAGAGACAAGGTCTCAACACGATAACAGAACCCGAGCGATGCAAATGCTTAAATCGCAATTGTATGAAATTGAGCTAAAAAAGCAACTCGAACAACGTTCAGATATTGAAGCTGGAAAAATGAAAATAGAATGGGGTTCGCAAATTCGAAATTATGTAATGCAACCTTACAAATTAGTCAAAGATGTACGAACTGGACATGAAACCAGTAATGTAGATGGCGTGATGAATGGCGATATTGACCCTTTCTTGAAAGCCTATTTGATGATGATGGGACAACGAGAAGAAGAATAGTTACGACCTATTTAGCGTCTATATATTTGTCTTAACAAACCAATAGCTTTTCAACTAGTATAGTAAAACTAGATTGAAAAGCTATTATTTTTTTGTATTAAACTTACACAAGTTTTTTAAAATTAAGTTGTAATTATGTTAATATTGACAGTCTAACTATCCAAAAATTAGGAATACCAATAGCAATTCACTTTATTTGATTATTATAACAAACTCATTATGAAATCATATTCTATTTTAGAAATAAACGACGTCCTTAAAGGTGTTATTTTAGGAGACACTATACAAAACATTACTGCTCCTGAACAATTAGAAGTAGCTACCAATACGGAAATTTCGTTTATTGGAAATAAAAAATATGAAAAACTATGGGCTAGCTCAAACGCTTGTGTTGCTGTTGTAAATGAAGACATTTCAATTGAACCAGGTGAAAACAGAGCCTTCATCAAAGTGAAAAATGCCGACTTGGCTATGTCGCAAATTTTGAATCTTTTTGCTTCGCCAATGCCTGAATTCGAATTCGAAATTCATCCTTCAGCAAATGTTGATGCTACGGCTGTTATCAACGCAGGTGCTAAAATTGGCGCCGGTTGTTATATTGGACCTAAAGTAACTATTGGAGAAAACACTATTCTATATCCAAATGTAACAATACTAGACGCTTCTACCATTGGAAAAAATACGGTAATTTGGTCTGGAACCGTGGTAAGAGAACGTTGCCATATTGGTAACGATTGTATTATTCACCCTAACGCTACTATTGGAGCTGATGGTTTCGGATTCCGTCCTTGTCCTGAAAGAGGATTGGTAAAAATTCCACAAATTGGAAATGTAATTATCGGGAACAATGTTGAAATTGGAGCTAATGCTTGCGTAGATAGAGGAAAATTCAGTTCTACTATTTTAGGTGATGGTTGCAAAATTGACAATTTGGTTCAAATAGGACACAACAGCAAACTAGGTCGTTTTTGCATCATGGCTGGAAACAGCGGACTTGCGGGTTCTGTGACTTTAGGCGATGGTGTTATTATCGGCGGAAGCGCTTCTATCAAAGACCATACAACTATTGGCTCAGGAGCCATTGTAGGTGCTGGCTCTGGAGTTACAGGTGATATTCCTGCTGGAAAAACCATGTTGGGTTATCCTGCGGTTGAAGCTCGTGACGCACTAAAACAATGGGCTATCTTGAAACGATTAGTCAACGAATCCAAAAAATAATTTCAAAACATTCATACGCTTTAGATTAACATGAAAAAAATTGCCTGCCTTTCCCTTTTATTAGTATTTATTTTAATTGCTTGTAAAACCGTAAAAACAGATACCTATACTGAAAACAACTTAGACGGAAATTGGCAACTCACTTACATCTCTGGTAGCCGAATCGCTTTTGGAGGATTGTATCCAGATAAGAAACCCGAAATCACTTTTGACACCAAAACAAATAAAGTAAGCGGCCATTCCAGTTGTAATAATTTTGGAAGCAAATATACTATCGACAATCAAAAAATCAATTTTGAAACTCCTTTTGGAACCAGAATGGCTTGTCCAGGACAAGGTGAACAAGCTTTTTATACTATGCTTCAAAAAGTAAACAGATATACTATCATTGAGGGAAAATTATTGTTCTTTATCGATGATGTTGTGATGATGCGCTTTGAGAAAAAGAACTAGTCTTCTTCATACTATAATAATCTTTACCACAAATTAACTCGATTAATTTGTGGTATTTTTTTTTCCTACTCTAAAACAGAAACAACTTAAGTTTCGTAACTACCATTTGAGGAGCTGCTTTTTAGTAATCATAAACATGTTCTAACTCATAGCCGTTACTCGTGACGTTTTTGATAAACAACATCAATTTACTTACAGGTATTAAAAATACATTTCGTTCCAGTTTATTATTAGATACTATTCTAGAAGTGTATAATGGTTTATTATTTGCCAACAATAGAGGAACAGATACAGGAGAGACTACTGAAACGGCTATTTCATCATTCCCAGAGATGTCTTGAATTTGAATATTTTCATCACTCAACTCTTTCATTACCTCAGTAAAAATTCCCCATCGAGTAATGGATAGCATCATCTTCTCCCCATTTCTTTCTATCACTTTAATATCTGAATCTTCTTTTAAAGCATCGTCATTTGCTACCGTCAAAAATATCGTATTCACTGGCTCTTCATAAGTGGAACTAGCACCAATTTCAATTAATTTGGAATAAAAAGCTTTAAAGGAAAACTCAAAAGTAAAAAAGAGCACTCGCTCCCACTTTCTGATGACACTATATGAAGTCGTATTTTCAGGAACATTCCATACTTTTTTAATCCAAGGCATGAATTGAAATTCATACCAAGCGGTTTGATAAATAAAATCACTGTATGCTCTTTGCGCTTCAATAATTAGTGCTTCCTCATTTGATTTTTCAGTTTTTGATAAATAAGAAAATAATTTCCCAATTGTATTTTCATATAGTATTTTGACCCCATATTCCATAGTTAAACTAACACCTATAACTTGCAACATCGTTTTGTATTCTGGATTCTCAGGATAGGCTTTAGAAGTTAGCTTTAATGAACGATCATAAAGTTTCCAGTATTCATCTATCGATTGATAAAAAGGAAAATCAGATGGATTTTTACCACTTTCTAAATAATCGGAATACTCTTTTGGGTTAAACACTAAATACCATTCTGGAATGGTTAAAATGGTTTGTTCTTCCGCTCTATAATATCCTTTTATTTCACTCTTAGTTTGTGCTAATTTATTGTTATTATTGGGATTGTATTTATCTATTAATTGATTTGTAAAACGTTGATTCGGATCTAATTTGGATTTTAAATCAAAATACTTTTCATAATTTGGATATCCTTTTTTAAATTGTTCAAATGTCGCATGCGGCTGATAGGGTAAATACCAAGTTCCTCTTTCACTCAAAATAGCGTCCGTCATTGCAACCGTCCATTTTTCAACATTTTGCCTAGAGGCTTCATCAGTATTTTGTTTATAATAAACGACAAAAGCAAAAACTTCTTCATTAGCCCATGAAAGATAACTTTCTTTATCAGCTAAGGCGTGACGCAAAGAAACATTCATTACATTGACATCATACTTTTGAAAAACAGTCCTCATTTTAGGTATAAATGATTTTATATTGTTCACAGGAATAAAATACTCTTGTAGCACATAGGTGTCTTTTTCTCTTGAGGAAGGCTCTAGCTCTCTAACATCATAACTTGCTTCTTTGTTTCTCCACTTAATTTTTTCAGGATAATATACTAATGGATCTATCCAGTTTTTCTTTAGCCATTTACCTGTATTCCCCATAGAAACCACTTTTTCGAGACTAACTTCTAACCAATAATGTTCATTTTCGGAAATCAATCGATCTTTATCTGTTAGCTCTTTTGTGGATTCTTCCCAATACACACTTCTAATTTCATCATAATTAGGTGGATATAAATCACCATTTTGAAATAGAACTGCTTTATTATTTTTGATTTTAGTATTAAAATAGGTGTTATAAGTACTAACATCCATCACTTCATCATGCCTTTCGATTTTCACATTATCAACCAATTGAAGTGTCGCTTCAGTAATTACACCAATACCTCCGTAACCTCCTACTGCCGCTTTAAAAACATCTTGATTCGAATTCCTATTAGCAATTATTACTTCACCAGATGCGGTTATTATTTTCAACGCTATCACTGACGAAATGATGGGCCCGTGACCAATATAACGACCATGGCAATTAACAGAGATGGATCCTCCTACCGTAAAATTAGAATAGGTTTGCATAATCTTAATGGACAAATCTAGTGGGTCAATTTGTTTTTGTAAATCTCTCCAGCGAATTCCTGCCTGAACAGTTACTTGTTTCTTTTGTTTATCAAGGCTAATTACTTTATTTAAAGACCTCATATCAATATGCAAACTATTTCTAAAAGCAGTTTGTCCACCCATACTATATTTCCCTCCTCCAATGGAAATTGAGCCAGTAGTGGTCGTGATGGCTTTAATAATTTCATTATCCGTTTTAGGCTTAATAATTTTATTTACTTGAATTGGATTCAGTTGTGTCACATCATTAATTTGCTTGTTGTCCAAAACTTTATTATAAGTTGAATCCCCTGAAAATTGAATTAAAGCAACGATGTACAAGACAAAAAGAAGAAAGCCATAAAAAGGAATAGCTAATCTTTTTTTACTGTGGATGTATTGAATTACCTTTTTAATTTTCGAATTAAGAAACTTTAGAATTAGCAAAATATAGCGGTATACTAACTGGAGAACTTTCAAAAAAAACTTCATAATTGAATCCTATTGTAAATTATATTTTTGTAAAAATCATTAGAGCATTTTTGGTCGGGTCACCCTCTTGAAAAATTGTTTTTTTAGTAAACTTAAACCCAATTTTTTCCACAAATTCGCATATAAAATCTAAGGAATAAAAATTTCTGATTTCCTTATTATTGTATTCCCATGTTTCACTTGTTCCCATATTAAAAACATCATGAGCTAAGGCAACCAAAGTTTTTTGTTCTTCTGTATCGCAATCATGGTCTCTAAGAATCAACTTCCCTCCTGCTCGCATCGTATCTCTAATTGATGAAATAAAAGGTACTCGCAATTCCAAAGGACAATGGTGAAAACCAATATAAATAGTTACTAAGTCCAAACTTTGAGCAGGAATAAATTCAGAATATTTAGTTTTATAATTTGCTAACGGAATATAAGTCGCCCCTTTGCATATCTGTCCACGGTCAATCATTTCAACAACAGAATAGCCTGGCTCTTTGCCATCAGCATAATATCGTTTTCCTTTGATTTCAACTTTCTCTTCTAAATAATCCAAATATCTTCCAGAAGAACCAATTTCTAAATAACCATTATAAACAGTTCCTTCTCCTAACAACAAAACAGTTTGTCTTTCCATTTCTTCCTTTTGACTCATCAAAGCTGGCAATTGGTATCGCACACTCGTTAATATGGGAGAAATAGAATCTAATTTAGATTGAGTAGTCTTGTAAATTTCTTGATCTGTATTTTTAACCGCGGTAACATCACTTATTAATTTATGAAATTTATTTTCAGGGTACAGATTAAATACATTTTTCAAAAATTTAAAAAACTCACTTTTTAGCCCATTATTTCCATAAATGAATTTAAAATTACTTTTTGTAAATAAATCTGTTGGAAACAAATTAGTTGAAAACAATTGTGTTGAAGAAACAAACAGCAATGCTGTTTTTACAAAATTCCGTCTTTTCATATTTTTAAAATTTGTATCAAAGTGAAAGCTTAAAATTCATTCCTTTTTTCTGACTCAAAGCTTGTTGTACTTGTAAGTATAATCGTGCTCCCAAAAGTAACTAAAAATACAAAGTAAGCGCAAAAAATAATTTTGCTTTAAAAATGTCTTAACTACCATTTAAAAAAAATCTTTCCCAAACATTTCATTCGTTTTTGTAATTTAGCCCAGTATTCTGAAAACCCACAGCCAACATGGATTTAAACTTCAACAAAAACGAAGACCACAATAAACTATTAGTATCCGATTTAAAACAAAAGTTTGCCAAAGTAAAACTAGGCGGCGGTGAAAAACGCATTGCAAAATTACACGCACAAGGCAAAATGACCGCTCGTGAGCGCATCGATTACCTTTTTGACGATAACGCTAAAGTGATTGAAATAGGTGGTTTTACAGGTGAAGGCATGTACAAAGAACACGGAGGTTGCCCTTCCGGTGGTGTTGTGGTTAAGATTGGATACATCAAAGGCAAGCAATGCATTGTTGTGGCTAATGATGCAACCGTCAAAGCAGGTGCTTGGTTCCCTATCACAGGAAAAAAGAACTTACGCGCACAAGAAATCGCTATCGAAAATAAGTTACCTATCATTTATCTTGTAGATAGTGCTGGCGTTTATTTGCCATTGCAAGATGAAATTTTCCCAGACAAAGAACACTTCGGACGTATTTTCAGGAACAATGCCATCATGAGCAGCATGGGAATCACCCAAATTGCGGCCATCATGGGCAGTTGTGTGGCCGGTGGTGCGTATTTGCCTATTATGAGCGATGAAGCCCTGATAGTCGATAAAACAGGAAGCATTTTCCTAGCAGGAAGTTACCTTGTCAAAGCCGCAATTGGCGAAACCATCGATAACGAAAGCTTGGGCGGTGCCACCACACATTGCAAAATCTCAGGTGTGACCGATTACAAAGCCAAAGACGACAAAGACGCCTTAGACAAAATCAAAAATATAGTCGACAAAATTGGCGATTACGACAAAGCCGGTTTCAACCGCATCAAAGCCGTAAACCCTGCCAAAGACGAAAAAGAAATCTACGGCATCTTACCCAAAGCCCGTAACGAACAATACGATATGATGGAAATCATCCATCGCTTGGTGGATAATTCAGAGTTTGAGGCTTATAAGGACGGTTACGGTCAAACCATCATCACGGGTTACGCTCGTATTGACGGTTGGGCGGTAGGAATTGTAGCCAACCAACGCAAAGTCGTAAAAACTAAAAAAGGCGAAATGCAGTTTGGCGGTGTCATATACTCCGACAGTGCCGACAAAGCCACCCGTTTTATTGCCAATTGCAACCAAAAGAAAATCCCACTCGTCTTCCTACAAGACGTGACTGGTTTTATGGTGGGTTCCAAATCGGAACAAGGCGGAATCATTAAAGACGGTGCCAAAATGGTCAACGCCGTAAGCAACTCAGTCGTGCCAAAATTCACTGTGGTTATAGGAAACTCTTATGGAGCTGGAAACTACGCCATGTGCGGAAAAGCCTTTGATCCTCGCTTGATTTTTGCGTGGCCAAGTGCCGAGTTAGCCGTTATGGGTGGTACACAAGCCGCCAAAGTACTCGCACAAATCGAAGCTTCCTCCCTGAAAGCCAAAGGCGAAAACATAGACGAAGCCAAAGAAAACGAGTTGTTTGCCAAAATCAAAGCCAAGTACGACGAGCAAGTGTCGCCTTACTATGCCGCAGCCCGTTTGTGGACAGATGCTATCATCGACCCGCTAGACACCCGAACATGGATTTCCATGGGTATTGAAGCCGCAAACCACGCTCCTATCGAAAAGAAATTTAATTTAGGGGTCATTCAGGTTTAATTATTTTGGAACACAGATTTGAGAAAATTAAGAAATTTATAAAATCTTCTTTTGTTGTTCTAGATAAAACACAATCGTCACAATAGAAACTCCATCTTTGTGAACCTTTGTGACTTCTTCTTGTGCTTTGTGGTTAAGGAAAATTAGGAGCTTAACGATTGTTTTCATAAGAACTTCCCTCCCGCTATTCGTTGCAATCTCTAGTGTTTGCTATCGCCACACTAGAGGATTTCCACTGCTAACGGGGCTACAAATCGCGTTTATTTTTCCATAATTACGTTTTACCGTACAATTCCGTCAGAAAAAGGATTTACTTTTGAGAAATAGTTACTAACAAAAATAGGGTAATTCTTAAATTTAATTTTATATTTGGGAAAGGAATATGAATTAGCTTAATAGAGACAATCTAGCTTAAATTAGATGGATTACTGTAATTGAGTAGCATATCTAAACTGGTTAAGTAGCTAGCTTTTCAATATCATCTTAAAAATCACTCTATGAACTCATCATACTATCAAAATCAAATTAGTCGAATCGAAAAGGATGTTGCCGATTTACAGAAAAAAATTGCCGATGAAAATAAAAAGGAAAATGATAAAGTAAAACAAATTGATTCTATAAATAGATCAATTAATAAAAGTACTTCACTCTCGACTTTACAAAGTAAGCAACGTCAAATTCAAGGCTATCAAAATGATATTTATAATTGCAAAAAGAAAATCGCTGATTATCAAAAACAAATTGCAAATAAATCTGTCGAGTTAGGAAGAAAAAAACAAGATTTGAGAAAATCAGAAGAAACTGAACAGAAGAAATTTCAGAAAGATCAACTTGATTTTCAGAAAAAACTTCAAAGAGATATTGATAGCCAAAAAAGTCAACTAGAATTTCTAGTGAATCAAAATTACTCTTCTAAAACTACGATTAATCAAAATGAAGATTCTGATAAAGAATTTGATTTTTTTATTTCTCATGCGTCTGAATATAAAGACGAAATTGTTCAAGATTTGGCAGATGCATTAAAAGATAATGGTTTTGAAGTTTGGTATGACAAATTTGAATTAAAAATTGGAGACAGTTTAAGAAAGAAAATTGATAACGGACTTTTAAAATCGAGATTTGGTATTGTAATAATTTCTCCATCTTTTGTAAAAAAGAATTGGACAGAATACGAATTAAACGGAATGGTTGCAAGAGAAATGAATGGACATAAAGTTATATTACCAATTTGGCATAAAATTTCAAAAGATGAAGTTTTAAAATTTAGTCCTTCATTAGCAGACAAGATGGCTTTAAATACTTCAATACATACAATCCAAGATATTATAAACTCATTAAAAGAATTATAAGCCATCCACTTACAGATAGAGTTTCGTTGCGTGCGTAGCACGAACAATGAAACTCGAGTTAAACCGAACCACTCTTTCAGTAACCTTAAAGGTAAAACATTATGAGCAAGATTAGCACAACTAACTTTAAAACAATAAATTATGAAAACGAATTGGACAATTATCATTTTTACTTTAATAATTTTAATAGCTATATTTACTAATCCCAGCACCGAAGAACACAAAGAAGCTGTCAAATCTGTAGTTAACAAAGTTGTTCAGGAGTCAATATCTGAAGACGCATCTGACATGGAAAATTTAGGAATTTTACTAGGGAGCTCATTAGTCGAGAAATTAGTTGGAAACTCAGTAACACGTGATAATTATGTTGTATTTTCTATAACTAAATTTTCATGGAAAGGCGATGAAAAAAATATTGGCTACGGAGTATTTGGCAATATTTTTCTTTCTAAAAAAATTAATGAAGCATTTAATCAACAGCTCGAAAAATAGTTATTTAAAGCCAATCGTTTTTAACATCATAGTTAAGGAAGATATTTATCTGTGTCCATAAAGATTGGCAAATACAGTTGTAAAACCCGATCGCTCAGATATGCACAAACGATAGCGCAGAATTACTTCGTCAGTTCGCTATCGCTCGCGTGTATTGTGTGTCCGAACAATGAGTAAACATCGTAAGTGAAATACGTTGTCGAGTTACTTACGAAGATCCCTCATTCTTCGGGATGACAAGATTGCGGGAAGTAGATGGAGAATAATAACGTTACTTTAAAGAAATCATTACAAAATTTAAAACTCCAGTTAAACAGATTGGTAAACAATTCATTTTAATTCTTTGTGAACCTCCGTGCCTTCTTTGTGTGGCTTTGTGTTTAAAATTCTATATTAATCTATAGAGAACTATCATAAATTCTTTGTGTCCCTTTGTGTTTAAACTTTTATACTATTCTATCGAGAATTATCTTAAATTCTTTGTGAACCTCCGTGCCTACTTTGTGCCCCTTGTGTTTAAACTTCTATACTAATCTATAGAGAACTATCATAAATTCTTTGTGAGCCTCCGTGTCTTCTTTGTGTGGCTTTGTGTTTAAACTTTTATACTATTCTATCGAGAATTATCTTAAATTCTTTGTGAACCTCCGTGCCTACTTTGTGCCCCTTTGTGTTTAAACTTTTATAAAATCCATAGAGAATTATCATAAATTCTTTGTGAACCTCCGTGGCTTCTTTGTGTGGCTTTGTGTTTAAACTTCTATACTAATCTATAGAGAACTATCCTAAATTCTTTGTGTGGCTTTGTGTTTAAACTTTTATACTATTCTATTGAGAACTATCATAAATTCTTTGTGTGGCTTTGTGTTTAAACTTTTATACTAATCTATAGAGAATTATCGTAAATTCTTTGTGACCCTCCCTGCCTACTTTGTGCCCCTTGTGTTTAAACTTTTTAAAAGCAGCACATAGCTTTCATACAAAAACTAGCTACATATTGAAAATATTGTATAAAATAATACGTTCGCCATAGTTGATGTACATTTGTTTGCGATTGCCTTGTTTTTTGCGTGTGATGATGGAAACGGTACAGTCAATGCCATCGTTGTCCTTGCAGGTAAAGGAATACACAGTGTCGTTCTCATTCTCCTCAGCAGGTAAATAGGTTACGATATTAAACAATTGAATCGCTTCAGAGTACACTACGATTCGGTTTTTATTGGTATCGAGCGTAACTAAGATATTGGTTAATTGTAAATTAGACCAATTTCCCCATTTCCCGTTTTGCTTTTTCTCTAAAACACTTAGGCCAGAGGTTTTGAATTTATAGGTTTGGCTTTGAGCGGTATGTATTCCAAAACCGAAGAACAATAAGACTATAACAAATTTGATTGGGGTCATTTTTATATCTTTTAATTTTACTGGACTTTACCAGTTTCTTTTATTTAAAACCTTTTTTGAGATAATTCTGTTTTAGCTTTCTCAAAATCGGTTATGATTTCTTGAAGGATTTCCTTAGCTGGTTTGATGCTGTGAATCAGTCCGGCTATTTGTCCTATTTCGAGTTCGCCATCATCTAGATCACCTTCAAACATTCCTTTCTTGGCTCTTGCCCTACCTAATAATTCTTTTAAATCATCAACTGTGGGACATTGAGTGTATAATTGCTGTACCTCTTGATAGAATTTATTTTTTATTAAGCGTACAGGCGCCAGTTCTTTTAAAGTGAGTTGGGTGTCGCCTTCTTTGACTTCAACAATCTTTTGCTTAAAATTTAGATGTGCAGAAGACTCCACCGAAGCGGCAAATCGGCTTCCTACTTGCACACCATCGGCTCCAAGAACCATGGCCGCTAGCATTCCTTGTCCAGTTGCAATTCCGCCCGCTGCGATTAATGGAATATTAATTTGCTCCTTGACCATGGGAATTAGGGTAAAGGTGGTGGTTTCATCTCTGCCGTTGTGTCCTCCTGCTTCGAAACCTTCGGCTACGACAGCATCGACACCTGCCGCTTGCGCTTTAAGTGCAAAAGCAGCACTACTTACAACATGCACCACTGTGATTCCGTGTTGCTTTAAAAAAGGCGTCCACGTTTTAGGATTTCCCGCAGAGGTAAAAACTATCTTTACTCCTTCTTCGACGATAATATCCATGATATTTTGCAAATCAGGATACAACATCGGAACATTCACACCAAAGGGGTTTGAGGTCGCTTTTTTGCATTTTTGAATATGCTCCCGAAGTACTTCAGGATACATCGAACCCGAACCTATCAATCCAAGTCCCCCAGCATTACTTACCGCACTAGCCAACTTATAGCCACTTACCCAAACCATTCCAGCTTGGACAATAGGATACTCAATATTAAAAAGGTTGGTGATGCTATTCATAGAAGTGTATTAAAGTTTAATAATTTTTCCTGTTTTAGAAAATGTATTAAATTCTAATGTATAAAAATAGATACCACTCGTTAACGACTCTAATGAAATAGGTTCAATAGGAACAATATTATTTTGTTCCAACACTTTTTTTCCAAAAGCGGAATAAAACAAAACTCGTCCGTTTTTAAAACTTTCCGGAAAATCTACACGAATAAAATTAGGCGTAGGATTAGGATATACTTTTACTGATTCTGAAAAATCTTCGATTTCAGGGAACACGATTCCTAAAGCCAAACTAAAGTTAGGAATACCATAACCAAATTCATTAGTAGGACTCGTATACTTACTAGATGATCGAATCACCATATCTTTGATTTCTTGATTGGTTTTATTAGGGAATGCTTGCCACAAACAAGCCACCATACCAGCAATTATAGGCCCAGAAAACGAAGTCCCACTAGCGGTAACTATATTTCCTTTTTCATCAGACAAAACAGCAGACTGTCCTTGTGCCATCACATCTGGTTTTACTCTACCGTCATATGACGGACCAATAGAGCTAAAGCTTGCTCTTACTCCAGTACTCGTTACCGCTCCAACTGCCAACACAGAAAAAGCATCGGCTGGCGAACCGATATGTGGCTCTGAAGTAGTCCCTTCATTTCCGCCAGAAGCAATAACCATCATTCCTTTTGAAAAGGCAATATTTGCTCCCTTAGATACAAAAGTAGCATCACCCGACATATCAGAATAACTATAATCGTAAGCAGGATTCGTATGATCTTTAAAATATCCTAATGAAGTCGTAATAATATCAACTCCTAAACTATCCGCTTTTTCAGCAGCTTCAACCCAGTAGGATTCTTCAACAGGGTTTTCATCAACATCGTCTTCGGTAACAAATAAATAATAAGAGGCATCTGGTGCAGTTCCTACTAAGACGTTTTCCTTATATCCTGCCATACTGGACAAAACATAGGTACCATGTGTTCCTCCTTTATAGAAATCTGTACTGTGTGCTACAAAATTATAACCCCCTAAAATTTTATTAGCGTCTCGTATTCTTGCAAAAGGAGCAACCGTATTCACCCCTGGAAATCCTGAATCTAAAACGGCAATTATTTTTCCTGAACCGGTATAGTTTTGCTGGTGCAAAACATCACCATTCAGCATCTTGATTTGGTTTTCAGAAACTCCATAAGCAAAATTGACTCTCGTATTTTTTGTCTTATCTGTTACCGCTACTTTTGCAGTTTTAACTGTCTTATTGGACAGATTCAAACTTTTATTTGCAAAAACAATTTTGTCTACAAAGGAATGAGTCTTTAACGAGCGAATTGCTGTGACATCTCCTCTTAGATGAATAGCATTCAACCATTTGGATTTTGCCATAACCGTAAAACCCTCCGTTTTTTTTATTTCAGAAATATAACTGGGATTGATGGGAACGTCCTTAAAATCGATATTTATTTTTTGGGCAATGCGTCTGTCTAACGCTCTTTGAGAGAGCATTGTTAGTGGAGCATCATAATAGGATTGCTCATTAGCTTTGGCATTAAAGTATACCCATGCTTCTTCCTGTGCTGAAACAGCAAAACAGATAAAAAAGGAAAGTAAACATAAAACATTTTTCACTCCAACGGGATAAATTCATCAATTAAAGACGGTAAATATACTAAACTACTTTAATTAATATAAATACAATGAATCTTTCCCACTAAAATAGGCAAAAAAATTAAGAAATTACCCCTGAACCTATCAATTCATCATCATGGTACCAAGCGGCAAACTGACCTTCTGTAATTGCTGATTGTGGCTCTTCAAAAGCAATATACATTCCGTTTTCAAATTGATGTAAAATTGCTTTTTGTAAAGGTTGACGGTAACGAATACGAACCATCACTTCCATGGTTTCGCCATTGGCCAAAGCTAAATCTTCACGAATCCAATGTACCTCAGACGATTCAATAAACAAAGCGCTTCTAAACAATCCTGGATGTTCTGCTCCCATACCAGTATATATGGTATTGGTATCTACATTGGTCGCTATAACAAACAAGGCTTCTTTGGTTCCACCTACGTTCAGCCCCTTGCGTTGTCCCACTGTAAAATAATGAGCACCTTGGTGTTTCCCCACCACTTTACCCATTGTAGGTGTATAATTTACTTTGTTCGAAGCTAAAGTTAAAGCCTCAATACCAGAAACGTTCGCATCCGACTTAGTATTATAAATAGAATCCAAAGCGTCAATTTGTATAATTTGACCTTCTTTCGGTTGTAATTTTTGTTGTAAAAATTCTGGCAGACGTACTTTTCCAATAAAACAAAGTCCTTGCGAATCTTTCTTTTCAGCAGTTACCAATTCCATTTCGCCAGCAATTTCACGGACTTCTGGTTTGGTTAACTCACCTATGGGAAACAAAGCCTTAGACAATTGCTCTTGAGATAATTGACAAAGGAAGTACGATTGGTCTTTATTATTGTCAACACCAGCTTTCAATTGGTAAACGGTTTTACCGTCTACTTCTATTTCACTTTTACGACAATAATGACCTGTTGCTACATAATCTGCCCCAAGACTAAGGGCGATTTTCATAAAAACATCAAATTTTATCTCGCGATTACAAAGCACGTCCGGATTAGGAGTACGACCTTTTTCATATTCGTTGAACATATAGTCCACGATTTTCTCTTTGTATTCTTCGCTTAAATCAACCGTTTGAAAAGGAATTCCAAGTTTCTCAGCTACTAATAAAGCATCGTTACTGTCTTCTAACCACGGACAATCATTCGATATAGTAACCGAATCATCATGCCAATTTTTCATAAAAAGACCGATTACTTCATATCCTTGTTGCTGTAACAAATAAGCTGCTACACTGGAATCAACACCACCCGAAAGACCTACTACAACACGTTTCATTTTAAAATTTGTTTTATGAGAGCGCAAAGGTACAAAGTTTTATACCGCTATTTGACTTAAAATTTGTTAATTCCAGCCCGAACGAGTCTGTTTACTTAACCGCAGATTCGCAGATTATTACAACCTTTATTATGTAATTAGGGATAAATTAATTTGCGCTAATTTCGCTGAAAGCGATTTATTTACAATCAAAAATTTTATTATAATCTGCGAATTTGCGGTGGTTGTTTTTTTTTATTTTTATAGAACGAACCTTGTTGTTAATTACCTTTTTGACTATTAGCCGCTTTTAGATTACTCATATTGGTTTCTTTGACTAATTTTCCTTTTTCGAAAAACTGCCAAACACCTACTTTTTTACCATTTGAAAATTTACCTTGAGAAACAATGTTTCCATCCCCTTCTCTAAAGATGGCAAGGCCATGGAATTCATTGGCTTTATAAACAGTTTCTTCAAGTACAATTCCATTTTCAGAATACTTCTTATAAAGACCTTCTTTTACATCATTTTTATAATTGGTTTCTTCGGCGATTTTTCCATTTGGATAAAAGACAGAACGTAAGCCATTCAGTTTTCCGTTTTTATAATTTTCGATAGTCATTACAACTTTAGAAGCATGATGATAGTATTTCCATTCTCCTTCAAAAAGTTTATTGACTACTTTTCCTTCACTGACCTTGTTTTTTGATTGGTCATAAAAAATAGTATAAGCACTTCCGTCAATTGGACTAAACTCTCGAGTTGCAATGACAGAACCTAATTTAGTATCATCAAAAAACTTAAACAAACCTACTTCTTTACCATGAGAAAATGTTCCCTCATATCTTGGCCTTTTTGACTCTTCATAAACCCCTTTCCATAGTCCATCTTTTTTACCTTGGGCATCTAATTTATTTGAATCTACTTGTGCATAACTAAAAAGAGAATTTAACACCATCAAAACTGTTAACAAGTATCCTTTTAATGATTTCATATATTTTTTTAAAATTTATATCAATTAGTATATAACGCTTAAGGGCACACAAAATTACAGCTAAAACCAAAAAAATCTCGAATGAACGAGATTTTTTTGGTTGAATTATTTCTTTTTTTGTTGTGCTTTCATAGCCTCTTGTTGCTCCATTACCTCTTGTAATTTTTGTTGGAACTTGCTTGGCTTTTTCGGCTCTTTTTTCTTGTTCTCTTGAATTTGAGCATGAATTTTATCTTCATCCACAATATAATTTTTGATAACCAATAACAATCCGATTGAAATTAAGTTGGAAATAAAATAATACAAACTCAATCCTGATGCGTAACTGTTGAAGAAAAACAACATCATTAAAGGCGAGATATAAATCATGATTTTCATCATCTTAGCCATATCTGGCATCCCTTCTTGTTGTGGTTGTGCCATTTGTTGGTCTCCAGTTGTTAATTTCATATAGAAGAAAATCGCAATCGAAGCTAAAATAGGAAACAAACTGATATGACTTCCGTAACCTGGAATTCGGAAAGGCAAAGCATAAACGGAATCAAAAGAAGACAAATCATCTGCCCAAAGGAATGATTGTTGTCTCAATCCAATCGCTGACGGAAAAAATTGGAACAACGCATAAAAGACAGGCATTTGCAACAAACCAGGAATACAACCCGCCATAGGATTTACCCCTGCTTTGTTGTATAATTTCATTGTTTCTTGTTGCTTTTTCATTGGGTCTTTTTTGAATTTCTCTCCCAATTCTGTAATTTCTGGCTTCAGTACTTTCATTTTTGCTTGTGACAAGAATGACTTATAGGTTACTGGAGACATTAACAATTTAATCAAAATTGTAAATAATACAATCGCCCATCCGTGCTCAATAAACGAACTCAACAAACTATACATAGGAATAAAAGCGTGACGGTTGATCCATCCAAATATCCCCCAACCTAATGGTACAATTGATTCTAAATTTTTATCGTATGATTGTAACAGTTTATAATCTGTAGGTCCAAAATACCAATTCATTTTTTGGTCAATTTCACCATTTTTGAATGCTAAAGGCACTTTAGATTTGAATTGTTTTGTAAAAATAGTATCTATTTCTTCGTCATTCACTAAATTATTTGAATACAAATCCGCTTTTTCAAAAGGCGTACTTGTCAACAAAATAGATGAAAAGAAATGCTGTTTGTAAGCAATGAAAGACACTTTAGAAGGATCATCCGTTTTATCACTTCCTAAACCTAAATAATCCGTTTTACCATCTTCATACTCAAAATATACTTCAGCATAACGATTTTCATAGTTGATGCTTTTTTCATTAGCATAGGTCTTTAAATCCCATTCTAGGTTTAATGGTTTTGAAGATACCAAAGCGTTGTTTAATCCTTGAGTTTGAATTTCAAAATCCAACATATAATCATCGGCCTTCAATACATATTTATATTCTAAATATTGATTTTCAGCTGATTTTAAACGCATCGATAATATTTGATCTTCACCGTTTTTAGTTAGTGTAGGTTCAAAATATAAATCTTTAGTGTTTAAAGTATGATTGTCTTTTGTTACTAACTGAATGTTTAAACTAGAGTTATTATCCTTAATTAACTGAACCAATTCGCCAGAACCTTTCTTGAATCTTTCAAAGTTCTTTAAAGTCGCTTCAACAATATAACCTCCTTTATTAGCTATTTTTAAAGTAACTAAATTGTTTTCAAGAGTTGTAATTCCACCTTGAGCAGAAGGTAAAGTCGCTGAATAAGCAAAGCTCCCTAATGATTTTTGTAATTGTGCCAATTGAAGGGTATCACTCACCGTTGTAGCAGCAGCCATTGTAATGGTTTTTGCTACTTCTTGAGCTTTTAATTCTTCTTTTGCAACCAATTCTTTTTGTGCTTTCTCTGCAGCAATCTGAGCTTCGTCAGGCTTGTTTTGATACATTATCCAAAGTAAAATTCCAAATATCAGTACAAAACCAATTAACGAATTAGGATCAAATTTTTTTTCTTCCATTTTAATATGTAAAAAAGTGAATAGTTTAAAGTTGAAAGCATTTCTAATTTTCAAAGTCTGAAAAAAAGAAATGCTTAATATTTTTATTTATTTTTCTTAGCCTGCACTGCAGCTGCCACAAAATTGACAAAAAGAGGATGCGGATTGATTACTGTACTCTTATATTCTGGATGGTATTGTACACCAATAAAGAAAGGATGATCTTCAATTTCAACAATTTCAACTAAACCAGTATCAGGATTTACACCTGAAGCTTTTAAGCCTGCATTTTGAAGTGCATCAAGGTATTCGTTATTGTACTCATAACGGTGACGGTGACGCTCTGAAATAGTAGTTTGACCATAAATTTTGTAAGCCAAAGTATCTGGTTTAATTTCACATTTCCAAGCTCCAAGACGCATCGTTCCACCTTTATCCGTCACAGTTTTTTGATCTTCCATCAAATTAACCACTGGATTAGGTGTTTCAGGATTCATTTCAGTTGAATTTGCTTCTGCTAATCCTAAAACGTTTCTTGAATATTCAATAACTGACATTTGCATTCCCAAACAAATACCAAAGAATGGTAATTTGTTTTCACGTGCATAACGTACCGCAGCGATTTTACCTTCTATACCTCTTTCACCAAAACCAGGAGCCACAAGTATAGCATCTAAATCTTTAAATTGCTCTGCTACCGACTCTTCGTCAATATATTCAGAATGCAATGAAATTACATTTACTTTAGTCTCATTAGCCGCTCCTGAATGAATAAAAGCTTCTAAAATCGACTTGTAACAGTCTTGCATTTCAACATATTTGCCAATTAAACCAATATTAACTGTATGTTTTGGGGATTTAATTCTTTTTAAGAAAGTGTTCCAATGTTTTAAATCTGGAGCCGCTTTTTTAGGTAAATCTAACTTCTTAAGAGCCACAATATCTAAGCCTTCTTCAAGCATTAAATTAGGCACTTCATATATAGTAGAAGCATCAATAGATTGAATAACTGCTTCTCTTTTTACGTTACAAAACAACGCTAATTTATTACGAATTTCATTTGAAATTTCGTGCTCTGTTCTACAAACTAAGATGTCTGCTTTAATACCGCTTTCCATCAATGCTTTTACAGAGTGCTGTGTTGGTTTTGTTTTTAACTCACCTGCTGCAGCTAAATAAGGAACTAATGTTAAATGAATTACAATAGCATTATTTTCACCCATATCCCAAACTAGTTGACGTACAGATTCAATATAAGGTAATGATTCAATATCTCCGACAGTACCACCAATTTCAGTAATGACAATATCATAATCACCTGATTTACCAAGTAATTGCATTCTGTCTTTAATTTCATTGGTAATATGAGGAACTACTTGTACTGTTTTCCCTAGAAACTCCCCTCTTCTTTCTTTTTCAATAACAGAAAGGTAAATTCTACCAGTAGTGACGTTATTTGCCTGAGAAGTAGGAACGTTCAAGAAACGCTCGTAGTGTCCTAAATCCAAATCAGTTTCAGCACCATCATCAGTTACATAACATTCCCCGTGTTCGTAAGGATTTAATGTCCCTGGATCTACATTTAAATAAGGGTCAAACTTTTGAATTGTTGTACGATATCCTCTGGCTTGTAACAATTTTGCTAATGATGCTGCAATAATTCCTTTTCCTAATGAAGAAGTCACACCACCAGTAACAAAAATATATTTCGTTTGATTCATTCTGTTCTAATTTGTATTGTAATTGTATAAAAAACGATGCAAAAATACGATTATAAATTGGGATTATGCTAATTTAAAAAAGAGATAATTGGGAAATTTGACAATTGACCGACAGATTAATTTATATATCAAAAACCTACTAAAATTTAAGAGATTATCTAGATTTGGGATACCTTTTTTTAATATTTCGTATCAATTCCTCCAATCCATTCAATTTTAATTCATAGATCAATTGAAGTTGTTGACCTAATTCTCCTTTTGGAAATCCTTTGTTCTGATACCAAACCACATAATATTCGGGCAAATCAATCAAATAGCGTCCTTCGTATTTACCAAAAGGCATCTTTGTATGGGCTAGTTTGATGAGTTGTTCTTGATTTTTATCCATGATAAAATAAAAAAAGAGTAACGTATAACACATTACTCTGGTTCAAATCTTTATAATAATTTTGACACGAATTACACGAATTACCACAAATTAAAAAAGTGGAAAAAAAATATCTTACTTCCAGTTGAAACTGATTTTCTTCTCGATATCAGGATGCAAACTCAAAAACACTGGACAAGTCATCGCAGCTCTTTCTAAAATTACTTTAGTTTTATCATCGACTGCCACATCCATATCAAATGTAATTTCGATAGTACCAATTTTTCTTGGTTCAGCATTCATAATTTTCGTTACCGAAGCTGTTGAAGCAGTCAAATCTACGTCCAAATCACGAGCTTTAATCCCCATAATAGTAAACATACAAGTCGCTAAAGCATTAGCCACAGTATCCGTAGGAGAAAAAGCCTCCCCTTTTCCGTTGTTATCCAAAGGAGCATCCGAAATGATTTCGCTTCCAGATTGCAAATGAATCGATGATGTTCTTAAATCTCCTAAATAGGTCACTTTTGATGTCATTATTTTGCTTCTTTAATAGTTAAATCTGAATCATAATATAAAATAAACACTCCTTTATTTGTATACCCTCCATCTGATTTTAAATAATATTCAAATTGGTTATCGACTTGTTTTGTCGCCACCGTATTGACTGTTTCTTCAAATTTCACATCTTGCACTAGACGCATCATGGTATCAAAAGTAACATCGAAACCGCGAGTTGCATAAGTTCCAGGATAAATAGTATTCACTTTTTTGTAGTTCTTTTCAAACATAACAGCTTCATTTGAAATATTTTCACGAGTCACTGATGGATACATCAATTTCAATTTTACCAAATTTTCAAATTTAATTTCCTCAAAATCCAGTGTATCATTCGGCTCTAAAATCACAAGTTGTACTTGATAATCATTCATTACTCCTAGCATCATCGCCAAAGTCGTTTTTATCATCCAAGTATTAGCAGTTTCCATCACCACATAGTTCATTTTCCCTTTTACCAATAAACTCTTAAAACTTTCAACCGAAACACTTCCATTACTTGTAAAAGCTACAAAAGGAACACCTTTTTGATTTTCTTTGATATACTTAATAATGGATTCTTTTTTTCTATCCACAACAGCCATTATATTTCCGCCATTGGAACGCATAAAATCAAACATGGTATTTTTAACTGTTTCTGTTGAAGGAATCGTTTGATACAAATTACGATACGGATTCCCTACATCTTTAGACAAAGGCGAAATTACAGGTGTATTGGTTTCTTTCAACAATTTAGCTGCTACTTCAGCATTACTTTGATAAAACGGACCAATAATTGCATTTGCCGATTGTAATTGGTGTTTCTGAATTAAAGCTGGCACATTCGATCCATACTTGTTTTCTTGTGAATCATAAATTTCAATATCAATAGGTAAACCTAAAACTTTAGCCGAATCAATTGCCATCAAAGCTCCAGCATAAAAATCCATCGTCATATTCAAGAACTTATCTTTCTTCAAACGCTCAGTAGTAGAGTTCACGGTATCCCCTTGTACATTGGGAATATTAAACGGTAACAACATCACCAATCTTTTTCGTTTTCCTTCTGCTATGATATTAGATAAAGAAGTAAATTCTTTTTTTACTTGGTTCTGTAGAGCCGTTTTTGACGGTACTTTCAATACCATACCAATAGTAACACCATTGATTAGCGCTGGATTTAATTTTATCAATTCGTCCTGAGACAAATCAAACATTTTAGATAAACTATACAATGTTTCCTGTGGCTTTACCTCATAAGTAGTATAAGTAACCTCCTTTTTTAAATCATTAGCAAGCGGATTTAAAACAACTTTTTTAACTTCTAACGGCTCAACTGTTTTAATAACTTTAGCAGGAGTAGGCGCTCCATTTATTAATAATTTATACCCAATAGTTAAATTAGGTACAATTTCTGGATTTAATTTCTCAAGCTCTTCAATAGTAATTCCATATTGCTTCGCGATAGAATACTTTGTTTCTTTCGGAAGTACTTCGTGATAAACCGACTTCTCAGTCACTACTGGTGCTTCAGACTTATTTAATCTATTATAAGGAATAACTAAAACTTGCCCTATTTGCAAACCATCAGTCTCTAAAAACGGATTAGCTTTTTTTAAAGCTTCTTCAGTAATACCATATTGTTTTTGAATCCCATAGATTGTCTCTTTTGGCATCACTTCATGAGAACCTGTAGGCAATGTTAACTTTGGCGCAACTGCAGTTACTTTGGCTCCAGCCTTCGATGGAATCAACAATACCATATTAGGTTTTAATCTTTTTTGGGCATCAGGATTAAGTTGGTAAATATCGTAAGGAGTGACTTGGTATTTTTTAGCAATTTCAACTATTGTTTCATCTGCTTCAACCTTATGTGTAATTGTTTTTTCTTGAGAAAAACTAACATTGATAAATAAAAAAAACTGCAGACAAATTATAAAAAAATACTTCATTGGTTGATTTAAAAAATTATTGCTTCAAAGATAAGAAAACGGTATCAAATTTTATTCCAAAAATCTGATACCGTTTTATAATAAACATTTAATCAATGTATTGTTTTATTCCCACTCAATAGTTGCTGGTGGCTTAGAACTAATATCATAAACGACACGGTTCACTCCTTTAACTTTATTGATAATATCGTTAGATACTTTCATCAAAAACTCATAAGGTAAATGTACCCAGTCAGCCGTCATTCCGTCTGTAGATTCTACTGCACGAAGTGCCACTACTTTTTCATAAGTACGCTCATCACCCATAACACCTACACTATTTACTGGAAGTAAAATAGCACCGGCTTGCCAAACTTTATCGTACAATCCCCAAGATTTTAATCCGTCGATAAACACTTTATCTACATCTTGTAAGATTCTAACTTTCTCTAAAGTAATGTCTCCTAATATACGAATAGACAATCCTGGTCCAGGGAAAGGATGTCTTCCTAATAATTCTGGATCAATTCCTAAAGTCGCTCCTACTCTACGTACTTCATCTTTGAAAAGCATACGCAAAGGTTCAACGATTTTTAATTTCATATAATCAGGCAAACCACCCACATTATGGTGTGATTTAATCGTTGCTGATGGTCCTTTTACAGAAACCGATTCGATAACGTCAGGATATATTGTTCCTTGAGCTAACCAAGTAACATCTTCAATTTTATGTGATTCATCATCAAATACTTCGATAAAGGCATTTCCAATGGCTTTTCTTTTCTTTTCAGGATCTTCAATTCCAGCTAAGGCATCATAGAACCGTTGAGAAGCATCCACTCCTTTTACATTCAAGCCCATTCCTTCATATTGATCTAATACGCTTTGGAATTCATTTTTACGTAGCAAACCGTTATTAACAAAAATACAATATAGGTTTTTACCAATTGCTTTGTGCAATAAAACCGCAGCTACTGTTGAATCTACACCTCCTGAAAGACCTAAAACAACTTTGTCGTTTCCGATTTTCTCTTTCATTTCGGCAACGATTTCTTCAACGAAAGCGTTAGGAGTAAAATTTTGAGGCACTTCGGCAATTTTCACCAAGAAGTTCTCTAACATTTTTGAACCATCAGTTGAGTGAAAAACCTCAGGATGGTATTGAATAGCATAAGTAGTTTCTCCTTCAATTTTGTATGCAGCATATTCCACATCATGTGTACTGGCTAACTTTACTCCATTGGTAGGCAAAGCTTTGATACTATCACTATGACTCATCCAAACTTGGCTATTTTCAGAAACACCTTCAAAGAAAGTTTCACCTTCCTTAATATAGGATAAATTAGCTCTACCGTATTCTCTTGTATTAGATGCAGCAACTTCACCTCCACTAAAATGGGCTAAATATTGTGCTCCGTAACAAACGGCAAGCATAGGCAGTTTACCTCTAATTTGAGATAAATCAGGATGTGGAGCTTCTTCTCCTCTAACAGAAAAAGGACTTCCTCCTAAAATTACCGCTTTATAACTTGACAAATCATCTGGAAAATGATTGTAAGGGAAAATTTCGCAGAATATATTTAATTCGCGAACTCTACGCGCAATCAGCTGAGTGTATTGCGATCCGAAATCTAAAATAAGTACGTTGTGTTGCATGGGCGCAAAATTACTTTTTAAATTTGGATTGTAAAATTGATTTTTGTTTTTTTTTCAATCCTCTAAAAAAAAATAAATCCATAAATTCAAACCCCACATCCTTCCTGTTTTTTAGAACATTTAATTTGATTACACTGCTTACAACCACTCTTGTCAATTTTCATATTACACTACAGTAACACCAACACAATAACTCAGTTAAAGAACTAGCTGATTTTAAATGGCAGCATTTAAATCAAGATAATTCATTAAAACTCACTAGTTATTTAACATAAATTAATTTTATACATTCCATTACACATATAAATAAAAACTTATGAATAAAAATATTGAGATTTGCAGCACAACATTTTAACATAACCAATCAATTTATAAAAATGAAAAATCCGAAAGTTAAAATCTACCTCAATCTATTTATAATGTTAAGTTTTTTGACAATTGCATTGACTACAAATAATATTTTATACAGCAATTTGTTCACCACATTCTCAATTGTAATGGGTACTTATCTCAATAACCTAATTAAAAACTAACAATGAACAATTTGGAAAACCTCAAACTTATTGATGGATCATTTTCGGCTTCGGAAGCGAAAGAAATACTAACTACTTTATTTTCGAATAAAATTCAATTTCACACCACAAAAAATTTCAGCACAGAAGTACGTTTTGGAAAAGATGATGAAGTATCTTCTAAAAGAATTCCAGAACTAAATCAAAGTCTTGAAAAAATATTAAACTTAATCACTCAAGCCCAAGAAAACAACCAAACTTTTGAAATACAATCTGAAGTAAACATTCGTTTGATTACAAATAAATAACAGTAATGTTTGAAGGCAGAAAATTATTAATTGCAACAAAACACCAAAAAGAAATGGTTATTGCGCCAATATTAGAAAAAGAATTAGGCGTAAAATGTGTGGTCACCACTTCTTTTGACACCGATCAATTAGGAACGTTTACCGGCGAGGTAGACCGTAAAGATGATCCTATTACTACTGCGAAAAAGAAATGTTACCAAGCCATGGATTTGATGGGATATGATTTAGCAATTGCTAGTGAAGGCTCCTTTGGAAGGCATCCTAGTGTTTTTATCGCACCCGCTGACGATGAATTTTTGGTATTCATTGATAAAAAAAACAATCTAGAAATAATCGCAAGAGAACTAAGCCTTGAAACCAATTATAATGGTCAAGAAGTTAACTCCACAGATGAACTTATTGAATTTGCAAATCAATGCAAATTTCCATCGCATGGTTTAATTGTTAGAAAATCTCAGACTCAATATACCAACATTCAAAAAGGAATAACTGATTGGCAAAGTCTCAACAAAGCATATAATGAATTATACGATTTATATGGAAGCGCCTACATCGAAACAGATATGAGAGCAATGTACAATCCTACCCGAATGAAAATTATAGCCCAGGCTACCCAAAAATTAGCAAAGAAAATAAACAGTTGTTGTCCGCATTGCCATACTCCTGGATTTGGAATTACCGATGCTAAAAAAGGATTACGTTGCGAACAATGTAATTTCCCTACACGCTCCATTTCAAGTTACATCTATCAATGTCAAAAGTGCGACTATGTAGAAGAAGAAAAGTACCCTTTTGGTAAACAAGCAGAAGATCCAATGTATTGTGACAATTGTAACCCTTAAAAAAACTAAAAATTGATTACCACCGATATAAACACAGTTAAAAACACACTTGAAAACAACGAAATAGTTGCAATTCCTACTGAAACCGTATACGGATTAGCGGGAAATGCATACAATGAAAGTGCAATAAAAAAAATATTCGAATTAAAAAAAAGACCCTTTTACAATCCATTAATTGTTCATATCAAATCGACAGAATTCATCCATCAGGTAGCTTGTGATATTCCAGAAATGGCTATCCGACTCGCAAATCAATTTTGGCCGGGTTCCTTAACGTTAATTGTAAAGAAACAAGCCCACATTCCTGATTTAATTACTGCAGGAAAAGATACTGTTGCTGTCAGAGTCCCTAATCACCCTTTAACTTTAGCTCTTTTAGAAAAACTGGACTTCCCATTGGCCGCACCAAGTGCTAATCCTTTTGGTTCCATTAGCCCTACGAGTGCTAATCATGTAGCTAACTATTTCGAAGATAATCTAGAATTTATTTTAGATGGAGGCGAATGTACTAATGGTGTAGAATCAACCATAATAGGATTTGAAAACAATCAGGCTGTACTCTATAGACATGGCTCTATCGCGATTGAAGAAATTGAAAAGATTACTGGCAAAATCTCTGTCAAATCAAACAACAATAGCAGTCCAGAAGCACCAGGAATGCTCTCGAGACATTATGCTCCAAAAACAACCACCTATTTAACTCAAAACATTGATGAACTCATTACATCATTTGAAAACAAAAAAATAGGCTTGTTATTATTTCAAAACAAAATAAAAAATGAGACTATAATACATCAAGAAATATTATCCGACTCAGGAAATTTGAAAGAAGCTGCCAAAAACCTATATGCTGCCATGCATCGCTTAGACAAAAAGAATTTAGACGTCATCATTGCAGAAAAAATGCCCGACAACGGACTAGGAAAAACTATTAATGACCGACTGCAAAGAGCAATCAAAAAATAAATTAATGAAAACAATTATACGAAAAGCAACTATTGTAAACGAAGGTAAAATTAATGTAGCTGATGTTTTAATATCAAATGATAGAATTGAGAAGGTTAGTGACTCTATTAATTTAAATCCTTCAGAATCGTATTTTGAAATTAATGCCGAAGGCTTAGTACTAATGCCAGGAGTAATTGATGACCAAGTTCATTTTCGTGATCCAGGCCTTACTTATAAAGCAACTATTGATTCTGAATCAAAAGCAGCCGTAGCAGGCGGAATTACTTCATTTATGGATATGCCTAACACGATTCCAAACACACTTACCCAAGAACTTTTAGAACAAAAGTATGACCTAGCTTCAAAAACCTCCATGGCCAACTATTCTTTTTTTATGGGAATAACTAAAAACAATTTAGAAGAGGCATTAAAAACCAATACAGAAAATGTTTGTGGAATAACCGATGACGGCTTGTACTTCAACAATGACGAAGGTATCTTAGCAAATTACCCCGATTTTCTTGAAAAATTATTTGCAAGAACCGATACCTTAGTAGCACTACATAGTGAAGATGAAGCAATCATCAAGCAGAATACAGCAATCTACAAAAAGCTTTACAATAATGATATTCCGTTTAAATATCATGCAAAAATAAGAAGTGAAGAAGCTTGTTATAAAGCAACTAAACAGGTTATAGAAATTGCAAAAAAACACAACAACCGCTTGCATTTATATCATATTTCAACTTTAGCCGAAGCCAATTTATTTAACAACCAAATCCCAATTAATCAAAAAAGGATTACTGCTGAGGCTTGTGTTCATCATCTGTGGTTTTCTGAAGAAGATTATGAAGTTTTAGGCGCTAAAATAAAATGGAATCCATCGATAAAAACAAAAAAAGACAAAAACGGTCTACTTACTGCTTTGCTGGAAGACAAGCTCGATATTATTGCTACTGATCACGCACCTCATTCAATCGAAGAAAAAACAGGCAACTATTTCCAGGCTGTTTCTGGTGGTCCATTGGTACAACACGCCTTAGTGGCCATGCTGGAACTTCACCATCAAGGAAAGATAAGTTTGGAAAAAATCGTTGAAAAAATGTGTCACAATGTAGCAGAATGCTATAAAATTAAAGAACGCGGGTACATAAGAGAAGGATATTATGCTGATTTAGTATTAGTTGATTTAAATAAAACTTGGAATGTTACTCCAAACTCTATTTTATACAAATGCAAATGGTCACCATTTGAAAATCAAAACTTTAAAAGTTCAGTAACCAAAACTTTTGTAAATGGGAAACTGGTTTATGACAATGGTGTTTTCGATGAAAACAATAAAGGAATGAGACTTAAATTTTCAAAAACAAGATAATTAAGTATAAATTTCTAATTTAAAAAACTTACTACCCTATCGTTACTCTTTTTTTTATATAGGTTGAATATTCAATAATCGTTCATTAATAAAGGTTATTGAGTATTCAATCTTTAATAATTAGGAATAAATCACTCCTTAACAATTATAAATTTTCCTTTTACTCCTGTGTCCCAATTTTCCCAAAAATCAGACCGTACATGCTTTCCTTTATCATCATATATCTGGAACTCTGCTGTATTCCCACCCAAACTCCCTCTGTTCAATGCTTCTAATTCAAATGTATTAATACCTTCTTTAAAATAAATACGGAACTCTTGGTAGCTATTTTCTAATAACAATCTACTTTTTACCGTTTGATTATTCAATGTAGCTTTGATTAAATCACCATCAATCTGACCGAAATCTCGACATTTAATGACAAAAAACTCTGATTTAGTTCGAATATCTCCAAAATTCACATCAATTTTCACTAACAATCGAGAATCTTCCTTTAAACCTTGATCTACTAATGATCTATCTAAACTTCTTGACAACTTCGCTTTTAGCTCTTTCCCAGGATCGTCAAAATCATTTTGCTCTATCATCGAAATAGGCGCTGGTTTTTTTCCATTTGAATATGTTGGGTCTTCTAAAGGCTTTTCTAGATTCTTTGCATTAGGAACGGGCACAACTGCAAAAGGATCTTTGTCATTTGGGATTTTAGGCACTGGTTTCACTTCCGCTTTAGGCGGAACAGTTGCAGGCGGAATTACTTTGAAGGTTTTGTTAAACTCAATTTGAGAATACCCTGTAGTAACTATACCAATCATAAAAATAAAAAAAAGAATTCGCTTCATACTATATTATAATGACTACGTCTAAAACTATTTTTTCCAAAAATAAAAAACCAACCTTATATAATACCCGTTTTGGTTGTACTTTAACTTTACTTTATTAGTCGAAAATAGAGCAAAATATATCATCTAGAAGATAAATACTAAAACTCATACAACCACAGATTACTTTGCCTATTCGCTTTCGCTGTTGCTAATTTTATTAAAAAATTTAAATACAAATAAACCGCTTTAAAGCGGAATTACGCTATTTTTTTCGTCTCAAATAAAAATAGATATCTAAAAAAATCTGCCAATTTGCAGTAATTTTATAACTATATACAATTGCCTTTATAAATAAAAAATCAGTGTTTTTTATTTGACTATTTTTTATAAATTGCAAAAAATATACCAGAATCATCATTTAGGTATAACATTTTAATAATCAGCTTAAAACAAACAAAATGAAAAGAGAAAACATATTAACAGGTTCGCCATGGGAGGACAAAATGGGCTATTGTCGTGCGGTACGTATTGGAAACATCATCGAAGTTTCGGGTACAGTGGCTATCATTGACGGTGACAAAGTAAAAGCTGATGATGCTCATGCTCAAACGCTAAACATCCTAGAACGTGTTGAAAAAGTTTTAGAAGATTTAAACGCAAGTATGAAAGACGTTATTCGTACGCGTATTTTTACAACTGACGTAAGTACTTTTGAAGCAGTTGCAACTGCTCATGCTCAATTCTTTAAAGATGTTAAACCTACTACAGGTTTTTACGGAATCAATCAATTAGTTGCTCCAGAATATTTAGTTGAAATCGAATTAACAGCTGTTCTTTCTGTATAAAACATCAGACTTTATAAAATATCCCGAGCAAACTGATGCAATAATAATATAACCGCAGATTCACAGATTTCTTCCTTAAAATTTAAATTTAAGGTTTGTGTAAAATTTGCGCTAATTCCGCTTTAAAGCGGTTTAAATGCATCAGAATAATTCAAAAAAAAAAAATGCAAATCTGCGGTTACATAAACCATTTATTTGCCCTGACAAATAACTTCATGTTAGAAAAAGTCAAAACAATACTGCCTATCTTACTCAAATGGTTTTTCATTTGTGTTTTGATAGGCTTTTTTTCTGGTTCTGCCTCTGCTTTTTTTCTAGTTTCTTTAGAATGGGTTACCCAAATTAGAGAACATCATAATTGGATTGTTTGGCTGTTGCCAATGGGAGGATTGCTTATTGGTTTAGGCTATCATTATTATGGAACATCAGTCGTAAAAGGAAACAACTTACTCCTAGAAGAATATGACAAACCGCAAAAAGTGATTCCATTAAAAATGGCTCCTTTTGTCCTTATTGGAACTTTAATAACTCATCTTTTTGGAGGGTCTGCAGGACGTGAAGGTACAGCCGTGCAAATGGGTGGTGCCATAGCCGACCAGTTCAAAATTATCTTCAACTTAGAAAACACAGATAGACGAGCACTTATCGTCATGGGAATTAGCGCTGGTTTTGCTTCCGTATTTGGCACTCCATTAGCAGGTGCTATTTTTGCCATTGAGGTTTTATACTGTAGTAAAATCGACTTTAAAAGTATCATTCTTTCGTTTGCGGTTGCTTTTATGGCTCATTTTACAGTTGAATTTTGGGCTGTTAAACACACCCATTACAGCATTCCTACTATTCCAAACATAAACGGAACTATTTTACTTTGGATAGTACTAGCAAGTATCTTTTTTGGATTTGCGGCCATGCTTTTTTCTCGAACCACTCATTTCTGGGGGCGATTATTTTCCAAAAATATCAAATACCCACCACTACGTCCTTTTATTGGTGGAACCATTTTGGCATTAGCCATCTACTTTTTCAATGTTCATAAATTTGTAGGCTTAGGAGTCCCAGTTATTGTGGATGCGTTTAGTAATCCAAGTGAGAATTATGATTTTTTGCTCAAAATACTCTTTACAGGTTTTACACTTGGCTGTGGATTTAAAGGAGGCGAAGTTACTCCACTCTTCTTTGTAGGTGCTACTTTAGGTAGTGCTCTATCATTAATCATCCCGCTACCAATCGCATTACTAGCCGGAATGGGCTTTGTGGCTGTTTTTTCAGGAGCTACACATACCCCAATTGCTTGTACCGCAATGGGAATGGAACTTTTTGGGTTCGAAAGTGGCTTATATATTGCTTTGGCCTGTTGTATAGCCTACCTGTTTTCGGGTTCTGTAGGGATTTATAGTTCCCAAAACTCGAAAGGAGCTAAACACAAATTGTACCAACGCTTTAAAAGAGCGAACTTGAAGCATTTGTAAATTTTAAAAAAACATCCCCAAAGTTATTTTCAAATTTCGGGTAATTATATGCGCAATTCATTCGTTCCAATTCGTGGCTCAAGCGAAACCGAACGAGCGAAGCAAATTTGTATCTAAATACAATAGATAAAGTTATCCTCTAAAATCATGTTAATTTTGATTTCAACTCCTATTTTACAGTAAAAAAATGTAAATTCGCACACTATGAAAACACAAGACATACAAGCTATACAGCTATTATTAGCTAGCCCAAAAAAAATTGCCATCATTCCTCACCGTAATCCAGATGGAGACGCAATGGGCTCTACTTTAGCCTTATACCATTTTTTATTAAAATTAAATCATCAAGCAATAGTAATTGTTCCAAATGAATTTCCTGATTTTTTAGCTTGGTTACCAGGTTCAAAAACAGTTAAAGTATTTGAAAAAGACAAAGAAAATTGCACTAAAATATTAAACGAAGCTGATCTTATTTTCACTTTAGATTTCAATGCTTTTCATAGAACAGGTAACGAAATGGAAGTTGTTTTAGCTGAACAAAAAGCTACTTTCATTATGATTGATCACCATCAAAAACCTGATGATTACTCCACTTATATGTATTCTGATACTTCGATTGGATCTACTTGTGAAATGATTTACAATTTCATTTCGTTTTTAGATAAAAAAGAACTTATTGATACAACAATTGGAACTTGTATCTACACTGGAATTTTAACAGACTCTGGATCTTTCAAATTCCCAGGAACTACCGGAAACACTCATAGAATTGTCGCTGAACTGATTGATTTAGGCGTTCAAAACACTCAAATTCCAAATTTACTTTTTGACAATAGTTCTTATAGTCGTTTACAATTATTAGGAAGAGCACTTCAAAACATGAAGATTCTTGCTGAACATAACACTGCTTACACTACCTTAACCCAAGACGAACTTGATACTTTCCATTATGTAAAAGGAGACACTGAAGGAATCGTTAATTATGGATTAAGTATCAAAGGGATTATTTTTACAGCTATTTTTATTGAAAATAAAGATGAAAAAATAATTAAAATTTCGTTCCGCTCACAAGGAGATTTTGATGCAAATCAATTTGCTAGAGACCATTTCAACGGAGGTGGACACCGCAATGCCGCTGGAGGAAAATCAGAATTATCAATGGAAGATACCATTCAGAAATTTGAAAATATAGTAACGCAACTAACCTACACACAACATGAGCTATAAAATAGTATTTGGGGTATTTCTTTCACTATTCCTATTGAATTGCAAACATAATCAAGAAGTTCGAAGACCGATTTCACATGCTTCGGGAACTTTTATGAAAAAATCAATTGATAGAAATAAAAAGTTAAATGCAAGCGAAGAAGAAAGAATCAAAGCCATTATAAAAAAAGATTCTAAAACACAATACTATACATCTGACAAAGGATATTGGTACAATTACATTACTAAAAACCTACAAGACACCATTACTCCCAAAAAAGGAGATGTTGCTTTTTTCAACTATGAAATTAAAGACATTGATGGCAAAATAATCTATTCAGAACTAGAACTCAGACCGCAAACCTATTATGTAGACAAGGAAGACATACTTATAGGATTAAGAGATGGTATTAAATTAATGCATCGTGGAGAAAAAGTAAACTTCTTTTTCCCTTCACACAAAGCATATGGATATCGTGGAGATACTAAAAAAATTGGCACAAATGAACCTTTATTAATCACAGTAACACTTAAAGATTTTAAATCTGAAGTTGCTTACCAAAAAGAACAAGAGGAACGTAAAATAGCAACTCAAGTTGCACTTCAAAACGCTTTAAACGACAGTAACAATCCAACTGAAAAGACAGAACATAAAGCCCCAAAAACACCTATAAAACGAAAAGACAGCATTAAATAACAACCAAATAACTATGAAAAAAAACATCCTATATTTTTTACTTATAATCTTTAGCTTTTATTCGTGTAAAGACGAAAACGATAATTTAGCTGATGGTCTGTATGCTAAAATTGAAACCAATAGGGGCGAAATTATTCTTGAACTCAATTATACTAAAGCACCAATAACTGTGGCAAATTTTATAACATTGGCAGAAGGAAAAAATAATTTTGTTACCAATGAACATCTTAAAGGACGCCCATTTTATGATGGATTAAAGTTTCACAGAGTTATCAATGATTTTATGATTCAAACTGGAGATCCATTAGGAACTGGTTCGGGGGATGCAGGTTATAAATTCAAAGATGAAATTACCGATTTAAGATTTTCGGATGGTGGTGTTTTGGCAATGGCCAATAACGGACCAGCTACAAACAGTAGTCAATTCTTCATCACACACCTTCCTACTTCTTGGCTGGACGGCAAACATACTATTTTTGGACATGTAGTAGATAAAGGAATGGAAGTTGTCAATCAGATACAACAAAACGATTTTATCAAAAGTGTGACAATTATTCGAAAAGGAGAAGCTGCAAAAAAATTCAATGCAGAGAAAACATTTTACGATTATTTCTCAGTTGAGGCTGAAAAACAAAAGAAAAAACTTGCTGAATTATCCGTTTATGATGAAAAATTCAAGGAAGTTCGAGAAGACAAAACCAATTATTTTAATGCATTAAAAGCAAAAGCTACTAAAACGTCAACAGGTTTAAAGTATGTCATTACCAAAAAATCAGCTGGTAAGAAACCTTCAAAAGGAACAGAAATTTTTATTCATTATGCCGGTTTTTTAGAAGATGGTAGACTTTTTGATACTAGTATCCAAAACATCGCTAAAACATTTGGAAAATTTGACCCTGCTAGAGCCGAAGCAAATCAATACATTCCTATCCCATTTCAAGCGGGTAGAAAAGATGGCATGATTCCTGGATTTATAGAAGGACTTGAAAAATTGTCCTTTGGAGATAAAGCTGTATTATTTATTCCTTCCCATTTAGCTTATGGAGCTGGTGGAGCTGGAGATGTAATACCTCCAAATGCCAATATTATTTTTGAAATTGAACTTTTAGAATCACAACAATAAAAAAGACCTTAAAATTATCAAAATGAAATTAAAATTTTTATGCCTTGTGCTCTTAGGTGTTTTAAATATCCAAGCACAAACTACAAAAAAAACAGTTGTTACTAAAAAACCAACAACTACCACCAAAGCAGCTTCTAAAAAACCTGCCGAAGGAATTTTTGCAACGATAAATACTACTAAAGGTACTATTGTTATCGAATTAGAATACCAAAAAACGCCAGTAACGGTTGCTAACTTTATTTCACTTGCTGAAGGAACAAACAAATTCGTAAAAGATGAAAAACTAAAAGGAAAGCCTTTTTTTAACGGTCTTAAATTTCATAGAGTAATTAATGACTTTATGATTCAAGGAGGAGACCCACAAGGAACGGGTGCAGGAGATCCAGGCTACGCCTTTAAAGATGAATTCTTGCCAGAATTAAAATTTGATAAAGGTGGTATCCTAGCGATGGCTAATTCTGGACCGAAAACCAATGGAAGTCAATTCTTTATTACACATAAAGAAACACCTTGGTTAGATGGAAAACATACTATTTTTGGACATGTTACTGAAGGTATGGATATTGTTAATGCTATCACTCAAGGAGATGTAACTACAAAAATTACCATCACAAAGGTGGGTGCTTTGGCTAAAAAGTTTGATGCTGCTAAAGTTTTTACTAATTATTTCAATAACAAAGCAGAAGACGATAAAAAACAAGCTTTGATTGACGAAGAAAACAGACAAAAAGAGATCGCTCTACAAGAAGAACAAAAAAGAGCTTACTTTGAAAAATATGCCCCAGTAATAGCAGCTAAAAAAGCATATATCAATGAAGTTAAAGCTTCGGCTAAAACAACAGCTTCAGGTTTAGCGTATAAAGTAATCAACAAAGGAAACGGAGTAAAACCTGCTCCTGGCTCAACAATCTACTTTCACTATGCAGGTTATTTTGAAGATGGAACCTTATTTGACACTAGTTATGAAGAGTTAAGTAAAACTTACGGACAACACAACCCTAATCGTGCAGCTCAAAACGGATACCAACCTTTCCCTTATGAAGTAGGCAAAAAAGACAGTATGATTCCAGGATTTACTGAGGCTATGGAATTACTAACCATTGGTGAAAAAATCATTGCAGTTATCCCATCCAATTTAGCTTATGGTGAAAGTGGCGCTGGTGGTGTGATTCCGCCAAATGCTACACTTATTTTTGAAATAGAAGCATTTAAAGATAAGACTGCAAGCAAGCAATAAAACCAAATACTTATATAGTAAAAAACTCCAGAGCATTCTGGAGTTTTTTATTATACAATTTTGTGTATTTATATTTTCTTTATGTACACGTAATAGGCAACATTCTCCTCTCCTTTGTCATCTATAAAACTAGCATTTAAAGTTGTTTTACCTGCTTTTAGATGTACTCTAAAGTTAGCTGCAAAATCAGTAGGTGATACATTTACTTTTTCTTTTACAGTATTCCCAAAATTAATAGTTGCTGCTACATAATTCATAACTTTTCCGGCAGGAACATCTTCCTCAAGACCTGAAATTTCTTTTCTAGTTATAGCCTTTGCTGATGCATTTAAAGCTAAATTTGCCTCGAGCGGATATCTTCTTAGTGATAGCTCGTAAGTACCTTCTGAAAGAATGTTTACACTCCAATATCCTGATCCTTTTTGTCCTTCACGAATACTCGGTTGGTTCCAAGGTTGTTGTCCGTTAGCCGCATGTACGTCATGAGCGGTTAGTGTGATTGGATTTTCTAGTTTATTACCTATCTTAAAACAAACTTCTTTATCAAAATCAACAGAAACTTCTTTCCACCAGTTTTCATAGAAATTTCTCATTTCAGCCACTTTATCAGGTTTTTGTGCTGCAATATTGTTTTTTTGACCTTTGTCATTGGCAACGTCATACAATTCTTTTCCGTTAATTAAACGCCATTTGTTTTGCATCACGGCAGAGGATTTCCATTTTTCAGGATTTTGAATACGTTGAGAATCGGTAACTAATATACGATCATCAGAAGTTTGTGTTCCTCTCAATAAAGGAAGAATACTTTTTCCGTTTATTTTTTTATGGTCTTTTGGCAACTCAATTCCACACATTTCAGCCAATGTAGGCATGATATCTAGTTGTGCCGTTAGTTCATCAATATCTTTGGGAGTTGAAATTTTCCCATCTTTCCAATAAATAAAGAAAGGTACTCGATGCCCTCCTTCGTATTCACTTCCTTTTGTGCCACGCATTTCAGCATTGTAACCAGTTACTTTTGCTCCTTTAGCATAATATCCCGCAGCAGTTCCGTTATCTGTCATGTATATCAAAATGGTATTATCAGACACTTTTAATTTTGTTAAAGCTTTACGAAGTTTTCCAAAATTATCATCGATATTAGAAATCATTCCGTAAAAACGTTTTTGTTTGTCAGCTAAAACTGTTTCAGGAAGATCTTTATATAGGTTGTAATATTCAACTGGAACATTGTATGGCCCATGAGGAGCGTTAGGAGCTAGATAGCAAAAGAAAGGTTTGTTTTTATTCGTTTTAATGAAGTTGATAGCTTGTTCAAAAAACACATCTGTACAATACCCTTTGTATTTTTGAGGCTTTCCATTTTTAAAATAAGTATCATCAAAGTACGTATTTCCCCAATAATCAGGTGTTTGTTCAATTCCTCCACCTTGATGCATTACGGTTTCATGAAACCCCCTGTTTTCTGGTTTAAAATCATAATTGTCTCCTAGGTGCCATTTACCAAAAGCCCCAGTTATATAACCTGCTTGAGTAAACATATCACCTAAAGTTTTTTCGTCTTCGCGAAGTAAAGACCATCCTCCTACTGTATGCCAAACCCCAACACTATTAGCGTATCGTCCAGTCATCAAAGAGGAACGAGTAGGTGCGCAAGTAGGTCCAACATGAAAATCTGTTAAGTGGTAACTTTCATTATAAAAAGAGTCAATATTTGGCGTCTTAATAATAGTATTTCCTGTAGCTCCTAAATCGCCATACCCTTGGTCATCTGTAATAATCAGGATTACATTAGGTTGTGATTTCTTTACTGATTGCGCTTCATTTTTAGAGACACACCCTAGAATTAAAACACTCAAAAGTACCGTCGTCTTTAATATTTTCATTTTTATAATTACAATTAATATTTTTCCATTGTTGTTAATTCTGGTGATCCACCTCTATTACCACTTCCTGATGCTATATACAAAACATCCTTATAATTTAATATTCCCGAACCGTGTCGTCCTCTTACTAAAGACGGGAAAACACGCCAAGTATGATTGGTGATATTCAAAGCATCAACCTCATTGTGTGCATGCCCTTGACGAATTGACTCACCTCCTATCACTAAAATTTCGTTATGATAAACAGTAGACATTGATCCAGCACGTTGATTGGGTAACTCCTCCTTCAATGTTTCCCACTTCCTGTTTTTTATATCGTACACATCCACTTCTCCAATTGTTTCAGAAAATGTTTTGTCTGGAGCCATTGATTGCCTACCTCCTAGTACGTAGATTTTACCATTAGTCGTTACTGCCTGAAAATGATCTCTAGCTCGTGGAGCATCTGGTAACACTTCCCATTTAGCTGTAATTATATTATAACTGTCTAAACCTTTTTGGTGTCCACTTCTATGTCCATCAATGATACCACAAGAGACATAAACCATATTCCCTATAATAACGTTACCTGTAGAACCTCTCAAACGAGTTGCAGGAATGACCCCTCCTTTTGACCAAATATCCTTTTTAGTATCATATATATAAATATTAGGCACTGGCGTTTCACTTGGATAAGGTCCTGTCAAAGCTCCAATAATATAAACTTTACTATTATGTACTACAGGCTGAAAGTGATGCAATTCAATAGGTGGTTTTGTTCCTTTAGTCCACTTTTGTGTTTCGATATCAAAAATGCTTGTCGGTTTAATTCCACGCCCGCCTAAAAGAAACATTTTTTTACCCACTCTTATAAAAGCAGCTTCATGACGAGCGATTGGCAATGAATTATCTGCCGATGAAACGGTTGTCCAAACTTTATTAATTTCAGCTGTAGGTTGTAACTTTTTAGCACAAGCCATAGCCAAGAGTAACATTAAGAAACTTACAAATAGTATTTTTTTATTCATTTTAATTTTACAGGTATTCTTTATTCAAAATCACAAAACCTACAGCATCAGGGAAAGGAAATCAATAGACACATTATTGTTTTGTGTAAATCCGATTCCAGGAATTAAAAGACTTAATGTTAGCTGTACAGCTTTTAATATTAATTTTTAAAAGTTATTCCTGTAATTTCTTTAGATTTTGTTTTTTTATTTTCAAAGTCTTTTTCAGTACCAAAATTTAATACAAATCGGTGATTACTACCTTCTAAAGCTGTTTTTACCGGAACACTTATCTCTTGCGTACTATTTCCTGGAGCTACTTTCATCTTAGGTGAAGATGAAATCCAGTTATTACCACTCCATACCGCAACCTGCACATATTGTTCTTTACTAAATTGACAATCAATCTCAAAATCCAATACTTCAGCACTTTGAAGAACATTAGGAGTCAAAGGAGAAAATGAAGCATTATCTGCAAAACGAAATTCTTCATCTACAAATTCAACATTGTAAAGAACCACAGAAGATATGGTTGTTTTCCAGTCTCCATTACGCTCTCTTAGCGCCAACATTAATCGATATCCATCACCAACTGGAATTGGCTTCACTACATCAAGTTTTATTTCAAGTATTCCACGACCTTTTTTTACGGGTACTTTTTTACTCAACCAATACTTTTCTGGACCTTGAGTTAGTTCAAAATTTACATCACGGTCTTCATTTACTACATACCCCACTGTAAAAGAATAGCTATCACCCTTAGTGTATTTTACTGCAACTGGTTTTACATATAATACTTTTTCGACTTCTTGAGCAACTCCTTTTCCTGACAAGAAAATTGTCAACATAAATACAAAAATTAATTTCATTTCTTTCTTCATAATAATCTAGTTTAGTTATTTAATTATAGTTAGTTATTTCAAGTTGTGAAACTTAAAATGAAATATTCAATACATTTTTCTAGTACACCCCTTAAAACATAAATTGTTGAATGGTAAATATACCTTTTTCGATAAAACACAAAAGTCAGTCATGTTTCTAATACTACCACATATGTTTTTTTTAAATATAAAGCTGCTCTATACTACATTAAAACTCAGTAAAATCAACTATTTTAAATGTTTAGGCATCCCCAACTAACATATAATCGTACTGATTTTTGCGGGTACAAAGTCACTATTCAAGATGTTTTAGGATCAGAATCTTAGCATCGGATTATTGCTTCTTCCTATCAAACAATTCAACATAACAGCAAAAACTGTTAAAAAATATTCTGCGGAAAAAATCCTAAAATCAAAAGACACTTCATTACTTTTACAAAAAAAAAAGAATGCCCGAATACTTCCTCGACCAAAACTATAACACCATTTTCTACCAAGAGGAAGAACTCAATTTCAAAGAATTTGAAGCTTGTATTTTTACAAATTGCGATTTCACCCAATGCAATTTCAAAGCTATTACTTTTATCGATTGTACTTTTACCAATTGTAATTTCAACAATGCCAACATCAATCATGTTGCTTTTAGAACAGTTTATTTTAATCAGTGCCAAATCATTGACGTTAATTTTGCAATGACGGATAAATTCATTTTTGAAATCCATTTTAAAGATTGTATTTTGGATTTCTCTAAATTTTATGCACTCAAAATGAAAGGTACCACTTTCACCAACTGTAGTTTGATAGCGGTCGATTTCATGCAAACAGATTTGACTGCAGTTTCCTTTACAAATTGCGACTTATATCGCGCCGAATTTGATAAAGCTACAGCTAATAAAGTAGATTTTTCAACTAGTCGAAATTACACCATTAACCCAAAAACTACCAAACTCAAAAAGGCTGTTTTCTCCTTAGAATATTTAAAAGGGCTGTTATTTAAACATGATGTTATCGTGGAATAAGGCTTAACCACAAAGAACACTAAGAATGGCACTAAGAACACTAATTTTTTTTTACCACGACGGCGCTAAGGCACAAAGATTTTAACAATTACTCCTAACTAGAACCAACCAGAAACAAGATTAAGTATTTTTTCAGAATACTTGGTGTTGCTACAAATGCTAAAAAACAATCTGTGATAATCTGTTTAATCCTTGTCATCTACGGGTTATAAACTATAACTTTTTCTCCATTACATAATCCTCCATCAAATAACCTTGACCAATGTCAATATCCTCTTCTCGAATAATCGAAAAACCTATTTTTTGATAAAAAAATAACGCCTTATTAAATCGATTGACGTTTAATAATAGGGATTGGGATTTTGCTTTAAGAGCCGAATCAGCAATATAATCAACGATTTTCTTGCCCATACCTTTGCCTTGTGTCTCAGGCAAAAGGTAGAGTTTGTGAATTTTGGTTGCCTTTTCGCCATTATAATCATGCTCGAAGGAAGCAAAACCAACAACAGCATTATCATCTTTAGCTAATACAAAATAATGCCCTGATTGCGCTACATTTTCCTTTAGTTTTTCCACTGAGTAAAAAGAATCCAACATATACTCCATTTGCTCTTCGGACAAAATCTGTCCGTAAGCCAACGGCCAAGTTTTACGAGCAATCGCTTCGATAACAGCAAAATCTAGAATGCTTGCAGGGACAATGACAACCATTCTTTATTCGTTAAAAATTCTGTTTTCTTGTTCACTTACTCGAATAAAAGTTGTGCGCTTGGTCAATTCTTTCAATCGAGATGCTCCAACATAGGTACAAGTACTACGCAAGCCTCCCAAAATATCTAAAATCGTATCAATCACATCACCTCTAAAAGGAACTTTAACAGTCTTCCCTTCGCTGGCACGATATTCAGCAACGCCTCCCACATGTTTTTGCATCGCTGTAGTCGAACTCATTCCGTAGAACTGCTTGAATTTCTTTCCGTTATTTTCAACCAACTCTCCTCCACTTTCAGTGTGTCCTGCCAGCATTCCGCCAAGCATCACAAAATCGGCACCAGCTCCAAAAGCCTTTGCTACATCACCAGGTGTAGCACAACCGCCATCACTGATGATATGACCACCCAAACCATGTGCAGCATCAGCACATTCAATGATAGCCGAAAGTTGGGGATACCCCACACCTGTTTTTACCCTTGTCGTACAAACGGAACCTGGCCCAATACCAACTTTAATAATATCAGCACCCGCGAGTAACAATTCTTCAACCATTTCGCCTGTGACCACATTTCCCGCAATAATTACTTTATCAGGATAAGATTTCCTCGTTTGTTTGAGAAAGTTGACAAAATGCTCAGAATAACCATTGGCAACATCAATGCAAATAAATTTTAAAGCTGGAAGTTTTTCTAAAATTTCGGCTAATTTTTTAGCATCGTTTTTACCTGTTCCTGTACTAATGGCAATATAATCATACATTTCAGGAGATAATCGACTAAAAAATTGTGTCCATTCTTCTAACGTATAATGCTTGTGAATAGCAGTGAAAAGTTTTTCTTTGGCTAGAGCCAATGCCATTTCAAAAGTCCCTACGGTATCCATATTGGCTGCAAGAATGGGAATACCTGTCCAAGTTGTTGTACTGTGTAAAAATTTAAAAGTACGTTCTAAATCCACCTGAGCTCTACTTTTAAGAGTAGAACGTTTGGGTCTAATCATCACGTCTTTGAATCCTAATTTGAGGTCGGTTTCTATTCTCATCCGTTTGAAGTTTTGATTACTCCCAAATATACCGATTTTGAAAAAGAAAGCCTTTATATTGCCATTGAAACTAATCCCTAATTTATTAACAATTACGTTTTTTCTATGCTTAAAAATGCCTGCCCTAAATAATTGATAATATCTGAAGCAATAAACGATTGTACTCCCATTTCGGGCAAAGCAATATCAGCAGTAAGACCATGAAGATAAACACCGATAATGGCTGCATTGATGGGTTCGTAAGATTGTGCCAATAAACTGGTAATAATCCCCGTTAAAACATCTCCACTTCCAGCTGTAGCCAAGGCTGCATTCCCAGTAGTGTTTTTGTAGATATGAGAACCATCTATAATGAGTGTAGGAGCTCCTTTTACAACGACAATGACATTGTATTTTTTAGAAAAAGAAATTGTCATGTCAATTTTTTCGTCCTCAGTTTGCCAATCTCCAATTAACCTTTTTAATTCTTTGAAATGTGGCGTAAGAATTGTTTTTGGAGGTAACAGTGCCAATCCTTCTCTGTTTTTAGATAAAATATTTAATCCATCAGCATCTACCACTAAAGGGTAGTGGTTTTTTTTCAAATAATTCAAAACTGCTTTTTGGGTTTGCGATGATAAGCCTAATCCAGGACCTAATCCTACGGCGTTGGGATGTATGCCTACATTAACATTTGAAATTCGTCTTTCTACATCATCTGTATAAACCATCACTTCGGGGTTTGCGAGTTGCATAATATGATAACCGCATCGAGGGACGAAGGCAGTTACTAATCCACAACCCGATTTAATACACGAACGAGTAGCTAAAACTGCTGCCCCCATTTTCCCATAACTTCCTGCTATGAACAAAGCATGCCCTTGCAATCCTTTGTGTGTTGTGGGTGAAATAGGCTTATAAAGTTTCAGAATTTCACTTTTATCGATTGGTTTAAGTGTTTTCATTTTGTGCAATTTTACTTGAAATTACAAATTTAAAATGAATAACAAAAGTGTATTCTATTCCAAATGCCCTAGCCCAGATGGAAGCGGCATCCTTTTCCTCCTTTTTTTTCAAAAGGAGGAAAAGATATAGCGGACAGCTGGATTAGCTCCTTAAAAAAAGACTGCATATCTGCATGGCTTTCGCTTTGGTATGTCCATAAAAAAGCAATAAATTAGCGCCTTCAAAAAAAACAGAAAATCACGATGAAAAATACTGCTCTTACGCACATACACGAAGGTCTTGGCGCCAAAATGCTTCCTTTTGCAGGATACAATATGCCTATTTCGTATGAAGGAATCAATGCTGAACACGAAACGGTACGTAATGCAGTGGGTGTTTTTGATGTTTCGCACATGGGGGAATTTTTACTATCAGGTTCTAATGCATTGGCTTTGATTCAAAAAGTGACTTCAAATGATGCCTCTACTTTAACTGACGGAAGAGCACAATATTCATGTTTACCTAATGCTACTGGTGGTATTGTTGATGATTTATTGGTTTACAAAATCAAAGACGAACAATATTTATTAGTCGTTAACGCTTCGAATATTGATAAGGATTGGGAATGGATTTCGAGCCAAAATGATATGGGTGTCGAAATGAAAAATCTATCGGACGATTATTCCCTATTAGCCATTCAAGGGCCAAAAGCCGTTGAAGCGATGCAATCCTTGACTTCAGTTGATTTGAGTGCGATTGCTTATTACCATTTTGAAGTGGGTGATTTTGCTGGAATCGAACATGTAATTATTTCGGCTACTGGATATACAGGTGCTGGAGGTTTTGAGATTTATTGTAAAAACAGTGAAGTAGAACAAATTTGGAATAAGGTTTTTGAGGCGGGTGCTGCTTTTGGCATCAAACCAATTGGATTAGCCGCTCGTGATACTTTACGCCTTGAAATGGGATTTTGCTTGTACGGAAACGACATCAACGATACCACTTCGCCAATTGAAGCGGGATTAGGTTGGATTACCAAATTCAATAAAGAGTTTACCAATTCAGAAAATCTTAAACAACAAAAAGAAGCAGGTGTTAGCCGAAAATTAATTGGTTTCGAAATGCAAGAACGTGCTATACCGCGTCATGATTATGAAATTGTAGATGCCAATGGAAACGAAATCGGAATTGTAACATCAGGAACCATGTCGCCTTCGTTAAATAAAGGAATTGGACTTGGTTATGTAACTATCGAAAATAGTGCAGTTGATAGCGATATCTATATTCGTATTCGTAAAAAAGATGCTTTGGCCAAGGTGGTGAAATTGCCATTTTATAAGAAGTAAAGAAAGGTGCTGAGGGACTGAGTTACTGAGGAGCTAAGTTTTTTTTAAAACATATAAGTCATAGAAGTTTTTTTACTGGCTTGTGTGATTTAAAACATATAAGAAATTGAAGAACATATAAGCAGTTGAAGCATACGACGAGATTTTTTAAATTTCTCTAATTTCTTTAATCTGTGTTTCAAAAAGTTTAAACATATAAGTCATAGAAGTTTTTTTACTGGCTTGTGTGATTTAAAAACATACAAGAAATTGAAGAACATATAAGCAGTTGAAGCAGACGACGAGATTTTTTAAATTTCTTTGATTTCTTTAATCTGTGTTCCTAAAACTCTAGACAAATAATAAATCATTTTAAAACTTGCGGAATAATTGTATTTTTGCTCCGCATTAAAAAATAATAATCAGAAATGGGAAGAGCATTTGAATTTAGAAAAGGGCGTAAAATGAAACGTTGGTCAGCGATGGCTAAAGCATTTACAAGAATTGGGAAAGACATCGTAATGGCCGTTAAGGAAGGTGGTCCAAATCCTGATGCTAATTCGAGATTAAGAGCCGTAATCCAAAATGCTAAGGCAGCTAATATGCCGAAAGACAATGTGGAACGCGCCATCAAAAAAGCAACAGACAAAGACACTGCCAACTATAAAGAAGTATTATTCGAAGGTTACGCACCACACGGAATTGCACTTTTGATAGAAACTGCTACTGACAACAACAACAGAACAGTTGCGAATGTGAGAAGTTATTTTAACAAATGCAATGGTACAATGGGAACACAAGGTTCTGTTGAATTTATGTTTGACCACACTTGTAACTTCCGTATTCCAAAAGAAGGAATTGATGCTGAAGAATTAGAGTTAGAATTAATCGACTTTGGTGCCGAAGAAGTTTTTGAAGACGAAGACGGAATCTTGATTTACGCTCCTTTCAATAGTTTTGGAACTATCCAAAAAGAATTAGAAGCCAGAAATCTAGAAATTCTTTCTTCAGGTTTTGAGCGTATTCCTCAAATTACAAAAAAATTAACCGAAGCTGAAATGGCTGATGTTGAAAAACTAATCGAAAAATTAGAAGAAGATGATGATGTGATGAATGTTTATCACACTATGGAAGAAGCTTAACCACTTCACCTAAATACACATAAATTGTTTTTTGTTACATAACGATCTAATTCACGTATCGTTATTTCAAATTACAAGACAAATACTTAAAAAACTCTAGTTACGCTAGAGTTTTTTTTTGTCTAAAATCATCCATCAATCCATTTATTTGGCAAAGAAATTGCTTACTTATATTTAGAGAAATTTAATTTCATTTTACCCTCATAAACTTCTCTAAAAAAACTATTTTTGAAATTGATAAAAAACATCTGGACAATGACCCAAAACTTTTCAGCAGCGGTACTTTCTTTCTTTTTAACAGTACTTTTTTCAGCTACTCAAGCACAAGTAAATACTATGCATCCTAAAAACGAATTTAGAGCAGTATGGATAGCAACTGTTGTTAATATTGACTGGCCAAAAACTAGTCTTGATGGTGTTGCAAAACAAAAAGCCGATTTTATCGAAATACTAGATACTTACAAAAAACTGAATTACAATGCTGTTATTGTTCAAATACGTAGCGTAGGTGATGCTTTTTATCCATCAAAATTAGCGCCTTGGTCTCGTTATTTAACAGGTAAAGAAGGCAAAGCACCAGACCCTTATTACGATCCTCTTGAATGGATGATTAATGAAACTCATGCCCGTGGATTTGAATTTCACGCTTGGTTTAATCCTTTCAGAGCTACTTTTGACTTAAAAAAAGAAACCCTAAGTCCTAACCATGATATGATTAAACATCCCGAATGGATGATTAAATACGGTGAGAAATATTACTACAACCCTGGCTTACCTGAAGTACAAAATCATTTGGTTGCTGTAGTAGATGAAGTAGTTAAAAATTACGACATTGATGCTGTTCATTTTGACGACTATTTTTATCCTTATAAAATTGCAGGACAAGACTTTAATGACTCCGCTTCTTATAGAAAATATGGTAACGGCTTATCACTAGCAGATTGGAGACGCCAAAACGTGAACAACTATGTAAAATGCACAAACTACGCTATCAAAAAACTAAAACCTTGGGTACAATTTGGCATCAGTCCGTTTGGAGTTTGGAGAAACAAATCAGTTGACCCTCGAGGCTCTGACACCCAATCTGGTCAAACTAACTACGATGATTTATTTGCTGATCCAATGGCTTGGATGGAATACGGTTGGATTGATTATTTATTACCACAACTGTATTGGAGTATTGAGCACAAAACAGCTTCTTACTCAAAATTATTAAAATGGTGGTCTGAAAACACAAATGGTAATACCGCAATTTACATTGGAAACAGTACCTATAAAATCAATACCGACTCGGATAAAAAGTGGAACAATCCGATGGAAATTCCAAACCAAATCGATTTAAACAGAAGTTATCCTAACATACAAGGGAATGGTTTTTTTAGTGCCAAATGGTTTCTTAACAATAATAACAAAGCCGTAACTGATATCTTAATAAACAATCAATATAAATATCCTGCGTTACCAAATGTGGTTCCACAATCTAAAATGAAGGTCGAAGATTATCCTGAAGTTTGGGATATTAATATTGACAAAGAATCAGACAAAGGTACGATTACAATCAAATATCCAGAAAAAAGTAAAATACGATACCTACTTGTTTATGGTGCCAAAAACCAAAACGAAATCGATACAAACCATCCAAAATACATCGTTGATAAAATTCAATTGAAAGAAAAAAAGGCTGCTTTGACATTCGAAATTCCAAAATGTTATTTAGAGAAACACAATGCTTGTGCTATTTCATTTATTGATTACTACGGAAATGAAAGTGAAGCTACAGTGGTAAAAAAAGTAACAACTACCAAGACTCCAAAAACGAATTCTAAAATTCAAACCACTTTACACCATGAGTAATAAACACAATCCTTGGTACTGGATACCTGTTCTAAATTTCGCTTCTGGATTACCGTATGCTATTATAATATCTGTTTCGGTAATCATGTATAAAAACCTAGGTATCAGCAATGAAGATATCGGAATTTACACGAGTTTATTGTATTTACCATGGGTAATAAAACCACTCTGGAGTCCGTTTATTGATTTATATTCCACCAAACGAAAATGGTTTTTAGCCATGCAATTATTGATATCCATTGCCTTTTTGGTCGTTGGTTTTACAATCCCTCTGAATCAGTTTTTCATGATTAGTTTAGCGGTGTTTTGGGTGGCAGCATTTGCTTCGGCTTCGAATGATGTCGCCAGTGATGGTTTTTATTTATTGGCATTAAAAAAAGAGGAACAATCCTTTTTCCTTGGAATCAGAAGTACCTTTTACCGCCTTTCGATGTTAACCGGAAACGGATTGATTGTTATTATTGGAGGATACCTCGAACAAGAATATGGCGACAAACATAAGGCTTGGTCTTACACTATGATTATCGTGGGATTAATAATGACGCTATTAACGATTTACAATTATTTCACCACACCAAGAACCGAAGTAGCCAGCGAAAAAGAAACCACTTATTCCGATTCTAAGAAAAATTTCGCCTTAGTTTTTGCTAGTTTTTTCAAAAAGAAACAAATAGGATTAGTACTATCGTTTATTTTATTATTTCGTTTAGGTGAATCTCAATTATTAAAGATGTTGACACCTTTTTTAATTGACGATATTAACGTGGGAGGCCTTGGTATTACCACTCAAGATGTCGGTGTTATATATGGAACTTTTGGAATTTTAGCTCTTACTATTGGTGGAATTCTTGGTGGAATTGCCATCTCTAAAGACGGTCTTGGAAAATGGATGTTGCCAATGATTTTAACAATGCACTTACCTATTATTGGTTTTATTTTGCTAGCTCATTTTCATCCTGCATCTATCTATTACATCTATGCTACTGTGATTGCAGAGCAATTTGGTTACGGCTTTGGTTTTGCCGCTTTTATGATGTACTTAATTTATGTGGCTGAAGGCGAATCAAAAACATCACATTATGCCATCGCTACTGGATTTATGGCATTAGGAATGATGTTACCAGGAATGTTGAGTGGCTATATTCAAGATTATTTAGGATACGGTAATTTCTTTATCTGGGTGTTCTTAGCTACGATTCCAGGATTGATTTTGTCGCGATTTTTGATTTACCCTAAGGATTTCGGGAAGAAAATTGATTAAAAATCCTTAAACATATAAGTCATATAAGTTTTTAAACTTAACAAGAAAATAAAAAAGTGCAAATAAGAATTTAAAAATTTTTGAACTTTGCGAAAAACTTAGTGCTCTTTGCGGTTAATTAAAACTTACATGACTTATATGTTTAAATATAAATTTGTGCCCTTCGTGTTTAAATAAACGTTTTTATGACATTAGAACAAAAAATAGGACAATTCTTTTTTCCTGCGGTTTTCATCAATGATACCGAAGAAAACATTCAAGCTACCGAACGTTTGATTCGGGAGCATCATATAGGCGGATTGACTTTTTTTCATTCGCGCGCCAGTGCTGCCACGAATTATGAGAGCAAGAAAAAAGTCGAGTTCAATGACGATAGTTACAATCGCTTGAAAGAACTGATTGTTCGTTACCAAAAATGCGCTTCAACTCCCCTATTAATGAGTATTGATGCCGAATGGGGATTAGCCATGCGAGTGGAAAAAACACCACAATATCCGTATGCGATTACATTGGGAGCTTTGCCTGAATCCCAATCCAATTTGGTTTACGAATTAGGAAAACAAATCGGTTTAGACCTAAAAACCGCGGGGATTCATTATAATTTGGCTCCATTGGCTGATATTAATAACAACCCTGACAATCCCGTGATTGGGTATCGTTCCTTTGGTGAAAACAAAGAAAAAGTAGCGCGTTTTGCTGTGGAATATCTAGAAGGGATGAGTGATTCAGGCGTTTTAGGTTGTCTAAAACATTTCCCTGGTCACGGAAACACAAATGTCGATTCGCATTTAGGATTACCTATATTAGAGGAAAACTTAGAAGAATTATTAGCTAACGAATTATATCCTTTTATCGTTGGAATCGACAATCAAGTCGATTCGATTATGATTGGACATTTGGCTGTTCCCGCTTTAAATGAAGGTAAAAACACTTCAGCAACCTTATCCAAAAATATTATTGAAAAATTATTACGAGAGCAACTAAAATACGATGGTTTAGTTATTTCTGACGCGTTGAACATGCACAGTGTTTCCAAATTATACGATAAGAAAGGACAACTAGAGTGGGAAGCTTTCAATGCTGGAAATGACGTTTTATGCTTTGCCGAAAATGTTCCTGAAGGCATTCAAGAAATCCTTAAAAATGCGACATCAGAACGTATCGAAGCGAGCTACCAACGACTAATGCGTTGCAAAGAAAAAGTGGGTATCTTAAAAGGAAAAACACAACCTGAAGGTAAATTAAACTTTGTCACAACATCCAACTTAAACCGAAAAATAGCACAACAGAGCATTAGCACTATAAAAAACACTGACAATTATACAACCATTACAAAAAGTGCTAAAAAAAACCAATTTGCTGTAATTAGCCTTTACAAAGACAGAAGTTGTGTATTCTCAGAGACAGTTGCCAAAGAACTAAATACAGCTTCTTTTTTCCTCGAAAATGGTTCAGCAGATAACATCGTATCTTTAGAAAACCAAATAGAAAATTTAGACACGCTTGCAATCGCATTATTCGTTCCCAAAGCTAAACCTTACAACAATTTTGAAATCGAAGATTCGGTTTTAGCGCTGTTAGACCGTCTTTTTTCAACCAAAAAATGTATCTTGTATGTTTTTGGAAATCCGTATGCTTTACAAGTGATTCCTAATTTGGCTTCCGCTAAGGGTATCATTCAAGTTTATCAAGATTTCACCGAATTTCAAGAAATAGCTGCAAATCAGCTACTAAACAATACAAAAACAAAAGGCAGTTTACCTGTATCAATTCCAAGTTTACACAACCTATAAACCAACCTCAATGGAAACCAAAATTCATAGAAATAAGGAGTTATCAATAGGAGAAGCTTTAATCCCAATTCTCTTTTTGGTTATTTTATTAGGGTATAATGTATATGTTTTTGGCGACAATGCGTTGAGTGGTAGCAATCAATTTATATTACTTATTGGAGGAGCGATAGCGGCTATTGTTGGTTTTTTTAACAAAGTAAGCTTTCATAACATGATGGAAGAAGTGGCTAACAATATCAAATCTACCGTTCCCGCTATTCTAATTTTATTGATGGTGGGCGCCTTAGCAGGAACTTGGCTCGTGAGTGGTATTATCCCAACCATGATTTATTATGGACTACAAATTCTAAATCCTACTATATTTTTACCGGCTACCTTAATCATTTGTTCAATTATCTCTATTGCAACCGGAAGTTCATGGACAACTAGTGCTACTGTTGGTATTGCGCTTATTGGTGTGGGAGGCGCATTAGGATTTGATTTAGGCATAGTTGCTGGAGCTGTTATTTCTGGCGCTTATTTTGGAGACAAACTATCCCCTATGTCGGATACTACTAATTTGGCACCAGCAATGGCTGGAACAGATTTGTTCACCCACATTCGCTACATGACTTTGACAACAATCCCTACTTATGTAGTAACATTGATTATATTCACTATCCTAGGGCTAAATAGTGAAAGCAAAGGCGATGTCAATATTGGCTCCCTAATACAAGATATACAAAACACCTTTACCATTTCAGCATGGTTATTTTTGGTTCCTTTAGTAGTTATAGGACTTATCATCAAAAAAACAGAACCCTTAATAGCACTTTTGGCCGGAACCATACTGGCTGCAATTTTCGCCCTCATTTTTCAACCACATATCATCAATCAAATTGCAGGCGTGCAAAACATGAGTTTTGAATCTGCATACAAAGGGGTTATGAACGCCATCACAATAGAAGTCGTTATCCCAACACCTAACAAAACTTTGGCTGACCTATTCACTTCTGGCGGCATGCAAAAAATGCTAGGTACCATCTGGTTAATTATTTGCGCAATGGTTTTTGGCGGAATTATGGACGCTATTGGAGCCTTGGCTCGCATTAGCCAATCTTTATTAAAAATGGCACACAGCACTTTTGGTCTATTTGCCTCAACCGTTGGAAGTTGCCTTGCTATCAATATCACTGCCTCTGACCAGTATTTATCGATAGTAATCCCTGGTAAAATGTTTGCCAAGGCCTACGAAAAAAAGGGATTAGCTCCCGAAAATTTAAGTCGTACTCTTGAAGATGCGGGTACTGTAACTTCAGTCTTAATTCCTTGGAACACCTGTGGTGCCTATCAATCTAGTACTTTAGGAGTAAGTACACTTGATTATTTACCTTATGCTATTTTCAATATCTTAAGTCCAATAACCACCTTACTTTTTGCTGCATTCAATATCAAAATCAGGCAATTAATAGCGCAGAAAAATGATATCTAATTGTAGATTAACGATTTTTGACCCGTGCTAAAGCGAACTAGCGAAGCCATAATAAATCTGCAATAATTCACCTATCGATTATCTTTTGGGGCGTGCCATCAGGATACAAAGGGGCTTACAATACTGTAACTTTATAAAGCCCCTTTGCATCCTGCTGTCGTGCTATCCGTGCTACTTCGGTAGCTTACTCCTATCACTCACGCAACAATTGTTTTCATAACTTTTTCTCTTCAACAAAATATAAACCACTAATTTAAAAGAACTTACCCAGAAAAATTAATTAAAAATAGTCAAACACTATTGTAATATAAAATTTTATAATCGGAATTGATTGTTATCACAGTCTTATATCTCTTATTTTTGCCGCATAGAAATTTAATTATAAAATCATAACATTATGGCATTAGTAGGAAAAAAATTCCCAAGTATTGCAATCGACGCTATCTCAGAAATGGGAGACAATTTGAAAATCAACGTTTTTGAAGAAGCTACAAAAAACAACAAAAAAGTACTTTTGTTCTGGTACCCAAAAGATTTCACTTTTGTATGCCCAACAGAATTACACGCTTTTCAAGCTGCATTACCAGAATTTGACAAAAGAAACACAATCGTTATTGGTGCTTCTTGTGATTCTAACGAAGTACACTTTGCTTGGTTAAACACTCCAAAAAACAATGGTGGAATTGAAGGTGTAACCTATCCAATTTTAGCTGATACTACTCGTAATCTTTCTTCTGCATTAGGAATTTTAGATATCGAATCTTCTGAGTACAATGAAGAAACAGATTCTTTAATCATTGAAGGATCAAATGTAACGTTTAGAGCTACTTACCTTATTGACGAAACTGGAAAAATTTTCCACGAAAGTGTAAACGATATGCCATTAGGTCGTAACGTAAACGAATATTTACGTATGATTGATGCTTATGCTCATATCCAAGAAAAAGGAGAAGTTTGTCCTGCTAACTGGGAAGCTGGTAAAGAAGCAATGAGCGCTGATAGAATCAGTACTGCAGCTTACTTGAGCGCGAACTAAAATAAATTCCAAATTTTAAAAATTCCAAATTCCAATAGTAAAAATAGAAAATCCATTTTTTTTAAAATTCCAAATTACAATTTGGATAATGAAATAAAGATTTTAAAATTAAAATATTTTTTACTTGGAATTTGGAATTTAAAAAATTGGAATTTCTTAAATCCTAATTGAAATTTGGATTTGAAACTTATTCAATTCATCATTAAAAACAAACTTTTATGTTAATCGAATTAAACGAAGATACCTTGGCAAACTTAGTTGCCGAAAACAATAAAGTAGTGGTTCAATTTTCAGCTTCATGGTGTGGGAACTGCCGTATCATGAAACCTAAATTTAAAAAATTAGCAACCGAAAACGAAAACATCACTTTTGCACTTGTAGATGCTGAAAATTTCCCTGAATCTCGCAAACTAGCTAATGTAAGCAACTTGCCTACTTTTGCCACTTTTGTAGACGGAAAATTAGTAAACGAAACACAAACGAATAAACAAGAAGTACTAATTGAATTAGTTAACGAAATAGCTTAGTCGTTGAATTGTTTAATCGGTTAAACGGTTAAACAAATAACCAATTAAACAATTTAAAAAATGAAACTACCTGTAATAAAACATCTTACCCAATTTATCGAAGAAAACGATCAAGATTACATCATAGAAACGATTGAAGTACTAGAAGCAATGACTGAAATTCCTTCTTTAAAAGACGAAGAACTTGATGTTATAGGTGAGTTAATTTCGAATATGTATGGCGCCCTCGAAGTGAATAAATTAGTAAAAAGCGGAACTGACAAAAAAGAGGCCCTAAATACTTTCATGAAACGCGTTATGGGCTCAATAGACAAATAATAGACTCTGTTTTTACATTTTTACAAAGAAACGCATACTAAATTTAGGTGCGTTTTTTTTGTTTTAAAACTTAATTCTTAAATAAATTTCATACTTTTGAACCTCAATAAAAATAATACATATGGCTTCAATTACATTAAAAGGTAATGCAATAAACACGATCAGTGAATTACCAAAAGTTGGTTCTAAACTGGCTGATTTCAAATTAGTACAAGAGGACCTTTCGGTTGCTACTTTAGACTCTTTTGCAAATAAAAAATTAGTTTTAAACATATTCCCTAGTATTGACACAGGAACTTGCGCTACTTCAGTTAGAAAATTTAACGAAACTGCAGCCCAATTAAACGATACAGTAGTATTGTGTATTTCAAGAGATTTGCCTTTTGCTCAAAAACGTTTTTGTGGAGCTGAAGGAATTGCAAACGTAGTAAACCTTTCAGACTTCCAAGAAGGTAGTTTCGGAAAAACGAATGGATTAGAAATTGTTGATGGACCACTTAAAGGATTACATTCACGTGCAATTATAGTAGCTGATGCTGACGGAACTATTCTTCACACAGAACAAGTAGGCGAAATTGTTGACGAACCTAATTACGAAGCTGCTTTAGCGGTACTTTAATCAAACATTAATGGAGTTTCAAAAAGACAACACCTTCTTTACCGGAAGGCTTAAAAGCGTTACTTTTGCTGTCAAAGGTGCTATCAAATTAATCACAACCGAACACAGTGTTATGGTTCAATTTTCAACAGGAATTTTGTTGACAATTGCTGGTTTATATTTTGGTATTTCTGCTACAGAATGGCTTTTTCAAACTTTAGCCATTGGCTTAGTTTTGAGTATTGAAGGCTTGAATACTGCTGTTGAAAAAATTGCAGACTTCATCCATCCTGATTATCATGAAAGAATAGGTTTTATAAAAGACATTGCTGCAGGAGCAGTCTTTTTTGCTGCTATCACAGCAATCATTATCGGTTTAATCATATATGTGCCTTTATTTCTATAGGCTATAGTACATCAAGAATGGCAAAATCAAGAAAAGAAACTTTAGACAAGAAAAACAATTCAGAGACTAAAGAAACTAAATCATGGAAAATGACGAGACAGCACAAAATTGTTTTGGGCTGTCTTTTTGTATTATTTTCAATCGCTTTACTAGTTGCTTTTACCTCCTTTTTCATTTATGGTCAAGAAGACCAAAGCGCTATAACCGAACTAACGGACCGTTCCGAAACCGTTCGGAATTGGCTAGGGAAATTTGGAGCCTATCTTGCCGACTTAATCGTTTATCAAGGTTTTGGTTTGGCTTCTTTTCTATTTGTTAGACTATTTTTCCTAACTGGAACTTTTATGATTCTTGGACTTTCTGCCAAAAAACTAAAAGGAATTTGGTTTTGGGATTTATTTGTTCTTATCATACTTTCGGTTTTATTTAGCTTTTTTGCTACTTCATTACCAGAATTAGGTGGCGTTGTAGGCTATGAACTAAACTTACTTCTTCAAGATTATATTGGAAAAACAGGGACTTTATTAGTATTACTTTTTGGTGTGGTTATCTATGTAATTTTCAAACTCCAACTTTCACCACAAAAGATTCAATCCTTTTTTGAAAAATCAAAAAAAGAACTAAAAACGGATTTGGCCTCTATTAATAATACTAAAACTGATGCAAGCTATAATTTGGAAGAATTTGCAGTTCCTGAAGAGGAAATGACTTTACACACCAAAAAACCACAGTTTGAAATCAATAAAGAAGAATTAAAGCCTACGATACAAAATTCCTCTGAAATTAAATTAGATGCCGTTACCCCTCCTCCATTCGAGAAAATTGTAGCAGAACCTTCAACTCATTCAGAAGATTTTGTTATCGAAACTGCTCCCGAAGAAGATATCATCGAAGAAAATCTTGCATCAAGACTAGTTTCTGATTTTGGACTGTTTGACCCAACTTTGGATTTATCTAATTACAAATACCCAACTCTTGATTTATTAAAAGAATATTCTACTGGTGGAATTACCATTAATCAAGAAGAACTAGAAGAAAATAAAAACAAAATTGTAGATACCCTTCGCAATTACAAAATTGAAATTGCACAGATTAAAGCCACTGTTGGCCCCTCTGTTACCCTATATGAAATCGTACCCGAAGCTGGTATTCGTATTTCAAAAATTAAAAGCCTAGAAGATGATATTGCCCTATCACTTTCGGCATTAGGTATTCGTATCATCGCTCCTATTCCTGGAAAAGGAACTATTGGTATCGAAGTGCCAAACAAAAACCCAACCATGGTTTCAATGAAAAGCGTGATTGGTTCGGCTAAATTCCAAGAAGCCGAAATGGAATTACCTATCGCTCTTGGTAAAACCATTTCGAACGAAACTTTTGTCGTGGACTTAGCCAAAATGCCTCACTTATTAATGGCAGGAGCAACAGGACAAGGAAAATCGGTTGGTTTGAATGCTGTACTTACTTCTTTGTTATACAAAAAACATCCAGCTGAAGTCAAATTTGTTTTGGTTGACCCGAAAAAAGTTGAACTTACCCTTTTTAATAAAATTGAAAGACATTATTTGGCTATGCTTCCTGATTCGGAAGACGCCATTATCACTGATAATACCAAAGTAGTAAATACTTTAAATTCTCTTTGTGTAGAGATGGATAACCGTTATTCTTTATTGAAAGATGCAATGGTTCGAAATATCAAAGAATATAACGAGAAATTCAAATCGAGAAAATTAAATCCAGAAAACGGACATCGCTTTTTACCTTATATCATACTTGTAGTCGATGAGTTTGCCGATTTGATTATGACCGCTGGAAAAGAAGTAGAAATCCCAATAGCTCGTTTAGCTCAATTAGCACGTGCCATTGGAATTCACTTGATAATCGCTACTCAAAGACCATCCGTAAACGTAATTACAGGTTTGATTAAAGCCAATTTCCCTGCTCGTATTGCTTTTAGAGTAACTTCTAAAATTGATTCAAGAACAATTCTTGACGCACAAGGAGCTGACCAATTGATTGGTCGTGGGGATTTATTATACACCAACGGTAACGATGTGGTACGTGTACAATGTGCTTTTATTGATACACCGGAGGTAGAAAAAATCACTGATTTCATTGGTTCACAAAAAGCATATGCTACCGCTTATTTACTTCCTGAGTTTATTGGAGAAGAAACTGGCATTAATCTTGATATGGATATATCCGAAAGAGATACTCTGTTTCGAGAAGCAGCCGAAGTTATTGTAAGCGCACAACAAGGCTCTGCATCCTTATTACAGAGAAAATTAAAACTGGGGTATAACCGAGCAGGTCGCTTGATTGACCAACTTGAAGCCGCTGGAATTGTTGGCCCTTTTGAGGGGAGTAAAGCACGTTCAGTGAATATCCAAGATTTAACTTCTCTGGAGCACTTTTTAAACAATGAAAAAAACAGTTAACATCATGCAACTTAACATTCAAAAAAGCAACGGGAATTTCGCTACTATTATGACAAAAAAAATTATTCCAATTTTGTTTGTCGTTTTTAGCTGCATTTCTTTACAAGCACAAGACAAAAAAGCGAAAGCACTTTTAGACCAAGTTACCGCCAAAGTAAAAAGCTATAACACTATTGCTATCGATTTCAAATATTGCTTAAATAACGCCAAAGAAAACATCAATCAAGATAGCAAAGGAAACGTTACCATGAAAGGCAATCAATATGTTTTGAATTTCATGGGAATCACAAAAATATTTGACGGAAAAAAGACCTACACTATTGTACCTGAAGACGAAGAAGTAACCATTTCAAGCTTCAATGAAAAAGACGACAATGCGATTACACCATCAAAGATGTTAACCTTTTTTAATAGTGGTTACCGTTATTCAATGGATATCATACAAGACGTTAGAGGGAGAAAAATTCAATACATCAAACTGGTACCTACAAATACCAAAGACCAAAGAAAAGAAATTCTATTAGGAATTGATGTGCAAACGAAACACATCTATAATTTAATTGAAATAGGTAAAAAAGGAACAAAAACCACTTTAACGGTTAATTCTTTTAAAACCAACCAACCTTTATCAAAAAATCATTTTACCTTTGCACAAAGTAAATATCCAAATTACTACATCAATAAATTAGACTAAACAAGGTAAGTGAAAATACTTGACAAATACTTATTAAAAACATTCCTGATTACATTTGCTACGGTATTTGTAATCTTGTTTTTCATATTCATACTGCAAACCATTTGGTTATTTATTGCTGAATTAGCGGGTAAAGACCTAGACATAGCAATGATTATAAAGTTTTTGATGTTTTCAATGCCTAGAATTGTTCCTCTAGTACTACCTTTATCAATATTGCTAGCATCAATCATGACTTTTGGGAATTTAGCCGAAAATTATGAGTTTGCCGCCATGAAATCGTCGGGTATCTCATTACAACGAGCGCTACGACCACTTACTATATTTATCTGCTTACTCAGTATTGTTGCTTTTTTATTTGCAAACAATGTCATTCCTTATGCGGAATATAAATTTATCAATTTTCGAAAAAATATAGCTCAAGTAAAGCCTGCCATGGCAATCACCGAAGGTCAGTTTAGCGATGTAGGTATTTACAATATTAAAGTCAACAAAAAATCTGGAGAAAACGGAAATAGCTTAACCGGTATTACCATTCACAAAAAGTCCTCAATGGGTGACGGAAGTAAAATAGTCATTAAAGCAAAAGACGGTGAATTAATAAGTAATGAACAATCTAGTATTTTAAAACTTGTTTTAAATGACGGAAACTATTATGAAGATGTTATTCCCAAAAGGTACGAAGACAGACTAAAACTACCTTTTGCTAAAAGTTCATTTAAAAAATACACCATTAACATCGATTTATCACAACTCAACAAAGCCGATGCTAATGAGCAAAACGTTTCCAACACCAATACCATGCTCACTGTAAATGAACTAAACTATACTTTGGATTCTTTACAAAAAAACATGAAAACTGAAGTTGTTTCTTTTACAGAAAATATTAATCTTCAAACAGGGATTACAAATCTTATGAATTCAAAAAATAATATCAATCCCCCTGTAAAAGACAGTATAAAAAAATTAAAGGAAATACCTAAAGACATATTATCTCTATTTAAAAATAGTGAAAAAATGAATATTCTAACTACTGCTAGCAGCAATCTAGTTAGCATTGGGTATAATATAGACGCTTCAAAAGCAAATTTAGAAAACAAACAAAAAAGTATTAACAATCACTTTTTAGCCTATTACGATAAATTTGTAATTGCTTTTGCTTGTTTTCTAATGTTTTTTATAGGTGCTCCTTTGGGTGCTATTATTAGAAAAGGTGGTCTCGGACTTCCTATTGTTTTTGCGATTTTAATTTTCATCTCTTTTCACTTTATCAATACCTTTGGAAAAAGAATATCTCAAGAAGATGGCTTGTCCCCTTTTTTAGGAGCTTGGATGTCATCATTTATACTCGCTCCTCTTGCCATATTTTTAACCTACAGAGCAACCAATGACATTGGATTAATCAATATAGACGTGATTACAGCTCCTATTCAAAATATATTTAAAAAATTCTTTCAAAAACAAAAATAAACACCAAACATGGTTTCAAATAAAATACAACTTAATACTATTGAAGAAGCAATTGAAGACATACGACAAGGTAAAGTTATCATTGTTGTTGATGATGAAGATAGAGAAAATGAAGGTGATTTTCTAGCTGCTGCTGAAAAAGTAACACCCGAAATGATCAATTTTATGGCTACTCATGGCCGCGGGTTAATTTGTACTCCTTTAACCGAAAGCCGCTGTAAGGAACTAGGTTTACATGTTATGGTTAACAACAACACAGACCATATGGAAACAGCTTTCACTGTTTCTGTAGATTTAAAAGGAAATGGAGTAACCACAGGTATATCAGCATCCGACAGAGCTAAAACTACATTAGCTCTAGTTGATCAAAATACAAAACCGCATGATTTAGCACGACCAGGACATATTTTTCCTTTAGTAGCTAAGCAAGGAGGAGTTTTAAGACGAACAGGTCATACGGAAGCTGCAATTGACTTCGCTAGATTAGCAGGTTTTAAATCGGCGGGGGTAATATGTGAAATCTTAAATGAAGATGGAACTATGGCAAGGCTTCCTCAATTGGTCAAAGTTGCAAAAAAATTCGATTTAAAATTAGTATCTATCGAAGATTTAGTAGCCTATAGAATGCAACACGATAGCCTTATTATCAAGAAAGAAGATTTTGACATCCATACGCGTTTTGGAACTTTCCGATTAAGAGCCTATCAACAAACTACTAACAAACAAATTCATATTGCTTTAACCAAAGGAACTTGGAATTTGGGTGATCCTATATTGACTAGAATTCATTCTTCACAAGTAAACAATGATCTATTGGGCACTTTGACAAATAATGTAGACCAGCAGTTAGATGATATGTTCAAGGTAATTAACGACCACGGAAAAGGTGCATTTATATTCATCAATCAAGACATGCAAGCCGTAAATTTATTAAGTCGACTTACTGAGTTAAAAACATTACAAGAGTCAGGTGAAATGAAAGCTCCTAAAATTGTTATCGATAGTAAAGATTTTGGTATTGGTGCACAAATACTTCATGACATTGATATTTCAAAAATACGTTTGGTTTCCAATTCCGTTCAAGGAAAACGAGTTGGAATGATTGGATATGGACTTGAAATTACTGAATACGTAAACTATTAAACTTTATTTTTAAAATTTTATTTTTCATAAATCATAGAAAATGAAACAATTAAAAAATAAAAACTAAAAAATCCTATTTTTTTATTGAATTAGGCTTTAAAAACCAAAAAAGCAACTTATATTTGCACTCGCAATCAGAAATGATAGTGACATACTGGAGAAATGGCAGAGCGGTCGAATGCGGCAGTCTTGAAAACTGTTGACTGTAACAGGTCCGGGGGTTCGAATCCCTCTTTCTCCGCCAGCTGAAAAGCAAATGGTTACAAAACCCACTAAATTCAACGATTTAGTGGGTTTTTTCGTTTCTAGGATAATCAAATTATTCAATTAATCTCAAAGTTTTGGTGTCTTTCGAGGTGTCACTAAATTATAATAATTTAAGTGACACCTCTCACAGAAAATCACCAGTACAGTAAGGTGTTCAACAACATATTCATAATATGTACATCTTGACTGTAATTATTAGAAAATTTAAATTTCATAATAACTAAAAGGTTACCACTTATGAACACAACTGTCTCAATTCTCTTTTACATAAAGAGATCAAAAACCAACAATGAAGGCGTATGCCCTATTTACACAAGAGTAACAATTCAAGCCAAAAGATTTGAGTTTAGTACAAGCAAGTATATAAAACCTGATAGATGGTCAGGAGAAGGCTCTAAAGTCAAGGGTACAAATGAAGAAGCAAGAACAATAAATAGCCATCTCGACTATTTGAAAAATCAAGTATTAGAAGCCGAAAAACGACTATTCAAAAAAGACATTCAAATTACGTCTGAAAATTTGAAGAATGAATTGTTTGGAGCAGGTGAAACCAAGCGAATGCTAATCCCCATCTTCCAAGACCATAACAACAAGATTAAAGAATTGGTTGGCAAAGAATACGCCCCAGGAACTTTAGAACGTTACAACACTTCTTTGAAACATACCAAAGAGTTCTTGCAATGGAAATACCAAATCTCAGATATAGACATTACAAAGATTGATCATGCTTTTATAACCGATTATGAATTCTGGCTAAGAAGCGTTCGGAACTGTGCTAACAATACCGCAGTAAAATACATCAAGAACTTCAATAAAATAATCAAACTTTGTCTGGCCAATGACTGGCTAGAGAAAAATCCATTTGCCAATTATAAGTCTAAAGTAAAAGAAGTCGAGCGTGTTTATTTATCTGAAGATGAAATTCAAAGTATCATTAATAAAGATTTCAAAACAGAAAGATTGTCATTAGTACGCGATATCTTCCTTTTCAGCTGCTTTACTGGTTTGGCATACATCGATGTCAAAAACTTAACTAAGTCACATATAAGTTTAGGCATTGATGGTGAGAAATGGATATTTACACATAGACAAAAAACGGAAAGTGCTTCTAAAATCCCAATCCTTCCGGTAACACAAATGATAATTGATAAATACGAAAACCATCCACAAAACAATAATCAAGAGAAACTACTTCCCATTTTGAGTAATCAGAAAATGAATGCCTATTTAAAAGAAATAGCAGCTATTTGTGAGATAGAAAAAGAGTTAACCTTCCACATTGCCCGACATACTTTTGCTACGACTGTAACCCTTACAAACGGAGTCCCAATAGAAAGTGTAAGCAAAATGCTTGGTCATAAAAATTTGAGAACCACGCAGCATTATGCGAAAGTTTTGGATAGGAAAGTTAGTGAGGATATGAAAATACTAAAAGAAAAACACTCATCATTAGTAAATTTAAAAATAGCTAAATAAGTTAATAAATTATATCATTTTGAATTTAAAAGATTATTTTTGAATTTAAAAAACTATTATTTGGTATGCTTTATCTTACTGGTGTTGTTATTACTTTTTTTCTAGCATTTATTTTACTGAGTAAAAGTCACAAAACTATCGCTGACAAAATTTTATTTTTTTGGTTGATAAGTATTGGACTACACCTTTTGTTATTTTACATCTTTTTCAGCGGAAAATATATCATATACCCTTATACATTAGGACTGAGTATTCCACTGCCTCTAATACACGGTCCTTTTTTATTTTTATATACTGCAGCAGTAACGAATCAATCTAAAAATTGGAAAATCAATTCATTGCACTTTTTACCCGTAATTCTATGTTATTTTTCAATAAGCAACTTTTTACTACTACCTAATGAATCAAAAATTTTAATTTATAAAAATGAAGGTGCGGGATATGAAACGCTACAAAATATAACATTATTTGCCATTTTATGCTCTGGAATAGTTTATGTCATTTGGTCATTAACATTACTTAAAAAACATAAAAAAAATATATTAAATCAATTTTCATATATGGAAAAAATAAATTTAGTCTGGCTACGGTATCTCATATATGGAATTGCTTTAATTTGGCTTTTTGTTGTTATAGGTAATGATGAATTACTATTTTCAGTTGTAGTATTATTTGTTGTTTTCATTGGATATTTTGGAATTAATCAAGTTGGATTATTTAGTAAGATAGAGCCTGTTAGCCAACCAAAAATTAATTATATTGATAAAAAAAGTGTATTTATCGAAAATGAAGATAAATTTAATATTATAGAAGATAAAACTTCAAAATACGTAAAATCGGGACTGAATGAAGAAACGGCTAAAAAAATACATCATTTACTTACCCTAGAAATTGAAAATAATAAGCTATTTACTAATTCGGAATTAACTCTAGTAGAGTTATCTGAAATTCTAAATGTACATCCTAATCATTTGTCCCAAGTGATAAATACTTTTGAAGTAAAAAACTTTTATGATTACATAAATTCTAAAAGAATTGAACATTTTATTTCCCTATTAGACAACACTGATAACCAGAAATATACAATTATTTCACTCGCTTATGAATGTGGATTTAATTCAAAATCTTCTTTTAATAAATATTTTAAAAAGGTTACAAACCAAACCCCTACTGAATATATGAAAGCAATAACATAAAATTTATTTGTAAAATTCAACCTTTTATTAAAAGATACAGTACAAAAAAAGTATGCAGAATTGATAAATTAATTTCGTAAGAAATATTATATTCGTATAAAACTATACAGTCACGAAGTTCGCAATTTCTGTAAGGTAGCAAGTCTAATAAACGACTGTAACATCTTAAAAACAATGCAAAACATACTATTTGACTTTATATCAAAATACATTTCGCTGACCGAAGATGAGAAGAGCGCAATACGGACTGCCGTGGTGTATTGTTACTGAAACAGACACATAATTACCAGATATTAATTTAATTGCGACTATGCTTTTGACTAAACTTCATATACCATCTCTGGGGAAGAATTTAATTCAACGTTCCTATCTTTTTAAAAAATTAAACGAAGGTCTCAATCGCAAATTAATTCTTATTTCAGCACCTGCCGGATTTGGCAAGACTACCCTTATAAGTGATTGGATCAATGAATACAAGATTTTAACAGCATGGGTTTCATTAGAAAAAGGAGATAGTGATCCAGTAGAATTTTTGAATTATATAATCGCAGGTATTCAAACTATTAGTTCAGAATTTGGGCAAAGTGCAATGATGCTTTTAAATTCTCCCGACAAACCTAATTATAAGTCTATTACCAATTTGCTTCTGAATGATATGCTGCAAATTAGTCAAAATATTTTATTAGTACTTGACGATTTTCATTCGACTGATTCAAGTGAAATAACAAAAATAATAGCTGATTTACTGGAATGCATCCCCAATAATATTCATATTGTAATCTCAACCCGATCAGACCCAGCACTTCTTTTAGCTAGGTTAAGAAGCCAACAGCAACTTGTTGAATTGCGATCATCAGATCTTGGTTTTTCGGCAAATGATATTTATGTTTTATTTAATAAAAAATTAAGAATTGGCATATCACGTGATGATGCTAATTCACTTGAGACCAAGACGGAAGGCTGGATTGCTGGCCTACAACTTACAGCATTATCATTACAAGAGCGTAAGGATGTTTCTGGATTTATTCAAGACTTAAATGGAGATAACCGATATATTATGGATTATCTGATTGAGGAAGTGCTTAAAATCCAATTAGATGATATCAAAGAATTCTTGTTGCAAACATCAATATTAGAAAGATTCTCTGCCTCCTTGTGTAATTCCATTTTAGATAGAAATGATAGTCAGATAATTATTGAGAAGCTGGAAAATAATAATTTATTTGTTATCCCGCTGGATTCAGAAAGGAAATGGTACCGGTATCATCATCTCTTTGCTGATTTGTTAAAACAGAAACTTTTACTAAAAGATAAAACTTTAGTTGAAAATCTTCATAGAAAAGCCGCTAAATGGTTTGAAGATAATGAGATGTATGATTTAGCAATAGATCATACTTTAGTCATTAAAGATTACGTAAAAAGTATTCAATTACTTGAACGGGTAGTTGAGAATATGTGGAAAAACGGTCTTCATTCTGCTATTTCAAGTTATGGTGGATTGATTCCACATGATGTTATAAAATACAATCCTGAATTTTGTTTATATTATTCGTGGATATTAATTAATCATGGAGAAATTCAAAAGGCCGAACCACTTTTGAAATTTGCTCAAAAAATAACCAATGATAAAATACTGGATAAAATAACCAAAAAAAAGGAAGTTGAAAATTATATAAAATTACAGGGGAAAATTGCGGTTGCCTTTGCCCATTTATATTCAAATCTACAGAAACCAGAGATAATATTAGATTATTGCCAAATAGCCTTTCAAAATCTTTACAAGGAAGATACCTTATGGCTGGGTTGGGCTTGGAATTCTAAAGGTATTGCAGAATTGAATAAAGGAAATATCAGGCAAGGTATAGATGCATTGATTATTGCTTTAGAATACGCAAAAAAATCGGGGAATCTATATCTTATTTCATCAGCAGCTTCATCTCTATCCTACCACGAGTCAATCTTTGGTCAGTATAAATCCGCATATAAACGCTGCTCCGATCTTTTGGATTTTATGAAGGAAAAAGGATATTCGGAGATTGCGAAAGCAGAATGGACTTATGCAGGAATATTTACTATGATGTCCGTTACAGAATGTCTTTGGGCCGATTTTGATAAAGCTTTGAAAAGTGTAGAAACGGCATATAATCTATGTAAAAATGAAAAGAATATTACTCAAAAAATAATAGCGTTACTGGCGTATTCATATATTTTGCATGCTCATGAAGATAAAACTGGAGCTGTAAATAAATTAAATGAATTAGAGGGAGTACTGAAACAATTTAAGATCTCACCTTATATTATTACAACTTATGTTGGATGGAAAATATACTTACTAATTGAAGCATCGCAACTTGAGAAAGCAAATGATTTTGTTAAAGAATGCGGATTGGAAATTAATGGAGAGATTTCCTATCAAAATGAACATTCCTATCTTAATTTTGCGCGTTTATTGATTGTGCAATATCAATTTGATGAAGCAACATCCATTCTAACTAAAATATTCACGTTAGCAAGTACTGGTGGTAGAATTGAAACACTGGTTCAAGTTGAAATTCTATATACTATCCTGAATATAATGACCGGTTTTCAGAATAAAGCTATTAGAAGCTTAATTGCCGCGATGGAATATGCAGCTGACGAGGATTTAATAAATTATTTTCTTTTTGACTTAACTACTACAAATAAAATATTGGGAGAAGTTTATAAAATACAAGCTACAACCCAAACAAAAATTCCCAAAACATTTATTGACAAACTTAAGTACGCAATAAATAAAAAGCAAAATCGTGTGAAAAATTATGCGAATTTTGAATTAAGCGACCGTGAACTGGAAACACTAAAACTTATTGCTCAAAACTTAACGAATCTGGAAATTGCGGATAAACTGTTTGTTTCTGTCAACACTGTTAAAACACACTTAAAGAATATCTACATTAAACTTGATGTAAACAGCCGGTCTAAAGCTGCTACGAAAGCAAAAAAAAATCAATTGATTTAGTAATAACTCTTCATACTAGATTGTCTTCACGAAATTATTTACCCATAAAATCACCCAAACGGGTGATTAATCTCATGTGGGTACATCATACTTTTGTCTTGTAGTTAATTCTTCAGAATATGCAAAACATGACAAAAATAACGGTCAAAGGACATCTAGATAAAAAATGGAAAAAATCCTTTGATGGGATGAATGTCTCTTATGATGGAGACAATACGGTTCTTTCTGGAAAAATTAAAGATGAAGCATTTATGCATGGAATTCTTAACCGGATAAGGGATTTAAACCTGAAACTTATTTCTGTTTTTACATCTTAAAATTAAAAATAATCACTTAAAAATAAAAAAAATGAAAAATAAAAATTCATGGTATGGACTTCTCATTTTGTTGGCAATCAGTTTCCATGTGAATGCACAAGATGTCAAACAAGATAGTACCTACAGAAAGTGGTTTGTTGGAAGTTCACTCTTTATGTTAGGAAATTTTGACAAAACAAACAACCCAGAGTACATACAATTAAATCTTGGTTATAGAATTACACCAAAAGATGTTGTTTCCTTTGATTTTAAAAGGTCTGTTTATGCTTGGCCATTAGGTATTTCTTTAGCATCATCATCATTTGATAAACCTGGAGAAGGCTATCCTGGACATGCACGAATCCTTGCACCTACAATAGGATACCAACGTTTTTTGTGGAAAGGACTTTTTACATCTGTTCATGCATTGAATGCTTTTGAAAAATATTATGATAGTAATAAAAATGCGATTGGAAATGGATATACGTTATATCTGAACTTCCATTTGGGTTATCAGTTTAAGTTTTTTAAAAATCGGTTCTTTTTTGAACCAGCTATTGCATGTAGTTATTGGCCTGTAAGAACTGGTGTTCCAGAATCTTTTAAAGTAGTAGAAAAAAAATGGGATAACTCCGTTTTTCAACCTGGCCTTAATTTCGGGTATAATTTTGATTTTAAAAAGAATAAATAATTACTACAATGAAAAAAATTAACCAAAAAATCGTCATTTATTCCGTTTTATTATTGCTCGCGACATTTCTTAATTCGTGTGGTATCGGTCACGCCTATGTAACCAACCACAATCAAAACGCTACTGAGGTGCGCTTAAGTGAGAACAACTTCAAAGTAATTGATCAAGTAAGCGGAAGTTCGAAGACGTCTTATGTATTAGCAATTGGAGGTATGAACAAAAGGCAATTATACGAAAATGCATATTCAATAATGATGAAGAAAGCCAACTTAATAAATGGTTCCAAAGCAGTAATCAACGTGATGACAGAGGAACACCTCAGCGGGTTTGCCCCTTTCTTTGTCAGGAGAACTATAACGGTGAATGCCCAAGTAGTTGAATTTACTAGGTAAGTTCAAATAAAAGAGCTGTTTACTATTTTAGAACATACTGAAATGCCTCATGGATTTAAACAAAAAGATGACAAGAAGCCAAAATACACGCCTGAACAAGTGCTGAATTTTGAGTATAATTTTTAAAATGATAATTTATGAATATACAAAAAACAACACAAAATTCACTGGAAGACATCAAAGTCAGTTTAAAATTGAAGCTTGCTACATTGTGGGCGAGTTTCATGTTTCTCTATACTTATGTCGATTATTTTCACTTATATATGCCTGGTACTATAAAAGATATATTGGCAGGAAAAGTATTTGTATTTGATATTTCATATATCTTTCTGCTGATAGCAATGATTTTTGTAACAATTCCAGTTCTAATGATTTTCCTTTCTGTTGCCCTGCCAGCTAATGTAAATCGCTGGACAAACATAATCGTGGCTATGGTATTTATTCCTTATATGTTGTTTAATTTGGTAGGAGAGGCTTGGGTGCACATGTATTTTGCTGCGGCTGTAGAAGTCGTTCTACTTGGACTAATTATCCGTTATGCATGGAAATGGCCTCATATTGAAGCATGAAAAATTATTTAAACGCAAAATTTATTAAAAGTATAGATAGTAATATTAATTAGTATTAAAACGAAAACTGCTTTTTTCTTGATAAAAAAAAACGGTTTTAACTTACTCATATTGCGATGATTCTTTTCACTAAAAAAATAAAATTGTCAATAACTCTACCAAAAAGAATTTAAAACATTCTCCTTTAAGAAAGTAGTTACTTAAAGGCATACCCCCACTTATTTATTAAATGCGTACTTACTTATAAGCAAAGTCGATTAATTGCTTTTGTTTAACAAATATTTGCCAAAAAAAATAAATTATTAGTTTATGAAATTAAAATCTGTTTTTTTAAGAATGTATTTTTTACTCCTTGTTACGACTCAATTTTCTTGCACAGAAATTGCCCCAAATCAACTAGGAGCTTTAGTTCTCAAAAACGTTGATCAAGAAGCAACATTATCCTCACTTTCTGTTAACGAAACTATACTACACGCAAAAACTTTTAGAAATCCACATTATTTTACAAATATAATTCAATAAAAAGAATCCAATTAAAATGAAAACAAAACATAAATTATTAACTCTGTTATTCTTTCTTTCTCTAGTTTCTCATGCACAGAAGGTCACGATTAGTGGAACAATAAAAGATATTAAAACAACAGAAACACTAATCGGCGTTAATGTTTATATTGATGAATTAAAAACCGGAACAAACACAAATGAATATGGTTTTTATTCTTTAACAGTGCCCACAGGAGACTATACGCTTAGAATGAGTTATGTGGGTTTTAAAACTATTGAGGTAAAAATAAATTTATCACAAAGTATAAAAAAAGACTTTTCACTTGATGAAAATGAAAACTCATTAAATGAAGTTATTGTTACAAACGATAAAAAGAAATCTGAAATTAAAAGTACCGAAATGAGTGTCAATAAACTCTCAATTCAAACCATAAAAAAGATACCAGTCATTCTAGGTGAGGTTGATATTATAAAATCGATTCTTCAATTACCTGGTGTTACAAATGCAGGTGAAGGACAATCAGGTTTTAATGTAAGAGGAGGAAGTACCGATCAAAATTTAATATTACTAGATGAGGCTACTGTGTATAATTCATCTCATTTATTTGGTTTTTTCTCCGTATTTAATGCTGATGCCATCAAAGATTTAAAATTGTACAAAGGAGGAATTCCTTCCCGATTTGGCGGTAGACTTTCATCGGTTCTAGACATCTATCAAAAAGAAGGAAATAAAGAAGAATACAGATATTCTGGAGGTATCGGAATTATTTCTAGTAGATTATTAGCCGAAGGACCACTATCAAAAGGAAATGGGTCATTCTTAGTTGCAGGTAGAGCCTCGTACGGGCATTTATTTTTGAAGTTATCTGACAATAAAAACTCGGCTTCATTTTACGATTTGAATACAAAATTAAACTATCGAATAAACGACCAAAATAAATTATTCCTTTCGGGCTATTTTGGACGAGATGCATTTGATTTGAATGGAATTTTTGTAAATACCTATGGTAATTCATTCATGAATCTACGATGGAATCATTTGTTTTCAGATAAATTATTTTCAAATTTATCTTTAATCTATAGTGACTATTATTATGGTTTGGATTTTAATTTACTTGGTTTTAATTGGGATAGTGGTATTCAAAACTATAATTTAAAATACGATTTTAAACACTATTTAGGCAATGCTACCAAATTAACCTATGGGATTAATTCTCAATATTATAAATTTAACCCAGGAACAATCAACCCTACAACAGCAGATTCTGGAATTAACAAAAAACAGTTAGACAAAAAATTTGCCATAGAAACAGCTTTGTATTTTGATGTAGATCAAGAAATCAGCAATAAAATATCGGTAAATTATGGACTAAGGTACAGTACATTTTATCGCCTTGGTAAACAAGAACTCAACATATACCAAAATAATCAAGCAGTACTTTTTAATCCTGAATTCAACATATATGAAAAAGCGACTCCAATAGGTACAAAAAACTATGGTAAAAATGAAACAATAGCAGACTTCAATAATTTAGAACCACGTCTAGCAATTTCATACGCTATTAATGATGAGCAGTCTATTAAGGCAAGTTACAATAGAATGGCACAATACCTACATCTTATTTCTAATACGCAATCACCTACTCCATTAGATATTTGGGCACCAAGTGATGATTTTTTTAAACCACAGTTGTTAGACCAATTTGCTTTAGGATATTTTAAAAACTTTAATAACGATAGGTATTCTTTAGAAATTGAAACCTTTTATAAAAAAATAAAAAACCGTGTAGATTACATTGATGGTGCAGAATTAATTGCTAATAATAATGTTGAACAACTTATTTTGAACGGAAACGGCAGGTCATACGGATTAGAATTTATGTTAAAAAAGAATACCGGAAAATTTAATGGTTGGGTATCCTATACACTGTCAAGAGCAGAACAACAAACACCTGGCAGAACAGCTACAGAAACCGGAATTAACGATGGTAAATGGTACAAATCAGGTTTTGATAAATTACATAACCTATCCATTACTTCAACTTATTTATTGAATAACAAATGGAGTTTTGGTTCTGTATTTAGTTTACAATCAGGACAACCTGTAACGTATCCAAATGGACAATACGAATATGGAGGCATTATCATTCCTAGTTTTGGTAATAGAAATGAAGAAAGATTACCTACGTACCATCATCTGGACTTGTCAGCTACCTATACACCTAAACCTAATAAGCAAAAAGGATGGCAAGGCGAATGGATATTTAGCATCTATAATGTGTATAACCGACAAAATGCTGCTTCCATAAACTTCAGACAAAATGTAGATACAGGCATAAATGAAGCAGTTAAGTTTTCCATTTTCGGGGCTGTTCCTGGTATTACTTACAATTTTAAATTTTAAAAATTACCCAAAAGAAATCATATAAAAACACTTATTATGAAAAAGATACTATTGTTTATATTCTTCACTTGTTTAACGAGTTGTGAAGAAGTTGTAAATGTAAATTTATCTACAGCAGAACCTAAACTTGTTGTAGATGCAACCATTAATTGGAACAAAGGGACAACTGGCAATGTTCAAACCATAAAACTTACTACTACAACAGGATACTATCAAAGTGAGATTCCAAAAGTTTCTGGAGCGATTGTTTTTATTAAAAATAGTTCCAATCAAGTATTCAATTTTACAGAAGATATTAATTCTTCTGGAAATAGTGGTCAATATAAATGTGTGGATTTTATTCCGCAATTAAATGAAACCTACACTTTGACTGTTTCTTATGGTGGACAAAGCTATAGTGCCACTGAGAAATTATTACCTAGTCCGGTAATTACTGATGTTGAACAAAGAGACGACTTGGGTTTTAATAGTGATGAAATTGGTTTAAAGATAAATTTTAATGATTTCCCAAATCAAATTAATCATTATTTAACTCGATTTGATTCGGCTTTCCATCCATTTCCAGAATACCAAACCATCCCTGATGAATTTACAGAAGGAAAAAACATGGCAGCTCTATATTCCAATGAAAAACTCAAAAAAGGAGATGTCATAAATATATCATTAATGGGAATTTCTAAAACTTTCTATAACTATATGACTATTGTTTTATCTAATGCCAATCCTAGTGGTCCTTTTCAAGCGCCACCAGCAAAAATTAGAGGAAATATTGTAAACCAAACTGACAAAAACAATTATGCCTTAGGGTATTTCAGATTGGGTGAAGTAGAGAAATTAGAATATAGTGTGGAGTAATTTAATACCTATTAAACCTATGGATGTATTAAAATATGTTATAACAAAAGATAATGAACCTATTCTATTTAGTATAAAAATACTACACTCAGAAATTAAAAATGATAGTATTAGAGCTGGTTTTCTAATCATTCTTAATGGTTCTAAACCTCGCCAATACACAGTAAGTTGTTTTGGAGAAAGTAGTACGTTAAAACTGAAATCTGACAAAGTAAAAGATAAAACTATTATTGAAAGCTTTTTAAATTCTATTATTAGTTATTAAAATTAGATGATCACTTCAATCAAGGTCGGAAAATTACTAAGACAATCCAATATTTGCCTTATAAAAATAATAATAAACTTCGAACGAATATTCAGTAATTGGAATTCGGAGACATATTCACAACAAGTAAATTTTATAATAACCTTAAAAAAAAAAGAAAATGAACAAAATTAAATTATCAATTACCTGTCTTACAATTTTTTCAATGTCTATTACAGCTCAAATCCAAAAAGGAACAAACCTAGGGGATATAGGTTTAGGTTTATCTTCATATGGCACTCCTATACACCTAGGATTTGAACATCTTGTAACTAATGAAATCGGTGTTGGATTGGCTGTAAATTATACCTCCTATAAGGACAATGATTATTTAAATGATTACAAATGGTCATTTATTTATGGTGGTATAAAAGGGAACTATCACTTTAATAAAGTACTCAATATTGACTCAAAATTTGATGTTTATGGAGGTTTAACACTTGGATACTGGAAAGCGACACTAAAAGATGAAAACACCATATCTCACACCAGTTTGGGTAATTCTGCCTTTTTTTCTGGACAAGTTGGCGGTCGTTACTTTCTTACAGATAAATTCAATGTTTTCTTAGAAGCTGGAGGGGGGAATATTTCAGGATTAACAGCAGGTGTATCTTTAAAATTTTAATAAAAACTATATATAGAAAATTATGAAAACAATGAATGTAATAAAAACAGTTATCTCTCTTTTGACTTTAACCCTAATAATTTCTTGTAGTAAGGATGATAATGGTACATCATCTGACAGTAGGAATGTTAAATATGAAGTGTCTGGAACCGCTATTGGTACCTTTGATATAACCTATATCACAGGGTCTAGTTCAGGGTCAAATGCAGTCCCTTCTGTTTTGCCATGGACAAAAGAAATAGTAGCACCAGATGGTTTTTTTGCTCCCACAATTAATGCCTCAGTATTTGGTGCGACTCCTGGCAAAACCTTGACCGCCAAAATATATGTGGGTGGCGTGGTCAAAAAAGAACAAACAGAAATAGTGCAATCAAACGGAATGGCTATTATTGGAGGGCTTCAATATGTTTTAAAATAGTAAACAACAAGGATAAATGCCTTGATAAATAGTTTCTTATATAATTTACTAGAAAGCTTTTTAAATAAATGGAACAGACTATGAAACAAGAAACACAAATACTTGAGTGCGAGAAAAGACTTTTAGAGGCTATGAAAAATAGCGATATTAAAGAACTGGATGATTTATTGCATGATGATTTAATTTTTAATATTCCAAATGGTCAAAGCATTACCAAAGACATAGATATTCAAAATTATAAATCAGGAATTATGTCTGTTTCTGAAATAATTGTACTCAATCAAAATATAAAATGTAACACAAAAAATGCAACTGTTATTACAACAATTTATTTGAAAGCTAAATATGGTGAACAACTAGTAGAAGGCAAGTTCAGATATTGTAGAGTATGGATACCAACCGTAAATTCTTGGAAAGTTATTGAGGGAAATGCAATTCAAATTTAGGTCAAACAGTTTACATTTTCTAAACTAAATTATAAGGTAAATTTTTCAAAACTTTAAGTAAAACAAGTATTTAATTAGCATTAAGAAATTATAAAAATGGTAGAAATATTTAAGACAAATATCATTAATAAGGAGCAAATAAAACGGGTTGTTAATAAAATACAAGAAAAATTCCCGTATTATAAAATTGATTTTGACATTGATGATTGCGACAAAATTCTAAGAATAGAAAATACCAACAATAAAATCGATTCAGAACAGATTATTAATGTGGTAAGTGGATTAGGCTTTTTTATAGATATTTTGGCTGATACCCACAATCAAGAATAGATTTAAGAAAAATAACCTATTGAAATTATTGAAAAAAGTTAAAAAGGCTTCGGAAATAAAACCGAAGCCTTTTTTTAATTCCGTAATTTCTAAAAAAAAAATCAAATCAACCTGTTTATTTCATTCTATAAAAACCATCTTTTTTCTAATCTTGCAGACAAATATCCCCTGTTTGAATAATATATTTTCGGGTGAAATTAAAATCTTAGAATATTGTGCTTCTAAATATCTAAATTTGAAGTTATGAAAAAATCAATTGTTATTTTCTTAAACCTGTTTTTTTGGTTGTGTTATGTACTTTTAATACTAATTATTTTGGTTGTATTTTATAATGCAAAAGACACAGCCATTCAAACAACCGAATTTATTAACGCCTTGAATTCGGTTTTACTCTTTTCATTTGTTCCGTCCTTGATTACATTTTATGTTTGTTATTGGGTGGTTTTTCCAAAATTTCTACAACAAAAAAAGTATTTGTTGTCACTGTTTTTTGGTTTGTTATCCTCGTTGGGAGCGGCCGTCATGGCTTATGTTTTAATGCGGTATTTGATAGAATCGGGCCAACTAATTGACCTAGATAATGGGGGCAAAAACGGCAGGTCAACCGCTGGTAGGGTTATCTTGATAATGAGTTTTATTGCTGCCATTGCGGGTTTGGTGGCATTTGTGCTCAAGGGGTTTGTAACTTGGGTGAATGAAATAAAATTGAAAGAAGCACTCAAACAAAAAAATCATGAAACAGAAATGGCTCTGATAAAATCCCAGTTAGACCCTCATTTTCTATTCAATACCTTGAATAATATAGATGTGCTTATTTTAAAAGACGCCACTGTGGCTTCTAATTATTTAAACAAATTGTCGGATATTTTGCGGTTTATGCTTTACGAAACCCAAACGGATGAAATTTTTCTTAAAAAAGAAATTGAATATATAGAAAAATATATAGCGTTGCAGAAAATAAGAACAACAAATACCAATTTTGCAACATTTGAGGTTCAGGGCAATCCTGATAATTTAAAAATTGCTCCCATGGTTTTTATTCCATTTATAGAAAACGCTTTTAAACACAGTACCAACAAAAAAATTGACCAGGCTATAAAGGTGCAAATACAAATTGAAAAGGAGCATATTATATTTTTATGCGAAAATAAATTTAATCCCAACCAAAAATTAAAACAAGAAAAATTTGGTTTGGGTAATGTATTGATTCAAAAACGCTTAGATTTGATTTATCCAAAACAACATACTTTAGAATTAAACAATCAAGTCGATTTTTATACCGTAAAATTAATCATCAATAATGGATAAACTATCTTGCATTATTATAGAAGACGAACCTTTGGCTCTTGAGAGAACCAAAGGTTTTGTGCTTAAAATTCCTTTTTTAAAGCTGTGTGGCACTTTTGACAATGCCCTTGATGGACTTTCTTTTTTAAAATCAAATACAGTTGATTTGCTTTTTTTAGACATTAATATGGACGAATTATCTGGTATTGAGTTACTCGAAAGTTCAAAAATAGAAAGTGAAGTCATTATAACCACAGCCTACCAAGAATATGCTTTAAAAGGATATGAACTAAATGTTGCTGATTACTTATTAAAACCCTTTACTTTTGAGCGGTTTTTGAAAGCCGTAAACCGAGTACAGGAAAGTAAAACCCAACCAATAATTGCTCAACACGATTATATTTTTGTGAAAACAGAAAATAGGCTCGAAAAAATAAATTTAAACGACATTTTGTTTATAGAAGGCATGAGGGATTATCGTAAAATTCACACCATCAATAAACGAATCATGACTTTGCAAAATTTTGGCGAATTGGAGCAAATAATCCCCTCGACATTAGTTTGCCGAGTACACAAATCCTATATGGTGGCTATTAATAAAATAGAATCTGTAGAACGCAAGCGAATAAAAGTTGCCAATACAATCATTCCGATTTCAGAAACCTACAAAGACCTTTTTTTTGAATTAATTAAGAATAAAATATAAGTCTCCATTTAATGCTTGCAGACTTTTTATACCCGTTTGCAGGCATCTTTATGTGCTTTGCATAACAATATTGTAGCATTGGTTTTAATCATAGAATTTTGTCTAAATAAATGTATCAATTTAGACAAAATCATTATGGACACAAAACTAATTTATCTCTTAACAGCATTCTTGCTACTTTTTTTTGGTACTGTATTTTCGCAAGAAACCAATGCCAAAGAATTGCTAAAACCAAAATTTACTTTGAGCGGCGTTGTTTCTGACGGTAAGAACAACGAAAACTTAATTGGCGTAACTCTTTATTTTCCTGAACTCAAAACAGGCACTACAACCAATGAGTATGGTTTTTATTCCATAACAATTCCAGAGGGCAGTTATACGGTTCAAATAAGCAATCTGGGGTTTCAAACCCTAGCAACCAAAGTCAATCTGGACAAAAATATTAAAACTAATTTCAGCCTTTTTGCAATTGAAGAAGTGCTAAACGAGGTTGTAATCTCTGAGAGTAGAAAAACAAACATTTCTAAACCCGAAATGAGTGTCAACAAGCTCTCAATAGCTGCTATAAAAAAAATGCCCGTTGTTTTGGGCGAAGTTGATGTACTCAAATCCATCTTGTTGCTACCCGGAGTTACAAATGCTGGCGAGGGAGCTTCTGGTTTTAATGTTCGTGGCGGTGGTGCAGACCAAAATTTAATACTCTTGGACGAAGCTACAATTTTTAACTCCTCTCATGTTTTTGGTTTCTTTTCTGTTTTTAATCCAGATGCTATAAAGGATTTAAAATTATACAAAGGCGGCATCCCCGCAAGATATGGCGGCAGGGCATCTTCGGTTTTGGATATTTATCAAAAAGATGGCAGCAGTACGGGTTTTCATCTCAACGGAGGTATTGGGTTAATCTCCAGTAGATTATTGGCCGAGGGGCCAATTGTAAAAAACAAAGGCTCTTTTCTTATTGGTGGTCGTGCCTCTTATGCGCATTTGTTTTTAAAACTTTCTGAAGAACAAAAAAATAATGCTGCTTATTTTTATGATTTGAACGCGAAATTTTCTTATAAATTAAATGCAAATAACAATGTCTATTTGTCGGGTTATTTTGGTCGAGATTTGCTTAGTATAAGCAAAAGTTTTTCCAATACTTATGGCAATTCAACCTTTAACTTGCGCTGGAATCATTTGTTTCATAATAAATTATTTTCAAACTTATCCTTAATTTTTAGCGATTATTATTATAAAATAGGCATTGACTTGGCTGATTTTGAATGGAAATCTGGAATTAAAAATTACAATATCAAATATGATTTTAAGAATTATGTTTCTGATTCATTCAAATTAAATTTTGGTGTCAATGGTATTTATTATGATTTTAATCCAGGTACAGTAGCACCAACAACTGCAAATTCGGGGATAAATTTTAATCAATTTGACAAAAAATATGCTTTTGAACCCGCTATTTATCTTGATGCCGAACAGCAACTTTCTAACAAAATAGCCCTTTCTTATGGCTTGCGTTATAGTTTGTTTTATAGATTAGGGCAATCAACAATAAATAGATATGCCAATGACCAACCCGTAGCTTATAATCAAAATACGCAAACCTATCAAAAAGCGACCCCTATTGCAACCCAGTTTTATGACCAAAACAAAACCATTCAAAGCTATAATAACCTAGAACCAAGAATGTCTATCGCTTATCAATTGACCGAAAATCAATCAATAAAAGCGAGTTATAATAGAATGGTGCAATACCTACAATTAGTTTCAAATACTTCTTCGCCTACACCGCTAGATGTTTGGATGCCCAGTGATAATTATATAAAACCACAAATTGCAGACCAAGTTGGCTTGGGGTATTTTAAAAACTTTAATACAAACAAATATTCTCTTGAAATTGAAACTTTTTATAAAAAAAACCAAAACAGAATGGATTATATTGATGGAGCAGATTTGGTTGCCAATGAGGCCATTGAGCAAGTTATTCTAAACGGACAAATGCGTTCGTATGGTTTAGAGTTTTTAATCCGAAAAAATGAGGGAAAATTGACCGGTTGGATTTCTTATACTTTATCAAAATCGGAACAACAAACACCGGGCAGAAATAGTTCAGAAATTGGCATAAACAACGGCCAATGGTACCATTCGGCCTACGACAAATTACACAATATTGCTGTTACAAGTTCTTACAACTTAAATAAAAAATGGAGTTTTGGAGCCAATTTTATTCTCCAATCCGGGCAACCCGTAACCTACCCAAATGGTCAATACACCTACCAAGATATTCTAGTGCCAAGTTATGGATTAAGAAACGAAAATAGATTGCCTGCCTATCATCATTTGGATATTTCGGCAACCCTTACGCCTCATAAAAACAATAATCGAAATTGGAAAACAGAATGGGTTTTTAGTATTTACAATTTGTACAATCGCCAGAATACTGCTTCCATCAATTTTAAACAAAATCTGGATACTGGGAATAATGAAGCCATCAGAACTTCAATTTTTGGGATGGTTCCGGCCATTAGCTACAATTTTAAATTTTAAAAAAATATATATTATGAAAAATACAATAAAATTTATAACCCTACTAGTAACAGTTTTACTGTTTAGTAGCTGTACAGAGGTGGTTGAGGTTGCGCTCAAAACGGCCGAACCAAAATTGGTTATTGACGCTTCTATCACTTGGCAAAAAGGAACTGCTGGAAATAATCAAACCATCAAATTATCCAAAACAACAGATTATTATACCAATAGTATTCCTGCAGTTTCTGGTGCAACGGTTTTTGTAAAAAACAGTTCGAATGTTGTTTTTAATTTTATAGAAAAATCAAATACAGGGGTTTATGAGTGCGCCAATTTTGTTCCTGTGATTGATGAGCGATATTTTTTGACCATCATTAGTGAAGGTCAAACTTATACCGCCACCGAAACTTTAAAATCTGTAGCTGCAATAACCACAGTAACTCAAGAAATTCAGTCCGGATTTGGAACTAATTTTTTGAAATTAAAAACATTTTTTAATGACCCCGCCAATACCGAAAATTATTACCTCTACAAATTCAAATTCTCAAAAAACGCTAAACCACAATATGCTTTAGATGACGACCTTTTTTTTGAAGGAAACACTTTTTTTAGTTTAATTCTCGAAGAAAACACAAAAGCCGGCGAGCAAGTAGCGATAACGCATTATGGTGTCTCAAAAGATTATTTTGATTATATGAATATTCTATTAAACGCATCAGGTTCTTTGGGTTCTGGCCCTTTTCAATCGCCACCTGTAACAGTAAAAGGGAATATTATCAATCAAACAAATTCAGAAAATTACCCTTTTGGCTATTTTAGATTGAGCGAAGCCGATGTAAAGAATTATACCATTCAATAAAAAAAAGCTTGATGATGAAAGTAAACCTTAGTGAATTATCTTAAAATAAATACGAAGTATAGAAAAATTTAGTACTCAATAATTATAATTATAAATCAAAAACAAGTATGAAAACAATGAATCTATTAAAAACAGGAATTTCGTTTATGACTTTTGCACTACTACTATCTTGCAGCAAAGATGATGCAAATAGCAATGATAATGCAAGTACGCCAACTGACAGCCGAAATGTAAAGTATGAAGTGTCTGGAACTGCTACTGGCACCTTTGATGTAACCTATATCACAGGGTCTAGTTCAGGGTCAAATGCAGTTCCTTCTGCTTTGCCATGGACAAAAGAAATAGTAGCACCAAATGGTTTTTTTGCTCCCACAATTAATGCCTCAGTATTTGGTGCGACTCCTGGCAAAACCTTGACCGCCAAAATATATGTGGGTGGGGTGGTCAAAAAAGAACAAACAGAAATAGTGCAATCAAACGGAATGGCTATTATTGGAGGGCTACAATATTCACTAAAATAAATTTAACAGTTTTTGTTTATTTTTTTGAAAATAATGAGCCTAAACTATTCTTGATTGGGTGTTATTTTTAAGAAAAAGTTTTAAATCACTTGCGCAACTGATTAATTGCATATATATTTGCAACTAATTAGTTGCGTTTTTAATAAAAAGATAATGAGAAGAGATGTATTTCAGGCAATAGCCGACCCCACGAGAAGAGCAATTTTAGGATTGATTGCAGTACAAGCCATGACTCCCAATGCCATTGCAGCCAATTTTGATTCGAGTAGGCAGGCTATTTCAAAACATATTCAAATTTTGACCGAATGTGAACTTTTGAATCAAGTGCAATCGGGCAGAGAAATTTACTATCACTTTAACCCCGAAAAAATGAAAGAAGTTGCCGACTGGTTAACCCCATTTAAGAAATTATGGGAAGACCGTTTTGACCAATTAGACCAATTGCTTCTTAAAATGCAATCACAATCAAAAGACGAATAGTAATCAATAAACAACCGTTATAATGAATACAGAAAACAGACAATTAAACATTAATAGAATTTTTAAAGCTCCAATAGAACTTGTTTGGAAAGCTTGGACAGAACCAGAACTTATTGCAAACTGGTGGGGACCCAACGGATTTTCTACTACCATTCACAATATGAATGTTGAGGTAGGGGGTGAATGGAAACTCACTATGCACGGTCCTGATGGAACAAATTATCCGAATAGGAGTATTTACAAAGAAATCATCCCATACAAAAAAATTGTGTTTGAACATTTTAATCCAAATTTCATTACTACTGTTTTATTTGAATCTCAAGGAGAAGAAACTCTAATGGATTGGACGATGTTATTTGAAACAGAAGAAATGTTTGAAGCGGTAGTAAAAGCCCACAAAGCAGATGAAGGTTTAAAACAAAACGTAGAAAAATTAGCCGAATATTTAACGAACCTAAAATCCTTGTAAAATGAAAAATAACTTAGTATTCGATTTTAAAATCAATAAAGAAAATCATACTGTTGCTATTGAACGTGAGTTTTTAGGAAATCTTGATTTGGTTTGGAAAGTTCCATTCGTGCATTTCGAATCCTGAATATGGCAATTGTTGGTGTATTGGTGAATACAAAGAAGTTGTACCAAATTCGAAAATTGTATTTACAATGATTAACGCAGATGAAAATGGTAATCCGACAGACCCTACCAAAATCGGAATGGATCCTGATTGGCCAGGGCAAACATTGGTTACCATTACTTTCAAAAAAGAAAATACTAAAACAAGAATGGAATTGCATCAAACAGTTTCTCAAGAATTAGCAATAAAAACGGGTGCCTATCCTAGTTGGTTACAAATGTTAGATAAAATGCAATTGCTTCTCCATCAAAAAAATTAGAATGAAAAAGACAGTCATTTATTCAGTATTATTACTACTTATTCTACTCTCGTGTAGTGCCACAAAAAATAAAATTGAAAGAAATCAAATGAAAGCAACTGAAAATAATTCCTTAAGTTATATGGAAGTAAATGGACTAAAAATGTATTATGAAGTTCACGGACAAGGCAATCCATTAGTATTAATTCACGGTGGTGGTTCTACAATTCAAACGACTTTTGGAAGAATTTTAGCTACACTGGCAAAAACGAATAAAGTAATTGCTGTCGAGATGCAAGCTCACGGGCATACGGCAGACCGAGATACACCACTCACATTTGAGCAAGATGCCGATGATATTGCCTCATTACTTCAGCAACTCAACATTAAAAAAGCAACCATTTTTGGTTTTAGCAATGGAGCAAGCACAACGCTTCAGTTTGCCATTCGACATCCAGAAATGACCGATAAAATCATTGTAGCATCTACATTTTATAAAAAATCTGGTGCTCCAGATTGGTTTTGGGATATGATGAATAACCCCTCGTTTGAAGGTATGCCCCAAATGTACAAAGATGCATTTCTAGAAATAAACCCAGATACCATAGCACTCCGTCAAATGTATGAAAGAGATGTACAAAGAATGCAAACTTTTACGAACATTTCAGAGGAGCAAATAAAATCCATCAAAGTACCTACTTTAATCGTTATTGGAGACAAGGATGTTGTTACTCCTGAACACGCCATTGAAATGCAAAGGCTTATTCCAAATTCTGAATTAGCAATTGTTCCTGGGGGTCACGGTACGTATATGGGAGAAATTACCACATTAAAACCAAATTATAAAGAAACTGACTTTGTTATTATTCCATTGATAAATAATTTTCTAGCCAAAGGAAATGATAAAAATGAATAGTTTTTCTATTCTGACTCAAATTTAAAACTTTAAAAGCACTCGAAAAATTTAACTAACTAAAATCAATAACTATGGAAACAATCAAAAAAATATCGAAAGCAATTGTATGGACATCCTACATTCTACAAGGTATTATAGTCCTAATGTTCTTAATGGGTGCTTTTATGAATCTTTCACAAAATGAAGAAGCTATAAAAGGCGCAGTTGAAATGGGGTACCCTAAAGAAGCTATGCTCTATTTAGGTATTGTGCAACTTATAGCTATCCTTTTATATGCTATCCCCAGAACAGTAATTATTGGTGCTATCCTCATAACAGGCTGGCTTGGTGGTGCAGTTGCAACTCACGTTATCCACAAAGATCCAATGTTCAATATTGTTTTTCCTGTGATTTTTGGAATCATTGTTTGGGGAAGTATTTGGTTGCGAAATGAAAAGCTAAAACTTTTGGTTTTAAACTAAAAAAAAAATGAATACACCTAAACCAAAATCAATTGAGGAATACATTGCAATTCAACCCGAATTTCATCAAGAGTTGTTGTACAAAATAATAAAAACGATAAAAAAAACAGCTCCACAAGTTGAGGAATCGATACGTTACAATATGCCGGCTTTTAAATTAAACAAGACCCATATTTATGTAGCGGCATATAAAAATCATATTGGGATGTATCCTATGTATGGATTGGATGAAATAGAAAATGAACTTTCGAAATACAGAGCGAAAGGCACAAAAGATAGTATTCATTTTCCGTTCAAAAATCCCATTCCTTTTGACTTAATTGAAAAAATAGTTAAACTAAAAATGATCTAAAACCCACTATTATGGCAAATCCAACCGTTGTTACAGCAGAACCAAATAGACAAGAGCTTTTTATAACAAGAGAATTTAATGCACCAAGAGAATTAGTATTTAAGGCATTTACCACACCTGAAATACTATTGCAATTTTATGCCCCTTTTGGAATAAAAATGAAGTTTAATTATGCAGATTTCCAAAATGGAGGATCTTACAGTTGGACACATTCTGATGGAGCAGATAAAATTTATTGCACTTTCAAAGGGGTGATACACGAAATTGTGGCGCCAGAAAGAATGATTCAAACGGCTGAAATGGAAGATTTACCAAAAGGCGGACAAGTGTGTTTGGAAATTTTCACTTTTGAAGAGTTAAGCAACAACAAAACAAAACTTATTATTCAAGATGTATTTCGATCCATTGAAGATCGAGATGAAATGGTACAAAGTGGATTTGAAAGCGGTGTTGTTGCTATTTTTGAGCAATTGGATGAATTATTAATAGAAGGAAAAATTAGATAATAGCATCTATAATTTTAATGAGAACACTATGAAGCCATTAAAAATTTTAAAGACTTGTTCAGAAGGACACCAATTTTATAAAAGTTCCGATTGTCCAACTTGTCCTGTTTGTGAAGAAAATAGAAAACCAAAAGATAACTTTTTATCATTGCTTGGAGCTCCTGCTCGACGGGCTTTGGAAAATAACGGAATAATCACTGTAGAACAACTTTCAAAATTTAGCGAAAAAGAAATTTTAAGTTTTCACGGAATGGGAAAAAGTTCTTTGCCAAAACTTCAAAAAATCCTAACCGACAATAAATTAGAATTTAAAAAGTAAACTAGAAATTTAAAGATATTTAAAAATGGAAAACAAAAACATAATAATCGAACGCGTTTTTAATGCTCCTCTCCCACTCGTTTGGAAAGCATTGACCGAAAAAGAATTAATGAAACAATGGTATTTTGATTTGGAAGAATTCAAAGTAGAAATTGGTTTTAAATTTCAATTTACTGGTGGTCCAAGTCCAGAGAAACAATATGTTCATCTTTGTAAAATTGTGGAAGTTATTCAAGAACAAAAACTAGCTTACACTTGGAGATACGAAGGTTTTGAAGGAAATTCATTGGTTATTTTTGAATTAATTCCTGTAAACGAAAACCAAACTAAACTAAAGCTTACCCATTCTGGCATTGAAACATTCCCACAAAATAACCCTGATTTTGCAATTGGTAATTTTGAAGCAGGTTGGAATGCAATTGTCAATACTAATTTGAAAGATTTTTTAGAACCCAATTTTAAAAATAATTTTACAGTAAATGCTAGCGCTGATGTCGTTTTCGATGCATTAATAAACCGTATTCCCGATTGGTGGACTGAGGATTTTTCCGGATCATCAAATAAAATTAATGATGAATTTACAGTGCGTTTTGGGTCAACATTTAAAACAATGAAAATTTTGGAACTTATTCCAAATCAAAAAATAGTTTGGCTTTGTACAGACACCTTGATTGCTATTCCAGAATTACCGCATAATACCGAATGGAAAGACACTAAAATTATCTGGGAATTGGAAAATAAAAATCTAGAAACAACTATTTCTTTAACTCACGTTGGGCTAACCCCACAATCGGAATGTTATGAAATATGTGAACAGGGTTGGAATTCTTTTGTGCAAAGTTTAAAGCAGTTGTCAGAAACCAATACTGGACTCCCGTTTAAAAAGGAGTAATTTAATTCTTTAACCTTCAAAATGACAATATTAAAGACAATTTTTAAAAGAAATAAACCCATTATACTATATGGTTTTCTGCTCGCTATTTTAGTTTTTATTCTAAAATGGTTGCAATGGAAATTTCTAATTATTGATAATTCTGTAGATATTTATGTGGGTTTAGTGGCTTTATTTTTTACCATTCTGGGAGTTTGGATAGCGACCCAATTGACAAAACCCAAAGTCGAAACTATTGTTATTGAAAAAGAAATAGTTGTATTTAAAAACGAATTTACGATTAACGAAGCGGAATTAAAAAAATTAAATTTAAGCAATCGTGAATATGAAATAATGCTTCTTTTAGCAAAAGGATACAGTAACGCAACCATTGCTCAAAATTTATTTCTTACACTAAGCACTGTAAAAACACATATTTCAAATCTATTTTTGAAAATGGATGTCAAAAGTAGAACGCAAGTAATAGAAAAAGCAAAACGCTTACAAATAATAAAATAATTGATTTTTTTGTATAGAAATTTTCAATTTGGTACTAAAGTATGAATAGGGTATTTCATATAATTTTTAGTTTTGAATTTAATTTAAAAAACAAAAGCTATGAAAAAAAGCGTTCTTATTTTTGGGTTAATACTAGGCGCTGTCTTATGTATTAATATGATTTACACAGTGAATTTATGTTATTCCGATTTTGATTTTAAAAGTAATGATGTTATAGGTTATGCCTCAATGGTTGTTATACTTTCTTTAATCTTTTTTGGGGTGAAAAACTATCGAAACAAGCAGTTGAATGGATTTATTTCGTTCAAAGAAGCATTAAAAACAGGAGCTTTAATTGCTGTAATTGCCTCAACAATATACGTTGCTGTTTGGTTATTTTACTATTATTTATTTGTTCCAGATTTTTTAGACCATTACATACCACATGTATTAAAAGAAACACCTGCAACTGAATTGGCTACTAAAACCCAAGAAATGGCAAACTTCAAAGAAATGTATAAAAATCCATTTTTTGTAGTGCTAATAACCTATGCCGAAGTCTTACCGCTAGGATTAATCGTTTCACTTGTAAGTGCTTTGATTTTAAAAAAGAAAACAATAAAAAATACAATTGGTTAGTTTTAAGTAAAATAGTCGAAGAAAAATAATTTAAAAAACACTTGACTCATACGTATCGTTATGTCTTTACTTTGCATTGTTAATTAATAAAAAATGAAAAAGTATTCAGTAAAGGAATTGTCAAAATAAGCTGGTGTAAGTGTTCGCACACTGCATCACTATGATGCTATTGGGTTACTAAAACCTGCCATCCGTACCGAGGCTAAGTACAGATTGTATGGAGAAAATGAATTGTTGAAATTGCAGCAAATCCTTTTCTATAAAGAACTCGATTTTTCCCTTCAAGAAATTATAGAAACTTTAGAATATCCTGATTTTGATTTGGTTCAAGCGCTTGAAAATCACAAAAGGACTCTTACATCAAAGCAAGAACAAATTGCTGTAATGCTGAATACAATTGAGAAAACAATGTCTAATTTAAAAAACAAAAAAATGATTACAGACAACGAATTGTATGAAGGTTTTTCTAAAAAAGAAAGCAAAAAACTTCGTGATGAAGCTATTGAAAAATATGGTAGTAATGCCGTTAAAACAAGTGAGAATTATTTAAAAAAACTATCCAAAGAGGAAAAAGAGGAACTGGAACAACTGAAAAAGGAACAACAAGAAATATTTAAAAACTTGTTTAAACTATCTTCAAAAAGTGCAGAAACTGAAGAGGTTCAATTAGAAGTAGCACGACACTATTCTAATATAAGAAAACTTTGGGGAACAGCTGGTCTTTTTGACACTCAAAAAAAGGAATATAAAGGATTAGGAAAATTATATCTAGATGACGAGAGATTCACTATGGTGGATGGAAAAGCACAACCTCATTTTGCTAAATTTCTCTCTGGAGCTATGATCTATTTTATGAATTCACAGTTAATATAAAATATTTTCACTTTTTAAGACTATAAAATGTAACAAATTAAGCAGTTACGATACTATTTATAAAAAAACAAAATGAACGATAAAAATAATCAACGTGTTTACAAAATGCCTTTTGCCACGGTCTATCCTCTTTACATAAAAAAAGTAGAACGAAAAGGGCGTACAAAAGCAGAGGTAGATGAAATTATTTTTTGGCTGACGGGATACAATGCACAAACATTGCAAGAGCAAATTGACAATAAAACTGATTTTGAAAACTTTTTTGCCCAAGCTCCTCAAATGAATCCAAACGTTTCTAAAATTACTGGAGTAATTTGTGGGTATCGTGTTGAGGAAATTGAAGATAAAGTGATTCAGCAAGTGCGGTATTTGGACAAGTTGGTGGACGAATTGGCCAAAGGCAAGACAATGGATAAAATTTTAAGAAAATGATTGTTTAAGTCAAAAACAACTGTCAAAGGGTTGTCACTATAATTGAATTTCTTTGTATTATAAATTTAATGATTGTTCCAAATGATAGAAATTTACAAAACCAATATTATCAAAATTGATCAGGCAAAAAAAGTTTATAACCAGCTCAAAAAAAGTTTTCCTAGCTATAAAATTGATTTTGATTTGGAAGATTGCGATCGTATTTTAAGGATCGATACAATTGATAAAGAATTAAACCAAGATGCTATTCTAAAAATAGTAACTGATTGTGGTTTTTATATTGAAGTCTTAGCAGATGAAATTCCGTTTTTAAAGGTCTAAAAATTATTCTATGGCATATACTGATAATATTTCGAGACTATCCCGATTGACAGCGATTCATTTAAAATTACAATCGAATTTGTATGTTTCTGTAGAGCAATTATCCGAACAATTTGAAATTAGCAAACGAACTGTGTATAGAGATTTAGCGGCTTTGGAACAAGCCAATGTACCCATAGTTGCCGTTGAAGGAAAAGGATACACCTTAATGGATGGTTATAAAATCCCACCAGTTATGTTTACAGAATCAGAGGCTAATGCACTCATTTTTGCCGAAAAAATGATGGCAAAAACCAAAGACGAATCACTGATAAACGAATTCAACAAAGCCATTAATAAAGTAAAAGCTGTCTTGCGAAAAGACGAAAAAACAAAAGCCGATTTCCTATCCCAAAGAACCGTAATTGGAAAAAATTGGGAAAATGAAAAAACGAGCAATTTTTTATCGACCATACAAGGTGCTTTGACCAATTTTGATGTTTTAAAAATTGGCTATCAAAAAGAATTTGAAACCAAATCCAATCTCAGAGACATTGAACCTTTTGCTATTTATCACAGTTTTTCTGAAGATTGGATTGTTGTCGCATGGTGTCGATTGAGAAATGAATTTCGGAATTTTAGAATCGACAGAATGAAAACGGTGGTTGTATTACAACAAAAATTCGAACCTCATATAATGACTATGGAAGAGTACGGAGAAATTCAAAGAAAAAAATATAGTGATGGAAATTGCGACAAAAAAGTAAATAAAAATTCTGATTCATTCTCAAAATAAAACTATCTGATATAAATAAAGGAAAAGAAATGGAAAATAAAAGCGCAACAGTAACCCAATTTTTAGACGAGCAAAACCATCCGTTCAAAAATGAAATTGAAGAATTACGCAATTGTATTTTGGCTGCAAACCTTTCTTTGACAGAAAACATAAAATGGAATGGTCCTAATTATTGCGTTGACAATGAAGACCGAATTACGATGAGAATTCAGCCACCTACTAAACAGGTGCAACTAATATTTCATAGAGGTGCAAAAAAGCAAGAACAACCAAAAGATAAATTGATAGCCAATAAAAGTAAAATGTTAGTTTGGAAAGAAAATGACAGAGCCATTATAACTTTTAAAAGTAGGCAAGATATCGAAAATGGAAAAACGGAAATGACAACAATTGTAAACGAATGGATTAACGCCTCGAAATAAAAAATGGTAATCCTTATCTTTGGAAGTGAAAAAATAGTAACCCAATTAGAACAATTGTGAGAAAAATAATAGCAGCAATCAATATGACACTTGATGGCGTTTGCGACCATACTGTTGGGATGCCCGATGTCGAAATTCACTATCATTATACGGAACTTTTAAACCAAGGAGACGTAATACTTTATGGTAAAACAACCTATCAACTTATGGAATTTTGGCGAACGATTTTAGAGACCCCTTCCGAAGAAAAATCAATGAACGACTTTGCTCAAGCTATTCACAAAATTCCGAAAATTGTTTTTTCCCATACACTTACAAATGTGGATTGGGAAACGGCTTCAATTGCTAAACGAGATTTAAAAGAGGAAGTTTTAACACTCAAGCAACAAGCAGGTAAAAATATTTTAGTGGGTTGTCGCAGTTTAATTATTCAGTTAATGAATCTTAATTTAATTGATGAGTTTCAAATTTGCATTTATCCAATGGTAGAAGGAAAAGGGCTAGCCTTGTTTGACAAAATAAATGACAGGAAAATTTTTAAGCTTTTAAAATCAAAAACCTTTGATTTAGGTGCTATAATACTTTATTATGAACTTATAAAACAGTAAAATTTTACCAATCAGAAAATAAAAAAATGAAAAAGCTAAACCATTATGTTTCTATATACAAAGAACAACTCGAAAAAGGTGACATTCAAGAAGCTTATGTTGGTCTAGTCAAGTATGTTACCAAACTAGGAACCTACCTATCCAAAAACTTATCGGAAAGTTATTCCTTTGGAAACCTATTTCAAGGCTATATGGATTATACTTATTTTTATTATACCAATGATTTTTTAAAACAGCGAAAACTAAAAATGGGCCTCGTACTAAACCATTCAAAAATGCAATTTGAAGTTTGGTTATTAGGGCAAACCATTCCTATTCAAGAAAAATATTGGGACTATTTTAAAACAACCCAATGGAATAAAAATAGAACTAGCAGACCTCAATATTCCATTTTGGAAGCGGTGTTAATTGCTAACCCTGACTTCAACGATTTGGATAAACTTTCAAAACAAATTGAAGATAAATTAGTAGTGATTACTCTTGAAATTATTCAAGACATCAAAACGAGTAAATTAAACTAAATCTAAAATATGGAATTCTCCCCTTTTAATAAAGTGGTTCAACTTTGCATTCAAGGTATGGATATGGAAGAAAACAGTCAAAACGCAGAAGCCGAAAAACTATTTCTTCAAGCTTGGGAAGTAGCCACCAATGATTTTGAAAAATTTCTGGCAGCACATTATATTGCCCGACAGCAGAAAACGATTTCTGACAAATTAAACTGGTTAGAAACCGCTTTAGAATTTGCCCTGAAAGAAAATAATGATGCTGTAAAGAGTGCCTTAGCTTCTCTTTATTATACTATTGCCCAATGTCACAAAGCATTAAAAAATGAAGACAAAGCAACTGAGAATTTCAATTTAGCGAGTTCTCATCAAAATAACCCTTCTGATAAAGGTCCGTTTTATCATGGTACAAGAGCAGATTTACAAATTGGCGATTTATTAATTGCAGGTGGGAAATCCAATTACAAATCCGAACTACAAATGAATCATATATGTTTTACCGCTTTGGTGAATGGAGCTGGACTTGCAGCAGCCTTAGCCAAAGGCGATGGAAATGAAAGAGTTTATATTGTGGAACCTACTGGAATTTATGAAAACGACCCGAATTTGACAGACAAGAAATTCCCTGGTAATCCTTCACGTTCCTATCGTTCGGAAGCTCCTCTAAAAATCGTTGGAGAAGTCACCGAATGGGTAAAGCAGTCCCCTGAGGATATCAAAAAATTTCGAGAAAAATTAGAAAATAATAAAGGAGAAATAATAAACTAATAATTACATAACAATAGAATTACGGATAATCTTCCAACCAAACAACACTCTAAAAATTTAATATTATGAAAACGTATAAACCCGAAAATTATAATTCACTTTCACCCTATTTAATTGTTGATGATGCACAAAAATTGGTTGACTTGCTCAAAGCCGTATTTAATGCAACTGAATTTAGAAGATTTGATCGTGAAAACGGAACTATTGCACATGTGGAACTCAAATTAGACGATAGTATTCTAATGATTAGCAACAGCACACCAGAGTATCCAGCAAACAAAACGATGCTTCATATGTATGTTGCCGATGTTTTTGAAACTTTTGACAAAGCCATCGAAAACGGTTGTGAAATAATCGAAAAACCGATCAACAAACCCAACGATCCGGATACAAGAGGTGCTTTTTACGACTTTGCAGGGAATTATTGGGCTGTAAGTATGCAGACAAATTAAACGTTTGTTTTTAAAAGAGAAAAAAAAATAAAAATAGAGAGCAAATGCGAAAATTATCACTCTTCATTGCCACAAGTTTAGATGGTTATATTGCCAAACCAAATGATGACTTAAGTTTTTTAAAAATAGTAGAAAAAGAAGGAGAGGATTATGGTTATGCTGAATTCACAGCAACTATTGACACTATTATTATTGGGAGAAAAACATATGATTATGTCGTTAAGGAAATTGGTGCTTCACACTATGATAATGGAAAAAGAGACGTTTATGTAATTACAAGAACAAGAAGGTCTGATATTGGTAAAGTAAAATTTTACACAGGGGTGTTAAATGAATTAGTAAAAAAACTTAAAAATGAAACTGGCAAAACTATTTACTGCGATGGTGGAGCTGAAATCATTAATGAGCTTTTAAAAAATGATTTGATTGATGAACTCATTATTTCAGTTATTCCAATTTTATTAGGCAACGGAACACGATTATTTAAAGACGGAAGACCTGAGCAAATACTTGAATTTGTGACGGCAAAAACGTTTGATACGGGCTTGACACAATTACATTACAAACGCAAAAAATAAAAAACAATATGAGTGCAAAATTTGAAGCAGGAATTAACATCGCCATAAAAGTCCCTAAAAGTAAATACGAAAAAACAGTAGCTTTTTATAGAGATATTTTGAAATTGGAAGTCGAAGAAAAACCAATAAACAACCCAACCATTTCTAGAACACATGAAGTGAAATTCGGGAATAATATTATTTGGCTAGATTGTGTAGATAACTATAGCCATTCCGAAACTTGGTTACAGCTTACTGTTCCAAACATAGAGGAAGCAACAGGTTATTTAAAATCAAATGGAGTGGAAACTTGTGACGAATTGGAAGAACTTCCCACCAATATGCATTGGATTCAAGATCCAGCTGGAACGGTTTTCAATTTGCAAGAGCGATGAATAACGTAATTTTAATTAATGATCAGTCGAACACCACACCTTAGTTCTAGACATACCCATAACAGAGACAATAAATAGTATAGCATGCCAACAAAAACTAATAAATAAGAGTAAAACAAATTAAAAAATATACCAATTGGTATATTATTTTTTTTATCTTTACATCAAAATAATACCATTTGATGATTTCAAAAGCAGAACGTACCAAACAATTAATAATAGAAAAAACAGCTCCTATATTCAACGCTAAAGGATTTGTAGGTACTTCTATGCATGATATCACAGAGGCTACAGGTCTCACAAAAGGTAGTATTTATGGCAATTTTGAAAATAAGGATGAAGTAGCATTAGCAGCATTTGACTATAACCATAATGAGATTATTGCATACTTACGTAAAAGGATTGAAGCAAGGACAAATACGATAGATCGGTTGTTAGTATATCCTGAAACATATAAAATATTTTTAGAATTACCTATTTTAAAAGCTGGCTGTCCAATTTTAAATACCGCTACCGAAGCTGATGATACACATCCACTTCTAAAAGTAAAGGTCATTAATGCTTTAAAAAATTGGAAGAAAGCAATAGAAAAAATGATAGAAAGAGGTATTGAGCGACAAGAAGTAAAAAGTACTACCAATGCGAGTGATTTTGCTTTTATTATGATGTCTTTAATTGAAGGAGCTATGATGCAAGCCAAAGTTACAGGGGATCCCGAAGTACTTAAAGTAAGTATGTCCTATTTAGAAAAATTAATTAACGAATTGAAACCTTAAAAAAATTTAACTTTAAATATACCAATCGGTATATTTTAAATATAGATTAACAAAAGTTTGACTTATGAAACAGGTACTAATTATACACGAAGTTCAAGATTACAAAGTTTGGAAACAAATATTTGACAACGCTTCTGACATCAGAAAAAAAGCGGGTGAAATCTCCTATCAAGTTCTTAAATACGAGAACGAACCAAATAAAATTGTTCACTATTCGGTCTGGTCCTCAATTGAAAATGCAAAGAAATTCTTTGAATCACCAGAATTGATTGAAATTCGAAAACAAGCAGGAGTAAAATCACCTGATTTTATATATTTAGAAGAGTTAGAAGCAGGTGTGTTATAAATCATTTATACATCAATTAAAATCGAAATAGTATGGATACAAATTATTTAGATAGCGTTATAAAACAATTTGAATACTATAAAATGTTAGGGGACAAAACCTTTGCGCAAATCCCTGACGAAAAATTATTTTGGAAGTACAACAATGAAAGCAACAATATCGCCATAATAGTTAAACATCTTAGCGGAAATATGCTTTCACGTTGGACAGATTTTCTTACTTCAGATGGTGAGAAAGATTGGCGCAACCGTGATGCTGAATTTGAAAATGATATTCAAACAAAAGAAGAATTAATTGAAGTTTGGAATCGTGGCTGGGATTGTCTTTTTTCAACATTAAAAAGCCTAACTGCTAGAGATTTAAATACAATTATTTACATCCGAAATCAAGGGCATACAACTTTAGAAGCTATCAATCGCCAATTAGCACATTATCCTTATCATATAGGACAAATAGTTTTTCTAGGTAAAATGATATGTGACGATAAATGGGTTTCTCTTTCCATCCCAAAAGGCAATTCAAAAACTTATAATGCGGAAAAATTTTCAAAGCCCAAACATAATGAACATTTTACAAATGAATATCTAATTAAAAATAAGGAAAATGAATAAAGAAAACATCATTATCAAACTTAGAGATAATCATTCTGATTTTTGGAAAACAGCTTCTAATCATGAAGATAAGAATAGTTCAACTGATGGTAAATGGACAGTTAACGAAAATGTGGATCATATCAATAAGTCAATTTCAATATTGATAAACTTTCTATCAACTCCTAAACCAATGTTAGAATCAAGATTTGGATTGAACGATGGAAAATCCATCAGTTACGAAGCTCTTGTGGAAAAATACCATTTGGCAATAAAGAATGGAGTCAAGTCACCTCCACCTTTATTACCCAGTACAGATTTAAACCACGAAGAACTAATCAAAGGCGGAAATAAATTAGTAAAAGATTTAATACATTCACTCAACAATTGGAGCGAAAAAGAATTAGACCAGTATCTGTGTCCTCATCCCGCACTCTCTTTAATCAGTGTCCGAGAGGTTTTGTATTTCACAATGTATCACGTAGAACATCATCATCAAATGATTAAAAGAATTTCAATTAATCGTTTCAACTATGAAAACACAATTTGAAAAAGCGGAACTTTTTAAAAAACTCCATGAGGATAAATCCACGTTCATAATTCCAAATCCCTGGGATGTAGCCACAACGAAAATAGTAGAGAATTTAGGCTTCAAAGCATTAGCTACATCGAGTGCAGCGATAGCTTTTAGCGAAGGAGTTTCAGACAATCAATTACCGTTAGATAATGTGCTACAGTACCTTGAAAAAATTTCTAGAGCAACTAATTTACCTGTATCAGCTGATTTAGGGAATGGGTTTTATGATGAACCTAAAAAGATTTTTGACACAATCAAATTAGCTGCAAATACAGGTATCGTAGGTGCTTCAATTGAAGATGTAAAGAATAACGAGAGCTATTCGATTGAATTTTCTGCTGAACGAATTACCGCTGCAACTGAAGCCATAGCAAGTTTAGATTTTCCTTTTTTATTAACTGCTCGCGCAGATAATTATACTATTGGCAAAACTGACTTAAAAGATACAATTAAACGATTACAAGCGTACCAAAGTGCAGGTGCTGATGTTCTTTTTGCACCAGGTATTAAAAGTATAAAAGACATTCAATCTATACTGCATGAAATAGACAAACCATTAAATGTAATGATGGGGTTAAAAGATTGCCATCTTGATTTTGAGAGTTTATCAAAAATAGGTGTAAAAAGAATTAGCCTTGGAGCTTCCCTGTATAGACATGCAATGACGTCATTCATCGAAACAGTAAAAAGTTTAAATCAAAATGGAAAATTTGATTTTGCGCAAACAGCAATTAGTTCGGATGCACTTAATGAATTATTAAATATTTAATCCTTCTAAAAAACAAATATCATGAATAAGACACCCCAGTCAACATACAGAATACGCTTTAATGACTGTGATTTATTTGGTCATTTAAATAACTCGAAGTATTTAGATTATTTTATTAATGCACGCGAAGATCATTTAAAACAATTTTATGAATTTGATTTAAGTGAGTATTATAAAAGCAATTTAGGATGGGTAGTGTGGAGTCACGAAATTGCGTATGTACGACCAGCAAAATATAATGAAATGGTAATGATTCAATCTTCTTTACTTTCTGCATGTGACCAATTTCTACATTTCGAAGCCATAATGCTGGATGAAAATCAAAATCATTTAAAAGCAATAATGAGAACCAAGCTGATACATGTAAGCACGGTTACAGGTAAAAAAGAACTTCATAGCTCCGATTTTTTGAAATGGGCTAAAACAATTGAAAACCAAGAAGCCAATCAAATTCCAGATTTACAAGCCCGGATTAAACAATTGACTTCTATTCTTAAAGACAATAAACACTACTCTTTAACCAATAAATAGAATTAAGCAAAAAAATGTATGAAAACAGTATTAATCACAGGAGCAAGTCGTGGTATTGGAGCAGCTACAGCTGTATTAGCAGCTCAAAAAGGATACAATGTGGCGGTAAATTACTTAAAGAATAAAGAAGCTGCAGAAAAAACTGTAACCGAAATTTTAAATCTGGGCGGAAAGGCTGTGGCATTTCAAGCTGATGTTTCCAAAGAAAAAGAGGTAATAGATTTATTTAAAAACATTGTGTCTCATTTTGGAAAAATAGACACCTTGGTTAATAATGTGGGTATTCTTGAAAATCAATCACGACTTGATAATTTAAAAATGGACAGGTTGGAAAGAGTCATCAATACCAATATTTTCAGTTGCTTTATTTGCTCAAAAGAAGCAATTAAACAAATGTCAACTGCTTATGGTGGCAATGGCGGTGCAATTGTAAATGTTTCATCAATTGCCTCAAAAACAGGAGCTCCAAATGAATATATTGATTATGCGGCAACAAAAGGCGCTATAGATGCACTTACCACAGGTTTGTCTAAGGAAGTAGCAAATGAAGGAATCCGAGTAAATGCAGTTCGTCCAGGCTTTATTTATACCGATATTCATGCAGATGGAGGCGAGCCAAATAGAGTGGAGCGATTAAAAGATAGCATTCCTATGAAACGTGGTGGCTCATCAACCGAAGTTGCAAATGCAATCTTATGGCTACTTTCAGATGAAGCGTCATACGTTACTGGATCCTTTATTGATATCGCAGGAGGTAAATAAATCAAATCTTAATAAGCATGAAATTCGACTTAGATAAATCAATCGAAATACTAGAAAGGACGCCTACTACCATATATTCTTTACTGAATAATATATCAGAAGATTGGGTGCTTTTGAATGAAGGAAATAATTCTTGGTCAGCATTTGATGTACTTGGTCATCTAATTCACGGTGAAAAAACGGATTGGATTCCTCGAGTAACAACTATACTCTCTAATAATTCAGATAAATCATTTCCTCCGTATGACCGCTTAGTCCAGTTTAAAAATAGTAACGGAAAAACGATGGAGGATTTACTTGAGGAATTTGTCCAACTTAGAAAAGAGAACATACAGTATTTAAAATCAAAAAAAATCACTACAAAAGATTTAGAAAAAAAAAGGAGTTCATACGATATTTGGTGAAGTCACTTTGGCACAACTAATCGCAACTTGGATGGTACATGATTTGAATCATATTGCACAAATCACCCGAATATTGGCAAAGCAATACAAAAAAGAAGTAGGTCCTTGGATTGAATACCTAACCATCCTTCAATCAAAATGATTACGCTTTATAGTTTTTACATAAAGAAACGTTACTAAACAATTATCAGTGAACCAAAAAAGAATCAATAGCTATAAAAATAAAATGCTGTCAATTAAAAGCATCGAGTACTTAATCGGTGAAATAGCATTTGCGAATCATATTACTTTTATCGCGATAGACCCACTCCAAGCTGACTAAAACGGTTTGATTGAATTATACCAATTAAAGTCCTATTTGGACACTTTGAATGCTACTAATTTTCAGAAATAAATCATACTTACACCAATGTTACACCCAAACGACAAAATAAATATGTTTGTTATTTCAAACATAAAAACTATATTTGTCCATAATAACAGACATTAAGTATGGCAACTAGTAAAAAGCAATCCGTTTTTCCAAAATACGAAAAGATATTGGAACAGATGGGTGAAAATATAAAGATGGCTCGTAAAAGAAGAAAACTCACTATGATACAAATAGCTGAGAGAGCCGATATATCTCGATCTACTTTACACCTAATCGAGTTAGGAAACTCAAGTGTGGCAATGGGAGCTTATTTCAATGTACTTCGCGTTTTGGGACTACAAGACGACTTCCTAAAACTTGCTGCAGACGATGAATTAGGAAGAAAACTCCAAGACCTCGAACTGCTAAAATAGTTTTAATACAAAAAATGTATTAAAAATGATGTTGTAATTTACGATAATCGACTGTCCTTAGCTTTCGCAGTCGAGTGTCAAATGTTTGAAGAATACGTAAAAAGAAAAGCTGTTTGAGCGTAGCGAGTTCTTTTCTTTTAGTTTTCGAAAACTAATTTGACCGACGAGAAAGCGTTAGACTTGAAATCGAAGATTCATGAATACAAAAAAAAACAATAAATGCGCATGAATATTTTTTTGTTTCTTTTTTGATCAAGCAAAAAAGAAAATAGGTAAAACTAATTTTTACTTTTAAGACAAACTATTGGTATTAATTGAAGATCTGTAATAATCTAATCATATCAAACAAAATATGTCAACAAAAACCTACATATACATTTACGCCCACTGGAAAGGCATGCAAGACCCTAAACTAATAGGCATTTTATCAGCACAACAAGCCAAAGGCAAAAAAGCATTCAGCTTTGAATACGATAAAAACTGGCTCAAAACAGAACAGAAGTTTCTTCTAGACCCAGACATCCAACTCTATGGTGGTCCACAATACCCAAACCAAAAAGAAAACTTCGGAATTTTTCTAGACAGTATGCCCGACACTTGGGGACGCACACTAATGAAACGCAGAGAAGCACAATTAGCTAGAGAAAATAACGAAAAACCAAAAACGCTTTATGATATTGATTTTCTTTTAGGCGTCTATGACGAAAGCCGTATGGGAGCCTTGCGTTTTAAAACAGATCCACAAGGCGATTTCTTAGACAATAATAAAACCACTTCTACTCCTCCTTGGTCTTCTATCCGAGAGTTACAAAAGGCAGCATCCATTTTCGAAAATGACAACGACAACGAAGAAGTCAATAAATGGTTAACAGTATTGATGGCTCCTGGTTCTTCATTAGGGGGAGCAAGACCAAAAGCCAATATTCTAGACAGCGACAAAAGTCTTTGGATTGCCAAATTTCCATCCAAAACAGACACTATCGATAAAGCAGCTTGGGAATTCCTAGCCTATCAATTAGCAATCAAAGCAGGAGTTGAAATGGCACCATGCCGTATAGAAAAAATTAGGGGCAACCACCATACTTTTTTCACCAAACGATTTGATAGAGAAAACGGAGAAAGAATTCACTTTGCTTCTGCAATGACCATGACAGCGAACAATGAAGATACCATTCGAGACAATCAGGCAAGCTATTTGGACATTGCTGAATTTATTAGTAATCATGGTGCTAATGTAGAAGCTAATCTACACCAACTATGGCGAAGAATCGTTTTCAATATTGCTATTTCAAATACAGACGACCATCTACGCAACCACGGTTTTATATTAACTAATGAAGGTTGGATTTTATCCCCAGCATATGACCTTAATCCTTCGATAGACAAAGACGGCTTAGCCCTAAACATTGATATGGATAACAATGCACTCGATTTAGATTTAGTAAAAAGTGTGGGCGAATATTTCAGATTAAACAAGAATCAGATGGATATAATTATAAAAGAAGTTCTTAAAGTAACAAGCAATTGGAAAACCATTGCCAAAGAAATAGGGATTTCAAGAGTAGAACAGGAATTGATGAATAAAGCATTTAATTTTTAAACATAATTATGATAGAATCATCTTTCGATAAAATAATTACAGCTTTAACTGTTAGATTAAAAGATTACCAGAATAATGATTACATTGGTAGTGGTGTCATATACTATCAAGATAACTTAAAGGATAAAGTTTACATACTAACAGCTTCACATTGTCTGTTTATAGATGGGGATAAATTCCAAAATCCACGAAATGAAATCTGTATTGATTTATTAAAATCTAATTTCTCTGATTATGAAACAATCAAAGTTCAGGTAAATTCAGATTTACTTTTTACTTCTGAAAAAAAAGATGTTGCGATCTTAATTTTAGACAAAAAAAATGTTGAAAATATAATCGGTGAAATTCCAAAAATATCTTGCGTTAAAGAAAGAAGCACTTACAGTGGTTTCATAACAAAGGGCTTCCCTAAAGCCACTTTTGGAGAAGAATTGGCGGTTCTGTATCCAACTTGGGATCAAAATATTGATTCTAGATTTCAACTACAAATGAAAGAAGATTATTCAGAATATAGTACACGGGGTTTTTCTGGAAGTGGTGTTTTTTTAATTGCTGATGAAGAAATATATTTATATGGTATTTTCACAAGATTTAGACCTAAAGAAAAAGGAAAAGTAATCTATTGTCAATATATAGAAACTGTAAATGAACTTTTAGATAAAAATTATTTCACAAAAATATCTTTCAGTTATTTTGGGAATTACGGATTAACCCCTAAGTTTTTTAATAAACATATTCAAAATGCAATTAAAGATTTAGGTCCAAGATTTAATGAAAGTTTGAATTTTCAACTACCTATTGCAAAAATTTTCAATGATATTGCAAAAGATAATTTATTCTTTAAACGGTTTTTAAATATAGTAGATAAATGGATTTTAGAGAAAGGCTATAGAAAAATAACGAATAATGTCCATCTTGATAAAATTGAATATGATTATGATGAGCTAAAGCAAAAAGTAACAGATTGGATAAAGAAACAAGAAAATTTAGTTACTGAAAAAATAGAGGTAAATTGGATATTTAATTCGATAGACAAACTCAATGAAGAAATTGAAATAAAAACAAGTGAACTTTATAAATTACAACGAGAAGAAGAGAAAAAAAATAAAGACATCCAAAAAGATTACAGCTATCGACCTCCTTATGAAGAAGAAATTAGCAGATTAAGAGAAATTGAGCATGGTAATAATGAATTTATTGATTCTATTTCGAACAAAATAAATGTCAATTTAGCTAATAATCCATATCTAATAATTAAAGGTGATGCTGGAAATGGAAAATCACATTTACTTGGAGACATTGCAAAAACAAGAATCGAAAGGAATTTACCTACATTGTTATTACTTGGACAGCATTTTGTAGAAAACAAGAATATTTGGGAAAACATCAATTCTAGTTTATCAATTTCTTGTACAAATAAGCAACTATTAGAAACTTTAAATAACATAGGGAAACACATTGGTTCGAGAGTGTTGGTATTGATTGATGCCATAAATGAAGGTGCGGGAGCAAATTTGTGGGAACCACAAATTGCTGGTTTCATAAATGAATTTCATCAATACCCTTTTGTTGGTTTAGTTTTAACTATTAGAACTACCTATTTGGATTTTGTAATCCCTGAAAATGTAAAAAACAACTCTGTCATAACATTTAAGAATCACGAAGGTTTCAAAGGAAATGAATATGCAGCACTTAAATTGTTTTGTGAATTCCATGACTTAAAACAACCACATTTTCCAATACTTGCACCCGAATTCACAAAACCTTTGTTTTTGCAACTAATCTGTAATGCTATTAAAGATACTCCAGATAAAACTTTCCCTCAAGGTTTTCAAGGAGTAAGCAAAATATTTGAAATCTACATCAACTCAATAAATTTAAAGTTTCAGAAAAAACGTGATGAGTATAAATATTCTAATGTTGTTCTAGAAGCAATTCATAAAGTTGCTTTTGCAAATTACAATAACGAAAATAATTCATTGCTTTTAAAAGATGTAAGGGCTTTATTAAAATTAGAATTTCCTGACAATAAACTTTTATTAAATGATTTGATTGAAGAAAACATATTTATAACAAACCCTCAAAGGAACTATAAAAGTAATCAAACAGAAGAAATAGTATACTTTGCTTATCAGCGATTTGGTGACTTTTACGTTGCTGATGAGGTATTAAAGAAATTCAAAAATCAATCGGAAGTTATAGAATCTTTTAAAAATGAAAATGAATTTGGAAAATTACTTTCAGATAGAAATGGATATTGGTATAATAACGGAATTTTAGAAGCATTTTCTATTCTACTACCTGAAAAATTTAATCTTGAGATTTTTGAGGTTTTTGACTGGTACTTTGAATTTGATGAGGATAAACATTATAAATATCATGTCATTGGAGAATTAAACAGGTTTTTATTAGACAGTTTGAATTGGAGGAAAATTGAGAGTATTGATAATGAAAAACTGGTCAATTGGTTTAGAGGAGATTACTTCCGTGTCTCTGATGATGATTATTTTTATAAACTAACTGAATTATCAACGGTTATTGGGCATCCGTTTAATAGTGATAGATTATTTAGAATTTTAAAAAGTTATAAAATGTCCCAAAGAGATAGTTTTTGGCAACAACATTTAAGACTTTTTAATGGTTTTATTGATGAAAATAATGCAAGTCCTCTCCGTAGATTAATAGATTGGGCTTGGACTCCTTATATTTCAAGTAAATTAGACTTTGAGACAACAAGACTTACTGGACAAACATTGGCTTGGGTTTTATCAAGCACTAATCGTAAATTAAGAGATCAAACAACTAAAGCGATGGTCAATCTTTTAGAACAGCAACCAGATGCCTTGATTCAAATCTTGAAAACATTTAAAAGGATTGATGATTTATATATATCCGAAAGATTATATGCTATTGCTTATGGTTGCGTTTTAAGAACCGAAAATATCGATTCTATAAATAAAATAGCATCGTTTGTTTATAATTCAGTTTTTAAAAACGGAAATTCTCCAAAACATATTTTATTGAGAGATTATGCTCGAAATACAATTGAATATGCCATTTATAAAAATTCAAAAATAAAAATAGACGTCAATCTTATTAGACCTCCGTATAGAAGCAATCTCCCTGAACGATTGCCTTCTAAAGAAGAAATATTAAAATACAATTTCCCATATAATGATCCTAAATCTAAAAAAGATGATAGATTAATGAACAATAGAATATATCACTCTGTAACAGGTTTTGGGGATTTTAGTAAGCATATTGATGGTTGTTTGGATGATTTTGCTCCAACAAGTTTTACATTCGAAACAGAATATAAATCATTTTATAGTTCATTAAGTAATGATAAGAAAAAGTTTTTACGAACTTTTATTAGCATTTTAAAAGCAAAAGCTTCTACAAAGAAAAACAAATATCATTTGACGCATACAATTGGAGATGATAAATATAAGTCTCAATTAGAAACGATTTTTAGATTTTTAGATGAAATTTTAAAGCTAATTGAGGATGTTTTTGAAGCTGAAGAAAAATTATATATACAGAATAAAGTACTTCCATTCTTAAAAGCAAAATACCGATTTAATGATTCGAGATTAAATAAAACGGATATTAACTCTTTTAAGTATTGGATTATTGATAGAGTATTTAAACTTGGTTATAACCATAAATGGCACGGTCAGTATGACGATCAAGTCAGCAGACACAATTATAGAAGTGATAATAAAATTGACCGAATTGGAAAAAAATACCAACGAATAGCATTATTTGAAATTCTAGCGATAATTTCAGACAATTATAAGCTTAGTAAATTTAGCTGGAGTAATGATAAAAAATATGAGTTTTACAAAGGCTCTTGGCAAATGTACATTAGAGATATTGATCCGGCATTCATAGTTAAAAATATTGAAGAAGATGAAGAAAGTGATGATTTAGGTATTCTAAATGGGGAAAAAGAATGGTGGGAGGATTTAGATTATAAATATTGGAAACAACCCAACTCTGACTGGATTGAAAAATTAGAAGATTTGCCAAATCTTAAGGATGTTTTAGAAAAAAAAGATTTACAAAACGAGGATTGGCTTTACTTAAAAAAGTTTACTTCTTGGGATGAACCAAAGCCTATAGGTGAAGATAAATACGAAGTTCAACGAAAAGAAATTTTTTATAAAACACAAGGTTATTTGGTTAACAAAAATCATAAAAAGAAAATAATTAGCTGGCTTGTTCAACAAAATTTTTGGGGAAATTGGATGCCTGAAAGTAGCGATTATAGTAAATTAATAAATAGAGAGAAATTTTGGTCACCAGCGTATTTTGATAGTGATGAAGAATTAAAATGGAGTACAATACGAGACACAAACTTAAAAGTTATAATTGCTTCTACAAATGCAGTTGGTAATATGAGTGATGATAAATCTGGAGCTCAATTTAGTTATGATATGCCTTGCAAAACAATTTTTGAGGGGATGAATTTACAATATGCATCAATTGATGGGCAATTTAAAAATGAATTGAATGAAATTATCGTAACTAACAATAAATATAGAGGAGTAATGATAAGAAAAAAAGAATTTTTAAAATTTCTAGATTCAAATAATTTGGAAGTAATTTGGACAGTGTTAGGTGAAAAAATGTCTTATCATTCAAATTGGAAGAATAATTTTTATAAGCGGTTGAGTGGTGTCTATTATCTTGAAGACGGTATTATTAAAGGTCAAACTAATTCTTTTAACGAACAATAGTTTTATAGTATGGAAATCAAATTTTTTCAAGCAGAGTGTGGAGATGCTTCATGTATCAGGTTTTTAGGAAATGATAATAAATATCATAACGTTTTTATTGATTCTGGTTACGAAAGAACGTTTCGGCATGTTTTAGAGAATGAGATTCAGAATATTATTGACAATAATGAAATAATTGATTTATGGATTATTTCACATATTCACGATGATCATATTGGCGGTGTAGTTAAATATATTGATACTGTCAATGATGGTGAATATAGTGATATTGTTAACCAATATTTTTATAACCCGCCTAGGATTTATGACTTCAAAGAATCAGCAAAGAGCATTAGTGAATTTAAAAGTATAAGCCAGGGAGATACATTCTATGAATATTTAAAATCAAACAATAAGCTTTTGGATTATGATATAACGAATTCAATTGAGCCAATAGATCTTTATGGTTTGAAATTAACAATCTTATCTCCAACACAAAAAAAAATAAATGATTTAAGATTAAAATATCCATTAGAGAGTAATAAATCACTTGAAAGAGAAGAAGATGAAAAAATAAGCGATGCGGTTGCTCCAAAACAAAATGACTACAAGACACTTATCAATGATTTTAATTTAAATAAATGGAAAGAAGATGATTCTGTTGAAAATGGAAGTAGTATTTCAGTTCTTACAGAATACAATAATAAAAAAATACTTTGGTTAGCAGATTCTCATCCCACTGACATTGTAAACTCATTAACAAAAATGGGATTTAGTAAAGAAAATAAAATAGTTTGCGATTGGGTCAAAGTTACACACCATGGTAGTAAAGGAAATAACAGTAATGCACTTTATGATTTGATTGAATGCAAAAACTATCTATTTAGCGTCAATGGAGAAAATAAACACAATCTGCCTTCTAAAGAATGTATTGCCAGAATTTTAAGAAATAAACAACGACGTAAAGACTCAAAATATAAGTTTCATTTTACTTATGATAATCAAACTTTGAGAAGTATTTTTAATGTGGAAAATGAAAACACTTTTAAGGAACATAATTTTGAAGTGTTTTATTCTGACAAAAGGTCTGTGGCCATTAACCTGATAGAAATCGAGTAAATAAACAAATAGTTAGACGGTATATTAAAATGCCATTTTTAACCTAACGGATGATATTGAAATTGTTCCTAAAAAACTATACATCGCTTTCAAAAAGAATAAAAACATTGCCGATATTGTAATCCTAAAAAAAGGAATCAAAATCTTTATTAATCTCAAAAAAGGACAATTAGATGATTCCAAAGGATTAATGAAAGACGTTTCAGAAACGGGACATTGGGGTAATGGTGATTATGAAGTAGTCGTAAAAGACACCTCACAGTTAGAGTACATTATGAGTTTGGTCAAACAAACGATACTGTAAAGAGCACCTGCCTACTAAGCAGGCTGTCGAAGCTTCGAATCCTTCTGCGTTTACATATTATTTTTTTTCTCAATAATTATCAAAACAAAATTCAAATAAAAATTGAGTTTAGCTTTCTTCAAACTTAATTATCTTTGATTAATAGATTATGTACCATAATTTCATTCTTTATCATTATGAAAAATATTCCAGTACGTCATATTGCTGAACAAAATGAACCTAAACTTTCCAGTAGTTTTAGTATTAGAGATATAACTCCTTTATTGACTGATAAAGATATGGAACAACAACTGCACAGACATGACTTTTTTTATATATTGATAATCAAGAAAGGTGCAGGAAATCACGAGATTGATTTTACAAACTACGAAATAACAGACCATACCGTTTTCATGATGCGACCAGGACAAGTACACCAGCTTTTATTAAAAGCCAACAGTACTGGATACTTAATCCAATTCAATTTAGATTTTTTATATTCTCATAATAACGCATCCCAAAATCATTTAACCAAACTAATCCAATACAATAATTACAATCTGGATCTGGACGGATTTAATAAAATCGAGTCCATTTTGAAGGAATCTTTAAAAGAATATACTGAGAAAATTAAAGGCTATCAGGAAGTTCTTAAGGCCAATCTTAGTATTTTTCTAATTGAACTATTGCGACAAAGACAAAATAAAATAATGCCTTCAGTGTCTACTAACTCTTATGTGCAAGAAAAACTAGAGCACTTTTTGGAACTAGTCGAAACTAATAGTACAACCTACAAGCAAGTTTCTCAATATACAAATTTACTAAACCTATCTTCCTATCAGCTGAGTGCTATTACAAAGTCATTACTAAATAAAACACCTTCAGAAATCATTAATGATTATATCATCCTTGAAGCAAAACGGCAATTATTGGCAACCTCAAATCAAGTTAGTCAAATAGCCTATCATCTAGGTTATGAGGATGCATCGTATTTTACACGCTTTTTTAAAAAACACACTAATTTATCTCCCGAATCATTTAGGCAAAACTCAAAATAAGTCCTATCCATCCTCATTTTTGTCCTATCAAAAAGATTTTTTTTCGAACTAATTTTGACTTATGAAATTATTAAAAAAGGAAATTATTATGAAAACAAAAATGAAACTAATGGCCTCCATAAAAATATGGCTAGCCATATATCCGTCAATTACACTCTTTTTATTCCTATTTGCTAAGGAGTTAGCAGTATTACCGTTATACCAACGAACATTTATTTTAACGATTGTACTAGTTCCTTGGATTGTATTTATAGGAGTTCCATTTGTAGATTATATACTGCGCCAATTTGGACAAAAAGACATAAACTAATTTTTGAATATGATAGGATTCTCTAAATTACCTGAATCAGGTTACCTTGTGACAAAAATTATTTTGATACATCTTGTTTATGGGTTTGGGTTATACTTCACAGCTCTTATTTTGAAAAAAGTACCAATTACTAAATAAAATGGAAACATCTATAATTAGTCAGCAAAACATAGCACGAAGAAAATTTATTAAACAAGCAGGATTTGGTTTACTAGCAATCACTTTTCCATTTCCATTTAAAAAAAATAGTATGAAAACAAAGACGAAACAATTTGATGTAATCATTATTGGAGGAAGCTACTCTGGCTTAGCCGCTGGAATGGCATTAGGAAGAGCATTGAAAAAGGTTTTAATTATAGATAGTGGCAAACCTTGCAATGCTCAAACACCACATTCCCATAATTTTTTGACACAAGACGGAAATACACCCAAGGCAATAGCTGATTTAGGAAAAAAACAAGTAGAAGAATATCCAAATGTTGAATTTTTCAATGGTATTGCTACAAGCGGTTCTAAATTTGAAAATGGTTTCGAAATCACTACTGAAAAGGGAGAAAAATTCCGTGCATCAAAATTAATATTTGCAACAGGCATAAAAGATAGTATGCCACAAATTGAGGGCTTTGCCGAATCTTGGGGAATTTCTGTAATACACTGTCCCTACTGTCATGGTTATGAAGTAAGAAATACCAAAACAGGAATTCTAGCTAATGGAGACTATGCCTATGAATTTTCAATACTAATCTCCAATTGGACTTCTGATTTAAAAATTTTTACCAATGGTAAATCAACATTGATAAAAGAGCAACAAAATAAATTGAAAAAACATAATATCAGTATTATTGAAAAGGAAATTGATAATATTGAACACATCAAAGGCTATATTCAAAATTTAGTATTTAAAGATGGTACAAAATCACCCTTAACGGCATTATATGCTCCAAGACCATTTGTTCAACATTGTGCCATTCCAGAAGCATTAGGATGTACAATAAACGATGAGGGTTACATAAAAGTTAATGCATTTCAAGAAACATCCGTTGAGGGGATCTATGCCTGTGGTGATAATACAACTCGATTAAGAACGGTGGCAAATGCAGTTGCAATGGGTACAGCAACTGGAATGGCAGTAAGTAAGAAAATGATTTTCGAACAGTTTTAAAGGTATAATGATGAATAACAGAAATAACGAATACAAAGATTTTTGGAATGAACGGTACGGTAAAGCCGATTTTGTTTACGGCAAAGAACCGAATTTATTTTTTAAAGAATGGATACAAAAATTTACTCCTAAATCTATTTTAATGCCAGCAGATGGTGAAGGAAGAAACGGCGTCTATGCGGCCCAATTAGGTTGGAAAGTAATCTCAATTGATTTAAGTGAAGATGGAAAATCAAAGACATTAAAATTAGCAAAAGAGAATCAAGTTAGTCTTGAATATATCATTGGTGATCTTGAGGATATTCAATTAAATAAAGAATCATTTGATGCGATTGGATTAATTTATGCCCATTTTACAGCTGAAAAAAAATCAAAATTGCACAAAAAAATAAATGATTGTCTCAAACCTGGTGGAATTATCATTTTTGAGGCTTTTAGTAAACTTCACTTATGTTACAATGAACATAATCCAAAAGTTGGAGGTCCTAAAGATATTGATATGTTATTTTCTAAGTTGGAAATAATATCCTATTTTCAGGATTATGAAATACTACTTCTAGAAGAAAAAGAGATTAATTTAAAAGAAGGAAACTATCATAACGGAAAAAGCTCTGTTATTAGATTTGTCGGAAGAAAAAAATAATTAATGCTACAAAACAAACATTAAAAAAGTCACTATCGTGGCTTTTTTAATGTTTATAAATTTTACAGTATTTAATAAGCAGCAACTCATATTATTTTCAAATGATTCAGTATAAATCAAATAATTAAAGTGTTCCTACACAATTTGAATTTTATCCTATTCAACTTCATTTTTATCCTATAACCCCCTCAGTACCTCAAACTATCTTTGTTTAATAAAATTATTAATTAAAATTTAATCAAATGAAAATCATTATTGTAGGTGCGACTGGCACCATGGGAACACACTTAGTAAAAGCTTTAGAAAACGAACATGAAGTAATTAAAGTTGCTTCTAAAGGTGGGGATATTGACACCGATATCACCTCGATTGAATCAATTAAAAACATGTTTGAACAAGTCGGTTCATTTGACGCATTAATATCAACAGCAGGACCAACATTCGTTGGGCCATGGAATAAACTTGATAATAATACATTCAGAAAAGGAGTGGAAGGGAAAATGATGGGACAAATTAATTTAGTGCTTATCGGACAACACTATATCAATCCAGGAGGTTCATTCAGTTTAATCACAGGTGCTTTAACGGAAGAACCGCAAGTTAATTTCGCCAATGCATCTGCTGCTAATGGTGCAGTTGAGGGATTCGTTCGTGCTGCAGCTATTGAACTTGACAATGGCATCCGTATTAATGCAATAAGTCCAACCGTTATTGAAGATTCTCCTCAGTATTTTCCATACTTCCCTGGAGAAATTCCAACAACTATGAGGCAATTGGAATTTATGTTCAAGAAAAGCTTATTTGGAAAAGTAACTGGACATATTATTAAACCTTAATTGCAAATACGATAGTTAACTATAGGTCATTATTTGCAGTGGTGTTGACCTATAGTTTTTATGTAGTTTCTCCCGAACTACTTTTCAAAGAAAAAAAAACTAATAAGTGCTTCTAACGGTCATTTATTAAGTAACAAAAAATAAAATACAAGATCAAATATTCAAATAAAAATGAAAAATAATTTAAATAAGACCATAGTAATTGCCTTGTTCGCAATTGCAACAAGCTCGGCACAAAATAAAATAAGTTGGGAGCGTTACGAGGATAATTTTACTGCTTTAAAAAAAGACACTTTAAAAAAAGGGGTAGATAAATTAAAATATATTCAACTTAGCAAAAATAGTAGTGTATCATTGGGTGGAGAAATAAGAGAACAATTTCAATACTACGAAAACCAAAACTTTGGAGATGTATCAACTACAATCACAAACTCTAATGCTGTACAAATATGGCACAGAGCAATGGTTCATGCTAATGTAGAATTAGGAAGCAAGGTGAGACTGTTTGCTCAAATAGGAAGTAACTTCCGCTTCGCCAACCCAGATCCATTAGTAGCACAAATCGATGAAAATCAATTGAGCATTCACCAAGCATTCATCGATTACAAATTTCATAGTAAATGGTTAGCAAGGGTTGGTAGACAAGAAATGTACTATGGAAATCATCGTTTATTCACTTTTAGAGAAGGTCCAAATAACAGACTTACTTTTGATGCTGCTAAAATTGTATATCAGTCAAATAAAAGAAAATATGACCTGTTCATTATGGCACCGGTTATAGCTAAAAAAGGAGTATTTGATGACTCTTCTTTTAATGAAGTCGTAATAGGTTTACACACTACTGAGAAAATTATAACTAATTATTTAATAATGGATTCATATACTCTATACTATAACACAGACAATAGAAGCTATAATTACATGAAAGGTCATGAAAGACGTGAAACTTCAGGAATTAGACTCTATTCTTCAAACAACACTTTAAATTATGAAATTGAAGCGAATTACCAAAAAGGAAAATTCAATGATTTAAAAATAGAAGCCTACAGTTTAAATGCAGATATTAACTATAATATAAATACAAAACACAATCTCATTTTGGGAGTTGGTGCTAACTATACATCGGGAGATAAAAATCCAAGTGATAACAAATTAAACACCTATAATTCAATATTTTCAAAACCTCCATTTGGATTAGTCGCTCCTATTGGTTTGTCAAATATAGTAAACATAAATCCCTATATAAAAATCAATCCTACCGAAAAAAGCAATATATATGCGGGCATTTATTGGTTAAGAAGACAAAGTAATAAAGATGGTACTTATTCTCCAGGCGCAGGAGGAGCTATTGAAACTAGACCTACTCCAGCTCTACTGTATAGTTCTGTTTCTAAAGATATTGGAACTCTATTTTTAATAGAAAGTAATTATTTTATCAACAAAAATATTTCGCTTGGTCTTGATACTTCATATCTAACTGCTGGCAATTATCCCAAAGAAACAGGAACAGGTCAAGATATATTATACATTTCATTTAAATCAACATTCAAGTTTTAAATAGTACTATGTTTTAATCAAAAACTCATTAATTTTAAATTATTAAATATGAAAAATCAATCTCCCACAGAAAATAAAAACAGCTATTATAGCCATTCATTAATCTTAAATAATAAAAGAAACGCAAAGATTACAGGACTATTTTTTATAGCAGCTACGGTATTTGCTATTACAGGACTATCATTATATGATCCTTTATTAAATGAAGAAAATTTTTTAATAATTGGAGATAATAATACTATACAGATGGTATTAGGAGCTATTTGCGAATTAATTTTAGTCGCTTCAATGACTGGAACAGCTATAATGTTATACCCATATTTAAAACGATACAATAATCAGCTAGGTCTTGGATACTTATGCTTCCGTTTATTTGAAGCATTATTTATAAGTTTTGGAATAATTAGTATGTTAGCACTTTTATCTTTAAGTAGAAGCTATAACAACAGTGTAGAGGCTGACTTTATTATGTACCAAACAATTGGTAATCTTTTAAAAGCCATCTATAATTATACTTTCATTATTGGGCCGCATTTCATGCTTGGGATCAACACATTCATTTATAGTTATATATTCTATAAATCAAATCTAGTTCCAAAAAAACTTGCAATTTTAGGGTTAATCGGAGCAGTATTGATTTTTATTGTAGCTAATTTAAAACTATTTAATATTCTTCCTCAACTTTCTTCAACTGCAATTGCATTAGCCATACCAGTTGCATTTTATGAAATGATTTTAGCGACTTGGTTAATTAGAAATGGATTTAATCTTAGATAAAAAAAAAGATTTATTAGAAATAGTCATTAAAAATATTGAAATGATTAATTTAATTAGTACCTCGAGGTTTAGCTATAATTGGAATTGTTGGTGCATTTCCTTTAATTTTTCGATTTATTGCCATAATGTTTGGAATCATAGAACGAACCTCAACTTTTGCAGCTTTATCTGCTTTAATGGTAGCTGTTTTTGAATTTTCTCTAGGAATATATTTTTTGGTAATAAGTAATAAAAATAAATGAAGTAATTCTTTAACTAACGTATTTCTGTTTTATCAAAATATTACATTTCATATTCATAAAAAAACAAATACGTTAATAATCAATAAAACTAGGACTTATCTTTTCAATGGTTCATACGCAAGCATGCTCTCCCATCTCTCCAAAGTCTTATGATTTTGGAGTTTTTTTTATTCAAGTTCATTCAATACTATTTCACATCAATTTAAATGAAAAGCCATTTTTCTTATGTAATTTTGTAATGAAAACATTCATTTTGCGGACAAAAGAGCATATTAAGTTTAATTTAAATGCGGAAATCATGAATAGCAATCTAACCACAATCCCAGACGATTTTAATATCGGTAGTGCTGATACAATGATTTATTTTTATTCAAATAATCATGCATCAGCTAATAATAAAGTGGTATTTACTAAAAACATGATTTGTTTGCTGCAACATGGTTGCAAAGAGATTCATACAGCACTAGGAAAGGAAATCCTTTCTAGTGATGAAGCTTTAATAATGACAAACGGCAGTGCTTTGATGTCAGAAAGCCTAGCTGATAACGGAAAATATGAGGCCATCCTCATCTTCTTTGGTAACGATACTTTAGCACATCATTATCAGGAAGGGAAACATTCCCAAGCTACTAAGATAGAGACACCACCCATTTTAAAAATAAAGAGAGATGAATTTTTAAATAATTACTGTCTCTCGTTGAAGTTATTGCAAAAGCATCAAGACAATAAAATGGAAAAAACTAAGGTACATGAACTATTAAGTTACCTTAAACATTATTTTCCAGAGGTATTTGAACAGTTAATTGCAAAAGCGTTCATCGATAACAGTGAGATAAAAATCAAACAAGTTGTTGAATTGAATACTAATTCAAATTTAACGATTGAAGAACTGGCGTTCTTATCAAACATGAGCCTTTCCTCTTTCAAAAGACATTTTGCTTTAATTTACGGTACGACTCCTCAAAAGTATTTCACGAACTTAAAAATGCAACAAGCCAAAGTCATGTTACATCTTAACAATAAACCATCTGAAGTTGCTTTGCAAGTGGGATATGAAAATCTTTCCTCATTTAGTAAAGAATTCAAAAAACATTTTGGAGTAGCACCAAAGTATTTTCAATTAAATGAACCTTTAGGACAAGTTTTTGAACAAACAGAATAAGGTAGTTATGGTAGTGTTTTTTCAATTTTGTATAAAAACATTTAATCATGAAAAATAACTATCTATTTATCGTTATACTCCTATTAGGAATGAGTATTTCAGCCCAAACTTTTACACTAAAAAGTAAAGAGCTAGGAGGACAAGCGACCAATAAACAATTGCTCAATGGCTTTGGATGTACAGGTGAAAATATTTCACCGCAATTATTCTGGGAGAACGCTCCCAAAGGAACAAAAAGTTTTGCCATTACAATGTATGACGAATCTGCCCCTACAGGTAGTGGATGGTGGCATTGGATTGTTTTTGATATTCCCGCCAACTTAGTAGAGTTGAAATCTAACGCTGGTAACCCAACACTAAAACTAGTACCCTCAACTATTATTCAAAGCATAACTGATTTTAGAACGAAAGGATACGGAGGTCCTTGTCCACCAGAAGGTAGTGGGTTTCACAAATACCTAATTACAATTCACGCTCTAAATACAGATAAGTTAGGATTAGATGAAAACGCAAATCCAGCCTTAGTTGGTTTTATGCTACAACAACATTTGATTGAAAAAGCCACATTAGTATTTTACTTTAAGAAATAATAAAATACTAACCCGTTAGGTGAAATTATTCAGATTAATTTAAAAATGGTAATTCTAATTTAAATCTAAAGTTATTTATACCTAACATGTCAGTCTGAGCCCGTCGAAGACTTCTTTGTACCCAACGGGTAAGATACTATAAAAAACGAATCGTCAATAGTAATACTCTAACCTAAAATGGCGTTTATACATTCAAACAAAAGTGGATTTTTTTATTAAACAGACGCATAACGTCTCATATACAATACTGACATGACTATTAGAATTTTGGATAAAACTGATGCTGATGAATATAGGCACTTACGTAAATTCGCTTTACAAGAATCTCCTTTTGCTTTTTGTGATAGTTTAGAAGATGAAGCAACCAAATCGATAAAGGATTATCAGCAAGAGATTTCGAATGATAGTAATAAATCTGAAAAATTCACTTTAGGTGCTTTTAGTAGCGCAAATGAATTAGTAGGCTTTGTTAAATTTAAGAGAGAGGAACGAACAAAAGCCTCTCACAAAGCGAGTTTACATGCCTTATATGTTCATCCCGAATACAGAAATCATGGTGTAGCCACAAAGCTAATAAATTGTTTGCTAGAGAGGATTGAAGCAATTAACAATTTGGAACAACTAATTCTTTCCACAACAATTACAAGCAAAGTCAGCCTAGTGAAATACTACGAAAAATTTGGTTTCGAAATTATCGGAGGACACTAGTGTCCACTAAAAAATAAAATAAGTTCTTTGAAATTATTGTAAATCTGTATTTTAAGAGTCATATTTGAGCGTGACGATTTGAAATGATTATTATGTTCGTAATTCAACATTACGAATATGAATCAGGGTAAATATGTTTTCTCTCAATTGGTTGAATTTCTACCACAGCGTGTTTTTGATAGGTTAGCTGCTAAATATTTAGGCAATAAATCGGTCAAACATTTTACTTGTTGGAATCAATTATTATGTATGATTTTTGGTCAACTTTCGGCTAGAGAAAGTTTAAGAGATTTGATAATTGTTATAGAAGCACATCAATCAAAATCATATCATTTAGGATTTGGCAAAAACGTGACTCGTAGCAATTTATCGAAGGCTAATGAAAATCGCAATTTTAAAATATTTGAGGAGTTTGCTAATCATTTAATATTAATTGCTCAAGATAAAAACAGCAATGATACTTTTGAAATTAAAGGTAATATTTATGCCTTTGACTCTTCAACAATAGATCTATGTTTGAGCGTGTTTTGTTGGGCTCATTTCCGAAAAACCAAAGCTGGAATAAAGTTGCACACTCTTTTTGATGTTAGCACACAGATACCTGTATTTATTCATATTACAGAGGCAAATGTGCACGATGTTAACGCAATGGATGGTATAGATTATGAGCCATTTGCTTATTACATTTTTGACCGAGCGTATGTTGATTATGAACGACTTTTTCGCATTACAAAAGCTAATGCTTACTTTGTAGTTAGAGCAAAATCTAATGTAAAATTCAAAAGAATGTATTCTCAAAAAGTTGACAAAACAACAGGAATTAAATATGACCAAATTGGAAAAATAGAAGGTTTTTATACTTCGAAAGATTACCCAGAAAAGATACGAAAAGTTAAATTTTTCGATTGTGAAAATAAAAAGACGTTGATCTTTTTGACAAATAATTTTGAATTATCCGCTGAAGATATCGCATTACTTTACAAACAAAGATGGCAAGTTGAATTGTTCTTTAAATGGATAAAACAACACCTAAAAGTTAAGACCTTTTGGGGAACAACAGAAAATGCTGTTAGGATCCAAATTAATGTAGCAATTATAACTTACTGTTTAGTTTCTATAATCTCGAAAGATTTAAAAATCAATCGTTCTACTTACGAAATTCTACAAATTTTATCTGCATCATTACTCGATAAAACATCTATAAATGAATTACTTATGAAATCAGATTACAATAATGTCAATGAACAAAATATTAACCAGCTGGTTTTTAGCTTATTTTAAGTGGACACTAGTGATCGGAGGAATAATAAAAGAAGACTTAATTGTCCAAGGGCAATACGTTGATGCTGTGTACATGATGAAACCATTAAATAACAAGAAATCATGCAGTTCTCACTTAACCAAACTTTAAATCAACTCGAGAATACGCCTGCTGTACTTAAAAGTATGGTAGTAGGTATTCCTACAGATATGCTTACAACTAAAGAAAATGAAGATAGGTGGTCAATCAAAGAAGTCGTGGCGCATCTTATTATTTGTGAAAAAACAAATTGGCTAGACAGAATAAACATCATTCTTTACAAGGGAAATAATCAACCATTTGTTCCAATTGATATGGTAATTCACTTTAAATTGGCACAAGAAAAGACCTTTGAAGAACTCATTTCAGAATTTCAGGAACGTAGAGAAAAAGCAATTACTAAAATTAGATTGTTAAATCTACAACCGTCTGATTTTAATAAAACGGGGTTACATCCTACACTTGGGAAAGTAAATATGGAGCAATTACTAGCTACTTGGGCAACACATGACTTAAGTCATTTAATTCAGGTATCACGTATTTTAGCCAAACAATACGATCATATGGTAGGGCCTTTTAAAAGATACTTAAATGTTTTAAATACTTAAAGAAAATGGAAAATAGGATAGCTAAACAATTTGCTGAAGAATGGATAAAATCATGGAATAGTCATGATATTGACACCATCATGTCTCATTATGCAAATGAGATAGAATTTCATTCTCCTTTTATTAAAATGCTAAATTTTAATGACACTGGAATAATAAGCTCTAGAGCGGAATTAAAAGATTATTTCAAAATAGGATTATTAAAATATCCTGATTTGCATTTTAATTTCCATAAGTATTTTGTTGGCATAAATACAATATGCATCAGTTACACTTCTGTGAATAACAAAGAAGCTTTGGAGGTATTTGAATTAAATAATGAAGGTAAAGCCACCAAAGTTTTTTGTAATTACGCAATTATAGAAGAGTAAAATAGGAAAGTGGGATAAATACTAACTATATTAGTTGTCACAAAACTAAAGAATATGAATATTGAAAAATTAAAATATCCTATAGGGAAATTTACGGCACCAACTAATACAACCAAGGAAATCGTAGAGGAATACATCCTAGATATTCAAGCGTTCCCTGAACGACTAAAAAAAGAAATTGAAACGCTTTCAGAGGCTCAGTTAGACACCGTTTACAGACCAGGGGGTTGGACTATTAGACAACTCGTAAATCATTGTGCAGATAGCCACATGAACAGTCTTATTAGATTCAAGCTAGCTTTGACCGAAGACAAACCAACAATCAAACCCTATTTTGAAGATAGATGGGCTGAATTAATAGACAGTAAAAATATCGATATAAAACCCGCTTTATTAATTTTAGAGGGACTACATGCGCGCTGGTCATTGTTATTGCAAAGTTTATCAAATGAAGAACTCAAAAAAACATTTATTCATCCTGAGACAAATAAAGAGATAAGAATAGATGAAAATATAGGAATCTATGCTTGGCATTGTAATCATCATCTGGCTCATATTATTTCTCTTAAATCAACAATGAATTGGCTGTAGAATTATAGCTAATAAATAAGATGCAACTCTCCAGGATATAATCCATAGAAATTCTTTTTCTTGTAGTAAAATGAACTTTTCATCAAATCCACAACAAAACAAAGAAATTCCAACAAAAGCAGAAGGCAATTGGATTGAACATCCGTTAACATTAGAAAGTGATAACTATTGCTTACTACCTTTAGAAATGGAACACTTCAAGGATTTACTAGAAATTTCCAAAGACAAGCGCATTTGGGAATTTTATATAGTCGATGGCAGTAATTCCGAAAAACTGCTGCAAAGCTGGAATACTGCAACGATTGAAAGAAAAGAGGGTAACCAATATCCTTTTGTAATTAAGACTAAAAAAGATAATAAAATTATTGGAAGTACCCATTTTTTAAATATTCAACCAGAACATAAAAAACTAGAAATTGGTTGGACATGGATACATCCCAACTATTGGAATACGAATGCAAACAAGGAATGTAAAAAATTATTACTTACCTACTGCTTCGAAACTTTAAAAGCAAATAGAGTACAACTTCAAACGGATGAAAATAACATACGCTCTCGCAAAGCAATTGAAAAAATAGGAGGTAAATTTGAGGGTATTCTACGCAATGATTTGATAAGAGATAATGATACAATAAGAAGTTCTGCTTATTACAGTATTATTAGCACAGATTGGGCAATATTGAAAAAACAAATATTCCATTAATATTTTTCTAAAAACAATAACAAATCGTCATTAAAATCACGGGCAATCAAGCGGTCTCTCTTCGGTCGTTCCCTTTGTTCCGTTCGGCTGTTCCAGTCGGGCTACACTATTTTGTGGAATTACTTACTTCAATGTAACTTTCAACAATCCTGAGCTTGTCGAAGGGCCCTCCGTTCCACAGACACGGCGCAGTCACAATAAAACAGCAGCTTGAAAAAAGCAGCTGTTTTATTGCACTGCTTGTTCCTCATCTTCACACGGTCTCTTCCTGCGTTCGGTCGGGCTTATGCATCCACAATACCGCTTCATTCCGTTTCGCTTTCAGAATATTTTGTTTTAACATTACGAAACATCTCCTTTTTATATTTTTTGTCATCCTGAACTTGTCGAAGGACGCTTCACTACATTCCAGCAGTATTATGTCTGCCGCCCTCCGTTTTTTAAGCGGTTGCTCCTTCGCCCAGCCATCGGGGTTGGCTCGCTCCTCAATCTACATATAAGTAAGTTTAATGTAAAAGGTCGATTATGTTTTCTTTTCAACTTTAGTATAGGAAGGTCGCTATGCCCTGAATCAAGGTTACCCGCCAAAAAAAGGCGGGAGTCTTTTATTATTTCCCCGCCGTTACACGCTCATAGCCGCTACGTTTCGCTCCACCTACATATTAAGATTTCTTTTGTCATCCCGAGCGCAGTCGAGGGACTGAGCTTGTCGAAGGGCGCTCAACTCCCGCGTCTATGGTGGCTGTTCGATTGCCGCTACCCCGCCACTGCGCTCCTCATCCGCAAATAAAGTTCCTTGCCCCTGAAAAAGGGGCACCACTTTATTTGCTCCTTGCGGTGCTTGGGGGTGTTTGATTGCCGATTTCCATAAGAACTTTTGTGCTTCTGAGCACGCCGAAGGACCGCAGTACATTTGAAACAATCTGCTCCAAAAAAAAAATAAATAAAAAGAAAGTAAAGATCTGCTACGGTTTCAAATAGTAAAGTTCAAGCCCTCCGGGTTTTTGAAAAAATCTCCACCTTCACTTCTCCCATTCACCATCCGACTTCAAAGTACGTACCGACTTTACAAAAATACTTAGGTAGTATTTTTTCAAAAAAACTTGACTTCATTTGAAACCTTCACAGAAAGGACGACTTTCTTTTTTTTCTTTTTTTCTTTTCAAAAGATATGTTGCGAAGCGTAGCGAAGCAGAACCATAATTTTAAATCCAGAATTATGACTTCTCACAACGTACTGACACACCAACCCCAAAGAACGGTTACACAACCGCATTTCTTTATTTTAAGCAAAGGCAAAAATGCAGGCAAGCCATTAAAGGAAAGTTGTCCAAATTGCTTTTTAATTACAGTTAAAACCGAAGAAGAAACAGAAAGCTTGTATTGGATAGCATACACGCTCTGGAAAGCCAACTTTTGGCACCAACACCAATATGGTTCAGTAATCCCATTTATCAGAATTAGTACTTTCAAAAACTGTTTTCGTGATGAGGTTCTTAAAGCTTATAAGAAACATCAAAAACATCTAGATTTTGTGAATCGCATTCGAAAACTAGAAGAACTACAGCAGCATTATTCAAAAACCATCGATCAAATCGAAAATTTAAAATGGGCTTTACTCCAGAATCAGTTGAGGTAAAACACAAAAAGCCTGATCATCGTGAGATCAGGCTTTAGTATTGTCTCGGAAAAGGTTACCAATCAAAACCGAAACTATTTTTTGGATTTTATCATCCTTTTTAAAAGGAGCGACACGATAAAACTGACTGTGGCTCCTATGACTGCTAAGATAATGGTTTTTAAAATATCTTCAGATAAAATATTGGGTACAATACTCAAAAAAGTCCCTGAAACAGTCCCAATCGGAAGGCTGTTATTCGTTTCCATCACGGGCTAAGTTTTCGTTGTCTTTTTGCAATTGCTTTAAAATCGCTTCGTCCGTTTCAGCCTCTTGATCAACTGTAATTTGGCTAATCGCCGAAATTACACCACCTGCTACTACCAAATACCCCGCTGCACTAACTACCACCGCAGGCAATGCCACTGGCGCAGCGACAATCGTTCCGCTGATGGCTAATAAGGCCAAACCAATACTTCGTAAGACTTTAAAAAACTTTGGTGTAGGTGCTTTTGCTCTTTCTACTAAATTCATAATATAGCTTCTTTATTTAATCTTTTTCATCTTACACAGAATCGAAGAATTAAGATTCAACAATTAGTTCAACACACTCACTACTGTCAAGAGCTTTGTATACCATGTCTTTTAATTTCGTAAACGCGATTCTAGACATCAGTCCCAATCCTGGACCAGATAGTTTTGTGACCGGAGCGATACATCCATTTAATTCGCTCAAAGCATTATTGGCGGGATGGAACAAAATATAGCTTCTATTTTGTACATCAACAACTTCCAAATGCCATTTGAATTTTTGACTGTAACGCTTTCTAATAAAATACTTCCCTTCCGGAATACAGGAAACTCGCTTTTCATTATTCTTCCAAGGCAATTCAATCGTATTACAAATTAATTTACCCTCACATTCGAGTTTCCCATTAGTTCCATCAGGGAAATAAGTTCTGTTTAATATAAGTCTCATACTAATCACTTAAAACTAAACACTGAATACTGGCTATTAAACGCCTCCATCAACTTTAATAAGCGATAGCGGGTTGTACGCTCCATTTTTCAACGAATACATGCTACCGTTTACTTCTTGATAGAACTCAAGACCTAAAGCCAAAAACAAGGGCTTAGTGCTGTTAGGAGTAACTGTGTTTACTTGGTTAATTACAGCTGTAGCCGTAGCGTCCCAAGGTAAAATTGCCGTTTCTGAATGTTCCTCAACAAAGGTTTCATTCTCGAAATCTACCTCAACACCAGCCGAAATGATTTTAAAGTGAGTAGTTCCTCCAGGAGCAGCAATCATATTCGATGGAATAAATGAAGGAATATCTACAGACAATTCACCAGTTACTCTGTCGATAGCTCCAGTATAAGGGGCATACAAACTAGTTCCTAGTTTTCCACGAATATTGAATTCAAATCCTGCCAATAATTGCGCTTCACCGTCAATCACATTTCGCAATCCACGTTCGTTAGTGGCATCAGCCTGAATTACCTTAACCATGGATTGTGTCAAACGACTCACCATTCTACCATCAGCCGAATTCAAAAGCAAGACACGTAAAGCCGTTCTTAAAACCTTTCCTGCTTTCCCAGCTCGACCGAACTCAGAACCATTTTCACGCGTTCTTTGAAAAGCTGGATCGTTTTTGATTCTGTCAGCATCAATGCCTCCTTTCTCACGGGCTAAATGCCCGTCTTTCGTTTTGTAAAAAGTAATATCTCCGATAGTACCTTTCAATTTAATTATGCCTTTTTGCCTTGCCATAATTCCTAAAATTTAGATTAATAATTGCTCTAAATCATCATCCTGTTGCAACATTTCTGAATTGATTTCTAAGCAAATTTTAGGAGAATTATATTTATAAAAAAGCACACCCTTACAATATGGCGCAATTGAACATAAATGGCTTAAACAGTACAATATGTCAACTGATATTCAAAATAAAACACATAACAAAGCTATATGCTTTTACATATAAACTTTAATTTAATAATGTATTTATATGCTTTTACATATAATTTACTATATTTGTATAAAATCGTTGCATAAGCATATAATTATGAAAACAATAGCCAATTTTGTAAAGGAGAAAAGAAATGAAGTTAACCTCACACAGGAAGCTTTTGCGGAACGTGCTGGAGTAGCATTAACGGTAATCCGAAAAATAGAACAGGGAAAAGAAAACCTGAATCTAGAAAAAGTAAACCAAGTACTAAAAATGTTTGGTCATACATTAGCACCTGTAAATGCGAGGGAACTTTCCAAAAATGAAGAGGAGAACAAATGAGAAAAGCAGCCATATACTATAAAGACTTCCTAGCGGGTATGCTCACAGAAACAGATGAAGGAGAATACCACTTTCAATACGATGACAATTTCATAACAGAACATCCTAAAGAAAGCATCAGTTTAACCATGCCGGTTCGCTCCAAAACATACACTGACAAACGATTATTCCCGTTTTTTGAAGGATTGATTCCTGAAGGATGGTTACTGGATATCGCTTCTAAAAACTGGAAAATTAATCCAAACGACCGCATGGGACTCCTTTTGGCTTGTTGCCAAAATTGTATCGGTGCAGTAAGTGTTCAACCAATACCTAATGAAGATGCCTAAGAAATGTTTATATTGTTACCAATCATTAGACGATGCCATCGTTGGTGATTTTCATGAGCAGTGCAGCTTCGCTTTTTTCGGTTCCAAACAACCACCAGTATTCGAGCATTCGCTAAAGCAAATGGTTGAATTGGCCAAAAATGTAGTCGAACGAAGTGTTGCTGTTCCTGGAGTACAACCCAAATTATCCTTATCTATTGTAAACAATACGATACAGGACGGAACTAAGGGACGGCTTACGGTAGTTGGTGCATTGGGCGGAAATTATATTTTCAAACCACCATCCGAACATTATTCTGAAATGCCCCAAAACGAACACCTCACCATGCGAATAGCGGAAGCCTTTGGAATCAACACTGTCCAATCCAGCTTAATCCGATTGCAATCAGGGGAACTCTCGTACATCACCAAACGCATCGACAGAACAGAAACTGGAGAAAAAATCCACATGCTCGACATGTTCCAAATCACAGAGGCTTTTGACAAATACAAAAGCTCCATGGAGAAAATAGGCAAAGCCCTGGATGAGTATTCAGATAACACCTTACTCGACAAACTATACTTTTTAGAACTGGGTATCTTCAGTTTCCTAACAGGTAATAATGATATGCACCTCAAAAACTTTTCGATGATCCATTCGGCAGATACCTGGACATTGGCACCAGCCTATGACTTATTAAACGTAGCCATAGTAAACCCCGACGACACCGAAGAACTAGCACTAACATTGGAAGGTAAAAAGAAAAAACTAAAATGGGAACATTTCAAAAGACTAGGAATCAGCCTTGGCTTAAACGAAAAACAACTAAAAGGAATTGCAAACCGTTTCAAAAAAAATAAACCCATCGCCCACCAGTGGATCGATAATTCATTCCTTTCAGTAGAGTTTAAAGAAAAATACAAAGCACTGCTAGAAGAAAGATATCATAGATTATTTGAAACGGACTAAGCAAACACTTTTTTTTTCATAAATTTATGCTTAATAAAGTCTAACAAATAGTACTTTACAGTATATCAAAGCCGAGTCAAAGCAATAGATAGAGTATGAAAATAGAGAAACAAAGAATTTGCATTTATCCAAAGGACATACAACGCATTACAGGAAAGAGTTATCGTCAAAGCACAAGATTGATGCAAAAAATAAGAACAGACCTCAAAAAACTCGAAAATGAGTTGGTGTCCATTGAGGAATTCTGCCAATACACCAGCCTAAAAATGGAACAGGTTGAACCTTTAATTATTGGATAAAAAATAGAGTATTGATGTTCAAAAATTAAACCTATTCCCTATCATTTTTTGAGCATCTTAAGCCCCATTTTTGAACTTAATTTTGTAAATTTGAGTCATGCAATATAAGTGCTAAATGGAGTCAAAAAAAAGGGTGCACAATTCGGTGCACTTATTCTGAGAATTGTCTGTAAAGTCAACAAATACAAGGGGTTCATAATTCAAAACAGTCCCTCTTTCTCCGCGAGCTGAAAAGCAAATGGTTACAAAACCCACTAAATTCAACGATTTAGTGGTTTTTTTCGTTTCTAGGATAATCAAATTATTCAATTAATCTCAAAGTTTTAGTACTGAAACAACACCTAAACAAGTTCAGTTACCAACTTTTTAACTGCATTGTAAAGCAAATCATTTTTAATTGGTTTAGACAAATAATCATTCATTCCGATTTCAATTACTCTTGCCTTTGTCCCTTCCATAACATCAGCAGTTACAGCAATTATAGGTACTGAACTATTTTCTTGCCCTGCTTCACCATTACGAATAGCAATTGTAGCTTCATAACCATCCATAACAGGCATTTGTAAATCCATTAATACTAAATCAATGGAATGGCTTTTAAAAGCATCTAAGCCTTCTTGCCCGTTATTTGCAAACACCACATGAGTATTCTTCCATTTTTTCAAAATCATTTTAATCACCATTTGGTTTATTGAATTATCCTCAACAACCAAAATAGTTCTCCCTTCCAAATCATATACTTCTGGTAATGGCGCAATAATTTCTTCTTTGGGAGCTTCGACCATTTTAAAATCCAAAGTGATGACACAGCTGGTGCCTTTATTCAAATAACTATTCATCACAATAGTTCCGTCTTGCATATCTACCAAGGTTTTTACAATGTAAAGTCCTAATCCTAAACCTCCAAATTTTCGTTTATTATCAATATTGTGCTGTGTAAAAGAATCAAAAATACTATCCATTTTATCTTTAGAAATTCCGACTCCTGAATCCGAAATTGTCAATACTAAACTTGCACAATTATCCGACTTCATTTTAGTCTCAATCTCAAATTTGACAAATCCTTCAGAAGTAAATTTAATCGCATTACTCAATACGTTATTAATGACTTGCGCTAATCTTGCTTCGTCTCCTAACAGCAATCTAGGCATCGAATTTCTAGCTGTAAACACAAAATCTAAGCCTTTATCTTTTGCTCTTAATTCGGCACTATTTTTCACTTGCTCAATAAGTGATGCAGGATTAAAAACAACATTATCCAACTTAATTTCTTTCTTCTCAATTTTGGAAAAATCTAAAATATCATTTACTGAACTCAATAAACTATGGGATGAATATTTAATTACTTGGCAGTTTCTTTTGATTTTCTCATCTTCAACATCATTAGAAACCGAATCAATTAAATTCATTATAGCATTCAGAGGCGTACGCAATTCATGACTAATATTCGATAAAAAATAAGTTTTTAAATCATTCATCTCTTCTGAACGAACTAATGCCAGGCGATTCAGTTCGTTTTTCTCGTTCTTTAAATTCCGAATCAAATTGGCCATCGAAAGCGAAAGAAAGATTATCTCTAAACCTGTTCCAAACTTAGAGCTATTTTGAATTAAAAAAGTATTAGGGAGTAATCCAAAATTATTGAGAATAAAAACCCCAAATCCTACTATTAAAAATAAAATACCCGAAGCAAAAAAGGAATCAACCCTTACTTTTGCACGCATAAGCACCACCATCGAACTAATGATAAGTAACAAAATAAATAACCCTAAAACATTTGCAATAGGATAACAATACACCAAGGCTGAAGGAACAAAAAGAATAAAACCTATTAAAACAAAAGCCAACCCATATACCACATTAAACAATTTGTAGATTATAGTATTATGCTGTTTTATCTTCAAAAACACCTCACTATATTTTCCTAATAAAATACCCGTTATCATCGAAAATAGCAATACGGAATGTTGTGATAACCAACCACCATTTGGAGTGAAGTATTTATAAAAATAACCATCTAATGACAACTGCATTAAACTGACGAAAAACACATATAAACTATAATACAAAAACGTTTGCTCCTTCAAGGCAAAGAAGAAAAAGAAATAAATAATCGACGCAATTAGAAGTATCCCATAGAATACACCAAAAATAAACTGCTCAAATGACTCTGTTATTACAAAACTATCCGAATTAGATAACTCTAAAGGCATTTTCACCACCTCACCATCACTCTTTAAATGCAAATAAATATCAAGAGAGCTATTAGGTTTAAAATTTAATTTAAAAATTGTTTTTCGGTTATCAAAAGCTCTTTCCTTAAAAGGCATTTTGTCGCCACTAACAAACTTTGTGATAACTCCTGATTTTTTATCCACTACATAGAGTTCGACACGATCAGTAATAGGTCTTGCTGTTTCTAAATAATAATGCAAATCCAAACCAGATTCATTTTTGACCGAAAATTTTCCCCAAAAATAATCTTGAGTAAAACCTAAATCATCATTATCTGATTTTAATTTTGAAGTGTTAAATGTATTGTAGTTCTGAATTACATACTGAATCTCTAGCTTTTCTTGGCCAACATTTGCAATGGAAGCAAATGGATGTAAGGATATTTTTTCGGGAATAGTCTCTTTATAAAAGACATACTGAGAATAAGTACTTGTAATAAACATCATAAAAAAAGCCAAAATGATGCTTTTACAATTAAGTGTGGTATTTAATTGCATGTTCTATTGTTTTTGGGATAATTGAATTTACGATAAATAAGTGCGCTTGGTTTTAAAAAAACTTATTTTTTTTGGATCAAGTCAAAAAGTTGTGGGGAAATATTAAATTTCGATATTTGTGTTTTAAATTAAATGCAAATGAAAGATTCCTTAGTTGAACTTCTCAAGTTATTGTTGCCAGAAATTATCGTTGATTATTTTGAACTTACTTCTTATGAAAAAGGTGAAGAAATTCTTCATTTATACTTAAAAGAGATTAATTCGATTCCAAAAGAATACCGTCAAAACAAATTAAGTTCAAAAGGTTTTTTTGATGAGATAACTGTTCAAGATTTTCCAATACGTGGACATCAAGTGTACCTACACATTACTCGTAGAAGATGGCTTAACGAAGATACTGGACAAGTTGTATTTAGAGATTGGAATTTAGTAGCAGACGGAACTCGGGTAACACAGGAGTTTGCGTCTTTTTTAAAAGAAATCAATAGATTCAAAGCCTAATGATTGTAATGCTATCGCCTCTTTCTATGGTGTCAAAGGCAAAAACCTACTATATCAATACAAGGATTTCTTAAGTGATTTTAAAATCTGGAATCAAAAAGCACATGCGAAACAATGGCTTATTTTTCCTGAAAACATTGGAAAACGGTTATCTATTGATGAAACCTCTCTTTCTAATGGCGAGCTTTACACCGTTTTAACAAACAAAGCTGCTAACGGTAGAAAAGGCACTATAGTAGCGATGGTTGCTGGAACAAAAGCAGAAACAGTAATTGCAATTATTGAAAAAATCCCTCTTAAACAACGAAACCTAGTTAATGAAATAACATTGGACATGGCTGGTAATATGGGATTAATTGCTAAAAAATGTTTTCCTAAAGCAATACAAGTGACCGACCGCTTTCATGTTCAAAAACTTGCCACTGAAGCTTTGCAAGAGATCAGAATTAAACACCGATGGAAAGCTATAGACCAAGAAAACGAAGCAATGGAACAAGCTAAAAGCAGCAAAACGAAGTATGAACCAAAAATATTAACCAACGGCGATACCCTCAAACAACTACTAGCTAGGAGTCGTTATTTTTTATACAAAAACAAATCAAAATGGTCTCAGAACCAAAAAGAACGTGCGGACTTATTATTCAATTTATATCCCGATATTCATAAAGCATACAATCTAACACAAGACTTACGCAATATCTTTGAAAACACAACTGATAAAATAATTGCTTTTACTAGACTGGCCAAATGGCATGAAAAAGTAAATCAATCAGGATTTAAGTCTTTCAACACAATATCTCGAACCATAACCAATCATTATCAAAACATATTAAACTATTTTGACAACAGAAGTACTAATGCTTCGGCAGAATCCTTCAATGCCAAAATAAAAGCTTTTAGGTCGCAGTTTAGAGGAGTTAGAAACATTGAGTTTTTCCTTTTTAGGCTAACTAATATTTATGCTTAATTTTTGTCGCTCCACAGGTTTTAGGATTGATCCTTTTTTTTCAAAAATTCTATAACATGCAGATAAATTGAGATTTTAAAGCACAAAAAAAGCCTTGAATTTCTTCAAGGCTTTTACTTTCTGGGTGGGAGACGGGGCTCGAACCCGCGACCCTCGGTACCACAAACCGATGCTCTAACCAACTGAGCTACAACCACCATTTGCGTTTGCGGTTGCAAATATACAACTAAACTTTACATCTACAAACGTTTTTTTAAAATAAATTGAGAAAAATTACATCAAATCTCCTAAACTATTGACAGCCAAATATCTTTCAACCGTAAAACCTTCTGCATGATCTACCCCTACTAACCTACCTAAGTCTCTGGAACGATAATTTAGGCTTTCAAAAAAGTTTTTGGATGTAATTGGAGACTCGGGCTCCTTAGAATTTGGGTCATAAAATTGCGATTTATAGGCTAAAATAGATTCTGTTTTTTTATCCGTAAATCCAGTTATATCAACTACAAAGTCAGGAACGATGTTTTTCCATTGAATATAATGATACACTACCTTAGGCCGCCAAGCTTTTTGTGACAATCCTTCATATTCCGTTTCTATTTTCATCAATCCTGATAAGAAACAAGCATCAGAGACTAGCTTACTTCCTTTGGCATGATCAATATGACGGTCATCAATGGCATTACACAAAACGATTTCAGGTTGGTACTTGCGAATCATCTTTATGACTTCTAGCTGGTGTTTTTCATCATTTATAAAAAAACCATCTCGCATTTCTAAATTTTCACGAACCTTAACCCCTAATATCTTTGCAGCAGCAGCAGCTTCTTCATCTCTAATTGCAGCTGAACCACGGGTACCTAATTCTCCACGAGTTAAATCAACTATTCCTACTGATTTCCCTAACGAAATCTCTTTTAAAATTGTTCCTGAACAACCTAATTCGACATCATCAGGATGAGCCCCAAAGGCTAAAATATCTAACTTCATTTATTTTAAATCTATGAGTAATTACTTAAACTACTCCTATCTATAATTATTTACTACAAAACCCTTTTCATCGTCAAAGACTTATTGACACTTTCCTTCCATTCGTTTACAGGAATACTATCCTTGGTAATACCACATCCCATATACAAATGCGCTTCTTTATCTTTAATTTGCATACAGCGCAAATTCACATAAAAATCTGACCTTGTTTGATGCTTATCAAACTCCTTAATATTTAATTCCCCTAAGAAGCCTGTATAATAACTTCGGTCATAATCTTCATTGGCTAAGATAAACTCTTTGGCAACATTTTTTGGCAATCCACAAACTGCTGGGGTGGGATGTAATACTGCAACTACCTCACCTAAATTCGAATTCTCATCAATAACTCCCTCAATATCAGTTATAATATGAAGCAATTTTCCCGCTTGTAAAGTATAAGGACTTGAAATAGCAATTTCCGAGGTTTTATTTTTTAAATTTTCTAATATAAAATCCGTTACAATCTGTTGCTCTTCCATTTCTTTAGCATTCCAGACTGCATTTTCGGCATTGTCTCCAATTTTTGTACCCGCCAAAGCCATGGTGTAAAATTGCTTCCTATTTGCTTTTAATAATCGTTCAGGTGTTGCTCCCATCCACAGACCAATTTTAGGATGGTACCAACAGTAACAAAAAGCTTCTGAATAATTTTCAATCAATTTTTTAAAAACAGTGACTAAATCAAATTCTGGAACCGATACTATTTCTTCTCTTGACAACACGACTTTATTGAAATCTCCTTTGATTATTGCATCAATTCCTTTTTGAACCAAAGATTCAAAATGAGCTTTACCAATCGTGTTTTCATTACTAGAATACTCCCCTAGTTCTAATTCTTCCGATTCCTTAGATAAAACAATTCTTGTTTCCCATTTAACCGATTCTTCTTTAGGAATAAGAATCATTTGACAGCCTTCAAAAGGAGCAAAGACGAATCCTCTCTCTTTAAAATTTTCAGCAAAATACAAATGATCATTGTTTTGAAAAAAACCAACTAATTTTTTCTTATTTGGCTTTTTATAAATAACAAATGGTAAATGCTGAGCTTCTTGCTGTTTCACTTTAATAAAAAAATCAATCATAGGCTTTCATTAACTAAATACTGTATTAAACAACATATTATTACTTGATTTTTTTATCTAAAACTATATTAGATAATTTACATAAAGAGATTAAATTCCCTTCTTCATCAGTAATTTTTATTTCCCAAAGATGTATGGTCCTTCCTTTATGAATCATTCGCGCTGTGCCATAAACAAAGCCCTCACGGATACTTTTTAGATGATTGGCTGAAATTTCAATTCCTCTAACTTCCTGTGTTTTTGAATCGACAAATAAATGCGAAGCTGCACTACCAACACTTTCTGCTAAAGCTACAGAAGCCCCTCCATGCAACAACCCCATAGGTTGATGAACCCTAGAATTCACTTCCATTCGACCAACTAAAAAATCAACACCAGCATCAACAAATACAATTTGCAAGGTTTCCATCAAAGTATTTCGACTTATCGAATTACATATCTCAAGGACTTTTTCTCTATCAAATGTCATCTTATTTATTTTAACGATTGTAAAAATAAACAAAACTAATCTAGCAAATTAGTAAATAATATTGATTTTTAATACCTATAATTGAAAATCATTTTTAAAATTAAATTTGTTTTTCCCTATTTTTACAAAAAAAAATTCAATGCGTTACTTTTCCCTACTCTTTTTTGCTGGAATTCTAATTACAATCTGCTCCTGCCGTACTGATTTTGAAACAGTAGCTAGTAATGGTAATTTAGCTTTTTCTAAGGACACTATTTATTTAGATACTGTTTTTACTACTATAGGTTCAAGTACTTACGCCTTAAAAGTGTACAATAATTCCAAAAACGATCTAAACATCCCAACTATAAAATTAGGCAAAAGATTAAATTCCAAATACCGCATGACAGTTGACGGAATGGGTGGAAATCAAGGTAAAGAATTTGAAAACATTACTTTACTAGCCAAAGACAGCATGTATATTTTCATCGAAACAACGGCTTCAATTACAGATGCCAACCCAACTGATTTTTTATACACTGATAAAATCGAATTTGATTCGGGTGCTAACTTACAAACCGTCGAATTAGTAACCCTGATACAAGATGCTACTTTTTTATACCCTCAAAAATTCAATGACGGAACAACTGAAACACTGACTATTAACAACGAAAAAATTAAAGGATTTTATTTAGATGAAAATGACCCTATAAACGGGAACGAACTTCATTTTACGAATCAAAAACCTTATGTTATCTACGGATATGCGGCAGTTCCTGAAGGAAAAACAGTAACGTTTGATGCGGGTTCAAGAGTTCATTTTCATGATAACTCAGGACTTATTGTGTCTAAAAACGGAACTCTAAACATCAACGGAACAACTTCAACTACTGAAAAATTAGAGGGCGAAGTCATTTTTGAAGGCGATCGCTTAGAACCACTTTATTCCGATATTCCTGGACAATGGGGTACTATTTGGCTTCTCAATGAAACTAAGAACAACTCGATAAACCATTTAACATTAAAAAATGCAACCATCGGTTTATTAGTCGAAAACAACACCGGCACTATCATGCCTATCAAGAATACCAAAATCTACAATTGTACAAATTACGGAATATTAGCTAAGAATGCGAAAATAGAGGGCGAAAACATGGTTATCAACAATACAGGACTATCAAGCCTAGCCTGTACTTATGGAGGGAATTACAAATTCACTCATTGTACTTTTAATAATAACTGGAATGGCAACAGTCCTTTGGCAGTAAGCATAAGCAATTACACATTTGGAGCAACACCAGAAGCAAAAGATTTAACTCAAGCTACTTTTAATAATTGTATCATCTACGGCTCGTATTCAAATGAATTGAGTTTAGATAAAAAAGATAGTGCAACATTCAACTATGCTTTTAATAATTGTTTGATTAAATATTCTGGTTCAACAACTAATCCTTTGTACCAATTTACAACCGATGCGACTCATTACACCAATATTATCACAAACAAAGACCCAAAGTTTTACAAAGCAGCACAAAACAATTTTAATATTGATAATACTTCCAGCGCTTTCGCAAAAGGGAATCCTGCTTATATTATACCGTTGGATATCACTGGAGCAACAAGAACTTCACCACCCGATTTAGGAGCTTATCAAAATAAAGATTTTCCGAAAAAAGAATAACCTTCCTTATACTACAAATGCACGAATTCGGACTTTTTCAATAATCTAAATTCGTGCATTCGTGGCTAAAAAAACACTATATATTACCCGTTTAATGTAATTAGTTTTTGATACACGTCACTTCGAGTGCGAAGCGAATCGAGAAGTTTTGTTCCGTTTCTCTCCACAAAAAACACTCGAACTGACGTTTTTAATAATTACACCCGACGCGTAATATATTGGATTATTCAAATTAAAAAACTAACTACCAGACCAAATCTGGAGACAAAAAAATCACCGCAGATTGCTTCGTCTGTGCGCTATCACTCGGGTCGCTAATTTTTCAATTTATTTTGATTGTGAACAAACCGCTTTAAGCGGCATTAGCGTAAATTTATTCGTTCCTAATAACAAAATTTAAGAAAAAAATAAATTAGCGAATCTGCGGTTGTAAAACTCATGCGTTTACCCTGGCCAAATTGCAAATTATTACTACCTATTTCCTTGTTACTGGCTACTAATTTCTAGTCACTAAAAAACAATTACCAAACTCTATTTAACAAACTAAAAAAACACTGTTAATTGCATTTGCTGTTACTACTTTTTTAAACTAAATTTGCACCGCAATACATCAAATTATATAAAATGATCCATTTCTTTGAAAACCAAAGCAAAACTGTTTTTGCAGTACAAACGCAAAACGAAATTTCGGCTCAAGACATATCTAAACTAAACTGGCTTTTTGCCAATGCAAATAAAATAGAGAAATCCGCACTGACGGATTTTTTTGTTGGTCCTCGCGCCACAATGATTACGCCTTGGAGCACCAACGCTGTTGAAATCACTCAAAACATGGGGATTTCAGGAATCATCAGAATCGAAGAATTCCACGCTGTAGACTTTGATTTCACTGATTTTGACCCAATGCTTTCTCAAAAATATTCAGAACTTAATCAAGACATATTCACTATCAATATTGAACCAGAAGCTATTTTGGACATTGATGATATTGCCGCTTACAATCAATCCGAAGGATTGGCTTTAAGCCCAGAGGAAGTGGAGTATTTGAATGATTTGGCAACCAAATTAGGAAGAAAACTAACAGATTCTGAAATTTTTGCTTTCTCACAAGCCAATTCAGAACACTGTCGTCACAAAATTTTCAACGGAACTTTTGTAATTGATGGTGTTGAAAAAGAAACTTCTCTTTTTAAATTAATTAAGAAAACATCTCAAGAAAACCCTGGAGATATCGTGTCTGCTTATAAAGACAATGTGGCTTTTGTAAAAGGGCCAAAAGTGCAACAATTTGCTCCAAAAAGCGCTGACAAAGCCGATTTTTATGAAACAAAAGAATTTGATTCGGTTCTTTCATTAAAAGCAGAAACACACAACTTCCCTACTACCGTAGAGCCTTTCAATGGTGCTGCAACTGGTGCAGGTGGAGAAATTCGTGACCGTTTAGCAGGAGGACAAGGTTCGTTGCCTTTAGCAGGAACAGCCGTTTACATGACTTCTTATTCAAGATTAGAGTCCTTCGACTCCGCTCAGGATAGCAGACCTTGGGAAAATGCAGTGGAAGAAAGAAAATGGTTGTACCAAACACCAATGGACATCTTAATCAAAGCATCAAATGGAGCATCTGATTTTGGAAACAAATTCGGGCAGCCTTTGATTACCGGTTCTGTACTGACTTTCGAACATGAAGAAGATGCTCGCAAACTTGGTTTTGACAAGGTAATCATGCAAGCAGGTGGTATTGGTTACGGAAAAGTAGAACAAGCATTAAAACACAAACCACAAGAGGGTGACAAAATTGTTATCCTTGGTGGAGAAAATTATAGAATTGGAATGGGTGGAGCAGCAGTTTCATCGGCTGATACAGGTGCAATGAGTACAGGTATTGAGTTGAATGCTATTCAACGTTCGAATCCAGAAATGCAAAAACGTGCTGCCAATGCCATTCGTGGTTTAGTAGAAAGCGACATCAACCCTATTGTATCGATTCACGATCACGGTGCAGGTGGACACCTAAACTGTCTTTCTGAATTAGTAGAAGATACAGGAGGTTTAATTGATTTAGATAAATTACCTGTTGGTGACCCTACTCTATCAGCTAAAGAAATCATTGGTAACGAATCTCAAGAAAGAATGGGATTGGTTATTGCTCAAAAAGACATCGATACACTACAACGTATTGCCGACAGAGAGCGTTCTCCTATGTACCAAGTAGGTGATGTAACGGGTGACCACCGTTTTACTTTCGAATCAAAAACTACGGGTGCAAAACCAATGGATTATGCTTTGGAAGACTTCTTTGGTAGTTCGCCAAAAACCATCATCAACGATAAAACTATCACTCGTAACTACGCTGATTTAAGTTATGCTGTAAAAAACATTTCAACTTACCTTGAACAAGTATTACAATTAGAAGCAGTAGCTTGTAAAGACTGGTTGACAAATAAAGTTGACCGTTGTGTAAGTGGTAAAGTTGCTAAACAACAATGTGTAGGTCCTTTACAATTGCCATTGAATAACTGTGGTGTAATGGCACTGGATTATTTAGGAAAAGAAGGTTTAGCTACTTCTATTGGTCACTCTCCTATCGCTGCTTTGATTGATGCTGCTGCAGGAAGTAGAACGGCTATTGCTGAGTCTCTATCAAACATTGTTTGGGCACCAATTAAAGATGGTATAAACGGAATTTCATTGTCGGCCAACTGGATGTGGGCTTGTAAAAATGAAGGTGAAGACGCTCGTTTGTACGAAGCTGTACAAAGTTGTTCTGATTTCGCTATCGAATTAGGAATCAATATCCCTACAGGAAAAGATTCTCTTTCGATGAAACAAAAATATCCTAACGACGAAGTTATCGCTCCTGGAACGGTAATTATTTCGGCGGCAGGACATTGTACGGACATCAAAAAAGTGGTAGAACCTGTTTTACAAAAAGATGGTGGTTCGATTTACTATATCAATTTATCTCAAGATGAGTTTAAATTAGGCGGAAGTTCATTTGCTCAAACTTTGAATAAAATTGGTACAGAAGTTCCAACAATTAAAGATTCTGCTTTCTTCAAAAGAGCTTTCAATACGGTTCAAGAATTAATTTTAGATAACAATATCGTTGCTGGTCACGATATTGGAAGTGGTGGTTTGATTACTACTTTACTTGAAATGTGTTTCGCTGATGTGAATTTGGGAGCAAAAATAGATTTCTCTGTTTTTGAAGAAAAAGACATTATCAAATATCTTTTTGCTGAAAACATCGGACTTGTTTTTCAAGCGAAAAATGATGGTGATTTAGAAGCTAAATTAAAAGCTAACGACGTTTCTTTTTATAAATTAGGAACTGTTACTACAGATGCAAGACTAGACTTTGGTCCTTGTGGATTAGATATTGCAAAATACAGAGATATTTGGTTTAAAACATCATTCTTGTTAGACCAAAAACAATCTAAAAACGGAACAGCACACGCTCGTTACGAAAACTATAAAAACCAACCGTTACAGTTTAGTTTCCCTACACATTTCACAGGTGTAAAACCTTCAGTTGACAATAGCAAACCACGTCCAAAAGCGGCCATTATTCGTGAAAAAGGAAGTAACTCGGAACGCGAAATGGCGAATGCCATGTACTTAGCTGGTTTTGATGTAAAAGACATTCACATGACCGATTTGATTTCGGGACGTGAAAACCTAGAAGACATACAATTCATTGGAGCTGTTGGAGGATTCTCTAACTCGGATGTATTAGGTTCTGCTAAAGGTTGGGCTGGTGCTTTCTTGTACAACGAAAAAGCAAAAACTGCCTTAGATAATTTCTTCAAAAGAGAAGACACTTTATCTGTAGGTATCTGCAATGGTTGTCAGTTATTGATGGAATTAGAGAAAATCAATCCAGAGCACGAAGTACACGGAAAAATGCTTCATAATGATAGTCATAAACACGAGAGCATCTTTACATCGGTAACGATTCAAGAAAACAAATCGGTGATGTTATCTACTTTAGCAGGAAGTACTTTAGGAGTTTGGGTATCGCATGGTGAAGGTAAATTTGAATTACCATTAGCCGAAGAAAACTACAACATCGTAGGTAAATACGGTTATGATAGTTATCCAGCAAACCCTAATGGTTCTGATTACAATACAGCAATGTTATGTGACGCTACAGGTCGTCACTTAGTAATGATGCCACATATCGAGCGTTCTACTTTCCAATGGAACTGGGCAAACTACCCAGCAGGTAGAAATGACGAAGTAACTCCTTGGCTAGAAGCCTTTGTAAATGCTAGATTGTGGATTGAAAAACACTAATCTTTATTTTTAAAATAATTTTGAAAGCGTCTCGATAATTTCGGGACGCTTTTTTTATACAAGCCATCCTAAATATATTTAACAAAATAAAGTTTATTAAAATCAATATCTTACAAAAAAAACCTTAAATTTAATTCGGCCACTAACTTACCCAATTTGTATATGAGCAAAGAAACCAATAAACTAAAATTAGTATGGGATACCGGTAAAAAAACGGCTATCCAAAAAACGGTGTTGCCTGAAATCAATTTCAATAACATCATAAGCAACATCGTTAGTTTAGGTCCTTACTACTCTTATATAATTGACTTTTTTGATGGTTCCATTTCGCATGTAAGTCCTTCCATACAAGACATTCATGGTTTTGACCCTGAAACAGTAACACTTGATGATATTATTAATAGTATCCATCCTGACGATATGGATTTTGTAGCCAAAGCAGAAGAATCTAATATTAATTTCCTTTTTAACACCATCGGCAAAGAACAGGTACTAAACTATAAAACCAATTATTCTTTTAGAAGTCGAATGAAAAATGGCGAATATGCCATGTTGAATCATCAAGCCATTTTACTAACCTTAGACGACAACGGGCGTTTTGGAAAATCGTTAAACATTCACACCGTAATAGATCATATTACCAAAACCAACAGTTTTACTTTTTCTTTAATTGGATTACAAGATCATCCTTCCTATACTGATATTAAAGTATGTCAAAACATAAATGAATATATTGCTTTTTCAACCAGAGAATTAGAAGTTATCAAACTAATCTACTCCGGATTATCCACCAAGGAAATAGCTCTAGCTCTTTCTATCAGTGAACATACCATCAAGACACACCGCAAAAATATTTATAAAAAGTCAAACTGTAAAAACGTATCAGAGTTGATTCATAGATGTATTGCTTCGGGCTTGATATGAGGCAAAATACCCCTTTGTAGGTATTGATAGTTAATGAAGTGTTAATTATTTTTATAAATTCTTTAAAAGACAAAATGCTACAATATATACAGAACCATATATATTCCTTAATTTATTTATTTTTAGCGTTTCATACAGCTAAAGTTTCCGCACAGGTTGTATCTTTTGAAACCCAAATCCACTACTCTCCTACTGAGCTTACTAATTTTTTATCTTCAATTAATTCAGATGAAAATCAATTGTACTTCATAGCGAGTGACTACAATTTATATTGTTATGACAAAAATACTTTTGAGTTGAAATACAAAAAAGAACTCAATAGTAAAACCAACACAACACCTTACCTCTATAAAAACACCCTCATAACAAGCATATATGAAGATAAAAAACATTATGCAGCATTTCTAAATAAAAACACTGGAGAAACAATTCAAAAAATAAATCTATCACCTTTAAAAACAAAGTCCTATTTCATTGATGAATCCACATTTATTTCTACCATTATTGACGATAATGGCGGACAATTAGTCTGTTATGATTTAAAAAACGATACCCTTTTATGGAAACATTATATAGGTCATGGTGTTGATAAACCATTTTATATACAAGAAGAATCTATACTAGCCAATTTTGATAACGATGAATGGAAGATTGTCAGTTTTGATGGAACAATTCAAGAAGAAATAGTTGAAGAGTATCAAACAAACACCAAGTATAAACGACACAGTCTATTCTTTGATTTAACACATGATAAAAAGGAAATCAAAGTAGAATTTTTGAATAATTATTTTTCTAATACACAAAACTTAAAGGTCAAAACAAATGCTACTGCTACCGTATTATTGAATCCCAAAAAACTGATTGTACTTGCTGATAACCTAAAAGTTATTTCAAATAAAGAATTACACAAAATAATTCAATTACCCGATGAAGGCGAAAACGAGTATTTAGAAATTCTAAAAAAAGACACCAAAAATGTATGGTTCTTTTACCAAAACCTTATAGTCAATTTTGACTCTAAAAAAAACAAAGTAGCTAAAACCTACGACCTAACAAAATGGAATGTACACCAAGCTATTTTAGAAGAACATACATTTTGGTTGATTTCTAAAAACGACGGGCAATTGTATGGTTTGCAATTAGAAGTTACTCAAAGACAATTAGACGAAAAAACTGCAAGGCAGAAATATTATAACTGTACCGAACCTGAGAAAGCTAGAATTGAGGCTGAGAAAGCGGCGGAGGAAAAAACAAAAATTAATTAAATCTAGAAACATGAAAAAAATCATCACAATTTTCCTAGTAATGGCAACCGTATATACGGTAAATGCAGTAGCTCACAAAAATAACTATCTCAATAATATTCCAGATAATATTGACCCAAAAAATCAAATTATTTTATCACCAGACAATTTAAATAGTTATATGAATTTCAAACTTGGAACAAAAAAATCGTCTTATTCAAAAAATTTATTTATAGAACATGAAAAAGGAATTTATAAAATTAATACCAATGAGCTCGTATTAGATAATTTTTTTGATAACAAAGTTTATAAATGCCTTATTAAATTCAAAGGTGATAAAATAACAGAAATAGAGGTTGAATTAATGCTTCTTAAACCTATAGAAGACAAAAAAGATGAAGAAGATATTGTAAATATCATGACACAAAAAATCAATACCCAAATTGGCAACCTTAATAAAACTGAAAATGGCAACAAAGGAACTTTTGTTGTCTGGAATGGCCAAAAAGTACAAGTAAAACTATTTACTGGAAATGCTATAGCAAAAGGATTAAATTCAACTGGCATAATAAAAATTCCTTATTATAAAAGGACCATTACAATAAGTTACCTATAAAGAAACTTAAAAGACTTACATTTAGTTCTTATTTCATCATGTTAAAAAGTATTTTAAAACATGTAGAATTATTTTAAGATGAATCATAAAATAAGTAGTAATAAGTAAAACTTGACCAAGTTTTACTTATAAATAAAAAACAAAAACGAAGATGAGAGATATGGCTATATTGATAAAAATGGTCTGGAAGTAATTCCACGCATTTATGAATTTGTTTCTGATTTCAATATTGTAAAAGTAAAATTGCAAATCGCAAATTCTACATAGATAAATCAGGAAAAGAAATTAGATAACTAATAAAAGATTATTTTAGAGAAATAACAATAATTTAGTTATATAAAATTATGAAACATCTAATAATCATATTATCCTTATTCCTATATGCTTTTACAATACAAGCACAAAGCCATTATGAAATTTACAACCCTATTGATACGATCAATTCGCTTTTATATAAAAACCGAAATATCTATTTTGTCGATAATGGAGAAATAATAAAATTAAAGAAAATACAAGCTAATTCAAACGGAATAATTTCAATTATAAATAATACTAACATTGATGTTGACACTTCTGAAATTAAAACTATCGCTAAAAAAGCCCCCTTTCTAGATTTATTTGAGTTTGAAAAAATACAAATATCGGGTTCTAAATTAGAATTTAAAACAGAGCAAAATAGAACACACAGAACTATCTATGGCTTTAACAATAAAGACATATTTATTTTTAAGAAACAAATAGAACTATTACAAACATCTTACTATAAAAACAAGTCGCTTAGATTAATAAAAAGATATTATTTTGATTTCAAAACAGGTTATGATACACCAGGAGGATTTTTTACCGTAACAGATAATTATAAAGTAAAAATACTAAATAGTATTTTCACGATGAGCTTTGATATCTTTAAGTTTAAAGAATTTCAAAAAACAGAAAAAATAAGCTTTGACCTAAAAGATATAATAAGTATCTATAATAAAGGAACCGTATATCAAGAGTTTGAAAATGGTTATGTAATACAACCTGTAAGTTCTAGCATTGGCTTTAAATCAAAAACAATGGAGTATTCTCTAAATATTAAATTAAATAAGCAAATACAACCTGAAAACACCGAAATATATAAAGCATTTCAAGAATTATTAAAACAACAATAAAAAAAAAAAGAAAAATCTAAATATGAAAACAAAGAAAAATGTATTAATGATAATTGTACTCTTAACTTCTACAATAGGTCTAAGTCAGAATTTTGCAAAACTTTATTATAATAACGGTAAACTAAAATCTATTGGTAAAAGAATAGATGGTAAGCCATCAGGAGAATGGAAAATTTATAATATAAGTGGTCAATTAGAAGCAATTGTTAATTATGTTGATGGGAAGCAAGCTGGAGAATATAAATCGTTTCACGAAAATAATAAATTAGAAATAATTGGCAATTACATTGATGGAATGAAAACAGGTAAATGGACTTATTATCACGATAATGGACAATTACACGGAATTGAAAATTATATTAATGGAAAACAAGTAGGAGAAGAACTATCATATCACAGTAATGGTAAATTAATTTCAAGTGTAAATTATATTGATGGGAAACAAATAGGTATGCATAAATCCTATAATAAAAAGGGCCAATTAGAAAAAATCGGAAACTATATTGATGGCAAGAAAGCAGGAGAATGGAAAACATATTATGATAATGAGAAATTAATGCAAATTGGTAATTACATTGATGACAAACCTAATGGAGGATGGAAGCACTATTATAATAATGGGACATTAGAAAAAATGGGATATTACTATGATGGAAAAGAATTGGGTAAATGGGAGTTTTATGACGAAGATGGTAAATTAACTATTGATTACTACGTTAATGGCGAAGATATGGGAATAGGTAAATTTTATGATGTAAATAAAAAATCACATGAAACAGAAAAAATTTCAATTGATAAACTATCTGGAGAATGGAAATCTTATCATAAAAACGGAAAATTAAATTTCATTGGAAAATTTAAGAACGGAAAACACTCAGGAGAATGGAAATCTTATCACGAAAACGGAAAATTAAGAGAAATCAGAAATTATACTGATGGAACTAAAACCGGAAAATGGGAAGAATATTATGAAAATGGGCATAAATATACAATAGCAGAATATAAATTTATAGGTGGAGAATGGAAACTAACCGGAAATATCTATAAAGAAGATGGATCAGTTCAATATGAATTTTAAAAGTATTTAATGTTTTATAAAAACAAACAAGAAACGAATCACAATTAATAAAAATGACTCTCTCAAAGGAAGAAAAGAAATTCTGGCAGCGGCATTTTCGAATTGAAAAACTCGAAGATATTCCTAAGGAACTGCCTTTAATTGGCGGTTATGGCTTTGGGGATGAACAGGATGATGAGTATTTTTATTTCATCAGCATACGTGTTCCTATTGTCCATGAAATAATACTAAATGATTCCTATGTTACAGATGAAGGTGTAAAACACATGGCTAATTTCAAAGAATTAAGATTACTCTACCTGAGAAAGCATAAAGAAATCACCAAAAACAGTATTCCGTTTTTCAACCAAATGCAATCTTTACAAAGTTTGAATATTACCAAAACAGCCATCACTTTGACTAATTTAGTGGAGAGTTTAGACAATCAAAGCCTTAAAGAAGTTTTTTTGGATTCAGAAGAAGATGAAGCAAACATATTGGATAAAGCTTTTATACTAAAAGAGCGAATGCCCAAATGCAACATTTATTTAAACACTTGCTTTACTACTGAAAATGACGGTAGCCCAATTCTCCCTATTTTCTAAATCAACCACATTTTACAATTAACGCTTTATAATTTTAAACCAACACCTACCAAACGTCCTGAACACTCAGGACGTTTTTTTATTCCAAACTATTTATTAGATTTGCTTATAACCAAAAATTATCCTCAGATGAAACTACAGTACGCTACCCTTCTATTATTTATTTTCACTGTTTGTAATTCTTATTCTCAAAACGACACCACAAGAATAAAAGTCCATAATAAAGAACATTTTCTAACAACCGTTATTGGCTACACCATTACAGGAACCTATCTTTATGATGGAGAAGCAGAACCTATCGTACAACTCAACGCTAATGGAACAGGGATTTTTCAGCAGAAGGACTTAACTAGAAACAACATCATTTGGGGAATCGAAAGCAATGCCAATGGCAATCCAAAATACGAAGAAGGCTTCAATAGCGCTGCTTACACCCTTTGGTACAAAAACAATGCTGATAACGACGAAAAATGGGTAGCAACCCAGTTTTCAATCCATTACGACAAAAAGAAAATATTCATCGCTGGCGAAAGAAGCAAAGAGTACCAAGAAGAAATCAAATAATCCCAAATATGAATATGAAATAGTATAACTATTTTTTATATGACTGTCCGCTATGCGTACCAAAAAAATTATTATCTTTTTTACACCATTAAGAAATTAAGAAAATTAAGTTTTTAAACTTAACTAACCTTAATTTCTTAATGGTGCGTAATAAAAATAACTTTATTTTTATTGTAAGACTACAAAATTTTTAATTTACATTATAAACGGATAGTCATAATTTTTTTATTATAATATCTTAGATAAAAACTAAAAAAAACGTTATTTTTTTATATTTTGCAGTAAAACTCAACCTTCGGACCTATGGCTTCAATCACTAGACTTTTCGATATTCCTTACTACCAAAAGGAGCAATTTAATTCCATTCCTGATGCTTTGACTACCAAAGAAAATGGTGTTTGGGTAAAGACATCTACTCAAGAATACATCGATAAATCCAATGCCATTTCAAGAGCGCTATTGCAAATGGGCGTTCAAAAAGATGATAAAATAGCCGTTATCTCTTCAAACAATAGAACCGAATGGCATATTATGGATATTGGTATTTTACAAACTGGTGCTCAAAATGTCCCTGTTTATCCTACGATATCCGAAGATGACTATGAGTACATCCTCAATCATTGTGGTGCTACTTACTGTTTTGTTTCAGATACTGAAGTGCTTCGAAAAATTAATTTAATCAAAGACAAAGTACCACAACTGAAAGAAGTATATAGCTTTGATACCATCAACGGTTGCAAAAATTGGACAGAAGTACTAAAACAAGGAGAAGAAGCAAACAATCAAGACGAAGTTGAAGCTAGAAAAAATTCGATTATAACTGATGACTTAGCAACGATTATTTATACTTCTGGAACAACAGGAAGACCAAAAGGTGTGATGCTTTCGCACCGAAACATTGTTTCGAATGTAATTGACAGCGCTCCTAGAATTCCTTTTCAAGCAGGAAAAAGTCGTGCTTTAAGCTTCTTACCTATTTGCCATATTTTTGAGCGAATGGTCGTTTATTTATACCAGCACTATGGCGTGGCAATCTACTTTGGCGAATCAATTGAAAAAATTAGCGACAACATTAAGGAGGTCAAACCTACAGTTATGACAGTTGTCCCTAGACTAATTGAAAAAGTATACGATAAAATTTATGCCAAAGGAAATGATCTTTCAGGCATCAAACGAAAACTATTTTTCTGGGCTATCGAATTAGGTCTAAAATACGAACCCTATGGAGCCAATGGATTTTGGTATGAATTCCAACTAAAAATAGCTCGTAAATTAATTTTTAGCAAATGGAAAGAAGGCCTTGGCGGAAATCTAGAATTGATGGTTTCTGGAAGTGCCGCACTACAACCTAGACTTTGCCGCGTTTTTGCAGCTGCCGAAATCCCTGTCATGGAAGGTTACGGCTTATCAGAAACTTCGCCTGTAATTTCCGTAAATGATATGCGTAATCGCGGTTTCAAAATTGGAACCGTGGGCAAGCCTATCGATAATGTAGAAGTAAAAATTGCCGAAGATGGCGAAATCCTTTGCAAAGGCCCTAACGTTATGCTAGGCTATTTTAAAGACGAAACCAAAACTGCCGAAGTCATTGAAAACGGCTATTTCCACACAGGAGACATTGGCGAAATAGATGCCGAAGGATTCCTAAAAATCACCGACCGTAAGAAAGAAATGTTCAAAACATCAGGAGGGAAATACATTGCTCCACAAATTTTAGAAAATGCTATGAAGCAATCGCGTTTCATCGAGCAAATTATGGTCATAGGTGACGGTCAAAAAATGCCCGCTGCTTTCATTCAACCTAATTTTGATTTTGTCAAAGATTGGGCTAAAATTCACAAAATAAATATTGGCAACACCAATGAATCTATGATTGCTAACAAAATTGTAATTGGTCGTTTTCAAGAAGAAATAAACGTCATAAACGAAAAATTTGGTCATTGGGAACAAATCAAGCGATTCGAACTTACACCTGATGTATGGACGCCAGACAATGGACATCTGACTCCTACGATGAAACTAAAACGTAAAATCATCTTAGAGAAATACAAAAACTTATACGATAAAATATACAGCTAAACTTCAAAACCACGCCACATCAAGCGTGGTTTTTTTTTTGGAGTAAAACGATTTGAAATCACAACAACATCTCGCCCTGCTGTCCGCTATATCTCTCCGTCCCGAAAAAGCGGGACTACGAGGATGCCGCTTCCATCAGGACTATTTATGAACGTTTCATTTTCATAATGAAGTATAAATTTATCTAAATTACAACTTTAAATAAATCACAATAAAAGATTGATAATTACAAAGTTTTTAATGCAGCAATAAAAATATCAATATCCTCTTTTGTATTATAATGACTCAACGAAATACGCAAATTAGGTCTCTTCAACTCTTCAACTGAAAGCATCTCTGCTAATACGTGTGAAGGACGAATACTTCCACTCTGACAAGCACTACCACGAGAAACCGCAATTCCTTTCATATCCAAATGAAACAAAATCATCGCCGTTTTATCAGGAGAAAAAGGCAAGCTTACATTTAAAACCGTACACAAACTATTTTCATTTCCATTGATTATAAATCCCGGAAAAGCTTCTGAAAGTTGGGACACTAAATAGGATTTCAAATTTGATATTTCGGCTATTTCTTCATTCATCAGCTTGGTTGACAACTCTAGCGCTTTTGCCATTCCAGCAATCTGATGCACTGCTTCAGTTCCAGCACGCAATCCCTTTTCTTGTTCACCACCATACAATAATGGTTGCAAACCTGAATTTTTCTTTACAAAAGCAAAACCTACCCCTTTTGGTCCATGAAATTTATGCGCACTAGCCACAATAAAATCTACCGAAACCAATTGTAAGTCAATATCAAGCTTTCCTATAGATTGCACGGTATCCGAATGAAACAATGTCTTATACTCTTTGCAAAGCATACTTACACGCTGTAAATCCAAAACAACACCAGTTTCATTATTGACATGCATCAAACTCACCAAAGTCTTCCCTTCTATCCCTAAAAGCTCTACTAAATGCGTTAAATCAACTGTTCCATCTGCTTTAATATCCACATAATCCACCTGAATATTAAACTCTTTTTGCAATTCCTGAACCACATACAAAACAGCATGATGCTCGATTCTACTAGTAATAATGCGACGCACATTCAAATCCACCACAGCTGAGCGAAGAATCCAATTATTAGCCTCAGTAGCCGAAGAAGTAAATATGATTTCCGAAGCCGTAGCGTTGATACATTTAGCAATCCCTTTTCGTGAAAGTTCTAGGATGCTTTTACTATTACGACCTAAACTATGCGTTGAAGAAGGATTACCATAATCCTCCAACATTATTTTAGTCATTTCTTGTACAACTTCAGGTCTGATTTGAGTTGTTGATGCGTTATCTAGATATACTTTTTTCATTGTAGCAAAGTTATGAAATATCAATTGTGAAATCTTCAATATCATTTGCCATTTTTTTCGCTATTTTTGTGGCAAATATTCTTTACAATGAAAAAAATAGCAAGCCTACTGGCTTTTATGTTGATTTTAAATGGCTGTGACGACGGAAACCTTACTCAAGAAGACATTGATTTTGAAGATTTCACTACTCAAAGTTGTTCAACAAACAATATCATTTACAAAATCAACGACAAAGAAGCTTTACTTATCGAAATTCCACCTACTAGCTTTGGCACTGAACCTACTACCACATCACTAACAATAGGCACCACAACTAATCGTGTAATTTATCGCTTTTATGACGGTGCTGTTTCATCTGATAATTTTTGCGAAACAATCCAGCCAGCAACACCTATTGTTCTTGATCAATGGACTGCTACTTCTGGAACTATCAAGATAGTAACTACTGCTATAGCCCCTCCTTCAACAGACGGCAATAACAGTACTAAAATTACTGGATACAATCATCTCATAACCCTAACAGACATAACTTTTTCGATAAAAAATGGAGAACAAACTTTTAGAACACTTCCTTTTGGTAATTATGTAAAAACAATCACTCCACTTCAGTTAAATTTTGAAAAATTACTAACTAAATGTAGCGATTCAAATATATTATATGAATTCAAAAAGGACGAAGCCATCATGCTTAACATAGACCCTGCATTAATCGTTAACGAAGTTACAGCTACAAATAGCCCAAGAACAGGACTTATTGGCTCTACAACTAACACACTTACGTATCGATTATTTTCTGGTCTTTTAAGTAGTTCTTATTTCTGTAACACAACCACACCTACCACACCTACTCTTTCTCAAGAATGGACTGGCCTTGCAGGTGTATCTGGCACAAGTGGTATTATTGAAGTAACCACAACTACAAACGGTCCTAATGCTTTCAAGCACACAATAACATTAAAAAAAGCAACCTTAAAGAAAGGAAATAATAGTTTTACATTGGGTGATAGCTATATTTTAGGCGAACTAAACACGACTAATTAGTAGTAATTTCAGAACAATATTTCACATAAAAAAGGGATTAATTTCAAATGAAATTAATCCCTTTTTTATGTGATCAAAAACGCTAATTATTTTTACTTTGTTTGATATAAACCTCGGTAGCACCTTGTCCATATTTTTGATAATTGGCTTCTTGAAAATCGATATTATCATACCTTCCCAAAAGGAAATCCAACTCTGCTTTTAACACTCCTTCACCAACTCCATGAATAAAAACAATCTTCGGAATTCGGTTTTTAATAGCGAACTCAATATGTCTTTTTGCCGTTTCAGATTGCAATGTTAGAATGTCATAATTCGACATCCCGTGTTTGTTTTTGACCAGTTTTTCGATGTGCAAATCAAACTCAGGAACTGGTGTTTCACTTTTACTTTTACGTTCCTTCACAAAACTTCTGGGTTTTGGAATGGCTTTTTCTTTTTTAACCTCACTTATATTAATTCTTTTAATAGAATCATCTAAACTACTGGAATCGTTTACTTTAATTATTTCGTTGACAAAATATGTCATCACAAACCCATCGGTAGTTTCAATTACTACCTCCTTATCTTTCACCGAAATAACGACACCATCTACAGCATCATCTAGAACCGAAACCTTATCTCCTTTGCTAAACATTTTCTTCTTCTTTACTTTGATTCTTACTAGGTGTTTTGGCACTCAATTGCATCATTCCAAACATGAAAACAACGATAGCACCCACCATCAAGTACACATTTTTTTTGGCGCTCACTTGCTCTGTCAAAATAACAAGTATCGCAATTATCATAATTAAAATTCGAATTATTTTCATTGTATTTTTTATCTGGTTTCAAAAATAAGAAATTAAAAACTAGCATCCTTTTTTACACTCAAAACATTCTTTTTAATTTTGTAAATTGCCTCAAAAATCACCCCTTGGAAACCCAAAAAATCTTACTCCCCTGCATCAGTAAAACCCTCTTTGGAATGGAGTGTTTAGGCTGTGGTTTTCAACGTTCCTTTTTACTTTTAGCGCAAGGCAATTTTCAAGCTGCTTTCGAAATGTATCCCGCTATTTTTACGACCATTCTTTTTTTAGTTTTTATCAGCTTTCAATATTTGTATAAAAAAACCGTTTCCCAAAAAACTATTCAATTACTATTTTGGACACAACTCCTATTTATGATTATAGGTTATGGTTACAAGAATTATTTCCTTTTGTCTTCTTAAAAGATACCGTTAATCAAAAATAGTTCAATATATTTGTGAAGCATAATTACCGAAAAATCATTTCAAAAATGCAAATCAACTATTCACAAGATTCATTCTCTTTCAATTCACAAACTCCATTGTGTCATTGTTGTTGCTGTTGCTAAAAATTACAGCATGAATTTACATTTTCTTTCACCTTTTAAACTTTTATAATCATGACAAAAGATCTGATTATCCAAAATATTGACGCTTTAAAAAGTCATTTATCTATCAATTATGGAATCAAAACTAAAATAGAAAATTTCACCGAAAAATTATTCTATACTCTTTTTGACTCCAATGCCTCTTTAACGGAGAGTGTCGATGAACTTGAAAAGATTTTCAAAGACATCTCAAAAGTAGCTTGCAAAAAACCTCAAAGTGATTGTGACACCATTTGGATTAGCTTTCTTCAAAAACTACCTACTGTACTTGAAAAACTTAATCAAGATGCCGCTTACATTCTGGAAAACGACCCAGCATCTAATAGTATTGAAGAAGTTTACTTGGCTTACCCTGGTTTTTACGCTATCGCCATTTACAGACTAAGTCACGAACTTTACTGTCTTGATTTAATGCTTTTCTCTAGACTAATGAGTGAGTATGCCCATAAAATTACTGGAACCGATATTAATGCGGGAGCTCAAATCGATTCTCCTTTCTTTATTGACCATGCAACAGGAATTGTAATTGGTGAGACATCTGTTATAAAAAAATACGTCAAAATATACCAAGGAGTTACTTTAGGCGCATTAAGTGTAAGTAAGGACATGAAAAATGCCAAACGACACCCAACAGTAGAAGAAAATGTTTGTATCTATGCCAATGCAACCATTTTAGGTGGAGAAACCATAATTGGCCAAAATAGTATTGTAGGTGGAAATGCTTGGGTTACTAAATCTATACCAGCTAGGTCAATTGTGCTAAACACCACCACCACCGAAGTAAAAGTTAAAGAAATTAAATAATTTAAAAGCCGTTTTTTGCTTTTAAACATACCGTCCAAAATATGAAACCTCAAAAATTAGTTGACTTAATAGGAAACACTCCACTTGTTGAAACAGTCAATTTAGTACAAAATAAAAATGTAAAACTCCTTTTAAAACTAGAAGGAAATAACCCTGGCGGCAGTGTCAAAGATAGAGCCGCTTATTATATGATTAAAGGCGCTCTTGACCGTGGTGAAATCAAAAAAGGAGACAAATTAATAGAAGCCACGAGTGGGAACACTGGAATTGCTTTAGCGATGATTGCACAATTACTTGGCATTGAAATCGAATTAATCCTTCCTGAAGATTCAACCAAAGAACGCACTCAAACCATGCGTGCCTATGGCGCAACTGTAATCTTGACTTCTGCCAAAGAAGGAATCATCGGTTCTAGAGATTATGCCGACAAAAAAGTAGCCGAAGGCGGTTACATTATGCTCAATCAATTTGCGAATGAAGACAACTGGAAAGCGCATTACAACACCACTGGTCCAGAAATTTGGAGAGATACTGAAGGTAGCATTACTCATTTTGTATCCGCAATGGGAACTACAGGAACCATCATGGGAACTTCGACATTTTTAAAAGAAAAGAATCCAGCAATTCAAATCATAGGAGCACAACCTAGCGAAGGTTCTCAAATTCCAGGAATCCGTAAATGGCCACAAGAATATTTACCAAAAATATTCAATCCTTCAAAAGTAGATCAAACCATCGATATCTCTGAAGCTGAAGCACGCGAAATGACCAAGCGTCTCGCTCTTGAAGAAGGCGTCTTCGCCGGAATGAGTAGCGGTGGCTCTGTAGCTGTAGCCGTAAAAATTGCCAACCAACTAGAATCTGGTGTGGTTGTAGCTATCATCTGTGATCGTGGAGACCGATATTTATCTTCGGATTTGTTTGATTGATATGAAATTACAACTCAAAATCTAAGCACTAATTTTAGTGCTTTTTTTATATAAAAAAACCAGCTCAAAATTACTTGAACTGGTTTTGATCATTATTTTATCTACCATCTAATTTTTAATAATTTTTGAAGTAAATATTTTAGAGTCTACAATTACTTGCATAATGTAAGTTCCCGAAGGAAAATGATTTCCGAAACTATAATTCTGAACATTATTACCAGTTGTTGTATATATTAATTTACCTAACATATCAACTATTCTAATACTAACATTCGAATCATTATTAGCCCCTTGAATTTCAATATTAAACACATCATTCGTAGGAATCGGGTATGCTACAACATTTAATTCAACTTTTTGATTATCTACTTCACCTTCTTCAATTAATTCTGATTTAGAAAAATCTACTTTTGAAGTTACAGTCCCAACACTAAATCCACTATGAACAACTAAATTCCCACCCGACAATATCTTCTTAATAGTATTACTACTAACCCAATTACTAGAGTACAACAATGTATTACCATCATATAAAGAAAAACCAATTTCATCCATATTCCCTGGTTCTCCCTTATCAACCATGTTTACTTGCATTAACAAACCTCCTCCTAAAGAAATAGGATTTACAGGGTCCGTTATATCTTTTAAGTTACATTTTGAAACAAACACTGCTGTTTTTGCACTGGCATTTGAAATATTAACTCCTAAAGATTGCATTGCATTTGATTTTACTTGATACACTTTAACAACACCTGCAACAGTTCTACGGAAAATAAAATTCATATTCCCTTGCAAACTTTTCCCTGATTTATTGTATTTAACATTAAACCCAAAATTAGTTTTTCTACCTGCATCAGAAGCATAACTTCCTGCTGATTGCGTAGGTACAATATATCCTCCTCCTGTAATAAAATCTCCAGTAGGTTTATACACAGTGATTACTACATTGTCTTCCGAAGAGTTTCTTTTATAATAGCCTCCTACTTCAATACCGATTGTGTAATCCATTGAAGTCATACTTCCAATATTAACTGGCCAAGATACGGAAATAGTCCCTGTTTTTGTGTCGCTTGCATTTACTAATGCAATTGGATTTAATACCCAGCCATTAATATCTGTCAGACCATCAATAACAATTGGAACATTATCATTTAAAAACCTAACTTTTGCTTTTCGTATATCTCCAAAATCAGCATCTCCCGAAGCCTCTGATGTAGCTGTTATATCCTGAATAGTAGCCCTTAATTCAATAACAGCAATACTACTAGAAGCACTTTGGGTCGCTACAATGTCAGTTCCAGTAAATTCTGCTCTGGCGTCTTCTTGTATTATTGTTAGAGAACCACAGTTCCAATTTGTTACACCTGTAAAATTAGTTGTTGCAGGACTAAACACCGCTATGATTGTATATGTTCCCGGAGCATACAACATGGTAAATTGCTTCGAAACAGTACCGTCACTATTATTAAAATCTGAAAGTAACGAAGTTCCTAAACTTGTTACGATACCTCCAGAAGATTTCAATTTAAATTCAACTGTACCACCATGTGCATTCAATTGCGCCTGTGCCGTAGCCGAAGTTACCGATGCTACCATGGTCACTTTGTCTGAATATTGAACTGGATTTGGTAATACTATAGTTGTAATAGATGTCGGAGAAGTACTTATAGTAGCAGAAGTACTTGCGATTGTATTTACCAAGTTATAATTCCCTGCAGATACTCCACTGATACTAATTCCTGTTACCGAAACATTCCATGTACCTATATTCTCATTTGCAAAATTTGCAGTAGTATATGCTGTCGTCAAAGTCAATGCATCCCAGCTAAAACGGTTGTCACTCAAAGAAACTGTTGCTATTGTATTACCATCGTATACTTTATTAATTCCAGTTGCAGATATTAATAAGGCTTTTGCATTTACTGTCAACGCTCCATCGGCATAGGTAATGGTATAATTCCCTAAGCCTGTTCCTGTGGCGGCACTTGCAACTATAGGGTAAGTAGAACCTGCTACTGTAGCTGTATTAACAGATCCTGTACTGCTTAAGGATACTCCTGTAATAGCATCAAAACTCTCCAAGGCAGGGGCTGTAAAGGCTGTAGTTCCCAACACTTTTGTCTCTCCATAGGTTTTGGATTGATTATTGGCTGTAATTAATAAGGCTTTTGCATTTACTGTCAACGCTCCATCGGCATAGGTAATGGTATAATTCCCTAAGCCTGTTCCTGTGGCGGCACTTGCAACTATAGGGTAAGTAGAACCTGCTACTGTAGCTGTATTAACAGATCCTGTACTGCTTAAGGATACTCCTGTAATAGCATCAAAACTCTCCAAGGCAGGGGCTGTAAAGGCTGTAGTTCCCAACACTTTTGTCTCTCCATAGGTTTTGGATTGATTATTGGCTGTAATTAATAAGGCTTTTGCATTTACTGTCAACGCTCCATCGGCATAGGTAATAGTATAATTCCCTAAGCCTGTTCCTGTGGCGGCACTTGCAACTATAGGGTAAGTAGAACCTGCTACTGTAGCTGTATTAACAGATCCTGTACTGCTTAAGGATACTCCTGTAATAGCATCAAAACTCTCTAAGGCAGGGGCTGTAAAGGCTGTAGTTCCCAACACTTTTGTCTCTCCATAGGTTTTGGATTGATTATTGGCTGTAATTAATAAGGCTTTTGCATTTACTGTCAACGCTCCATCGGCATAGGTAATGGTATAATTCCCTAAGCCTGTTCCTGTGGCGGCACTTGCAACTATAGGGTAAGTAGAACCTGCTACTGTAGCTGTATTAACAGATCCTGTACTGCTTAAGGATACTCCTGTAATAGCATCAAAACTCTCTAAGGCAGGGGCTGTAAAGGCTGTAGTTCCCAACACTTTTGTCTCTCCATAGGTTTTGGATTGATTATTGGCTGTAATTAATAAGGCTTTTGCATTTACTGTCAACGCTCCATCGGCATAGGTAATGGTATAATTCCCTAAGCCTGTTCCTGTGGCGGCACTTGCAACTATAGGGTAAGTAGAACCTGCTACTGTAGCTGTATTAACAGATCCTGTACTGCTTAAGGATACTCCTGTAATAGCATCAAAACTCTCCAAGGCAGGGGCTGTAAAGGCTGTAGTTCCCAACACTTTTGTCTCTCCATAGGTTTTGGATTGATTATTGGCTGTAATTAATAAGGCTTTTGCATTTACTGTCAACGCTCCATCGGCATAGGTAATGGTATAATTTCCTAAGCCTGTTCCTGTGGCGGCACTTGCAACTATAGGGTAAGTAGAACCTGCTACTGTAGCTGTATTAACAGATCCTGTACTGCTTAAGGATACTCCTGTAATAGCATCAAAACTCTCCAAGGCAGGGGCTGTAAAGGCTGTAGTTCCCAACACTTTTGTCTCTCCATAGGTTTTGGATTGATTATTGGCTGTAATTAATAAGGCTTTTGCATTTACTGTCAACGCTCCATCGGCATAGGTAATGGTATAATTCCCTAAGCCTGTTCCTGTGGCGGCACTTGCAACTATAGGGTAAGTAGAACCTGCTACTGTAGCTGTATTAACAGATCCTGTACTGCTTAAGGATACTCCTGTAATAGCATCAAAACTCTCTAAGGCAGGGGCTGTAAAGGCTGTAGTTCCCAACACTTTTGTCTCTCCATAGGTTTTGGATTGATTATTGGCTGTAATTAATAAGGCTTTTGCATTTACTGTCAACGCTCCATCGGCATAGGTAATGGTATAATTCCCTAAGCCTGTTCCTGTGGCGGCACTTGCAACTATAGGGTAAGTAGAACCTGCTACTGTAGCTGTATTAACAGATCCTGTACTGCTTAAGGATACTCCTGTAATAGCATCAAAACTCTCCAAGGCAGGGGCTGTAAAGGCTGTAGTTCCCAACACTTTTGTCTCTCCATAGGTTTTGGATTGATTATTGGCTGTAATTAATAAGGCTTTTGCATTTACTGTCAACGCTCCATCGGCATAGGTAATGGTATAATTCCCTAAGCCTGTTCCTGTGGCGGCACTTGCAACTATAGGGTAAGTAGAACCTGCTACTGTAGCTGTATTAACAGATCCTGTACTGCTTAAGGATACTCCTGTAATAGCATCAAAACTCTCCAAGGCAGGGGCTGTAAAGGCTGTAGTTCCCAACACTTTTGTCTCTCCATAGGTTTTGGATTGATTATTGGCTGTAATTAATAAGGCTTTTGCATTTACTGTCAACGCTCCATCGGCATAGGTAATGGTATAATTCCCTAAGCCTGTTCCTGTGGCGGCACTTGCAACTATAGGGTAAGTAGAACCTGCTACTGTAGCTGTATTAACAGATCCTGTACTGCTTAAGGATACTCCTGTAATAGCATCAAAACTCTCCAAGGCAGGGGCTGTAAAGGCTGTAGTTCCCAACACTTTTGTCTCTCCATAGGTTTTGGATTGATTATTGGCTGTAATTAATAAGGCTTTTGCATTTACTGTCAACGCTCCATCGGCATAGGTAATGGTATAATTCCCTAAGCCTGTTCCTGTGGCGGCACTTGCAACTATAGGGTAAGTAGAACCTGCTACTGTAGCTGTATTAACAGATCCTGTACTGCTTAAGGATACTCCTGTAATAGCATCAAAACTCTCCAAGGCAGGGGCTGTAAAGGCTGTAGTTCCCAACACTTTTGTCTCTCCATAGGTTTTGGATTGATTATTGGCTGTAATTAATAAGGCTTTTGCATTTACTGTCAACGCTCCATCGGCATAGGTAATGGTATAATTCCCTAAGCCTGTTCCTGTGGCGGCACTTGCAACTATAGGGTAAGTAGAACCTGCTACTGTAGCTGTATTAACAGATCCTGTACTGCTTAAGGATACTCCTGTAATAGCATCAAAACTCTCCAAGGCAGGGGCTGTAAAGGCTGTAGTTCCCAACACTTTTGTCTCTCCATAGGTTTTGGATTGATTATTGGCTGTAATTAATAAGGCTTTTGCATTTACTGTCAACGCTCCATCGGCATAGGTAATGGTATAATTCCCTAAGCCTGTTCCTGTGGCGGCACTTGCAACTATAGGGTAAGTAGAACCTGCTACTGTAGCTGTATTAACAGATCCTGTACTGCTTAAGGATACTCCTGTAATAGCATCAAAACTCTCCAAGGCAGGGGCTGTAAAGGCTGTAGTTCCCAACACTTTTGTCTCTCCATAGGTTTTGGATTGATTATTGGCTGTAATTAATAAGGCTTTTGCATTTACTGTCAACGCTCCATCGGCATAGGTAATGGTATAATTCCTAAGCCTGTTCCTGTGGCGGCACTTGCAACTATAGGGTAAGTAGAACCTGCTACTGTAGCTGTATTAACAGATCCTGTACTGCTTAAGGATACTCCTGTAATAGCATCAAAACTCTCCAAGGCAGGGGCTGTAAAGGCTGTAGTTCCCAACACTTTTGTCTCTCCATAGGTTTTGGATTGATTATTGGCTGTAATTAATAAGGCTTTTGCATTTACTGTCAACGCTCCATCGGCATAGGTAATGGTATAATTCCCTAAGCCTGTTCCTGTGGCGGCACTTGCAACTATAGGGTAAGTAGAACCTGCTACTGTAGCTGTATTAACAGATCCTGTACTGCTTAAGGATACTCCTGTAATAGCATCAAAACTCTCCAAGGCAGGGGCTGTAAAGGCTGTAGTTCCCAACACTTTTGTCTCTCCATAGGTTTTGGATTGATTATTGGCTGTAATTAATAAGGCTTTTGCATTTACTGTCAACGCTCCATCGGCATAGGTAATGGTATAATTCCCTAAGCCTGTTCCTGTGGCGGCACTTGCAACTATAGGGTAAGTAGAACCTGCTACTGTAGCTGTATTAACAGATCCTGTACTGCTTAAGGATACTCCTGTAATAGCATCAAAACTCTCCAAGGCAGGGGCTGTAAAGGCTGTAGTTCCCAACACTTTTGTCTCTCCATAGGTTTTGGATTGATTATTGGCTGTAATTAATAAGGCTTTTGCATTTACTGTCAACGCTCCATCGGCATAGGTAATGGTATAATTCCCTAAGCCTGTTCCTGTGGCGGCACTTGCAACTATAGGGTAAGTAGAACCTGCTACTGTAGCTGTATTAACAGATCCTGTACTGCTTAAGGATACTCCTGTAATAGCATCAAAACTCTCCAAGGCAGGGGCTGTAAAGGCTGTAGTTCCCAACACTTTTGTCTCTCCATAGGTTTTGGATTGATTATTGGCTGTAATTAATAAGGCTTTTGCATTTACTGTCAACGCTCCATCGGCATAGGTAATGGTATAATTCCCTAAGCCTGTTCCTGTGGCGGCACTTGCAACTATAGGGTAAGTAGAACCTGCTACTGTAGCTGTATTAACAGATCCTGTACTGCTTAAGGATACTCCTGTAATAGCATCAAAACTCTCCAAGGCAGGGGCTGTAAAGGCTGTAGTTCCCAACACTTTTGTCTCTCCATAGGTTTTGGATTGATTATTGGCTGTAATTAATAAGGCTTTTGCATTTACTGTCAACGCTCCATCGGCATAGGTAATGGTATAATTTCCTAAGCCTGTTCCTGTGGCGGCACTTGCAACTATAGGGTAAGTAGAACCTGCTACTGTAGCTGTATTAACAGATCCTGTACTGCTTAAGGATACTCCTGTAATAGCATCAAAACTCTCCAAGGCAGGGGCTGTAAAGGCTGTAGTTCCCAACACTTTTGTCTCTCCATAGGTTTTGGATTGATTATTGGCTGTAATTAATAAGGCTTTTGCATTTACTGTCAACGCTCCATCGGCATAGGTAATGGTATAATTCCCTAAGCCTGTTCCTGTGGCGGCACTTGCAACTATAGGGTAAGTAGAACCTGCTACTGTAGCTGTATTAACAGATCCTGTACTGCTTAAGGATACTCCTGTAATAGCATCAAAACTCTCCAAGGCAGGGGCTGTAAAGGCTGTAGTTCCCAACACTTTTGTCTCTCCATAGGTTTTGGATTGATTATTGGCTGTAATTAATAAGGCTTTTGCATTTACTGTCAACGCTCCATCGGCATAGGTAATGGTATAATTCCCTAAGCCTGTTCCTGTGGCGGCACTTGCAACTATAGGATAAGTAGAACCTGCTACTGTAGCTGTATTAACAGATCCTGTACTGCTTAAGGATACTCCTGTAATAGCATCAAAACTCTCCAAGGCAGGGGCTGTAAAGGCTGTAGTTCCCAACACTTTTGTCTCTCCATAGGTTTTGGATTGATTATTGGCTGTAATTAATAAGGCTTTTGCATTTACTGTCAAACTATTACTATCATTTCTCTCAGCATAACTTGCATCGCCAGCGAAACTAGCAGTTACTCCAGTGGGATATGTTGATGCATTAATCCCTATTAAACTGGCGTTACTTAAAGTTGCAACCCCACTTGAATTCGTTACTGCTGAACCTACTAGGGTTCCATTCAGAGAGAAGTTTACAGTTTTCCCATCAAGATTAGTTGTTCCAGAAGATAGCGTGGCACTTAGTACCACTGTACCACCATATGTGCCTGTAGCACTACTAACTGATAAATTTGTTGAAGAAACACCACTATATGTGCCAATTATTGCATTTGATCCCGTATAATTTGATGTTCCGATATTAAAACCTTGCGTATATGACGAAACACCTGTCCAATAATAAGTTATAGTCCCTACAGTTACTGGATTAAATACCCATGAAATGGAAGTACCATCTTTAGCTCCAACAGTTTCTGTTCCATTATTTTTAAATGTAATTGTTTCTGTTACTAATGTGTTTGTAGTTGCTTTTGTGTAAGTAACAGTTGCAGTCATATTAATATTTTGACCAGGCACCCCCGTTTGACCAAAACCAACATTACCATCTGTAAAAGTTCTATAGGCTATGAATCCCGAAGATTCACCAGTTGCTGTCAAAACAAAAGTAACTCCAATATGATTTACTTTTATCAAAAACTGATCATTATAAATATTCCCACTAGAATCCGCAATTGCGACTAAATCATGCGAATTGACACAAGTAGCTGGTTTGGGGGTTTCATCAAAATGAAAACTCACAGTTTCCCCTGGTGACCAACCAGTTCCTGTAATAATAACATACTCACCAGGAGCATAATCATCCTTATCTGTTGTTACTGTTGCCTGTCCAAATACAGAGTTGACAACAAACAAATTAGCAATAAAAAAAACAATAAACAAAAATCGGGAGGTGGGTAAAAATACTTTCATATTTATTCAATTTTAAAGTAATAAAACAACGAACAGCAAAGCAATTACAAATAGTAATTGCTATTATGAAAAACGATAAACAAAAAGTGGTATTTTTTTTTATGCTAGTCTGAAATAAATAAAAACAGATACTTCCTATTGAAGATGAAAAGCATTATCCTTTATTATTGTTTTTTCAAAGACAGACTACTAATTTAAAACAGAACTCAAAAAATAATTCATGACATTAGCATGTTTTCGATAAAAGTGTTAAAAAAAACTTTAAACTACATCTTTAACCAAAATAACAACTAATACAATTCTTACAAATTAAAATCAACAAGTTAATTTCAAAGAAAACAAACACTTCATCCTTAATTATCAAACAGTTAAAACAACTTAATTATAAATCCAAATCACTTCATTAACATTAAAAAATATAGTAAATAACAATAATACAATTAAACATCGACCACAGATTAATTTTAAATTAGATAAATTTGCATCAAAATTAAAGCTACCTTAAATGACAAAACAACAACAAGACTGGCCTTATTTAAAGAGATACGAAGCAGAAAACGTCTCTACTCCACCACCTACTAAAGAAGAAAATAGAGTAGTGTTTTTGGGCGACTCAATTACCGAATTTTGGAAAAATCTAATGCCTGAATTCTTTGATGGTAAACCGTATCTTAATCGTGGTATCAGTGGACAAACGACACCACAAATGCTCGTTCGCTTCAGAGCCGATGTGATTGCGTTACAACCTAGAGTCGTTGTTATTTTGGCTGGAGCCAATGATATCGCAGGAAATACAGGCCCTACCACTATAGAAATGATTACGAATAATCTTTTTTCGATGATAGAATTGGCGCAAGTACACCATATAAAAGTTATTTTATGTTCAGTTTTGCCTGCTAACAGATTTCCATGGAAACAGGGAGAAAATCCTTCTCAAAAAATTATTGCTTTAAATAAAATTCTTAAAGAATACGCAGCGCTAAATAAAATTCAGTACTTGGATTATTACTCCGTCATGGTGGATGAGAAGGATGGAATGATTAGTACTTACGCAGATGATGGCGTACATCCAAACCGATTGGGCTATGAAGTAATGGCTGATTTATTTTACCGTAAAGTTTGCTAGTTTATTATTTAGCCAAAAGTTAGAAAAGTTTAAATGCAAAGAGCTCTCTAAATCCCCTTACATAACGATACCTTTTTTTAAATCATTAAAAAGTTAAGTCATATTAAACTTGACTTAATTTCATTAATTACTCGATAAAGACATAACAAAAATTCACAGAATTAAACTAGTATCGCGTTAAAGGCAAAAATAAAAGCAATCACAGAAATTATGATTCCTATCATAAAAATATTATAGGTAATTCTTAGCAGTCGGTATTTTTTCTCAAGAACTACCCCTAAGTAGTACAAGTCTTTAATCATAGCGTTGTACAAATAATCACGGTCTTTCATCATCTCATTGACCGCCCACTGATATTCTTCAACAGGCATTTTATAAAAATTTCCAAAAAACAGTAAATTGACTTTTTGGTTGTCAATATCTTCACGGGTGAAAGTTCCCGTAGTCACTTTTGGTCGGGTGGACAAAATAGCAAAAATGATAGAAACCACACTAAACATTAGCAAAACAAAAGTTGGCAAAATCAAATGAGCGTTCCCTGGACTGTCTAATTTTGGGATAATAGAAGATAAAGCAATCGAAATGATAATCGCATTTACAGACAATAGAATATTTGCTTTACTATCGGCAATACCACTCAAACGGGTGTGATTGCTCAAGGTAATTCGAAACAAAGTATCAATCCCACGATCTGGTTTATCCTTCTTTGCTTTCTTCTTTTTAGTCTTCTTTACTGAGGACGAATCTATAACATCTAACGGATTCTCTTGAATCATTTTCTTTATTAATTTAATGTTTTCTTCTTTTATAGGTTGCCAATGCTGAATCGCATAATCTGTATAATACTGATGCCCATGCTCTAAAATATTTAAGTTTTCCTTACTCCATTCCTCATCAGTAAACTTCTTTTTCATTGTCACCTCCCACTCGTCTCTAAGAAGCTCACAATAAACAAAGTATTTCTTATCCCCAAAATGAGAATAATCAGCATCCCTAATAATTTTTTCTAATTCATTTTGAGGGACATAATTATAAACTGTTGCTTGAATTAACGAATTTACCTTTTGAATAAACTCATCCGATTGCCCCTGTTCTTTTAAAAATTCAGTTGCAATTTCCACACTAGAATCTTCATGCTTGGTACAGCCTTTAATATAACCTGTATCATGAAACCATGCCGCTACCACTAGCGCTTCATAATCAGAACCCGTGATTCCTTGACTTTCGGCAATTTCTTTAACAGCATTAACCACCACTAAACTGTGGTTGCAATTATGATATGTAAATGAAATAGAAAGTTTATCTTTGAGTAAATTACACACAAAAGATTCCGTTTGGTCGATAAGATGCATAGGAATTATTTATACTACTAAATTATGAAATTGTTTTTGGAAAAAAGACTTATTCAACTATTTATATCCTTTTTACTGTTTTCTTGCGCAACTCACAAAGAACAATTTGGTAAAAATGTTGCGAACTGGAACCCAACTAACGAAAAAGACACTTCAAAAATTGCCCATACTTTTTATTTGATTGGCGATGCTGGAAATACCACAGATGAAAATTCAAAAGAAGCCCTGCTTGCTCTAAAAGAAAAACTCAAAACTGCCGATAAAAATTCGACTTTAATTTTCTTAGGAGACAATGTTTACCCAAAAGGAATTCCTGCTAGTGCAAAAAATACTAATTATGAAGGGGCTAAACTAAAATTGACCAATCAACTCGAAATCACCAAAAATTACAAAGGTAAAACCGTTTTTATTCCTGGAAATCACGATTGGTATAATGGCAAAAAAGGACTTGAAGAGCAAGAGGATATTGTAACTGATTATTTCAAAAACAAAAAATCATTTTCACCAAGAAAAGGTTGTGCTATTGATGATATTAAAATAAATGATAACGCTATCCTGATAACAATTGACAGTCAATGGTTTTTAGAAGATTGGGACAAAACACCCACTTTGAATGATGACTGCGACATCAAAACCCGTGACGCTTTCTTTGAAGAATTAGAAAGCCTTTTGAACAAAAACAAAGACAAGACAGTAGTGTTGGCAATGCATCATCCATTGATGACAAATGGATCGCATGGAGGGCAGTTTTCTTTGGAAAAACAATTGTTTCCACTAGAACAAAAAATCCCTTTACCTATTATTGGGTCATTTGGCAATCTGCTGCGAAAAACTTCTGGCGCCAGTCCACAAGACCTTCAAAACAAACTATACAGCAAACTTACCAACCGAATCAAAACCTTAATTCAAGGACTAGACAATGTAATTGTTGTGTCTGGTCACGACCACAATTTACAATACATCGAGCATCATAACATCAAACAAATTATCAGTGGTGCAGGTTCTAAACAAGAAGCTGCCAAAGCGATTTATCCCAATGATTTCTCGTATGGACAAAAAGGTTTCGCTACACTCTCCCTGTACAACAATGGAAAAGCAACTGTTTCCTTTTTTGGAAAAAGCAAACTCCTATTTGAGCACACTATTTTTACTCCAAAAACAATAATAAATACTGATTATGCTTCATTTTCAAAAACCAAAAAAGCATCGGTTTATACCCCTGAAATGACTCAGAAAACAGGAGCTCATAATTTTATTTTTGGACAACATTATCGCCCTTACTACAGTACCCTTGTCGAAAGTAAAACAGCAAATCTAGACACATTATACGGCGGATTAGCACCGAAACGAGCTGGAGGCGGACATCAATCCAAGTCCTTACGTTTGATAGATTCGAACGGTAAAGAATACGCCATGAGAGCGTTGAAAAAGAGTGCTACACGATTTTTACAAAGTGTAGCTTTCAAAGAACAATTTGTAGAACATGATTTTGAAAACACCTCAGCTGAGGATTTTCTACTTGATTTTTATACCAGTTCGCACCCTTATACACCAATGGCTGTTGGGAATTTGGCGGATAAAATTGGCGTAAGCCATTCTAACCCAGTTTTGTTTTATATTCCAAAACAAAAAGCTTTAGGCGAATTCAACACTAATTTTGGGGACGAATTGTATTATATCGAAGAACACACTTCCGACGGACATAACGATTTGGCTAGTTTTGGAAAACCTTCTGCTATCATCAGTACCGAAGAAGTTTTAGAGAAAATTCACAAAGATGAAAAGTACCATATTGACGAAAAAGAATACATCAAAGCGAGATTATTTGATATGCTTATTGGGGATTGGGACAGGCATTACGACCAATGGCGTTGGGGAGAACATAAAATAGGCGACCAAATCATTTACAAACCGATTCCAAGAGATAGAGACCAAGCATTTTCTAAATACGATGGTGCCCTATTGTCAATATTAATGAATATTCCTGATTTGCGACATATGCAAAGCTTTAAAGAGGATATCAAAAATGTAAAATGGTTCAACCGCGAACCTTATCCTTTGGATGTAGCTTTTTTAAAAACAGCAACTCAAGAAGATTGGCTCACACAAGCAGCATACATTCAAGAGCACTTGACCGACAACGATATTGACAATGCTTTTGCCAACCTACCTAAAGAAGTTCAGGACGAAACGATTAAGTCTATTCAAGAAAAATTAAAACTTCGCAAAAAACAACTTCAAAAATATGCTAGCAGTTATTACAAAAGCTTGCAAAAAACGGTTATCATAGTTGGAACCAATAAAAAAGACCAATTTTTAATTGAAAAGAAAGCTGGAAATACTATTGAAGTTAGGGTTTCTCGTTTAAAGAAAGAGGGACTAGAATTTGAGTACACCAAATCCATTTCAGGAAAGGAAACCAAAAATATTTGGATTTACGGACTAGATGACGATGATGAATTCAAAGTGATCGGTAACCAAAAATCGACTATTAAAACCCTATTGATTGGTGGTCAAAATCACGATATGTACTCGGTTGACAATGGAAAAAAAGTGAGTATTATCGATTTTAAATCTAAGAAAAACAGTTTTGTGTTAGATTCTAAAACATCCAAAAAACTAACTGACGATTACCAAACCAACCTTTACGACTACAGACGTCCTAAATACAATGCTTTTTCAGGTTTGCCAACTATTGGCTTTAATCCTGATGATGGTATCAAACTAGGAATCAATACCAATTACACGGTAAATAATTTTAAACAAAACACGTATACAAACAAGCATATGCTAACTGCAAATTACTATTTTGCTACCAGTGGTTACGAGTTGCTTTATGCTTTTAAATCACCAAAAGCCATTGGGAAATGGGATTTTAACCTTGAAACTCGTTTTACCAGTCCTAATTTCGCAATCAATTATTTTGGTTATGGAAACCAAACAATAAATAACGATGAAACCTTAGGCATGGATTACAATAGAGTGCGTATCAGTATTATTAAAATAGCACCACAATTTGTAAAAACAGGTCGTTTTGGAAGTCGTTTAGAATTCCAACCAAGCTTTGAAAACATCCAAGTCGAAAAAACCGCAGATCGTTTTATTGCAACATCAAATACAGTCAATACAGCAGTTTTTGATAATCAACAATTTGCAGGAGCCAGTATTGGGTACCATTTTGAAAATTATGACACGCCTTCACTCCCAACGATGGGAATGGGATTTTCAGTTGTGGGAAGTTGGAAAACAAACCTTCAAGACAGCCGTAAAAACTTCCCTTCGATAGAATCTAAACTGAATTTCAATCATAAAATTGACGCTCAAGGCAAATGGGTTTTGGCTACTATTATGAAAGCCAAAATGATTCTGAACAACAACTTTGAGTTTTATCAAGGAGCCGTTTTAGGAGGAAATAACAATTTGCGTGGTTTTAGAAACGAACGCTTTTTAGGAAAAAGTTCGTTTTATCAAAGTAGTGATTTGAGATTTAACATCGGACAAATCAAAGAAAGTTTTATTCCGATGAGCTATGGTATTCTAGGTGGATTTGATTACGGTCGTGTGTGGCTTGATGGCGAAAACTCAGACCAATGGAAGCAATCCTATGGAGGTGGTTTGTGGCTTAACGGTATTAACACCATCACCGCCAGACTTACTTATTTCAAAAGCAAGAATGAAGAAGCAAGAATTAGTTTTGGGGTTGGTTTTGGATTTTAAATTCATACAGCTTCCCTCCTGTCTTTTTGACTTTTTCGTCAGCGATGTATAAAGTTGCATTGTCTTTGAAACAAACCGCTTCTTTTTGAGAAAAATGATTCAATTCTAAATCGGTTCTTTTTCCAGATAGGAAGTCGTCATTTTTAAAATTTTCGAATAAAATAATTTTGCTATGCGTCAACAGCACTAATTTCTTTTCATCAGGACTTATCGCTGCACTGGTAATGGCATAATTTTCAAAATCAGGACCCGTTTTGAATTCTCCAATGCGTTGCGCTTGATGGAAACCAGCAGTATTGGGAATTTTATAAATGAAAGCAGTTCCATCAAAATTGGAACTTCGGTTTTTGGTAAACAAATAAAAATTGCCCTTCCACTCTATAAAACCTTCAACATCAAAATGCCTATTTTTCTTTTTTGGTGGAAAATCCTTCTGTTCTGGATAGGCAAACCGAATGATAGCAGCAGGAGTTGTTTCTGAATCTGAAAGTGCCGTTTTATCAATTTTATAAATCGCTAAATCTTTTCGATAATTGTCGTTATTCCCAAAATCACCAACGTATAAATTCCCAAGTTTATCCTTGGTAATATCTTCCCAATCGTTGTTTTCAACACCGTTTACACGAATCGTTTGTTGAATTTTTCCGTTTTTATCTAGAGCGTAGATTTCATTTTTATTGCCACTATCTTCAATTGCCCAAATCAATCCAGATTCATTACTGTTTATACCTGACACTTCTTTAAGTGATTTTGGAAATGAAAACAATTCTATTAAATCTTCAGTTTTTTGGTGACAAGCTAAAACTAAAAACACCAATAAGAGTTTATAATATTTTTTCATTAGCTGTCTTTAGAAATCAAAAATCTGTTTTAAAAATGTTAGCATTTTTATAGTTTCTAGAAACAAATTCAAAAGCAGCTTCTAGTACTTTCCCCATGGAGGCGGCATTTTTAAAATTCAAATCATTCGTGTAACGGTACAATTCTAATTTTAGCCTTTTGATATGCTCGTCAGGTGCAATGACATCTTTGCTCATAATTTGCAACAATCTATTTATACGTTTGTTGGCAGAGTGCAATCTTTTGGCCAGAGCGGCACGTTCTTCATTTTTATATTGTTCGATGGAAGAATCTTGTAATTTGGTTTTTACCAATTGTACCATAGGATTGTTTTCTTTAAAAAACTGTGGTCGGTAAATTTTAAAATTTCCTTCGTAACATTGCTGATCGAAATCGATTGGTCGAATTTTATACACTACTTGATCAAAATCATGGATAGGCAATACCACATAATTATAAGCTCTCATATCACCCAAAAGCCGAATCATACAACGTTCATTGAATTTCACAAACTCTTTAGCTATTTGGGATTTTTCGGTTTCGGTACAGTTTTTCAACAAGGTTTCCATAAAAACATCACCAGGAATACCAATAATATGCTCCTCAATCAAAGTATCATGATAGACCAAAAAATTTATTTTGTCGGGCGAAAGTATATCTTCTAATTCAAGACCGTAGATTCGAGAGGCATCTGCTTTTTTGATATAAAAATGAACATAGTTATCATTGAGAATATTTCTAACTTTTATTCGAAACGGTTTGGAATTCCCAAACGTACAATAATCTATAGCATCTATGTTCAAAAACTTTATAATTTCGACGTTCCCATCAGAATGCAACAGCGTATAGATTTTTTTTAAATTTAAATCAATCTCTTTCCTTTCATGTTCTGAATAATATACCCGCACCCATAAGGTATCTTGATCATTTTTGTCGTACACACTTATGGCCCCAGAAAATCGCAATAAATCATCATAACAAACAGAAACGCTTGATATGCGATCAAAACGCTCTAGATATCCTAACAATGCGTCATTAATTGGATAGGTAGGCTTTTTAAATAAAACAGAAGAATCACTCATAATTATTGGATTTAATACAAATTTACACTAAATAAATCCTTTATTTCCTGAATTACTGGTTGAATTTAATTTTAATATTCTATGATAGAAAACAATTTGTTCTAATACGATTCCTTTGAAATTATCAGAATTTGATAATAAATTAAAAAAAATGGGGTAAAATATTTTTTTTATGCTTTTTTTAACAGCCTACACCTCAAGAAAATATTGATTATATCATCAAATGTGAAAAAAATTATCATTATTTTTATCATATGAAAAAAATACCACTTGTTTTATTGATATTACTATCATTAAATTGTTTTGCGCAATTTAGCAAAACACATTATATACCCCCTATAAGTTGCAATACGAATTTAGCATTTGATCACTATTTTTACATTTCTACACCTAGTACCACTAATGTCAGTTTTAAAATTATAGCTATCGGAGGTACAGTCATCAATGGAGTAGTAAACAACACCACTCCTTATGTTCATTCCATTGGAACTGGCAGCGGCACTCAGTTAATGACACCAAAAACCGTAATTGGAAAAATTATAGATAAAGGATACATTATCGAAGCCGATGATTTAGTTTATGTAAGTATGAGAATCAACTCCGCTTTAAACACTAATACTGGAAATTTCAATCATGCTGGAGGACTCGTTTCTAAAGGTAATAGTGCTTTAGGAACTATTTTCAGATTAGGAGCCATGTTTAATCCCGTTTACGATGTTTCTTTGTTAAATTTTTCATCTATACTCGCAACTGAAAATAATACCACATTAACCATTTCTAATATCCCAAACGGTACAATTCTTACCGATGGCACCATCATAAATGGACCAATAACACTTAATTTAAATAAAAATGAAAGCTATGTATTAGCATTAGAAAACTACAACAATTCTAATTCTAATAGTTCAAATATGATTGGTGCATTAGTAGAAACAGACAAACCCGTGGCCGTTAATTCAGGTTCATTTGCTGGTAGCAATAGCATTTCCTCTGGAAGAGACATTGGTTTTGACCAGATTGTCCCTTTCGAAAAAACAGGAAAAGAATATGTTTTTGTCAAAGGATTGGGTTCCGATGATTTAGAACGCGTTTTAATAATTGCTCAAAAAGACCAAACTGTAATTTACCTTAACGGTAGTACAACACCATTTAAAACACTTAATGCAGGAGAGTTTGCAGATATCGGAGGTAGTTATTTTAGTAATGGTAATTTATACCTCACTAGTTCTGAAAACGTATTTGCGTATCAAAGTATAGGAGCGAGAGGTTCATCGGCAGCCAACCAAAATCTTTTCTTTGTACCTCCTGTAAATTGTACCACACCTAGAATTGTAGACAATATCCCATTAATTCAATCCATAGGAAACACAACCTATACCGGTGGTCTTAATATCGTAACCGAAACAGGCGCTAGTGTCACCATAAATAATAGTCCTATTACAACTTCTCCTGTACCAATTACAGGTAATCCTGGACTCGAACGATATACTGTTGATGGGCTATCAGGAAATATCTCGGTAAAATCTACAAAACAACTTTATGTTTCTTATTACGGAACCAATACATCCGCAACTTACGGCGGCTACTATTCTGGTTTTGATACCAAACCAGAAGTAATTTCGAGTAAAATTTCGAATACCGCTTCATCTTGTATCCCAAATATTATTCTAAAAACAAGTACGATTTCCTCCTATGATGCTTTCCAATGGTTTTTTAATGATGTAGCCATCACTGGTGCGACAACACCAGAATATACCCCAACAGCACCAGGTTACTACGCTGTACGTGGAACTATTTCAAATTGCCCAAACACCATTCCATTATTTTCGGATAAAATTCCTGTAAGCGAATGCCCAACTGATTTTGATGGTGACACTATAAATGATAATATTGACCTCGATAATGATAATGACGGAATTACAAATTGTACCGAATCCTACGGTAATCAAAATATCAATACCGCAAACAGTAGCACAGGAACTATTGCTATAGGTGATTATTCAAATACATTTTCAGGACAAATTACTACTTCTACCAATTCTAGTACAACTCCATTTACTGGAAATGCAAATGGAATTATTGTAACCGAAACTCCAACTGGAATTGGCAATTTTGTTAAGTATAAAATGACATTCAATCAGCCTATTTCGATTGGATTAGAATACGCTCCATCCGCCAATACTACTGATTTACTAAACTCTAATGCTGAGTTTATCGTTAACTCCGATACCAATCGAACCATCACAGTTCTAAACCCTTCTAATCAATTATTAATTGACACTAATTATGATGGGATTTACGAAAGTGGTGTAACAGAATATTCATCGTTTGAAATTCGATTTAGACTAAACAATGTAGTACCATTAGCAGCTGGCACAGGTGATTTCAAATTTCTCACTTCATTAACGAAAACTTTTAGCATCCAACACAAAAACTTATCGGAGACGAATACTAATAAAGCAACATTCAAACTTTATGCCCAATGTATCCCTAGAGATTCCGATGGTGATAGCATTGCTGATCAATTTGATTTAGACAGTGATAACGATGGCATTTTAGACAGAATTGAAGCCCAAAACAACAATGCATTAGCACTAGCAAATAGCGACACTAACAAAGACGGTATAGACAATGCTTTTGGAAATGGTTTAACCCCAGTTGATACAGATAATGATGGAATTCCGGATTATATCGATTGGGACAGTGACAATGATGGAATAAATGACATTGACGAATCTGGAACAAATGCAACTAATCCAGATGTAGATAACGATGGCATAAAAAATTACCGAGAATTAGACAGTGACAATGATTTATGTAATGATGTTATTGAAGCTGGTTTTTTTGACTTTAATAATGACGGTATATTAGGAAGTTCCCCTGTAACAGTAAATACAAGAGGACAAGTTACCAGTGCTATAGGCTATACTACACCCAATAACAATTATATAATTGCCGCTCCAATACTAATCACAACCCAACCAATAGCCACTCCTTTTTGTGAATTACAAAACTCGACCATTAGTATCGCTTCAAACGGTGATAGTTACCAATGGCAAGTATCAACAGATGGTTTAATTTGGAATTCACTAACTAACAATACTACTTACTCAGGTGTAACAACTAATATTTTAGCGATTTCGAATGCTACACTCAGTATGAATGGCTATAAATATAGAGTATTTGTAAATAAATCTGGAAATTCATGTGGTTTATTATCCTCAGAAACAACATTGCAATTAAATCCAGCACCTGTTGTTAATGATATTACAATTGTACAATGTGATGATAATTCAGATGGTTTCACTGCTTTTAATTTAACTGTGAAAAACAAGGAAATAAGTGCTAATTCAACTTCTGAAACATTTAGCTACTACAGCTCACAGACAGGGGCCACAACTGCTAATCCAGCTCAATTAATTACAAATCCTCAAGCATATACTAACACAGTAGCTAGTCCGGTTGATGTTTGGGCAAGAGTAACCAATGCTAACGGATGTTTTAGAGTTGCTAAAATCACTTTAAAAGTCAGTACAACGACTATTCCATCCTCTTTCAACAAAATCTTCGAAGTCTGCGATGACTATATTGACGAAATCAATAATGATAAAGACGGAATCGCTACTTTTGATTTTAGCAGTAGTTCAAGCGCCCTCCTAGCCCAACTTCCAGCTTCCTCGTCCTCCTATAGTATAAAATATTATGCCAATGGAAAAGATGCTTTGGCAGAGATAAACGAAATTACTAACACTAATAATTACAGAAACCAACTTTCTCCAAATCAACAATTCATCTGGGTTAGAGTGGATAGCGATACCGATAATTCTTGTTACGGAATAGGACCATATGTCAAACTTGTAGTAAATCCAAAACCAAAAATAGACCTAAATAGTGATGGATCGAATGATGTATTAATTTGCTCTAATCTTCCATCTTTTGTAGTTGAATTAAATGCAGGAATCCTAGATGGCAGCTCGACTTCCAATTACACTTATATCTGGTCAAAAGACGGTCAAAACATCCCAGGTGCTACAAACCCTACCCTTAACATAAACAGTTTAGGTAATTACAGTGTTGAAGTAACCTCAAAAGCAACAGGATGTAGTCAAATTCGCAACATAAAAGCAACTCCTTCAAATATTGCAACAATTACTAGTATTGAAGTTATTGATTTTTCCGAAAACAACTCCATAACAGTAAATACCACAGGACCTGGGAAATATGTTTACAACATCGATGATGTTAATGCCTATTTTCAAGAGTCTAATGTTTTTGATAATGTAGCTTTAGGGATTCACGTTGTTTCTGTCAAAGACTTAAACGGATGCGGAACCGTAAATCAAACCGTTACAGTCGTAGGCGCTCCAAAATTTTTCACTCCTAATAATGATGGATATAATGACTATTGGAACATCAAAGGAATTACCAATTCCCAAACGTTCATCTATATTTTTGATCGTTATGGAAAACTATTAAAAACCATAAGTCCTTTAGAACAAGGATGGGATGGGCTATACAATGGTAGTTTACTTCCTGCCGATGATTATTGGTACACTATAAAACTAGATGATGGTCGTGAAGCAAAAGGGCATTTTAGTTTAAAACGATAATAAAATTAATCACGACTATAGTTATAGAAATAAAACTCTTTTGTTGAATTGCTTAACGTTGAAATCCGTTTTACATCAATTTAAATTCATTACTGTTAATTTATTTCCAGAAGAAGGATTCTTTAATGTTTTTTTAATAAAAATATTATGTTTTTTATTGTAACTTTGAGAAAAGACCATCACTTTGTTACGAATACGAATAAAAACTACTATTATTAACCTAAAACCGCTGTATAATGAAAAATTTAAAATTACTAATACTCGCACTGATTGTCCTTTTCTCTTTCTCTTTTACAACAGCTGAAGCGCAAAACAAAAAAATAGATGTTTCTAAGAGTCTTATTACTTGGACAGGAAAAAAAATAACAGGACAACATGAAGGAACTATTAAATTTAAAGAAGGAGTTCTAGTTTTCAAAAATAATAAAGTTGTAGGAGGAAATTTTGTAGCCGACATGACGACACTTAACAATACTGACCAAACAGGAAGTTCAAAAGCTAAGCTCGAAGGACATTTAAAATCAGATGATTTTTTTGGTATTTATAATTTCAACACTTCTATGTTAGATTTTAGAAATATTACTCCTAAGGCAAATAATGTATATACTGTAATTGGAAGTTTAACCATCAAAGGTGTTTCGCACCCAATTATTTTTGACTTAATTGTAAAAGGCAATTCTGCTACCGCTAAGTTAACAGTTGACCGAACAAAATATAGCATTAGATATGGTTCAGGAAGTTATTTTGACGACTTAGGGGACAAGACCATTTACGATCAATTTGATTTAAAAGTGGATTTAGTTTTTTAAATTAAGACCTATTAAAATCAACAACACATTTTTATTCCTTAAAATTTGAAAAATCAAAATTCATTTCTATATTTGTATCAACAAAAAATATTATGATAGCAATTACAAACAATACTTGGTGGTGGAACAATTTACGTCAGACGTCGTGAACAAAGCTCCTATAGTATTGTAAACTATAAATATATAAAGGCTTGTCGTCACGACAAGCCTTTTTTACGTTAATTTAATTAATATCTCAGAACTATTAATCATTAAAAAATCATTTCTATTGAAACCTTTTATACTTAAAACACATTACAAGCAAATCCTAGCAGATATGATAACTCCTGTTAGTGTATATCTAAAAATTAGAGATAAATTCCCTAATAGTTTGTTGCTGGAAAGTAGCGACTATCATGGAAACGATAATAGTTTTTCGTATATCTGCTGCAATCCTATTGCATCGATAAAGATCGAAAATGAAACTATCTATAAATCTTTCCCTGATGGAACTTCTGAAACAATTGCGATTGATTCAAAAACGAACATCCCTGATATTATCCAAGAATTTTCAGGTCAGTTTAAGTCTGAGAAAAATGATTTCAAATTCATTAATAATGGATTATTTGGATACATTTCTTATGATGCCGTGCGTTATTTTGAAAAAGTAACCATTGCTAAAAAAGAAAACAGCAATACCATACCTGATGTCTATTATGCAGTGTACCAAAACATCATTGCAATCAATCATTTCAAGAACCAAGCATATATCTTTAGCCATAGTTTAGACGGTAGAAACAACATTGCTGAATTAGAGCAGTTATTACAATCTAGAAACTTAGCTACCTATCAATTTACGAGAGATGGCGAAGGATTTTCAAATTTAACAGACGAAGAATTCAAACAAAATGTAGCCTTGGCTAAAAAACACTGCTACCGTGGTGATGTGTTTCAATTAGTATTGTCTAGACGTTTCACACAAGGATTCAAAGGAGATGAATTTAATGTTTACAGAGCGTTGCGAAGCATCAATCCTTCTCCCTATTTATTCTTTTTTGATTATGGTGATTTCAAAATATTTGGTTCTTCCCCTGAAGCTCAAATTATTGTAAAAGACCGTAAAGCTGAGATACATCCTATTGCTGGTACTTTCAAGCGTACTGGTGACGACGAAAAAGATGCGGTACTTGCAAAACAATTATCAGAAGATAAAAAAGAAAACAGCGAACACGTAATGCTTGTTGACTTAGCTCGTAATGACCTTAGCCGCCACGGACACAATGTAAATGTAGAACGCTACAGAGAAGTTCAATTCTTTTCTCACGTTATCCATTTGGTATCCAAAGTTACTGGTCATTTGCATGACAATGCCACTACCCTACAAGTTGTAGCCGATACTTTCCCTGCAGGGACTTTAAGTGGAGCTCCTAAACATAGAGCCATGCAGTTGATTGAAGATTATGAGAAAACCAATCGTAATTTCTATGGTGGAGCCATCGGTTTTATGGATTTTGAAGGCAACTTTAACCATGCCATTATGATTCGAACTTTTTTAAGCAAAAATCATCAATTACACTCTCAAGCTGGAGCTGGAATAGTTGCTAGTTCTGACGAAGAAAGTGAAATGCAAGAAGTTTATAATAAACTAAGAGCCTTAAATACCGCTTTAGATTTAGCAGAAACAATATAAAGTAATGACAAGTTGCGACTTGTCACTAAACAATACCTATAAAATGAAAAAAATATTAGTCATAGACAATTACGATAGTTTCACTTATAATTTAGTGCATTATCTTGAAGATTTAAACTGCGAAGTAACCGTGTATCGAAATGATGAATTTGATATTGATGAAATAGCGCATTTCGATAAAATATTACTATCACCAGGACCAGGTATTCCTGATGAAGCGGGCTTACTTAAACCCGTAATTGAAAAATATGGTGCTACCAAAAGTATTTTTGGAGTTTGCCTTGGACAACAAGCCATTGGTGAAGTTTACGGAGGAACACTATCAAACCTTGATAAAGTCTATCATGGTGTGGCTACTAATGTAAAAACAGTAGTTGATGACGAAATCTTATTCCAAGGATTAGAAAACGAATTTGAAGTTGGCCGCTACCATTCATGGGTTGTAGATGCTACTTTACCCGAAGTTTTAGAAGCTACTTCATTTGACGAAAACGGACAAGTAATGTCGCTGCGTCACAAAACATTTGATGTAAGAGGCGTACAATTTCACCCTGAAAGCGTATTAACTCCTACAGGTAAAAAAATGCTAGAAAACTGGGTCAACAATTAGTATTCAGTCATTCGTAATCAGATAAAACCATCATATAGAATTTGCGCCTTTGCGTCTTAGCGGAATAAAAAATGAAAAATATTTTAAACAGACTAATCAATCACGAAATACTCTCTAAAGAGGAAGCCAAAAACGTGTTGGTAAACATCTCTAGTGGCAATTACAATCCGAGTCAAATAGCAGCTTTTTTAACTGTTTATATGATGCGAAGTATTAGTATTGATGAGTTAGCGGGTTTTAGAGAAGCCTTACTTGATTTGTGTATTCGAGTTGATTTATCGGATTACAATACCATTGATTTATGCGGAACTGGTGGTGATGGAAAAGACACTTTCAATATTTCGACTTTAGCCTCTTTTGTGGCAGCTGGTGCAGGAATAAAAGTTGCTAAGCATGGAAATTATGGGGTTTCCTCAATATCTGGTTCTAGTAACGTAATGGAACAATTAGGTATCAAATTTAGCAATGATAATGATTTTCTAAGAAAATGTATGGAAAAAGCGGGTATCTGTATTTTACACGCTCCTTTATTTCATCCCGCAATGAAAAACGTGGGGCCAATTCGTAAAGAATTAGGGGTAAAAACCTTCTTCAATATGTTAGGTCCAATGGTAAACCCTGCCTTTCCACAAAACCAATTAGTAGGTGTTTTTAATCTCGAATTGGCTCGTATGTATGGCTATTTGTATCAAAACACAGATAGAAACTTTACCATTTTACATTCATTAGACGGATATGATGAAGTATCATTGACATGTCCTACTAAATTCATTTCAAACACCAAAGAAGGAATATTAAATCCATCCGATTTTGGTGTTAAACATTTATTGCAATCGGAAATTGAAGGAGGAAAAACCATTGAAGAATCAGCGCAACTATTTACTACTATTATCGCAGGTAAAGGAAATGAAGCGCAATCTAATGTGGTTTGTGCCAATGCAGCCATGGCAATTGCTACAGTAACAGGATGTACCCCTCTTGAAGGATTTGAGCAGGCCAAAGAAAGTTTGTTTTCAGGAAAAGGATTAGAAGCACTCAATATTCTGAAAAATCTAAGCAGTCAACAATAATATAGAAAAGCTGATAGAATCCGTCCTATTAATATTAAATGACATGAAAAATTTCATCACTAAAACTGCTTTTCTTCTCTTTTTAGTCGTTGCAACAGCTACTTATAGTCAAGAAAAATTAGCTATAAAAAAGGATTCAATAAAAGCCAAAGATTCTTTGAACACAGCTTTACTAACGGAATACAATAGTAAGATTGCGCAAATTGAGAAACAGCGAATTCAAGATTCTGTAAAAAGAGCTGGTTTAGAGTCCAAATTAAATTCGCTTAAAACTACTGATAATTTAAAAAAAGAAGCCCTTCTAAAGCAAATAGAAGAACTCAACAACCAAGATAGAATACGTATTGAGAAGAAAAAAGCACAAATAGATGCCTTGCGTTCAACTGCAAAAGCTTATCCTGTAAAAGGCTTTTTTGACGATACTTTGTTTTTGATTTACAGCAAACTAGGAAGCTTCTCAGCCAGTGATAGAGCTGATGCCATTAGTAATCGTGTGCAACAATTAGCAGATCATTTTACATTTACAAAAGATTCGCTGAAGATTGTTCCTTCTGAGACGGTTTTAGATATTACCTATGGTGAAAAAATCATTATGAGTATCTCTGAAAACGATGCCATTTGGAATGGCAGTAGTAAAGAAGCACTGGCTCAAAAATACCAATCGATTATTGCAAATTCAGTAAGTCATTATAAAAACGAAACAAGCACCTCGACTTTAATAAAAGAAGTTGGTACTGCTTTATTGATTCTATCTATCTTAGCCATTGTACTTTTTTACATCAACCGTTTTTTCAATTGGACGGCCTTAAATATCGAAGGAAAGAAAGGAAATCGCTTAAAAGGTTTTACAATAAAAAACTATACTTTATTTGATGAAGAAAGACAAGTATCATTTGTTTTGTTTTTGAATAAATTATTGAAGTGGATTGTAAATTTAGTTCTCATCTACGTTACTTTACCGGTGTTATTTGGAATTTTCCCTTGGACCAAAAACTTTGCAAATACCCTTTTTGGCTATGTACTGACTCCTTTAAAAAATATTGGTTTAAGTATTTGGAATTATTTACCCAATTTAATTACCATCATTGTCATCTATTTTGTATTTCATTATGTTTTAAAAGGCATTGAATTCTTAAAAGAGGAAATCGCAAAAGGAAACTTACAGTTAACGAATTTTTATCCCGAATGGGCAAATCCTACCTACCAAATAATAAGAGTGCTTTTGTACGCTTTTATGTTTGTGTTAATTTTCAAATATTTACCAGGTAGTGATTCTCCTATCTTTCAAGGAGTTTCTGTTTTTCTTGGTTTTTTGTTTACATTTGGTTCTTCGGGTGCGTTATCAAATGTTATTGCAGGAATCGTTTTAACTTATATGCGATTATTCAAAATTGGGGATCGTGTCAAGATAGGAGACATCACTGGAAATGTAATCGAAAAATCGCTTTTGGTCACTAGAATTAAGACAATAAAAAACGAAATTATTTCTATTCCTAATTCAACGGTTATGAACAGTCACACTACGAATTACACTAGTGAAACCTTAACACAAGGATTAATCATTCATACCACAATAACCATTGGATATGATGTACCATGGAAGACCGTTCACCAAGCTTTATTAAACGCTGCTGACAGAACTAATTTACTTTTAAAAGAACCTAAACCCTTTGTTCTACAAACGAGTTTAGATGATTTTTATGTGTCTTATCAAATTAATGCACATACAAAAGATGCTAATAAACAAGCTATAATCTATTCTGATTTACATCAAAACATTCAAGATTGTTGTAACGAATTAGGTATCGAAATCTTATCTCCTCATTACCGAGCAGCTAGAGACGGAAACAGAACCACTATCCCTGAAAGTTATTTACCCCAAGACTATCAAACACCTAGTTTTAATGTAAATATGGATAAAAAATAAACAAAACTGATACGATTTATAATAAAAAAGCTCGAAATTATGAACGAATATCTAGACAAAGTAATTTTTACAAATACTACTCATGTTATTACGGTAGGTTCCATTTTAGCATTGGTTGGTTTTCTTATTTTAATAAATATTGTACTTAGAATTCTTCAAAAATCCATTAATTCATATGGAAAAATTGATGAAGGAAAAAAATACTCTATTTACTCCTTATTAAAATATTTCATTTATGTTTTTGCCTTTACCTTTTCTTTAGAGATTTTAGGTTTTAATATTTCTTTACTAGTAGCTGGTTCTGCTGCCTTGTTAGTAGGTTTAGGTTTAGGTATTCAAAATTTATTCAGTGACTATGTTTCTGGAATTATCATTCTTTTTGATAATAGCGTCAAAATTGGAGATGTAATTCAAGTTAATGACATTGTATGCCAAGTAATGGAAATCAACCTTAGAACCACAATCGTATTAACTAGAGATGATAAATATATTATTCTACCCAATACCGATTTAACTCGTAATCCTTTAATCAATTGGACACATAATGCTAAAGCAGCTCGATTTGAATTTTCAGTAGGAGTTTCATACAGTTCAGACGTGACTATCGTTAAAAGAATATTGAAAGACTCCGCAATGAAACATACGGCAATTTTAAAAGGCAAAGAACCATTTGTTCGCTTTGATGATTTTGGAGACTCAGCACTAACATTTACCCTCTTTTTTTGGTCAGAAGAAGTTTTTCGAGTAGAAAATATAAAAGGCGAATTGAGAGAAATCATTATAGAAGCCTTTCGAAAAGAAAATATTGAAATTCCGTTCCCACAACGTGTTATTCACCAATCATAAGACATCATGAACGAACAAATTAATCAGATACTGTATGACCCTATAATTGGGAAACTTGCAACTATTTTTATTGGTGTCACCATAATATGGCTTATCATCAAAGCCTTGCAAAAAAATTTGGTTACCAAAATTAAGGATACAGACAACCGTTACAAGGCTAAAAAATTCAGCAGTTTTATTGGTTACTTCCTTTCTATAGTGTTGCTTACGGTTATCTTTAGTGACAGACTAGGCGGACTTACAGTAGCATTAGGAGTAGCGGGTGCTGGAATTGCTTTTGCATTACAAGAAGTCATTGCCAGTGTAGCGGGTTGGTTGGCCATTATGTTTGGTGGGTTTTACAAAACTGGTGATCGTGTACAGCTAGGTGGAATTAAAGGTGACGTGATGGATATTGGGGTCTTGCGTACTACCATCATGGAAACTGGACAATGGGTAGATGGCGATTTATACAATGGCCGCATAGTTCTCATTGCCAACAGTTTCGTTTTCAAAGAGCCCGTTTTTAATTACTCAGGTGATTTTCCGTTTCTATGGGACGAAATTAAGATTCCAATCCAATTTGGAAGTGATTACGATAAAGTCAACGAAATTTTACTAGAAGTAGGAAAAGAAGTTGCAGGGGACTTAACGGCGCAATCTCATGAAAAATGGATTGCCATGCAAAACAAATACCTGTTAGAAGATGCTCAAACAGAACCTATGGTTTCCTTGATTTTCAATGACAACTGGGTTGAATATACCTTACGATATGTAGTAAGCTATAAAAAACGGAGAGCAACTAAAACGCAATTATTTACCAAAATATTAAAAAAAGTAGATGCCTGTCAAGGAAGTATCAAATTTGCGTCGGCTACTTTTCAACTGGTGGAAGCACCTGATTTTAATGTTAACATAAAAAATAATAGATAATTTCGCTTTTAGTACTAATGGTTAAAAAGCACTTCTTGTCGTTTTAGCCTTATCTATAGGAAAGGAATTAGAAAAAGATTTTTGAATTACTATTACCAATCTTGTACAAGAAATGTCAATCGGTAAATTAGTAACTTTGCTGAAGAAATAGTTTAGAAAACAGTTTCAAGTTTAAGGTTTCAAGTTACCGTTTGAAACCTGAAACCCGAAACAAAAAAACCTGAAACAAAATAGTAATAAATGAATATTTTAGATAAAATTATAGTTGACAAAAAACGTGAAGTCGTTCTTAAAAAATCAATCATCCCCGTTTCACAATTAGAGGCTTCTGTCTTTTTTGGGAAGAAAACAATCTCCTTAAGTAACAATTTAAGAAATAGTACTTCAGGAATTATTGCCGAGCACAAACGCCGTTCTCCATCCAAATCAGTGATTAATCACGGTTTTACAGTGGAAGAAGTTGTAAAAGGATACGAAGATGCTGGTGCTTGTGGAATCTCCGTTTTGACCGATGGAAAATACTTTGGTGGTTCCTTAGATGATTTACTATTAGCAAGAGCTTCTGTCGAAATTCCTTTGTTACGCAAAGAATTCATCGTTGACGAATACCAAATCCTAGAAGCCAAAGCCCACGGTGCCGATTTAATTTTGCTTATCGCAGCTGTTTTGACTCGTGACGAAATCAAATCGCTTTCTGAGTTTGCGCAAGGTTTAGGATTGGAAGTTTTACTAGAAGTACACAACCAAGAAGAACTAGAAAAATCAATTATGCCAACGTTAAACATGATTGGTGTAAATAATAGAAACCTAAAAACATTCGAAGTAAGCCTAGATTTCAGTAAGCAACTAGCAGATCAAATCCCAAATGATTTTGTAAAAGTATCTGAAAGTGGTATCTCTTCTATCGAAGCCATCAACGAATTAAAGCCTTACGGTTACAAAGGATTCTTAATTGGAGAAAACTTCATGAAAACGGATAATGCTGGTAAAGCAGCAACGGAGTTTATATCAAAATTAACTTAAACACGAAGTTCACTAAGCATTCACTAAGCACACAGAAAAATTAAAACTTAGTGACCTTTGTGCTTACTTTGTGTCTTTGTGGTTAAAAAAAGAAAAAATGAATAATTCAACCCAACATAACACAACGCCTCCCTTCCCTTCGGGGAGGGCTGAGGTGGGGATAAAAATCTGTGGTATGAAATATCCCGACAATATCGTCGAGTTAGGAGCACTCCTACCCGATTATATGGGATTTATTTTCTGGGAAAAATCGGCTCGCCATTTTGAGGGGACTATTCCTGCCTTGCCTGCATCAATCAAAAAAACAGGTGTTTTTGTGAATGAAACCCTTGCTAATGTTATTGACAAAGTTAACCAACATGATCTGCAAGCGGTTCAGTTACACGGCAAAGAAACTGTTGCCTATTGCACAGAACTTAAAAGCGAGTTAAAAAAACTCAAACCAGCACAGACACAGATTGAAATCATAAAAGTTTTTTCTATCTTAGACGACTTTAATTTTGAGGTCTTAGCCCCCTTTGAATCGGTTTGTGATTACTTCCTTTTTGATACCAAAGGCAAGCTTCCAGGAGGTAACGGAACCACCTTTGACTGGACAGTTCTCAAAGATTATCCATCCTCTAAACCCTTCTTCCTCAGTGGCGGAATCGGATTAGACGAAATGGATGCTGTCAACGAAATATTGAAAACAAATTTGCCTATTTTCGCCATCGACCTAAATAGCAAACTAGAAATAGAACCGGGATTAAAAAACATACAATTGTGTAAAGATATATTGTTGTTTAAAAATTCATAAATACGTGATATCGTAAAGAGGCACTGCGGTGCCTCTCTACAAAACCAAATTAAAATAATCATATCGTACGGACAGCTCGCGAGCTGTCCCTACAGAATAAATAAAAAACAAAAAATGACATCATATAACGTAGATGAAAAAGGCTATTATGGCGAATTTGGTGGGGCATACATCCCTGAAATGTTGTATCCTAATGTAGAAGAATTACGCCAACAATACCTGACTATCACCGCTGAACCTGAATTCAAAAAGGAATTTGACCAATTATTGAAAGATTATGTTGGTCGCCCTAGTCCCTTGTATTTTGCTACACGTTTGTCTGAAAAATACGGAACTAAAATTTATCTAAAGCGTGAAGACCTGAATCATACAGGAGCACACAAAATCAACAATACGATTGGCCAAATCTTAGTGGCTAAAAAACTAGGAAAGAAACGTATCATTGCTGAAACTGGAGCAGGGCAACACGGAGTGGCTACGGCTACCGTTTGTGCTTTGATGGGATTAGAATGTATCGTTTATATGGGCGAAATCGACATTGAGCGTCAAGCGCCAAACGTTGCCCGTATGAAAATGCTCGGAGCAACCGTTCGACCAGCCTTATCAGGTTCTCGTACGTTGAAAGATGCAACAAACGAAGCGATTCGCGACTGGATTAACAATCCTGTTGATACGCATTATATCATCGGTTCAGCCATTGGGCCACACCCTTATCCTGATATGGTGACTCGTTTTCAGAGCATCATTTCTGAGGAAATCAAATGGCAGTTAAAAGAAAAAGAAGGACGTGAAAACCCTGATTATGTAGTCGCTTGTATCGGGGGTGGAAGCAACGCTGCAGGAACTTATTACCACTTTTTACACGAGCCAGAGGTGGGAATCATCGCTGTCGAAGCAGCTGGAAAAGGCGTTAATAGTGGTCACAGTGCAGCTACAAGTAAACTCGGAAAAGTGGGCGTTATCCACGGTTGTAAAACCTTATTAATGCAAACTCCTGATGGTCAAATCACTGAGCCGTATTCAATATCTGCAGGATTGGATTACCCTGGTGTTGGACCTATGCACGCGCATTTGGCAACCACAGGTCGTGCCGAATTTTATTCAATTACAGATGACGAAGCCATGAAATCTGGTTTGGAATTGTGTAAACTCGAAGGAATTATTCCAGCGATTGAATCCTCACACGCTTTGGCGGTTTTGAACGAGAAAAAATTCAAACCTACAGACGTGGTCGTAATCTGTTTATCAGGTCGCGGTGACAAAGATTTGAGTACTTATATAGATCATTTTAATCTATAATTAAAAAGTTAATCGTTTAAAAAAACTTTAAACTTTAAACTTTAAACAAAATAACATGGGCGTTCCCGCCAGAAAAAGGCGGTCGGGCTGTACGCTATATCTTTTTTAGGTGGCAAAAAAGCCCCCTAAAAAAGGATGCCGCTCCCATCCCTAACGCAGACAGTAGTCATAATAACGAAAGTATAAAAAACATAAAAATGGCAAAATTATTCGCATACGGAACTCTAAAAGACATAGATACTCAGCAAACCATTTTTGGTCGCATACTCAAAGGAGAACATGATGTATTGAAAGGATTTACCGTTTCTGAAATCAAAATCGAAGAGGAGTTTGGAATAGCTAAATATCCTATTTTAGAAGAATCAGAAAACCCAACAGATGTGGTTAGTGGAATGTTATTTGAAATAACCGAAGAAGACATCCATCTAGCAGACACTTACGAAGGACTGCACTACAGACGCATCGAGGTAAAACTAGAATCAGGAGAAGTAGCTTGGGCGTATATCGTTACCAACTAATTTTTCCAACACAAACAAAATAATTTCATCAATGAATTTGTGCAATTTGTGCAATTTGTGGTAAAAACCATTTGTCATTAATAAATAGTACAGACAAAGCATCTGATAAAAAACATACGAATGAACAGAATCAATCAAAAATTACAAGAAGATAAAAAGATACTTTCCATCTATTTTTCAGCTGGATACCCTAACCTTAACGATAGCGTCCAAATCATTGAGGATTTAGAAAAAAACGGTGTCGATTTAATCGAAATCGGATTGCCTTTTAGCGACCCTTTGGCGGATGGACCAACCATTCAAGCCAGTTCAACACAAGCTTTACACAACGGAATGACGACCGAAGTCCTATTCAATCAATTGAAAGACATTCGTAAAACCGTTTCGATTCCGTTGATTATTATGGGATATTTCAACCCGATGTTACAATATGGTGTAGAAGCCTTTTGTGCTAAATGTGCCGAAATAGGAATCGACGGATTAATCATCCCAGACCTTCCTGTTGATGTATATGCAGACCAATACAAAGCTATTTTTGAAAAATACGGCCTAATCAACGTATTCTTAATCACACCGCAAACCAGCGACGAACGTATCCGTTTTATTGATAGTGTTTCTAATGGATTTATCTATATGGTAAGTTCAGCAAGTGTGACAGGTTCACAATCTGGTTTTGGAAACACACAAGAAGACTATTTCAAGCGTATCGCAGGAATGAACCTTAAGAATCCACAAATCATTGGTTTTGGAATCAACAATGCCGAAACCTTCAAACAAGCTACAGAGCACGCCAAAGGAGCGATTATAGGTAGTGCTTACATCAACCACCTTACCGAAAACGGAAGCAAGAAAAATGCCGAATTCGTGAAAGCTATTCGATAACAATTTCATACTTTATTTTAAACCGCTAATTCGCAAATTTTAAATTTGTGAATTAGCGGTTTTTTTAATTACTGTAAGATTATTTCTTTATATTTGGGATTGGAATAAAAATTGATTACCGTCAGATTTATCCACCCAAATAGGGGTGTATAAGTCTGATAACATCAGTAGTATACACAAGTTAGTGGCTATTTTGCCGCAGGGTGAGAAAATTAAGAATTTAAAAAAAAGAAAATGGAAGATAATTGTTTTGTAATAATGGCTATAAGTGATCAAAAATATGATGATTTAGAAATTTCAGCTGATCAATTGAAAGATGATTACGAAAATGTAATAAAACCTGCAATTTTAAGTGCGAGATCAAAAATGAATATTGTAAGAGCTGATGAATGTGCTGTTCCTGGTACTATTACAACTGATATTTTAACACATTTAATGTATGATACTTTTGTTATTGCAGACGTGACATTTCCAAATCCGAATGTATTTTATGAATTAGGACTTAGACATAGCTTTAAACCAGGTACGATTTTAATAAGAAACTCTAGTGTTAAAATAAAAACTCCATTTGATATTTCGCATCAAAGATATATTGAATATGAATGCACGCCTAAAGGAATACAAGACTTAGCGAAACAGCTTAGAGAGTTTTTTAATTGGTACGAAAAAAACCCATTGAAACCAGATAATCAAGTTTTGCATTTAGCTCAATTAATAAAATTTGAGTTTCCCAAATATGCACAACCTAAACAAGAAATCCAAACAGACTTAATGGTAAATATGTTCTCTCTTTTAGCTGCAAATCCTGATATGCTTCCATTAATTACAGATAATTCACTTGGAGACATGGAAAAAGGTATGATGGCATTACAACTATTTAAAGACCAGCCAGATGCAATTAAAACACTAATTCAATTAGGACAACAGAACAATAATGAATAAAAAAAACAGCCACTAACACACGTAGCTGTTGCGCAACCCTCTTTAAAAGTGAATTTTAAAAAATAAACATAAAAAACTACCTCGTTTAAGCACATTTAAGCGAGGTTTATTTTTGCTTTTAAGTTGGAAGTTTTAAAATTGAGGTGCTTAAAAACAAGTATTTCAAGTCATAGAAATCCCGATCGCTCGAATATGCAATAAATACTCTCGTGAACGGATAGCGCAGAATTGCATTCTGTGCCCGCAACAATGAGCAAATAAAGTACGTAAACACTTTGTAGAGTTACTTGTGAAGATTCTTCCTTCGTCAGAAAGACATGATTGGGGTTACTGTGACTTAAAACTTTGTGAATCTTTGTGTTTTTTTCTTTGAGTTTCTTTGTGAAATACTAAAACCCGATTGCTCGAATATGCAATAAATACTCTCCTAAACGGATAGCTCAGAATTGCATTCTTTGCCCCTAGCTGTTCCGAGCAGAAATCGTCAAACGGCTGGCGCGATGCCTCTGGCTCGTGCCCACAACAATGAGCAAATAAAGTACGGAAATACTTTGTAGAGTTACTTACGGAGGTTCTTCCTTCGTCAGAATGACAAGATTGGGGTTACTTTGACTTAAAACTTTATGAATCTTTGTGTTTTTTTTGTGAACCTTAGTGTTTTTTTTGTGAACCTTAGTGTTTTTTTTCTTTGAGCGTCTCTGTGAAATAATCCCCTATTACACTTATGCCTCTGGATTAGCGTTCTTTTATTCCATTATAAAATTTACATTTTTATTGTAATTTTATAAAATTGAGATACTTTTACTCGTACTAAATTGCACCAACCCCATGAAAAACACCATAAGCATCAATCCAGCCAATGGAGAAACTATAGGAACCTATCCACGCATTACTGTCACAGAAGCAAAAGAAACCTTAGTCAAAGTCAAAAAAGCTTTTGATTCTTGGAAGAAAACCAGTTTTGAAGAACGAGCTACTTTGATGAAAAATTTGGCTGATATACTGGATGCAGATAACGAAAAACTAGCCCAACTTGCCACTGCCGAAATGGGAAAAACGATTGGACAAGCGCGCAAAGAAATAGAAAAATGTGCTTTGGTCACTCGCTATTATGCCGATCATGCTGATAGCTTATTAAAAGACGAAACCGTAAAAACGGAGGCTAGTAAAAGCTATGTAACTTTTCAGCCTATGGGTACCGTATTAGCGGTTATGCCGTGGAATTTCCCTTTCTATCAAGTGATTCGGTTTGCGGCTCCTGCTCTTATGGCTGGAAATGTTGGGGTTTTGAAACATGCCTCAAACGTCCAAGGATGTGCCTTTGCGATTGAGGAAGCTTTTATTAAAGCGGGATTCCCAAAAGGTATTTTTACCAATTTTAATATTAATGCAGAAAACGTCAAAGATATTATTGAAGACCAAACAATCGTAGCGGTTACATTGACGGGTAGCGAACCTGCCGGTCGCTCTGTTGCAGCTATTGCCGGACAAAATTTAAAGAAAACAGTGCTAGAATTAGGAGGTAGTGACGCTTACATCATTTTGGACGACGCCGACTTAGAAGCAGCTACTGATTTAGCGACTTTTGGCAGGTTACAAAACAACGGACAAACCTGTATTGCTGCCAAGCGTTTTGTGGTTTTGGAATCGATTTATGATGCTTTTTTGGCCTTATACACCACCAAAATGAAAGCCGCCAAAATGGGCGAACCTACAGATGAAACGACTTACTACGGCCCATTAGCCCGAGTGAATTTGCGTGATGATTTACACAAACAAGTTGAAAAATCCATTTCGCAAGGCGCCCGATTGGTTTTAGGTGGAACAATTCCCGAAGGAAAAGGTGCTTATTACCCAGCGACTATTTTGGCCGAGGTAACTCCCGGAATGGAAGCTTTTGACAATGAACTTTTTGGACCCGTTGCCTCAGTCATTAAAGCGAAAGACGAAAATCATGCTATTGCATTGGCTAATAATTCGGTATTTGGTTTGGGTTCAGGAGTGATTACATCGAATACGGAAAGAGGCGAAAAAATAGCGCTACAATTAGAAGCAGGAAATAGTTTTGTCAATAAATTGGTGGTTTCAGACCCTAGAATGCCTTTTGGAGGGATTAAAAATAGTGGTTTTGGAAGAGAACTATCAGGTTATGGTATTCGGGAATTTGTGAATATCAAAACCATTTGGATTGAGTAAGATTTTTTTAATTAGCCACAGATTTAAAGGATTAAATGGATTAATCTGTGTTAATCATTTTAATTCTATCTAACTCTTTGTCTAAATGTGTGTTTATCAAATATTTCTATTAAAAAAAATCTGTGTAAATATGCGTGCAAAAAATAAGCACGCAGATTTGGCAGATTTTTGCAGATAATAATTTTGATATTAATTAGAAATTTGTGTAATTCAATTTAATACATTTTTGAATTTGTGCTAATTTGTGTAATTTGTGGTCTTTTTCCAAGTTAGCAACTCTTTGTCAAAGTCCGACCACTTTCTTTAAATCTGTGGCTAAAAATTTTAGAAGCTAAATCACTAACTTTATCTTCATTTGTAACCTATAAAAATTTATTCTCATTAATCAATGAAAAAACTCTCCCTACTATTACTATTATTGTTTTCCTTTATAGCTTCTAGTCAAGAAAAAATAGCCGTTAAAAAAGTGATGATCAAATCGACTTTATCCTTCCAATCTGAAAACGAAATTCCTAAAGTGATTGCCTTAAAAAAGGAATTTGAACCTGCTGTAAAAAAGATCAATCAATTTATTTTAGATGAGTTTATGATTGAAGGCTATCAACTAAAGAAAGAGGAAGATTTTCGATTTTCAGGTTGTACGTTTGAATACCAAATCAACAATGACTATTTGTTCCTAAAAATGGATATTGGGTATTTAGGTCCTTATCCTAGTGAGTTTGAAAAGGAATTTATCTTTCACATTAAAACAGGAGCCATTCAAGATAGCCAAAAAATTCCGTTCCAAGCGTTATTTACGTTGAATGGCTATTTAGATTTTATGGAGAAATATTGGCTACCCGACATTAAAAAAGAATTTACAACCTCCATAGCCGATTGTGAAGGTTCAGAACCTTTTTGTTCTTACTATGATATTGAAAAGTATGAAGTAAAAGACAACCAACTCAATTTTTCATTGACCAATGATTGTTATCCTCATGTTGCCCAAGCCTGCACGCCCTATTTTACGAAATCAGTCTCCAAAGAGGTGATGAAACAATACCTAAATGATTGGGCATATCGAATGCTTTTTACCAACAATTATACTTCAAAGAATAAAATTGCTCTTTTTTTAATGAACCAAAAAGAAAAACCCAACTGTGAAAACAACATCTATCTTTTTGGAAAAATAAATAATTTGTATCCAATTAGTATGGCACTAAATCTTTCAAAAAAGGACAATTCTGTAAGTGGTTATTACTATTATGACAAGAAGAAAATCAAAATAAAACTTAGCGGAACGTATTCTAAAAAGGCAATTTCATTAAACGAATTTTCTAACAATGTAAATACAGGTAAGTTTAGTTTAAAGTTTGAAAATGATTATAACGATAAAGGATTTTTTGTCTACGAAAATGAAAACAACTCCCAATATTTAACGGGACAATGGTCTAATCAGAAAAGTGATTTTCAAATCATTTTTAACGAAGTAAAATTCAATCAGTATAACAAAGTGTTACTCGGAAATTAGCGGTTTTTATTTAACGAGTGCTTAACCAACTTTAGTTTTATTTTATGATTCACTATTCAACGAAGCTAGCAAAACAGCCTTATATTTGTATACACAAATAAAGAAATTATGCCTACCAAAAATATTGCTTATTCTATTTTAGATTTAGCTATTGTTACCAAAGGAAATTCTACTCAACAAACAATAAAAAACACCGTTAGCTTAGCGCAAAAGGCTGAGGAAGCAGGTTACACCCGATTTTGGTTAGCCGAACATCACAATATGCCTGCTATTGCTAGTAGTGCAACGGCCGTTTTGATTGGTCATGTGGCACAAGCAACCACAACTTTGAAAGTGGGTTCAGGTGGTATTATGCTCCCTAATCATTCTCCGCTTATTGTGGCGGAACAGTTTGGAACTTTAGGAACAATTTACCCTAACCGAATTGATTTAGGCTTAGGAAGAGCACCTGGAACCGACCAAGAAACCGCGCGTGCGATTCGCTCTGATTTTATGGATGCCGCACATTCTTTTCCTGATGAGATTGAAAAAATTCAAACCTACTTTTCGGCTAACAATCAGAATTCGAAAGTAAGAGCCACCATAGCCGAAGGTGTTGATGTGCCTATCTATATTTTAGGTTCTAGTACGGAGAGCGCGCACTTAGCCGCCAGAAAAGGATTGCCTTATGCTTTTGCTAGTCATTTTGCAACGGCTCAATTGTTTCCTGCTTTGAAGATATACCGTGATGAGTTCATGCCGTCAGCGGTCTTATCAAGACCTTATGTTATGACAGGAATTAATGTTTTTGTAGCCGATACGGATGAAGCAGCAGAACGAATGGCGACTTCGTTTATCAAAATGATTGTGGCTTTATTGACGGGAACCAAAAGGGAATCATTAGACGAAGCTTGCGAAATGACACCTGATTTAAGAGAAACACTAGAACATCCTACGGTTCAGCAAATGGCACGTTATACTTTTATTGGTTCAAAAAACACGGTTAAAAACCAACTGATTGATTTTATTGCTAAAACAGAGGTGGATGAATTGATTGTAACGACCAATTGCCACAACCAAGAGGCGCGAATCAAATCGTATCAATTAGTGGCTGAAATTATTCAGGAAATAAATCAAGGTTAATTAGTAGGCAGCATGTCAGTCTGAGCTTATACGGTATGTTTTTTTTAAACACACTTCGACTTTGCTCAGTGCAGCCTCGGGTCATAGGCTTGTTTTGCTCGATAAGGCGTTTTACTTGGCATAGGAAATCATAGGGTTTGGATTATCATTTACTTTTAGCCCAAAATCCCCATTAGAATTTCAATGATTTTTTTCACGCAGATTAGGCCGATTTTCGCAGATTTCATGTTATAAAACAATTAAAAAATCAGTGTAAATCCCTTTCATCTGTGTTATCTGTGTTCCAATGTGTAATCTAAGTTTAATTCCATATTAATGCTATTTGAAATTTCATCTTAAGAATAATTATTTCCTTTACAAAACTCAATTTTCATAGGAACACAGATGTCCTAGCCCTGATAGAAGTGGAAATCCTTGTGGGGGCTTTGCCTTTGCCCCCACAAGATTGAAACGGATAGCAGGAAATAGCTCCTAAAAAAATAGATTATTTATTTCATATTAAACGGCTAATTTCTTGATAAAAAACGTTTTTAGGCTGTCCTAAATCCTAAAATTCTACCTATATTTGTGCCTTTCAAAAAAATAACACACAATGACGACTTTAAACGAATTGAATGCTATTTCTCCTATTGACGGAAGATATAGAAGTAAGACGCAAAATTTGGCTCCTTTTTTCTCTGAAGAGGCCTTAATAAAATACCGAGTTTTAATTGAAGTTGAATATTTTATTGCTTTATGCGAAGTGCCTTTGCCTCAGCTTGCTGGTGTAAACAAGGATTTGTTTGAAAGTTTGCGTGCGATTTATAAAAATTTCTCTACTGAAGATGCACTTTGGATTAAAGAGACTGAAAAAGTAACCAACCACGATGTAAAAGCGGTGGAATACTTTATTAAAGATGCTTTTGAGAAATTAGGCTTATCAGAATATAAAGAGTTCATCCACTTTGGATTGACTTCACAAGATATCAACAACACTGCGATACCATTATCTACCAAAGAAGCGTTTGAAAAAGTGTACATGCCATCATTGATTTCAGTGATTGCAAAGTTGAAAGAGTTAAGCCAAGAATGGGCACATATCCCAATGCTTGCTCGTACACACGGACAACCGGCTTCGCCAACACGTTTGGGGAAAGAAATTGCGGTTTTCGTAGAACGTTTAGAAGAGCAAATGCGTTTGTTGTTTAATGTTCCGTTTGCTGCTAAATTTGGTGGTGCAACAGGAAACTACAATGCACACCACGTGGCTTACCCACAGATTGACTGGAAACAATTTGGAAACAAATTTGTTCAAGATACTTTAGGACTACACCATTCGTTCCCAACAACACAAATTGAGCATTACGATCACTTTGCAGCGTTTTTCGATGCTTTGAAACGCATCAACACCATCATCATCGATTTAGATCGTGATATCTGGACGTATGTGTCTATGGATTATTTCAAACAAAAAATTAAAGCAGGCGAAATCGGTTCGTCAGCGATGCCACATAAAGTAAACCCTATTGATTTTGAAAACTCAGAAGGAAACTTAGGAATTGCCAATGCGATTTTCGAACACCTTTCGGCTAAATTGCCTATCTCAAGATTACAACGTGATTTGACAGATAGTACGGTTTTAAGAAACGTAGGTGTTCCTGTAGGTCACACGATCATTGCCTTTGAAGCTACTTTGAAAGGACTAAACAAATTGTTATTGAACGAAAGTAAATTCGAAGAAGATTTAGAGAAAAACTGGGCGGTAGTAGCTGAGGCGATCCAAACTATTTTACGTCGTGAGGCTTATCCTAATCCTTACGAAGCTTTGAAAGGTTTAACAAGAACTAACGAAGCGATTACAAAGGATTCTATTCATGCTTTTATTGGAACACTTGAAGTATCTGATGAAATTAAAAATGAATTATTACAAATTACTCCTAGTAATTTCATAGGTATATAATTAAAATATGAAAATTGTTGTGCTGTAAGAATTTAATTAGCAAAAATTCAGTTATATCAGTAGGACGACTACGATTTCAAACTAAATATTCAAAAAAAAGCTATCTTTATCGATAGCTTTTTTATTGATTTTAATTACCAAAATATAAACAATGAGTGCCGCAGCAACGATAGCCGAAACAACGAATCATTTAAAACCCTTAATAAGCGACTTAGGATTAATCCTGATGACCGCCGGAATTGCAGTACTATTATTTAAAAAACTAAAACAACCTTTAGTTCTTGGTTACTTAATCGCAGGATTTTTGGCAGGTAATCACTTTGATTTCTTCCCTTCTGTAAAGGATATTAAAAGTGTCGAAATCTGGGCTGACATTGGTGTTATCATCTTACTATTTAGTTTAGGTCTTGAATTTAGTTTTAAAAAACTAATGAAGGTGGGCGGAACTGCTTCCATCACCGCCGTCACCCAAATCATTACGATGGTTCTAGTGGGGTTCTTAGCCGGGAAATGGATGGGTTGGAAACCGATGGATTGTATATTCCTCGGAGTTATTCTCTCGGTTTCTTCTACAACCATTATCTTAAAAACCTTTGATGAATTAGGTGTTAAGGCTCAAAAGTTTGCCGGAATTGTGATAGGTTCCCTTATTGTTCAGGATATAGTTGCCATCTTGATGATGGTATTACTATCGACAGTCGCAGCAACGCAACAATTTTCGGGTGGAGAATTAATTTTTTCGGTTTTAAAACTGGCTTTTTTCTTGACTGCTTGGTTTGTGGGAGGTATATTTTTCATTCCTACTTTACTCAAAAAAGCAAAAAGCTTATTAACCGATGAAATGCTATTGATTATCTCGTTAGCCTTGTGTTTAACGATGGTAATTCTAGCTTCTAATGTAGGTTTTTCACCTGCTCTTGGCGCTTTTATTATGGGTTCCATCATAGCCGAAACCACACAAGCAGAACATATTGAGCATCTTATAAAACCTGTAAAAGATTTATTTGGAGCGGTATTCTTTGTATCAGTAGGAATGTTGATTGACCCAACGGCCCTATACGAACATTATATTCCTGTAATAATTTTGACATTTATCACCATTTTTGGACAGTCTATCAGTTCAACAGTGGGAGCGCTAATATCAGGGCAGCCTTTAAAACAATCTGTACAAACAGGGATGAGTTTGGCGCAAATTGGAGAGTTCTCTTTTATCATTGCGACGCTAGGAATGACGATGAATGTTACTAGCAGTTTCCTTTATCCAATTGTAGTAGCAGTATCAGCGATTACGACTTTTACCACACCCTTTATGGTGAAGGCGGCAGTACCTTTTTCTGAATTTCTAGAAAAAAAATTACCCCGTAGAATTACAAAAAAAATAAATCGTTACAGTACCAATGCCCAAGCTATTAGAGCCGTAAGCACATGGCAGGTAGTAATACGAGCACACTTATTCCAAATTATCATTCATGCCATCATTATAACTTCAATCACCTTATTGTCTTCTCAATATGTATTGCCTTTGGTTGCTAATTCTATTTTTGGAAATACCATTGCAGCGCTGATTACAATGGTTATCATATCCCCTTTTTTATGGGCCTTATCACTGAGAAGAGTTGCTGTAAAAGAAGTCGAAATTCTATTTCAAGAACGTAAATACAAAGGACCTATTTTGATGCTCTTTTTCTTCAGAATGGGATTAGCCTTATTATTCATTGGTTTCTTACTGAATATCTTTTTCTCGCCAATCGTAGCCTTTTTTGCCTTGATATTAGCTATTGTCGTATATTTTTTATTCCCTAAAAAATTACACGAACAGTACCACAAAATTGAAGAGCATTTTTTAAAAAATTTCTATGAAAAAGACACCAAAGTGATTGACAGACGTTATGCAAACATCACTCCTTGGGACGGTCACATGACTACTTTTAAAATTCAAAAAGAATCCAATTTGGCCGGTAAAACCCTTCGAGAAATCCGTATGAGGGAAGAACTGGGAATTAATATCGCTTATATCAAACGGGGAGGAATTATGATTCAGGTCCCTAACAAAACCGAACGTTTATTTCCAGGCGATGAAATTTGTGTCATCGGTACAGATAAACAAGTAAACGAGTTTTCACATTTCTTGACTCAAAATGAAATTGAAGTTCCTAAAATAACACCACAGGATGAGATTGTATTACGCCAAATAGAATTACATAACGAAGACTTTATTGGCTTAAGTATTGGACGCTCCAAACTTCGTGAACGCACCAATGGTTTGATTGTTGGTATCGAACGTAATGGTAACCGAATTCTAAATCCCGAATCGAATATCGTTCTTGAAAAAAATGACAACCTTTGGATTGTAGGGAACAAAAAATTATTGAATGACTTATTTCATGAGAAATAAATAAACTTTTACTACTATTAAGAAAACAGCTTTATAGAGTTTAAGTGGATCATTAACTTAAACAACTATATCAAAGCTAAACCACTATGGACTGAAAGTCTGCATGTAGAAACACTATATTTACCATAGATTTCAAGAAAATGGTTTTGAGACTTTAACGTTAGTGTTGCTAACTTGGTGAAGCGACTAGATTATATGATTTAGAATAGCCACGAATTCACAAATTACGAAATTTAATTCGTGAATTTGTGGCTTTCATTTATCCGATTCAAAAAAAGAAGTTAGATAGAATCAATCCTTTGAATCTTTAAAATTCAATCTAACTCTTTTGAAAATCTGCGTAAAAAAAATAGTGCACGTAGATTTGGCAGATTTTTGCAGATAATAATTTAGATTTTAATCTAAATTAAAGTTAGCAACACTTTATCACCCAAGCGAAAGCAAAATACACTAAAGTACATCCTTTTAACTATTTTGGGGGCAAATAAAAAAGGCAAAAGTTATAAAACTTTTGCCTTTTTACTTATATCAATATCGCTAAAATTATCTTGAATAATTTGGCGCTTCTTTAGTAATAGTTACGTTGTGTGGGTGACTTTCGTTGATTCCACTTGAAGTAATACGAACAAAACGTCCTGTTGCTTTCAATGTTGGAATGTCTTTAGCTCCACAGTACCCCATACCAGCACGAAGACCTCCAATAAATTGTAACATACTTTCGTTTAATTCTCCTTTGTATGGCACACGACCTACAATTCCTTCTGGAACTAATTTCTTAACATCATCTTCTACATCTTGAAAATAACGGTCTTTAGAACCACCTTGCATAGCCTCAACTGACCCCATACCACGGTATGATTTGAATTTTCTACCTTCGAAAATAATTGTTTCTCCAGGAGATTCTTTTGTACCAGCTAAAAGAGAACCTAACATCACACAGTCAGCACCAGCAGCCAAAGCTTTAGGAATATCTCCTGTGTAACGAATTCCACCATCAGCAATTACTGGCACTCCAGTTCCTTCCAAGGCAGCTGCTACTTCTAACACTGCAGAGAATTGAGGAAAACCAACACCAGCTACGATACGAGTCGTACAGATTGAACCTGGTCCAATACCCACTTTCACACCATCAGCTCCATTTTCAACTAAATACTTAGCTGCTTCTGGAGTAGCTATATTTCCAACAATAACATCAATTTGAGGGAATTTTGATTTTACTTCTTTCAACGTGTTTACCACTCCTTGAGTATGACCATGAGCCGTATCAATAATAATAGCATCAACTCCAGCGTTAACTAAAGCTTCTGCTCTTTGAACAGCATCACCAGTAACACCAATAGCAGCCGCTACACGCAAACGTCCGTAAACATCTTTATTAGCAATAGGTTTTTGTGTTAATTTAGTAATATCTCTAAAAGTAATTAAACCTACTAACTTATTGTCTTTACTTACAACAGGTAATTTTTCGATTTTGTGACCTTGTAATACTACTTCAGCTTGTTCTAAGGAAGTACCTTCCGCCACAGTGATTAGGTTTTCACTAGTCATTACCTCAATAATAGGTCTTGCATTGTTTTTCTCAAAACGCAAATCACGATTAGTAACGATTCCTTTTAAGGTTTGATTTTCGTCAACAATTGGAATACCACCAATACCATATTCTTTCATAGCAGCTTTAGCATCTTTTACAGTAGATGTTAAAGGTAAAGTAACAGGATCGATAATCATTCCAGACTCTGCACGTTTTACTTTACGTACTTTAGCAGCTTGCTGATCGATAGTCATATTTTTATGTAGTACACCTATTCCGCCTTCTTGCGCCATAGCAATAGCCATTGCACTTTCAGTAACGGTATCCATTGCAGCGGATACAATTGGAACGTTAAGTGTTATGTTTCTTGAAAATTTTGATTGGATACTCACTTCGCGAGGAAGCACATTGGAGTAATTTGGAACTAATAATACATCATCGTAAGTTAAACCTTCGCCGATAATCTTTGTGTTGTGTGCTATCATGTTGCAATTTCTAGTTGAATTGCGTGCAAATATAGTGAATATATTTGAATTAAAAATTGATTTTTGAAACGTTTTATAATTTACTAATATGTGGTTAATCTATTTGATTTAAATAAACTAAAAAGTAGCTTTTTTTTAATATCACGCAGCTAACTATTTAATTAGAATGCAATCAGGTTCTTTTATTACCCTATATTCTTATGCAACATTTTAAAGTATGTAAAGGCTTTTAAAAGTCGGGTTCCGTACCATGAAAACATTTCGCCATCCACTAAAATAATTTGAGATTTAGACACTAGCGGTTGAATTTCATAAGCATCCTCTTTTTTGAAAGGATAAGGCTCTGAGGACAGCAATAGTACATCTGGTTGGTGTTCTTCTTGTAGATTTTCCAATGTTACTTCAGGGTATCTTGGAATAGAATCATAGACGTTTGTGAAATGATTAAGTTGGAGCAATTCATTGATGTAATTTTCAGACCCTGCTACCATATAAGGATTTTTCCATATAAAATAAGCTACTTTCCTACTTGGTTTATCCTTAATAAATTGTTTAAAATCGCTCAAGGCAAAAGTGAGTTTATCAGTCCATTTACGAGCTTCCGTACGACGGTTGAATAATTGCCCGAAGTCGGATATCATTTTGATATTATCTTCAATAGTAAGAATATCAGTTACCCAAACAGGACATATTTCGCTTAATTTTTCAACTATTTCTTTGGTATTTTCTTCTTTATTGCAAATAATAATATCTGGTTCTAGCAACCTTATCTTCTCATAATGCACCTTCTTAGTCCCTCCTACTTTGGTTTTAGTTGGTTTAAAGTGATAAGGGTGTACACAAAACTTGGTGATTCCAATGATATTTTCCTCTAAACCTAAATCATACAACAATTCGGTTTGCGAAGGAACAAGCGAAATAATTCGCTGAGGAGTAGTTTCAAAGGTATGCGTAGTTCCGAGTTGATCAACGAAAGTTTTCATAGGCTGTTTAAACACAAAGGGGTAATCGGTTAACTGGTTAACTGGTTAACTGCTTAACTGCTTAATTGTTTAACTGGTTAGAATTCAGATAATCTTACAAGTCTGTACTTTTTCAATTAATCAAAAAACCATTATTTAAACTAATAAAGTCGCCATCTCTTGTTGCATTTTCAAAGCTTCGGCTCTTGCTTTTTCAGCAAAATCATGCCCTTTAGATGCATATATAATTCCACGAGAAGAGTTGATTAACAAACCTACTTTGTCATTCATTCCGTATTTACAAACTTCAGAAAGACTTCCTCCTTGTGCTCCTACTCCAGGAACTAACAAGAAACTATCAGGAACAATTTTACGAATTTCTGTAAAGTATTCGGCTTTGGTCGCACCAACTACATACATTAAGTTATGGCTGTTTTTCCAAGTTTTTGAAGTTTCCAATACTTGTTTGTACAATTCCTTTCCATCAACATTCAAAGTCTGAAAATCAAAAGCACCTTCGTTAGAAGTCAAAGCCAACATAATAGTGTGTTTGTTTTCGAATGCCAAGAACGGCTCCACCGAATCTTTCCCCATATAAGGAGCGACAGTCACACTATCAAAGTTTAAATCTTCAAAAAATGCTTTGGCATACATCGAAGAAGTATTCCCAATATCACCTCTTTTAGCATCGGCAATTGTGAATACATTAGGATAATTTTCGTTGATGTAATTAATGGTTTTTTGCAAAGACATCCATCCTTTTATTCCATAGGCTTCAAAGAAAGCCGTATTAGGCTTATAAGAAACACACAAATCATGCGTCGCATCAATTATGGCTTTGTTAAACTCAAAAATAGGATCTTCAAGTGCTAATAAATGTTCTGGAATTTTGTTTAAATCGACATCTAAGCCTACGCATAGAAAAGATTTTTTAAGCTGAATTTGGTTGTAAAGTTCTTCTGTTGTCATTTGCAGTTTGATTCTGAGACAAATTTACAAACTAGAATTTTAAAAAACTTGGAATTTTACAATAATCCTTAAAAATTGTATAATCAATTATATTCCTAATAACAATATATTTGGTAATACACTTTTTTCAAAATAACAATAGGAATCATATAAACTAAAGAATCAGTAATTCGTTATTCCAATCCCTATTAAAAAAACACTGTCACACAAGAAAAGTAATTCTTATATTCACAATGAATTATATTTGTAAAGACGGATTTATATAAATAATACCCTATATGAATACAACAGCTAAAAGAAATCATCTCGCACTGGACTTACTAAGTTTTATTTCTATTGTTTTCTTGTCATATATTTTACAAGATTTTTTAATTCCATTGATCTTTGCTATTATTCTTAGTGTGCTAATTTATCCAATTGTACAATTTTTTGAATCTCGCTTGTACTTCAATAGAATTGTATCTATTTCCATAGCAATCATCATATTTACCTTCATCATTTTTGCCATTTTTGTTTTGATTGGAATACAATTTGAAGAAATCATGAATAAAAGTGATGCCTATTACAAACAAATTGGTCAAAAACTAACTCCCCTTTTAGCACAAACAGAACAGTCTACAGGAATTAACAGTAAAGACATTGTGGGTGATGGGAACCTAGGCGTCAAAGAGATTGTTAAGAAAAACTCTAACAAGATTGTTAACTTCATTACTACTTCGGGCAGTATTTTGGGTGATTTTGTTTTGTCACCTCTATACATGTTTTTATTCCTATTATACCGTAATTTCCTTGTGAGTTTTATATACAAAATCACTACTGGAATAAGTACAAAGCAACATACAAGAGTTATTTTACAACAATTATACAAAGTACAACAAAACTATTTACTAGGCTTGGTTAGTGTTATGGCAATTGTGGGGTTACTCAATAGTCTAGGATTACTTATATTAGGTATTGAACACCCATTTTTCTTTGGTTTTCTATGTGCCCTTTTATTACTCGTTCCTTATATAGGAATTATCATTGGCTCGTTATTACCAGCCCTAATAGCCTTAGCCACGAAAGATTCTTATTGGTACGCTATTGGTGTCATTGGAATATTTGGTTTTATCCAATTTATCGAAGGTAATTTTATCACTCCAAAAATCACTGGCTCCAAAGTATCATTGAATGCCTTTGTTTCTATTTTGTCTATTGTTTTATTTTCTATGTTGTGGGGAATTCCTGGTATGATTTTGGCTTTGCCAATCACAGCTTCCTTAAAAGTACTATTTGATCATTCTGAGAGGATGAAACCTATTGGCTTTTTATTAGGAGAAGCTAAACAAAAATACTTTTCCATAAAAACCATGAATCGATTGAAAACTTGGAAAAAAATAAGAACTAAAAAAAACAAAAAGCTAATTAACTGAATTATAACTTACAAACTAGCTAAACCTAAACTTTTAATATTTCTAGAATTATTAATCGAATATTAAGAAAATGAAAGTATTGTTAATAAAATGAGTCTCCGTGATTTTTTAATTAATTTAGTGCCAAAACAATGAAATATGAAGGTATTTATAAAATTTGATTTTAACAGTATTTGCAATAAAGTCCTAGAGGAAAATTTAGAGAAATCTGGTATAAAATATAAAATATTAGGCTTTGGAGAAGTTGAATTTTTAGAAAAAGTAGACAACGAAAAGCTAAATTCCTTTACTAATTCGCTAGAAAATTACGGAATAGAAATTGTCGAAAACCAGAAATCCATTCTGATTCAAAAAATAAAAGATACTATTGTCGATATGGTTTTTAACGAAGAAACCAATGTTAGCGTCAAAAGTTCAGTTTATTTGGCAGAAAAACTAGGGCATAGTTATGGTTATTTATCAAATATCTTTTCGGAAGTCACTTATACATCTATCGAAAACTTTATTATTTTACAAAAAATAGAATACACCAAACAATTAATCATTAGCAACCAACTATCTTTAACCGAAATTGCCTTTAAGCTCAATTATTCGAGCGTGGCGCACTTGAGTTCACAGTTCAAAAATACAACTGGAATCACACCCTCAGCTTTTCAAAGAATTATAAAACAACGAAGGGAAATCGCTTCACAAAAAATAAATTAAAATGCAGAACGATCATATTATTATAACACTTGCAGACGACGATGAAGACGACAGATTGTTTTTTACTGACGCTTTTGATGAATTAAAAATAAATACCGTTGTCAACACAGTTAATGATGGTAGAGAATTACTTCGTTTCTTAAATCATCCTGACACTGTTTTACCCAATATCATATTCTTGGATTTAAATATGCCCATCATGAATGGTATTGATTGCTTGAAAGAAATCAAGCAAAACGAAAAATTCAAGGATATTGTAATAGCTATATATTCGACTTCTTCATCGGATAAGGATGTTGAAAATACTTTTGTTTTAGGTGCCAACATTTACATCAAAAAACCAAGTAATTTTAATGACTTAAAAAAGATATTATCAGAAGTTGTCGTTACCAATTGGCAATATCATACTAACGGCTTGAATAAAGAAAACTTTTTACTGAGACTTTAATTTTTATGAAAGATATCAAACACAAATCATCCACTTTTCACCAAATTATATTTGCGATAAGCACCTTTATAATCTTGTTTATTGGGGTGATTACCGTGAAACATATCAATAACATCTCCGATTCGTCCAAATTACTTATTCATACCTATGAAGTAAATCTTGAATTAGAACATCTCTTTTCTCATATCAAAGATTCGGAAAACAGCATTAGAGGCTATTTAATTTCAAAAGACACCCTTTATTTTAAGCCGTATCAAGAAGCTACCAAAAACGTCAACAACTCTTTTTTACTTTTAAAAGAATTATACGCAGACAGCCCTGTACAGTTGCATCATTTAGAAAAACTTTATGAAATTGTAAATAAAAGATACGAATACATCTCGAATTATGTAGACAAAAAAAAAGCTGTTGAGATTTCAGAGAGTACGGATTTCAAACAAAATTTCAAAGAAAGCAGTACGCTACTACTTGAAATAAGAGACAAACTGAACCTGATGGTTAATATTGAAGAATTATATTTAAAACAACGTAATTCCCAATACAACAACCAAATTTATTTTACTCCCGTTCTAACTCTTAGTATCTTATTCATCACGCTTATTCTTATCATTTTTGCTTATCATCAAACCACAAAAGATGTTGAAAGACTTCAAGCATCAAATGTTAAATTAAACAAATCCCAATTCTTAAGCTACCAAGCCGAAATTTTATCTGAATTTGGTACTTGGGAATGGAATTTGAATACTGGAGTAATTACGTATTCAGACAATTTGTATCGTATTCTTGGTGTAACACCACAATCCTTTGAAGCTGGTCAAGAAAACTTTATAAAATTTGTTCATCCCGATGATATCAACAATGTCAATGCCGCTTTTGATAAAATTTTGGAAGATGAAGATTTACCTTATTTTTATTTTAGAATTATTAGACCTGATGGTCAAGTACGTATTTTAAGATCTGTGGGTAAATTATTTGTTGACAGCCCTGGAAATAAGACTGTACTAGGGGTAACTGGAGATATTACTGACGAACACAATAAAAATGAATTACTAAAAAGCAATTATCAGGACCTTATAAAGGTTAATAACGATCTCAAAATATCTGAAGAATCAAGTAAACAAGCCGAAATTTTAGGAAATTATGGTAGCTGGATACTAGATTATGACAGTTTAAAGTTTAGATATTCTGACAATAAATTTAGGTTATTAGGCTGTGAGCCACAATCTTTTGAACCTACTATCGAAAAACTTTTAGAATTTGTTCACCCCAAAGACAAACATATTGTAATTGAAGCCAATGAAAGCGCTCTAACGACAAGGAAAATTCCAACTATGAATTATCGAATCATTCGTACAGATGGAAAAATTAGACGTTTTAAAACCATTGCAACCTCATTTACTGATTTAAGTGGAGCCCACAGTATGATAGGCACCACACAAGATGTGACTGAAGATTACAATAAAAGTTTACAACTAAAAAAACGAAACAAAGAACTAGAACAAAACATCAAAGAATTAAATGAATTTAACCATGTTGCCAGTCATGATCTGCAAGAACCATTGCGAAAAATTCAAACTTTCACTTCTAGAATTAATGATAAAGAAAAAGAAAACTTATCTGATTTTGGAAAAGAATATCTCAGTCGCATTGAAAAAGCGGCTGATAGAATGCGTGTTTTAATCAATGATTTGCTACAGTATTCTAGAACTAATCGAACCGAAAAAAATCTAATCAAAACAGATTTGAATGAAGTTATCCAAGACAGCATGAATGAATTATCTCAAAACATTGAAGATAAAAATGCCGTCATTAATCATTCGCAATTGCCTATAATTAAAGGGATTCATTTTCAAATGCTACAGCTATTCTCTAATTTATTAAGTAATTCTTTAAAATATTCCAAAGAAAACCTAGCGCCTATTATCGACATAAATAGTACCGAAGTAATTGCGAAAGACGAACAAATATTAAAAGATAAATCAGAAAAAAAATACTATAAAATCACATTTACGGATAACGGAATCGGTTTTGAACAAGAATATGCTGAAAAAATATTTCTTCTATTCAACCGACTTCATGGTAAAACCGAATATCATGGAACTGGTGTTGGATTGGCTATTTGTAAAAAAATTGTTGAAAATCACCGTGGCTATATTTTTGCCACTAGTCAACCTCAACTAGGGACAACATTTACAATTTACTTTCCTGTATAATTCAAAATCCTTAAATCATGGTAATTATACAACCATATCGTAAAATATTATAATATAATCACTTATAATATACCGAAATTTGTAGGAAACTAAACTTATGAAAAATTTTCTACTCTTTCGGCTAACTCATTATACAATTTGCCTTATATTTATTATTGGCAGTTTAGTCTCTTGTAACAAAAAGGGGAAAGATTTTACTGAATCTATTTTTGGAACAACAACAGACGAAATTGAGTCTACTATTGATTTTAATTTGATTAATTACCTCAGCAAATCAAATACAAAAATAATTGATATCACTGCTCTTGCCGTTAAACATAGTAACGACAAAAACAAACGCCAACTCCTTTTAAAAATAAAAAGAGACCATCAAGACATTGAATTAGAATTAAAAGAACTAACCCAAAAAAACCTAATCATCGTTCCTAAATCAATTTACACATTAAATTCCAAAGCCGATTCATTACAGGGACAAAATGCGGAGGTGTATCTTTCACAATGGTTAATTAACGAAATTAAAAATCAGCTTTCCCAATTTGACAGTATTGAAACTACCTCAAAAAATACTGACTTTGTACAATTTGCAGTACGATCAAAACTAACCCTAAAGCAAAACATTATTGCTTTAAATACAAGTTTAAGTAAATGAAAATATGATGCTAACTAAATCCTATTTTATTTCATTACTACAAGTAATAAAACAAGCGTTTCAAGGATTTTTAGAACATAAAGTTTTAAAAATGAGTGCATCTCTTGCCTATACTACTATGTTCTCAATGGGGCCCTTACTTTTAGTTATCTTATACTTATCGGATTTATTTTTAGGCAGACAAGCTATAGAAGGAACTGTTTATAACCAAATAAAGAATTTTGTAGGACCATCAAGTGCCAAGCAAATTCAAACTATCATTGAAAACCTAACGCTCTCTAACGATGGAAATATTGCAGGACTCGTAGGTGTAATCACTTTATTGATAGGAGCCACTTCAGTATTTGCTGAAATTCAAGATTCCATCAATACCATTTGGGGAATTAAGCCGAAGAAAAAATCGGGCTTCTTATTATATCTCAGAGCTCGCCTGCTGTCCTTTGGAGTCATAGGTAGTTTTGGTTTTATCTTATTAGTTTCGTTAGGTGTATCAACAATCATGGACGCATTAAGCGAACGCTTTTTTTCACAATTTTCGGATCAGTTATTTTATATTATTTACACATTCAATAGCCTACTTACATTTACGATTATCTCGTTGCTTTTTGGTGCTATTTTTAAGATTTTACCCGATGCAAAAATCAAATGGAGACAAGTCAGACTAGCCTCTTTTACAACTGCCTTTTTGTTCATGATTGGTAAGTTTTTAATTTCCTTTTACATCGCCAACTCCAATATTCAAAACGTGTACGGCACGGCAGGTTCTTTTGTCATCTTAATGGTTTGGGTTTATTATTCCTCTGTAATCCTATATTTTGGTGCCGAATTTGCAAAAAGTTATGCAATACGGTTTTCAAGTCCTATCGTCCCTTCTGAATTTGCCGACTTGGTCCAGTCTATCGAAATCATTTCAGATGAACAAACATTGCAAAAAGCCGAAAAAAAATTCCAAGCAATCAAAAAAAATCAAAATACTTAATCGATTCACTATTGCTAATTTTAGAACCTAATTCGACTCCATTGTAATTGATAGTCATAATCAATTTCGATACTAGTTTTACGATTTTTGAATTCTGATTTTGTAATGGCAAATATTATTCGTATATTCAACCAACATGAATTTCTGCAATGATTTTCCATTTCACAATACCATAGTCCCAAAACTTTTTATCCAAAAACTAGTTTAACTTACCCTAAACAGTAAGCTTTGACTAAAGAGATTTTTGTCCAAATTTTATCAGAATGGAAATTCTATAAAACAACCAAAATATCATATAACATAAACGGCTGATATCTATTGCATCTTTGTAATGTAGGAATCAAAAAAAATTTATGTTATGAAAAACACAATTAAATCTTTAGCTCTTTTTGCTTTCTCGTTGGGAGCAGCAGTTACAACAGTCCATGGTCAAGTTAATAATGGCGAAGCTCAATTTGGTATTAAAGGAGGAGTTAACTTCTCTAATATGTACACGGAAGATGTTGACGACAACAATGTATTAACCAGTTTTAATGCTGGTATTTACGCCACATTGCCCATCAGCAAATTCATTGCCATACAACCAGAGGTGCTTTACAGTCGAAAAGGTTCTGAGTTAACTTATGACAACGTTTTTGCAGCAGGTAAAGCACAGTTTAAATTAAATTATATCGAAATGCCCATCTTAGTAAAAGCCAACTTGACTAAGAATCTTAACATTCACGCGGGACCTTATTTTGCCTATTTAGTGGATGCTCAAGTTAAGAACATTTCAGATGATGGAAGTTTCGACTTCGAAGACAATTTGAACAACGACGACTTCAACAAATTTGATGCTGGTCTATCAGCTGGAATTGGGCTAGACTTTGAAAATATCGGAATTGGAGCACGATACAACTATGGATTAACAACTGTAGGTAAAGAAAGAACTACTGCTGGAAACACTTATACTGTTCCAGATGGAAAAAACAGCAATGTTAGTTTATATATGACATTTAAACTAAACTAATAAAAGGTACTATCAACAAAATGTAAAAAATAGAAATCATGCAAAACTTATTGTATCTAATTGCAGTCATCTTGGTTATCTCATGGGCTCTGGGAGTCTTCGTGTATAGCGCAGGATCATTAATTCATATTTTATTAGTAATAGCTGTAATTGCTATTTTACTAAGGCTAATCAAAGGAAAAGGAATTTAATAATCATTTAAAAAATAAATAATATGAAAACAAGAAACACAATTTTAGGAGTTATTGGAGCAGCAGCAGTTGGAGCTGTATTAGGAATTTTATTTGCACCAGACAAAGGTTCAAAAACACGCAAAAAAATTATCAAAAAAACCGCCGAAACTACAGATGAAATAAAAGAAAAACTGGAACAGTTAAGCCAAACGGTATCTGAAAAATACAGCAGTTTTGCTAAAAATGGAGAAGAACTTTTCGAAAAAGGAAAAAACAAGTATGATAACATCAAAAATATCAATTAAGACTTGACTCCAAAAACATTTTCTCCCTATTCGATTAAAATCAATAAAATTTTATAAAATGGAAAAGAAAAAAGTCAAAATATCATTATTACTTATTGCTTCAGCTTTAATATTCACCGCTTGTAAAGATGAAAATCAAGAACAAGCTGAAAAAACTATTGAAAATTATGTTCATTACATTGATTCGATAACTAATGTAACTGAAGAGAAAGCAGCCGAAAATTGGGCTACTATTGAAAATGATTATACCCAATTAAAAATGGAAGCCGAAAGCGCTATCGCTCTTGCTACAGATAAAACTAAATTACAACCTGATTTTGAAAAGTCCTCTATGGATTATGAAGATTACAAAATGAAAGTAGTCGCTCATAATACAAAATCAAGTAAAACAGCAATGTATACTGCCTTATTGGGACCCGATTATGTTAATGATGACATGAAATTTGAATGGGTAAACAAAAACAACATTGTTGCTGTTTATGAAAATTTTGTAAACACTGTAAAAGAAAACAAAGACGCTTACTCTCGTGAAGATTGGGACGAAATCAAATTAGTTTATGAAGCCTTAGACAATCGAAAAAACACGGTTGAAAAAGAAGGCTTGACCAGCAAAGACAATATGAAAATTGCAGGACTGAAACTGAAATTTGCCCCAATGTACACTCTTAATAGAATGGGAGCTAAAGCCGATGAAAACGCAGAAGCAAAACAATAAAACCTGCAAAATACTACAGGGTACAGACAAAAAATGAGGTCTTTTATGACCTCATTTTTTTATATAATCAATTCTAAAAATTAGAATATTTCACTAGCATCTTTTAATTTCTCTGTATTGTTCACCAATTGTAATTCGTCAACAATCTTCTGGATATCACCATTCATGATATTCCCCAAATCATACAAAGTCAATCCTACACGGTGGTCAGTCACACGTCCTTGTGCGTAGTTGTACGTACGAATCTTAGCCGAACGGTCACCTGAACTTACTTGAGATGTACGTTTAGTAGCATCCTCAGCCTGCTTTTTAGCTAACTCTTGTTCGTACAAACGAGAACGCAATACAATAAACGCCTTGTCTTTATTCTTGTGTTGAGATTTTTGATCCTGACATTGCGCCACTAATCCCGTAGGAATATGTGTTAAACGTACCGCCGATTTAGTCGTATTTACCGATTGTCCACCAGGTCCTGACGAACAAAAGAAATCCACACGCACATCATTCATGTCAATTTGTACATCAAACTCTTCAGCTTCTGGCAAAACCATTACCGTTGCGGCAGATGTATGCACACGACCTTGCGTTTCCGTTTGAGGTACACGTTGTACACGGTGAACACCCGCTTCAAACTTCAAAGTACCATATACATCCTCACCTGTCACCTCAAAGATTACCTCTTTAAAACCTCCAGAAGTTCCTTCATTCATATCCACTACTGAGGTTCTCCAACCTCTATTTTCACAGTATTTAGTGTACATACGGAACAAATCACCAGCAAAAATACTTGCCTCATCTCCTCCCGTACCCGCGCGAATCTCCACCATCACGTTCTTAGCATCCTCAGGGTCTTTAGGTATCAACATAAACTTGATTTCCTCCTCTAGTTCTGGCAAGCGTTCCTTTGCTTCCTCTAGTTGCATCTTGGCCATTTCGGTCATATCCGCATCACTACCGTCAGCAATAATTTCGTTTGCTTCGTCAATATTCGCCATCAAGAGCACGTACTCGTCTCTTTTTTCGGCTAGTGCCTTCAGGTCTTTGTATTCTTTATTTAGTTGTACATAACGCTTTTGATCAGCAATTACATCCGGCTGAATAATCAAATCCGAAATCTCGTCAAAACGCTGTTTTACTATTTGAAGTCTATCTAACATACTATATATTCCTTTATTGGAGTGCAAAAATACAAAATTTCTATTCATATTCTCGCTTTCCTTTTCGCTATTTTTATTGAGATAAAACTCCAAATGAAATATAAATTCCAATTATAAAATTCCAAATTCCAAAACTGTGACTGAATACTACAAGCAGGTGCTCAATCCCATCATCCGTTTCAAGCTTTCCGTTTTCAAACCCTTTTTCTACGCGCTGGCAGGAGCTTCCTCTGGTCGCTCTGCCACCGCAAGAAAAAAGTGGTTCTCAACCGCAAAGGCTTTTCACTGCTACTGGGGCTAGGGGTTTTGTTCAAATAATTACAAATTGTGGTTTGCAGTAAAACTCAAAATTATAAAGAGCGTAATTTTGTAGGAAAAAATTATTTTTAGGACTAAGTATTTTCTTAATTAAATTATATATTTGGGAACAATAACATCTAAACAAAAATCATGATTACACCTAATAAAATAATACTGCTATTTTCTTTCATCCTAGTTTCATTTACTTCTTGTACGACACACAAGACAACATTAGCTAATGGCAAACAAATAGACAATCGTTTGGTTGGAGTTTGGCAAGGTTCTGAATATGACAAACAAAAAGCTGATTTAAAAAAAGAATGGATTATGGAACGCAATTTGGACGGAACCTTCACTTTAGATTTCAAAACTATATACAAAGGAAAAACAGATGGTTTTACCGAATCAGGAAATTGGTGGATAAAAGGCAATACATTTTACGAACACCATACCAATTCAGACAAAACAGACACCTATAAGTATACTGTACTAAATGATCAGCAAATTGAATTTAAAATGCTTAGCACCGAAATTGATTTTAATGATGCAAATTATACTTTCATTGATACTAAAGTTTCAAAGGAAACTCCTCAAAGTTCAAATGCTGATGGTTTGTCATTAGACACAGCTTTAAAAGTAAAAAGTATAAAAGAAGAATATGAATACGTACGAAATAAATGTGAAAATTGCCAAATGCTAGGACAAGCTCTTATACAACACAAAGGCAAGCCTTATGACAAATTAACATTAAAAAACACAAGTGGTCAAGAGGTATCCTACTTTTTCGACATCTCTTCCTTTTTTGGAAAATGGTAACAAATTTCAATAACCAAAGTATGTTTTACTTGCCTTCAAAAATCAATGGAAGCAATTTCTCAGCGAGAATTTACTCTTGAAAAAAGTAAATTTTAAAATATTCATTATAAAAGATATTTAACTCAATACGCTTAACTAGAAAAAACAGAAATACTAGAACCCGATAGCACGGAAACACTTTCCCTGCCCACACAGATTAGACACACAGACTTGAGCTACTTACGGAGATCACTCCTAGGTCGAGATGACAAGAATGCGAAATAATTTGTTGAAATTGGTAGCCAAGCGGAGCTTCACTCCGCATTCTATGATTAAAAACAAAAATAAATAAACCCAATATTCTTGAACGGCAAAATAAAATATGAGTTTTCAGAAAAACCATGGCAACATTCTTCGCCAGGTGGTTGGTATTTTGTTTCACTTCCAAAAGAAATGGCAAAAGAAATTAGATGTTCCCTAAAACTGGAAGAAGAAGGTTGGGGAAGACTTAAAGCAATAGCAAAAGTCGGTAAAACTGAGTGGAAAACTGCAATATGGTTTGATACGAAAGCAAACACTTATTTGTTGCCTTTAAAAGCTGAAATACGCAAAAAAGAAAATATTGAAATGACAAAGAAATACATTTAACTATATGGCTATGAGTACACTTATAAAAACTACTAAAAGCAAATTTGTTACTCTCGCTACACTGATACGTTCCCGTAAAGATTGGACAAACAGAACTTAAGCTACTTACGAAGTCTCTTCCTTCACCAGGTAGACAAAACTGTGGTCACGAGCTATTATGAAAATAAAATAGCTACAGAATAACAAACTTTACGAATTAAGGTTGTGATACCCTAATCGCTTTAAAAAAATTCATTAAAAAAACAACAAAATCGACGACCTATAGGGTAGCGGTATCCTTGTGGCCGCGGGTATTTATACCTCTACAAGACCTTTCAACAGAAAGTCCGTTACAGCATACAATAGGAACAGTCATTCCCGAAAAAGCGAAATGTCCTGCTCTTAGATATATCTTTAAAACAATGGCGGACTGCTATATCACAATTAAAACCCAATAAATCACTATTCCCTTTAATTAATGGTACATTACCAAAAAAATGAATATTGAGAGCAAGGTGCAACTGGTTGAAGAATTGTTTAAAAAACTAGAGGTAGAGATTCATCAGTTTCAAAAGGAAAGCCTTTTGCAATGCGTTGCTGGTTGTGGAAAATGCTGCTCTACGCCCAATATCGAAGCTTCTCCTTTAGAGTTCTTACCTTGGGCGTTTCATCTTTTTATTGAGGGTCAAGCCGAAAAAACATTAGACGAACTCAAACAAAACCCTAATCTTAGTTGCCATTTGTACCGCCCTTTGTCAACTGTGGATGCTACTAATGGAAAATGCTCCAACTACCAATATCGGGGGCTTATTTGCCGTCTCTTTGGTTACGGAGCGAGTAAAGATAAAGTTGGAAAATTGAGATTAGCAACTTGCAAAATCATCAAAGAAAACCAACAAGAATACTATCAAAAAACATCCAAAGCAATCAATAATGGGTTTTATGTACCTATTTTCTCTGACTATTATATGAATCTTTCTCAAATAGATTTTGTGTTAGGCAGAACAATGTTGCCAGTAAACCTAGCTTTGAAAAGAGCCATAGAAGAAGTCTTGCATTATTATGCCTATCGCCCATTTCCTAGCGGATTCAATAAAATTGCGTAATAAAAAACGCATATAAAGTTAACTAACATTCGTAAAAAGAATATAAATTAAGTTATTTATCTTAACTTTAATATAACTTATTGAATCAAAACCAAATAGCACATCGTAATAATAACACTAAAATATTATTTTTTAATAATTCAGAAATGTTATTATACTAATTACGTAATAATAAAAAAGTTATGTAAAGAAGACTAGTACTATAAATTAATGCAAAATGTTTAATACTCTAAATCTACTATTATGAGAATTATAGTATCTTTTTTGTTTTTCATAATGAATTTTATTTCGATGACTATTTCTGGTCAAGAAAAGAATTTATTTCTAGTTCACAACAAATCCAATAAAGTTTTAATCATCAAAAAAAATAGCGCAATCGTGCTAAAAACTATTGATGGACAAAAAACAAGGGGACAATTGACAGCCATTGATAGTATGAATCTATACCTTCAAACTAACAAAAAAATTATATCTAAAATACCGATTGAGAATATCGGACTATTAAAAAAAGATTTACTCAACAACAAGAAATGGACAGAACCATTTGCTTATACTATTACAATTGGGTTAATTTCCCTAATAATTACTCCTATAGTTTGGGCATTTGAAGGAAATAAAGAAGCACTAGGAACACTAGAGTTATCAGGAGCAATGGCTGCTATTTCAACTCCAGCACTACTAGTTTCTTTAAGTAAGAGAAAATTTAATATTGAAAAAGATTGGAGAATTGAAATTAGGGAATAACATCTATGGGCTATCCATCCCAAAAAAATATTTACATGCGTTATTCCTTATTAAAAACTACAAAATGATAACACTATTTTTAAAAATATCATTTCTCATTTTGATAATAAGTAGCAGTATTAGTTGTGCCACTTTTCCAAATAAAATAGTAAATAAAACATCATTAATAACCAAAATATTCATTTGTTAAATGGAAAATATACACTAAAAGAAATATCTAGAAGTTCACTTACTGATTCTACCTCTTTTTCTTTTAGCAAATCAGATGGTAATTATACCTTTTATAATGAAATAGACCGTAGCTTATCTAACTGGAACATTGGAAAAGAATTTGCAGAGAATTTTTACTTCAAATTATCAGTTTTAAACTCTAAAATCATTCATATAAACTATTATCATTCAGAAGTCGAAGAAAGTATCCGACAGCATACCCTAAAGTATAAATTAAATAAGAATGGTTATGTATATTTAAAAAATAGAAATTTCAAAATCATTGGGATACCTTATATATTTGGCGCTTTTTCTCTTAAGCGAAATAGAATTACTCTGAATGATGCCAATAATCTAGTTTTTGAAACTTCGGAATTTGTTAGCGGTGGTGTTGCTTTACTAATGGTTATACCTATTGGAAAGGAGAAGTACTTAAAAATTTATGAACGTAAAGAATAGCTATCCCTTAACAAAACGAAATGATAGCATAACTCGTTAATAAGTCCTGCTCGTTTCTGTTTAATACCAACTTATAAATTCCTAATTTGCACCTTCAAATTTAGTCAAAGAAAATGAAAGTCTGTATTGCCGAGAAACCAAGTGTAGCAAGAGAAATCGCATCTGTATTGGGTGCTAATACCAAGCACGATGGGTATTTTGAAGGCAATGGCTATGCAGTAACTTATACTTTTGGTCATTTATGCACCTTAAAAGAACCGAACGATTACAAATCGTATTGGAAAAGTTGGGACTTAAACAACTTACCCATGCTGCCTGAAAAATTTGAGACCAAAGTAGTAGAAAATTCAGGAATTCAAAAGCAGTTTAAAATCATCAAGGGATTATTCGATAAAGCCGAATTGGTCATTAACTGCGGGGATGCTGGACAAGAAGGAGAACTGATTCAGCGCTGGGTAATGAACGAAGCCAATTATAAAGGCGAAGTTCAACGTTTATGGATTTCGTCCCTTACTACCGAAGCTATTAAAGAAGGTTTTGAGAACTTGAAACCAGCCTCTAATTATGATAATCTATACTATGCTGGCTTTTCAAGAGCCATAGGCGACTGGTTGCTTGGGATGAATGCCACACGTTTGTACACCGTAAAACACGGTGGATACAAGCAGGTTTTGTCTATTGGTCGGGTACAAACGCCTACGTTGGCTATGGTGGTTGACCGTTTTAAGGAAATTGAAAATTTTAAACCACAACCCTATTGGGAATTACAAACCTTATATAGAGAAACCCTTTTTAGCTATGAAGAAGGTCGGTTTTTAAAAAAAGAAGACGGAGAACTCTTAGCTAATAAAGTCAAAGAAAGTGATTTCGAAATTGTATCCATCGACAAAAAGAACGGAAATGAATACGCTCCAAAACTCTTTGATTTAACAGGCTTACAAGTTTATTGCAATACTAAATTTGGCTTTTCGGCCGAAGAAACGCTAAAAATTGCCCAAACACTATACGAACAAAAAGTAGTGACCTACCCTAGAGTAGATACCACTTTTTTACCCAATGATATTTATCCTAAAGTACCTGGAATTCTGCAAAAATTGACTAATTATGCTGAATTAACCCAACCACTTTTGGGCAAAAAAATAAAAAAATCACCCAAGGTTTTTAATGACAAAAAAGTCACGGATCACCACGCTATTATTCCCACGGGAATTCAATCGAATTTGCAATACAACCAGCAACTGGTGTATGATATTATCGTAAAGCGTTTTATTGCTTCGTTTTATGATGATTGTTCGGTTGCCAATACCACTGTAATAGGTAAAGCTGCCGATGTACTTTTTAAAACTACAGGAAAAGTCATCTTGAAAAAAGGATGGCGCGTTGTATTTGATACTTCGACTCCGCTCAGTACAAACGCCAAGGAAAAAGAAGCCGACTTATTACCAAACTTTGTTATTGGTGAAAAAGGGCCACACCAACCTTCATTTCTAGAAAAAGAAACCAAACCACCCAATCAGTTTACGGAGGCAACCCTACTGCGTGCGATGGAAACCGCAGGTAAACAGGTCGATGACGAGGATTTACGTGAGTTAATGAAGGAAAACGGCATTGGTCGTCCTTCTACCCGAGCGAATATTATCGAAACCTTGTTCAAGCGTCAATACATTGTTAGAAACAAAAAACAGGTATTACCTACTCCTACTGGTATTCAGTTAATTGATACGATTCAGAATGACTTAATCAAATCAGCTGAATTGACAGGAACATGGGAAAAACAGTTGAAAGATATCGAAAAAGGCACCTATACGGCTGGTTTGTTCATCAATAACATGAAACGAATGGTCGATGCTTTGGTTTACGAAGTGCGAAGCGAAACCAAGCGTGCTAATATTTCACATGCCAGTAGCGTTCAACAACAAGAAGTCAAGGCAGAAAAAAAGAAAGCCGCAGGAATTACAGCCGAAAGCTGTCCGAAATGTAAGAAAGGAACATTAATCAAAGGGAAGTCCGCTTATGGCTGTAGTGGCTATAAAGAGGGGTGTACCATGGTTTTGCCTTTTGTATTTGCGGAGAAAAAAATATCCGAAAATCAATATTTGCGTTTGCTTCAAAAAGGTTCAACAGTCAATCTGAAAGACTTTAAAACCGAAGCAGGAACAGTAGAAGGTTTGTTGCGTTTTGATGAAGATTTCAAACTGGTTTTAGAGCCTAAAAAAGGGGCTACTCCTCCTCCTCCAACATCTACAAAGCCTAGCTCTGATGATTTGGCTTGTCCAAAATGTCAAAAGGGAATTGTGATTAAAGGAAAAACAGCTTATGGTTGTAGCGATTATAAATCTGGTTGCGATTTTAAAGTAACTTTTGAAGTTGTTAGAGAAAAAATCAATGGACAACAACCCACTAAAGAATTGGTGTACAGGATTTTGACGGATAATTTTTAAAATTAACAGAATTCTGATGCGGTTTCAAAATGCTGTTAAATTATAGCAATTAGGTATTGCGGTAAAAAGGCACTGTAGTGCCTCACCTATTTTACAGCAACAATAATCAAGCTTTCAGAAGAGGCACTGCAGTGCCTCTTTACATAACTTTAGATAGGGAATTAGTAAACATACTATTCAAAAAACAACCCTAACCGCAACAGAGATGTACTGTAGTGCATCTCCACATAAAGTCTCTCTACAAAGTAGGTCTCAGCAAAACATTTATCATTCAAAACAAAAATCCTTCTCTATTCTATTTTTTTATAATTTAGCCATTCAAATCAACCTTACAAAATCCCTGAAAAATGGTTCAAAAAATTACTCTTTTATTGCTTATTATTGCCTTAGTTTCTTGCAACAACAGCAATTCCAAATCAGACAAAGAATTAATTCAATCGGCACAAGGTTTATTGGGAACTTGGGAATATCAAGCTCCTGACGGAATTTTAGTAGAAAACTGGATTAAAGTCAACGATAGCACCTATAACGGAAGTTCGTTATTTATAAAAGGAAAAGATACTATTCATCAGGAGCGTATTGTTTTGCAACAGTTAGGAGAAAACTTAACATACAAAACACTTATCAAAGGACAAAACAACAATGAGCCCATCGTTTTTCTGTACAAAGAAACAGAAGAAAATAAATTGGTTTTCGAAAACACAAATAATGATTATCCGCAACTCATCAAATATACCGTTACAGTTCCTAACAAATTGACAGCGGAAATCTCAGGATTACAATTGAAAAAACCACATAGCGAAAAATATACTTTGGGTAAAAAAAACTAAAAAATAGCTAGAGTTTAAGCTTTAAACTCAAATAGCCACGAATTACATAATTACAGAATTAAATTCGTGAATTCGTGGCTTTCTTTCTTTTGTCTGCAAAAATATTCTAAGTCTGCTTGCTATTATTTCACGCAGATTTAGGAAATTTTCGCAGATTTTTTTGAACTAGATCAATCACTACTTTTTAAATTCGTGAATTCGTGGCTATAATTTATTTGGCACTAAAAACAATACTTTTTGATATACTTTTAACCCAAAATCCGCATTAGGATTTTATTATTTTTTTTTCACGCAGATTAGCCAGATTTACGCAGATTTTTTTTGAACTAGATCAATCACTACTTTTTAAATTCGTGAATTCGTGGCTATAATTTATTTGGCACTAAAAACAATACTTTTTGATATACTTTTAACCCAAAATCCGCATTAGGATTTTATTATTTTTTTTTCACGCAGATTAGCCAGATTTACGCAGATTTTAAGCTATAAAACTATTAAAAAAAAAACGTTGGGTGTAATTAGTTTTTGATGATTACACCCAACGCGTTATAAAAACCTGTGTATATCCGTTTTATCTGTGTTATCCGAGTTCCAATGCGCAATATAGGTTTAAGGTAGATAACCCCATAAAATCAAAAGAGGCTGCCTTTTCAGACAGCCCCTTTTCTCACAAGTAAACACAAAACAAATTAATTGCAATAAATTAATTCCATCCTCCTCCTAATGCTTTGTACACATCTACAAAAGCATTCATTTGTTGTTTTTTGGTTTCAATTAATTCAAATTTAGATTCCAAAGCATCACGCTGCGTGAGCAACACTTCCATATAATCAGCTCTGGCTGAACGAAACAAATCATTTGAAATCGTAATCGATTCGTTCAGTTTTTTAACCTGTTCGGCCTTTAGCGTATAGCTTTGCTCCATATTATTCATCTTAGCCAGCTGATTAGCCACCTCAACGTATGCATTTACAAGCGTTCTTTCATAGTTAAAAGCCGCTTGAATTTGTTTTGCATTAGCACTAATATAACTCGCTTTGATAGCATTTCTATTAATCAATGGCGCCACTAAATCGCCTGCAAAAGAATAAATCAACGACTCAGGTGTGTCTAACAAATACTTCGCATTAAACGCTTGATAACCAATACCAGCCGATATCCCTAAAGAAGGATAGAAACGGGCTTTAGCCACTTTAATATCTAATTTGGCTGCCATCAATTCCATTTCAGCTTGTTTGATATCGGGTCTGTTTTCTAATAATTGAGAAGGAATTCCCGCTTGAACTTTTGCAGGAGTTAAGTTCTCAAATGCTGAACGGTCTCTATCAATTGTTTGTGGAAAACGCCCTACCAAGAAATTGATTTTGTTCTCCGTCTCGGTAATTTGTTGCTGAATGTTGAACTGCAAACTTTTGGTATTCAAAACCTGCGCTTCAAAACGACGAACCGCTAATTCGGTTACACGAGCTGCCTCTTTTTGCAACCTTACAATCCCTAACGCATTGTTTTGAATTTCGATATTTTGCTTTACAATAGCTAACTGATTGTCTAAGGCTAATAATTCATAATACGAATTAGCAATCTCAGCAATCAAATTAGTCACTACAAAATTCCGACCTTCAACCGTAGCTAGATAATGACTCAAAGCCGATTTTTTGGCATTGTGTAATTTGTTCCAAATATCAATTTCCCAACTCGCCGAAAGACCAAATTTGTAGTCTTGTAACGGCTCTGGAGTTTCTTTTCCTGGCATGATTTCGGTAGTGGCTTCACTTGCACCTATATTGGTATAGCGTCCCACTTTGTCCACTCCTGCTCCTGCATTAAATCCTACGAAGGGTAAATATTCTCCTTTTCGAGCACGCACTTCGCTTCGGGCAATTTCAATTTCTTGCAAAGTGATATTCAGTTCCTGATTGTTCTTCAAAGCAGTATCAATCAAGTTTTCCAAATAACGATCTGTAAAATAGGCTTTCCATTGTAGTTTTGCCGTATTAGTCGAATCTTGAGAAACATTTGCGTAAGCACTTGGAACTGTTTTATTTTCTTCTTTAGAAACTACCGAAGGAACTTTACAACTCCCTAAACTTAATAATACGCAGGCAAAACCTGCGTATGTTATTTTCTGTATATTATTCATGATTTTTCTGTTCTTCGTTTTCTTCAGTTGTATTGAAATCATCTATATAATGAGTGAATCCTTCTGACAAGGTACCTTCCTCTTCTCCTTTAATTAATTTTCTACCATCTGCCAAAGAGCCAAAGATGTAGTACAATCCAGGAACGATTACGACTCCAAACACGGTTCCAAACAACATCCCTCCAAGTGCAGAACCTCCAATGGTGCGGTTACCAATAGCTCCCGCTCCTGAGGCTAAAATCAAAGGAATCAATCCGGCAATAAAGGCAAAGGAAGTCATCAAAATAGGTCTAAAACGAACCTTAGCGCCTTCAATAGCAGCTTCACGTATGCTTGCGCCTTGCGAACGTTTTAAAACGGCAAATTCCACAATCAATACGGCATTTTTACCTAAAAGTCCGACCAGCATGATGAGCCCAATTTGGGCATAAATATCATTTTGAAGTCCCAAAGCTTGTAGCCATACAAATGACCCCAGAAGTCCCACAGGAATCGAAAAGATTACGGCTAACGGAATAATAAAACTTTCGTATTGCGCTGCCAAAACAAAATAAACAAAGGCTAATACAATTAAGAAAATATACAAAGATTCATTTCCTCTTGCTGCTTCATCATAGGATAATCCTTCCCAAGCAATGTCATAATTCTTAGGTAAGGTTTTAGCAGCTACTTCTTGAATGGCTTTAATAGCATCAGCAGTGGTATAGCCTTCAGCAGGAAGTCCTTGAATAGCAGCCGAATTGTACATATTATAACGTGTAATCTCATTAGGTCCTTGTGTCTTTACGAGCTTCATAAATGCCGAATAAGGCACCATTTCTCCATGATCATTTTTTACAAAAAGATTTAAGATATCTGATGGAAGTCTACGAAATTTAGGGTCTGATTGTACATACACTTTAAAGAAACGCCCAAAACGGATAAATCCTTGTTCGTAGGTACTTCCAATCATAATGTTCAAGTTTTCCATCGCTTTTCCGATAGAAACTCCTTTTTGCATCGCTAAATCGTTATTAATCTCTAATTCATATTGAGGATAATTAGCTGCGAAGAAAGTAAACAAACCTGTTAATTCTTTACGCTTCCCTAATTCAGTCATAAAATCTTTGTTGATTTTATCAAATTCATGATAATCTGTGGTAGTAGTTTTATCTAACAAACGCATAGAAAAACCTCCTGAAGATCCAAATCCAGGAATAGCTGGTGGCTCAAAAAACTCGATTACCGCTCCCAGTCCTTTAGTTTTTCCTTCTAATTCCTCCATGATTTCCTTAACCGTATGCTCTCTTTTTGACCATTCTTTTAAGTTAATCAAACAAGTACCTGCATTAGACCCCCTACCTTCAGTCATAATCTCATAACCTGCTAATGAAGATACTGATTCGATTCCGTCAACTTCCTCACAAATTTTCTGCAATTTTCTTGCTACTTGATTGGTTGTTTCTAAGGTTGAACCTGGAGGAGTTTGAATGATACCATAAATAGTACCTTGGTCCTCACTAGGAATAAATCCAGAAGGTAAAATTTGGTTTTCAAAAAATATTCCCGCACAAAAGGCGATTAAGATTCCGAAAGTAAGCCATCTTCTGCTTACAATTGATTTTAATAAACGAACGTATTTCCCTGTCAATTTATCAAAAGTACGGTTGAAAGCATCCAGTGATTTCGTTAATATATTGCCTTTCTTTTCTTTACCATGTTCGTTTTTCAATAACATCGCACACAATACAGGAGTTAAGGTCAAGGCAATAACAGCCGAAATCACGATCGAACTCGCCATCGTAATCGAGAACTGTCGGTAAAAAGTACCTACTGGTCCAGACATAAAGGATATTGGCAAGAAAACCGAAACCATTACAGCAGTAATCGCGATAATTGCCCCACTTATTTCTCCAAGTACTAATTTCACTGCATGATAAGGCGTAATATGAGGATGTTCTTCAAACTTAGCATGAACGGCCTCGACGACGACAATCGCATCATCGACCACAATACCAATAGCGAGAACTAACGCAAATAAGGTTACCAAGTTAATCGAAAGTCCAAACAACTGAATAACAAAGAAAGCTCCAACTAAGGACACAGGAACGGCAATAATCGGAATTAAAGTCGAACGCCAATCTCCTAAGAATACAAATACTACTAAGGCTACAAGGATAAAAGCATCTCTTAAAGTATCTATTACTTGATCAATAGAAGCATCTAAGAACTGTGATACATCATAACTGATTTTATAGTCCATTCCCGGAGGAAAGGTCTCTTTCATTTCATCCAGTTTCTCCTTTACGGCATCAATTACATCACTAGCATTACTACCATAATTTTGTTTCAATACAATTGCGGCAGATGGATGACCATCTAAATTAGAATAGATATCAAAAAACTCACTACCTAATTCTACTTTTCCAATATCTTTTAAGTGAATACTTTGACCGTCAGCATTAGCACGGATAACTATATTCTCATATTCCTTTGGTTCACTAAACCTCCCTTTATATGTCAAAACATATTCTAACGACTGTGCTTCAATACCCGAACTCTGTCCTATACGTCCTGGACGCCCAATAATGCTTTGTTCTTGCATGGCTTCCATTACTTCATCGATAGAAACCTTATAAGCTCTCATACGATCAGGATTCAACCAAACACGCATTGCATAGGTTCTACTTCCTAAAATTTGGGTTCTAGCTACTCCTTTGATACGGTTGATTTCAGGAATCATTTTTACGTTGGCGTAGTTGTACAGGAATTTTTCATCCATGTTTTTATCTTTGGCATAAAGATTCACATACATCAACATACTAGGCTGAATAGGTGTAATTACCACCCCTTCACGCTGAACTAATTCAGGCAACAAAGGCATGACTTGATCGACCCTTGTCTTAACATTAATGACGGCCTGATTGGGGTCAGTACCAGGTTCAAAAATCATTCTAAGAGTTGCTTCTCCCGCACTGGTGGCATCAGTTGCCATATAACGCATTCCAGGAGTTCCGTTAATAGCGTTCTCTAAAGTAATCAGTGTGGATTTGACCAATACATCAGCACTTGCTCCCGGATAGGCAATAAAAATATTGACTGTTGTAGGAGCAATTTGCGGGAATTGTGATATAGGCAGCTGCTTGATAGCCAGCGAACCTATAAAAACAATCATAATCGAAATCACAATTGCAAAAACGGGTCTATGTATAAATTTACTAAACATTTTTTTCTATTTTTTGATATTCGATTACTCTGCGTACAGTTCTAAATGAGCTAAGACATACTGAGGTTTCTCTAATTTTACAGCAATTTTCTCATTTTCTTTCACAAGACGTAATCCTTCCAAAAGAATTCTATCATTAACTGATAAACCTTTTTTGATTACAAAAAGATGAGGCATTTCAGCAGCTATTTCGACCTCTCTTGATTTTACTTTGTTATCCTTGGTAATCACATACACATACTTTTTCTCCAAAACTTCAAAAGTGGCTTTCTGCGGAATTAAAAGTGCCTTTTTAAAAGGAATAGGCATTTCGATATTACCTGTTTCACCATGTCTAAGTAAACGCTTTGGATTAGGGAAAGTCGCTCTAAAAGAAATATTCCCCGTTTCATTATCAAAATCCGCTTCAATTGTTTCTACTACTCCCGATTGTTCAAATAGTTCGTTGTTAGCCATTTTAAGCCCCACTTTCATTTTATTTCCTTTGTTTGCATGAGTCTGATAATCTAAATATTCTGCCTCGGGAACATTATAGTATACCCACATCGAACTATTATCTGAAAGCTCTGTTAACAATTCCCCTTCATCTACTAAACTTCCGGGTCTTACATGGAAACGGTCAATAATACCGTCAAAAGGGGCTCTAATTTCTGTAAATTGTAAATGCACTTGACTCAAAGACATTTCTGCTTTGGCTTTAGCCAATTTAGCTTTGGCCATAGCCAATTCATTAGCCGAAACAACATTTCCATCCGCTAATTTTTTGGTGTTTTTGTATTCAATTTCAGCAAAATCAGCTTCGGCTTTTGACTTTTGTAATTCAGCTTCATATAAATTAGGCATGATTTTAAATAAGAGTTGCCCTTTTTTAACTGCTTGACCTTCGTCAACATATATTTTTTGTAAATACCCTCGTTCTTGAGCTCTCAATTCGATATGACGTATAGAATGAATTTGAGCAACGTACTCTTTAGTTAAAGTGGTATCTTTTATAATTGGGTTAGTAACTAAAAACTTAGTATGTTCCTCTTTTTCTTCTTCTTTGTTAGATTTACAGCTTGTATGGCACAACAAGGCACACAGGCTTGCGAGCATGAAAATTCTCTTCATAATAGTGTAGCTTTTTAAGGCAATAATGTTTATTTGTGATACTTAATAAGAAACTATTTTGCACAAAAGAATGCGTTCTCTAACTTGGTTAAAAACCAAAATAAAGAATCATTAATTCATAAAAAATGTGCAAAATTAGACCTAAGAATTGGCCTAAAATGAATTCAAATCATAACCGAAATACCTGAAAAACAACAAATATTTTGCAGGCTGTAAAATGATAAAAAAAGCTGTAGAATGGAGCTCTTTTTTTGAGATAACTCGTAAAGTCATTAGCAGATAAGCTCGAATAGAACGATGAAAAATAGTTATTGGAAACTATCACTTTCTTTGATGAAGTGATTTCTTCTTCTTCAACTTCGTTATCCGTAGCACGAAGTTTAATATTTCTATATTTATCTGGAGATTGACTTAATTGTAGTGTATTAAAACACCCCTTCAATGGAGTTTCATGTGTGATATTTTCATAACTCACAAAGGCTGAAGTCATTTTATCTAGGCAACTATGAGCGTATAGTTGTCCGTATCCGCTAAAAAGGATAACAAAAAATGGGAGAAAAAATTTTATTTTTAAATTCTTCATCAGCCGCGAAATTACATAAACATTATCAAATATGCCAAGTTCGTTATTGTAAAATACTGTTAAATGGTAATAAAGCCTATTTTTTTATGGATTTTAGCAATATATGCCCGAAAAAAATATAGTTTCCCATATACATAAAGTTAAATATTCACAATGATGGTTCTTTATAGGTAAAAAAAATATTTAACCATAATCAAATCCATTTAATTAATTATCAACACTTTAAAACTAAACTTACAATTATTATTTTTATTTATTCTAAATAAACTTTGCGTAATCAAAAATCAATTCTATTTTTGCGCTATTATTTTTAATAAATCTAAATAAAAACAATGAGAAATAAAGTACTAATTGTAACAATGGCCTTGGTTGGATTTGCAACACAAGCCCAAGAAATTGCCTCTAGCTCCATTTATCAAACTACAAATGATTTTGTAAGTATAGAAAATGATACTGTAAAAAATAAAAAAGGGGAAATTCTACGTGAAGTTTTCATTACCTGTAATAAGCAACGAAAACCTGTATCAGCATTACGTTCTGGTCTAAAACCTATGGATATACCTCAAAGTATTCAAATTATTGAAAGTAAAATTATAGGACAACAACAAGCTATAAGATTGAGTGAAGTTATTAAAAATGTAAATGGTGTATATGTAGGTTCTGCTCGTGGTGGCGCTCAAGAAACTTTTTGGTCTCGTGGTTACGATATGTCGGCAAATAATATGTTTAAAAATGGGTTCCGATTCACTAATGGTTCTTTACCAGAAGTATCTTCTCTTGAAAGAGTAGAAATTCTTAAGGGAAGCGCAGCCTTACTTTATGGAAATGTAGCACCTGGAGGAATTTTGAATATGGTTACAAAAACACCTTCATTTGAAAAAGGTGGTGAAATCAGCATGCAAACTGGAAGTTACGAGTTCTATAAACCATCAGTTGATATTTACGGCCCTTTGAATAAAAATATCGCATATCGTTTTGTAGGCTCTTATGAAAACTCCAAAAGTTTTAGAGATATTGTCGCAAGAGAGCGCTATTACATTAATCCTGCATTCTTATTCAAATTAAGTAACAAAACTGATATCACCTTACAAGGGGATTATCTTAACGATGATTGGACACCTGATTTTGGAACTGGTATCATTGGTAAAACAATTGTTGATATTCCGAGAAATACGTATTTAGGTGCTACTTGGTCTAATGGAAATACCAAACAAACCAGTGTTTCAGCTTTAATCAAGCATGAATTTAACAAAAATTGGATGTTAAACTTTAATTCATCATTCCAAGATTACAACCGAACATCAAAAGGAACAGAAAGAATTCAACCAAGTGCAAACGGTGATTGGAGTCGTCCATTAGGACAAAACAAAAATGAAGAACAAATCATTGGAGAACAACTAAGCCTACAAGGAAACTTTACTACAGGTACAATCAAACATCAAATTTTCACAGGGGTTGATTTAGAAAACTCTTTGGCGGATGCCTATACCTTTAAATTTAATCCAACCACTTACGGCAGTGGTAATATCTATGATTTTGAAAATTTTGACCAAGGAACTGGAATTCCTGATGCAACCAACACCAAAATTGTAAAAACCAATACCAACCGTTTTGGAATCTATGCCCAAGATTTAATCTCTCTAACGGAAAAATTCAAAATCTTAGCAGGTATTCGTTGGTCTTGGCAGGAATCTTTAGTTACTACAACTGATTTTACCATTACCCCTACTGTAATCACCGATGCCCCTATTCGAAACGATCAAGCATTTACGCCTAAACTAGGATTGGTGTACCAACCTAATCAAGATATTTCATTATTTGCGAGTTATGCCAACTCATTTACGCCTAACTCTGGTACTACTGTAGATTTAAAAGTAATAAAACCTTCAATCATTGACCAATATGAGATAGGTATCAAAAAAGATTTCTGGAGAGGTTTGTTGAGTACTAATCTGACTTTGTACCAAATCACCAACAGCAATCTAGCACAAATGGCTGAATTTAAGTCTGATGGATCGATAAACACGGACAGCACTATTAAAACACTTAGTGGTGCAACCAAAAGTAAGGGAGTTGAAGTTGATATAACGGCTTCTCCATTGGAGGGATTAGACATCATTGCTGGATATAGTTATAACGATATGCGTTATACTAAAACTTCAGGTCTAAATGGAAGTTTCATAGAGGGAGATCGCTTGGCCAGAACTCCTGCAAACACGGCGAATCTAAGTTTCTTTTATACCTTACCATCAGGAAAATTAAAAGGCTTAAAAATGGGTGCATTGGCTAGCTATATTGGAGACCGTGTTGGAGGATGGAACAACCAATTAATTATAAACGCTACTACTGGCGCGACCTCTATAAATGATCGAGAAATTCCAATTGAGGGCTACACTACAATTGACATTTCACTTGGGTATGATTGGAAAAAATTTACTTTCTTATGTAAATTATCTAACATCACTAACGAATTGAATTATACCGTACACGAAAACTACAGTGTTAACCCAATTGCTCCTAGACAATTTATAACTACTATTAAATACCAACTTTAATAAAATCTTTTTAAAATAGTCCAAATGATAAAAAAAAGCACTCTTAGAAATCTACATCGCGACCTTGGTTATTTTTATCTAGGTCTAATTATTTCCTTTGCCTTTTCAGGTTTAATGATGAACCATAGGGAAAATTGGCATCCAGAAAAGTACACGATAGAAACCAAAACCATCGAAGTAAAATTACCCGAAAAAGGCGAAATTGATGATGATTATGCTAAAGACCTTGGCGAAAAATTAGGCATAAAAGATAAAATGAGACGTCAAATGATCAAAAAAAATACCTTTAGAATATCATTTGAAAAACACGATGTAGAAATTGATATGAAAACAGGAAAAGGTGAAATTGTATCATTTTTTAAAACACCAATAATTAGCCAAAGTATGAGTTTACATAAAAACACCTCAAATTTTTGGATTTACTATTCTGACATTTTTGCTTTGAGTTTAATATTTATAGCCCTCACAGGAATTATCATGGTAAAAGGAGGTAAATTCAGTTTCAAAAATCGAGGATGGAAACTTGCCCTTGCAGGCATTATTTTTCCTTTACTATTTTTAATCCTACTCTCTTAAAGCAACTATTACTTAAAAAAAATCCCAATACTGAAATTTTCAGTATTGGGATTTATACTATATAAGGGCTGTCAATTATTGTAAACCAGCCAAACTTTGTTCGATTGTAGCAATCTTAGCCAAAGCATCAGCCTCCTTTTGACGCTCGTTTGCAATCACTTTCTCAGGTGCACCTGCTACAAATTTCTCATTTGAAAGTTTCCCTTGTACTGATTTAAGGAATCCTTTAGTGTAATTCAATTCAGCTGTCAATTTCGCAATTTCCTCTTCGACATTAATATTTCCAGTAATTGGAATAAAATATTCATTAGAGTTTACACGGTAAGACAAAGCACCATCTACTTTTTCAGTTACATATTCAAATGACGAAATATTCCCTAATTTGGTGATAATACTATCAAAATAAGTCGAAACCGCATCGTTATTAATTGCTTTTAACTCAATAGTATCTTTGAACGGTATGTTTTTATCCTTACGAATAGTTCTCAACCCTGAAATAACGTCCATAGTGATTTCAAAATCTGAAATCAGGTTCGCTTTAAACGGTTTTGATTCTGGCCAAGTCGAAACGATAAGCGCTTCTTCAGTGGTTCTTTCTGTAATATGTTGCCAAATTTCTTCAGTTAAGAAAGGCATGAATGGGTGTAATAATTTCAGGTTATTTTCAAGCATTTCTATTGCTTTCGCAAAAGTGGTGCTATCAATTGGCTGTTGGTATCCTGGTTTAATCATTTCTAAGAACCAAGAACAGAAATCATCCCAAACCAATTTATAGATTCCCATCAAAGCCTCTGAAATCCTGTATTTTTCAAAATTATCTTCAATCTCAGCCAAAGTTTGTTGGAACTTCGCCTCGTACCATTCAATGGCCACTTTTGAAGATTCAGGTTGTGGAATAGTCTCTGAAACTTCCCATCCTTTGATTAATTTGAAGGCATTCCAAATTTTGTTCGAAAAAGCTTTTCCTTGGTTACATAACTCCTCATCAAACATAATGTCATTTCCTGCCGAAGCACTCAATAACAATCCTACACGAACCCCATCGGCACCAAATTTCTCAATCAATTCCAAAGGTTCAGGAGAATTCCCTAATGATTTAGACATTTTACGTCTTTGCTTGTCACGAACCAAACCAGTCAAATACACATTTGAAAACGGTTTTTCACCAGCGTATTCGTAACCTGCGATAATCATTCTCGCTACCCAGAAAAACAAGATATCTGGACCGGTTACCAAGTCATTTGTTGGATAATAATATTTAAACTCTTCGTTCTCTGGATCCATAATTCCTCCAAAAACCGACATTGGCCACAGCCAAGAAGAAAACCAGGTATCTAGTGCATCAACATCTTGTCTTAAGTCAGTAGTTTGAAGCTGGGAATTAGCAGTTTTTTCTTTGGCTAAAGCCAAAGCATCTTCTATGTTCTCGGCAACTACGAAATCTTCTTTCCCATCTCCATAATAGTAGGCCGGAATTTGTTGTCCCCACCACAATTGACGAGAAATATTCCAATCACGAATATTGTTCAACCAGTGTGCATACGTATTTTCAAAACGTTTTGGATGTAATTTAATATCACCGTCTTCAAGAACCGATTTGATTGCTGGTTTTACTAAATCCTCCATTTTAAGGAACCATTGGTCAGACAAACGTGGCTCAATAACCGCTTTTGTTCTTTCAGAAGTTCCCACTTTATTAAGGTGAATTTCTGTTTTAGCTAAATCACCATTTTCTTCTAATTCTTTAGCAATCGCTTCACGAACCGCAAAACGATCTTGACCTTGGTAATGCAAACCAAAACTATTCAAGCTAGCATCTTCGTTGAAAATATCGATAATTTCCAAGTTATGCTTCTCTCCTAGTGTTTTATCATTCATATCGTGTGCAGGCGTTACTTTCAAACAACCTGTTCCAAATTCGATATCTACATATTCATCTTCAATAATAGGAATCACACGACCACATATAGGTACAATGGCTTTTTTTCCTTTTAAATGAGCAAAACGCTCATCGTTAGGATTGATACAAATAGCAGTATCTCCAAAAATAGTTTCTGGACGTGTCGTTGCTACTGTCAAAAAGTCCTCAGAACCTTCGATTTTATATTTTAGGAAATACAATTTTCCTTGTCTTTCTTCAAAAATAACCTCTTCGTCAGACAAAGTAGTTTTTGCTTCTGGGTCCCAATTTACCATTCGGTACCCACGGTAAATCAAGCCTTTGTTGTATAAATCCACAAAAGATTTTATCACAGAAGCCGACATATCAGGATCCATGGTGAACTTCGTACGTTCCCAATCGCAAGAACAACCCAATTGTTTTAATTGTTCTAAAATAGTGCCTCCATATTTATCAGTCCAATCATAAGCATGTTTTAGGAATTCCTCACGTGTTAAATCAGATTTATTAATTCCTTCCGACTTTAATTTAGCCACAACCTTAGCTTCAGTCGCAATCGAAGCGTGATCTGTTCCAGGAACCCAACAAGCGTTGAATCCTTTCAAACGAGCTCTTCTAATTAAAACATCCTGAATAGTATTATTCAACATATGCCCCATGTGCAAGACTCCTGTCACGTTTGGCGGCGGAATAACTATACTATAAGGTGTTCTGTGGTCTGGAGTTGAATGAAAATAGTTGTTTTTCATCCAGTAGTCATACCACTTATTCTCAATATTCTTAGCGTCAAATTGTGCAGGAATTGTCATTTTATCGTCGATCATTTTAATCATTTAATTGGACTAACCACCTGATTCAGTTACCATAACAACCGAACCCGTAATTATGTTTTTAGACTTTGGTCTGATTCTTGTAATTCAATAAGGGAACAAAAGTAAATAATTAAGTACACTATAAAAAGAGAAATAAAAATTTGTGTACTAATTAAAACAAAGTATATTTACTTTATTAAACCAAACCAAATGAAAAAAATAGCCACTTTTATAGCTTTCCTGACTTTTTCTTGTATTGGATTTGCACAAAATGGAGCTAAAATAGACTTTAAAGCTAAAAACAATACTATTGATTTCGGAGCTATTTCAAAAGACAAAGACAATGGTGTACGCGTTTTTGATTTCACGAACATTGGTAACAGTTCGTTAATCATCTACTCTGTACAATCGACCGCTAGCTGTTCTATTCTTTCAAAAACACCTATTACTGTTTTGCCAGGAAAATCAGGAAAAATCGAAATTAAGTACAATATGAGCCCTGGGCCTATTAGAAATACCATTACAGTTGAATCTAATGCTGTAAATTACGACGAAGGTCGAATCCCATTAAAAATAAAAGGTGAGGTACTCGCTAATTAAAAAACAAAATACTCCTTGAAAAACTTGGAGTATTTTTTTTTTACAAAATATCAATTAATTTAAACCTAAATACCATTACTCTCCCCTGCCTATCGACTTCAATTGTGATCCATTTTTCATGCTCAGATTGTAACAGCCCATTTAGCTCTTGCAAAGAATATTTGTAAGCCTCCTCATTATCAACCCTAAGAATAATATCTCCTATTTGCAAACCAGAGGCTGCCGCTAACGATTTTTCTCTAATATTTGAAATTTTATAAACAGGCTTTAATTCAAAATTATATTTCAAATCTGAAGTTGTTTTTTCGATACCAGAATCAAAGATAGTATGCGTTTTAACCGAAATTGTTTTTTGTTTTTCCTCAATTCTTACTAGCTGCATCCCAGCGTGAATAATTTCGATACCACTTTTATTATACAAAAATGGAGCGTTAAACTCCCTATTAGGTGCCAAAAACAAAGTACTGTTTTTATAATCCATCACCAAGGAAAATCTTTTAAAAATACCTCCTCCAACCGAACCCATTCTTTCAGGTATGAACTTAAAAAGCTTTACAGCTATAGAGTCTGGGAAAGCAACTATGGGTTTTGAAAATTTAAAATCAAAAATTTCAAAACTTTTAGCCAAAGCCCTTCGCCCCATTATATCACCATTAAATCCGCGCCCTAAATAGTCTTTAAAATTTTTATCTGGAACTTTTATTTTATCGTTTTCATTTTCAAATAGCCATACTGAATCACTATTCCCAATATCTACAAGTAATTTAACTGGAATATAATTATCTTCAAACTTCACTTTCCCTTTTAAATAGGGTTTACCCTTAACGATTTCTATTGGAACCTTAGTGAATTTTCGATTAATCAATTTTCTATTCTTACTATTATCATCATAGACCGTTATCATTTTATTATGATAATCAATCTTTACCAAATTATTCTTAAAAAAAGTGTGACCGATAACTCCATTAACTGGAATGCCAATATAGGTCGAGAAATTAAATTCCTGTCCTAATATAATGTATACTATATTGGGGTAGGACTTCATTCCTTTAATTTCTAATAAATTATCCGATGATTTCAATCCATCAACAATAGTATCACTACCAAACCCCCTAATGGCAATTTTTTCAACATTTTTGAAACGGAGATTATCTTTTTCCTCTACGCTAAATAGCAGAGTTTGACCTATTCCTGAGTCCAACAGAAAAGTTAATTCTACACCGTTTACTTTTATAGGGATAAACACCAAATTATTAATCAATTTAAAAGAAAAACGAACCTTATTCTTCTTTTTTATAAATTGAAAATCACTTTGTCCCATGACAGAAAAGACATAGAAAAACAGAAAAAAAAAGTAACATATTTTTTTCATGAATCGTCGTTTTCATAAAATTAAGCAAAAATCCTGCTTTTACAGTTATATATCTACAAATAGTGAGTACAACGTAGAGGAGATTAAAAAAAAATTCGCAAATTTGTATTAAAATAAATAAACAATGCCAAATATTTCTATTAGAGGTAAAAGAATGCCCCAATCCCCAATTCGAAAACTTGCTCCTTATGCAGATATTGCCGTTCAAAAAGGACATAAAGTATATCACTTAAACATCGGACAACCTGATATTAAGAGCCCCGAATTAGCCATTGAAGCCCTAAGAAACTTTGAATTAGATATCATTGAATATGGCCCTTCGGCTGGGTTTGATAGTTACAGAAAGAAACTAGCCAAGTTTTATAATGACCAAGATATTGATGTTAATTTTGAAGACATCATGATTACTACTGGAGGTTCAGAAGCATTGCTTTTTGCTTTAGGAAGTATTATGGATCCGGGAGATGAAATTATCATCCCAGAACCATTTTATGCTAATTACATTGCCTTTTCTGAAGAATCAAGTGCAACCGTAGTCCCTGTAAATACTGTTTTAGAAAATGGCTTTGCTTTACCATCAATGGATGCTTTTGAAAAAGCAATTACTCCAAAGACTAAAGCGATACTAATATGTAATCCAAGTAATCCAACAGGAAATTTATATTCTGAAGACGAAATTAAGCAGTTAGGAGAAATCGTTAAAAAACACGATTTGTTTTTAATTGCAGATGAAGTATATCGTAAATTCATTTATGATGGAGATGAGTTCTTCTCAGTAATGAATTTAGTTGGGCTTGAACAGAATGTCATTATGATTGACTCTGTTTCTAAAAGATACAGTATGTGCGGTGCACGTATAGGCTGTATGGTGACTCAAAACAAGCAAGTTATCGCAACAGCAATGAAATTTGCTCAAGCAAGATTATGCCCTCCTACTATTGGACAAATTGCTTGTGAAGCTGCTATTGCTACACCTCAAAGTTATTTTGATGAAGTAATTGCTGAATACAAAGAAAGAAGAGACACTCTTGTGGCTGAGTTAGACAAAATTAAAGGGGTTGTGGTAAACAAACCAAAAGCTGCTTTTTATTGCATCGTAGAATTACCTGTTGACAATACAGAAGATTTTGCACAATGGTTGCTTGAAAAATATGACCTAAACGGTGAGACTGTAATGATTTCACCTGCTTCTGGATTTTATTCAACTCCTGGATTAGGATTAAATCAAGTTCGAATTGCTTATGTATTGAAAAAAGAAGATTTAATACAAGCTGTTCATATTTTAAAAGATGCAATTCAGGTTTACAACAAACAGAAAGAAATCAATACTGTTGAAGCTAACAGCTAAGAAAATAATATATATAAAAACAACGGCAATTACTAAATACTAGTTTTGCCGTTGTTTTTTTTAATAGACAAATGCGCTTTTAACAATAAAATGATTTTAAATTAATTATTAAAACCTTTAGAAATTCTTTAGTATTTATTAATTATCTTTACCGCCTTAAAATATACACCCATTATAATAGTAGTTTTTGATGATACAAAATGAAGAATTACATGACGAAATAGGAGACAATCATATTGGTTCATGTGCAAAAAATCCCCTCCGAGAAGACGCTTTTGATATTTCTGACGAAGAAAAAATTGAAAAAATAAAAAAAGATGTTGAAAATATCCTACAAACGCTAGGAATGGATTTAACAGATGACAGCATCAAAGGGACTCCAAATCGTGTTGCCAAAATGTTTGTAAAGGAAATTTTTGGAGGATTAAATCCTTCTAAAAAACCTAAAGCATCAACATTTGAGAATAATTACAAGTATGGTGAAATGTTGGTTGAAAAAAACATCACATTATATTCGACTTGTGAACACCATTTACTTCCAATTATTGGTAGAGCGCATGTTGCTTACATTTCTAGCGGAACCGTAATAGGACTTTCAAAGATGAATCGTATCGTAGAACATTTTGCTAAAAGACCTCAAGTACAAGAGCGTTTGACCATGCAAATTGTTCAAGAATTACAAGAAGCTTTAGGGACTGAGGATGTTGCTTGTGTAATTGATGCGAAGCACCTTTGTGTTAATTCACGCGGTATCAAAGACATTGAAAGTAGCACCGTAACCTCTGAATTTGGAGGAAAATTTAAAGAAGACAAAACACGTAGAGAGTTTTTGGATTACATCAAATTTGATACTAAATTTTAAATGCTTGCCTAATGCCCTAGCCCTGATGGAAGCGGCATCCTTTTTATGGCTTTTTCTGCCATAAAAAGATACAGCGGACAGCAGGAAAAAGCTCCAAAAAAAATAAAAATGCCTTTATATAGCACTCAAACCTTAAAATTATACAACTCACTTTCGGGAGAAAAGGAAACGTTCACACCTATCCATGAAGGAAATATAGGAATGTATGTTTGTGGTCCTACCGTATATAGCAATGTTCATTTGGGAAATTTACGAACGTTTATGTCGTTTGATGTGATTTTTCGTTACTTTCTCCATTTAGGATACAAAGTGCGCTATGTACGAAACATTACAGATGTGGGGCATATGGTGGATGATGCTGACGAAGGGGAAGATAAGATTGCAAAAAAAGCACGTATCGAACAACTGGAACCTATGGAAGTCGTACAACGCTATACCGTTGATTTTCACGAAATCCTTAAAGCTTTTAATTTCCTTCCGCCTAGTATTGAACCTACAGCGACTGGACATATCATTGAACAAATTGAGATTATTAAAAAAATCATAGATTCAGGGATAGGTTATGAAGCTAATGGCTCTATCTATTTTGATGTTGTAAAATTTAATGAAACCAATAATTATGGTAAATTAAGTGGTCGCAATATCGAAGATATGTTAGCAAACACTAGAGATTTAGACGGTCAATCTGACAAGAGAAACCCTCAAGATTTTGCTTTATGGAAAAAAGCAGAGCCACAGCACATTATGCGCTGGCCTTCGCCTTGGAGTGATGGTTTTCCTGGTTGGCATTTAGAGTGTACAGCAATGAGCACCAAATACCTTGGCAATCATTTTGATATTCACGGTGGTGGAATGGACTTGAAATTCCCACACCATGAATGTGAAATTGCTCAAAACGAAGCTTGTACAGGGCAAACACCAGTAAATTACTGGATGCATGCCAATATGTTGACTTTGAACGGTAAAAAAATGGCCAAATCAACGGGGAACAACATCTTGCCTGGAGAGATTTTATCTGGAAAAAATTCAATTTTAAGTAAAGCTTTCTCCGCTTCGGTAACACGTTTTTTCATGTTACAAGCACATTACAGAAGTATTCTTGATTTTTCGGACGATGCTATTGTTGCTGCAGAAAAAGGATATAAACGTTTGATGGAAGCACTAAGCACAATCAAACAACTGAGTCCTAGTACAACTAGTTCAATTGACATTGCATCTTGGAAGCAATTGTGCTATGATGCGATGAATGACGACTTCAACTCCCCTATCTTGATTGCTCAATTGTTTGAAGGAGTTCGTTTCGTAAACTTACTTAAAGACGGAAAAGAAACTTTAAATGCTGCCGATTTAGAAACTTTCATTTCAGCGATGCATGCTTTTGTTTTTGATGTACTAGGTCTAGAAAACGAAAAAGCTGGAGATGGCTCTAATGACAAATTAGAAGGTACCGTAAAACTCTTAATCGAAATGCGAAATCAAGCACGAGCAGATAAGAATTTTGCTTTATCAGACCAAATTAGAGACCAATTATTAGCGATTGGCATCCAATTAAAAGACAGTAAAGAAGGCACTAGCTTTTCTATATAAATCAGATTCAGGTTCGCTTTTGTTTTAAAAAGCGAGCCTGTTTTTTTTTCAACCAAAGACTATCCAAATGAAAATTACCACTCCATTCATAGTTCTTGTTCGGTTTTATCAGACGGCAATTTCGCCATTTACTCCTGCTGCTTGTCGTTTTGAACCTACTTGTTCCTCGTATATGATTGAGGCTTTACAAGTTCACGGCCTCATACGTGGTGGTTATTTGGGGATAAAAAGAATTTTAAGCTGTCACCCTTGGGGAAAGACAGGTTATGACCCTGTACCTCCTAGAAATTGTAAGCATTAAAAAAAAATTAAGGACTTAGAATAATAGAAACTTTTTTTTTGATGTAGCCATTTTACTTAAGATAGAAAATCATAGCTACAGGACTCAAAACAACTACAATTCCATTTCATAAGAAAAAGTTATAACAGCAATTTAATATTGCTACTAGCAACAAAAACAGTATTTTTACGCCAAATTATTAAAATAAGATGACACACGCTTTAAACATTGTTTGGAACCCATCAGAAGGTATCGATTTAGGATTTTTTATCATTCGTTTTTACAGTTTAATGTTTGTAATTGCCTTTGGACTAGGTTGGTACATCATGAAGAAAATCTTCGAACGCGAAAATGAATCTATTGAGAATTTAGATTCTTTATTTGTATGGACTGTTTTAGCCACTTTAATTGGTGCGAGATTAGGACATGTTTTGTTTTACGATTGGGAGTATTTTCGTAATCATCTTGCTGAAATATTTTTACCTTTCCGTTTTTCACCTCAATTTGAATTTACAGGATATCAAGGATTAGCAAGTCATGGTGCTGCTATATCCATTATTATCGCAATGTATTATTACAGTAAAACCGTAATCAAAAAGCCGTTATTATGGATTTTAGACCGCGTTGTAATTGCAGTAGCTAGTGGGGCTATCTTTGTTCGTTTTGGTAACTTTTTCAATTCGGAAATTGTAGGTAAAAAAACAGACTCGGCTTTTGGTATCCAATTCATTAGAGATCATTTTTCACCTAGAGAGGCCGTTTCGTTGACCAATATCGCAAACCCAACAGAAGCATATGCTGCTATAGCCACCAATCCAAAATTTGCTCCGTTATTACAACAAGTACCTATGAAGCATCCAGCTCAGCTATACGAAGCTTTTTGCTACATCTTTGTATTTGTACTATTGTACTTTTTATACTGGAAAACTGAAGCCAGAAACAAACGAGGATACCTATTTGGGTTATTCTTAGTATTATTATGGACCATTCGTTTTATTGTTGAGTTTGTAAAAGAAAGTCAAGGTGGATTTGAGAGTTCTTTAGGTTTGTTTTCAACAGGACAATGGCTTAGCATTCCCTTTATTTTTATTGGCTTCTATTTCATCTACACTGCAGACAAACCGATTAAAATAAACTAAAAGAAAGTTCTAAAAAAGAAAAGCGGGTATTCCAATTAGTGAATACCCGCTTTTCTTTTTACCTTTATTTATTCTTATTATCTCTTTAGAGAAAAGTGAGATCGAAACTTTTTAACTACGTTATTTTCTACATAATCAATTTGAAACCAATAATCTGTTGCAGGCATTGGGTTTCCATTATAATAACCATTCCAGCCAGCTCCATTTGGTCTAATCTCCGCTAAAAGCTTACCATAGCGATCAAACACATTTATTTTTGCATTTATATCATTTTTTAATGAAACAATATTCCATGAGTCATTTAGTCCATCACCATTTGGAGTAAAAAATCGTGGAAAATCAACTACGAGGATATTCGATTTAGTAATCGGAAAACTACATCCAGCAGGATCAATAACCGTTACAGTATGAAGCCCATAAGATACGTTTTCAAAAATAGGACTTGATTGTAAAGGTCCAAAATCCATTTGATATAAATAATCATCTGGTAGCGTAGCATTTATCGTTACAATTTGATTCTCTGCAAAGGCATCAGAAACCGTCCACTGAAAATCGACTAAATTATTAGTAGGCTTAACAGTTATTGCTAGCGTTTTACTACTAGCACATTGACCTGCATCAGGAGTAAACACATAATTAGTCGTTCCTAAAACAGAACTATCAACAAATGAAGGACTCCAAGTACCTGTTATTTGCGGCGTATTTTCAGAAGCAGCTGGTAAAACATAGTTTCCAGAATTTTCACAAACCACTGAAGGTACCGAACTAAAATTAGGTTCTATAATTGGATTTACAATTATAGTCATATTAAATATAGTACTACATTGGCCCGCATCAGGGGTAAAAGTATAGGTTGTTGTCTTCGTATTATCTATTGCTGGAGACCAGCTTCCAGTATATCCGTTATTTGATGTGGTAGATAATGCAGCCAATGCACCTCCTGAACATATTGGAGATACTGCAGTAAATGTTGGATTTACCCTAGGATTAACCGTTATAGTCATACTCGTATTTAAAGCACACTGACCAGGTGTTGGAGTAAAAGTGTAGGTAGTTGTAGTCGTGTTATTTATTGCTGGAGTCCAAGTCCCTGTAATCCCATTATTTGAAGTTGTTGGTAATGGCGCTAATGCATCACCAGAACAAATAGGACCTACTGGATTAAATGTAGGCGTAACATTGTTTGGTATTACCGTAATTGTAACCGTTGTAGGTGATGCTGTAACACATTGTCCTGGATTAGGATTGAACGTATAAGTTACAGGTCCTAAAACCGCTGTATTTACAGTCGAAGGTGTCCATGTTCCAGTTATAGGAGGTGTATTATTTGAACTCGTAGGTAAAACTGGTGCTGCTGTATTTTGGCAAACTGTCGATGGTATACCATTAAAAACTGGAGAAGCCACAGGCAATACGGTGACATTTAAAGTTTGCGTAGATGCGCAAGGAAACAAAACTGGATTAGGTGTAAAAACATAACTTCCGCTAGTTGTATTGTTTATTACTGCCGGTGACCAAGTACCTGAAATACCATTAGGAGATGTAGGTCCTAAAACTGGAGCTACAGAACCTGAACAAATAGGCGGAATGGGAGCGAAATTTGGATTTACAGTAGTAGGACTACAAGGTACAGTACATGTTATAACCGAACGATCACAAGGGTAGGTAGTATGCCATAAAGTCAACGTTACCGATTGTCCTGGTGATAACCCAAAAACCTGTAAATTAGAAGGACCTGTAGTTCCGTTAACTGCAGGACCACCATTAACAGTATAAAAATAAGTGTATTGATTAGGCAATCCAAGAGTATTCGTCCAATCAAAGTAAACAGAAGAGTATTTATCTGCAGCAGCGATTTGAGTTGGATCACATCTTAAAAGTAAAATTTTAGAACCGTTATCCGCCACTACATTCACAACTATAGAAGCACGAGGACTTACAGCCGTACCATCCGTTTGACTAACATAATAAGTAGTAGTACCTACTGAATTAGTAGAAGGTGTCGGCGCTGTAGTTGTTGGTATACCTCCTGTTGCAGCTGTACCATACCAAATTAAAGTATGACCACTCAAAGCTGTAGCTGTTAGTGGCGAAGCAACACTATTTTGACAATAATATATTGGAGAATTTACAACAGGTGCTGGTGGAGCAAGAACATCTAGATTTGGGTGATTGAAAACGCTCATTTTTGAGTTCAAAATAACCTTTTCATTAACATAATCAACATTAGCATTCTCAATTAATGAGCTAGCAAACAGACCAGTATAACAACAAAAGAAAATTAAACTAAGAAAACTTAATGTATGGATTTTTTTTTTCATAATTTAAATCATTTACAATTGAACCAAACGGAAGAATTTCATTACGTCAATATTTAGTAAATATATAAAATTTGAGACTCTAATAAAATTAAAACGAGACAGAATTAGGAATAATTAAAGTAAAAAAATAAAAAATAAGCTGCTGCATTTACAACTTATAAAGAAGTCCTAATTCTATATTTTTGGTATTAAAACCAGCATTTGAACTTTGCAGTCCAGCATTAGACACATGTCTGACATTAGCCCCTAAATCTAATCTGAGATTGTACTTCTCTATAGAAATGCCAAAACCAAACACATCCGAAAAAGCAAATCCTTTTGATAATCGTTCCGTTTCTGTATCGGAAATCATTGGCCCTACACTAGCCTGAACATAAACACTTAACCCTCTATATATTGCTGTTCTAACTATACCACCAATATTTACAATATATTGATTAATATCCTTCATTTTTGTATATTTCTCTCTTCTTTCTAAGTAATTATACTCTTCTGGTTGCACAAAATAGAAATTCAAAAGCTGATGGGTACCAAAATTAATTTCAGGCTGGACTACTAATTCGTACGTAAAAACGCTAGACTTTTTCAATTGATAATTCCATTCTAATTTATAATATTCATTGGTAAAAGTATAATTAGAATTTTCAAACTCATTTCCAAAACCAGATTTTAGTCCTATAAAGATTGTATGATTTTCTGCTTGGGAATAAACCGCACACCAAACAAAAACGAAAAACAAACAAAGAATTTTATGCAAACTTTTTATTTCCATTGTTAAAACTATTATTAAACCAAAAATAACAATTCAGAGAACAAAACTGAATCATATAATCAATTTATTAATTATCCATAAAAAAAGACCCAACTAAAAGTTGAGTCTTTTTAAAAAACTATTCGGTCTTTTTAAGCCGCTTCATGTTGTCTTTCAACAATTGATTTATCTTCTTTTGAAATTGTATCCACTAATACTGGTGTTGCAATAAACAATGAAGAATAGGTTCCTACTATGATACCAACAAGCATAGCAAAGATGAATCCTCTAATAGACTCTCCACCAAATACAAACATAATCAACAATACCACAATCATTGTTAATGACGTATTGATTGTTCTAGACATCGTTGTATTAATCGATTGATTTACAATTTCAGAAAAGTTACCTTTTGTTTTTCCTGCTAAGAACTCACGTACCCTGTCAAATACAATTACTGTATCATTCATCGAATAACCAATAACTGTTAAGATTGCAGCAATAAAGTGTTGATCTATCTCCATTCCGAAAGGCATAAACTTATAACATAAAGAGTAAATCCCCAATACGAAAATAACATCATGGGCAACCGCTGTAATAGCTCCTAAACTGTATTGCCATTTTCTAAAACTAATCATTAAGTATAAAAACACTAACACCATAGCACCTAAAACAGCCCAGTATGCATTAGTTTTAATATCCTCAGCAACTGTAGGTCCAACTTTCGAAGCTTGTAAAACCCCAACTTTTTTACCATCATACGCATTGATAAACTTATCATAAGTCAAATCAGCAGCATAATGATGCTTTAAAGACTCGAACAAAAGTTTATTAACTTCTTGATCAGCTTTAATTCCGTGCTCTTGAACTTTGTATTTTGTAGTTACTTTTAATTGATTGTCATTACCAAATACTTTTGCTTCAGCACTTCCAAAAACTTTTGTCAATTCTTCTTTCACAACTTCTGCTTCAACTGGTTTCTCAAAACGGATTTGGAAAGTTCTACCTCCTACAAAATCCACACCTTGATCTAATCCATTAGTAGATAATGATACAATACTAACAACAACAACGATAGCTGAAAATATATAAGCTAATTTTTTCTTTCCTAAGAAATCAAAATTGAAATTGTTGAATATTTTTTTAGAGAAATTAGTAACGAAAGTTAAATCATTCTTAGATCTTAAATTTCTATCCAAAAAGATTCTTGCGATAAAAATAGAAGTAAACAATGAAGTAGCAATACCAATTAACAAAGTAGTAGCAAAACCTTTAATTGGTCCTGAACCAAAGATAAACAAAACTGCACCTGTTAAAATATGCGTTACGTTAGCATCTGTGATTGAAGACATCGCTCCAGTCCAACTATAAGAAGTTTTTATAGCTTCTTCAAGCGTTTTACCATCTCGTAATTCTTCCTTGGCTCTTTCATATATAATAATATTCGCATCTACCGCTGTACCCATTGTTAATACAATACCCGCAATACCAGGCAATGTAAGTACTGCACCTAAACTTGCTAAGATTCCAAACAAGAAAAGTAAGTTGACTGCCAATGCAATATTTGAATACCAACCTGCTCTTCCATAATATACCATCATCCAAAGAGAAACGATAAGCATCCCAATAATTGCAGAAGTAGTTCCATTATCAATAGCTTCTTGCCCTAAAGATGGCCCTACCACTTCAGACTGAACAATATCAGCTGCTGCTGGTAATTTACCTGCTCTCAATACATTTGCTAAATCTTTAGTTTCAGTTACATCAAATGTCCCTGAAATGATTGAACTTCCACCAGAAATAGCTTCGTTCACATTTGGTGCAGAATACACAACATTATCCAAAACAATAGCAATTGCTCCTTTTTTAGCAGCCACACTTGCCGTTAATGCTTCCCAAGCTTTTGCACCTTGTCCACTCATCTGCATAGAAACAGAAGGTTTTCCTAATTGGTCAAACGAATCTTTAGCGTCAGTTACAACACCACCGCTCATAGCAGCAACGTTATCTCTATTTCCTTTTAATGCATATAACTCAACAGCATCAACACTTTTATCTTTTGCATCTTTGATCGTTGTCAATTTACCCCAAACAAATTTAGCATAACGCTGTTCTGGAGCTAATAAAACTCTAATATCAGCTCTTTTTAAATAACTATTAATAACAGCCGTATCTTTTGGCGCGAATAATCCTAAAATTGGACCACCACCTTGTGATAACATTTTATCGAATAAAGGATTATTACCCGCTTTAGTAGCAGTAGAATCTTTAGCATCCGTTAATAAAGCACTCAATGAATCTTTAACAACTGCTTTCTTTTCAACCTTATTGATTTCAGTTTTTTTCAACGACTCATTAGCAGCCATTAAAAAGTTTCCGATTTCTTCAACTTTATAAGTTTCCCAAAACTCTAATTGAGCTGTACTTTGTAATAATTTTTTAATTCTATCCACATCTTTAGCACCTGGCAATTCCACCAAGATACGTCCAGATTCTCCTAATTTTTGAATATTTGGTTGTGTAACCCCAAATTTATCAATACGCTTTCTAAGTACACCAAAAGCACTTTCTACTGACTCATCAACTTTTCTTTTGATTACTTTTTGAACTTCAGCGTCTGACATTTGAAAATCAACACCACCTTCACCTTGCAATGAACGGTTTGCGAAAATATCAGGAGAAGCTAGCTTTACAGTCCCTTTTGAATTTGCAGCAAAAGCCTCAAAAAAAGCATCTATATACGTTTGATTTCCTTTTTGATTAGCAGTAGCATCTGCCAAAGACTTATTAAAAACAGGATTTTTAGAGTTATTAGACAACCCTTTCAAAATGTCTTTTACAGAAATTTGCAATATCACATTGATACCACCTTCTAAGTCAAGACCTTTATTAATTTGTTTGTCTTTTACTTCATCAAAAGTAAAATCAACAAATCCTAAGTTAAACACTTTTTCTTTACTAATAGAATCTAAGTATTTCAATTCTTTATCAGGATCTCCAGCGGCATAAGCTTTTGCGTCACTTTTAATTGAACTCGAAACAAATGTGAAAGAGAGTTGGTAAATACTTACCAATGCAAATAGAATTGCGAAAAATTTAATAAGTCCTTTATTCTGCATTATTACTAAAAATTAATTATTTTATTATTTATATTATTTTTTATTTTAAATCCTAAAATACATACCTATACCTTCTTTTTATGTCTAAAAAGAAAAAATTAAATTGTATTATTTTAATAAACCGAGCAAATATATAATTCTGGTCAAGACTAACCAATTTATTTATTAATTAATCTCAAAAAAAAGACTGCAAAAGTGCAGTCTTTACTTTTATATGGTCTATTTTTTATCCTAAAATAGCTTTCAAGGCATCATTCATCTGTCGAACAGCGTCGGCACTCTTCGCGAATAATGCTTTTTCAGTTTCGTTTAACTTAATATCTAAAATTTCCTCTACTCCATTTTCTCCAATAATACAAGGAACACCAATACAAATATCATTTTGCCCATACTCCCCTTCTACATAAACAGAGCAAGCAATCATTTTTCTTTGATTATTCAAAATACTATCCACTAAGAAAGCAACCGATGCTCCTGGTGCATACCAAGCTGAAGTCCCTAACAATCCCGTAAGAGTAGCTCCTCCTACCATTGTATCTGCAGCTACTTTTTGTAACACTTCATCAGACAAAAACTGTGTTACAGGTATTCCATTGTATGACGCTAAACGTGTTAACGGAATCATAGTCGTATCACCATGACCACCAATAACCATAGCTGAAATATCATTTACTGGTTTATCTAAAGCTAACCCTAAATAAGTTCTAAAACGAGAGCTATCTAACGCCCCTCCCATTCCTATAATTCTATTTTTAGGCAAGCCCGTTGATTTCAATGTCAAATAAGTCATAGTATCCATAGGATTGGAAACAATGACAAAAATAGCATTAGGCGAATATTCCAATACATTTTGAACTACCGACTTAACGATTCCTGCATTAATACCGATGAGCTCTTCACGAGTCATTCCTGGTTTTCTAGGAATTCCAGAAGTTACTACTACTACATTACTATTAGCAGTTTTAGAATAATCATTAGTCACCCCTGAAACGGTAGTGTTAAAACCAGTATTTGTAGCACATTGCATGATATCTAACGCTTTCCCTTCGGCAAAACCTTCTTTAATATCTAATAACACTACTTCACTCGCTATTCCTCTATAAGAGATTACATCCGCACAAGTTGCACCTACATTACCTGCACCTATTATTGACACTTTCATATTAAACAATTTAATCAGTTAATTAGTTATTTAAACAGCCATTTATAAAACGACTGCTCTAAAATACTAAATTAAGCATCAATATTTGCATAAACTGCATTTTTTTCGATGAATTCTCTACGTGGCGGAACTTCATCCCCCATCAACATCGAAAACACACGATCAGCTTCAGCTAAACTATCAATAGTTACTTGTCGTAAGGTTCTGAAATCTGGATCCATTGTCGTTTCCCACAACTGCTCTGCATTCATCTCTCCAAGACCTTTATAACGTTGAATAGCGGCATTTCCTCCCATTCTTTCGTTGGCTTGATCACGTTGATCATCCGTCCATGCATATTCTTTCTTGTTTCCTTTTTTAACTAAGTACAAAGGTGGTGCTGCAATATATACGTGCCCTTCTTCAATCAATTCTTTCATAAATCTAAAGAAGAATGTCAAAATCAAAGTTGAGATATGACTACCATCGACATCGGCATCACACATAATGATTACTTTATGGTAACGTAGTTTTGAAATATTCAGAGCTTTACTATCTTCTTCAGTTCCAACAGTTACACCTAGTGCAGTGAAAATATTTCGAATCTCTTCATTTTCAAAAACTTTGTGATGCATTGCTTTTTCAACATTCAAAATCTTACCTCTTAATGGTAAAATTGCTTGAAAATTACGGTCACGACCTTGCTTAGCCGTTCCACCCGCCGAGTCTCCCTCGACAAGATACACCTCGCATTTTGCAGGATCTTGCTCAGAACAGTCAGATAATTTACCTGGCAATCCACCGCCACCCATTACAGTTTTACGTTGCACCATTTCACGCGCTTTTTTAGCAGCGTGACGCGCTTGAGCAGCCAAAATTACTTTTTGAATAATAACACGAGCATCATTTGGATTTTCTTCCAAATAAATCTCCAGCATTTCGGCAACAGCCTGACTTACTGGCGAAACTACTTCTCTATTCCCTAATTTGGTTTTAGTTTGCCCTTCAAATTGTGGCTCTGCTACTTTTACCGAAATAATTGCAGTCAATCCCTCACGGAAATCATCCCCAGCAATTTCAAACTTTAACTTATCCAACATTCCAGAAGCATCCGCATATTTCTTAAGGGTTCTTGTCAAACCACTTCTAAAACCTTGTAAATGCGTTCCTCCTTCGTGTGTATTGATATTATTCACATAAGAAAAGATATTCTCTCCATAACTAGTGTTATAAATCAAAGCCACTTCAACAGGAATCTCGCCTTTATCGCTATCCATTGAAATTACATGCCCAATAATTGGCTCACGGTTTCCATCAAGGTAACGGATGTATTCTTTCAATCCTTCATTCGAATGAAACACCTCCGAAAGGAAATTCCCATCCTTATCGGTTTCTCTTTTATCTGTAAACGTAATCGTAATTCCTTTATTCAAGAAAGACAATTCACGCATACGAGCAGACAACGTATCGTATGAATACTCTGTAGTTTGCGTAAAAATAGTTGGATCTGGATAAAAAGTTACAATGGTCCCTCTTTTAGTAGTATCACCAATTTGTTTTACAGGATACAAAGCCTTTCCTCTTTCGTACTCTTGCTCATAAATCTTTCCGTCACTACTATGAACAGTCGCTCTTAAGTGAGATGATAAGGCGTTCACACAAGAAACCCCTACACCATGTAAACCTCCAGAAACTTTATAAGAGTCTTTATCAAATTTACCTCCAGCACCAATCTTAGTCATTACAACCTCAAGCGCAGAGACTCCTTCTTTTTTATGCATTCCAACTGGAATACCACGACCATTATCTTCAACCGAGATAGAACCATCTTCATTTATATCGACTCTAATGGTATCACAATGACCTCCCATTGCCTCATCAATAGAGTTATCTACAACCTCATAAACCAAGTGATGAAGTCCTCGAACACCTACATCTCCAATATACATGGAAGGACGCATTCTTACGTGCTCCATTCCCTCTAACGCCTGAATACTATCAGCTGAATAATTATTTTCTTTCTTGATTTCTTCGCTCATATTTTTTATTCTAAAATGTACTTTTTTTGTCTAACGAACAAATATATAAAAACAGAATTTAGAACACGACTTAAATAGAGTTTTAACCACTTAAGTTATTAACAAAAATTGTCAATTTCGACAGTAAAAATCAGCAAAACAACAATCAATTTCCATTAAAATATTGATTCTTGAATTTGATTATTATTTGGGCGTGCCACCACTAAGCAAAGGGGCTTACTTTTGATTGCGCTTATTAAGCCCCTTTACTTAGTGCTGTCGGGCTATCCGCTCCGCTATGGCGGATTGCTTCTATCCCTCACGCAAGTCCGTGCACACTACTCCACAAACAACATTCATCAAAATTAGTTTCAAAATAGCACCTGCGTAATTCTGCTAAATCTGCGTGCTTATTTTTTTACGCAGATTTGTCAGATTTAAAAAACTTAAAATAGAACTACATAAAAATGCAACAGTAAATTAATTTCATGTAAAACCTACCTGTCCGCAAAATCAGTATGCTAATAATATTTGAAAATACTAACAACAGTTTGTACTTTTACACCATGAATGACAACTTTGTAAACGAATATTTCGGAATCGGAATATTAAACGGAAAAACTCCTGAAAACTTAGGTGTTTTATGGCGCTCAGCGCAAAATTTAGGCGCTAGCTTTATTTTTACCATCGGAAACCGCTATGCCAAACAAGCTTGCGACACACACAATGCCGTAAAATCAATGCCGTACTTCCATTACGAAACCTTTGAAGATTTCCTAAAAAACCTACCCAAAGGGGCTCGCTTAGTTGGCGTAGAACTTGACGAAAGAGCCGAAGATTTAGAAACTTTTGAACACCCAAGACGTTGCGTGTACCTACTAGGTGCCGAAGACAACGGACTCTCAAAAGCAGCCATTGAAAAATGCCATTTTTTAGTAAAATTCAAATCACATTATAGCTTAAATGTATCCGTTGCAGGAAGTATTGTGCTTTATGATAGAGGTCTTAATAAACCGAGATCCTAATTACAACTTCATACAAAATAAACAGAGAAAAAATGCAAGCAGAAAACAACCGCAGATTCGCAGATTTTTCTTTAGAAATTTATATTTGATTAATTGTGACCAATAAATTTGCGCTAATTCCGCTTTTAGTGGTTTCTAAATTTTAAATTATTTAAAAAATTTGCGAATCTGCGGTTAAAAAATATTTATAAAAAAAGCGGACTCATACTTTCAATACGAATCCGCTTTTATTTTATTTATAGAATTTGAGAAATCTACTTTCTCATAATCTTCACATTCATTTCCTCCACTTTACGGTCTGATAAAATCGATGGTGCTCCGAATAATAAATCTTCACTAGAACCTGTTTTAGGAAACGCCATTACCTCACGAATCGAAGCTTTTTTCTCCAAAATCATCATCAAACGATCAATTCCCCATGCGATTCCACCGTGTGGCGGTGCACCGTACTGGAAAGCTTTGTACATCGTTCCTACACTTTTCATCATTTCTTCTTTGTTGTACCCCATATTTCTATAAGTTGCTTCAAGAATCTCCGATTTATGTGCTCGAACAGATCCTCCACCTATTTCGTAACCATTCAAAATAATATCGTATTGTTGTGCGATGATGGTTCCGATTTCTTCTTCTTTACCATCCATATGCTTTTTCAAATCATAGATAGCAGGCATTGAGAACGGATTGTGTGTAAACGTCCATCTTCCTTCATCTGTTTTCTCAAACATTGGAAAATCAACTACCCAAGCCGGACGCAATTCTTTTGGATTGATCAAGTTCAACATTCTTCCCATTTCTTGACGTACAGCATCCAAGGCTTTATTTGCCGTAGCATAATCTGCCGCCGAGAAGAATACAATATCACCTACTTGCGCATTAGTAGCTTTGATAATTCCAGCTGCTATCTCTTCACCCAAGAACTTAATAATTGGTGATTGCAATTCGCCTTCATTCACAATAATATAAGCTAATCCGCCTAAACCGTGTTGTTGCGCCACAGCAGTTAAGGTTTCGATTTGCCCTTTCGACATACGCTTATTTCCTTGCTCTGCAGCCGAAACTTTGATACATTTTACGATTCCTCCATCTTCAATTGGTTTAGAGAAAACTTGGAAAGTGGTATCTTTTACGATTTCGGTAATGTCTTGCATTTTTAAACCGTAACGCAAATCAGGTCGGTCACAACCATAGAAATCCATCGCGTCTTTATAGGTAATCACTTCAAACGGATGTAAAATCCATTTTTTACCATAAATTTTGGTTACAATTTCATTGAACATTTTCGTATTCAAATCGATAATTTGTTGCATACTTGCGTACGCCATTTCGATATCCAACTGCGTAAATTCGGGTTGACGATCTCCACGAGAATCCTCATCTCTAAAACAACGTGCAATTTGGAAATACTTTTCATACCCACTCACCATCAACATTTGCTTGAACTGCTGTGGTGCTTGCGGTAACGTATAAAACATCCCTGCTCCTTTACGAGTAGGCACAATAAATTCGCGTGCTCCTTCATCGGTACCAGCACTCAAAATTGGCGTTTCAATTTCTAAGAACTCTTCGTTATCTAGAATGTCACGCAATAACTTAATTACTTTATGACGGTTAACAATCGCTCTACGAACCTCTTCATTTCTGTGATCCAAAAACTTGTATTGAAAACGAGTTGCCTCATTTGTTTTGGCCGCTCTTTTAATCTCAAAAGGCAAGGTTTTAGACAAGTTTAAAACTTCTAATTCAGATGCTTTTAATTCGATTTTACCTGTACGTAAACCTGCATTGTAATCGTCTTCGTTACGACCTACTACAATTCCTTTTACCGAAATCACAGATTCTGGCTTCAATTTTACCAACTCATCGATATTAGGAAAAGTTTCTCTACTAAGATTAACTTGGAAAATCTCATAACTTGAATCACGCAAATCAATAAACATCAAATCTCCGTGGTCACGCACACTCGCTACCCAACCTGACAACATCACTTCTTCGTTGATGTTAGCTTCCGATAATTGTGAAATTTTATGAGTTCGGTACGTATCTTTTATAATGATAGGAATTTCAGGAAGGGATTCTTCTTGTGCGGATGAATCTCGTACGGACAGCTCGCGTACGGACAGGTCGCGACCTGTCCCTACGGCATTATTTTCTGGATTTTGTACGGACAGGTCGCGACCTGCCCCTACCGTCCCTACGGATAATTTATCTAAAATAATCTGACGAATTACTTTACCATTCGCTCCTTTTCCGATGATTCCCAAAACTTTTCCAACCAAAATACCAGCTTTTCCTTGATCTCCTGCCTTGACATCATTGGCAACAGCCTCATTTTCTGAAAGTACTTTTTCAATTACTTCTTGAATTTTATCTTCAGAGATGGTATTGTCTGCAAAGTATTTGTTGTAATCAAAATTTTGATCTTTCAAATAACCCGCAATGGCATTTTGAACTAAAACTGCCGTAATTTTTTCTGCTTTAAACAACACAAAAATGGTTGTTAAATGCTCAATATTATGGATTTTAGCATAATCTTCTGCCTTGATATTGTTTGCCAACGTTTTAGCCACAAATGAAGGATCATTGATTTTATCGTTTAATGTCACAAACGTTCTTGAACGCAAAGCATCAGCCGTGAAAAATTTAGCGTCTTGAGGTAAAACACCGCCACCAATCAAAATTGATTCCACTGCATAAGGTAAGGCACTAGTATCTACAGAAATCGCTTCTATCTCCGCTTTGATGTTGACAAACGGTAAATCTGGCTCTGAAATAAAACGATAATCCGCTTCGAATTCTTTCTTACGCATCGTTTTGGTTTGCTTCAAATCGGCATCCCATAAAACCGTTGTTTGGTCAGGTCTAAATTCTTTGTGTTCTTCGTAATAATTGAACTGTTTTTCTACCTCTTCTTTCAAAGCTTCGACCATAAACTTAAACGAGTTCAAGTTTTTGATTTCGGTTCTTGGGTTCAAAACATTCGAGTTGATTTTACGCAATGAAACCGAAACATCCGATTTGAATTCTCCTTTTTCCAAATTGGCCTCAGAGATTCCTAAATTCTGAACAATACGCTGAATGTATTGCGCATAGGTCGAAGCGTCTTCTATATTGCGAATACAAGGTTCGGTTACAATTTCAATCAAAGGAACACCCGCTTTGTTAAAATCAACTAACGAAATTTTCTTTTCGTGCATTAATTTGGCCGCATCTTCCTCAATATGAACCTGAGTTAGATTTACCGTAAATTGCGAACCGTCATTACGGTAACAAGAAACCTTTCCATCAGGAATCACAGGATTATGAAACTGCGTTATTTGAATATTTTTTGGGTTATCAGGATATTCGTAATGCTTTCTATCCCAAGAAATCACTTCATTACTAAAGGATGATTCTACCGCTTTGCCAAAATAAATCGCCTTGGTAATCGCTTCTTTATTGATAGCTGGCAAAACTCCCATTTGCCCAGTACAAACTGAACATATATTTTGGTTCGGTGTTTCAATTTCTTGATTGGGACAAGAACAAAACAACTTGGTTTTGGTATTCAATCGGACGTGCGTTTCTAGTCCGATTACCAATTCTAAATCGTGGGCTTTTAATGCCGCTGTTAATTGCTCCAATTCCATTATAGTGTATCTTTTAAGAAGTTTGCAAATTGCAATACTAATTCATCATTATTTTTTGCTGCTGTAATTTGAAGTCCAGTGCTTGTTCCTTGTGGCACGGTTAAAGTTGGCAATTGCCCTAAACTAAATCCAACCGTATAAGCATCCGACAAGTACATCGCCAACGGATCTTTCAAACTATCTCCAATTTTAGGAGGCGTACTTGGTGTCACTGGCGATAAAACGATATCTACCTCTTCGAAATCTTTGCTGAAATTCTCCGAAATCTGGTCTCTTACAGCTAATCCTTTCAAATAGATTTCATCCGAAAAACCTTGAGACAATACTTGGTTCCCTCCTACGATTCTGCGTTTGGTTTCTTCTGAAAAATTTTCAGAACGAGTCACCGCATAGGTATCTATTAAATTTTCTCCTTCAATTCGGTTTCCGTAATTGGTTCCGTCCAAACGAGACAAATTTGAAGCAGTTTCCGCCATTGCCAAGGTATAATAAGTCGAAACTAAAATATCCGATTTAAAGAAATCCAATTCTTTTACAGCAATTCCTTTGGCTTTAATTTTTTCGATAGCAGCTAAGAAATCCGCTTTTACTTGGGTGTCAATTGCTTCACTTTCGATGAAATTTTTGAAATAACCCACCGTTTTCACTTTTGAAGTTGCAACAGCCTCTTCGCTAATTTCGTTTGAAATGATAGAAGTTTGATCTTTTGGATCTTTTCCACTCATCACGTTCAAAACAATGCGGATATCTTCTAATGATTTTGCCAATGGTCCCACGCAATCCGTAGAAGACGCATAAGCCATCAATCCGTATCGTGAAATTCTTCCGTAAGTAGGTTTGAATCCGTAAATATCATTATAACCCGCAGGTTGACGAATCGAACCTCCCGTATCTCCTCCAATAGAAAAAACCGTATACTCTTTGGCTACGTTTACCGCAGAACCTCCACTGGAACCTCCAGCTACCAATTCTGGATTAATAGCGTTTTTCACCGCTCCAAAAATCGTATTTTCGCTAGACGAACCGTGACCAAAACTATCACAGTTTTCTTTTACCAACGGAATAGCACCTGCATCCAATAATTTTTGAATAGCAGTAGCCGTGTACGGTGATTTATAATTTTTCAACAACTCAGAACTTGCAGTAGTGTAAGTTCCTTGCAGCATGTACACATCTTTAATCCCAAACGGAATACCTTCTAACAAACCGATAGTTTCACCATTTGCAATTTTAGCATCCACTTTAGCCGCCAATTCTAACGCTAAATTATCTAACAAAGAATTGACTGAGTTGTATTTATTTTCTTTAAGTAAGTCTAATTTTTCTTGTACCAAAGCTGTACAAGTAATTTGTTTAGACACCAATTGCTGGTGTATTTTTTTTATCTGAGAATCCATTTTTTATCCTTCTATAACTTTAGCAACTACCAAAAAACCGTTTTTCTTGTTCGGGAAATTCTCTAGTATAAGTTGTTTTTCAATAGCCGAACTCTCTATTACCACATCTTCTCTTAAACTACTTACTGACACACAATTACGATTGACATTATTGGCAGCATTTTCATTAGATGGATGCGCATTTTTAATCACATCAAATAATTTGTTCACGGACTCCGAAGGCTGTGCTCCTTTAATACTCGACAAGATGTCAACTGTCATTGTTTTACTCATAATTTTATTTCGTTTAATCGTCAAACTTTTAAGGTCGCGAATTTACGAAAGTTTTTTTTAGGGAATCCTATTTTTTAGTAATGATTTCGATAGTTATGAATATAAAAGAAGGAATCTAAAAATCATAATTTATCAAAGAGATAGTCCTTTTTAGGCATTGTTTAGAAAAACCTCATGACTCGAACACCGATGACTCGGAAACAAGCAAAGCAGATTTTAAAGGATTTTATTATTCAACACTCTCAACCAAATACTTCGTTCCATTAATCTCAAATGTAAATCCTACTGCATTCCCCATCAATTTATTTCCCAAAGGTGATTGTGGCGAAAGTGCAATCACATTTACTCCATCAATATTTATTTTTGGCAAAGCCAAAGACAGATACAAATAAATCCCATTAGCTTTCACTAAACTTCCTAATGAAATAATTTCTGAACTTATTTCTGGATTTATTTTATCCAAAACTGCTTTTTGTTGTAAAACCTCAACTAATTTGGAATTTAATTTTTCTTGTTCCAAATGCATCATGGATAAAGCGGTTTCATGTTTATCGCCTGCGGAACCTTTGGCATCATTTTTTGAATCCTCTGTCAATCCCGAAATCATATCTCTGAAAACATCGATTCTATCTTGTACTAGTCGTAAATAATGTTGGTAAATTTTTTGTTTGAAAGTCATCTGTTTTTTTGAGGAGCTAAGATTCTTAATTACTGAGATACTAAGAATTTCAATGTATAAAAAACAAATTTAGGGTTTTATTCTATAGTGCCATTAGATTCATTTTAAAATTTTAACACCAAATCTTACCAATTTCCGAAAGCAATCGATAAATTTAAATTCTAATCAATTCAATCAACAGTATGAAAACTACAACATTAATCAGTTCTATTGCACTCGGAGTTTCCCTATTTTTATCTTTTAATGTTTATTCTCAAAAATTCCCAGCTTTAGACAAAAGTCCTATGGACGTTGCTGCTTACCCAACCGATCATAAGGAAGCAACCAAATCAGTAAAAATATACTACAGCAGACCACAGTTAAAAGGTCGTAGTATAAGCGAATTAGCTCCCAACGGAAAAGTTTGGAGAACAGGAGCAAATGAAGCCAATGAAATCACTTTTTACAAAGATATGTACTTGGGAAAAACCAAAATAAAAGCTGGCACTTATTCATTATTTACTATTCCTGAAAAAGATAATTATACCATCATCATCAACAAAGACACTAATGTTTGGGGTGCCTACACTTATAAAACTAAAAACGACATTGCCAGACTTGTGGTGCCAGTTACTCAAGCCGAAGAATCGCTAGAAGCGTTTTCTGCGGTTTTCACCAAAGCTGATAATGGCATCATTTTAAACTTAGGATGGGATAAAATCCGTGTTGCGATTCCTTTCACAGAATAACCTTTTATAAACACAAAGAGCACTAAGATTTCGCAAAGAACAGCAAAGAAATATAAAAAAACTCTGTGAACTTGGCGTAAAACTTAGCGCTCTTTGCGGTTAAAAAGACCTTAGGGATAAAACTAGATTTAAAAATCGAATTTATAATTGGCTCCAACAACAATTTGCAACCCTTGAACAGGGTAGTTCAACCATTTTTGATAATTTTGATTGGTGATATTGTTTACTTTTAAGAATCCGGTTAAACGCTCATTGTGTTTATAACCAACATGAGCATTAACATCAAAATAACTATCCAAAATAATAGGGTCAGGTTGGACTAGATAAAGTATATCTGTATTCAACTGCAGGTCTTTCCTTTCACCAACATAGAAAACTTGCGCTCCAGCAAACCATTTTTGAGTAATATTAAAATCTAATTTGGAGTCTAATTTAACTGTTGGTAAATTCCAAGCTTCTTGTTGAAAATCGTTTTTAAAACTGTATACAGAACCACCAATACTAAAAGTTACATTTTCAGAAAAACTAGCTTTTAAATCTCCTGTAAAACTCAATGTTTTCATATCGTCATACACCACCTGGAATGAGTTTCCAAAAGCATAGAATTCGTTAGAGGCATTTTCATTATAATCATTACTTTTAAACAATGCCTTATTCTTTTCATTCAAATAAGATGCTCTCAAGTTATAACTCACATTGTTAGCCAATTTCCCTTTCAAACCAGCAAATATATCATATTGTTTGTCTGTTGGTCTCATAAAACCTGAAGTACCATTATCCCCCATTGTAGGTGATAAAAACGGATTTCCATCCACAAAATTTTGATATGAGTTTTGCTCTAAACTACCTTGCGCACCTGCATAAAATATCATCAAATCCCCTACTACATTATAAGAAGCGGTAACTTGAGGATAAACAAATAAAGCATTCTTCGCATTTTCTAAACCAAAACTATAAAAAATACTCGCTCCTAAATTTAGAGTCCAATCGTCTTTTAACATAACAAAACTCGGGCTAATTCCAATATTGGTATACCCATACTTAATTGGCGCTACATTATTTCTTGCATAATTATGCTCAAAACTACCTCCAACATAATCCACAATCAAATTAGTTTTCACTAGTTCATCCCCTACCTCAAATTCAAAAGAGGGCTTAGCATAAAATCTATTCTCTGCAGAGCCAAAAGTATCTGCAAAATGAATAAACTTCAATTGTGCTTCATTAATAAAACTATCACTAAAATGAACTCTACCACCTACTGAATAAGTGTTATAGGAATGTTTTGGATTAATACTACTAATTAAGTTTGCTCTATCCTGCGGAGTTTGAAAACTTCCAAAATCCATTGGCAAACCATACCAATTGTAAATTTGGTTTTTATATCCTAAATCAAAATTAAATGTAGCGTCATTATAATCTGTCCCATAAGTCAAATCAACTGAAGTATTTGAATAATCACTTGGTAATTCTACATCATTAACTCCGGCTTGGGAGGATAAATGACGAAACATTCCTCCTACATAATCATTGTTATTCAACTCTTGATTAACAAACAACTCTCCATTTAAGGTTCTGTAATTCCCAAAACCTAAGGTTGCATAATTATTATACAAATGGGCTTTTTTTGATTTTTCTACCCCTTCTGCTTTCCCTTTCAGCGGAGCAAATGTAGAAGCCACTGGAAAAGAAAAAATAGAATACTTAATAGTTTCTTTTTTGGTATTACCATCATCATCCAGCGAAGGTGTTTCCTTTATTTTTGAAGCATCTGAAATAGATGGGTTGTATGATTTTACAACAGTAACTTCTTCTGAACCTATGTTGTCTTTTTTCTGAGCAAAGGTGTACTGAAAACTCACCAATGCAATTGCAATTATTGTTTTATGCTGGAAATTAAATTTCATATTTTTTTTCTTTAATTCTCCTCTAAATCTCTCTATACAAGAAATAGCTGAAAGTCGCTAATAGGTTTATATTTCTATTTCTTAATACACTAATTTGTTATCGATGAATTTGTTTTAGACTCTTCGGCTTTGATACTGTCTAATTCTTTTTTAGCCTCTGATACAACATCTGGAAAATCCGTAAAATTCTTAATTACATTATCCAATATATAAGTCGCTTGGAAACTATCTTTCAAACCATAAAAGTTTTTAGCCATTACCACTAAACCTTTGGCTCCATAATAACGATAACTGGAATAACTTTTCGCTATTTTTTGAACACTAACATTTGAAGCTTCAAATTTGCCATCTTTATTTTTAAAATAAGCATCATAATATAATGCTTCGGCTGCCAACTCTCCTTTTGCAATAGCCAATACTTTAGTATAACCAGCTCTTGCTTTTGTTTCATCACCAGTTTGAATAGCAGAACGCGCTATGATAATTTGAGCATCACTTTTTACATTATCATCTATTTTAGAACTATTCAGAACCTTTTCGGCATAAATCACCGAACGTGAATAATCTTTTTTGTCATAATAACATTTCATCAAATTAGACTGCGCAAAAACCTTATTTTGAGACAGTTCTGCTTCATTCTCCAAACGCTCTAATATTGAAATCGCTTTAGTTTTATCAGTATTTTTTAGAAAAATTTGCCCTAATCTAGTCAATGATTGCTCCGTGAATTCGTTTCGTGATTGATTGACCACGTATTCATAATTAGAAACCGATTTGGCTTCCTGACCTTCGGTAAAATACAATTGAGCCAAATAAAAATTAGCCTGTAAACTATGTAAACCTCTAGGGAAACTTGAAATATAGGCATTGAATCCAGAAATAGCTTGACTGTTATTTTTTTGTTCAAATTGTTTATAAGCCGATTCGTAACTATCATTATCCAATTCAACATCTGAAACAGCAACAAAATCCAATGTTCGAACCCAAGTAGCGTATTCATTCACTCGTCCACTATCAACATAAATTAACCTAGATGTTGAAACAGCTTCTAGTGCTTCGGGACTTTTAGGAAAATCAGTCACTACTTTTTTAAATTTGGCTAAGGCCAAATCATTTTTATCTGAGTTATAATACACTAATCCTTGGCGTAAAATTGCTTTTGGTGTAAAAGAACCTTTTTTATAATCTTCAATTAAACGATCGTATGTTTTCAATGCTAAATCTTGTTTGTTTGTCGCCACATAAGTGTTAGCCAATTCAAATAGAGCATCGTCTCTATAACTTGATTTCGTATATAGCTTAATAAACATGTTCAATTCGTCAATTTTTTTGTCACTCTTACCAACAAAACCATAACAAAGTGCTTTTTGAAAATAAGCATAATCAGCATCAAATCCATTATACTCAATAGCTTTATTATAAGCTTCCATAGCTGGATAATATTTTGAATTTACAAAACGGCAATCACCCAAACGTAAATATGAATCATTTAAGCGATCTTTATCCCCTTTTTCTTTTTCAATCTGTTTTTGAAAATAATCACCCGCTTGATCGTATTCTTTCAACTTAAAATAAGCGTAGGCAATATTGTAATTAATATTTTTATATTCAGAAGTTACATAAGCGCGTGGGAGCCCCATAAACTGTTTAAAACTCAACAACGCATTTTTATGATCTTCTAGAATATTTTCAGTTTCAGCTTTCCAAAAAGTAGCTCTTGCAGTAAACTCAGCATCCGTTTGATTATCTATTGACTTTTTAAACATTTTTTGAGCCTCTTGATAACTTCTATCCGTAAACAATTCTAATCCTCTGTAAAAAGTTACTTTTTGATAAGCTAATTTGTTCTCAGGTCTCTTGCTTTTTTCTAAAAGCACCAAAGCTTCATCATAATTTTTAGACGAAATATAGGAGTCAATCAATAATTTTTCGATAGTTGGTCTGTTAGTGTTATTTGGATATTTGTTAATAAATCCTAATAATACCGCTGGTACACTTTGATAAGAATTCCCAATTTCATAACTTAATTTTGCATAATTCAAGCTAGCATCTTCTTGAATAGTAGCATCAAAATTCATTTCGGATGCATTTTTAAAAGCATTTAAAGCTTCTTGTTTTTTATTTAGGTTCAAATAACTTTCGCCTAGATGGTAGTAGGCATTTTGCGCCACAAAATCTTTACCATTAATGATTTTATTAAATTGGGAAATGGCACTTTCTAAATTATTTTGCTTGTAATAAGCATATCCTAATTGATAATAATCGGTATTGCTCCATCTTCCTCTTTTTCCTTTATATGCTGTCAAATAAGGAATAGCTTTGTCGTATTTTTTTAAGTTAAAATAACTTTCACCAATAATTTTATTCAATTCAGATTTTTCAATAGCTGTAGATTTTGCCATCGCTTTTTCACCTAACTCAATTGCTTTTTGAAAATTCCCTTGTTTAAAATTCATATCCGCTTGATAGTAAGACAATTTTTCTTTGTACTTATCATCACCAGACACTTCATCAAAATATTTATTAGCTTGAGAATAATCATTTCCCTCATATGCCATAAACCCCAGGTAATATTTAGCTTGTGAGCCATACTCAGGGGACTTCACCACTTTATTCAGGTAAATAGTAGCTTCTTTTTTATTTTTAGCATTAAAAAGACAATATCCTTTTTGGAAATTAAATTTATCTCTATCTTCTCTCTTCAGTTGATACTCCTCAACTTTTTGAAAATATCGTAAAGCACTTGAATAGTTTTTTTGTTCAAAATAATACTGAGCTATTTCAATATTAGCTTGATTACTTTTGGCACTTGTTGGGTATTCTGTTAGAAAACGATCTATCAAATCACCAGCGTTACCACGGTCCAAATGAATAGCAGCACTGGCCTGATAATAAGAACAATCTGATTTAACTTCTTGGTCTTTAGACTCTATGTACACTTGCTCAAAAAGGGTTAATGAGGACGCATATTGACCATCTCTATACAAGGATACCGCCTTGTCAAAATTCTTTAATTCGTGTGTATATACTGCTGATTTTTGGGCAGAAAGATTGCCAACACTAGAAAAAACCAACAAAATGAAGAACCGTGAAAATTTATGCATTTTATTTTTTTTTATATTCAAATGTATCATATTCTAACGTTTATAACGAACTGAAATTAACTTTTATTATAACATTGTTTTCAACAACCAATAATAATGCCAATAAAAACAGAGTGAAGCAATAAATAAAATCACACAAATAAATTAAAGTGAGTAACTTTAACTACCCAAACAAAAATGCTTCAATTTATAGAATGACTTTAATTTCTATTTAATGAAATTTATTTTGAATACAACCGTTATCTTATTACTTTTACCCAATAAATTAAATCTATCATGTCACAACCTATACTTTCTTTAAAAAACGTAACTATTTCTCAAGAAGATAAAACCATTTTATCTAATATAACGCTTGAAGTAAATCGAGGTGAATTTATATACATCATTGGAAAAACAGGTTCAGGAAAGAGTAGTTTAATGAAAACTCTATATGCTGATTTACCCTTGAACGAAGGTGAAGGACATATTGTAGACTTTGATTTAGTAGGCTTAAAAGAAAATGACATTCCGTATTTAAGAAGAAAAATAGGGATTGTTTTCCAAGATTTCAAACTACTTCCTGACCGTAGTATCAAAGACAATATGATATTCGTCTTAAAAGCTACTGGATGGACAGTAAAAGAAGAGATGGACCAAAAAATTGACGAAGTACTCGACAAAGTGGGTATGAAACAGTATATAAACAAAATGCCTCATCAGATTTCAGGAGGAGAGCAACAACGTGTTGCAATTGCAAGAGCATTATTGAACGATCCAGAGCTTATTCTAGCCGATGAACCTACTGGAAACCTAGACCCACAAACTAGTGCTGAAGTACTAGATGTACTGCGAAAAATTAATCAAAACGGTAAAACCATCATCATGGCTACCCACGATTATGCGTTGCTAATGAAATTCCCTGCCAAAACATTAAAATGTGAAGACGCTAAGATTTTTGAGGTTGTTCAAAGGACGGTTTAATTAAACTTTGCTACTTTTTATATACGTGTGGATTTTCTTTAATTCCTTTTTTAAATAATTTACGAATTAACATTCTAGTCCAAGTATCAAGCTGTAAAACTGCATCAATCAGTTTTTGTTCTGGACGACCTCGAAAAGAGGTTACATGAAATGTATCTGTTGATAACAAAGGTACTTTTGAAAAATAATAATTTGACACACAACATCTGAAACCTTCATAAACTACTGGAGACACCGAGTGTAATGACTTGTTATGAGTAGCCATTACTATTAATCTATTGAATCTACTATGAATTGTAACTGGCTGACCTGATAATCCTTCTGGCCATAATTCAAGATTACCACCATAATTTTCTTCCCAATTTGGAGTAACATAAAATAATAAATTCAAAACCCTCCATCTATCCCGATCCTTATCATGAGAATTATCTAAATGCGGATTTAGAAATTGACCTTTTCCCATCATTGAAATTCCACCAGCATAAAGAAACTCATCTGGAATCGCTTCTTTTATTTGACAAATTTCCCCAATTAAAGCTACCACCTTTTCATCCTGAAATGCATATATTATCTCTTCAAGAAGAGGGTGATATTTATTCATTTGAGCAGCAACATATTTATTTTCTCTAATGCTTTTTTTAAGAACCATTTGGTCTGAATTAGGAAAAACTTCATATATCCTACTTACAATTTCCTGAGGCAATAGGTCATCAATAAAAAAGTAACCTATTTTTGAACCTGAATCTGCAAACATTGCCTTAGCTACTTCACTTTTATCAACTATCTTATTGATAATAATTTTAGATATATCTTCTCTATCCACAATACCTTTTTTAACAAAAATAAGCAAAAATAAATTACAATAACTCTAAATTAAATTCTATAAAACTCTAAATTTGGAATTCAAAATCAAACTATGCTATCTATTTTAATACCAACATACAACTACAATGTATACCCACTCGTTTTAGAACTTAAAAAACAAGCTGATAGTTTAGATTTGAAATATGAGATACTTGTTCAAGACGATAATAGCACCGAAACTTACGAAAACAGCACAATCAATTCACTAACTAATTGTAACTTCTCAGTTAACCAAGTAAATTTAGGAAGAGGTAAAAACATCAATCTTTTATGTACTAAATCAAAATATGATTATGTTTTAATAATGGAAGCTGATTCACTACCTGAGAACAAATTATACCTCAAAAACTTCGTTGATTCAATAACAAATTCAACTACCATCATTTTTGGAGGGGTTAAATACCCTGACAATAAACCAACTAAAGAAAAAATGCTTCGTTGGAAATACGGCAAAAAACGCGAAACTAAATCTTTAAAGCACAGACAAAAATTTAATTACGATTTTGTTTTTACATGGAATTTAGTATTAAGGAAAGAAATCCTTTTAAAATATCCTTTTCCAGAATACATAACTGAATATGGATATGAAGATGTTATTTTTATAAAGACTTTACAATCAAATGCTATTTCAATAAATCATATTGAAAATTTCCTAATTCATCATAACGACGAATTTAGTATTGATTTTATAAAAAAAAAACAAAGCTCCGTTACTAACTTGCATTCACTAATAACACATAATAAGATTGAATACAAAGACATTAATTTAAGTGCAGTTTATCTTTTTCTCAAAAAACTTCGTATTATTGGAATTGTAAAACTTATTTACTTAAAAATAAGACCTAAAATCATTGTGAATTTAACATCAGAGAATCCAAATCTATATTTATTAGATTTTTACAAATTAGGATATTATTGCACCATACAAGACTCAAAAAATGTATAACAATTTAAAAAAAATAATTCATTCGGTTTTATCTAAAAAAAACATATTTAAGATAGAACCTTATTTAAGAAGAGGCTGGTCAGTCTTCTATTTAGGATCAAAACACCAATGTACTATTTGTAAAACAAAATTCAAAAATTGGATTAGTTTACCTAATCAAGATAATGTTTGTCCAAGATGCGGAAGCCTTTCTAGAGATAGAAGATTATGGCAACTGATAGAACAAAATTATTTAAAACCCCATAGTAACGTATTAGATTTCTCACCTTCCAGAAGTTTATTTAGAATTTGGAAAAAACAGCATACATATTATACTGCAACAGACTTATCAGGTGATTTCATTTCAGATAATCAATATGATATTACCGCTATCCCTGAAGATGAAAACACATTTGACTTAATTATTTGTTATCATGTTCTAGAACATGTCATTGAAGACAGAAAAGCGATGAATGAGCTTTATCGAATTCTAAAACCTACAGGAACACTACTGGTTCAAACACCATTCAAGGAAGGTGATATCTATGAAGACTATAGCATAACGACAAAAGAAGAAAGATTAAAACATTTTGAACAAGAAGATCACGTTAGAATATATTCGGTTGAAGGTCTAAAAAACAGATTGACAAAATCTGGTTTTAAGGTTGAAATTAAGCCATTTAAAAAAGACACTTTTTATGGTTTAACAGATAACGAAATTATATTTGTTTTGAAAAAAAATTAAGGTAACTATATATTACTTTACAGTATTTAGCTAAAACCAAATGTAATAAAAAAGACAAAGCCTATCTGAAAAGATAGGCAATGTTCTTGAAACAAGAATAAATAATAACTAAGTTTGACTTAATTATTTTTTGGCAGCGCATACGATTAAGTACACGAATGCTAAAGCAATAATTGTTTCCATGATTCCCATCATTAAAAGTTAAACTTAGGATTATCCCAGTCGGCAGGATGCCAAAAAAAACCGTTTGCACTAACAAACGGGTTTTTAAATATAGTTTTTATTTTTTATTTATCTTCTTTAGGATTAAAGTCTAATCCTTTTTTTAAATTTTGGTTAAATTCTGATAATTTGACTTTTGGTTTTTCTACAACTTCTACTGTGTGTCCTTTATCATCAAAATCAAATGGTATTTCCAATTGACCGTTTTGTCTAGCTTTAAGTTTATTGAATTGATCCCACATGTGCTTCATATTATCTGATAACTGAAACAATGTTACAATTTGGTTTATTTGAGCCGTTAAATGCGGACTACCTGTATCTTCGGTTAAGAATTGATGAAAACGAGCTGTTTTGTTTCCTTGGGTACTTTTAGGTACATTTTTTTCTAATTCTGACAATACACCCATAGGTAATTCTTCGTATATAAGTTTCTTTGTCCAAGTACCTATAACTCCGGGTCTTTTCTTTATTCCATTAACTGTAAAGTCCCAACCATTTAATCGGAATAATTCTTTATAAAAAATATCTGGGAATGTTTTTTGCCAAGGCAAAAGCTGTTCACTTATGTATTGCTTTAATATTTTTTGTAATTCATCTTTTTCTCGGTCGTACTGGTAACCAGTAGCTTCATCAACTAAAGCAGTTATACCTATATTTGCAAAGCCTTTAAAAATAACATAAGCGTTTTCTGCTGCTATCTTAGCGTTTTCTCTATTGTTTAAAGCGCCTTTTTTGTCTGCTTGTTGCCAAATATCACAAATATCTATTAAACCTGTGGCAGGAACACCTTCGTAAGTTTCTCCATCTTCATCAACATAAACAACTGGTTTTGATAGCTTTTCAAATGTTTCTTCACTTATAAAAGGTGTTAGGTAATTAGCTGAAATATATTCTGGAAGTACAGCGCCTTTTTGTTCTTTCTTCTTTTGCCAATATGCTCCGCTTCCTTTAATTCCTAAAGCATTCGCTAGGCTTCTATCGACTAAAATTCTTTCTCCGTTATCTAAAACAGCACATGATATTTTAAAGTCTCCAATTTCTATCTGTCCTTTGTATTTTACTTTAGGTAAGTTTGTCTTTGCCATTATCCAATTAGTTCTTTATAAGTTATACGATTTTCCATATTTGACAATAGTAAGTCAAATCTATTTGAAGAAGTACTGGTTCTAGTATTGTATCTAAAAACAAATTCGTCAACATACATTTGCAAGTGCTTTTTAGATGTAAAATGATAGATTCCAAATATACCTCTTTTTAGTAAAGACCAAAAACCTTCAATTGTATTGGTGTGAATTCTACCATTTACATATTGTCCTTGATTATGTCTTACTATTGAATGGTCGTAAATTTTAGAAACACCTTTATAGCCTAACCATTCATCTGTGTACAAAGAAGCGCTTTGTTTTACGTTTGCAACTATTTCACGAGTTAAAGTAGCAGAGCCAACATTTTCAACAACATTTGCGTTTAATTTTCCATTACGTTCAACTGTTCCTACAACTGGTGTTTTGTCTTTGGCGCTTCTACCTTGTGATGCAATAGCTTTTTTATGGTTGTGACGGTTTTTATTTTTACCACCTACATAAGTTTCATCTGCTTCAACTTCGTTGTCAAGTTCGTTGTCGTTTTCAATACCGAAACACTTTCTAATACGTTGTAGCATAAACCAAGCGCTCTTTTGGGTAATATCTAAGTCACGACCTAATTGCAGGGAGGATATGCCTTTCTTGTGCGATGTAACTATCCATATAGCTAAAAACCATTTTTGCAACTCTAGTTTAGTGTTGTCAAAAATGGTATTAGTTTTTACATTGAAATATTTACCCGTGTTCTTACATTGGTATTTATTACCTTTACAAACATAAACCTTTGAAGTAGAATCAAAAGGACTGACTACGCTGTCATTCCATCTTATTTCAGTCAAATGGTCAATACATGACTGTTCTGTAGGGAATGCTTTTACAAGGTCTAAAACTGATTTAATTTCTTTGTTGAACATAATATTTGATTTATTACGCAACAAAGACAAGTAGTTAGTTACAGTAAAACAAATTTATTAACTGTAAAATAGTATATAATTACCAAAATTAATTTCAATCATTTACTACATTTACAAAGAGTTTTTCCCATTCTTGCATTATAACTTCAATGGTATATTTATGAACACTTTTTTTGGCGTCAATACCTATTTTAATCCTTAAATCTTCATCTTCGATAATGTTAAGTACTTTTTCAACATAATCATCAACATTTCCATCTTCTATTAAAAATCCGTTTATCCCATCATCTATTACAGCACCCGGTCCACAGGGACAATCATATGCCACACAAGGTAAACCCACGGCCATACTTTCTATAAGTACCATTCCAAAAGCTTCATATCTTGAAGTCATCAAAAAAACAGATGCTTGTAAATAACTATCATAAATGGCTGTAGTTGGAGGTAAAAAATTTATATTTTGCTCAATTTTGAGCAATTTAGCTTTATTGATATATTCAATATTAGTTGTCCAATGACCATATACGTCAAGAATCCAATCTGGATGTTTTAAAATAATCTTTTTCCAAATAGTAAATAATCGATCCAATCCTTTTACATAGGGATTCATACAAACTGCCATGGCTTTTTTATTAATCAAACTAGCCTGTTCATTTACCAAAAAACTTGCTGGATTAGCAATGACTTTACTGTTTTCTACACCCCATTCTTTACTCCCTTGAATCGTTTCAAAAACAGCAACCTTAAATAAATTTATAGTTTTTTTTCTCCAAGAAACTATTAATTTATTTCGTATTCTTCTGTATAAACTCGTATATCCTTTTTTTTGAAAACGAATAGAAAAATGGGTTTCAAAAATTAGAGGGATTTTAGTTTTTAAAAACCAAGGAACAAATAACCATAATACTGCGTCACATACAACAATTACATCTGGCTTATCAATTACAATTGTCTTGTTTATATAACGAATGTATTTAATTAAAAATAAAATTTTATTATTGGAAGGTGCGATAGTGTACCATTTAGTCTTTTGATTAAAATCATAAAAAACATTAGGGTATGTATTTGTGACTGACAACAAAGAAACCTGGTAATTTAAGTTCTCTACTAAATAATTAGTTTTCAAAGAAATCACTCTTGCAATTCCACCTGAATCCGTTATATCAGGGACAATATATAAGATTTTCATTTTTTTGATTCTAAAAATTCATCAAAATCTCGAATATAATCTTCTTCTTCAAATACCGTAGATGCTAAAACTAGACATACTGCTCCTGATGAAAAATTTTCCAGTTCACGCCACATATTGTTTTTAATCAATAAACCTTTATCAGGTTTATTGAGTGATACTGTCTCTATTGATTTTCCATCTTTAAGTACAACATCAAAACTTCCTGAAATAGCAATTAAAACTTGTTGTAGTTTTTTATGCGAATGCCCTCCTCTTACAGCCGAACTTGGAATGTCATACAAATAATAAACCCTTTGCACATCAAATGGAATGGTATCATTTTCAACAACAGCAATATTTCCGTGTCTATTTATTATTTTAGGAATATCAATTATCTGTATATCCATATTTATATTTCAATTTTTTCGAATATAATTAATTTTCATCAAATCTAACCATTGCATTCCTATATTTAATAAAGAAAAATGCTGAATACTTTCTAATGCATTTTTTTTACAATAGTTATATAATTCCTCATCTTCAAAAAATAAGTTCATTGCCTGAGTTAGTTTATCTATACTTTGATTTTCGACTAAAAGCCCATTTACTTTATCCTTGATTATAATACTTGGCCCACAAAGACAATCAAAAGCTACAACAGGAGTTTGACAAGCTAAAGACTCTACTAGAACATTTGCAAAACCTTCATTTTTACTACTAAGTACTAAAAACTTAGCTTTTTTTAAATATTTAAAAGGATTATCTTGAAAGCCCAACAAATGAATAAACGTTTCTACTTTATTGTCTAAAGCTACTTTAGTTAAAAAATCTTTATCACCATTTCCTAATATTACCAAATGAATATTATTATGAGGTAAATTTGAATTTGCATAACTTAAAATCAATTTATCAAACTGCTTGATATTATCCCTATATTGACCTATTGCGATAATATACTCAAAATCAACTACTAAGTCTTCCTTAGTTTTGTCGTTAATTTCATCTAAATTAACAGGATTAAAAATGGTCTTAACATTGTTTAATTGATATTTATGCTCAACTAATTCTTTTATTTGATCTACTATTGTTACTGTTGCATAAGCTTTACCATAAATTAATCTTGTTAACCAAAAGTTTTCAGGCATATAATAGTTTATTAAAAAACTATGCACCGTAAAAATTGTTTTAGCATTATAAACGAATCTTGCTGTAATCAATTCCTGAATAGGATTCATTTTAGGTCGAAAGTCAATGATAAAATCAAATTTATTCTTTTTTAAATATTGATTTAGAAAAATTAATCTTTTAAGTTTATTTATAACCCCGTTCGTTCGATCTTTAAGCAATCCTAAATTAACAAGTTCGCCTCCAAAGGGATATGTCACACCATCCAAAACTATTATGTTGTGAACTTCAATCCCTACACTATCAAAAAAGAGAGATAAGTTTGCCATTACTTTTTCCCCACCCCCTTCGGTCAAACGATAACCTATCAAAGCAATCTTATATGTTTTTTTAGGCATTATCATTTTCTATTTATTATTTTAGCTTCAAATATAAACATTTATAGAAATAATGCCCAACCATCCGCTAGTAACCGTTATCTGTTTATGCTATAACCACGAAGACTTTGTTATAGAAAGTTTAAATTCAGTTATCAACCAAACATATCCGAATATTGAACTTATAATAGTCGATGATTGTAGTACTGACAATTCCAAACTGAAAATAAAAAAATGGTTAACTAGCTATCCTAAAGCAATCTTTATTGAAAACCAAACAAATATTGAAAACACAAAATCTTTCAACAAGGGATTAAAACAAGCCAAAGGTGAATATATAATTGATTTAGCTGCTGACGATGTACTTTTACCAAACTGTGTCACTGCACAAGTAAATGCTTTTTCAACTAGCATGTACAAAAATGTTGGTGTAGTTTATGGAAACGCAGAGTTAATTTCGGAAAACGGTAAATTTGAGTCTTATTATTTCCCTACTAATTCTGACAGAAAAGTAATTCAAAAAAGAAAAACGGGTGATATTTATGAAAATGTAATTTCTGATTTTTATTGCATGTGTTCCGTTTCAGCAATGATTAAAAAAAGTGTATTTAACCATTTAGGAGGATATGATGAAGCACTTGCTTATGAAGATTTAGATTTTTGGATTAGAGCATCAAGATATTATGATTTTGATTTTATCGATGAGCCAATTATGCAAAAACGAATTCTACCCAACTCACTAGGAACAAATTTTTCAAAATCAAAAAATTCTCGTACAAGGAAATTTGATCAAACCACTTATTTAATTTTAAAAAAAGGAATAAAATTAAATCGTACTAAGGAAGAAGACTTAGGAATACAAAAAAGAGTACATCATGGTATTGTACAATGCTTAAAAAATAAAAATTACTTTTTAATGCTTAAAAATATACAATTAAGACTTATTTTGGCTTGGAGAAAAAATTTCAAAAAATACTAATATTTTACGAAACCCCTCTCATTTTTATTACAAAGAAAAAATATCCTTTTTTTACCCTCAATAATTAAAAAATGCCATTACTCTCCATAATCATCCCTGCATTTAACGAAGAAAAAACAATACACTTGATACTCCATAAGATTAACAACATCAATCTTATGGAGGGCATTGACAAAGAGGTGGTATTAATCAATGACTGTTCAACGGATTGTACTGAAGATGCCGTGAAAAATTTTATGCATAATAATCCAAACCTTACCATTTCTTACACAAATCATGATATAAATCAAGGTAAAGGAGCTGCGATTCATACCGGTATAAAAAAAGCAAATGGCGACTTTATTATCATTCAAGATGCAGATTTAGAATACGATCCAAATGAGTACAACATTTTACTTAAGCCTATTTTAAATGGACATGCTGACGTTGTTTATGGTTCTCGTTTTATTGGTGGAAAACCTCATCGGATTTTGTTTTTTTGGCATACAATTGGCAATAAATTCTTGACCTTTTTATCCAATATGTTTACCAATCTTAATCTAACGGATATGGAAACCTGTTATAAATTGTTCCGACGCGAGATTATCCAAAATATCCAATTAAAGGAAAAAAGATTTGGATTTGAACCAGAGGTAACTGCTAAAATAAGTAAAATAAAAAACATACGTATCTATGAAGTAGGAATTTCATATTATGGACGCACTTATGATGAGGGAAAAAAAATAGGCTGGAAAGATGGTGTTTGGGCGATATATTGCATTATAAAATATGGATTATTATGAAAGTAAAAATCCCAAAATATACTATCTTTTTTTCACTCTTATTTTTAGTTAGTGCATTCAAACTTACCTTAATCAATAAAGGAGCATATACTTTTGATGATGAAATGCGTTATTTAACATCAGGTGAAATACTTAAACAATCAGCCCAATTTAACTTTCAAAAATCAATTGAGCTTATATTTACCGTTCAAGGAAGACCCGGAGATGCTATTGTAAAAATCATCCCTAATATTCTACAATATGTTACATCAGTTATATTTGAATATAGACAATTTGAATCTCGAAATTCATTCCCTTTATTTATTTTTAACAATATAGTTTTTACCTTAATCTTAATAATACATTATCGGTTTTCTTTACTTTTCTTAAAAAATAAGTCTTTAAGTGTTTTTAGTGTTTTTCTTCTAGCAGCTTTGGTTGCTTCATATATTTCCTTGAGGCATGCAGATCCTTATGACCTAAGCCTACTAATTTTGTATTACATTTTCTACAAGGTGTTGAGTAAAAAAGACTTTAACATCCCTTATTTAAAAGACTTCTTTTATTATGGGGTAATCGCTTTCTTTGGATATTGTTGTTATCCTGGCTATATCATGCTTTTTCTTGCCATCCCACTAAGCTATATATTAGTCAATTTAAATTACAGTAACTACATTTTAATCATAAAACAATTAACTAGCTTTACCATCGGAAGTCTTTTTTGCTTACTTTTTTTTGAACTCCTTGCTCAAAGTGTAAACAAATCATATATAGAGGAATCTATAGTATTATCCAAGACTATACTTCAAGGTTCATTTGAAGAATCTTTCACTTTTATATTCAAATATTTAATCGAAGTTGAAGGAGTCACTGGGGTATTCGTAATTATTGGACTTGGACTATTTACCATACAATTAATAATGACCTTTGTGAATTCTAAAAAATTGAATGAAATACAAAAAGTCTTTATAACTTTATTTCTAATATTCATTACTTACTCTACATTAGGATTTTATTTCCATAAAGTAGTTTGGTATGGTCGATTACTAAAACAATTTATTCCTTTTTTAATTCTATTCACCGTCTTTAGCTTACAATCTTTTTTTTCCTTTTATAACACTAAAAACCACTATAAAACAATCATTTGTTACAGTTTTAGTATCCTCTTTTTAATTAATTTTTTCAACACAATTTTAGAATATAAAATGTATTATTATCCTAAAGATTTGATTTGGAAATTATACAACTCAAATGAAAATGTGCAATTTCATTTTATAAACGAATACAAACAAAAAAGTAACAATTTATTCCCCGAAAAATTATTTTCTAAAGGTGATTCGCTAATTTCAAAAAAATACATTTGTACAATTGGATCCATCAGCCCATTTGACAACCTCAACGATTTTCACCCATACAAATCAAATAAAACTGAAAAATTAGTCTTTTCAAAACCTAGCTTTTGCAATTTTAAAGCCTACCAATATGAAGGTTTAGGAATTAAAGGAAGAACCAATTTAGATAAACTTACTATTTACGTTAAAGTATTTGAAAAGGAATAATATGTTTAACCGATTTAGATAAGAGGTATAATAAAAACATCCTAACTTTTTATAAAAATGGTTTTAGCTTTTTAATTTTACAAAACACTTCAATAATAGTCCCCCAATTTCTTTTAATTCTTCTAATTTAAGTATCCAACAAAAAAACAAAAAACTTACCATTCCAAAACTTCCGCCTAAAAGCAATTGCAATACTAAACTATCAATAAAATAAGTTAAAACAAACACGGTAATTGCCATACCTATGGTAGCAACTACAATTGGTATCATATCTTTTAATTGTTGTATTGGACCATAACCATAAAACTTTCCTGGAAGATAGGCGTTTATCATAAACGAAATGGCAGAAGTTACAACATGACCTATTATAATGGCTTTTACACCTAGCGGGATAGTAATAACCATTGCTAAAATGGTTAATGGTAACTTAGACAAATCTACTTTCAAAAATAAATCTGATCGACCAATAGCATTCAATAAATCTAAATTAACAGCGCTCATTGGGAGAAAAATACGTGCAAAAACCATCCATTGTAAAAGTGGTATTAAGAAAACCCACTTCTCAGTAAGCAACAGTACAACAATCGGTTTCGCCAACAAACAAATCAGTGTCATTATCGGGATAATAAAAAAAGCCGACATCCGAATCATTCTGCTATAAATGGAGACTAATTTAACTTTATCATCTTGAACCGAAGTGAGAATTGGAAAAGTGACTTGTTGTAAAATACTCGCAATTGTTCCAGCAGAAATATCCGAAAAACTTTTTGCTTTAGTATAATAACCTAAGGAAGCTGCTGGGTAAAACTTTCCAAGAAATAGATTGTATACATTGTTTATTGTTTGAGCGTATAAACCTGCAATTAACAGCTTTGAACCATAATTAAATAATTTCTGAAATGAATTTCTAGAAAAAATGACAGAAGGTGTCCATTTACTCAAGAACCATAATGACACACAGGAAGCCAATGACCCAACTATAATTTGTATTACTAATGACCATACTCCATAATTGTATTTTGCCGCTATTATTCCGCATACACCTCCCACAATCATCCCTATTAGATTACTCTTAGCAATGACTTTGAAATTTAGAGTAATAGCCAATTTAGTTCGTTGCACTATTGCAAGTGCATTTACAATTAAGTTTAAACTTAATACCCGTATTAAGTCTGTTAATTGTGGTTGCTTAAAGAAATTTGAAATAAAAGGAGCAGAAAAAAAAAGTAATAAATAAAAAAAACTACTTACTGTCAAATTAAATACAAATAAGGTTGAAAAATCAACATCTGTTCTATCCTGACGCTGAATTAATGCAATACCTAAACCACTCTCAATAAAAGTTTGTGACAGTGCAATAAAAATTGCCAACATACCTACTAAACCAAAATCTTCAGGAATCAAAATCCTAGCAAGTACAATACCCACAATGAATTGTCCCAGTTGAACAGCAATTTTATCAATAGCTGACCACACAATCCCTATCATTGCAGTACTTTTTAGTGAGCTTATATGCATTTAAAAAAAATAAAACTTATTATTCGTACAAACCTTTAAAAACAAAACAAACATAGAATAAAAGGCTGATAATACTTAATTTAAACCAATAATATTATCGTGACAGAAAAACGTTTTTAGTTCTCATCATGAAGTCGGACATCGATAACCTGACCTGTATTGTTAGATAACAAGGTTTGAAAACATCTTATAGCAACAGTTTCGGGTTTTAGCAAAGTGTTTTCTGGTTCATTTCCAAAATTCTTAATTCTCATTGGCGTTTGTGTTCGCTCGGGATTAATACAATTTACTTTAATTCCAAACGACTCCCATTCTTGTGAAATAGCTTGAACAAAATTGACAGTAGCTGCTTTTATCGAAGAATAAATACTATAAAAAGCTCTACCTCTGGTATATGAACTAGAAGCAAAAAACAATAAATGTCCTTTTGATTGTTTCAAATAGGGCAAAGAGGCCAAACTAATATTCACCATACCATAATAGTTAGTATTAATGGAATCACAAATTGTCTGATAATCCATATTAACCAATGGCTCTTTATGTAAGACACCAGCAGTATTGACAACAAAATCAATTTTATTTTCTTTTTGAAATACTGTTTGTAATGCCTTTTCAACATCTTTAATACTAGACACATCAACATTATTTTCAGTACGCGAAAAACTATAAACACGTACACCATTTGAAATACCTAATTCAACTACACTTTTACCAATTCCGTAGCCTCCTCCAAAAACAACCATAACTTTTCCCAATAATAATTGATTAGGTAATGCTATCTTTTGAATCTCAACTGAGCGCAATTGAAACAATTTATCAAGTATATATGTATCTTCAAGATATGTTAATTTCATATTCACCTCTTCTCCATCCACTACGTATATGTCTTCTTCTGGCAAATACTTTTTTACAATTCCACAATCATCAGTTGCCTTAAAATTACCATCTAGAAGCGCTAATTCATAGGCTTTGGCAATTACACTTTGTTTAAATCCTTGAGGAGTTTGACCTCTTCGCATTTTGGCTCTCTCTGGAATTTCAGTTATTATATTATCTTTTACTTCAATAATGGTATCTGCAGAATTAATTGCAACATCAATTGCATTATATTCCTTCAAGGAGTTTACAACATCATTAATTATTCTTTGACTAATTAAAGGACGAGCAGCATCATGAAAAATTAAATTAGAATTTTTGAAATTATGATAAGCATTAATTGCTGCTAGACTAGATTGATAACGTTCTTCTCCTCCTGATAAAACACGTTTCACTTTTTGCCAATTATTTTTTATAATCATATCCTCTACCATAAAAATATAATGACTATTAATCACAATAGCAATTTCATCTATTAAATCATTTTTTTCAAATGCATCAACAGCGTGCTCAATGACCATCTTTCCTGCAACTTTAAAAAACTGCTTTGGCAAAGACATTCCCAATCTACTCCCTACTCCCCCTGCTAAAATAACAGCTATGTTCATCTAATCTATTTTAAGTAAATTATAATTTCTTTAAAAATATTTATAATTATTGAAAAAATTGCCTCTCTAAATAATTCAAAATTGTTTCAGATGCTGTTACATTATTCTTTTGTAATAATACATTCTCAACAAAATCAGTTCTAACTTCTTTCATCAAATCATTTTCACCAATCACAGTATTCTCAATAAAATCTATTAATTCCTGTTTATTTCTTGATTGATAATGTACCGCAACCGCTTTTTCACCAAACTCACTCCATTCGTTCATTATTGATTCATTTCTAACCATAAAAAGAGAAGGCTTCCCTGTAATAAGATACTCTGACATAAACGAACCACAATCATGAATCATAGCATCTGATGTCAAAAAAAGATCAGTATATTCAGCGTTTTCAAACTGCCCATTTGTCAAATTCATCCATTTACCATAATAAACATCTGTTTTTTCTTTTCCCCAATTAGGGTCTTTCTCTAATTTGACTCTCAACAAAGGATGAGGCTTAAATGCAATTTGAATTTTATCCTCATATTTAACTGCTAACTCTAAAAACAAATCACAATATTCTAAGAAATTTGACACTTTATTTAACTCATTCATTAAATGATGTGGTGCCCAAATAATTTTTTTCAAATTGGGGTTACTATTTTTCCAAACCTTACTATTTGGTTTCTTATTGATTAGCAGTTGGTCAAATCCAGGGTAGCCCGTTACAATATTATTTTCTCCTTTATTATTCTGTTTTTCAATCGCAATCTTTTTATGAATTGGTGTCTCTGAAAAAATTCTCCATACTAGGTTGTGAAAATCTAAATTATAAAACGACTCATAATTTGTAGTCATCACTGCATAGGGTACATAGCAAGTTAAAACATCTGAAAATTGATCAATGTAATACTTTGAATCAATCAACCCATGATATGGATTGGTATAGAATATAACATCTGGAGAAAATGTATTTTTTATATCTAAATATGCTCCTGTTTCCTCATCATAAGTTTTTATAACATTATACCCTTTTTTTTTAAAGGACTCATAAGACTTATTCATTTCAAATAACATATTCGCCTTACCATAGTTTACAACTGGGCATACAAATATTTGAGGTTCAAATCTAGGATGTTTTAACATCAAATTAAAAAGCAAATCGTATTTCCAAACCGATTCATGTATTAAAAAAAAAGCAACTTTAACATTATCTTTTCCATTAACAATTTCAAGGGTTTTAAGGTGTCTTTTGGGACTTGTTTTAATTAAATACAAGATATAAATACGATTGGTAAACAACAATACATATAACTCCACAAGGGTTTTCCAAATTCTTGTAGGCAGATATTTCTTGATTAATTCTTTCAACCACATCAATCTAAAATGAATTTAAATTTTCTATCACAAATCTCACTTCTTCATCAGTCATTGCTGGACTAATTGGCAAACTCAAAACTTCCTTGTGTATTTTTTCAGTTACTGGTAATGACAATTGACTCCATTGTTTCAATGCTTTTTGTTTATGTGGCGGAATAGGATAATGAATCACCGTTTGTATTCCTTTATCCAACAAAAATTGCTGCAATTCTGCTCGCTCTTTTGTTCGAATAACAAACAAATGAAATACATGATTATTTGAAAAATCCCAAAATGGCAATTTGATCTTAGCATTTTTTATTTTACCCAAATACTGTTTAGCTATTGTCATACGTCGTTCATTCTCTTGCTTTAAAGAAGGCAGCTTAACATTCAAAAAAGCTGCTTGTAACTCATCTAATCTTGAGTTAACCCCTATAACTTCATTTTCATACTTAACTTTTGAGCCATAATTACGTATCGAGTACAAAACATTAGACAAAGCTTCGTCGTTGGTTACTATAGCCCCAGCGTCTCCCAATGCGCCTAAATTTTTTCCTGGATAAAAACTAAAAGCAGCAGCATGGGATAAATCCCCTGCTCTTTTCTGATTAATAAATTCTGCACCATGCGCCTGTGCCGCATCTTCAATCACCAATAAATCATTTGCTTGTGCAATGGCATTAATGCTATCCATTTCGGCCAGTTGTCCGTAGAGATGAACCGCTAAAATAGCTTTGGTTTTTGCTGTAATTTTATCAGCAATCAAATCTGGATTTATATTGTAAGTTGCTAATCTTGGCTCTACCAAAACAGGAACTAAATCAGCCTCTACTATTGACAAAACACTCGCAATAAAAGTATTGGCAGGCACAATTACTTCATCTCCCTTTTTTAATTTCCCTAAAGCAATATAGCCTTTAAAAATTAGAGTAATAGCGTCAAAACCATTTCCTACTCCTATACAATGGTTCGTACCACAATAAGTCGCAAATGATTTCTCAAATTCGTTGACTTCATTCCCTAAAATATACCAACCCTTCTCTAAAACAACTTTCAACTTTTCTTGAAAAGCAGCATCATAGGGACTATTTACTTTTTTTAAATCTAAAAAAGGAATCATCATAGCGCTACATTTTCTAGTAAATAAAATTTCGAAGTTTCTACTTCGTAAAAATCATGGACAATTGTACTGGCTCCAAAGCTTTCTTTCCAATAGGACAAGCCTTCATTCAATTTCCGACCTTGTTTTTCATTTGAGATTCCAAAATCAAAAAAACGTTTAGAATTGAATCTTTCACGAATTAAAAAATTATATAAAAAATCTAAGCTCCCCAAATTCCCTTCTTTTTCTAACTTAGAAATGTATTGACAATGCACTGAACTCTCCGTTTCAAAAACAGTAGTTCCTGCCACAATTTGATTATCACTATAGACATTAAACTGATGAATATTCTTGGGAAACAACCTTTTTAATTGAGATATTTCTTCTACAGAATGTACAGGCTTCGTTTGATGCTTACTCTCTAAATTAGGAATTAATACACTATTCCAAAAAGAAGCAAAATCCATTTCTTCTTTTATCACTAATTTATTCTTTATCGCTTTTTGAATTCCTCTTTTTCTGATTTTTGAAAAAGAATAATTTTGAGTCAAATCAATAACCGACATACTATCTCTTCGTATCAATTGAGCTTCAACCAAAAACAAAGCATAATTCAACTCCTCCGCTGGCTTAAGGTGATAAATAGAAGGAAGTAGTTTTATATTGCATTTAAAAATCGATTTTTCGTTCAAATACAATAATAAAGTTCGAAATACATTAATTACCGAACTTAACATTAAATCCTCTCCATAAACCAATCCCCCATAAGTCAATCCCTGATGCGAATGTACAACAGCACCTACTCTATTCGCAGGCATAACCGCAACTAGTTTTTCTTTATCAAAAACCAATAAGGAAAAATCTTCAAATCGATCTTGATGATACTCCATAAAGTCTCTATGAAACAAAAAAGTAGCGTTTTTGGCTTGACTAATAAAGTCATTCCATAGCTTATAATCTTCTTTTTGATATTGCTTTACTTTGTATTGATTCAATTTTGTTGCATTTATGAGCCGTGAAAATAAGACTTTTTATCGATTCTGTAAATTAAAATAGAAAACCTTTGTAACTTTGGAATAACAATACGTTATATGCCCCAAAATGAAACAACACTTTCAAAATATACTATTGGTTATTTTTTTGTTTTTTTCCAACGCTATTTTGGGGCAAGATATTTCGTTAATTCAACAATTTAATGGCCGATATGATTTTGTGTTTTTTGGTAACACCCTAAATCCTGAAGAAAATTCATTTCAATTTTTTCCATATATCTTCACTTCGTCTTCCGCAACATTAAATCTAAATCCTAATGATGAGATTGAAAAAGCATATCTATATTGGGCAGGTTGCGGTACGGGAGATTTTGATGTTAAATTAAATGGTGAAACCATAAATCCCGACAGAACTTTTAATCATCAAAGATCCTCTTTCAATTTAACATACAATTACTTCAGTGCTTTTAAAGATGTAACATCCCAAATTCAAACAACTGGAAACGGAATTTATACTTTATCCGATTTTGATGTAAGTCCGTTTATCAATCTTCATTTTACAAATCGTACTAATTTTGCAGGCTGGGCCATTATTGTTATTTACAAAAATCCCAATCTCCCCCTCAACCAACTCAATATATACGATGGGCTTCAGGCGGTTCCTGATGAAATCAACATTACCTTAAACAACCTAAATGTTATCGATAATCAAGATGCTAAAATTGGATTTCTAGCCTGGGAAGGAGATGTTGGCATAGCCGTAAATGAACAATTAACAATCAACGGAAATCCTATTAGCAATCCTCCACTAAATCCAGTAGACAACGCTTTTAATGGAACCAATAGCTTTACTAACTCCAACACTTTATACAATATGGATTTAGATAGCTACCCCATTCAGAACAACATCAAAATTGGTGATACCTCTGCACAAATAAGACTTACCTCCGGTCAGGACTTTGTGATGATTAATGCTATCGTAACCAAATTTAACATTCAATTACCCGACGCAACCATTACCATTAATGATGTCAAATCAGAATGTGATTCGAAAATAATAACGGTAGACTATACCGTTTCCAATCTAAATTCTACAAGCAGTCTACCATCAAACACTTCTGTTTCTATTTATATAAATAAAATCCTTTATCAAACCATTTACACCCAATCCAATATCCCAATCAATGGAAATGAGACCTCGCAAATAATTATAACGATTCCTCCTATCACTACAAATACTTTCGATTTAAAATTTATGGTGGATGATATTGGTAATGGAACTGGAATTGTGCCTGAAAATTTTGAAAACAACAATGAATACGAACTAACCATTAGCTTACCTACCTCTCCTTTATTCAACACATTAACAAATAAAGAAGCCTGTAATGAAGGATTAACAAAAGGAACTTTTGATTTTTCGGATTTTGAATCATTAGTAAAGGTAAACTCAACAGATGTTGTTCGCTTTTATGAAACACTTAAAGATGCTGAAAACAATACCAATGCTATTATTAATACTACTCAATATCAAGCTCAATCGACTCCTAAAACAATCTATATTCGCTTAGAAAATGACTTTTGCTACAGTACAACTTCGTTCCTACTTACAACTTACAACTGTCCTCCTACAATTTACAATTTTGTTTCAGCTAATTCCGATGGCGCAAATGACAGTTTTCATATTAAAGGATTAAAAGATGTTTTCGAAAATTATAAGATTGAGATTTACAATCGTTGGGGAACATTAGTTTGGACAGGAAATAAAACTACAAAGGAGTGGGATGGCTTCGCTAACCAAGGAGTACTAATTGATAATAAACGAATTCCGTCTGGTACTTACTATTACATTATTTACTTAAATGACCCTGATTATACACAACCTTTGGTAGGTTATTTATTTTTGACACAATAGTCTTTTATAAAACCCATCACATCAATTACTATTATTATATTTGTCCTTTAATTTTTTGAAAAACTACTATTTTGAAACAAATCACTTCCGTTCAAAATCCTTTTATAAAATCATTGGTTCTATTGCAAGAGAAAGCCAAAAACCGCAAACAAACAGGCACTTTTATCATTGAAGGAAAAAGAGAAATTGAAATTGCAATAAAAGGAGGCTACCAAATCCAAACGGTTTTATTTTATCCTGATATTTGTTCGGAAACCGAAGCTAAAAAAATCACTAAAGTTTCAGATTTCATCGAAATTAATAAAGAGGTTTTTCAAAAATTGGCTTATAGAGATACTACCGAAGGAATTTTGGCTGTAGCCAAAACAAAATCGATGCAATTAGATGATTTAAAATTATCAGACAATCCACTAATCCTAATAGCTGAAGCCCCAGAAAAACCTGGAAACATTGGTGCTTTACTACGCACTGCCGATGCAGCAAAACTCGATGCGGTAATTATCGCCAATCCAAAAAGTGATTTATACAATCCCAATATTGTACGTTCAAGCGTAGGATGTTTATTCACTAACCAAATTGCCACGGGAACCACTGAAGAAATTATTAGTTTCCTAAAAGAAAAAAAAATCAACTTTTATTGTGCTACACTGCAAAACTCGACCTCGTATCATACTCAAGACTATACTACTCCCACCGCTTTAGTGGTAGGAACTGAAGCCACCGGATTGACTCAAGAATGGCGTGAGGCGGCAACTCAAAATATTATTATACCCATGCAAGGCGAAATAGACAGTATGAATGTTTCAGTAGCTGCAGCAATTTTAATTTTTGAAGCCAAAAGACAAAGAGGATTTTAATCTTAGTCTACTATTTTTTCAACGATTAATCCCCTTTAAAAATAACACCAATACGGATTATCTATAGCTTGCATATATGCTAACTTATCCTTATTTTTAAAAATTGAACACTTCAAGTTATGATAGAAATTGATATTGAAAAAGAGAACAAAGCAATAGCGCAAGAATATAAAGAATTACTTCGCATCAGCTACCAAACCTTAACGAATGATGACAAGAAATTGATTCGTAAAGCCTTTGATGTAGCTGTTGATGCTCATAAAGATCAACGCCGAAAATCAGGCGAAGCTTATATTTTTCATCCTATAGCTGTTGCTAAAATTGTTGCATCTGAAATTGGTTTAGGTGCCAATTCAATTGCTGCTGCATTAATGCATGATGTGGTCGAAGACACTCCAATTACAGTCGAAGATATTGAAAAATTATTTACTCCAAAAATTGCGCAACTTGTCGAAGGTTTGACTAAAATTTCTTTGGTTCAAAAAGACACAAAGGTTTCAATGCAAGCGGAAAATTTCCGCAAAATGATTCTTACGCTAAACGATGATGTTCGTGTAATCTTAATTAAACTAGCCGATAGACTCCACAATATGCAAACGATGGACTCTATGGATGATTACAAGCAAGAAAAAATAGCCTCAGAAACCTTATACATTTATGCACCTTTAGCGCATCGTTTGGGACTTTATAATATCAAAACGAAACTAGAAGATTTAGGTTTAAAATATACCGAACCAGTAATTTACAATGAAATTGCAAGTAAAATAAAGGAAACCAAAGAGCAACAAGACGCCTACATCAGAGACATCTCGGAAGTACTAAAAAAAACACTCAACGAGGAAAATATTGACTATATCATAAAAGGTCGTCCCAAATCGATATACTCTATTCATAAAAAAATGAAAAGTCAAAATGTTTCTTTTGACGAGGTATACGATAAGTTTGCTTTACGTATTGTCTATAAATCAAATCCGCATGATGAAAAATTTCTAGCTTGGAAAATCTATTCTATCGTAACAGATCATTACAGACCAAGTCCAAGCCGTTTGCGCGACTGGATTTCCTCCCCTAAATCAACCGGTTACGAAGCCCTGCACATCACCGTAATGGGACCAAAAGGGCGCTGGGTTGAAATACAAGTGCGAAGTGAACGAATGGACGAAATTGCCGAAAAAGGGTATGCAGCGCATTATAAATATAAAAATGGGGATACTGAAGAGCACGGCTTAGATGTATGGCTAAATTTATTACGTGAGGCAATCGAGAATTCAGAATCCAATGCGGTTGATTTTGTCGAAGATTTCAAAATGAATTTATATTCTAAAGAAATATACATCTTTACACCAAAAGGAGACATCAAATCATTACCTAAAGGAGCTACTTCATTAGATTTTGCTTTTGCAATACATTCTGAAATTGGGATAAAAACGAGAGGAACTCGAGTAAATGGTAAATTAGTTCCTTTAAATTACGAATTAAAAAGTGGTGATCAGGTCGAAATAATTACGTCTCCAAACCAAAAACCAACGGTTAACTGGCTTGATTACGTAACGACTTCAAGAGCTAAAAACAAAATACGAAACGTATTAAACGAAAATACCAAAAAAATTGCTGAGCACGGTAAAGAATTACTTACTCGTAAACTAAAACATCTAAAAGTCACTCTTAATGAAACGAGCATAAATGAATTGGTTAATTTTTTCAATCTTAAGACAAGTTTAGATTTATTCTATCGTGTAGGTGTAGGTTCGATTGAAAACCAACAACTAAAAGATTATGCCGCTCAAAAAGGGAATACATTAATCAATTTCTTTAAAAACAAAATCAAGCGCTCGGAAAAAACGACCAATACTGAGATTCATAAACAAATATTGAATAATAATTATGATATGTTGGTTTTTGGTAAAGAGCAAGACAAACTCGACTATAAACTATCTACTTGTTGTAACCCAATACCTGGAGACCAAGTTTTTGGTTTCGTGACCATTAACGACGGAATCAAAGTACACAAAAAGGATTGTCCTAATGCAATAGCCTTACAGTCTAACTACGCTTATAGAATCATGCCCGCTAAATGGATTGACTCCACTCGTCAAGAATTTAAAGCTATGATTAACATCACCGGAATGGATACAAAAGGACTAACCAATGAATTAACCAAAGTTATCTCAAACAATATGAATGTAAATATCCAAAGTATTTCATTGAGTGGAGACGCAGGACTTTTCAAGGGGCAAGTGATTGTTATCGTTCAAAATAACAGTATCTTAAAAAAACTAATAGACAATATTAAAAAAATAGACGGAGTAGACAAAGTTACTCGAGTATATACTAACTAAAAGATAAGCTCGATTGCCATAAAACCACGTTTGATGATTAAATGTCTCATTTTTCACAAAATTAAATTTTATCCTTACAACTATTAAAATAATAATTTATCTTTGCCGAATATGACACTCATTTCCACAGATAACAACAAAAACCAAGAAATTGTAAAAAATGTTTTTACAATGTATCTTGAAAACAAAGGACATAGAAAAACGCCAGAACGTTATGCTATCCTTCAGGAAATATACGAAAGTGAAGAACATTTTGATGTAGAAAACTTGTACATCAAAATGAAAAACAAAAACTATCGTGTGAGTAGAGCGACTCTATACAATACTATTGAATTGTTACTAGACTGTGCTTTAGTCCGCAAACATCAATTTGGACAAAATCAAGCACATTACGAAAAGTCATATTTTGACAAACAGCACGATCACCTTATCATGACGGATACTGGTGAAGTTGTCGAATTTTGCGACCCTAGAATCCAAACGATTAAAAAAACAATCGAAGATATTTTTGATGTAGAAATAACCAATCATTCCCTGTATTTTTACGGCACCAAAAGAAAGCCTAAAACAGACGAACCAAAAGAAGAAGAAGAAGAAGAAAACAATTAAAAATATTTAGTTTATATAAAACGGTTAAACCGAATTGAATTTAACCACCAAAACGAATTAACGATTAAATAAAGAAATTAAAATGACCGTAGATTTATTATTAGGATTACAATGGGGAGATGAAGGAAAAGGAAAAATTGTTGATGTTCTTACCTCAAATTACGATATTATTGCCCGTTTCCAAGGAGGTCCAAATGCAGGACATACTTTAGAGTTTGACGGAATTAAACACGTATTAAGAACCATTCCTTCTGGAATTTTCCATAAATCAGCGGTTAATGTAATTGGAAACGGTGTCGTTATTGACCCAGTTGTTTTCCAAAAAGAAATTGAAGGTTTAGCTAAATTCAATATTGACATTAAAGCTAAATTAATCATTTCAAGAAAAGCACACTTAATTTTACCTACTCACCGCTTGCTTGATGCAGCTTCTGAAGCTTCGAAAGGAAAAGCTAAAATTGGTTCTACTCTTAAAGGTATTGGTCCAACGTATATGGACAAAACAGGTAGAAACGGACTTAGAGTGGGTGACATTGAACTAGAAGATTTTAAAGAAAGATACCGTTCACTTGCTGACAAGCACGAGGCTATGATTAAATTCTACGGTGTTGAATTAGAATACAACTTAGAAGAATTGGAAGCTGAGTTTTTTGAATCTATCGAAGAAATCAAAAAATTAGACTTTATCGACAGTGAAGAATACATGCACCAAGCTCAAAAATCAGGTAAGTCTATCTTATGTGAAGGTGCTCAAGGTTCTTTATTAGATGTTGACTTTGGAACCTATCCATTTGTAACATCTTCTAACACTACTGCTGCTGGAGCTTGTACTGGTTTAGGAATTGCTCCTAACAAAATCAAAGAAGTTTATGGAATTTTCAAAGCATACACTACTCGTGTAGGTAGTGGTCCTTTCCCAACTGAACTTTTTGACGAAGATGGCTCTACTATGGCTAAAGTGGGTAACGAATTTGGTTCGGTTACTGGTAGACAAAGACGTTGTGGTTGGTTGGATTTAGTTGCTTTAAAATATGCTGTACAAGTAAATGGAGTAACCCAATTAATGATGATGAAAGGCGATGTACTTTCTGGTTTTGAAACTTTAAAAGTTTGTACTGAGTACAACTACAAAGGACAAAATATTGCACACTTCCCTTACAACATTGAGCCAGAAAATGTAACTCCTGTATACAAAGAGTTTAAAGGATGGAAACAAGACTTAACTGGAATGACTACTTACGATGAGTTACCAGTTGAACTAAAAGAATATATTGAGTTCATTGAAAAAGAAGTTGAAGTGCCTATTAAAATTGTTTCGGTAGGTCCAGACAGAAAACAAACAATTCTAAAATAATAAATCAACGCTCTGTTTTTCAGAGCGTTTTTTTTGACTTATAATATTTCTCATGAGAAACCCCGAATTTAAAATTAAAAAAACGGAAATCCTTTCTGACGATTGGTATTTACTTAACAAAGTTACTTTTGACTATCAAAAAAAAGATGGTAACTGGATTACTCAAAAAAGAGAAGTTTATGATCGTGGAAATGGCGCTGGAATTTTACTATACAACAAAGCACAAAAAACAGTTGTCTTAACGCGTCAATTTAGACTTCCTACCTATTACAATGGAAATCCTACTGGAATGATGATTGAGGTTTGTGCTGGTTTATTAGATCAAGACCATCCCGAAGAATGCATCATTCGCGAGACCGAGGAAGAAACAGGATATCGAATAAAATCAGTTCAAAAAATAATGGAAGCCTTTATGACTCCAGGAGCCGTAACCGAAACTTTACACCTTTTTATTGGCGAGTATGACGCAAGCATGAAAGTTAGTGAAGGTGGTGGTCTAGAACACGAACAAGAAGAAATCGAAGTGATTGAATGGCCTTTTGATAAAGCTTACGATATGATTGCGACAGGAGAGATTAGAGACGCTAAGACTATTATGTTGTTACAGTATGCTAAGATTAATAATCTAGTTTAAAAAAGGCTCTGTGGTGCTAAGGTTCTAAGGCAACGACCTTATAAAAAACTTAGCACCTCAGAACCTTAATATCTTACAGTCCCAAACAAAATTATTTATTAGGCTGTGGTGTCATTCTTAGATAATACTTAATGCGATTAAATCCTTTTGGAAATTTAGCAGGAATATCTTCGTCTGGTATTGAAGGTGAAATTACAACATCTTGACCGTCTTTCCAGTTAGCTGGCGTGGCAACACTGTAGTTTGCTGTAAGCTGTAAACTATCAATTACACGCAACAACTCGTCGAAATTACGTCCCGTTGAAGCAGGATAAGTCAATATCAATTTCACTTTTTTATCAGAACCTATAATAAAAACTGAACGAACAGTAAATGTATCATTAGCATTGGGATGAATCATATCATATAAATTGGCGACTTCTTTACTTTCGTCAGCAATAATTGGATATTGTAATTTTACATTTTGAGTTTCTTCAATGTCTTTAATCCAATTCATATGTGATTCTAAACCGTCTACACTCAAAGCTATAACTTTTGTATTTCTTTTAGCAAACTCTGGAAAATAATTTGCCACTGTCCCTAATTCGGTAGTACAAACAGGAGTGAAATCAGACGGATGTGAAAATAGTACCCCCCATGAATCGCCCAGCCAATCGTGGAATTTTACGGTACCCATTGTAGTTTCTGCCTGAAAATCAGGAGCTGTATCTCCTAAACGTATTGTTGCCATGATGATTTTAGTTTTTAATTTTCACTAAATTTAGTCAAAAAAAACGAAAAATCTTGCCATCTGTTTCACAAATAACAACTAAATACGAGCGAGTAAAATCAAATAAACTCCCCTATGAAATACCAAAAAATCAAGGTAATAAATGATATTGGAATTCCATAACCAATCATCATACTCGCCAATCGAGGCTTTAAGCCATAACTTGCCGCTAAGATACTCGCTGTAATATTTGATGCCATAGCCGACTCCATTAATACCACGTTAATCATCGCAGATTTTTGGTTCAATATCAATACAAACAACACATAAATCAAAGCGGGTGTCAATATTAATTTATACAAAAGTCCAAGTCTTAAAAACTTCCAATGTTGACTTTTGCTCTCAAAACGCAATTGCAACCCAACAGAGGTTAGCGCTAAAGGCGCCATAATACTACCTAAACCTTTTAAAACCATCTGAACGCCATCATTTAAAACAACATCAAAAACATTAAGCATACAGGCAATTATAAAAAAAACAAAAGGTGGAAATTTAAAAACTCGAACCAACATTTGAATTGGTTTCAAATTATCTTTTGAAAAATAAGTCGCTATAAAAATCCCCAAAGTAGAGAGTACAACCACCGTACCTGGTTGATCAAACAATATAGCCATCTTCAAACCTTGCTCCCCATACAATGCACTTATTATTGGATATCCCAAAAAAGAAGTGTTCCCTAAACCAGCCGTAAGTACTAAACATCCAATCAATTTATTTGACCACCCCCATTTTTTTCCTAAAAAATAAAACAACATAAAGGCAACTATAAAACCGATCCATGCTCCTCCAATAGGATATAAAAGTTCATTGCTCCAAGTCAATTTGGGTATATAATACAATACAATAGCAGGCAAACAAATCGTTACTACTATTTTATTAAATAGTTTATAAGTGTCTAAAACAGGAAACTTCTTTACATTTTGCAATACTATTCCTAGTATCAAAAAAGCAAAAATGATAATAATGTTAATCATAATGGCGTGTATAAACTGGAATTATCTATAAAAAATACAAATATCCGTTTTTCTTAACAACCTACCCTAATAAAGAATTGATTTTATTATTGGCTTTGGCCTAAATATTAACTATTTTTGGTTAACCAATTTTAAAACTTGCCATCATGAGCACAACTAACAGACGTGATTTTATAAAAAAAACTGCCTTAACAACTGCAGCGATTCCTTTCTTGAATTTTCCATTTGATGCTTTCTCGCAAAGTCTGACTCATGAAGAGGGACTTTCGGTAAATATTTTTTCAAAACATTTACAGTTTTTAGATTATTATAAAGCTGGCGAAATTGCTGCCGAATTAGGTTTTGCTGGTTTAGATTTAACTGTACGTCCAAAAGGACATATTGAACCAGAATCAGTTACAACCGACTTGCCAAAAGCGATAAGAGATATCAAAAGAGCTGGTTCTAACTGCTCAATGATTACCACATCAATTGAAAGTGCTAACAATCCGTTAGATACTGCAATTATAGAAGCGGCAGGGAAAGAAAAAATAAAATACTACAGAACCAATTGGTTTAAATATACCGAAAACGGAAACATGCAAAATGACCTCCTCCATTACCAAGAGGAAATCAAAAAACTGAGTGAATTAAACCAAAAACATAATATTATAGGTTGTTATCAGAACCATGCGGGTAGAACCATTGGTGCTTCGTTCTGGGAAATAGATACCATTCTCAAAACAGCAAACAAAGATTTTTTCGGAACCCAATATGACATTCGTCACGCCACTGTAGAAGGAGGTTATTCTTGGCAAAATGGCTTAGAACTCCTGCATTCACAAATTAAAACCATAGTATTGAAAGATACTAAATGGGTCAAAACAAATGGAGTTTGGGACGTACAAGACACCCCAATTGGAGAAGGAATGGTCGATTTTAAAACTTATTTCAAAACTTTAAAAAAACTCCAACTAAAACCAACTGTATCTCTTCACCTAGAATATGATTTAGGTGGCGCCGAAAAAGGAAATAAAAAAATAACTGTGGACCCGAAAGTAGTTTTTGATGCGATGAAAAAAGACTTAAACGCTGTCCAAAAACTTTGGAAAGAAGCTTAACTAAAAAAGGTGTCATTCGTTATGAATGACACCTTTTTTAATCTGTAAATAATAATAATTTAACGCGTTGGGTGTAATTATTAAAAACGTCAGTTCGAGTGTTTTTTGTGGAGAGAAACGGAACAAAAAATGTATCGAGAACCATTTTTTAAAGATGTTTTTATTGTTCTCGATACAAATTTTCTGAAAAAGCTATTCGCATTTTCTGAAAATTTACTCGAACTGACGAAAAAACATCATCAAAAACTAATTACACCCAACGCGTTAATAATTTATAAACTATTTTTTAGCCAAAATCTTTTGATTAATAGCTTTTACTAATGCTGGTCCTTCGTATATAAAACCAGTATACAATTGTACTAAACTTGCACCAGCTTCTAATTTTTCGATAGCATCATCAGCTGAATGAATTCCTCCAACTCCAATGACTGGAAAGGCTTTGTTACTTTTTTGAGATAAAAACCGAATCACTTCAGTAGAACGTTTTGTCAATGGCTTGCCTGACAATCCTCCCATTTCAGTTTTGTTTTCTGATTGTAAACCTTCTCTAGAGATAGTTGTATTGGTTGCAATAACTCCTGCAATCTTAGTTTCGTTTACAATATCAATAATGTCTAACAATTGCTCGTCTGTTAAATCTGGAGCGATTTTTAACAAAATTGGTTTTTGCTTTGGCTTAGCCAAATTTTTGTTTTGAAGCGTTTGCAACAACTGGGTCAAAGGCTCTTTATCTTGTAACGCACGTAAATTAGGCGTGTTTGGCGAACTCACATTCACAACAAAATAATCCACATAATCGTATAATGCATCAAAACAGATTTCGTAATCCAATGTTGCTTCTTCGTTTGGTGTCAATTTATTTTTACCAATGTTTCCACCAATAAGCACACCTGTATTTGATTTTAAGCGCTCTACTGCTTCTTGAACTCCACCGTTGTTAAAACCCATTCGGTTAATGATAGCCGAGTCCGCTTTCAAACGAAACAAACGTTTTTTAGGATTTCCTTCTTGTCCTTTGGGTGTCAAAGTTCCAATTTCGATAAAACCAAAACCAAAATTGGACAACTCCTTGTATAACTTAGCATCCTTGTCAAAACCTGCCGCTAAACCTACTGGATTTTTAAATTTCAACCCAAAAACTTCTGTTTCCAAGCGTTTATCATCTACTAAATAAAGTGATTTATATAAACTACTAAATCCTGGAATTCTAGAAGTAAAACGAACTAATGAAAACGTAAAATAATGTACTTTCTCAGGATCAAAACAAAACAATAGTGGACGCAACAGTAACTTATACATAGATGTGTTTTTTTAAGTGGTGCAAAAATAGTACTATCTAGCCTAATAAGAAATAGTTGGGAACAATTTTTATCCTGGATTCCGCATTAGAACACAGATAAAAGAAATTTAACCGATATACACAGATTCTTTATTTGTTTTATAGCGTAAAATCTATGTGAATCCTTTTAATTCTATCTAACTCTTTGTCTAAATGTGTGTTTATCATATATTTCTATTAAAAAAAATCTGTGTAAATCTGCGTGCAAAAAATAAGCACGCAGATTTGGCAGATTTTTGCAGATAATAATTTTGATGTTAATTAGAAATTTGTGTAATTCAATTTAATACATTTTTGAATTTGTGCTAATTTGTGGTCTTTTTCCAAGTTAGCAACTCTTTGTCAAAGTCCGACCACTTTCTTTAAATCTGTGGCTAAATAGTTTTTTAGTACGCAAGAATAAACAAAACCAAAACGTTTTAAAACCTATATAAGACCAATAAAACCTATCTTTGTTTTTCATAAAAAAATCAAATCTATGCAACCTATTATAGACCGTTTCATTAGCTATGTAACGATAGACACCGAATCCGACGTTCATTCACAAACAACTCCTAGTACTGCAAAGCAATGGGATTTGGCTAACAAATTAGTCAAAGATTTAAAAGCCATTGGCATGCAAGATGTTACTATAGATGATAAAGCCTACATCATGGCTACTTTACCTAGTAATGTGGAACATGAAGTACCAACTATCGGATTTATTTCGCATTTTGACACCTCACCTGATTTTACGGGAGCCAATGTAAAACCACAAATAGTACCTAATTATGACGGTAAAGACATTGTTCTAAATGCAGAAAACAACATCATCCTATCTCCTAGTTATTTCAAAGATTTGCTGCAATACAAAGGACAAACTTTAATTACAACTGATGGAACAACCCTTTTGGGCGCTGATGATAAAGCAGGAATTACCGAGATTGTAACCGCTATGGAATACCTAATTAATCATCCTGAAATCAAACATGGTACTATAAAAGTGGGTTTTACACCTGATGAAGAAATTGGTCGTGGAGCGCATCATTTTGACGTGGCTAAATTTGGAGCCGAATGGGCCTACACCATGGATGGTAGTCAAATAGGAGAATTAGAATATGAAAATTTTAATGCGGCTGGAGCCAAAATACTATTCAAAGGTAAAAGCGTTCATCCTGGCTATGCCAAAGGAAAAATGATTAATTCGATGTTAATTGCTAATGAATTCATCAATGCTTTACCCAAAGATGAAACGCCACAAGAAACAAAAGGATACCAAGGTTTTTTTCACATTCACCACTTGAATGGCGGAATCGAAGAGACAACATTAGATTTAATTATCAGAGACCATAGCAAGAAAAAATTCGAAAAGCGCAAAGCTTTAATCGAAAAAATCACACGAAAAATCAATAAAAAATTCGCCAAACAATTTGGTGAAGACATCGTGATTGCCGAGATAAAAGACCAATATTACAATATGAAGGAAAAAGTCGTTCCTGTAAAACACATTGTGGATATTGCCGCCAAAGCCATGCGAGAAGTAAATGTAAAACCAATAATCAAACCCATTCGTGGTGGAACTGATGGTTGCCAGTTGTCATACATGGGATTACCTTGTCCAAATATTTTCGCCGGAGGACATAACTTTCACGGAAAATACGAATACGTTCCTGTAGAAAGCATGCAAAAAGCAGTAGAAGTAATTGTCAAAATTGCTGAACTGACAAGTCAACCCAATTTTGGATTGGAAAAACCAAAAAAGAAATAAATCACTACACTTATAATTTACCACAAATTACACAAATTGACACAAATTAATTAGTGCTAATTTGTGTCAATTTGTGGTTAGCTTTTAAAAAACATTAAAACACAAAAAAACCGACACATCCCTGTATCGGTTAATTTTGTGACCTTATACAAGGACTATTTTTTAGCTAAAGCAGCTGTCATTTCCATTGAGATGGAAGAACGCTCCATTTTCAATTTTCCTGACATTGTTTCGATAACAACAGTAGTTTCTGCAAGTTCAGCTACTTTACCGTGAAGTCCACTTTTAGTAACGATTTTATCTCCTACTTTCAATGCTCCTTCAAATTCTTTTTCTTGTTTTACCTTTTTTTGTTGTGGTCTAATCATAAAGAAATAGATGACAACAAACATTAATAAAAAAGGAGCAAACTTATTTAACTGTTCCATAATTTTTAATTGTTTTTATTGATTGTTATTACATTAAACCGCGACCGGTTTTAACTAGTGTTTTATTCGATTCTAATTCTTTAACCAAATTATCTAGAATACCGTTGATAAAAATACTACTCTTAGGAGTCGAATATTCTTTGGCCAATTCTAAGTACTCATTCAAAGTTACTTTCACAGGAATCGATGGGAATTTCAAGAACTCACAAATCGCCATTTTTAAGATAATCGTATCAATTTCTGCGATACGTTCACTATCCCAATTTGGTGTTTTATTCTCAAATTGTTTTGCTAATTCCTTTTCATTCAAAAGTGTTTTTCTAAACAAATCCTTAGCAAAATCTTTATCCTCAGCATCTTTATAAACCTTCGGTACTCTAAAATTATCCTCTTCAATTGGCTTCAAAGCCTTCAATTGTTTGATGATTAAGGTATTCACTAACGGAATATCATCAATCCAAGTCAATTGATCATCCTCAAGGTGTTCGTATAATTTCTCATTTGGAACAATCACTTCAGTAAACAAATCAACAATTAATTGCTTGTCTTCTTCAAATGATTGTGCTGGATTTTGCATATAATCAACGTAGAACTTACTTTCTTTTATTGCATTAAGCAACAACAAAATATAATCTTGATTCAAATACCAAGCATCTATTTTACGTGTTTCCATAGCAATACTTAGCGAATTATTCTCAGCCAAGATTTGGAAAACAGCATTATTAATAAACTTATTGTTGGGATTGCGCTCTGCTGGAGTAGCTAAGTGTTTTAAACTTGATTTGTGCAAAAACTCCGTTTCTTTTTTACATATTTCCATCAATGAGGAAATCATGGTAAGATATAAATCCTGAATACTGTCAATACTAAAAAAAAGGAATTTCTCCTGTTTCTCTAGGTTATCAGAACCATTTTGATGCATCGCATAAATGGATTGCATTACTTTGACGCGAATGTGTCTTCTATTTACCACCGTGTAAGAACTTTTATGAATTAGACCGCAAAAGTAGTTATTCCTTTTCTAAAATAAAATATAAATCTCAAAAAAGAACCATTAGGATAATTTAAAAACCTCCTTTACTTAACCTCTATTTTTTTAAACATATAAGTCATATAAGTTTTTTTATTGTAGGGATGAACTTGAAACAGATAGGAATTTAAGAACATATAAGCGAAATCTAATGTAGTTTATTCTGTTTTAGATAACTTCTTAAACCTAAATGATTAATTATGTTTAAAAAAATAAAACTAGAGTTTGAAATCAATCGTTACCCAACGCTTATATGCTCTTAAATTTTCTTAAATGTTTCAAATTCATCTCTACAAAAAACTTAAATGACTTATATGTTTAAAAACCTATGCGAAAAACTCCGTACCCTTTGCGGTTACAATCCACCAAGAATACAACTTTACTTTAACAATTAATTCCCTTTAAACCTGTATCTTTGTTGATTGCAATTGCTTTTTTTGATAACCTAAAATTCAATTCCAAATCCCAAACAACATTATCCAGAAGCGCTTACACATGAAAGAATTAGGCTATTTAAACAAATACTTTTCTAAATACAAATACCGTTTTTTACTAGGCATTATTTTTACCATAATTGCACAAATATTTTCGCTGTTTACTCCCAAATTAATCAGCAAATCCTTTGCTGCCATTGAAAATATCGCTCAAGACAGTAGCATCCCAAAATCGACCATTCAAAACGAATTAATCAATAATATCTTGCTGATTATTGCAACGACCATTATTGCAGGAATACTAACCTTCTTAATGCGTCAAACCTTGATTGTGATGTCACGTCATATCGAATTTGATTTAAAAAACGAAGTATTCAAACAATACGAAAACCTCACTCAAAACTTTTACAAAAAAAACCGAACCGGAGATTTAATGAATCGCATCAGCGAGGACGTTTCCAAAGTTCGGATGTATGTAGGACCAGCCGTGATGTATACCATCAATACCATCATCCGGTTTACCATTGTAATCTTATATATGTATAATGTGTCACCTCGACTAACGTTGTATACCCTTTTACCTCTTCCTATTTTATCTTACGCCATTTTCAAGCTAAGTACAGAAATCAATAAAAAGAGTACTACTTTCCAGCAATACCTCTCCAAAGTATCGAGTTTCACTCAAGAAATATTCTCAGGAGTTCGTGTTATTAAAGCCTATTCACTCGAAAACCAACACCAAAACAACATGGTCGAATTGGCAGATGAAAGCAAAGAAAAAAGCTTAGACCTAGCCAAAGTTCAATCGCTTTTTGGCCCTTTAATGTTGGCACTTATTGGAATTAGCAACTTGGTCGTAATTTATTTTGGTGGATTAATGTACATTCAAGGAAGCATCAAAAGCATTGGTACGATTGCCGAATTTATACTTTATGTGAACATGTTGACCTGGCCAGTAGCCTCTTTAGGTTGGGTTTCCTCTATGGTTCAAGAAGCCGAAGCTTCGCAAAAACGAATCAATGAATTTCTAAAAATCCAACCCGAAATACAAAACAACAATCCTGAACATTCCGTAATTGAAGGCTCTATTGCCTTTCACAATGTGAGTTACACCTATGAAGATACCAATATTCAAGCCCTAAACGACATTTCATTTACAGTCAAAAAAGGGGAAACACTAGCCATATTAGGAAAAACAGGTTCTGGAAAATCAACCATTTTATCGCTAATTTCACGAATTTACGATGTGACAAAGGGCGAAATCAAAATCGATGGTACCGAAATCAGCCAACTTAATCTGTACGATCTCCGCAACAGCATTGGTATTGTCCCGCAAGATGCATTCTTGTTTTCGGATTCTATTAAAAACAATATCAAATTTGGTAAAGAAGACGCAACTGATGAAGAAGTCATTAACGCAGCCAAAAATGCAGTCGTTCACAAAAACATCAAGGGATTCAAAAAACAATACGATACGGTACTGGGAGAACGAGGCATCACACTTTCAGGTGGTCAAAAACAACGTGTTTCTATCGCTAGAGCCATCATCAAGAATCCACCAATTTTACTTTTTGACGACTGTTTATCGGCCGTAGATACCGAAACCGAAGAAGCAATTTTGAACAATCTTTTTGCCATTTGCGAAGATAAAACTACCATAATTGTGAGTCATCGAATTTCATCTGCCAAAAATGCCGATAAAATAATTATTCTCGAAGATGGTAAAATTATCCAACAAGGTTCTCATAACCAGCTAATAAATGAAGAAGGCTATTATGCATCCTTGTATTTAAAACAACTTTCGGAAAAAGAATTGCTTTAATTGTTGTTTAATAACTATTTTTTTATCATTTTTGGTTACGATTTAATAACCAAAAATTGTCAGAAAGGATTATGAGAGAAAATGATATGTTAGAAAAAGAAGAAATTTTTTCTAAAGTTTTACGTGCCGGCAGAAGAACTTATTTCTTTGACGTAAGAGCTACTAAAGCAGATGATTACTATATTACCATTACTGAAAGTAAAAAATTCACTGAAGAAGATGGATCTTTCCATTTCAAAAAACACAAAATATATTTATACAAAGAGGATTTCGCAGCCTTTTCTGAAATTCTAGAAGAAATGACTTCTTATGTCTTGAACCACAAAGGTGAAGAAGTAATCTCTGAAAGACACCAAAGAGATTTCAAAAAAGAGTACGCTACTGAAAAAGCAACAATTGACGAAGACGCAATCCCTCAAACATCAAGTTTCACCGACATTGATTTTGATGACATTTAATACAAATGTTCTATAACAATTTATAAGGTCCAAAAATCATTCGGTTTTTGGACTTTTTATTTTGAATTAAAATTTTAAAAACACTGAGAGACATAGGTTTCGTTTTTCGTAGTAGACGCTTCGCTTAATATAGTTAACAGATAGCTATGTATCTGTAGCACATTGAGAAGCCTATGTTCCGAGCCTGCATTGAGCGCAGCCGAACTGAGTTTAAAAAAAAGAAAAACAATTTTGTATAAAACTTAACAACTCTTTTTCCTTACCCAAAATCAGTTTCTTTAAATTTGCAAAAACAAAAATAGTACTATGAATACCGACTATATACTTAAAGAAGTTGAAAAATACGCTCTAAAATATATTGACCAAATTATACCTTGGTTAATGACCAATGGACTCAAAGTCATCTTTATTGCCATCGGTGCTTTTTTTCTTCATAAAATCTTGATTCGTTTTATAGCAAAAGCTGTACGCATCGCCGTAAGACCCGAAAAGCATCAATCCAAAGAAGCCGAAGAAAAAAGAGAAAATACCCTTATCCAAATCTTCTCTACGACTTCAAAAATCGTAATTATCCTTGTGAGTTCATTGATGATTTTAAGCGAATTTGGAATCGAAATCGCTCCAATTATTGCCGCAGCAGGAATTGTGGGATTAGCATTCGGTTTTGGGGGGCAATACTTGATCAGAGACATCATCTCGGGACTTTTTATCATTCTCGAAAACCAATACCGCATAGGCGACCTTGTAAAATTTGACACCTTAGGTGGTGAAGTCGAACTTATCACACTGCGTAAAACTACTCTAAGAGATATTGACGGAACTGTACACCACATCCCGCATGGGGAAATCAAAACCGTTTCCAATTTATCCAAAGATTATGCCCGCATCAACCTGAACATAGGTGTCGGCTATAGCACAGATATCGAACACCTTATTGATGTCATCAACCGCACAGGAAACGAGCTAGCCGATGACCCACTTTGGAAAAACCTAATTCTTCTAGCACCACAATTCTTGCGTGTCAATGAATTTGCCGACTCGGCTATAATGGTAAAAATTTTAGGAGAAACAGTGCCCTCGCGTCAATTTGAAGTTACAGGAGAACTCCGCAAAAGACTTAAAATCGCTTTCGACAAAGAAGGAATCGAAATCCCCTTCCCGCAGATTGTCATGCATCAAGCACCAACAAAACCAAAAACAACTCAAGAACCTGAAAGTATTTAATTTTCAGGTTTTTTTTTGAGCCTAATCCAGCTATCCGCTTTAGCCCTCCATATGGGCGCTTTTTTTACAAACCCACTACAGGAGCTTCCTCTGGTCGCTCTGTAGCGAGAGTAAAAAATAGCTCCCACATTCTCGGGGCTGCCGCTACTATCTGGGGCAGGACGATTTGTGGTTGTAAGAAAATTATTTTATAAGAAAAATTTTCTTATTTTTGAAATAAATAAAAAATACAACTGCGACAACACAAAAACTAGTTGAAAAATTTTCCAACTTATTGGTAAAAGATTTTACAAAACTAACGGATAAAGAAGCAGAACAACTATTTGAACAAAATGTAACTTCTGAAATACATAGCACGGGAAGCATATCCAGAATATTAACACGAATATTAATGTTAGAACCTTGTACTTGGGATGTTGATTTTAAGTATTGGACAGATGATGATAAAGAATATGCAAAAAAGTTATTAAAATTCTTATTGGAGGCTTACGGATTCCAAGATGTAAAAACCTAGATAAAACTCAGAATTATCATAAGAGTGCTTATGTGTACTGTAAAATGCATCATTTAAAATATCTTCCGTATTTCCTTTATTGAATCCTAAATTGGTAAGTAACTTAACAGCATCCGTAAAAGAGCTTACTTTAAAGAAATCTTGACCTCTGTGTAAAAAATAAGATTCTTTAGAGAAGTTTTTATCTAAGATATTAATTCTAACAACTAGTCCATTATTCTTATTTGTAAATATGAATTTATTTTTTCTCTCTATTTCAGAAAGAAGTTTTTCATATTTGTTGTTTATGTTTTTCTCAATTTCTTTTATTTCCATAGTAAAAATTTTTGTCAAAAAGTAAGAAAATAAACTAACTTTGACAAACGTAACCAAAAAATAAAAACGAAGGCACACACAGCCGTTTGGCAAGATTGCAAAATATCGCAGTAAAATCACGTTTGATTTTACGCTATTAAAAATAATTATTAATCAGACAGTTTGGATTTCCGAAGTTTTGCAACCTCGCCAAGAGTCAGAACGTTAGCAGATACTTTCCCAAAAAAAGACGTAAAAATCAAAAAATGATAAAAAAAATAAACGAATTTTTATTGACATTATTTCTTGGACAAAATCATTCCAGACCAAAAAATAAATTAAGACCTGCTTTGAAAAATCAATGGCTTAATGTAAAAAGAATATGGAATAATGAACACAATAATGATTTTGGGTTAGAAAGAATTATAAGGTTGTTCCTTGCATTGTCATTGTTTATTTTCCCAGGAATATACATAAGAGATTTTTTTGGCAGATTTGGTCTTTTAGGCAGAAAATTAGGTGTTGAATTTTATGTAATAATAAAATTATTTCTGCCAATTATTTTCTTCAAACTAGATTTAACAAACAATTTATTTATTGCTGTCATTTCTGCAATAATGATTATTGAAACAGTAATCTATTTAACAACATTGATTTTCTTATCAAATGAATTCGCAAAACCAATTTCATACAGACGCTCTCTAACGAGTGTATTCATAAATTATATACAAATATGCTTAGATTATGCAGTTATTTATTCTTATTGCAACTCTTCAATTCCTAACTTTTTCAATTATAAACTAACGACTGATATTCAAGAAATTTATTTTAGTTTCGTTACTTCTGCAACAGTTGGTTATGGAGACATTTTTGTTAAAAATTCACTTGGTCAATTTTTAGTAATTACACAAATAATTCTGTTTTTATTTTTTGCAGGTTTATTTATAACCTTTTTTGCTTCCAAAGTCAATGACCCAACATACTATAATGCTAAGCCAACTTATGATGATAAATGGCAAAAACCGACTAACAAAAAATCAGAAACAAAACAAAATAAAAGCATCTGCTAATCGAGTAGACGGCTCTGCCAGAAACTAACGGACTGCGCCTCTCACACCACCGTACGTACGAGTCATCCCTCAAATTTGGACAGGCTAAACTCGTTAGTTCACCAAATGATGGGTTCAATTCGATATAAAAATCTGTAAAGGATTGATAGCCTTTTTGCCTTAGGCGCTTCAAAGTAATGGTTGAACCTAAAATAGGCCCCAAACTGGCTCGATTGCATCGGGTACAAAAGTTAATTGATTGGTAAAAAAACATCCTTAAACACGACTCCGTGTTAGAACAATGCTATTAAGATATAGTTCGTCAGTTCGAGTTGGCTTACAATTTGCGATAGAAAAATGTAAGCCAGTATCGAGAACTCTAGCTTAAACAAGGCTTCTCGATACAATTTTAAATAATACAGCTATCGCATTATTATTAAAAATCACTCGAACTGACGACACAAAAAGTTCAATTTTAAGATATTTTGTGTGAGGGATAGAAGCAAACTACCGAAGTAGTGCGTATAGCCCGACAGCATTGTGGCTAGGGGCTTTATCGACACAAAGAATAGTAAGCCCCTTGCCAGAATGGTGGCACAGCCTACTCAAAAAAAGTGTTAATAAAACTTTATGAGTCCCTTTTGAAAACTTGAAAGCTTATTGGAGTGTGGATTGGTTGGATTTTCCTAAATTTGGCAAAAAATTAATCCATTGAAGCAATTCCTTTTTTATATCAGTTTTTGTTTGATTTTCATTAGTTCCACTGCGATTGTGGCACAAACACCCAAAAAAATCATCATTGAACATTCTGACTTTGCAGATGTCAATGAAACCGAAATACCCGACGCTTTTTTACTTACTGGAAATGTGAGTGTCCTACATGACGGAATTGTTTTGACTTGTAACAAGGCTTATTATTTTCAAAAAGAAAACTATATCAAAGCCTTTGGAAATGTGCAAATTGTTCAGGGAGACACCTTATACCTCAATAGTAAATATGCGGAGTATAACGGAAATATGAAGCAAGCTTTTGCTACGGGAAATGCGGTGATGAGTTCGCCTGATGCCACTTTAGCCACAGACACTATCAACTTTAACCGAAACACCCAAGAGGTTTATTACAACACCAACGGAACGATTACAAACCGTGATAACACCTTGAAATCCAAGTCGGGACGTTATTATGTGCCACAAAAAAAGTTTCAGTTTTTAACAGCGGTGACCATTACAAATCCTACATATGTGATTAAATCGAATCATTTGGATTATTTTAGCAATTCAGGACATTCGTATCTTTTTGGACCATCGACCATTACCAGTAAAGCCAATTATATCTATACCGAAAAAGGGTTTTATGATACCAAGAAAAACCTGGCTCACTTTCTGCGAAAATCCTATATCCGTTATGATGACCGCTTGATAGAAGGCGATAGTTTGTACTATGACCGAAACAAAGAATTTGCATCGGCTAGTCGAAATGTAAAAATTACCGATACCATCAACAAAGGAATTGTCAAAGGGCATTATGCGGAAATGTACAAAAAGAAAGATTCCCTTTTTGTCACCAAAAGAGCCGTAGCGATTAATTTAGTCGATAAGGATTCGGTTTATATTCACGGAAAAAGACTGATGGTTACAGGTCCTGAAGGCAATCGTGTGATTCGTGCCTTTAATAATGTTCGTTTCTTCAAAGTAGATATGAGCGGAAAATGTGATTCGTTGCATTCAAGTTCGAAAGAGGCTTTGACGAAACTGATAGGAAACCCGATTATTTGGAATGGTGAAAACCAAATCACAGGTGATGTAATGCACCTGATAGGCAATAACACCACTAGAAAACTTGACTCCCTTAAAGTACTCAACAATACCTTTATGGTTTCCAAAGACACGCTAGGAACGGGCTTCAACCAAGTCAAAGGACTCAATTTATACGGCAAGTTTATTGAAGGAAAACTCCATGAAGTGGATGTGATTAAAAATGCCGAAGTAATTTACTATATGCGTAACGATGCTCAAGAACTCATTGGTATCAATAAAAATGTCAGCAGTAAAATCAATATGATTTTAGAAAACAATACCGCCGAAACCATTACTTTTTACAAACAAGTGGATGGTGATATTTACCCCGAAGAAGAACTGCCCGAAAATGCGAGAAAACTAAGGGGACTTAACTGGCGCGGCGAAGAACGAATAAAAACCAAAGACGATATTTTCTCTGACGAGGAAAACGAAATGAATGCCAAACTAGTCAAAGAAGGCGAAATTGAAAAAGGACAACTGAATGTTCCAATGAAAATCCGCAAGGAAACATTGGATTACGATAAAAAGAAAAAAAAGAAGTAAAATTAAGTTTGCAGTCACAGTTTTCAGTTTTCAGCTGTAGCAAACGTAGATTAATAAAAAACTCCGAGAACTTTGCGAAACCTTTGCGAATTTTGCGGTTAAAAAAAAACAAATTGAATCCAGATTTTATAAAATACCAAGCGCAAACTTCTCCTTATCCTTTGGGTATGGAAGTTTCGCATGCTATAGGTTCTTATATATACGATACGAATAACAAGAAATATTTGGACTTTGTAGCTGGTGTTTCGGCCTGTACTTTAGGGCATCAACATCCGAGAGTCAATCAAGCGATTAAGGACCAGTTAGACAAATATTCGCATGTGATGGTGTATGGCGAATATTCCCAAAGCCCTGCTGTAGAATATTGCAAGTTGATGGCTTCACTCCTGCCCGCTCCGCTGGATAAAACCTATTTGGTTAATTCAGGCACCGAAGCCATTGAAGGTTCCTTAAAACTAGCTAAAAGAGTCACAGGTCGCAGTCAACTCATCTCTTGTCATAATGCGTATCACGGAAATACAATGGGGTCTATGAGTGTCATGGGGTTTGAGGAGCGCAAACAAGCCTTTAGACCATTACTTCCGGATATTGATTTTATCACCTTCAATAACGAAGCCGATTTATTAAAAATCACGAGCAAAACCGCCGGAGTTTTATTAGAAACCATCCAAGGTGGGGCTGGATTTATTGAACCTTTTAATGATTATTTACAAAAAGTACGTCAACGTTGTAACGAAGTAGGTGCTTTGATGATATTGGACGAAATCCAACCTGGTTTTGGACGAACAGGAAAACTTTTTGGTTTTCAAAACTACGATGTCGTTCCTGATATTATTGCCATGGGAAAAGGAATGGGAGGTGGAATGCCTGTAGGCGCCTTCACCGCCTCATCAGCGATGATGGATTTATTGACAGAAAACCCTAAATTAGGTCATATTACAACCTTTGGAGGACACCCTGTCATTGCGTCAGCCTGCTTGGCTACTTTACAAGAAATCATCGAAACGGATATCATGAAGGAAGCTTTAGAGAAAGAAAAGCTCTTTAGATCACTTTTGGTACATCCTTTGATACAAGAAATAAGAGGAAAAGGGTTAATGCTTGCGGCCATGACAAAAAGCGCAGACATTACAAATGAAGTGATTTTAAGATGTCAAGACAAAGGGCTTATTTTATTTTGGCTGTTATTTGAAGGTTGCGCCATCAGAATCACTCCTCCTTTGACTATTTCCGAAGAAGAGATTCGTGAAGGTTGTGAGATAATGATAGAAGTAATGAACGAACTAACTTTAACAATAGGAAACAGTAAATAATAAAAAAACACAATCGCTAATTAACTCATTTTTAATTGTTAATTAATTTGTTCACAACAATTATCATTTTTCTTCCTCATAAAAGTAATGATGCCTAACTTTAAATAGGCTAAATTCTAAAAAACAACAGTATGCAACTAAGCGACGAAGAAGAAAACTACAACTTATCTTTATCTAAATTTGAGTCGATGTTGAAAACCAATAAGGTGCTCTTTTTTGACTCTGAAGAATTTGAAGAAATTATTCTTCATTACCTAGATACAGGTAAGACAGCATTAGCTAAAAAAGCCCTAAAGTTAGCTTTAGACCAACATCCAAAATCAACTGGTTTGAAATTGGTACAAGTCGAAATGTTGATTTTTGAGGACAAGCTAGATATTGCCGAAAAGTTACTCAATGAGCTTTATGCTATTGAGCCTAACAATGAAGAAATCTATATTCAAAAAGCAAACATCTGCTCTAAAAGAGACCAACATGAAAAAGCTGTGGAGTACCTCAAAATTGCTTTAGAACACACTGATGATTATGCTGATGTCTATAATTTAATTGGGATGGAATACCTCTTCATGGACAATCTTGAACAAGCCAAAGAAAGCTTTATCAATTGCCTAGAAGAAGATTTAGAAGACCAAGCAGCCTTGTATAACGTTGTTTATTGTTTTGAATTTTTAGACCAAAACAAAGAAGCAATTGAATACTTAAATCAATACATTGAAAAAAATCCTTATAGCGAAATAGCCTGGCATCAAAAAGGACGTTTACACTATGGCTTAAAACAATACGAAGAAGCCATTCGTGCTTTTGAATACGCAACCCTAATCGACGAAGATTTTCTAGGTGCTTATATGGAAAAAGCAAAAGCATACGAACGTTTGGGGCAATACGAAAAAGCCATCGATAGCTATAAACGCACGATTGAACTTGACGACGCTACTTCATATGCACTATTAAGAATTGGGAAATGTCATGAAAAATTAGGAAATACAGCATTTGCTTTAAAATTCTATAACGAAACCGTACACGAAGATCCTCTTTTAGACAAAGGATGGATTGCGATTACAGATTTCTATGTGCGCCAAAATAATTTCCAGAAAGCTCTATTTTATGTCAACAAAGCTTTGGCTATTGACAATCAAAATAAATTGTATTGGAAAAGATATGCTACCATCAACAAGCAAATGAACTTTTTTGAAGAAGCAGAATTTGGATTCAGAAAAGCAGTAGAGTTTGGAGATACTGAGCTTGATACTTGGTTATTCTGGGTGGACTTATTACAATTCTTAGGAGAATTTGATGGTGCGATTCTTACCTTATTACAGGCTACAGAATTCTATCCTGAATCCAATGAGATTGAATACCGATTAGCTGGACTCTATTTCATGACTCAAGACAACGCCAAAGCTAAGTTCCACTTAAGTAATGGATTGCGTCTAAACTTTGACAACTACATCATAATAGAAGATTTATTCCCAGTGGTTTGGGCAAAAAAAACAGTACAAAATTATATTGCAAAACATAAAAAACAATAATGGTTGCTATCAATAAAAAACGCTTTGGTTTATTAGGTAAAAATATTAGTTATTCTTTTTCAAGAGGCTATTTTAAAGAAAAATTTGAATCGGGAAACTATGAAGGATGTAGTTATGAGAACTTTGACATCCCCGAAATTGAGTTATTCCCTGAGGTTGTAAAAAACAATCAACCAGAAATAAAAGGAATCAATGTTACCATCCCTTACAAAGAGGTGGTAATTCCTTATTTGGATAAATTATCCAAAAAAGCAGCAAAAATTGGTGCCGTAAACACTATAAAATTTACTAAAAAAGGAAAACTAAAAGGCTACAATACCGATTATTATGGATTCAAAAAATCATTAGAACCCTTATTGCAATCACATCACAAAAAAGCATTGATACTAGGTACTGGTGGTGCCTCCAAAGGAGTAGCTTTTGCTTTATCAGAGTTAGGAATTGACTATGAATTTGTATCACGCGGAAACAAAGAAAAAACAATTGATTATAGCGAATTAAACGAAACAACTTTCAACGAATATCACATTATCATCAATAGCACACCTGTAGGAACAAGCCCAGATATTGAAGCCTGTCCTGCCATTCCTTACGAATTCTTTTCAGACAAACACATTGCTTACGACTTAATTTACAATCCAGCAGAGACGCAATTTCTAAAAAATGCCAAAGCCAAAGGAGCTCAAATTAAAAACGGACTAAGCATGCTAGAATACCAAGCTGAAAAATCTTGGGAGATTTGGAATAAATAAAAAAACGCAAACCTCATAAAACAATAAACCCGCTTAGAAAACTAAGCGGGTTTGTTATTTTAAGCAATTAAAGTCGATTATTTACCTAACTTTTCTTTTAATGCTTTTTTCTCAGCTGACATTTCCAAAGCTCCATAAACACTTAAAAGAGTATTAGCAATGTCTTCATTTTTAGGATCGATACCATGTGCTTTCTCTAAAAACGGAATCACACCTTGGTAAATTCTTTTCTTTTCTTCTTTTAAAACTGCGTATCTTTTATTGTCTTTATCAGAATTTCCTAATTTATTCATTTCTGCATTAATAGGCGTTTCTGCTTCCAATCGTAAAGCTACTAAGTTAATATAAGCATTCATATACTTAGGATTAACATCAATCGCTCTCTTATAATAGCCTTCAGCTTCTTCTTTATTCTTAGCATTTGCACTAATAACACCTAAATTAAATAACAAATCGGCATCATTAGGATTTTTTGCTAATATTTCAGAAATCAGCTTTTTATACATGGCAAAATCTTTCGACTCCAAATATAAGTTAGCTTCAGTGATAGCCAAAGAAGAATCATTAGGATTTAAAACTCTAGCTTCAGCAATTACTTTTTTAGCTTCATCAATATTTTTTTGTTGAATTAAAATCAAAGAAATATTTTTATAGATTTCACCTTGTTTAGAAGGAACCACATCAACTCTAGGCTTAACGTGAGTTTTCAATTTCACCATTCTATCTCTTTCTTCTTTAGATGGAAAAGCTTCTTCTTTATCTGTAACAGCACTTGTAGCTACAAAGGTTTTAGATTTCCCAGTAAAACCTAATCTTCTTAACTCTTGTAAACTTTTTAAAGCCCCATCATAATCCTTAGCATTCAGTTGAAAACTTGAAGCGTAGTACAAATTCAAAGTGTCTTTTTTATCTAACAAATAAGCTTCATTTAACTTAGAAGCTCCTTCTTTAAATTTTTCTTCTTTAGAATCTGCAATAGCACCATTGATTAACCTATCTTTTATCTTTGAGATTGTTTTAAGCACTTCAGTGGTATATTCAAGTTTTCCTGCTTTTCTCTCTATAGCAACCACCTCTTGAGCGGCTTTAGCTGCTAAAGCTAAGTTTTTATCAACATTTTGATTTTTATCAACTGCATCCATGTACACAGTCTCACGTAAAAAATAATATTGCGCTTTTTCAGCGTCAGAAGCTGCTGAAATTAATGATTCCGCCTGGTTCAATTGGCTTTCAACCTCTTGAATATTTCCTTTCTTCAAAGCTTTTTCAGCAGCCTTTAACTGATCTTTTTGCGCAAAAGTAGCTACCGATATCAATAAAGCTGATGCAAGCATTACATTCTTACTCTTCATAATCTTATAAATTTATTTAGTTAGTTTAGTTAAAAACAAGATACAATTAGGCCTCATCATCATCAGAATCATCCTCAATATCTTCTTCGTCATCGATAACCTCTTCATCATCTTCGTCCTCATCATCGTCAGCAACACCATCATCTTCTAAAACTTCTAGAACTGGTTTTACTCTTTCAACAGCTGACTCGATAACATTACCATCTTCATCAACCACAACTTCTTCGGCATCATCTTTCATTACTTTAGTAACTGCAGCGATAGAATCTTTTCCTTTAAGGTTAATCAATTTCACCCCTTGAGTTGCACGTCCCATGACACGTAGGTCTTCAATAGCCATACGAATCGTTAATCCAGACTTATTGATAATCATTAAATCATCAGCATCCGTAACCGCATTAATCGAAATTAGACTACCCGTTTTCTCAGTAATATTAAGTGTTTTCACACCTTTACCTCCACGGTTGGTAATTCTATAAACATCCTCACCATCTTCATCGACTAATTTAGTACGTTTTCCATATCCATTTTCAGTTACAACTAAGATTTGAGTATCATTAACATCGTCTTTATCTACAGTAACCATACCAATTACTTCATCCGTTTCATCTTTTAAAGTAATTCCACGTACTCCAGAAGCAGTTCTACCCATCGGACGCGTTTTAGTTTCTTCAAATCGAACTAATTTACCTGATTTCACAGCCAAAATAATCTGGCTTTCACCATTGGTTAATTTCGCTTCTAATAACTCATCCCCTTCTTTAATAGTAATAGCTGCAACACCATTCACCCTAGGCTTAGAATATTTCTCTAATGAAGTCTTTTTAACTTGTCCTTGTTTAGTTACCATTACAAGGTTATGTCCTTTAATGTACTCCTGATCTTTTAAATCTTGTGTACATATATAGGCTTTTACTTTATCGTCGCTTTCAATATTCACCAAGTTCTGAATCGCTCTACCCTTAGCAGTTTTAGTTCCTTCTGGAATTTCGTATACACGCATCCAGAAACATTTTCCTTTTTGAGTAAAGAACATCATATATTGATGATTCGTCGCAACAAACATATGTTCTAAGAAATCTTGATCTCTTGTACCAGCGCTTTTTTGCCCTACACCACCTCTATTTTGAGTTTTATACTCTGTCAAGTTAGTACGTTTGATGTATCCTGCATGCGAAATAGTAATTACTACATTTTCATCAGCGATTAAGTCTTCGATACTTACATCACCTCCTGAATACTCAATTGTTGAACGACGCTCATCTCCGTATTTATCTCTAATTTCAGTAAGCTCCTCTTTAATCAACTCAATTCTCAAATTAACATCTGCTAATAAAGCTTTTAAGTGATCAATTAACTTCATTAATTCCTCATACTCAGCTCTTAACTTATCTTGTTCCAGACCTGTTAATTGACGCAAACGCATTTCAACAATTGCTCTAGCTTGAATATCTGATAAATTAAATCTTTCAATTAATTTCTCACGAGCTTCCTCTGTATTTTTAGAACCTCTTATCAGCGCAATAACTTCATCAATATTATCCGAAGCAATAATTAAACCTTCTAAGATGTGTGCTCTTTCTTCTGCCTTACGTAATTCAAATTTTGTTCTTCTAATCACTACGTCATGACGGTGCTCCACAAAATGATAAATTAAATCTTTAAGATTCAACATCTGTGGTCGACCGTTAACAATAGCAATATTATTAACACTGAATGAAGACTGTAATTGTGTATATTTATATAATGTATTTAACACCACATTTGGAGTTGCATCACGTTTCAATATATATACGATACGCATACCATTTCTATCCGATTCATCACGAATATTAGCAATGCCCTCAATTTTTTTCTCGTTTACCAAATCAGCAGTACGTTTGATCATATCTGCTTTATTTACTTGGTATGGAATTTCGGTTACAATGATTGATTCTCTACCATCAACTTCTTCAAAACCAACTTTGGCACGCATTACAACACGTCCTCTACCTGTTTTGAACGCCTCACGAACACCTTCATAGCCATAAATCACACCCCCTGTTGGAAAATCAGGTGCTTTAATATGTGTTATCAATTCATCAATCTCGATATCATTGTTGTCCATATAAGCCAATGTACCATTGATAACCTCAGTAAGGTTATGAGGAGGCATATTAGTTGCCATACCTACCGCAATTCCAGTTGCTCCATTTATTAATAAGGTAGGAACACGAGTTGGCATAACCGTTGGCTCTTGAAGTGTATCGTCAAAGTTCAACTTAAAGTCAACTGTTTCTTTATCTATATCTGCCAAAATTTCTTCCGAAATTTTACGCATTCTAGCCTCTGTATAACGCATTGCAGCTGGACTATCACCATCTACAGACCCAAAGTTACCTTGACCGTCAATTAACAAATAACGCATACTCCATTCTTGAGCCATACGAACCATGGCATCATAAACAGAGGTATCCCCATGTGGGTGATACTTTCCTAGAACTTCTCCAACAATTCTGGCAGACTTCTTGTGAGCGGATCTTGAGTTTACCCCTAAATCATGCATTCCAAAAAGCACTCTACGATGTACTGGTTTCAAGCCATCTCTAACATCTGGAAGTGCTCTTGATACAATTACCGACATCGAATAGTCGATGTAAGCAGTTTTCATTTCATCCTCGATGTTAATAGGAATTAACTTTTCTCCTTCAGACATAAGTTATTATATTAAATATTATATTAGTTTCAAAACGTGCCAATATACAGCTTTTTGAAATTTTATAAAGCTTTTCAACACACTAATTTCAACGATTTATTAACAAAAAGCAGCGCGTTTTGTTTAATAAAACAAGCCCTCTTTTAAGGTATTTTATTATTTTTTTCGTCAATTAGCAGTCAGGACTTGATAAAGGAATGATTTTTGTTTTTAAAATACTAATTCACTAAATTTACTGATACCAATATATATTAATATGGATGATAATTTTTCACCAAGAGTAAAAGACGTTATTACCTACAGCAAAGAAGAGGCTTTGCGACTAGGGCATGACTTTATAGGAACCGAACATTTAATGCTTGGTATCCTACGGGATGGTAATGGTAAAGCCATAAAAATACTAAACAACCTTTCTGTGGATTTAGAGCATTTGCGTAGAAAGGTCGAAATCCTAAGCCCAGCAATACCTAACACTGATACCAACATAGAAAAGAAAAACCTTCACTTGACTCGTCAAGCTGAAAGAGCCCTAAAAACCACTTTCTTGGAAGCAAAAGTTTTTCAAAGTACCTCGATTAGTACAGCACATTTATTGCTATGCATTTTAAGAAATGAAAATGATCCAACAACCAAGCTATTGAATAAGCTAAAAATAGATTATGATGTAGCTAAAGAACAATATTTAAATATGACACCAAACGAAGAAGAATTCTTAGAAAATTTACCTAGAGCTACCGATTCATACGATGATTTAGGACAAGATGACAGTCTAAAAGAAGGCAACTTCAACAATCCTTCAAGTAAGTCAAATAAAAAATCCAAAACACCAGTTTTAGACAACTTTGGTAGAGATTTAACTGAAATGGCTGAAGAAGGCAAATTAGACCCTGTTGTAGGACGCGAGAAAGAAATTGAACGTGTGAGCCAAATTTTGAGTAGACGTAAAAAAAACAACCCGCTTCTAATCGGAGAACCTGGTGTGGGTAAATCTGCTATTGCCGAAGGTTTAGCATTACGCATCATTCAAAAGAAAGTATCCCGTATTTTATTCAACAAACGAGTAGTTACCCTAGATTTAGCTAGCCTTGTTGCAGGCACAAAATACCGTGGTCAATTCGAAGAGCGTATGAAAGCGGTTATGAATGAATTAGAGAAAAATGATGATATTATTCTTTTTATTGATGAAATTCATACCATTGTAGGCGCTGGTGGAGCAACTGGTTCACTTGACGCCTCTAATATGTTTAAGCCTGCCTTAGCAAGAGGAGAAATCCAATGTATTGGAGCAACAACTCTTGATGAGTACAGACAATACATCGAAAAAGACGGGGCACTTGAAAGACGTTTTCAAAAAATCATCGTCGAACCAACTTCTGTTACTGAAACTATCACGATATTAAACAACATCAAAAACAAATACGAAGACCATCATAATGTTACTTATACAGCTGAAGCTATTGAAGCTTGCGTTAAATTAACAAACAGATATATGTCTGAACGTTTCCTTCCAGACAAAGCGATTGACGCTTTAGACGAAGCAGGATCAAGAGTACATATTACTAATATTGAAGTTCCGAAACAAATTTTAGATTTAGAACGTCAATTAGAAGACATTAGAGAACTTAAAAACGTTGTTGTTAAAAAGCAAAAATACGAAGAGGCTGCAAAACTTCGCGATGATGAAAAACGTCTTGAAAAAGATTTAGCCATCGCCCAAGAACAATGGGAAGAAGATGCTAAAAACAATCGTATCGAAGTAACAGAAGACAATGTTGCCGATGTTGTATCTATGATGACAGGTATCCCTGTTAATCGTATTGCACAAACAGAAAGCAACAAACTAGCGAAATTACCAGAATTAATAGAAAGCAAAGTAATTGGCCAAAAAGAAGCGGTATTAAAAATTGCACGTTCTATACAAAGAAACAGAGCGGGATTAAAAGACCCAAACAGACCTATTGGTTCGTTTATTTTCCTTGGTCAAACTGGTGTTGGTAAAACACAATTAGCCAAAGTATTAGCCAAAGAATTATTTGACTCTGAAGATGCTTTAGTTCGTATTGACATGAGTGAATACATGGAAAAATTTGCGATTTCAAGATTAGTAGGAGCACCTCCGGGATATGTAGGATACGAAGAAGGTGGGCAACTTACTGAAAAAGTAAGAAGAAAACCTTACGCAGTAGTACTTTTGGACGAGATTGAAAAAGCACATCCAGACGTTTTTAATATGATGCTACAAGTGTTGGATGATGGTTATTTAACAGATAGCTTAGGTCGCAAAATCGACTTTAAAAACACTATTATCATCATGACTTCGAATGTTGGAGCGAGACAATTAAAAGATTTTGGCCAAGGAGTAGGTTTTGGAACAGCAGCCAAAATTGCTCAAGCAGATGACAATTCGAAAAGCATTATTGAAAATGCATTGAAGAAAACATTCGCACCAGAATTCCTAAACCGTATTGATGACGTAATTGTCTTTAATGCCTTAGAAAAAGAAGATATTGATTTGATTATCGAAATCGAATTAAAGAAACTTTATGTTAGAATTGCCGAACTAGGATACGCTTTAAAACTTTCCGAAAAAGCAAAGAGTTTTATTGCTGAAAAAGGATTTGATAAGCAATTTGGAGCTAGACCTTTAAAAAGAGCCATTCAAAAATACGTGGAGGATACTCTTGCAGAAGAAATTATCAGTTCAAAAATCAATTCTGGAGACGAAATATTCATGGACATTGAAGAAGGAGCTCAAGAACTATCAGTGGTAATTCACAAAGCAGGAGAAGCCACTAATCAATAACAAAATCGATTTATTAAATTATCATACAAACCCGTTACGTTTTATTTACATAACGGGTTTGTTTTTTTAAATAGATTTCGGTCTTATTTCAAAAAACTATATCTACTTTTATCCCTTCAAAAATTAGACTCAACAAACCTTAGAATATGTCTCAAAACAAAGTGATACTCGGCAGCGAAGAATGGTGTTCCTTTCCTGAATTAGGAATTCCAACAATAAAAGCACGAGTGGATTCAGGCGCTAAAACCTCAGCTTTACACGCTGTTAATATAGCTCCATTTATAAAAAACGAAACCAATTGGGTAAAATTCGACATCAACCCTATTCAAAATAATCAAAAAACAGTAATCCACTGTGAAGCTCCACTAATCGACAAACGAATTGTAAAAAGTTCAAGTGGGTTCAGAGAGCAACGTTATGTAATTCAAACTAAACTACAAATTGGCGATTCGACTTGGCCAATTGAAATGACCTTAACCAATAGAGATTCCATGGGGTTCCGAATGCTTTTGGGTCGTGAAGCCATGAGCGGAAGAATATTAGTAGATCCCGAACAAAAATACCTCTTAGGACAACCCTCAACCGACAACCTTAAAGATTTATATAAAAATTCGGAAAAAGCTAGCACCGGCTTACGCATTGGTGTATTAGCTAGTAATCCTGAATTGTACAGCAACAAACGCATCATGGAAGCTGGCGAAATGCGTGGACACGAAATGCATTTCTTAAACATCAAAGAATGCTATATGCGCCTAGATGCCAAAACACCTGAAATTCATTATCGAGGCGGACTTATCCTAGACCAATTTGACGCTATTATTCCAAGAATAAGACCTAGTATCACTTTTTACGGATGTGCTCTAACAAGACAATTTGAAGCTTTGAAAGTTTTTTGTTTAAACTCCGCAAGTGCCATCACACAATCTAGAGATAAACTATACTCTTTGCAATTACTGCTACACAGTGGAATTGACATTCCAACAACAGGATTCGCCAATTCCCCTTTGGACACTAATGATTTGATTAAAATGGTTGGAGGACCACCATTAATTGTAAAATTACTAGAGGGCACACAAGGTAAAGGTGTCGTTCTAGCCGAAACTAAAAAAGCTGCAGAAAGTGTTATCAATGCTTTCAAAAGTGTTAACGCTAATATTCTTGTTCAAGAGTTTATCAAGGAAGCTAACGGTAAAGACATTCGATGTTTTGTTATCGATGGAAAAGTCGTAGCCTCTATCCAAAGAGAAGCCATGCCTGGCGAGTTTAGAGCTAACATCCACTTAGGAGGCACAGCATCAGTTATTAAAGCCACAGCTGAAGAAAAACGTATTGCCATCAAAGCTACCAAAGCGATGGACTTAAAAGTAGCTGGAGTAGATATTATCCGCTCTTCAAAAGGACCTTTATTACTAGAAGTAAACTCCTCTCCTGGACTAGAAGGAATTGAAGGAGCAACTAATAAAGACATCGCTGGAGAAATGATTAAAGCTATCGAAAAGAACTTTATAAAGTCCAAATAACCAATAAAACCCTAGGCTTTCTTTTTTAGCCCTGATGGAAGCGACATCCTTGTGGCGGCGGGCCTTTATGCCGCCACAAGATAAAGCGGACAGCAGGAATCCAACTTTCCTAAAAATGCGGAATCATCTGCTCCAAAAACAAAAAACCATCCTCATTTTACATAAATAAGGATGTTTTTTTCATTTTGACTATTTTTCTACTAAATAAAAATACTCAATATATAATAACATAAGGCAGCCAATAACCCTGAAACAGGAATAGTTAATACCCAAGCCCATAACAAACTTACCGTCACACCCCAACGAACGGCCGATACACGTTTAGTCAAACCGACCCCAATAATCGAACCTGTAATAGTATGTGTTGTACTTACTGGCACTTTAAAATGCTCAGTAAAATAAAGTGTCAATGCACCTGCGGTTTCAGCAGCAACCCCTTCAAAAGAAGTTACTTTGGTGATTTTAGACCCCATGGTTTTTACAATTTTCCAACCACCACTTAAGGTACCAACAGCAATAGCGGTATAACACGCTAAAGGAATCCATTCTGGCATTGCACCTTTAATTCCTTTATCATCATTTGGAAGCACCACTTGTAACCATTCTGGAAGGGTAACAATATCAACTCCACTAGTCTTTATATAAACTGCAACTGCTGCTGCAATAATACCCATTACTTTTTGTGAATCGTTACCACCATGACCTAAACTAAAGGCAGCAGATGATAATAGCTGCATTTTTTTCAAAACTGATTCAGCTTTGTGCAAATTCAAACTACTAAATACCAATGCAAATGTTGAAATTGATAGTATGATAAAAGCAACCAAAAACCATTTTATATTGTGTGATTCAAATACAACACTCCAAAAAACAGAAGATTCAAAACGAGGATTTTCGATTTTATCAAATGGCACCATTTGGTTATAAACAAACCAAATTGAAGCTGCCATCAAGGCGATTGTAAACAATTTAGGTAGCATCGTTCTCTTAGACGCATTTAACAACCAAATAGATATTAAATACGACATCAAAGCTCCTAATAAAGGGGCTAGTACGATAAACAAAATGATGATCATAACCCCAGTAGGCATCCCACCGTCTTTACCTGCTTTGTACCAACTTACAATATTATACCAATGTTTTGTATGCTCTACTCCGTCTTCAATAATCGTATAATCTGAAAAACCATGTAATGCAATAGCATGAGCTATGGCAGCCCCCGCAAAACCTCCAATCAAAGTATGTGAAGAACTAGAAGGAATCCCTTGCCACCAAGTAATTAAATTCCATGCAATTGCAGCAAGTACACCCGCTAAAATTACCGTTAAATTTATCTGGCTTGAGTCTGCCGTTTTTGCAACCGTATTTGCGACTCCCAAACCAAAAACCCAGTAGGCTAGAAAATTAAAAAAAGCAGCCCAAATAACCGCTTGAACGGGCGAAAGTACCTTAGTAGCAACTACAGTAGCAATGGCATTCGCTGCATCGTGAAAACCATTGATGTAATCAAAAATTAAAGACAATACTATGATAACTATAAGAAGAGTAAACATAATTTTAATTGAAAGATTGAAAAATTTTCGAAATTATTACGAATGCTTCACGGCAATCGATTCTAGTACACTAGCCACACTCTTACATTTATCAGTAGCTGTTTCTAGAATAGACAACACTTCTTTGTATTTGATGATATTTTTAGCATCTGTTTCGTTTTCAAAAATTTCAAAAACTGCCTTATTGTAAACATTGTCAGATTTGTTTTCCAACTTGCTAATTCTAGCACAAGCTTCGGTAATCTTTCTAATGTTTTTAAAATCCCTTAGTTGTTTAACTGCAGTATCTATTTGCTGACAAGCATCTAAATTGATTTCAGTCAATTTTCTAATTGATTTGGTGATTTTATCTACTTGATACAAACGCATAATACTTGATGCTCCATGCAATCTATCAGCTACGTTATCTATTGAAGTAATCAACGAGTAAATATCTTCTCTATCAAATGGAGTAATAAAGTTTCTACTCAATTCTAAATTAGTCTGACGAGTAATGTCCTCACCTTTTTGTTCCAGAACATCAATTTTTTGAAAAAGAGCTTCTCTTTCTTTTAAAGGCAAATTTACAGCCTCGTGTAAATCAGACGCCAATTCTATCAGGTTACTTGAAGCTTCTTCAAAAAGTGGAAAAAACTTTTTGTCTTTTGGTACTAAATATTGGAAGATACTATTTAATGACATTTTTATCGATTTATAAATTGTGTCGCAAATTTAATTTATTTTTTTAAACAAGAGTCATCATTCACAACAAATCAACTTTGTTATAAAAATCTTCAATTTAATTTTACTTAAAAAAACAAAATAAAGCTTTTTGCTTTTTTATAAAAAAACCGTACTTTTGGGATCTCTTTATGAATAAAAACAGAAAAACATACCTTACTTCTTTAACAACTTCTAACGAAGTTGTATTTTCTGTTACTTTAACAACAACCACTACCCCTTTGGGGTAAATTTTTCACATATAATAGTATATTTGCATTTTCCTTAATCAAGGAAAGTCTTGGATGTATAAAAAATAGTACATTTTTTTTTAAATAAAACAAACGGAATGAAAGTATTAAAATTTGGCGGAACCTCTGTAGCCAATGCAAAAAACATAAAATTAGTTTTAGACATAGTCGCTAACAAAGCCAAACAAGACAAAATAGTTGTTGTGGTTTCAGCTCTTAGCAAAATAACCGACACCTTACATTTGGCTGCCGCAAAAGCTGCTGCCAACGATGAAACTTTTAAAGAAATCATTGCTGATATTGAAAAAATACATTTAGACACTTTGAAAGAGCTAATTCCAGTTAGCGAACAAAGTAGTTTATTAAGTCATATAAAACGTATCATCAATCATCTTGAAACTTTATTAGATGGTTGTTATTTATTAGGAGAACTTTCAGCTAGAACTTTGGATACAATCTTAGGTTTTGGAGAATTACTTTCGTCCTATATCATTGCCGAGGCATTGAAGCAAAATTTAAAAAACAGTAGTTACAAAGACAGTCGTGAATTAATACGAACTAATAACAACTTTGGTAAAGCAACTGTCAATTTTGAAGTAACTAATTTATTGATTACTGAATTTTTTAGCTTTAACACAAACCAAGTGGTTGTAATGCCTGGTTTTATTTCATCATCAACTGATGGAATAAGCACTACTCTTGGTCGTGGTGGTTCTGACTATACTGCAGCTATCGTTGCGGCAGCCTTGAATGCTTCTGACTTAGAAATCTGGACCGATGTCAACGGAATGTTTACTGCTAATCCTAAGATTGTAAAACAAGCACAACCTATTGCGACAATTTCATACCAAGAAGCAATGGAGTTATCTCACTTTGGTGCCAAAGTATTGTACCCACCTACAATCCAACCGGTTTTACAAAAAAACATTCCTATTTACATTAAAAATACTTTTGCTCCTGAAGCCGAAGGTACTTATATTTCTAATAATCCATCCGCTACTGTCAGTCCTGTAAAAGGGATTAGTCATATTGAAAAGATTACTTTGATTACTCTTGAAGGACCAGGAATGATTGGAGTTTCGGGTTCGTCAAAAAGACTATTTGAAGTACTTTCAAACGCTTATATCAATGTTATTTTCATCACTCAAGCTTCTTCTGAACATTCTATCTGTATTGGAATTCAAAATGAAGACGCTGATAATGCCGAAATTGCCATCAATAAAGCTTTTGAAGTAGAAATTTCACAAAATAAAATTGACCCAACCATTGTTGAGAAAAATTTATGCATCATCGCACTTGTAGGTGAAAACATGAAAAACCATCAAGGTTTAAGTGGGAAAATGTTCAGTACTTTAGGGAAAAACAACGTAAATATTCGTGCGATTGCTCAAGGAGCTTCCGAAAGAAACATATCTGTAGTAATTAACGAAAGAGATGTTAAAAAAGCATTGAACACCCTTCACGAACGTTTCTTTGAAGACAATACCAAACAATTAAACCTATTTGTAATGGGAGTTGGTAATGTGGGAGAAAAATTCATGGAGCAAATTAGCCAACAAAAGAAATTCTTAAAAGAGAATTTAAAAATAAACCTTCGTGTGATTGCTGTTTCTAATTCTAGAAAAATGCATTTTGACGAAGACGGAATCGACTTGAAAGCATGGCAAGCTGCATTAGCAGCTGGACAACCTGCAAACCAACAAGAATTTGTTGCCAAAGTAAAAGAACTCAACTTACGTAACAGTATTTTTGTAGACATTACTGCCAATCAAGGTGTTTCTGAATTATACGAACAATTCTTAAAAGAAAGTGTTGGAGTGGTAACTTGTAACAAAATTGCTTGTGCTTCTGAGTTCAGTAATTACAAAAAATTAAAAAATCTTTCTCGCCAATACAATGCGCCTTTCTTATTTGAAACGAATGTTGGTGCAGGATTACCTATTATCGACACCGTTAAAAATTTAATTGCATCAGGTGATAAAGTAAACAAAATCCAAGCGGTTTTATCAGGAAGTTTGAACTTTATCTTCAATAATTTTGATGATAAAAACTCATTCCATGATGTGGTAAAAGAAGCTGGTGTTCAAGGTTTCACAGAACCAGATCCAACTATCGATTTAAGCGGAATTGACGTAGCTAGAAAAATCCTAATCTTAATTCGAGAAAGCGGATACACCATGGATATTGAGGAAATCGCTAACGAATCTTTCTTGCCAGCGGCTTGCTTGCAAACTAAATCTAACGAAGAATTCTTTGCTTCGTTAATTGAACATGCGGCTCATTTTGATGGTATTTACCAAGAAGCGTTAAGCAAAGACTCTCGATTAAAATATGTTGCTCAGTTTGAAAACGGTAAAGCAAGTGTAGGTTTGCAATTCATCCCGAAAGACCATCCTTTCTATAACCTAGAAGGAAAAGATAATATCGTCTTATTTTACACTGACCGTTATGTGGACCAACCTTTATTAATTAAAGGTGCGGGTGCAGGTGCTGCGGTGACTGCTTCAGGAATTTTTGCTGATGTAATTAGAATAGGAAACGTTTAAAAAATAAGTTGCTAAGCAACTAAGGGACTAAGTCGCTAAGGGAAGTGTTTTATCATAAAACACCCTACTTTAAACTTAGAATCTCAGAAACTTAGAACCTCAGAACCTTATAAAAATGAATGAAATAAAAGTATTTTGCCCTGCTACCATTGCGAATCTCTCTTGTGGATTTGACGTTTTGGGATTGTGTTTAGACAATGTTGGGGACGAAATGATTATTCGAAAAACAGCCGAAAAAGGCGTTCGTATCGTCAAAATTGAAGGTGCTGATTTACCTCTTGAAACCGAAAGAAACGTTGCTGGTGTGGCTTTGTTAGCGATGCTAGAAGAAACAAAATCCGAATTTGGTTTTGAAGTCGAAATATACAAATACATCAAAGCGGGAAGCGGCATTGGTAGTAGTGCTGCGAGTTCAGCGGGTGCTGTTTTTGGCGCCAATGAATTATTAGGCAATCCATTTACTCGCAAAGAGTTGGTTAAATTTGCTATGCAAGGGGAAAAACTAGCTTCTGGAAATGCCCATGCGGATAACGTTGCTCCTGCCCTTTTGGGTGGATTTACGTTGGTTAGGAGTTCGAATCCATTAGACATTATCAAAATCGAAAGTCCGTCGTTGTTGTACGCTACGGTAATTCACCCGCAAATCGAATTGAAAACTTCGGATGCACGTTCAGTGTTAAAACAAAACATTTCTTTAAAAAGTGCTATCACGCAATGGGGAAATGTAGGTGGTCTAATCGCAGGCTTGTACACTCAGGATTACGAACTTATCGGTCGTTCATTGCATGACGAAATAGTTGAGCCTTTACGAAGCGTTTTGATTCCAGGTTTTGATTTAATCAAACAAGCCGCTTACGAGCAAGGAGCATTAGGTTCAGGTATTTCAGGTTCAGGTCCTTCTATTTTTGCTTTAAGCAAAGGAAAAGAAACCGCCGAAAAAGTAGCCAAAGCCATGTGCGCCGTTTACGACGAAATAAAATTACCTTACGAAATTCACGTATGTAAAGTGAATGATGAAGGGATGAGAGTGATTTGAGATTAGAAGTTAAAAGTTAAAAAGATTAAGGAATTTGGATTTGGGAATTTGGATTTACTGAATCCAAATAAAAAAATCCTAAATCCTAAATAAAAAAATCCTAAATAAAAAAATGAAATATTACAGTTTAAACCATAACGCACCCAACGTTTCTTTTCAAGAAGCAGTAATTCAAGGACTAGCGGCTGATAAAGGATTGTATTTCCCTGAAAGCATTACGCCACTTCCACAAGCGTTTTTTGACAACATTGAAAATTTAAGCAACGAAGAAATTGCTTTTGCGGCTATTCAACAATTTGTGGGAGACGAAATCCCAGAAGCCAAATTAAAAGAAATCATCGCAGAGACATTGTGTTTTGATTTCCCAGTCGTTCCTGTTGAAAAGGGAATTTACTCTCTAGAATTATTTCATGGTCCTACAATGGCATTTAAAGATGTGGGAGCACGTTTCATGTCTCGTTGTTTGGGATATTTTAACCGAGATAAAAAAGACAATAAGAACACAGTATTAGTAGCTACTTCTGGAGATACTGGAGGTGCTGTTGCTAGTGGTTTTCTAGGGGTGAATGGTGTTGAAGTTGTGATTCTATATCCTTCTGGAAAAGTGAGTGATATTCAAGAAAAACAATTGACAACCTTAGGTCAAAACATCAAAGCACTAGAAGTGGATGGCGTTTTTGACGATTGTCAAGATATGGTTAAAAAAGCATTCTTAGACGAAAGTTTAAAACACAAAGGATTGACTTCGGCTAACTCGATTAATATTGCACGCTGGTTACCACAGATGTTTTACTTTTTCTTTGCGTACAAAGCCTTGAAAAACCAAAACAAAAAATTAGTTTTCTCTTGTCCTAGTGGGAACTTTGGAAATATTTGCGCGGGTATTATTGCTAAAAAAATGGGCTTGCCTGTGCATCATTTTGTAGCTTCTACCAATGTAAATGATACGGTTCCAAGATTTTTAGTTGACGGAAAATACGATCCAAAAGCTTCTATTGCAACGATATCAAATGCAATGGACGTAGGGAATCCGAGTAACTTTATTCGTATTCAGGAGATGTACAACAACGATTTGGAGCAATTCAAAAAAGACTTTTCATCCTACCGTTTCACTGATGAAGAAACGACTGTAGCGATGCAAAATATCTACAAAACCGATGGTTATATTGCCGAGCCTCACGGTGCGGTTGGTTACTTAGGTTTGAAGAAAGAATTGGCATTACATGAAGATGCTCTTGGAATCTTTTTAGAAACCGCTCACCCTATCAAATTCTTAGATGTGGTGGAACCTGCTTTAAACATCACCCTTCCTATTCCGCCTCAAATTGAAGCGGTGATGCACGAAGAAAAAGTAAGCACTAAGATTAAGACTTATGAAGAATTGAAAGCTTTTTTGGGGTAATCAATTATTCAGATTTAATATTTTAACGACTGAGAAGTGATTCTTGGTCGTTTTTTTTTTATTTTAAAATGAATTAGTTTATTGTGAGTAAAATCGCTAAGTTTGATTTGTAGTAAATAGATATTGTAATTACTTAATTCTAAGTTACACCTTGAGAGGTATAAAGACTTAAAAGAACACATATAAAAATACGCCTTAATTTTATAAGGAATCAATTATGCAAATATTAAAATTAATAAACATACGAGGGATATTAAAAGGAGGAAGTACAAAACCTCTTTTAATTACAGCTTTAAACAAAAGCAACAGAGAAGTTCCTTACGTTATGAAAACATACAAAAAAGAAAACATTGAAGAAAACTATACTATAGCCAAAGAAATCCTAATAACTGAATTAGCCAAAAAATTTGATTTACCTGTACCTGAATATGGACTAATAAAAGTAAACAATTCTCAGTTAAGTAAATTCTATACTCTTGAGGAAATTAACAAACTAGATAATGGCTACAAATTTTGCACTGAATATATTGAAGGTACACTAATTGCCAATAACGAATTAAACAAAAAATTCCTTGATAATTATGATTATTCTAAGCTATTTGCTTTTGACACTTTAATTATGAACTCTGACAGAGGAGGTTTTAACAATAAGCCAAATTTATTACTAACTGATGGGCAAATGTTATTAATAGACCATGAACAAAGCTTGCCTTTCTATAGCTCATTTAATAAAAGTGAAACTAATTATTTCAATTTATTCAATGTGTTTTATTGTAAAAATCATGTTTTTTGGAATAGCTTGAAAAAGTTGCCAGAAAAAGATAAAGTGCATATATTTGAAGAGTTTATTGAAATATTAAGAACAATTAATTTTGATTTCCTTAATCCTATTTTCGAAGAATTTGACAAAAACGAGATAGTCCATGGGGATAAAGAGGCGATTTTTTCTTATCTTTATTGGGCAAAAAACAATTTATTACATGTACATAGGACATTAAACCAAAAATTAAATGACCGATAATAATTACATATATAGTATACTACAGTATAAGCATTCTGAAATTTCGGGAGAAGCTATCAACATTGGCGTAGTTTTATATTGGCCAGAAACTAAACAGTTTTTCTTTGAATATTCTAAAAACTTAACAAGAATAAAAAACATTTATAATCTAGTATCAGAAAAAATTATAAAAGAGTATTTAAAAATAATTCAAACTAGAGCTGCAAAATTAAATGAAACTGACATACTATTTTGGGGTAAAGACATAAATATAGACTTCTTTGACTTTATAAATAAACATTTACATATAGATGATAGTAGTTCTTTACAATTTGCATATCCTGTCATTTCTCTTAACTATTTTGATAATCCTTTAATAGTTTTAAATAATATTATTAATTATAATTACATTAATTCAGAAATTAAAAAAGAGAAAAAAATATTAAAAGAACCGATTCTTCTGAAAAAATATAATGACACTTTAATTGAGTTAGGAATTAATAAAATACATAATATTGATTTAAAATTTAAAAAAGATTTTATTATTAAGAATGAAACTGGTAATCAATTTAAATTTGATTATGCTTGGCAAAATGGAAGTCTGAATTTAGTAAAACCAATTAGTTTTGATTTAAATGATCAAAAAACTATTGCTGAAAAAGCTTATAAAAATTTTGGGCAATTTACAGATTTAAAAAATGAAGCAATTGAAAATAATTTACGTTATGATTTAATTTTGGCTAAACCTCAAAATAAAGAATTTTTCAAAGAATATGATCATGCAATAAAGTTACTTGAGAACCTTGACAATGTAAAATTAATACTTGAAGAAAACATTATAGATTATTCTCTATACACATACACTCAGTTAACAAAACAATATTAATCTTGTAACGATTTAGAAATAATTCAATTGTAATTACTTTGAAAATTTTTAAAGGATTAGGTAAACACTTATGTAGAGAATAATATTATAAAATTTATTGAAATAGACGAATCGGTTATGGAAACATAGCCGATTTTTTTATATAAAAAATAATTAGGCCTACAGGTTTGCGTGAGGGATAGAAGCTGGCTACCGAAGTAGCGCGAATAGCCCGACAGCATTATGGTAAGGGGCTAAATCAACATAAAGAAGGGCAAGCCCCTTGACACAATGGTGGCACGCCCAAATGATTTTATAATTAACTTTTTAGAAACAGTCTATTATTTTAAAGAAGCTATCTTTGAAATCTATTTTAAATTATTTTGAGACCATTCTTTCACTTTTTTTTACTGCTGTATTATAGCTTTGGCGTGATTTGCTTACCCATGGGCGATTTTTCGACCTTGGTCCATTTACCTGATATGTATAGCCATTGTAAGGAAACAGAAGATCCAAACTTGAATATTTTGGATTTTGTTGGAGAACATTTGATGAATTTGGACATGATTTTTGAAGCTCATGAAAGCGAAGAAGACGATGACAAACCCCATCAGGCAGTGACTTTTATATCACTAAACCAAGTAACTCCGCTAACTCAAAAAATTACTGCATTTGAATTTAAAAACAATACCCCTTTTGTTTCTTGTTTCGAAATAGAGGCTATTGCTTTCAAAAATCAAATTTATTTATACAATCCTAACTTTTCTATTTTTCGTCCTCCGATAGTTTAATTTACTTTTTAGCAACTCAAAAATTTGAATAACAATTATTTGAATCAAATAACTATGCGGAAAAATCATTATTATCTCGCTTTACTACTTATTGTAGTAGGCGCAAACCTTTATGCGCAACAATTGGCTCAAAAAGACAGTCTTGTTGTAAAAGAAGTAAAAAAAACAAAATTTAACTACAAGCAATTAATCCTTCCTGTTGGTTTGATGTCTTATGGCCTCATAGGTATTGAAAGTGATGCCTTAAAATCCATTAATTCAGAAATTAAAGAAGAAGTCAACGAAAATATTGACAAGAAAATAACTATTGATGATTTTGCTCAATATGCGCCAGCCTTGACTGTTTATGCGTTAAACAATTTAGGCCTACAAGGGAAACATAATTTAAGAGATCGTTCTATTATAGTAGCGACTTCTTATTTGCTCCTTTCGGCGACAGTATTACCTTTGAAGACGATTACCAAAGTCGAACGACCTGATGGAAGTTCGAACAACTCTTTTCCTTCGGGGCATACAGCAACTGCTTTTGCGGGAGCTGAATTTTTATGGCAGGAATACAAAGATGTTTCGATTTGGTATGGCATTTCAGGTTATTTGGTCGCTGCAGGAACGGGTGCTTTCCGCATCTACAATGACCGCCACTGGTTTACGGACGTTGCTATGGGAGCTGGTATAGGGATTCTCTCTACCAAAGTAGCTTACTGGACGTTTCCTTACATTAATAAATTATTACAAAAGAAAAATAAAAACAATTCAGGAATGATTTCGCCATTTTACAATGGAACTCAATTAGGAGTTGGAATGATTCTGAATGTAAATTAAATCAATTATGAAAAATAACATTTTAAATACAATCCTCTTATTGTGCTTGCTAACAACTCAACTTTGGGCACAAAACAAGCAAGTAACTATTTCGGGATTAGTGAAAGATACTAAAGCCAATACTACGCTACCATTTGCTAATGTGGTACTGAAGACAGCTGCTCAAAAAACATTTGTTGCTGGAACGATTACGACCGAGACAGGGCGTTTTAAATTAGTAAATATTACATCTGGGAACTATATCCTTGAGATTTCTTCGTTAGGCTATGCAACACACGAGCAAGAGCTGTACGTGGGGAATTTATCGGATTACTTGGATTTAAAAACCATTGATCTAAGTGAGAACATCAATTCCTTGAATGAAGTTGTTGTAACCTCAAACAGCTCCGAAATTAGCAACAAAATGGATAAAAAAACTTTTGAAATAGCTGATAATATTGCGCAATCAGGAAGTTCCGTTTTACAAGCCATGCAAAACCTACCCAGTGTGACCGTTCAAGATGGAAAAGTGCAATTGAGAGGGAACGACAAAGTGATGGTCTTGATTGATGGTAAACAAACAGGTTTGACAGGTTTTGGTAGCCAAAGCGGTCTAGACAATATTCCAGCATCAGCCATTGAAAAAATTGAAATTATCAATAATCCATCAGCCAAATATGATGCGAATGGAAATGCGGGAATCATCAACATCATTTACAAAAAGAATAAAAAAGAAGGTTTCAATGGAAAAGTGGGGTTGACATCAGGACTGGGTGCGTTATGGGTTCGAAAAGAAAACTTGCCTACGATTCGTCCACAATATACGATGACACCAAAAATCAATCCTTCGGTTTCGTTGAATTATAAGAAAAACAAAATCAATGCTTTTTTTCAAGGGGATTATTTGTACACCGAAACTTTGAATAAAAATGAATTTGTAACCCGTTATTATGACGATGGCGACATTATTAATTCGCAATTAAAACGAAATCGCAATACGCATTTTACAACTATCAAATCAGGTATCGACTGGAATATTGACGACCAAAATACTTTGACAGTTTCAGGATTGTTTGGAAGCGAAAAAATCATTGACCGTGGCGACCAACCTTTTTTTAATGCTGATTTTTCAGAACGACGAAGATTATGGCAGTTTCTAGAAGATGAGTTGAAAACTACGGTTATGGCCACAGCTGCTTACCAACACAAATTCAAAGAACCTGGTAGGTTGCTGAACGTTGGTTTTAATTATACTTTTCATAGAGAAGACGAAAAGTATTTTTATGACAATATTCTAGTGGGGTCAACTGGAACGGATGCTTTCAAATTATTATCTGACGAAAAAGTCTATGATTTGAATGTGGATTATATCGAACCGTTGAAAAATGGGCGTATCGAAACGGGGATTAAATTCCGAAAACGCGATATTCCAACAAATATGGATTTCAAACCGGGACAAAACTCGGTTATTGATGCCAATGCTGGCGGACCTGCAACCTACAAAGAGTTGATTCCTGCGGTTTACGGAAACTATGTTTTTGAAAGCTTGAAATGGGAAGCTGAACTAGGATTGCGCTTGGAATATGTAGATTTGAATTATGAGGTAAATCCAAATCACAATACGTACAAAAGTGACGGATACAATTATACACAACCGTTCCCAAACATGAGACTGGCATATAAATTTAATGACGACAACAAAATATCGCTTTTCTTCAACCGAAGAGTTGACAGACCTAATGAAGTCGATATTCGAATTTTTCCTAAATACGATGATGCTGAAATTATCAAAGTTGGGAATCCAATGTTGAAGCCTCAGTTTACGAACTCTCTAGAACTTGGATACAAATTGAATTGGGATAAAGGAAGTTTGTACACAGCGCTTTACCACCGTTTTGCAGATGGAACGATTACTAGAATATCCAGCACCGTTCCTGGAAGCGACATCATCTATGCCACTTTTCAAAACGTAAATAAAAGCTATAACTCGGGAATCGAAATGGTTTTGTCGCAAGAAGTAAGTCCGCTCTACTCCTTTAATGTCAATGCTAATGCGTATCGCAACCAAATAAATGCTTTTACGGTAGAAAACAAATATCCAAGTTCCCATTTGTTTTCGGCGGATGAACAAGTTATTTATTCTGGAAATGTAAAACTGAATAATACTTTTCATTTTACCAAAACAGTAGATGCTCAGTTAACGGCTATTTATCTAGCTCCAGATGTCATACCGCAAGGAAAAATGGAATCCCGTTACTCGATTGACTTTGGTATCAAAAAATCTGTTCAAAAAGGAAAAGGAGAATTTTTCCTAAATGCAACCGACTTGCTAAATACCATGGTTCCTAAAAAACGAATTCAGGGAGATGGTTTTTATTATACCAGTAATGATTATTACGAAACTCAGGTTATTCGTTTAGGATACAATTATAAATTCTAACAACAGACCTCCCAATTAAAAGGCTCTAAAACAATTGTTTTAGAGCCTTTTTTTTATTACCTTAGATTAATATTTCCAAGACAAAAATTCCACCTCAATTCTATATTAAATAAGACTAATTGTAAAATTAGCCTCATTTAATTCCCATCACTTATTTCTGTTTTGAAGCTTTTACTTTAGTTTACATCAAATTGATTCTCAAAACAGGATGTTTTTTGAAAGCATCAAAAAATTGAACCTTTATACAAATCAATTATGAAAAAAAACTTTACTATAGTGATTATTCTCTTAATCGAGTTATGTGCTTCCTATGGATACAGTCAAACAAGCTCTGTATACAATACTATAGTAACAAAAGATGTACTATATTATTCAGTAGAAGAGATTGTTAACTTAAAATTTGGAGGTACTAAAACGCGTTATACCGTTTCGGACCTAAGTCTTATTAGTAAAGCTGATTTGGGGCCAAATAATATTCGAATCATAACTCCTATTTATAAAAACGAAAACTTCAACCAAAAAAGTTACTATATAGAAACCAAAAATTTAAATCCAGAACCAGGAATCAATGACAGACCAACCAATCTTACTGAAATAAAAATTGATAGTAAAAAAATTGAAATCCCTGATAATCCAAAAATTGAAAAAGAAGCTTTAGCCTTAGTTATTAAAAATATATTTAAGCCAGAACTTATAGAAACTCCCAAACCCGTTGAACCTACTAAACCTATTGAAGTAGTAAAAAATTCCCCTACACGAGAAAAAGTCGACCATATCAATATTAATGTAATGGATATATACGAACGTGTAGCCGAAAAAGGATACAAATCAGCTTATTTATATAGAGAATTAGCTAATTACTTTTTCTTTAAAAAAGAAATGGCTAAAGCTGCAAAATGGTATGAAGAGTTATTTTTGATGACACCTGACCTTGAGCCTGTATATTACTTTCGATTTGGAGACGCATTACGAAAAACGGGGAAAACCCAGAGAGGTGAAGAGCTTGTCGAAAAATTCAATAAATTGACAGAATAAAAGTTCTACATATAAACCATTAAGATGTATTCTATTATGAAATACATCTTAATGTTTTTTTCTTTTTAAGTCAATTATTTACCATCAACATAACCTTGCAAATAACTGAATCTAGGCGTTAATTTCCCGTTTTTAGTAATTTGTGCTCTATCAAGAACTCCGTCCTTGTCACCGTTAAAGAAGGCAGGAATAACATGTTCTTTAAACATTTCTCCAAAACCAATACTAGCATCTCTTGGTAATTCACTTGGTAAATTATCTACCGCCATCACTACAACAGCCGCTGGATGATAAATATCGACTTCTTTATTTTCTGATGGTAAATACCCATACAAAGGCTCTTCAATAGTCGAAGAACGCAATGTAGACGCTATAGGTCCGTTAACATCACATGAAATATCAGCAACAACTTTAATTTGGCAATCCTTAGATTGTAACATTTCACGAGTTAAGATGGCTGGCGAATTATTATCAAAAAAATGACCCGAAATATAAATATCCGAAACCTCCGTAAACCTACCAAAATTAGATTCAAAAGCTTCTTTATCGTTGATGAAATTTTCAAAATCAAATTCTTGATTATCCTTTCTTTTATAATAATCCAAGACGCCAATTTGAGTGTAAACAGATTGGGTATATTTTTTAGTTAAATAATTATCAATCGACACTTCTTTAATTTTTATAGCATCCAAAATTTCCTTTGCTCCCTTACCTACTTTACCTTTCCCAGTGACCACTATTTTTAGCGGAGGCAACACCAGTCGTTTTAAGTGACGAATAAGTTCCTCTTTTCCGTTTAAAGTAGAGGCTTTCGGTAGTTTAAACAATTCAAATTTTACCCCAAAAGCACGGATACTATTATAAACCCCAACATAACCAGCATATTTCCCAAAACCTATTAATCGGCGATTGTTTTCGTCAACAATGGTTTCGTGATCATATAAATCAATGTTCTTTTTTAAAATTGCCTGAAGAAGCGCTCTACTATGTGGCTGCTTTTTAATCGTGTGCGAGAAAAAAAAGTAAGCTTTATGTGGTACTAATTGGTCTTCTGGAATTTCCTTTACACTCATTAAAACATCACAATCGCTAACATCATCAACAACACTAATTCCAGCATCATGATACTCCTCATCTTTAAATATTCTAAAATCTGAACGCTCTACTTTTACTGAAAAGTCTGGATATTCATTTTGCAAATTCACCAATGCTTGTGGTGAAAAAACAACTCTCTGGTCTGGTGGATTTTTTCTTTCTCTTAAAATTCCAAATTTCATATTAAACGTATATTATAAAATGTATAAAAGTGACCATTCACTCTTAGGTTTATTTTTACAAAAAAATGCTCTTTACATCCCCTTTTTAATAATGACAAAAAAGGGGATTTCATTATCTACTGAATCTCAAAACAATACATCAACTCACTCAAAAAAAAACACTAATTATCCTCAAAAGTCTGTAAAATAATTATCAAAAAAGACTTTGATTCTATATATTTGTTTTTCTAGCACCTCAATAATGACATCTATAAAAAAAACAAATATACCACAATTACTTTTGCTCCTTTTCCTTTTAACTTCTTGTAAGCAAAAGAATGATACCGATTCTATCTTATCCGATAACACCGAAACAAATAAAAGTTTCGTATTAAAGGAAGGCCCTAAACTATCCTCAGAATATATTAATTCGAAAAAAAATGCCATCAATCATTTTTACAATAAAAATTGGCCAAACAACAGTCTAAATGGCGGTTTTTTAGTAGCCAAAAACGGGCAAATTATTTTCGAAAAATATGAAGGGTATAGTAATTATAAAACCAAGTCAGAAATGACTAGCAGCAGTGCCTTGCATATTGCTTCAGTTTCAAAAGTGATGACTGCTACTGCAATTTTAAAATTAATTGACGAAAAAAAATTAACCTTAGATCAAAAAGTTACAACACTTTTAAAAGGTTTCCCTTATCCAGATGTAACCGTTAAAACGCTGTTGAATCACCGTAGCGGCATCAGAAACTACTCTTATTTTACAGATAAAAAAGAAATCTGGGATCGCCATAAAATGCTAAGCAATCAAGAGATGCTCAACCTAATGATTAGTAAGAAAATCAATCTTGAATTTCGTACTGACAGTCGATTTAGCTATTGCAATACCAATTATGCAATGCTAGCTTTAATTATTGAAAAAGTAACCGCTACGTCCTATAAAGAAGCCATGAAAAACATCATTTTCAAACCACTAGGCATGACTGACACCTATGTTTTTGATTTTGATAAGGACAAACAAACAGCGAATCCTTCTTATAGAGGAAACTTTTCATTGTACTACTGGGATTATTTGGATGCCATTTATGGTGACAAAAACATCTATTCAACACCTAGAGACTTGCTAAAATTTGACATGGGACGTAATGACCCTAATTTTTTTAATCCTAAATTATTACAACAAGCCTTTATCCCATATAGTAACGAACACAAAGGGCAAAACAATTATGGTTTAGGAATCCGAATGATTAACTGGGAGACGGGACAAAATTTATATTTCCACAACGGATGGTGGCATGGAAATACTTCTGCTTATATCACCTTACCAGAAGAAAAAGTGACCATTATTGCGTTATCAAACAAATTCAACCGCATGACCTATAAAGTTAGAAATCTTGCGGCTTTATTTGGTGACTATCCGTTCAAACTAGATGACAACGGAAAAGAGGAATGATTTTTGATGAATTTACGGTGAATAATAAGCTTTAGATTGATTAAAAAGAATATCTTTGCACTCTCAAAATTTTTTATAGAATACTAAAAAACATGGGGTCGACTGGTTTTGACAGCAAGTCGAATTGAAATGTAAGCACGTCGAGAACTGGGACAATTCTCGCTAATAAAAGGTCTCAAAACACTTACACGGCGAAGGAAACTACGCTCTTGCTGCATAATCTGAATTATAGTAAGATTAGCCTCGTCCTACAAGGTAGGAAAGCAGGATTTACCTCGAAAGCTTTGGTTTATGGCGGTCGAATCAGGTGAATCGTAAATTTAAACCTAGATTTCCATGAGCTTCGGGTGGATTTCGAAACTAAAGAAGATAAGCATTGTGCGACTGTTTCTGGTCAATCACAATGTCGAAAATTTAATCAGGAAATAAGCGTGTAGAAAGCCTTTTAGTTGCTTGTTTGGACCCGGGTTCGATTCCCGGCGACTCCACTGGATGGGATGATTGAAAAATCATCCCTTTTTTTGTTTATTACTACATCCTATATTCAATAGTTCAGGAATAACCTAATAGCATGAATAAATGTGACTCCATTTCTAATTTTAAAAAAGGGAAATGATAAAAAAAACAGCAGTAAATCAAAATTTACCACTGTTTAAAAAGACTTATTTACTTTATTTTTACTTAAATACTTTAAAACCTTTACTTTGTGTGTCAGGCTCAATAACAAAATTTTGGAAACTTAGTTTTTTACCTTCACCCATATACAGACTTACGGTCTTTTTTCCTTTTACCTCTTCTACCCTTACAATTCCAAAACGACCTTCAAAATTTAATTTCAAGTCTCTATTCGAATAAACAGAATCTGCTTTGTCCTGACAAATAATATAGTCGGTAATTAGCGTTTTATTTACTTTTGAAATCACTTTGGCTCCCACTACTTTATTGCCATCCATCAAAGGTTCTACACTTTGAACACTAGACTCGGAATTTAAAGAGGGTTCAAATACAGCAATAAAAGGTTTGTTCCAAGCTTCTCCTTTTTGTCTGATAGCCACAACCTGTGTTTTCTTTTTTAGATACCCATTTTCAGCCTCGCGTGTGGGTGGTGCTAAGGCGGCGGTATATTCACGTTCCACTCCTTTTGGTACCATCATGTGCATGTATTTCTTATCAAAATCAATTTTAAAAGTCACATCCACACCGTCTTTTATGGACTCGGTTACTTTGGTCTTCTCAAAATAGCGCCATCCTGGTGATTGAACTGGGTCGCCTATATCATTGTTATAACGGTCAGTATCTTTCAAAGGTAAAAGCTGTCCTTTTTCATTTTTTATAATGGTTTCATCGCCAATATTGTGATAAATATAGTCATGAAATTTATTTTCGCCATTTGATTTTGAACGGAAAATATCCAAATAATAGGCTGTTTTTTCACTAGTTCGAATCGTACTTAGCGTTCGTTCCTGAACACAATTATTAACCTCGTCCTTCAAAAATTGAGTAGCAAAGCTAAAATTTTCAGCAATCGGATTTTCCAAATGTTTCGGTTCAGCAGCTATATTTATAGCGTTGTTTTGCCATACATAAGCATCTCCTTTCCACGAACCTTCATCCAAACCATGGGAACTACCATTCACAATTACCGAATTATTTCCGGCATACAATCTGAAATATTTTTCATGAAGCGGAATTTTACGTTCTGCAACAGTAGCAGGAAGTCCAGCATTGGCAGCCATTACATAACCAGCGCCATACAATTCCATAGAAATCCCAGTTAAATGCGAATGCACATACGAAGCACCTCCAATGATACCGCACAAACCATAAATTTCATTTTCTTTGGCAACATAATTTCGTTGTAAAGCCACTCCTGCATGTTTTACGATTACCGTAGGTTTATTAAAATTAATATGTCCATCAATTTTTTCAGGAATAGGATGTCCCCAAAATAAGTCTAGTATTTGAAAATTGTTGAAAATATTATCATCTAATTTAGGCTTATATCCTCCATTGGCTTCATTGGTTTGTTTTAAAGCCAGTTGTGCCTTTTGTTTAATATCATCATAACCTCTTCTTTCAGCAATATCCAAAGTGTAGCGATAAAGGTCGTCGGTACTATCATTATTTCGTTTGGAGTCACCAAATCGAACAAATGTTCGGTTTGGATGCCTTAGATAATCAAACAAAAAATTGCCATTCAAAATGTGTTGATTTTCCTGAGTTACATTCATTTCTGGATAAATACGATCTACAATATTTAAGGTCATCGTAATAATGGGCATAAAACTATAACTCAAGGATTCTGGCCAAACACCTTGCTCTCCAAACATAGGTAGAATCGTATTTTTAAATGAATTTTGGTGTGCCGTTCCTTTTTCCCAAAAAACATTAAACAAGCGCTGACGTTCTTTATCATCTTCAATACATAAAATACTAAACAAAGCTCCCGAGGCTGTTAAGATAGGATGATTCGAAATGGTTTTACCATGTTTGTCGGGTTTGCCATATTCTTGCAATACATTACCAACTACATTAGCCATTGCTTTTTGAGCTTTAACATTGTCAAAAGGAATGCGCTTTTTTTGTATTTTAGAATAAACCGTTGCATTGGCTTGTTTTAAATACGGATAGATAAAATCATAGGTTATGGCAAAAGGCCCATAAGTAGTCCTTGGATCAAAAAACTCATAGCCACAAATAGTAGTCGTTTGAGGAGTTAAAGGCGCAATATGATCAATATAAACGCCCAAAATATCTGCTGCAAATTGGGCATATTTTTCGTCTTGGGTCAAATAATACAAATAGCCCGCATCCGAGGCAAGCGCCAACACTTTATTGTGCGCTGACGCTAGAGGCCCTGCTTTTTGCTCTGAATTTTCACGGTCGTGTTTGGCAAAGGCTGGGATGGTATTCAAAATCACATTAGGATCCGATTGGTGTTTTTGGAGTGCTCCATCCACACGCTGATGCAACTGATTGAGCATGCTTTTTGCCCAATCGTATTTTTTTATTTTCTCTAAAATTTGTGGACGCTCTTCATTGGTCACCCAAATAGCTGGATGTTGTAAGGATTGCGCTTTAAAATGAGTGCTAACAAGACAACAGATCGGGAGGAAAAACAAGACTATTAACTTTTTCAAGGTATTTTTTTTTTAAAATTATAAATTACTTTAGGGTTACTGCTAAAAACGAATTACTGGTCGGCTCCAATTACATTCACTGGTTTTACTCCCTCTCCATTGCTTTGCGCTTTTTGTTTCACAAAATAAGGTTGGAAGGTATAAGATGAATTCTTGTCCCATTTTTCATTGGTTTTAGGGAAGTATTTTTTTAACTTTTTAATTTCTCTTTTATATTCTGGAAAATTAACCAAATTAGTAAATTCGTTAGGGTCAATTTTATGGTCGTACAATTCCTGTGATCCATCTTCATATTGTGTAAATCTGAATCTTCCTTGGTTAACCGAATGATTATTTTCACCATAAGTAGTGAGCGCAAAGGCTTTATTTGCTACTTTATCGCTTTTCATTGTTGCTACCAAACTAATTCCTTCGTTTCGGCTGTAAGCAGGTAGGTCACACAACTCTAAAAGCGTTGGATAAATGGAAAGCATTTCGGCTGGAGTCTCGATTACTTTTCCTTTAGGCAAATTGGGTGCCACAAATAACAAAGGCGCTTTGGTAGCCGAATCCCATAAACCGTGTTTGGCAAAAGTTCCTTTTTCGCCCAAACGATAGCCATGGTCAGACCATAAAACAATGATGGTATTAGCGCCATGCTCGCTGTTATCCAAAGCATCCAAAACACGACCGATTTCATAATCAACAAAACTAACACAAGCCAAATAGGCTTGAATCATTTTCTTCCACTCTCCCGTTTGAATAGCCCATTCTGTTGAGGGCATCATAGGCAAATCATTGATATCCAATCCCACTTGAGGCACATCTTTTAAATCATCTGACAAATAAGGAGCAACCTGAATGCCTTCCAATGGATGCATATCAAACCATTTTTGAGGTACATACAACGGCACATGAGGACGAAGAAATCCAACCCCCATGAAAAAAGGATGGTCGTATTTTTTATTCAGACGCTCAATAGCCCAATTGACAGATTGATGGTCTGGCATTTGTTCGTCTTGTTCAGGAAAAGTACCCCAATCGGTGCTGGTGCGTCCGTATTTGGTTTTGTCAGCTGGCCCTAAACCATCCCAAACAAAACGTTTTTTGGGCAAAGGGCCAAAACCTTTGACTCTGCCGCCTTCTTCATCAAAAACACCTTTGGGAGCAAAATCGTGAAATAATTTCCCAATTCCCATGGTGTGATAGCCATTGTTTTTAAAGTACTCTGGTAGAAAGACTATCTCTTTTGTAGCAGGGTTTTCCGAACGTATTTTCTCATCCGAAATCATCCCATAAATCCCCGTAGTTGACGGACGCAAACCCGACATAATCGAAGCACGAGAAGGCCCACACAAAGGCGCTTGACAATGTGCATTGGAGAACAATACGCCTCTGGCTGCTAGTCTGTCAATGTTTGGCGTTTTGGTATTCGAATAATTATTCAAGCACCCTAACCATGTATTCAAATCATCAACCGCAATGAATAACACATTGGGTTTGGCTGATTGGGCAACTTTAGATTGTGCCGTAATTGTTGTTCCAACTAAACCGAACGCCAGTATTGCTATTATTTTACTTCTATTTTTCATTTATTTTTTGCATTAATCAATAAAAAGTTCGTCAATATAAGGACCGCTTTGACCTGTTGTTTCCAATCGAATGTTATTGGCACCCGATTTAAAATTTACAATAGTATTTACAAATTCCCAGTTTTGAATCCAGCCTCCTGTGGCAGGAAATTCAAAAGTTTTAATATAAATATCGTTTACAAATAACTTCATTGGGTATTTTTTGTCCTTGTCGTTGTGCATATATCTAAATCGAATACTAAAATCGCCTGCTTCACCATCATTTTCTTGGTAAAAGGTGATGCTCCCTTCTTTATTATCAAATTTCACAAAACCTGTTCCTTTAAAATGTTGCGCTTCATTACTCGTTTTTGCACCCCCTTTTAAAATAGCTTCTTCAGCAGCAATATTTACCCCTCTACCATTCCAAATATTAGCTGATTTTTCATCTCCCCAAAACAATCCTTCGTTAGCGCCAAAGGCTTCTTCTAACGCTAAAATCAATTTTCCATTTTGTTTCACAATAGCTTTGACTGTGATATTGCTTTCTACTTCGAATGGCTTTGTATAAACAGTTCCTTCTTTCAGAGGGTCAGCACCATTAGTGGTATATAAAATTTCAAATTTTGATTGGGAAGTTTTTCCTATCAGCCCCATTTCTTGTACATCGATGGTTATTTGATTCGAAAGATACAATGCTTTGTCACCCAAGATAGAAGCTGTGATAACCGTAGCTTTTTTAGCATTTTCTTTTTCTCTTAAAAATAAACGTCCTTTTCCGAAAAATAAGGTTCTAAAATCTGACTTAGTACGACTAATCGAATCAATTGGATTTCCGTTTTCCATAGATACTTTTTCAACATCGCCTGAAATATGATAATAGACTCTGTTTTCTCCATAAGGATAAAGCGTTTTATTGTTGTCTATAGCTTCACTTGTAAAAATATAACTTGACGAAAATCCGTCCTCAGCTTTTAGCTTATTGAGACTGTTTTTTAAAGATTGAGGTGCACCACTTGTTGCAATTGATACTCGTTTTACTTCTTTACCGTTTTTATAAGCTACCGCTTCTAGTTTTCCTTCTTCATAAGGCACCATCCAGTCGCATTGCATTTCGTTCCATACAGTTCCAGGTTTGTCTTTTCCTAATGATTTTCCATTTAAGAATAATTCTACCTCATCGCCATTTGAATAGACCCAAACCGGAATTACCGTTCCTTTTTTCATTCTTGGATGTGTCCAATGTGGTAAAATATGTACCATGGTTTCCTTAGTCCATTGGCTTTGGTAGAAATAATACAAATCTTTTTCAAAACCCGCCACATCAACTGCACCACCCATAAACAGATTGAAAGGCAAACCACCGTGAACCAAACCCGCTTCGCCATAATAATCAAAACCAGTCCAACGGAAATGCCCGCTATGCCAAGGCGTATCACGCATTACTTCCCAATTTTTACGAGCAGAAATACGAACCGTAGCATTGTCATAAGAAGAATTATAACGTTGTTTTCTGTTTTTCCATTTTTTGGGGTCTAAACCTTCGTAGAAAAAGATTTCCTTTTCGGTTAAATTCGGTAATGGATAAGTTCCTGGCAATTCATTATCACGCCACCAAGTTTGCGTTCTATAATAGCCACGTGTTTGCCAAGTATGTGGTGCTTCAGTGGACACAAATGGTTTGTCAAATTTAGCAGACTCTAAGAATGTTTTGTTTTCTGAACCACCATTTATCCCTGTGATATCCATATCCTCGGGATTACCTGCACCTGATGAATACAAGCGAGTATCGTCTAAACTTTTTCCGAATTTCACTAACTCAGGAGCTACAGGGCTATGTGTTTCATTCCCTAAACTGTACACAAAAACACTGGGATGGTTACGGTCCCTGGTAATCCACTCTTTCATATCCGCTTTCCACCATTGGTCAAACGCTTGTTTGCCGTAATCTTGAGGTGCTTTTTTGTGCCAACCATCGAAAATTTCGTCCATAACAAGCAAGCCTATTTCGTCACAAATGTCATAAAACATTGGAGGTGTTGGATTATGTGAAGGACGAATGGCATTGATGCCCATATTTTTTAACAATTGTAATTTCCAACGCAACATCGGTTTGGTCCAAGCGCCACCAACGGGGCCTCCTTCCCAATGTTCGCAAACGCCTTTTAGCTTCACATTTTTTCCGTTGAGCCAAAAACCAGTTTCTTTTTTCCATTCGACCGTTCTAAAACCAAAGTTTGTTTTCACCTCATCAATAACTTTTTTGTCTTTGATTATTTGTGTAACCAATTGGTATAAAACTGGGTTTTCTGGACTCCATAATTCGGGATTAGGTACTTCAATCGAATTATTAGTTTTTGAACCCTCGATTTTTTGAATGGCGGTTTTAATTGTTTTGCCTTTTGGAGAAACAATAGACAGTTTGCATTCCAATCCATTTACAGGATTCTCGTAATCGATTTTTACATTTACCGTAGCCGTTGTTGTTTCAATTTTTGGAGTTGTGATAAAGATGCTATTTGGAGTAATATGCGTTTTATTAACCATAATCAATTTTACAGGCGCATATATCCCACAAGGATGGTACCAGCGTGCCGAAGGTTCTAAACTATTATCGACTCTAACAGCAATCGTATTTTTTCCTTCTTTCAAATATTTGGAAATGTCATATCTAAAACTAATGTAACCATAAGGTCTCTTTCCTAAATGGTTTCCATTAATCCATACTTCGCTATTCATATACACTCCATCAAAATTGATGTAGGTGGTTTTCGAAAGGCTTTCTTTAGTAACAGCAAACGATTTACGATACCAGCCAATACCTCCATCGTGGTAACCACCACCTTGACCTTGGTCTCCCCCTTTTCGAACGCCTTTTTCAAATGACCAATCGTGCGGAATGTTTAGATTTCGCCAAGAACTATCATCAAATTCTTTGGCTGAAAAAAGGGTTTTATCTTCTAAAATAAAACGCCAGTTTGAGTTAAGATTCGTTTCTATTCGTTGTGCGTTGATAATCCCCAAAAGGAATAAATGAACGATTAGAAAAAATTTCTGAGTTGGTTTATGATTCATTTTTAGCTATTAGTATTCGTTTTACATTTTTTTATAAATCTCAATCGCATTCAAAACAGGCTCTCCTACTATCTTTTTGAAATTCACTAGCAATGGTTCGCCTTCTTTGACACTCACTTCCGATTTAATTTTGACCGCTTGGTATTCGCCATAATCTCCCAATAAATCCAGATTTGCAATTACTTTTTTATCATTAATCAGTATCGAAAACTTACGGTTAGTCACTTTAGTAACCTCCTTCGATTCTTCAATTAAATCAAAAGCTAGATGCTTCGCTTTTGAACCTTCTAATTCGGCAAAATGCAATTTGATTTCATACAGACCAGGCGGCACATCAAAGCGGTATTGCTCAATGCCTACCAACTGCGTTTGGTAAATAGGGTCGTTAAAAGTTCCTTTGATGGTTTGCTTCGCTCCATAAGGTTGTTGCACATTTTTTTCAGGACGTACATAAGGCTTTCCGCCAATGTGCCCCCAACTTCCTGGGGTGTATTCTTTATCAAACAACCAAGCTTGGTCTATTTTATCATCATAAAAAAAGCGTTGGTCTCCTACATTTATAGAAAATCCTGTGGCTGGAAAGTTTTTTAACGAAATTGGAATAATATTGACACGAATAGTCGAAAAATCTTCGACTATATCGCCACTTTTTGCTACTAACTGATTGATTCCGTCAACAAAAGGGACATTGAAAATTGCAATTTTATCTTCTACTTTTTTGGCTCCTAAACTTTTTCCATTTATAAAAAGTGTTACTTCATTTTGATTCGAAAAAACTTGCACTTGCATTGTTGCCACTCCTGCCCCCTCTTTATCTTCTACTTGCGAACGTTGGTTCCAAGTTTTGGTAGCAATGGCTAAAAATGGTTTGGACAACAAAGAAGCTTGGTAGTAATAAAACACATCTTTGGGTTTTCTGTCCAGACCAACTAAACCTTTATTATTGATACTTTGTACCGCATCGATACGGTCTTCTGAGTTAAAATCGGCATAATTCCATACGTTGACACCGGCTACAAAATCTTGTTTCATAAAATATTCAAGATAGTATTTATGAAATTCGGTTCCGTATTCCTGTGAATAATCAAAACGCATCGGATTTAGAGTATGCAACCTTGGGTCCACTCCTGCACCGTACTCTGTAATTATCATTGTTTTTTTTATCGTCGAATGAAATTTTTCAATTCTCTCAGGCAGTAAGTCATAAGAACCACCGTACCAACCCAGATAAATATTCCAGCCTACAATCATTGGAACCTCAGTCAATCCAGCTTCATGATAGCGTTCTAGTCCATTATGGTTCGGAATCATCGTATAGCGGTATGGGTCTTCGGCACGGGTTAGCTTCTCGATTTTTTGAGCCAATTCCACAATATAGTTCGTGTATTTTTTGTAACGTTCTTTATCATTACCATATCGAGGATGCAAAATTACCTCGTTCATATACGCCCAAATAATCAAACTGGGGTGGTTGTAATTTTGACGAATCATTTCCAATTGCGCACTCAAACAATTTTGAGTAAAAGCCTCTGACTCGGTAACGGTATCCACAATTGGAGTTTCCACCGTAGTTAAAATTCCCAATCGGTCACACATTTCAAGGATAATGGGGTCTTGTGGGTAATGCGCTATGCGCAAAAAATTACTCCCCATTTCCTTCATTCGCAAAATATCTTCCACATGAATGTGGTCTGGAACGGCATTCCCAATGTCTTTAAAATCTTGATGGCGGTTGGTTCCAACTAATTTTAAATGTTTTCCGTTCAAGAAAAAACCTTTGTCAACATCAAATGCAAACCATCGAAACCCTAAGGAATTGGTTGACTCATCAATTTTTTGGTTGTTTTTTGCATCGAAAATTTCACAAACTACTTTGTATAAATTAGGCGTATCAGGCGACCATAATTCGGGGTTTGTAACCGAATTTAACGCAAAATTAAACTCATTGGCAATACCTGATTTTAGCTTAAGCGTTTGCACTTTCTCTGAAACCAATTGCTGATTTGGGCCAATTAATTTGGTTACCAATTTTACATTCTGATTGGCTTTATCATCGTTCTTGATTTTTACTTTCAGTTGTACCTCGCCTTTTTGTGCTGATACTTTTGGAGTCGTGACAAAGACCCCATTGGCAGCATCTTCTTCGATACTAAAATGCACTTTATCAGTCACTACCAAATTCACATCGCGATAGATTCCGCCAAAAAAAGTAAAATCGGCATGCAAGGGTGGCACATCATCATCATACGAATTATCGGCTTTTACTACTACCGTAAATGAAGTAGAGTTTTTGGAAGTATCAAAATCGATGAATTTAGAAACTGGCACCACAAAACGAGTAAAACCGCCTACGTGTTTATTGGCCAATTTATTATTGATATACACTTCAGACACCATAGCAACGCCTTCAAAAAACAGAAAAACTTCCTTATCCTTGTAAGCCGTTGGGATTTTGATGGTTTTAGTGTACCAACCGGCACCACGGTAAAAACCTTCTTCTTCATCCATCACATCTTTGTCATTCCAAGTATGCGGAATAGCGACTTTTACACCTTTATGATTTTTCAGTTGGTTAATTTCAGTAATCGATTTATCTTGAACAAACTGCCATGCATCATTGACCGTATATTTAATTTGCGCTGTTAATTGCGAACAAAAAGTTTGCAATAGAAAAACGTATATGATTAAAAAATTATTTTTCATCTTTGGTTTTTATTTTTTGACTTTGGATGTAAAACGGTAGGTTCCTGCTGCAGCTATTAGCACAAAAGTCTTATCTGTTTTAAGGTCTAATTGTATGGCTGTATTATTTTTAAAACTGCTGCCATTCATTAATAACTCTTTGCTGGTATCGGCTGGTATCACAATTTTGGCTGTGGTATTGGAAGGAACGGTTACCTCCAAATTAAAGTTTCCATTTTCAAATTTCCAAGACGAATTTATTTTACCGTAAGGCGAATCATAACTAGCACTAGCAGCTGTTAATGGCCCACCAAGAACGGGTGCAATTTCGATTTCTTTATAGCCTGCTGCTATAGGTTTGATTCCCGCAATACGCTCGTACATCCAGCGACCAATGGCACCATAAGCATAATGATTAAAGGAGTTCATACCGTCTTTGTGGAAACCGTCTTTCAACGTATAACTATCCCAACGCTCCCACATAGTGGTTGCGCCTTGATTGATGGAGTAAAACCAAGAAGGATAACTCTCTTTAAAAAGAATGCTGTACATCAAATCCGTTTCTCCTATTTTATCCAAAACAAGGGGAAGAATCGGTGTTCCTAAAAAACCTGTACGCAAATGATTGTCACAATCGGCAATCACACGTTTTAAATGTACTCCTGCTTTTTGGGTATTTTCTTTAGAAATTAAATCAAAATCAAGTGCTAGTAAATATTGCGTTTGGGTTTCCATTTTACTGGTGGTACGGCCATTATTGTCAAAGAATTTATTTCCGAAAGCCTTTTTGATTTCATTATGTAATTTTTGGAGTTTTTGAGCCTCAGCTGTTTTCCCTAAAACGGCAGCCGTACGCATGGTCAATTCTACCGATTTGGCATAGTAAGCCGTAGAGATAAAATCAGCGGGAGTATCGCCACGACGTCCCATTCTATTACTTTCTAATGGTTGAGAAAAAGGCTGTAACCAGTCCCCAAAAGATTGCATACTCACAATATTTCCATTGGCTTTAGAAGCATAATAACCCAGCCAACGGTTCATCATCTCGTAATTGTCTTCGAGTATGCGTTTGTCTCCTGTTCTAAAATAAATTTCCCATGGAATTACGGTACAAGCGTCACCCCAACCCGAAGAATTTCCTTTTCCTAGATTATTCGGAATCACATTTGGAATGGCACCATTGTCCATTTGTTCTTGACGCATACTTTGCAAATAATTAGCCCAAAACGCATACATATCTGCATTATAAATAGCGGTAGGCGCAATCACTTGTGCATCACCTGTCCAGCCTAAGCGTTCATCTCGTTGCGGGCAATCTGTTGGGATGTCAAAAAAGTTTCCTTTCAGTCCCCAAGAAATGTTACTTTGCAGTTGATTTAATTTTTCATGCGAAGAAGCAAAAGTACCATTTAACTTAAAATCAGAATATTGTACAATGGCAGTAACCCAATCTTTCTGAGGTTTTGCTTTAGGGTCAAAACCACTTAGTTCAATGTATTGATAGCCGTGAAAAGTAAACTGTGGTCGCCATTCTATCAAACCGTCTTTGGCGGCAATATAATAATCCGTTGATTTGGCTCCTCTATAATTTCCGGTGTACATGGTACCATCGGTGTTGAGCATTTCGGCAAAGCGAACGGTTAAGGTATCCCCTTTTTTCATGGGTACTTTAATTAGAGGAACGCCAACATTATTTTGTCCAAAATTAAAAATAGGTTTCCCTGCTACAGGTTCGGTCAAGGTTTTAACCGAAATCGTTTCTTTGTCTTTGACCGTTTGATAACGCTTTGGCAACAATAAAACAGTTTCCGCTGGTTTTTGTTCCACCACCTGAAGCCAATTCGAATCATCATAACCATTGAATTGCCATTTACCTAAATTGAAATTGGCATCGTAGATTTCGCCATCATAAATATTCGATTCGCGTATAGGTCCTTTTAAAGAAACCTTCCAACTTTTATCAGTAACAATAATCTGTTTGCCTTTATTCGTTTCTATTTCTAATTGGCACAATAAATAAGGTACATCTTCTTTGGTAGCCGCTCTTCGTAAATGGATGCGCCCTGAATGCCAGCCTTCGGCCAAAATCGCACTTAGCACATTCTCTCCTTTCATGAGCATATCTGTCACATCATAAGTCAAGGTGCTGATGCTTTTATCAAACGGCGTCCAACCTGGAGTCATTACATCTGTACCTATTTTTGCACCGTTGATATAGGCTTCAAAAACACCTTTGGCTGTGATATACAAACGTGCTTTTTTGATATTTGAATGGATGTTGATTTGTTTCCGAAGGTATTGCGGTCTGAAAAGCACTGAATTTTTACCGCTAATTTCGTTCAACTCTGTTGGAGGAACCGAAATCCAGTTTGCTTTCCAATCACTATTTTGCAACAGTCCCAATTCAAAATGAGCCATTTCACTCCATTTGGATTCGGCTCCTTTATCGTCCCAATATTTAACTTGCCAATAGACTTTTTGTCTGGAGTCTAATTTTTTTCCATTATAATTTACATTCAAGCTTTGGTCTGCATTCACTTTTCCACTATTCCATAAATCAGGATTATTGGGCAATAATTTAGGAGAACTAGCCACTACAATCGTATAAGCAGATTGTGATGTAACACCCACAGGAAGTTTCCAAGAAAAGCTTGGCTTACTATCATAAAACCCTAATGGATTGGTTAACCCTTCGCTAATGGTTAGCTGAATAGGAGCAGTAATGCCATCTTTGACCGTAAAAGAATACAAAGTCAGAATAAGAAACAGCATTTTACATAAAAATAAACCCTTGTACGTATTTTTCATATCTGTTTTGCGAATTTCATTTGCTTGCGCAAACTTCTAGGTAATGGCGATTTCATCTATTTAATTATTGCTATCGACTAAACCTTTTTCTTGAACTAATTTTGTTTTTTTGGTGAAATCACCTTGCCTTCGCCTTTATCCCAATTCCTAAAATCAATGGCTCTTTTAGATGAATCAAGAATATAATTCCATTTTTTCATATAGAATTCTCTTGGTTTAAAATCGTCACCTATTCTTTTTAATTCATTGTTGAGTTGCTTCTCTAAATCTATTTGAATCTTTTTATAATCTGATTTATCTAGCAAATTTGTCATTTGATAAGGGTCTTTTAAATTGTCGTACAAATTAGAAGCTCCTTCAGGGGTGCGTATATAAGTATATTGTTTGGTTCTAATAGCACGATACTCTGTGTCATTAAAATTAGACCCAAAAGGACTAACATTCATTACCAAAGCCGCTCGATCCGCTTTTGGATCTGGATTTTTAATTAATGAAGAGATATCTTCACCTTCAATACCTTTTGGGATAGCAATATCAGTTAAACCCAATAAGGAAGGTAAAATATCAGGAGTGGTGATAGGCGCCTGAACTGTTTTGCCTTTGTTATTTTTGATATTTGGATAAGAAATTAAAAAAGGAACACGTACAGACTCATCCCAAGCCAATTGTTTCACAAATGGTTTTACGCCATGTCCGCCCATCATTTCACCATGGTCAGCCGTAAACACAATAATAGTGTTGTCAGACAAATTAAGCTTTTTGATTTGTTCCAAAACCGTTCCGATAGCCTCGTCAGTAGCTGTACAGTGTGCGTAATACCCTTGTAACTCTTTCCTAACATTGTCTTTCAAATTATCAGGAATATTAGGTGCTAAAACCAAATCCTTTGGAGGATACATATTTTTATACTTTTCAGGAGCGCTGTCGTGCGGATAGTGAGGCGTTGCTAATGAAATAAGCATTAAAAAAGGTTTTTTGTCCTTGGCATGATCGGCCAAGTATTGATTTGCATCCTTAGTAATAGCAAATGGAGAATAGCCATCCCAGAATTTTTTCACAGGATCGTTATTCGCATAATAATGTTCCTTGTTGTAGTCGTGATCACATTCCATCCCTTTCCAATAATCAAATCCTTGACGTCTTTCGGGTGCTACATTATTTTCGCGACCATGGCCGTCTAAATGCCATTTGCCCCAATAGGCGGTGTTGTAGCCTTCGGCCTTGAAAATTTCTGCCATGCATAATTCTTCTGATGGTAAATAAATATCATTCAAGAACATCCCTGTTGTGGTGGGGAATTTTCCTGTGAGCAAAGCCGCTCGATGCGGCGTACATACAGGAGTAACTGAAACTGCATTGGTAAAATTGACCGCTTCTTTGGCTAATTTATCCAAATTAGGCGTTTTTACATTAGGGTCACCATTGTAGCCTGTGGCCGAACCTCTCCATTGGTCGGTGAGGATAAAAACAATATTGGGTTTCGTTTTATTTGCAGTTTTATTTGTGTGTTGACAATATACTTGCATCATCACAAAGCACGCAAGCAAACCAGTTATTTTATGAATTTTCATTTTTAAAATATTTTACTATTAGTTTTTTTTTAATTAGTTAATTTTAATCCCAATTATCACATTATCAAAGATTTTCAGAAGTCGATATTTATCATATGAGGTCTTCGACAAGCTCAGACTGACATTGTGGTCCTCAATAGCTTTAGAAACAAATCTGAAATCAGTTTATTTAATTGAATTTGATTATTTTACTCAATACAACCTAATTTTTTTCTAAACAACCGAAATTGTACAAATCACCTCTTTGGTGTTTTTAGGAAAAGACACTAATACTGGTACTACTTCCATTCCGGGTACTTGATTAAAAATACGTTCTTTATCCATTTTTTTAATCGAAAGTGGCACATTCGATTCAACAACAACAATCCCTTCTTTTTTATGAATTTCGATTTTAGTAGCCGAAACTTGTACTACTTTCTCTCCTGTAGGCGAAATAACAGGCAATACCAGTGTATCTCCATTTGCTTCGGAAGTAGTTCTTTGGGCTTTGATAGTCGTTTGATTTTTATCAAAAAGATAATTCAGTTTGAAATCACCGCCTGATACTAGGGTTTCTTTTTTATTGTTGGTCAGGGCGGTTTCAATAGCAAAATCAATGATTCCTTTTTCGTCTTTGAAGTTTACTTTGGCTTTTAAATCCTGTAGGTTTGTGTACCAAACTCCGTTGACAAATCGCTCAATACGAGGAGTTAAACAAAAATCCTCGCCTTCTTGTTCTTGTTGGTTATAAGGTTCGACCAACAAGTATTCGACCATACTGGCGGTAAATAATGGCCCTACTTTTTCATGCCATAAAACAGCTAACGAACCTCCTGTAGCCGCTACTGATTTTTCTTTCTTAAAAATCTGATCATAGGATGAAACGGTGCTTCGCCAAGGTCCTCTAGCTGCTAACCAAACATCAAGTTCCGGAAAATGCTTTACTCCATCATTTGAACTTCTTGGAAGAGGTGTTTTTTTGTTTACCTTTTTTAGTTTCTTGGCATTGTCCATCACAAAAGCTAGGTTTTTGGCATGGGCAAAGGTGTGGTGCATACAGGGTTTTACGCCATGCGTTTGGTAATGCAAACCACCTGCTAAAAGTCCGTTGACGGTACAACGTTGCAATAATTCGGTACTCAAAACGGCGGCAGTTCCAAAAGCAGGATTTCTGTCGGCCAACAATGAAAAAGCCGGTTGGCAACCATCCGTAGTTCTACTGCCCCAATAAGTCCATTTGTTTTGGCGTGTACCAAAACTGTTGTCCCAAGCCCCATCAGGTAGCATAAACTCTAAGTGACTATTTAAAGATTGAGTCAATAATTTTAACAACTCCTCATCTTTTGTATGCACTGCATATTGCACCACTGCATTTAAACTCTCTTCAACATTGTAGCCTATGTCAACAGGCAGTAATCCTTTGGCACTTTTTTTATCGTCTGGATGATTTTCGCCAAATAATAATTTATTAGGTTCTGTTAGGTATTTCGGAATCAGCAAGGCTAATTCTTTACTTCTGGTTTTATATTTTTCTTCGTTAAAATAATCCCCCATAAAAGAAAGGGCATAAATAGCGGTAAAGCGGTAATTGATATGACTAAAATGATCGTCAAATGTTTTATATACAAAATCGGTTGCTCTTTTTAATCGGTTCTCCCATTTTGTTTTAGTCTCTTTGGGCAACAAATGTCCGTGATAATGTAAGGCTTCGCCTAAGGCAATTACACCAAAAACAGTAGTACCATACCACGATTTTGGGTCTAACATGTTGGTCCAACTGCCATCTGGTAAATCAACGTTTACCGACCAATCCATCACTTTGATAGCGGCCTCTAGGTATTTTTTATCCCCCGTTTTATCGGCCATGTACAAAAATGGATAAACAGCTTCTTGACAGCGACCATGAATCTTCTCACAGGCATGACAATACAAGGCGCCATGAGTTACACTATCATTAGGATTGTTTATTTGATCACGAATCATTGCGTCGCACCAAGTGGTCAGTAATTGGAAAGCATTGGTTTCAAAGTCCGTCAAATCTTCTTGATGGCTATTAAAAATACTGCCCGACTTGCAAGCATACAAGGGTAGCATCAAGCCAAAACTTCCCAAAGCGGATAACTGTACAAATGACCTTCTTTTCATTATAGATAGTTGATTGGTTAATTAGAAAATATTTCTAAAATTATTAAAACTTATCAATTCAACTATCCTGTGTTGTAGGGGCGTATTAGTCTCTACTTGCATCAAAAAATCCTTTTTCCACTGCCGGTATTTGTTTTTATATCCAAAAAAAGGAGATTAACTTACCAAGCTAACCTCCTTTTCTACAAACCATTATCATTATTAAGGCATATAAAACACCTCTTCTAAAGGCACTGAAACTGGGGAGTTATCAGGATTTGTCTCCATAATATCAGCCATAAAGTCCCACCATTTTTTTACAACTTCATTAGAAGCTAAATCTTGTGAACCACCAGCACCCGAAACTTTTTGAAAAGCAAAAAGTGTATGGGTTTCTTCATCCAAAAATATAGAATATTCACTCACTCCATTTTCTTTTAAAAGCGCATGAAGTTCCGGCCACAGTTCGTTATGACGTTTAGTGTAGGCCTCTTTTTGACCTGGATTCAATTTCATTTTAAAGGCAAGTCTTTGCATGATTTTTTATTTTAAGTTAATTAATTACATTCGTGCAGTAAAGAGTGGAGTGATACTTTTTTATCTCTACCTATTTGGCAATACTCTTCCTTATTAAATTCACTACCCGCCATTGCAAACAGTTCTTTCAAGTTTTTTATAGCTTTTTCCTCATCAGCTATTTGTTTATAATCCCATTTTTTTTCTCCCTTAGCGTAGGGTTTCAAAAATTCGAAGGCATTGATTATGCTAGCGCCATTAGCCGCCTTATAATTCCATAAATCAACACCCAGCTTTTTTCCTAAAACGGCCAATTCAGTAAAACCTCTCAAATTCATCGTACTATAAGATAGCGCTTTGGTTCTAGCTAGTTCCAAAGGTTGTGCTCCATTGGACTGAATTTGTTTGGCAATGCGCTCTGTTTTTACGGCTTCCAAAATTTGTTTGGCTTCGGCTGTTTTATTTAAAAACAACAAAATTTCAATTAACTGCGTGTCATAATGCGTTCCGTGGTTGTTTTTAGTGTTTTTTTCAAAAACGCCATTTTCACTGGTTTGCAACCAATACGCATAATCTGTAAACCATTTTCGTAAGGCTTGACTGGTTTTAGCATCCATTTGTTGGTTTAACTCTAAAATTTCAATTGCTGTTAGCACCTTAGTAACATCTGCAAATTCAATAATTCCGATTCCCCTACCTGCATTTTCACCCGGTACGCCTTGAGCAAAATTGAGGTTGGGATTCATCTTGGTATCTTCGTTAACAAACCACACTTGAATTAATTCTAGCGCTTTAGTAGCATACTGTTTTTTATTCGAAAAGAAATAGGCTAAGGCCAAAGATTCCGTACTGTTGAACATTTTTTGTTTGGTTTCAAAATCAGTACTTCCTTCTCTTGTTAAGGGGTTGACTTTTCCATCTTTTCGTATCCATGGTAAGCCATCAGGTTTAGCAGGATCAGGCCACCAATAAGGCCCAATAGAATAATAATCATGCTTATCGCCACTGGCAGGCGTTTGTGTTTTTTGCATGACTGAATATGTTCCTTTCAGCAAAGCGGTATCTGCTTCTTGAATTACCTTTTTGTATAATGAAGAGTAGGAATCAGTTGTTAGTTTCTTTTTTACTTTTAGAAGTTCATCATAAGCTACGCTTGAGAATTGCGCATCTTTCTGTAGGGATTCAGTCTTTATTGATTGTTTGTTATTGGCCACCTGAGCAATTATTTGGGCTGCTGAAAGTGTAAAAACAAACAAAACCAAACTACTTATTGTAAAGAATTTTATATTCATATTTCAAATCTTAAGACATCACTGCAATCATAAACCAAAAAATCATCCCATCTTTCTAGTAAAAAAAAGACAGAATGATTTTATTCTAAGAACTAAACAAACTAAAAATTATTCTAAAAATAATTTTTCAAACTAAACCATTTCAAATATAAAACTTCTATATAAGAACACTATCCTGTATTGTCGGGTAAAAACAGAAAAACAATTAAATAATAGCCCTAATATACCCAATAACTGATTTTAGAATTATTCTTCAGGACAGCACAGGCTAAACAAAATCTTACAACCTACTAATTTTAGCATAAATTTATCTCAATTGCTCGGATAGTTCAACACGCTATAACAGTGAAAAAACACTATAAATAGTCTAAAAGTTAGTTTAGAAACTAGAGAAAGTGCTGTTATCATCATGGAAGCTTTTGAAATTATAGTTACTGAAAAAGAATTAAGAAATTAAAATTTAATAAAATGATAAAAGGTATTATAAGCTTAATAGCTTGCTTTATTTTACTCTCTGTAGGAGCAAGAGTATTTATGTATTTCTTTACCAAGTCTCCTGGCCCCATAATGGAATACGAATTTTCAAATATGACTTATGAACAATTAGAGACTAGAATTTCAGAAATAACAACTACTGAGTTAAATTCTAGATTTCATTTAACTCAAAAAGAGCTTCAAAACACTGATAATGGAGGCATTACTAGAGTTGTCATTTTAGGAAAAGACTCATTACAATTTGGATTTGTTACAAGAATGGATAAAGTTTATGAATATAAAACAAAAAAAAGACATACAAATGGCAGTTTACCTTGGTTAGAGCTATTCAGTATTTGTAATTCTAAAGGAAAATATATTGGTGTATTTAGAAAAAATAGAGAAGAACATCCTGAGCTCATTAAATTATTTGAAGATAAATTTATCAAAAAAGTTAATGATGGAAAATTCGAAGTTATAGAACGTGGTTTTTGGGACTGGTTTTAACACGTCAGCCAAAACATTCTTTAACTTATCGTTCTTACAAACGAAGCCTGAGATTGATTATATGATTAATTTCAATTCTAACAACACAAATTATTAACCATGGAATTTAATGAAAAGAATTTTCTAACTATTTTATTTGTTTTACTTTTCAGTCTAGTTATATTTTATTGGACTTATATAGATCACATAAAAAACAACTTTTTAGACAAAGACAATAGCTTCTACAAAAGATCTAGAATTTACAGAGGTTATTTATGGGGTATTGGAGGAAGTGCCATATCAATTTTTCAGTTAATTAAATGGCTTATTCAATACCTAAACACTGTTTGACCAGTTATCTTAAACCTATCTGCTGTCGTTAGCACAAACACTTGTGAGTAATTATTATACTTTTTTATAGTGAACTATCCTCTAAAATTAATTTTTTGAATTTCGGATATCAACTTACCGTCTTCGGAAAATCCTTCGATTACTACCTGAATTTCATTTTGTCCTTCTCTTGGGAATTTAATTTGGTATTTCGGTTGTTCTTCGATAATGACTGATGGAGTCCAATTTAAGGTCCCAAAAAGCAAATATTCTTTTGAAGTTTCAAAATAGGCATTTTTAAAAGCAACAGCATTGGCATAACCTTTTGTAACCATAAAAAGATTGTGTTTAATTTTATAGCCTCCACTTCGCACAGCACCTTTCTTTAAAAAAATATCAATTACAGAGCTGGTACCCATAAATCGTGCATTATTTTTATCGATGTAAATTTCCTCTACATCTGAAAGAAAGACAGAGTACAATTCATTCAAATCGGCTATTCGATTGTTATCAATTCGAAAAGCTGGGGTAACTCCTTTATTTAATCCTGTACGGTCTTTTACAAAAGGGTATCCTGTTTCATTATCAACCCCGGTACTATACCCTTTTTGGTTTAAAAAATCGAAAACCGTACCGTACTCCTCGTCTATTTTAAAACCCGTTGCCGTATTGCTAACTAAATCTTTATTAATAAATAGTTTCTTTGTATCTAAAACAATAGATAAACCCGTTAATTCTATAGCATTTTTATTAAATACAAATTTATCTTCTGGTTGATTTTGAACCGTCGGACAAACTGCTTTTTCATATTTAAAGGGATATATAAAATTACTTTCATTGTTTTCTACACGTGCTTCTATCCTAGAATATTTAGAACTACCATTTGCATTCGCTACCTGAAAAACAAATACAGTAGAATCTTGGGCGAAAAAATTCTCATATTTAAAGTTGCCGTTTGGGCTTATTGTTGTTTCTTCGAATACATCATTTTTTGTGGATATGAGCGTCAGTTTCCCTTTGGCCTTTAAATTAGAATTTGTCTCTACTTTACCCTTGACAGTAACTCCCTTATTGAAAGGATAAATAATTTCAGGTGTTTTTGTTTTTATATCATTCCATGAAAATTTATTTTCACTTTGATTAAGCATCAAAGCTTCAATATCCTGTTTTCTATTATCGTTTCGTGTATCAAAATAAAAGTAATTGTTTATTTCTGGTTTTATCAGGAAATTATTTAGATAAAAAGTACCCAATATCGATTTCTCTTCATTTTTACAGAGACTTTTTTCTGGGAGAATACTGATGCTGATATTCGCTTTTTTAAAATCCGAATTCCCATAAAGAACCACGCTATCATTTGCAGTTCTTCTAGTTTGAATAGGACTGATCATTTTTTCACTTCTAAAGTGGTAAAATAATTTTTGAGTGACTTGATTTAAGTTTTCATCCAATAAACGAATAGAATTGACACCATTGGAAATATTTTGTTTATCAAAAAACAGCGTATGCTCTAATTCATTGTTCGCAAAGGTAAATTCTTTAAGAACCATCTTTTCGTTTTGATGAATAAGTAAGGTATATTTTTTATTGTTAAATAAGGGTAAACCTTTTTCATTTGTTTTAATGACGATGGCTAATTTATTCTTAGGCAGATTGTTATTGCAGCTAATGGCAATTCCTGTATCGTTAACAGCTGGTAAAGGTTGGTTGAGCTGTATGTTTTCATTTTTAATTTTTAAAAAATAGGTTTCGCTTTTATCAGCGATAAAGGTGAAATAGCCATTACCCACTTTATTGGTATTAAATCGCGCCACCTCTTTTGATTTAGAACCCCATATAACAACATCGTTTACTTGAATTCCTTTTTGATTACAATCGGTGATTTTGACACCAACAGTATTATAAATTCCATCAATAATAACTGAAGATTCGGGAGTAAAAGTAATTTTTGTAGTACTCCATATTGGAGCTTTTGACTTCACTACGTAAGGTTCATCCCTATTTATTATTTCTACTGTTTGAATAAAAGAATAATCTTCATTAAAATTATTCATCCAATTAGTATAAAACTGAAAATGATACAATCCTGATTTGAATGACTCATTCAATTGAATGGCCCCTGAAAAAGTACCATTACTAGCATACAATAATTGCTTTTTTACCACTTGATTATTACTATCATAAATAACTACATTAACATTTGTGGTATTCGTATTTGGTGCCTCATTATTCTTACTCCATACATACCCTTTAAATCCTACTATTTCATTAGTAACATAAACTTCTTTGTTGAATTGTACATGAATAGTTTCCCTATCTAACTTAAAATAAGTATCCAAGAGGTTTACCACTTTCTGTGAATTGGTTATATTCGTTTTACCTTGAGAAAAAGCTATAGCACAATACAAAAAGCAATAAAAATAAATATTGATTTTCATGGTCATCAGTTTAGTCATTAATTAGTATTGATTTTTTAGGTTTTTCTTACCAAAATTATCCTAACAAACCAATTAAAGTATCCTGTTCTGTCAGGTTTTATTTGCTTTAATTTTTCATCCTATCAGGAATAACAAATTAGCTTTTCCAAAGCCACATTATGGAACAATCAATTAAATTTTCATTAGTAGATTTCCATACGCTATTTCATCTGTTTTTTAAATTCTTCTTCAATAACTGTAAAATCTTTTTTTGTAGCATATTCAATAGCTTGTATCGAAGTTTTACCTTGTTTAATCTTTTGTAAAATCTTTTCAACTGCATTGGGGTATTTCATAAATAAAAAACACACAAAAGAGTAGGAAACTGTATAAGAATACCCTTCCTCAGTTCCATTAACAGCTTGCCATTCCCCATGATTTAATCCTAAAAAGGCTCTTAAATTCAATTTGTTTTGACTTATATACTCTTTCATTTTTAGGAATTTATATCCTTGTATGCTTGGGGTAACTCCTTCTTTACTGACTTCAAAACACTCAAAAAGTTCCGACATACCTTCGTTTATCCAGGCTGGAACATTCGGTACTACTTGATGTATCAATGCGTGTTGCATCTCATGATAGATGGTTTTAACGTAACTGCTTCTGGTTTTATCAACGTAGGCCTTATTTGTTGTCGATTGATAAAACCCAGCTGTTTTATATTTTGCATTTGTATGATGTGATAGCGCTAGATAATCCTTATGTTTTCCTATAAGGTCAATGTTTACAATGGCAGGTTCAAAATCAAATATTCTTTTATAAAAATTGATTTGATATTGCGCCATTAGTTCTACCTGTTCCTTTTCTTGACTTGATATTTTACAATTGATAGCATTTATGACGGTATGTTGCCCAAAACTACTGGTGTAGATTCCTAAAATAAATAGGCAAAGTTTGTATTTATTCATATATTTTAAAAAAAACCTTCAAACAACTTATTGAATTAAGATATCAAATCAGCTGTTTGAAGGTGTACTTTTAGTTTATAAATTAGTTAGCGAACATATTAGTTCGATTATTTTACTACTAATTTAGAGCTAAATCTTTTGTTTTGGTTGTCAACAAATTCCACAATATACACTCCCGCTTTCATGTTATGCTCTTCTGTATTTAGCAAAAGTGACCCTTGACCTGAGTTGTTTTGATACACTTTTTTACCTAACATATCATAAATCGTAAGTTTTTTCCAAGATGTCTCATTTATTTGAATTTTAAATACTCCTTTTGCAGGATTTGGAATGATTTCAATTCCATTACTTTTATCAAAAGAAGAAACCGCTAAAATAACATCCTTAACTTCCAAAAGTCCTTTTTTATCAGCATCCCCTGTAAGAGCGTAGTTTTCAAAATTAAGTTGTGTTCCTTCACCAATGTAAAGCGTAACATCCTTTTTATCGGTCTTTACCTCTGTTCGAACAATAGCAAAACGACCTTTGAAAGTCAAATTCAATAGAGGAAGACTAATATCTCCAGTATTATTTTCATTACAAATAATATAATCTGTGGTTTCTCTATCTGCCAATTTACTTTTGACAATGGCCCCCACAATTACATTATTAACGGTAATATTCTCTACTGATTGAACCGTTGCAGTGGCATTAGAAGAAGGTTCGAACACTGACACAAACGGCCTGTTCCATGCCTCACCAGTTTGTCTAACAGCTATGATTTGTGTTTTCTTACTCACATACCCATTTTTAGCCTCATAAGTAGCTGGACCTAGTGCTTTTGTATATTCTCTTGTTACACCAGCAGGCAGTAGCATGTGCATGTATTTATTCGTTGTAGTAAGGTCAAAACGAATTTTAACGGCATCGCTAATTCCTGTTGTTGACTGAGTGTTTTCAAATTGTAACCAGCCTGGCGATTGTTGCGTATCGTTTACCACTACTTGGTATTTTGTAGTCGGTGTAACCACAAGAGTATTATTGGAAGCATCTTTAAGACTGGTTGCATCTCCAATATTATGGTAGATATAATCATGAAAATTATTTGTACCTAATGATTTTGAACGGAATAAATCAAAATAATACCCTGAGGTAGCACTGGTACGAATCGTACTTAGGGTACGTTGTTGGTCACAATTGTTAACATTATCATCCATAAACTGAGTAGCAAAACTAAAATTCGCACTCAAAGGATTCTCTAAATGTTTTGGTTCTGACGCTATATTTACAACAGGATCTTGGTATAAAAATTTGTCATTCCCCCAAGCACCCGTTTTAGAAGTCCCACGAGAAGTTCCGTTTACAATAACGGTATTGTTACCTGCATATTTGTTAAAATATCCTTGAAAAGGCAAGGTGCTTCGTTCGGCTAATGTTGGAGGCAAGCCACCGTTTGCAGCCATAACGTCACCCGCTCCATACAATTCCATCGAAATTCCAGCACAATGCGCATGTACATAATGTGCCCCACCAATGATGCCACACAAGCCATATTCCGTATTATTCGCTGCAACATAGTTACGTTGCAAGGCTACCCCCGCGTGATTAATTATAACTGTTGGTTTATAATCAAATGCTACAACAGAAGTATTAGGTAGTGGCTCACCCCAAAACAAATCCAAAGCAACATAATTCTCAAAACCTGTAGCAGGAACACTTGTATTATACCCATTTGTGGTAGGAAAACTTTGTTTTAATGCTATTTCTGCCTGTGATTGTATATTAGCATAACCGCGTCTTTTTGCAAAATTCAAAGCGTATCTACTAATTTCGTCCGTACCATCACTAGTTCTATGTGAATCACCGTAACGTACAAAGGTTCTATTAGGAAGCCTTAGATTTTCCATTAAAGAAGCACTTTCAAAAAGTTTTATATTATTGGCACCTGCATTCAGTTGCGGTTTCACTCTGTCAACCAAATTTAATATCAATTGAACATTAGGCATAAACCCATAACTTACCGATTCAGGCCAAAGCGCTTGTTCCGTGAACATTTTTAAAATGGTTTTGGTAAAAGAATTTTGGCGCTTAGTACCTCGATCCCAAAAAAGAGTAAACATACGTTCTCTTTCGGTATCATCTTCAACACAAAGGATTGAAAACAGCGAACCCGGAGCAGTCAATACAGGATGATTGGAAACCACGCTTCCTTGTGTATCCAAGCCTCCTGATTCTTTTAAGGTATTTCCAGCAATGTTTCTAATCACCGTTTGCGCACGGGCATGATCATAAGAAACACGAGTGTTTGTAGCCTTGTTATAAACCGTTATTCCTGGCGTTTTTAAATAATTATAAACAAAATCATAAGCGACAGCTAATTGCGCATAAGTAGTACGAGGATCGTAAAAATAGTTTCCACTAATAGTTGTTGTAGCGAGTGTACGAGTCGATAAATTATCAAAATAATAATTCAAAATATCAGCCGAATAACTGGCGTACTTGACATCCTCAGTAATATAATACAGCATGGCCGAATAGGCCGCTGTAGATAATACTTTCCCGTGAGCCGAGGTATAAGGTGAAGCATAGGCCTCTGAATTTGCGTCGTTAGCTGGAAAAAAATCTACCGTACTAAAAGTGGCGGCAGGATTAGTATTGTGAGCTGTAATCTTGGAATCAACGTTTGATTTCATCGAATTCACCATGCTATTAGCCCAAGAGTTGGAACTTATTTTACTCAATATTTGCGAGCGCTCTGCTGCTGTTGCATAAATTGTAGGATGCTGCAAACTCTGTGCAATTGACGGTAAGGATAGAATAACAATTAAAAAAACAGTTATTCTAATTTTGAGATTTGGTTTCATAATTCTAGTTTAGTTTTTGGATAGTTTTTGGTTAAAAAAACAGCATTTGTCCATGAATTTTTAATTACAAATGGACAAACTAATTCTTTAAGTTGATTAAAAGACGACACCTCTTATTTACAGCGTATAACTTACTGAAAGACAGTGCTTTTCATCCTTTAAATTCAACCTACCAAAATTATCATCAAACAATTATTTCTGTATCCTGTAGTATCCTGAAAATATATCAAAATCAATAAAAAAAGAATAATTAACCTAGAGTAGCAATTGGAACACAGATCACACAGATGAAACGGATTTAGACCGATTTTTTTTAATTGGAAAAAACATTAAATCCTCATGAGGATTTTGGAATTAATAACAAAAAAACCGAACCTTTCAAAAAGAAAAGTTCGGTTCCTATATCAAAAAATTAAATTCTAAATAGGTATTAGTTACCTCAATTATTCAGCACTCCCTCCTTCGTTTCTCCCTTTGTCATTTTGAGGATACGAAGATCGAAGTTGTAATGGATATTGTTTTTCTAATAACAATTTCATTCGCTTAACCTCTTTAGCGTTTTTGGCGTTTTTAGCAAGATTCTCGACACGTACCATATAATTTTCTTTACAAGTATAAAGTTCCCTATCAATTGTTTTTTGTGCTTTGTTGTCCCACCATTCCGTGTATCTCCAAGTTCCATCGGTACAGGTGAAACCCATGATATTTTTACCTCTAGGAAACACGCTATAAGCTCCTTGACTCCACTTAAGATTAGGGTTATTTACCAATGGTAAAAGGCTTTTTCCTTCTAAGGGATGTGTTTTAAGTCCACAAGCGTCGGCAAGTGTAGGGAATAAATCCAAATTTTCAACTAAAGCATTGGATTTGGCATTGGTCACTCTGTTTTTATAGCCAGTTTCTCTGCTAATAATTAAAGGTACATTTACATCGAGTTCAAAATTACTGTGTTTGCACCAAGCACCGTATTCGCCTAGTTTCCAGCCGTGGTCGCTCATAAAAACGACAATCGTATTCTTGCGCAAGTCTAGTTGCTCCAAAGCCTTCATCACCTTACCTACCTGTGCATCGGTGTAACTCACGCTCGCATGGTAGCCATGTATCAATGTTTTGGTCATTTCATCATCCAAAACGCCTTCCTGCGGTATGCCATAATACCCTCGTAGTTCGCCCCAATTGGTCAATGCTAATTTGTACATATCCTTTGGTTCTTCTTTTGAAGGGACTTTAAAATCTTCTTTATTGTATAAATCCCAATATTTTTTTGGCACATTAAAAGGCAAATGGGGTTTGGTCAGTCCTACCACCATCATAAACTTATCGTTTTTCAACTTTTGAAGTGTTTCAATTGCATTTTTTACCGTACGACCGTCTTTATAAGCTTCATCTTCTACCTCTTCACATTCATAGGCTGGTCCATTACTGCCTTTTCCTGATTTTTTTAGACGCTCAATTAAAGCTAGGTTTTCGGGTTTTACCCAAGAATTGCTTTCTTTCGGAAAAAGAATACTCCAACTATCTTTATCATCAAAACCGTGATGGTACACCTTCCCTACACTGACTGTTTGGTACCCATTGGCTTTAAAAAATTGAGGCAAAGTAACCACCTCTTTATGAACAGAACGAAACGAAGTAAACAACGAATAAATCCCGAATGTTTCAGGGCGCAAACCTGACAACAAGCTCATTCGAGAAGGCGCACATAAGGCTTGCTGTGCATAGGCCTTTTGAAACAACACCCCCTCTTTGGCCAAGGCATCAATATTAGGGCTTTTTACTATTGGATTGCCATAACAACCTAATTCGGTGCGCAAATCATCAACTAAAAAAACCACAACATTCGGTTTTTCTTGAGCCATCATACCCAAAGTACAACCTAGATAGGTCATGACAACCAAAACTCTTTTTTTCATATTATTAATCATACATCACATTATTTATCAAGACAACTATCTTGTTTACTTATCATTTTATTAAAACTCATTGAGACGATACTATTTCCAAGGGTCTTTCATTTGACGAAGAAATACTCCCAACTCTCTTTCCATTTTTTTATCTACATCTTTATCGATTCCCCATAAATTAGTCATTTGATACGGGTCTTTTTTATCGTTGTATAAATAATAGAATTTGCTTCCTTTTTCATCTTTAACAACTGCAAAAGTATAGTCTGCACTTCGAAATCCTCTAGTACCCGAACTAGGATTTTCAGGTTCAGAACCAAAGTAGAGTTGTTTATCCGGTCGGATTACCGACTTATTATAAAAGACATTCGAAAAATCTTTTCCTTCAATTGTTTTTGGTATTTGATGGCTTAATCCCATCAGTCCTAAAAGTGTGGGCATATAATCGGGCACGCTGATTAGCAAGTCTTCGTTTTTTGGTTTTACTTTTTTAGGATAATGAACAATAAACGGAATTTCATATGACTCTCTAAACCAAACGTTCTTATGCATCAGTCCTTGACTACCTAGCATTTCGCCATGATCAGCTGAGAAAACGATAATAGTATTGTCATAGATTCCCATATCTTTTAACTGTTGCATCACTCTACCGATTTGTTCATCAACACCATTTACAGAAGCGAAATAATCGGGTGCTTGATGCAATCTAGCGTCCACACCTCTATCGCCCCTTTTCAGTTCTTTATTGTTTGTAAACTGTACATTAGGACGGTTTAGCAACTCCTTATAATCCCTTCCCTCATACTGTTTTTTATATTTATCAGGAACTTGAGTAAAAGGGGTATGGGGAGGATTGATGGACCAAAACAAAGCAAAAGGTTTGCCATTAGCTCTTTGATTATTTTGATTTTTTAAATAATCAATAATCACATCGGCCTCATGTATGGGTGACCATTCTTTGATAGTTGTTATTTCGTTTTCTTTGGCATTTGTAGTCCAATAATAGGGTGTATTATGGCTATTGTGGGTCCCGTAAGCATGCCAAAATGTAAAACCATGACGATTTTCAGGAGGACACCAAGTATCCCAAATCATTTTTTCTCCCGGTTTAGTAGGCTTAGGACCGTCTAGATGCCATTTGCCTACATAAGCTGCACTATACCCATTATTAACCAAGACATCTGAAAAAGTGATTTCTTCCTTTTTTAAGTAATTCCCAAATTCTGTTCGTGACGATTGGCAATTCGCAATTACGCCATTAGAAAGCGGGTATTTCCCTGTCATCAACATCCCTCGATAAGGACTACAAAGCGGATGGTTAGCAACGGCTTTGCTAAAAAACACCCCCTCTTTTGCAAGTTTGTCAATGTTAGGCGTAACAACAGGGTCTTCGTTCAAAAAGCCCAAAGAAGGTCTCCTATATTGGTCAGCAAAAATAAAAACAAGGTTAGGTTGCTTCTCTGTTTTTGATTTCGATGGTTGCGCAAAGCCGTCAAAAAAAACAAGAAATAACAGTAAAAAAAGACTGTTTCTATAAAACCCTTTCATCTAATTACTTCTTTTCTTTTTTATCTAAATAATTAAGCAATAATGTCTTCACATCTTCTACTTTTCCTTCTTTCAATCCGCCATTGGTTGCTCCTGTAATCCAATACAATACCATCCCCGCATCTGAACAATCCCAATAGCCTTTTTGGAATTTAACCACATTATCAATCTCGGCCATTTTTCCCATTAACCACACAAATTGCATGCGGTCATCAGGGTGATTCTTAGCCCAATCCCATTGTGATTCTTTTACTTTTAGATAGGTATTTTGGTCTGGAATACGCACTTCTTCTACTCCAAAATCCAGAATTTGCTTCCATTTGTAAAAATCCCCAGCATCATCGTTCGCTGGATGATGGGTAATCACTTTAACAAATTTGTGTTTTTCTTTTGGCGTAGCATCCAACGCAAAACCTATGATATCAGGTTCTCCGGCTTCAATTATCCACAACGGATCATCAGCGGTTGAAGCATTGATTGCTTTACTTAAATCTTTGATTGTTTGATCCAATTGCCATTTGGCATCCCAAAAAGTGATATGCTCAAAACCGCCCCAACGTCTGGCAGTACCATCACAAGCGGTTTGCATCATGGCATGTCTTTCCTTTTCTGCTGCTTCCGAAATTCGATCAACACGTACTAAATCACAACTGTGTGAGTAATGCACCAATCGATCTGTCAAATCTGTAGCTTTCAATAATGCCAAGGTGATGGCTGTTCCTCCAAGATCGTCTGGGTCAGGTGAATTTCCATCGGCTACAATAGCGATACGTCCTTTGGGAGCTTTTATAGATTGTGCCGACACCAAAGTCGAACTCATTAGCACACCTAATACGAGCAATATTATTTTGTTCATTTGAAATACTTATTTATTGTTACAAAAAAATTTATTTTTCTTTTAAGCGTTCGACCCTTATTCTTGGTCTGTAGGTACATAATTGACATCATTGGTCAGGATAAATTTGTCCATTTCAAAACCATCTTCACGCATACTGAATTGTATGTCGTGAATCCCTACTTGGTCAATATCTAAATAAATTTCGTGAGGAAGACCGCAATGCACTTCTTTAGTTCGTTGCTTACTTTCCCAAGTCCATTTTCCTTTTCCATCACACCATTGCATTCTTTTACCATGCTCTGGCCATTGCCCGTTGATTCCCACATGCACACCGTTGTCTTCACTACCCATAGAGAAGGCTCTAGCCCATACATAATAGCGACCGGGAGTATTTATTTTCACCTTGTAATGCACCACAGCCATTTTCCCCGCTTCATCGGTAAAATTTTTATCTCGTTCTAATGGATCATCGTGAGTGACTCTTTCATCAGGCAAGATTTCAATATAAGCCTTTTGGCTTGCATTTTCAATATGTTTGTCGTCATCATCACGACCTACCTTAGGGGTTTCGGTTATCGAGGTGCGATACCATTGCCTCACATCCGTATTTGATTGTTTGTAAAAAGCTTCTGCTTCTACAGCAACAAGTCCGTTTTTTTCTTCAAAAACAACTGCACTCTCTAAATTCACGACTTGTGCAATAGCATTGTATCCGAATATCAAATAGGAAAATGATAGTATAATCAATGATTTAGACTTCACAATAATTGTTTTGGTTTATAAAATTAAAATTATTTTTAAATAATCTATATAGGCTGCTTAATGGAGAATGACTATTTTCAAATCGTTCGTTTACTAATTTTCTCCTTTAAAAGTAACTGTTTGACTTGCTTTGTATCCAATACGATGAGCCATTACGCTCAATTCAGTCCCTTTAGCTAAAGTAACTGGTTTTTGATAAATAGTCCAACTTTTAGGCCAAGACCCATTTTTGTTTTTGACTTTATAGCCAATTGAAGCTCCAGCCGTTTCACAACTAATAACTAATTTTCCCTGATTATAGGAAATAATTGGTTTGGCCGTTTGAGGTTGGTTCTCTTTTCCATTCCACAATTTACGGATGAGTGCTGCCTCAGGCAATTTAGGGTCGTCATGAATTTCTTCGAGCCAACGATTCATTTCTGTTCGCAGCTCTTGTAGTTTTGAAGCGTATTTAGGGTTTGACGCTAGATTAACTAATTCATGAGGATCTGCTTTGCAATCAAATAATTCTTCCGTTGGTTTCGATTTTCTAAACCATTGATCTTGAATTGCATTTAATTTTCCTTCTTTGTGCAGTCGCAATAATTCTTGCATCGTTGGAATTTGTTCTCTATAGGCTAATGGCAAATAATACCCTTGTTCTGGTCTATAATTTCGAATGTATTTGAATTGCTTATCACGAACCGCTCTAATAGCATCCGTTACTTCATCAAAGCGGTCTGCTGCAGCGTGTACGTACTTGCGTTCTACTTTTACTTTGTTATTCCCTGCAAAAGCTTGTCCTTGCATATAGCTAGGTGTTTTAACGTCAATCATTGAAAGCAAAGTAGGAGCAAAATCTACAAAACTTATTAATTGATTGTCCTTTGTCCCTGCCTTTTGTTTGTTGGGATAGCGAATAATCATTGGTGTATTTAAACCCGAATCATAAATCAAACGTTTTCCTCTAGGTAATGGGCCACCGTGGTCACTATAAAAAACGATAATGGTTTTTTCGAGTAAACCATCGTCTTCCAATTGCTTTAAAACAGCACCAATTTGCTTGTCTGTTTCGGCAATGTTGTTGTATAATTTCCACATATCTCTACGCACCACCGCATTGTCTGGCAAGTATGGCGGAATTTTAAATTTTGTGTGTTTAGGTAGATGTACTGGAGTTTCGGCTTCGGTCATTCTATTTTTAGCATCAGGAAGTCCGTTTTGCTTCCAAACGTAGGAGGTGTCCCCCTCGTGATAATGTCTAGTCTCTATTTGTCTAAAGCCATAAGGTTCAAACAAGCCCGATTCATGCGTTTCTGTAAAGTTAAAAACAGAAAAAAAAGGCTGGTTTACACCTCTGTTTCTCCAGTGCGCATAGGCGCTACTTTCATCCCAAGCCGTTACAGGTGGATTAAATTGATAGTCCTCTTTATAATTATTCGAACAATAATACCCTTTCATTCTAAGCAACTCGCTTATCATTTTTACTTGTGGTGGTGGTACCGCTTCATAGGGAGGCAATCCTGTTTCTTTCATATTCGAATTGGTTCGCATATTATTAGCACCAATACCTGAGGGATACATTCCTGTAGCAATTGCGGCTCTACTTGGCGAACATACTCCCGAAGTTGAATACAAATTAGTATAGACTACTCCTTCTTTAGCCAATCGGCTTAAATTGGGGGTTACAATAGTGGAGTCTCCAAAAGAGGGCAAGTAAGGACCAATATCTTCCGTAACCAACCACAAAATATTAGGACGATTAGGAGAATTTAAATCCACATCATCTCCTTGGGATAGCTTATCCGATTTCTTAAAAATTTGACATGAAAATAGCAACATTCCAATTGATAGAAATAAATAAAAAGTCCTGTTTTTCAATAATTCAAATCTCTTTTTCATATGTATTCTATTTATTTCTATCTATAGTGAACTAATTTAAAAAGTCTATAGATTAGCTTTAGCTTATCTAAAAATATTATCGCTTCGCTTTAGGTCCATCATAATCATATTGGAACCAATCGACATCAATATATCCAGCATCTTCTTTTTCATTCCAACTAAAGAACCCTAGGCGATCGCCTGTCCATTTTCCAAATTCAATGGTAAAAGTTGGCCCAAAGGATTTAAAATTCTTACCATCCAAACTATACTCATAAGTAGCTTGATTGCTATTGTTTGAGGTTCTCACATACAAATCTTTCCCTTTTATTTCTGGACCCATTGTTTTTTTGGCCATTGCATCCATGTAAAATAGCTTCTTTTTCCCGTTTTCATCAACTTCAATACCTAATAAATTAAATACACCTCCATATCGTACAAAACCAGCTAATTGATGGGGTTGCATGCCTGAAATATCGAATTTTGCAACAGCAGTACCCGTTGTAATCCCCATAATACGTTGACTTAGGGTATTGCAAGCTCTCCAAAAATCAGAATCAGAACCGTCATTATTAGTCCATTCGTTTTGATTAGGCCCATACCCTTTTTTATTGGGCAATACTTTGCTTGCTTTTAAACGTAACCAACCCGTTCTTTCGGTTAACGACCAATGTGTATTTCTTGGATTATGATTCCATTCCCATTGTGAACCTAGTTTAGACGATGAAAAATCGTCATCAGAACTTGGTGCCGAAACAGGATAGCCATTGATTGGTTTTTTGAAACGTTTTACAGGTTCTCCTATGCCGTCCTGATCTTCATCAATACCAATGATAGGCCAACCGTCAACCCAAGTCACGGGAGCCAAACATTGAGGTCTGCCTTGAAAAGGAATGTCATCATTTTGAATTAACTGATGCATAAACCACCATGATTTATCAGGAGCCTGCATTAAACCTCCTTGGCTACAACTGCGATTATTAAAAGCTGTTCCTTTTTCTAAAACCGTTTTTACCTCATAAGGCCCGTAAATGCTTTCTTTGGAACGCAATACAATTTGTTTTCTGTCGTTTTTTGGGTTTTTAACTCCTGGTTTTGTACTGGTATCCCCCATTGTCCATTGTGCTATAAAAATATACCAAGTACCGTCAATTTTATAGATTTTAGCCGCTTCGGCTCCCATTCCGGTGTACACTAATTTTCCTTTGTCTAGAATTTTAGTCCCATCCCAACTCATTTCGTAAATTCGATTCTCATTGCCTTCGATGGTGTTACTTGCTTTCTTTTGCTTTCCAGCAGTATTTACAATAACGTAAGCTTTATGTGTTTCTTCATCCCAAAACACTCCCGGATCATCTAATACTTCAGATTTAGGTAGCATTATTATTGGCTTGCTCCACGGCCCTTTAATATCTTTAGCGGTGGTAACCATTAAACCATGTTCGTAATCAATTTGGTAGCAATACCAAGTTCCTTCATGATAGGCTAAATCACCAGCCCAAACACCAAAAGAATAGCCGTTCATTCGATCCCAATTGTATTCTGGAGCCCATGACAAACTGCTAAATACATGCCCTACATTCTTCCAATTGACCATGTCTTTAGATTCTAATATAGGCATCCCAGGTGACATATGTTGCTTAGAAGTAATCATGTAATAGGTATCGCCCACTTGCTCAATATCAGAATCTGGATAATCTGCATTCAAAATAGGATTGATGTAGGTTCCGTCGCCTTGATCGCCCCAACTACCTATTTTGGCTTGACCTAGTTTATTTGACATATTGGATTCTGGTTTGTCTGTGACCGATTTACATCCAAAACAAATAAGAATTATGAAAAGTGTAAATGATTTTAAAATATTCATCTATAAGAAATTAATTGTGTTTAAAACTGTTATACATTTCGACAAGCTCAATGCGACAAGCTCAATGTGACAATAGGCATAACGTTAACGATTCATTTTTTCAGCCAACGGGTTAAAATTCTTTACTTGATTTTTGCCAAACTGAAGAAGGAACGCCATGTTTTTTCTTTAAATCATTGTATCTGTTGCGCAATTGCTCTAACTTCAATTTGTATTGAGGATTTTTAATTAAATCTTCAATTTCATGAGAATCGTGTTTGGTATAAAACATTTCTTCAAAACCTGTCTCCACATAATTGATGTATTTAAAATCGGGAGTAACAACAGCTTCGACTCTTGGTATTTGTGGCCCTCCTAGAAAATAATGTTGGTAGAAAAATTCTTTTCTTTCGGGTATTATATTCTGAATTACATCAATCAAATTAACGCCTGCCATTTCTTTTGGAACTGGAACTCCTGCCATAGAAAGTATCGTAGGAGCAATATCAATATTCAGTGCCATTTGCTGAGCGCGGTATTGCTTCACCTTGTCTGGTGAATTTGGATTATAAATTACAAGAGGAACTCTTATGGATTCTTCATGACCATACCATTTTCCTTCCATGCCATGTTCTCCTAGTAGCATCCCGTTATCACCCATTAAAATAATAATGGTATTATCAGCAATGCCTAATTTTTCTAGCTTCTTCATCATATCACCAAGAACATCATCAACACCTGTTATCAATCGATAGTAGTTCTTTACATTTTCTTGATACAATTCAGGCGTACCAAATAGTCCTTTCCATCTTGCTCTACCAAAATTAGTTTCGGTTCTCAAAACATCTGGCAATAGTTCCCAATATTTAGGATTTGCAGTTACAGGTTCTGGAATAGTCACGTCTTTGTAATAATCCTTGTATTTGGACTGTATCACATATTTAGGAGGATTTCCATCCTGTTCGTGAGGCGCTTTAAAACTCACCGAAAGACAAAAAGGTTCTTTGTTAGCAAACTTTCCTAAAAATTCCTGAATAGAAGAATTAATCGTATCGGTATCATGAATAGGTTTTCCGTTTTTACCAATTGTTATATAATCGGGTTGTGCTTTCCCGCCTTCTTCTGTATCATAAACGTAATCAAAAGTTGCAAATGGAGGATGATGCCCAACACCGTATTTACCAATAAATCCTAATTTATAACCCGCTTCTTTTAAGAGATTGGGATAGGACTTTTTAAAGGTTTCGGGTTTTAAATCTGTATTAAAATCGTGGATGCCGTGTTTTGATTCGTATTGACCTGTGAGTAAACTGGCACGACTTACACAACAAATGGATGTGGTAACATAAGCGTTTTGAAACAAAACCCCTTTATTGGCCAACTTATCCATATTAGGAGTTTGAATGATGGAATTCCCCATTGCCCCCATAGCATCCCAACGCTGATCATCGGTCAATAGAAAAATAATATTGGGACGCTTTTTTTGTCCAATATTTTCTGAAGCAACCTTATTTTTAGCGACTTGTGCATGACTTATATTGGCGACAAAGCCAAATACAGCTAGGGCAAAACAACTAATACTTAAATATTTTTTCATACGTTTATTTTTTACATTTATCCAATTACTTATACCAGGAAACCATTTTATACTCAAAACCTATTTGTTATTTGGTTTCTTTAAATCCTAATGCTTGTTATTTTAATAGCACTTTTATCATGTGCTTTCTTTCACAAAACTTTATAATCATACAGAAAAAACACAACTAACAACTAATTTTGTAAAAATCAAAATTTAACTAAAAAGCTAAAATAAATCAATTATGCCTGGGGTTTATCCTGTACTGTACTGGTCTTAAATCTGAATAAAAAAAAGACCGAAACAAAATATTTCGGTCTTTTAAACTAAACTAAAAAAAAACTAACTAACTTCTATATCCATTATTTGTTGGATCTGACTTCAATAAATTTGGATTCAATTGTAACTCTTGCAATGGAATTGGCAACAACACATGCCATGGTCTAATATTTTGTGCTGGATTCCAGAATCGATATTGTAGATTTTGCACCACATTTAATAAGATTCCCCATCTAATTAAATCGTATCTTCTCATACATTCTCCTGCTAGTTCCCACTTACGTTCATTATAAATAGCCTGTCTGAACTGTTGCTGTGTAAGCCCTTTGATAGCCTCTGCTTCTACTAAAGTAGGATAAGCACGATTTCTGATTTCTTTAATGTATTCATAAGCAGCCGTTGGATTTCCTCCTGGACGCTCATTCTCACATTCCGCAGCCATTAATTTGACATCAGCCAAACGAAATACCAGTCTATTGTCTGAATGGTTAAAACGAGGTGAAGAGTCTAATTTTAAATTCATAAACTTAGGCATATATGGGAAAGCTAAATCAAAACCTAAGTATTTATCCATCACATTTAGAGGTCTTCTCAAATCGTTTAACGGAAATTTTTCAGCAAAATCTTTAGAAGCAATCTGTAAGCCTGTTCCATTAAATGCTTCTCCTCTAGCAGTAAGGGCAGCTGAAAGTGCAGCTCTTTGAGAAGTATTTTTAGGTTCATCTCTTAATCTAGGATTAAACATACTAGGTCTCCAGTTCCCATTACCAAAAACTGGATTCAAATTCCCGTTGGCATCTGCAACCCCTTCTTCAAATTGTCCTCTAATGTCTTTTGCAAAATCTAGAGACCAAATAACCTCCTTATTATACTCGTTGGCAGGATCAAAAACAGCAGCATAGGTTGGTAAAATTTCATGACCTGATTGGTTGATGATTTCAAGACATTTATCTAACCCTTTTTGCCATTGTTTTTGTTCCATATAAATTTTAGCAGTCACAATAGCAGCAGCCCACTTAGTAGCACGACCTCTTTGATCTGTTGGATAAGTTGATTTCAAATTATCTTGTGCAAATTTTAAATCTTCTAAAACCCCCGTAACAATAGTGGCTTTTGGTGTTCTACCCAATACTTTTATCTCATTAATAGTTAGATTACTAGTATAATAAGGAGCAGCTCCCCATAAATTGGTAATATGCCAATAGGCCAATCCTCTTAAAAAACGAGCCTCAGCTATAACGTCGGTTTGAACATTTGTTGCAATTGCTTTATTCCCTGTAACTCTATCAATAATGATATTAGTATTCAAGACCACTTTATACAAATCTTTCCAAGTATCTGATACACTCATTTTTTGAATAGAAACATCTGCTAATGCTTCATTCATGGTATAGTTTCCTATAGGCTGTACAAAGTCAGCCACACGATTAGGTTCAATAATATCTACCCCATTATCATAAAAATGATCAAGTCCCACTTGTCCATATAAGGAGTTATTTTTATAAATTGCATATACCCCATTAATTGCCTGACGCGCATCTGCTTCCGAAGCAAAGAAATTTTCTGGTGCAATGATATCACGAGGTACTTCTTCTAAAAAAGACTCACAACTAAAGCATGAGCATATTATTAAGAATATATATATATATTTAGTTTTCATACGTATTATTTTAAAAAGTTACATTAAGTCCAAGAGTTAAAACCTTTGCATTAGGATACTCCCCATTTGAAAATCCTTGAGCAATATTTCCTAATCCACTACTTCCATATCTACTTGTCTCAGGGTCTATTAATCTAAAGTTAGACAATAAGAGTAAATTAGTTCCTGAAACATAAACTGACATATTTTTAACGCCTTTTAATCCCATTTTATCTACAGGAAAGTTATAAGCTAATCTCACCGTTTTAAGACGTAAATGAGAACCATCTTCCACATCTTTTGAATTACTTACAATAGTTGTAACACCGTCGGAACCTGCTCTAGGAATATCCGAAGTTGGGTTTTCTGGAGTCCAACGATTTGCGATTTCAGCAAATTTTGTATTTTCACCTCTAGTAAAGTAGTTTCCTCTTGATCTAAGGTTGTATACTTCATTTCCTACAGTACCTTGGATATAAAAACTTAAATCAAAATTCTTGTAGGATATATTGTTCTCAAAACCATAAATCAAATCTGGAAAAGGACTACCTAAAACCACATTATCTTCATTTGAAATAATACCATCTTTGTTTAAATCTTCGAATCTTGGTCCACCCACAACTTGTGTTCCTGGACTTAAACCAGAATCATTGATTTCTTGTTGGCTTTTCCAAGTCCCTAAATAACGAACACCCGTGAATACTGGAACTGTCTCTCCTTTAATAATCCTTAAATTACCTGATCCTAAAATTTGGTCCACAACAACATCAATATAATCTTGTCCTCCAAGATTCAGCACCTTATTTTTATTAGAAGACAAGGTTAAGGTAGTGTTCCAATTAAAATTAGTATTTCGAATATTAGTCGATTTTACTAAAAATTCCCAACCCTTATTTTCTAATGACCCTACATTTTGTAGTTGACTAGTAAATCCTGTTTGTCTCGGTATCGTAACATCTAGAAGTAAGTCATTAGTCGTTTTATGATAGTAGTTGAATTCAGTAAAAATTCTACCCTTTAAAAATGAAGCTTCTAATGCTGCATCAAAAGAGGTTGTCGTTTCCCATCCTAAATTTGGATTAGCAGGCCTACCTAATGTTAAACCTGGTTGTTGCACACCATTTAATGTAGTATTTGCTTCCACTAAAATTGCTTTTGTGGCATATGCACCAATGGCTTGATTTCCTGCTTGCCCATAACTAGCTCTCAATTTCAAATCATGAAAAATATTCTGATTTTGCATAAATGATTCTTCACTAATTTTCCAAGCTCCAGCAATAGATGGGTAAAAGCCCCATTGATTTCCAGGAGCAAATACTGAAGTACCATCATATCGTCCTACCAAAGTGAAAAGATATTTATCTTTATAACTGTAATTTGCTCTTCCGAAGAAAGACGCCAATTGAAAAGGATTAGGATAAGCACTACTAACAATATTTCTTGAAGGGTCTGTACCTAATCCAATATTGTTAAACCCAACAGCATCTGTTGTAATTCCAAAAGCTTGTGCAGAAAAAATTTCAGTAGTAGATTTTTGAAATGAAGCCCCACCTAGAACGGTCAAACTATGATTCTTTCCAAAATCAGTATTGTACTGAATTGTATTTTCGTTATTCCAACCAAAGGAAGACACACTAGATATCTTAGCATTACCAGTTTCCCCTACAGACAAAAAATCAGGTCTTTGACTAGAGCTAAACTCATTTCTTTTTGAGTTATTAATTTCAGGGCTAAAAGTAGAACGTATAATTAAATTTGGAATAGGATTATACTCTAAATAAGCTGTTCCTAAAAAATTATTCGAAACTGTTTGATCAGTATCTAGCTTTGCTGTTGCCACTGGATTATTAAATGGAGCACCTACTACATCGTCAAAACCATTAAAAGAACCATCCGCATTATACACGGGCTGTGTAGGTAGAATATTCAACAAACCTCCGTACCCAACAACTCCATTATCTTGCTTAATTCTAGAGTAATTGATACGAAAACCAGCTTTCAATTTTTTGTTCAATTTAAAATCAACATTCGATCTAAAAATATATTTCTGAATACCTGAATTTTCTATTAAACCGTCTTGATTGAAAAAATTGAGGGAGTTATAATAACTTACATTTCCATTCTCAGAAGCCCCCGAAATAGATACATCCCCATTAAATATTGGAGAAGGATTAAGTAAAAGATCAAAATAATCGTTATTAGGATAACTTGATGGGTCACCTGGAAAAGGTTCAGCTACCCCTCTAAAACGTGCGTCTTCATTAGTATACTTAATTTGTTCAGCTTGTGAAAGAAATGCAGGTCTCTCTGGCACTAATTGCGTACTGGAATACATACCAACACTTACCTGAGGTTTACCTCCTCCAATATTAGCCCCATTCTTAGTAGTAACTAATACAACACCATTAGCACCTCTGGAACCATAAATAGCAATAGACGAAGCATCTTTTAAGATTTCAATTGATTTAATATCATTTGAATTCAGATTATTTAAATTATAATCATTCCCCACAATGATACCGTCAATTACCCAAAGTGGCTCATTACTTCCTGTAATAGAATTCCCTCCACGAACACGGATAGAAGTACCAGCTCCTGGCGCCCCACTTGTTTGAGTTACCTGAACACCCGAAGCTCTACCTTGAAGGGCTTGGTCAACCCTTGATACAGGTACAGCCGCTAAATCCTTAGCACTTACAGAAGAAACAGAACCCGTTAAATCCGACTTACGTTGTGTTCCGTATCCAATAACTACAACTTCTTCAAGTTTGTTATCCGATTCTAAGACAACATTGATTTGTTTTTTGGTTCCTACTTGCACCTCCTTCGAAGCATATCCAATGTAGGAAAACACAAGTACATCTTGAGCCGTTGCCCCAAAAGTAAACTTACCATCTAAGTCAGTACTAGTTGCCTTTGTCGTACCTTTTATCAATACTGTTGCTCCCGGTAAGGGCATCCCATCTGCCGTTACAGTTCCAGAAACAGTCTGCGCATTTGACATAGTCACAAAGGACAATATCAAAACAATACACTTCCAAGATTCTCTAAAACTCTGAAAAACCTTAATTGTAAATTTTAATTTCATAAATAAGTTAGTTAAATTGGTTAATAACATCACACAAATTATAATTATTTGTTAAAAACACTATCCTGAACTATCTTGATTAATTAACTTATTTTTAGTTTTTTTTATTTCAAAACCAACTTAGATAGCTCAATACCAAAACTTAAAGCTCTTTTTATAAGATTTTTTTTTTACCCGGTAACATTATTCTTCTTTAAATTTAAAAACATAAAAAAATCATTTCTAAACAATAAAAAAAGTAGCAAACCTGAGCTTACTACTTTTTATAAATGATACTTTATGGTAAGGACTATAACTATTTCATATACTCAATTAAATACTTCCCTGAGCCCAAAACTACAGTCGATTTATTAATCAAAACGACTTTATTTTCTTTTTGAAAAGTCTCAAAAGCAACACCATTAATTTTCAAGGTTTGTAATTCTTTTGGAGTTAAAACCAGTTGTGCTTTGGTATTAAAAGGAACTTCTAAATCCATTGAAAAACTAGTTCCTGTCAATTTCCAACTGTTGTGAATCATGCCATATGGCGTAGGAACAGCTACAGTAGTATTGGTAACGTTTTTTGGAAAAACAGGATGTACCGTAAATTCTTTGTAACCCGCTCCCTCAAAAGTAGATTTGATTCCGCCGAGAGATTCGAAGAAATAGGCCGAAAACCCACTATGCATCGGGTGGTTTAACGAATTGGTCAAGCCTTCCATTTTATCCCAATTAAACTGACGCTCAGGCCAAGTAGTAAAACCGTAATTCATAATATAAGTTTGACTTGGAAACGTAGGTGTGGTTAAAATTTGGTGAGCCAAATCGGCTTTACCATATTTCGTTAAAACGGTATAGATATAGCGATTTCCGTGGATTCCTGTAGAATGATGCCCACCTTTGATTGTATTTATATCATATTCTAAGCCATTCAACACGGTATTAATATCAGACTCCGCTACCATTCCAAATTGTAAAGCCATTACTGTAGCCGTTTGGCTTCCGTACCATTTGAATTGCGTTGACGGAATAGTTGCTAAAAACTCCTTATTAAAAGCTTGAAACAACGCTTCTTTTTCTTTTTTTACTTTTTGTTCAAAAGCGGTGTCCTGATTCATTTTGGCAAATTTTTCCATAATGCCCAACACATCATAAAAATAAGCATTGGCCGATACAACTGGGTCACACTCCATAGCACCAGGGTTTTTCAAGCGATCCCAATTGGGTGGACACCAATCTCCCATCCCGTTTTGAATGATTCCTTTTTCATCTTTGAAGGATAAATAATAATTCGTCAAATCTTTCATATCTTCATAATACTCCTTCACAATCGAATCATCGCCATAATAAAGGTAATTGTACCAAGGCAAATACATGGTTGCTACACCCCAATCCAATTTAGCTATACTAGAAGTTCGTTTTCCAGGCGCAATCATCGTAGGTACTTTGTGCTTGACTTCAGGATTGTTGTTGGCTTTTACTGGAATCATTTGGGTGCGAATGTCTTCCATGTATTTTTTATAGAAATTTTCCATATCATAGTTGTACAACGCATATTCGCAAAAAGCGTGCGCATCGCCCAACCAACCACATTTTTCACGGTGCGGACAATCCTCTGGAATCCCATGAATATTATCTACAATTGTCCATTTGCTAATGCTGTGCATTTTGTTAAACAAAGGCTCAGAGCAACTAAAACTTCCTTTTTCCTGAATATCGGTTGCTACTAAAGCCGCCTGAATCATGGCAGCATCTGGCTTTGTTGTGATTCCTTTTAATTCGGCATATCGAAAACCGTGGTAGCTAAATTGTGGTTCCCAAGTCTCAAGACCTTCTCCTTTACAAATGTATTTGTAAACTTGTCGCATGCCATTGGCACCACCATCCGTAGAGCCCGGAAAAATATCTTTTCCATTTTGTGTCAAGGCTTCGGTGGTAGTGATTTCTATCAACTGTCCCTTTGTTCCCTTTACTTTTATTTTGACCCAACCTGCAATGTTTTGCCCAAAATCAACAATCCAGTTGCCATTGGTTCCTTTGAATATTTTTTGTGGCGTTAATTCTTTTAATTTTCGAATGGGCGGAATTTGTTGCGCACTGATTTTTTTTACTTCTGGCGAAATCACTTTGGCTTTACCCCAGTTTGTGTCTTTGTAATTGGTTTTGTTCCAATTTCCTAATTCAAAACGGGCATCGTAAGTATCACCACCATAAATATTATTAAAAACGATAGGCCCTGTGTTTTCTTTCCAATTTTCGTTGGTATAAAAATCAGCTTTAGTGCCATCTTCATAAGTAACTTTAATTAAAAGTCGCACTGCTGGTGGACCGTAAGAAATACTTTTCTCCGATTCCTTATCACTTTTCCACGAAATATCTTGACCGTAAAAACCATTTCCTAATACTATTCCGATGGCATTTTGACCTGTTTTCAAGGCATTGGTCACATCATAATGAACATAGTAAGCTTGTTTATCATAGTTAGAAGGCGCAGGGTCTAAAACATGATCGCCCACTTTTTTCCCGTTGATATACCATTCGTAATAACCCAATCCACAGATGTACGCTTGGGCATTTTTAATTTTTTTTTGAGTCGAAATTTCATTTCTAAAATACCCCGCTGCCTGTCCTGCCACCATTTCTGGTTCTTTCATTTTACCAATTTGGTATTCTCTAAAACGATGTGGCGAAGTACGGTTGTCTTTGTTGAGACTAATCCATTTCGACTCGCCCCAATTGTTTTTATCCATCAAACCCATCTGAAACGTTTGCACCGAAGACCAATTAGAAGACTCCCCTTTTTCGTCCCAAATTTTCACTTTCCAATAGTATTTTTGAATAGCTTGTAACTCCTTACCTGCATATTTGACATAGGCAGATTGAGAAGATTTTACCTGATTGGAATTCCATAAATCGGCCTCTTTTTCGTTCAATTTAGCCTCAGACGAAGCCACTAAAACCTGATAAGCCGATTGTGATTTATTGTACCCTTTTGTTTTTATTATCCAAGATAAAGATGGTTGCTTGCTCTCAATAGCAGTTGGGTTAGCGATGGCATCACAAGTCAATGACTCAAATATAAGTTCTTCGTTTATGCTCTCTTTAGCTATAAAGCCAAAAGAAAAACTCAATAGTAGTACTACCAAAAGTGGTATTAAAAATTTTATTTTTTTCATTTTTTTTATTAAGGTCTTGGTTACCATTCAAAGTTAATTAACAGAACAATAAGTGCTGTCCTGTATAGTCCTGTATTTTTTTTAAGGATAATAAAACTGCTAGGAATAAAAACAAGTAGTTTATAAATTAATTGTTTAAATTACATTCTTAGTCATTAAAAAAATCAAACGCTTAGAAGTTTACTTAAGCCCCTTGAACGTCGATATCTACTCAATTTCTAAGTTTACTCGCTCTGATTTACCAGAAGGTTTATTCCAATTGATGAACATAGAAACCGACCCCTTTACTTGCTCGTTTATCTGATTGGGTTGTCCATCAGGGCCAAACTCTGTTGGTGCTTTCCATTTTGAACCCACGGCCGATATGTAATCAAAAAAGAATAAACCTTCTTGTGTGGGATAACTCCAGCTAGCAAATTTAGGATCGTAGCCATTGATAGGGTTGAGTACTCCCAGCACCACATTTGTATTGTTTTTAAAACCTAGATTAAGATTATTTTTAAGATAAAATACCGCCCAATTCCAAGGAGCAAAACAACCTTCAAACTCGGGTTGGTTATATACTTCTCCTGGAATATTTACAAGTTTATCTACCGCATAGACATCAAGAGTTCCTCCTTCGGTACGGTTTTTCCAGATTCTGGCTGGTCCTTCACCTAGGTATCGCTTGCGGAGCACATCACTAGCAGCTACTTCCATCCCTATTCCGGCATAGTTATACGCTCCTTTGGTTAAGGTATAGGCGTAATCTAAAATTATTTCGCCTGTTGGTTTTACTGTCCATTTGATAAAATCAAAACCTTTGGTGTTTTTTGATTCAATAATCCATTGATTGCCTTCTTTTTTGATGGTTGCTTTTGATGATTCTGAGACATTGTTAACCAAGTTCTTATCAACAGCTTCAAAGGTTAGAAACGGAAAGTTTTTTATCGAACTTTCTTTTCCTTTGTCTAAAACAGACAATAATTGACCGCTATTCTCATCAAAATTAAGAGTGATATTGTCTCGTTGAAGGCTAAAATTATTTGTTTTATTTTGTACAAAATCAGCTTCCATACTGGCTCTGAAAATCGGTCTTTTGGAGGTAGTTATAGGAATGCGTTTGTCATAAACCAACAGTCCTTTTGGGTCATATACTTCAATGGTAAGAGCATCATTATTCACAAAAGATTCGGGTAAATCTATTTTGAAAATTCCTTTGGCTCCAGCCAAAACATCGGCCACCACTTTGCCCGAAGCCACTGTACGATGCCCATTGACCGTACCGTCAGGATTGGCAAAATTGATGAGTTTCCAGCGTATTTCACATTGGTTCAAATTGGCAAAACTAAACTTATTATGTACCGCAATTTCACCCTTAAAACTAGGGTCGATACTATCGTTGTCAATCACTACAGGCGACCAAATTTCGCGCACACCATAATAACTTCCATCTTTTTCGCCTTTAGGCCCTACAATCCCATCTGCCGCTTTGTTGTGTTGGTTGTCTATGGTGTAGCCCATATCGGTACGCATCAGTCCTTCATCAAATAATGCCCAAATCATGATTCCACCTCCTACTTTTGATTTTTCAAACAAATCCCAATAAGTTTTTAAATTGGCCGCTCCACCACCATCATACAAAGCATGCAAGGTTTCATTAGGCATATAAATATGATTTTCTTCAAAAAGATTTTTCTTGATACTCTTATAATTTGGATAATAGGTTGTATTTACAATATCCCAAGTAGGTTTGTAATTGGCAAAAATATCATTGTTTTTGGCTTCATTCTTTAAGGGACGTCTTTTTTGAATATCCCATTCCATAAATACTGCGTCTAATTGCGGGTTGTGTGCCATGTGGTTTCCATTACTCCACAACACTACCGACGGATGATTGACATCTCTTACAACCATTTCTTTGACCAATTTAGTCCCAATTTCGGTATCTAATGGGCGGTACCAACCAGTAGTTTCAACCATGGCCATTATTCCTAAGGAGTCGCAAACCTTTAAAAAATAAGCATCGGCTGGGTAATGTGATGCGCGAACACAGTTAAAATTAAGGTCTTGCATCAAACGCACATTTTCTATCATGTCTTTTTTGGAAAGGGTACGTCCTGTTTCGGGTCTAAAACAATGCATGCTGGCACCTTTTAACAAAAGGCGTTTCCCGTTCAAATAAAAACCATCATGGTCACGTACTTCAAAGGTTCTAAAACCAAAAGTTTCTTTGTAAGTATGTAGTGTTTCTTTCTTATTTTTTAATTCAATTTCTACCGAATACAAATTAGGAAATTCATGCGACCACAATTTTATGTCTTTAAAATTTGCGCTTAGTGATGTCTTTTCGCTAGTGATTTTTGAAGTGAATGTTTTACCTATTTTATGATGTTCTTTGTCATACAGTTGCGCACTAATGGTAGTTGCGTTTTTTACCCCTTGAGTATATACCCACATATCAAAATCTCCCGTCATCTTGGCATCAATAGCTACATGCTCTATAAATTCGGCAGCTACTTCCTCAATAAACACTGGGCGAAAAATACCGCTAAACATCCAATAATCAGCAAAACGCTCGGCTGCTACTAAGGATTCATTGGTAGAGCTACTGTTTACCTCTACTTCAAGATTATTTTTCCCTTCTTTAAGAAAATCAGTAATTTCAAATTTAAACTCCGTAAAACCACCTTGGTGCAAGCCTACCTTTTTTCCGTTTACGCTTACTTTGGTATCGGTCATAGAACCTTGGAATACGATAAAATAACGTTTGTTTGTTTTTGAAGAAAAATTAAATGCGTGCTGATAATTCCCCACAGGGAGTTTTCTATTTTCTAATTTGTCCATCCCGTACATATAATCGCCAAAACCTTCGGTCTCCCAATTAGAAGGAACAGGTATTGTGGTCCAAAAACCGCTGTTGCGCCCTTCGGAAATTTTAAACCCCCAGTCAATCGCAGTTGTAGCGTCTTCGCCTGACAAATAAATTTTTCGTTGCGCATTGGTTAAATTTACCACTAAAAACATAGAGGCAACGACTATATTAAAATTCGTTTTAAATAAAAACATACTTGATAAAGTATTAAAATTAATTTGACTCATTTAGATTAAACAAGATTATATTTCTTCCTTTTGATATTGAATTAATCCCAAACAAACGAAGTAATAAAAAACTGTTTCTATATCTTTTAACCAACTTCAACATTAGTCTTAACCGTTAAAAAAAGATAAACACCAACTGATTACGACACGAATCGGTTGTTGTTTTTACAAAAAAACACAGTTAAAAATAATTTTAAAACTGTGTTTTTCAACGAAAGATTAATTAAGCTACCAATGCTTAATAATCAAATAATCCTCTTCTTTTAAGGTGTTTTTTATGGCATCAGGTATTTTTCTTCTAGGTGTATCTTCGTCTAGCCTGAAACCTGCTTTGCCCTTTCCCTTTATCAAAGGCATAGTTCCTGCTTGCTCGTTTAAAAAGTCACCTTGAGCTTTCATCCAGCCAAACAAGTCTTTTGTCAATCGCTCTTTAATTTCTTTTAATTCGGGTTTGTTTATTAGATTATGCTGTTCAAAAGGGTCGTTTTGCAAATCATATAATTCTTCAAAGGGTTCGTTTTTAAAAGCATTAGCACCTCTACGAATGAAAAAATCAACATTGGGTTTATTTGTTAGATTCTGTTCTACCACATCAACAGAATTGAAGTTTCGGATGTATTTGTAACGGCTATCACGAATCATTCGAGACGGAAAAACTTCCGAATTGAGAATGTTTTGATTGGTTCTCACCCCATAAACGTATTGATGAATGGCGGTGTCTGTCCCTTTTAAAATGGGCAAAAAGCTGGTACCATCCATATCAGGAGTCGCTTTGCCACCAGCAATTTCCATAAAAGTGGGCAACACATCGGTATAATGTATGAGCTGTTTGGATTTGGTTCCTGGTTTGATCACCTTTGGCCAACGAGCCACAAAGGGTACTTTCAACCCAATATCTTTTACTGTAAATTTCCCTGAAACTCCATGGTCTGCACTGTAAATAACTAGCGTATTATCTCCCAAATAGTTGTCGGCTGCTGTAAGCACTTGATTTAATTGTTTGTTATCTTCTTCAATGCTTCTGTAATAACCTGCTTTGTCTTTTATAAAAGCAGCATTGTTCTTTTTACTTTCATTAAAAGGATAAAACTTAATATCCTTTGCAGTAGCTCCCTCTACATTAAAATACTCTGAATGTGGATAATAAGAAGTAACCAGCATACAAAAAGGTTTCTTAGCCTTTTTAAAATAACTCTGAATACTGTCTATAGGAATGTATTCTCTTGGCCCTTCGGGTCTTTCTACCGCATGCCATTCTTTGTCCCAATCAAAAACCTCATCAGGACTCACATGACTTTTTCCTGCTAAAACCACTTCATACCCAAGTTTTCGCAGATGCTTGGTAATACTTACGATATCGGGTTTTACTTTGGAATGATTAGCAAAACAACCGTTTTTCAAAGGATATTTTCCTGTGAATAATTGCGATCGACTAGGCGCACAGATGGCCTGAGCGGTAAAAGCATTTTCGAACAAAATCCCTTCTCTGGCAATTCGGTCCACAGCGGGAGTTTTTACTTTTTCGTTTCCGTAGCAACCGTAATCATAGACATCTTGGTCATCCGATAAATAAAATATAATGTTGGGCTGTGTGTTTTTAACATTTGCTTGTTCATTTTTCTTTTGAGCCGAACAAGAAGTCATTGTTAAAGCGATACATCCAAAAACAAAGAATATCAGATTATTTTTTCTCATTTTATTGTACTAATTATTGATTGTATTTGTTAACTCCATCTGCTTTTGGGTAAAGTACTGCTGCTCCATCTTTTACAAAAGTTCCCGTAGGCGCTTTATTTGCTTTTAACCAAGCGACCATATCCGCATTCATTTTTAAGGCAATCTTCATATCTTTTGCAGATGGATTTTTCAAAAGATTATTATTTTCTTCTAAATCTTTATTCAAATTGTATAGGGTGAACTCTTCTGTTTCATAATAATAAAACAGTTTATAATAGGTTTTACCAATGCGTTTTTGAATGAGTGTGGTGGGTCTAAATCGTTCATCCATATAGCCTGGGAGATGCCAAAACAAGTTTTCTCGGTCTATACATTTTTTGTTTCCTTTTAAAATAGATGCAAAAGAGGCACCATCATAAACGGCTTTTTCGCCATTATTTTTTTTCATAGACGTAACCGAAGCCCCTGCCATATCGGCCAGTGTAGGTATAAAGTCTATACAATGAACCGCTTGATTGGAAATACTATTTTGTTTGATTACCCCTGGATACCTAAAAATAAGCGGCACTCTAATTCCTCCTTCGTCCAGACTTCCTTTTTTTCCTTTAAGAGGGACATTATCTACCAAACCTCCGTTATCCGAATAAAAAATAAATATCGTATTGTTGGTAATATCATCTGATAAATCGCCGTCTCCGTTAGGGTCTTTTAAGGCTTTATTTATTTTACCCACGTTTTGGTCCAAAAGTTCTATCAACGAACCATATTCGGCCAATCGAGGACTTAATCCTTTTTTTAAATATTTCTCTGTCAAATCTTTGCGACCTACCACATCAGAATGCACAGCATGAAAAGGTACGTACAGAAAAAATGGATTTTCGCCCCTTGCTTTCTCTTTGATATAATCTACGGCATAATCACCAATGGCATCGGTCAGGTGTTTGGGGGTACCCATTAAAACCGATTGTTCACTATTGTTTTTGTAGGGCGATAAAGTTTTGTCAATATATTCTTGATTATACGGATTAGCATATTTATCAACAAATTCTGAATCGAACGTCCATCCATTCTTATCTGATTTTAAAGCCAAATAAGAGGATTCTGTTTTTTTTCCGTTTACCATGACCTTAATTTCATGGTGAATATCGGCAGGTAAATCAATGCCGTAACCTGCTTTCAGCGGGTGTGGTGTACCATGACTTTTGCCTATTAAAGCAGTAGTATAGCCCTGGTTTTTTAGCACATCAAATATACTAGTACCTACATCAGCTATAACATTTTGTTGTTCGTGCGGCTTAATAGGTAAATTAGGAAAACCTTTGGTACGCTTGTCGGGTCTATAAAGCGAACCAACATTGTACACTCCGTTGTCAACCCCAGTAGCATACTGACCGCTTATCAAGGCCGCACGAGAAGGCGCACAGTTTTGATTGGTGTAGGCATTTGTAAAAGACATTCCTTCGGAGGCTAATTGAGCGATTTGAGGAGTTTGATAGATTTTAGAACCATTATTGAAATTCGTATTACCTGTGCTTACATCAGTCCAACCTAAATCATCTGCAAAAATCAATACAATATTGGGTTTTGATTTTTGTTGACTTTGAGCATTTCCTGAAAATGAAAACAAGGAAATTAGTAGTAAAGCAAAGCGTTTCGTTTTTTTCATTTATAACTATTTATAAAATTTTAGCTTATTGAGGTTGTTGAAGTCTTCGACTCCCGAAACTTCGGGACAGACTGACATTTAGATGGCAATTAATTCTTTTTTAAAAAATCCTTACCCCATTTTGCTCTTAATTCAGCGGCTAATTCCTTTACTGTGTTTTGATAAACTGGTTTTTCAGCCAAATTATCCAGTTCTAAGGGGTCGGTTTTGTGGTCAAAAAGCATGCGGGCATACGCCTTACCTTGGTCATCTGTCCATTCGGTATAAAACAAATCGTCTTTTATCAAGGTTACGGCATCTTTAAACTTACTTACTGCCCAATTTTTATCGCTTTTCTTTCCGTTGATAATAGGTACAAAGCTTTTGCCTTCCACAGTAGTAGGGTTTTTCAAACCTGCTAGTTCTACCAATGAGGGATAGACATCTATATATTCTACAATATCATTGCTTACAGTCCCTTTTGTTTTTCCTGGTACTTTGATAATTAAGGGCGTTTTAAGTGCTTTTTCGAAAGTTGAATGCTTGCACCACAATTTGTGCTCTCCTAGATTCCAACCGTGGTCTCCCCATAAAATCACTATCGTATCTTCTTCTAAATCCAAACGTTTCAACTCGTCTAGAACCAAACCAATTTGTGCATCGACATAACTCACGCAAGCATAATAACCGTGAATCAATTCTTTGGCCATTTCATCTTGCAAGTCTCCTTTCTTTGGAATGCCATCGTATTGACGCAATTCGCCATAATTATGAAAAGCTACTTTTGGAGTTGTTTCAGGTTGCATATAATTTGCTGGAAGTTGAATTGTATTTCTATCATACAAATCCCAATATTTTTTAGGTGCATTAAATGGTAAATGAGGTTTCATAAAACCAAGTGCCAGAAAGAATGGTTTATTTTGACCTTTCAATTTGCGCAAATCTGCCATTCCTTTTTGAGCAATTTTGCCGTCAAAATAAGCAGTATCGTTCACATTTGCATTTTCAAAGGCAACCCCTCCCGCTTCTGAAAGATTGGCTTGGGCATTTTTTTCAATATTTTCTGCTAATTGATAATTACGAATATTTCCTTTTGGAAACCATCGGCTGTCCCAAGCTTTGTTGTCATCTTTTTGATGGTGGTAAATTTTTCCGTTAGAAATGGTGGTATAACCATTATTCTTCAATAATAAAGGCAGTGACATCGCATCGGGATTGTCTTTGTCTTTTTCGGTATAAGCATCAATAAAACGGTAACGAGTAGGTCTGGTACCCGACAAAAGACTTGCTCTTGAAGCACCACAAACGGGAATATTGCAATAGGCTCTATTAAACACCAAGCCATCAGCGGCCAACTTATCCAGATTAGGCGATTTGATTTGGCTTGCCCCATAACAATTCAGTTCCGGACGCAAATCATCGACTGCAATGAAAAGAATGTTGGGCATCTTCTTTTTGGGCTGCGCAAATGCAAACAAACCAATCGACAAAAGGGTTATAGAAAGTATATGCTTCATATAAAAGTTTTTTCATTAAAATCTTAATTCTGTTTGAAACATAATTTATGGGTAGCGACGACACCACTACCCAGAAAAAATGCCAAGAATCAAATATATTTCAAACTTTTAAAAATACTGTCCTGTACTGTATGGATGCCGTTTTAAAGCATTTCCATTTTAATTGAGCCTATTTCAGCACTGCCACTTTTGAAACTATAATTTTAACAGGGCCTAGCAAACCCGATGGCAGCAGTTTTGAATCTTTATGCCAATGTTTAAAAGCTGCAAAAGTAGAACGGTCTGTGGGACGTGGGCTATTGTTCAAAAGCCAATCGGGCCAATTGGAAACATTAGGCCCTTTTCGTTCGTAATCCAAAGGCAGTTGTTCATCGCCAATCAAACGGTTGGGCCAAAGATTGGTAATTTTTATTTCTAATGTATTATTTCCAGCTACCACTAACTTATTGATATCAATACTAAACGGCGCTTTCCAGTAAACGCCCAGATTTTTGCCATTCACAAAAACTTCAGCAATTTCCTTTACAGTTCCCAAATCTAATTGTAACGAATACTCCTCTTTTAACAAATGCGCTGCAATATCAAACTGCTTTTTATAACTGGCCGTACCCGAAAAATAACGAATATCATCGTTAACTGAAGTTGTCCAAGATGTTAAATTGTTGAAGGTTTCCTTTAAAACCGTTTCATTCTTCATCGGAAAACTTACCTCCCAAGCCCCTTTTAATTCAATAGCTTCAGGAACTGATTTTACCTTTAGAGTTTTGGTTTTACCCGTAGTAGTTTGGTACTTCAATTTCCCAGCCCAAGGGGTGACCCAATTTAATTTTTCTTGGTTATAAATCAATTTAGGTTCTGCTGTTGCCTCGGTCAATTTGAGCAGACCTCCATCAGAAACCGTCATAGTCTTCACCTCATCATTGATAGCATACTCCAAGCGCATGGATTTTTTGGTCAGGATTTCATTTCCTTCAAGAAAGCTTTCATTTACTGGAATTTCATACACTCCTGAGCCCACCATTTTTTTAACCTTTTCCGTAACATCATACAGCTGATTATTTGCAGGAAGTCCTTCAATTCCTCGTTCAAATTTTCCGAAAATTGCTTTTAGAATTTCTAATTTTCCATTCTCAGGCGCAGCAATTTCCAGCCACTCTCTTTCCATCGCATTTTTTTCGAGAATTGCATTTCCTACTTTGTATTGAAGGCGCAATTCTTTTTTGTAGCCCGGAGCAGGGTCACCGCCGCAGAGGTCTCTAGTTGCCTGTACTTTCAATTGATTGTTTTGAATACTTTTGGCCACTACTGCTGTTACATCAACCACACCATCAGGCAAGAAAATACCATATTCGGCTTTGATGATTTTTAAGTTGGAAAGTGGGGTACTCCTGTTTTTTTGAACTTCTACAGAGGCACTTAAAAGATGATTTCCTGTATCTATTGAGTTTCTAAAAACAACAAAAACAGCTGCTTCTGAAGCAAACGGAATAGCCACAGTAGTCGTCCCATCTTGATTATCCTGCCAAATGGCTGCCTTGGTAATGGCGCCTGTTTCGGCATTCCAAAATTCAGGTTGCTTGCCTGTTACTCTAAAACGACAGTTTATCGTTTGACTTTCATTTAGCTTATTGACCACAAAATAAATATCGGTGTTGGCTGTTTTTCGGTGGATGTATTCTAAAACTTTATTGCTTCCATTTACAACAGAAAAATCAGGTGGTAACGTCCCTTTTTGTAAGCTTTTAACGATTGAACTATCTTGTATGAGTCCGTTATCCCATAAGGCATCAGCTATTTGAGTCAGTTGATTATCGCAGTTAGGAAAATTTTGAAGGCTAGGCGATTTTTTGGGTTTTGTACCCAAAATAACAGCACCTCCTTTGGCCAATTCTTCTAATTTTTTCAGTATTTCTGGTGTCATCCAAGGCGTGTCAGGAAGCACCAACGCTTGGTATTTGTCGCCAACTGCGGTACAAATCAATCCCTCTTTTACCGATAAACTGCTTATTTTATTAGAACCTATCACATCGTAATCATAGCCTAAAGCTTTTATTTCGGGCATCAATAAGGCGTCATTTGGCGAGGCTTCTCCTGTAAACACCAACAAATCGGCTACCGATTTGCCTTGTTGCAGCAAAAACTGGCCACGACCGATATAGTCTAAAAAGGATTTTCCTTGGTTCCACCAAGTATTCAATCTGTTAAAATCAATTCCGAAACTTTGTAAAGTCAAGCCCGGCCCCAGATTCCAAGGTTGGTGCACATAACAATGAATCACAAAACGATTGATGCCTTGCGCCCAAGCCAAGTCGCCCATCTTTTTCAATGCACCCGGATGCCTTTGCCAACCGCCCGTATCAGTAAAAGCTTCGGCTTCGGCAATATTGTTGCCATTTAATTTGGCTATCGAAGCGACAAACTTAGGCGAATCGAAAAAAGCTAAATAGCCACTCCAAAATTCAGACATCACCAAATCGGCCGTTTCGCCCACTTGCATATTATCAAAAGGGCCCCAATACGGTTCAGTTGAAATGAGCATGCCGTGTTGATGGCTAAGTTCGGCCATGCGTCCATAATACTTTTTAGCCATTAAATCACCAATGGTACGTCGAAAGTCCCAAAGAAAACGTTCGGATTCTTCGCCACTTTCTACATAATACCCCGCCAGCGTAGGCAAATACAAATGACAATCATAGGAACGCAGTCTTTTGAATTCGGCAGCAAAATTTTTAGTCCAGTTGGTTGTCCCCACTTCATAACTATCAATATGGCATCTGTTTACCACTGTTCCTACTAGACCGTCCAATTTGTTGAGGATGGGCATTATATTTCCATTCCAAAATAAATCAACGGCCTCCGTGCTCATTTTGTCACATTCTAAACCACGACCACCATCACTGGCAAAACGATTCATCTCGCCCGTGGGTGTATGTCCAATACGCAAAATCACCCAATCTCCTGCGGGTGCTTTCCAGTTTAAAGAACCATCAGTTGCCAGTTTAGACGTTAAATCTATTATTTCTGATTTTTTTACGATGGCCAAATCCGAAATCGGTTTAGCATCAGGAGCTAAATGACTGCGCACTTTGTCCGAAAGGGTTTTTATATCCAATTCATCGATGCGTTGGTTGCTTTTGGGATTTGGAAAAGCGAGTATGGCGATGTCTTTGTAATAGTCTAATTTGGTTTCGGGTTGAGGCAGTTTCCCTTGAAAAACTTTATTTCCTTGATGGATGGTTTTAGAATACACCAGTTTTTGCATGGCAAATTCAGGAGTAATGGCAGGACCGCCCGAAGACGACCAACCAGCGCCATTGTGAAAGCCCAATTCCAATCCTAACCGTTTGGCTTCTAAAGCAGCGAAATGAAAGAGTTCTAACCAGTCTGGACTTAAATAAGACACCACGCCTTTGGGATTTCCCAAACTCACATTAAACAGAATAGCACCTTGAATCCCATTCTTTTTCATCGCCTCCAAATCGGCGGTGATACCTGCTCTACTTACATTTCCATTAATCCAAAACCAGATGGTTCTGGCTTTTGCCGAGGCAGGAGGATTTTGGAAATTTTGTTCCAGCGTTGTGTTTTGCGCTATCCCTTTTGAGAAGAACAAACACAATAGCAAGCTTATAAAAACAGTTTTGTTTTGTAATATTATTAGTGTTTTTAGAAAACCTTTTTGATTCATTATACTATCTACTTTAATTAGAGGATTTGGTTTTTCTATCCTTATTTCAAGAACCTTCATAGTTCTTTAAATTTTACTCTTTAATTCTTAAAATTATTCTTTGAAAACTTTAAGATTGTCAAAAAGATTATGGTTATAGGAACTTCCCAATAAAACATATCCATTGCCTGTATTGTGGGTTAGTTCGGTTAACAATACCCCATCAACAAATGCTTTAATCTCTTTTTCTTTAAAACTAAGTTTTAGATGGTGCCAAATACTTCCGTCAAAATTCTTAATAGTCCCCGAAGCCAAAATTGTTTTATCGAAAACCAGTTTCCAGTTTCCAGTTTTTTCAAGCATCAAACGATGTCCTTTTAAATAACTGCCTTGTACTCTTCCTCCTAATTCAACATCACCACCATCGATGAATACATCTACGCTACAGGTAAAATCCTTCCAGTTGATGTCTCCCACTAAAGTATTGGGTTTAATATTCGACTGACGATACACACGCATCCAGTCGTACCCTTGTTCTGGATTGATTTGTTTCAAACAATTTGTTCCATCTTCTTTTTTGGCAATTTCAAAACTCCCTGTCTGGTCTGAATGGTATTTAGGTAAATCCCCTGCTTTTCTATCTTCATAATCTTCACTATAAGGAAAAGGAAAAGCCGTTTCATTAGGAATTGTATAATGCCCTTTTTGTTGACCTGTAGTGGATGTCAATGAATAGATGCTCTTAGCGTCAAGATTTATTACAAACTTTCCATTTTTAGGACTAATGCTTTTTTGCTGAACAAACTGATTATTTTCATCTGATTTCCAAACTGTAACCGTTTTATCCGACAAGCCTTTTTCAATCTTAACTTCTAAGGTCTCAGCCTTCTCAGTACAAATAATCATACTCCAATTATCGCTGTTTATTTCTTTTAAACTAACACAACTTCCTTTGTAAGTTGCAGCATCAAACAAGCCACAAGCTTTGTCTAAATACTGCCATTTGTTAGGTTCTGCAAATTGTGTGGTGTGCGCTGTTGCCCAAATAGTAGGCCATACTTCATAATAACCACTCCAAGGACTGTTAGCTTTCATAGCTCCTGCCTTATCCCAAGTAACCGATTCATATATCGAGCCAATAGGAGCCCAAATGAGGGTTTTGGTAATTTTATCTCGAATATAAAACTTGTTGTATAAACGTGCTAGATTGAGTGCCCCGGCTCCACCCCAGTCTTTACCTGTCCAGCTCCAATCTTCACTAGCCCAAAGCGGTTTTCCCGATGCTTTGGCCTTGTCAGTTGTAGGACGACCTCTACCATCCACCATATTTTCATTGAACTCACGTCCCGTTATATAGTGATATCCTGAGGCTTCTACCACCTTATCGAATTCGGGATCCTTTTCAAAAGCTTCAAAAATTTGCCAATCGCCGCTATTATCATCTGGTCCTTGAATTTTCACTTTTTTGTAGCCTCGGGCATCCAATAGGGGGCGCACTTCATTGACCAACCAATCGCGATCCGTATAGTTCTCGTTTTCGGCCGCTGCTACCCAGTCGATATCCAAATTCCAATCGCGTTTTGCCACATCCATAAATGAAACGAAATATTCAGCAGATTCTTTGGTGTAAATATTCGGTTTCAGATAGCCTGGAAAACTCCAAGGCAGGTATTCTAAAATCAAGTCTCGATTTCGGTTTTTAGCTTCGCGCATCAGCCAAAATTCATACCCTCTAGACACTGGATTTTTTAATTCTTCTCTAGTAATAGCATGCGAGGGTTCAGACCCACAAGTGGAATTTTCGCCACCACCCATTTCTACTTTTAGATGCTGAAAACCAGCCCCAAACTTGGGTTTAAACAACAAATCTAAAATTTGACTTCGGTAAGGATCTTTATAATCGTACAATAAATCAGTAGAAGCACCCGCACTAACGCCTCCAATTCCTTCAAAAACCCGACCCTTATCTTTTGGGTTTAAAGTGATTTTTACTACCCCTTTTTTTTGTTCAAAAACGGGTGGTACAAAAGTTTTTTCAGGGTTTTTAATATCACCCATCACAAACCAAGAAGGTTCACTGTGTAACACCCCGCGATTATTACCCCAAACAGTCACCATCCAATAAACTTTTTGTCCTGATTTTAGGGGTTCACCCAAATATTTATAAGGTCCTGTACCTGCATTGCTTGTTGGCCCCGTATCCCAAATATCAGGATACTTTAATTTCTCAATACTGGTGGCCATCATAATCCGAAAACCTCCTTGTTCTGGACTTGTTTTATCTCCTACAAATGTCCAGCTAAAACTGGGATGCGTTTTGGTAATTCCTACAGGATTTGTTTGTCCTTCGCATTTTAGATTTTTGATTTCCATAGCCTGTACCATTGTACTGATACTCATTAGAAAAAAAATAAAAATTCTCATAAATTGACTTTTTTTAGTTATACAATACGTTTATCTAATCTGTTTTTTTTGAATGAAAAATAAAGAATAAGGCCTCTAGGCTTATCTATTCCAAAAGAGGGTACCCTATTATTGGTATTGAGCAACCACTAACCATTTGCCAGGAACAACTTTAAACATGATATCATTTGAATCTTGACTTACATATTCAAAACCATCCAATTGTTTGAATTTCTTACCCCCCTTCCAAACATTTTTTCCGTTTACTAAAATCTTGCTAATCTTTTTACCTGATTTAGGTACATAAATGGTTGCTGTTGTTTCTTTGGGAGAACTTAAATGAATAGAATACCTATCTTTTGTTTTATTGACTTCAACAGAAATATCTCCTTTTACAGAAGGAACAATTTGCTTTACATAAGTTAGATGCGCTAGATTTGGTTTTACTTCAAAGGATTTCCAAGCAACATCAGTTGCCTTTATTCCTGCAATATATCTAGAGAGTACATAATTAGGAGCATTCCACGCATGGTTAGGGGTACCAGGTTTTTTATCGTCAAATTTTTCATAAAGCGTTGTTAGTTCTTTATTATTTACTTGAGATTCATAACGCTGTTTCATTCGCAACAAGCCCTTATCATATTGACCTGTCAACATAATAGCCTCTTGTGCAAGCCATTCCATGTGAGGACTTGCTTTTTGAACAGGAAGTAAAATAGAATCTACTAATTTGTCATAATGGGCTTTGTCAGCCAAACCACTTACAATAGCCAAAGACGTGGTACGCTCTTCTATTGGTTTCCCTTTTGTTCCATAATGTGTTCCTTGCCAATACTCATTTGCGAAGTTTTTTTCAATACTTGTTATTCGATTGCTATACCATTCAATATCTTTATCTTGCTTCAATGCTATTGCCATTTTTTTGGCAGCTTTTAGCGACATATAATACCAACAAACGTTCGTTGGAGTTGGGTCTGTATCTTCCCCCCAATCTACCCAATTGGCATAGCCCTTGCGATGTTCGGGTAAACCATTTGGTTTCATTTTCCAAAGATTTAGATAGTTAAAAATAGCAGGATAAGCATTTGCTAATGTTTCTTTATCTCCAGTATTGTAGTAATATTGCCAAACTACTTGATCAATAAATTGTAAACTTTGACAGGTCAGTTCGCTACTTTTTCCTCGGTAAGCACCAAAGCCGGGTGCCAACCCTTGAATCGTATCACCAGCGCGATAGGCAATCGTATTGTCAATTCCTTTCTTCAGCAATTGGCGTCCAGCACCATCCAAAGTGTAGAAAATGGCACCTGTTTGATCGGCTACATCACCTATCCATAACCCACGTTCTCTATCAGGACAATCCATATAGCCATCACGGGCGCATATATACAAGGTATTACGAGCCATCCACCAAAGACGTGTAAAATAATCATCATTACATTCAAAATTACCTGTCATTTCTCCAACACCTGTCCATCGGTATTTTAAGTCTAATACCTCAACACCTGGCGGAATGCTGTAGGTTACAACATGACCATTTATCCAAGAATAACTTTCAAAGGCCTGCTCCCCATCTTTCGTAATATAAGTTCCACTTAACATATTAAATGGATTGTCGGTATTTGCAATAATGGTTTTACCCGCAGTGCTATTCACTTTAAGATAAGGTGTGATTTGTTTGTTGAAAGGAAGTTTAGCATGGATGATTACTGTAGTATCTGTATTGTTTTTATAAGGTAATTTAATATTAACCTTATCCGTTTTGGAGCTAATTTTAAGTGATTCATAATCAGTTAAGCCTCTGTCGTTCCATTGCGGAATAGCTCTTTTTACTAAATTCCCCCACGGTAAACTGTTTGCCAATCCTTTAAGGCTTGGACTGCTCCAATTACTATCATCATAATTTTGAGAGTACCAAGACTTATCAGACCAATCCCCCATAGCCAAACGTGCATCAAATTTTACATTGTAAGCATTTACACGATTGGCAGAATCGCCACCGCCACCGCTATTGGGGTCGTAAGCTGGATGCAATTTTAGCTTCCAGTCTGTATTTGATTCTATAATCTGATTTCCTAAATTGGCATGAAATAAGAGACCGCCTTTGCCACTATCGTCATGAACTTTTCGTGTTCTTCCCCAGTACCAAACCAAAATAGCGATGGTGTTTTTACCTTGTTTTAAATAGGGTTTTAAATCTACCTCATCATAATAATTGGTGTTGGGTGCCGCTCCACGAGCCAAACCACCTTCAAACAAAACTGCTTTACCATTTACCCACAGCCAATATTTGGTATCTACAGCTAAATGTGCCAAAGCTTCAGTAGGAACATTTTTAAGATCAAAAGTTTTACGAAAAGCAACCCAGGTATTGGCTGGTCCTGCCTCTTCTTGCCACATCCATTGTGCGTTACCCCAGTTGGGGGTTTTGGAATAGCCAATAGTTACCATTAAAACCAAAATTAATGAAGTGCTGATTTTTTTTCTTACTGTTATCATTTGTGCTTTCATCTAATATAGAGTAACAGCTTTATCGCTATTTTGTATTTTTTTTACTTTTTATGTTTTAAAAAAATTTAAAAGACTGTTTGTTATTCAAAAAAAATCATTTATTGAAATAGGTCTTTAGTGTAACAGGCCCGATTAAACCGGATGAATCCAATTTTGTATCATCCTTTTTAGGAGGATTGGTAGTCCAAGTTTTTTTAGTTTCTTTTGAACGTGTGTTATCAAAAATCAACTGATTTCTCCAGGTATTAGTCACTTTGACTTCTAGTGTATTGTTTCCTTTTTTAATAAATTTACTCACATCAAAAGTAAAAGGTGGCGCCCAGCGTGTGCCTACTTTTTGTCCATTGCACCATAGTTCGGCAATGTTGGCTACTTCACCTAAATCAATGCTACAATTTTCACCAATACTTTCGAGCTTGAAATCTTTGGTATAGGTTATCGTTCCTGAATAATGTTTTACTGCATTATTCTCGTGGTTTGATAATGATTCTAATTTTGGTATTTGAATGGATTCGGGAGTACCCCAACCTTTTTCAAAAGCAGCTTTCCAATTATTTTGAAGAGTCGTTTCTTCAACCTTTAATTGAATTGAATTGACTATTTCTCCTTCATAAAATTGATAAGTACCCGATTTTGAAGCTAGTATGTCATTTCCTGTTTTTGAAACAGTTATTAAATTATTGTTATTATGAATTCTATACCATCCTTTTTCTGAACTCAAAATCGTTTGGTTTTCAAAAACAATTTTGGAACAACTCGATTTCTTTTCGCCTTTTGGAAAAACCACTATAGCACTACCACTTGGACTAAAAGATAAGGCCACATTAATTCTTTCCTTATCCTTAGACCAAACCAAGGCATCTTGTTGTTCCCCTGTAAAGGCATCCCAGAATTGAGGATGGGTATTAGTCACTCTAAAACTTAACGAAACATCAACTGGTTTATCGCTTGTTGTACTCACAAAATAAATATCCGCATCGGCGGTTTGGCGGTGAATCCAATGAATTGGTAAACCTTCAGGCACTACAACATCAGGCGCAATGGTTTCGGCTTTTAAAACCTCATCAAGGGTTTGTCCCCAATACACCTTACCCAAGCCCCCTTTTTTAACCCCTCTATTTTCAGTTCCCCATAATTCATCTGAAATGGATTTGAGTGTTTTCAAATCGTTTTCATCATCCATCAAACTGGGAGACCCCATTGGTTTATTCCCAACAATCACTGCTCCTTGAAGCACTAATTCTTTTAACTTTTGAAGCGTTGAAAGCAACATTTCATCAGAATCTCTAAGTAAAATAACTCGGTAATCACCTGCCTCTTTTACATTGATTTTTCCGTCTTTTACCGATAATTTAGTTTGTAAAATTTCTTCATTCAAATAATCAAAACGATAGCCTTTCGGAAAATAATCCAAATCAGAAGGCGGACGTACAAAATCATCGCCATAATACCAAAGTACATCGGCTACATATTCGCCTTGTTGTAGCATATATTGGTCACGTGCCAAATAAGTAATCCAATCTGGCATGTGCTTCCACCAAGTTTGTTTTCTAACCAAAGGAAAACCGATATTTCCTCCAAAACTTGAACCAGGAGTAACATTGGTTTGTGGGGTATGTGAAAATGTATGGAAAACCAAATGGTTAATCCCTTTTGTAAAATTATAATCTATCAAGTATTTGACATCAAAAGGGTGTTCGTTCCATTTTACGTTTAATTGTGTACAGGCTTCTGCGGCTAATTTTGGTTTGTTATACAAATGCATGGCAGAGGTGGCAGAAAATACTAGTTTATCGTTTTCATTTTGCTTCGAAGGTGCAGTAGGATACCAAAACTCCGTCATGGGTATATCACTGACACCATAATAACGCATAGGGTCAATAGGTAAGACTTCACCACCTGCTCCTTCGGTATATACTTCTGTTCCCATTTCATGGGCGATTTTTGCAAAATGGCTGAAAAAATTATCTACATACACATCATCCATGGTTTGGCGTATATCCCGTAAAAACTTGGTGGTTACCTCAGGGCTTTCAACGATATATCCCATGGTGGTTGGTAAATATTTTTTCATGCTATACCCACGACGCTTTTCAAACTCTTGAAACATATTTTCAGAGTTTATCGTCCAAGTAGGCACGTGACTTTCCCAACTATCAATCAATAAACCTTTTAGTTTTCCGTCACCAATGGGACCACCAGGCTGAATCATCTTGCCAATCATCCCCTTGCGCAAATGATTTTCAATGGCTATTTTATCTAATTTACTCGATTCCCAACCCGTCGATTCTGGCATGGCAGGTTTGTTAGTAAGTCTCATATTGATATGACCAAAACGTACTACTGTCCAATTTCCGTTTGGAACATCCCAAGTTAGTTTACCATCTGAGGACATTTTATCAGTAATATTCAAAATTTTATCCGCAGGAATAATGGTGTTTTCGGCATAATGATAGGTCATTTCCTCTTTAATACCACGCAGTGTTTTGGCTGCTTTGGCTTCGTGATTATGAAGCCTTGGTTTTGAAGTTAAATGAATAAATTCTGGTTGAATAACATGAGTCCCTTCAAAAGTGAAAACAAATTCTTTTGCTGTAGTTTCAGGAACAGCCAATGTTAAATATTTTTGTCTGTCATTCCAGTGACCATCAGGTATTTTAATCGCTGCAATCTGAGTTAGAGTATTTTCTAAAACTGCTTCTACTTTGAGGGTAACATCTACTTTTGGGTATTGTGAATCCGTTATAATATGCCGCAATGGAGGCAATTCTATAGAACGAAAGGTAACGGGATTATTAAATATCGTTTTTACCCAACTGTTTTTTGTAGCTACTTTGGCAATCCCTTCGGCTCTGTATTGTGGCAATTCTTTGTCAAGCATGGTGGTTTTGGCTGTGACAATGATTTTAGAATTAGGGTTAAAAATATCTTCCCAAGGTACAATGGTATTATTAGTCTCTACTTTTGAAGGATTGAGTATGGCTGTATCGTCGCCTTCTGGAGTTGGAAATGCCAGAACCTGCACCTCTTTATAATCATAATCTGGAGTTTTATACAAAGAATCAATTGATAAAACTTCATTAAATTTCGCTCCACCTTTTAATCGGTAAACCGTTTCTACAATTTCTCTTTGCGCCTCTTGGGCAGGTACCCAAGGACCGCCTGTCATGGACCAGCCGGGGCAATTTTGCATCGTAAATTTTAAGCCTAAACGCTTGCATTCATCGGCCGTATGACGCACCATATCTTCCCATTCTGGTGATAATACTTTGATTTGTTTAACCCCTGGAAATACCTGTCCGTTTTTATTAAATAAATGTACTCCTTGAATACCGGCATATTTTATTGCTACTAAGTCGAGTGTAATCCCTTCTTTGCTAATGTTATTTCCGTTAAAATGAAACCAAGTTTCGGGATGGTATTGCATTTCTGGTGATGAAAACCCTTTTTTTAATTTTTCAAGACTTGTTTCAGGGATGTTTTTTCCTGAAACAACAGCAGTTTTTTGAGGTTTACAACCTACAAAAAACAGCTGAATACTTAATACAAAGCATACAATAGAGGAAATTTTCATGATTTTTATTTTAAAAAAGTGTGTAAAAAGTAGAAACTATTGCATTAATAGTTTTGTATGATTTTGAAACAACATTAAGAATGAGGCTTCAAATATTCATTTACAACTTTATTTTTATTGTTGATAAACTTAAATCTTAGCTATATAATTTTTATCCTGTACTGTCTTGGTTATTAACCAAAAAAATCCATCCCTAAACAAACATTAACAAATTCGCACCACTTTTAATTTCAATAAATTACCGAGTTTGTCAATTTTATTAGCAATATGTCCAACTCCAATGGCACAATGATGCGAAGGCCCTTGTTTAGACCATTCGTTCATAAAAGCACGTGCGCCAATTGAAAAACGATAACGGCTGTTGGTATTTCCTATTTGAAGCACAGGACCTGCAACTGATTCACCTTCTGCCACTAATAAAAAGACTTCATCTTTACCTTCTACCACAGAGAGTAAGGTTACGGGGCCGTGTTTTACGGTCATTTGTATCGAAAGACCTTTACCAGGTTTTCCGTGGTAAACAGGAAGTGGCACTAGTTGTACGTTCCCTTCGGCAATGGCAAAATGAGCGGGACCATCATGACCAAGCATCACAATATCATCGTTAAAATCCATCGCATAAAACTCCGAAAAAGAGCCACCCACACCAAAGGCATCCATGATTTTCATGGCTTGGGCATTTTTAATTTCGTATTCTCCTGCAACTGGAATATTTTTCCCAGTTAGCAAAGTATTTCCAGCGATTACTGAGGTTACAATATTTTCATATTCATTCCCCGATTCTCCTTCGTAATAATAAGCCAAAGAACCTAAATTGTGATTTTGTACCAATTTGTCTAAGGCAACCGAGGTTTTGGCGGCACGAATTAATTCTGCTTCTTCGCATTCGGCAACAACTGTAAATGTTTTTTGGAACTCGGCTAATTTATTTTGAACTTCTAATTCTGTTGCTTCGTCTCTGTGTTTTTTGAGTTCGCACATTTCGACAATCTCTATGTGTGTACCAAAAGCGGCGGCTTGTTTGGTTAAATCAGAATAAACATCAAGCATCCCGCAGTAATAATGCCCTAAAACACCGAGACGGTTATTGTGCATCACATCGGCTACGTTGGCAGCTTCAAGCCAATCTTGAATTTCATCCCAAACCGATTGTTCACCTAAATATCCTGTTACAAACTCATAGTCCAAACCGGAACGGTTAAAAACATTGGCAATTTCTGGAACAGAACAGGCCTGGCAATGCGCTAGCCATTCGCCAGTCATTAGACCACGATCGCCCATTTTATTGAACTTTTCGTAATCAATAGCAGCTACTGGTTGGATATTCAAAATCACTATTGGGCATTTTAATTTTTGAACCACTGGTAAAACAGTCGATGACAAAGCATAAGTCGAAACATATAAAAATACAATACCCACGTCTTCTTTTTTCAAAAATTCAGCTGCTGTTCTTGCTCTTTCTGGCGAATCGATTAATCCTACATTCACAACCTCGGCTCCGAAGGTTTCCATTTTATTGGCAATTTGGTTTTGGTAGCCTTCCAAACGTTCTAACAAACCCTCAAACTGTGGCCAATAGGTATCCAAACCGATACCAAACAATCCTACTTTTATCATTTTATTATTTTTATTAAATACGCAATCATTCACCTGCTATCAAGGAAACAAAATTTATTTTTAAGCCACAGATTAAAAAGATTTTAAGGATTTTATTTATCTAATTAGTAAAATCCGTACTAACCCTAACTAATTCTTCTTTAGCTATGTTTATTAAAATATTTTGAAAAAAATCTGTGTAAATCTGTGTAAATCCGCGTGCAAAAAATCAGCACGCAGATTTACACAGATTTTCGCAGATAATAATATACAAATTCGTGTAAACCAACTTTATATATTTTTTAATCTGTGTGGATCTGTAACCCGAGAAATAGTAAACGTTCAAAATTAAGTCTTCACTTTCTTTAAATTCTATCTAACTCTTTTTAAAATGTGTTTATCAAAAGATTTTGAAAAAAATCTGCATAAATCTGCCGAATCTGCGTGCAAAAAATCAGCACGCAGATTAGGCAGATTTTCGCAGATAATAATTTAGATCTGATTCATTAATTAGGTCATTTACCTTTGTGTTTTTTACATATAAATTTTAAACTCGGCTATTGAAACCGCTTTTTGTCCCTTATCAATTGTAATTCTGCACTTAGTAGCAGTTACCGTTTTAAAATTGTGTTCTTTGTTTTGCCCACAGCTTTTTCCTGTTGCTAAAACTTTCCATTCTTTTCCGTTCCAAAACTGAATTTTGTAGCCTTCAATAGTAGTTCCTAACTCATTGATGATTACTTTGCTAAAGGTTTGTGGTTTTACCCATTCGACTTCTAAATACTGGTTATTGGCGTCTTTAGCCTGCCAGCTGGTTTCGTTGTTTTCATCATTGGCTTTGAAAGCTTCGAAACCAGGCAACTTTTCTGTTTCAATAAACATCGATGAAGCGTTCATTCTGCCTAGTAAAGCCAGGTTTTTATTAGTCCCTATAGGTTCTGGATAAACGGTTTTTGGCAATTCGCTCACCTGAAAATCATAGATTCCAGATGACACATTATAGATGACATAATTCCCAACAGCATCATTTTTTTCGGTACCTAGAAAGCTAATTCCTTTGGCATTTTCTGCGAGTACTTTTCCTTCTTTCACCCCATTTTTAGAAACAGCTGGTACATACACCTGAGCGGTAGAATTGACAGGAACTTCGATATGGAAATTGGCAGTGTTATTTTTCTTTGTCCAATTGACAATTACTTTTCCATACATGGATTCGTATGCTGTATTGGCAAAAGTTAAATCACCCACAACTGCTGGTTTTATGATCATATTTTGCATGCCTAAACTTTTAGGATTAGGACGAATACCACCAAAACCTTTGATAAAATAACCGCCAATTCCTGTATAACAAGTATGGATTTTACTAACACCAACCGAAGACCAACGTTCTGGCCAAACGGTTTCGCCCTGTGCTATAAAATAGCCATAACTAGGATGATGCTTGTCCTGTAGCAACTCATAAATCAAATCCATGCGCTCTCCATACTCGGTAAAATAACGGGTGTACATACCTTGTCCTGAACTCCCCGTGTCGTAATACGGAAATTTGTACAACACATTATCTACTAAAACATCCGTTACTTTTTTCTTTTCGGCTTCGGGGGTTACGCCTGCAATCAAAGCAAAGGCTTGATTGACTTGTTGCCCATTGCCATATTGGCCTGTTTCAGCATTATACGTCATTTTATGCGTAGCTTCTCGTTGTACTTTTAAACGATTGGCAAAGATTTTTGCTTCTTCGGTTTTGTTTAATTCTAAAGCCATTTTCTCGGCATTATCTAGCATAAAGGCATAAACACAGTTGTTAAAATGAATCGCTTCGGGCGAGTTGCTACTGGTCCAGAAATTTCCTTTTGGAGTACACCAATCGCCTAAACCAGGGAAATCTCTAGCTCCTTGTGGCCCTGTAATCAATGCACCTCCCGACTCATAATTAGAATTTTGATACATCCAAGTCATCCATTTTTTCATCGACTCGTAGTTATCTTCTAATACTTTTTTGTCCCCCAACATTCTGTAGGTTTCCCAAACTGTTAAAGGGCTATTGGCTTTCCACATTAAAAAAGGACGATCGTTTTCATTAATAACACCACGAATTTGACCATCGGGAAATTGTGAATCGCGCGTGTATTGTAAATACTGATCCATGTAAGCACCACTTTCAAAATTAGGTAGCGCATCACCGTACATGGCTGCTACGGTCACTTCACCCCAACCTCTTCGCTCGCGGTGTGGGCAATCCATTAATATTCCGTCAAGGGTATTGGCTAGGTAGGTATCCAAATTTGTTTTGTAAATCTGGTTTAATAATTTACTCGAACTTTCAAATGAACTAATGCGTTTACGGTCATTGGTAATCACAAAACCTTTAATATCGGCTAATTTGGGTTCGTATTTCAGACCATAAACGGTAATCCAGCGTCCACCGGCGACATTGAATCGGTTGGTAAATTTTCCTTCACCCGATTTTCCGTAAATGTATTTGCTTTTTTGCTCCCAGTTCATCACTTTTTCGGTTTGGTCGCTAATCTCAAACAAAATCGAATCGCCAACAGCCCCTTTGTACAATTTCATTTCAAAAAAACCAGTATAATTGCGTCCCATATCAATGCGATAGGTACCGTCGGCATTTTTTTGAATTGCAATGGGGTTAACCTCTTCAAACTTGACTTGAGGTTCCACCATTTGAGCACTTAACTCGGCTGTAATTTCAGTAAACCTTCTGTTTTTGAATCGCTCTAGACCAATAACCTTATCCTCATTTACCGTAACATTTTCATTCCTTTCGGGGATGTTTTTATTTAGTTCCTCGGCATTGTAAATACCCGCCTGAGACCAATTACTATCATCATAATCTGCCGCATTCCAGTTATCTTCTTTTTTTCTGTCATCAATGGTTTCGCCACCAAAACGCAAAATATCCCAATCCCCATAATACTGACTGTTACTTACTTTACATTTCCATGTTTCATCAGTACCAAGGGCTAATTGAGTAGTTCCCAGTTGGATTTCTACTTGAGCTTTGAATGCAAAAGGCGGATTTCTGTACTCGGTAATGCGGTCCCATCTAGCCCAACCAGCGGCATGCCAAACCGCAATGACATTTTTCCCTTTTTTCAAATGCTTCCTAATATCATACGTCAAATACGGAATTCGCTTTTTCATATAAGACGAAACAGGATTCATTACATTATCGGTCACTTTTTGACCGTTTACATACAATTCATGGTAACCAAAAGACCCCAAATAAACATAGGCCGAACTGGGTTGTTCTGATAAATTAATGTTTTTGCGGTACCAATTGTGGTCGGTTTTCTTTTGGTCTTTCTTAAAAATCCACTCGCCTTTCCAGTCCTCTTTGTTCAACAAACCCATCGTGAATTTGGCATCTTCACTCCAGTTCGACTGCACACCTGACACATCCCATATACGGACTTTCCAGAAACATTCTTGACCAGAAATTAATCGCTTTCCGTTATAAATGGTATTAACGGATTGATTGCTTTCTACTTTTCCAGAATCCCATAAATCGCCGATATTTTTATGTAGGTTTTGAATACTAGTCGAAACAACAATTTGATAGGCTGTTTGTTTTTGACCTCTCAGCTGTTGGGATTCTAGAAGTTTCCAACTCAACCTAGGCAAGGTATTATCAATCCCTAAAGGATTCGTTCGATACTCGCATCGCAAGTCCACGACTTTCACTGTAGAATTGGCAAAACAACAACTACTAGACACTAATAATACCGCCAGAAACAATTGGAAAGCATTATTTATTACAAGATTTTTAAATTGGTTTTTCATTTTACAAAACTTAAAATTGTATTTTTTGATTTGGTTTTTAATAAAAAAGCATATTCAGAATAAAGAGTACCCTTTTGAACAAATAAATTTATATTTACAGCTTAACAACTTATATTTAAATACATTTGTTATACTATTTCAAACAAACAGGAATGTAAAATTCGCTAATTTATGCAGGAATTGAAATTGACAATTTGATATTTTAATTGCACAAAATGATATGAAAAACAAATACCGCAAATACCTGATGGTTTTTGACCAAGATAAAAAATGGGGTTTCTTTATCAACAACCTTGGCAGAACTGTAATTAGCCCCAATCAAGACTATCCCTCAAAAGACCATCCTGACGATTATGTATTCGAATGGAGTAAAGGGCGCGTTTTAGACGAATTCCATTTGGTTTTAATCACCAAAGGAGAAGGGGTATTTGAAAGTGAGCAAACAGGTAAAAAAAGAATTTCGGATGGGGATGTATTTTTATTATTTCCCAGAGTTTGGCACCGGTACAAACCTTCAAAAAAGACAGGCTGGACAGAACGTTGGGTAGGTTTTTCGGGCGAAATCGCCAATCAATTTTTGGCCAACGGCTTTTTCACGGCTGAAGAACCACTTCTTTCAAAATGCAATACTGAGTCGGTTTTAAATCATTTCAATACGCTTTTCAAATTATTTGACGAAGAACCCTTTGGTTTTCAAAGACTAGCCTCTGGAATTTGCGTCCAACTAATGGCCGAGCTTTACAACATCAAACAGGGAGGTAACAACATTGAAGACCTCAACTCTATGATTTCAAAAGCCAAAAGTTTGATGTACAAGAACATTAAGCAATCTATTGATTTAGAAAAAATGGCAACGGAACTTGGCGTTAGCTATTCCAAATTTAGAATTGATTTTAAAACCCAAACAGGCGTATCGCCATTGCAATATTATTTGTTACTTAAAATCGAAAAGTCCAAAGAACTGCTTTTAAACTCCAATAAAAACCAAAAAGAAATTGCTTATGAATTGGGCTTTGAATCGGATTTTTATTTTAACCGTCTTTTTAAACAAAAAACAGGATTGACTCCTGGGCAGTTTAGAAATTTTCAAAAATAAGACAACATAAAAACAAGCTGCTTTTTCTTGGTAGTAATCGTAAAAGATAGAAACTTAAAAATAAAAAAACTGCACGGAAATTACTTTCTGTGCAGTTTACATATATACTCTTACTACATTATCTACTAGCAGATAAAATAATTTAGTTATTTACAAAACCATCAATCTTAGTTCCTTCTCTCCATAAAATAGTTGCAGCACCTTCCCAACAACGGTAAGCCCCCATACGGAAGAACGTTTCTTTAGGATTAACATTATTAGGGGCGTTCCAATTTACATTTACTCCATTGATTGTTCCATTAACATAATTGGTTACTGTAGTCCCACTAACAGTAAAACCAGTTGTTACATCAACATAAAAATCCTGGTTATAACCTACAGTTGTTATTTTCACTAAACTTCTTTGAGCATCGCCATAACCATTACGAGTTCCAATTTGTTCTCTATATATATCAAATTTTTCAATTTGTCCATTAACTTTGATTATTGAACCCGTTGGGCGCCTTACAGCTTTAGCAATAAACAAACAAACCGCTGGAGATTTATCAGCTGGACTAAGATCGTCTTTCCCTTTTACTTGAAAAATATAAGTTCCGTTTCTATCTGAAAGATCAGTAGGAAGTTTGGTTCCATGGCTCTCTACAGTACCCACACTTAAAATACGACACCAGCCAGAAAATCGAACTTTGTTACCCGTATTTAATTTATTTACTTTTTTGGATTCACGTTCAATTCTGGTTTGAAGTGTACCATTGACATCAGGCGCAGCAATCCGGTATACCCCCCAGTTATAACTAGAACCATAAGTACTCTGGGTATAATCGTATGCACAGCTTCTATCATCAATCGTTGGACTTACACCGACATTATGATCGGTCCCCCCACCTGTCCAACTATACAATTGCTGACTACAGTCTGCTGCTGTTAAATTATTACTAATTGGCACTGTAATGTCTTCGTCACTCGCAGCTACATTTTTTGATTCTTGAGCATCGTTCGTACAAGACATTAAGAGTCCAATTTGGAGTAACCCTCCAAAACCACTAAGGACTAATCGGTTAAATTTTGTTTTCATTTATTATTAAATTTGGTTAATTAATGAAGTAAATTTAATTTAGTAATAAAATTTAACTATCCTGAACTATAGGGTTTTAATTAAAATATCATATTTATTTAGTTATATCGATAAACAAACTTCAAAAAAATAACAAAAAAAATAAATATCACACAAACTAATACACCCAAATATGATGCAATAGTTAAAAACATCTTAAACAAATTAATTATTTTATTTCACAAGAATTTTTCGGGATATTTTTTTTTCTCCATCCGTAAGTTCCAAAATATAGATTCCTGATTGTAGGCTGTTTAAAGTGATGGATTCATTTAAATAATTTGTTTCTTCGATTTCTTTTTTATAAACTAATCTACCCCTTGAATCCAATAACTCCATGGTAATTTTTTTTATTGAGTGTAAAACAGGGGAGCTTACAATAAAACTGCCATCATTAGGGTTTGGAAAAACAGCACTAGCATCAAAGGCATTTTCCCTTTGCGTAACTTCTTTAGCCGTTTTTTTACAAAATTCTATGGACCATGAATTCAACACACCGCCAAATGAAGGCAAATTATCTTTAATAATTATATTCCATTTTCCTTTGCTATTTTCTCCCTTAAACAGTGATAAAGCATCTTTTTGCGGACGGAATTTGAAGTTATTCAAACTCTTTAAACAATCAAAATGCACCGCTTCATCATCAAATACTCCTACTATACCCTTTTCAGTTCCACAACTTCCATAGCTCTTTAATTCTACTTTTGTCCCCCGTGGGCTTTCAATAAAAATTTCTAAATTCTTAATTTGCTCATGGGATAAATTAATAGCAACATTAACATTATTTACCATTTCCGAATCCTCAACAACAATACTGTTTATTTGTTTAGCATCAGGTAAATCATGACTTATTGGCAATGCTAAGTTTAAACTGGATTCGTATTTTTTACAGACATTCACCACTTCTTGACCAATGGAGAAATTTTCTTTATTGATTGCAAAAAAATGACCTCCATTCGCTTCCAGCAAAAAACGGCATTCAGTTGCTACGATGTTAGGTACCTTAAATTGAAAGACACCATTATTAGGTATATTATCCGCAATAACATAATCATATTTTACTCCTCCATCAGTAGAGAGTACTAATTTTAGATATTTCCCCCCTTGAAGCTGGTTTGTCTTATTTACGTTCCAACTAATCGTTTGATAGGAATTAGGTATTAAAAAAATGGACTTAGTATTAAATGAATTAAATTCAAAAGGCCCATAATTACCATCAAATACCACTTCAACATCTTTGTAGTTTGTAAGCCCGCCCTGTGTATTATTATCCCTTACAGTCAGTCTGAAAGTAGCTTTTCTTGCCACATTAGGAACTTTTTCCCATTTTGTTTCATTAAGACCATACCGTAACTCATCAAGATTTGGAATATATCTTGTATTATTTTGCGAAGGCAAATAAGACCTGCATAAAACGGCATTGGAGTTGGTCACCTGAGAGTCAGGAAAAACATACCTTCCAAAACTATTGTCAATTTGCTCCCAACAGTAGGTCAACACATCTCCGTCATTATCCCATGCTTGCCCTTCTAATTTAAAAGGAGTTGATATGGGCAAAATAATTGTAGAAAAGTCTTTAATATTTGGTTTCGTATTTGTGGTGCTTATGAAATCACCACATGATATTTGGCTCGAATAGTCTTCAATTTGAGTAATCGAAATCCCATGAAAATAAGGTTCGTTATTCAACCCAACATTTGCCGAATTAGAAATACCCGCATATCCCATAATTGTAGAACCTGAACCGGGTTCCACTTGAACTCCAGTTCCTTCATTTCCATTAGCAGACCAAGTGTGATTAGCACCAAATTGGTGGCCAATTTCATGAGCTACTAGATTGTAGTCAAAAAAATATCCCGAGGGATGATTACTTGAAGAATACGCCCTCCCTTTCAAGCCTGACTGACAAACACAACCAATACAGTTTGAGTTGCCCGCAATACCTCCTTTTCGAAACAAATGTCCGATGGAATAATTAGCTTCACCTATCTTAGTGTCAAGAAGTTTTTGCAATGACTCCCCATAATCAGTGGTATCTATAAAAGAATCACTATCTGTATCCAAAAATAAAAGGCTGTCATTATTAGGGGCTAATTGAAAACTAATATTCAAATCATTTTCAAACACGGCGTTCACGTTTGTCAAAGTAGCCACAATTGCAGCATTCACACTGGCAAGAGTATTTCCGTGAAAACCAGAATACTCGTTAGTCGTAGCTATTGCAATTTTATATTTTTTTTTGACAGTAGTCGCTGCCTGTTTTTTAAGATACTCAATATTTTTTAGCTTACTTAAATTTTTAGGAGCTAAGCAATTAGCAACCGTCCTACTTTCAATATTCTTTTTTTCTAATACCTTAAAAGCTTCAACATTATCAAAGGGTTCGTAAATTACAAACTCATCTTTAGTAATCATAATTCCGCTAAGCCCATTGTAGGGAGAAAGACTAAAACTTATTTTAATCGATGGATTTTCAATATTGTAACCAAAATACGACCGTATTTCGGGATATTTTTGTTGTTGTTCTTCATCCAAAACAGCACGTTCCGAAATCAGAAAATCAATAATAGCACCTCTTTTATCAGGAAAACCTACTATTACTTTGTTTTTTGTACCTTTTGAGGTTTTAAAGGTTTGCTTTAAGGCAGCACTTAGTTTTGAATAATCAAATTGATAACGATTTGATAGGGAATCATTTTCCCCTAGATGAATTTTGTGCTCTAATTTTGTTTTAGAAAAAAAGTTGTTTTGGCTATATCCTGTTGTATAAAAAAATAATAGAATCACCACTAATCTTAAAAAAAACATTCTTAATAAAACAATTAAGAAATTTAACCGCAACATCGCAACTATTGATAATTCCTTAAAAGCGCTTTTTACGATCATAATTCTTTACTTTTATTTCAGTAATGATTTACTAACTGCAAACACTAAAAACACCAGTATCAGTATTCACAGTTAGTAAAAAATCCTCTCATTTTTGAAACAGGCTTAAAGATATCTATTGATACAACAGCTTTTTAACCGATTCTCCTTTTATCTTCAACAAATAGATTCCTTTAGAAAAGGCTGCAAGATTAATCTCAGCACCTTCGCCAGATAAAATTTCGCTACCTGTTAAAGTATAAATTTTCCATGAATTTGATTGGCTTAAATTAAAAATCCCATCACGACTTGGATTAGGAAATACCTTAGTACCTTCATCTTTTTTACTAAAATCTTTAACCCCTAAAGGACTATCCATTACAAGTGTAAAATAATCGTAATTAGGTCCAGCTCCTCCTGATGGTATTTGTAATTCAATCACCCAGTTCCCCTCATAAAGATTAAAACTGGTCGAAATATAATCAGCGTAAATAGTACCACCACCACCATCAACTTTTTTAATCACTCCCGAAGTTGTAGAACCACCAGCATCCGTAAATAATGGAGTTGATGACGATAAATCAGCTGCTAATATCGCTGCGGCGATGGGTTTAGAAGTAGTAGAAGATGTTTTATAATTCAACTCCATATGATACACCCCAGACTGTGTCACATAAATAGGATATCTGATATATTCACCACCTGCCAGTGCTGTTGAAACAAAACCTGTTCCTCCAGCGACTAAATCTACATCATTTTCTGTCCTATAACCACTCGTATCATTACCAAGTGTAGTATCATTGTAAGCTACCCCTTGACCACCTAAGGCATAGTCTTCGATTTGTACCGTTCCTGGAATATTCACTATCGTTTTAAAAGGCTTCAAACCTGATGTTTCAACAATTATTTTATCCAAATTAAACCCACCCGACTGGACGTTGATTCTTAATTCATGAACACCTGAAGTCAATGCTACTTTTAACTTACTAACTGACTTAAAATCGTTTATCCCCGAGGTTTGAGGTAATGAAAAATTACTAAAAAGAGGTACTCCATCCACATCAATACTCACTACTGAGCCTGCACTGGCAGCACTGTATAAAAATTGAAAATCATGATTTCCATTGTTCACTACGTTTACGGTATATTTCAACCATTCTCCATTTTGGGTATGCCCAACGTATTTTGAACCATTATAAATTCCAACATCAACGCCGTCGATACCGTTTCCAGCCCCTAAAGTATCCACCGTATCCGAATCAGAAAATCCTACACCTTGCCCTCCTGGATTGTACGACTCTGCTTCAATAGTTCCCGGAATTGCTATGGTGGAAACTTCTTTGATTCGGAATTCATATTTTTTAAATGAAAACGAAGACAAGCTGGTGTTTATCGTTACCAAAGATCCTGAGCCTCCATCGGTACGAGCTGTTGTAGTAACATAACTCCAATCATTAAATGCATACGGATTAGGATTGGTATAAGATGCCCAAGCAGCCGCTCCAGCAGTATTTAAAGTTCGTGAAGGGTCTCCTCTTCTATCAAAACCTGACTTTATCCAACCTGAAGTAGGTTCGTTTTTTAAGAAATTTTCCAAATCATTTTGATCCTTACCATAGGTTAGATTTCGGTATTTTAAGACTGTACCTACTGGTAATTCGCTATTAAATGAAATTCTTATTGATTCATCATTTTGATAATTAAGCGAACTTGCATTGAGGTTATACACCAACACATCCACAACATCCTTTTCGGTAGCACTCTTAGAAAAAAGAGCATCTATTTGATTTCCTGTTACAGAAGGTGAGCCTGTGATAGTGGTTTCATATCTGTTTTTACCCGTCATTGTTTTCAGCACCGCAATACTAGGCACTTCAATAGAAGTAGGCCTTTGTCCCCATCTAAAGAAATTTTGTAGTCCCTTATTACTATTTCTATAAAACACATTGGAATAAGCCAAATTAATAATTTCGGTATGTGGCGTAGCGCAATTTATATAGCCTAAACCATCAGCTCCATCCATGGTAGTAACAATAGCATATTCCATCATATCAAATTTTGCATTAGGATTCCACTTCGGGTTATTGATTAATGGCGCAAAAAGTTTTATGTATTTTTGACTGATATTTCTATCGGTAGAATTATTAATCAAAACATATTCCGAAGCTCCCCAAAAGTCATATTGAATATTATTGGCGAAACAATAATCCAAAATTCCATTGGCAAAAGATTTAATTGGCTCGCCTTTATAATTCAGTTCCGTCCCATTTTTATAAATAAAGTCAGGTTCACGAGTGTGCAATCCTATTGTAGCAGTTGGCAATACTTCACGAACGGCTCTAACAGTATTGGCAAAATGATCGATAAAATCTTGTTCCGTTCCTTTCCAATGTTCAGGGGTTTCGATTTCAGAACCCACTCTAAAACGCCATGACAATACTTCATCTGCACCATAAGTTGCTACTAATTCGGTCATCATGGCCTTTATAAAATTAAAGTAAGCCACTTTGTCTTTAGGCGGTAACGAATTTCCATAAATAGTTACTCTTTCGTCTTCTCTAAAATTGATATTGTCTCTTGTTCCCGTAGGTATAAAAGTATAGCCCTGTTGAAATGCCCAAGGCACTTGGTCAAGAACAAATTGATAAATCTTAACCCCATCTCTTTTAATGGCATTGATACGGTTTTTTAGCACATTCCAGTTATAGACATAGGTGCCTGTATTGGTATCATAACTTACGGGATCAAAATCTAAATCAGGGACATTTTCTCCATTGACTTTTTTATTAATCCCACCAACCATTCGGATGGTATTCACCTCAAAACCAGTTCTTACTCCTGCACCTGTTGTGGGCGAAATCCGGTTGGCGACATTCCAAATGTCTTTTAACTCCCACTTGTTATTGCTGTTATTCGTAAAATCTGCAGATAACACCACCTGTGCATTGATACTCAAAGTACTCAAAAGCAGCAAACTTATTAAATTGGGTAATTTCATTTTGTATATTTTATTCATTTACATTCTAAAAAACAGATTCGCTACAGCTTCGAAACACTAACGATTGCCATTCGATGGTGTCCTAAATTCTACTAAATCTTTTTTTTTTATAAAAAACTGCCTAAAAACTAAAAACAGCATCCTGAATTATTAACAAGTTGGTATTTTTAGACTTTAGACAGTTCCTAAAGCAGTATTGAGAAAGAAAAGACTATTGGAATACTACTTTAGTAGCACCTTTAGCGGTCTTAACCAAATACACCCCTTTTGCCTGAGATGACAAATTGATTTCAGTACCTTCACCTTGAGCTACTTTAGAACCTAAAGCAGAATATACTTCCCATTTAACTGACTGCCTCAATTGGAACACACCAGAAGCACTTGGATTTGGATGTACATTAATTGAAACATTTGATTCGAAATCATTTACACCAAGTGTGCTATTATAAACTAATTTAAATTTATCTATGTTAACACCACTTCCAGTTCCATCAGAAAATGAAATTCTAATTATTTTTGATCCAGTAGTTGTAATAGGAAAAACTGGAGACTCTATAGCAACATAAGTAGTTGCTGAAGTTGTCGTTGTAAGTTCTAAAGGAGTTGTAATTAAATCTGAAATTTTTGTTCCTGTACTATTATAAATTGCAGCTGTTAACTTTAAGCCTGTATCTGAACCAGAAGCATAAGTTGTTGCTAGTTTGTAATTACCGTCATTAACAATATTTACTGTGTATTCCATCCACTCAGTATCAGCAATAGCGTTAACAACATTGGCATTACTTGGAGATCCAACCCCAGCTGCATTGCTTACATCCACATTATCTATACGATAAGCAACAGCAGTTGCTGTACCTGTATTAGCTAAGGTAGTGTCGAAAAACGTTACCCCTTCTCCTCCTTGATCATAATTTTCTGCTTCAAATTCGTTTGTTCCTGTTGTTGTAATATTTGGCACAGTACCTACATTAGGAAAAGGTCTAGAAACCGTACTAGAAAGTATTTCCCATTTATCAATACTATAACCACCAGAGCCCACATTTTCGAACGATAATTTGTACGTTCCTGAAGGTAAATAGAATCCATTTTTTACAAAAGTGCCAGGAACTGCAGTTGTATAATTGGCGGATGTAGTAGGATTAACTCTAAGCACACCAGCACCACCAAAAACATTGTATTGATCTGTAGATGGCAAAGAAGTGGTTTCTCCTGCTGGGATATATACTCTTAGTCCTGCATTCGTTGCGGTTGAACCAGTAGCAAAACCGTAAATCATAGATAGATTATAAATACCCGCTGTGGCAACTGTAACGGTATAAGTTGCTGTTCTTGTAACAAGAGGTGATCCTGAATTGTTGAAACCAGAAATTCCATTATTTGTACCAGGGGAAAAGTTCGCAGTGCCAATTAAACTACCACTATTCGTACTTGTAAAAACACCATTTTCTGCCTCAATTAACCCAGGCAAAGCAATTTGCGCATTTACAACTTGCGCTCCCAAAAATGCTGTCATAGCAACAACACTTAAAAATTGTAATTTTCTTTTCATAAATAATAATTTAAATTAGTTAAACATTTTCATGAGAAAAGCTACTTTTTGTAGATTCACCTTCCCTCATAACTAATTCAAATTTACCCGCTTACAAAAAAAACTATGTCCTGCATTGTCCTGCCAGCAAACGAAAAAAAGCAACACAAAAGATTCAAATTACATATTTCAATATTTTTACCAAAAACAACAAAAATTCAATACTAAAATTTTTAAAAAACTGAATTTAATCTAAAAAATAATTCAATTTACTGAACATTTTTACGAAATTGACAGTTGGATTTCATCCTTGTTTCTATTGTAAGATTTATTATTATTTTTTTCAAAAAAACCTGTCCAATCCCATAAAAAAAAGCAGAAAAAATGACTCTTTCTGCTTTTTTATTACAAAGAAACCATGCTTTATTTTATCAAAATTTTGACATGATCCATTTTTTGATTTTCATCTACCACTTTTATAAGATAAACACCAGGTTTAAAATCCCCTTCTATTTCTACCTTATTTTCAGCAGTTGTTTTACTATATATAACCTTCCCTAAAACATCATAGATTGTAATTGTTGCTTTTCCTAAATCATTACACTCTACAACAAACTTTTTTTCAGCAGGATTAGGATATACTTTTAGGAATGATGAATTAAACACATTTTTAGAATTACTTAGTGAACTGCTTTTGGCAATTGCTTTCCATTTACTTCTAGTATCGGTAATATCAGCTGGCATGTTATAGGCTTTTCCATTTTCAGTAATGTATAAAAACCGATTTTGGTCTCTGACTTCAAATCGATAGGAATCGTCTGTTTCATCATAATGTATGGTCCAAATTTTATCCACATCTGGCTTAGGAGCTGCGACACTCGTATTGATAACCGCATAAGGGTCGGCGGTATATCCTGAACCAGTTGCACGCAATACTCCTCTACCGCTAACTTCACTGTCTATATTATAAAAATCTGTACCATTGTAGTTTGTTTTTACAAAAGTCCAAAGGTTTTCTTGCGCTTCTCCTCCATTGCTAGTCGTGGTTTCCAAACTATTCGACAGCAAATATTTTCCTGTCGCCACATTTTGCAATCGAAACGAATCGCCTTGTAATGTAGGTTTATCGATTATGACTGTCGGAGCTTGAACCAGACTGATTTTCATTTTATCAAAATTAAAACCTCCTATCAATCCCACTATCTTAATTTTTTGTACTCCTTTTTGAAGAGTAATCGTAGCCTTAGTTCCTTTGAATACAGTAAGACTAGAGGTTATAGCTAAGTTTATCGTTGCCAAAGTATTAGCACCACTTTTTACCTCTAACTTTTTTGAAGTACTCGGAGAAGCCGCAAAAACTTCAATTTCATAGGTGCCGTCTGCGGGAACATCAATGGTGTATTCTGCAAAATCATCCACACCCCAATCATTCAAATAGAAAACAGAATTACTCCAACGGGTGATATTGACACCACTTTTGGTTGTAAAATATTCTGCTTCGATGGTAGCGGGTATAACATGTGTTTTAGGCTTAACGGTAATGGTTCTTGTAGCTTGTGCGGGAGTAAAATATTCATCACCTTCTTCGGTTACTGTAATGGTCGCACTCCCCGGACCTAAAACGTCTGTCACAAAACTGTCCCATACAATGGCCACTTGGTTGTTTGGAAGTACAAAGCGTAATTTAGCATTTGGATTGTTAGTTGTGGCTTGTAATTGAAATACAGGGTCTCCAGAAGTCACCTCAGGAATAGCACTGAAAGAGATGGTTTGCTGACGAATAGGTACTTCAAAATGTTGACTTACGATTGGAGCAGCATTAAAGATGGTATCACCCGTTTGTAAAGCATTTATCGTAGTGCTTCCAGCACGTTTTACTTGCAGTTTTCCATCAACGATAGCAGCCACATCTGGATTGGAACTTTCAAACACCACTGGCAAGCCTGAAGTTGCTGTAGCAGATAAGACTTGATCAGCATCTCCCCAAGTATGTACTGATTTGGCTAAAGTAAATTCAATTGTTTGATTTGTTTTATTGGTATTGGCATTGACCACTAAGGTTTGATTGACTTCGGGCGCAGCATCAAAGGTACCATCACCCGCTTGTTGTGCCGTAATTTCACAAGTTCCCACACCCATAATTTTCACTTTATTCCCCTCTACTATTCGTGCAATATTTGTATTTGATGAACTAAATTTTACAGGCAAATTAGAACTTGCGGTTGCAGTCAAAGCGAAATCAGCATCGCCCTCTGTTTTTTGACCAATCGCATCAAAAGTTATAGTTTGTGTTGTATATTCTGACTTCTCGATTTGGAACACATAACAATAAATAGATACTTTTTCGCTATTTTCGGTACCACTATAAACGGCCACAATAGTTCCGTTATCCATTATTTTAATACTTTTTCTAAAGCGCGAACCTACCGTCATTCTGAAGTCCTCACGCCAAGTGTAGGTACCTGCCAAACAACTACTAATGACCAAATCCTCTCCACTTTCAATAAATTTATACATGCGGTTGCCGTAAAAATTTCCTAAAGTTCCTTTGCCTCGTTCTTCTGCAAATTCAGTTTCACCTGCTTTTTTCAGGTAATTATAATGTGTCGTACTCTTTGGAACTTGGTACAAATAAATATCATTTTTAGGAGAAATAGCCACTTGTGGTCCACCTGCCCAACCAGCATTAGCGGGCACACTTCTAGGGTCTGCAATCAGAAAAGGCTTGTGGTCGATAATTGGTAAATCGTAACTTTTTCCCGCTACATTCGTTGCTTTGTTATCCATTCTAGCGCCAAGCTCCATCAAATAAACCCCTTCATTTAATGTTGTAGGAGATTCAGCCCAACGTACAGAATATGTATAATAGAATTTACCATTTATTAAAACAGCGCTACCGTAGGCAAAATTTCGTTCGCCTTGAGATACCTGAGTTCCCGTGCCCTGAATAATGGTCGTTTCAGGTGACCAAGTATCCCCATTGTAATAGGTCATAACCACATTTCCTCCAACTGCCGAGCCTAGCCTTCTTTCAAAATACATTTCCCCTTGGTCGTTATTAAACAAATCAGGATAGGTAACGCCATCTACTACCTTCCCTGAGATTAGATAATCTTGTTGGGGTAAAAAATTGGCAGCTGTAAATTCACTGTCAGGACCGAAGGCTATATTCTTTTTTGAGCGGATATAATTCAAATCTTCGTTGTGGTGGTCAAACATCAAATGAACAGTACCGTCTATGGGACAAATACCAATATTAGTAGTGAGGTGCGTATCCCCTTTCCCTCCTACCAAACTTAATTTAGCTGGCAAAGCCACATGAACCCAATTGCCTTCCCCTATTTTTTTACGAGAAACCATCAAGGTTCTATCCGTCCATCCGCCACGGTACCAAGTATAAAACACATAGCCATTAGAAACCTTCACACAGTTCCCGTGAGGATTAATACTGGCTCCATAATGATAGGGTTGAGGATCATCGGCTTTCCAGAAATAAAAGGCATCTCTAGTGACTACGGTACTATCTAAAAATTTGACTTGTGCTAAAAGCTGGTTTGAAAATGTTGTCGTAATGAGAAATAGTACTAAAAGGATTCCATATTTTTTTACGGAATCTGGTTGGGTAGTTTTTTTCATAAAATAAGGGTTGGTTACTTATGAATTACACATTGGAACACACACCTGTTGGCAGGCAAGCAGGTTTTCGTGACAAAAAAAATCAACAAAAGCCTAATGCGAATTCTGGGTTAATAGTTAATTTTTTATTGGGAAGTTAGTCGAGTAAATGACGTTATGATAAAACGGGAGCTTCAACAAGCTCAGCCTGTCAAATGAAAATGAAAAATAAAGCAGAAAAAAGAATTTCTCTGCTTTACTAAAAATTGGATTTAAAAACCTATTCTATAACTAGCTTTGTAAAATAAGCATTACTATCAGCCGTATTCACTTTTACAAGATAGACACCTGATTTAAAAGCACCATTATTTGATACAACTAGATTAGTTTCATTGGTAGTCTTAGAATAAACCAACTTACCTAAGATATCATAAATAGTTACAACTACTTTCCCTAGCTCTTTAAATTCGAGGTTGAATTCAGTTTTAGCTGGATTAGGATAGAGTTTTATTAACGAATTGCTTTTAGCAAAATCTTCCACACCAAGAGGGGTTGATATTGGAATGGCTTTCCATTTACTTCTAGTATCTGTATTAGGTACAATAACATGTGTTACGTTTCCATTAGCTTCATGATACAAAAATCTGCCGCTAGTACCTGATTCAAATCGATACGTATCATCAGATTCGTCATAATGTATCGTCCAAACTTTGTCGCCATCACTTGATGGTGGATTGGTTCCCGTACTTACAACGGCATAAGCTCCCGCAGCAAAACCAGCTCCCGTGGCACGCAATACCCCATAGGTTTTACTATCTAAATTATAAAAGCTTCCACTATCAACAAAAGTCCATTGTTTGTTATCCTCTACACCTGAATCACTCATCGTCACTGGTGTAGCACTTACTCCTGAATCAGTTAAAAATTTCCCAGTCGCTACGTTTTTCAATCGGTAAACGTCACCTGTTGCAGGTGGAGGATTAGTATCCACAACTTCTGCTTTTTGGTAGGTCGTATTTGCCCATCTAATTTGTGCTCTTCCGCCTTTTACTCGATACGCACCATATCGAATACCCGATTCTGTTCCTCTTTCAGGTGAGGGTATGTTCCAATTAAAAACATCCCCTCCAATTATCACATCACAATAATGAATTTTCTTAGTGGCATTGTTCGGGTCTTGTCTAAAACCTACCTCTAATTCAAAAGTAGTTTCTACATTTTTTGGTATGTTCTTTAGAAAAACGATTTCCCTACCACTACTTCCTTCTCCACCACGAACCAAGATACGCTCGGCATAGATATCGAACGACACTTGCTTACCTGCATCGGCACCAGTACCAAATACGGGCATCGCTAAATACAAACAAATAGCTGGATCTGCAGAACCTCCACCACCTGTATGTTTCCCTTTGGCTTGTGCTATGTAAGTCCCATCATTGCTGGTGCCCGTAGCATCACCCACTTCAAGAATCCTCACGATTCCTGTAAATCTTGCATAACTTCCCACACCCGTCTGCTGAGACCTACTTAATGAGCGCTCAATTCTAGGTTGTAAAGTTGTGTCAAATTTATTTGAACCAGCTGTGATGTTGTACATCCCCCAAGTTTTCCCATAAACACTACTTTCTTTGTAATTTGCATAACAACTACGATCATCAATAGTTCCTGTATTTACAGGGTTTGGAATATCTGTTTCTCTAACTGCATTTTCGCCATCTGGGTTACAGGTCGTGTAAGCACCGGTATCTTCATCGGGTGCTGTTGTTTGCGCTGTCAAACTAAATGACAAGAGTAAAAAACTAGCAAACAAAAAGGACTTTAACGTATTTTTTTTCATAAAAAAGGATTATTTAAGAGTTACTTTTAATTGAGACTCCGCTCGAAAAATCAAATATTATAAGGCTTCAACAGGCTCAGCATGACAAATAAAATAAAGCAGAAAAGGAAATTTCTCTGCTTCATCAAAAAACTACTCTATTACAAGTTTTGTAAAATAGTTATTGTTATCATTAGTAGCCACTTTTACAAGATAGATACCTGATTTAAAGACTCCATTATTCGGCACTACGAGATTATTATCGTTGGTTATTTTAGAATACACGACCCTACCTAACACATCATAAATATTTACAGTAACCTTACCTATCTCTTTAAATTCGAGGGTGAATTCATTTTTTGATGGATTTGGATACAGTTTTATAACCGAATTACTTTTAGCAAAATCTTCCACCCCTAATGTGGTTGAAATTACCTGCCATTTACTTCTTGCATCAGTATCTGGAACTAGGCTGTTATTCACAGTACCATTTACATCATGGTACAAAAATCGGCCGCCAGTTCCTGCTTCAAATCTATAGGTATTATCCGCTTCGATATAATGTACCGTCCAAATCTTATCGGAATCAGTGGCTGGAGAGGCTTTGGTCGTATTCACTACTGCATAAGCAGGAGTAAAACCACTACCCGTAGCACGCAAAATACCCGTAACCTCACTATCAATATTATAAAACGTAGCGTTATTCACTGTAGTTTTGACAAAAGCCCATTCTTTATCCTGACCTGTACTAGCATTATTCATAAGCACAGCCGAAGATGAGGCTGTTTGCGCTTGGAGGAATTGTCCCGTAGCAACATTTTTTAATCGGTAAATATCTCCCGTTAAATTGGTTTTATCCACCGCAGTAACCGTAACATTTACCACTGAAGAACTCACATTTGCATTACTATCATTATAGGCAACTGCTTGTATTGTATAGTCTCCAGGAGTTTGAGGAACCCAATTATAGGAATAAGGCAAACTAGTGTCGGATGCTATCACTTGGTCATTTATCTTGAAATCCACACGGGTTAAAGCTCCCGCATCAGTAGTTGCATTGGCATATAAGGCTACCGTTTTTCCTTGTTCAAAAGACTGATTGTTTGTAGGTGTTACCAAATCAACGGCAAATGGTTTAGGACCATTGTCAATTCCTAAATCAATAATTTGAAGGTAAGTTGGTCTTGCATCACCTGTTATTTGTGCACTTTTTTCTAATAGATAGTAGTATAATTTTCCACTAGAAATATAAACTTGGCCTTTTTCAAAAGTTTTACCAGAGTTTGCTTCATAAATTCTAGTAAAAGAATTTGTTCCTCCTGGAGCTCTTTCAACATAAGGTCTTCCTGAAGAATTCAACCCCACAATGTAAATAAAATTACCGTTAGCATACAAGGTTTCAGCTCCAGAAAAATCAGTAGTTGTGATAAAATTCGTTGCTCCTGCAGGCTTGTATGTATGCACTTGTTTGGTTTGTCCAGCAGTACTACTTGTGGTACTGTTATCTTTAACCCTCCCAATAAAATGAACATCATTATTATCTGTAACAGTCCAGTCGAAACCACTCACCATATACACTTTATCTTTTTCTGTCGTTGTCACCAAATCACCTGGTTCAGAAATTTTAATGAGGTTAGAATTTGAAAGCGGTCTTGAAAAACCTACCCCTGCATGGTCTTTCCATTGTGTCAGCCCACTTGGATCATCTGAATAAGCATAGTAAAAACCATTTTGATATTCGTATTTATCATTATTTAAATTTGCCCTTTGTTGAAAACCAACGCGTATTTTCCCATTCAAAAATTTAATATCTCCATAAAGTCCCCAGTTGTATGCACTGTCATAACTTGAAGCATTACTTCTATTGAAATCCGTATAACCTACCCAACTAGTACCATCGTACTTAGCGAATAAAAACCTACCATTTTCAGAATATCCAAATCTGTTTTTCATAAACAAATCCCCTTGATCATTAGTAAAAAAATCAGGATAGGTTAGCAAACCTGTAGTGTTTGCGTCGTTAATACCCGGGAAGGATGCATGCTTGTAATTGTTGTTGGGTGATTGTACAAATTTTTCAATCGTAAATTCAGCATCTGGAACTGTTGCTGCACCTGGAACTGTGTAGGAATACCTTAAAACATCATCATTGGTTACAAATAAAGGTACATTTGCATTTCTATGCATATCATACAACATATGGATCGTTCCGTTTTTTGGACAAATCCCTACTGAAATTGTGTTGTGTGTTTCCCCTATCCACCATTTCCCATCATAACCCGTATGCTGGTGTGGAAATTCGATGGTTTTCATCGTTCCCGTTTCGGTATTGTAACGGGTAAGCATCACATGTCGGTCATTTTTACCTCCACGATACCAAGTCATAAAAACGTATTTATCATACACTTTAATACAATCTCCGTGCGGTGTCAGTGAACGACCATACACATAGTCATATCCTGTGGTTGAATTAGCTGTATAGTTTAGATCTACTTTAACACCATCAAAATACATGGCTAAGTCAGTTATTTTTACTTCTTTTTCGAGAGTAACTTGCGCTTGAAGTAAAAATGTAAAAAAGAAGATCATAAAACTAAAAGATCTTTTAATAGTAGTTTTTTTCATAATTAACTTATATATAGATTATTAGATTAGAAACAGAATGCAATTTCTATAAATAAACTCTAACATCTGTACTGTAGTGTCCTGATAAAAAGACTAGTTTTTATACTCATTTTATAAAAAAAAAGAAAGCCGCTCTTTATAAACAAAACAATCAATACAAACTTATATTCAATCTATTATGACACTTGTAAAACGTAAAGAAGTATTACGACTTAAACCAATAGACCAGTTAGTGGAAATAAAGATTTCTCCCTAGTGTTTTCTGTGTTTATATTAAGAGTCAAAATAGAATCATACTTGTTTATTTTTCAGCAGACAGGACAATGTCCCAATGAATGATCTAGCTCCATTTTAATCCCTATTATGAATACAAAAAAAAATCTGCCGAAATCCGTACACAGACTTCGACAGATTTCACCAATCTGTAGCGCTTATTGAGATTATTATTTTTGCAATTTCATCACTTCGCTACCCGCTAATAAATAAGCTCCAGTTCCAAAGTTTTGCCAACTTCCTTCAGAAGCTGGTTCTGGAAAAGCACCAATGTTTTGTACCCATCCAACCATTCCGTTTTTGTGTTGGCATTTAGTTAATGCTTTCCAAGCTTTTTTGACTGCTGGCAAATAGGTCGCTTTGTCTAACAGACCGTTATTAATTCCCCAAGCCAATGCATAGGTATAAAAACCACTACCGCTCACCTCACCATGATTATAGGTTTCAGGACATAATAAACTCGTATGCCATAAGCCACTTTTGGTTTGTAGTTCCAGTATTCTAGCTGCCATTTCTTTGTACAAATTCACATAAAAAGGGCGGTTTTTATAATTTTCAGGCATATCTGTCAAAATCAAAGCCAAGCCTGATAGTACCCAACCATTTCCTCTAGACCAAAATACTTTTTTACCGTTAGGCTCTTTCATATCCTTGTCTGAACCCGTCCAAATAAAACGTCCGTCTCTAGCAAACAAACGCTCTTCTTTGTCATACAATTTGTTGTAAGCATACATGTAGTTTTTATGCATCAAATCTAAATAAGACTCATTATTAGTATGTTTTGCATATAAATTAATTACTGGAGGTGCCATAAATAAAGCATCACACCACCACCACAAAATATTTTCGTCTTTGTTTTTTGCCGTTCCGTCAGACCATTTATTAGGCTGTACAATATGCGCTTTTAAGAAATCTTCAGTTGGTTTTAAATTCACAAAGTCTTTTCTTTTAAAAGTCATATCTATATACAAATAGCTGTACGAGATAGCTACATCATCAGCATGAAAAACACGTTTGTAGGTTTGCCAATCACTATTGTATCCTTGGTTTTTGAGCGCTGCTTCAAAAATTTGATTTTTGGTTGCTGCATGTGCTCTTGCAACACCTGTATAATAAGCCCCAACAGTCCAATCTGTAGGTGCAAGAGCCATAATAGGATGTGCTTCTTGCCATTCTAAAGCACTAATCATTGATGCTTCTACTTTTGATTTGTCAAAAACATTTTGCGCCATTACCTTATCACAAACTGAAAAGTTCACAATTGCAGCCAGTGTTACTGATTTGATTATCGACTTGATTACCATTTTTTATTTTTTAAGTTTAAAGTTTGTTTTTAAATATTCATTAGAAGAGGTTCCTACCATTACTGTATAATCTCCAGCTTCTAAAATCTTATCCATTTTAAGTCCTGTAAACTCTAACATTTTAGGGGTGATTGTAAATTTCACCACTTTAGATTCACCAGGGTTTAATTCAATTTTATCAAATGCTTTCAACTCTTTATCGGGTCTGGTTACTGAACCAATTTCGTCCTTAAGGTACATTTGAACCACTTCTTTTGCTTTTACAGTTCCTGTATTTTTGATGGTTACGCTAACTTCAATTTCAGAAGTTGGAGTGATTTCATTGGCTGATAATTTTAAATTGGAATACTCAAATTTAGCAAAACTTAGCCCATAGCCAAACGGATAAAGCGGTCCATCTTTAAGGAACAAATAGCCTTTTTTATAATTAATCTCTTTCATACTATAATGAAATGGTAACTGTCCAATGGATCTAGGGACTGTCACAGGAGATTTACCCGATGGCGATACTTCACCAAAAATGATTTTTGCAGTAGATTCGTCACCAAATTCACTTAAATCCCAAGTGTCCAAAATAGCATCTGCTTGTTCAGAAATCACATTAATTGATAAGGTTCTTCGGTGTTTTAATACTACAATAACGGGTTTTCCTGTCGCTTTGATTTTTTCAACTAATTCATCTTGCGCTCCTACAGGGTCTATGGTTGCTCTATCTCCGATAGCTCCATTAAAAAAAGCTTCTTTTGAAGTATATTCGTCACCTCCTAAAAATAAAATAGAAACATCGGAATCTTTAGCTAGCCCAATCATTTTATCGATTGCCTGAGGATTTCTTGGCAATAATTTAGGCACATCTTTTTTACCATCAGTTAAATTAAAGCCTTTCTCCGCTACAAACGAAACATTTGCACCCGCAACCGATTCAAACATTGCCTTAGTATTCGCTTTTACCAATGGGCCTAAAAGTGCAATTTTTAACTTTTTCTTTTTATCCAAAGGCAAGGCGTTCTTTTCGTTTTTCAACAAAATAATCGATTCTAAATCGGCTTCTTTGGCCAATTCTAAAGAAGATTTGGCACGAACTCCTTTTTCTACTTTTGAAATGTTAACATATGGATTATCAAACAAACCCAAAATAAATTTGGTTCTTAAAACACGTCTTACTGCTCTATCTATTAATTTTTCTATTTCAGGATTTTCTTGAACCATTTTAGGGAGTAACGCATAAGCATCTTCGGCATACAAATCAATATCTACACCTGCTTTTAATCCCATTAGGGCTGCTGCTTCAGGAGTTTCAGCCACTTTCATAAAATAATGCAAACGTCCGATGTCATTGGCATCCGAAACCACATAGCCGTTAAACCCCCATTGGTCACGTAAAACACCCGTTAATAATTCAGGATTTCCATGACTTGCAATTCCGTTTAAATCACCGTGAGAAGCCATAATCCCCAATGTCTTAGCTTCTTTTACAGCCGCTTCAAAAGGAGGGTAAATTTCGTCAATCAAGGTGCGCTCCGAAATTTCAATCGCAGCAAAATTAGTACCTCCCAAGACTTGTCCGTATCCAGCAAAATGTTTGGCTACGGCACCGATATGCGTTCCTTTACCAAGTCCTTCATAATTCCCTTGTACTCCTTTGATGGCATTGGTCACCATTTGTGTAGTTAAATAAGTATCTTCTCCAAAAGCTTCCGACATACGTCCAAAACGAGGGTCACGAACCAAATCGGCCTCAGGCGAATGACACATGTGCATCCCACGCAAACGCGCTTCTTTCCCTACTACATCCCAAACGCTATTGACCAAACTTGGGTTAAACGAAGCCGCAGAAGTCATCGGTCTTCCAAATTTAGTGCAACCTTCAGCATCCACTCCATTGTAAGATTCGGTCACAAATAGCGCTGGAATTCCCCAACGGTTGTGTTCGATAATATATTTTTGAAGGGCGTTATTGAATTTGGCTGCAGCCAAAGCTTCCATGTGTTCAGCTGGATTTTTGATTCCTGCAGTCCCTAATTTCAATTTTTCAACAACCTTATCCGAGAGTTTTAAATTTCCTTTACTATCCGCATCAACACCAATATTAGCGTGAAATATACGCATTTGTGCGACTTTTTCTTCTAAAGAAAGTAAGGGCAATAAGGCCTCTACTCGCTCATCAATTGATAAAGAAGCGTTTTTATATCGCTTAATGTCTGGTTTTGATTGTCCATACGATTGTAAAGACACCGTTAATGTTAGTACTGATAAGATTATTATCTTCTTCATTATAAATCTATTTTTATTAGATGGGTATTTGTTATTTACAAGTGATTTCACTCAATGCTGCAGTTTGTGCCGCTGTCAAACTTTTATCTGTTCTAAACAGAACAAATTGGTCAATGGCATGTCCTTTGGAACGACCAGAAATTTCAATATCATAAGTTCCTGCCGTATCAAACTTGGCGAAAATATTATAAGGGTCTTTGTCATTTGTTGACGACCTCCAGAACCATTCCCCTACCTTATTCATATACACTTTGAACCAACCATTAGCGCTTGTTCCCTCGGGATTAGGTGTCTTGCCAGTACCCTTTGGATATACTCTAACACCTGCCGTTTTTTCCCCGTAAAAATCAGCTGCTGTAGCTATACGCAACCATGAATCATTGTGTTCTGTGTTAAGAGTTCCTTGAGTAATTCTTGAACTCCAAACAAATTGATAGGTTCCAGGATTAGTGATTTTAATAGAGAATTTAATTAACCCTAAACCTGGCGTACTAAAACTATCATTACCAGACCACGTTAAATAACCTGTACCTTCAAACCCTGTTAATGTATTTTCTGTTGACCAACCATTAGCAATAGCGCTTGTGTTTTCGATATCTACTCTTACAATACCTTCTTTTTCATTATATAATTTACCTGTTGTACAAGTCGTTCCTTTGGGTTCTTCTACTTTAGGCTCTTCTTTGACTACTTCTTGCTTTGTAATTTCTTCAGAATCTTTCGAACAACTAGTAAATAGTAGTAGTACTATTGATAAGAAAGCACCAAAAAATAGGCAGTTACCTCTGTTTATCATTTTATTAGGTTTTAATTCCATTTTTGTATCAAAATGGAAATACATACTTAGCGAATGCTAAATTTAAGGCAAGGAAAAACATTCCCTGTCCTGTACTATGTGGTAAGAAGAAGTTGTAACCTGGAATAAAAACAAAAAAACACCAACCGATTTTAAGAATTCCGGTTCATGTATAAAAACTAAACAAAGCTTAATTAACCACTTCTATTTTAGTATTATCAGAAGCGTTCCATTGATATTCTTTGGATGAAAAATCTAAATAAGCTGAGATACTTTTGACATCTTTGGACTGAATATTAATTTTATTATATTTTAAATTAAAACCTTCCCCTATATAAATGTTTTCAACTTTTTTATCTTGATTTAGCGTAATAATTGCAAAAGATCCTTTGAAATAAATACCCATTTTTTTGTTTTCATAAACTTCGTTAGCCTCCTGATTAATGATTATTTGAGTGATTTCTTTTTTATCAATAGTACTTACAACTGCAAAACCTTTAAAAACCCCATTGCTCTCTAATTTACTAACAGATTGAATTCCGTTTTTAGCATTTTTATTAAAAGTAGGCTCATACAGTACCGCAAATGGATTTGTCCAAGCCTCTCCTTTTTGTCGAATGACCAAGGTTGGTGTAGGCAATTTATCGTACGGCTTTGGAGCTTCAAATGTTAATGGCCCTTTGACTTTAGTGTATTCTCTGTCTTTGTTTCCAATAATAAAAACATTCATATTGCGGTTTTTCTTATCTTGGAGTTTATTGATTTCGAAAGTGGCTTTTACATTCGAAGTATAAACATCAGATGAGATTACATTTTTGAAAAAATGCCAACCTGGATTTCTGTATTTTTTATTGTAAACATAGTCGCCCTTTGCATTTTCCTGAAACCTATTTTCGTCTGCCTTAAGATTCATGTCTTTATTCAAGAATAGTAAATCGTCGCCGATGTTGTGGTAGAGATAATCATGATATTCATTAGGTAAAGCTGATTTTGATCGAAAAACATCCATATAATACCCTGTAGTTGGAGAGGTTCTTATCAGAGCCAAAGTACGTTCTTGAGTCGCTTCGGCTTTATTTCCTTTATCGTCTAAAAAATTTGTTCTTGTGAATGAATAGTTAGGAGAAAGTGCTTTTTGAAGAGGCTTTGGCTCCATACCCATCAGTTCGGTTTTATTAATTCCTAGATTGACCCAATCGCCTTCGCCTTGGCTGGCACCATTAACAATCACTGTATTATGAGCCGCAAATAATCGAGAATAATTTTCGTGTAAATCTGTTCGGTACGCACCACGTCCATTATCTACACCTAGTACCTCACCTAGGCCGTATAACTCCATATCCATACCATTGGCATGACCGTGAACCATTTGTCCACCACCTACAAAACACATTAGACCATCTTCTGGATTTTTGGTTGCGCTTAAATTACGCTGCAGAAAAACACCAGCATGTGAAAATTGATCTGTTCTTGACAAAGTCGTTTGATTGACATCATAATTTTCTTTTATATCCTCCAACCACAATAATTGTAAAGGTGTAAAATAAGGCGAAATACCACCAGAACGTTTGCCTACTTTAGCTCTATCGTAATTATTGGATTGAATACCCTCTGCTACTAAGGGACCAAATTTTTGAACCAGTTGGGTAATCCCTTCATTTTTCCCTAATAAATACCCCATATCATAGGCATCATAAGGCGCTTCAAAATGACGATGCCCATCACCAAAACGAATAATTTCTCCATTTGGATAACGAATGCTATTCCAGCGGTCTAACGAAAATGGAATTTTATAATATTTTTGACCTAATTTTAAATCTGGATTGTAGCGGTCTAAAAGGATTAACATTCGGGTAGTGAACTCGGCTACTCCATTCGAATATTGTGAAGTCTCGGGATATACATCACCTTCGTTTTTATATTTATGAGCCACATCAGGCAAAGCATCCTGTTGTTCTGTTCCTTTTACTAAATAAAAATCCAAATATTTTTTTCTCAGATTTTCATCGTTCAATGCCAACGCATTTTGAACCAAGCTAAACGATTCTAAAACCGACCAATTAGAGCCTGCATGTCCATGTTCTACGGCTAACTGGGCATAGGTTAAAAATACTTTCTGCGCATTTTCAACAGAAAAATTGGTGTTTTGTTTGGAGCCAATAGAAAAGGCTTTTTTATTATTATCGATATAAGTTGCTACAAAATCATAGATAATAGGCAATTGTGCGCCAATGATTCTAGCCTCTCTCAAATGGTCTGTTGGATACAACCAACCCCCATTCCCTTTTTCGGTTGAAGGTTGTATTTGGATTAATCCTTCAACAAACGCATTGAGGATATCCACGGCACATTGCGCGTAGCTTTTATCATCTGTTAAAAAATACAACACACCACAATCGACACCTATTTGTAAATACTTATTTTGTAACGAGCGGTCTGTATTGTTCTCCTCTACTGAATCCTCAAAACGCTTTAAGGGTGGTGTACTACCCGCTTTTTGTTTGGACCAATCAAAAGGAATTTTATTCAAGAAATCCTCAGGCGATTTTTTATAGGCAATAATATCCTTATCCACTCTTTGTTTAAACTCTTTGTAAAAAGATTTTGCCCAAGCTTGAGTTTCCATCTTATTTAAAATGGATGCTTTGTCTTCTTGTTTCACCCAAATAAAAGGGCGCTGCTGACTTTGAGCAATCCCTTCAAATACCCCTATAATAAAACAAAAAACAAGAATATATTTTTTACAAAGAATCATAACTTATAAATTTATTACCAATAACTATCTAGAGTATTGAAATTAGAAAATAGTGTACCCCAATACGACTGATGTTGTAGAATAATCTGAAATCAAATTTTTATATTGATTTAATGATTCTCTAGGTGTTTGAAATTTTAATTCTAAACTGTACTTATTAGCTAATTTATATCCAAATCCAAATGCCCAGTTGGGACTTGTATTAAGAGTGTATTGATTTCTAGAGTTAAATAAAATTTTGGATGAAAATGCAACATCAATGACATAAGCTGCATTGACAAACAATTTATTGTTTTGATTTAAGAAAAAATAATGTCTTAGTCCTACTGGAACCTCAATGGATTTATAATTAACTTCTACACTGTTAGACGTATTCTGATTAATTGCAGCATTATAACTTTGATAGGTAGGTTCCAAAACTACCGCCCATTTATTCTTATTAAAAGGAAATACTAACTCTGCCTCAACCCCCATTCGGTACGTTAGTTTTTTTCCAAAATCATAATCTCTAACAGGAAAACCACTTTCAGTAAAATTAAATGAAGCACTACTTACCCCTGCCTTGATTGATAAATTAAAAAGTTCCGAATCCTTTTTAGCTTTAACATAATTAACAGAGCTGGCGTTTAGACATTTATTGTATTTACTAACAACAGCAATTAATTCTTTAGCATTATATTCTAAAACTTCAATCTCTTTATTGCTGATATCATCACAGATTAGCGTATTTAGGAGCTGTTGTTTATAATAATTATTTGTTAGCACTTTACTGCTTGTGAGCAAATACTTTTTATACAACAACTGCACCGGATTTTCATTATCAATACTGAGAAAATATTTTTTTGAAAAACTGTCGTCATAATAATATAAACTCGCTAAACCCTCAATCAAGACTTTCAAAAAAACCTGTTTCTCTTCATTCTCTGCTTGTCGTACTTCGGATAAATGATTAATATTTTCATTCGCTTTATCTATCAGTACGGTTTTACGAACAAATTTTGATGAACCATAAATACCAAATTCATTGACACCACTGATATCCTTTTCGCTTACAACCTCCCCATCTGAAAGCTTATATTTAAAATTGGTAGGATTGTTTTTCCAATCTATATTTTTAATCAAACATTCAACTTTAGTTCCTAATTCATCAATGTAATATCCTTTTTCAAAATCTATTTGCCCAAAGGAAAGATTCGAGATCAAACTAAGACCTAAAACCAAAAGAATTTTCCTCATATACGTATGTAATAACTTATGTTTAAAAAGAATTTATTTTTAACTCAATAATATGTTTTCCTGGTGTCAATCGGATGACTTGAAAGGCAGTTGGTACTTTTTCACCATTATGAATCAAATCTTTACCATTCAGATTATTTAATGAAAACTCAGCCACCATATTACCTGGAATTTCAATTTCATAAGTTTGAAGTCTTGCCCCTTTATAAGTATAGTTTCCTTTAATGGTTCCTAAAACCGTTGGCACTTCGATACTACTCGTTTTTAGATTACTCATTTGTGGTTTAATTGTGGCTACTCCAAAACCTGGTGTTTTAGGTTTAATTCCCCATAACCCGCGCGGAATAGCATTGGCTGGTACAGCACCCCAAGCGTGATTCCAATCTAAATTATTTTTGAATTCTAAATCCCAAGCTTCCAAGGTTATCGTAGAACCTATACGAATCATGTTGTACCAACTTCTTTGGTCGGTACTGGCTAATAATTTCAAAGCATAATCAGCTTCACCAGCATTGTATAAGCCGTCCATTAAAAACTGTGAACCATATACACTACAAGCCATGCCACGTGATTTTACAAATTCAACTACGGTTTTTAAATGCTCTTCAGGCACCAGTCCAAAGGCCAAAGGCATCATATTGGCATGCAAAGAGGCATGGTCAGTCCCGATACCATCTATATAAACGCCCCGTTTTTTATCAAACATTTGTTCGTTTACTGCTTTTTTTACTTTGGCAGCACGGTATTCAAAATCCAAAGCTTCATCTGCTTTTCCAAGAAGAGTGGCAAATTGTGCCATAATCTTCATGTTTTCATAGAAGAAAGAATTAATAACAGTACTATACGGCTTGAATACAAAACCATCATGCTCTCCTTTGGTTTTGCTACCATTAAAATTAGCTAAGGGCCAATCTACAATATCGGTCAATGGTTTGGTATAGCCTTCTTTAAATCCAAGCTTATACATAAACTCAGGCGTTACTTTGGTCGAAGTAATCAAGCCTTCTTCATTTGATAATTCATAAAGCGTTTTATGTTTTAACTTTTCATAATAGCGCTCTATCAACTCGGTATTCCCTGTGTACATATAGTCGGCATAAATCAACAAGGCTACGTGCTGTTGCCATTCGGTAGGCCAAGTAGGATTTTCCATGAAATATTCAATGGTACGTCTCGCCATAGCATATTCTCTATCCGTAGTATAATGACTCAATTGATTCAAATAAGCATCTGCCTCGTACGGAATACGCTCTCTCTCTCCATCGACATACAAACCGTTGAAAGTAGTGGCTTTGATAGAATATTTACACAAATCCCACACTTGGTTCAAAATATCGTTGTTGCTCTTAAAGCTACTTGCTTTGTCATCCCAATAGGTGTGATAAGCCAATTGTTCTACATCAGCAGCCAAAATGGGCTCTTGAGCACCTTCAATTTCAGCATACCTAAAAGGCATTAAAACAGGTACTCCTTTTGGTAAAGCGATGGCTTTATTAGGCAGTGTGTTTCTAGTATCAGCCTTAATAGCAATTTGGTATTTGGTTTTACCTGGAACAACATTCACCTTTACTTCTTGGTAACGAATATTACTTTTAGCAGGAGGTGTTCTGTTGATGTTTTTTCCATCCAACATCTCCCCAATTCTGATGGTTAATGTATGTGCCTTTTTAGCTTTATAAGTAAAATCTAATGTTGCAAAAGCTGCTTTTCCAAAATCAGCAAAATAAAAATCACCACGGTTTTCAAATTTCACTGGTTTAATCTTGTCAACAACATATTTATTTTCTGCCGAAAGCATGTAATTATCGCTTTTCCCCATGGTGAATTGTTGCGGCTGCGAATAATCTACTAATCGATTTTCCTCATCCCAAATTCTCACTTTCCAATAATAAAATTTTCCAATTTCGAGCGCCTTTCCTTTGTATTCAATGTTGGTCGATTGATTAGAACGCACTGTTTTACTATCCCAAACATCACCTACATTGTTATCAATATTTACTTTAGTAGATGCAACTAAAATTTGATACGCTGATTGATACTTAGACTCTAATGGAACCGTCCAGCCAAATTCTGGCTTTGAATCCAAAATCTTAACACCACTGCTAGGATCTCTTATCAATTCGACTGTTAAGTCAACGGGAGCATTTCTGTATTTATCACTATTTTTTTTAATTAGCTCATCGCATTTAGCTCTCAATTCGGCAGCTATTTTTTGATATTTCTTATTCCCAATTAAATTTTTAGTTTCTTTTGGATCTTTGGCAAGATGGTACAACTCCTCTACTCTTTTATCATTTACATACCTAAAATATTTCCAATCTTTAGTACGTACGCCTTCACTTGGAGGAATTTCAGTAAAATCCCAAAGATGTTCTATAAGGATAGTGTCTCTACTGATGGAATTAGTTTCTTGGTTTACTATTGGCAACAAACTTTTTCCTTGCCAAGATTTAGGAGCTTGAATCCCTGCAATATTTGCAATAGTAACTGGAACATCTACATTAAGAGCCATATCATTAATATCCTGATGTTTGTTAACTCTAGGGTCATTAATTATTAAAGGGACACGGATAGAATTATCATACATCAACCATTTCCCAGCTAACTGACGTTCGCCAAGAAAATAACCATTGTCTCCCATGACAATGATAACGGTGTTTTTATCAACGCCTTTTTCTTTTAATTTTTTTCTAATTTTTGCAATTTCTGTATCAATTTCAGAAATCATTCTATAATACCCTTTTAAACTATGTTGGTACTTTTCAGGTGTATCGTAGCGCCATGTCCAGCGCAATCTATTAAATCCGTCTCTCACGAATTTTGGAAGAATATCAAAATACTTATCATCGGCTAAATCAGGACCTGGAATGGTAGTATTAGCTAATAATTGATCTGATTCTTTTTGCCAAAAATATTGATCAGGGGCAGGGTCATGTGCATGTGGCGCACTAAAACTCAATGACAAACAAAATGGCTTTTTGTTTGAAGCGTTTTTATCAATAAAATCAATTGCTTGTTGTCCAGTATATCTGGTTAGGTGAACTGTATCTTTACCTATAGTTTTGTAAAAATAACCTCTTTTATCTTTGAATCGTGTATCTCTGTCATAGTCGTCATATTCATCAAATTGCTTGTCAAAATTATCATACTTAACCCCAAATTTCCCAAAAAAACCAGTGTAATATCCATTATTTTTTAGCACAACAGGATATGAATTATTCATGTATTCATTTCTAATATTTCCTGTTTGAAAATTATAGTTATGAGTACGTTCATATAAACCTGTCCATAATGAGGCTCTACTTGCAGCACAAATTGGAGTTGTCGCAATAGCGTACTTAAAATAAGTTCCTGTTGCCGCCAAGTTATCCATTTCAGGAGTCTTCAAATATTTATTACCAGCATAACCAATAGCGTCAAAACGTTGATCATCAGTTAAAATGAAAATAATATTGGGCTTTTCAGAAGTTTTTTTATTTTGAGCAGAAGTAAATTGCATACTAAACAAGACACTAAACACAACCACTATGAAATTATTATTGCACATATCGCTTTTTAAAATTTACAGTTTTAGTTTTATATAAAATTGACAGTTGATAAAGTTAATTATATAGTAGCCAAAATCTATCCTGCTCTGTCCTATTAATAAAAATAAAAAGACATCCAATTGAGTATCCAAAAGCATAAAAGAAAAAACCCTCCACTATAAAAATTATAATGAAGGGTTTTTAATAAAATTTGATATTTTAAAATAAACAAATATTAAATACCAATTTAAGGAACAACAACTGGAGCTAACAATACTGGCAACATTGCTTTATCAACAGTATGAACAACACCATTTGAACCTTGAATATCCAAAGGAGTAATATTTGCAGTACGCAATCTTGGATCAACAATTTTTTTAGTTGTTCCATTAAAGTTTACCTGCCCTGCAGTACCTGAAAGTAGGGTTTGCAATTTGGTATTCGTTCTAGCTGCAAAGAACTTAGAACTAATAGCTACTGTAGACGAAGCCGTGCTAACAATATTTATCTTAACAATATTAGCCACTTGAGTCGAAGGCAAACCTTGCATAGTAGTTGTAGCACCTGTAGGGTCTAATTCTAACAACAAACTAGCAATTGCTGCATTTGTAGGCACAAAAGCTGTAACAGAATTGGATGTATTAGCAAGAGCATCACCAACAACTGGGGTTGCTAAACCTGTATCAGCATGAGTAACAGCTCCGGAGAATCTAGAAGTATTAGGATTTAATGCAATTAAATCTTTAACAGTAGGTACATTAATCACGGCATCAACAGTATGAATCACTCCATTGTTAACACTTACATTCGACGACACAACTTTTGAAACACCATTTAACTGTACTCCAGATGCTGTATTCACATACATACTCAAATTTACTAAATTAGTACCAGCATCTCTAGTTGCTTGTGTAGAAATGAAACCAGTAGTAAAATCAGTTGCCAAAAACTTCCCTGTCAACAAATGATTGTACACAAGATTAGTTATAGTAGCAATTGGCAAATTATCAATGTTCGTAATTTTGTTAGCTGTTATAAAAGCATCGAAAGCTGCATCAGTAGGTGCAAAAACCGTAGTATTACCTGGTAAATTTAGGTTAGAAAGAATTCTTCCTGCAGGTGTAGTGGCCGCTTTTTCAATACGTCTCATCAATTTTTCTAAAGTACTAAAATTAGGATCTTTGATGATGACTTGTGTGATGGTTACTGGGTTCTCCACTTCTCCAGGAACAAAATGAATGACATCCGTATTATCATCAGGAACATTACAAGACACCACGAGCACAGCAGCAAATAGCGATGTAAAATACGTTTTTATATTTTGTTTTATTTTCATAATTGCAGTATTTAAGTATGAATTATTTATTTATGGTCAAATTAGTGTATAAGCTATAAGGCTGGTATCTAACAGACTCATTCACATAATGCCCTATACCATTTTTAAAAACATAATTATGTCTTCTTACATTTTCGTCAAATCCTAATGTATTTGCAGTTTCAGGCAATGGAGAACCTGTTTCATTAATTTTAAGTGTACTTCTAGCATCAACATCTCTAGAGAAAGAAATATCAGCCATATCAGTAGACAAACTAACTGGTATACCAGCATTATTTAAATTCACCTTAGGCAATAAGGTTTTAAATAAAACATACACATCATAAGTAGGAATAGTTGGCCTTTGCGCTACATAATCCGTAACGATATGATATTTCAAAATAGCCTTTAACACATTAAGTTGCTCAGGTGTCCAAGTATCAAAATAGGTATCTGGATTAACAGTTGAATTATCAGCTAATTGCGTTCCTGTAACAGATCTAATAACATCACGGTCATTATTTCCTGTAAAGGCATTGTTATTCAACAACAAATAAGTTCTACCTGTAGTAGCTGTTTGATTGTATAAATCTTCAAAACCTACTTTTTTAATGGCAGCAATCATGAAATCCAACTCATCACCTGTAGCACCTAAAACATTCGTATTACTCACTAATTTGAATCGACCTTGTGCATCTCTAATTGCGTTTGACTTTCTAGTTTGAATGTACTCCCAAGCCGTCATATTTGTAAAAGGATCTACCTCACTATAAGTTTCTCCTTTGAAATCAAACTGGTCTTGAACACCTAAGGTACAAGAGCTCAAAGCAGCTACAAAACAAGTAGCCAGCATTATTTTTATATATCTTTTCATCTGTTTTTTATTTTATAAAATTAAGATCCCCACCCTGTGTTTTGTTTATAACTGTTCAAAGACTCTATAATGTGAGTTTGATAAATTGGAAAATACAAACGGTCTGGTGTAATTGCATTAATACCTCTAGATTGTAAAATAGGATTTACATACTCAAAAACTTTATCATTTCTTATCAAATCCCACCAACGTTTTCCTTCACCCATTAACTCAAATTGACGCTCATCTAAGATATAGTTGATTTGTTGCTCTTTTGTTGCTCCAAAATCATCAACAGTAACCAAAGGTAATTTTCTAGCTGTACGAATTTGGTTCAATAAAGCAAGTGCTTCTGTTGGTTTATTCAATTTTACTTTAGCTTCTGCTAACAATAAAATCATATCGGCATAACGATACATCACCACATCCGATCTATCTAAGTTGCTTTGCATACCAGAACGATCTTTAGTCCATTTGTGTAATCTAGCTTCACCAATGGCTGTTGATCCCATACCAATCAAAAAGTCTCCTCCTTGTCTGGAAGCAAATTGTCTCCAATCTCCGTATAAAGGTGTTACTGTAGTAACACCACCTACAGTAGTAGTTCTACTAAGCACTGGTGGTGTCGTAGGGTATTTTGTTGTCCAACTAACCTCATCTTGAGGAAATCTTTCAATCCACTTATTTTCAACTGATGGTGAAATTACTGTAACGATTGATCCTTGTACCCAAGAAACCCATAACTTAGAAACTGTTGCGTCAGCTACATCATAACGGATAGAAAACATCAACTCAGTACCTGTTTGCACTTTACCTGGAGCATTAGGCAAAGCGGTGGTAGGAAATTGGTTGTAAAATAAATCTTGCCAAGCTTGAGGAGTGGTAACTAAACTGTGTGCCTTCAAACTTATTAAATCTTCAATAGCTTTCTCAGCCACCCCCTCTTGTTTTAACCACATATACACTTCAGCTTTATGAGCTAATACACTAACCTTTGAAAAATTAAATGGTGAAGCTGTCGTTGTCATTAAAGCTTCCGCTTTAAGCAAATCAGGAATCACCACCGTATTCATAATCACATCATAAGAAGTCACTGGTTTATAAGAATCAGCAGTAGTTTTGATAGGCTCTAAAAACAAAGGAACATTCTTCCAGATACGAATCAAATCAAAGTACACTTTAGAGCGAATCGCATAAGCTTGCCCTAAGGTATTAGGATCAGCACCTTGCAAAGCTTCTCCTCCTATAATCACTCTGTTTGCTCTATCAATGGTTTTGTAAAAATCGGCCCAACTTAGGGAAGCATCACCAACGTCCATCGTACTATTATGGAAAGAACTCCTAGAAACATTGGTACTTGCTGGCGCTGGCCAAAAACTATCGGCTCTAAACTCTCCAAAAACATAATTGGCATCAGAATACGCATTTTGCAATCCGTCATACACTCCAGCTAAGGCTAAATCCAACTCTGATTGATCTTTGTAAAAAGTACCTGTCGATATAAAACTTTCTCCTTCTACCTCCACAAAATCATCGCAAGAATAAAGCATCCCTACTGCTGCAAATAAAAGTGCAGCTTGTTTTATTTTAAATATTTTCATAATTTTCTTATTAGAATTGTACTCTTAAACTTAATATAATCTCTCTATCACTTGGATATCTTAAGTTATCCACACTTGGTTGTAAAACACTATCTCTACTTCCAAACTCTGGATTATAACCAGAATAATTTGTCCAAGTCAAAATATTATTTACCTGCAGATTTAATGATACAGCTTTTAAGCCAATATTAAATGATTTGATAGCATCTTTAGAGAAGTTATACCCCATGCGGATGTACCTCCATTTGATAAAACTTCCGTCCTCGACATACAAGCTGTTAGCAGTATTGTCAGCTGTATAATCGAATGAGTTTTGTGGTCTACCATTATTATTTCCTGCTGCTATAATAGGATAGGTAGCAATATCTCCTTGTTGTGTCCATGCTTGTTCAATACGGTCTGGAGCAGGAGTAATAGTAGTAGCTCTAAAACTGTTTCTATTATGGTCATAACGTTTGTAAATCTCATTTCCAAAACTATAATCAAAAAGCAATCCTAAAGTGAAGTTCTTGTATTTAAAATCTTGAGTTAAACCTCCATAAGTAGTTGCGATACCGTTTCCTAAAATCTGCGTATCAGCAGTATTAATCTTACCATCGTTATTAGTATCTTCCCAGATATAATCTCCCCCTTTAAGAACATTTCCTGAGGTCTCATGTACCAATTGCCTAATTGGTCCATTATAAGCTTGACCAGCAGCAGTATTATAATTCCCTAAAAAGAAACCGTTGGCATCAAAATTTGGATACAAACGAGCTCCTGAAGTTGGATCGTAAGCATTGGATTCATCATATTGGTAAATACCATTTTGTTTATATCCTATAAAATTACCTATAGGTTGTCCTTCAACAATTCTTGAAACGCCATTAATAATAGGTGAATTTAACTTTGTTACCTTGTTTTCTAAAAATCCGATATTAAACCCTGCATCCCATGTAAAAATTTTGTTTTTAATAATAGCACCGTTTATAGATAAATCTAAACCTTTATTTCTAATATTACCACGGTTTTCTTGTATTACTGAAAAACCAGATTCCTGAGGCAAACGTGTTTCTACCAACAAATCTTTGGTGTCTTTAAGCCACGCATCTACAGAGAAATTCAATCTACGCTTGAACATTCCTAAATCCAAACCAATATTTGACGAAGCTGTTGATTCCCATTTAATTGTACTGTTTCCAACTACAGTAGGTACAACACCCAGTACTCCATTGTATAGTCCGCTAGGCGATAACTGATCTTCATATTGAAAATCTCTAATTCTGTCATTACCCACAATACCATAACTCGCTCTAATTAACAAGTTATCAATAGTGGAGACATTTTTTAGAAAATTCTCTTTATTAGCTCTCCAACCCAAAGATCCTGAAGGAAAATAACCATACTTATTACTTGGACCAAATTTAGAAGAACCATCTCTACGCATAGTAGCCCCTACTAAGTATTTACTATCAAAATCATAATTGAAACCTGTAAATAGTGAGAACTGACCTTGATCATAGTTTTGGGTTTGATCTTTCAACGCATTTGAACTTGAAAAACGATTAGCAGTTAAAAAATCTAGATTTGAATTATTTAAAGTCGTAATCAAATCATTAGATAAAGCTGTATCTATTCCTAAAATTTCATATCTTAAAGCTTGTACCTGCATACCTCCAAAAGCAGACAAACTGTGTTTGTTCCATTTTTGATTAAAATTCAAGAAATTATCTTGTTGTACATTGTATTCGAGTGCATGTCTTTCGGCCGCAGTAGAACGCGAGTCAGCGGTAGTACCTCCTCCTACTAAAAGTGCTTTAGGCGCATACATTTCCTCTTTAGTATAACTCATGTTTAAACCTAAAGTAGATTTAAGCGTTAATTGAGGTAAGATTTTGTATTCCGCATAATTAAATATATTGAATTTATAAGCTCTCTTATTTTGTTTACGCAATAACAATTGTTGTACTGGATTAGCTGAACCATTAAAATTTGTTGGAGTTGGAGATAGATCACCATTTGGCTCATATACGGTGATATAAGGAATTCTATTTAATGAATTTCCTAAAACCGCTCCAGAGCTAATTCCATTAGTTTCTTCAAATGTCATATTAATAACAGTACCCGCACTAAACTTTTTAGTAGGCGTTAAATCCAATTTTAAACGAGTACTAATTCTTTTAAAATCACTATTAAGCACTACCCCGTCTTGCTTTAAGTAACCTGTATTCCAATAGAATTTAGACTTATCACCACCACCACTCAATGAAACATTGGTTTGATATCTAAAACCTGTTCTTGTGATTAATTTTTGGTTATCAGGAGATTGTCTGTATCCTAAGTTTAATGAATCCAGTCTAGTTAAGGAAGTATTTCCTGCATCTAAAACTCTTTCCATGAAAACTCTTTGTTTAGCATTAGCCACTGGCACAGCCCCAACCAAAGAATTTGCCCCTGTGATGGTCGTAACATCCACTTTAAGATCTCCTTTTTTACCAGATTTTGTCGTAATTACAACAACCCCATTGGCTCCTTGAGCTCCATAAGGTGCTGTTGTCGCTCCATCTTTTAAAATCTCAAAACTTTCAATATCACTTGCATTTAAGTTATCAATATTAAAAGTTTGTTGTCCATCAACCACATACAAAGGACTAGTAGAACCATTAATAGAACCAATACCTCTAATTCTGATATCAAATCCTTCACCAGGACCATTGTTTGATAAAATTTGGACTCCGGCTACTTTACCTTGTACCCCTTGCAATACATCAATAGGTGCCGATTGTACAATCGATTCTGCTTTTACACTTGTTATCGATCCTAATACCTTTTCCCTTTGTACTTTTTGATATCCAATAATTACAACATCCTCTAAAGCTTCAGCTGACTCTTTAAGAGTAACATTTATTGTTTTACTACCTCCAATTGCTACTTCTTTAGCTTGAAAACCGATATAAGTAAACAATAAAGCCTTAGCTCCAGCGGTAACTTGTACAGAAAATTTTCCCTGCGCATCTGTTATCACTCCTTTTTTTGTACCTTTTTGCACAACATTTACACCTGGGAGCGGAAAACCAGTCTCGTCCTTAACAACCCCCGAAATTCTGTCCTGGGCATGAAGATTAAACGCTGAAATTGAAAAAAACAGCATCAACATTAATCCTAAACCTAAAAAACTACCTTTCTTTTTAGTTTTTTGTTTCATAATTAGCTTTAACATATAATTAATATTTATTGGTTATTTTATTAGAGAGACAAACAAGACTGTAGCCTTTCTAACGTAGATACAATTTTACACCAACTTAATAGTACATCTATCCTGCTCTGTACTGATTACCACCTATAACTAGTTAAATACCTATTAGAACTTAAATGTCTCTTACAAAAAAAACACCGTCTAATTACTGATTACCTTGATTTGTTCTTACAAATTATATCATAAAAAAAACATAAAACAATCTATAATAACGTAGTCAATATCAGGGTTCTTAAAAAAGTTATATTATAAAACATCAGAGAAAATAAATAATCACTAAAAACATTATAGCCACAAAAAAAATCAATACCAGCTCTAAATATTTTGATTGCTTGAATTTCATGCTCTTCTAATAATTTATTATATATAACTTTCTGAACTAAAATCTTTGGAAAAACTTTATGTTCCTACCATTAACTTTATGGTAAAATTACAATAACATTAGAGCACAGAAGTCCCGAATAGGTACTCAAAAGTCCCTATTCGCTGGTTATGAAGCACTAAACAAGAACTTCAATAATACTTTAAACTAAATGTGATTTACTTCTAATAAATGATTTTAGGAATCTAGAAAGGTCTTAACGTATTCAGTAGGGGTTTTTCCAAATTTCTTACTGAAGCATTTGCTAAAGTATTTTGGGTTTTTAAAACCTAGCATATAACTAATTTGAGAAATATTCATCTTACCTTGCTCTAAAAGTTGAGCACCTTTTTTCAATCTTATGTGTTGTACAAAGTCATTTGGAGTAAAGTCTGTCCAAGCTTTGATTTTTTTAAACAACACTGTCCTACTTACTCCTAATTCTTCACAGAAAAAATGAACATCAAATTGCTCATTACCAATGTTATTTTCAACGATTTGCAATGCTTTCTTGTATAGTTTTTCATCTAAAGACGATAATACTATGCCATCTGATGAAACCGTATCTATTGAAGACATTTTTTGTTTTAAACGACTGATAGAAGTCAATAAGTTATGGATTCGCAATTTGAATTCTGCGACATTGAAAGGCTTACTAATATAATCGTCAGCACCACTTTCTAAACCTTCTAACTTATAAATTAAAGATGAACGAGAGGTTAATAAAATTAAAGGAATATGACTGGTTCGCACATCTTCTTTAATTAAAGAACACAACTCAGTACCTGTCATTATCGGCATGACAACATCACTGACAATAAGGTCTACTTGTTCTTGTTGGGCAATTTTATAAGCTACTTTACCATTTTCGGCTTCCAAAATATTGTAATTTTCAATCAATAAATCACGCATGAATTTTCTCAGTTGTTTATTATCTTCAACCAAAAGAATAGTTTGTTTCTCATGCGAAGTCAGATCTTCTAAAAAATTATTTTCAAAAATCACTGCTTGTTCCTCTAATTGATCAACATACTGTGATAAATCATCACTAAATTTAAAATCCTGAATTATCTCTTCATCTAACAAATGCTCACGACCAAGAGAGAGTTCAACCGAAAATATTGAACCTACACCATCCGTATTACTTTTAACTGAAATTTTACCTTTGTGTAAATCAACAATATTTTTAGCAATAGATAAACCTATCCCTGTTCCTTTATTATAATCATTATCAGGCTTGTTATTTATTGACACTTCAAAGAAACGCTCAAAAATTTTATCTTGATATTCTTTTGCAACACCTACACCGGAATCTTCAACCTGAATAACTATTTTTTCTTTTTCTTCAATAATCCTAATCATTATTTTACCATTCTTAGGAGTATATCTAAAGGCGTTTGATATTAAATTATAAAATACACGTTCTAATTTATATCGATCATAATATACTAGGATTTCATCCGATGGAGTTTCAAAACTATAATCATAATTTCCGTCCTTGGCATATTCTGTAAAAGAGAGGTAAATTTCTTTTAAAAACTTAACGATGTTTCCTTCTGCAGTTTCAAGTTTTACTAAATTATTTTCTAACTTTCTAAAATCCATCAAACGGTTAATGAGTTGCAGTAAATGATTAGCGCTACTTTCAATGACCTTTAATTTTTTATACATCTTACTATTCCCACTATAATTTTCTAATATTTGATGTAAAGGCCCTAGAATTAGAGTTAGTGGTGTTCTGAATTCATGAGAGATATTAGTAAAAAACTCCAATTTGGCTTTATTTACCTCTTTAGTCTGTTCAGCTTCTAATTTTTCTAAATCTAATTGATGTTTGAGTTCGGCTTTAGACTTTAAAATACCAAGTAAATAATACAAACTTCCAAATATAAATATCCCATACAACATAAAAGCCCACCATGTACGCCATGGAGCAGGATTTACATGGATTTTTAAAGTTGTTGGAACACTATTTGAAATACCATCGTTATTAATTCCTCTAATTTCAAAAGTATAATCACCCGGATTTTGAATCGTATAAGAAACGGAGTTTTGCGAAGTTTGATTCCAATCTTTTTCCAAGCCTTTTAAACGATACTCATAGTGGTTACTATTTCTATTAATAAAATTTGGAATAGCAAACGAAATATTGAAATTACCTTGCTCATATGAAAGTTCAATCTCTTTTGTAAATGTTATTGTATTTGAAAGTAACTCAGTCTGATCATTCACCGCAATCGATTTATTTTTCACTTTAAAATCGGTTATAATAACTTGAGGGGAATAGTTATTTTTCACCAATTTATTTGCATCAAAATAAACAGCTCCAGCGGGACCTCCAAAAAAGAAATTAGAATCCCCAATACGTAAACTTGAATTATTATTATAATGATTACTTGCTAAACCCTGTTTATAAGTATAGTTTGCAATTACTTTATTATGTAACGGATTGTAGTAAATTATTCCTTGATTGACCGTACTAATCCAGAAATTACCTTTATTATCTTCAAGAATACTCCTTATACCAATTACTGAAGTAGCACTTTCAAGTTTAATATCGACAGGTCTAAAGTCATTAGTAACCAACTTAAAAAGACCATCACTTTCAGTACCAGTCCAAATAATGCCTTTGGAATCTTCAAAAACATAGGTCATACTATAACCTATTTGTGTTTTTTTATTATAAAAAAAATCTTTTATATGACCTTTAGTATTAACTACATTCAATCCTTTATTGGTACTTAACCAAATATTATTTTTAGAATCAACTCTTATTGACTTTATAAAGTTGGACAATAGACCATTAGGCTTACTATTTGAGTCAATTATTGAAAATATATTATTTTTGACATCATATCGAATCAAACCTTTGCCGATAGTCCCTAGCAACATATCTCCATTGGTATCTTGTTGAATAGCATAAACACCAACACCTTCTAGGTATGAAACTAACTTTGGATGTAAAGTAGTAGCATTAAATTTTTTGGTATCCAAATTATAGACTACAAATCCATCTTCAAAAGTTCCTATCCAAAGATTATTATCTTTCGTTAAATACAATGCTTTTATATTATCACTTTTAAGTGCAGGTGTATTTTTGGTATTTAAATATTCGAAAGTTTTAGAATCTATATTAAAAATTGAAATACCTCCTCCTTCGGTTCCAAAAAACAAGAGTTTCTTATGGTGTACAATAGAGCTAACTACTTTAAAACTGAGTCCTAATTTCCTAGGTTTTTGGGTAATATTAATAAAATTAATATTTGATTTATCCCAAAGATTTATACCCCCATGATAGGTTCCTACCCATATGGACCCTTTACGATCTTTAAATAATGATTTAATAAAATTATCATTGATAGTCTCATTGTCATCTATATCGCTATAAATTACTCTTATATCTTTATTTTTATCAGCTATTTGAAGGCCATCATAAGTACCAATCCATAGTTTACCTTTTTCGTCAAAAAGCAGTTTCCTTACATTTCTATTCTTATCTTTTAATTTAACTTCATCAAAATAAGGGGATACCTTTCCTGTTTCTATAGCATACTCTACAACACTTTTAACCCTTGTGCCTAATAACAAATTTCCATTAGGACTTTCTATTATTTCCTGTACATTTAGATTTTCAGTTCCCTTTATTGTTTTAAAATAATATCCTTTTGCCGTTTTAGAAATTAATTGTTTTAAACCATTTTTAGTCCCGACAAAAACAGCTCCTCTTTTTGTCTCAAAAATGGACAAAATAGCATTGTCAACTAAGGTTGATGTAAATGAATCAGAAGCTTTATCATAAATCGAAAGCCCTAAAGGAGTTCCTATCCATAATTCTTTATTGGATAATTCTTTGATAGTCCATATAAGATTATCTTGTATAGAAGAGCTATTCGCGCTATTGAAATACGATTTAAAAGTATCTTTTTTGGGATTATACTTGTTTAATCCTACAGCAGTACCTACCCAAATAAATCCATCACTATCTTGCTCTAAACAAATTATATCACTGTTACTTAAAGATAAAGGATTTGCCCTATTATGCCTGTAGACAGTAAACTTAGAGCCATCATATTTATTCAATCCATCTCTAGTTCCAATCCATATTTGTCCTAGATTATCCTGAATAATGGTTATTGCAGAAGTTTGAGACAAACCTTCACGAGTAGACAAATGTTTGAATTTATAGATTTCGCTTTGCGAAAATCCAGTCAAAATAAAACAGAAAACAAATAATAAAGCAGCGACCTTATGCATTATATATTAATCAGTATTTCACAAATATTAAAGCTATAAGTAAAAGTAACATAAAGAATTCACAAAAGAATATTTATTTTTTGATTCCTTCTTTTTTGATTAATACTTTTATATAATTTGCAAAACGTATGATTTATATAATTCACCACTATTAAGCTTAAAAACAGCAAATTATATAGATGTTCTATCGATAAAATGAAAAGGTACTTTCACCCTACCTCTTTTGTTTTCTAAAATCATTTGAGCGGCAGTTTCTCCCATAATTTTAAAATCAGTAGTCATCGTAGCTATGCCTAACAAATCTTTGAGTGGGGTGTCGTTATATGAAATAACACCAACATCTTCACCCAATATTAATTCATTTTTTCTAATCTGGTTTATTAAATTAACCAAATCAGCCTCTTCAATGGTAATAAATAAATCCCTTTTATTGAACACCATGTCATCACAAACTTCATCTAGAATTTCAAAATCTTTCTCATTCTCCAAACAAAATTTCTTAAAACCATGTAAAATCCTCCTCGGATAAGGATAAACTGATTTTTCAGGATATACCAATGCTATTTTTTTATACTTAGCTATTTTATTAATCCCTTCATTTAAAGCTTCATAAATATCCTTGTCATATTCTTGATAAATAGCCGAAACATCTTTATCTTCTAGCAAAGGTGGCATAATATTATCCAAAACTAGTAATTTATTTTTTGGCAAATCTTGTATCGCATTAAGGGTCTCTTCCGTAAAACTGGCATGTTTTAGATTTTCAGTTTTGAAATGTGGCAATACAACATAATAATCATATATTAATTTAGTGTTCTTTAGTGTATTTAAGAAAACTAACTCATCACAATGATAGATTACTAAATCTATTTTTGAATTAAATCCAATTTTATTTAAGAATGCATTATAGATACTCATTTTATAAGAGCTCATTTTACTTACTAAGAATAATATCTGTAGTTTAGGAGCGGTTTCAATATTTACTACATAATTACCTCTTCTTGGAATCGAAACTATTACATTACGCTCCTTTAAGATGTTATATGCCTTTTCGACAGTGTCTCGAGACAAATAACAATCTTCACTAATTGTATTGATAGATGGCAGTTTCTGATTTAATTCAATATTCCCATTAGAAATATTATTAATAATAGAATCAACAATTTGCTGATACATTGGCACCCTTGAATCTTTATTTATTTCTATACAGTCTACTACTTCCATAATTTTCAAGTATTTAATTAGTAAATAACATGATGCAATTTAGTAAGTACAGAGAGTTATATTGTACCGAAAATGGTGTCCAAAAATACCGTTTCACGTACTTTTTTACCAATAAAACCAATAGAAAGGATACTTTAAAGTACTTGATGGTTTGCAAATAAAATTTCCTTTATTCAAAAATACTTTTTCAAATACTTCATAAGGGCTGTAATATTTGAGTTACCAAATTGTAATGAAAATTGAACAAAGCATTATTTCATTTTATTATTTCAAAAACGAAAAAGAGTTAATTGTTATTTGTTCGTTTTTAGGTGTTTTAATTTTAAAATAGAGCGTTTCTTTATCCGAAAGTCCATTCAACTCACATTTTAAATCTTCCAACTTACCACTACCCTTTGTCTTGAATTTATAATTCCCTACAACTTTTCCGTTAAGACTTTCTTTTCGTATTTCAATTTCAAAAGTTGTCTTATAATCTGAAGCAATTTTAAAAGAAATAGCCTTTTTATCTTTTAGATTTTTAATATTGGTAAAACCGATATAGCTGTTTTCTTTTAGTGTTTGAATAGCAAAATCGTTTTCTTTCAGTTCTACTTTTTGAACCCCATCAGCATCAAAATAATCTTCAGCTTCTATTTTTGATTCGTTTGCGTTGTAATTCCCTACTCCAATACCGTCAACCCTAATCGTTGCTATTTCGCCATTGGCTTTATAATGGATGTAGCTAATAAATGTATCTCTAAAATAGCGATTACCCGTTTGACTAATATCACAATAGGCAAAATAGGTTTGATTGTGCCATTCGAAAAAAGAACCATGGCGCCCTTGTTGAAATCCATGAGGCCAAGTAGGACTATCAAATCCTTGGGCAAAACTCTCTTTTTTCATGATTTGATCTTTGTAGTCAAAAGGACCATAAACAGAATCCGACATGGCATAAAAGATACCCCAAGACAAATAAAATTTCCCATTGTGCTTGTGCATAAAAGGCTTATCATCTGTTGGCATTTTTAGATTTTTTCCATCTAAATTATACGGCCCTCTTGGATTATTGATTTCTAATTTTCTTGGTTTTTCGGCAAGCGAAATCATATCGTCGTTTAACTTAGCGATATAATAATCCCAAACCCCAAAAATGATGTAATGATTACCGTTATCTTCAATTAATCCTATATCGTATTCGTGTGTAGGAGTCATATCTGAAGTCAACAACGGCTTTCCTAAAACATCTTTCCAAGGCCCTACTGGCGAATCTCCCACTACAACACCTGTTTGTTCATTGCCTTCTGAGAAATACCAATAGTACTTTCCGTTTTTATATGCCACATCAGTTGCCCAACATTGTGTAAAAGGTTTTCCAATATAAGTATGCTCAGGTTTTAACACACTTTCTTTTTTCCAATTGACTAAATCTGGTGATGACCATATCCACCAATCTTCCATCAAAAAACCTTTGTTGTCTATAGATGTATCGTGAGAAGCATAAACATAGGCTTTATTGTCAAAAATATGAATATGAGGGTCATTAAGTCCCTGATTGGCTACAATAGGATTTTGCCCCAGCACAGCAAATGAGATGAGGAATACCCCAAAGCCAACTATTTTTTCTTTAAAACAATTCATATTATTTACCATAATCTACTTTTTTTTATGCCCTAATTAAAAATTGCATAAGCGTTAAACACTTATGCAATTTTCTACTAACTACTAAAAATAAACAACTATTTTTTCTTTCCAATCACCACATACATACGACAATCTTTTGGTGCATCACCTTCAGTATTTCCAGCCATAATGATGCTTTCTCCCGCTTTGGCGGTACGTTTAAATAAGGACATTTTCACTCCACCTAAATCAATATCGTCACCTGTATCTACATATTCTTTTTTCAGGAATTCAGGTCTTGGCACACGGTCATCATGGCCTACATAAATTTCCATATCCACACCAGCAACAAATTGCAATTGATCACGAGCCCAATATCTCTTATCGGAATCAGGGGTTCTAACATATTCTGCTCCTCTTAAATAATTTGGGATTACAGTATAATTGTATTCTAAATCGGTATAGGCCTTTTTCCCCCAATCCATTGTGGTGCGCAACATCGCTTTGGCATCTCCTGTATAACTGAATTTAGTAAACAATTTACTTGTATTATTTTCAGCTGGATCGTAGGCTGGCATCGCTGGCGTGTGTATGGGCATAGGCTCTTCTTTGGGAACATTTTTATACACCTGAGGCATCTCTAGTGTCAAACCATTTTTTATATCCACAGGAAGAGACTTCAAAACAATTGTTGCTGGTTTTAATCCTTGTCTTGTTGCAGTAATAGTCACTTGACCTGCTTTTAATAAAGAACGAACAGCTACACGATTGATACCACATTCTGTATCTAAATATAGGTTGTTGGTACTATTAGCTTTGCCACTATTGTATCCACCACGCCAGATGGCAGGACCTGAAATGGTAAAATCAACACGAGCAGCATCTAGCGGACAACGGTTTCCGTCTTTATCAACCACTTCAAAGTCCACCAAAGCGATATCTGAACCATCTGCTTTCCATCCTTCTGGACCGGTAATTGGAGTTAACTTGATGGCTACTGGCTCACCTACTGTCTTCTTAGTTTGCGTCACCAATACTTTATTATCTACATAACCTTCGACTTTTATTTCACCCGCTTCCCAAGCCACAGCAGGAAATTGGTACACATACCCATTTTCAGCTGTATCATCCGTTCCAATCAATTTACCATTGATGTACATTTTAACAGCAGCACAATTGGAAATCACATACATATCTTTCTTTGTTCCTTGGGTATAATTCCAATGCCCAATTAGGTGCACTTGAGGTTCTGGTCTCCACATGGCTTTTAAGGCATAAAATGCTTCTTTAGGCAAACGAACACCATCTACTTCTCCACTAGCTCGGGTTACCTCAGTAGGATTACGTCCTCCGTGTGGTCCATCAGAAAAAACCCAATTGGCACCACCAGAATGATACACTTTTTTTCCCATTTTATTCCACCAATGGTCTGCTTGACGCACCGCAAATTCTTCTGAACCTATTTGGTAAGTGTTTTTATATAAGTTAGGATTGTTCCAAAAATTATCGTCGGGAGAATATTTGTCCCAAATACGTCTAGGCGCTTCATCACGCATGTATTCACTTTCGATAATGGGTAAACTAGCAAATTCTCTTTGCCAACCTTCGGTACCTACTTCGATAGTCAAGTATTTTTCGGATTCTATTTTTAAATCAGAACGTCTGTTCCCTATCAACCTTTTGCCTTTAGGATCATAGGTATTAACAATGTCTAGAATTTCTTGGTAATGTTTTTCGGTTTCGGCCCAGTTACCGCCTTCCCAAATAAAAATAGAAGGATTATTACGGAACTTAACAATCATGTCTCTAAAAGCGGCAATACGAATATCCCAAGTTTCACCTTCGTCTTGTGATTCTCCTGAAACCCCTGGCATCAAGGTTACAAAACCATATTTATCTCCCATATCTACCTCTGATGGAGAGGCAGCACAATGTCCCCAACGAATGAAATTACCACCCGCTTCGTCCATTAATTTATAGGTAAAATCACGTAACCAATCTGGCAAAGCAGCTCCTAAACCCGCCCAAGTATTGGTTGGTTTTTGACCCCATCCGTGTAGTTTAGCATATTCGCCATTGTTATGAAAACCCGAATCTTTATTAAATTCAAAACTTCTGATTCCTAATGGAGTTTCGTACGTATCTATTACTTTTTTACCTTCTTTCAAAACCGTCAACACCTTGTACATATACGGTTTACGAGTGTACCAAAGCTGAGGATTCAGCACTTTGGCAGTAGAAGAAAAAACAAACTTTTCACCTGCTTTAAGATTTCTGGATGAGGCTGAAGTACTCACTACTTTGCCGTTAGCATCAATAATTTTGGCTTCACAAATAATTTCTTTTCCAGAATTGTATTCATTTTTCACTTCGGCTGTAACGGTAACATCTGCACTTTTTTCACTTATATTTTCAGCATACACATAAGTTCCTACTGTTTTCATGTTGTCATACAAAGGCAGGGTCACATGTAACAAATCAGTGGTGTGTAGAAAAACATTGCGATAAATTCCGCCATGTGTTGGATGCCAGTGTTCATGGTTCCAAACTAAAGGATCGTTGTCTCTAAAATTATCGCTTTTACGGTCATTATTCACTTTAACAGCAATCACATTATCCGCACTTCCATATTTAATATATTGGCTAATATCATAACCAAATGCAATAAAACCAGTACGGTTTGTACCAATGTAAGTTCCGTTGATATAAACATCTGCAATTTGGCGTACACCTTCAAATTCGATAAAAACTTTTTTCCCTTTATCGGCAACAGGTAATTTAAAATGCTTGCGATACCAAACCGTCCCTCTCCATTGGTTTTTCTCTCCATGATGACCTCCTAAACTCAAATCATCAAAAGTATCCACATCATTAAAAGTATGCGGACAACTCACAGTACTCCATGATGAATCATCAAAGTTTAGCTCTTGCGCATTTTTGGGATTTTCTTTAATAAACTTCCAATCGGGATTAAAATTATACTTCGTACGGTTCCCTCTGGAAATCTCTTTAAAATTCTGACTATTCGCCGAAAGGCTTGTCAAAATTAAAAGGGAAATCGTCCATAAAAATTTGCTCCAACTACTGGAAAAACTACTCGTATTTGTCATTTTTATTACTTTAAAACTATTGGTATTTTGGTTAGTATTCAAATCGTGATTGATTTAAGAAAATAATGAAGGCTAAAAATAAACAAGAACTACCGCAAAGCTGTCCTGCACTGTACTGTACAGAAGTGCTTTTTTTATTAATTTAATAATTCATTTTACTTAAAATAAATGATACCGTTTTACCCGCTTCATCAGCTCTAGGCAGAGAAACATTCAGGATGGATTGATTATTTTCAACTACTGATTGCTTGTCTTTGTATTTTTTATCGAAAGCAATACGAATGGTCATTAATTTATGAGTTGGGTCACTAACTGAAACTTTCAATCCGCTATCTTGTTTTTCAACTAATAACAAACAAGGCTCGCTCACTGAAATTCCGCCGAACAAATCCACCTTACCTGCTTCGTAAAAAACAATACCTGCCAGACTTCCATCTTTACGACTAACAATTTGTTGGCTTTTCGCATTCTTAATTTCGAATAAAAGCTTTTTCTCTAATTGAATTAATTGTTGCTGCGTCGCATTGGGAACCAAAATATATTGGTAGTCTGCTTCTTTTGGTTTGGTTCCATGATTGAGATATACATTAAAGATATCCGCTTTGATGGTTTCGTCTTTGTAACGTTGCGCCACTTTATACCAAGAACCTGAAACGGTATCAGCAACCAAACTGAGATTACCACCCGAAGGAAAAAGATAGCCTACTTTATCGTGTAAAATCCAGCTAGGATTGGTAAAATCCTGTTTGCCTGTGATTTTTTGTATGTTCCTTTTGTTATTTACTATAATTGCTCCATTGCGATATACTTGGTTGATTCCTGTAGTCACATTAAAAGGCGTATCAGCTGTTATGCCGTTTCCTAAACACACAATTTGGTTGTCCAACATAAACCAAGCTTTGTTAGCCTTTAAACCGCCACGATTGTATTGCAAAACCGCAAGTCCATTGGTTCCATCTGTAACGCCGCCTACAAAATCACCTTCAATTTTATAACCCCAAGCATTGGATACAGGAATAGGAGCATCATCCTGAATAATCGTTGTTCCGGGCAATTTTTTCCAATCCCAAAAAGGAAAAACATCCAAATATTCATTGTCTGATTGATACAATAAAGTCATTCCGCCTCCTAAATGATACCCCAACATATTTTCAAAATTCACTGTTTCATAACCATTCACACGGCTTGAAGACATTTTGAGCGTAAACAAATAATTGGGAGTTCGAGAAATATGAAAATCCGAAGTCCAAAAATGCTTATTCCCCGACAAACTTTTATAATCTTGTGCTTTATTATAAGCGGATGCAAACTCAGGATCTAATTTTTCTAATTGTTTGAAATTTTTCAGAATGGCATTTTGCTTTTTAGCCAATTCGCCTTGGAACAATTGCCTACCGCTACCACCAATATCAAAGTTTTTTTTCCATAAAAACCACTGGGTTCCATCAAGAGCAAATTCCCGAATAATGGCTACTTTTTCTTCATCAAAAGCAAAAGGCGTATGGCGCAAAACAGCAATCCACTGAATCATATCACCTAAATACGATAAACCGTAATTCCCTTGTTGCAACATGGCGCCATGCTCGTGAAAACTATTATCGGGTTGAATTCCTAAATCTGTAGAAACTCTTAACTCACCTTGAATAGCTTTTGATGCAATATTTACGCTATCAATATTTCGAACTAACAAAGATTTGTACAACACATTACCTGCCAACCAAACTTTGTTTTGTCCTCCCATACCAATCTTGGCTTTATTCAAGATTTTTACCCCCGTTTGCAGCTGTTTTTCTGAAAGATTATCTTCCATAACAATCAAAATAGGAGCCAATTGTTGTGGAATTCCAATTTGGGGATACCACCAGTTAGGACTCACAAAATCATTGGACAACCAATAATCTAAGGCAAGATGAATTTTAGCTAACAATTCTGGACTTTGGTAATAATTTGAACCCTCTTTCAAATAAGCTTTAGACAAGTGATTTAAATTCAAAAGATGATCTAAAACAGGCCATCTTCCTCTTTGTTGGCTGCTGTAGTCAATGCTTGGCCAAGCTCCTTTTGCATCTAAGCTTGCTAGTAAATGATGTACTTCGGAAGTGGAAACTGTATCTTCTAAAAAGTTTTCTGTAATGTTGCTCAATAATTGCTGTAATTCCAGCGGATACTCTTTTTTTGTCTGTGAAAATGCAGCTTGTGAAAACACCACTAAAACAACTAGTAAATAGATTTTTTTCATAAATTTTCATTTCTTCACTTCAATATAAAGAAGCTATTGTACAAAAAAAAAAAGGAATCAAAAATGATTCCCTTTTCAAACTAAACAAACTAAACTATAACTATTTTTTTGATCTTTCTTGTTTTCTATATTCAGCCCATTCTTTCATTTTGGCAGCACCTAAAATCTCTCGAGTAGCAGCATAAGACTCAACATTTATTTCCTTCATTTTTTCTTGAATAACTGACTGATTGCCTTCATTTTCTTTACGAACTTCTGCTCTTTTTTTATTATTACTCAACTCTAAATCATAGAGTTGTTTTTGTTGTATATCTGACAAAGAAACAACTTCATTCATTTTTGCTACTGTTTCTTTGGCTGCAGTTTCGAATCTATCTTGAGCTACCATTGACAAAGATGCAAACACAAAACAGATTAATAGAATTCCTTTTTTCATAGTGGTATTTTTAATTAATTATTAGATTAAAAGTTAAGACTTTACTAATTTAAAAAACAAAAAACACTTCCCCATCCTGAACTATCCTGATAAACTTCTATTTATAGCTTTCGTAATAAATCACTTAGAAACTTCTATTATGTTTTTCGCACCCGGATAACTAAACACATAAGTACCTGAGCCTAATACAATAAGGACATTATTATCAACTTCCTTAGCATTTTTCTTCAGTACTCCTTTAAGAGCACTGCCATTTAAAAGTACTTGGTTCAATGTTGCTTTAGGCAAAGTAACCGTTCCTGTCGTATTGGCTGGTATACTCACTTTATAAATAAAATCATTTCCTTTAATTTCCCAAGCGGATTGTACCAAACCATATAAGGATATAAATTCAGCGTTTGCATTGGTCAAACCTCCACCAGGATGAGGGTGAAACAAAGTATGTTTGTATCCAGGATTTTGAGGGTCGATACTCAAACCTGCCACATGCGTGTACAACCATTCACCAATCGCTCCATAGGCATAATGATTAAAACTATTCATTCCGTCAATGATAGTTCCATCTGGTTTTTGGGTATCCCAACGCTCCCAAATCGTTGTCGCTCCCTGTGTTACGGGATACAACCAAGATGGGTATTGCTTGCGATTTAATAACATAAAAGCCAAATCATCACGACCAATAGCCGAAAGCGTACTACACAACAAAGGAGTACCCACAAACCCTGTAGTAAGATGACCAAATTTCTTCACATCATCAGCAAAATACTGAGCCGATTTTTGTCTCAAATCTTTTGGAATCAAATCAAACGAAAGCGCTAAAGCATAAGCAGTTTGTGTATGTGACACCAATCTACCATTAGGTGTTAGGTATTCTTTGATGAATGCTTTTTTGACATTTTCAGCTAATTTTTCATACTTTGTTGCATCAGCAGTATTTCCTAAAATGGCCGCTATTTTACTCAATAAAGTAGTGGAATAGTTAAAATAAGCGGTTGCAATCAAATCTTTTTCGGTTACAGCACCGGCATAATCGGGTTTATCCGAATGGAAAGCCAACCAATCTCCCCAATGCCAACGGTTTTGATTCCATAAATAATCATCTCCAGCATTTTTAGCCATATATTCTACCCAGCCTTTCATACTCGCGTATTGTTGCTCTAAAATACGTTTGTCACCATAGGTTTTATAAACCGTCCAAGGCACAATCACCGCAGCATCTCCCCAAGCCGTAACTCCTCCTAATTTGTTATTCCACATATCCGGAATAATGTTCGGCACTTCGCCATTAGGTTGTTGGTCTAAAGCCAAATCTTTCAACCATTTGGTGTAAAACGAAGCCACATCAAAATTGAAGCCAGCGGTCATACTAAACACTTGCGCATCGCCCGTCCATCCTACTCGCTCATCACGTTGCGGACAGTCTGTTGGGATGTCTAAGAAATTATCTCTTTGTCCCCACTGTATGTTTTTTTGCAGTTGATTAATCAAAGGGTCTGAACAGGTAAAAGTCCCTGTTTGCTTCATATCCGAATGAATTACAATACCTGTAATTTGGTCTGCAGTTGGTACAATTGGCCCTTCGACTTTTATAAAACGAAAACCATGAAAGGTAAAATGAGGTTCAAAAACTTCTTCTGCTCCGCCTTTTAAAGTATAGATATCAGTTGCCTCGGCAGCACGAAGGTTTTTAGTAAAAAAGTTTCCCTCTTTATCCAAAACCTCAGCAAATTTCAAAGTCACTACATCGCCTTTTTTTCCTTTTACCTTGATTCGTGCCCATCCTACGATGTTTTGTCCTAAATCAAAAACCAATTCTCCAGAAGGTGTTTTAATCGTTTTGATGGGTTTGATTTCTTGTGTGGCTTTCACTGGCAAGCCATTTGAAGCTACTAAAATATCTTTAGAATGATTCAGGATTCCAGCTGGCTTCCATTTAGCATCATTAAAGTTGGCTTTAACCCAGCCGTCCATTTCTAGTCGGGCATCGTATTTTTCACCATTATAAATATCGGCTTTCAAAATAGCACCATAAGATGTTTTCCAATTGTCGTCTGTTACAATGGTTTCGCTAGTTCCATCAGTATAGTTTATTCTTAATTGTACCAATAAACCTAATTGGTCACCATAATAGGCACGCAATCCATCCCAACCCAAATAGCCTCGGTACCAACCATCGCCTACCATTGCTCCTATGGCATTTTTTTGCTGCACCATTGAAGTTACGTTATAGGTTTGATACTGAATGCGTTTTTTATAACTAGTAAAACCAGGAGTAAAAAGTTGGTCTCCCACCTTTTTCCCGTTCAAAAATAATTGATACAATCCTAGAGAAGTAACATACACTCTTGCGGAACTCACTTTTTTGGTAGTTGAAAACTCTTTTCGATAATACTGAGCAGGTAACGAAGTAGTTGATTTGGCTTCGTCTTTCATGGTAATCCAAGACGCTTTCCAGTTATCTTTTTCTAAAATCCCCATTTCCCAATAAGCAGGTCCGCTCCATTCTGAAACTTTATTTTTATTATCCCAAATGCGTACTTGCCAATAAGCTCTTTGCATGGATTTCAACGGTGTTCCTTGATACGCCACATTTACGGATTGGTCGCTTTCTACTTTTCCAGAAGTCCAAAGTAGATTGTTTTTTTTGGACAAATTTTCAGCAGAACTAGCCACACGGATTTCGTAAGCTACTTGCTTCGCATTTTGTGTATCTGCAATCATTTGCCAGCTAAATCTTGGTTTTAAAACATCAATCCCAATAGGATTGGTATGATACTCACAAACTAATTTACCTACACCAGTTTTTGCAAAAGATACTATCGAAAACGGTATAAGAATGATTAGAAACAAAAAACTTTTAAAATCTAATCCAACATTTTTTTTCATATTTTATAGAATAATTAGTTATTATAAGCCAAACAATTTGAATTCCTAATTTTGCCGAATTGAGTCATTTAAACGATACTAGTAAAGGTACTTAGAATCAAAATATTCCTTTCTTTTATTTAAAAAACACTTAACTACCAATCCTTAAAAAGCAATTATTATTTTAAAATTTAGCGGATTATTTTGGGTTGTTATTCCCTTTAAAATTGGGAAAATCGGCAAGGATTTTAGATAAAAACCATTGAAAACGATCTCTCAATGGTTTTTATTTTGAAAATTACTTTACGGTTAGTTTAATTGCTGTTAAATCTTTGGCTAAAGATGAAGCTCCAACTGAAATGGTAAAATCTCCAGGCTCGACCACTTTTTTCATTTCTTGATTGTAAATCGATAGATTGTCAAAATTCAATTCAAACTGAACCGTTTTGGTTTCACCTGCTTTGAGATGAACACGCTCAAAACCTTTTAGCATTTTGTTGTATCTTCCAACAGAAGCAAAATCATCTCTTATGTACATTTGTACAATCTCGTCACCATCTCGTTTGCCAGTGTTGGTCACTTCTACCGAAACTGTTGTTTTTCCGTTAACAGCAATGGTCGGCTGAGCCAATTTTAAATTTTTATATTCAAAAGTGGTATAACTCATTCCTTGTCCAAAAGCAAACAATGGTGTTTTATCAGCAAACTTATACAATCCTTTACCTGAACCTACAAAATCTGGTTTCTCCAAATAAGTAACCGGAATTTGCCCTACCGAACGCGGAAAAGAAACGGTTAATTTCCCTCCTGGATTGTTGTCTCCAAAAATAGTTTCAGCAATCGCCTCACCTGATTTCATGCCTAAATACCAAGTTTCTAAAATCGATGGAATTTTTTCAGCTATAAAATTGATGGACAAAGGACGCCCATTAATCAACACAGCTACAATTGGTTTTCCTGTTTTATGAATTGCTTCTACCAATTCATTTTGAACGCCAATTAAATCTAAATTATCTCTATCGATTCCTTCGCCACAAGTAAGAGAAGAACCACCAACAGCTAGAATAACCACATCTGAATTTTGAGCTGCTTTTATTGCCTCATCAAATCCAGCTTTAGAATCCGTATATAAATCACAACCTTTGGCATAATTTACTTTTATATCCTTCCCTACTTTATCCTTAATTCCTTGTAAAACCGAAACATAATAAGGAGCTGCGCCTGTATAGCCACCTAACAAAGGAAACTTTCCATTTGGCAGTTTATTTTCATCAGCATTTGGCCCTATTACCGCAATGCTTTTAATTTTGTTTTTATCCAATGGCAAAAGGTTGTTTTCATTTTTCAACAATACGATTGCTTTTTTGGCAATTTTCAAGGATACTGCTTGACTTTCAGGCTTACTAACTAATTTATCTGGATAGGTTTTTCCTAATGTTTCAAACAAACCCAATCTGTATTTAGCCGTTAAAACTCGGCTCACACTTTGGTCAATATTTTTAATAATCGAAGGGTCTCTTTTTAAGGCTTCTTTCAAAACGGCATTTGTATAAGTGGACCATTCCAAACTTTTACCAATTACCAAGTCCATATCGACTCCTGTTTTCAATCCTAAAATGGCAGCATCTACTCTGTCTTTAGCAATCGAATGCATTAAATTTAGTCGTAAAACATCATTATTATCTGAAACGATAAAACCATCAAATCCCCATTTATCGCGCAACAATCCTTGTAAAAGCGGTTTGTTCATGTGCATAGGAATACCATTAAAATCTTGATGTCCTGGCATTAGCGAACCTACTTTGGCTTCTTTTACAACAGCTTCAAAAGGTGGCAAATGAATTTCAAACAATCTTCTTTCGGACATATCACTAAAACCTCCATTAATCCCACGACGGTTTTCAGGATAGCCAACAAAATGTTTGGCCGTAGCCATAATATGATTTTTATCAAAACGTTCTTTACCCGTTCCTTGAAGTCCGTTTACAAAGGCAACCCCCATTTTGGAAACTAAAAACGGATCTTCACCATAGGATTCTTCTACACGACCATAACGAGGGTCACCCGTAATTACATCTAAATTAGGCGAATAACAATGCGTTAAATTAGCCGCTCTGGCTTCTAAAGCAATATGCGTAGTCATTTCCTGAAGCAATTTCGGTTCCCAAGTCGATCCCAAAGCAATCGCTTGCGGATATACTGTGGCATTGTCTAACCACAGGCCGTGCAAACATTCACTGTATTTCATCATAGGAATACCCAAGCGTGTGTTTTCAGGAGCGTCTTGCGTTAATTGTTCTATTTTTTCGTCCAGTGTCATTTTTCCCAATAGTACTTTGACCTTGGCAGCAATTTCAGTATTCGATTGCTGTGCAAATCCTGCTTGAAAATGGGCAGCTACAAGCACAAAAAAGAATTTAATAAATAACGAATTTGATTTAATCATTGTAAAATAATATTAATAGTTTTTAATTCTCTCCATACTAATTTCTAAAATTAGTGTAAGTTATTCAAATAGTTATCCTGCTTTATCGTGGTGGGGCATCCGACAAAACTAGATTTGTTTTCATTGTTATTTTTTAACTATCCCTGGAGCTATTTTAAAATGGATATTTTTTTGATCCTCTGGCCATTTTTTAATTGTTAATTGCTGGCGCATTTCGTCCCAAACAAAATCCGAAACGGTCGCTTTTGTATTGTTTTTTACTATTTGAAGTCCTTCTTTTTTGATAGGATCATAGGTTAGTATCATAGCGTCATCACAAATTATGGAAAACCCATCTGGATAATGCCTATTGGCTCCCACAAAAACAACCGAAGTTCCTTTGCTATTGTCTGATTTTAAGTTGACATGCAGTGTGCGGCTGGCAAAATCAAATTTGAATTTCAAAATATCTCCTGCAATCGTTTGGGGATAAGGTCTTGCAATGATATCAGTAATGTATTTACGCTCTACCGTTCCGATGGCATTTTTATCACTAAAAATGGCCCAGGTTGAAGGTCCTTCTGACATGAAATTTTGCATTTTTGGATTTCCCGAAAACCAAGCTTTAATGCTTCCTACCCCCATTTCATCAAAGACTTCGGCGGTACGCATATACAATTCGGTATATTTTAGTTGCCCTACCTTTCCACTAATAAGGGTATCCGTTTTGGCAAAAGTAGGAAAGCCCCATTCTCCTATAAAAATGGGAGCATTTAGCATCGTCGATTCGCGATCAAAACGATCCATCACAGGTTTTACCAAATCCATATTGCTCTGATAAATATGGGGTGCAAAAACCACATTTTTTCGATTAACCGCTGTCGTAATTTCAGCATATTGATTGTTGTCCATCCCTTCTCCTTTATTCATAAAAATGGACTGAATCAATACTTTTTTATTTGGATTTATTTTTTGACTTTCATCTATGATTTTTTGGTACAACGGCACTAGGTATTTTGCAGTCAAATCATCGTATGAAATATCCATCGTAAGTTTTCGCGGTTCGTTCACCACATCATAACCAAGCACAAAATTTTCGTTTTTATAGCGGTTCCAAATCAGCTTCCAAGCGTCAATATAGGTTGTATATTCCTGTTTTTGGTTCAACCAAAATTGCTCCCATGAAAAATGTTCAACACCATAAACCGTCATTTTAAAAACAGTTTTAATTCCATTTTTTTTACCTAAATTGACTAAATTATCTAATTTGAGCAAATAATTATTATCTAATTTAGCGCCAGGAAAAGTACTTAGTTTTCCTAACTCTAGTCGGATGACTTGGTAATTTGCTCCCATTCGCACCATGCGTAAATAGTCATCAGATGTAAATTCTCCATCATTGGTTACCACCACATACCCCCTAGGAATAATATGACGTCCTTGCTCATCACGTAAACCGTGTTTTATTTGTCCTACTACCGAAAATGTCATTGCTAAAAAAAACAGGACGCTGTACTTTATTTTCATAATTTATATTGAATTAAAATGATTAACAACTATTCTCTCAAAACAAACTAGATTTTGTCAGTCTTGGCAGAGTAGCACTAAAAAACCTTAGGTCTTATTGTAAAGCACTAAGGTTTTGATAGAGGTTTTCTTTTTTTTTTTATAATTTAAATTGATTCATCTCTGTATATTCTCCTGTTCTGTGGTACTTATCCCAAATTCTCAGTTTCCAATAATAGGTAACACCTGCTTTCAAGTTAGTCGCCCCATATTGAACTCCCGAGGTATTTGACTTCATTACCTCTTCACTATTCCACATATCACCAATATTTTTTTCCAAATTAACTTTTGAACTAGCTACTAAAATTTGATACGATTTTTGCGAAATAGCACCTTGTGGCAATACCCAACTGAACTCTGGTTGAAGTGCATTGTTTGTTACAACGGTCTTCAAAGCGGAAGGAACTCCAGTAGTAGGATCTTTATGTTCCTCAATAAGTGCGTCACATTTTGCTCTTAATTTATCTAATACACTTTGGTATTTGGTATCTTTAACCAAATTGTTAACCTCATCTGGATCTTGTTTCAAATTGTACAATTCTTCAATGGATTTGTCATTGACATATCTGAAATATTTCCACTCATTTGTTCGAACACCTTCACTTGGCGGAATATTCTTGAATTCCCATAAATGCTCTACTAGTATGGTGTCTCTTAGTGCTGCAGCATTTTTATTTTCAACCAATGGTGCTAAACTTTTTCCTGCCCAAGTCGCCGGTTTTTTAACGCCAGCATAGTCTAATATTGTCGCCGGAATATCCACATTCAAAGCCATAGACTGTACCTCCTTATGCTCTTTGACCCTTGGGTCATAAATAATAAGAGGCACTTTCAAAGAATTATCATACATCAACCATTTACCCGCAATTTGTCTTTCTCCTAAAAAGTATCCGTTATCGCCCATTACGATGATAATGGTGTTTTTATCCAGACCTTTCTTTTTTAATTGTTTACGAATTTTAGTGATTTCCATATCAACACCTGCAATCATGCGGTAATATCCTTTGACACTGTGTTGGTATTTCTCGGGTGTATCATAACGCCAAGTCCAACGCAAACGATTATAACCATCTTTTACAATTTGAGGAAGTACATCATAATACTTATTGTCTGAATATTTTGCAGCTGGAACCTGAGTGTTTTTCAATACAAAATCTTGTTCTTTGTCCCAGAAATACTGTTCTTTGGCCGAATCGTGCGCATGAGGAGCACTAAAACTCAACTGTAAACAAAACGGTTCGTCTTTTGATGCTTTATCGATAAAATCTAAAGCTTGTTGTCCGGTATAACGAGTTAAGTGAACGGTATCTTTACCAATAGTTTTGTAATAATACCCGCGTCTGTCATGGAATGATGCTTTTCGATCATAATCATCATATACATCATACAAGCTTTCTAGATTCTTGTATTTTACCCCAAATTTTCCAAACAAGGCTGTACGATAACCAGCCTCTTTTAGCACTTTAGGGTAAGCTGTGTTCATGAATTCTTGCTTAATTTCATCAGATTGAAAGCTATAACGGTGGGTGCGCTCATACAAGCCACTTATCAAACTTGCCCTACTTGCAGCACAAATAGGAGTTGTAGCAATGGTATTATGAAAAAAAGTTCCTGTCTTAGCCAATTTATCCATTTCAGGAGTATATGCAAGTTTATTGCCTACATATCCCAGGGCATCCCAGCGTTGATCATCAGTGAGGATAAAAATAATATTAGGTTTTTTTTCTGTTTTTATTTTTTCTTGGGCAAACACTAAAGCTTTACTAGGCAAACCTAAAAGCATCCCTAGCGACACAACTGCTAAAAAATTTTTCTTTATCATTTTTTTTCTAATTCTACTTCCTTTATTTATCTGCAAAAAAGTAAAGAAATTTATTGTTTCTTATATTCGTCTCTAAAAGTAGGCATAGCATAAGCTTTATCTATCCTGTACTGTACTGTATAGAGTTTAAAGTTCCCTTCTAAATAAAAAAAACCTCCCTTAGACAACAGCTATAAAGCCATGACCAAGGGAAGTTCACCAATAAATAGCTAATTATTTAAAGCTATATGAATATTAAGAAATGGTAACAAAGAGTTGATTTCTAAAATAATCTTCAACCATTTAGGCTACATAATTCCTGATTTGAGTATTATTTTTTTTGTTTAACAACAACAAAATATTAAAACTATAAGCAATACTATTTATCTGTTTTTAACCTAATTAAAAACTGTTTTATCAATTTAATGCCATAGTCATTCTTCGAGTCATTCTTTTTTAAGAGCGGTAACTTTTAACCTAAATTACACATTGGAAAACATATTCTTTAATTAATTTTATAAGATAAAATCTGTAAAAATATGCCTAACCTGACTATTAGCAGATAGGTCAGTTTGAAAAAAATGAAAGAGTTCCAAATCCAGATTTTAGGCTTAAGTAAAACGCAATAATCTCAAAACAAATATCTGTAAGGACATAATAATTTTACAATCCTAAAAAAAACATGATATAAAAAAAGGCTTCGGTAATAAAACCTAAGCCTAATTTTACTATTTCAAGCTATTAGATTCCAAACAAAGGTTGACCAAACTTATACCTTCTGGTCATTTTAGCATTTCGTCCAAGTGCTAAGATGTGTGCTACGCAATTACCATTTGAGAAAATATAATTATGATAGCCTACAGTTGCGTTTATCTTACCCAATCCGCCAGTAGGCAAATCTGGTGAGGCATTTATTTGCATATTATAATTCCAATCTCTGTTAATGGTCATCGTTTTGTTGTTTACATCGTTTGACAAGGTATTGAAAGTATAATTTTGATCTAAGGTTTTTAAATGATTAGGCCCTTGGTCTACATATTCATCCAAAATGAGGTGAAGCAATGCATTACGTACGATATCTAAATTGACTTTAGGGTCGGCAAAAACATCTGCTGGATCTCTATTGGCAGTATTTCTTAATGAAAATTCTTTACTAAAAAAACCAGGACCATTATTTGTCCAATTGGGATCTTTCATCAAAAAGAAAGTTTGTTTTTTTGTTGAGGTGTTATAAACATCTTGCAATCCTGTTTGTTTGATTGCTTCAATCATAAAATTAAATTCACCTTTGGGATTTGTTTGTAGCCATTCCCAAACTGTCATGGAACCAAAGGTAACTTGAGGAGTTACCTCCGAATCAAATTTGAATTTCTTTTGAGGTTCTAAATCACAACTTATAAAAGTAAAAGGAACTAGCAAGGACATCAAAAAGATTCCTAGTCTAAATTTTATTTTTAATGTATTCATGTGTATCTTTTTTAATTAAATATTATTTATATGCTTCGTTTTGAGTCAGCTTTGGATTGTCAATTCGATGTCTAAACCATATTGGCCAAAGAATTTCATTTTGTTTCAATCCATTGATTGGCGCCATTACTTGTACAGCTTTTCCTGTTCTGACCAAATCCCACCATCTTGTACCTTCGCCAAGAAGTTCTAAACGTCTTTCACTAAGGATAAAGTTTTCAACTTCGGTTTTGTCATTTACATTTACAATATCTGGAGTTGTTCCAGAATTTACTTGTGGTAATTCACGAGCTTTTCTGATGTCGTTTAAGATAGCAATTGCTTCAGCTTGTCGATCAAGTTTATTTAATGCTTCAGCTTTTAGTAATAACATATCTGCGTATCTAAAGAGAATTATATCTGTATCATCTATACTTGGACTAATATTACTTTTATGATACTTTGAAACCCTTAAATCTTCACCTGTTGAACCAAGCTCTGTAATCGATTCATAATAACGATAATCACCATATTTAAAATTCTTTTCACCAGTATCTTCGTTTATTTCAAATACATGAGGGTCTACACCTGGGTATTTTGTAACCCATTCTAAAGAATCAGTAGGAAACTTAGCTTCCCATTCCTCAACTAATTTTGGAGCTACCCAATAAGATGGTACTCCTTGGAAAAAAGTTGTATACACACCCGAAGCTCTATTACCATCTTCTTCAAAATTATATCTTATAGACATAATCAATTCAGGTCCTTCCTGTCCTTCACCAGGAAATCTTACTTCATCATTTAAAAATAAATTACGCCATTCGGTTCTATTTTTTGTTAACGAAAAAGCTTTACTATTTACTAGCTCCTCTAAAATATTGTTAGCTTCTAGAAATTTATTTAAATACATCATCACCTCTGCTTTGAAAGCTAATAAACTTGTTCTTGAAAATTGATGACGAGAAGAAACTACTGTTAAGTTTTCTTCGGCCAATTTAATATCAGCCAAAACAAGATCTAGTACTTCTTGAGGCGTAGCTCTAGGCCTAATAGATTCTGGAGAGAATGAAAGGTCTGCTTTTACAAACAATGGAACACCACCCCAAACTCTATAGGCATCAAAATAAGCATAAGCTCTTAAAGCATAAGCTTCACCTAATAATTGTTTTCTGTATTGTGGAATTTGCGGAATTTTTTCGATGGCTAGATTGGCTCTAAAAATCATTTTATACAATTCATTCCATTGCAAATAATTACTTGAAGATTCAGGTGTCAAGTTATTTGTAATTAAATCTTGCGTATCAGGTTGTGGTTTATCTGATACTACATAATTATCTGCTCTAAATTCCCCCCACATAAAACGTTTCACTTTATAAGCGTCTTGCATGGCATCATAGACCGATGCTATTCCTAATTCGGCATCTTGATTGGTGAGCCAAAAAGATTCATCTGCTAGTTGGCTTAGTGGTTTTTCGTCTAAAACATCTTCACAAGAAGTAGTTAAACCAACTACTAAAAATGAAAACAGTATTACTTTATATATATGTCTTTTCATGTGTTAATTTTTAAAGTTATTATTAAAACTGTACGTTTAGTCCAAAGATAATTTCGGTCTTATTTGGGTAACGCAAGCTGTCCCAACCTGGCTGTAATGGATTCCCTCTATTTCCTAGTTCTGGATTATAACCTTCATAATTAGTTAACATAAAAAGATTATTAAAGTTGGCACTAAGCGTTAGTTTGTTTATAAAGCCTATTTTTTTTAATGTTTCTTTTGAAAAATTATATCCAAATTTTACATTTCTCAATTTGATAAAATCAGCTTGACTTACATAATTAGATTCAAAACCACTTCTGTTATTGGCTCTACTAGTTTCTAAGCTAGGGTATCTAGCAATATCTCCTTGTTTTACCCAAGCACCATCAATACGTTCAGGATTTGGTGTATAAACAGAGTTACTTGCTTTATCTCTAATGTGGTCATAATTTCTATAGATATCATTACCAAAATTATAGGTAATTAGAAATGACATACCAAAACCTTTGTAATTAAAACTATTGTTAAAACCACCAACAAAATCAGAAAGTCCGTTTCCTATAACTACTCTATCACTGGCTGCATCAATATTAAAATCACCATCTTGGTCTTCAAAAATGATGTCTCCACCTTTTAAAACTCTATTAGAGTATTTTAATTTTTCGATAGTCCCTGAGTATTCTTGTCCATTAAGAGTATAGTTTACAAAATTTTGGTTTGAATCAAAATTGGGTGTTAACCTAGTTCCTTCTGGCGTAAAAGCATTGGATTCGTCATATTGAAATACACCTAAATTTTTGTACCCATACATATTACCCAATGATTCTCCTTCTTGAATTAAATAACCACCTGATTCAAATCCATCATCATCAGCTAGGTCTAGCACCTTGTTTTTGTTGTAAGCCAAGTTAAAACCTGTTGACCATGAGAAATTATTAGTTTTAATCGCTCGGTACGAAGCACTTACTTCCCACCCTCTATTTTCAACAGAACCAATATTTGTTCTAACATTAGAAAAACCTGTTTCTTGAGGAATAGGCACTTCATAAAGCAAATCAGTAGTTGTTTTTACGTATCGATCTACCGAAATATTTAAACGTCTTTTAAATAATGCTAAGTCAATACCATAATTTTGTTGAGCCGTTTCTTCCCATCCTAAATTGTCATTACCCAATTGCACTGGTGCAAAACCGTTGATACTGTTGTAAAAAGATCCTGGAGAATAAAGGGCAATACTTTCAAAATCACCAATTCTTTCGTTACCTGTAATGGCGTAACTCGCTCTTAATTTTAAGTCATTTAAAAAATGAACTGACTTCATGAAACCTTCTTTAGAAACTTTCCAACCCAATTGGGCAGCAGGAAAGTTACCCCATCTTTTATTAGCACCAAATCTAGAAGAACCATCTCTACGCAAAGAACCTGTTACAAAATACTTTCCTTTGAAGTCATACCCGAGTCTTCCATATACTGAAGACAATGAATGATTTGAGGCTGATGTTCCTGTAGAATTTAAATTATATTCTTTTACATTGTTAAAAGTCTGAATATAATCATTGTTAAATTCAATAGCATTTAAGTCAGACAATTCAATATTCCATTTTTGAACAGAATACCCTAATAAACCACTCAAGTTATGTCCTCCTTTTAGGCTCTTTTTATAGTTCAAGAAGTTTTCACTTTGCACATCATAATAAGTACGTTGTCTTTCTCGACCAGTAATTTTACCATTGTCAATATTTACGGTTTCTTGTGGTCTAAACTCATTGAGTTTTTGATTACGATAATTTAATCCCAAGGTTGTCTTGAATGATAAAGAAGGGCTGATTTTAAAATTAATATAATTAAAAATAGAAGATCTAAATTGTCTATTATCATTAACAGCCAATGCTGCTCTTGCTACAGGGTTGTTTCTAGCATAACGCTCTCTAATATAAGAGCCATCAAAGTCAATCAATAATACATTGGGTTGTCTGTATGATACTTCACGAAAAACAGCACTTTCATTAATACCATCTTGTAATTCATATGTCCCATTGATACGCATACCAGCAGTAATATATTTATTTAAGTCAAAATCAACTTTTAAATTAGAAGTGATTCTATTATAACCACTACCAATAATAATTCCCGACTCGTCTAAATAACTTGTGTTCCAGTAAAATTTAGATTTTTCAGAACCTCCGCTAAATGCTAAGTTTAATTGATTTTTAGTACCCACACGTTTAATAGCATCTTGAACATCTACCACCAATTGGTTTCTAATTCCTAATGAATCAATTACTGCACCAGAGGCATCCTGGCTACCCGTTCTTAATTTTTCAAATTTATTAAATTGTCTAGTATTAGATACAGGCACCAAGTTGTTTAAAAAACTATATGAACTAATATAATCCACACTCATTTTAGGAAAACCAGCTTTACCTTGTTTTGTAGTTACTAATACTACCCCATTTGCAGCTTTTGAACCATAGATAGCTGCCGATGCACCATCTTTTAGCACATCAATATTTTGTATATCCGATGGATTTATATTGTCAATATCATCTACTTGTTGTCCGTCTACAATATATAAAGGCGAGGTACCTGCTCCAAAGGTAGAAATACCTCTAATCTGAATTTCAGAACCAGAACCTGGACCACCATCAGATGTGATTTGAACACCTGCCACACGGCCTTGCATCCCTTCTAGAGCACTTACTGGAGCTACTTGCATAAGAGATTCCGATTTAACCGAACCTACAGCTCCATTTACGTCAGCTCTTTTTACTTCTCCATACCCAATTACCACTATTTCATCTAGTTGTTGTAGGTCTTCTGATAATAAAATATTTTTTTGAGTTTTTCCTTTTACCGAAACTTCCTGTGTTTCATATCCTAAATATGAAAAAACTAAAATTTGCTTCCCTACTTCTAATTTAATACTATAATTACCATCAAAATTAGTAGTGACAATATTTTTAGTCCCTTTTTGAAGGACATTCACCCCTGGTATTCCCAGTCCATCCTCGGAAGTTACTTGACCAGTAACCATTGCTGTCTGGGCACTAGCTATATTTCCCCCAACTAAAAACATAAGCAATACGAGGGAATAAATGCTTAATAAATTAGTAATCTTTTTTTCTTTTTTTTCCATAATCTTAGTTAGTTTTAATGTAAAAAAATTAATATTTGGTTGTACGAAACAACTCGAAGTTTATAAACTAAATAGGTAAAACATCTATTTAATCAAATTACAAATAAAGCAAACAAGCAGTCAAAAGCGTCCTTAAAAATGCTACTTTAGCGTTATTGTGTTAAAATTTTATCAATAATTAAATGAAAATATAATTATCATTAAAAAAAGTCCGAACAAGATCCTCCTCATTACAGAAGATTAGGTTAGCGGCTTGTATTTAAAAGAATTTAAATTCGTTATCAAAATTTGCACTAAAAATTTTGAAGGTGAATCATTAAAAAAATTTGCAATAATCAATTAAAAAATAAAGCAAATTAATTAGGCCAAAACATTATTAAATAGAATGTTTTGCTAATACTTACATGAAATTATGCAAATAAATAAAATTGAATTTCAATAAGCGATACTTAAAGGAACCGTAACCCTTTTAAGCTTATTGGCGAGGATAATAAGACGGTTTGTTTGTGAGATATAAATTCTGAAGTCATCACCGAAATCCCCAATTATTATTTTGATGGTGAGTCGTTATAGAATTCAATCATATTTACAAAGTAAGCAAAAAACATCAATAGAAGTATCCTGAACTATCCTGCTATTTTAACATTTACATTAACATTTAGGACAAAAAATTGAACAAACATTAAACTTCTACAACAAAAATTAAAAAGAGTTCACATACTATAAATTCTGTTATTCACAATCAATCAAGAGGTTAATACTGCCAAATCTTTATAATATATTGAGTTTTCTAAAACCATTTACAAGCGCTACCAATAACAAACAGTACAGGATTGGATATCAACAGAATAAGACAAAAAAAAAGCACCAAAAACGATTCTGTTTATGGTGCTTTACTAATTTAGAATTGTGTTATAAACTCTAAATAGAGTTTCTATCAATAAACCTAAAAGGTGCTCTAATTTTATCTTTTTCATGATTCAAAATCATGTTAGCTGTTCTTTTTCCTATAAAGACAAAATCTGTTGAAAGTACGGATATACCTAATAAATCTTTGAGTGGTGAATCGTTATATGAAATAACACCAATGTCATTTCCTAAAACAAATTCTTCATTCCTAATTTGATTAATCAAAATAACCAAATCAGTTTCGGCAATTGTAATAAACAGATCCCCTTTTTTTAAGACAATATCTGCACACACCTCATTAATAACTTGGAAATCAATATTAAATTCAACACAAAATTTTCTAAAGCCATGTAAAATTCGTCTTGGATAAGGATAGACTGATTTTTCTGGGTAAACTAAAATCAATTTACTGTATTTCAGTATTTTTTCTAAACCTTCCTTCAATCCATTATAGATATCTTCTTCAAAGTCTTGATAAATTTCAGCAACACCATTGCCTATATTCATATTATTATTATCCATCAAAATTAATTTTTCAGAAGGAATCTCTTTAAGAGTTTCTAAAACTTGAGGAGTATAACTTATATGTTTCAAATCCTCAGTTTTAAAATGTGGCATTATCACATAATAATCATAGGCCGATTTAAATTTCTCTAACAAATTTAAAAACAAAGATTCATCACAATGATAAATATGTAAATCAACATGAGCGCTTGGTCCTATGCTGTTAATAAATTCATTATACATAATCATCTTATATGAACTCAATTTATTAACCAGAAATAAAACATTAATTTTAGAAATCAAATCTGTTCTGGTAATATAATATCCCTTACCTCTGATAGAAGTGATTATTTTCCTTTCTTTCAAAATATTATAAGCTCTCTCGACAGTATCTCTCGACAAACCAAATTCTTCACTAAAAAAATTTATAGATGGAATTTTTTCATTGACTCTAATTTTTCCATTTGAAATATTATGAATTACAGCTTCTACAATCTGTCTGTACTTTGGAACTCTTGATTCCTCGTCAATGATGATATTTTTAGAAAAATCCATTGAAATATAATTTATATTTATAAAATCTTAATTAACAACAACAAGAACAACTAATTAGCTCACTTCAATTCCTATTATCTCTTTAACAAATTTAAGTCTAATAGAGGGTTTTAAAGTACCAAACTAGGATACCAATAGTACTAAGTGGCTGTTTATAAAAAGATTTTAGATGTTTTTATGTTAACGTATAGAGAAGGCATAAATAATTTCATTAGAATATTTTTCTCCTGGTTCTAAAATTGAATTTGGAAAATCCGAATAATGGGGAGCATCAGGGAAATTTTGAGGTTCAAAACAAATAGCAGGAAATGCAATATTTGAAAAATCTATGGCAAAAGGCAAGTCTGGAAAGTATTTTGGAGTAAAAACCACCATTCCTTTTTGATTGGAATACACATTAAGTTCAATTCCCGTTTCAGCCGAAAACAATATGGCTTTAATAGGCGCTGCATCCAACACAAATGTATCATCAAAACCAATAAAATCTTCTCTCCCTAATTTAGAAAATTCTCTCCTATCAAAATTAGTATGTTCTGAATTAAGGATTTTTCCTGAAGGTAATAATTGTGAACTTACTTCGAGATAAGCACTACTGTTTATTTTTAAATCATGTTGTAAAACAGTTCCTTTCCCATTCAAATTGAAATACGGATGACTGGTCAAATTTACAGGACAAGCACTGTCCGTTTTAGCAGTATATGTAATCTTCAAAGCATTGTTCTCTGTCAATTCAAAGATCACTTTCACAGCCAAATTACCTGGATACCCTTCTTCCAGATGAGGACTCAAATAACGCATTTCAACAGTAGTTTCTGTGATTTTAGATATCTCCCAAAGTTTGTCATCAAATCCCGATTTACCACCATGCAAATGCACTCCATCGTCATGATATATTTGGTATTGATCATTATTTACAAAAAAACTTCCCTTTGAAATACGTCCAGCATAACGCCCTATCGAACTTCCTAAATACAATGGATTCTCTTTATATATCACTCCCAAATAATCTTCAACTGATTCCAATCCAACATTTACTTCAGTCAAAGTCCCTTGTTTATTAGGCACTTTTAAACTCATAATGGTTGCTCCATAATTAGTCAACTGGAGCGTCATTCCGTTTTCGTTTTTTATCGTTACAATTCGTAATGTAGGATTCCCATTGTTCTCAATAGTATCCTCAAGTATATTAGTTTTCATCTATGGTATATTTTAAACCGGTTTGTACTCGTACTGCATCAACAATAGAAATCAAGTCCAAACAATTTTGATGGGACCAAACTGTGCTTTCAATAGCTTCTTGTTGAATACATTTATGACATTCTTCAATTTCATAGGTAAATCCTCTTCCTTTGGTAGGAAAACAATATTCCGTTTGATGGTCACTTTTTATAAAATTAAAGCCTTGGGCTTCATGCCAAAAGCCATTTAAGTTAATTCTGCCAGCCGTTCCGCTAATAGTCGCCACCATATTCGAATGCGACATAAAACTACTTTGCAACACCGCTTGTGCGTTTTTATATTGCAAAATCATCGCTGTTTGTTGGTCTGCCCCCGTTTCAAAAAACAATCCCGAAGCCAAGACCTTTTCAGGCTTACCAAGCACCACATAAGCTAGCATTAAAGGATAAACGCCCATATCTAATAGCGAACCACCACCCAAATCTAAATCGGTCATTCTACCGCTAGGATTGTTAATCAAATATGAAAAATCAGCATTGATATATCGTATTTCTCCAAGTTCTCCTTGCTTTATTTTCAAAAGTGCTTGCTGAAAAGAAGGATTAAATCGTGTCCAAAAAGCTTCCATAAAGAAACGGCCGTTGGCTTTGGCTGCCGCAACCATTTCCGAAGCTTGTTTGTGATTCAATGCCACTGGTTTTTCGCATAACACATGCTTTTTTTCATTCAAAGCCTGAACTGCAAGTGATGCATGCGAGTCGTGTGGTGTGGCGATATAAATAATATCTACTTGAGGATCATTGATAAGGGTAGTATAATCTTCATAAACAACTGTAGCATGGTGTTTTTCTGCAAAAGCATTAGCCTTGTCTATACTTCGAGAAGCTACCGCATACAATTCGGCGTCAGCTACCAAAGCTAAGTCAAAAGCAAATTGATTGGCAATATTTCCCAATCCTAAAATTCCCCATTTTATTTTTTTGGTACTCATATTTTTTTAGCATTTGAATTCTACCCTTTAAAACAAAAAGCATTTATTGCATGTTTATTTTTTTTTTTTAGCCACGAATTAAAAAATTAAACTTAATTAATTCGTGGCTAAAAATTTTATGAACAAAAAAATGCGACAAGAAAAGTATTCCTATCGCATTTCATCTCTAGAAAATGATGTCCAGTAGATACTTATTCTTTATAAAAAATTTATTTTTTTCTAGCCAATACTTTTTGAGTTGCTTTGACAATTGCCTCAGCATTCAATCCGTATTTTGCCATTAATTGCGCAGGAGTACCGCTTTCGCCAAAAGTATCTTTGGTCGCCACATATTCCTGAGGAGTTGGTTCATTCAATGATAATAATCCTGCAATGCTTTCACCTAATCCTCCTAAATAATTATGTTCCTCACAAGTAACAATACAACCTGTTTTAGCCACCGACTTTAAAATTGCATTAGCATCCAACGGTTTAATGGTGTGAATGTTGATTATTTCGGCATCAATACCTAATTTTTCTAGTTCTTCACCTGCTAAAATGGCTTCCCAAACCAAGTGTCCTGTAGCAACAATAGTTACGTCAGCACCTTCGTTAAGCATCACTGCTTTCCCTACTTCAAACACCTGATCTTCGGGTGTAAAAACAGGTACTACAGGACGTCCAAAGCGCAAATAAACAGGTCCTTCATAATCAGCAATAGCGATAGTTGCCGCTTTGGTTTGATTGTAATCACAAGTGTTGATTACCGTCATTCCAGGCAACATTTTCATCAAACCAATATCTTCTAAAATTTGGTGTGTTGCTCCATCTTCACCCAATGTCAATCCTGCATGCGAAGCACAAATCTTAACATTCTTATCAGAATACGCAATCGATTGACGAATTTGATCGTACACTCTACCTGTAGAAAAATTCGCAAAAGTTCCTGTAAATGGAATTTTACCTCCTATTGTCATTCCCGCCGCAATACACATCATATTAGCTTCGGCAATTCCCACTTGAACAAAACGCTCTGGGTTTTCTTCAATAAATTTCTCCATCTTAAGTGAGCCTATAAGGTCAGCACATAAAGCTACCACATTAGGATTTGATCTTCCTAAGGCTGCTAAACCTGCTCCAAAACCTGAACGAGTATCTTTTTCTTCTGTGTATGTGTATTTTTTCATATTCTTTTCTTTTTTAAAGATTTTAGCTCCAGTCAAAAAAACTGAATACTAAAAACTGACCACTGCCAACTTTCTAATAATCGCCTAAAGTTTCTGGATTTTGACTTAATGCATTTGCTAATTGCTCATCATTAGGTGCTTTTCCGTGCCAAGCATGGGTGTACATCATAAAATCAACACCATGTCCCATTACCGTATGAAGCAATACACAAACTGGTTTTCCTTTACCCGTTCTTGCTTTTGCTTCTTTCATTCCTTTAATAACGGCTTCGATAGAATTTCCCTCTTTAATTTCAAGAACATCCCAGTCAAAGGCTTCAAACTTAGCTTTCAAACTTCCCATGTTCAAGACTTTGTCTGTAGGGCCGTCAATTTGTTGTCCATTAAAATCGATGGTGGCAATGTAATTATCAATATTTTTAGCTGAAGCAAACATAATCGCTTCCCAGTTTTGACCTTCTTGCAATTCACCGTCTCCGTGCAAACTGTAGACTAAATGACTATCATTATTCAGTTTTTTAGTCAATGCCGTTCCAATGGCAACCGACATTCCTTGTCCCAAAGAACCTGAAGCAATGCGAACTCCCTCTAACCCTTCATGCGTTGTAGGATGACCTTGTAGTCTAGAATTTAATAAGCGAAAAGAGTTCAACTCTTCAATAGAAAAATATCCTTTTCGTGCCAGAACACTATAAAAAACAGGCGAAATATGACCGTTTGACAAGAAGAAAACATCTTCATTTATCGCATGCATATCAAAACCTTCTTTTAGTTCCATCACTTCATTATAAAGTGCCACCATAAATTCCGTACAGCCCAAAGAACCTCCAGGATGCCCTGAATTTACTTTGTGAACCATTCGCAAAATATCCCTTCTAGTTTGGCTAACAATCTCTTGCAGTTGATTGATTTCCATCCTTAATTTCCTTTTTGATAATCGGCTAAAAACTGTGCTAATCCGCTATCTGTCAATGGGTGTTTCAATAATCCAGTAATAGACGATAATGGTCCTGTCATTACATCTGAACCCAATTTAGCACAATTAACAACGTGCATCGTATTACGAACAGAAGCAGACAATATTTGCGTTTGAAAATCGTAATTATCATATACTTGTCTGATTTCAGCAATCAATCCCATACCATCCGTACAAATATCATCTAATCGTCCAAGGAAAGGAGACACATAAGTTGCCCCTGCTTTTGCCGCCAATAAAGCTTGACCTACTGAAAAAACAAGAGTTACATTGGTTCTAATTCCTTTATCTGAAAAATATTTACAAGCTTTCACTCCATCACTTATCATAGGTAATTTTACCACAATTTGAGGATGTAAAGCTGCCAATTCTTCACCCTCACGCACCATACCTTCAAAATCTGTTGCAATTACTTCGGCAGAGACATCACCATCCACAATATTGCAGATAGCTAAATAATGTTTCAAAATATTATCCTTTCCAGTAATGCCTTCTTTAGCCATTAACGATGGATTGGTTGTTACTCCGTCTAATACCCCTAAAGCTTGTGCTTCTGCTATTTCACTTAAATTTGCTGTATCTATAAAAAATTTCATTTCTTTTTTTTAATTATTTTATTATTTGAGAAGTAGAAACGGAATCGATTTCAGTTTCTTCATTCACTTTTTCACTCCATAAATTATTCATATCTTCCAAAGTCTTTCCTTTGGTCTCTGGAATATATTTCCAAATAAATAGCATCGCTAAAACGCCCATCAAACCGTAAATCCAATACGCAAAACCATGATTGAATTGTGCTAGTAGATAACTATTTTTATCCATCATAGGGAAAGTCCAAGACACCACATAATTAGAAATCCATTGTGCTGCCACGGCAACAGCCAAGGCTTTTCCACGCACATCGTTCGGGAACATCTCAGATAATAATACCCAAGCTACAGGTCCCCAACTCATCGCAAATGCTGCCACATAAACTAACATGCAGATTAAGGCAAACATTCCTAATGAATTTGTAAAAAATGCTGTTCCTAAAGCAAACATCGCTACAGCCATTCCTAAAGCACCAATCATCATTAATGGTTTTCTACCCACACTATCCACCGTTTGAATAGCAATTACCGTAAAAATCAAATTCACACCTCCTACAATGATGGTTTGTAACAAAGCAGTATCGGTTCCTGACCCCATGCTTTTGAAAATTTCGGGAGCATAATACAACACTACATTTATCCCTACAAACTGTTGGAAAACTGAAATTAAAACACCAAATACAATAACAGGAATTCCATATGAAAATAACTTTCCTGAACTTTGAACCACCGTACTTTTTATTTCCTCTAAAATTTTATTAGCCTCAGCTTTTCCATTCACTTTAACTAATACTTCCAATGCTTTTTCAGGTTGTGATTTCAACAACAAAGACCTTGGCGTATCAGGTACAAAAAACAAAAAGAAAAGAAATAAAGCTGCAGGAATAATTTCAGAAGCAAACATCCATCTCCAACCGATTGAATCCAACCAAGTAGAATCCCCTTGTTGAGCGATATAATAGTTCACAAAATAAACCACAAGCATACCAAAAATGATGGCAAATTGATTCATCGAAACCAGTTTTCCTCTGCTTTTGGCTGGGGCTATTTCAGCAATATACAAAGGCGATAACATAGAAGCTAATCCGACTCCAACACCTCCAATGATACGATATACCACAAATACATAGATAAAAGTGTGATCACCTTCACCAATTGGTCTCAATAACATTTCTGGCATAGCTGATCCAATGGCAGATATTAAAAACAAAACTGCTGCTAAAATAAGGCCGTTTTTTCGACCAAATTTTTTGCTAATTAGCCCGCCAAAAACACCTCCAATAATACATCCTATCAAGGCACTAGAGACTAAAAAACCTAATCTTGCATTTGCTTCAAGCTCTCCTAAACCAAAAGGCATTACAAAAAACTTATCCAATGAACTTACCGTCCCGGATATTACTGCTGTATCATAACCAAACAAAAGTCCGCCTAGAGTGGCTACTAATGTTAACTTCCATAAATAATTGGAATTTGCTGTTGTATTCATAATTTTAAAATTTGTGGGTTGGTTAATAATTTTTCATTAAATCTAAATTGTTAGCAATCTTAGTTGAATACATCTAAAGAACTGGTTCTACTTCTTTAAATCCAAAATCCGCATTAGGATATTATTGATTTTTTTTACGGAGATTTTATATTATAAAACAATTAAAAAATCTGTGTAAATCCGTTTCATCTGTGTTATCCGTGTTCCAATGCGTAATCTAGCTTAAACAAGAAAAAGTACCGAGCTGTTATTTCACCATAAAACAAAACATACTCGATACCTTTTCATTTAAAAACAACTAACTAAAACAATTTTTCATCAATGAATATTATATATATTGATTGATAATATTTTCGAACAATTCTTGCTTACCACTTTGTAAAGTAAGCTCGCCGTTCTCTTGTGCAATTTTGTATAAGTCTTCTAAACCTAATTTTCCGTTTTCAAAATCTTTTCCTTTTCCAGAATCAAATGAACTGTATCTTTCTTTTCTTAATTTATCATAAGCTGATGAAGTGATGATTTTGTCTGCAGTCAATAAAGCTCTTGCAAAAGTATCAGCACCACCAATATGTGCTAAGAATACGTCTTCCATATCAGTTGAGTTTCTTCTGATTTTAGCATCAAAATTCACTCCTCCTCCTTGCAATCCACCTGCTTTTAAGAACACCAACATCGCTTCGGTAGTTTCTTGGATGTTATTTGGGAATTGATCCGTATCCCAACCATTTTGATAATCTCCGCGATTTGCATCGATGCTTCCTAACATTCCAGCGTTGGCTGCCACTTCAATTTCATGTTGAAAAGTATGTTGTGCCAAAGTTGCGTGGTTTACTTCGATATTGATTTTGAAATCTTTATCTAAACCATATTGACGTAAGAATCCAATTGCCGTAGCCGAATCAAAATCGTATTGGTGTTTCATTGGTTCCATTGGTTTTGGTTCGATAAAGAAAGTTCCTTTAAATCCTTGCGCTCTAGCATAATCTCTAGCTTTTGTAAGGAATTGAGCCATATGGTCTAGCTCACGCCCCATATCAGTATTCAACAAAGACATATACCCTTCACGTCCTCCCCAGAAAACGTAGTTCTCTCCACCTAAGGCAATAGTAGCATCCAAAGCTACTTTTACTTGACCACCAGCTCTAGCTAATACATTGAAATCTGGATTGGTCGAAGCACCATTCATATAACGTGGATTCGAAAAACAGTTTGAAGTTCCCCAAAGTAATTTTACTCCAGAGGCAGCTTGTTTTTCTTTCAAATATTCGGTGATAGTAACGATTCTTTTTTCTGACTCTGCAAAAGTTGCTCCTTCATTTACCAAATCAAAATCATGGAAACAGTAGTAATCAAATCCCATTTTGGTTACAAATTCAAAAGCTGCATCTGCTTTTTCTTTTGCAGCAGCAATAGCATCTGAAGGTTGGTCCCATGGAAAACTTTGTGTTCCTGGTCCAAATGGGTCTGAACCTTGCCCACAGAAGGTATGCCAATAAGCGATAGCAAATTTAAAATGCTCACGCATGGTTTTTCCAGCTACTACTTGGTCTGGATTATAATATTTGAATGCTAACGGATTGTCAGATTCTTTTCCTTCAAACTTAATATCTCCAATTCCTTTGAAGTATTCTTTATTGCCTAAAATTGCCATTTTTTTATAATTTTTATTTGTTGATTATTAATTCTAATTCTTTTTTCCAATTTTGATATGCCTCATGGTAATTTGATCTATTATCCAAAGGATGATAACTCATCACATAGTCGTTATCGTTAATATTTTTTCCGAATTTTTCAAAATCTCCTTCATGTAATCCTGCTGCACGTGCTGCTCCTATGGCACCAGTAGTTTTGTATATTTGGATTTCGCAATTCATCAAAGTCGCAATGGTATTGGAGAAAATGGCAGATCGAAATAAATTGTCATTTCCTGCACGCATCACCTTAATTTCAATCCCGTCTGATTTCATGATTTCCATGCCATAAATGAATGAAAAAGCGATACCTTCAAGTGCCGCACGACACAAATGCCCTTTTTGATGGTTATTCAAATTAACATTTACCAAGCGTGTCCCAATTTCTTGGTTGTTAAGCATACGCTCAGCACCATTTCCAAAAGGAATGACCACCACTCCATCAGATCCTACTTGAACTTCTTGAGCTAAACTATTCATTTCATCGTAAGAAGAGACCGCTAGATTATTCAACAACCATCGGTACTGAATCCCTGCGCCGTTGATGTTTAACAGCTTACCAATCCTTGGTGCGTTTTTTAAATAATTTACGTGAGCAAAATTGTTTACTCGGGTACTTTCTTTGCTCGACAAACTTTCAGTTACAGCATAAACAACCCCTGAAGTTCCACCAGTTGCTGCTACTTCACCAGGATTAAGTACATTTAATGAAAGAGCATTATTAGGTTGGTCACCTGCTCTATAAAATATAGGTGTACCTACTGCCAATCCGCTTTCTTGTGCTCCTTTTTCGTCTACTCTAGATTGTAACCCAAAAGTATCCACAATATCTGGCACTAACGAAGCGTCAATACCGTAGTAGCTTAACAAGAAATCTGCAACCGTATCTTTTTTGAAATCCCAAAACATTCCTTCAGACAGTCCTGACATCGTTGTATTAATTTCATTTGAAAAACGGAACGCTAAATAATCTCCCGGTAACATAAACTTATGGATACGACTGTAAATTTCGGGTTCATTTTCTTTGACCCACTTTAATTTTGAAGCTGTAAAATTACTTGGTGAGTTTAACAAATGCGTGCTGCATTTTTCCTCCCCAATTCCTTCAAAGGCCTCTCTCCCAATAGCTACCGCACGGCTATCACACCAAATAATCGATTGACGAAGCGTATTTCCTTCTTTGTCAACCAAAACCAAACCATGCATTTGATACGAAATACCAATACCCTTGATTTGATCAGCCGTAATACTGTGTTTCTTTTTTAATTTTGCAATAGCATTACAGCTATGTTGCCACCAATCTTCAGGTTTTTGTTCTGCCCATCCATTTTTTATGGCAAGCATACTCATTTCATTCTCTGGTTCTTGAGCCACATCAATACTTTTTCCCGTTGCCATTTCGACAAGAGCTACTTTTATTGAAGAACTTCCTAGATCAAATCCAATGTAATACATAGTTTATAGTGATTCTCTTATTGTTAATTTTGTTGGAACATACATTTGCATCGGTTTGTTTGATGTTACAAACTCTGCACCTTTGGTTCCTAATTCTTTAAAATCAGTTGATACAACTGTAATTCCTTTATATATAAATTTCTTCATAGGAGTTTCATTATAGGACAAAATACCAACGTCTTTTCCGGGCTCAAAACCCATCTCTTGACATTGCTCTAAAAACTGCCCTAAAACGCGATCACTCACACTGATATAAGCAATATTTTTTTCGACTTTCCAATTCTTTGAATCCGTAACAATTTGATAGTCGAATTCAAAATCTTGACAATACTTTCTAAAGAACTGAATCGATTCAAAAGCATGATGTGTATAATTGGGATATATGAAATGAATAGCTTTATAGTTATTAAACAACTCTTTGGCTTCTACTAGTGAATCGTAAAATGATTTTCCAAAATCTTGAAAAATGTAATTATTATGCAATTGAAAATGAATATTCCAGTCAATTAATAATAATTTATCTGTAGGTAATGTGGATAAAACCTCAGGCACCTCTTTATCATCAAAGGGCATCACCACATATTTATAATATTTGCCCAGACTATTATTGATTATGGTTTTAAAATTATCGGTATTGTAATGATGAAACTGTACGTCTGTAATAAAATTATCTGGCAAATTATTAATAAAGGAGTGATACAAAACTTCTTTATATGCTTTAAAAGTATCAAGAACAAGTAACACTTTACGTGTTTCTCCCACCACATAATACCCTTTTCCTGGCACTGAATCAACTACGCCCTGTTCCTTTAAAATCATATACGCTTTAAAAACAGTGTCTCTTGATAGCTTACTAGATTTACTCACACTATTCACTGATGGTAATTCAGCCCCAACGACTAGCTCTTTTTTAGCAATGGCATTTTTAATGGCATCAACTAATTGCTGGTATTTGGGAACATCAGCTTCTTTCCCCAATTCAAAAACACTAGTATTTTCCATAATATATCATTTTATCTCAAGCATTATTAAAAGTAAGTCTATCTAAAAACTCTAATCAATAATTGATTTAAAAACCAATTAAAAATAAAATTACACATAACAGAAGGCATAACCATCCTGTATTGTCCTGCACAAACACAAAAAACTGTAAAATCATACTGTTCTGTGCTGTCCTGTGCTGCAAATATAAATAAATATTTAAAATGCAAACCAATTATAAACATAAAAAACTGTTTTTATAAATTGTTACAAAAAAACAATCACCAATCAACCCTCTAACAACAAGACCTTTATGGTTCAAAAAACATTTCCCCATCTCTGTATTAATTAATTCAAACGAACAAGAGAACAGCATAACCTTTTCCTTATAAACATGGATTATAATAGATAACTAGTATTACAACCCCGTCTTTACTACCATAAAACAATAACGAACCATTAAAAAAACTGTCAAAATTTCATTTTAAGCCCCTAAAAAAAACGCTTTTTTAAAAAAGTATTAATATATTACTATGCAAAATCATCAAAAGCAGTACACAGCAGGATACAAAGAACAAAACACTAACTTAAATTTGCTTTAAACATTATAATAAAAACTCGTTTTATGGATACAGCAGTAAAAAAATTCAACCACGTTAATTACCTGTGGGATAATGACAAAGCAAATGCTTTAGGAGATGATCAAGTAGCTTTATTTTTATATCGCTCAAACATTTTAGGGGCAGACCTTAGAATCACTAATTATGGTGGTGGAAACACTAGTTGTAAAACTATCGAAAAAGACCCTTTGACCAATGCGGAAGTAGAAGTAATGTGGGTGAAAGGTTCTGGTGGTGATATTGGGACTTTAACTAGAGCTGGTATTGCAGGTTTATATACGGACAGATTACGTGACTTGAAAAAAGTATACGGAGGTCTTGAAGATGAAGACCGTATGGTAGGACTTTTTGATCACTGTATTTATGACTTAGATAGTAAAGCACCTTCTATCGATACACCTTTACACGGTTTATTACCTTTTGCACATATTGATCACTTACACCCTGATGCGTTAATTGCTGTAGCAGCTGCTGCAGATAGCGAAAAAGTAACCAAAGAAATTTGGGGCGACACTATGGGATGGGTGCCATGGCAACGTCCTGGTTTTGACTTAGGTCTTCAACTAGAAAAATGTTTGGCTGATAATCCTGGCATTAGAGGAATCGTTTTAGGTTCTCACGGTTTGTTTACTTGGGGAGATACTTCTTATGAGTGTTATATCAACAGTTTAGAAGTTATCGAAATGGCTTCTGAATATATTGAGAAAAAAATTGCTGAAAAAGGAAGTGTTTTTGGTGGACAAAAAGTACAAAGTTTACCAAAAGAAGAGCGTCTTGAAAAAGCAGCTCAAATCATGCCTTTATTAAGAGGTCTTTGTTCTTCTGAAAAAAGAATGATTGGTCACTTCTCTGATAGTGATGTGGTGATGGAATACATCAACAGTAATGACTTAGAGCGTTTAGCGCCTATGGGGACTTCTTGCCCAGATCACTTCTTGAGAACTAAAATCCAACCTTTAGTATTGACTTTAGATCCAAATGAAGATTTATCTGATTCGAACGCTATTCTTAAAAAATTAGAGCCGGCATTTGAAGCTTACAGACAAGAATATAAAAACTATTACGATACTTGCAAAAAAAGCAATAGCCCAGCGATGCGTGATCCAAACCCTGTGATCATTATTTATCCTGGAGTAGGTATGTTTAGTTTCTCAAAAGACAAACAAACTACTAGAGTTGCAAGCGAATTTTACATCAACGCTATCAACGTAATGCGTGGTGCTGAGGCAATTACAGCCTACACTTCATTACCAAGACAAGAGGCTTTTGATATCGAATATTGGTTGCTAGAAGAAGCTAAATTATCACGTATGCCAAAAGAAGCGGCTTTGTCTCGTAAAGTAGCCTTAGTTACTGGTGCAGGTGGAGGAATTGGTAAAGCGATTGCTGATAAATTAGCAGCAAATGGCGCTAATGTAGTCCTTACTGATATCAACGAAGATGCTCTTATCGAAGCAAATGCTACTTACAAAAGAGACGTTTCAACTTATGCTGTTTGTGATGTAACGAATATTGAATCTATCGCTTCTGCTTACAAAAAAGCCGTTATTGAATTTGGTGGTGTGGACATCATCGTTCACAGTGCTGGATTAGCGATTTCTAAATCTATCGAAGACACAACTGATAAAGACTGGAATATTCTACAAAGTATCCTTGTAAAAGGACAATTTGATTTAGCGAAACAATTTACTGAAATCGTTCGCAAACAAGGTTTGGGTGGTGATTATATTGCTATTGCTAGTAAAAATGGTTTAGTAGCAGGACCAAACAATGTCGCTTACGGAACTGCAAAAGCAGCGCAACAACACATGGTGCGTTTATTAGCAGCTGAATTAGCAAAAGACAAAGTAAGAGTAAATACGGTAAACCCTGACGGTGTTATTGTAGGAAGTAAAATCTGGGAAGGTGCTTGGGCTGAAGGAAGAGCTAAAGCGAACGGAATTACCGTTGAAGAATTACCAGCATTCTACGCTAAAAGAAATTTATTAAACGAAATCATTACTCCAGATGATATTGCTAACGGTGTATTTGCTTTAGTAGGTATCCTTGACAAATCTACTGGTAACATCATCAATGTTGATGGTGGAATGGCCAATGCTTTTGTAAGATAAAAACTTTTAAGGTACTAAGTTCCTAAGGTGCTAAGAGACTAAGATTTTAGTCAATAATATCTTAGAAACTTGGTACCTAATAATTTTGGTTCTAAAGTCGAAATTCTTAAATTATTGTAACTGTTTCAGTTCCTTTCTTTCTTTCGACCTTAGACTTTTCACTTTCGACATATATAAAAATACTATTATGAAAATAACTAAAGACCAAATTCAAGATGCTAACAAAAGTGGTCTTGATTCACATAAAGAAAATTTTGATTTCTTAGCCAATAAATTAACTAAAAACGGTCACAATGTAGAGGCTATCCTTTCTAAATTGGCTGATTTTCAAATTGCTATCCCAAGCTGGGCATTGGGAGCTGGAGGAACACGTTTTGGACGTTTTTCTTTCTACGGAGAACCTTCTACTTTGGAACAAAAAATTGAAGATATTGGATTAATCCACTCTTTAACACAAACTGCTGGTGCGGTTTCATTACACATTCCATGGGATGTACCACAAGATTACAATGCTGTTAAAGAATTGGCACAATCATTAGACATTAAATTTGATGCGGTAAATTCTAACACGTTTCAAGATCAAAAAGATTCTAAATACAGCTACAAATACGGTTCGTTAAGTAATATTGAAAAAGAGGTAAGAGAACAAGCCATCCAACACAATATTGATGTAATCAACATTGGTAACAAATTAGGGTCAAAAGCATTAACAGTTTGGTTAGCGGATGGATCTTGTTTCCCAGGACAAAACAACTTTCAAGCAGCTTTACAAAACACACAAGACAGTTTAAAAGACATCTACAAAGGATTGCCTGAAGACTGGAAAATGTTAATTGAATACAAACCTTATGAGCCTAACTTCTACTCTACTGTAATTCAAGATTGGGGAACTTCGTTTATGTTGGCTAACGAATGTGGTGAAAAAGCTTTATCATTAGTCGATTTAGGACACCATTTACCAAACAGCAATATTGAACAAATCGTTTCCATTTTGATGTTAAAAGGAAAATTAGGAGGTTTCCACTTCAACGATAGTAAATACGGTGATGACGATTTAACCGCTGGAAGTATCAAACCTTATGCTTTATTCTTAATTTTTAACGAATTGGTGTACGGAATGGCTAACAACCCACAAAATCCAGACTTAGCTTGGATGATTGATGCGAGTCATAACGTAAAAGATCCTTTGGAAGATTTAATCCAATCATTGGAGGCTATTCAAGAAGCATTTGCTAAAGCATTATTAGTAGACCAAGCAGCTTTAAAAGCAGCACAACTAGCTCATGATGTAGTAAAATGCCAAGAAATTTTGCAAGGTGCCTACAGAACGGATGTTAGACCATTGCTTGAAAAAGCAAGATTGAACAGAGGTGGTGTCATTAGTCCTATCAATGCTTTCCGTTCTTTAGATGTTAGAAACGGATTAATCAAAGAAAGAGGTCTGCATTCAGTAGCTACTGGTCTATAATATAAAGAGCATGAAACAGAAAGTAACCGCCGTTTTTGATATTGGAAAAACCAATAAAAAATTCTTCCTCTTTGATAAAGACTTCAAGGAAGTGTATCGCGAATACATAAAATTTGATGAAATTCAGGATGAAGATGGCTTTCCTACCGAAGACATCGTAGCTTTACATAAATGGCTCAAAGAATTATTTCATAGAATATTAGAGGCACAGGAATACGATGTAAAAGCCATCAATTTCTCTACCTACGGCGCTAGTTTTGTTCATTTGGATGAAAATGGCGAAATCGTAACGCCTTTATACAATTATACAAAGCCTATGGACGAAGCGTTAATCGCTTCGTTCTATGAAAAATATGGGCCTGAAATTGAATTTTCGGCTAAAACAGGTTCAACTAATTCCGGTATGTTAAATTCAGGCATGCAATTGTATTGGTTAAAACACACCAAACCTGAAGTATTCAAAAAGATAAAATACTCGTTGCACTTGCCACAATATATGAGTTATATCTTTACAGGAATTCCATTGAGCGAGTACACCAGTATTGGATGTCATACCGCACTTTGGGATTATGAAAAGAAAGATTATCACTCTTGGGTGTACGAAGAAGAAATTCACAAAATCCTCCCTCCTATTGTTTCTACCGAGACGAGTATCAATATGAACTACAACGGAAAAAGAATTAAAATTGGAGTAGGAATTCACGATAGTTCTTCGGCTTTATTGCCTTATGTGCGAAGTTCCAAAGAGCCTTTTGTTTTAGTCTCTACTGGAACTTGGAGCGTTTCTCTGAATCCTTTTTCAGATAAAACGTTAACGGTAAAAGACATTCAAGACGACTGTATCAATTATATGCGAATTAACGGTAAACCCGTGAAATCAGCTCGATTGTTATTAGGGAATGAATACACACATCAAGTACATGCCTTAGCAGATCATTTTGGTTTAGCGCATGACTATCATAAAACCGTTTTATTTGACTCTAATTTGTATCATAAAATCAAAAAGGATTTCAAATATTGTTTCAGATGGAATGCTATTGAAGATGCTAACATGCCTGCAAAAACAGAGATTATTTATGATAATTTCAAGGAGGCCTACCATCACTTGATGATTGAATTGGTTCTATTACAAGTACAAAGCATCAAAAGAGCCGCTGGAAACACCAAAATAAAGAAACTCTTTGTCGATGGTGGTTTTAGTGATAATGATGTATTTATCAAACTATTATCTCATTATCTAAGAGATATGGTGCTTCGTTCTACGAATTCTTCGTTAGGCTCAGCCCTTGGAGCAGCTATTTCTATCTCGGACACCAAATTGAACTCTAAGTTTTTGAAAGAAAATTATTCGCTCAAAAAACACGTTCCTTTTATAATCAATTAAAAAAGCTATTATGGCATCACAATTAGACTCTAGATACCCTTCGATAGACGACTTAAGAAAACAAGCGCAAAAAAAGATTCCAAAATTTGCTTTTGAGTATCTTGACGGAGGTTGTAACGAAGATGTTAATTTACATAGAAATACTTCGGAATTAAGAGAAGTACAACTAAAACCAAATTACCTTAGAGACCATCAAGGTTCGAGCATGAAAACCAAATTGTTTGGTATCGAATACGATGCCCCTTTTGGTGTAGCTCCTGTGGGACTCCAAGGATTAATGTGGCCTAATGCTACAGAAATTTTGGCGAAAGCCGCTTTTGAACACAATGTTCCATTTATCTTAAGTACAGTAACCACCAGCAATATCGAACGCGTTAGCGAAATCACAGAAGGTAAAGCATGGTTTCAATTGTATCATCCTGCAAAAGATGAACTAAGAGATGCTTTGATTAATAGAGCCGCAGCAGCCGAATGTCCTGTGTTGGTGATTCTTTGTGACGTTCCTACTTTTGGTTTTAGACCAAGAGATGTGCGTAACGGTTTAGCAATGCCTCCTAAAATGTCGGTTGCCAATATTTTACAGGTAATGGGCAAACCAGAATGGGCAATGCAAACCTTAATTCATGGACAACCTAATTTTGCCAACTTGCTACCTTATATGCCTAAAGGTTTAGATTTAAAACAATTAGGAAAATTCATGAACGATACTTTTTCTGGACGTTTGAACGAGGCTAAAATAAAGCCAATCAGAGACATGTGGAAAGGGAAATTAGTGCTTAAAGGGGTGGCTTCTGAAGAAGATATCGAAGAAGCGATTCGTTTAGGAATTGATGGGATTATCGTTTCCAACCACGGTGGACGTCAATTGGATGCTGGTGAATCAGCTATCAATTCATTAAAACGATTGGTGGCTAAATATGGCGACCAAATCGAAATTATGATGGACAGTGGTGTACGCTCTGGACCAGACGTAGCAAGAGCAATGGCTTGTGGTGCGAAGTTTACCTTTATGGGACGCTCTTTCATGTATGGCGTGGCTGCTCTTGGTAAAAAAGGAGGCGATCACACGATGACATTATTAAAAACCGAATTACAACAGGTAATGGAGCAATTGAATTGTGCCACTGTTGAAGAATTCAAAGATCATTTGATTTAAATATTCTATTTCTAACCATAATTAATTTTAAAAAACCAAAAATATGCAAGCATTATTAGGTCTTATTTTTCATACTATCGGAGGTGTTTCCTCGGGTAGTTTTTACATGCCTTTCAAAAGAGTTAAAGGATGGGCTTGGGAAAGCTACTGGATTATAGGAGGTTTATTCTCTTGGTTGATTGTACCACCACTAGCTGCTTACTTAACAGTTCCTAATTTTATGGGAATTATCAGTGAAACTGTTTTTTCTGTAAAAGCCTTTACATACTCTATGGGAGTAATCTGGGGAATTGGAGGACTAACTTATGGTTTGGGTGTTCGCTATCTAGGAATGTCTTTAGGAAACTCCATCGTACTAGGTTTTTGTTCTGCTTTTGGAGCATTAGTTCCTCCTATTTATTACAACTTTAACCCTACTGAAGGCAAAGTAACTTTATCAGATATGCTCGCCAGTTCTGGTGGACAATTAGTATTATTAGGTGTTGTTGTTTGCCTTTTAGGAATTGCATTCTCTGGTAAAGCAGGAATGATGAAAGAAAAAGATCTATCTGGTGGTGAATTAGACAAACAAGAATTTGATTTGGTGAAGGGTTTGATTATCGCTATTATCTCTGGAATCTTAAGTTCATTCTTCAACTTTGGTATCGAAGCAGGTAAACCGATGGCTGACGAAGCTGTTGTACAAGGTTTCAATCCTTTGTTCCAAAATAATGTTACGTATATAGTCTTGCTTTGGGGGGGACTTACAACCAATTTTATATGGTGTATGTACCTTAATTTCCGTAACAAAACATTTGTTGATTATACCAATGTGCAAACACCTATCGTGAGAAACATTTTGTTATCAGGTCTAGCAGGAACCATGTGGTACTTACAATTTTTCTTTTACGGAATGGGTGAAAGTAAACTAGGCAACGGTGCTAGTTCTTGGATTGCTCACATGGCAACCATCATCTTAACCGCTAACGTTTGGGGATTAATTCTGAAAGAATGGACAGGTGTTTCGTCTAAAACGTTCCGCACCTTTTTATACGGAATTGGTTTGATTCTACTTTCTATCGTTTTAGTAGGTATTGGAAACTCTATCTAAAAAATCGTTTCTATATTAGAAACTAAAATAAATTGTTTTTTGGTTAAGCAACCGCTGTTAATATGGTCCTATTAACAGTGGTTGCTTTTTTTATGTATAAAAACAGTGTCTGCATAATAATAAAACCAATATAAGCCATTTTTAAAGAAGAGATCTATCAAGCACTAACATTTATCTTTTTTCAACCACACTTAATTCATTACAATACAGCTAATGATTTACGATTGTTGAACAACGGTAAACTACAATTTATACCATAAATTTGAGTTCAATTCAATTCCAAATCACTTTTAAATTTGAATTTTCATTATACTTCAGGGCTACTTTTAGCTTGATAATCCAGTAATTAATCTTGAATTAACTGACTAAACAAAAAACAAACTTGACAATAAAAACCTATTTATTCCACTAGATGGGATGATTGAAAAATCATCCCATTTTTTTTATCCGACAGTGTAGTAGATATGGTTGTTTACCTTAAAAACAACTTACACTTATTCAACTCGTACCTAACCGTCATCATTCATAAAACCACATTCCACTCACCAACAAGTACTTACAAAAAAAATAAAAAATTATTTATAAATAATCTAAATAAAAACTTGGAATTCTAGAATTGGATTTTATCTTTGCAGAAAATTATTCTTATTCATTCTAAATAAATAAAACAACATGATTCGTTCAAAATTACTTTTTACATCGCTAACGATTGCTGCACTTTCAATTACATCTTGTACTAATGATGATGATGAGCCAACATTTAACTATACTGTTCCTACTACCTATACTTTCGAAAGAAACAGTTCAACTACAGTTGATTTCTCAGGACAAACAAGCCGTATCTTAATGTTAGACGAAATGGGGAACTACATCAAAAACGCTGGTGTAAATGGAACTGTAGCTAGTAACGTAGTTCTTTCAAATATGTATTCAAATTCAAACAATGCCTTTTCATCAACTGAATTAAATACTTCTGGAAAACAACTTAAAGACAAAACAGCTTCATCAAAAGATTATTTTTCTCTATTCTTAGGAGGAGGAAGCTCAACTGAAAAAACAACAGTTCAAGCATTTTTTGAAACACAATTAACTAATGCAGCTAACGCAAGTGCACTTCCTCAAGTTACTGCTTCTGCAGGTGTTGCTGGTATTTATCTTGATGGTACAACCAAAAGAATAATTGCTGCGAATGGTTTAGAACCACAACAAATTTTACTAAAAGGATTAATGGGAGCTTGTTTTATGGACCAAGTGGTAAATAACTACTTAAGTGTAAACAAACTTGATGAAGCTTCAAACAAAGAAAACAATACTAACAAAGTATTAGAAACTGGAAAAACATACACTGCAATGGAACATACTTGGGATGAAGCTTACGGTTACATCTACGGTGCAGGAGGTGGAAAATACTGGGATAGTTATATTAAACAAGTTAATGCTGATACTGATTTCAACACTGTAACAGCTGATATACAAAATGCTTTTATCAAAGGTAGGGCTGCAATCGTTGCTAATGATTACAATACTAGAAATGCACAAATTGACATCATCAAAGCTAAATTAGCGCTTGTACCAGCTGTACGTGCCGTATACTATTTAAAAGAAGCAAAAGGAAAACTAGGAGAACACAATGGAGCTAAAGCATTCCATGCACTTTCTGAAGCTTATGGCTTTATCATGTCATTAAGATATACAAACAAACCAGGTACTAACGCACCTTATTTCACAAGAGCAGAAGTAGATACCATGCTGAGTACACTAACTGCAGGAACAAACGGATTTTGGGCAGTTGATTACTTGAGTCCAAAACTTGATATATTATCAACTCAGATTGCTGCAAAATTTGGTTTCACTGTAGCAGCAGCTGCAACGGTAAACTAATTCAAAAAATCAAAGCAAGAACAGCGACCTGTTCTTGCTTTTTTTGTACTTTTGCAAAAATTTTAAAGCAGTATAATAAGTCGGTAAATTGAGGTTGACTCTGAAGAAATTCACATTTAACTTGACTTAAAAAAACTAAATTTCAGCACATGAAAAAACTAATTTTCTTATTCAGTCTAATTACATTACTAGCTGCTTGTTCCTCCAATGAAGGAAGTGGAGATAGTGACAACTATGATAGGACAGCACTTTTAACCAATTGGGCTAATAATATAATCGTTCCTAGTTACACTAACTATCAAGCAAAAGTACAAACCTTAGTTACTGATGCTGCAACTTTCAATTCAAACCCAACCGAAGCAAATCTTCAAACGGTTCGTACTTCTTGGCTAGAAGCATACAAAGCATACCAATACGTACAATATTTCAGTTTTGGAAAAGCAGAGGAAATCTATTTTAAAGAGAGAACTAACACCTATCCTACGGATGTAACTGGTATTAATGCAAACATCACTGCAGGTAGCTATAATCTAAGCCTAATTTCTCAAACTAGCAAACAAGGTTTTCCAGCCTTAGATTATGTATTGAATGGATTAGGGACAACTGATACAGAAATTGTTTCTTATTATACGAATACAAATGCAACAAAATACAAACAATATTTGACAGACTTAGTAACAGCATTAAAATCAAATGCAGATACAATCGTTGCTGACTGGAACAGCAGTTACAAAGCATCATATATCGCTAATAATGGTAAATCAATTACAAGCTCTGTAAGTATTACTATTAATAGTTTTATAGAGACTTTTGAAAAAAATACTCGTGCTGGTAAAATTGGAATTCCAGCTGGATTATTTTCTGGAGGAACCGTTCATCCTGAGAAAGTTGAAGGATATTACAAAAAAGACGTATCTAAAATATTATGTGAAGTAGCTGTACATGCTGCCCAAGATTTTTTCAACGGAAAAAGTTTTAATAATTCTAGCGAAGGTGCAAGTCTAAAATCGTATTTGAATTTCTTAAACGTTGTTAGAAACAATCAAAACTTAAGTGATATCATCAATACTCAATTTGAAACTTCATTTACCAAAATAGGTCTTCTGAGTAATAATTTTTCTAATCAAATATCATCTGATAACTCTAAAATGATTACGGCTTACGACTCCTTACAGCAAAATGTTGTCTACTTAAAATTAGACATGATGCAAGCATTGAAAATCACAGTTGACTATGTAGATAATGACGGTGATTAAATCATCAATGATTTTAAAAATTTACACGCTTTAATAGGAACCATTTATGTTTCAAAATTATTTCAAACAATATACATCAGCCGCAACGCTAGCTTTCTTTAGGCTAGCGTTTGGTTTAATGATGTTATTCAGTTTGATCCGTTTTGCTTGTTATGGATGGATTCAAAAACTTTATATTGACCCTAAATTTCATTTTACCTATTACGGTTTTGAATGGGTAAAACCTTTGGGCAATTACACTTATTTACTATTCCTTTTTTGTGGAATTGCAGCACTATTTGTCGCAATTGGATACAAATACAAATGGGCGATTATTAGTTTCTTTCTCAGTTTTACTTATATCGAACTGATGGACAAAACGACCTATTTGAATCATTATTATTTCATCACAATTATTAGTTTTGTTCTTATTTTTTTACCTGCCAATTGCTACTTTTCAATTGATGCCTATAAAAATGAGAAAAAACGTTTTCAAAAAATCCCACGCTGGACGCTTGATATTCTTAAACTACTTCTAGCCATTGTGTACATTTACGCTGGAATAGCCAAACTTAATTCAGATTGGTTACTAGAAGCTATGCCTCTCAAAATTTGGCTTCCTGAAAACAACGAAATTCCAGTATTAAGCAGCTTATTAAATCAAACCTGGGTACACTATGCCTTTAGTTGGTTTGGTGCTATTTACGACCTATTCATCATTTTTTTACTCCTTAACAAAAGAACAAGAGCTTTTGGTTTTTTCCTTGTCGTCGTATTTCATGTTTTGACACGAATTCTGTTCCCAATAGGCGTATTCCCATTTGTAATGATTGTCAGTTCGTTAATCTTTTTTGAAGCCAACTTACACCAAAAAATCTTAAATGGTATTGCCCAACTTTTTTCAAAAGACCTTAGTCTTTTTGAAAATGGAAAAGAAAAAACCCAAAAACTCGACACCATTAATCAATTTAAATTAGGATTTATTGGGCTTTTTATTGTGTTCCAATTGGTTTTTCCATTTAGATATTTATTATATCCCAATGAATTATTTTGGACCGAAGAAGGTTTTCGTTTTTCATGGCGTGTTATGTTGATGGAAAAAGCAGGTTATGCAGAATTCATGGTTACCGACAAAAAGAACAACAAAAACGTAAAAGTAAACAATAGTAAATTCTTAACTCCTTTTCAAGAAAAACAAATGGCATTTCAACCCGATTTTATTCTGGAATTTGCTCATTTTTTAAAAGAACAGTATCAAAAACAAGGTTTTGAAAATCCAGAGGTATATGTTACTAGTTATGTAGCCCTTAATGGACGATTAAGCCAACAATATATAGACCCAAAAATAAATCTAGCTGAAGAAAATGAAAATTTCAAACACAAAACTTGGATTCTCCCTTTTAATGATACCATCAAAGGTTTTTAGTCTGTTCTTTCTTTTATTGATTTCAATAAATGGATTAGCACAACATAAAATATCGGGAATAGTAACCGATGGAAAAGGAAAAAAACTTTCTGCTGTTGAAATTTTCAACAAAACGGCAGGCACTAAAGAATTTTCAAACGCCAATGGTGAATTTTCATTTAGCTTCGAAAAAAACGGTAGTTACGACCTCATCTTTTTCAAAGAAGGCTATAATATTATCGAACAAATTGGCATTACTACTGGTAGTCATCTAACCATAGCTTTGCCAAAAATAAACAAACTAACCGAAGTAATAATTCGAAAACAAAACAACAAACTATTCGCTATTCATAAATTAAAAGACATTGAAGGAACTTCTATTTTTGCGGGTCGTAAAACAGAAGTAGTTGATATCTCTAAATTAACCGCTAACAAAGCGACTAACAACGCTCGTCAAATATTTTCACAAGTTGTAGGACTTACTATTAATGAAAGTTCTGACGGTGGATTGCAATTGAGTATTGGTGGTCGAGGCTTGGACCCAAATAGAACCTCCAACTTCAATACCCGTCAAAACGGTTACGATATTAGCGCCGATGTTTTAGGATATCCTGAGAGTTATTATGCTACTCCTACCGAAGCCTTGGAGGAAATCCAAATTATTCGTGGTGCAGCAGCTTTGCAATATGGTACTCAATTTGGTGGTTTGGTTAATTTCAATATCAAAAAACCGTCTGAAAAACCTATTGAACTAACGACTCGTAATACAATAGGCTCGTTTGGCCTTTATACAAATTTCACCTCTTTGAGTGGAACCAATAAAAAATTCAGCTACTATACTTTTTTCAATTACAAAAAAGGAGATGGTTTTAGACCCAACTCTGACTTTGATAGTAAAAACTATTTTGCCAATTTGAATTACCAATTCAACGACAATACATCACTACATTTAGATTACACCCACTTTAACTATCTAGCGCAACAAGCTGGTGGATTAACCGATGTAATGTTTAAAGAAGACCCAACCCAAAGCAATCGAACTCGTAACTGGTTTGCTGTAGATTGGAATTTATTTGCATTGAATTTCAAACATCATTTTGACCACAACGCCGATTTCTCGTTACAATTATTTGGTTTAGACGCTAGTCGAAAAGCACTTGGATACCGTTCAAATCGTGTTTCAAATCCAGATACCGAAGGTACTGTAAGAGATTTAATCAAAGGGGATTTTATTAACTGGGGAGCTGAAGCGCGTTATTTAAAACGCTATAAAATTAAAGAACACACCAGCGCATTTTTAATTGGAACAAAATATTACCAATCTAGAAACACAGGGCTTCAAGGTCCTGGAAGTTCTGGAAGTGATGCTAATTTTAATTTGGCTACCAATGAATTCCCATATTATCAAAGTCAGTCAAATTATACTTATCCAAATTTGAATATCGCTGTTTTTGGAGAAAACATTTTCAAAGTCAATTCTAATTTATCGGTTACGCCTGGATTTAGATTTGAAAAAATCAGAACACAATCTGAAGGTTATTACCGAAGAATTAACCAAGATTTGGCTGGAAACATCATATTGGACGACACTACAGAAGAGAACATCATTAAAGACCGAAACTTCATTTTGTTGGGTGTTGGTTTAAGTTACAAACCAGAGAACAAAATAGAATTATATGGTAATGTTTCACAAAACTACCGTTCCGTTACCTTTAATGATATCCGAACTGCTAGTCCAAGCCAAGCTATTGACCCGAATATTACTGATGAAAAAGGATATACCTCAGACATTGGAATACGTGGACAAATAAGCGATATATTGACTTTTGATACCAGTGTTTACGGTTTGTATTACAATGATAAAATAGCCGAATATTTGAGTACAAATCCTAATGGTTCTGGAGCTTTAGTTCGTTATCGTTCCAATGTAGGAACGGCTTTGACATACGGAATTGAAACCATGTTTGACTGGAGTTTGAGCAAAACTTGGTTTCATGATAATGACCATTTCATTTGGAATGCTTTTTCGAATATAGCCGTTACAGACTCACAATACCTAAAATCAGATGCTCCTAATATTGAAAGTAATAAAGTCGAATTTGTACCTCTTTTAAATATCAAAACTGGAACTAGTTTGGGGTATAAAAACTTTTTATCAAGCATTCAATTCTCTTATGTGTCCTCGCAATATACCGATGCAAACAACACCAAAACGGATGTCAACGATAACACTTATGGAATTTTTGGTGAAATTCCGGCGTATTATGTTGCTGACTTCTCAACTTCCTATAAATGGAACCATTTCAAGCTAGAAGCTGGAATAACTAATTTAACAAACAACAGTTATTTTACTCGTAGAGCTACAGGATATCCGGGACCTGGTATCATACCTTCGGATAGTAGAACCTTCTATACTACGCTGGAATTTACGTTCTAAGATTGAATTTTTACAAAATGAAATCCTTTAAAAATTAAGACTAATAGTTCTTTATTTTTAAAGGATTTTTTTTCAACCCAAAATCCGAATTAGGATTTTATTAATTTTTTTGATGCATATTTCCACCGATTTTATGTTATAAAAAATCTGTATAACCCCGTTTCATCTGTGTTCCAATGATTAATCTAGGTTTACCAAAACGATATTATTGAACGAAATCCCTAGTCCAGATGGAAATGGAAAGCCCGGAGCCACTTGCGCTAATTTTTCTTGGTAGAAAAGAGCGACCAGAGGAAGCTCCTTTTATACCTTAGAAAAATAGCGTGAGTGGCGAGGACTTGTAATGTACAGCTGGGAATAACTCCTAAAAAAATTATTCGTCTTTATCGTGGAAGACAAAGTTGAGACCGAGTTGAAACGAAAGACTGTTGGCCTTTGAAACATCGCGATATTCTAATAGATTATCGGCCATTAAATAGATATTAAACGCACCTATATTAGCCGCTAAACCGAAACCTAAATTAGTATACGAAAAGGAATCGATGGTGTACGTAGCTTTAAAATTAAGATGGTTTTGAAACATGCTTCGTCTATAATAAGCCGTTAATGCAGTCATAGGAGTTTTGGGTGTTGACATCAAAAATAATTGTGCACCAATAGCATTTTGATATGCTTCATCACCACTATTGAAACAGTTGCAATCAGCGCTTCCCCTAGCGTCATTGAATGAATATTGATAAGAAGCATTCAATTTTACAGGTCTCCAAGTTCTGTATTTTGCAAAAGTCGTATCAAGTGGAATTGATTCTTGAAAATCACTAAAACTACTCCCTGAGGTGTTTATTGTAGTAAAATCAGGATTGATTCCTTGGTAATTATAATAGCCTTTGAAATTATATGTTTTTACATCTTTGCTGTGGGTTATAAAACCCACATCGAGCATGCTAGCAGTTAGTTGGATATGTTTTTGCGGATAATAGGTTAGTCCTAGATCAAATCCAAGTCCTAAATCGCTTCCTAAAAAGGCTTTCTTCACGGCAGATTTAGCATCATTATTTTGGTTATTATCATCAATATAACTTGCAATACCTGAAGTTTGCAATTGCAAATCAGAGTAAATTACTTGTTCGTATATGTTATTTACAGTGGATGGGATGGTATAAATGTAACCTGAATTTCTAGTAGACGTTGCATTGAATCCGCTAGTATAAATTTTGCCTCGAGCTCCTAAAATTAAATTTTCTTTTACTTTTTTATGGAAACCTAAATGCAAAACGGAAACTGCTTCGGCCTTAGCCGAAATATCACCCAAATTAAATGATTTCCCTAAATAATTTTGATTTCCGTCTAAAGCAAGTATGAGTGGGTCTTTAGGCACATACGTTAACATATCAAATTCTTGATACATTCCAAAAGACACATAGGCACGATTGTCCCAATCACCAACTCTGAACCCGCCATTGAAGATTTCTAATTGTTCGTTAACGACTAACTTATCATTATTTGTTGTCGAAAAAACGACATTACGGAGTTTTGTATTGAAATCGACAGCGTTATCAGCAAATAAATCATAAGCTGAAAAACCTGAAGAACCAACATTAGCAGAAATTCCAGAAAGAAAAGGGATGCCAAAATAAAATTTGTAATCATAGTCAGCTCCAGGATTTGTCATCATGGATTGTGGCACCGCAGTGAAATTGTATAAAATTTGTTTGTTTTGTGACCAAGAGCGTATAGCAACCAATGACAACAAGAGGATTAAAGATGCTTTTCTCATTGTATTTCCATATAAACGGTTGCACTTGATCTCAATTTCAAACTTCCAGGACTATTTTCAGTTAATGCTGGACCGGGAGCCATGATGACTCTAAAACCCATTTTTTTGGTTTGCTTCAATAAAGCCAACTTAGCATCTTTGAAAATTTCGGTTTTAGTAACCACTCTCGGTGTTCCCGTTGAAGCTGGAACAACAAAATTGATTGAATATAGTATTTGATCGAATTCATCAACCAAAACCAAATCGATTGTATAAGCCCTGTTAATAGTGTTGGTTATTTCGAAGAAGAAGTCTGCTTGAATTAAATTGTCTTTAAAAAAAGAATCTCTAAAAGCATCAAAGTTTTGTGCGCCAAAAGCGGCATTAGTTTCTACACCATTGGTAACAAATTCATGGGCAGGAGCTTCAAAATACGTTAGATTAGCAACCGCAATTGGGGTTAATTTCAGATCATTGACTTGGTCAAAATTCAAATTACTAGTACACGAACTCGAGAGAACCAGCATTAGAAAGACAAAGTAAATATTTTTTAAAGTAGGTTTTTTCATTTAAATATTTATCATTATTCTTTATTCATCTTACTATAAGTTATTTATAGCTGCCAAACAACTTTGAGGCTACGTTGTAAGCGCTTTCAAAACTTAACGGATTAAGATTGGTGTTTATTTTGTTTGAAGTGAAGTAAGACAGTAATTTCTCGGTAGGCATATTGCCGGTAAGTTCATCCCTTGCCATCGGACAACCACCAAATCCTTGGATGGCACCGTCAAAACGACGACAACCTGCCAGAAAAGCTGCATCTATTTTTTCATACCATTTTTCATAAGTCGTATGAAAATGCGCACCAAACTCAATATGGGGATATTGAGGAACTAAATTTGAGTACAAATACGAAATCACTTCGGGGGTTGAACTCCCAACAGTATCAGAAAGCGAAAGAATTTTAACTCCCATTTGAGACAATTTTTCTGTCCATTCTGCCACAATTTCTACGCTCCACGGATTTCCATACGGATTACCAAATCCCATGGAAAGGTAAGCAACCACTTCTTTATTACTCTTATCAGCAATAGCAAGGATTTCCTCCAAAGTAATTAAGGATTCTGCAATTGTTTTATGAGTATTTCTCATTTGGAAATTTTCTGAAATCGAAAAAGGAAAGCCTAAATATTCAATTTGAGGATGTTGAGCGGCTATTTCGGCTCCTTTGGTATTCGCAATTATGGACAATAACTTGCTCGAAGTATTACTTAAGTCCAATTGTTCTAAAACAGCAGCTGTATCCTTCATTTGAGGAACCGCCCTAGGAGATACAAAACTACCAAAGTCAATCGTATCAAAACCCACTCGTAGCAAAGCTTGGATATAGGCTACTTTTTGAGCAGTAGGTATATTCATTTTTATGCCTTGCATGGCATCCCTTGGACATTCTATGATTTTGACTGACTCCATATAGTCAAAGATATAAAAACTTAGAAATTGCCGAGGGTTCCCTTAAAAGTTTTTGAAGATTTATTTTATTAAAAATGAAACCAATTTGTAATCAAAAAAAGAAACTTATAATTTCTATACTGTTAAAAAAATCACTTACAACTGATAATTGGTTTTGATTAAATCATCTAAATTCAACACATTGTTTTTCTTGTACTTATAGGTAAGTTTCAAAAACAAATAAGCAGTAATTAGTGCATCACCCAATGCGGTGTGTCGGTCATGTTTTTTTACATTATAAATATCACAGAGTTCGTCAAGAGAATAAGTCTTTTTGAATCGATCTTCGGTTGCAATTTTTTTATGAATATAATTAGTATCCAATTGCTTGGAACGAACCGTCCCTCCTCCTGCTCTGCGCAAGGCTTTGTTTATCATTGTCATATCAAATTTAGTATGATGTGCTACAATTACCGCATCACCCAAATAGTCAAGAAATTGAATCATAGCCTCTTCCTCGCTTACTTTAACTTCTTTCCCTTCTCTTCTTATCCCGTGAATTTTAACCGTTTCTTTGTTAAAAACCTCTTGCTTAATATAGACTTCAAAGGAATCCGAAACTAAAATTTTGTTATTCTTAATAGCAACTGCTCCGATACATAAAATACGGTCATTTTCAAAATCAAAGCCAGTGGTTTCCGTATCTAATGACACAAAACGAATGTCTTCAAAGTGAGAGTATTTGGTGCTGTTTTTTAATAAGTCACGGTGCTTTTTAAAAAAATCAGCATATTTTTTTCTTTTAAAAAAGGAAAACATAGCTTAAGGTATTATTGCAACATTAAATCGCGTGGTTAATGACTCCTGAATGTTTTTGATAGGCTTAAAACAACTTTTTAATTTCAATCGATCTGCTTTACTCAAACTATTAATATCGACAAACTTTCCACCATCATTATTTGCCAGTCCTTGCAAGGTACGGAACTGCAATAAAATCTTGAAAGCATTGGCACAAGATTCAAAAAAGTCACGGTTTTGAGGTTCTACTTCCATCAATTTTTCATATCGGGCAATAGTATTGTTTATTTTAAGATTATGATGCAATGAAAAAATTCTTGCTGCATCTACTAACGGTCTAATGGCACGACTTTTAATATCAAATTGGTCTTTATGTTCTCCATCCTGCTCGACCAAAAACTGTTTAAAGAACCCTAAAGGAGCTGCATTATTTAAGGTAGCTTTACTCAAAAAGCCTAAAAATATTTCTTTATCGGCTATATATCGAAACACACTATCCGACATTTGGTTGTACAATTCCTTATCTCCATCGATATATTCAAAATCAAAGAAAATAATACTCAATAAGATTTTATCCGAAGTAGGATGATTGATCCAGTCTTTAAATTGTTTTTTCCATTCTTTAAGCGAAATACACCATTTAGGATTACTTGCCATAATATTAGCAGGACAGTATTCAAAACCAACGGTATTCAGTTTTTCGGTTACTTTGGTCGCCATATTTAAGAAATACTCTTTAACTTTTGGGTATTCCTCTTCAGATACATTTTCAAAAACCAAAGCATTGTCTTGGTCCGTAATCAACAACTGTTCTTTACGACCTTGACTTCCCATCGCGAGCCAGGTATACCTAACAGGAGGTTGCTCTCCCATTTCCTCAATACTCAATCGAATGATTCGTTTGGTAATAGCGGTATTGATTTCCGAAATCACTTTGGTAATAAAATAAATTGGAATTTCTTGTTCTAAATATCCCATAGTAAGTTCAGATGCCTGTACTCGAATATGCCTCAAAGTCTCCACATCCTTGGCATATTTTATTTCTCTCATCAAGAAAATAGGATTGTTTCCTTGAATAATATTCAAGTCGTGCCCCCCTAATACCCCTATTAATTCGGAAGTAGTTGTTCCATCTTTAGTAATGCAAATATGAGACACTTTGTGTTTTAAAATCGCTATTTGGGCTTCGGCAACCGTAATTTTTTCAGGAAAAGTAATCACTGGACTCGTCATGATATCACTTACTTTATTTTCGATAGAAAACAATCCCGTACCAATTTTTATTCGGATGTCTTTGTCGGTGATAATTCCGACTGGTATTTTATTCTCGGCCACAATGATTGAATTCACCTTAGAGGCAGTCATAATTTGACAAGCTTCTTTGACAGTTATGCTTTCAGAACACACAACAGGATTCTTAGAATATTTAGCCGATTGTACTTCAGCAAAACTATTTTCTACTTTTTGAACCGAAGACACATTGGCAAACAATTTTCCCTTATGTTTATCTGAAAAAGGATCACGAGTATTAGTCGCAAAACTAGCGATCAAAAACTGACTTACCTTCGGGTAATTATTAATAATTTCCTTAAATAAATCAATTGGAATACCGTACAAAATCACCTCCTCATTGGCTGCTGCTCCCATCAGGTAATTTTCATTCATTATCAAAGGGCGCAATCCAAACAAATCTCCTTCGTCACAAATATCTAGATTTTGCTTCTCATTATTCACAAAACGATATAAACGCACTGAACCTTGGTGAATAATATAAAAATGTTCGTGAGGAGTGTCGTCTTGACTAAAGACAATCGCATCCTTCTCAAAATACTGTATCTCAATATTTTTGGCCACATCCAAAAGGGTTTCTTTGGATATTAAATTGAAAGGAGGGTAATCTTTTAGGAAATCGTATATACGTTCAGCAATAGTATTCTTCATTGGGAAATCATTTTTGGGGAATCAATCAGATTGTAAATTTAAGATATTCGTTTTGAATATTGTTAAAGAGGATAAGTTGATTATAGCAAACACATTTTTTTCACAGGAATTACAACAACTATCACAAATCAAGAAGGGTACAGTTTTAAATTGTACTAATTTTATCTGTCTAAAATAGATTTGTGAAATTTAAAAAGATTTGTTTTCGTGCAAATTAGGGCAATTCGTGTCTAATATTTTTTAAGGAGACTTTAGATGTTTTTAAAATCCCAATGGCTATTTTTGTATCAGGATCAGCTTATTTATTTTGACTAAACAATCACAAATGCAAACCCAAATACTTATTATCCCAGGACTTGGAGGCTCAGGAGAAACACATTGGCAAAGTCTTTGGCATCAAAAATACCCAAAAGCACAATCAGTAATTCAAGATGACTGGGAGAATCCATTAATCGAAAATTGGATTCCACGATTAGAAGAAGTGATTTCGCAACTTACCGCCCCTACTATTTTGGTTGCTCATAGTTTGGGCGCTATTAGCGCGGTTCATTGGGCAAATAAATATACTAATTCGCATATCGTGGGAGCCTTGTTAGTGGCACCTGCTGATGTGGACTCAGACCTACATGCACCAGAAATCATTCGGAATTTTGCTCCCATTCCACTAGCTCAATTACATTTTCCTTCCATACTTATCACCAGTAGTAACGATCCTTATATTAGTGTGGAAAGAGCTTCGTTTTTAGCAGGAAAATGGGGCAGTGAATTAGTCAATATCGGCGAGAAAGGACATATCAATACCGAATCTAATCTTGGACTATGGGAAGAAGGACAAGAGTATTTGAATAAACTTATGTCTCGTTAAATACTATTTAATAATATCAAAAACTTTAAAATACTGCTAAACTTTTCTTTGTGATCTTTGCGAACCCTTTGTGAACTTTGTGGTTTAAAAAAACCTTTGTGACTCAATTAAAATAACTTTTCATAACTTTAAAATCTCAAACAAAACCACAATGGCACGAACAGAATCCAATATGCTTCCGCTAGGAACAATAGCTCCCGATTTTTACCTGAATGACAGAACTTCTGAAATACACAACTTTCATTTTAAGGATGTAAAAGGAGAAAAGGGAACATTAGTGTTTTTTATTTGCAATCACTGTCCTTTTGTGCATCATGTTATTGAAGAAGTCGTTCGAATCGCCAATGATTATCGTGTACAAGGAATTGGTTTTGTTGCTATTTCAAGTAACGACATTGTCAATTACCCACAAGATGGTCCCGAATTGATGACCGAATATGCATTCGAAAACAGTTTTGAATTCCCTTATTTATTTGATGCTACTCAAGAAGTTGCCAAAGCCTACCAAGCAGCTTGCACACCTGATTTCTATTTATTCGATAACCAAGACCGATTAGTATATCGAGGACAACTCGACGACAGCCGCCCTGGAAACGGAATCCCAATTAGTGGAAGTGATTTGCGCGGTGCTATTGATAGTGTTTTATACAATAGAGCTATTAACCCTAACCAAAAACCGAGTATTGGCTGCAATATAAAATGGAAATAGATTTTTTATTTAAACACAAAGTTCACAAAGGTAGCACGAAGGTTCACTAAGATTTATTACCTGATATTTCTATAAAACCCTAAGAATTACCTGCGTAAATCTGCCAAACTCAGCATGTTTATATTTATCAGGTAGATTTTGCAGATTTCCTTTAAACAATATTACCTAAGAAAAATAGAAACGCTCTACTCTCCCAATATAATTTTAGGTAAATTTTCATTCAGCCATTTGTATTTTGTTAGAATCAAAATATGGGTAGCGCCTTTGATGGTTATACAATCTTTAATATTCTTAATAGGAAAAACATCATCTGCATCTCCGTGGATGTGAATCACACGAGGATCTACTTTAGTTCTATTCCATAGAATAACCTGTTCCACTGCCCATTCTAAATAGTGAATATCGCGAACAGAAAGGAATTTTTCATACAAATGCAAGCGTTGTTTTATTTTGTCACCAAAGGAAAAACGAGCCAGATTCTCCAAATTAAGTATCAAACTCATTGGAATCAATTTATAAGCTTTGGTTGCTTTGGCCATTTTCATTCGCATTGGAAATTCTAAGTTACTTTTGGCACTCGAAATAATAATGAGCTTTCGAACTTCAATCAAATTAGCCATTTCCTGAACCAAAATTCCCCCAAAAGAAACACCAATCAAAACAGGATTTGGATGCTTTATTTTTTGAGTCATTCTCAATGCATATTCTACTAACGATTCTTTCTCCAAAGGTATTTCCCACTCTAAAAACACCACTTCAAAAGTCGCTGTTGGTAGTGCTATTTTTTCAAAAATTAAAGTACTTGCAGCCAAACCAGGCATGAAATAAACGGGAATCTTACTCATAATTCAATAAATGGTTTTGAAGAAAAACAGAGCTTGTATTTTAAAAGATAAAAATACCGTTTTAAAACGTATGAAGGTAAGCCGATACTATTTTTTATGAATTATTTCTGAATTGTCAACCATCCTACTGAGTGCAAAATGAAGTTTACGTTAAATCTATTAAAAACGTTGCTAATTGATAATCAATTTAGTAACTTTACAAATCTCCATTTCGGCGTCAAAAATCCACATACCTACTATTTCAAATGAGCCCTATTACTAGCAAGAATGCTAAAATATAACTTTGAAATATTAATGCTAACTTTTTAAAAAATAAAATGGAACAATTTATCACCTTAGAAATTAAAGACAATACTTTTGCGCGACAATTTGAGATTACCATTGAAGAAGGATTAGTAAGTGTAGAATATTCTTTTCAAGATCGAAAAATATTTTTAACCAAAATCAACACCCCTGATAATTTTGAAAACGAAGCCTTAATTTCTCAATTTTTAACCGACATTATGGCCATTGCAGTCGAAAGAAAACTCAAAGTTGTCCCTATTCTTCCTAAAATCGTTCGCTTTTTTAAGAAAAACCCAGAATTCAAAGAATTACTTCCTCCGGGAATTCGATTGTAAATTAAAGTAACCACAAATTACACTAATTAGCACAAATTAGTTAGACTCAATAATTACACAAATTCATAAAAAAAATCAATCAAACATCTTTGGAAGATAATTTTATTGACAACCTTTTTATTTGTGTAATAATTTTAAAGTAAAATAATTTGTGCTAATTAGTGTAATTTGTGGTAGACTTTTTTTTGACAAAAATCTATTTTTCGATTTCTCTCATGCTTTCCATTTTCTTATTAGCTAAGAAACCAGTAATGTCTTCAAAATGTTCGATAACTCTTTTGTTTTTAAACTCAAAAACTTTAGTCGCTAAACCGTCCAAGAAATCCCTATCGTGAGAAACCAAGATTAAAGTACCATCAAAATCACGCAATGCTTCTTTGATAATATCTTTGGTTTTCATATCCAAGTGATTCGAAGGCTCATCCAGAATAAGCAAGTTAACTGGTTCAAGCAACAATTTAATCATCGCCAAACGTGTTTTCTCTCCCCCAGAAAGGACTTTTACCTTTTTGGTAATATCATCTCCATGAAACATGAAGGCTCCTAAGATATTTTTGATTTGAGTTCTCACATCACCAACAGCAATATCATCAATCGTTTCAAAAATAGTGGCATTCTCATCTAATAAAGAAGCTTGATTTTGAGCAAAATATCCAATTTGAGCATTATGACCAATCTCGACACTACCGCCATCTATCTGAAGTTCCTTCATAATGGCTTTAATCATCGTCGATTTTCCTTCTCCATTTTTCCCTACAAAAGCTACTTTTTGACCTCTTTCGATAACAATATTGGCATCTTTAAAAACTATATGATCACCATATGCTTTATCTAATTCTTTTACAATCACAGGGTATTGCCCTGAACGTGCAGCAGGTGGAAATTTTAATTTTAATGCTGATGTATCAACCTCGTCAACTTGAACAATAACTAATTTCTCTAACATCTTCACACGAGATTGAACCGCATCGGTTTTTGAAAAAGTACCTTTAAAACGATCAATAAAAGCTCTGTTATCAGCAATCATCTTTTGTTGTTCATCATATGCTTTTTGCTGATGCATACGACGATCTTTACGCAACTCTAAATAGTGTGTATATTTGGCTTTGTAATCATAAATACGCCCCATCGTCACTTCAATAGTACGATTGGTAATATTATCCACAAAAGCTCTATCGTGAGAAATCAACACTACGGCTTTGGCTGAATTGATTAAGAAATCCTCTAGCCACTGTATACTTTCAATATCCATGTGGTTTGTAGGCTCATCTAGCAAAATCAAATCTGGTTTTTTCAACAAGATTTTAGCCAACTCGATTCGCATTCTCCATCCTCCTGAAAACTCCGATGTTTGTCTAGTGAAATCTTCACGAACAAACCCCAAACCGATTAAGATTTTCTCAACTTCGGCTTCGTAGTTCACCTCTTCAATGGCATAATATTTCTCGCTTAAGTCCGAAACTCTTTCTATCAATTTCATGTAAGCATCACTTTCGTAATCTGTACGCACTGTCAATTGCTCGTTGATTTCGTCTATCTCAGCTTTCATAGCAAAAATTTCACCAAAAGCTTTCGATGCTTCTTCCATTACAGTAGCACCATCCGTAGTCAATAAATGCTGTGGTAAATAAGCAATAACGGCTTCTTTTGGAGCTGATACACTTCCTGTTGAAGGTTTTCCGTGACCCGCAATTATTTTTAATAGTGTCGATTTTCCCGCACCATTTTTCCCCATAAGGGCTATTTTATCATTTTCATTAATAGCAAAAGAAACATCGCTAAAAAGAGTTGTCCCTCCAAATTGAACGGAGATATCGTTAACTGTAATCATTGTTATTGTTGATTTGTTTATTCGGCTAATCGCTTATGTGATTAACTTTTTCTTAAAAAATGCAAAGATAGTTTAATTAGTGAATGGATGAATATAAAAATAAAAGCTTCTAGGAACAGCGTTTAAAAACTGATTCTAGAAGCTTATAATGAAATCGAAAATGTAGTTTATTGTTTCTCTTGATTGATTTCGTCCCAAATTGGCGCATTCATCACTCCAATTTCTTTCGGTTCAAAGACCGGATTGACACCATTAGCCTTTTGTTGTTCATAATCTCTAAGTGCCGCTAAAGCAGGCTTTTGTAACAATATAATCGCAATAATATTAAACCAAGCCATTAAACCAACTCCCAAATCTCCAATACTCCAAGCCAATTGCGCTTGATTTACTGAACCATAAACAATTACAACCAACATCACTATTTTTAAAATAGTAATAAAAATAGGCGATTTTAAACTTCTGGTTAAGTACGATACATTGGTTTCGGCTATGTAATAATAAGCGACAATGGTAGTAAAAGCAAAGAAAAACAAAGCAACTGCTACAAAATAAGAACCTAAACCAGGGAATATAGTATCCATTGCATTTTGTGTAAATGCTGGTCCTGCAGAAACACCTGGTAAGCCTTCATATAAAAACTGCGTACTTCCATCAGCTGCTAATGTTGGATTAACTACATTGTACTTTCCCGTAAGTAACAACATTAAACCTGTAGCTGTACATACTAACAATGTATCAATGTAAACCGAGAATGATTGCACCAAACCTTGTTTAGTAGGGTGCGAAACATTGGCAGCCGCCGCAATATGAGGCGCTGTCCCTTGCCCAGCTTCATTTGAATAAATTCCCCTTTTAACTCCCCATTGGATTGCCATTCCAAAAACAGCTCCAAAACCAGCTTCCATATTAAAAGCACTTTTGAATACTAAAAGAATGATTCTTGGTAATTCTTGTATATCAACTATCAAAATAATCAGTGCAATTGCGATATACCCCAACGCCATAAAGGGTACAATATATTCAGTAAACTTAGCGATTCGCTTTACTCCTCCAAAAACAATAGTGGCAAAAATAAGTGCTACCCCTACTCCTGTCATCCAAGTTTCAACTTGAAAAGCCGTTTGAATACTCTCTGCAACCGAATTAGCCTGAACGCCTGGCAATAAAACACCAGCCGAAATAACCGTAACTATCGCAAACAAAACCCCAAACCATTTGGCACCTAAACCTGTTTCTATATAAAATGAAGGACCTCCACGAAATTGCCCTAAATGTTTTTCTTTATAAATTTGAGCCAATGTAGCTTCAACAAAAGCTGTACTCGCTCCTAAAAATGCTACCATCCACATCCAAAACAAAGCACCTGGTCCACCAAAAGCAATTGCCGTAGCCACTCCTGCTATATTACCCGTACCAACACGACCAGCTAATGACATCGCCAAGGATTGAAAGGAGGAAACACCAGAATCAGAACTCTCCCCGTCAAACAACAATTTGAACATTTCTTTAAAATGGCGTAATTGTAAAAAACGAGTACGAAAAGAAAAATACAGCCCCGTTCCTAAACACAACATAATCAAAGCATTACTCCAAACAATGTCATTTAACATTCCGATAAAATCTTCCATAGGTATTTTTATTAAATTGTTGCCAAAAAAACAACAAAACATCCGAAATACAAATAATTTTCTATAAAAAAACAAAAAATATTCTTTCAAAAAGAAAAACTGCCCTATTCGTTAGAAATAAAGCAGTTTTGTTTTTTATTTTTATATATAATCTACATTGGGCAAAGTGGCACAGCAGGGCCTCTTTACGGTTTTATACGCAACAATAAAGACAAATTACAGTTCGTCTCTACAAGGAAATAGATATTATTCTTTTCTCCATTTTTTAGTTTCTTCAAAAACGTGTTCCAAAATAGCAGCTTCCTGTTCGTCGAATTCAACACCTCGGCGACTCATAACGATTTTAGCTGTTTGAAAAGCTTTTTTAGTAATATAGGTAGAAAAACCCGATGCTCCACCCCAAGAAAAACTTGGAACAAAATTACGAGGAAAACCACTTCCAAAAATATTTGCACTTACTCCTACCACAGTTCCTGTATTGAACATGGTATTAATACCGCATTTACTATGGTCACCCATCATCAAACCGCAAAATTGCAAGCCTGTTTTAGCAAATCCTTCGGTTTCATAGCTCCATAGTTTCACTTCTTCGTAGTTGTTTTTCAAATTCGAATTGTTACTATCTGCACCAATATTACACCATTCACCCAAAACAGAATTCCCTAAGAAACCATCATGTCCTTTGTTTGAATATCCAAATAATACAGAGTTATTTATTTCACCACCAATTCGAGATTGTGGTCCTACAGTTGTCGCACCATACACCTTAGTTGCTAATTTAACAACTGCTCCTTCACACAAAGCAAAAGGCCCACGAATCACAGAATTCTCCATTATCTCAGTGTCTTTACCAATATAAATAGGACCTGTGGATGCGTTTAATGTCACAAATTCTAATTTGGCTCCTTCTTCAATGAAGATATTCTCAGGTGCAATCACATTCACACTTTTAGGAATAGGCTGCGATTGACGGACTGCTGTTAAATAGTCAAAATCGGCACGAATGGCAGCATCATTTTTCGAAAAGATATCCCAAGGATTATTTACTGTAATCGTTTCATCTTCAAATTCAATAATTTCATAACTATCAAAATCTACTTCCTCTTGACTATCATGAGAATAAAAAGCTACTACTTCTTCACCTTTAAAAATAGCTTGATTAGGTCCTAAATCTAAAATTAAGTCTACTAGCGCTGTGGTGGGTAAGAAAGAAGCGTTAATCATTACATTTTCTTCTAATTCTACCATTGGATATTTATCAGATAAATATTCTTCCGTTAGAGTTGTTGTGGTAGAACCCAAATACATTTCCCATTTTTGACGAATGGACATAATTCCAATTAAAATATCAGCAACAGGACGCGTAAAAGTAAAAGGCAATAAAGCATTTCGAGAAGGTCCGTCAAAAAGGATGTAATTCATTTTATATGTTTTTATTAAAATTGATTATTGTTGTAGGGACAAGTCGCGACTTGTCCGTACACGCGATTGTCCGTACATGCGATTGTCCGTACACGCGATTGTCCGTACTTGCACGTCATTGTCCGTACATGCGATGCCAAAGTTACAAAGTTTCAAATAGCTACCATAAAAAAAGCCCCGCAAAATTGCGAGGCTTTCTATATTTTGAAAACAAATTAAAATTATTTAATATGCTTAGCGTATTTAGTTTTAAATTTATCAATACGTCCTGCAGTATCGATAAGTTTGTTTTTACCTGTGTAAAAAGGGTGAGAAGTTCTAGAAATCTCCATTTTTACAACTGGATATTCAACACCTTCGTGAATGATTGTTTCTTTAGTATCTGCAGTTGATTTAGTGATAAAAACATCTTCATTTGACATGTCTTTAAAAGCAACTAATCTGTAATTCTCTGGGTGTACACCTTTTTTCATCTTGTAAATCTTTTTATTGTTTGGCTATAATTTGCTTTGAAGCTTTTCGTTTTTAAAGAAAAGGTATAAACAACTTATAACTTTTTATTTATTATTGTTTTATTTGAAGATGCAAAAGTACAATTATTTTTCAATAAACAAATCTTTGTTTGTATATTTTTTACTAAATACCTAAATTAGTTTTATTCTTGCTTAAACAGAGCACATAAGCCTTGACAGGAAGTAAACAAATCACCCCTAATTATAAGGATGCTAAAAAAAAATTACTCGAATCTCCCTTCCTTAAGCTAGATTCTTAAAATTTAAAATTGAGTATTTTCGTGAAAATTAGGCTTGATAATTAAAAATTCAAATCAAAATATTTTTAATGTTCTTTGACTTGGATTTTCTCCCTTCATAAATAGGGAATTGTTATATTTGCATACAAAAAAACGACAGCCTAATGATTAATGAAGTCATAAAAAGAAACGGAATCACATATGGTACTATAACAGGAGTGATTTTATCACTCATAACAACAATAATGTACACCGTTAATCTTGAACTATTCATTGCTTGGTGGACTACCCTTTTAAGCTTTTCGATATTTATCATCATCCCGATGCTAGCACTTATTAAAACCAAGGTACAGTTAAAAAACAGCTTCCCTTTTAAAGATGCTTTTACCACTTATTTTATTTGTGCATTAATTGGGTTACTAATTTCGGTGGGATTTAAAATGATTTTATTCAATATTATAGACCCATCAGTCAAAGATTCTTTATTAGAATTAACGGTAAACTATTTAAAAAGCACTTCTGCAAAATTCGGTGTTCCCGAATCTTCTTTGAACGAAATGATTGAAAATTTAAAAAAGACAGATCCTTTTTCTATTGTAGAACAAGTAAAAGGGGCTGTAGTCAGTCTTTTTTTCTGTGCTCTTTTAGGATTAATAATGGCTGCTTTCTTTAAATCAAAACCTACATCAGATAACTAATGAATTTATCTATACTTATTCCTTTACTAAACGAGGAAGAATCATTAAAAGAATTATACACTTGGATCATTAAGGTGATGCAAGACAACCAATACTCTTACGAAGTCATTTTCTTAGATGATGGAAGTACGGATAGTTCATGGCAACTCATCGAAGGTTTTTCTAACGAAAACCCAAACATCAAGGGAATTAGATTCATGAAGAACTTTGGTAAATCACAGGCATTACACGCTGGATTTGCTAAAGCTCAAGGTGATGTTATCATCACGATGGATGCTGACTTACAAGACAGCCCAGATGAAATCCCTGGTTTATACAAAATGATTGTCGAAGAAAATTTCGATTTGGTTTCTGGTTGGAAAAAGAAACGTTACGACTCAGTAGTAGCCAAAAATATCCCTTCAAAATTATTCAATTGGGCTGCCCGCAAAACATCTGGCGTACAACTAAATGATTTTAATTGTGGATTGAAAGCCTACAAAAATGTTGTAGTCAAAAACGTAGAAGTTTCAGGCGAAATGCACCGATATATTCCAGTATTAGCAAAAAATGCAGGTTTCGGGAAAATAGGCGAAAAAGTAGTCATTCACCAAGCCCGAAAATATGGTGAAACTAAATTTGGAATGGAACGTTTCATAAATGGCTTTTTAGATTTGATTACTATATGGTTTTTATCTAAATTTGGCAAAAGACCTATGCACTTATTTGGCGCCATTGGTTCCATCATGTTCATCATAGGTTTTGTATCAGCAGGATATATTGGGGTTTCTAAACTGTATTTTATGTACAACAACATGAGATACACCTTAGTAACTAATAATCCTTGGTTTTATATCGCCTTAACAACCATGATACTTGGGACACAACTGTTCTTAGCTGGATTTTTGGGTGAAATCATATTGAGAACCAAACATAATGAGGAGCGTTATAAAGTGGCAACTGTAGTTAATTTATAACATGCCCTAGCCCTGATGGAAGCGGCATCCTTGTGGCGGCCGGCATTATGCCGCCACAAGATATAGCGGACAGCAGGAAACAGCTCCTAAAAAAATAAAAAACGAACTAAAAACTAACACATATACTCAAAATGGAAATTAAAGACAACATTTTAGAAGCAGTAAACGAATGGTTAACACCTATTTTTGACGCTAAAACTCAAGAGTCAGTTAAAGAATTAATTGCTGGTTCTCCAAAAGAATTAGAAGAAAGTTTTTACAAGAATTTAGAATTTGGAACTGGAGGAATGCGTGGAATTATGGGTGTGGGAAACAACCGCATCAATAAATATACACTTGGAAAAAGCACACAAGGTCTTTCGGACTACTTACATACTGTTTTCCCAAACCAACCTATCAAAGCAGCTATCGCTTATGACTGTCGTCACAATAGTGACACCTTAGCAAAAGTTGTTGCTGATGTATTTTCGGCAAACGGAATTGAAGTGTATTTATTCTCATCCTTACGTCCTACTCCTGAATTATCATTTGCCGTTAAACACTTGGGATGCCAGTGTGGAATTGTATTGACTGCGTCTCACAACCCACCAGAATACAATGGCTACAAAGTATACTGGCAAGATGGTGGACAAATTGTTCCTCCAGAAGATGGTGCGATTATCGATGTGATTGAAAAATTGAATTACAACCAAATAAAATTTGATGCAAACGAAAGTTTGATTCACTATATAGACACTGAAGTTGACAAAGCCTTTATCGACTCTACTGTAGCAAACGCTAGTTTTAATACTCCGGCTGCAGCCAAAGACGATTTGAACATCGTATTTACTTCGCTTCACGGAACTTCGATTACATTAGTACCACAAACACTAGCGCAAGCAGGTTACAAAAACGTACATATTGTTGCTGAACAAGAAAAACCAGACGGAAACTTCCCAACGGTAAAATCTCCAAACCCAGAAGAACCAGAAGCATTAGCAATGGCGATTGATTTAGCAAACAAAACTAATGCCGATATCGTGATTGGAACTGATCCTGATTGCGACCGTTTAGGAGTAGCTGTTCGTAATAACGAAGGTGAAATGGTGTTGTTGAACGGAAATCAATCGATGATTTTGATGACGGCATTTTTATTAGAAAAATGGAAAAAAGAAGGTAAAATCAACGGTAAACAATTTATTGGTTCTACGATTGTTTCGACTCCTATGATTATGGAACTTGCCACTGCTTATGATGTAGAATACAAAAGCGGTTTGACAGGTTTCAAATGGATTGCTAAAATGATTAAAGATTTCCCTAACCAACAGTTTATTGGTGGTGGTGAGGAAAGTTTTGGATATATGGTAGGTGATGCTGTTCGTGATAAAGATGCTGTAGCGGCAACTTTATTGATTTGCGAAGTAGCTGCACAAGCCAAAGCCAAAGGAAGCTCTGTTTACAAAGAGTTACTACAACATTATGTTGATTTTGGATTCTACAAAGAGCATTTAATTTCATTGACCAAAAAAGGAATGGAAGGTTTGGCTGAAATTAACCAAATGATGGTTGATTTACGTCAAAATCCTTTGAAAGAAATCAACGGACAACGTGTGGTAATGGTAGAAGATTACAAAACTTCGACTGCTAAAAACCTTTTATCAGGTGAAGAAGAAGTATTGACCATGCCAAAAGCAGATGTTTTGATTTACTATACTGAAGATGGTTCTAAAATTTGCGCTAGACCTAGTGGAACGGAGCCTAAAATTAAATTTTACATCAGTGTAAACACAGAATTAGACACAGTAGAAAACTACACCAAAGTAGAAGCTCAATTGAACGAAAAAATAAAAAATATCATCGCAGGAATGCAGTTGAACTAATTTATAGATTCGTTATATTATACTATTATCAAAACCCGACTGAATTTAAAAACAGTCGGGTTTTATTTCGAAAAATACCAGCATCAAATGACTCATTTCAAACAAATATTCTCTTTTATAGTTCCATATAAAAAATACGCTTATTTGAATATTTTCTTTAATATTTTATACGCTCTTTTCAGTACCCTTTCTTTTATGTCTTTAATTCCGATGATGCAGGTTTTATTTGATCAAACTAAAAGAAATACTACCGAACCTGTTTATACAGGAATTTGGGAGTTTAAAACCTATGCTGAGAATTATTTGAGTTATTTTATTACCAACACCACAGAGACTTTTGGCGTAGCTCACACACTAAGTATTATGGTTGCGGTAATTATTGTCATCTTCTTACTGAAGAATTTAAGTGATTACTTAGCGATGTTTTTCATTACCTTTTTACGAAATGGTATTTTGCGAGACATGCGTAATGCGATGTACAAAAAAACAATTGACTTACCCCTAGCCTTTTTCTCAGAAAAAAGAAAAGGTGATGTGATTTCTAGAATTTCGGCCGATGTGAATGAGGTACAAACTTCCTTTCTTTCCGTTCTTGAATTGATTGTAAAAGAACCACTAACGATTGTTTTCACCATCATTGCGATGTTGAGTATCAGTGTTAAACTGACTTTATTTGTATTTATATTTATTCCTGTTTCTGGTTACATCATCTCGGTTATTGGAAAACAATTAAAGAAAAAATCAACCCGAGCACAACAAGAACAAGGGATATTCCTTTCTACTATCGAAGAAACCTTAGGCGGATTGAAAGTTGTAAAAGGATACAATTCTGAGAATTATTTCAATCGTATTTTTCAAGAATCAACACAACGCTTTTTTACTTTATCCAACAGCATTGGCAACCGCCAAAACCTAGCTTCACCTACGAGTGAATTTATGGGAATTATGGTTATCGCTATTTTGTTATGGTACGGTGGACATATGGTTTTGATTGAAAAAACCTTAAATGGCGCTTCATTCATCGCTTATATGGGATTAGCTTACAACATTCTTACCCCTGCAAAATCGATCTCTAAAGCGACTTACAACGTCAAAAAAGGAAATGCAGCAGCCGAACGCGTTCTTGAAATTCTTGAACAAGACAACCCAATTACTTCCAAAGAAAATGCAATTATCAAAACATCCTTTGACAGTCAAATTTCGATTAAAAACATCAACTTTAAGTACCAAGACGAGAATGTCCTTTCGGATTTTTCATTAGAAGTTAAAAAAGGACAAACTGTTGCTTTAGTTGGACAATCAGGTAGCGGAAAGAGTACCATTGCTAATTTATTAACTCGTTTTTACGATGTAAATGAAGGTGAAATCAATATTGACGACATCAATATCAAAGACATGAATATTCAGTCACTACGTGGCTTGATGGGACTTGTTACGCAAGACAGTATTTTATTCAACGACACCATAAAAGCTAATATTGCTTTAGGAAAACTAGACGCTACCGACGAGGAGATTATAGAGGCATTAAAAATTGCCAATGCGTACGAATTTGTAAAAGAATTACCTTTAGGTATTCATACCAATATTGGTGACAGTGGAAACAAATTATCAGGTGGCCAAAAACAACGTCTTTCAATTGCTCGTGCCGTTTTAAAAAATCCTCCCATTATGATTTTGGATGAAGCAACTTCTGCTCTAGATACTGAAAGTGAAAAATTTGTACAAGTGGCACTAGAAAACATGATGCAAAATAGAACTTCTATTGTCATTGCACACCGCTTATCAACTATTCAAAAAGCAGATACAATTATTGTAATGCAAAAAGGAAAAATCGTTGAACAAGGCAGTCATGACGAACTGATTACACTTAACGGAACTTATAACAAATTAGTAACCATGCAATCTTTTGAATAGTGGATTAAGTTGACTAAATTTGGTTAAAGTTTTAACCCCAGACTTTACATCAAAAAAAATGTACATCAACAACCCGAACATAAAACTACCCACCGACCCAAATACTATTGTTTGGAAATATCTAGATTTATCTAAATTCTTAGAATTATTATTATCTAGAAAACTGTTTATGTCGCGTTCGGACAAGTTTGAGGACCAATACGAGGGTACCTTTAGCGAACCTACTTATGAAGAAATCAAGAGACTCTCTATCGACAATCCTGACTTCCTAAAGTATTACAAAATCCATCGTGAAAAAGTCGCCATTAGTAGCTGGCATATCAATGAATACGAGTCCTTTGCCATGTGGCAAATTTTCACTCAAAATAGCGAAGGACTAGCGATTCAATCCACAATTGGAAGGTTACAAAAAGCCGTCGTTCCCGAGACTACCTACAACCAATTCATCGGGGAAGTCAACTATATTGATTACAAAAAAGAATACATCCCGTTTGACGACATGTTCTTTCCATTTCTATTCAAACGAAAAAGTTTTCAATACGAAAGAGAAGTCCGTATCATTACAGATGTCACCCAAAACCTTACTGTTTTGAACGATGGTTTAAAAATAAATGTCGATATTGAAGAATTAATAGAAAAAATCTACATCCACCCCAAGTCCGAAAACTGGTACAAAAACCTTGTTATTCAATTAGTACAACAATTAGGTTTTAATTTTACGATTGAAAAATCAGATTTGGAGAGTGATATTTTGATTTAAATAGGCTCGTAACTATCAACTTTCCAATCGTTTCTAGACAAATCAATATAATTATAATGAACAACATCGTTCTTATCGAATTGTCCATTTTTATTGGTGTCCTCAACTGTTCTAAAATACAAACGATTTTGAGATTCAATTAAGCTCCAATCAATCAGCTCTTGAAAATTCACTGATATTTTAGTGAAATTTTCACCACTAATATCACTTAGATACAAACTTTTAATATCACTTGAATCTAATTTCCCATCTCTATTTGAGTCGATATCAAACAAAGTATAAACCATGATTCGCTTTTTGGTTTTATCAGCAATTCCGCTTAAATAAGTAGCTGTTTGAATCAAAACTCTCTTATCAGTAAGCGCTTTAATAGAATCGGAATTTATCTTTTGAAATTTTAAATTTTGCAAATAGCCTGTAATTTCGTTATCACTATAATTCGATATAGTAAAACTCAAATCAATTACACTTGAAGAACCATAACGAGACTTTGTTCCTCTTTCATATACTCTTAAGTCTCCAACTGGATGAATCAAATAATCCGTTCCTTCAATTTGAATAGGCAAATCAGCGATAGCAATTTGAGTAGAGTCAATTTTAGCAAAAGGTTTTTCTTTATTTGTTCCATCGTAAATCACTTTCGGTTTTTCAACTTCCTCTTTGCAACTAGCAAGAATCAAAACAGTGACAAACAACACTACTATCCTTATATTTTTCATAACCTACAAAAATTAAAATAAAACCAAATGTAATCAATTTAAAAAATGCTTTTGCACTTCTTCTCTTTTTTTTAATAGCTAAAAAATAAAAATAAACGCTATAACTTAGCAGTCAATTTTATATTAAACACACGTGTAGTCATATAATTTGGAATACCATATTCCGTTTTAGTATACACATCTCTCACCCAAGTATTCGTAATTGCATTTTGATTATTGAAAAGATTAAAAATTTCAAACCCCAAAGCTAGTTCTTTAAAATCTTTAAACAATTTACTATTTGGCTTAGTCTTGTTTCTATCAATAAATACTTTATAAAATCCAACGTCCACTCTTCGATAATCATTCAATCTCTTTTGGAACAAATATGGATCAGCATAGGAAGGCGAACCTCCTGGTAGTCCAGTGTTATATACCAGATTCAAATACAATTTTACCGATGGGATATTTGGCATATAATCTTGAAATAAGGCTGCAAACTTCAACCTTTGATCCGTTGGCCTTGCAATATATCCTTTATCAGCACTATTTTCTTCTGTTTTTAAATAACCAAAACTCAACCACGATTCGGTTCCTGGAACAAACTCCCCGTTCAATCGCACATCCAATCCTTGCGCATAAGCAATGGCATTATTATCCGCAGCATATCGGATACGAACGTTGTCAATCGTATACGTATTCACATCAGTTAATGACTTATAATACAGTTCTGAAATTAATTTAAAGGGACGTCCCCACATTTTAAAACTATAATCATTACTCAAAACCAAATGTACCGATTCTTGCGCTTTAACATCTGGCTGAACCGATCCATCCTCATCACGTAACTCCCTATAAAAAGGAGGTTGATGATAAATTCCACCTGAAATTCGAAACACCATATCTTTCTCCCAATCAGGTTTTATGGCAAATTGCGCTCTAGGACTTATCGTTGTTTGAGAGTTTCCATCTGCATTCGTACCCGAAACAGTCCAACTATGAGCACGTACTCCTGCATTATACCAAACGTCTGTATCTCCTATCTTATCCTTACGACTCCATTGAAAATAACCTGAAAAACGATTGATAGTATTAAAATTTTGAGCACGAATATTTCGATAAGGTAATAATGGACCAGTATATGAAGTTTCCGGCTGATTGTTTGCCACAAAAAACTTAGGAGGATTAATGGAGAATCCTGCAGAATCAATCACTTCCCATTCTACTACTCTATCACGAATCGATTCACGGGTAAACTTTGCTCCCCATTCTACCAAATTCTTTTTCCAATCGTGAAATCCTTTTATCTCGGTGTTAACAATCAAAGCGTCTAAATCATTACGCGCATGATTTAGCTGTGAACCAATACCTCTAGTAAAACTCACATTACCATAGGTGTCTGAACCAATAGACGTGTCTACCTCACCTAAACGATATTGCGCCAATATATCAAAATGCTCTTGCTCGGTCGTATGAAAAATAGAACCTATATATTTCAACGTAAACATTTCTGTCACTTTATAAGTTGCCTTGAAAGCACCAAAATAAGTTTCGTATTTATCCTTTTCTTGACCTTCATAAAACACCGTTAGCGCCATTGGTTTATCTATCGTACCAAACTTAGTTTGGCGAGACAAAGGCTGATAATTGTATTTGTTTTGCGATATATTCCCTAAAAAATTAAAATTCCATTTTTCAGAAGCATTATAATTCACATTGGTTTGCACATCGACAAAGGAAGGTTTGTAATTCGTTTCAGTGTCTTGACTATTCACCAATAAACTATTATTTCTATAACGAACACCTGTAACAGCAGTCCATTTTTTATTTTTAGACAAAGCATCTATAGACATGCTTCCCCCTAAAAAACTGGCTTCAAATGTTCCTGCAAATTGTGTTGGTTTACGATACGTAATATCCAAAACTGATGATAATTTATCCCCAAATTTCGCTTGAAATCCACCTGCTGAAAAATCTACATTTTGAACCAAATCTGTATTCGTGAAACTCAATCCCTCTTGTTGTCCCGAGCGAATCAAAAAAGGGCGATAAACTTCAATTTCGTTCACATATACTAAGTTCTCATCATAATTTCCACCACGCACAGCATATTGAGTACTCAATTCGTTATTTGAATTCACACCAGGTAAGGCTTTCAAAATATTTTCGATTCCGGCATTGGCTCCTGCCATTTTCCGTATCAATTCAGGCTCAATAGAGGTAACACCTTGTATTTGCCTTCTATTCGAATTAGTAACAACAATTTCCCCCATCTGCTCCTGCTGTTCATTCATCACCACATTAAATTCATACTCTTCTCCTTCTCTCAAACTAAGTACCACAGATACTCTTTTCAAAGAAATATGAGAAAAAACAAGTGTTACTTTTTCGTTAGCTGGTATTTTTATCGAATAAAATCCATTCGCATTTGAATAGGTTTTAGAACCTGAAGAAGAAACATTTACATTAACAACAGGCTGATTATCTTTATTAAGAACAATTCCTTTTACAACAGCAGATTGCCCATAAGTACTGATACCCAAACTTATTGCAATACAAACAAAAATTATTTTAGCGATATTCAAATTATATGAGTTTTATTTTTGACTTCTATAAAAACGAGTTTCAAAGGTAGTTGAATTCCCTACATTATCAGTAACAACCACTTTTAAATCATTCGCACCTTCGGCAACAACACCATCACTAAAATTATGAGTAATTTTTCGAGTTTTATAATCATATTCGAACAGTGCCCAAACCCCATTCAAATAACCATGATACGATTTTATTCCTGAACCACTATCGCTAATTGATAAATCTATGGATTTATAATTACTCAGCCATTTTCCTTCAATTGATTTCCCAATCGAAACATACGGATTTGTAGTATCCCTAGCCAAAGTATATTTCCCAAGTGATTTTACCTTAGTAGTAAAAACATTTCCTTTTCTTGTGGTATAATTATAACCTAAATTCCCACGAGAATCCACATCGGCAATAAATACTTTATCTCTTTGTTCTTCGGTATATTTTGAATCCTCAACTGTTATGGTAAAATAAGAATGTACTGGTGTGTATACATCATGAAGATATAAACTATCATTTCGCACATCAAAATTCATATCGAAATTTTCATAAAAAGTACCAACTGGAAAAAATACCGACCAATTGTTTTTTACAAAACTATTTTCGCGGTTTACTTTTACATAGTAATTAGAGTTCACAGTTTCTTTTTCTATAATTGGCGAAACCGTATCGTACCCTATTGGCACATTAACTACAGTCGTATTTCCTGAAAAATCGGCAACTTCAATACGATATACAGAGGTCAAATTAGGCAATACTGTAATAACTCCATTTGAGGCATCGGTTTTCAATACACTCAGCGGATAAGGGGTTGTCATAAACAACTTTTGAACCCTTTGTCCCGTTTTTTTATACCTCGAATAATCAACCAAAGCATTAATATAGCGCATTTCATCAAAAGAATAAGTATCCATCTGATACCCAAAACTTTCTTTACCATTTAAATACGATTGAACTTTATACACCCCATTTTTACTGCCTGAAGTGGCGTCATAATCATCAGCTGTTATTCCAAAGCCTATCTTACCATTAGCCGAAACTTTATTAGCTAAATAAGTTCCATCCTTTTGCAATGATAAATTAAGCAACAACGGACGTTTTGATTGATTAACCGAAGTTTTATCGTCTAAAGGGTAAACATATAGCGCCGAAACAGAAGGTTTCCTTGTGTCTTTTACGTATTTGTCATACCCAAAAAGCAATGGATTGATAATTTTTTCAGTTTTAGTATCACGAAATTCAAAATGCAAATGCGGTCCTTGGGAAGAACCTGTATTTCCTGTTAAACCAATAACCTGACCCTTTTTAACAACCAAATCTGTTGGCTTTAAAAAGACTTCAATTTCAAAAGATTGCTCTTTATATTGCGTTTTTTTAATAAAATCACCGATAGCCCCCTCGGCTTTTTGTAAATGGCAATAAACGGATGTAAAACCGTTAGGATGGTCAATATACAATGCACTACCATTCCCGTAAGGAGAGATTTTTATTCTAGAAACAAAACCATCAGCAACGGAATGTACTTCAATACCCTCTCTGCCCAAAGTTTTAAGATCAAAACCAGCATGAAAATGATTTGGTCGCAATTCAGCAAAATTACCAGAAACTTGCATCGGAATATCCAACGGTACTCCAAAATAGTCTTTTGGATAGTTGGCTTGAGCAAAAACAACAGTTGAAAATAATAACAAAAATTTATACAATCTCATTCTTCACATTTTTGCTAAGATATAAAAGAAAAATCAAATTATATTAAAGTTGGAAGCTAGAAGATAGAAGTTCTATTTCCTAATTCAGAACTCCCAACTCCCAATTTCCTTCTTCCAATTAAAAACCAACTAGATAGCGCCATTTTAGTAATTTTATAATAAAAAAACCGATAAAATATTGTAATAATAAAAAGTAATACTAAATTTGTAATATTAAGTAATGAATTAGGAAATAGAATGAGTGTAATTGCAGAAATAATTGATACTCTTGAAAATAAAGTTGGAAAGCTGATTCTAAAAATACAAAATTTAGAAAATAACAATCAAGAATTAAAGGTCGAATTAACAAAATCTGCACAAATCATAGAACGTCAATCCACTGAGATTGAAGCCTTAAAAGCACAATATGAAACACTCAAACTAGCTAGCTCATTACTAGGCAGTGACGAAAATAAAAGAGATACAAAGCTTAAGATAAATTCATTAATTCGCGAAATTGATTATTGCATAGCACAGCTATCAGATTAATAATAAATATGGACGAAAAGCTTAAAATAAAAATATCAATTGCAGACAGAGTATACCCACTCACCGTGGAACTCCCACAAGAAGAAGGACTTAGAAGTGCTTCTAAGAAAATTGATGTAATGATTAAGCAATTTGAAGAAAATTATGCTGTTCGAGATAAGCAAGATGTTTTAGCAATGTGTGCTTTGCAATTTGCCTCACAAGTTGAACAAAAACAAATTGACAATGCTATCAATGGTGAAGAAACTATTGAAAGAATTAAAAAAATCAATGCGTTATTAGATCAATATCTCGACAATTAAACGTTCTTTACATAGACTAAGATACTGCCTACATTAGTTCACATTTGGTAAACTCAACACTAACAAATTAGAATGAGCGAATCTTCACTACTAAAGCATGCCACGCTCCGGCGAGGAAACTTGAACAGTGAGTTAGCTCAAAACTTGTCTTTTCGAGTTTATTCAAGCAATTAATGTAGGCTTTTTTTATATATAAATTTTAAACAAACATGGACATAGTAACAATCGTCATTTCAGGGATTATAGGAATCGCAGGAGGCTTCAGCATTGCTAAAATCATAGAAAAAAGCAATATTTCTAATTTAATCAAAAACGCAAAAAAAGAGGCCGCATCTATCTTAAAAGACGCTAATCAAGAAGCTGAAAACATAAAAAAAGATAAAATTCTTCAAGCTAAAGAAAAATTTATCGAATTAAAATCTGAGCACGAACAAGTGATTCTTGCAAGAGACAAAAAGGTTGCCGAAGTAGAAAAAAGAACTAGAGACAAAGAATCTCAAATCTCTAACGAACTTTCAAAAGCCAAAAAAATTAATGACGATTTTGAAAACAAAACCGCTGAATTAAACTCTAAAATTGAAATTTTAGAGAGAAAACAAGCAGAAGTAGACAAACTACACAAAAGTCAATTACAGCAGCTAGAAGTAATCTCTGGACTTTCTACTGAAGAGGCTAAAAACCAATTAATTGAAGGATTGAAAGCTGAAGCCAAATCTTCGGCAATGTCACATATCCAAGACACTATTGAAGAAGCTAAGCTTACCGCTCAACAAGAAGCTAAGAAAATCATCATCAATACCATTCAAAGAGTTGGTACCGAAGAAGCAGTAGAAAACTGTGTATCTGTATTCAACATTGAATCTGACGATGTAAAAGGTAGAATCATTGGTCGTGAAGGACGTAACATTAGAGCTATTGAAGCTGCTACAGGAGTTGAAATCATTGTTGATGACACGCCAGAAGCAATTATTCTTTCTTGTTTTGACCCTGTTCGAAGAGAAATCGCTCGTTTGGCTTTACACAAATTAGTAACAGATGGTCGTATTCACCCTGCCCGTATTGAGGAAGTTGTAGCTAAAACTGCTAAACAAATTGACGACGAAATTATTGAAGTAGGTAAACGTACCGTTATCGACTTAGGAATTCACGGTTTGCATCCTGAATTAATCAAAGTAGTAGGTCGTATGAAATACCGTTCTTCATATGGACAAAACTTATTGCAACACTCTCGCGAAGTATCTAAACTTTGTGGTATTATGGCAGCTGAGCTTGGACTGAATGTTAAATTAGCAAAGAGAGCTGGTTTACTTCACGATATTGGTAAAGTTCCAGATACAGAAAGTGACTTACCTCACGCTTTATTAGGAATGCAATGGGCTGAAAAATATGGTGAAAAAGAAGAAGTTTGCAACGCCATTGGAGCACACCACGACGAAATTGAGATGAAATCATTATTATCTCCAATTATCCAAGTTTGTGATGCTATCTCAGGAGCAAGACCAGGAGCAAGAAGACAGGTTTTAGACTCTTACATCCAACGTCTAAAGGACCTTGAAGAAGTAGCTTATGGCTTTAGCGGCGTAAAAAATGCATATGCAATTCAAGCCGGTAGAGAACTTCGTGTGATTGTAGAAAGTGAAAAAGTATCTGATGAAAATGCAGCAACTTTATCTTTTGAAATATCTCAAAAAATCCAAACCGAAATGACTTATCCAGGTCAGGTTAAAGTAACGGTAATTCGAGAAACTAGAGCGGTGAATATTGCTAAGTAAAATTAGCAGTCACAGTTTTCAGTTACAGTATAAAAAATCACATTTTAAGTAATGTGATTTTTTTTTTGCAGAATATCTAACATTGTAAACTGTGACTGCAAACTAAAAACTATTTCCTCGGATGATACGTATTCACCACCTCAGCCAAAAACTTCCTATCAAGATGTAAATACACCTCCGTAGTCGTAATCGATTCGTGTCCCAACATTAATTGTATCGAACGCAAGTCGGCACCATTTTCGAGTAAATGCGTGGCAAAGGAATGTCGAAAAGTATGCGGACTGATTTTTTTATGCAAACCAATTTCGACAGTCAAATTTTTGATAATAGTAAAAATCATAGCCCTCGTTAACTGACCTCCTCTACGGTTCAAAAATAAAGTATCCTCACAACCTTTTTTAATCGTCAGATGAGAACGAACTGTTTCCCTATAAATTTGAATGTATTTTTGAGCTAAATCTCCAATAGGCACAAAACGCTGTTTGTTCCCTTTTCCGGTAATTTTCACAAACCCCTCGTCAAAAAATAAATCAGAGATTTTTAGCGAAACCAATTCGGAGACACGCAGACCACAACCGTATAACATTTCAAGCATCGCTCGATTGCGCTCCCCCTCATTAGATGATAAATCAATTGCACTAATCAGCGCATCAATTTCATCTAAGGATAAAGTATCAGGAAGTTTTCTACCAATTTTTGGACTCTCAATCAACTCCAATGGGTTATCCGTACGGTAATCTTCAAAAATTAGATAACCAAAAAAACTCTTCAGTCCCGAAATAATTCTAGCTTGCGATCGCGCATTTACCTGAGAAGAAATAAAATAAATAAATTGCTGAAGCGTTTCTTCTGATATTTTTAACGGGGAAACTTCAATATTATTTTCCTGAAGAAAAAGACACAATCGCTCAATATCAAAAGAGTAATTATCTACAGTATTCTTAGACAAACCTCTTTCTATTTTAAGATAGGATTGATAATTTTTTATAAAAGATGTCCAACTCATACTCACAAAGAAAGGGTTTATAGGACAGATAAATGAAAATATTTCATTTAAAATGCATAACCTGCCGAAAGGGTCAAAATACTATTATGAATAGTATAATTCCCTTCTAAATTAGAAATATTAGTCAGACCGACATTATAACGAATTCCTAAAGATAATTGCTCTGTAAATTGATATCCTGCTCCAGCATTCAAACCAACATCCATTGATTTAAAACGATCCTTAACATCAGTTTCGGCTGTTGAGCCTGAAAAAGTAGTCTCAGCTTTAGCAGAAACCAAAACACCTACTTGAGAACCAAATTCCAAAAATGTTTTTTTCAAAATGAAATATTGCATCATCACTGGCAAATAAACATAATCCAACTTTACTTTTCCTTCGCCGGAATAAGTTACCCCTTGATACACAACATTAATATTTTTTCGCTCTACTCCTTGTGTTGAATACACTAGCTCTGGCTGCAAACTAAACTTATCATTTAATTTAAAATTCACAAACCCTCCTGCTTGATACCCTATTTTAGCTTTAACATCGCCATTCCCCCCTACATCACCAGTAAAAATAGAAAGATTTGTACCTCCTTTTACCCCATACTTAATGTCTTGAGCGTTAACAATATTAAAAACAAAAAAGACAACCAAAGATACTATAGACTTCTTCATAAAAGGGAATTAAAAATTTTTATAAACATACATAGTTATTTCATGATAAACAAAAGCAATCTTCTATTTTAGACCTAACTAAAAACAAAAAACCTCTCGAATGGAGAGGTTTAAAAATACTTTAATATTATTTTGAATTAGAATTTATATCCTAAAGCAATTGAAAAAACTGAACCAGTCGTCTTAACACCTTCATCATTAGTTTCTGCAACATCTGATAAACCAACATTATATCTTATATCAACTAATAAATTATCCGTGAACTCATAACCCGCCCCAAAATTAAGACCGAAGTTAACTGACTTATAGGCATCCTTAATATCCTCTTTAACTTCACCCATACCTGCTTCTTTATACTTTCCCTTAGCAGACACTAAAAATCCTAATTGAGGACCAGCATGGATACTGAACTTTTCAGCAGCATAAAACTTTGCCATTACAGGAATATTTATGTACGACAAATTAAACTGAATTTCATCACCATCAAACTTTAACTTAGAACCTTCGGTAGAGAACAAAACTTCTGGCTGAATCGCAAATTTACCTGCAACGTTAATTTCTGCAAAACCTCCCACTTGAACTCCAATAATAGAATTTGGGGAAACACTAAAACCATCAGCTTCAAATTTTTGGTTAGCAATATTCAAACCTGCTTTTACACCAAATTTAGTTTCCTGCGCATTAGCAAATCCAAATGCAATAATAGCTGCTACTGTTAAAATACTTTTTTTCATATGTTCTACTATTAAATTAATTAAAAACACTTACTCATTCTATTTTCAAAGCCTAATCAACTTTAAAATGAAAAACCTCTCAAAAGAGAGGTTTCTTCTATTTTTTTGTTCTTTTTATAATTTAAAGTTTACACCCACATTTACTGAAGAAGCAGTGGATCCATCATTAGCGATTCCTTTATAACCAAAATACACTTCAAAAGTATCTCCATGATACCCAATTTTAGGTTGGTATAAAAAACCACCATCATTACCATCATTAACTCCAATAGCATATCCTAAATCAGCTCCTAAAAACCAATCTGTTGCTATACCAAATTGAGCAGTGGCAGCAATTGGAATAAAACTTGCATTCTCAGGTTTAAAACTACCTCCACCTGGTAAATCAAAAGTTTTTCCTATATAAGTAGTATAACCCGTAGTTACACCTGCCTGGAATTTATCTGAAACACTCCAAACATAAGCGACATCAGCCCCAAGATTTAAGGAATACCAATCTTTTATGTCTCCAGTAGGTAATCCTACATGAGCACCTACCTTAAAGGATCCACTTTGAGCATTTACAAATCCAAACGCAAACACTCCCGCAATTGTTAAAATGATTTTTTTCATGTTAAATAATTTTAAAATTAGTATAATCAAATATAAAAAATTATCATTTTGTTATTTTTTTGTTAATTTTCAGTTGTTAACATAGTTATCAACAGTGATGTAATTTATTTACAAATACCCCCCCCCTATTTACATAAAGCTATTATAATTATTCAACAGGTTTTCCTTCAATAAAAAATTCTAAGTAACTAGACTCAACCTTCTAATAGATGGAAATTTTATAAAATATTTCTACTAAAACACAATATAATTCACCCCAAAGAGTTTTAACTTGCACCTTATAAACCTACAAAATATAAAATCATGAAAAAGACAATTTTAATCGGAGCCTTGTTAATTGGACTTACTTCTTTAACTCAAGCACAATCAGTACGATTAGGTGTTAAAGGAGGAATCAACTACGCCAATCAAAATGGAACTGATATTACCTTAAACTCTACAAATTATCAATCTACCGAAGCCATCACTAGCTATCACGCAGGATTAGTAGCCGAAATCAAATTATTAGAGAATATTGCAATACAGCCCGAACTTTTATATTCTACTCAAGGAGCTACATATAAAAATGCTGTAGAAGAATTCAAAAATGAATTGGGGTATATTTCTATTCCTCTATTAGCTAAAATATATTTAAGCAAAAGTCTTAGTTTAGAAGCAGGCCCTCAAGCTTCATTCTTATTAAGTGAGAGAAATAAATTTGACTACAAAGAATCTGAAACTTTTGAATTTGCTGGTCTAGTAGGTCTAGGACTAAACGTTACTAAAAATCTATTCTTGCAAGCTCGTTATGGCGTAGGACTTACTGAAGCAAGTAAAGACGCACAAACTAAAAATTCTACTTTTCAAGTTTCTGCTGGAATACTTTTCTAACAAAAGTCCAAGAAATATCATCTTAAACCGTTCTTTAATTGGAACGGTTTTTTTATTTTTACAAAAATATGAATTATGAAAATTTGCATCATTAACGGCCCTAATCTTAATCTTTTAGGAAAACGCGAACCAGAAGTTTATGGAAGACAAACTTTTGAAGAATACTTTACCAACTTACAAATCAAATATCCAACTATCGATTTCGTTTATTTCCAAAGCAACATTGAAGGAGAATTGATTGATAAAATTCAAGAATTCGGCTTTAATTACGACGGAATCATTCTAAATGCAGGAGCCTATACTCATACTTCAATTGGAATTGGCGATGCCATCAAAGCGATTACCACTCCAGTGATTGAAGTTCATATCTCAAATACTTTTTCTAGAGAAAGCTTTAGACATCAATCCTATATTTCTGGAAATGCCAAAGGAGTTGTTCTAGGTTTTGGATTAAAAAGTTATGACTTAGCCATTCAATCGTTTTTATAGAAAGGATTTCAGATTTTAAAATCACTGTTGTAAAAATTTTTTAAACATATAAGGCATTTAAGTCTTTTTAGCACCTCATTTGTTTTAAAACATTTAAGAGATTTAAGAGCATTTAAGAATGGACTCGTCCATTTAATGTAGAGATGTAACTGAAATTTAATTAACGATTTTTGATTACAGATTCTAAAATCTGTGTTGTAAAAATTTTAAACATATAAGGCATTTAAGTCTTTTTAGCACCTCATTTGTTTTAAAACATTTAGGAGATTTAAGAGCATTTAAGAATGGACTCGTCCATTTAATGTAGAGGTGTAACTGAAATTTAATTAACGATTTTGAATTGCAGATTTATTCCAAAGTTAAATCTGAAATCTAAAATCGTTAATCTTCCATCAAAAATCTAATCTGGTTCTATATGAATCAATACGTTTCCTATAAAAGGCATTTCTTTTTTTAACGTATCCTTTAGTTTGTGTGCCAAATCATGTCCTTCTCTCACTGTTATCTTTGAATCTACAATAGCATGCAAATCGACATGATACTTCATACCTGCTTTTCTGATAAAGCATTTTTCGGTCGCTATAATTCCATCAACTGATGTTGCTACTAATCTGATATTTTCGATGACATCATCATATAAATGTTCATCCATTATTTCACCCAAAGCAGGCCTAAAGATTAAATAACTGTTATACATAATAAATCCTGAAGCAAAGAGTGCAGCCCAATCATCAGCAGCCTCGTAACCTTTACCCAAAACTAAAGCAATTGCAATACCAATAAATGCTGCAACCGAAGTTATAGCATCACTTCGATGATGCCAAGCATCAGCTTTGACTGAAGAACTATTCGCTTCAATCCCTCTTTTCATTACTAACCTAAAGGAATACTCCTTCCACACAATAATCCCACCTAACACAAATAAGGTCCATGATTTTGGCAATTCATGTGGTGTACCTATATTAATAATACTTTCATAAGCAATAACTGTAGCCGAAGTAATCAAAAAACCTACCACTATAAAAGTTATCAATGGCTCAGCACGACCATGCCCATAAGGATGATTTTTATCTGCTGGTCTACTAGAATATTTTATCCCTAATAAAACCAAAAAAGAGGCAAAAATATCCGTAGTTGACTCAATTGCATCGGCAATCAAAGCATAGGAATTACCAAAAAAACCTGCCAACCCTTTAATGATAGCCAAAACAGTGTTTCCTATGATACTAAAATATGTTGCTTGAATTGCTTTTGCTTGATTTGACATATAATTTAAATAGAAAATCGTTTAAATACACTTCTTCAAAATTAAAAAAGAGTATTTAAACGATTATTAATATAAGTTTAGGATTTATTCCTCTCTAATAATTTTAGCACCAATAGCTCTTAATCTTTCGTCAATATTTTCATATCCACGATCAATTTGCTCTATGTTTTGTATTGTACTAGTCCCTTTTGCTGAAAGCGCTGCAATCAACAATGAGATACCCGCACGAATATCAGGTGAAGACATAGTGGTTGCTTTTAAAGTCGATTTGAAATCATGCCCCATAACCACCGCTCTATGTGGATCACACAACATAATCTTTGCCCCCATATCAATCAATTTATCAACGAAGAACAAACGGCTTTCAAACATTTTTTGATGAATCAAAATATCTCCTTTAGCTTGTGTGGCAACTACCAAAATAATACTCAATAAATCTGGAGTAAATCCAGGCCAAGGAGCATCAGCAATTGTCAAAATAGAACCATCAATATCCGTTTTCACTTCATAACCGTCATTATGAGCTGGTATATAAATATCATCCCCTTGACGCTCTAGCGTAATACCTAATTTTCTAAATGTATTAGGAATTAATCCTAAATTATCCCAGCTTACATTCTTGATGGTAATTTCACTTCTTGTCATGGCAGCTAATCCAATCCATGAACCAATTTCAATCATATCAGGTAAAATACGATGTGTACATCCACCCAAACTACTAACTCCTTCAATTGTTAATAAATTAGAACCTACACCAGAGATTTTAGCCCCCATAGAATTCAACATTTTGCACAATTGTTGCAAATAAGGTTCACAAGCAGCATTATATATTGTAGTTGTTCCTTTTGCCAAAACCGCAGCCATCACAATATTTGCAGTACCTGTAACCGATGCTTCATCTAGCAACATATAAGTTCCAACTAACCCATCTGTTGTTTCAACACCATAAAAATGATCTTCTCTATTGTAACGGAACTTTGCTCCTAGGTTAATAAACCCTTCAAAGTGAGTATCCAATCTTCTTCTTCCAATTTTATCGCCTCCTGGTTTTGGGATATACCCTTTTCCAAAACGCGCTAATAATGGCCCAACAATCATAATCGAACCTCTTAACGCTCCACCTTCTTTTTTGAAAGCTTCGGTTTCAAGATACCCCATATTCACTTCATCTGCTTGAAAATCGTATGAACCATGACCGTTTTTATGAATTTTAACTCCTAAATTCCCTAAAAGTTTTATCAATTTATTGATATCAATAATATCAGGAATATTATTTATGGTTACTTTTTCAGGAGTCAAAAGTACAGCACACAATATTTGTAATGCTTCATTTTTTGCTCCTTGTGGAGTGATTTCTCCTTTAAGACGAATACCTCCTTCGATTTTAAATATTCCCATATTAATTGCGAGTTAAATTTATGTTTTTAGTTTTTAGTTCTTTTTTTATCGGACTGAGCCCTTAGCTATACTTTAGTTATTGCTTTTTATTAAATGGCTTTTTTCCTCCTTGATTCTTTTTGTTTTGAATTTTCGGTTGTCCAGCCCCAGCATTGATTTTATTTGACATTCTTTTATTGGTACGCAATAAATCAGAGGTATTTATCAATTCTTCTGAACTATGCAGTAAATTTAATTTACCCCCTGATAGCTCATACAAATGTTCAAAAATAACATCATCTTTCACTGTGTCTTTATTCCAACTCAAATAGGATTTCTTCATATGATTGGCGATAACTTTCACCAAGGCATTTTTCATCTCTCCTTCTTCCCATTTATTGGCCACATCAATCATATATTTAATGTTATTACCATAATACCTGTATTTGGGAAAATTTTGAGGATACTGCAACGGCTCTGGCTTCAGTTGCAAAACTTCCCTTGAAGGAATCGGATATGGCGACTCTACATTCAATTTAAAATCAGACATAATAAACAACTGATCCCATAATTTATGCTGAAAATCGGGTACATCACGCAAATGAGGATTCAAAGTTCCCATTACCTGAATAATGTATTTTGCCGCTTTATTACGCTCTTCATCACTTTCAATCAGTGTTGCTTGATCAATCAATTTTTGCAAATGACGACCATACTCCGGAATGATTAAATGAGGTCTTTCGGCATTGTATTCCATATGATGTACAACATCATTGGCATTTTCTTTTTGGTATTTTGAATTCATAAGTGAATTGTATTTTTAATCTGAATGCAGATTTACAGCTAACGTCAATATTTTGGCTACTGCCAAAGAAGTATTTCATTCTTTTTACAAAGAAACAATCCCTTCAATAGTTGAAAGTTCTTGGTATTTTTCGATAACTGCCTGTGGATTTTTCATCTGAACATCAACTGAAACGCTAGTAAACTTACCCGTTTTAGATTGGGTAGTTTTGATAACTGCTCCTAGACAATCAAAAGCTTTTTGAATTTGCTCTATCTTTTCCTTATCAGTTGGCACTATGAATTTGTATAAATATAAAGCTGGCCAAGTATTACTTTTTTCTAGCTCACCTTTAAGTCGTTCATAAAACTCTTCTGTCTTCTTATCCATCTTTGTTATTAAAATAATAGCAAATATACGGTTTCAAATGTAAACTAGTAGCTATAGAATATGATTTTTTACCAAAATCAAAATATTAATTTAGATTCAAATTAAAAATATTCTCAAACACTAATTACCACAAATTAGTAAAGTTAAAATAACAAATTACACTAAATTTATCAACGTATGGAGAGTTTGTAATAAATAAAAAATAGATTTCCGTCAAAACCGATATAATTCGTGTGAAAAAGCAATTATTCATTTTTATACTTTGAACTTAATTTACGAATGATTTGTTTTAAAATCCCAAATAGTTTCAGTAAGTTTGAATTCTATCGAAAATAAAGTGCAAAAAAAAATTATAGTCATTACTGGTGGACCTGGAACTGGAAAAACAACACTCTTAAACAGTTTGATTGCCAAAGGATTTTGCTGTTATCCAGAAATTTCTAGGGCTATAACATTAGCTGCTCAAAAAGAAGGAATTGAGCAATTATTCCTTGAAAATCCATTATTATTTAGCGAATTATTACTTAATGGCAGAAAAGAACAGTTTGAAAACGCTCTAAAAGAAACTGCTAATCTTATTTTCATTGACCGAGGTTTACCTGATATCATAGGCTATATGGACTATATCGGCGATACCTACCCTGATTATTTCAAGAAATGCTGTCGCGAGACAGTTTATTCACAGGTGTTTTCACTTCCTCCTTGGGAAGAAATTTACGAAACTGATGAAGCTCGTTACGAAAATTTTGAACAAGCCAAAGCCATTCATCAAAAGATTGTCGCTGCCTACGAAAAACTAGGTTACAAACCTATCGAAATACCAAAAGACACCGTTGAAAATCGCATTCGTTTTATACTAGAATCCATCGAACAATAATCTTAAACTCTGCCTCCATTTTATCATGTCTGAAGCATTAGAAATCCTAAAAAAATACTGGAAACACAACAGTTTTAGACCACTACAAAACGAAATTATTGATTCTGTTTTAAGTGGACAGGATACTTTTGCCTTACTTCCAACGGGCGGCGGAAAATCGATTTGCTTCCAAGTTCCCGCCATGATGCAAAAAGGAATTTGCTTAGTTATTTCTCCCTTGGTAGCTTTAATGAAAGATCAAGTAGCCAATTTACAAAGTCGAGACATCAAAGCCATTGCCTTGACAGGCGGAATTAAATCAGACGAAATGATTGACCTCTTAGACAATTGTCAGTTTGGAAACTATAAATTTCTTTATTTATCACCTGAACGTTTACAGTCAGACTGGATATTGGAACGACTAAAGGGAATCAATATCAGCCTGATTGCAATTGACGAAGCGCACTGTGTATCCCAATGGGGTCATGACTTTCGGCCGGCTTATTTAAAAATTTCGAATCTCAAAACCGCTTTTCCTAAAGTTCCATTCTTAGCCTTAACCGCTACGGCAACAGCCCGTGTAAAAGAGGACATCATTAAAGAATTAGGACTAGAAAACCCCGTTTCATTTCACCAATCTTTTGCTCGAAAGAACATAGCCTATATGGTTTTTGAAGCCGAAGACAAACTCTATAAAATTCAACAAATTTTAAGGAAAAACCCACAGCCTTCTATTATATATGTTCGAAATAGAAAATCTTGCTTAGAGATTTCATCCCAATTACAAAATACCGGTTTCAAAGCAACCTACTACCATGGCGGTCTTCATTCGAGAGAAAAAGATAAAAACATGGCGCTTTGGATGGAAGAAAAAGCACAAGTTATCGTTGCCACTAATGCCTTTGGAATGGGAATAGACAAAGCCAATGTCAAAACAGTCATTCATATTCAATTGCCTGAAAACATAGAAAATTATTATCAAGAAGCTGGTCGCGCAGGACGAAACGAAGACAAAGCTTTTGCGGTTTTACTCACTAGCCCTTCTGACCAAATTCAGTCCGAAAATCAGTTTATAAACACACTACCTGACAAAGCCTTTTTAAACCTCGTTTATCTAAAGCTGAATAGTTATTTCCAAATCGCATATGGCGAAGGCATTAACGAAAAATTTTCCTTTAACCTGAATCACTTCTGTGTTAAATACAATTTTCCAGTTTTAAAAGCCTACAACGCCATTCAGTTTTTGGACCGACAAGGAATTCTTAGTTTGTCTCAGGAATTCTCAGAGAAAATAAGTTTACAATTTATTATTTCGTCAAAAGAAGTATTGCGCTACATCAGTTTAAATCCAAATGACGAAGAAATTGTTCTTGCCATTCTACGAACGTATCCTGGCATTTACGATATTGAAACCGCATTCAATAGCGCTTTGATTGCCAAAAAATCTCATCATACTGAAAAAGAAGTACTCAAGCTTTTAGAAAAACTAAACGAAAAACAAATTATTAACTACCATTCAAAAGGCAACGACGCGTCTCTTACTTTTAATGAAATTCGCGAAGACGAAAGAACCATCAGCCGAGTAGTCAAATATTTAGAAAACCAAAACAAACTAAAAAAAGACCAACTACAATCCGTACTACATTATGCAAGCGAAAACAATGTTTGCAAAAGCAAATTGATTTTAAGTTATTTTGGCGAAAAACAGTCCAAGGATTGTGGCATCTGCTCCTATTGCATTGCCAAAAAGAAAAAACCGAAAAATATTAAAGCACTTTCGGAACAAATCATTCATTTGCTAAAAAGCGAAGCTCTAAACTCCAGAGCATTAGAAAACAGAACCCATTCTAGCGCAGATACTATTATAACTGTACTCCAACAGCTATTAGAAAACGAAATCATCATAGTGAATCCGAACAACACTTATAGCTTAACAGAGCAAACAGATAAGCCTAAAAACAACCACTAATTGCATCGCCTGTTCGCTAACGCTAGAGTTACAGATTTTTATTAAAAAAGCTATTAATTGTTATCAAGGATGGCTAAATTTGCGGTAATTACGCTTTAAGCGGTATACTCTCAATAAAATTAGCGAATCTGCGGTTAAAAAAATCCGCATTCGCCCTTTATACTTTAAAATCATAATGGAAAAATTACGAATTGTCTTTATGGGAACTCCTGAATTTGCAGTAGGGATTCTTGATACTATCATCCAAAACAACTATACTGTAGTAGGTGTCATCACTGCAGCAGACAAACCTGCGGGTCGTGGACAAAAACTGAAATTTTCAGCTGTTAAGGAATACGCAGTTGCAAATAATCTTCCGCTCTTACAACCGACCAATCTTAAAGACGAAGGTTTTTTATCAGAATTAAAAGCATTGAATGCTAATCTACAAATTGTAGTCGCTTTTAGAATGCTTCCAAAAGTAGTATGGGAAATGCCTGCTTTAGGCACTTTTAACCTACATGCTTCTCTCCTTCCTAATTATCGTGGTGCGGCTCCTATCAACTGGGCAATTATCAATGGCGAACAAAAAACAGGAGTAACAACTTTCTTTATTGATGATAAAATAGACACAGGTGCTATGATTTTAAGTTCTGAAACCGACATTCATCCTGAAGAAAATGCAGGGCAGCTTCACGACAGACTAATGAATATAGGTAGCACAACTGTTATAGACACCTTAACTTTGATTGAAAAAGGCAATCTGACTACTACAATTCAAAAAGATACTGACGATATCAAAACCGCTTATAAACTCAACAAAGAGAATTGCAAAATTGATTGGACACAATCAGCTACTACAATTCATAACCTCATTCGAGGATTAAGTCCCTATCCAGCGGCTTGGTCTATGGTTACCGATAAAGATGAAGAATGGAGCGTCAAAATATACGAATCAAAAATCATCATCGAAGAACACCAACACCCTATAGGAAGGATTGTTTGCACTAAAAAAGAAATGAAAATTGCCGTAGCAAATGGTTTTATCCAAATTTTAAGTTTACAATTCCCTGGAAAAAAGAGAATGACAACGGCTGAACTTTTAAATGGAATTACATTTACAGCCGATGCAAAAGCCTTTTAACCCCATAAAACAGTAAGGGTAGAGTATTTCCCAATAAAAAAACACTGTTTTATGAACAAATTAACAAAGTTATCAACAAAACAGTCTAAAATTCAGCAAAACACTTGCTCAGTAAGGATTTCCTGCTAAATTTGTGTATAAGAATTCTTTAACCAACAATTAATAACTTTTATTATGAACAAATCAGAATTAATCGATGCTATCGCTGCTGACGCAGGAATTACTAAAGCAGCTGCAAAATTAGCTTTAGAGTCATTTTTAGGAAACGTAGGAGAAACTTTGAAAAAAGGTGGTAGAATATCTCTAGTAGGTTTTGGATCATGGTCAGTATCAGCTAGAGCAGCAAGAGACGGAAGAAATCCACAAACTGGAAAAACTATCCAAATTGCAGCAAAAAACGTTGTAAAATTCAAAGCTGGTGCAGAATTAGAAGGAGCAGTAAACTAATTAGACGTTTTACTTCCTTAAAAAGAAACAAAACCTTCCTTCTGGAGGGTTTTTTTTTGCTTTTAAACGATAAAGTTTGGTTTTTTTTTGATTTTTTTCTTAAATTTAATAAAAAAACTACAGTGTCATGATTTCAGAAAAATTAATAAAAGGTCAACTGCTTATATCTGAGCCTTCTATAATTGGAGATTTATCATTCAATAGATCTGTAATTTTATTGGCGGATCATGATAAGGAAGGTTCTGTAGGTTTTATCATCAACAAACCTCTTAAATACACGATAAACGACTTAATACCTGAAATAAATTCAAAATTTAAAATTTACAACGGAGGACCTGTTGAACAAGACAACCTCTATTTCATCCATAATGTCCCTGAATTAATCCCTAATAGTATTGAAATTTCTAATGGAATTTACTGGGGAGGTGATTTTGAATCTACAAAAGATCTAATCAATCAAGGAGCTATCACAAAAGATAACATTCGTTTTTTCTTAGGCTATTCGGGCTGGCATCAAAATCAATTAGAAAATGAAATGAATGCTAATTCATGGATTGTGACCACCAATAATTACAAAAACAAAATTATAGGTAAGTCCCCTACACATTTTTGGAAAGACCAAATCAAAGAATTAGGAGGTGATTACCTCATTTGGTCTAACGCTCCTGAAAATCCGTATTTGAATTAACTACAATAATACTTTTATAAAAAAAGGACTTAAATACTTTCTAAACGAAAATATTTAAGTCCTTTTTTAATTACTACCGGTATATACTATTTTACCAAAAGCAGCTCGTTTAATTTTTCCAACAACAAATGTGCTGTTTGAGTCCCGAAAGTTTTCTTTCTGTACTTTGTAATGGGCTGAATTCCTTTAATTACATTGGTAATAAATAACTCATCAGCTTTTTGAAGATCAAAAGGAGAGATAATCTCCTCAACCACTTCTAGACTTTCTATTTTTTTTGCCAAAGTCAAGATTTGTTTCCTCATCACACCATTCAAACATCCTTCAGACACTGGAGGTGTTATCAATTTATTCCCCAACAGCATAAATATATTCCCTTGAATAGCCTCCACTACATTTTTACTATCATTCAACATCAAACAGTTGTCTAAACCGTTTTCATACGCAAAGATACTAGCTGTAGTATTCAATAATCTATTAGTTGTTTTTATAGAAGAAAGCAGCTGCTTGGTGATATAGAAATCCTTAAACAAATCTACTTCGTATTCCTTTGTTTCAAATGCATAGTGCACATCAGGTAATTTTGTAGCATGCACCAAAAAAGAAACGGTATTATATTTAGGCAAATAGTACCCTCCATCATTTCTAAACACTGTAATTCTTACTCTAGCCGAAGCCGAAAAACCATTTGATGTCACTACAGACAACAATTGTTCTTCAAAGTACTCCATAGTAAAGTTCATTGGAATCTCCATGCGCACCACACGCATAGATGCCATCAATCTAAAATAATGGTCTTCAAGAAAAAGAACGCTCCCATTTACCACCTTTACCGTTTCAAAAACAGCATCAGCATATAAAAAAGCACGGTTTTGAGTCAATATATTAGTATCCTCAGATACTATTGTTCCGTTAAAATTAATCATAAAAAAAGCCCTGAATTTTGTTCAGGGCAAATATAAGTTATAATAAACTATTTTCTATACAGAACCTAGGAGATGTTTCAAATCTGAAATTTGATTTTCCCATAACTGTTTTGCCTCATCTACCTCATCTTCATCAGCAAAGTCAACAACCATTAAGGAAACATCCTTAGTTAATTCATCAACTAAAATATGTAACTCAAAAAACAAATCGGTATCTTTATTATTAGCATCTACCCATTTGAATTTTACTTTTTCACCGGATTTTTTAGAAGCTAGACGCGCTTTCTCTTCAGAATCATTCCAAATGAAAGTAAAAAACTCACCACGCGAATTTACATTATCAGCAAACCATTCAGACAAACCAGAAGGTGTAGAAATATATTGATACAATAACTGAGGCGAAGAGGTGATTGGGAACTCTATTTCGTAACGTACTTTTTGATCCATGGGGCTAATTAATTTTTTTTCGAATATATAGAATATAAACCCGATAAAAAAACGTTTTTAAAAATATTTTTTTTTCTTCAAAAATTGCTTGTTTGCTTTAATAAAAGTTTTATATTTGCACCCGCAATCAAGAACAGTTGTTCACTGCATTTGGCGAGGTAGCTCAGTTGGTTAGAGCGCAGGATTCATAACCCTGAGGTCACGGGTTCAACTCCCGTCTTCGCTACGAAAAACAAACCCTTAAACATCAACTGTTTAAGGGTTTTTTATTGGATTTAAGTTTCAAAATTATAGAGGATCAAGTCAAAAAGTTGTGGGGAAATATTAAATTTCGATATTTGTGTTTTAAATTAAATGCAAATGAAAGATTCCTTAGTTGAACTTCTCAAGTTATTGTTGCCAGAAATTATCGTTGATTATTTTGAACTTACTTCTTATGAAAAAGGTGAAGAAATTCTTCATTTATACTTAAAAGAGATTAATTCGATTCCAAAAGAATACCGTCAAAACAAATTAAGTTCAAAAGGTTTTTTTGATGAGATAACTGTTCAAGATTTTCCAATACGTGGACATCAAGTGTACCTACACATTACTCGTAGAAGATGGCTTAACGAAGATACTGGACAAGTTGTATTTAGAGATTGGAATTTAGTAGCAGACGGAACTCGGGTAACACAGGAGTTTGCGTCTTTTTTAAAAGAAATCAATAGATTCAAAGCCTAATGATTGTAATGCTATCGCCTCTTTCTATGGTGTCAAAGGCAAAAACCTACTATATCAATACAAGGATTTCTTAAGTGATTTTAAAATCTGGAATCAAAAAGCACATGCGAAACAATGGCTTATTTTTCCTGAAAACATTGGAAAACGGTTATCTATTGATGAAACCTCTCTTTCTAATGGCGAGCTTTACACCGTTTTAACAAACAAAGCTGCTAACGGTAGAAAAGGCACTATAGTAGCGATGGTTGCTGGAACAAAAGCAGAAACAGTAATTGCAATTATTGAAAAAATCCCTCTTAAACAACGAAACCTAGTTAATGAAATAACATTGGACATGGCTGGTAATATGGGATTAATTGCTAAAAAATGTTTTCCTAAAGCAATACAAGTGACCGACCGCTTTCATGTTCAAAAACTTGCCACTGAAGCTTTGCAAGAGATCAGAATTAAACACCGATGGAAAGCTATAGACCAAGAAAACGAAGCAATGGAACAAGCTAAAAGCAGCAAAACGAAGTATGAACCAAAAATATTAACCAACGGCGATACCCTCAAACAACTACTAGCTAGGAGTCGTTATTTTTTATACAAAAACAAATCAAAATGGTCTCAGAACCAAAAAGAACGTGCGGACTTATTATTCAATTTATATCCCGATATTCATAAAGCATACAATCTAACACAAGACTTACGCAATATCTTTGAAAACACAACTGATAAAATAATTGCTTTTACTAGACTGGCCAAATGGCATGAAAAAGTAAATCAATCAGGATTTAAGTCTTTCAACACAATATCTCGAACCATAACCAATCATTATCAAAACATATTAAACTATTTTGACAACAGAAGTACTAATGCTTCGGCAGAATCCTTCAATGCCAAAATAAAAGCTTTTAGGTCGCAGTTTAGAGGAGTTAGAAACATTGAGTTTTTCCTTTTTAGGCTAACTAATATTTATGCTTAATTTTTGTCGCTCCACAGGTTTTAGGATTGATCCATTATAGACTTCAAAACGCTCAAGTGAGGAACTCACTCAAGTGAGGAATTTTAAAAATTGCTATTCCAAAATAACAATATAATACAATTGTTTCATCACGATATTGCATATTCCAATATGAGATTAGAGTTTTATTTCAAATAAATTATCTCCAAAAAAAAATATAGTACAAATTTAAAGCCGTCAATTCGTCCTTCTAATGTAAATTAAAAGTCAAATTAAAACTTCATTTAGGAGTAAATAAAAAAAGGATCTACTTTAAATTAAAAAGTTAACCCCAGTTTTTTTTTTTTAATTACTCAGTTTTAAGGATTGTATCAATGACCCTGAAAATTATTATCCAAGACCATTTTTTCTTAAAACTTGATATACAAAACGAAGTTTAAACTCACAATTGTATTTTACTTTTCTTTCCATAAAAATACTACCAAATAGTGCCTAACTTATAGGGGGGCATTGTAAAAATTACTTTTCAGATAGTCTCATCGTTTTTTTTTATAATTCCATACGAGTTTCTACTGATAACCAAATAATAGAATTACCAATAAATTCAAAAAAGCGGATACTAGTACAATAAAGAAAATTATGAATACTAGCTTGATTATATTATTATTTCTCATCTTTCCAATTTATTTCTGGCCAAATTTCAGGCCTGTCAATTTTTTTTGCACCGTTAGTACTCATACTATTTGACCAAAAATAATAGGTGTTTAACTTCAATAAGAAAACAAGACTTCTTTTCTTCAAATAATAATTAAAGTTTATTTTATAAAGTTGTTCTTAAAAGGTAAAAACTCGATAATTTATTCTTTAATTGTACGTAACCCCACTTTTGATAAATCAATCGGAACAATACCCATTTCTATGGCAGGAGAACCTGGTTTAAATCTAAAGTCTCCTTTTTCAGGATTTACAAATAATGGATCAACCGCCATGCTATGCTTATCAATACCATCTTTTTGATTTTTCTTTATAAGATCCTTACCCATGTTTGGATTTACTTTCGAAAAATAAATATTATAATCCGTGTCTGCATCCTTAGCGCTAGCTATAACACGACCTCTCCTGTCTTCAGAAGCCCCATCTTTTCCTGGAGGCAATTCATCAATAAAACTTCCCATTTCACTAACACAGTATAAAATATTACGTTTAATAGTTCCTCCTGTCAATGGTCCTTCTCTCAGGGACAAATAATAACCACGTGGAGGAGCAATGATATTAGCCACAATATTATTTTCTACTCTATTATCTAACTTTGTCAAAATTCCTTGGGAGGTGCAGTTATAAATTAAATTTTCAGCAATCAAAGTTCCTGTTTGTCCTCCATCCGTACGAATAGCCGCTTGCATTATCATATCTGCCACCATATCATGGATATAATTACGACGAATGATATTCCCCCTACCTGCTCCTCGTATATAAACTGAATTTCCATCTCCCAATCTTTGCATCGTATGATGCATTTCGTTGTATTCTACAATATTGTCATGAGTATGCAAATAAGGCATAACATCCTGAAGTGTAACATCTTTTGAAAATTTAGGAACTTCATCACGACGAATTGTTCGGGTTAACTCGCGACCATTAGGTCCTTTGGCAAAAAAATCAGTCATACAACCCGATAGAATAATGGCAGTATAATCCGTGTGGTGTATTAAGTTGTTAGCAATACGGTTCTCACCACTTTGCCAAACTAAAATACCAGCCGAATGCCAATAAATCTCTCCTATATTATGAATATTGTTGTTATAAACCGTATTCTTTTTGTTTACATCTTTAGTTCCTGGTCCATAACCACAAAGCACAATACCCGCACCTCCTAAGTGTTCGATATGGTTATTTGAAATGGTATTATTTATTCCGTGCAAATCCACACGAATTGCGCCACTACCACTATCCAAGAAGTGACATTGGTCAATCATACAATTCTCAGCTCCGCGAAAACGAACTAAAGCATTGTCTTTATCAAGAAAATCCCAGTCATGTTGCAAGCCGGCATCATCCGGTTTTACAGTGTAACGTTCTCCATGCTTAAAGGTAAGTCCTTTAAACACAAGATTGCGAACAGGAATATCTTTAGCTCCTTCTTTATTAATTTTTCCTTCTACTCGAATGAGTTCAAAGAGCGTTGGAGCGACAACTGTAGATTCATTACGTGGCCAAAGATATACCTTACCTTCTTTGGTATTTAATACCCATTCTCCTTTTTTATCAAGCGCTTCCATTACATTTTCGACCCAACAATTCTCTGTTTCTGGCAAAAAATGAAGTCTATTCATCGCATAAGTAGCATCTATGGCTGTAGTAGCATTATTCGTTTTTTCGTTGACAGATACCACGGGTAACATATTTACAATCCATGCATGATGGGGGCGTACTTTAATTTCTGCATCGGTTACATTTGACCAATTTTTCAAAAATCCATTAGGAAAATGAAGACGGTTTTTACTGCTTTTTTCTAATTCAGTTATTATTCCTTTGGATTGTGCACGAGGCAGCATTCCTTCGTCATCATACAAAGTCAAAAATTTATCCGAAACTTTGGCTACCCAAACATTTCCTTTTGCTGCTGCAGGTAAACCTGGAATATCCGTAGTTACTTTTTCCCAACCTTTAATCTCTTTTCCAGAACTAAAAACTGGTTTTTCATTTGGATAAGCTGCATAAGTTACTGTTGATTTTCCCTCTCCTGAATCTTCTAAACCAAACACTACTGTTTTATTCAGTTTATAAACTCCTTCCCGAATCAACACTACAATATCTTGTGACTTGCTTTTTTTCAAAGTGCGTACGGCTTTTTTTGCTTGTTCTAATGTAGCAAACGGCCCATCAGTACCTTGCGCATTGGGACTTGCCAATTTTCCAGACCAGTTGTCCGAACCTTGGGTGGACACATAAAAATCAGCTGTTTGGGCGTTACTCATGAAGCAACCAAAAAGGATTGCTAAAAAGAGAATTAATTGTTTTTTCATTCGGTATCTTACTTATTATTTTAAATTTTATTTTCGTTTTAATTATTATTTGTCCATTCGTAATCCTATCATCGACATATCAATAGGTACAATTCCCATTTTGATGGCTGGCGAATCGGGTTTGAATCTAAAATCTCCTTTTTCAGGATTTACAAATAAAGGATCAACAGCCTTACTATTCTTATCTACACTTTCCGTATGGAGGTATTTTAGGGTGTTGTCTCCTTTGCTACTGTCGGTTTTACAGAAATAAATGTTGTTATCAGAATCCACATCTTTCATACGTGCAGGTTGCTTCCCTTCCATATCTTCACCTGCATTTGATTTCCCAGGTGTGTGTTCAGGAATAAAAATGCAATTATCTGTTGAAGAATAAAATATATTATTTTTATTAGACGCTCCCGTCATAGGCCCTTCTACAATTTTTAGATAAACACCGCGAGGAGGTGCGATAACATCGGCAATAATATTATTCTCAAAACGATTGTTTAATTTTAAGGTCATTCCTTGCGAGGTGCATTTGTAGATTATATTTTCGGTAATTAAAACGTCCATTTGACCTCCATCGGTCCTCATTCCGCCTTGTTTACCTGTTGGAGTCACAAGATCGTGAATAAAATTGCGACGAATTACATTTCCTGGACCAGCACCTCTAATATAAATTCCATTTCCATCTCCTAACTTTTGCATGGCATCATGAATTTCATTGTATTCAATTAAATTGTTTCGACTGTGTAAATACGGTTTAATATCCTCTTGTTCTGGTTTTTTGGGAAGAGTACTCATTTCGTCCCAACGCAAAGTTCGCATCAGTTCACGACCATTTCCACGTTTGAATAATCTTAAAATTCCTCCGCTTACTATTAAACCAGTATAATTAGTATGATGAATTAAATTATTAGCGACTCTGTTTTCTCCACTTTGCCAAAGGAATATCCCTGGAGAATGCCAATAAATTTCGCCAACATGGTGAATGTTATTGTTGTAAACCAGATTCTTTTTGTTCACATCTTTGGTACCAGGACCAAATCCGCACAATAGAATTCCGCCACCACCCATATGCTCAATATGGTTGTTGGTAATTTTATTATCTATGCCATACAAATCCACACGAATCGCACCACTACCACTATCTAAAAAATGACATTGATTAACCACACAGTTCTCTGCTCCGCGAAAACGTACCAATGCATTGTCTTTATCTAAAAAATCCCAATCGTGCTGTAAACCAGCATCGTCTTTAGCAATGGTATAACGCTCACCGTGTTTAAAAGTTAGTCCATCAAATTTTAAATTTCGAACGGGTACATCTTTAGAACCTTTTTTGTCAATCTTTCCTTCCACACGAATGAACTCCATCAATGTTGGTACTACTATTGGGGAGTCCCCTCTTTTCCAAAGATATACCTTGCCTTCTTTCGAATTTAAAACCCATTCACCAGGTGCATTCAATTCTTCTAAAGCGTTTTCTACCCATATATTATTTTTTTGCATCACATAAGTAGCGTCAATAGTCGTATTGGCAACCCCATTATTTTCATCAACTGAAGCCAAAGGCAGGATGTTTAAAATCCAATCGTGAGCTGGACGTACAATAAGTTCAACATCCGTAACATTTGAGTAATTTTTCATTTTCCCTTTTGGAAAATAAATTTTGTTTTTAGTACTTTCTTTTAAAGGTTTAAAAGGTTCGGATTGCGCGCGTGGCAACATTCCATTGTCATCATACAGCGTTAGAAATTTATCCGATACATTGGCTACCCATATATTCCCTTTGGCTTCCTTTGGCAAACCTAGAATATCCGTAGTTACTTTCTCCCAACCTGAAATCTCTTTGCCGGAGCTAAATATTGGTTTTTCATTAGGATAAGCTGCATAGGTTATCGTTGCGTTTCCTGCAGCGGAATCTTCCAAACCAAATACAATTGTTTTATTTAATTTATAAAGGCCTTCACGAATTTGCACCAAAATGTTTTGCGTTTTCTTTTTTTTCAAAATTCGTACCGCATCTCTAGCTCGCTCCAAAGAAGCAAAAGGCCCATCTGTACCTTGAGCATTGGGACTTGCTAACGTACCCGACCAGTTGTCAGAACCTTTGGTAGAAACGTAAAAATCAGCTGTTGTTTGTGCTGCACTATTTAGACATCCATAAAAGATTGTCAAAATTATAATCAATCGATGTTTCATAAATTCGGTTATTAATACTATCAATGTTTATCAGAAGGGTTTAATGCAAAAGCTGCTTGTTCCCAAGGAAATGAAATTTCATCATTTTTTTGAACTTTGCCAGGAGTACTTCTACCATCCATAATTTGTTTGATTAGCAATGCTTTTAATTCTTTTACTTTATCCGGATTTTCATTGGCTACATTTTTAGTTTCCTTAGTATCTTTTTTAAGATTGTAAAGAATGTTCTCGAATGTGTCACTATCTCCTTTAGCTTTTTTCTTTTTACTTGTACCAGAATCCTCTTTAGTAGGTTCTACTACTAATTTCCAATCCCCTTTTCTGATGGCAAATACACCAGCTTTATCATGATGAATGGTTTCTTCTCTTTGAAAACCTTTTTTTTGATTCAATAATGGCATCATACTATAGCTGTCTTCAGCTTCATTATCTTTCAATTTATAGTTTACCAAATCTGCACAGGTTGCCATAAAATCAGTTGTACAAATGGTTTCGTTGCAAATAGAATTTGGTTTAATCCCTTTAGGCCATTTTACTAAAAATGGTACACGATGTCCACCTTCAAGGATACTTCCTTTTATACCGCTATAGATATAACTTGGGTTATGTCCTTTCTCTTTCAATACCCCAATGTTAGCATTTGCAGCACATCCATTGTCACTTGTGAAAATTACAATTGTATTTTCTTCAATACCACTGTCTTTAATTGTTTTAAATAAATCCCCCATCAAATCATCAATCATGACAACAAAATCTGCATACGGATTAATATTACTTTTTCCTTTCCAAGGCGCTATAGGCAATATCGGATTATGCGGTGCGGCCAAAGGAAGGTAAAGAAAAAATGGTTTGTCCTCTTTAGCTTTTTCTGCGATATACGCTTGAGCTTTTTTCACAAAAACAGGCAATACCTGTTCGTGGTCAAAATCATCCGATATATCCCCTTTTATCCAATACGCATAAGGATTATCTTTTCTTAATCCTTCTGATATTGTTAAAGGCTCCTTTACTACTTTGTCATTTTCAATATACACAAACGGAGGCATATTTAAAGAAGCTGAAATCATATACGAATAATCAAATCCTAAATTGACAGCTCCTTTTTTCAATGGTTTAGAATAATCTATTTGATCGGGGTTGAATCTGTCTTTTACATTAGAAAAATACTCAAATTCTTTGCTACCCTCTTTCATAGACCAATTTAGCCCCATATGCCATTTACCAATAGTGGAAGTTTGATAGCCATTGTTTTTCAATAATTGAGCCACCGTCAATCGGTTCTCTTTTATTAACATTGGTGAATCTCCCCATAATACAAAACTTTTCAGTGGTGTTCTCCAGTTGTAACGCCCCGTTATGATACTATATCTTGTAGGGGTGCATACAGATGAAGAGGTGTGAGCATCGGTAAATTTCATACCTTCCGCACCCATTTTGTCTATATTAGGTGTCGCAATTTTACTGTTTTCGTTATAAAAACTTAGATCTCCAATTCCTAAATCATCGGTCAAAATATAAATGATATTCGGTTTTTTGTTATTGCTATTTTTTGACTGAGCAATAGTTCCCACAGTAAACAATGCAATGAATACATGCAAAATAAGTTTCATTTCTTGCTTTTTTTAAAGAATTATTTTAATTCTATTTTTGAATCTAATGATAACCGCTTCATTACTTTGGTTTCAATTAATTTTTTATTGCATCCTATCAATTGAATAGTAGCAATGTTTTTTTATCCAATACGAAGACTTTCACCTCCATATTCATTAATAACAAGAGCACCGTTATATATAAATTAATCTTTTAAAAAAGTAGGGTGCAATTTCTTTTTCACAATTACACCCTATGTATTTATTGAATTTTATTCATTAGGCGCATACCCTTTATTTTGCACCCAACCATTAGAAATATTTAAATTCATTTCGGTCAAAGGAATTGGTAATAACCATTCGCGGTCTGGCCATTTTACATTTCCATGATTTGCATTAACACTAAAATTTCCATTATAAGAACTTGCCCATACTTTTATTAAAGTTCCATCGTTAACATTAAAAAATCCATCGGTTCTTATCAAATCAAAACGTCTTTTAATTTCTCCTGCTAATTCTAAACGGCGTTCTTTATAAACGGCTGTTCTAAAAGCAGCCTGTGTCAACCCTGACAAGTCTTTAGAAGTATTTGTAACTCCAAAAGCTCTTCTTCTTATTCTGTTCAATGCAGTATATGCATCCGCATTAGGAGCACCATCAGCTTCATTTTGAGCTTCAGCATAAATCAATAATGCATCGGCAAATCGATATAGTATTATATTATTATTGGTATATTGAAATGTTGCAGTGCTAGTACCTAGAAAGAAATCGATATCCATATATTTTCTAATCGATGGTTGCGATAGAATAGTTTTACCAGCAGGTGTAATGTATTTTGTCACTATAAGCCAATCCCTTCTTTGATCACCAGCTTCGTCATAAGCAGCATATAAGTCAGGTGAAGGTACGAAACCTGCATTACTATTAAGAGCACCAGAAATAGCTGCGGGCCAAGCTAAGTCTCTAATATTACTTGTGTATCCCGTAGGAATAGTAGTAGCTCTAACACCCCAGTAACCAGCTCCATTATTACTGCTAGAACCTGGTCTTGATAACCATGCTCCCGTTTGACCAATAGAGATAGTCCCTAATTCAAACATCGATTCTACACTATACGGTTTGCTTTCTATCCACGGCACACCGCAAGCTGGAGTAATGTTTTGACCATTCACAACTGCAGTTGTAATTAATGAATGAGGTGAACCATCAATAATTTCCTTCGCCTTGTCTCTTGCTAATGCCCAATTCGAGGCATCCCCTTTAACTTTTTCACCCTGAGACGTTCTTCTCCATCCAGCACGGGTTAAATATACCTCGGCAAGAATTAATTTAGCTGTCCATTTTGTAACTCGTCCACTGTGTAATGTATTAACACAATTTTCTTCGGCAAATTTTAAATCTGGAATAATAATCTCATTGTAGATCTCATCTACACTAGAACGAGGTAAATCAAAATCAGTTGTTGATTCAACAGAGTTAACCACCTTTGGCATATCACCCCATACTCGTACTAAATTATAATAGGCAAAGGCTCTTAAAGCATGTGCTTCACCAAGAAATACATTTTTTTTGATATCAGAAATAGATGCAGTTGGTACATACTTAATAACATCATTAGCACGTGATACTGCTTTCCAAAAATATTGGTACTGATTGCGATTTGTTAAAAAAACCATTTCTGGAACAATCGTATGCGTCATCCATTCATCAGAATTATTATTATCTCTAGTTACTATATCATCAGTACCTACATCAATTGTGGGCCAATAGGCACCGTAAATTGAAAAGGATTGACCATTCTGAAAGGCATGATAGATAGCATCTGTAGCATTACGGCAATCTGTTTCTGTTTTAAAAAAATTACTATTTGACACTACCATTCTAGGGTTCTCTTCTAAAATATCAGAACAGGATATTGGTAAAAATGCCGCTATTAATAAACCTAATTTATATAAATTTTTCATGATTTTAATTTTTTATAATTATCTTAAAACGAAGCTTTTACTCCAAAAACAAGTCTTCTAATATTAGGGTATCCAGATGAATCATGACCTAATGAAAGATTTTCTTTTCCAAAAGTACTTACATCAGGACTAAAACCTGAATATTTTGTAAAGGTGTAGATATTATTCAAAGAAGCACTTAAACGAAATGAATTAAGCCCAATCTTACCAATCAATTGTTTAGGTAAATTATAACCAACAGTTACATTTTGTAAGCGTACAAAAGAACCATTCTCAACATACCTATCAGTGAATTGACGAACCACAGACCCTAATTTAGGTAAATCTGTATCTTGGTTTTCTGGACTCCAAGAATCTTTAACTACAGCTGTTGCATTACGAGATCCAGTAAATGTCAACAGTCTAATATTGGTGATATTGGCTATCTCCTGCCCTAATTGAGCATCAAAAAAGAAACTAAAATCAACATTTCCAATACGAAAATCATTTTTAATACCAAACATAACATCGGCTTGAGCATTACCAAGAGCCTGTTTATCAGCATCCGTAATAGTCTTATCCCCATTTGGATCAAAAAACAATTGTTTTCCAGGTGAAGGATTCGCTTCATTGTAAAACAATGCCCCATCAGTACGTGGAATGTAAGTATAACTACCTGATCTATTCGAATTATAAAGATCTATTTGCTCTTGATTAGTGAGACCTTGAAACTCTACAAAGTCAGAAAACTGAGCAACACCAGCTGTTTTATAGCCATAGAATGTACCCACTTTTTCACCATTCTTCAAAATTTGTGTACCCGCACCAGCTACACCAGATAAAGTTGGGCCTACATTAATATCAGTTGCTAAATCATTAATAACAGCTTTTCCAACAGAAAAATTACCGTTGAATGACCATGAGAAATTTTTCTTTCTAAATAGGTCTAATCCAAGCGCTAATTCAAAACCTGTCGATTGAATAGACCCTAGATTTCGTACAAAATTAGCTTGTCCAGATTGTGCAGCTACTTTATTGCTTCTAAACAAAAGATCAGTGGTATTTTTAGAATAGTAATCAGCCGTTACTGTTACTCTATTTTTAAAGAAACCCAAATCAAGACCTGCATCAAATTGTAAGGTAGATTCCCATTTCAAGTTAGGATTAGGAATTTGATCCGAATAATAAATAGTTGTTGCTGATTCACCACCAGCACCATCTCCAACACCATAATTATCTGGAGCATAAGTCGCTAGAGATTGATAATCTGTTATGGCTTGATTACCTGTCTTACCATAACTTACACGAAATTTAGCTTGAGAAATGGAAGGTATATTTTTAATAAATTTCTCTTCTGATAGTTTATAAGCAAAAGCTCCTGCAGGGAAAAATGCCCATTTATTATTTGCCGCAAACTTAGAAGAACCATCGTAACGACCTGTTACAGTAAAATAATATTTTTTATTAAAGGTGTAATTAATACGTCCAAAATAAGAAAGCAAACTATTTTCTCCAAAGGTTATATTATCTGCAAAATAAGTTGCCGCTGTGCTTGGTGCATAAAGTGTAAGTAAGTCGCTAGAAAAGCCTCTATTATCTGTTGTTACACGATCACTAGATCTATATTCTATAGACTGTCCTAAAACGGTATTAAAGGCATGTTTTCCAAAAGTCTTGTCGTAATGAAATTCATTGGAATTGGATAAACTTAGATTTTGTGAATCACCCGTTTTAGCCCAGCCTCCGAAAGCTGTAGGTTGACCAGGTCTTATCTCTCTATTTTGATAAAAACGTTGTTTTGAATTTCTATTTTGAAAATTAACAGTAGTTTTTAAATAAGCTGCTTTACTAAATTGTAACGTTAGGTACAGACTACCTAAAAACTGAAATTCTTTTGTATTCCAATTATTACTATTAAGGTAATCTAATGGGTTGACTTGAAGATCTATACCATCTGGATTATCTGGATCATTTGGATCGGCTGCAATTGTTTCATAAATGTTTTTTGTTGGATCAGCCTCTTGTACTCTTCTAATAATATTCCCAACACCAAATCCATCAGCATTTTGGCCCACATTCGTTGACTGTGAATCACTATCAATATAAGAATAGGTCATTCTAGTTCCTACTTTAATAAGATCACTAACAGTAGCATCTAAGTTTAATCTCGTTTGAATACGTTTGAAATCGGTAGATTGAATCATACCCTTACTATCCAAAAAATTTGTCGAAAGTAAATAGCGTAAATCTTTATTCCCGCCACTAAAACTAATATTCGTATTTGCGGTAGTTGAAGGATGTGTTACTGTTTTTAACCAATCTGTAGTTATAAGTTTCCCTGCTTGCGCATCAGCTAATTCTTGTGGATCTACACTTCCTGTTCCGTTATTCAAATTCAATTGGTTTTTAAGAATAATAAATTCATTTGCATCAAGCAAACGGCTTACATGAGGAATGGAACCTAATGAATAATCTCTAGAAACAGAAATTACCCCTTTTCCAATTTTACCGGTCTTAGTAGTTACCAAAACGACTCCATTTGAACCTCTAGATCCATAAATAGCCGTTGCAGATGCATCTTTTAAAATCTCAATCGATTCAATATCATCTGGATTAATTAAAGATAAAGGACTCAAATTATTTCCTCCATTAGTATCTGCTGATAATTCGTCTAAACTAGTATTCTCCATAGGAATACCATCAATAACATACAAAGGTTCACTGTTTGTAATTGTACTAATACCTCTAATAGTAACTGAAGCACCAGCTCCTGGAGCACCAGAATTTGAAGTAACAACTACCCCAGCCGCTCTACCTGCTAAAGCTTGATCTAATGAAATAGTTGCTGTTTTTGTAATATCTTCAGCCTTAATACTAGCAACTGAACCCGTTAAATCACTTTTTTTAACAGTACCATATCCTACAACAACAACTTCATCTAATTCCAGATCTGATGCTTTAAGTTTTATATGCATTACGTTTGCTTGCTTTACAATAACATTTTTAGTTTCCGTTCCTAAATAAGAAACCGTAATAATATCACCCGTACTTGCTGCAATGGAAAAACGTCCATCTAAATCAGTAGTAGTTCCTGTTCCCGTACTTTTGATTTGCAAGGTCGCACCAAAGAGGCCTTCTCCTGATTCGTCTTTTACTGTACCCGTTATAGTCATTTTCTGAGAAAAAGCTGTAACTGATATCATCGTAATTAAAAATAAAATAACTTTTTTCATATTTATATTGGTTGGTTGTTAGTTAATTTTTTATTGATTCACTGTTCTGATTAATGAAGCCGCCGCTTTATCATATCCATGATTTTTGACCCCTTGTTCGTTCCAATGTTGCAATTGTTTGTCATAAAGTTTTCTCATTTCATTTAATTGTAGTTTATATTTAGTTTCGTTAGCTAAGTTTTTCATTTCATAAGGATCATTGATGATATCAAATAATTCTTCGGTAGGATGAATCCCTTTCGTTTCGTCTTTATAGTTCCAATAAATATACTTGTATTGTTTCTCCATTACCGTCAAACAATGAGTGGCTTTTGGCCCCCATACCTGAACAATAGGAAGTGATGTTCTTGATTCAAATTTAGTATTGCTCAACACAGGTCTTAAACTCTTTCCATCATAAACAGTAGGCGTTTTCACACCTGCAAAATCCAGAATTGTAGCTGGTATATCCACATTTGCAGATAAAGAACTGGTTTGAGTACCTCTAAATTTTTTATCCATACGAGGATCAACAATAATCAAAGGAGCGCGGGCACTCTCTTCATAAGGCAACTCTTTAGAACCTAATCCGTGAGAACCAATAAAGTAGCCATTGTCAGATGCAAAAACAATGATGGTGTTGTCATCAATTTTTAATTTTTTTAATTCGGCTAAAATCATTCCTATCGAATAATCCACTCCATAAATCAATTGGTGGTATTTGCGAAGTTCTTCTTGGTACGTTTCTTCTTTATCATACCCCCATTCCGTAAATCGACCGTACTGTCTGCCCATTCTAGATTGTTGAGCAAGGTGTTTTCCTGCTTCTCTACCAAAATTAGGTAACTTTCTAAAGACAGTATTTTTGTAAACCGTGTCAAAAACTGGGTCAGGATTTGCTGGTTTATGAGGTGCTTTAAAGAAAACACTCATACAAAACGGTTGTTTTCCTTTTACAGATTCATTAATAAAATCAATGGTTGCTGCTCCATAGGCTCTAGTAGAATGCGGATATTTATCGGCATATTTAGCTAAAGATTTATTCTCTTTGGTAACATAAGAGGTTTGACCTGGACTACCTACCCAAAAATCAAAATCTTTTTCGGCCGCTTCACCCTCTTTTCCTTCATCAGCACTGGTATCAGAAATTGAGAATCCAAATTTCCCACCAAAACCAACACGATAACCTACCTCTTTCAATAACAAAGGAAAAGAGGTTGACCATTGTTTGGTTCCTAATGCTCCTCGGTCAAAATTACAACCTGTTTTATATTCGTATAAACCAGTCATTACTTGGGCTCTACTAGCCATACAAATAGCAGTCGTATTATAATGCCTTAAAAAAGTCACTCCTCTTTCAGCTAATTGATCCAAATTAGGTGTTTTTGTATCGGGATTGCCAAAATGTTTCATCGAATCATAGGTTTGGTCATCCGTAAAAAAGAAAATGATATTGGGTTTCTTCTCTTCCTTCTTTTGTGCCTCACAAGAATAAATGAGTAATGAAAAAATGCTTAGGACTAAACAGATTGCCTTTCTATTATTGTACATCATGTTTTAATTTTTATTTTTCGTATTCTTTAAATTTTCTTTCAATTACCATTGCTGAGGGACAATCTTCTACTTTCACTTTTAACAGCTTGGCTATTTGTTTTGCCACCTGAATCCCTAGTAATCTGTACCCCTCTGGTAGATAGTGAACGCTTCCTGGTTTATCTTGATACTCTTTTATTATGGGAATTGAAACCTCATGTAAATTGTTAATTGTAATCTCAGGATAGTCTTTCAATACATTCAACGCTACCTTGTTATAATTAGCTTCACTTCCTTCAAATCTTCCTGCTTCTCCTTCAGGCACAACGGTTGTCAAAGCAAATATCAGTTTCGCTTTTGGGTATGTCGTTTTTAGATAGTTGATATTTTCACGAAGTTTTTTCTCATACACTTCAAGCGTAGATACTAATTTTCCATTTACTTTATCCAATTCAACTTTATTTGCCACATATTTCAAATCGTGTAATCCAACATTAAAATGAATTACGTCCCAATCAAAACTCCAACCTCCTTTTAAACTAGGTTGAAACAATGCTTTTCTAAAGGCTTCCATCTTCGGAATAAGGTCGTGACTTGAACCTCCATTTACATGCAATCGATACACATTTGCTTTTCCTTCTAGAGCAGCTCTTACATACTCAGTATATCCTATTGAAATGGAATCTCCATAAAGAAATACATTGGGTAAACTACTAGGCTCTATATATCTAAATTGGTATCTCGTTTCATTCATTTTACTCAAACGATTCCAAGCTTCTTTGCAAATACGACATCCTTCATGACCTGTTGCTCCTAGTAAATCTAGAGGCAGTAAACAAGCCAAACCCAATGCACTTATTGCTTTGATAAAATCTCTTCTGTTTGCGTTTTTCATCAACGATAACTATTTTAATTTTTCTGAAAATTCAATTTTAAGCGCATAGCCATTAACATTGGAATTTTTTTGATCCAATGTCACTTCCAGTCCATTAGTCGTCTGTTTCCATTGCACTGCTGATAGGTTTCCTAATTGACTAACCTTTTTAATTTTACCAGCATTTTCTTTGGTCAAACTTTTAATGACAACAGGAGCAGTTGCATATTCTAAAGCCATAACAAATAAATGGTTTTCTTTTTGTGTAAACCAAAAATCTTGAGGGCTAAACTGAAACTTAAAATCGCCTTTATTAGCTCTATCATGGGTGCCTTTCATTTCTATATTTGTAGGACCTTCATGTGTTATTTTCCATTTTCGGGTATTGTAAATCGCTTCTCCATTTAGTTTTAACCATTTCCCCACTTCTAATAAATTGTTTACGGATTCATCAGGCACATGACCCGTGGCATCTGGGCCAATATTCAACATATAATTCCCTCCTTTGCTCACTATTTCAGTCAGCCAAAACAACAATTCTTTTACTGATTTCCAGTCGTGGTCATACGAATTGTATCCCCACGAATTATTGGTTGTTCCCACCGTTTGCCAAGGTTTTGTAATCTCCAAATGGTTTTGAGGAATAACATTATCTCCCGGAATATCAAAATCACCTAAACCGTTTCCTACTCTTGAGTTGACCAACATTTTAGGTTGTTTGTCATAGGCTATTTTATAAAACTTCAAACTTTGTTCAGGAGTTACAAAATGCCCCATATCGTACCATAAGGTTTTCAAATCAGGGAATTTTGTCAAGATTTCGTTTACTTGAGGATAGGCCTTGTTATTCAAATATTCGGTAAACGTATTGGGACTTGGATCCCACATATTCGCACCTGCTTTACGCTTGGCTTTCTCATTCATTTCAAGCCCTGTTTTCACTAATTCAGTATATCCACAATCATTACCATCCATCCAATCAATATTATGAGAATAGTACAAACCAAAATCAATTCCTTGTTTTTTACAAGCATCATACAATTGTTTCACCACATCTTTTTTATACGGACTTGCATCTACTATGTCGTATTGGCTCACCTTAGAGTCATACATAGCAAAGCCATCATGATGTTTTGACGTAACAACCAAATATTTCATCCCAGCGTCTTTAGCTAGTTTAGCGATAGCATCGGCATCAAATTGTGTGGGGTTGAACTGTGTCGCTAATTGAGCATATTCTGCCCTTGGGATTTCGGCTCCAAATTGTATCCACTCAGCCACCTTAGGTCCTTTTAGCTCCTCCATCTTTTTGCCTTTCCAAATACCTCCCGGAATAGCATACAATCCCCAATGAATAAACATCCCATATTTAGCATCGTTAAATGCTTCCATAGATTGTTTTTTTGAAGTATTCATCTGCTCATACGAAAGCTCTTTCTTAGCGTTACAACTAATTAGTAATGTTGCTAACAAAATTTGGATTGTTTTTTTCATTTTAAATGTTCTTGATTTCCTCAATTGTTTGGGAGTGAAATATTTTTATGGCAAAAGGTCGTTTTATAATTATGATAACTTAGTAAATTTAACTTAAGCTTTTTCCTTTACTTTCTTAACCTTATCTTTTTTTGGCGTTTTACTTTCTTTATTTCGTGCCGCTGTAAAGCAATCTTCATTTGGCTTTTCTGGAAGTGTTTTTTTCCAGTCTCCCACTAAGTTCAACAGTTCAGTTACTTTTTTAGGATTGGTTTCAGCAAGATTATTTTGTTCTTTCCAATCTTTTTTGATATCGTATAACTCATATTTTTTTCCAGTAACATCCACAACCAATTTGTAATCTCCGTCTCTTACTCCTAAAGTTGGCCATGTAAAGAAGAAATTGTCTCCGCCTCTCCATTCCCAAAAAATAGGTTTGGTTCTTTCAAATGATTTTCCTTTCAAAGCAGCCATAATACTTTCACCATCTGGTTTGAAATCCTTTGGCATTTTGATTCCAGCAGCTTCAAAAAAAGTAGGCAATAAATCTACAGCGGTTACCGATGCTGTTTTGTTCTCAACACCCTTTGGAATCACAGCGGGCCATTTGGCTACGAAAGGCACACGAACACCACCTGCGAATAAAGATCTTTTTTGACCTTTCAATCCTCCTGTTTCTCCCACAGAATAATATTTTCCAAGACCAACAGGTCCTTTATCGTCACCATCATCGTCATCCCCTTTCTCTGGTTTATGAATTTTATCTTTCTCTGTACCTGCCCATTCTGGACCATTATCCGTAGAGAAGACTACTAAGGTATTTTCGTCAAGATTTAACTCTTTTAATAATTTCATAATTCTTCCTACAGCCTCATCTCCTTCAGCAATTACGGACGCATACACCTGTTGTTTCTCGTCCAAATTATTAAACTCATCCATGAATTTCTTCAATGGATAATGTGCAGTATGCGCTTCATGTAGCCATAAATTAATAAAGAAAGGTTTGTCTTTATTCTTTTTAATAAAATTCTCGGCATAATCAACACCCACTGAACCTGCTTTAGCGATATTAATTTTTTTGGAACCATTAAAAGTTGCATATTCATCGTATCCGTAAGCTTTTTCATTTGGCATATCAGGAGCTGACCCCAAATGCCATTTGCCAAAATGAGCGGTCACATAACCCGCTTTTTGGAACTCTCTGGGGAATGACATTCCTTTTGGATCCATCCAATCAGGCATCCCTCTTTTTTCGTGAGCTTTCCAACCTTGAAAATGTTGGTGAATACTTTGTCTGGCTGGAAATTGACCTGTCATCACCGCTACTCTACTAGGAGAACACACAGGGCTATCCACTGTAAAGTCGGCGAAATCCATTCCCTCTTTTATCATTTGGTCAATATGTGGTGTTTTAATCCAAGTACTACCATGAGCACTTAAATCAGCATAGCTCCAATCATCAGCAAAAATAAAAATGATGTTAGCCCTTTTATCTTTCGATTGTGCTTTTGATTGTTGTACTATTAAAAAAATAAAACCAATGAGAACTAAAACTAAATTTGATTTTTTCATTTTATTATTTACCTGATTAACCGTTTTAAACTTTTTAACTTTTTATATTGATTTACTGGATATTATTTGTCACTCCCTTTTATCTAATTCAATAAAAAAATGATACTTTACAAATATGCAACCAGAACACCTAAATAGACTTACTCCTAACGTGCATTTTTATTGCTGAATTCAATCAGATTGATATGAGTAACTATATTACTTTATTTACAAGGGGCAACAAGTCGTGTATACTCAAATCAATCATTGCTTTTCCAACATCAAATCATAGCAAATTCTTATATTCCTTTAAAGAAAGCTCAAAAAACAATAAAACTAACTGTTAAGTAAAAAAGGTTTTTACCACATAGTGCTATAGCAATTTATAGTGATTGAAAAGACTTTTGATAGCTGGTTTACTTATCACTTAAACTCACTATGTATAAAATACCCCTATCCATTATTTTTTGATAAATGTTTTTACAACTATATTTTCTTCGTTATTAATCCCTTTTAAAAGATAAATTCCTGTTTTTAAATCTGAAACATCTAAGGTATCCGTTTCAGTAGCATACATTTTCACCACCTGACCACTCATATCTATAATTTGCACTGCATGAATCAACTTATTTATTGTTATAAAACCATCTGTAGGATTTGGAAACAATAGTAAACCTTGCACTTCATTTTTATTAAACTGTGCATTAGCAAGTATAGTTCCATCATAAGTCACTTCTACTGTGATTCCTTGCACCGACCATTTGTTAGTGTCTGATGCATTTCCCACACCAATAGCAAAATCTGTAATATTTTGACTACCAAATATTAAGGCCAAATCCAAAACCTGAGTTTGACTTCCCATTTTACCTGGATTAGCAGTTGTTGTTCCTATTGAAAGTGATACATTATCATTAGTTGATTGTCCGTTTTCAATAGTTATTGCTTTAAAATAAGGACTAAAATCATTTGCTGTAAGTGTTCCTCCATTTGCATTAAAATCAATGATTTTGATGTTTTTTATACTTTGTACCCATTCATTCTCGTTTCCGTTAAAGATATCATCGTTATTGCTATTGAAGCCATCGCCCAAACCCCAAGAAGTCTCCGTTGAAGGACCACCTGAAATTCCAGAAATTACTGCTTTGCCTAAGGGTGGAGTAACTTCAATAGCTAACCTATAAGTTGCTTTTCCATCAGGTGCTGTTTGAACTTCTGAATACATGGTCGTTATTTGATTTATGCCATAATTAGTATTGGCAGCAGCTTTGATTTGGACATCAATTTTAGTGGGTTCAGGCACCACATCTTTTATTACTTTTAGTTTTACGGTTCTGTTATTTCCACCAGAAGCATCACTTACCCGTAAGCTAAATTCATAATTGGTATCCGCTGTTTCTGTTGGAGTACCGCTCAATGTCCATACACCTGGCGATGTTTTAGCTATTGTTAACCAAGACGGAAAACTACCTTGAGCTACAATTGAAGTTATTGCATCTCCTTCTGGATCCCATATATCGGTACCTTCTATCAAATTGAACGAATACAATTTCCCAATATGTGCTTCTGATAAAATAGTATATTGTCTAGACCAATTAGGTGCTCCTGGAGATTGATATTGTTTGAAATAAGTATCCGTTTTGCTCAACTGAGTAAGTGCATAAGGCTGTAGCGTTAGAACAGGAGAATTTTCCAAATTTGTTCGAACTAGAGGCGTTCCCCAAGTGATTGCTCCTCCGTTGATAATCCCTGTAGCATTCCATTCTACAAATTGTTCATCTGTTAAGCATGGAGTATTGCCTGCATTCCATGATGTTGTGCTTTGTTTCGGAAAGAAATGAGCGACCACATTGTTATTCCAATTTCTAGTATCGTCTCTAAAAGCGTAGCCATTATTGGTTTGCATAAACTCCACCACATGATGATTATAATTATACAAAGTAGCATTCTCTACCATATTACCTGCTCCTCCAAAAGGATGTCCAAAGGTATAATCATCAAAATAAGTAGCAGTAGTAAATGGATTTCCTAGCCTTTCGCCAACACTATTATTAAAGGCTACTGCTGCATTAGGATTTCCTGCGTGAACAGCATTAGCAAAAGCCTGATAAATTCTTTGATGCTCTAGATTTTCTGAAGCGGGATCGTCACCGCACTCATTTGCCATAATATTATCGGCAGAATCAAAACACCAAGCATCAATTAAATCGCCATAGCGTTCAGCATATTCTTTAAGAATAAATTCGGCATAACAGAACATATACTTACGTCGGCCAGGACCATTGTGATACGATTTACTATTAATAAAGGCCTGAGCCTCAGCATTTGTATCGCACCACTCCATCCAGCGTGTAGATACATCTGGGAAATCTGGCTGACTAGTTCCTTCAACACGTGCTAATAAATTATAAGAATTCACATAGACCTCTGTTTTTAAACCCGCTGCTCTAAGTGCTTTAAGCCAACTTAAAAAAGGGTCATCAACGGAAGCTCTTGGCACCACCAAGTTTCTAGGTTTCCCATTTGAATCTGTATCCCCTCGCCATAAACTCTCAATGATAGGATGTGGTGCAACATGTGTAGGTGAAAAAATATTGGGACTAGTTAACGGAATTTGGATATAATCAACAGTTCTGATGTCCTTAATTTGTGTTAAAAAGTTATCTATCCTTATCCCTTCAATATTGCCGTTAAAAGTACGTTCGGGTAACCATAGCATACCCAATGCCCCTCGCATCCAAGCTGCCCGCAATCCTTGATTAGGGTCTGGAACTTGAGCATACCCTTGGATTGTTATCAAAAGCATACATACCATACTGAATTGTATAGTATATACAGGTTTCATAAAGCTGATAAATACATTTTTCATGGATATAGTTAGCGGTTGGTTTAATAGGCTTAGAAAAATAAGTTTCTAATAAAGAGACTTCAAATGAAAAACATTTATTCAACTCATTTTACTATTTTAAATATAGTGGTTGGCTATATTTTTATAATACATTAAGAAATTAAGATTAGTTAAGCTCATAAAACTTAATGCTCTTAATTTCTTAATGATTTTTTTTATGCTAAAGCCTAAAAATTATATTATTTAATAATTTTTGCAGTAAACACTTGACCTTCTAGATTGATAGCTTTTAAAATATATGTACCTGATTCCAAACCAGAAACATCTAAACTTGCTGTTTCACCATTAAAAGTTTGTACAGTTCTACCTGTCATGTCAACAATTTCAGCTGATTTTACAGTCATATTCAATGCTACTGTATCCACTGCAGGATTTGGACTCACAATTAATCCACTTTTTGAAACAGTTGCAAAATCATTAACTCCAAGAGTTATAGGAGTAAATGTATAAGCAATTGTTATGCCTCCAATAGCAAATCTATTAGATTGATTATTACCATTATCTATAACTGAAATATTAAAAGAAGTCGCGTTTGGTGTAGCTAAATTAAATGTTGTACCAGCATTATTAACAAAATTACCATCAAATGGAATAGTATACGGACTAGCACTTAATCTTCCAAGTTCTAAAACAGTACCCCCGTTAGCTCCAATTCCTACTTTATCAGAAGCATTGTTTGCAAAAGAAATATCTACAGATTGGAATTTAAGACCCGAAATACTAGATACGTCATAAGAATTAGTACCTCCGTTAAAATCAACCACCTCGATTGAACTTATGGTGGCATTCTCATCACCTATATCATCAAAAGAAGCTCTTACACTAGTATCAGTTGAATTAGTTGGTCCCCAACCATTTGCATCAGCTGAAATTCCAGCTGCAGCACCACCAGAAATTGCAGTTACTGATATTTGTAATTTAAAAGTGGCACCATCTTGTGTTATTTCATCAGTTGTAAATTTTACAACACCAGCAGTATGATCATAACCAGGCCAAGTAGCACTTGCTGCAACAGTTAGAACTTTTGTAGCACTAGTTTGTGCACTCACATTTGTGTATACGAATACACATAAAAACGCTAAAGCTTTAAGCCCGTTTTTTAATCCATTGTTTAAGTAATTGTTTTTCATAATGTAAAAATTGAATGTTAATAAATGTTAATAATTGAATTTAAAATTGCTTTTTGTTTCTTATTGAAACTTGATTTATAGTTTGTATTTCAGGAAGAAGTCCACAGTCTTTTGGGTAATAACTTCTAGTGTTGGTTCAATGTTCCCTCCTGCTTTTCGCCAATTGTGTCCTGCGTTCTTTACGATGAGCATCTCCACATTAGCCTGAATACTATCTGCTTTTTCTTTCATGTGGTAGGCATGTATAACAGGAATAGTAGTATCATTATCAGCAGCCATCATAAATAAAGGCGGACTGTTTTTAGTCAAATAAAACACCGGACTCATCTCTTTGTACATCGCAGCGATTTTATCGGGATTTTTTTCTGTTTTAGTAATTCTGGAACTAAAACGATCAGCTTCTTTAGATGGGTCATTGGTTTCAAAGAATCTTTTTTCAGTAAAATCAGAAGGACCGTACCAGGAAACGCCTGCAATTACTTTATATGGATTGCCAAACAAATTTTTATCTCCTTTAAAATCATTTGGGTTAGCCAGTGTAATCATTTGTGCCAGATGTCCCCCAGCTGAATCACCTAAAACATAGACACGATTAGCATCTAACCCTAATGATTTTTGATTTTTGGATAAGTATCGAACCGCATCCATGGCATCTACCACGCAATCTTTCATCAAAACCGATTTTAGCTTAGTCAAACGGTAATTGATGGATACTACAGCAAAGCCTTGTTCTACTAATGCTAAAAAAGGTTCATTAACTGGTGATCTAGTAATATTTTCCTTGCTGCCAGTAAACCAACCACCTCCATGGGTGTACAGCATAATAGGATATCCTTTAGTATCTGATTTTGTGGATGGATAATAAATATCCAAATACAAATCCTCTTCTTTGGTTGACTTATATTTTACATTCAAATTAATAGTCCCTTTGGTTTTCAAATACGGAATATTATATTTTGAAAATTCTTCTAATGAGATTTTATTATTCTTATCAGTATCGTATGTTCTTAGTTGAGCCCAGGTTTGCACTACCTCTTCTCTTTCAAGCGCACTATTGTTATTGCTATCCAGTTTTGAAAATTCAGTTTTATAATCCACTTTAGTTTCCATTTGTTGCGCTTGTGCCACAAATGCAACTAACGAAAGAAAACTCAAAACCATTTTTCTTGAAATTGCATAGCTCTTGTTATATAACAATATCGTTCTCATTTTTTTTAGAATAAAATATTCAACAATTTGAAATTGCGTGTATGCCTTTTTATTTACATGTTTTTCGAACTTCTTTCTCAAAAGTCATGACTTCTTTTTTGTTTTTACCTACCAGAGTTGCTACTTCACCTAAGTATCCTTTGTTAACTGCTCTCATCTGGCTTTTGACTTCATCACCAGAAATTTCGTTTGCTTTAGCTTTAGTACGAATAGCAGTAATCGCCTCCTCTTTCCCTTTCAGTAGTTCATTTAATTTACTTTTACTGTCTTCAGATAAGTTAAATGTGGAAACTGCATTTTGTAAAAAGCAATCTTTATTAATACTACCTTTTTTCTTTTGTGATTTTGCTGAAAATGCTATTAACATTAAAGCAACTACTGTAATCATTTTTTTCATGTTTTTATTTTTTTTCAACGTTTATATAAAATGCATTAGTTAATTCTCCATTTTCCATTTCAAACCATGCCAATAGTTCGGTTTTTCCTTTTTCAATTGTTAGTTCTAAGTCGGCTGTTTGGAAATTATTATTTACCGCAACACTTGTTTCTTTATCCCCAATTTTAACAAAGGCTTTTTTAAACTTCATTGCTTTTCCTTTACCACGAGACTCATAATTAAGTGTAGCCGGTCTTTCGTCATTGATTTCAGCTCCTAAAGCCACACCACTTTCTTCAGGCCAACGACCTAATTTAATTTTATAACTTCCTGATTTTACAAAATTCACAAAGAATGGTGCTGGTTTCATTGGGTTCCCTTCTCTAATCATTTCCTGATTCCATGGTGGCAAATAATCAATTGTTCTGGCATCATGACAAGTAATTACCTCATGCTCATCTACCCCTAAATCAATAGTAGAATATTTGGTTTCTTTGATAACACTATCCCACCAACTAGCATAAAAAGCATTCATTTTAGTCACACGATCAGGAAAATTTTGAGCCAAGTTTTTAGTTTGCCCTGGGTCATTTTTTGTATCATATAACTCTTTCCCATTAATCAATCGCCATGAACCATCCATCACGCAACTATTTTTTCCTTTTTCAGGCCAAGAAATACGTTGTGTATCCGTAACTAACATTCGTTCTTTTAGCTTGGATTTCCCTGTTAAATACCCACTGATGTCTGTACCATCCATTATTTTATCCGACTTAAATTTGATTTTGGCTAACGAACATAGTGTAGGAAGCATATCTACATGAGCTGTCAATTCAGGCAATGACTTTCCTGAAGTCAATTTCCCATTAGGCCATCTAATGATAAATGGAACTCGGTGTCCACCATCGTATTCACTAGATTTTGTTCCTTTCATTCCCGCATTATAACCATGTACCTGACCCGTCTTTTCATCAACTTTATAACCATTAGATGTTCCGTTATCTGTAGTGAAAATGATAATAGTATTATCGGCAATTTTTAAATCGTCTAATTTTTTTAAGAGTTTTGCAAAATTGTCATCTATATTGGTAATCATTCCATAAAAACGCTTTTGAGATTCTATCAAACTGCTTTCATCTTTATAAAGGTCATAATACTCTTTGGGTACGTTATAGGGTGAATGAGGCGCATTCAAACTCAAATAACATAAAAACGGACTGTCTTTTTTACTCTCAATAAATTTTGTTGCTTCTTGAAACCATACATCGGTACAATATCCCGCCACTTTTTCAGGAGTTCCATTTCTTAAATAGGTATCATCAAAATAATCATTGTTCCAGTAATCAGGTGTTTGACCTACACCTCCACCTCCATGATAAAAAGCTTCTTCAAAACCTCTATCATTTGGACTAAAAGGATGGTTGTCACCTAAATGCCATTTCCCAAACATTCCCGTTTTATACCCATTATTTTTAAACACATCCGCTAGGGTTACTTCCTCTCTATTTAGCATAGAAGCTCCCATAATAGTGTGCCATACTCCATTTCTATTGCAGTTTCTTCCTGTCATCAAACCTGCTCTAGTAGGTGCACAAGTTGTTCCTACATGATAGTTGGTTAAACTCACCCCTTGTTTTGCAAACTGATCTATCGTTGGCGTTTTAATAATGGTATTTCCTGTATGCCCTAAATCCCCATAACCTTGATCATCAGTAATTACTATGATGACATTTGGTTTTTTGTTTTTATTTTGAGAACTCACCGTGGTACTGAAAATCAAAACTGTCAGTAGCGCTATAAGTCCTATAAATTGGTTTGAATTAGTCATTTTTAATGTTTTATTGTTTTTATGATACTAGTTATTTCTGTATTAATGGATTGGCTCAATAAGCACCGATTTCAAACTGGATGTTTCAGGATTCCCTTCCACTAATGAAACGCTAACGGTATGTTTTCCTGGTGTTTTAAATTCTAAAATCCCCATCGGATAGCTCTCATATTTCTCAGTAGCCGCTTGTTGGTTTTGAACCATAACCCCCTCATCAGTAATCGTTTTCCAAACCAAACGTCCCGAGCCAGCATAGTTTAAATGCAAATAATATTTTCCAGGTTCCAAAACATTGACAGTCCAAGTAGCAGTCCCGTTCTTTTTCCATTGGCTAACTTGTGTCGTTCGTTTCCACTCGCCAAATTTTTCCATCCAACGGATTGATTTTTTCTCAGCTGCTTTGACCTCAGCAAATTCTGTTAACAAATCAGAAGCTATGTTTGGGTAAATGGCTTGAGTTGTATCTACTGTCGCTTTCGCTTTTAATTTCACTTCTATAACCGAAACAGGGTTTTCTGGTACTTTATAAGGAACATGGAATACGGTCCAATTGTTTTTTTTCTCAAATTCCAACTCCTTCGCATCATTACCTAAAATTTTAGCAGAAGCAATTTCAGTTTCTAAACCTGGTAAGTATAATTTTCCGTCTTGTGGCCAGTTGAACACTGAAAGGAATAAGGAATTCCCTTGTGTCGTGACATCACCCCAAGCTTGGGCATGACCCCAAGGCGAACTACCCGCACCATAAATCACTTGAGGATACTTTTTAATCCATTTTCCTGCATCCTCTAAAAATTGAGCACCTGTTTCGGGAACCTTTCCTTTTCCATCAGGACCAATATTGAATAAATACGTTCCACCACGACCGATAGTAGAAATCAATCGGCTTAATATTTCTTTAGGCCCTTTGAAATTATTATCATACCAAGCATACGACCATGAATCATTGTTGGTATCACAGCTTTCCCATAAAATATCTAAGTTTTTATGAGGCACTTCCATATCGCCATGACTCACATAATCTCCTAATCCATACCCCACACGGCTACACAACATGGCATTAGGCTGTAATTCCTTTACCAAGTCGGCCAACTCCATCACTAATTCTTTTTTCATCCCTCCAGGAGTGTCAAACCAAATAAAATCGATGTCTCCATAGTTCGAACAAATTTCTTTTATCTGAGGTTTACATTTTTTATAGAAATAATCTTCAAAACTAGCAGAAGTACCATTTGCATTCTTTTTAGGTCCGCCTGCACCACCCGGTGTCGTCCAATCTTGATTATGCGAATAATAAAAACCAAATCCCAGTCCTAAATCGTGACATGCCTGAGACAGTTCTTTCATAGGGTCACGCTTAAATGGAGTGGCTTTTACAATATTAAAAGCATCTGCCTTTGAATCAAACATTGCAAAACCTTCATGATGCTTACTCGTGATGATTATATATTTCATTCCTGCATCCTTTGCTAATTGCGCAATGGCTTTGGCATCAAAATCTGTTGGATTAAAATCTTTAGCGATTTCCATATATTCTTTTGGAGGGATATTGGCAACTCTTGGATTCATAATCCATTCTCCAATACCATAATAGGTTTTCCCTTTCCATTGTCCTGCCAATTTTGAGAACAACCCCCAGTGAATAAACATTCCAAAATTACTTTCATCAAAAAGTTTTGCCTTTCCGTTTTTCAAAGCATCACCAGAAACGGAAGCTTCACCCCACATCTTATCCATACTTTGTTGATTGTCTCCTGTTTCTTGAGAAAAAGCAGGAAGAGCAAAAAGCATTGCTGCTACTAGCGATAGATGTTGTTTTCTTTTTTTAAACATAATTATTATTCTTTTTAAACGAATTAGTTTCTAGTTATACAAAATGGAATATTCAATCTCACTTTTGGGTCTAATTCGTTTTCACTATTTATATCCCATCCTATAACTTCATAATCAAACATAACTCCTATACGTTCAATCGATGAATACAAATATGAATCAACAAAAGCCAAATGCCCTTACTGCTATCGTGCTTTTTTATTGCTGAATTCAATCGGGTTGATTGAAGCAACAACAACTCCTTATTTTAAAGGGGTTAACCCATGTTGATTACTCAAATCAACCATTGATTTTTTAAACAAAATCACTGAAAAGAAATTGCTGTTTTTAGAGAAATACGATTATTACACAAGGAAAGTATTCCATTTTGAAGGGGATTTAATCCTGATAAAATTTTCTGTTTTAAGAATATCAGACCTAAATTACGCATTGGAACACAGCGCTGTCAGCCAACAGGCTGGCTCAACAAATAAAGCGGATTTTCACAGGAACAAGAGCAATGAAAGAAATACTTTTACCCTCAAAATAAAAAGAAACCGAATTATCTGGTTTACTTTTTTACGCAAAAAACCCTGCTAGAGTTTTAAACTCTAGTAGGGTTAGTACATTATTTTCTAGTTAAAACTACAACTTTTTTTTTCGTTGTAGTTTTGTGGTATTTATCAATTTTTGTGGATACGAGTTGGTAAACAAGCCTGCTCCATCGGGGTTAGAATAACATTCTCTACCTATATAAAACAAAAAAGTTGTAGCTTTTTACGACTACAACTTTTTGTTTAAAATGTTTGCTCACTGTTGTGGGCATAGGTAAATACATGCGCTAACGACCGATTACAAACTTGCGCGATCAGGTTCTAACAATAATAATTTTCATTATAAAATATAATAAAAACGCCAAAATTATTAGCCATAGAATTCTTTTATTTTTTTTAATTTCTTCTTCTTCTAAAGTTAAGTTCTCTATGTAAGATCGTTTAATTAGCAAAAAAATAAGAAACATTAAAGGAATCATAAATACTAACACATAAATCAATATCCCAAGAGTCCTTTGTTTTTCGTATGGTAGAATCAAATTACCAAATTTTAAAACTAAAATAATACTTGGTATAATTGACATTAACATAAGAAAATTCACGTAAGCATGAGGTTTACTTTCAATGCCTGATATTCCTTTGGATGAAAGCAATGCTCTTTTGTAAACAATATAACAGATATATCTATAAAAACTTTTTATCATAATTTGTTTTAATTAAGGTTCAAGAACAGACCGCAATCCCTGTCCAACATTGCAATCAACTGATCGGTCAATTAGATTAGCTAAATTTTCTAATATATAAGAAGTTGCCCCCGCTGCCGCAAGAATCCTTTCTTGTGGCTTGTTGTTATTACTAATCAAAATGTTAAAACTATTTAACCGTAGCATAATAAGAAAAATCTTTTATATTTAAACTTTAAACATTTTTTTTTACTACTCTTTAATAAACTTGGATACTATAGTTGAATCTCCAAAAGCTTTTAAAATATAGCCCCCTCTTTCGATTCCTTTGAGATTGATTTGACCTGTAGAGTTGTCAATTTTATAGCTTGCGATTTGCTGACCCGATATAGAATAAATTACCAAATGAGTAAACCTACCTCCCTCTTTTAAATCATAATTCAAAACATCCTTTGCTGGATTTGGATAAAATATTATACTTTTTTCAGTGATTTTATTTACTGATAAATTAGATTCTTTATAAACTTCTACTTCTGCCAATGATAAAGGATTTGTGTTGTTTAACTGGATTTTTACAATTTGTCCCCTCACTCCCCCAACATTAATGGATGTAGTTAAATTCGGGGCTTCAGCAAAGGTTTCCGAATATACTGGAACTCCACTTGCGTTATAGATACTAAGAGTGTAATTAGATAATCTAGTGTAATTAGAGCCCAGTCTATTAAAAAGCTTAATTGTGCCTATAGTTGTTTCATAACCTAAATCAACTTGCCACCATGGATTTACTTCTGTTAAAGTATGTGTTACAGAACCATTACCAAAAGTACCATCCGTATTCCCATCAATCGCTCGGCTGGCAACTGCTCCAAAATCTGTCGATGACTGAGTAGCTGTCCCTATTAGAGCAAGATTAAAATTTGTCCCATCGACAACTGTTAGCATACAGCTACTAACAAAACCACCATCCTCTATAGTAGCCGATATGATTGCGTTACCCACAGCCAGCCCTTTTACTAAACCGTTTGAATCAACACTAGCAATAGTAGGTGCACTACTGCTCCAAATTATATTTTTATTAACTGCATTTGTCGGACTTACTTCCGCGCTAAGCGTTAAAGTTTCATCTTTAATTAAATAAGCATTGTTTTTTGAAATAGCAACCCCAGAAACTTGAATAGCATTAGAGTCCAAAACATTTAGATTTACTGTTCTACTAGTTCCGCCTGAAGCATCGCTTGCTTGCAATTTAAATTCGTAACTCGAATTTGTAGTCTCAGTGGGTGTACCACTTAATTCCCAAACCCCATCGGCTATCTTGGAAATTGATAACCAAGAAGGAAAATTATCTAAAGCAATAAGCGTCATGGCATCTCCTTCTGGATCCCAAAAATCAATACCTTCTCTTAATTTGTGTGAATAAGACTGTCCTGTAAAAGCCTTAGGTAAAATTGTATGCGCTCTTGCCCAGTTGGGTGCTCCTGGATTTTCGTTTGCTGCCAAATAATTGTCCATTCCTTCTAATAAAACATACACCCAATCATAAATAGCTGTTACATCTCTATTATAGGAACCACCCCATGTCATAGAACCACCTGCTTTCATCGCCTCTAGATTCCACTGATTAAAATCATCTTGTTCCCATGCTTGGGTGGCACCATATTTCCATGCCGCTGTGGATAACTTCGAATGAAAATTCCCCACTATTTTATCGTCCCAAGTCCAATTTCCTCCCGAATGTACTGCCCCATCAGTTGCCGTCATGCGACTAATATAATTGTAATTATTAGCAAATTGACCACCTGTTTTACTAGCGTGATCGTTATTTCCTCCAAAAGCGTGACCAAAGGTAAAATCATCAAATCGAGTAGGAATTGCATAAGGAAATGCATTATAATTTACGGTACTTCTACCATTATTAAAAGCTACAGGTATTTCAGGATTACCTGCATGTACCGCATTGGCAAAAGCTTGGTAAATCCTTTGCTCCTCAAATAGACCACTTTTTGCATTATCGCCATTGCTTTCCATCGTATTACCTGAATCAAAAATCCAGGAATCAAAATACTTACCATAACGCAATGCGTAGTCTTTAAGAAAATATTCAGCATAACAAAACATGTATTTTCGCAATGGATAAGTAGCTGTTGCATCTTCGTACTGTTGGGTAGTGGCATTCCATATACCAGTATGATAAGGCTGGCTATTGATAAAAGCCTGAATCTCGGGATTTATATCGCAATAGGCTATCCAACTATCAACAAACGGTTGAAGTGAAGCTTCATTTGTTCCCACAAAATTTTCTGAATTTGTATAGGCTTTCACATTAAATCCAGCTGCTTTAATTTTTAAAATATCGGTCAACATTTTATCATTTTGAGGAGTATCTGAATTTAAATTGCCCCAGGCTGGTGCTACGGCATCTCCTCCTGCGAGCATATCAAACAATTTATGAGGCGCATAATGTTGTGCAGATAGTACAGCTCCATTTGTAAAACTAACTCCAATACGATCTAGTGTTTTAAGATTCTTTATCCTATCATCTAATAAATCAACATCTATCTCAGAATTCCAAGTTCCTTTCAAATGCGCGGCACGTTCACCCGCAGCATATCTTTTTTCTAACGTAATAGATTGAATAGATTTTCCGCCTCCATTATCATCTTGTCCATAAATGGCAACCTGATAACTTTTAGTCAAATCGAATCCATTTACTAAAACTCCTGATGCCTCATAAACATCGTTAATACGATACGACCAATAGCCTCCAATACCAATCTCAATAGTAACTTTAGTAGTTGCCCCTGTTGCAAATTGAGCTCGTGAACCTGACTGATCTAAGGTAAGCCGTGACGTTCCGTTTGTAAAATTTAATCCTCTGGCTGTTATATCGTCATCGGTAGTAAGGTTGACTCCAATACTATAAACTGATGTCTCCGTTTTAAATGGATTGAAACCTGAATAAGTAGCTAAATCAGTCTCATCGCTAATAAGACCAAATGAAAAATTATGTGCAGCAGTTTCATCAATGGATCCCGTGGTATATTCAATTGTCAACTTAAATCCATCGTTCGATTGATAAGCAGCAGCAGAATAAAGCATAGCACGCCGACTATATACTGTACCTCCGTTATTATAAATAAAATCACCACTTGAAACGTCCTTAGTCCAAGTTGCAGCTCCCTCTATTGATTTCACTAAAAAGGGCGCAGATTCATCAAAGTAAACCTGAGAGTAACCTAAATTACTATGTAAAAAGAAGCTACAAGCCAGTAGTATTTGAAATAGTAAAATTGGATTAATTTTCCTTGGTAGTTTTTTAATCATATTTCATTTTTATTTGATTGTTAAGCGTAACTGATTTTCAGTGATTTATAAATACTAAACAGTAATCAATCATTACAAATATGTATTAAATTACCCAAAAACATTTACTCATATCGTGTAATTTTAATGCTGTATTCAATCAAAAAAACTATAAATAAATACATCAATAACTCTTAATCAAATATTTAATTAAATTTAAAAGCAACGGAGGTTTTGCTCAATTTTTGAAGTATAAAAATTTTAAAAAAAACAACCGAAATTGAAAACCAAAATTGGTTGTTTACCATTTTAAGAACAGTGTCCTTATATAAAAAAACACTTTTTATAAAACTAAAAACTTTTTAATCTATACATCTTTGTGAGAATATTACTTCGCTATATCTTCAGCATAAATATTTATATCTCTGTCATTTTGTTGGGATTTACCAGGTGTACTTCTACCAGCGTCCACATAAGACTGTAATAACTTTGTAAGTTCTTTAACTTTTTCAGGGTATTTCGCCTGAAGATTATGTTGTTCCTCTAAATCTGTTGATAAGTTAAATAACTGGACAGCTGGCATGCCGGCAGGCGTTTTTCCTGCTCTTGGATAACTCCACCCACCTGAGCCTGGACATAATGCTAGTTTCCAGTCTCCTTTTCTAATTGCAAAAGATCCGTTTATGGAATGATGAACAATGACTTCCCTATCATGGATAGATGGATCTTTTAGTGTTGGAAGAAAAGAAACCCCATCTACACCCGACGCTTCATCCAATGGTCTGCCTATAATCTCAGAACAAGTACTAATAAAGTCTGTCAAACAAGTAAGTCTATCTGTTTGCGTACCCGCTTTAACAACTGATGGCCAACGAACTATAAAAGGTACACGATGACCGCCTTCATAAATATCTGCTTTATGCCCTCTTAAGTTACCGTTTGGAAAATGTCCTTTTTCTATAAGGTTCGGAATTTTTGCTGATGGTGAACATCCATTGTCAGTTGAGAAAATTACAAGAGTATTTTCGTTCAAACCATGTTTATCAAGTGCTTTAAGAACTTCTCCAACTACCCAATCCGTTTCCATTAGGAAATCGCCGTAATTACCAATTGAAGACTTTCCCTGAAATTTTTCACTGGGAACAATGGGAGTATGAGGTGATGTTAATGGTAAATACAAAAAGAACGGTTTGTCTTTTTGAGCTCTTTCATCAATATACGCTACTGATTTTTCGGCAAAATCACGCAAACAATCTACCGCTTCAAAATCGGTTGTAGCTGCCCCTTTTCTTGGAAATGCCTTTGTTACGGTTGGAATATTAGTGGCATACTCATTTTCAATGTAAACATAAGGTGGCATATCCAAAGAAGCGGTTATTCCAAAAAAATAATCAAATCCATTACTGGTAGGTGTTATAGCAGGCTTGCTGTAGTCTATATTCCATCCATTTCCCACTTGTCCCTCTTTATTTTTATAATCAGTAATTGACTGCCAACCAATACCTAAGTGCCATTTACCAATACAAGCCGTATGATAACCAGCATCTTTTAAAAAACTCGCTACTGTAACTTCATCTTTCTTAATTAAAGGTGCTTCTGTTGGGGTACTAAAAACATGATTAGCAAGTCTGGTTCGCCAATTATAGCGACCTGTTAACACTGAATAACGTGAAGGGGTACAAACTGAAGAAGACGTATGTGCATCTTTAAATTGCATCCCTTCTTTTACCAAACGATCTAAATTTGGCGTTGAAGCTTTTCCATTATTACTAGAAATATCACCTATTCCCATATCATCAGCAAAAATGAAGATGATATTTGGGGTATTTTGAGCATGCATTTTTGAAGCACCTACACAAGTAACTAATAAAAAGCAATAAAGACTTTTTAAATATATATTCATACTATTGTTTTTTATCTTCAACATTTTTTGATTTTATTTTTTAATTAAATGATTTTTTTTACTATTTAAGATTGTAATTATGTGTCACTGATGGCAAAATGAATTGTAAAAAATCTGTCAACAAAATAGCCCTCGCGTTATTTATACTGCTTATGAACAATTATTTATGTCATTCCTTATTCTTCAATTTGCTTAGAACACCGGTTTTTCAAGCGTTATTTTTAAAACTATATCTACAACATTAATATCATCATTTTGAATTGTAAAAGTCGCAATGTTAGCTTTCTGCTTACAATCAACTTTCTTTCCATTGGCTAAATAAGTTGCTGATGCTACTTTAACTGGTAAATTAGGAAGCGAAATCACACCCGTTTTCGGGAGTTCGAGAACATGTAAATACAAAATGTTCCCTTTTTTATTACTAGAAATATCACCCCATTCTGGTCGTGCATCAAAAGGATTTGGACGAGTATCCAGTATCGACTCACTGTTTAATTTCATCCAATCACCAATTACGCCATACAACCGAATCGCTTCTGGGTCTAAAGCTCCATTGCCCATGGGACCGTTGTTCAATAAATAATTTCCACCGGTACAAACGGTATGTACCAAACGGCTAATCATTTCCTTTTCCGTATGATAATATACATTCCCTTTGGTTTTATATCCAAAAGACGAACTTACACAGTCAGGGGATTCAATATATAGCGGCAACTTTTTAGTAGGAACTTCTTTGTCACCAATGGATACATAGTCGAATAAAGGTAAATTCTCAGCTTCTATTCGGCTTTTCCCATTGTGAATGATTCTCGAATTGATAAGACAATTGGGTCTGTATTTCCGAACCATATCTGAAAATAATTTGGCCCGTTCAAAAATCATTTGAGCTGGAGTATCAAACCAAATTAAGTCAATATCATAATTCTTAACCAATTCTTCCACCTGCGGAAGGCTTTTCTCCCTGATATAATTATCAAAATCAGGTTTGAAATCTTTTGGCAGTTCAGGATGCAAATCAAAAATAGTAGCTTTATTGTTCAACAGTGGTGCATTAGGGTTATCCCAATCCTGAGCATGCGAATAATAAACGCCAAATTTTAATCCGTTGCGATGACAGGCTTCACTTAATTCCTTAACCACATCACGTTTGAAAGGAGTCGCATCGACAATATTATACTTACTCACATTCGATTTAAACATGGCAAAACCCTCGTGGTGTTTAGAAGTCAACACTACATAACGCATTCCTGCATTTTTAAACACCTTAACCCATTCTTCCGCATTAAACTCAGACGGATTAAATCGAGAAGCTACCTCATGGTATTCATTAGCTGGAATTTTAGCCGAAACCTGAATCCATTCGCTATACCGATGCTCTGAACCACGTCCTTTGTACTCCCCTTCCAAGGCTGAATAGACCCCAAAATGGATGAAAGCACCGAATTTAGCGTCTTTATACCAATCGTTCAATCGTGTTTCGGAATCAGGTGTTTGTTTTAAATTTTCTGGAAAGCGATATTCAAAACTAACATCTCTTTTTCCTTCTTGTTGCTGATTTTTATCCTTATGCTGAGCCTGTATTGCACTTACTGAAATTAACAAAAAATATAATAGTACTTTTTTCATTGAATTGATTTTTTTATTGTTTTTACAAAAAATTATTTAGCAATCAACTGAATGTCATCCCAAAAACAAGTTCCATTAAAATCAGATGAAGTCAAACATCGCAACTGTACTTTTGAGGCATCACCGCTATTAAAAACTCCTTTAAACTCAACCCATTCACCCGCTTTTGCCGTGGCATCCAATTCAAACTTCGCGTTGGTGTCAAAAGTTCCATTAGTATCAAAAATGGCTTTGCCAATGGTTCCCGCTTCTACTTTAATTTTGACACTCAATTCATAGTTGGTGTTAGGCTTGATTGTTACATTTTGCGTTATTTCTTTCTCGCTTTTGTTACTTTTATATCGCAGTGCATAATAACCATTTGCTGAAGAATCTAAGATTTGCTCATAAGACTTAGCCGATTTAGTCAACCAAAACTTCAATTGCTTTTGCGTCGCTAATTCAAAAGAAGGATTTTTAACCAAATTGGTTACTGCTATTTTCGTAATTTTCATCGAATGAATTGCAGTATTGCATCCAATGGCCTTCAGATCGATACGGTCTTCGTTAAATGACCAAGATTTCCCTTTAAAATTATCTTTTTCAAAACATTCGACATAATACCCTTCTGGAATTTAAACAGAAGCTATTTCATTTGGTACAATTCCCTGCTTTTTTAAATCGGCCTCTTTATAATTCCCTGCATCCAAAGTTCCCATCATCTCATTAAAATTGATGTCTTTATGAAAGGTAGGTAATGTAACTCCTAAAGTTTGCTTGATCATTTGGATGCTACCATCTTCATTAAAATAAACAGGATCAAAACAAATGGAACGATTAGGCCCTATCCCTCCAGATAGATTTCCGTTATGATAAAACAAATACCATTGACCTTTGTACTCCACAATTGAACCATGAGTCGTAATTACATCAGTGCTTCCTAAAAACACGCCCTTTGGTTCCCAAGGTCCCAGTGGATTATCACTCATAGCGTAACGCATTTTATTAAACTTCGGAAAATCATCTGGATACATTAAGTAATATTTCCCTTTACGTTTAAAAACAAACGGTCCTTCTCGAAGACCTTCAAGACCCGTTTGCAATGTCATTTTGCCATCTACTTCCATCAAATTATCTTTGAGTTTGGCAGCATAGGTTTTAGCATCCTTGACCGCATATAAATACGCTTGACCATTCTCATCTATAAAAACACAAGGGTCACAAAAAGCATTTCCTCCTTTGATATAGCCTTGAACTTTAAAGTCCGACGCAGGATTTTTACTGGTAGCAACTCCAATTTCCCATACTTCGTCCTTATTTTTGTGTGGAAAAAAGAAATAGTACAGACCGTTTCTATAGGCACAATCAGGTGCCCACATAAAACCACCTCCTTCACGCCCCCACTCTACTTGGCTGGAATGCAAAATTTCACCATGATCTTTCCACGTAATCATATCATCCGTAGAAAAAACATGATAACCGTCCATGGTTTTATAGCCACTCGCGGGCGCATTATCCGTAGAAGGATAGACATACAATCGACCATCCTGCCACACATGTGCCGATGGATCAGCCGTAAACATATGACTTACAATAGGATTCGAGCGTCTAGGTTGGGCTTTAATAAGGAGGAATGGTGCTACAATTAAAATGGTTAAAAACAGCTTTATCTTCATTTTTTCTTCTTTTTATTTTACTTATTATTATTCGTAACATATTTATTCCAAAAGGAAGGAATGTCATTTGCTTCATTATCCAGCTTGAATATATACCAGTTTTCGACACAATCCGAAAAGTCGATACCGCCCGCAGCGATCCATTTGTTTGTCCAAGAACCTTCCCATTCCTCACAAACTTCATCCGCCAAAGTCCATATTTTTCGGGTTGCTGCATTTGGGTTCTTTTCTGATTTTGCGAGTTCTAGCCATTGGGAATCCTCCGTACGATAGCCTGGAGTACTATTATCAGCCGTATTTCCATCATCTATTTTGACATAAACCGTATTCGATTTTAACCATGCTAATTTAGTTGGAGTCGTGTTCTTTTCATTGTAAACACTGTGTTGGACGATAATTACATTCTTCTGAATAGTCGCTAAAGCCATACTTTCTATTATTACAGCTTGTAATACATCATACGTAAAGTTCGATTGTCCCGCTTCTTGCACAAATACTTTGCCTCCTGATTTCAAAACCTTAAGAACTTTAGTTTTAGCTCGATTAACTGATTCCTTCCAATTGGCATCAGCATTTGTCCAATTGACATTTTCTTTTCCAAATATATGGTTGTAATAGTCAGGAATACCAGCGGTAATAAAAGTATGTTTTTGATCTCCATAAGCACCTATTACTGCAAAATAATTGACTTTGGCAAAATCAGGATGTTTTAGCATGCACGCCAGAGCAGCAGTAGCCATCACGTCATCTTCATCTGGTTTAAGGTCAAAATTGGCCAGTAACAAATCGGTTTTCTTATTAAACGTTTGAGAAATGACTTCTGAAAAGCTTAAAAAAGAAACAAGAATACTAATTGTTAATAAACTTATTTTCATTTGTTTATTTTATTTTTATTGCCCTTAGCAATGATTAATTGCGTTATTTTATAAAGTCATTTTAATTTCCATTTCTTTCTGTTCCCGAACTACTTTAAACTTAACCAAACCCGATTTTATTCCGTTCATCAGCTTTATGAATTGGTTTTCATTTGCCACTTTTCTTCCGTTTACACTCAAAATAAGATCTTCTTCCATAAAACCTATTTGGGCTGCTTGGGAATTTTTAGGTACTTTTTTTAATGCCACTCCACCATCTTCTTTGGCCACTCCATAAGCTGAAAATTCCATCCCTGACAAGCTACTGATACTAGCTCCCATCCATGTTTTCTCTTCTACCTTTTTTTTCGACTTATTCTTTTTCTTCAATTCCTCTGAGACACCTAAGGCAGGTATAATAGGTGTTTTTGCTATCTTTTTAAGACTGGCTTTTTTTACTCCAAATTGATCCATTGGAAAGTTTTTAAAACCTATTTTAAATGCTGGAGATCCTTCTTTTACCCTAAAATCTCCATTAGCTGGATCGATAAACTGAGGATCGGCTACGATGGAATGTTCGTCCCAACCGAATAATTGTGTTAACTCGGCATCAAATAATAAATTACTATCCACTCGCTTCCCAGTAATATTTTGCTTAGGAACATTGACACCTTGATATTTAAACATAAAAATATTTGAAAACACCTCATCTTCACTTTGGTTATACCAAACATGCGGATGAAAAGTATTGTTTACTGTGATATTATTCCAAGCACGTCTTCGATAGCCCTCACGGAGTTTTAAACCTCCTGATAACATTAAATTATTATAAATATCATAGTTCGTCGAGCCATCATCTAAATCAATATCCCAACCATGGTCACAACGCCAACGACTATTACGAATTACCGTTGTTTTGATAGCATCAGCAAAAGGTAATTTTGGATATTTATTGATGTCAAAATTTTTAAGACGCCAATATCTGTCGCGTCCCCAAGAATTAAAAGAACCATGGTCGTGTGTTTCTAATACGGTATTAAACACATCACAACGCTCTATTAAATGGCCTCCAAAAGCACCATCACCAACATTAATTCCGGAACGAGCACAGTCGTAAATCGAACAATCTCTAACGGTAATTTCCATAGCCATTTCAATTTGAACACCCGCTGGTTGGCGTTCCACCGTTCCAATATCATGAATCAAACAGTCTTCTACAACTCCCAAAGCGGGATAATTTTCCGTTTTAGGTCCAGGAGTGGTATCAATTTTTGAAACATCATTGGTTTCTCCATATTCAAACAAAGGATTACGCAAAGCATTGGGATCCCCTACAAAACACACACCACTGGCTCCTGAATGGTGAATGTGATTCCCTTTTATCAAGGTTCGACGATTATACTTATTCACAAAAATGGCGTTTCCACCTACTTGATCGAATTCACAATCTACAATGTGGATATCTTCGGTACCTGTCAACATAAATGCCCCGCCTCTAAAAATAGCCCAATCCGAACGCACCATTGGTTCCTTAGTCTCCATAAAAGTTCTGGCGGCATGTTTTATAACAAAACCTTGTAATCCAATATGCTTTACAGGATTCGCTATGGAACCTTGAAAATCTATCAGTTGTTTTAATCGCACTACTTCAACTTGAGCAGTATTTAAATCGGTATTTTTTTCAGGCTTGTAGTATAAGGTTTGTGTCTTTTCATCATGAAACCACTCTCCTTCTGCATCTAATTCTTCAAAAATATTTTCAACCATACGAAATTCTGGATGCATGCCTAACTGGCGATTGTTTTGCCAACCCCCTTCATAAAGGACTTCTCCTTTGGCATCTTTTCCTGTAATTCTATAATGATATCCTCCCCAACGTTTGGAATGCATCGCATGGATGTACCCTCCTTTAGGATTTTTCCAACCAGCAGCTCTCTCTTTAGAAAAAGCATTAGCTGCGTAGCCTTGATAAGCATCTGTTTTTTTACTAGCATCATAGTTAGGATAACGAGCCATCCGTTGGTTTAATCCATCAATAAATACTTGGTCAATAATCACTCCCTTTGGCGTTTGCGCCTGAAAAATTCCGTCGCGATAGGCTTTCCAACTGAGCTTAAGCTTGGTACCACCGCTCAAAATCGCTTTACCTTCATTTTGGGCCCGATAGGTAATGGGGTGCGCTTTAGAGCCATTATCCTTTGAAGTAAAAACAACCGTTTCTGGGAGATAATAGGCGCCATCAGCAAAATAAACCATAACGGTTTCCTTACCAGCATAAGTGCGTGCTTTGTTTTGAGCGGCTGCAAATGATGCCAAAGGCTTATTTTTACTTCCTATATTAGAATCTGAACCCTTCGTGCTAACATAAATTTCCTGTGTTTGAGCCGTTGCAATTAGAGTTCCGAAAAGGAATAATAAACATTTAAAAGTTTTTTTCATGAAAATAAAATGATTTGATTTATGTTATTAGTTTTGTAATAAACTCAATTAAAATACTTTATCCGAGTCGTATGTTTAGTTAATGTTAGTCTCCTATTTACGGCAACAACCAAATTGTGGTAGCTCCCTCTTTACTCTCTCTTCCATCGGAACGTACTGCTGTGACCTTGAATGTCATTTGACTCGTTTGTTTTAAATCGGAAGCTTTGTAAACAAAACTAGTCTCTTTCACTTTTGAAGCTAGTTGTTCATAGTCTGCTGCGTTACCCACGGCACGATAAACATTGTAAGCAACGGCATCTTTACTTTCGCTCCAAGAAAGCTGAATTTGATTTTCTGCCAAATTACTTTCCATTTTTAATTTTGAGGGTGCCATCACAGGAACATATTCAGGAATGGCATTAATTACATACGTTTGCCCAGCTACGGTTTTGATACTGATATGGTCACTATCCTTAGCTTTAAAATCAACTTTCTTACCTTCGGCTGTTTTAATTATCGCATTAGCAACATTGGGGTACCTAAATGCTAAAGTTCCTCCTGATTTAGACAATACTTCAAACGAATCAGCCTGCCCCTTGGACCACTTTGCCGAAACTTCAAAATTACCACGTGCCAAGAGTCCGCTATAGCTTCCTTCTGCCCACTCTTTTGGCATAGCGGATAATGGTGCTACTACATAGTCTTGACTTTGTAAAAGCATCTCAGCTACACCTGCGGTGGCACCATAATTCGCATCCGCTTGGAACAACGGGTCGCCACGATGATCGTTGAACAAGTTGTGCATGTAGTTTTCTCCCAATAATTCTTTGTAGAAGGAATAAGCCTCTTCTCCATCGTGTACTCGTGCCCACATGGCAATGCGCTCCGCACGCGCCCATCCAATATTGGTTTTATGATCTCGTTTTAACAAACTCACTTTGGCAGCATCGAGCCAAGCTGGTGTATTGTCATTTATCAATTGCCCTGGATATAAGCCTAACAACATAGAAGCATGACGGTGGTTGGGATCCCCCATGTCGTCAAAATAATTCTCTTGTCGGAATTCTTTAATCTGTCCTGATTTTCCAATCTGAATAGGATCTAAAAGCGGTAATTGTTTTTTATAGGTTGCTAATCTGCTATCGGATCTCTTTAATATTTCAGCTGCCTTTACCGTATTATGATGATTCTCATAAAACATCTGTTGGTCAAAAGTAGTACCCACCGTGTTTCGGATTTTTTGTTCTGGACTTGAAGAAGGATTGGCTAATAACACGCCATTGGTATTTGTTACGAATCGAGACACAAAATTAGCCTGCTCATAAAGTACTGGATATACCTTATCTGCTAACAACGACTCATTACGAGTGAAATCGTAATAATCCCAAAATAGCAGTCCAATCCAAGAACCAGTACCAAAACCAGCAACTGGCGATTTGCCAGGAACCGTGTAAGGACTGCTCCAGAATGGTCCTGACCAACCATTATCTCCTTTAGAATCTAGTTGTGTTTTGTTATATTGCTTAATGTATTCCGTGGCGTACAAACGTTGTCTAGGTTCAAAGGTTTTAAAATAATCGACATACGACTCAAATAACTCTGGCAAATTAGCCGAGAAGACAGGTGCATAAGCCATTTGTACATTGGTATCGTGCAAATATTGAGACGACCAAGGAGCTTTCTCATATACATTCCAAATCCCTTGTAAATGTGGTGGAAGCGTCCCTTTTCTGGAAGAGCAAATAAGCATATAACGTCCATACTGAAACGCAAGTTCTTCCAGATATTTACTTGATTTACCTGTAGGATACCCATCAACCAAATCATTGGTAGGCATTGTAGGTTCAGCTGCACCCAGGTCAAAATTTACACGGTTATAAAGCTTCGTATAATCAGCCAAATGATTGGCCAACAATTTCTCATACGGCTTAACCGAAGCCACTTTTAAATAATTTGATACCTTATCATGAGGATCAGGAAAACCGGCTAACTTTTTAGCGGGATCTTCGGTCAAAAAAACTTGAGAATCGAGCTTATAATTAGTTCCAATGGCTATCAAAATGACAGCACTGTTTGCATCAGCAACCGTAATCGTTCCGCTATTTGTTGCTTTCATAGTACCTCCTTGCGGAATGACTTTGAATTGCCCTTCAAACTTTATCTTGTAATAATTCATCATTCCTGAAAGCGTAATGATATCTCCCTTAGCCGAAACAGTGCCTGATTTTCCAACTCCTAAAAAAGGAATCTTAGGGCGAAGTGTAAACGATACTTTTCCTTTTTTAGATGCACTTAAACGAATCGCCATTACTTTATCGGGATAACTGGTAAAGTATTCTCTTGAATATTTCACACCCTCTTCCTCATATTCCACATACGAAACACCTTTATTTAGGTTTAGTTCTTGTTTGTATGCTTTGGTGTTCTTATGATTGAAATCGATATAAACCTCCGCAAAATTGTTCAGACCTCTACGTTTAAGTCCATTATCTTCTCCCCAGTCGTATAGACTATTCTCTGTAATTTGGATTCGTTCGGTGGTGATACCTCCAAAAATATTAACTCCCATATAACCATTTCCCATTGGGATTGAACGATTTACCCAGCCTTTATCATTATCTGGTGTAGGTTTGTCGTACCAAAGACGTAAGGTTTTTGTTGCTCTATCAGTGTTCGTTACATCTTGAGCAACGACAAAAAAAGTGGCATTAAAAATCATCACCATTAGCAAGTGATGCACAAAAGAAATAAGTCTGTATTTTATAATCATTGTATATATTTTACTTTTAAGTTAGTTTATTATTATTTCCATGAAATTTTAGCTTCTCTTGTTTCTGTATTTACCCAAACACTAGCATGTTCAAATTCACGAGTAAACTCCCAAGCATCAGGTTTAATTCTTTTATAGGCTCCTTTTGGCGCTCCCAAAGGCTTTTGCAAGTCAGGATAATCTACCAAAGGCCCTGTATTCAATTTCCATCCCCAACTGTACATAAAATACGAATACGGTTCTGCTCCAATTAAATAACAGGCCTGGGCAAACTCTAACTTTTCTTTGGACAGCTCAGGCATATTCGGTTTGATGTTCCCTCTTCCTGCTCCATCAACACCCAAACGGAAAACGGATATTTTTCCTTCTTTCGCATTTTTTAGCATATCTCCCCACTCCTTAAGCAAACTTTCTTTAGTAAATCGAGTCTCTGAATAGTTTTCAAACATTACAGCATCACAATCAGGATACACAAATCTCGCGTCTTCATTATTAGCGTTATTGCCCAATAGTATTTTTTCTGCGCCTAACTTCTCTTTAAGTGCTTTCATCATTTGCCCCATCGCAATTTCAATTTCGGGTTTGTCATTTCGACGAAACTTACTATTTCCATGCATTTGATCGATAAAGACCCCATCACAACCTGATTCTCTTACTCCTTTGGCAACCGTTTCCACCCACCAGTCACGGAATTCAGGATTTAATAAATCATAACAATAAGCGCCAAAGTGTTCTGCTAACTTTCCTGTTTTTGCATTAGTAATCAAAAACTTTTTTAGTTCAGGGTGTTTACTTAAGCCTTTCTCAGAAAAATCTTTGGTGTACGATGTATAGGTCCAAGCATAGGCAGCGTTAAAATAAAACAGCACTTTAATATTCGGATTTGCTTTTTTAAACGCTTTAGCTTCTGCTTTAGCCCCTAATTCAGCAGCTCCTAATTGTCCTTTTGCATGTGATTTTTCGATACAAATAAAATCAGTGCGAGGTGCAATAAATGCAACTTCGTCAGGTGTTAGCAAACGCCTCAAATCTTGAAACATAAAATACTGCGGCGTTGTTTCCCAACTAAATTTTGGATAAAAATCTTTGGCCACAAATGTACTTCCATCACTATTTTTATATAATGTTTGTGAAACAGCAGCGTTAAATCCTGTGAAAATCACACAGAATAATAGCGTTATCAGAACTTTTTTTTTTTTCATTTTTGTTATTGTTATGGGTGTTTTCCATTTTAATATCCTTTTATCACTTTGCGTACCTTTTTCATGATTTCAATGCACTCAGGATTAAAAAAAGGATGTTCCGTTGTTACATCTGGAGTCATGGCTAAATTGATGGTTATTAGCATTTTGGCTTTGGCTGCATTTTTAAAAATCTCGATATATTGTTCAGCCGAAAATTTTGGTTTGGCTGTAAAAACGCCATTTCCTGTTCTACTTGACCAGCCGTCCATATAAAACCAGCTGACAGGATGTTGTCCTTCTAATTGTCCGCCTTTTTCAAACAAAAAATCAGGTTGGATTTCTGGTATTCTACCTGATCCATCTGATACTACAAGGTCACTAAAAGGGGTTAAATTTGGAAATATATTTTGGCTAAAGCCAATAGGAGCGTGTGGATTTCCCGCTTTGATGGCTTTCGCCAATTGCTCCCAAGGTGCATCATATTGGTACACTTTCCAACCACAATCATCAACATAACCCGCTACGGTAGCCAAATCTGTATACTTTAGTTTCAGGCGAAATAAATTCACCCAAAGCTTTTATTTTAATGTATTGAAACTCAAAACCAGAACATATACAAATATGCAACCACAACAAACAAAAAAGCATGCTCACGTCATGCTTTTTTATTGCTGAATTCAATCAGATTGATTAGAGAAACAAGATTCTCTTATTTTAAAGGGATTTTGTGAGCCTTTTGCTCAAATCGTTCATTATTTTTTTATGAACTCTGAAGGAGAAACACCGTGAATTTTTTTGAATGCCGAAGAGAAATAAGACTTTGATTCAATCCCTATTTCGTACATTATTTCAGCTGCTGTTAATTTTTTGTTTTCTGATAATAATTCCGCAGCCTTTTGAATACGGAAATTTCTAAGATAGACATTGGGAGCTTGTCCTGTGAGTTCTTTTAATTTTCTATAAAAATGAGACGTACTCATACAAATCTCTGCCGCTAATTCTTCGACTCCAAATGCAGAATTGGACATGTTTTTTTCTATCGCTATATTTATTTTTTCCAAAAAATGTTGGTCTTTAACCGAGCTTATTAAAGATTCTTTTGGTAAGAAACTATTTCTGGAATAATATTCTAAAACTCGTTGTTTATTTTCTAATAATTTTTTTACTCTAACCTCAAGATACTTGATTGAAAAAGGTTTTACAATATAATCATCAGCACCCAATTCTAGGCCTTCAATTTTTTTGACATCATCACCAATAGCAGTCAATAAAATAATCGGAATATGACAAAATTCTAAATTGGATTTAATTTCTTCGCATAATTCATATCCATTTAATTTAGGCATCATAACATCACTGATTACTAAATGAGGAGGATTTTCATTTAATTTTTTCAATCCATCTTCACCATCAACAGCCAGCACCACATTATAATCGTTTTTAAAGGCTTCAAACAAAAACGAGCGAATATCTTGTTCGTCATCAACTACTAATATTGTAGGGCGTGATTTATCTAATAACTGATTTTGATGATCTGGAATCTCATCTAACTCGATAGGCAACCAATCAGTAGCAATTTTAAGATACTTATTCATGTCATCCTCTCTAACATACTCCCCTTTATCCGTGATTGGTAGGGTGATTCTAAAAACGGTTTTTTTATCAGGATCACTGGTCACCGTTATGGTTCCTTCCATCAAATCAGTCAAGGATTTACAAAGCGCCAAACCAATTCCTGTTCCATTCCAATCATTTTTTTCATCAACACCACGGTAAAAACGGTCGAATATTTTTTCGATTTTGTCTGGTGGAATACCTAAACTAGTATTGGTCACTTGGATAAAAAGAGATTCTTCAGCACTCGCTTGATTCTTTATAAATCCAGCTTCAATACTTACTTCTCTATTGGAATCAGAATATTTAACCGCATTTGAAAATAAATTCAGAATGATTCTCTCTGTTTTATCAATATCTAAAGAAATAACTTTGTTGGGTTCATCAACTTTATAGTAAAAATTAAGAAGTGTTTTTTGCCCATACTCTTCAAAAGATTCAATTAAAGGATAAATAAAATCACCTAATGTTGTTTTTGAATAATTTAATTCAAGGTTTCCAGTCTCTGCTTTTCGATAAGAAATCAATTGATCTATTAATCGTTGAAGTCTAGAAATATTATTATTAATTATAGAAAAATACTTTTGATTCTCTAATGATTCATTTTTCTCCGCAATTTTTTCTAGTGGTCCAATAATCAATGAAAGCGGAGTTTTAAAATCATGAGATATATTAGTAAAAAATCGCAATCTGGCTTGATTCATTTCCTGAACTCTTGATTTATCTAATTGTTCAAACTTAAGCTCTTGATTTAATTTTTCTAATTGCACTAAATATTTAAAAACGGCATATATTGCACATCCGATTAATAATAACCAGAGGGTTACGCTCCACCATCTTAAATACCAAGGAGCTAAAACCTTTATTGTAAAATCTTCAATATTGGCAGTCCAAACACCATCACCATTTGTTCCTTTATATAGAAACTTATACGTTCCTGGACTTAAATTAGTATAGGTCGCTGTTGTTTTCCCTCCATCAACTTCAATCCAATCTTTATTGACACCTTCTAACTTATAAGCGATTCTATTTTTATTGGGAGTTGCGCTATGCTGTACTATAATATCTAATGATATATTCCTATTATTATGTCCAATTACTAGCTTTTTGGTATCTGAAATGGACTGTTCAAGAATGACATCATTATCAATTTTTTTTCCTGCAACAACGGGCTGGTTATTTATTTTTAACCTAGATATCAGCACTTTGGGAGCAAAACCATTCTTTTTTATTTGTTTTGGGTCAAAAATGGTTAAACCATCAACTCCTCCCATAAGTATGGTTCCGTTTTTAGTTTTTAGAAAAGCCGACTGTCTAAAATTATTACTTAAGATTCCATTGTTAACATCATAAAAATTAAACGTTTCTTTAGCAGGGTTAAAACAGCAAATTCCCATATCCGTACTCAACCACAACTGTCCTTGACTATCTTCTAAGATACCGTATACCGCCTCATCTCGAAGTCCATCTTCTCTATGATAACTTTTTAAAACTTGAGGTTCACCAAAAGAATTTAAATCAATTTTCATTAGCCCTCCCCCAAAAGTTCCTAACCATACTTTTTTATTAGGACTTACATGAATTGAAAAAATATGATTGTGACTTAATTTCAATTGATTGTTTTTTGAACTAGTGGTGAGATGATTTTTCATTATCCACTGTCCTTTTCTGTTTATGATTCTAAAAAGTCCATTAGTAGTAGCAAACCAATAATTCCCTAAACTATCCTTTACAAAATCATTAATCTGACTGTCTTTGATTAAATTATATAAACTACCATTAACTTCAACTGGTAAATTGTTTAAAATAGCAGCCCAAGGATTATTTAACAATAAAACATGTGCTCCTCCTAATATGATTTGATTGGAATCAATTTGTTGAATCACTCTGTTAAACACATTATCAACCGTTTTCCCATTCACTGTTAGGCGTACAGGAACTAATTTATTTGACGCTTCGTCAAATAAATAAAGTCCTTCATTAGTACTAATCCACCAATACCCCTTCAAATCTTGAAAAAGACGTAAAACCCATTGGTTTTTTAGTTTACTCAACTCATTTTGAAGTCTATCAAAACGTATTTGATTGCCCGAATTAAGGTTTAGCTTTTCTTGTGTTCTACAAATACTACTTTCAAAGAACGAAAACCAAATCCTTCCTTTGTTATCTTCTGTAATATCAGTAATCAAATTGCTTGATAGCGATTGATTATCATAGGGATTATGTGCAAAATTTTGAAAGGGTTTTTGATTTTTATCAAATTTATTTAGCCCCCCTTGTGCTGTCCCAATCCAAATTACTCCAAAAGCATCTTCATAAAAACAATTTACCCTGTTACTGGTTAACCCATTTTTATATTTAGAGTCGTATCTAAAAGCAGCAAAAATCTCTTTTTTAGTATCGTATTTAAAAACTCCGTTTTGTTTAGTTCCTATCCATAAATTTTTATCTTTATCGAAATATAACGATATGATTTCGCATTTTCTGTTCCCATTTTCCTGGTTAGTATCTAAGTATTTTGCTAAAGTTATTAACTTATTATTTTCATAAAAAGTTTGATATAATCCTGCAGTAGTCCCTATCCATATAGAATTACCTGCCTTTTTAATTTTTTTTATTTTAGAACTATCTAGATCAAATTTTAATTCTGAAACCTTAACTGAATAATTTGCTTTATCATTAAAAGTTACTTTATAAATTTTAAATGCAGTCGCTACTAATAATTCTGTGCTTGAAAGAAATTCTATGTCTGCAATTGGACTTCCTTTGAATACTATACCTAAATTAATTTCAGCCAGTTTATCAATATCCTCTAAATTATCTGAACCTGAATCGTAAATAGTAAGACCAGAGTCATTACCAACCCAAATGCGTTTTTGACGATCTTCTTTTATAAAAGTTTCTTTTTTTATTGTGTTTTTTACAAACACAAAGTGCTCTTTATCTGTCAAATACACACATAACCCTTCTTTTGTACCTATCCATAATCGTCCACTAGAATCATTTAAAAGATGTGAAACGTAATTATTGGGTAAAGATGCTTTATCTTTATGATTATGGTAATAATAATCAAATGAATATCCATCATACTTAACCAAACCATTGGGAGTGGCTATCCATAAATATCCTTTAGAATCCGAAACAATACTGCTAATAGTGTTTTGATAAAAGCCCTGAATACTATTAAATGACTCTACACGTTGATTACTCTGAAAGAAGTTTTTTTCTTGAGCATCACAAAGACTTATAACAAAAAAAAGGAATAGATAAATTAGTTTTGATTTCATATTCAAAATTATATAAATAAATTACAACCTAAGAGTAAACTATTATAAAACCTATTAAAAGTGAAGTAATTTTGTGTGAAAGGCAGACCAAACTTACATAATTAATTATGTTATAAAAAAAATATTTTAATAAGATTTCTAAATAAACCTATTCTACTTAAATACTCCCGCAATCAATCTAGTTACTTAAATTATACAGTTAAAATAAAATTATTCTACTATCAGAACGTTGTAAAAATTATGATATACATTTTCAGTAAATTATGCATTTATTAAAATCTTAATATCGTTATCACATATCTATAATAATATTGAATCATTTTCTAAAAATAGATAATCTTTATCAAAGTCAATTTTTTACAAGAAAAACACCATACATATTATATATTACTATCCTTATCAATACAAAAAGTTGTTAAAAACTTTACATAAAAAAGTTTTGAAGGTTTTGAGCAACATTATGAGCGATTTGAGGAATACATATTGACGTATAGTTAAATACTTTTGGAATATATAATTCCTAACACAAACTATTCAAAAACTAAAAATGAAATACAATTTAAAACTGCTTTTTTTACTTAGCATTATTTTTACCAATACTAATCAGGCACAAATCAAAAAACTAACCAACAGTCGTCCTAACATTATTTTTGTAATGACCGATGACCAAGGAATGGGCGACTTATCTTGTATGGGAAACAAAGTTGTTAATACCCCTAACATAGATAAATTCTACACTAAATCCACCCGATTTACTGAATACCATGTAAGTCCTACCTGTGCGCCAACACGTGCTGCCATCATGAGCGGACGCCATGAATTTAGAGTAGGTGTGACACATACTATTTTAGAACGGGAGAGAATGGCTTTGGATATTTTTACATTGCCTCAAGCCTTGCAATCAGCAAAATACAAAACAGGAATCTTTGGAAAATGGCATTTAGGAGATGCAGACGAATACCTTCCTCAAAACCGTGGATTTGACGAAGTTTTAATACACGGCTCTGGCGGTATTGGGCAAGTAACTTTAGGTGATTTCCCTCCTAATAAAGATAATGTGTATTTTGACAATGTTTTATTACACAACCAAACCATTGTACAAACCAAAGGTTTTTGTACCGATGTTTTCTTCAATGCAGCACTGGAATGGACTAAAAAACAAATTGATGCTAAGAAATCCTATTTCACCTATATAGCTTTAAATGCTCCGCATGCACCATTGGTGGCACCAGAAGCTTATAAAAAACGCTTTTTAGAATTAGGTTATGATGAAAGTACGGCTGGTAGGTACGGCATGATTGAAAATATCGATGATAATTTTGGGGTATTGATGCAAAAATTAATCGAATGGAAAGCCCTTGACAATACCTTGGTGATTTTTACCACGGATAACGGAGCAACGCACCTATCAGGTACGTTAAATGGTAAAAAAGTGAGTCACTACAATGCCGGTCTAAAAGGAGGTAAAAATTCTCCTTATGAAGGCGGAAATCACGTCCCTTTCTTTTGGTATTGGAAAGGAAAGCTATCAGAAGGTGTAGATATTAATCAACTAACAGCACAAATTGATATTTACCAAACCTTTGTGGACTTAACTGGTGCGCAGTTGCCTAAAAAAATGCAACCGCTTGAAGGACGCTCATTACTACCTTTATTAGAAAACCCTAAAACAAAATGGGATGACCGATTGCTTTTTACCCACTGTGGTCGTTGGGATTCAGGTAAAATTGACGAAGCTAAATACGATAAATTTGCTGTTCGAAATCAAAAATGGAGATTTGTAAACAATGACGAATTATACGATATCGAGAACGATCCAGGTGAAACAAAAAACCTATTTAAATTACATCCTGAGGTTGTCGCTACATTTAAAACACCTTACAGCAATTGGTGGGACGAATCTATACCGTTGATGGTTAATGAAAACCGTTCTAAGATTAAAGAACACCCATTGCATGTTCGTTATAACAAACAATTAGCTGAAAAAGGAATCCCTGAGTGGAATCCGATAACATTTTCTAGTCCTAAGAAATAAAAACAAGCCTAAAATTGCAAGAAATTTTTCGAACTTTCACAAAGAGGTGCTAACTTTAATTTAGATTAAAATCTAAATTATTATCAGCAAAAATCTGCTAAATCTGCGTGCAATATTTTTTCACGCAGATTTCCGCAGATTTTTAAAAGAATTAGATAGAATTAAAAGATTGAAAGGATTAATCTGTGTAAATTCTTTTAATCTGTGGCTAAAATTTTAAAACCACCTTTAAATTAATATAAAAATAACTCAATATTCCATGGAAAAGTCAATTAAAAAAGAAGGCGATTTTCTTAATGACCTCAACTTTCTTAACGAGTATACAGATGTTATCGTTTTAAAACAAGGAAATAGTGCTGTAGCCATTGCCCCTAAATACCAAGCCCGTTTGATGACCAGTACAACTGATTATGATAATGGAACTAGTTTTGGGTGGATTAACCGAAAAGTGATTGAAAAAGGCTTTTTGACAGAAGAAGAGAAAAAAGGAAAAATTGAATCTCAGATTTATATTTTCGGTGGTGAAGAGCGATTTTGGCTCGGGCCAGAAGGAGGACAATATTCCATCTTTTTTAAACCCGAAGATACTTTTGAATTTTCAAACTGGAAGACTCCAGCCGTTATTGATACCGATGCTTTTGAACTAATCTCAAAAACAGAAACCAGTGCGCAATTTAAACACAGTTGCCAATTAACTAATAAAAGTGGAACGGTTTTCCAAATGGGCATCAGCAGAGGCATTAGCATTTTAGAAAAAACAGAAATCGAATCGATTATCAATTCTACTATCGACAAAAAAGTAGAATTTGTAGCCTATCAAACCGACAATCAAATTACTAATATTGGAAATACCCCTTGGGTAGCCGAAACAGGTTTGCCTTCGATTTGGATGTTAGGCATGTACAAACCATCCCCTGACACAACAGTTGTCATCCCGTTTAAAGAAGGTAATGAGGCTGATTTTGGACTAAAAGTAAATGATACTTATTTCGGAAAAGTACCTGCTAATTATTTAAAAGTCGAAGAAGATGTTTTGTTTCTAAAAGGAGACGGAACCCACCGCGCTAAAATAGGAATCAATCCAAAACGTTCCAAAGGAATTGCGGGTAGTTATGACGCTCAAGGAAAAGTTTTGACTTTATTGACGTACAACATACAAGAAGCACCAAATGGCTATGTTAATTCGGCTTGGGAATACCAAGAAGAACCCTATGCTGGTGATGTCATTAATGCTTATAATGATGGTTCGCCAGAACCAGGAGCACCACCTTTAGGACCTTTTTATGAATTAGAATCTTCGTCTCCTGCTGCGGCTTTAAAACCTAACGAAACCATGCAACACATCCAAACTACCTTCCATTTTAAAGGAGAAGAATCTTTACTGGATGCGATTGCACAGGAAACTTTAGGCGTTGGTTTAGATAAAATTAAAAAAAGTTTTATCAGATAAAAAACTTCAACGTATCATAAAAAACCTCTTGTGTCGCGATACACTACACAAGAGGTTTTTCCTAAATTCCTTTTAATTAATTCCCTTTCTTAAGGCGTTCAAGTTGTTTTTTACTCAAACCTTGTCTAAAATATTCTTCAGGAGTATGAAGCACGCGATGTTCCTTCATTTCGGGATCATGAAGGTCTTGACTTAGGTCGCAATCAAAACGTACCAACATCGAATTGAATTTATCATAGCCAGAAACATTGATAAAATGAGCCAATCCCCAAGTGATTCCTCGACCATCTTTGGTATCTGTAAATGCATCAGCGATATAAGGAGCTGCTGCATACGGCATCAATTCCGTAATGGATGCAATTTCAAAATTAACGCCGTCTTTGGCATACTGAATTGTATTGTGTTCGTTTCCGTCTTTATAAACTAAAGCAGCGATTCCTGTTTTAAAAGGAAAAAGAGAGGTTTCGTGTCCCGATGTGATTACAGGATTTAATTTATTTTTTGTAAAAGGGCCCAAAGGATTATCAGCTGTTGCTAGTCCTTGCATTCGAACTAGATTTGGTTTTTCATCAAAATCGGATTTGTAATACAAATAAATTTTGCCGTTGTAAACCAATGGATAGGGGTCGTGGATGGAAAATTGATCCCATTCACCCTTGGCACCATTTGGGATAACTATTTTATTGTAAGGCTTCCAAGGACCGTCAGGAGAATCAGCATAAGAAACTAGAACTGGACAATCGTCACCACGAGTTCCACTTGCTTCCATAAAGCCTTGATAATACATATAATATTTTCCTTTCCACTCTAAAATATCAGCTGTGGTAACGGATCTCCAACCCAATTGTGGTTTTGGGGGACGCGGAATAGCGACACCTTGTTCTTCCCATGTAAAACCGTCTTTGCTGGTGGCATACCATATTTCTGCTAAATCCCAGTCGGCAGAGGGAATCGTATCATTACTTTTTTGAGCACCTTGTGGTGGTGTAGGCGTATGGCGATAGGTGTACCACACATAGTATTTACCATTGGTAAAAATAATTTTAGATGGGTCACGACGAGAAATTGTTCCGTCATGATTATTGTAATCAAAACCTTTTAGTTTGGTGTACTTGAATTGTGAAAAGAGTTCATTGTCTTCAGGTCTGGGTGCAGCATATTTTGTATAAATACGTTCCATAGCGGCACTCATTTCACGTTTGGGTTTCTCTTTTGGTAAAATAAATGGAAAGCCTCCTTGTTTTTGAGATTGAGAATTTACATTATGATTGCTTGCCATTAAGAGCATACCTCCTAAAGCAATCTTTGTAATTATTTTTTTCATTGTAAAAGTATTATTTCTTATTTTTTGTAACCATTCGATACAGGAACGAGTTCCCATACGCTATTCTTAGTAGCGGGTATAAATTTTAGTTTTTCAAGAGCTACTTCAATTCCTACTTGATTGTCTTTTTTAACTAATCTAGTTTTTCTTTCGTTCCCTCCTGGCGCTATTTGAAAAGCCTGTTTATTTTCACCATCCAATTCGTGTAAATAAAAATGTGGCTTTAAGGATTTATTCAAATATGCATTTTTTTGTTCTACAAAAACGGGTTTCAAATTAGGGTTTGTCAACTCTCCCAAGGTGTAGCCTTTTTCTATTTCAAGGTATTGTTTTGTTTTAAGATTCAAAAAAGTATAGGAGTAAGGATATTTAAAACTAATTTTCCATAAATCACTTTGATCGTTTTTTGTATTTGAAGTCAAGACAACTTTTGAATCGTTTTTTTGTGCTACGAGATACTCACCACTGTATTTATTTTTTATTTGATAAACCAACTCTGTATTAAGTAACGATTTAGGTTTTTCATCGACTAGTTTTTTCTGGATTTTAGCAGGTGCAAAACCTTCAATTAGATTGGTATTATCTCCTTTAAGAATCGTATAAGAGAGAATCCCTACTTCTGGATTATCTAAACCTTTGTTGTTTCGAATAGTTAGCTGTTCAATAGGCAACGGAAAAGGAAGTTCATCTCCTGTTCTTTGATAATTAAAATCAAAGGTTTTATCATTTGGATTACTCGCACTGGCCTGAGATAAATCATTGTTTTCAAACTTCAAATTAGTAGGTCCGTTAGACCAAAAAATCCAGAAATATTTTCCTTTAAAAATATTATTCACAATTGAAATATCATAACTAGGTTGCCCTTCTCTATCAATAAAAAAACACCTTGAAGGACTGATAAACTCAAATGTATTATTCGCCACATAAATAGCATTTGAATATTCTTCAATATGAATCATATCTACATCTTTTCGATATCCTAAAAAATGATTATTGGTGATTCTAGCGTTTTTGCATTTTGAAAAAGCGACACCTTGACCGTCAAAAAAACAGCTATCAATCACCATCCCTTTTTGGTCCCAGATTTCAGCATATTCATCATTCCCAGCATCGGCAGATATGCCACGTACATTATAATTCACTTTATCTTTATTAGGTACAAACGTGCATTTTTTAAAAACGGCTTTGGCAGAAGTACTAATAGGATCTTTTCTATTGGTATTAAAACCGCCATTAGAATAATTTAAAAAAGAGACTTGCTCGAAAGTGACCTCCGCTCCATTTTCTGCATATACCTGTGAGCCTCCCCCATCATAAACCACATTTTTGATATGATTATTTACATAAAAACCCAGATTCTTTCCCGTACCATAGCTAGGATGCGCAAAACGAGTAAACACATAAGCGGAACTTCCATCGGATTGCAGTCTTAGGTTTTCAAGCCCCATATCATCCGTTGTGATTCGGACTGCTTTTAAATTTTTAAAAGCGGTCACTACCTCATAAGCGCCAATGGTATGTGGCTGTTTTACTTTTGGGGCTATACCACATAAAACAATCCCCTTATCAATTGTAAATGATTTTCCTTCGAAATCGTATGTTTTACTTTTAAAATAGATAACATCTCCTTTAGTTGCATGATGAATCGCTTCAGTAATATTCTTTACTAAAATGTTCCCTGAAGCAACACCATATTGAGCATCAAAATCAATGGTGTTACTGGCCTTATGTTGAATAGAAAACAATAAGGAAAAAATTAGAAAAAAATGGAATTTCAAAAAAAGTTGTTTCATATTTTTTTAATGTTAATACAATTTACCAATCTTTATTTGTAGAGTAGAATTGCGACATTAAACTCTCGAATATCTTTCAATTATTTTAGAGTCGTTACTACAAATATTGGTTGCAAGATTTAAAATAAAGCTATAATTTACTTTGTTTCCACAACGATTTGTGTACTTTTTAATGATTTTGAATGAGCTGTTAAGCTAATTTTACCCGCTTTTTTAGATGATTTCACAATCGCCAAACACATACCATTAAACGCTTTTCTTTGGTTGCCTTGAAAAGATTCCAAACTGATTTGGTTTCCGTTATCAACACCAATAATTGAACCTTCTCCTTTTACATCAAAAGTCACCAAATTATCAGCCATTGGACAAAAATTCCCGTCTTTATCTTGAATTTTCACTGTAATGTAAGCCAAATCTTGTCCGTCAGCATCAATTTTATTTCTATCAACAGAAAGGCTAATTTTAGCTGGTTTTCCTGCTGTTGTGATGACTTCTTCGTTGACAGCTTTACCATTTTTATACCCTACTACTTTTAAAGTACCGGGCTCATAAGGAACATTCCATGACAATCGGTATTTGGATTGAAAGGTTTTTGGTTCGTACCGAATAAAATCAACTTTAATTTCAGTCAAATCTTTGCCTTTTACTTTTCGCCCTAGTGATTTTCCGTTCAAAAATAATTCGGCTTCATCCACATTCGTATAACAATAAACTGGAATTTCTTTTCCTTCCATTTCTTTCCAATTCCAATGTGGCAAAAGATGAATCATCGGTTTCGTAGTCCAATGACTTTGGTACAAAAAGAATCGGTCTTTAGGGAAACCACACAAATCAACCGCTCCAAAATAGGAACTTTTTGAAGGCCAATGTCCGTTCCAGTAACCATTAGTCGAATTGTCTTTCCCTCCGTAAGGTGTTGGTTCTCCTAAATAATCAAATCCTGTCCAAATAAACTCTCCCATAACGTTTGGATTCAGTTCTTGAAAATGAAATTCAATATCAGGAGGATAAGCCCAAGATGGCCCTATTATATCATAACTTGTAACATGTAATGAAGGATGTGTATCGTATTTTTCTATCGGCAAATGATACACGCCACGGCTACTGGTGCAACTGGAAGTTTCAGAACCATAAAAGGGTAATTCTGGATAATTAGTTCGAATTTCTTTATAGTTACTAGGTTTGTAATTTACTCCAGCAATATCGACTTGCTGCGCAAAATTGTTGTCATATGGATTCGAATAATTATTCATTCCCATAGTGGTTGGTCGCGTTCTATCTACTTCTTTGCAATAATCATTAAGCATTTTAGCCACTCTCCAACCGTTCTTTTTATCTCCTTGTTCTAAAATTTCGTTTCCTGTACTCCACATGATAATCGATGGATGGTTTCGGTCTCTATACAACATATCTTTGATATCTCTTTCTGCCCATTGGTCAAAGAAAACATTATAACCATTAGGTACTTTAGCCATTTTCCAAACATCAAATGATTCATCCAAAACTAACAAACCTAATTCATCACACAAATCCAAAAACCCTCTTGAAGGTGGATTATGACTGGTACGAATAGCATTTACTCCCATCTCCTTCATAATTTGCAATTTGCGTTCATCGGCTCTCTTATACACCGCCGAACCTAAAGCGCCGTTGTCATGATGCAAACACACCCCATTGAAACGAACTTTTTCATTATTCAAGAAAAAACCATCTTTTGTAAAAGCAATAGAACGCAAACCAAAACGTGTTTTAAAGCTATCTACTACTTTTCCGTTTTCAGAAATCGTGGTGACAGCATGGTATAAATGAGGAGTTTGGGTATCCCAACGCTTTGGATTTTTTATGACAGTGTATAAAGCTGAAATCGCTTTGGAATTAGCAGCAATTTTCAAATCTTCATCAACCGTAGCTACTGATTTTCCATCAGGATCAATATATTCTTGTTTTACCTTTACGAGAACTTCCTTATTGGTTTTATTTTCAACGGTGGTTTCATTTTGAATCGTCGCTTTTTCTTTTGTTACCGTGGGAGTCGTAATATAAGTTCCCCACTGTTTCACATGAATAGGCTCATCAATTTTCAACCATACCGAACGGTAAATCCCAGCCCCTGGATACCAACGAGAAGACAAATCTTGAGGTTTTAATCGGACAGCAATGATATTATTTGAACCATCGTATTTTAAAAATGTACTGATATCAAATTCAAACCCAATATATCCATTCGGACGATTACCAACTAATTGTCCGTTGACCCAAACATAGGCATCATACATGGCACCTTCAAACTCAATACGCACTACTTTTCCTTTCGCGTTTTTGTCCATTTTGAATGCCTTACGATACCAGCCTGTTCCGTGAAAAGGTAAACCGCCACAACGTGCATTGTATTTTTCGTCAAAAGGACCTTCGATAGCCCAATCGTGAGGCAAATTGAGATTGCGCCATTTAGAATCATTGAAATTGACTTGCTCGGCACCTTTGGCTTCGGCATTAAAAAATTTCCATGAATCGTTAAAGTTCAAATCTTGTGCTTGAACCGAAGTCCAACAACAAAGTAGTGCCATTATACAGACAGAAAAAAAGGATTGTTTCATCTTGAATTGCTTCAAATAAATTTATGTTGTTTAAATAGAAACAAATCTAATTCAAATACCCACCTTAGGTATTTACAAATGTTTTTATTTGTATCAGATATGAGTTTTTCTTCGAAAAACCACTGTATTTACACTGTTTTATCACCTATACCAAACAGCCTAAAATGTTTCGTTTTCAATAAATCCCTATATAAAAAAAAGCTCAATCACTTAACGACTGAGCCTTTTACCCCTTTTAAACTTCCATTATTAAATTCAAATTTTAAGTTGCAATTAAATCCGAAATATTAATTGGTCCCAAATTATTTTCAACTACTACTAATCAAAATCTTCTCTAAATTTAACAGCCGTTTTTAAATCTTTGATTCTAATATAATCAACCCTTCCACTTCCTTTTGATAAATTTACGATACCTACAATGGCTCCTGTGGGTTGTTGGTAATTTCCTTGGCCTATTATTTCTCCATTGAGAAAAATCAGAACATTTTTATTTTTTACTGTAATTTTTAAAGTATTCCAAGTATCAAGTGTCATTTTAAATTTAGACATATTTTCTGTTGCACCGTCTTTAAGAAAGTCGCCAAACTTTAGGGATGCAAATTGCGAACATCCCTCCTCCATTAAGTTCAGATAATGTGTATTACTTTGACAAACTAGCCTGATAATAAAATCATAACAAGTGATTCCGCCCAAAGACTTTCCGCTTTTAAAACGGGTTTCCAATTCAAAATTATCACCGTCAATTTTAAATTCTTTAAACAGTCTATGCATCAAGTAATAGACTTTAGTCGTATTAAAACCTTTAGTTGATAAATACTGAGGCGAAAAATATAAATTCCCATCTGATTTTTGCAATTGTGGTATTTCTGTATCTAACCAAAATTTTCCCAGTTTAGATTCGGGTACAAAATAGCTGTTCCAATTTTTTGATTCGACCAAAACTTTTCTTTTGCATAAGGTATCCCGTCCGTTTTTTAATTTGATATAATAAAACCCAGGTATTTGATAGGTGAAATTGATAGTAGAATCGGCTTTAGGCAATTTAACCATTTGTTTTCCTAGGTAAGGATGCTCAAAGTTAAAATCAACATACAAACTATCTGAATTCACTTTGCTTAAATCGTAATGAATGGGTACAGTAAAAGGAACTTGTCCTACTGAATCTTTCATAACAAACTGATAACTACTTTTAGTTATAGTATGATTCCCAAACCAATAATGAAACCCAATTGCCGAAAAAATCCCAACCAAAATCACTAATAAATAAAGATTAAAACTAACTTTCTTCTTTATATTTACAGTGGTCGTCTTTTTTTCATCTGGAATAGAATGCAGTGTATTCTTTTTTTGATAAGCTACAAAATCATCCCAATTGGAATATCCTAAAAAAATAGACAAAGCATCTTTTGTTGCTTGTTGCGGATTGTACTGCTCCTTGTATTTGATTTTCCCAAAAAGCCTTTTCAATGTATGGGGACTAATGGATATAGAAGCGCTTTCGGATATCATTTTGGCTAACTTGATATAGTCGGATTCTTTCCATAAAGAAGCATCTTCCCAATCTAGTTTTTTTCCAATTTCTGATAGCCCAATTTTTAAGCATTCCTTATCTGACATAGTAGTATGCAAAATTTTGTATAAGTTTTGCATAGCAAATTAAAGGTTATATTTTGATTACACAACTTAAATTTACCTAGCAGATTAATTTCACTAGCATTTTAATTATTATTTACACTAACCTTTTTATTTTATAAAAAACTATTCTCAATTATGATTAAAAAAACACCTTTCCTACTTATTAGTTTAATCACTTTTAGTCTTTGTTTTCATTTAAATGCACAAGAAAAAATAAGTGCTTCATATAAACGTTTTAGAGAAAGTAAAATACGTTTTGACAAATACAATGAATTCAATACTCAGTTTAAATTTACTCCCGTAAAAGGCATCGGGTATGAAAAAGGGGTTACACGCAGGGATCCTTCAAGTATAATTAAAGCCGATGGATTATATTATGTATGGTACACCAAACCTCAAGCCAAGACGGAATTGGTTGGTCCGCAAAAAGCTGGAGCTGACACTAGAGCTTTTCATTGGGATTTATGTGATATTTGGTATGCTACCTCCAAGGATGGCTATGAATGGGAAGAACAAGGCATCGCAGTACATCGTGGCCCCGAAGGAGCCTACGACCACCGTTCCGTTTTTACGGCTGATATTTTAGTAGCCAATGGAAAATATTATTTGGCCTACCAAGCGGCTGGAAGTCTAAAACAAGCGCGTTGGGCAGGAAGTTATGTAACAGCAGGTGATTTTAATAAAAATGTAATCGGAATGTCATGGGCCGATTCTCCTAATGGACCATGGCATCGCTTGGATAACCCAATCTTGAAAGTAGGTTCAGAAACCGCTTGGGATGGCGAAGTAGTACACGACCCTACTTTTGTCGCTCGAGAAGGAAAATATTTTATGTATTACAAAAGTGCTGGTCGAGTACCATGGAAACCCAATATTTCAAAGGGAGAATTTACCAAAGAATTCGCCGATATGCCCAATGCCATTATTGGAGTTGCTATTGCCAATAAACCCGAAGGTCCTTATATTAAATCAGCTTACAACCCCGTATTAATAGGTGGACACGAATGTATCGTTTGGCCTTATAGAAAAGGAGTTTGCGCCTTTTTGAGCGAAGGTCCAGAAGCTAATAGCATACAGTTTTCGGAAGATGGCATCAACTTTTATCCAGTAAAACATGGTTTAGAAAAACCCGAGGCCGGAGGCGTGTATCGTGAAGGTGGTTTTACGGATACCGACACCCTACCTGGACCAGGAATTACTTGGGGATTATCTCATGTTTTGGGTGAATGGAATTATTTGCGCCGTTTTGACTGTGATTTGAGTTTGCAAAAAGGAGACAGCATCAACAAAGAATATCAAAAAGTATTGGATTACAAAAAACGAAAAGATTACAGTTACGAAAAATAAAACAGAATGGATATTAGCAATTTTAAAGATAAAGTCGCTGTTATAACAGGAGGTTCAGGAATATTATGTTCCGAAATGGCTCTTCACTTAGCAAAATTAGGTTGCAAAGTGGCGGTTATAGGACGCTCCATGGATCAACTTGAAAAAATATCCCATCAAATTCATTCAAACGGTGGGACTTCAGTAGCAATTGTGGCAGATGTTTTAAAAAAAGAGGATTTAATAAAGGCGCATCAAATAGTAAATAAAAAATTAGGTTCTTGTGATATTCTAATAAATGGCGCAGGAGGAAATCATCCTGATGCGACCACTTCCACATCAAAATTCGATTTCAGTCTCAATGATGGACGTGGATTTTTTGATTTAGATGATACAGCAGTTGGAAACGTACTTCATTTAAATTTTATGGGCAGTTTTATTCCCTTACAAATTTTCGGAAAAGACATGTTGGACAAAAAAGGTTGTAGCATTATCAATATTTCATCAATGAGCGCCTATTCACCCATGACCAAAGTCTTCGCCTATAGTGCTGCAAAAGCGGGTATTTCTAATTTTACCCAATGGATGGCTGTACATTTTGCTGAAACAGGAATTAGAGTAAATGCTATTGCTCCCGGATTTTTTTTAACCACACAAAACAAAACATTGTTGACCAATCCCGATGGCAGTTTAACAGAAAGAGGAAACACTATTCTAAGCCAAACTCCTATGAAACGCTTTGGTAAGCCCGAGGATTTACTCAGTACCGTAGAGTGGTTGTGTTCTGAACAATCTTCGTTTGTTACGGGAGTAGTAATACCTGTAGATGGTGGTTTTAATGCATTTAGTGGTGTTTAACATAATAAATTATTTAAAATGCTTCAAAAAACATGGCGCTGGTTTGGTCCAAAAGACACTGTCACTCTAAAAGAAATTAAACAATTTGGTGTAGAAGGCATTGTTACTGCTCTACACCATATTCCGAATGGAGAAATTTGGACAATGGAAGAAATTTTAAAAACAAAATCGGAAATAGAATCCTTTGGCATGCAGTGGTCTGTGGTGGAAAGCTTACCCGTTTCAGAAGGGATAAAAACCGCTAACTATGACCGAGAACGACTAATACAGCATTACAAAATTTCGTTAGAAAACCTTGGTAAATGCGGAATCAATACCGTTTGTTATAACTTTATGCCTGTATTGGATTGGGTTCGAACAGATATTCATTACAAATTTGCTGATGGTGCGGAATCTATGTATTTTAATTATCCCACTTTTGCAGCTTTTGATATCTATATTTTAAAAAGACCTCGGGCGGCAAATGACTATCCTGCTGAAATTATTAAAAAAGCAGAAAACATCATTAACTCATTAAGTCCAGAAGACCAAGAAAAAATTGCGCATTCCATTATTGTCTTAACCCAAGGATTTATTGATGGAGCCGTATCATCTGATGCTGCTAATTATAAAGAATTGTTTTTATCGTTTTTAGATAATTATAAAAATATTGATGCCGCACAACTGCGTAAAAATTTGACTTCCTTTTTAAATGACATCATGCCGACTGCTGATTCTTATGGTATAAAAATGTGTATCCATCCTGATGATCCTCCTTTTTCTGTCTTAGGTCTACCCAGAATTGTCAGCACTCAGGAAGATGTAGAATGGATTTTGAAACAATACGATTCTATCAACAATGGTATTACTTTTTGTTCTGGTTCCCTAGCTGTTAGAAAAGAAAATAATTTTAAAAATATCGTAAAATCAATTGCAGATAGAATTCATTTTGTGCATTTACGCTCTACACAACGGGAAGATAATTATAGTTTTTATGAAGCACATCATTTAGAAGGATGTGTCGATATGTATTCCTTAATAAAAGATTTATTACTAGAACAACAACGACGAAAAAAAGAAGGCCGATTGGATTTTAAAATTCCTTTTAGACCCGATCATGGGATTAAAATTGGAGATGATTTTAATCGAAAGTCAAATCCTGGCTATCCTTTGATTGGTCGACTAAAAGGCTTATCGGAACTTTCGGGAATGATGACAGCAATCGAAAGAAGCTTAAACGAAAATTGAAAATTAATTTTTAAATAAAAATGGTATGGAACCATTAAATAACGACTTATCACAAATGAAAGCAAAAAAGCTATTCACTCTTTTTATTTTACACGCTTTTCTAACTTTACAAGCTCAAATTCCTTTTGTTAAAGAACGAAACCATATTAATCTAACTGAATGGCTTTTCGCAAAAGGAGTTCATTATAATGCCCAAAAAATCAATTTCAACACCTCCGATTGGCAAAAAGTAAGCGTACCTCACACCTACTCCATGGATGCTATAAATGCCATGGGCTATTTTCAAGGGGAAGCTTGGTATCGTACCCAAGTTAGCATTCCGAAATCGATGGCAAACGAACGGGTTTTTATCCGTTTTGAAGCCGTAGGCAAAGAAGCGCAGGTGTATGTCAATGAAAAAAATATTGGAGAACACAAAGGAGGTTATGCCGCTTTTTGTTATGAAATAACCGATTTCATAACTCCAAACACTCCAGTAAACATAGCAGTCAAAGTTAGTAATGCTCCTAATTTCAAAATGATTCCTGTTGATGATAACCTATTCAATCATTATGGCGGAATGTATCGTTCTGTTCAAATTTTTTCTACACCCAAAACCAACATTTCTCCCACTTTTTATGCTTCATCTGGCGTTTTTGTAGCACAAAAAGAAATAAAAAAAGAAGCCGCCACGATCGAAATCCGTACCCATTTATCAACCCAATCGGCAACCAATTCAAAAATCAATTCAAAAATCAATTATAAAATAGTCGATGCCAAAAATCAAATAGTTGCACAAAAAGAACAAATACTTCCTCCTTTCAAAAAAGACAGCCTAGTCACTACCCTTTTCGAAATTAAAAATCCTATTTTATGGAACGGTCGAAAAAATCCGCATTTATATACTGTCCAAATTAGCCTTGAAGCCAATAACAAAACCGACCAAATTCATCAAACGTTTGGACTGAAAACTTTTGAAGTTACCGCCGAAAAAGGAACCCAATTAAACCATCAAGATTACCGCTTATATGGTGTTGCGATGCACCAAGAATGGAAACAAACAGGCCCCGCACTATCTGCTGAACAACACCATAAAGATATGGCTATCATCGATGAAATTGGCGCTACTGCTCTACGCCTTTCACATTATCAGCATGCTGACTTAACCTACCAACTCGCTGATGAAAAAGGAATTTTGGTTTGGACGGAAATTCCTTTTGTACATGATTATAGTGGTCGTGAACAAGAAAATGCCAAAATGCAATTGACGGAATTAATTCTACAAAATTACAACCATCCTTCGATTTTTACTTGGGGACTTTGGAATGAGGTTCGGGCCTACAACAGTAAATCAGAGGCTTGTGTCCAATTAACCGAAGAATTGAACAAACTAGCCCATCAACTCGACCCTACTCGTCCTACAGCTTCTGCAAGCGACCGAGGTATCGAAGGTTTCATGGAAAACATAACTAACCTACAAGCTTGGAATAAATACTATGGTTGGTATTATGGCAAATATGAGGATTTAGGAAAATGGCTAGACGAGTCCCATTCAAAATATCCTACTATTCCATTAGGAATTAGTGAGTATGGCGCTGGGGGCAATATAGCAAACCAAAATAATAGTATTCAAGACAAACCTTTTGGACAAAATTTCCCAGAAATGGACCAAAGCCTGTGTCATGAAATCAGTTGGAAGATTATCAAAGACCGTCCTTTTGTATGGAGTTCTTTTGTGTGGAATATTTTCGATTTCTCAGTAGCGGGTTGGAATCGAGGCGGTATAACAAATCTAAATCACAAAGGATTAGTAACCTATGATCGTACTACAAAAAAAGATGCCTTTTATTTTTACAAAACCAATTGGTCAAAAGAAGCGGTTCTATACATTGCTGAAAGAAGAAATACCATTCGAAAAGAAACAGAGACAACCGTTAAAGTTTATACCAATCAACCCACAGCAACCCTTTGGTTAAATGGCAAAAAAATAGCCACTCAAAAACTAACATCAGATATTAATATCATTGAATTCAAAAATATAAAACTAGCTAAGGGTAACAATCATATCGAATTAAAAGCTGGAAAATTAACAGATGATGTAAACTGGATGTTGGATTAAAACAATCCAAAATGAAATTTACTCACTAATACGTTTTTTTTCAATGAAACAGAATGTAAAAATCCGAAGAATTAAATTAAACTAGATAACTCATGTATAAAATAGTTGCATTATTTTTTTTATTATCTACCAGCATATTTGCTCAAGATGATTTTGATTACCGAATCTTAACGTATTCTCAGGTAGGCTACGATTTAGCTTTACCGAAAATTGCTATGATTCAGCATACCGACTCCACATTTATAAGCAAAAATACTTCATTTACAGTCAAACGAAAAGACAATGACAAACAGATTTATAAAGGTAAAATAGTTCCTCAAGGAAAAAAATGGGATAAATATTGGTGGAAAATTGATTTTTCTGATTGTAAAATTTCGGGTGATTTTTATTTGACCCTACAAGAGAAGAAACAAACGATTTATACCAGCAAGAAAGAGATGCCTATAAAAATTGGCAAAGAACTTTTATGGAATCAAACTTGGTATAAAACAGCCCTTGCTCATTTAAAAATTCGGGATAGTTTAAGTTACCAACCCGAAGGAGGCTGGAAAGATTGCGGAAGTCCGTTACAAGAAGTGAGCAGTCACATCATAATGCTGAATGCATTGTGCGATTTGATAGAATTAACCGCAACCAATCTCACTTCCAAAGAATTAGATGAAACGTATCATCAAATGATAGTAGGGGCAAATTATGTTGTATTATGCCAAGACAAAGCTAAGGAAATTGGTTTTCAAGAAGGTGCAGTTATTCATGAAATGAGAGAAAATTGGAAGGTAGTAACAGGGAATGTTGCTAAAACAGCCATGATATTAGCCCGTATTTCACGTTTGATAAAAAATAAAAATCCGTCATTAGCAGCATCCTATCTTAAACGTTCTATAAGTGCATATGATTGGATTACAGCCTATGGGCCCGTTCTTCATTGGGACAATTCAGACAATTTTGCCATTACCCATGGTGCTCCTTATGGCATGCATAAACCTCCAAAAGAATGGATGACGCGTGATTTAATGATGATGATGTGGGCTTCTGTCGAATTATATAAATGTGGTAAAACGGAATACAAACAGAATGCTATAGATTATGCCAATAAAATTATGGCTCGACAGGTCCCTAAAGAAAAAGCCGAGGAAGGATTGTATGGTCATTTTTACACCTATGATTCTTATGATTTCACTGAAAAAGCGGATATTCATTGCGGTGCTTGGAATGCTAATTACAAAGCCTACAATCAAGGAGGCCATTTTCCGCATTATGTTATACCATTTATTGAAATGAGTAAACTGTGGTCAAATCATGAAGATGCAAAGAAATGGAATAATACCGTTCAAAATTTTGCTTATCATTATTTTATACCCGCTACCAACCAAAATCCTTTTAAAATAATCCCAGCTGGTTATTACAAAGGTATTGGTTTATTAAACTGGAGCGGATGGTATCATGGTCACAATAAAATATTTGGATATGCAGCAGCCTTAGCAATGGAGTTTTACCAATTGTATGGTGATTCAAAATTTATAGCAATAGCTACAGGAAACTTACAATGGATAACAGGATTAAACTCTGGTTTTCATAAAAATAATGCTGATTTTTCTGCTAGTATGATTGTGGGTATTGGTAATCGATATAAAGAAGATTGGGATGCAATGGTAGGAACGATCACAAATGGATTTGAATCTGATGCTCAATTTAGTCTAGAAAAACCCTCCAAAGAAAAAGATTTGCCTGCTGTTTTTGGCGATGAAGGAGGCATACACCATACCGCAGGATGGATTAGCGGTTTAACCCGATTAAAGGCCTATTTGGGTAGTGAAATAATCAAATAACTACATAATTAAAAGGTCTAAAATTTAACTTAAAATCAATAAAGCAGTCTTTTGCAAATACAAATAATGAGCAAGATCTGTTTGGCTATAAATTAAAAACACTAAATCTTGCTATTTTATGCCCTGTATGTTAAACAAATATACAGGGCATTTTTTAATCAAAGTAATTATTTGTTACTAATTGTTTCAAATTAACTTTGTAACACCAAGCATATTTCCATTAAAATCCTAGGAAAAGAGACCTTCTATCTATTTAAATCAAATTTCTGTTTAAACGTATTAAGTGATACAATTAAAGACAGTGACTTAATTTCATACTCTAAATAAGGGGTTTTAGTTAATAATATTTTAATAATCACTTCATCAGTAGAAGTTCTATTATATATAGAGTATTTATATCTTTATTTTTTGTAAAATGAATATCTTTTTCATTATAAAAACAAACGGCTTTAGAACTAACGTAAAGCAATAAACAACCTATTTTATAGTTTATCTGGATTAAACCCTCCAAAAACTAACACAAAACCAGAACATTGCACCTTACTTCGATTGAATTTTGACAGTAGAAGAAAATATCTGAACTTTAATATTTTATTAATAGTGTTTATAGGCCACATTCAAGAATTCAAGAAAAATTTAATCCGTGAAGAAAGTTTTAGTACTTATTTAAGTGAAATTTAAAAAATTAATGTCGTTTTTGAATCATTAAAAAAGATATTATATTTATAATCCTGACTTACATAAATTATCAATTGTATAAAACAAGTATAAAAGAGTTGTAATAATATTATGTAAAAAAAAAACTCAATCACAAAACGATCGAGCCTTTTCCAACTAACTAAACAACCAATATTTAATAATTATTTTGAGTTAAAATTTTATTCGATAAATCAATTTGGGTTTGCGGAATCGGCATGACTTCATTTTTATTTTCTACAAAACCAAGAGGTGCTAGAATAGTTTTAGCTCTTCCTGTACGAATCAAATCTTGAAAACGTAAACCTTCACCGCAAACACTCGAAATAAGAAAATCACACAATAGCTACTAAAACCATTTTAGATATAAAAAACTGCCCGAAAATTATTTCTCGGACAGTCTTATTAAATTTATAGATTTAGGTGAATGAAGGAAACAAGTAGTAACTAAATTATACTCTAATCTCTCATTACTTATTTTCCAACTTCCAAGTTCTTACCCAATCATATTTAGTAGTTAAATCATCAAATGAACCTGAGGTAAAAACATTATCAGCTTCATCTACAGGGTTCCAGTCATATGTTTCGATAGCCATTGTAATATAGCCTTCAAGATCAAAATCTGCTGGAGGATTTTTTATAGAATGTGTAAATTTACCATCTAAATAAAATAAAATTTCAGTAGGTGATTTCCACCAACATCCATAGACAAAAAATCTGGAATTATTTTTCTCAGTCAATATAGTTTTACCAGGTGACTGTAGAGATGTAGCAACATCACAATTCTGTTTGTGTCTCCATGTGTTTGATGCATAAATTTGATCCCAATTCTTTGCCCACGATTCGGTTTTGCTATGAACACGCCCAACACATTCTTGAATGTCCAATTCTAGTTTTCTAAGAGGTCCTGTATTGCAATTTTGTTTAAAAGATATCCAAAACGTAGAAGACATGATTGTCTTGTTTGCCTGCATTCTACATTCATAGTACTGACCCTGTTTCGCAAGTGCTTTTGAGCGTATAATTGCACCTCCATGAGTAAATACAGTATTGTTTACTGTTTTAGGAGACACGAATTTTTTAACGGTAACGTTCAAATTGCCATTGCTCACTGTAACGTTTTCAGATTCAAATAATCCAGGGGCTCTCCCAATCCAATTAAAGCCATCTGTTGCTGGATTTCTGTGCCATTTATTATCATCGAAAGTAGTACCATCAAATTCATCGGACAATTCACTAACCTTAGTCCATTTTTTATCAGATGGTGTTGGGTCACTTCCAATAAAATAAGGTTTATTGTTAGCAGGTGGATTTCTAGTTACAATAACATCAAAGCTACAAGTCGCTAGGTTACCGGCCCCATCTTTTGCTCGAAACGTATTGGTTGTTGTTCCAATAGGAAACATTGCACCAGAGGTCAACCCACTGGTTTGCGTAACCGTTGCACCGACATTGTCAGTAGCAGTTGGGATTGGATAATCTACTTTGGCTTCACTCTCTGTTGAGGCAATAGCAACAGTAATGTTTGCCTGACAATTTATGATGGGTTTTTCAGTGTCCGCAACAGTGTCTTCTGCACCACCACATGAGGTACTTATAAGTATCAAGAATATACTTGAGATGAAAATTAATTTCTTTTGTATCATAAATCTTTTTTTTTTTGTAATAGTCAAATCATTAGGTGTCAAAAATAGCCTTATTTACGCGTAGTGAAGTAAACAGATAGTTCGAAAACTAAAACATATGTTTTTTATTTTTTTTTATTAAACAAACCAATATAAAGTTTAAGTGATTGTATAACGTAGGGCATAATATTTAACGTTATGAGTAATAAATAAATTAATTAAGTATTAAAATCCAGATTTTAATTAAGAAAGAGGAGCAAAATATTATTATATTCTAATTGCAAATAAAATTTATAATTCTAAAATCATTTTTTCAAATTCAAGAAAATGAATAAGAGCGAAATAAAATAATTTCTACATCTCAGTAATAGAATGGAATTGAGATAACTATACTTACAAATGATTAGTAACCTATGTTAAAACTATTATTTATAATACAAACTCACTTAAAAAAAAAAGGCTCAATCACAAAACGATCGAGCCTTTTCCAACTAACTAAACAACCAATATTTAATAATTATTTTGAGTCAAAATTTTATTCGACAAATCTATTTGAGTTTGCGGAATTGGCATGACTTCATTTTTATTTTCTACAAAACCAAGAGGTGCTAAAATAGTTTTAGCTCTTCCTGTACGAATCAAATCTTGAAAACGTAAACCTTCACCGGCCAACTCTACCCTTCTTTCATGATAAATGGCGTTTAATAATGGTTGACCATTCATTGTTAAAAGTAAATCAGGCACAACTGTTGGAAGTGCAGTACCTCTGGCACGTGTTCTCACTTTATTAACATATTGTACAGCTGTAGCTGGATCGTCTTTGTAGATCGCTTCAGCATACATCAAATAAGCATCAGCCAATCGGATTAAACGAACATTTTGATCACTATTGAGTTGCCCACCTACGGTTGGAATGGAGTAACCGCTAAAAGGTTTCCAAGCATATTTTTTATTATAATGTCCTGTGCCATATACTCTCGTATCATCAAAAATGAATGCACTTAACCTAGGATCATTTGATTCATACTCATCAACTAAATTTTGCTTAATTTGCGAGAAACCAAACCCTTGTCCATCTGGTGTTCTTGGCATCATCTGTTTTGGAACAGCTGTCCCTAAAGCACTCGTATTTGAAGAATAATTAATTTCAAAAATAGACTCCTTACTCCATTCACCAAGTGGTTGAAAAATGGTATTTAAAGCAACTAATTCATAAGGCAACTTGAATAATTCCTCACCGTATTGTTTTACTTTATCCATTTTGTTTTGATATAAAGAAACACGCATCATATACCCCAGTGCTGCTCCTTTGTCAGCATGTCCTTGAAAAGAGGATGGCTTAGTAAATCTTGAAGGCAAATCTTGAATCGCTTTTAGTAAGTCTTGCTCAATAAATGCATAGGTATCTGCTTTACTAGCTCTAGGAATATTAGCTTGTTCATAAGGCAGAGCTTTGTCATACAAAGGAATCCCTCCGAAAAAAGTAACTAAGCAAAAATTGTAATAAGCACGTAAAAAATATGCTTCGGCAGCAATTTCTTTCTTTCTATTAGCATCCGTAAAAGTCACTTTATCAATATTATCTAACACTAAATTTGCATATAAAACTCCTCTAAAGTTAATATCCCAACGAAAGTTCAAATAAGAATTATTAGTAGTAAGTGTATATTCTTGCTTTTGTAATAAAAAGGGAATATCGGCTAAACTTAACCCTCCTTTTTCGATATCATCTGTTCCTATGTCCCCCATAAATAAATCGGAAGACCAAACTTGTCCAAAAGAAGTATATTGCTCACGCATAGGGTTATAAGCAGCTGTTAAAGCTTGCTCCATATCAGCAGGTGTTTTATAAAAGTTTTCAACCACTGGCGAACCGAAAGCATCAATTTCTAAATAATCCTTACTACAAGATGCCAATCCTATTACTAAAACAACTGAAAAGTATCGTATCGCTTTTATAAATTTATTATTTATATTTTTCATAATTTTCTATTTAAAAATTCATATTTAGTCCCAAAGAAACCGTTCTCACAGAAGGATACCTTCCTCTATCAATTCCAATATCCAATGGACTATTTTGAGAATTATCAATTCCTACTTCTGGATCAAGACCATTATATTTAGTGAATGTCAACAAGTTTTGAGCAGAAACATAAAATCGCAACTGATCTAAAGCTATTTTATTACTAATGTCTTTAGGTAAAGTATACCCTAATTGAACATTTTTCAATCTCAAATAAGAACCGTCTTTCACATATCGACTCGAAGTTCTAGAGTTGTTTGCTTGACTAGCAAAAGAAGCCCTTGGAATAGAATTAGAAGTTCCCTCACCTGTCCATCTTCCTAAATAATCAACATTAAAGTTTGTAGACAAGTCCCCCATCAAATCATAATCACTGGCATTAAAAATTTTATTCCCTTCACTTCCTTGAAAAAAGGCTGATAAATCAAACTGCTTGTAATCAATGTTAAGATTAATACCATAAGTAAACTTTGGTAATGGAGAACCTATAAACGTTCTATCAGCATCATTAATAATTCCGTCGTCATTTTGATCTTTGTATTTTGCATCTCCTGGTTTTGTTCCTGGTAAATTTGGATAAGTACTAATTTCATTTTGATTTTGAAAAAGACCAATCATTTCTAGTCCATAGAAAGAAGCCAATGGATGTCCTGCTTCGGTACGGCTTACATTAGCAATACCTCCTTGTGCATTACCTGTTTGGAAAACAGTTCCCTCTGTAGCAAGTTGGAGCACTTTATTTTTAATAATCGCAATATTACCTCCTATATTAAATGAAAAATCTTTAATTACTTTTTTATAATTTGCAGTAAATTCAAATCCATCATTTTGAATATTTCCCGCATTCGTAAAAGGAGTATTTCGATATCCTGATGAAGATAAAATTGGAGTTGGCATTAACATATCAGTGGTGTTTTTAATAAAATAATCAGCCGTGAATGTGATTGAATTATTTAAAAATGCTAAATCAAGTCCGATATTTTTAGTAACAGTAGTTTCCCATTTTAAATTAGAATTCCCTGGTGTTAATGGAGTTACACCTACTGTTGTAGTTTCTGTAGGTCCAAAAGGATAATTAGTTCCAATATTTAAAGTATTAAAGATGGCTGAATTTGGGATATCTTGATTCCCCGTTTTCCCCCAACCTAAACGAAACTTGAATTGGTTAATCGCCTCAACATTATAAAATTTTTCATTGTGAATATTCCATGCCAATGCTAAGGAAGGGAAATTTGCCCAACGATTATTAGATCCAAAACGAGATGAACCATCTTTTCTAAATGTCCCAGTTAGCAAATACCTATCATCATAATTATAATTGAATCGACCAAAAAATGACAACAATCTTGATTCAGAAATATCTCCGCTGTTAGTTGCTGAAGAGATAGAACCAGCACTTAAAGTTGGATTGATGACACTCGGCGGAATATCATTTCGAGTGGTATTAACATTATTGAAATTTAATTCTTGAACCTCTTGTCCCAATAATGCACTAATACTATGTTTTTTTGCCAAAGTTACATTGTAATTCAACGTATTAGACAATACGTAAACCCTATTTTCGCTTCTATTTAAAGTATAAGTACTTAGAGCCGAATTAATAATAGAGGATACAAAATAAGCAGGTACAAAATTATCCACTTTGGTATTGTTGATTTGTAAACCCAAATTGGATTTAAATTTTAATCCATTAATAATATCAACATCCAATGAAACATCACCTAAAAAGCTTTCTTTAATAGAAGGAGTATTCACATAAGTAGCAAAAGCAAGTGGATTTGCAACAATGGAATTGTATTTGGATATACCAAAAGTTCCATCAGGATTGTAAATAGGAGATACTGGATCATTCAAATATCCTAAAAATGCTACTCTACTAGTTGAATTTCCAAACTCGGCAACACTTCTAGTTTTTGCTTTCGAATATTGAATATTATGCCCCAATTTAACTTTTGGAAGAATTTGATAAGTATTGTTTACTCTAAAATTAATCCTATTATATGAAGAATTAACTACAATACCTTCTTGATCAATGTATCCAAACGAAACATAAAAAGTTGATTTATCGGAACCACCTGATGCTGAAAGTTGGTGACTTTGTATATTAGCTGATCTATATACTAAATCTTTCCAATTATACGATGGTAATGATGCTGGATTGATTAAGTCTTGATTCAATGGACGCCCATCATTTGCCAATCCTTCATTAAATAAAGTGGCCCATTGCTCAGCATTCATCACTTTTAAATTGTCAATACGCTCTTCAACCCCAGCATATGTAGTATAGGAAATTGTTGTTTTCCCTTTTGTACCACTTTTGGTTGTGATTAATACAACACCATTAGCACCTCTAGAACCATAAATAGCAGTAGCCGAAGCATCTTTAAGTACTTCAATAGATTTAGCATCCTCCATATTAATACTAGAAATATCACTAATAGGAACACCATCTACAATATACAAAGGGTCAGCATTATTTACTGTCCCAAAACCACGAACTCTAACTGTGGGAGTAGAACCTGGTGCCCCAGAACTTTTAGAAACAGTAACACCTGCCATTCTTCCTTGGATTGCTTGAGCAATAGAAGTGTTTTGAGTTTTATTTAATTCTTTGACATCTGCAGAAGCTACAGAACCTGTAACATCCGACTTTTTTATCGTACCATACCCAATGACAACCACTTCGTCTAAGTTAGCTGCATCACTCTGCAGAGATACATTTATAGTCGTTTTACCTGCTATGGCCACTTCGGTAGATTTTAAACCTAGATAAGAAAACACTAATATCTTAGCAGATTCAGGCACTCCTAAAACATAATTTCCATCGATATCAGTTGTAGTCCCGATGGTTGTTCCTTTGACTAGTACATTTGCGCCGGGAATTGGCATGCCATCAGCATCTTTCACTGTTCCCTTGATGGTGATTTGCTGTATGATGTTATCATTACTAGCAACATTGTTTACTTCATTATTTTCTTTTAAAATAATTTGCTTGTTTTTTACTTTGTATGTGATATTTGAATTTAAAAATATTTTATCTAGTATATCTTTAAGTTCTTCATTTTTCACATTAATAGATACTACTCTATCTCCATTGATTTCTTCATTGTTAAATAAAAATTTAAACTTAGTATCTTTTTCAATTTTTTCTAAAAGAGTGGCAATCGTAACATCTTTTAGGTCATAAGTAAGTTTTATGTTTTGAGAATAGGTTTTTGCATTAGTTGAACAAACGGTAATAAGTAGCAATAAAATTGTTAGTTTAAAAGCTAAATTAAATCGAATAAAAAAAGACAAAGTGTGTCTTTGACTAATATTTTTTTTCATAAATTTTTTGGTTTATTTGATAATAGTAAGTAATGATTCATCATTTTCAATCGGTATTTCTCATTGGCAATTCTTTTTTAAGGTTTGTTAATAGTGATTAATTTATCTTTTATTTCAAATTTGAAATTTTTATTCTCTGCAAATGAATTGAGCGCTTCTTCAATCGTTTCTACATCAAATGAAGCAGTAAACAACTCTTGATTAAGCTCTTGGTAATTGTTTTTGATTTTTACATCATAATGACGTTCTAATTTTTTGATAATGTTGCCAAATTTTTGATTTTTGAAAACAATCCGCCCATCAATCCAGCTGGTATAAATATCTGTATCCACCTGTTTCCTTTTTATACCTGCCGTTTTAATCCACCAGTTAGCCCAATCTCCTGGAACCAGGCGTAACACTTCTTTTGAATTAACTAACGAAGAACTAAGACTAACCGAACCTTCTACCAATACTGTCGTAATGGAAGGATCTTCAGGATAGGCAGAGACATTGAATTTCGTACCTAGAACAGTAACATTCATCTGTGCAGTTTCAACAATAAAAGGATGTTTTTTATCTTTAGAGACTTCAAAATAGCCTTCTCCAATAAGATTCACTTTTCGTTTATATCCATTGATGAATTTAATTGGAAATCTAATAACAGAACCTGAATTAAGGTGGACTATGGTACCGTCTGAAAGGGTGATTTCAAACTTTTTACCATAAGGAATAGTCAATGTATTGTAGATTAATTTATCAACGTATTTAATGCCTCTAAAATCTAATTTAGTTTCACTTTTAGCTCCCAATGTCCTACCATTGGCATCTTTAATCCCGTAAATCATATTTGAAGACAAAACCTGAACATTCCCGTTTTCAGATTGCAAGGTTATTTCGTTAGATGGTAGTGTAACTGATTGTTTTGTCAGAACAAAAGTATCTACGACATACCCTAAAACTAATGCTCCAACAAATACGGCAGCATACCTTAAGAAACGTCTAGAGAATAATTGCAATTGATTGCGACGGGTTTCTTTCTCATATTTACGGAGTACTTTTTGCCAAGCTAACTCTGGGTTTACCGATGCAATTTCAGCTATAACTTCTTTTTTGTTTTTTAGCTGTTCCAACTTGGTAAAGAAATCAAGATTCTTTTCAGACTCTTGCAACCAAGTATCAAAGAAACGTGTTTCCTCGGGAGAAAGGTTTTGATGGTGTAGTTTTTTTATAATTACATCGATTATTTCCATAGGTCCTATCTTAAATCTAATGACTAGTATTTAATATAAAGACCCGAAACTTCGATATCGGGTAGTCGTATTTTTTAAAAAAATATTTTTTTTAGCAACAAAAATATAAACCTTTAAAAATCAGTAGTTTTTACCATGAAAATCGTGCGTATTTTTTAAAATATAATATTTTCACCTAAGGATATAGATTACCCCCAGATATTTTTAAGAAGAAACAACAACAAAATACTTATTTCAACCATTTCGATTCGCATTTTCTTATAGGCTGATTTAATATGGTATTTAACGGTGTTGATAGAAATATTCATGGAATCTGCCACAAACTGATATTTTTCTCCTTCGATGGCACATCTAATAAAAATGCTTTTTGAAGGTTGTGGCAACTGCTCTAAGGCTTTATGTAGTAGTGAGGTTTTATCTTCGACAACAGCTGCTTCATCTGTTGAAAAATAATTTAAATCGGCTTCATTTAAAGAAACAAATTTTTGTTGTTTTTTTAATTTTTTCAAACAACTATTCTTAATTGCTATGATGATATAGGATTTTAAATTTAGGATTTCATCCGTTTTATTTCGTACTAAAATTTTAGCACATACGTCTTGAACCACTTCTTCTGCCTCATCTCTATCTTTCAAAAAAGAGAACGATAAAAAACACCATTCTTTATAATGTAATAAAAAAAGTTTCTCTAAATCATTATGAATAGCGTGTTCCATTATACATTATTCTTTTTATCAAAAAAGGTTCAAAGTAGTCCCTTTCTATATTTACATTTAGATTGTTGTATTAGGTCTCAAAAATTGGGTAATTATAAAATTATACCTTACTGACAACTTTATTTGAACATTTGATTTTGCTTGTGATACAAATGTTTTTTTGTATTTAAAATGTTAGAATAAAAGCTTATTCTCTTGGCTTTTGAGGTTATAAAGCATCCAAATTTGTGAATCGAATAATATGTAATCAAACAAATGAATTTCAGATACCACTTGGTTTTAGTTTATAAAAAAATAAAACCATCATTGTTAAAAAAACTGCCCGAAAATTACTTTTCGGACAGTCTCAATAAAATAAATATATAAATAAACAAAATGTTTACCTTTTACATAGCCCCGTTTCCGAATGCTACAAAGATGATTCCTGCCACCATACAAGCTAATCCTGCATAAAGGAAGTTTCTGGCCTTAGCCGAAGCGTTAATCCATTCCTTAGTAACAATTCCACTCATGATAGCGGTAACCACACAAGAGGTATTGAAAATGGCATAACCTACTGTATTTCCACTGTTTCCTAATTTGAAAGCAGCAAAAGCAAACAAGGCCGATGCAGCATAATGAAAAACTGCCATGACCAATATCAAGAAAAAGTTTTTTCCGAAAGCGGGAGTGGTAAAATCGCCCCAAGCTTTCTTAGCCGATAATTGCCAAACAAAATAAGCCGTCATCACGATTCCACCACTGATAAAAATAGGAAACATTACCGCTACAGCTGTAATCCAATCAGCGTTTCCTTGAGCCTGGCAAGCCTCATGTAAATAAGGACGACCCACCGCATTGGCATAGCTAAATCCTGTAGCCAATAAACCTCCCACCACTGCAATTAAAATTCCAGTAGTCATCGAAGCTTTGTCGGTATTGTCATTATCTTTATTTTCTACCTTTTCTCTAATATATCCGGCTTTTCCGTTAGCGAAAATCCCAATGAGTACAATGAATAATCCCGTTAGAATTAAGGTTAATTTGTTTGTTGGCGGTAACCCTTCCACAATAAACGGTAACAAAGAACCTACCAAAATAACGGTTCCAATGAATAACGAAAATCCTAATGAAAGTCCGATGTAATTGATGGCTTTACTCCACATCATTACTCCTATTCCCCATAGGAAACTAGCTAATCCCATTTTGATTAAAATATCTGTTGGCATGTCGCTAAAAATAGTCGAAAACCCGTTAATCAATGTAATAGATGCAATTATAGGCACTACAAACATGGTCAATAAAAAGAACAAACTCCAAGTGTTCTCGTATTTAAAATCCTTCGTAAATTTTTCAGGTAATGCATAGAGTCCTAGCATTAATCCAGCGAATATCGCTAGTAAGATTCCTTCAATCATAATTGTGTATTTTTGGTTGTTAATGTATTGCTAATCATTTGAATTTAAAGACTGTTGTACTTGTAAACTCTTCACCAGCTTTAGTAATGCTGTTTGGCGAATGGCTTATGTTAGGACCGTTGGGATAACGATGTGTTTCACAACAAAACCCACGATATTTTCCATATTGTTCACCATTTTCTCTTTGAATATCGTTAGAAGTATATTTTCCAGTATATAATAACATACAAGGCTCGGTGGTGAACACTTCTAGTTGAAGATCATTCGATTCATTGGCAATCAAAGCCACACGATTCAGTTGTGCTGTAGGATTATCAAAAAGGTAAAAATGTTCAAAACCATCATTCATTGCCTGGTGTACCTCGCCAATTCTTTTTGGTTGTCTTAAATCATCAGCTGCACCTTCCACATTCACAATTTCACCAGTTGCAGCTCCAGTTTCATCTAATTGTAATCTTTGGTTAGAAAATAATTGAACCGAATGATTTTCGACAGTATCTGCAAATTTTGACAAATTGAAATAGGTATGATTCGTTAACGATAAAGGCGTATCCTCTGTAGGTGTAGCGGAATAATCGATACGCAATTCATTAGCATCTGTTAAGGTAAATGTAACCGTTGTATTGACATCGCCAGGAAAACCTTCTTCTAAATTTTCACTCAACAAAGTCATTTTTACTGAGGCAACAGCGTTGGAATCTAAAATTTCAGCATTCCATATTTTTTTATCAAAACCTACTTTACCACCGTGTAAATTATTCTCACCGCAGTTTTTTGCTAAATTGTATTTCTTTCCATTCAATTCAAAACTAGCGTCTTTAATTTGAGAACAATAACGTCCGATGGTTCCTCCAAAGTAAGGGGCGTTAGCAGTATAAGCCTCAGAAAAATACCCGTCAAGAGTATCAAATCCACAAGCTATATTCTCTAGTTTTCCTTCTTTATTAGGAATGAGTATAGAAGTAATGGTAGCTCCATAATTTGTTACTGTTACTTCTGTACCATTGGCATTTTGCAAACGAAACAAATGAATGTCTGTATTGCCTATTTTTCCGAAATTGGATTGGGTTGCCTTCATGGGGTTAATCTTTTTTGGTTAGTTAACATCTTATTTTTGCTCATAAGGAGCTAGTTTTTCCCAGTCAAAAATAACTCCTGTTCCAGGATAATCAGGAGCAACAGCTCTATGGTTTTCTACCACCAATGGACGTGTTGTGTATTGGTCAATAGGGAAACTATGTACTTCTAACCAACCCGAATTAGGCTGTGCCGAAACCAAACTTACGTGTAGTTCTTGCATACCGTGTGAACAAGCGGGTATGTTATGTTTGTCTGCCAATCTAGCAGCTGCTAACCAACCTGTAATTCCGCCACAGTTAGAGGCATCTGGTTGAATAAATGATAATTTGGCTTGGTCAAAAGCATACTCAAATTCGTGAATGGTATGTAAGTTTTCACCCATTGCTAATGGGAATCCTGTTTTGTCAACAATTTCACCATAACCTTTATAATCGTCTGGGATGATTGGTTCTTCAAACCAAGTAATATCGTATTGTTTGAAACCTTCGATGGCACGAATCGCCTTTTCTTTAGACATGGAATAATTAGCATCTACCATAAAAGTCACGTCTGGACCTACAAATTCGCGAACGGCTTTGATGCGCTCTAAATCTTCCTCTAGGTTTTCACGCCCAATTTTGATTTTCACCGCTTTGAAACCTGCATCCATATACCCTTGCATGTTGCGCAAAAGTTTTTCGATAGGAAATTGTAAATCGATTCCTCCACAATACGCTTTACAAGTATTACCTTGTCCGCCAGCCATTTTCCATAAAGGCTGTCCTGCTTTTTTACATTTAATATCCCATAACGCAATATCTATGGTTGAAATAGCAAATGAAGCAATTCCGCCACGACCTACATAATGTACATGCCATTCCATGAAATCATAAATTCCATCAATATCAGTTCCATCTTTACCTACTAAAACCGAAGCAAAGTCGTGTTCTAGCATCGCTTTTATCGCATGACCACCTTTACCACCAGTATACGTATATCCTGTTCCTTCTGAACCATCTTCAAGAGTTATGGTAGTTGTTACCAATTCGAAATGAGAATGATCTCCATGCTTTGCATCGTTTAAAATCTCTGGCAATGGCACTTTAAACAATTGGACTTTTACATTTTTAATTGCTGTATTCATCTTCGTCTATGTATTTTTATTTAATCTGGATTATCTACAGAAATCAACAATACATTTGTTCTTATTCTATTTGAAAATCCATTCACTTATTTTTTGTCATGCTATTTACCGAAAAAGCTCCAGTAACAGTAAAACCCTGTACTGGAGTGCTTTTTACAAAACGATTTCTTTGAAAAAAATCAATAGCAAATGGTATTAACTTAAGCTTTATGTCTAATATAGAAAGTTTTCTTTTCTAAATATTGTTCAAAACCGTATTTACCGTCTTCCCCACCAGAACCAGATAATTTATATCCGTTGTGGAAACCTTGGTGTTGCTCACCATGACCACGGTTTACGTAAATTTCTCCGTATTCTAGTTCATCATTACATTTCATAATGGTGCTCATATCGTTGGTGAAAACCATCGCCGCCAAACCATATTCGCAATCATTAGCATACCCGATTACTTCTTCAAAAGTCTTGAATTTAAGTACAGGTAAAATTGGTCCAAAAGACTCTTCATGAACGATAGTCATCTCTTGCGTAACATTAGTTAAAACAGTTGGTTCAAACCAGTATCCTTTTTCAAATCCAGGACCTGTTGGTTTGTTTCCACCAGTTGCAACAGTTGCCCCTTCTTTGATACTTACAGCAACAAGGTGCTCCATAGCTTTCAACTCAGCAGCATTTACTTTAGGTCCCATATCGGTTTCTTCTAGCATTGGGTCGCCAACTTTAAGTGCTTTTACTTTTGGAATGAATTTTTCCATGAAAACATCATAGATATCTTCGTGTAAATACATACGTTCGTTACATGTACACACTTGACCACAGTTGTCAAAACGAGAATGCAAAGCAGCATCTACTGCAGCATCAATATCTGCATCAGCAAAAACGATAAAAGGCGCTTTTCCTCCTAGTTCTAATTGTACGTGCGTTAGATTTTCTGCTGCATTACGAGCAATATCTTGACCTACAGGCGTAGAACCTGTCATGGTAACCATTTTAGTGATTGGGCTTTTTACCAAAGCATTCCCCATCGCTCTACCAGGACCTGTTAGAATGTTAATTACTCCCGCAGGAATTCCCACTTTATTAGCAATATTTCCTAACTCTAAGGTTGATAAAGGTGTTTCAGATGTTGGTTTAATCACAATACTGTTTCCTGCAATCAAAGCAGGTCCCAACTTACGAGCCGCTAATGCAAAAGGAAAGTTCCAAGCCGTGATAGCAACAATAACCCCACGAGGTACTTTTTGAATCCAAATTTGCTCGTTTGGATTATCAGAAGGAATAATATCTCCTTCAATGCGACGTGCTCCTTCGCAAGCATATTCAATGAATGATGATGCAACGGCAACTTCAAAACGAGCTACTTTTAATAATTTTCCTTGCTCTTTAACAATTAATTGCGCTAAATATTCTGAGTTCGCTTTAATTTCATTAGAGAACTTATATAATAATTCAGCTCTTTCTCTTGCAGGTTTCTTTTTCCATTCTTTTTGTGCTTTGTCAGCAAACGCTAAGGTTTCTAGCGCTTCTTCAGCAGTACCATTTTGTACTCTTGCCACCACTTCTTCTGTAGCTGGGCTTAAAACATCAATTGTTTCACCAGAAGTAGAAGTTTTCCACTCACCATTAATAAATAATTGGTATTCTTTAATTTCTGCCATCTTTACTTTTATTAAATTTTAAACAATTTATCGTCCCATCCATCCACCATCAACAAGCATCGTTGTACCGTGCATGTAAGAAGCTGCTTCTGAACATAAGAAAACTGTTGGACCAGCAAAATCTTCTGGTTTACCCCAACGTCCCGCAGGAATACGTCCTAAAATAGAAGCCGAACGAACAGGGTCGTTACGCAATGCTTCTGTGTTATCCGTATCGATATACCCTGGTGCAATGGCATTTACATTTACACCTTTACCTGCCCATTCGTTAGCAAAAGCCATTGTTAATTGACCAATAGCTCCTTTACTTGCAGCATAACCTGGAACAGTAATACCCCCTTGGAAAGTCAATAATGAAGCTGTGAAAACAATTTTTCCGTTCCCTCTAGCTACCATTTCTTTTCCTATTTCTCTCGTTAGAATGAATTGTGCATTTTGATTTACTTCAACCACTTTGTCCCACATTTCATCTGGATGCTCAGCGGCTGGTGCTCTTAAGATAGTACCCGCATTATTGACCAAAATATCGATTTGTGGAAAATCAGCTTTTACAGCTTCAATAAATGCATACAATGATTTTCTGTCACCAAAGTCACAAGTATATCCTTTAAATTTTCTACCTAAGGCTGTTACTTCTTTTTCAACTGCACTTCCTTCTGTTTCTAATGAAGCACTTACACCAATGATATCAGCACCTGCTTGCGCCAAACCTATAGCCATTGCTTTTCCAATTCCTCTTTTGCATCCTGTTACCAATGCAATTTTTCCTTTTAAACTGAATGTATCTAAAACGCTCATCTTTTTTTGTTTAATTGTTATTATTTATGCTTGGCAATCCATTAATACTTTTAAGCCTTCTGGATTTTTGTCGATATTTTCAAATACTTGTTGGATATTCGTCAACGGCTGTACATCTGTTATCATTTGTTCGAATGGCAACTCATTAGCCGTAATTAATTGAATTGCTTTTTCGTAGTCTTCTTTTTCATAAACACGAGCACCGATTAAGCTTAATTCTTTCCAGAAAAATTTAAATAAATCTACTGGTTTTTTCTCTCCGTGAATAGCAACCATCAAGATTCTTCCTCTAATTCCAGCTACTTCACACATAATGTCTAAGGCAGGTTGTACTCCAGCTACTTCAAAAACTACATCCGCTCTACGGTTATCTGTTTTTGATTTCACATATTCCACTAAATCCACCTCAATTGGGCTTACTGCATCAAAACCAAGTTCTTTAGCTTTAGCAATACGATTAGGATTAACCTCTGAAATAATTACCTGTGCTCCTACTTCTTTTGCAGCCATCGCTACTAACAAACCTATAGGGCCTCCTCCTAAAACAACTGCTGTTTCTCCTTTTACCAATCCACTTCTACGTACATCATGTGTAGCAACTGATAATGGTTCGATTAGTGCAGCTAATTTTAAGTCGGTAGTTTCCTTTAATTTATGTAAGGTAAAAGCAGGTACATTCCAGTACTGTTGCATAGCTCCAGGACTATCAATTCCAATAAATTTTAATTCTTCGCAAATATGATTGAATCCTTTATCAGAAGCTTTTGCCTTGCGGTCATCTAATGGACGAACTACCACTTTGTCTCCAATTGCGTATCCACTAACTCCTTCGCCAACAGCATCAATAACCCCTGACATTTCGTGACCAATCGTTTCAGGAATATTCACACGTTTATCCATCATTCCGTGATAGATGTGCACATCAGTTCCACAAACTCCCACATAGGCCACTTTAATTCTAACTTCACCAGCAGCAGGTTGCGCTACTTCTTTTTCAATAACTGTAAAGGTTTTATTCCCTTCGTAAATGGTTGCTTTCATTATATATTTATTTGTTTCAAATGATAAACTTGTTTCTTATTTGAAACAAATATAATAATAACATTTTATATACAATTAATTAAGAGCCGATTTTTTTCATTAGAAAAACTAGTTTCATATATAAAATAAGGGATGAAAAAAAAGTGTTTTGAATTATCAAAACACTTTTTGTAAGATGTATCGTGTATTAAGACAAATAATTATCGCGCGATATAGCCTAATTTTAGAGATATTTCAAGTGCATATCGAAGGATAATTTTTCCTTTAGCTTCAAATTCTTCATGTGGCAACCTACCATGAGGAGCCGTAATCCACAAACAAGCTACAGGATAACCGTATTCATTAAAAATAGGAGCTCCTATACAATGGATACCTTGAATATCTTCACCATTATCAATAGCATATCCCTTTTGTCTTACCTGAAGTAATTCCTCTTTAAAAGTCTTTTTTGAGATGATGGTATTTTTTGTTAGTTTAGTAAAACTAATACCATCTATTATAGGTTTTGCATCTTCCTCAGGCATAAAAGCTAGAATGGATTTCCCTCCTACCGAACTATGAAGGTGAAAGTGAGTTCCTTGTTCTACATAAAGTTTAACAGGGAAAGAAGACGATACTTGTTCCAAAATAGTTCCTGTTTGTCCTAAAACAACCCCTAACATTACAGATTCTTTAAGTTCATCGCGCAAGGCTCGCATGATATCGATAGAAAGTTCAACGATACTCTGCTCATTCATGGATGAAATCCCTAATGTTAGCAATTTTCTAGAGAGCGTAATTTTTTTGGAGGTTTCGTTTTTTTGCAAATAATTTTTAAATATCAAAGTATTTGTAATACGAAAAGCACTCGACTTGGTAACATCTAAAGTTTGTATAATTTCAGTCAAAGTGAGCCCTTTAGGATGTGTAGCAAGCAACTCAATAATTTGCAATCCTCGCTCAAGGTTGGGAACATTATAATTCGATTTTAGGTCTTCTTTTTCTGGAATCATATAACTCGTAATATTAATTTTGAGACAAAAGTACTGTTATTTATGAAATTTCATAAGATAAATTACAGCGATAAATAATCTAAATAAAAAAGATTATTACATCAGCTAAACAACTGATTATATGCTATTTAAACCTATATTACACATTAGAACACGGATAACACAATTTTTTTTAATAGTTTTTATAACATAAAATCTGCGAAAATCTGCCTAATCAGCGTGAAAAAACTTAATAATATCCAAATTCGGATTTTGGGTTAAAAAAAATCCCCTCTTTTAATTTCGAAGAAAGAAAAGAGGGGGCTTTAAGAAAGGAAATCCTTTTATTTGTGCATGCTTTCCGCCTTTTCAGTTTTGCCGTCAACTGATTTTTCACCAACAGCCACATGAGTTGTTTTTCTTTCAGATGAAAAACGCATAATGCTTTGATAATTCCAGTTGTTATAGATATGAGTTAGTCCCCAACGCAAAGTTTCTGTTGGTTCTTTTTCATTGTCCGCTGTTCTATTTAAACCAATAGCGTGAGGCGCATCTTTAATAGAAGCTTTAATCTCAAAATTGATTCCATCAGGAGACCATTGTAAGGTGTTTTTTTCTGGTCCATCTGTAGTAATTAAAGAAGCAATTCCGCCATTATACGGCCAAACACAGATTTCATGTCCACTGTTACTAATTGGATTATAAGGTGATTTCACATAAGGTCCTAATGGATTATCAGCAATGGCAACACCATGACGGATTTGACGACCTCCAAAAGTCATTTCTTCACCCATTTGTTCTCCTTTGTAGTACAAATAGAATTTTCCTTTATAAGGTAAGATACAAGGGTCGTGTGTTTTATGACTATCAAAGTCACCTTTTTTCTCCACTAAGAAACGGTTGTCTTCTTTACCTTTCCAAACTCCATTTTCAGCAGGAGCTAAAATTGGTGCATCTAATTTAGTCCAAGGTCCGTCTGGCGAAGTTGACCAAGCCATCCCTACTTTTTCTTTTACACGCACATTATAAATTCCTTCTACTGTTTGATAGCACAAATAATATTTGCCATCCCATTTCATGATTTCAACAGTAAAAACGGAACGGTCGTCATAAGAACCTTTTTTCCCTCTAGCGATTGCTACACCTTCTTCTTTCCATGTCCAACCATCTTGAGAAGTAGCATACCAAATATCACATCTGTCCCAAGGAAATACTTTTTTATTTTCCATATCCCCTCCAAAACCTTGTGTAGGACCTGTGCTTTTTGAATACCAAACATAATATTTACCATTCTCTTTAATAATGGCACTTGGATCTCTTCGTACTACACCTTCTTCATAAGCTAAGTCCCCTTTCAGTGGTTTTAAATCACCAAATTCGATGAACCATTCATTTCCTAAGTTTTGATCCCATTGTAAAGCGCGTTTTGTTGCTGCACTTAAATGATCCACATCCATAATACCATATTTGTCTTTATACTTTATGGCTTTGGCTCTTAATTCTTTATCAGCTTTCGATTGGGCTGTCATATTCAAAAACATTCCAGTCGTCAATATGCCTAAAAGGCTCTTTTTAATTAGATTCATTTTGGTTTATTTTAAATTATTATTAGTTAATTGAATTGTGTTACTGCTTAGTTCTTTTGCACTTGCTTTAACAGAACCTGAAACAGCCTCACCTTTCTTAGATTGAACAATTAGTAAGCATCGCCCTTGAGATGGGATAATTTTATTTGATTGTATTTTTTGAACATTATCTACAGCACCATTATCAACACCTAATACTTTTAAATTACCATCGACTGTAAAAGTAATTTCTGGATTTATAGTTTTCACAGGATTATTGTTTGCATCCATGATTTGGGCAACAATGTGCGCTACTTCATAACCGTCAGCTCTCAATTCTTTTTTATCTGTTGTCAACTGTATATGATGCGCTTGCTTAGGTGTGATTCTTTCCGTAATAATCGAACTACCTGATTTAGTTCCCTTAGCGGTTAATTTTCCAGCTTCAAAAGGGACTGCCCATTTATAAATATGGTCTTCAAAATCAATTAATTTTTTCTTCCCTAAAGAACGGTCATTTAAAAACAATTCCACTTCCTCACAATTGGAATATACTTCAACAATTGTTTGAGCTCCTTGATTGTATTCCCAATGTTCATTTACATCATGCCAAACCCACAAAGCATGCTCCCAAGCTCCTTTCTTTTTCTCAACAGGTTCACCAGTTTTATCATCTATTTTATAAGTGGATTTATCAACTGTTTGAGTTGCAATATACAATTCAGGAGCCGCATTCCATAAAGATTTCATCATATGGTAGGATGGTTTTTCGAAACCAGCATAATCTAAAATACCACTTGGCGTTCCTTTTTCAGGCCATTTTTTATTAGATTCTCCCATATAATCAATCCCTGTCCACAAAAAAGTTCCTGAAATAAAAGGACGTTCCATGATGGCTTTCCATTCGTGCCATTGCGCTACGTTTTCAGTCCCCATAATTGGCAAGTTAGGGTAGTTTTTATGCCCGTAGTCATAAACAACTCTTCGGTAGCTATAGCCTATGATATCTAAGGCATCGGCATATCCAGACTCATAACTGGAAGAAGGCAAAATGCAATTAGCAATTACATAGCGAGTGGTATCCATTTCTTTTGTCCATTTGGCCAATTTTTTGGCAGTAACGCCAATATCGTATTTCTCTCTCGGTAATGTTTGGAGTTTTTCTTTAATTTTCTCGATAGAATTTGGTGGAAGTGACCAAAAATAATTCCCACTCCAATCCATATTATTAAAGAAACCTGTTGCCTGTGCATTTCTATCATAGGTCCATTCTATTTCGTTACCAATACTCCACTGAATGATACTCGGATGATTTCTATGAGCTAACATGGTGTTTTTCAAATCACGTTCTGCCCATTCTTGAAAGTGTTCCGTATATCCACGAGTAATAGCATCTACGGATTGCTCTTTCATATTTAGTCTTTTATCTTTTGGATTATCCCATTCGTCAAAAAACTCATCCTGAACCATGATTCCCATTTCATCACAAAGCGAAATAAATTCATCTGAACCAGGATTGTGTGAAATTCTAATAGCATTCACACCTGCTTCTTTTAATTTTTCAAAACGTCTTCTCCAAACGTCTTTAGGAACTGCTGCTCCTACTAAACCCGCATCATGATGCAAACAAACACCTTTGATTTTCATATTCTTACCATTGAGATAAAAACCAGTATTAGCATCAAACTTGATGGTTCTTATTCCAAAAGTAGTGCTGTTTTCATCAATGACTTTCCCATTTTGTTTGATGGTCGTTACAGCAGTGTATAAATTTGGATTATCGATATCCCATAATTTAGGATTATTTACTACTGATTCAATGATGAATTTTTCTTCTTTATGAGCATTTACTTTTCCTGTGATGGATTTTTCAGCAACTTTAACACCTTTATTATCCAAGAAAACAGTGTTCAGTTCAAAGTTCTCCAACTTGTCAAAGTTATTTTTGACTTTGATTTCTAAATGAATGCTACTTTTTTGACTGTCCACTTTTGGAGTCGTAATATAAGTGCCCCAAATTGGGATATGTAAATTGTATTTCGTGATTAAATTTACATTTCTATAAATTCCTGAACCAGTATACCAGCGACTATCAGCATACCTTGTTCGATCAACCTTTACTTTTATTTCATTAGCACCATTGCTTTTTAAGCTGGCACTTAAGTCGTAATAAAATGGAGAATACCCATAAGGATGTGTCCCTAATTTTTTATCATTCAGCCAGATTTCACTATTATTATAAATCCCATCAAAAAGAATGTAGTTTGTATGGTTTTTGCTCGGTTTTAAATTAAAGTTTTTCTTGTACCAGCCCATTCCTCCAGGCAAATACCCTGTAGCCCCTTCTCCTTTAATCGAATCAAAAGAAGCTTCAACACTCCAATCATGGGGTAAATTGACTTTCTTCCAATTTGAGTTTTGGTTGTTCTCAAGTTTAAAATTCCAATTAAAATTAAAATCGGTATTTGCTTGTGATACATTTTGAGCATTTGTAGCTAGTATGACTAGATTCAAAAGACTGAATCTAATTATTCTTTTGACGGATAAGAGTTTTGTTTTATGTTCCACGTTTTTATGATTTTGTATATATAGCTTTTTAATTTTTCATACTTAGAAAAACTAAAAAAGGACTGATTTTATCTTAATATCATATTTAATAGATAATCGCCTCTTATCCTAATTTTATATTTTCTTAAATTTGAATTATTGTTGTAACTATTAAGGCGATGGTCAGATTATTATTTTACTGATGAAGGAATAAATTATCAATATCTAATTTTTACCTAACAAAAGTTATTGATTCTTAATAATATTTACTTTAAAAATTCATAATTATCATCTAAGCAAATATCTTACTATTATAGGATATCGTAATTATTTGCGACTAGACAAGAACTGAACAAATGCATTTTTTGACCATATGTGTTATTATTTTAACTAGACATTAACTACATTAGACTCACTAATTTTAATTACTTCAAAGTTGAGTTTAAATTTTAAAGTATTTTTACCAAAACAAACTACCAAAACAACCAACCAAAAATGAATAAAATATCTTTTTCTAAAATCCTTAAAAACAATTACTTTAAAAAAGCTTGTTCTTATTCTAAAAAGAAAATATCTTTTACTAATCTTTTGTTTTTATATTTTGCTTTATTTTCCATTTGTTCTTATTCTCAATACGATTTTAAAACTAATCCTTATTTAGAAAAAGCAGAACAATTAAAATACATCAACCCTGATAGCTCTATCTCTTATTACAAAAAAAGTATTGCGCTTTATGAAACAGAAAAAGACACTGTTAACATCATCAACAACATAATGGCTTTGTCTTTTTTATATGCTCATATCGTGGATTATGGTAAATCGTATGATGGTTATTGGAGAGCCTTATTGTTAGCCGATAAATCAAAGGACGATGCTTCCAAAGCTAGAATTTATCAAGCATTGGGTTGGCTATACAGCTATTATGACCGAGAAGAAGAAGCTTTACGCTATTTTAATAATTCATTAGAGATAACTAAACGTAATATTAACGGAAATAAAGTAAGAAATTACGAATATCTATCGCAAGATTATTTCTCAATCTTAAATCTTTATCGGGTTAATGGAAATTATGAAAAAGCAAAAACCTATTTAGACAGCTGCTACATAGCTCATAATAAAATAAATAGCGGAAAAAAAAGTCGTTATATTGAAGCTGAAGCTGCCTACCTCGACGCAGTAGACAAAAAATACGATTTGGCATTCTCAAAATTGAAAGATGCAAATGATTATTTTGAAATAAGAGACCCTTCCTATTTAATCATTATCAATTATCTTATAGGTGATGTATATCGAATGAAAGGAGACTTATCTCAAAGCATCCTATATTTTGAAAAATCACTTACTTTTTCTAAAAAATACAAAAGCCATTCCAATTATCGATTGATGACTCATGAAATATTAGCCAAAATTTATGCTGCTACGGGAAATTACAAAAATGCGTATTTACATTCTAATCAAGCTATGGTATTTAACGCCCAAGTTTTTGGAAAGAATAGTAAAAACAGTCAACATCTTTTTGAAATTAATGATAAATACCGCATGCAAAAAGAAAAAGAAAAAGAAATCATTCGACTCCAACGAATTAAAGAACTAGAACATGAAGAAAGTATCGCTTATTTAAAAACCATACTGTATTCTTTGATTGTTATTTCTTTACTATTATACGGAAGATTGTTAATTAAAAATATAAGAAGAAAGCATCAGTCCGAAAAACAAGCTTTGGCTGAAAAGCAAGAAATGGAACTCCAAAAAAGTAAAGAAATCTTAGAACTAAAAAATAAAGAACTTACTTCTTCTGCATTACAATTAATCGAAAAAGACGAATTTATAGAACGATTAAAGGTTAATTTAACCGACAACAAAGAAAATGTTGATGTGCGAACTATTAATAAGATGCTCAAAACCATCCAAGGCACCCCTAGCAGTAACTGGAAAGAATTTGAAGCTCGATTTACAGCGGTTAACCAAAGCTTTTACACCAACCTAAAAGAAAAATATCCGGACTTAGGTCAAACAGACTTAAAGATCTGTGCCTTGATTAAGTTGAATTTTTCAAGTAAGGATATGGCCTCTCTATTAGGCATTTCTTTTGAAAGTGTCCATACTTCCAGATACCGACTTCGCAAAAAATTCAAATTAGAGCGAAATGACAATTTGAATGAGTTTATTGAAAACATTTAATTCAAGTACGTTTTTTTTTATAATAACACAAAACATCGGTTAAAATTACAACCGATGTTTTTTTTTGTTTACAAAAACACCATTTTCATTTTTAAAAAACTTAATAAAATTTAATCTAGCAAATATGATATTGTATTTGTTTCATGGTTTTAGATTCTAACAATACCATTTATTATTATTCAGTAGATAGTTGTGTCTAGTTTTCGCCTCATATCCTATAAATAAAAGGAGTAAGACTTAAAAAAAAAGCAGTTTGTCTAGTTTTAATCGAGTTAGTATTTTACCCCAAATGGTGGTGATTTTGTAATTTAGCACTGTTATAATTTCGTTATATGTAAAAATACAGATAATATAATGCATATTTAATAACAAACTAAAATCAAATTAATCAACTAATTCAAAATTGTTTTATGAAAAAAAAGGATGGATTTTGGAAAAAGACATTTCCAATAATGTTTTTTCTCTTAAGTTTTTGTGTCATGAATGCACAAAAAAGAATAACTGGACAAATAAAGGATGACACTGGATTTCCGTTACCTGGAGTTACCGTTTTAATAACAGGTAGTTCCACTGGTGTGGTTTCTGATATTGACGGGAAATATACTATCGTTGCTAAAGAAACAGATGTATTAAGTTTTTCTTTCATTGGTTTTAAAACCCAAAAGAAAACTGTAGGGACTGCATCTCAAATTAACATCAAGATGATTACTGACGCTAAAGTACTTGATGAAGTTGTAGTAAATGTGGGTTATGGAAAACAGAAGGTAAAAGAAGTAACTGGAGCTGTTGTTCAAGTTAAGTCAGATATTATTGATCGTGCTCCTGTTTCTGATATCAGTGAAGCCATACAAGGTCGTGTAGCTGGTGTAAATGTTCAAGCAGCAAGTGGACGACCTGGAGAATCTGCCAACGTACAAATTCGTGGAGTGGGTTCTTTATTAGGAAAACTAGAACCTTTATATGTTGTGGATGGAGTTCCTTATGAATCTAATCCAAACATCGCTCCTGATCAAGTAGAAACGATGGACATTTTAAAAGATGGAGCTGCTGCGGCAATATATGGAGTAAGAGCATCTAATGGGGTAATATTGATTACTACAAAAAGAGGAAAACAAGGCAATATAGCCGTTGACCTAGCAACCTACACTGGGATTCAGAATATTACTTCAGGTACACCTTTGATGAATACCCAACAACAATTGTTTGCTGATTTTTCAATTGAGCCTGTACTTAATTCAGGAAATCTACCAGGGTATTTTATTACTACACCTGAATTGCTAAACTATGACAGTAATTATGTTAAAGATGTACAAAACAATAACGCAATTATTAGAAATTATAATTTGGGGATTTCTGGAGGAACAAAAGATTTGTCTTTAAATTTTAATACTAGCTATTACAATCAAGATGGTGTCTTAATAAATTCAGGTTTTGATCGATTGAGTTCAAGACTAACAGCACAATTTACTAAAGGCAAATTCAAAGCTTTTGCCACTATTGGTTTGTCTGATGAAAATCGCACCCAAGAACCTTGGGGGTTATATGAATATAGTATTGGTCAAAAACCATGGCAAATTCCTTTAGGAGACTTAGATATTAGCGGTGCAAATGAAGTTAACATTCCAGTAGACAACACCATATATTTTGGCTATTTAGCAAAACAACTACAAAACACGGATGATAGAAAAACTGCAACGACTAACATTGCTTTGAATTTAGAATATGAAATTCTTAAAGGATTAAGCTATAAAATTAGTTTAAGTAAGAATAAATACGACTACAAACGTAAGTTTTTTATCCCAACTTATTTAATCTATGGTTTAGATGGATCACTAAATGCAACAGCTTCTACTGTACAAGCCCAATTGCAAGAAGATTATAATTTCTCTGAAAGAAATGTAATTGAGAATATGTTAAATTACAATTTAAAATTAGGTAAACATAAATTCACCACCACTGCAGTATCTTCTTATGAAGAATTTTATGCTAAACAATTTTCAATTGGAGCCATTGGTTTCCCTACTAATGACACGCAAGAAATAGGCCAAGGACAAGAAGCAAAAGCACCCTCTAGCTTTGTTAATGAGTACACTTTGGCAGGATTGTTAGGAAGATTTCAATACAATTATGACGAACGTTATTTGTTCTCGGCCAGTATTCGTAGAGACGGATCTTCAAAATTTGTAAATAATCGCTATGCTAATTTCCCTTCAGTTTCTGCCGGATGGAATATTACTGAAGAAAAGTTCTTTAAAAATTCAAGCTTAAACAATGCTGTTAAAAGTTTAAAATTAAGAGCTAGTTATGCACAGATTGGAAATCAAGACATCCCTCCTTATTCTGCTTCAACCCAATTAGAAACGGGTGTAAATTATTTATTTGGACCTAGTGAAGTAATTACTTCTGGATTGATTCAAAGACGCTACGCTAATCCTGACTTGAAATGGGAAACAAGTATTTCTAAAAACATCGGTATCGATTTAGCGATGTTTAATAATAAGTTTACACTGAACGCTGATGTGTATAGCAATGATAAACAAGACATGCTTTTGCCATACCAAACACCTCCATCAGCTGGTACTACTCAGCCTAATGCAGAGACTACCTATAATCCTATTTATGTAAACGCTGGAAAAATGACAAATAAAGGTATTGAAATTGCCTCTGCATATAGAAACCAATTTAAAAATGGATTGAAATATGATATTTCGGCTACGTTTACAAAAAACGTGAATGAAATAGTTGATTTAAACGGTATTCAAAGAGGATATCCTAATGGTCGTCCTACTTTGTCTTTGGGTAATGCTATTGATCAAACAACCTTTTTTGCTGTAGGACACGAGGCAGGTTCGTTCTTTTTATTGAATAACTTAGGTGTTATCAAGACAGATGAACAATTAGCCGCATATAAAGCAAAAGTTCCAAGCGTAAACGCTCAAAAAGGGGACATCATGTATGACGATATTGATGGCAATGGAAAGATAGACGAGAATGACCGTGTATATTCAGGCTCTGGTCAACCTGATTTTGAAGCAGGACTAAATGTTGATTTGAAATATAAAAACTGGGATTTGTCTGTACAATCGTACTTGACATATGGAGCAGAGTTATTTAATGGAGCACGCTTCTTTGCCTATGCACAAGGAAGACATTTAGACCAGTTTAGTCAATGGTCTCCTCAAAATCCTACATCAGATATTCCAAGTTTTAGAAAAAGTTCATTAAGTGAAAGTGTAAGAGCAAGATCTGATTATTGGTTAGAAGATGGGACTTACTTTAGATTACGTAATATAACTTTAGGGTATTCATTGCCAAAGGAAATTCTTGATAAATATGGCATTGGTAAACTAAGATTATATTTGACAGGGTTTAATCCATTTACCTTTACTAAATATACCGGTTATGACCCAGAAGTTGGAGGAAATGGAATAAGTACTAGAGGGGTAGATAGTGGAAACTATCCAGTAGCAAGAAGATTTGTTCTAGGTGCCCAAGTTAAATTTTAATAACCCAAAAGTAAAAAACAATGAAACAATTTAATATAAAAACAAAAGCTTTGTCCATTACATTTATGGCATGCTCTTTACTTTCTCTCTCTAGTTGTGATGAGAAAGATTTTCTATCGATTGACAATCCTAACTCAGTAACGGAGGCTACTTTTTGGAAGTCACCTTCACAATTCAATAGTGCCTTAACAACAGTATATGCTGCTATGCAATTTCAAGCTATTAGTGGTGTAGGTATTCATGAGGAAGAATTGAAAGCAGATATTGGAGATACTTACACTTTTTTTTCTCCTTTGGCATACAGACAATTAACCTACACTGACAATTCACCTCAAGTAGTTAATAAATGGAACCAATTGTATATTGGAATTTTTAGAGCTAATCAAGTGATTAATCAAATTAATAAAGTGGACGCATCTACTTTTGCTCCAAAAGAAAAAGAATCTATATTAGCACAAGCACGTTTTTTGAGAGCCTTTTTTTACTTCAAATTAGTGCATACTTATGGAAAAGCAGTCATAAGAACTGAAGTTTCTACAACTGATTTAGATAAACCTACCAGCACCATTCAAGAAGTAAATGATCAGGTTATTATTCCCGATTTAACTTATGCTAAAGAAAACCTACCAACAAGATGGACTGGACTTAATGTGGGTAGAGTAACATGGGGAAGTGCCACTTCATTGCTAGGTAAAGTTTATTTGTATGATAAGAAATGGGCACCTGCAGCAGCGGAATTTAAAGAAGTGATTGATTCTAAAATTTATTCATTAACTCCAAATATTTTAGATAACTTCACAGATCAAAATGAATTTAATTCTGAATCCATTTTAGAAGTTGCCTATAGCTCGACAGCTAATCCTGGAGCTAATGGAGCTAATGTTGATGACACTCCTTTTGCTTCGGGAGCCGAAGCGAACGCAATTGGGGGTCAATATGCCTCTATTAGTTACGGTGGGTTTAATACTGTAGTAGCAAACTATTACTTACATGAATTATTTACTAATGACGAGATTGACACCTCAAACCCAATCAATACAACTAATGTGCAATCTAGAAGATTGACCGCTTCAATTTGTCCTAAGAATTTTGAAGGAACTTATTTCGGCGTTACAAACTCAGACACTAAAGTTCATGCTTATAGAGGTTTAGGATTAACTGCATTGGTGAAAAAAGGGACAAATTGGTATCAAGGAACTTCCGAAATTCCATTGAATCGAAGTGGAATTAATTTCAGACACATTCGCTTAGCAGATGTTTATTTGATGTATGCGGAAGCAGTATTAAATGCTACATCAGATGTCAATGAAGCTATCAAGTATATTGATTTAGTTCGAGCTCGTGCTGGAGTAAAAACATTGACACAATATTTAGCCGCTAATAGTAATACCTTCCCTCAGCTACATATTAGCAAACAAAGGTATACAACTCAGCCGATGGTAGCTCCTACCAAACAAAACATATTGACTCATATCCAAATGGTAGAAAGACCATTAGAATTGTGTTTTGAAGGATTTAGATGGAATGATTTAGTACGCTGGGGACTTGTAAAAGATGTTTTTACAACTTTGGATTCTGATCTCAATTGGAAAAAAAACAATTTAGCCACAATACTTAATAAAGCACCTATATATATAGAAGGTTCAGTAAATTTATTAGCATTATTAGGGATTCAAAATTATAGTTCTGCAGTACATGACTATTTCCCAATTCCAGCTGCTGAATTACAAAGTAATAAAGGTTTATAATCTTATTTCAAAATATTAATTTCTAGAGAATGATGTTTCCCTATTTAAATGAACCTATTCTTTAAGTAAAAACATCATTCCATTGAAAAAATAAAAAATATCAAGTTATGAAAACAAAAATTAAAATAATTATAGCTCTTTGTATTGCTACATTTGGATTACATTCCTGTAATGACATATACGATGCAATCAATTTAAATGAAGCTAACAGTCGTGTAATTGCAACTTCACAAATGAATTTTGCTAACACGATAAGAGTGGGTACTAGTATAACTCTTGGTGATCTATCATCTGGTGTACAATCAAGATTATGGACATTTCCAGAAGGTGTTGCTGATATCGTAGATTCTGATAACGATGTTACAGCTACCACAGCCAATGTAAAAGCAATTTTTAATGTTGTAGGAGTTCATGATGTTAAATTACACCAAGAATTTAAAGACGAGGCATACGACGTAAAATACACTAATAAAATAGGAAAAGTACTCGATACAACAGTAGTAATTACTGTTTTACCTCAAATTAAAGTAACTGTTACGGCTAACTATTTGAATCCTGACGGAACTTTGGGAGCAGCTTTAAATATGGCTAATGGTGCACAAAATCAAATAGAAGCAAGTAGAACAATCCGATATACTTTAACCACGGAAGGCGCTCCTGAAAAGTTTCTTTGGACTATTCCTGGTGGAACACCAGAGACTTCAGCTGAAACATCTAAGACTTTGGATGTAAAATATAAAAAACTAGGTACGTATGGTTTCAGTATTAATGGCTCAACTGCTAGACCAGCAGGTTCTGGAACTACTGAATTTACAGACTTAATTAAAGTCATCCCTTCTACTGACCCTGTTACTTTAGATGGGACACAAGTAATTAATAATACTATTAGATTGAACTTTAGTAGAGAAATGGATCAATCAAGTTTGAAAACTTCAGATTTTGCAGTTAGTGTTACACATCCTACTAAGTCCGTTCCTTCTTACTCCATTTCATCCGTTTCTGTTGATCCTGTTGAAGGGAATATTGTGATTATTAAATTTCCTGTTGGACAAAATTTATATAATGATGATACGGTGAAAATTTCTTACACAAAAGGTTCAATGACCACAGCTGATGGAATTTCAGCCAATTCGTTTGCAAATGTACAAGCTAGTTTTGTAGGTGAAAATCTTCTAGCAAAAGCACCTTCCACCTATGATTATAGTTTTGAAACATCTACCAATGACAATTGGGTCTACCTAGGCTGGGGAGGTGTATGGGCTAAATATACTTTAAATATTTCTGGTACCAAATCACATACAGGAACTAAAAGTGCCTATATTGTAATGGAACCTAACGGAGGTATGATTGTTGGCCATAAAAAAAATGGAGCAAATGTTAGTTTTAATTTAGTTCAAGATAAAACTTATGTTGTTGGAGCTTGGGTGTATGTAGAAAGTTTAGGAGATAAAACAACTACTCCTAATCTAAACTTTTATTTAGACCCAGGATTTAAAGAATTAACAATATTCAATTTTAATTCCTCGTTTTCTGTTGATAAATGGGTTTACAGCTCTGTTCTAATCAAGGCAGGAGCTACTGGTGCTAGTACGTTCTCCATAAGAGGAAATAACCAAGGGAATACCCAATCAATGAAATTCTATCTAGATGATATTACTGTTACTGAAGCAGTACTAAGACCTTAGTTTTTGTTCTGAGTTAGTTTGAAGGGTACTCACATTAAGTTGGAGTGCCCTTTTTTTACTTTTAAAACTATCTTTATTTTTAAAATATAATATTTTAAAAAAAAGTCTGGTATCTTCGAAAATTGAAAAATATGAAAAAAACAAATAATAAAATACTAAAATTTAGTATTGTACTTTTATTCTCTTTAAATTTTCATGCTCAAGTAAATGTAAACCTGAACCTTAACGTTAAGCATAGCGTTGGGAATGTATCTACATTTGAGCGTTGGAAATTCATTACTTCTCATGCAAACCAAACAGAACAAGAATGGGATGGTGACAATGTTATTTCTCATTTAAGAAATGATTTTTTGAATGGGCGTAATATATTTTTAGGAAGAGATACAGGAATTTAAATCAAGTAAAGCAGGATGCTACTAGACCTGGTTACGCAGACCCTGCCGATATTACTTCAAAAGGAACTGCATCTAAAAATAGTTTTGCTTCAAAACCTGCATTACTTCCATACAAAAGCAGAAAAAACTGGGTTATTTGCGCACAGCTACATCCTTTTTGGACAGGGGCTGAACAAAAAGCTACGGCTCAAGGTTGGAAGTTAGCTAATGCAACGGCCACTGGCGAATATATGGTACGCTACCTTAATGCCTTTCATGGAGGAAATGGTCCTAAACTACCTTCTTTTGTGGAAGTAATCAATGAACCTGATTATGATTTATTAGGAGTCCTGTGATCAAAGTGAACAATACAATTATACCAGTTCCTGCGAATTTCAGAGGCTATGATCAAGCACAGAGAGACCGATTCTTTGGTGTTTTAGAAATACCTGTTCCATTTAGCTTATTAAATACTAATAATCAAATCAGCGTACAACTACCCGATACAGGAGGCCATATAAGTTCCGTGGCCTTACAAGTTTTCAATTTTAGTAAAAATATATTATCGGTTAATGATTATACATTCGAAAATGATAAAGTGATAACAGTGTATCCAAATCCAGTTGACGAAGAACTTTCGTTACAATCCACTTCTGAAAATATTTTAAATGCCACTGCACTCATTTATACTGCTTCGGGAAAATTGGTTCAAAAACAAACAATCCCAAACTTGAATTCAAAAATCAACGTAAGCAACTTAACTAAAGGAATCTATTTTATTCAAATTAGTAAAGAAAATAAAAAATTGAAAAGCATTAAATTTTCAAAAAAATAAAACAATTAATTGAAACTATACATTATGAAAACAAATACCTCCCTAACCCTCTTGTCAATTGTTTTGTGTACCATAATATTTGCTTGTAGTAGCGATAGCCCTTCTGAAACTCCAAAACCAGAAGTCATTGAGCCTCCAAAGGAAGTACCTCTATCCTATTTGCCAAGTGCAGGGACAGGAAAAACTTGGAAATTACAATCCAATCTTTCTAGTGAATTTAACTATCCAGAGGGAAAAGCTTCCACTGAGTTTCAAAACGATTGGCAAGATAAATTTTTCAATGGTTGGACTGGCCCGGGAAAGACCCGTTATACTCCTGAACAATCCACTATCGAAAATGGTGAATTAGTATATAAAGCAAAGGTAGTAGGCAGTACCATACAAACGGGGTGCATAACTACTAAAGCCAAAGGTGTCTACCCACTCTATATGGAAGTTCGAGTAAAAATCAGTGAATCAGTATTGGCATCAGCCGTTTGGATGTTAAGTGCCGATTCAACCGAAGAAATTGACAATCTTGAAGCTTTTGGCGAAAAAGCAAACAACTATTTTTCGAAAAGACTGCATTTAAGTCATCACGTTTTTATACGTTCCCCTTTCCAAGACTATCAACCCGAAGGAGAAGCTACTTGGTATACTGATACCAAAACATTTTGGGCTGATGATTTTCATAACTATGGTGTACTATGGGAAGATCCGTGGACACTCTCTTATTATGTAGATGGAAAACTCGTGCGTAAAACTCCAAAAGCAGAAATAGATCCCAGAAATTACACTAACGGCAACGGATTAACCAAACCAATGTATATGATTATTAGTGCTGCTGCTCAGTCATGGAGAGAATCTAACAGTGGTATCAATTTTCTAACCGATCCTTCTGTACTAAGCGAGTCTAGATCCACTATGCGTGTCGATTGGATTCGAGTGTACAAGCCTGAATAATAGCTAATTTACCCTAAAATCAATATTGAGTAGATAGAATCTACAGATTCTTATAAAAAATAACGCTTTTGATGATTTTGTTTAGTTTTTATCTAGTAGTAAACATTAAAATATCAGTGAATATTAGATAGTTTTGACTCAAATTATTAACAAAATCATTAATTAAAAAACAAAAAAAATTATGAAAAGAATTACTTTATTATTAGTATTAATTTGTGCAACAACTTTTGCACAGGATGTTGCTCCAACATTTAGCTGGACAAACCAAGGTTCCTATAAATATAATGGAGAATCCAATGTGACATTCAAGCCAGGTGATGTTGTATCTATCACTTTAAACTATACATTGGGTTCGACAGGTGGTGTTGCTAATACTCTTGATTTTATCCTTTGTGGACTTCAGGACGAGGCTATGGCAAATGTAGATCCAGATACAGGGACTTGGGCAAATGTACCTGCTCCAGGAGCTACATTTGCATATCCTGGAGGTGGCACGGGTGGTGTTGTTACTTTTAATTACACTATTCCTGCAGGAACTGTATTAAATTCTGCAGATGCAAATTTAACTTATAGAATGTTAATTTATTTGGCATATAAAAAAGGGGGAGGAGCAACTACTTATGGAGGACCTAATGCAAATGCAATAAAATTAACAAAAATAAGAAGTGCTGCTGAAATAAGCACACTAGGGACGGCAGATTTCAGCAAACAAAAACTATCATCTTTCTATCCAAATCCTGTAAAAGACATCATCACCATTGGAAGTGATGTAGAAACTAAAACCTATAAAGTATTAAGTTTAACAGGAGCTGTTTTGAAAGAAGTACCTGCAACAGGAACATTAAATGTTTCCGATTTAGCTTCAGGAACTTATATTCTTTCTACTGATGCGGGTAATGCCAAAATCATTAAAGAATAATTCTTTTTTTTTAAAATTTTTAATAGCTCTGTTGGACATCAACAGAGCTATTTTTTTGACTCAAAATTACTGTTACAACAATAATTTAGCTTTCAATAAAAATCCCAGAAATCATATTTCTCGCCAGGAACATTTTCTTTTTTATCACCAAACTCAACAGCTTGTTCTTTCATTTCTTTTCGCATTTGAGCAAGAACTACTCTATTTTTTGGAAAAAAAGACAAATCATGTAGTTCCCAAGGATCATTTTTGATATTGAATAACTGCGTCACTTTGGAACCTGCTTCAAATACACCTTCTTGTTTGGATTCGTCTTTGGCTCTTACATATTCGATGAGTTTATAATCTCCTTTGCGATAGGCTCTCTGAAATTGTCTGTAAGCATGATAGGTTGAAGTGCGTACTTCCTTGACTTCTTTATTCAAAACAGGCAGCAAACTTTTCCCATCTACTGAAGCTGGAATAGGCACTTTTACAAAATCACAAATGGTTGGAAAAATATCGTGTATATAAGACAATGCATCGTAACGCTCCCCTTTGTTTTTAATCAAATTCCCTGAAAAAATTAAAGGCACATGAATACCATCTTCATCATAAATATTTTGTTTCCCTATCAAACCGTGGTTACCTACCGCTAGTCCGCTGTCAGCAGCAAAAACGATTAAGGTATTCTCATACTGACCGCTATCTTTCAACGCTTTAATCACTTTTCCTATTTGGTCATCCAAATGTGTGATAATAGCATAATAATCCGATAATTCTTTTCTAGCTACTTCGGGAGTTCTTGGCCAAGGAGCCAATTCCTCATCCCGCAAAAAGAGATGTCCATTATCAAAAGGATGTTGTGACATATAAGAAGGAGTTAACTGCATATTAGCTTCAGGATACAAATCCTTATATGTTTGAGGTGCTTGACGTGGATCATGTGGAGCATGAAAAGCGAGATACATTAAGAATGGATTTTTACTTTTATAATTCCTGAAAAATCTAGAAGCCTCCTCAGCAAAAACTTCTGAGGTATGTGGACCGTTTTTCTCTGTCCCAATAGGACCTCGCACAGCATTTTTAGCCACAGGTTGCTTTACAACGTTCCCTGATTTATCATAAACTAATAAATAAGCCTCATCAGCACTAAACTTTCCTGCTGCATCCCAATCATAAAAAGGCATTCTGAAATGATCTACTAAATACAAGCCTTTCCCCATAATTTTATCACCAGAATTAAAACTACGCTTGAGTGACTCACCGTCTTGATGCCATTTCCCTATGATATGAGTGTGGTATGCTGCTTTTTGAAATGCCTCTCCCATAGTGGTGTTTTCCTTTGGAATGGTATGTCCTATACCTCCTAATTTAAACAGTTGTTTTCCTGTGAGCAACATGGCTCTACTGGCGATACAAGTAGCGCCAGTAAAAGCCCCCATTAAATAAGTATTAGTAAAAACAACACCGTCTTGGGCTAAAGCATCCATATGGGGTGTTTTAACTTCCATACCTCCTAAGGCATGAACCCCTGTATAGCGATGATCATCGGTATAAATGACCAAAACATTCGGTTGCTTGACTTTCTTTTGTCCAAAAGAAATTAAAAAGCAAGCCAAAAAGCTAAGCAGAAAAAAAGTCTTGATATTTACTGGGCATCTAAACATTATTTACCATTTAATACTTTTTGGTTTTCTTCAGCAATTCTAGCTTTTTGTTTTGGATTTAATCCTTGTTTAAAATTGTCTTCTGGTTTGGTATAAATATGAGTCCTTTTCATATCTGGATCATCTACATCCTGACTCAAATCGCAATCAAAACGAACTAAAATAGCATGATTAGTCGCCCATCCATTTACTGTAGTCAAATGGCTAATTCCCCAAGTAATTCCTCTTCCGTCTTTGGTATCGGTAAAGGCATCTGGAATAAAAGGCCCCGCAGCATCTGGCATTAACTCGGTGATAGAAGCAATGTCAAAATTCACTCCGTCCTTAGCATATTGAATAGTATTATGCTCGTTACCATCACGAATAGTAAACGCTGCGATTCCTTCTTTGAAAGGAAACATCGTCGTTTCATGTCCTGAAGCCAAAACAGGATTCAACGGATTTTTAGTAAATGGTCCAAATGGATTGTCGGCAGTAGCCAAACCTTGCATGCGTACTAAATTTGGTTTCCCGTCAAAATCCGATTTGTAATACAAGTAAATTTTTCCTTTGTAAACCAATGGATAAGGGTCATGAATCGAATATTGATCCCAAGCATCTTTAGGGCCGTTCGGAATTACAATTTGATTCGTAGCTGTCCAAGGCCCGTCAGGTGAATCAGCATACGACATTAAAACAGGACAATCATCTCCACGAGTTCCACTGGCTTCACTGAAACCTTGGTAATACATATAATACTTCCCTTTCCATTTCAAAATATCAGCCGTAGCTACCGAACGGTGACCTAAATTAGGCTTAGGTGGTCTTGGAATAGCCACTCCTTGTTCTTCCCAAGTAAAACCATCTTTACTAGTAGCGTACCAAATTTCAGCCAAATCCCAATCTGCTGATGGAATCGTTTCCGTTGCAAATTTAGCTCCTTTAGGCGAAGTAGGAGTTTGACGATGCGTGTACCACACATAATATTTGCCATTTTCAAAAATCACTTTCGAAGGGTCTCTACGCGTAATCGTTCCATCATGATTGCTGTAGTCCAGTCCCTTTAATTCCGTATATTTAAATTGAGTATATAATTCATTAGCTTCTGGTCTCGGAGCCATATAATTATCATAATTGCGTTGCATGGCTTTACTCAAAGGCATATTGGGCTTTTCATTGGGTAAAACAAATGGAAAACTTTCTTTGGTTGTTTTACACGAAGTCATTCCTAAACCTACAACGGCAAGTAAGCATAAAATGGTTTTGTTGGTTTTCATAATTTTAGTTTAATTTATTTTAGTAGTATTGAAGCTGGTCGTTCGTCAGCTGTTTTTAGTTTAAAATTTAAATTAGATGTTTGCAAATCCTCAATGTGTCTGGCATAAATTCCATAAGCAGGTAAGACTTTAAAAAAACTAAATTCAGGATACGCTTTTTCTTGTTCTTCAACGACTCCTACATCAGAAAGCTTACCTCCACCTGCTAGTGTTATTTTTATATTCTCCAAGCTAACATTCCCTATTTTATGATTGGGAGTTCCCGTTATCAAAATACCAGAGGATGGATTAACTCTTGATTTTTCAGGAGAACGAGTCGTTGCGGTTATATTCTTAAGGCTTACTTTGTTAATAGAACCGACCTCACGTTTGGTTGCTTCCCGATAAGTATTTAATCGTTCACCTAAACGAATAAAAATAGGCATTTCAACCTCGTCCATCACAATGTTTTGAATTGTAACATCATGAATATTAGCTCCATCTACACTCAATATTTTGATTCCACCACCACGAGTATCATATAATTTACAATCACGAATATCAATATTGTAAAAATCCCCCATCGATTCGGTACCCAACTTCAGGGCTCCCCAATGGCTACTAATTATACAATTTCTGACTTTAACATTATATGTTGGTAGAGAACTCGTCGCTTTAATACAAATTGAATCGTCACCTGTATTGATGTTACAATTTTTTATTTCAATATCATGACTGGAATCCAAATCAAACCCATCGTTATTTTTATTGGCATGATTGAACACGGTCAATCCATCGATTTTTATAGTTGATGATTGGTAAAAATGACACGCCCAGGCTGCAGCTTCCCTAATCGTAATATCTCTCAGGGAAATATTTGATGATTTTACAAATCGTAAAAGAAAGGGACGATTGGCTCCAAAATCTTTAACAGAATCACCGATACCTAATTGTACCTTTTTTTTCTTCAATTGTGTTGCTAAGAATGCTTGACCATTTCCATCAATGATTCCTTGCCCCGTTATTCCAATATTTTTCACATTCAGTGCGCCAATCAAGCAGGTTCCCCTAGCCTGTTTAACAGCATCTACAAAGGTGTCGATACTCTGATAATCAAGAGGATTATCGCTCCCTACTAATTTAGCTCCTTTTACCAGGTTTAGAACCACATTATCTTTTAGCAAAATAGTGCCACTAATAAAAATGCCTTTGGGAATTGTAACAACTCCTCCTCCTTGAGCGGCACATTCGTCAATTGCTTTTTGAATATAAATCGTATTAACGGTCAAGCTATCCCCTTTTGCACCGTAACTAGTGATGTAAAAAGGGAGCTTTGTAACAGCATATAGAGCACTATAACCGCTAAAAAAAAATACGACAAGTATTTTGACAGCTTGATTTATCATACCTTTTTGAATAACAACACTTTAATCATTCAATTTCCAAGATCTCACCCAGTTATAGGTTGTCGTGCGTTCTTCCTTAGTCCCATTCATTCCACCATCGTCAGGAACTGGATTCCAATCATAGGTTTCAACTACCATTCTTAAATACATATCGATATCAAAATCTGCAGGTGGTTTCACTTTGGTTACAAATTTACCGTCTAAAAAGAATAAAATTTCGTCTTTAGATTTCCACCAAACGCCATACACATGAAAAGCATCATATACTTTCCCACCAATATCGCCTCCACCTTTGTTAGAACCTTTGGCATAATCACAGCCCTCAGGTATGTTACGACTGTGGGTATTGGAATTCATTTTTTGATCAAAATTTTTCATCCATTCGGCTTTGTTTACAATCTGCCCTACACATTCCTGAATATCCAATTCGGTAGTTCTTTTGTCACAACCTTGCGCTCCTTTGCCTTCATTAATCAACCAAAAAGTGGATGACATAAAGGTTTTATTGGCTTTCATTTCACATTCATAATAGCCATATTTCATTGCATTTCTGGAACCTACATACCCACCTCCGTGTGTATAGGTTTTATTTTGTTTTACCACGGGTTGCGGAAGCATGTTTGTTATAATTTTCAAACTTCCATCGGATACCGTTATATTTTCGGCCATGAACAATCCAGGAGCACGACCTATCCAGCCTTGACCGGAAATTTGCCATTTGTCTTCATCCACTTTTTTTCCGTTAAATTCATCCGACATGTTTTTTACTAATTCCCATTTTTTGCCATCTGGTTTCGGATCTTGCCCTTTTTCAAAAACGGGACTTTTTTGTGCCACAATACTATTTGCGGCTAATACTAAAATAAAAGGTGCAATTTGTTTTATTGTTTTGATGATTTTTTTCATTTTTTTATTGGTGTTATTAATTGTAATCTTATTTGGTTGCTAAATATTCTAATCTTCTGCCTACTGTATAATTTTCACGCACTTTTTTGTCTATTTTTTCCAACTCAAGTTGGAATGGATATTTTTGATAGAAATCTTTTAATAGAACAATGCTATTTAAAATCAACAAGGCTTCCGTTTCTTTTTTAGATTGATAAAGCGCTTCCAGAATAGGTTGGCTTGTGTTTTGATGTGCGACAATTGCCAAAAATTCAGCAGCTCTAACTCTGTTTATGATTTCAGTATCCGATTTCATTAGAGTTGTAATTTGTGCTGTCAACGATTTTGCTTGCTCTCCAAAAGAAGTCGCTACAATTAATCCCCAGTAACGCTCCCATTTGTCTTTTGATTGCAAACATTTTACAATCTTAGGGGCTGCTTTGTCAAAATTTAACACCTCTAAATCAGCAATTTTAAGGTACTTCTTGATGTCTTTTTGATGTTTTTTTCCAAACTCCAACGGATTCTGAATGGCATTATCCAACAAATAAAATTCAGGATACAAGGACAAATCAGGTTGTTTTTCCATCCAAGAATGCAACTTTTTGCGCAAACTCACTAACTGTGACTGATAAGCAGGATCGTTTGCCAAATTTTTAGTTTCAAATGGGTCTTTGTCTAAATCATATAAGGCTTCGGCTGCTTTGGGCTCAAAAAACTGCGATTGCACTGCATTTAATTTTCCAGCCTTGAATAACTCAAACCATTCCTTATACGCCAATTGTTTGTAACGGTACTCATTCATTAACCCATCTACATTGAAAGGTTCAAAATTGCGCACGTACTTCAGGTTTCCTTTTCGAAGACTTCTTACCATATCGTACTTTTCGTCAAAACGATCTGCATAACCGATGGTTTCATCTCTCTTTTCAAGTTCATTTTTCGAAATATTTTTCCCTAAAAAAGGTTTTCCATCCATTGTTTTAGGGACACTAACACCTGCAAGATTCAAAACAGTCGCTCCAAAATCCACAAAACTCACAAAAGAATTGGTTCGTGAACCCGGTTGAAAGGCTGCTAAATCCTGGTATTTCTTTGGCACATAAACAACCAGTGGAATATGTAATCCCGTTTCGGTCAAATAGCCTTTGCTATCAGGCAACACGCCACCATGATCTCCATAGTAGAAAATAATGGTATTCTCTAGTAAATTATCTTTTTTCAATTGGTCTAAAACGGCGCCTACTTCAGTGTCCATTGCCTTGATTTTATCGCGGTAATAGGTGTTTGTATATCTAAACAAATCCGTTTGAGGGTGATTCGGTTGTACAAAAACCTCAGCAGGATTCATCGTAGTTTTGGTCGTATTCATCGTTTCATTAGTAAAATGAATACGGCTTTCGTGAGTGGTTTCGATATTAAAAACGTAAAAGAAAGGTTGCCCTGGCTTTCTGTTTTTATAGGATGCCTTTTTAGACGATTCGTCCCAAACTTCATTGGATTTATAAATATTATAATCTTCCTTAGCATTATTGGCTGTATAATAACCCGCTTTTCTCAAATAAGCGGGAAACATTTCTTGGGTATTGTTCAAGGTCACTTTGCCTTCCGCTCGGTGGTAATGTGTTGCTAATTTTGGTCCATACGTTGACGTAATCAAAGTAGAACGAGCAGCACTACATACCGCAGCATTCGAAAAAGCACAGTCAAAAACAATTCCTTCCTTAGCTAAATTCTCAATGTTGGGCGTGGCAATACCGTGTTCATCAAACAATTTCATATAATGTTTCGAATTGTCCTCAGAAACAATCCAAACAATGTTAGGTTGTTGTGCATACGAGGCAACCGTAGTGATTAGATTGACTAAAAATAGTTTTATTAGTTTATTATTCATTTCTCAATTATTATGTTTTACTTTTTTTCTATTTACAAAAATGGTATCCGTTGAACCATTCAACACATCATCAAAAACAACAGGCTTACGTTCGTCCTTGTTCACAATATTGATATGGAAATTATCAATAGACAAACCATCAACATGGCGGGCAAAAATCCCTGAAGCGGGTAAAGTGCCTACTTTACTGAATTCTGGCCACCAATCGCCCAAGGTTTCTAGCGTAAATTCTTTTATGTTTTTATTCAAAGCTTCTTCCTTTGTTCCACCACCTGAAACAGTCATTTGTATGTTTTTCAACTGAATATCGGCAATATAATGATTTGGCATTCCTGTTATAAAAATGACCGAATTTTTGTCCAACGCTCTATTGTCAACTATTATATTTTCGAAAATAAATCCGTGCATGGCATTCATTGGTGCCATTTCTTTGGGTGCATCTACCCCTGCTCTTTGCTGGCAAAAAGTCATAAAAATAGGGCGTGGCACGTTTTTCATTACAATATTCGAAAAAATCATGTTTTTCATTTCGCCTCCTTCGTTCATTTGGATTTTTAAACCTGAATCTGATATATCATGAAAGGTACAATTATTCACTGTAACCGACTCAAAATCGCCTCTGGAAGCCAAACCAAAACGCATGGCCGCCCATTTACTCGTAAACACACAATTGGTAATCACTATATCTTTACAAGGTTTATCAGGTCTGGAAGTTTGTAAACAAATGGAATCGTCACTGGTGTCAAATGAGGAATTAGAGACTCTCACATTGGTACACCCATCAAAATCCAGTCCATCACCATTGTGATTGACTCTACTGATGATTTTGATTCCGTCCACTACAATTTCGTTGCAATACAACCAAGCCGATGTCCAAGCTGCAGGATTAATTAGCGTAACATCACTTAAATGAATGTCATTACAATTGAGAAAACGAAGCATCATCGGGCGACCGCCTTTTTCTTTGGTAAAATTCTTCGGATGACCATTGGCATCAATTGTGCCTTTTCCTTCAATTGAAAAAGATTTGGCCTCATTCGCAAAAATCAAGCAACGATCCATATGAGGTTCGTTCTTATAGGTGTTTTTATGCGTATCCGTTGCATAATCCGAATAATCAGGACTCCCTAATAAAACTGAACCGTTTTCGAGATAGAGCGTTACAAAATCTTTCAAGTAAATGGTTCCTATAAGCACTTTTTTACCCGATGGAATGATAACTTTCCCGCCGCCTTCTTTGGAACACAAGTCTATTGCTTTTTGAACGGCCTGGGTATCTTTGGTCAATCCATCCCCTTTTGCTCCAAAGTCTAAGACATTATAGTCCTTGGCTTGGATAACAACCGTAAACAGCAGCAATAATAAGAATAGTATCTTTTTCATTGATTAATCTTAATGTCCTGATTTAGGATATAAATCATTGGTATAACGGAGTACTTCGGCTTTGCCTTCTCCTCTAGCGTTCTTAATTTCTATTTTCCATTGCTTTTTTAAGGTTTCTAAAACAGCAGCATATTTATTATCATTGACTAAATTATGTAATTCTTGTGGGTCTTGTTTTAGATGATACAGTTCTTCGTAAACGGGTTTTTCCCCATTTAATGGTGAATCAATATAATCACGGTAAACAGCAATTTCAGGGTCGTGCATATTGTATAGCATTTCGCTTTGACTGATACCTATTTCTTTGGCATACTTAATTTCTTTAGTAGCCGAAAAATTATTATTTTTATAATAGCGAATGTATTTCCATTCCTTATTCTGAACGGCTTCACAGCGAGGATTCCCAAAATGAGTTGACCATAAATTCTCCGTATAAACGTAGTTGCGCACTTCTTCTTTATCCCCTTTAATTAGGTTTGAAATGTCTTTTCCCTGAAAGGTTTTAGGAGCAGGAATTCCTGCCATTGCTAACATTGTTGGGGCAATATCCAAAGTTTGTACCAAGGCATCGCTAGTAATTCCTTTGGCTTTTTTGGGAGCTCTTGGGTCATAGACAATAAAGGGAACATGGGTTGTTTTTTCGTAACAAAGCGCTTTCCCGCCCAAACCATATTCTCCACCAAATAAACCATGATCTGAGGTAAAAATAATCACGGTATTTTTGTCTATTTTAAGATTTTTTAATTTTTTTCTAAGATTGCCTATCATTCTGTCAATTCCTGTCATGGCTTCCATTTCCCGAATCAATCGTTCTTTGATTCCCGCTGGCGTATCTACATAATTATAGCCCACTTGACGGTCTTCGGCATGTAATAAATCTGCTGGTAATTTTGGTGTTTTGATATCCGCTTTGGCAATATAATTTGGTGGCAATGGAATATCCTTATCACGATACAGGGTTTTATAAATTTCATCGTCCTCGGCTTTCATTTTCATCGTCTCTGTACTCGCTCCATGGGGCAAATTGAAGTTGATAGACAACATAAAAGGTTTGTCCGAAGGTCTTGTTTCAAGAAATTTAATAGCTCCTTTAAGTTTTCTTTCGTTAGGGTCTAAAAAATCATTAACTCCTTCGTTGATAATTTCGGGTTGGGTAAAAGCTATAGCATCATTAAAAATAGAATGTCTGTCATTAGGATAAAAACTCAAATGGCCGTGACCTGCATACCAATAATCGAAACTTTTTTCCATCAGTCCACTGTCATAACCTCCTTTACCAATGGGTGCATGATTTTTGCCAATCCATCCCGTATAATAGCCATTGGCACGCATCACCATAGGATAAGATTGTTCCCAAGCTTTGTCAGAGATACTGGTTCCCGAATTAAAATTCACTCCATGTTTGCGTTCGTATTGTCCTAATAAAATAGAAACACGACTAGGAGTACAAATCGCACTAGTGATATGAGCATTGGTAAACAAAATGCCTTCGCCCGCCATTTTATCAATTGCTGGAGTTTGTACAATCGTATTCCCTGTACAACCTAATAATTCATAAGATTGATCATCGGTCAAGACAAAGATAATATTAGGACGAACTTGAGCCGTAATCGTTAGACTATTTAGAAAAAGGAGAATAAGAATGATTATTTTTTTTTCCATTTATCAAAAGTTTTTATTCTTTAAAATTAATCTTTATGAGCTTCTACAGCTCCTCCAATATTATTTTCTTTGTATCCTTCCATCAAAATTTTGAAAGAATGTGCGTAGTCCGAAGGATAGGATTTGGGTGCTTTAATAATCAAGCCTTCGGCATTGCGTTCCCATTCGATTTTTTCATCACTCCCTAACAATTCAATTTTATTGATTTTCGAATTCAAAACTCCTATTTGCGTACTTAAGGATTTGATTACTATTTTATCCTCGGGTTTGTCTAATACAATGGCATAAAATTCTTTATCTGATTTTTTTGTGAATCGAATATCCTTATTAGAATACACAATGGTATGGCTTTCTTCTACCTTATGTCCGCCCTCTGGTAATCGATTAGGGCCTTCACCAAAAATAGTCCAAGGTCTGGTACCATAAATTGCCTCTCCATTGACCGCTAACCATTTTCCCATATCTACCAATAAATTTTCCATCACCACAGGAATGGTACCATCAGGATCAGGGGGTACGTTTAACAACATCACGCCGTTTTTAGAAACAATATCGACCAAAATATCCACCAACTCGTTAGCTGATTTGAATTTTGCGTGTGGTCTATAAAACCAAGCCCCTGGCGAAGTATCAGTTAACCAAGTTGGATTTTTAGGCTGATTGGGTCTGCCGCGTTCATAATCTTTAATAGCGGTATCCAGCGTAAAAGTACTTTCTTTGTAAGCCACTCCTACTTCTTTATTCCATTCCAAACCTTTGTTATAATAGTAAGCCAAAAATTTCAATCTGCATTCTTCGGTCATATTTTCTAACCACCAGTCAAACCAAATCAAATCGGGTTGATACACATCGATATATTCCTTTAATTTAGCCCACCATTCTTTATAAAAACGCTCATCAGGCGTATCAGATTCTAACGAATGTGGGGAAGTGTACAAATCATAATCCTTAGGGTCTATATTGCCATGCGCATGGGCTGGAGCAAAATATTTCCAAGTAAAAGCATGATGAAAGGAAGCCATAAACTTCATTCCTCGGGCTTCAATTTCTTTTTTCAAAGCCGCCGAAGGGTCAATTCCTCCATAGTTCATTGAATTCCAACGCGTGGCTTTACTATTCCACATCGCAAAATTATCATGATGCATGGCCACAGGTCCAGCAAATTTAGCACCCGATTTTTGGAATAAATCCGCCCATTTTTTGGCATCAAAACCAGAAGGTTTAAATTGTTCGATGATGTATTTATAACCAAATTCTTTAGGATCTCCATACTTTTTTTGGTGATGGAGGTAGTTATTGGATGGTTTGCCATTTTTAGTAGGTACTATTTTACCATCAGTGTACATTTGCATCCCGTGCCAACCACTATAAAACTGGTTTGGTTCGGTTCCTTCAAAAGCAGCGGATACTGGCCCCCAATGCGCATAAATTCCAAGTTTTGCATCTTGAAACCATTCCGGAACTTGATTTACAGTAGATACTGATTCCCAACTTTCCTTGTATTTTCCTTTTTTTTGCGAAGTTTCCTTTTGAGCATGTAGAGCTACTGCAACAAAAAGGCTTAACAGACTGAATTTTACTTTTTTCATTTTGATTTTTTTTTAATCCAATGAGGTACGAAATTTTAAAAATGCCTCACCGCTTTTTTGATTAAATCTTGAATTGTTTTATTGTGTCAAACTTTAAAGTACCCTTGTTACAACAATCTATTTTAATTGCATTTTAGATACCTTTTTATTTGTTGACTAAAAGAATCGCAAACAAAAAAAGTAGTACGATTAAAACCGTTTTAGAAAACAATTTCAATCCATCCATTTTATCTTTTTTACAATTCAATTATTTTTTATTGTAAAACTAAAGCAATCTGTTGCCCCTCGAAAATCTACAACACTAAAAAAGCCCCAATAAACCATTTGTTATGTATTATAAAACATTCGGTTTATTAGGGCGCTCCTAATTTTTTTTCCAATAAATAATTCGTGCTCCAAAGCTTTCTCTTAAAATGCAGGCTTCGAACGCTACTGAAATCCCTATTTAAATTCAATTGACAAGAAATCTTATCCTTGTTTTAAATAGCTATTCAGTCACATTTGCTAATGATAAACCGTTTTTAAACAACGAATATTATTCCTAATCGATCAACTCATCATATAATTCCCAAAAGCAATCACGAGAATTCCAAGGCTCATTACTGACAATCCTGAATACAAAAATCGCTTACTTTTATCACCCGCTTGAGACCATTCCCCTGAGAACAACCCTAATATATTGGCCACCATAATACAACCTGTTTGAAAAACTGCAAAACCCACTGAGGTTCCTAATGCGCCTAAACTGTATGCTCCTAAACCATAAATGATTAATGAAGTCACATAGACGATAGCCATTAGCCCAATTAATACAATGTTCTTAGGACTTGATGGAACGGCAAATTTTACCCATGTTTTTCCTTTGCTTAACTGATACGCAAAATAGAAAACCGTTATCACTCCACTTCCTATAAAAGAAGGCAACATAACAGCCAAGCGGGCAATCCAAGGCGAGTTTGCGTATTGATTTTGGGATATGTCGCCTATATGTCCTATACTATCAGCCACATGATAAGACAGATTAAATCCTGCTGCGCAAATTCCGCCAACAACACACATAATAATACCCACTTTCATGTTTTTATTGGAAGTCCCAGCATCCGAAGATTCATTGGCCTCACGCAACAAACCTGCTTTACCGTTTAGAATAATTCCAACCATGATAATCAAAATCCCAAAAACAATAATCATTCCACCTGGCGTAGCTAACTGCTCTATATTTCCCATAAAAAAAGGCAAAACAGAACCGACTAAAGTTCCCACACCAATCAATAACGAAAAACCTAAAGCCATTCCAATTTTCGAAATACTAATTCCCCATAAAAGGTTTCCAATACCCCACAATAAACTTAGGAAAAAGATACTTATGAAAATAGAAGTAGGCACTTGTGCATAGGTATCCATCAAGCCATTAACTAACAGAATTGAAGCCAAAACGGGAACTATAAACATGGCTAACAACCAAAAAACACCCCAAGTATTTTCGACATCATACCCTTTGACATACTTAGACGGAAAGGCGTAAAAACCCAACAGGATAGCTGCAAACAGTACCCATAAAAATCCTATTATCATAATGCTTTAATTAGTGATTAATATTCCAAGTAAATGGTTCTTTTTTGCAAATAATGTTCAATACCGTATATACCGTCTTCTCCTCCCAAACCTGATGTTTTATGTCCTGAGTGGTATCCCTGAATATAGCCAACAATCTGTTTGTTGATAAAAATGGTTCCAACCTGTAGTTGGTCAATTGCTTTTTGGTGAATTTTATAATCGTTGGTGAACAAATAAGCCGACAAACCTTCTTCTCTAGCATTAGAATATGCCATTGCTTCCTCAAATCCAGAAACTTTCATAATCGGTAAAACAGGAGCAAACAATTCATGTTTAGTCGTTGCATCTCCATTTTTAACTTGGGTCAAAACAGTAGGCGCATACCAATTTCCTTTTTCAAAAGCAGCTCCTTCAGGACGTCCACCACCCATAACTAATTCAGCTCCTTCTGCGATATTGTCTTTCACCAATTGATTTACGCGCTCTAAACCAGAAGTACTCACATTTGGCCCCATATTGATGCCTGAAGCAAATGGATCTCCCACCTTAATTTGTGCAACACGCTGGATTAATTTATCGGTAAACTCATCGGCAATTTTATCCGCTACCATGACCATTTCGTTACAAATACAAACCTGTCCACAGTTAGCAAAACGCGAAATTACAGCCGCTTCGACCGCTTTGTCAATGTCCGCATCTTCTAGTACAATAAATGGCGCTTTACCGCCCAATTCCAAGATTAAACCCGTGATATTATTAGCTGCAGCACGATACATGGCTCGACCAGCATTTGTACTTCCTGTCAAACTGATTAACTTCGTAATGGGACTTTCGACTAATAAAGAAGCCGCTGCGGCATTTTGGGTAGAGACCATATTTACAACACCCTTTGGCAAACCTGCATCTTCCACCAAACGGCAAAATTCTGAAGCGGTGACAGGTGTTAACTCATGAGGTTTTATAATAATCGTATTTCCAGTAACCAAAGCTGGGCCTAATTTTCGTCCAATTAAGGCCAACGGATAGTTAAATGCACATAAGGCAACCGTGACACCATAAGGAACTTTGTGAATTTCTAAACGTTCATTAGGATTTTCAGTCGGAAAAATAGCCCCTTGAATACGACGCCCTGCTTCAGCAGAATACGTCATATAGCGAATGGTATCGTCAACTTCCCCTAAGGCTTCGGCATAGGTTTTTCCTTGCTCCATTACTAGCAATTGGGCAAAATGTTCTCGTTCTAGCTTTAAACGATCACAGATAGCATAAATATAATTAGCCCGAGTTTGAGCCGCTAGTAAGCCCCAACTAAATTGTGCTTTTTCAGATGTTTCTAAGGCATATTGCACATCCTCTTTGGTACAAGCGGTGACTGTAGCAAAAACTTCATTGGTTGCAGGGTATTCCACTTTGATACGATCTCTGGTAGTAGAATCTAACCATTCACCGTTAATATAACATCGGTAATGTTTGATTTCTTGATTCATAATAATTGATCTTTGGTTGTTTCGTTACTTAAATTTAGGTTTTCGCTTTTCTACAAAAGCTTCAAACCCTTCTTTTGCATCATGGGTATCATACAAAGACTCCACCGATTGGGTTTCAAAATCTAATGATTCTTGTAAGCTCATTCCCTTATGCAGTTGTACATATTTTTTTATAGCTGTCATGGCTTCTCCAGCTCCTTGCGCTAATTCAGTTACATAGTCTTGAACCTTAGCGTCAAATTCATGGGCTTCAAAAAGCTGATTGAATAATCCATACTGATAGGCTAAATCAGGTGCAATTGAATTACCCGTTACTAAAAGTTCCATAGCTCTACTCGCCCCAATTAAATCAATCATTCGGGGCGTTCCTCCATTTCCAGGCATCAAACCCAGTTTTACCTCAGGCAAACCAATCAAATAATCTCCTTTTGCAGCTAAGCGAATATCACAAGCCATGGCCATTTCCAATCCTCCTCCTAAAACATGACCGCTAATGGCTGCAATCACTATTTTGGAACTGGAAACAATCGCTTCAGAAACTGCACGAGCGGCTTTGACCATTTCAGCATTTTCCGCTGTGGTATTGGTACTAAATATTTTAATATCGGCACCCGCACAGAAAAATTTTTCTGAAGTACTGTTGATTAAAATAACTTTAATCGCATTATCAGCACTCGCCTCACGAATCGCTTGACTTATTAATTGTAAAAAATCGAGATAATAACTATTCGCCTTAGGCCTATTCAAACTAATTGTGGCTATAGCAGCTTCTTTTCGTACTACTAAATAGGTGGATAAATCACTCATAATTATTTGGTTTTATTGTGCTCATTCATTATCGACTCATCTTGTTTATTCCCCTTTATTGGAATACATCAAATGGCAGGTACTCAAAAAGTGCTTTATTGAAACACTTTAAAAGTCGTCCTGCCATAGGTTTGAACAATCGCTAGTAGCCGACCTGACCTAGCTTACATTGTTTTTTTTAATGATTCAATATACAATTGATTTAAGCCGTCTAATACTTTTTTAGTATCTCCTCCCTTCATCATATACTCCCTAATTGGGGCACCTGCATGATCTTGAAAATACATATGTCCATGGTAACGCGGTCTTAAAAAAGCGCGGTCTAGTGTAGGTAAAGTATCTATAAAATAGTTCGACGTAACCGCATTGGTTCTTTCGTCTAACCAAGCACCTCTATGCCCTGGCTGTCCGCCATTATCAAAAAACACCCCTTTTTGAGTTTCTGGAGAGGCCACATACTGCGCATAAGCTAACGTAATTTCTCTATGATTTGAATTGGCAGAAATAGCCAAACCTGTTCCTCCCAAAGTCGTAATTAGTTTGTTCCCTTCGAGACTAACAACGTCATGAAATTTTAAAAAATGCTTCGCATATCCTTGTCTCGAATAGTTTGTATAGCCATAAGCAAAAGGAGAATAGGCATATTTATCCGTAAGCGTCATGGCTTCATATACCTTTATTGGGTTCATGTCGTAACAAGCTGGATCGATATATTTCCCTAATTCCTTTAAAATTTCTAATGCTTTCAAACCAATCGTTTCAGAAACAAAATAGTCTTTTGTTAAGGCTACATCTTCCCCTAGAGTACAGCAAATCATATAAAAACTCATCAACGTATCTTGCGGAATTCCCGGAATGGCAACCAAACCTTCCTTGGCTAAATCCATAACATCTTCCCAAGTTTCAGGAGCTTTTTTTCCTAATTTTTCTAATAAATCGGGGCGACTAGCTGCTACTGGAGTGGCTGCATCGATAGCCAACGCGCTTTGGTATCCATCAAAACAATAGCTCTCATGAGATTTTCCTACCGAATTAGCGGCTTGATCCTCTAAAAATTCCTTTGGTAAATACTCGTTTAACGGAATAATCACTTTGGTTCTTGCCGCAAAACCTGCCCAAGGATGGTCAATAATGAGTAAATCATAACGCTCTGCTAATTTGTTGATAGGCTCATCAGCAAAGGCTTGCAAAGATCTTTTTTCCCATGTAATTTCTACATTAGGATATAATTCATGAAAACGTTGTGCCGTAGCAACTGCTGATGTGAACCCTCTACTGTGGTCCCAAGTAATTCCTTTTAATTGTATCTTTTCTTGTGACATTTTTAGTCGTTTTTTTTTAAATTATCAATTGTATTTTGACTTAAATTATTTTTTGTTTGGTTCAAATCCTGTCGCTCTAGGATTTTGATTTTGGCTTTCATATCTCATACCATCTTCTCCTGTAAATTCTTTGAAATAATGGTAATAAGAACCATAACCGCCATTTTCATTTTCTTCTTTCAAACGGATTTTTTTCCACTCGTTAAAATATTTAGTAGCTTCTTTTTGGTCCCCTATCAAGAAGAAATAATCGTTTTTAGAGATCACTTTCCCAGATTTATCAGTCAATTCCAGATTAACATAGAATTTTGATTTTACTGTTTTCAGTACTTTTTCGTTTATAGGGAAGAACGATTTGGCACTGTTTTGATCAATTTTTGAAACCTCAAAATTTTTGCTAGAAATAACTGCTCCTGAGTCATCTTTCATTTCGAATTTCACTTTACAATCCTTGTACTCTTTGTAAAAATCATTGATAATCCATATGTTCCCCACAAATGGCTCATTAGTATCCCAACGGCGTTTTTTGAATTCAAAATTCACTAACAACGGCTGATACGCTTTTTGAACAAAATAATAAGAGTTTTTAGGCTTTCTGTAATTATCCACAATCGCCCATTTCATATCGGGTCCATAAGTGATGTAGTGACACAATGCAATTCCACTCAAACTCGGTTTGTCACGACGGAAATGTTCAATCCCGTTTTGGAAAATGATTCCCTGTGCATCTTGTGTAGCATTGACAAATTCCTCTAATGAGCTTTTCATTTCACTGCCAAAAACATCCCAGTTTTGCATGCGCAAATGCGTTAAATCAGCCCAGTGGTGTCCCCAACTTAATCCAGGAGGCCACATTTCGTTTTCAGGAATGAACTTTTTCAAACTCTCTACTGAAGGCACAGAAGTAATCGCAAATTCTGGTACAATTGGGAAACCATTGGCATTCGTTTGGTACCAATCTTCGTGTAACCAACGCCCCATTTCGTAAAAATAACGCAAGGCATGCACGGCTTCTTTTGGTTTAAAGCCAGCTTGTTGTCCTACGTGGTCGGTCATTGGTGAATCTGGAACATAAGGCAATTTTACATGTGCTTGTAAAGAATCACCTAAGCGCTCCAAAAATTTTCTACCCATTTTAGGGTCACGGGTACGAAACATCATTTCTTCTCCACCTTCCATCATGATTAATGAAGGATGGTTTCTACGAGCCACAACCACTTTTACCCCCTCATTGAAAATTTGGGATAAATTTTCCTCATCATAAGGAATATTTCCTGTTCCAAGCGGAATAATGTCTTGCCAAACCGTCATTCCCATCTCGTCACAATATTGATAAAACTCAGGAATTTCAGGAGGATGCCATCCAAAAATTCGAATATTATTCATATTCATTTCTTTGGCTAAACGAATCAATTCTTTGTAATCGCTAATTTCTGTACGACCTACAAAAATATTTGGTGGTCCACCCCAACAAGCCGAACGGATGAAATGAAATTTACCATTGATATAAGTCGAACGTGGGAAGGTAACATCCACATCTTTTACAAAACCAGGATTCCATTTTGACGTAACTTCACGAATACCAAAAGTAGTTTCGTTTACATCTTGATTTAGTTTTCCATCTTTAATAGCAATTTTTGCGATATATAAATTTTGGTCCCCTAAATCCCAAGGCCACCAGAGTTTTGCTTCTTTTAAATGAATTTTATGAATTACTTTATGAGTCCCTGGCTGAATGGTCTTTTTAAATACCATTCTCTCCTCCTTCATCTTAAAGTTTTTACCATTAAGCGCCGTTTCAAAGGTGTATTCTTTTGGTTCTTTATTTGTGTTTTCAACTGTGATTTCTAAATTAACATCTGCTGAACCATCTTTATTAATCGTATTATTAGCGTACACATCTTTAAAACGAGCCTTACCTGTACGTATTAGTTTTACTGGTCCAACAATACCTATTGGGGTAATATCTCTCCAATAATCACCAAACCAAGGTGTTTTTTTACCTGCTACAAAAGCATTGACTTGTGGCGGTGTATCTAATTTGACCACCAACATATTTCGTCCTTTCAAGAAATCCCATTTATGAATTCTTAAATACTCATTAACATTAAATGAAAAAGGTGAAAACACTCCTGCGTGCTTGCCTAAATAATGGCCGTTAAGCCAAACTTCACAACTATAGTCAACCCCTTCAAAAACGAGGTCCACCATTTGGTTTTCTACACCTTCGGTTACACTAAATTGTAAGGCATACCACCATTCGTATTGTTGTACCCATTGCGCTTTTACACTGTTTCTTCCAAAATGAGGGTCGTCAATTACCCCTGCTTTCCATAAATCAGTATAAACATCGCCTGGAACTTTGGCGTTGTTCCAAACCAGCGTTTCAATGTCTTCGGATGGTAGTTTGTGAAGTCCTTTTTTCACACCCTCGCCTGGCGCCATCATTTTGAATCGCCATCTCTTCCCGCTCAAATCCAGTATTTGCTGACTTGAATCCTCTAGCGATAAGGTTGTGTTGGGTTGCGCTTGCATAAGTGCCGTACCCATACAAAATAACAGTAGGAAAACAATTGTTTTCGATAATTTGATTTTCATAATTCTCTATTTAATTTATATATAAATATAACATTCATAATTAAAAATAAGCCAAAATTTTTTTATTTCCTTATCGTACGATTAAAATACAATGAAATAAAAAAGATTGTAGGTGATTAAACCTTAAGTGTGTCTTAAAAAAGACCTAGTAATTTATAACTTTTTAGTCTTTTCTATCCTATTTTAGAATAGAAAAGACCAAAAGAATATTAAACAGTGCGTCAAAGAAGTAATTGAATCAGTACTTATTTAGCTACTCTCTTTTTTCAATGTATAGCTTTATAAGAATCCTAAAAAATGTACTGATTACAAATTATGGCTTGATTCTAATAAAAATCATCATCGCCATTGAAAATTTAAAATAATTAGAAAGTACCTATTCCCTACCTATTCTATTTATCGGAACTTTTAGGTTTGAATACGCGAATCCAATCTACTTTCACCGTGTTTTTAGTATCATCAGCCAAATCCGCATCTGATGGAGTTCTACCAGCCGCAACATGCCAATCTTGAGACTCCATATTGATGATAATGTTTAACTCTTTGGTATAACCATTTCCGTTTTGATAGTGATTAGGATCTATAATACTCACTTTCGAAACAGCATTCGCTTTTTGGAGTTCTTCAAAAGAATAGTTTTCAGTTGTACTAAAATTGATAATCTTTTGTTTTCCAGCTTCAACATCTAATTTACCATCCGTCATTGTAGGATAACCGTACTCCCATTTCCCGTTGCGTTTGGTGGCTAAACTTTTATCGTATAATACTCGTACTAGCTCCCCATCAATATAATATTCAAAATGAAATGCACTTTTCCAATAAACACCCACTCTTACATATTCTCTATCCCCGTTGTTCCAACAATAGTCGCCCCAAGCTTCAACGCCCTTTCTTTCATACCATGCGCCTTTATCTCTAGGCTGGTAATCAGTAAATGGTTTTCTAATAAATGAATGATGACTTAGATGAATGGATTTGGCAAAAAAAGCATTTCCGGAACCTTTACCTCCATAACATTCAATAATATCAATTTCTTGGGTTGCATCAGGGCTTAACAACCACACATCCGAAGCCAAAGCAATATTAGCCACACTTACCTTAGATTCTATAAAAACTGGAAACGACACTTTGTCTATGGAACTAATACAACCTGCATTGATACCTCCGTCAGGTTTGTTCATTTTGTCCGCTTTTGAAAAAATCGGATTAAATTCGGTTGCCTTATTTCTTCGGGAAGATTTAATAATCAAATCGTTTCCATCCACTGCCACATGATTGTATTTCCAATAAGTTGTTCCGGGTCCATCCCAATTGCTATAGTAGAAATTAACCCATTTATTTTTTCCAAAATTGGTCTTAGCATTCGTTTCAGAATACTTATAATTAAAATCATCAGAGACATTAGCTTGAAATTCCCAATCTCCTTCTTTTTGCAAATAGCTCGGTAAAGCAAGTGTTCGAATATCTTCATTACTCTTACTTTCCAGATTTAGGCTTTTAGCCTGTTGCTGTGCATTTGATGAAAGAAAAAAAAGCCCCAGCAAAATGGTTTGTGATAGTTTACAATAATTCATTGTTTTTTTTGGAATAATTAATTTGTAACAAAAATAAAGCTAAGCGGTATAATTCAATTCCAAATCAACTAGACAATAACTCAACATTTCCGTATTTCCCCCTTTATTTAATGCTTTTTTTAATTAAAAGCAGTTCAAAATCAAATAGACAGTGATATTCTTATAATTCAAAAAGCTTTTAGCCAATAACAAATTCTTTTTGAGCTAAAATATCTTTTTCAATTACTAGTGTTCTTCTGATTATTCCTTAATCATTCCAATGCTTATCAATCACTTTTTGAATTTCAGGATATTTTTTATCCGTTTCATTCCATTGATTTCGTTGACGTAAGATTTCTTCTTTTAAGGAGGCTATAATCGTTTTGAATTTTGGATTTTTATATTGATTGTTTAGTTCCTCAGGGTCATTTTTTAAATCATAAAATTCCCAAGCCACTGATGTGTTCCATCCAATGCTTTTCATTTCTTTCGACCAATAAAATTTGTCCCATTCGGCTTCTGGTAAATAATGTTTAGAATAATAGAAAATCAATTTGTACTGATTAGTTCGCACCCCAAAATGCGCAGGTACCCAATGATGAATGTTATGCATCCAATAGCGGTAATAGGTAGCCGTTCTCCAGTTTTTCTCTTCTTTGCCTTGTAAGGTATTGATGAAACTCATACCCTGCATATAATCTGGTTTTTTACCTTTGGCCAATTCGATTAAAGTTGGAGCAAAATCAGTATTGTTAATCAATAAATCAGTTGTTCTAGCTGATTTTATCATTTTAGGATAATGCACGATAAACGGCATACGCATCGACTCTTCATACATCCAACGCTTATCAATCATATCGTGTTCGCCCAACATCATTCCTTGATCGGCCGTGTAAACAATCACGGTGTTTTCCCAAAGTCCTTCTTTTTTCAAATAATCAAAAAGGCGACCTAAATTATCATCAACACCTTTGACACAACGCAAATATCTTTTGAGGTATTCTTGATAGGCCAGATGGGTTCCAATAGTCCCTGAAACTGTATCGTTTAGCAACATATTGACATAGTTTCTTCTCAAATGTTTATCAGAAACGGACGAACCTACTACCGCTCTCATTTTGCCGTTTTCGCCCATGGTAGCGGCGGAACCAAAATTAGGTTGGTAATACAAACTAGCCGGTTCTGGAATTTCGACATCGGCTAAATAGTCTTTGTAGCGCGGGGCAAATTCAAACATATCATGCGGTGCTTTGTAGTGATGCATGATAAAAAAGGGCTTGGATTTGTCTCTATTTTTCAAGTAATCTAAAGTGATATCTGTAATCACATCCGAAGAATGCCCTACTGATTTCACTTCGTTTTTAGGCCAAGTTCCTTTTCCTTTTTCAAGAAAGGAAGGATTAAAATATTTTCCTTGACCATCTAATACTTTGTAAAAATCGAAAGCTGAGGGCTCATTTTTGAGATGCCATTTCCCAATCATAGCTGTAACATAGCCTAACTTTTTCATCTCCATCGGCAGGTATTCTTTGGCTGGATCTAATTCGCCATCCAAATCCAATACCCCATTGGTTTGCGAATATTGTCCAGTAATAATACTAGCGCGGCTAGGCGTACAAATGGAATTGGTTGTAAAAGCATTTTTAAACAAAAGCCCCTCATTAGCCAAGGCATCAATATTTGGCGTAGGATTCAAGCGAGCCAATCGTCCTCCATACACTCCAATAGCTTGGGAAGTATGATCGTCAGACATGATGTAAATAATATTCGGTTTGTTTTTTGAAGATTGTCCCAATAGAACTTGGCAAAACAACAGCAAAGTCAACGGGATTTTTACATACAAATTTTTCATTTTTTATCTTTTAAAACCTTTAAATCAAAAAGGCACACCAACAATCAATTGATACTAAGTTGTTTTAGCCACGAATTCACTAATTTTTATTGTAATTAGTGAATTCGTGGCTTTTTTTATTACTCAATTAACTGATATGACTTATATGTTGAAACGCATTGGGTGTAATTATTAAAAACGTCAGTTCGAGTGTTTTTTGTGGAGAGAAACGGAACAAAAAATGTATCGAGAACCGTTTTTGCTGCTATTTTTCTTGTTCTCGATACAAATTTTCTGAAAAAGCTATTCGCATTTTCTGAAAATTTACTCGAACTGACGAAAAAACATCATCAAAAACTAATTACACCCAACGGGTTATGTTAAATTTATTTTTTCGGAGTGATTTTAAATACAAATGCATAGTCCCCTACTTTTTCTTTTGGTAACTGAATATGCAAGCCATCATTTTCCATACGATACTTCATCATTTTTTTATTGGCCAAAAATTCAATGGATTGAATTCCGTTTTTCAAATAAGGCCCCTCTTTCTTAAATGAATGAATAACAAGCTTGTCTCCAGCTGGCCAGTCTAAGACCGTAGCATAAACAATATCCCCTTTGGTTGTAAAGCGAATGTCTTTGGCTGTATTGTCTGCATTTTTGTCTTCACTTAAATGCCCTTCTTTTACTTCAAAATCGCCTTCTCCATAAATATCAAAAGTACGTGTTCCGTAAATAGCCTCCCCATTGGTACGAAGCCAATCGCCCATTTGCAATAAACGTTCTTTTACTGGCTCAGGAATTTCACCATTAGCCTTAGGTGTTATATTTAATAATACGCCTCCATTTTTGCTGACAACATCGACTAAGAAATCAATCAAACGATTGGTGGATTTATAATTCGGATCGGCAATATGCGACCATGATTTCCAGTCGATTGAATCATCTGTTAACCAAGGAAAAGGCTGTTTCTCTTTCATACGAGAACGCTCTAAATCCAAAACGGCAGTCCCTTTAACAAAATCATTAAACTTATAAGTCGAAACGACTTCTTGGTTTCTTTTTTGACCATGGTTGTAGTAATATTGCAAAAATTCTTTGCGGTATTTTTCACCGATAATATCCATTTTATTATCAAACCATACCATGTCAGGGTTGTATTTATTGATAATTTCCTTCAAACGATCCAACCATTCTTTGTTAAATTGTTCGTCAGGATAAGGATAATAAGATGCCGCTCCTAGTTTTTTTCTGTTTGGGTTATCTGGGAAAAGGAAATCTCCTTTTTTCACTTTTGGACCATACAAACCAGCATATTTTGGATCTGAGGCATCCGTTGTTTCATCCCAAGTAGGAAACCAAGCATACAACCATTGGCGGTGGAAAGTAGCGATAAACTTCATGTTTCGTTTACGAATTTCTTTGGATAATTCGCCCATAACATCGCGTTTAGGCCCCATATCTTTGGCATCCCATTTGGTCAAATCACTATCCCACATCGCAAAACCATCGGCATGTTCCGAAACGGGACCAGCAAATTTAGCTCCCGATTTTTCAAATAAATCAGCCCATTCTGCTGCATTAAATTTTTCGGCTTTGAACATTGGAATAAAATCTTTGTAGCCGAATTTATCTAGTGGGCCATAGGTTTTCACGTGATGCGTATAGTACTCACTGTCTTTTCCGTTTCTGGCTTCAGGATTGTCTTTGTGTACATACATCCAATGAGAATACCATTCGTTTTTATACTCAGGTACCGAATAAGGTCCCCAATGGCAATAGATACCAAATTTAGCATCCAAAAACCATTCTGGAGTTTGGTGTTGTTTTAACGACTCCCAATCGGCTTTGTATTCAATTTTCTTTGTCGCAACTTTCTTTTTTGTTGTTTGTTGCTGTGCGTTACAGGAGATTAACGCTAAACTGGCTAATCCTAAAAGGGTATTTTTCATCTGTTATGATTTATATTTTGCTAATAAAATATGGTCACAAACCAAAACCAACTGGTCGTTTTGATTGAATATTTCTACATGTTCTGTGATATGTCCAAGGTCTGGCTTGTTGGATTCTTTCTTTTCACTAATGGTCACCACCACTCGAATGGTATCTCCAATGAAAACCGGTTTTACAAAACGCAAACGGTCATAGCCTTTTGAAAAAGCCTCTGGATTAATTTCGGTGGCAGTCATGCCAATTCCTACTGCAAAAGTCAAGGTACCATGCGCAATACGTTGTTTGAAAGGCTGTGTTTTACACCATTCGGCATCCATATGATGCGGAAAAAAATCGCCTGTATGTCCTGCGTGGACAACAAAATCGGTTTCGGTTATCGTTCTCCCTAAAGTTTCTCGTGTACTACCTAATTCGTAGTCTTCATAAAATCGTGATACAATATGCATGTTTTTTATTTTAGATATTATAATTGGGACTTACCCCACCTTTGTCATTCGATTCATAAGCCGCTTCGACAATCGCCATCGAATGCACCACATCTTCTACACTCGTTGGTAATTCGGTTGTGGAACCTTCTACAAAGCGCATCAACGAAGCCATCGTTCCCACAAAAGCATCTGGAAACCACGAGCCTTCAAGAGGAACTTCAACCCATTTTGGTTCTTCACCTTCTTTGAGAATACAATATTGAAACAAATCAGGTTTTCCATTTGGGTAATCTAGTAATAAACCAATTCGTGCTTTGATAGCTCCCTTTGTTCCTTCCCATTTCACAAAACTTTCTTGATTTTTTTCACCAAAATTATGATCATGATTGGTATTGATAATAGCGCGAATCGAATCTTGATAATCCATAATAGTTGTGGTTCGGGTCGAAGACATCGGTTTGGCAGGATTGCGAAGGGTTTTGGAATATACCCCTTTTGGATTTCCTAAAAACGAGCGGATCAAATCAATATAATGAATGCTGTGTTGCTGGATTTCTAATCTTGGATGATGGACCACATTGGGAAAATATTCCCAAGGTGTATAAGTCGTAAGTCTTACTTCAAAATCATACAATTCGCCTATTAATCCTTGTTCTATTAAATATTTTGCTGCCATCACATAAGGTGCAAAACGCATCTGACAGTTGATGGCTGCTTTTAATTTTTTTCTTCTACAAACGTTCAGAATTTCGAGAGTTTGCTTAAAATCATCTCCCATTGGTTTCTGAATCAAAACTGCCGCCCCATCAGGTAATTGTTCTAAGGTTTGCACAAATTGATTCGGCATTAATGTTAAATCAAAAACAGCATTTTCTGGAGCATCTTGAACCATTTCAGCTACTGTTTCGTAAACCATCGGAATACCAAACTGAGTCGCTAATTCTTCAGCCCTTGGACGTGTTCTATTGGTAATTCCAGCTATTGTAAATCCTACACTTTTATAGGCAGGCAAATGAGCATCACGCACAATGCCTCCCGCACCAATGATGTAAATAGGGCGATTCTCTAAAGGCAATTCGGGTTTGTAGTTAATATCCATTTTAATTCTTTTTGCTAATTTCTATAAATTGCTGTATTTTGTATGTTACATATGATTTATTAGCTACCACATATCCGTAATTCGTACTAAATAATAGCTATAATTGAATGTCGTGTCTAAATGAATTCTTTTGCCACGGATTTCACAGATTAGCTTAGATTAATTCTTTAATTGACCTGAAAATCTTTTTTATCATTCTAATTCTAGCTTACTCTTTTGATAATCTGCCAAATTTGCGTGAAAAAACATTACACGCAGATTTACGCAGATTTGGCAGATTTTCGCAGATAATAGTTTAGATTTTAATCTATATTAAAGGTAGGAACGCTTTGTCACCTGAGCGAAATCGAACGAACGAAGTAAAGCACCCCACTTTCTTAAAACCTGTGGCAAAAACTCTTTTAATAATGGCGACTTTAAATCCTTCACCTTATTTACTCTTAAAAATCTAATTTTCTATTTGGTCAATTTTTAGTTGTGCTTGGTTGAGAATGGTTTCGATATCCTTTTCACTATTAATCACATCGAGAACGACTTGATCAATTACATCAGCAATGGTTGACCAATTGCTCTTACGTGGTAACGAACGGGTGTTTTGATGCAATTCTTCTAATTTGTAATAATATGGAACTACTGTATTGACTTCAGGGTCATGCCAAGTGGATTTTCGGCAACCAATACCGCCTTCTAAAGTCAATAATTTATCATTTTGAGCATTGACCGCAAACTGGATAAAATCATAGGCTAACTGTTTGTTTTTACTGCCTTTTCCTATTACGTACATCCAATAAGCATTCAACGAAACACCTTCGCCATTAGGTCCGGCTGGCACATTAGTCACATCCACTTTTCCTTTTACTTTCGAATCTGCATAGACTTCGCTGAATGAGGCAAATCCAAACCAATTCACCATCATCGCTAGATTCCCATTGGCGAAAGCCATACCAGACTTAACCGAATCAAAGTTTCTAGAATCAGGATGAATTGCATTCGTATTTTGTAACGCCTTACGATAAAACTCCATTCCTTCAATCGCAACCGCTGTATTGATTTTTATTTTTTTATTTGCATCAAATAAATCACCTCCACGGGTCCACAATTGCAAACAAAAATCAAAAACCGTATTGTGACCATCAGGAAAAGCTGCAAAAGTAGTCCCGTACAAATTTTCCTCTGGTCTGTTGAAAAAATCGGCCACTTCCATCAAATCATCCCATGTTTGGGGTACTTGCAACGGTTTCCCATAATCTCTGTAAAAAGCGACACCTTCGTCTATGGATTCAAATAGGTCTTTTCGATAAATCAAACATTCAGGTCCATCATGAAAAGGCAATCCATAAGTCCCACCGTCAAAACGTTGTTTGTACAACAAGGATTCTGACCAACCTTCTGGGAAATTTTCTGGTGCTTTTTTAGCAATATAGGGAGTTAAATCTTCGATGGCTTGGGCGGCATAGGCCTCGGTAATCCAATCGGTATTGATTAAGGAAACATCCCAATCGCCATTAGCCAAACCCTTATTTTTTAAAATAGTATCGTATAAAGGATGAAGGTCGAATGCGACAGCCTCCAACTCAAAATCACAGTTTGTTTTTTGACAAAAAGAATCCCAAATTCTAGCTATTGATGATTCGAAAGCATCAAATTTACGTACCGCTATTTTAAACTTTGGCTTTTTCATTATATCTTAAATTCATTGCTTATGGATTCATTATGCTCGCCTAATACGGGTGAGCCTAAGGGGGAAGTAAAATATTGTCCGTCAATTTTAATCGGGCAACGGGTGGTTTCGTATTCAAAACCATCTCCCATGCGCACTTTTTGAATCATTTCTAAAATTTTGAATCCATCATGAGCAAAAAGTTCGTCCCAACTCATCACTTGCGCACACCAAATATCGGCGGGTTCTAACAAACTCAACCAATGCTCCGTTGTATGGGTTAGTAAATGTTGAGCTAAAATCTTTTTGATTTCGTCACGTTCCGTAAACCAACTCGCTCTTTCGGGATAATTTAATAAAGCTTCACAGTCTATTAATTCGCCAATAACTGGAATTGCTCCCATGGCTAGTGACATATAGCCTGATTGTGTTTGATAAATTCCGTAAGGCGCACCTAAATACGCATGTGCACTATTACTCTCAGGACGCACTGTAGGTTGGCCTCCATCGTGATAAAAAGTAGTAATCGATTCAAATTGAAAATCTAAAATAGATTCCAACATAGAGACCGAGATTTTACTTCCTTCCCCTGTTTTGGCTCTTTTGATTAAAGCAGCCAAAATTCCTTGAGCCAAATGAGCTCCTGATAAAATATCAACAATAGCTACTCCTACAGGAACAGGACCATCGGTGGCTTTTCCGTTTAGCCAAGTCAAACCTGATAAGGATTGTGCTAATAAATCCTGTCCGGGTTTTGCCTTCCAAGGACCTTCGGTACCATAACCTGAAATGTTTCCGTAAACAATGGAAGGATTAATTTTTTTTACAGTTTCGTAATCCAAGCCCAAACGGTCAATAACACCGGGGCGAAAATTATGAACTAACACATCTGCTTTGGCAATCAATTTTAGTACTTGTTGTTTGTCGGCTTCCTTTTTTAAATCGGCTTGAAAACTTTCTTTATTTCGATTAATCGCTCTAAAAACAGAAGATTCGCCATTTAATATGACATTGGAAACATATAATTGACGGCAAATATCACCCGTTTCTGGTTTTTCTACTTTGATGACACGCGCTCCTAAATCAGCTAAACGCAAAGTAGCGGAAGGAGCCGATAAAAACTGACTCAAATCAACGATTAATATATCTTGTAATGGTTTCATTTTGGCTTGGGTTACAAATTAAATTCTTTTCTAATATCGTTTGTATGTTGTCCTACTCGGGGTGCTGGTTTTTTTGCAAAAATTCGTTCGTCATTCACACGAATCGGACAACGTAAGGTATGCACCTCTTCACCGGATAGTAATGGTAATTTTTGATCCATTGCCAAAACTTTGTAGGCCTCGTGATTCAATAAAGTTTGGTAATCAAACACATCCGAACACCAAATGCCAGCAGGCTCTAAAACAGCCAACCAATCTTGGGTGTTTTTATGAATTAAGAAATCACCTAAAAGGGTCATAATTTCGTCTCTTTTTGTAAACCAAGAGTTGGTATCGGTATAATTTTGAATAGCCTCACAACCCAAAACTTCACCCAAACGCAGTAGTGAACCCATAGCTAGTGAGAGATATCCATCTTTAGTTTTGTACACTCCGTATGGCGCACCCAAATACGGTTGCGCCGAACCTTTTTCGGCTCTTGATGGCTTTTGGTGACCATCATTCAAATAAGTAGTTAAGGCTTCAAATTGGAAATCCAAAGTTGATTCTAATAAACTCACTTCAACCCAAGCGCCTAATCCTGTTTTAGTTCTTTTGAATAAACTGGAAAGAATTCCTTGTGCCAAATGACAACCCGTAATAATATCCGAAACCGCTGCTCCCACAGGCACTGGATCATCGTTTTTATTCCCTGTTAAATTCACAAAACCCGACATGGATTGTACTAATAAATCCTGACCTGGTTTTTTAACCCAAGGTCCTGTCGTGCCATATCCCGTAACGGTAGCATACACCATTTTAGGATTAATCGCTTTTACTTTTTCGTAATCCAAACCTATTTTCTCCATCACTCCCGGGCGAAAATTATGCGTCATCACATCCGCTTGAGCGATGAGTTTTTTGACACATTCTAAATCTTCTGGATTTTTTAAATCGGCTGCATAGGATTCTTTATTTCTGTTTACGGTATGAAAAACCAAACTACTGCCATCCAAAAACAAGTTTTTAAGTGCAATTTGTCTTCCCGCCTCCCCGTGTGTGGGTCTTTCTATCTTGATTACTCTTGCTCCTAAATCAGCCAATCGCAAACCCGCTGAGGGACCTGCCATAAATTGGGCAAATTCAAGAACTACAATTCCTTCTAATGGTTTCATTACTTTTTAGTTTAAAGTTTTTTTGTTTAAAAGTTTAAAGTTGTTGTTTTTTTTAGCCAATGTAAAAACCAGTTTTAAGCGCCTTGCATACTGCCATAAGTCATGATAAAAAACGAAGCTATTAATACAAATAAGGCCAAAATCAGTGTGTTATACGTTCGTTTACTAACTGCTTGCCATTCTTTCATTATAATCCCGATGATGTAACTAAAGAAAATCAACATCGACATATGGATTACCCAACTGGCAAATTTGAAGGCTCCCATTTGTACGTGTGCAATTCCATAAAAGAAAAACTGACCGTACCACAACGCACCACTCAACACCGACATGCCGAAATTGATTCCGAAACTGCGTTTTCCAATACCTTTGACATCCGTAAATTCCTTTAAGGTATTGTTCTTGATGCCCGCCATTACAAACCAAACCAAATTGGTTGCAAAAGCCCCAAAAGTGGAAAGAATCAAACTAGCATTGCCTTCAAAATTACCCGCGCCATATTTCCCCGCCATTTCAGCCACTGGCGCTCCTACTTCAAGAGAAATCCCAAAAACAGCCGATAAAACCCCTGCAATAAGCGTTAATATCAAGCCTTTTTTCATATCAAAACTGATGATAGCATCCCCTTGCTGAGCATTTCGTTTTAAATCGGCTTCCTTGCGGTAACCTGCTACTCCACAAATGGCAATCCCTATAATGGCAATAAACATTCCTATAAAAATTATAGCGCCTCCCGGAGCCTTGTATTTTTCGACCAAATTCCCGTGCATTAATAAAGGGACAATTGTCCCTAAAACCGCCGAAATCCCAATCGAAATAGTATAAGTCAACGAATAGCCAATGTGCCTGATGGCAAAACCAAAACACATTCCGCCAAAACCATAAACCGCTCCCAGTAAAGTCGCATTAACAATAACCGAAATAGGCGAATCCTTGAAAACGGACACCAAATCAGGCACTGTCAAAAACCCAATAATTACCGGAAATACAAACCAAGCAAAAGCAGCTTGCAACAACCAGTAGGTATTCCACGACCATTTTTTTACTTTTTGAAAAGGAACATAACAAGTAGAAGCAGAGACCCCACCTACGGCATGGACAAAGGTTCCCAATAGCGGATTTGACATAATTTAATAGTTTTGGTTTTTTGATTTTGTTAATTCATATACAAATCTATATTTTATATATGAAATACACAAGAATTAAATTAAGTTTTATTAAATTTGTTTAAAATTTTAAAAGATGACGGAAGAAAACACTACAAAATACAATGCTCCAGCCTTAGATAAAGGTCTTGATATATTAGAATATCTCTCTAAAGAAGGAGTTCCGTTATCACAAGCAGAAATTGCCCAAGGCATCCAAAAAACCCCTAGTGAAATTTACCGTATGCTGGTTTGCCTGGAAGAAAGAGGCTACATCACCCGTAGTTCCAATGCAGGTAAATACCGTTTGTCACTCAAAATGTATAGCCTTTCACATCGTCACACGCCATTTGACGAATTAAAGCGCGTAGCCCACTACCCTATGCACAATTTATCGGCAAGCACCCGTCAATCTTGTCATTTGAGCATCATCAACAACGACCAATTGTTGATTATTGCACAAACCCGCAGCCCCAATGCCGTATCGCTTTCCATCGAAGAAGGAACTCATTTTCCGCTTACATTGACCACCTCAGGAAGGGTTTTCCTATCGATGTTTCCCGAAGACAAAAGGAACGACCTCCTCAACCGCGATGTGCATTATACCAAGTGGAATCAAAAACAAAAGGACGAACTCATACAATCCATCGAAAAGGTAAAACAGGACGGACATCGTTTTGCCCAAAGTAAAATCACCAGCGGCATCACTGATTTTGCCGTTCCCATAGGCCTAGACGATTCCGACCTAAAAGCGGTTTTGGCCATCTCCGTATTTACCTCCTGCTTGGACGAAGAAATAAGCGAGGAACAAATACTAAAAGCACTCAAAACCACCCAAGCCGAAATCAACAAATTAATAGGTGGCTAAAAAACAATACAACCATCCAAAGCCGTGAGTAATCATGGCTTTTCTTTTTTTTAGGAGCTATTCCCGTTATCCGTTACAAGGAATTTGGTTTCAACCCTTTTTTCTAAGCACTGGCAGGAGCTTCTTCCAGTCGCTCTACCAGCACAAGAAAAAAATGGTTTTCAACCTGCATTCGCTTTTCACTGCTACCGGGGCTAGGCGTTTGGTATAAATTTTCATGTATTGTGGTTTACCGTAACACTTATAATAAAGAAGGAATTATCTTTGAAAAATGTTGATAACTGTAAAAGTACTTGTAAGTATTTTTGGGGATTAAATTGTATGTTTGGGAAAAATAAAATCTGACGGCTATCAGACCTATCCGCCCAATTTTGGGGTGATAGGTCTGGTTTTGTCAGACTTACAAACTGGTTGGAGGTAATTATAAAATACAGTAGTATTAAACAATGAAAATAGACTTAATTGACAAAAAAACTTTGAAGCATTTTCCATCTTCTACAAGTTGTGATATAAATTGCCTGCACATCAAAATTAAAGACTTCAAACCTATTGTTAAAGAATTTGAAACTTATATTACAGATTCTAGTTGGATAAATAGCTTAGATGAGATTTCAAAAAAAGTTTTTAAGGTAAACGCCGAAAAAACAATTGATAAAATAGTAAATGAAATAATTGCTGGAATTACTACATCTTTAAATGAAGACATAGGAGAATTTATAGTTTCCTACTCTGCACAACTTGCTTTGGAAATAGAACACTTACACCAAAGAATTCCCTTAGCAGAACTTTTAAAGGAAAAGATTACAGGAAACCCTGGATTTGATTTTCATACGATTAGCACAAATAATTATTTAGTTTTTGGCGAAGCAAAATTCAGTTTGGACTCAACTCCAAGAGCAAAAGCATTAGAACAAATTGAAAAATTCATTGGAGATAGAGACAATGCAGAGCTTAAATGGCTTGAACCTTTTCTAGACTCTACTACAAAAGCAAACATAATCAAGGATGAAAAAGGTTATACTGCAGCATTTTCATTTAACGGGGAAAATATACTTACAATTTTAAATAATGCTTTACTCTCTGCGCCTATAGCTGAAATAATTAAGCATAAAGAACTTTATTTAATTGCTGTTGAATTATGCTAAGCGAAATCCTTTTTAATCAAACTATTGATTCTGAGTTAATCAAAGAAATTTTTTTTGACTTTCATAACTATGGACCTATTGACAATAGCCACCTTGAATCACTATCGTACTTAAAAAAATATAATCCCGAACAATTCAAAGCTTATGAAGGCAAATTGATGTTTTTGATGGGATTATTTTACAAAACAAGTGAGCCTAACTCTTTTATTGAGGCTATCTATAATGCATATGCTCAAACTATAATTGAAGAAACTGGTCACAATTTCACGCCTGTACAAGCCGATGCTTATAACTCAATAAAAAAATATACAAACTTCTCTTTTTCTGCACCAACTAGTGCCGGAAAATCATATCTATTTCAAGAGTTGATTAAGGAAACAAAGGGTGATATAATTATCATATTACCATCAAGAGCTTTACTATCAGAATATCTAATTAAAGTCAAAAAATTAGTTTCAAATGAAACACTAGTTCTACAATTTATTGAAATAGTAAACACAAAAAGAACAAAAAATAGGATCTACATCATAACCCCCGAAAGAGGTGAAGAAATTTTTAAAAATGTTGACAAACTTAATTTAGAACTTATACTATTAGATGAAGCACAAATCTCAGAAGAAGGTATTCGAGGAATGAAATTTGACTCTTTGGTAAGAAGAATTGATAAAAAATTAAATAATATAAAAAAAGTTTTTACTCATCCTTTTGTACTAAATCCAGATGCTCAGTTTAAAAAACACAACATCATTAATAATATAGATTCTGAGACATATAATCAAAAGACGGTTGGTAAAATATATATTGAACATTCAGAAGAAAAATTTAAATATTTTTCTCCATTTGATGATAAAATAAAAGGTTTAAACATTGATGGAAACATAGTAAAAGATGTAATTCTTAATAATGGAACTGCCTTAATTTATATATCCAAATCTAAAATTTATGATGGAAGTTTTCTTGAAATTTTTTCTGATTATATAGAGTTATGTCCTGAAATTACAGATGAAAGCAGTTTACATTACATAAATAAACTAGAGGAATTTCTAGGAACAAAAAATGACAGAGATAAGAATTCAATCTTAATTTTTTTAATGAAAAGAGGTATTGTAATACATCACGGCTCTATCCCATTAAATGCTAGGTTAATAATTGAAGAATTTGTAAATGGTCATCATGCAAAAATTTGTTTTTCAACATCAACATTAATTCAAGGAATCAATATGCCTTTTGATATTGTGTGGATTAATAATTTTAGTTTCATAGGTAATGAAGACCAAAAAACACTTAATTTAAAAAATCTTATTGGTAGAGCTGGAAGAACGACAATAGAAGATGATTTTTTTGACTATGGATATGTAATAATTGAGAAAAAAAACAAGAAACTTTTTATCGAAAGATTAAATAAAGAGTCTTCCTTATCAATAACCTCAAATTTAGATAATGAAACAGATCCGAATAATGAAGATTTTATTGATATTGTTGAAGCCATTAAAAACGATACTTTTAATGCCGATTTACAACTTACAGAAAGACAAATTGAACGAATAACAAATGCAAATCTTGATGATGAAATAACTTTTATTTTAGATAATTTTTTAAATAAACAGCTACAACCATTAACAGTAAAAGAGTATTATGCATTAGAAATTATTCATCGAAAAAAAATAAAGCAAGCATTTGAAAACATCTACAAAGCGCACTTGAGACGGTCAGACTTAGCAGATGGTGAAAAAAATGTTTTAAGTACTTCAATTCCAATCCTACTATGGCAAATTCAAGGTAAATCTTTTGCCGAAATTATATCATTAAGATATGCATTTCTTTCTGAAAAAGATTTTAGAAGAAAACTTAGAAGACAATTAATAAGAAAAGAAATAACTCCAAAAGAATTTAGACTATTATTATCAAAGAAAAAAGTAAGATTCTCTTGTATTGCCGAATCTTTGCCTAATAAATCTTTTAAAAGAGCAGTTCCTCTTTTTTCGCAAAGTACTAGTATTACAGATATTGACTTTGACAAAGTAATTTATGATACTTATGACTATATCGATAAAGTACTTTCATTATCAATAAAAGACCCTGTTTCAAGTTCTTTTTTACTTTATTACCAAAAGACTAATGATATAAGAGCTAAAGTATTAAGTAATTATATCAAATACGGTACAAATAATGATACTGAAATATGGTTAATCAAATATGGCTTTAGCTTTGACGAAATCGAGGAATTAATTGAACATATTGAAAGAATCGATGAAACTGAAATTATCTTTAAGGAAAGTATTAATGAATTTATTATTAATCCAGACAATTTAAAGTTAATCCAACGATATATATAAAATAACTACCCCAAGCTGGCGGCAGCGCAATGTCATTAAGTTAAGCATTTTTTTGTATCATTTCGACGAAGGAGAAATCCCCTAGGCTGGCGAGAGCGTCACGTTAGCTCCCGCAAACTGTATAAAACAAGAAACTACAATCAGTAAAATGGTCGTAGTTTTTTCTATTTCAACCCTGCTAGAGTTTTGAACTCTAGCAGGGTTCTAAAAAAAATAAATAATAAAAACTCCCCCATGTCTAGCGGAAACGCCACACTCGTGCACACAAAGAAAAACATATAACCAAGTACGTAACAATTGGAACGGGTACGAGCGTGACGCTCTCACTAGCAAAAAGGTGATATTTCGCATATTTAAACAAACAACTTTTCTTACCAATAATAAATTACTCACTTACATTTCATTGAAATAAATGTTAGTTTTTTCACATAATGACGTTGGTGACAGAAAACAGAAAAAATCATATCTTTGAATAAAACAACACCAAAATGACTTTTACTGACAAAAAAATTATAGAAAATTATTTCGAATTATTCGAGAGCTTAAACTCAATGAGCAAACTTGAACTAATTGAAAAGTTGACGAAATCATTAAAAGCGGAAACTAAAAGTAAAGAAAACAACTTTTACAAATCTTTTGGTGCATTTTCGAGTGAAAAAACATCTGACGAAATAAATGCCGAGATAAAATCAAGTAGAAAATTTAGAAATAAAGAAATTAAATTCTAATGAAGATTTACTCGATACGAACATCTGCATTCATTTTTTACGTGGAAAGTTTGAAGTAGATAAAATACTTAAATCAAAAGGTCTTGAAAACTGTTACATTTCTGAAATAACAGTATTAGAATTAAGATTCGGTGCAGAAAATAGTGCTGACAAAACTAAATCACATAAAGCTGTTGATCTTTTTTTAAAAGGTATTGTAATAATTCCAATTTTCGGTTCAATCAAAAAATACGCTGAAGAAAAGGTTCGTTTGAACAAACTTGGGAAACCTCAAAATGACGAATTCGACTTATTAATTGGTGTAACAGCAATTGAAAATAAATTAATTTTAGTAACTGAAAACACCAAAGATTTTGAAAGGTTGAAGGATATTAAAATTGAAAATTGGATTGTGCGTAATTAGTACTTTTGCATATACACCTAACCGTTGCCTAACCCCATTAAAAAATTCTAAAAGTAAGCATAAAAAACAACCTCGTTTAAACTCCCGAAACTTCGGGATAAACGAGGTTTATTTTTGTTTTCGGACAGCCTCATTCTTTCAAGAAAAAACTATTTCACACCCTTATTTTTTAATAAACTTCCCGTTGTACGTATTGTTATTTGAAACCACTTTTACCAGATAATTGCCTTTAGCCAGGTTTTGAACTGGAATACTGATGCTTTCTGAGCTTGCTTTCCCATAATGGGTTTGCACCAAACTTCCCAGCATATTGTAAATTTTGATGCTAAGATTCCTTGAAGGCAGTGGATTTTTAAAAGAAATAGATAGTTCCTCGGTCGCTGGATTGGGGAAAATTACAAGAGTCATTTTTTTGTTCAAAAAATCATTCACGCTAAGCGGTTGTCCTGTATCTTCAATGGCGTTTACACCTGCAGTCCAGGCTGTCCCTCCGCGTTCATAGGCTCCAATATCGGGTGCGTTGCCTTTGTACGGATTTGCAAAACCTGCTATAATCCGTCCGCTATCAATGAGAGCTGTTCCTGATTTTGGCATAAAATTTAGATTGGCTGCATCTTCAAAAGGAGACGTTGCGGTAATACTATTGTTTTGTATATCAAACCCAATTCCTCTGAACCAATCCCCAGTAGAGGCAAAATTATTGTAAATGCGATTGTCTTTTTGTTCCCTACCATTAACCCAAGAATCCATCGCACCGCCAGCATTCCATATCGTATTGTTAAAAAAATCAATATTCCAATTGGCCCAATTCACCTGAAATCCTGACCATGAAACATTCCAAATTACATTGTGATGCACCAAATAGCCTTTGCTGTCATTGTCTAAATATATTCCTGCAGCCTTAGCAGAGGAATAAGAGGGAGAAGCCGAATCATGAAACCAATTGTGATGAATGACACTTCCTTTTAATTCGGTATTCCCAACGGTATAAAACACCCCCGAATCACTGTTAATCAATTCGGCACGAGAAACATCATTATAAGACGTTTCACAATTCAGTCCATTTACATACAGCCCATCACGACCCGCATTCCAAACAGTATTTTTCCAGATTTTGACATTATTAGCCGTAGCTCTCACAGGAGTGGCGTGAATCCCAACATAATCAATATTACTAATATAATTTCCTTCGATAATAGTGTTATGTGCCCCTGAATAGCTTTGAATAATGATTCCGTTGACAGCACTATGATCGATGGTACATCCCTTTACCAAGGTATTCCCTCCCAAAACTTCGATAGCGGCTTCCCCTACACTGGCTCCGGTATTATTCAAATTATCATGTCCTTCACTGCCATGAATGACTTTACTATTCAGAAATTCATTATTAGCACCACTAATTTTGATGCTTCCGCCAAAGAAATCCAGACCTTCTACTCTAATATATTGTCCTGTTAATTGAGCAGCATATTTTCGGGTAGCGATTTCGACAGTGCCTGAAGCGGGCATATTTCCGTCGGGAGTTTGAAAATAAAGAGTATTTGTATTGCTGTCAAAATACCATTCTCTGGCATAATCTAAGGCTTCTAATTTATTAAAAAGGTACAATTGTCCTCTATTGTTTCCTGGCAAGTCTCGCCAAACAGTAGGATTGTGCGGGTTGAAAGGCCATTTTGTAATATCGACCCCAGTATGATTGATTTGCGTAGTTGTATTACTCGTGATGGTACGAGTCCAACTCGTTCCTGAATGGGCACCGAGATAATACACCAATGCTCCTGTCCAGTCGATATTTGGAATAGCACTCACGGTAAATGAAGAACCATCACCGCCAGTAACGGGAATAGTGTTTAAGGTCCAGCGATTGTTATCTGTATTGTTAGGCCAACGGGCTAAATCCATAATTTCAGTGTTGTAATAGACCGTACGATACCTGCTTTCAATTGCGGTGCTAACAGTAGCTTTATAAATCGAACCGCTATGCAACTGCCAACCATCCACTTTTTTTGTAGCACGAATAGCAACTTTCTCTCCTTCCTCTGCCTTAAAAATGAGAGGGTTTCCAGAGGTTCCGCTTTTGTTTATTAGCAATTCCTCTTCGTACACTCCTCCTCTAATAATACAGGTTTTACCCGCTGACATCATCGAAACGGCTTTGCTAAAGGTTTTATAAGGACTGTTAATTGTACCCGTATTGGAATCATTTCCTGTAGTGGAAACGTAAATAGTCTGCGCCATGAGAAAAGTGGGCAACAGAAAAACTAAGGATAAAAAAAAGAGTAATGGTTTATTCATTTTATATGGTTTTTGGTTTATAACAAAATTACATACTCCAATTTCCAAACGGTATCACAAAAATCACAACTACTATCACATATGGTTAATACTGCAAGGGAATACTCCTATTTGCCCCTATAAAAACTGAACAAATCCTTTTTAAATACCTAATAATGAATAAAGTGTGGTTTTAACCTATATTACACATTGGAACACAGACCTACCGACAGGCATACTTAAACAAACACAGATTACACAGATTTACACAGATTCTTTTAATAGTTTTTATAACATAAAATCTGCCTAATCTACGTAAAAAAAAATCATCCTTATTTAAAAAAATCTTAATGAATAGTCCTGATGGTAGCGGCATCCTTGTGGCGGCGGGCGTTATGCCGCCACAAGATATAGCGGACAGCAGGTGGATGCATCATTCAATCCTATAGTACCTACTCCAAAAAAAGAAACCCACTTTGAGGCATTCAAAATGGGTTTCTGCTGTGTTTTATTTCTTGCTTAGACTAGAATATTTTCCAGTTTTAGCGGAAGAGAAATGTCTTTTAATTTTTCTTTATCGATAAGTTTACGGTCTTTGAGAGCCTTTGTACCCATGACATAGGCCTTGGCATTATTGACCGCATCTACAGACAATAAGTGTTCGTCCTGAAAGTACCAAACCGAAAAGCTATTCGGGTTTTCTTCATTGCGGATTACAATTTGGTTATAGCCTTGTGACAAGCCCACCATTTGCAATTTGACATCGTATTGATCCGACCAAAACCAAGGAATGCTGTCGTAAACGGGTTGTTTGCCACAAATGGCCGCTGCAGCTACTTTGGACTGATCTACCGCATTTTGCACCGATTCTAGTCGGATGTATCGGTTGTAATGTGGGTTAAAATGATAGGTACAATCGCCTATAGCATAAACATTAGCCTGACTGGTTTGAGAGGTTTCATCGACTACAATACCGTTTTCTATCTTCAGTTGGGCTTTCTCGGCCAATTCTTTATTGACAAAAATCCCTACTCCCACTATAATCATATCTGCAACATAGCGAGAACCATCGGCACAAATAACCGAATTGCTCTCACCGTTATTTTCGATTGCCGTTACATTTTTGTTCGTCAAAACTTCAACCCCATGACTATGGTGCAAATCATGAAAAAAAGTGGACATTTCAGGTGCAGTAACCCGAGCCAGAATACGTGTTTCTCGTTCTAAAACCACGACATCAGCACCCAACTTTTTAAGAGAAGCAGCCGTTTCAAGTCCAATATAACCACCACCGATAACTACGACTCTTTTTTGCGTTTGGTTTTGCATAAAATGGCGAATATCCGTAACATTTTGAGCCGTACGCAACGGAAAAACATTCGTAGCGGTATCTAATCCCGGAATGACAGGAATGATAGGACGAGCGCCCGTAGCAAGAACCAATTTGTCATAGGCTTGTGTACTACCATCGGCCAAAGTGATGGTTTGATTTTCAGGATTTATGGCACTTACCCAAACGCCAAGACAAAGGCGAATATTCTCCTTTTCATAACTTTCTACAGACTTGAGTAGGTTTTTATCGATTCCGTCATCACTAGTCAAATAGGCTTTAGACAAAGGCGGTTTGTGGTACGGCATCACAGGGTCGGCATCAAAAAGGATGATTTGCCCTTCCCAACCTTCGCGACGCAAAGCCGTAGCACAGTTGACTCCCGCATGACTGGCGCCAATAATTACACAAACGCTATCAATAGGTTCTTTTGCTATCATACTCTACTATTTAGCCACTTGCAATACCAATCCATCCAGTGCTTCAGAGATTTCAAGCTGGCAACACAAACGACTGAATTCGGTTGCATTATCTGCCAATTCTAACATATCTGTCTCGATTTCGCTGGCTTCACCCGTTTTAGAAAGATGCTCTGGCAACACATGTACATGGCAAGTAGCACAAGAACACACACCACCACAATCGCCATCAATTCCTTTGACACCGTTATCAAAGGCTAAATTCATCACAGATCCCGAAGTCGCTTCTAAAGTGATGCTTTCGTTATCACTCGTTATAAAGGTTATTTTTGCCATTTCTATTTCTTTTTTAGTTAAACTTTAGTTGTAAACTGTGGAAACCTACTTTACGTTTGAATTCACCTAACTCTTCTATATTTTCTTCGGCACTAAGTATTTGCATGCTTTGTACTTTTTCGGTCAAAACCTCTACTAAAACTTTCATAATCGTACGGGCATGGGTGGCACCTAAACAATTATGGGTTCCAAATCCAAAACTCAAATGCGGATTCATTTTGCGGTCTAATACGACCTCATTAGGATTTTCGAAAACATTTGCATCTCTATTGGCAGAAGCCCAACACAAACCTGCACGTGTATCAGCCTTGATGGCGTGTTCACAAACAGCGGTATCCGTTGTAACCACTCTTCCCATTTGGGTTAAAGGGGCAAAATAACGAATCAGTTCTTCAATCGCGCGGTTTCTAATTTCAGGTTCTACTCGCAATCGGTCTAACGATTGGGGATGCTCCGCAAAATAAGCGATGGAGTTGGATACTGCATTAATAACCGTATCGCGTCCGCCCGCAAAAGTCAAAATCATCACTCCTTTCACTTCTTCTTTGGTTAACTTTTTGCCGTCAACCTCAGCATTTAATAGTACCGAATACAGGTCTTCGCCAGGATTTGCTATCGCTTTGTCAATTTGGGCATCGATGTAATCGTATAAAATAGCGGCTTTGTCTCCATCTAATGCTTCGCCTTCGGAGCGAAAAACATGTGTTCCCCATGAAATCCATAAATCAGACTCTTCATAAGGGATGTTTAACAATAAAGTCAACGCTCTTGACTGTAATTTTAAAGAAAACTCACTAATCACCTCAACCGAATCTTTTGCCAAGACCTCATCTACCAAAGCACTGATTTGCGCTTTTAATTGGGCTTGGTATTCTTCTCCCAGAGGTCTTTTGAACCAAGCATCTAGCAAGTCTCTATAGTCTTTATGTTGCGGAGGATCCACTTCAAAAGGAATTTGACGTGTCGTTCTAATATTTACTTCAGACGGAATCACAATACGACCAGGAACCGACCCTGATTGAAAGGTTTTCCAATCATGCGCTGCTTTACGTACGTCCTTATGGCGCAACAACATGGTCACGGGATCATTTTGATCGTCCATTTCGCCAAAACCTTTGGTGATTCTCGCTTCTTCAAACGGGTCGTTAAATTCACTTTTTTTCATATCAAAAAATGTTTAATTGCTAGTACTATGCAAAGATTGTTATAAAAGCGAAGATTTGACTATTGTTTTTTATCACATAAATAAACTATTCTGTAGATATAAATCTTATTTTTGTTTTTTAATGATGATATAGATACTAATTTCCATTGAATTTAGTAGCAACACAGATTAGAGAAATTTGAGAAATATTAATTCCTTTCAGGATTAAAAATCAAGAATAGAGAATGAAAAACACTTAAATGAACTTATTTTTTACTTAGGTGATAATTTTAAAAAAAACTTATATGACTTATATGTTTAAAAAATAAGGAACACAGATTGGAAAAATTTGAGAAATTAAAAAAATCTTTTTTTCTTGAAAAATCAGTAATAGAGAATGAAAAAACTTCAATGAACTTTTTTTTTACTTAGGTCATAATATTAAAAATTACTTATATGACTTATATGTTTAAAAACAAAGAAACGTAAAATACCGTTTATTTATCAATGCAAATAACTTAACATGAAACCTATTCTTGAAGCCATTCATTTAGGGGAACAAAAAACGATTACTGTTTTTAATTATATCAAAGACAATTTTGATGCGCCTTGGCATTTTCATCCGCAACATGAATTGACTTTTATTGAATCCAGTTTTGGAACTAAGTTTATTGGGGATTATGTTGGTCCTTATGAGCCAGGTGAATTGGTTTTGGTACGATCCAACCTACCCCATTGTTGGAAAAACCAAGAACAAGAAGGCGTTCCCTCTCGCTCCATTGTGATTCAGTGGAACAAAGGTGTATTTGCAAAGGTTCCTGAACTTGAGGCATTATTTGAAATGCTTACCACTGCCTCCAAAGGAATTATTTTTGATACTGAAGAAATAAAACCCATCCTTCCTTCGATTCAAAACTTACTGAATTTGGCTAGTGACGAACTCTATATCCAATTTTTGCATGTGCTCGTTCGCTTATCAAAATGCCACTACAAAACCCTATCCGAATCAAGTTTTGTGGATGATATTCCATACGAACACAACAATCGCATTACCAAAGTACATGATTTTATTGAAAAAAACTTTAATCGAAAAGTCTATCTGAAAGAGGTCGCTGATTTAGTCAATATGTCGGAACAGTCTTTTTCTCGCTTTTTTAATAAAATGATGGGACGTTCTTTTTTTACTTTCCTAAATGAATACCGCATTAATATGGCCAGCCGTATGTTGTTGTATTCGGACAAATCGGTTTCTCAAATAGGCTATGATTGTGGGTTTGAATCCCCTCCATTTTTCTTCAAAAAATTTAATGAAATCTATCAAATCTCCCCTACCCGATATCGAAAGAAGCATCTTAAATAAACCTCTAGGGACTTTTGACCCATAAATTTGGTTGGCAGACTTAAAGTCTGCATATGAAAATATTATAATTAGCCACGGATTTGAAGAAAGTGGTTTTTGGACTTTAACGATAATATTGCTAACTTAGTAAATCAATTAGAATATCTAATTTAGAAAAGCCACGAATTCACGAATTAAGAAATTTAATTCGTGAATTCGTGGCTTTTATTTATTCAACTCAAAAAAAGAAGTTAAATAGATCTAAAAAAGATTAGCACAGATTAATTCTTTTAATCTTTTTAACTTGCCTGTCGGCAGACAGGTCTATGCTCCAATCCGTAATCTAGCTTTAACTATTTTTGGAATCAATAAAAAAGCTGATTCCTAACCGAATCAGCTTTAGTGTTATAATTGATTAAAGAACAGCAAACTGTCTTTGATGTGTTCTTGCCAGTACGGCCATTCGTGTGCGCCTTCAAATTCTTGGTATTGATGTTTTATATTCGCATCTGTTAAACCGCTATGCAACTCCCGATTGTATTCGATGAGTAAATCCTCTTTACCACAATCAAAACGCAAGAGTGGCAATTGGTCTTTATTTTTTATAATCAAACTTAAAACGTCCTCATCAATTGGGTCGAATTGATTGTAGTTGCTTTCGTCTTCTTCTACAAACAAATGCATCTGATTTTTATTGGTAATCGAAGAATGCCCCGAAATGCCTTGGTAATGCTCTGGGAATTTGGCTCCCAAACGCAAAGCACCGTACCCGCCCATCGAAAGTCCCGAGATAAATAATTTGGATTTTTCACTGGTACAACTGATGTTTTCTCTCACCGCATCAATCACATCCTCAACAATCCATTTTTCATAATGGGCATTGTTGTGTGGCAAATAAGCCGAGCCGTCTCCCCATAATCCATCCGAAGGCATTGCAATTACCATCGGTTTAATCAAGCCTTGTTGCATCATTTCCAAAGCTGTAAAATGCACGCCTGCTTTGTGTGCCCAAATCCAAGCACTACCATACACTCCATGCAAAAGCGTTACAATAGGTACATCTTGTGCCTCTGGAAAAGGCGGTACGAATACACAAATATCACCGCGTCCGTTCAAATTGGGCGTCTTCACGGTTATGAATCTAAGGTGGTTACTCTCAAATTCTGGGTTAGAAATTTCGGTCGTTTTGAATTTTGATGCCATATTTATTCTTTTACTTCCAATGCGGTATTGGTTGCTTTTAAATTTTGAGTCGTGGTTGTTAGACTCACATTTCCTATTTGAGTGGATTGAACAAAAATAACCGCTTGGCCATTCAAGAATTTTCTTTGAGGTTTCGATAAGTTTTGCATGTTGACAGGATCTCCATTGCCAGCTGCCAAAAACGTTCCCGCTCCACCGACTTCAATACTCATATTTTCATTAAAATGCGGACATAAATTTCCGTCTTTATCTACCACCGAAACGACATAAACTCCCACCTCACCGTTTTGAATGGTTTTGATTTCAGGTCCAATGCTAATATGATGCGGTGCACCAGCAGTCACTCTTTTGGTCTCGGCTACTTTTTTGTTGTTTTTATCGTAGGCTACAATTTTAGCTTCGCCTGGCTCATAAACTACCTCATCCCAAACGATAGCGTAAGCTTTGAATAACTCCCAATTTCCACCACCTGAAGCCTCTCGGGCAATATTATTCCCTTCAAAACTTAATTTAGTTAAGGGTTGTTTGGTTTTCACCCCATAGCTTTTTCCGTTGACAAACAATTCTGCTTTCTCATACGTCGTATAACATACAACAGGAAATGATTTTACTTCGGTTTTGTTCCAAGTCCAATGTGGGAAAAAGTGAAGTACATTTTTATCTTTCTTCCATTGGGATTGATACAGGTAGAATTTATCTTTTTCTAAACCTACAAAATCAACTGGTGCAAAATACGAACTACGGGACTTGGCATCGTGATAGGGTGAAGGCTCTCCTAAATAATCATAGCCCGTCCACACAAATTCGCCATAAACAGAAGTGTTTTTTTCTTGGGCTGCAAATTCTTTGTAGGCAGGATACCCCCAAGGTACATTTGTGGTTTCATAATTATCCGGATGTCCGTCAGGATACACAATCGTATGGGCAGAATCGCCTCTTTTACCGTGAATGGTATCAAAAACAACTGGAAATTTATAACTGTTACGCACACTAACTGCTCCACCCGTTTCACTGGCATAAAATTTCAAGTTTGGATTTTGTTTGCGAATAGCACCATATATACCTGCCTTATAATTAAAACCAGCCACATCAACTGTCGTTGCCATTCCGCTATCAATGGCATTCTTAGCCGAGTTGAATCCTGCGGTTGTAGCTCTTGTTGTATCTAATGATTTTACAATACCGTTTAAGTAGGCTGTGATTTTATTAGGATCGTGTTTGTATTGTTCCATGATTTCGTTCCCAATACTCCACATAATTATAGAAGGATGATTTCTGTCTCGCAGAATCATATCAGTCAAATCGGTTTTGGCCCATTTGTCAAAATGAATTCCGTAACCATTGATTACTTTTCCTATTTGCCATTCGTCAAAAGCTTCATCAATTGCCAAAATCCCCATTTCGTCACACACATCCAAAGCTTCTGGTGCTGGAGGATTATGCGAAAACCGAATCGCATTTACTCCCATTTCTTTCATTTTTGTCATTTGTCTCACAAACAACTCTCTGTGAAAAGCCGCTCCCACAGGTCCTAAATCGTGGTGCATGTTCACACCTTTGAAGCGTATTTTTTTATCATTCAAATAAAAACCATCTACTTCATAACGAAGCGAACGAATTCCGAAATTGGTTTCGTATTCGTCTATTTGTTGCTCTCCTTTGTAAAGCGTTGTTTTTAATTTGTATAAAGTGGGCGTTTCAAGACTCCATAAATTCGGTTTTGCCAGTTCGAAGTTTTCCGAAAATTTGGTAGTTGCATCAATTGTAACCTCCTTATTTTTGGACACTACTACTTTTCCTTTGGCATCAATAATTTCATTTTTCAGCGTATAATTTCCTGTTCCTTCTAGTTCCAAATCCAGTTTTACAGTTGCTCTTTTTTTAGAAATTTCAGGAGTGGTGACAAATGTTCCCCAAGTTTTGATATGAGTGGGATTCGTTTTAATCAGCGATACTTTGCGATACAAACCAGCCCCCGGATACCAACGCGATTGGCTGTTGTAATTTTCTAATCGAACGGCGAGGGTGTTATTTCCTTCTTTCAAATAAGGGGTGATATCAAAATAAAAAGAGATGTAACCAAAAGGTCTTTCCCCTACATACCGCCCGTTGACATAGACTCTAGCATTACTCATAGCACCGTCAAACAATACTTGTACTTTGCCCTTTAAATCTGCCTTTTCAATCTGGTATTGGGTACGGTACCATCCCACACCTACATAAGGCAAAGCCCCACTTCGTCCCGCTCTGTATTTGGGTTTGGACTCTCCATCTTGAATCACCATCGTAAGTTGCAAATCGTTAGCAAAATCAAAATCTCCCTTAACAGCCCAATCATGAGGAACTGTTACTTTCTCCCAATCACTGTCATCAAAATTTTCTTGAAAAGATGCACCCGAATCGTAATTGGTAAACTTCCATTGTTTCAGCAGTTCAACCTTTCTATTTTGAGCGAGCGTCAGGCTAATGACCCCCATTAAGAACAAAGCGGATATTATTTTTTTCATGTTTTTATACTATTTTATAAGGGTCGAAGTTTAGTTTTTTGCCTCAACCAGTTTATACGTTCGGATGTAATCAATCAATGCGGTACGTTCTTCTTTAGTTGCACTTGTTAGCTTGCTTCCTTCTTTAGGAATGGGGTTCCAATCGTAACTTTCGATAGAAAAATGTAAAAATAGTTCTTGATCAAAATCAACTGGTGGTTTTAGCGTGTACACATATTTCCCATCAAGGTAAAACAACAATTCGGTGGGGCTTTTCCACCAACAACCATAGGTATGAAATTCGTCTGAATTTTTAGTTTCAGGATACATCATCGTTTGGCTTCTGGCTGCTTTGTTGCATTGTGTTTCTCTATGAATGGTATTAGAATGCATAATTTTATCCCATTTTTTGCCCCATTCTTCTGCCAATGGTGAAACGACTCCTATGGATTCTGTGATATCAATTTCGTGTTTTTTACCGCAATTGTTTTTTGACATTAACCAAAAACCGCCACCCATTTCGGTTTTACTCATTTTGAATCGGGATTCAAAATAATTCCCGTACGATATCGACTGAGTAGCGCGAATAATCCCACCATAATATTCATAAGTAGCGGTTTGGGCGTATTTATTACTGACAAACGGGCTGTCTAATTTCCCTACTTCTATGTTCATAAAACCGTCAGCAACCGTCACAGCCGATGCTTTAAAAAGTGCTGGTGGTCTTCCTATCCACCCAAAATCTGGATGTCCTTCAGGATCAGCTACCCACTTTTTTGTATCTAACAATTTTCCGTCAAATTCATCCGAAAGATGATTTATTTTTACCCACTTTTTTCCTGTAGGCGCTTCAATTTGTGCGCATGATGGTGTTGAAATAAGGATACCTAAGAGTAACGCAAAACAGATTTTATATATCATTTTTTAACTTACTTAGTGTACCAATTATTCGAAAACAATCACTCCTTTGGCATTTTTACCTGACAACATATCATCAAGAGCTTGCTGTAAATTTTCTAGCGGATAGGCATTCGTAATCATCTCGTCTAATTTGATTTCTCCTTTTCGATAATGCTCGATAATTATTGGGAAGTCTTTTTGCGGATTGCATTTTCCATACAACGGATTGATGTATTTTTTATCCCATTCGAATAAAGCCATATCAATCAAAACTTCTTGTTCGATACCGCTTACTTGAACGGCAGTACCCGCATTTCGAACCATAGCCAACGGCGCTGCACCCAAAGCCGGAATTGCAGTACATTCAAAGGCATAATCAGCACCACGACCATCTGTCATTTCTTTAACTTTTTGAGCCGCTTGTAGCAAACCTTTATCATTTTTATCTGCCAAAATCGTATGAGTAGCACCAAACTCTACTGCCATATCCAATCGCTGCTGGTTAATGTCAATCGCAATAATTTTGGAAGCTTTAGACACTTTAATTCCTTGAATCACATTCAATCCTACACCACCAGTTCCTAGAACGACTGCTGAAGAACCTGACTCCACTTTGGCTGTATTGACCGCAGAACCAAATCCCGTCATTACCCCACAACTCACAATACTGGCCGCAGGAAAACTCATATCTTGAATAGGATTTTTAACTACTGCCGATTCTTTTACTAAAGTATATTCTGAAAGTGTTCCAATATTAAACGAACGAATAATAGGAGTTCCGTTCCAAGTGGTTCCTTCCAAGTGCGCATGTCCTGGGGTGTACCCATTTCCACCTGCCACTACAGGCGAGTTATTTTCACAAATATGTTCGTTTTCATGTTCGCATTGAAAGCATTTTCCGCAAGGCGTAGCCCAATTTAAAATCACTGCATCACCTACTTGTACGCTTTTGACATTAGAACCAATAGCAGTTACAATTCCAGCTCCCTCATGTCCCATGACAATAGGTTTGCCCCAATTTAAAGAGTCGTGGTCTGTGTGACACAAACCCGCCGCTTTGATGGCTACTAAAACCTCATCTTCCTTTGGGTTTTCTACTGTGATGGTTTCTATTGAAAATGTTCCGTCTCCTTTAGCGATTGCTGCTTTACAATTTAAACTCATATTATATACTTGATAATTAATAGTTATAAACTATAAAATTACAAACTAAGCACAGCGTAAATAGTGCCTATTACATCAAAAAAATAAACTATTACATCAATATTTTATACCAAAACCAATAAACATAACAAAATTGAATACAATCACCACTCGTTCTTTACTATTTCAATAAAAAAAGCCTTTAGATTAAAATTCTAAAGACTTTTTACCAAAACAGTTCAAGTTTCGATGGGTATTTTATTTTTTAAATTCAATTTTAAAGACATAAGCCGACTCACAAGGTTTGTTTCCTTGGACATCAATAACCAATCCTTCCGCTGTTTGTTTCCAGTTTATCTTATTTGGTCCACTAACAAACTGAACTGATTTTACTGCTCTTATTTCATAAGGATTATTTAAAGCTAATGATTTGATGGTGTAATTCCCTTTTTCAGACCAAGCTAAGGCGGTAGCGTACAATACATCTCCCTTGGCTGTAAAACGGATATCCTCGGCTACAGCATCTTTATTTTCTTTTTCAGTATGGTTTCCTTTACTCACTTTGGTAGGGCCTTCACCAAAAATTTTCCAAGGGCGTGTATCAAATATGGCTTGACCATTAATTTTAATCCATTTCCCCATATCTTTTAAAATAGACTGAGCTTCAGCAGGAATAGTCCCGTCGGCTTTAGGCCCCACGTTCAATAGCAAACAACCGTTTTTACTGACAATATCAATCAATTCGTCTAGTAAGTAATCCGAAGTTTTGTATTCCTCGGTGGTGACATATCCCCAGGAAATTTTACCAATTGAAGTATCCGTTTGCCATGGATACTTATTGATCCCGTCCATACGACCACGCTCTAAATCAAGCACAATTAAATCTTCAGGAAACGATTCGTACTTCATGTTTTTATCTTGAAAAACCACCTCTTTTTTCCATTCGACACCTTTGTTATAGTAGTATGCTAAAATTTTCTTGTGTACAGATTTGAATCCTTCATCATCTAATCCATAATCAAACCATAATAAATCAGGTTTATAGTTATCGATAATATCCGTGGTACGATTCCACCATAAATCCAGGTATTCTTGTGTGGGTTTTTCCCCTTCTTTTACTGGTTTTCCGTATAAATCAAAATATTGTGGGTCATTAGTATCCCAACTTGGATCATCACGTTTGTAGTATAAACGATTGTAAGCAAAGTGAGAAGAAACTCCAAACTTTAAATCTTGTTTGTGACATGCATCCGAAAGCATTTTCATCACATCTTTCTTTGGTCCTGTTTGCACCACATTCCATCTTGTAAACTTAGAATTATACATCGCATATCCATCATGGTGCTCGGCAACTGGAACTACATAACGCGCTCCTGCTTCTTTGAAAAGCGTAATCCACTCATTGGCATCAAAATTCTCAGCTTTAAATTGAGGAATAAAATCTTTATAACCAAATTGAGATGGCTCTCCGTAATGTTCTCTATGATAGGTATAAGGTTTTGTTCCACCCTTACTCCATTTTTGGTCATAAATGCCTTTTGGATATTTTTCGCTACTATAAGCAGGTACAGCATAGGGTCCCCAATGCAAAAAGATTCCAAATTTAGCATCTCTAAACCATTCGGCAACTTTATAATTTGCTCTAATAGATTCCCAGTCAGGTTTAAAAACTTCCTTTTTAGCTTGCGAGAATAGGTTAATCGTTACACAAAAAAGTACTAAGGCGATATTTATTTTTTTCTTCATCTTACTTTCTATTCTTAATTTAATACTTTCTTATTCTTCTTATTTTGGAATTATGGCCGAAGGAATATTTATCTTCTTATCATCAGCTCCTAACGCAAAATCAGTCCGACTGTACACATCCTTTTGCTTCCAATCACATTCAATACGACCATCACCCAAAACAATATTCCCCAGTTTTTTGCGAAACCAATCTGTCAATTCGATATACTTTTTGTCATTTGCCACATTATTGCGTTCCATAGGGTCTTTACGCAAATCATATAAGGCGAGTTGCACTTCTTCTCTTGGGGCATCTAATCCCCAGCGAACATTTTCATTCGGTTTATATTTTCCACCAGGGCCACCATTTAAAGGTCTTGGTCGCATCGAAAAAGCAAAATCTCTTGTACGCATATAAGTTCGCGGACCAGCAACACTATTAATTTCTCCAATGATATATTCTTTGTTTAGTTTTTTATTGGCATACAATGCAGCCATATTATAACCATCTAAAAAATCATATTCTTTATCTGACAAATCAACTCCGCCTGCAGCCAAAACTGTTGGCATAATATCAACGTATTCGGTAAAGCCTTCATATACTTTTCCGGCTGGAATGGCTTTTTTATCCGAGGAAACTAAAATACCTGTAGTATGAGTTGACAAATCCCAAGGCGAAAATTTAGATTCAATTCCTTGTTCACCCAATTGCCAACCGTGATCTCCTGAGGTATATAAAATCACGTATTCTTGATTGTTTTTTTGAGAATAAACTTTGAATGCTTCAATGGCTTTACCAATAATAAAATCACCATAAGCACAAAACGCATAATAATCACGTATAGCCTGCTGTTTTTCTTTATACGAATACCCATCAATTTGCAGTTTTTTGTATAAATCAACCAACTGCTTTGGCAACTTGCTTAACTCTTCTTTTTTGTCAAATTCAGGTATTTTATATACCTTATCCTTAAAACGATCCCTAAATTCCTTTGGAGGCATTACGGGTGTATGAGGAAAATGAAAACTTAAACTCGTAAAAATGGGCTTCCTTGAATCGGCTCCATTCATTTTTATACCTTGTAATGACTTATAAGGCTGACCTTGATTTTTTAGATAATTCAAATACTCAGTCAAAATATTGCCGTCTAAGGTTTTGTCAGCAGGCATCGAGTTTACTCCTCCAATTATTAGTCCCGATTCTTCGCCATCTGTTGTATTGTGGTAAAGTATATCCAATTCCTTTTCAACCGATGCTTTAATTGCTTTTTCTTCATCAGATATGGTATTTTCCCTACTCCATGATTTCTTTTCTCCGTTTGGATAATAAAACTCCACTCGAGTATCTAATTTCCCTGATTTACCATTAGGTTGCTTACCATAAATGGCAGCGCTATTCCAATCCGTAATTCCAGCCTTAGACAATTCTGTATCTAAAATATATTGTTGATAAAAGCCTTTATAAACTTCTTTACTCTTTTTATCTACACTTTTGTTACGGTATCCCGCTTTTCCAAACAAGCTAGTTTCATACCCATTTTCAGCCATGATCTGAGGCATTGTTTTTGTAAAAAATGGAGCTTCTCCATTAAAATATTCAAAACCATACACTCCAGAATGATGAGGATATTTACCTGCTAGAATACCATTTCTAGAGGGGGCACAAGCAGGTGAATTGCAGTACATATTAGTAAAGACGATTCCTTCTTTTGCCAATGCATCCAAGTTAGGAGATGAAACATACCCCAGTGGGCTATCATTTTTTCCAGACGTAATTTGATTATAATATCCATTAGAGTCTTTTCTTTGATCATCTGTTAAAATCCAAAGAATATTGGGTTTCTTAGATTGATTTTGCGCTGTTACTTTTGGTATCAATGATATCAAAGCTATCATTGCAAGCACATATACTTTTGTATTCATAATAAATTATAGAATTAGATGAAATAGTAGTTTTAATTTCTGTTTTTTGATTCACCAAAAATATTTCAATCCATTTATTAAAAGCTTTTCAAATGTATTTATCCCCACCACAAATGGTTTTTACAATCAATATTTACTGACAGATACATTTTCAAATCTCGTATTTCTTTTTATAGGAAAAAGAAATATAGGTGGGCGAATAATAAGATTTGATTTAAAAACTACCACATTTGGTTTTTTAAGTAGCACTCTAGTGCATGCATTTTTCTTCTCCTATAGAACTCATTATATTTAAACTTTAAATTCCTATTATATAGCGCCTAAAACCAACTATAAAATATTGCTAATCTCTATTATTATGAAAACAAAAATCATCCTACTACTTACTATGGCTTTTTTAACAAATGCCTACTCCCAGGATTTAACAATACCTCCCAAAAAATATGCTGATTCTATTACGTTAGAAAAAGCACCTAAAAGACTCAATAATACATTTCCGCTTTCAGACCAAAAAAACAGTTCAAAATGGGTATTGCTAAAAGAATATTCAGACGAATTTGATTCGAATAATTTAAACGAAAGCAAATGGTTTCCTAATAACCCTAAATGGAAAGGCCGTCAGCCCACGTATTTTCACCCTTCAAATATCAGTTTAAACAAAGGTGAATTAGTGATTAAGGTGAACCAACATGGAGATGAAAAATTACCCGAGGGTTTTACACACTCAACAGGATTTATTAAAAGCAAAAAACAATTTTTATACGGTTATTTTGAAGCTGAATGCAAATTGATGGATGCTCCTTGGGTATCAGGTTTTTGGATGACCAATGTAAGCAAAGACTGGTGGACAGAAATTGATATTTGCGAAAATGCCCCAGGAGTTCTACAAAACCGTCATGACTTGAATTCGAATATTCACGTTTTTAAATCACCCGAAAATCAAGGCAATGTAAAAGCTCATTTTTCCAGAACCGAAAAATATTATTTCCCAAAAGAGTTACAAGCTGACTATCATGTTTGGGGATTAGAATGGACGCCTGAATACATTCGGTTTTACATTGACGGCATCTTGTTTAGAGAAGCTAAAAATACGCATTGGCACCAGCCACTAGAAATTAATTTCAATTGTGAATCCAACAAATGGTTTGGCGCCTTACCTGATGACAACAGCTTAAATGGAGAAATGCGTGTGAAATATTTTAGAGCTTGGCAGAAAAAATAACAATCGTAGAAAATATTTCAATACTTTATAAATCAAAAAGGTTATTCTGAAAAACTATTAGGATGTTTTTCCAGAATAACCTTTATAGCTACAAAGCTGTTCAATCACTATAACTAAACTACTATGAACTGAAAGCCCGTAGATTTGGTTGTCAGATTAAAAAGATTAGCACAGATTAATCCTTTAAATCTTTATAATCTGTGGCTAAAATTTTTAGAAGCTAAAGCGAAATGCACTAAAGTGCATAGTTTTAACTCTTTTTTGTGACCAATAATTGAGCTTATTTATTTTCTAATTTCCAAGTTCTTACCCAGTCCACTTTCATTGTATTGATTGAATTATCCCCTAAATCAGATTTGGATGCAAGACCACCTAGCCAACTAGCATCGGCTGTCCATAGGTCAAAAATGATCTCTAATTCTCTTGTAAACTCACGATTGATATAGGTTTGTCCTGAACGGTCTTGTCCTACCACTACCTTACCCGCTGGCTCACCATCAAGATAAAATTGAATGTTTTTAGAATCTTTCCACCAAACCCCGAAAGTGTGGTAGTTTTCGTTCCACTTTACTCCTTTAAGCGGATTCACACTTGATAAATTGTTTTGATGAAAATTGTCCTCATTCCTTATTTCAACAGGTGTTTTATTTGAATCAGCATGAAAATATTGCGAATTCATTTGCAATGGAAAATTAGGTTGACAACCACAAGAAGGCTTTGAGTTGTTTTCAATAATATCAATCTCATCTCTATTTGTGGAGTTTCCGTTATTTAGCCAATAAGTATTGTAGGCCGAAATATGTGCTGCTTTAATTCTCGCCTCAGTGTACATAGGGTAACTAATCTTAGTCTTAGAGTGAATCCTAGCCGACTGAAACCAGCGCCCTTCAGGATTAGTTTCATTCAACGTAGCTTTTATCCATAAATTTCCATCAGCAACTCCAGAATTAGCACTAGATGTAGACATAAAAACAGGAACGCCGTAATTCCATGTAGATTTAAACCATTTGTTAGCATCCCAGCTGTTAAATTCATCCGATAAATTTTCTTGTTTTACCCATTTTTTACCCTCTGGCGTGGTATTCTGTAAGGATACGAAAGAAGGTAAATTAGGATCAATATTGTTAAAATCTGCAGCTACAAGTACAAAATTTACTGTAACATGAACAGTTGCTGTAGCTTTGTCGCCATCTTTGTCAGTTATGGTGTAGGTAAAACTATCCGATCCATGAAAATTTGCTTTGGGAATGTATTCAAAAACCCCGTCTCTAATTTCAGTTACCGTACCATTTGTGGCATTTGACAATAATTTAAAATTATCACCACTACCACCATCTTTACCTATGTTATCATTGGAAGAAACCGTCACTTGGTTAGCCACTCCAGAACTACTGTTTCTATTTACAGTTAGATTATCGTCCTGGGCTGTAGGTTTACTATTCACAGTTGCAGGTTCTTCATTTGGAGAACTACTACAACTGAATAAAATAACCGCAGCTATCAAAATGAGGCTAACTTGTTTTTTAATTTGCTTAAAGTTTTTTGCTTGCATTGTTTTTTATTTGATTTTAATTCATTTGAATCAAGATTAATCCATATACAAAATTAATTATTCATGGAGTGACTTAATGAATTTCAAACTAGACAATAACTGAACATAACTACTATTTTCTACTTAGGATAGCATATTTTTCATGACTAGACAAAATATAACAATAAAACAAATTTCAACAGTTCTTTACTACTACTCAATATGCAATTCGTTACGACCACTTAAGGTTTTTGAATCATTAACTAAGTCTATCGCTCCATTTTCCGTAGTTTGTTTTACCCATCTACTTGTACCTGTAATTTTCCCAATTGCTGTACTTAATAATGGTTCTGAGGCATCACCAAGAACACCAAGTGTACGTAATGACTCTTTCAAACTATGATTAGGAACCAATCCTTTTTCGTACTCGCCAAAACCATTTTTATTTACTGATTTGGCTACAATAGGCTGCATTGCATATTTATGATCTGGATTTCGATTTGAAGAACTAAAATTAGAAGAATCATACAAAGTAACCGAAGCAACGTTTTTACCGTAAGTCACATCCCCTATTTGTATAACATTAATATACGGAGACAAACCATTAATAATTAATTCACTTGCAGAAGCCGTACTTTGCGTTGTTAGTATGTATATTTTAGATAAGTTTAAACTATTAATCTCTGTAGCGCTAATTTTACTAGGAAATAGGTAATTCACATTATTAGCACTCTTTTTTTTATTATAGGTTAGTTTAGTAAAAACTTGATTAGTGAACTGTCCTGTTATCATACTTGCTAATCGTGTTGCCGTAAGCACAGACCCTCCACCGTTATATCTTAAGTCTAATACCAAATCCGTAATCCCTTCACTTTTTAAAAAACCAAAAGCATTATTTAATTGTACATCATAATTGGAATAAAATCCATTATACATTAAATAGCCTATCTTATGACTTCCTGAATTGATTATCTTATTGATAAAAATAGGATTTTCATTCAAAACCGTTTTTGTAAAATCAATAACTTTACCATTAGGAATAAAATTGGTTCCATCAAAATCAGCAAAACTTAAACTATAATTTTCCGCTGCACTATATAAAAGCGATGAATAATTTGAAATCGTCAGCGACACATTGTTAACTGCATAAAATATATCCCCTCGTTTTATATTTTTTGTGGCAGCATCTGAACCCGGAATTATATATCGAACATAGCCAATAATTTCCGTTTGACTTCCTGGTTTATAGCTCAATCCAAACTCTATTCCGTTATTTTTTGTCGTTCCCTGCAAAGCCTGCTCTAATACCGTATAATCACTTACAATCCAACTAAAGCGATCAATTGACTTATCAATTCGCAAAACATTAAATAAATCCTCGGGAGTATAATTAGACAAAAAGCTGGTGTATTGTCCTTGATTTGGAAATCGATTATCTGCTAAATTAGAAACATCCGCTTGCCATAAGTAATTTATATTAAGTCCTTTCCAAATAAAATCATTAATTTGAAGCGAGGTAGGAAGTGCAATATCATCATTATCTTCACATCCCTGAAAAACAAAGCCTGCAACTAAAAAGAAAAATAAAATCGATAATCTGATCTTCATAATATTGTTTTTATAACTAATTAACGTAAAAATACTATCTTTAGTTTTAATTAATTGCTTTACGAACTTAAATAATTGATTACTACCATGAATTTAACAATAGCAAAATGTATCGTTTTATTAATATTTGTGGGTATCATCATAACAACTATTTTTAACCTTAAGAGCAAAAAAACAGAATTAGGAAGTTTTGAAAATCCTGAAATAGCACTCCTGTACACACAAAAAACATTAACTTCAGTTTCTATTCAATTGAATCGTGGCATGAAAAGTGTAATACAGATTCAAGAATACGAACTTGCAAAAAACAAAATATTTAAAGAAAAATAAAAAACTATGAAAAAATACATCGTGCTATTCTTACTGATAGCAGTTGCACCGACTTTGTTTGCTCAAAACATATTAGATAAATTCAGTGACCAAGATGGCATTACAGCAGTTGTCGTAAATAAAAAAATGTTTGAATTGATGAGTAAGGTAAAAGTAGATGCCTCCGACAAAGAGATGCAACAATATATGACTTTAATCAAAAAACTAGACCATCTGAAAGTATTTACAACTACAAATTCCAAAGCTGCTTCAGATATGAAAGCTACTGCAGATAAATACATTAAAACAGTGGGCTTGGAAGAACTAATGAAAGTAAACGAAAACGGAAAAAACATTAGAATTGTTGTAAAATCAGGTGCTTCAGATTCTCAAATAAAAGAATTATTAATGTTTATCGAAGGTAGTGGCCGAGATAACGAAACTGTTTTAATGTCTTTAACTGGAAATTTTGGCTTAAATGAAATAGCCGTTTTAACCGACAAAATGAAAATACCCGGCGGCGATGAATTGAAAAAAGCTACCAAACAGAGGTAACAAAATTATTCTCAATTACAATCTTAAAACAAAAAACCCGAAACTTTCGTTTCGGGTTTCTTTTGGCGGAGAAAGAGGGATTTGTATTCCTCTTTTTATGCTAGTGTTTATAAGGCTTTAGCTGTTATATGTTTCGATAGGTCATTAAATAGGTCACTAGTAAAAACCAGTAAAGAACATTAAAAAATATTTCATGTAAATATAATCAATATTCCTATATAATACAATACTTTAGACTATTCTTTGAACTACTTAATAAACTAGTTTTTAATGAATAGGGAACAGTTTAAAGCTTCATAGAAGCATCAAATGCTATCCGATAATACAACGTAAAACGTGTTCAATTTGTAGTCCTGAAAAGTCACAAAACTCTTCTATTGAAATTAATTGATGAGGCTCTTTATTGAGGCTGTTTTTTACCTTAATTAAATACAATCTTGCCTGTCTATATGTTTTACCTGTAATACGTTGTACATCCTTTGGATAAATACATACCCTAGTATTACTTCCTACCACATTTCTATATTTTAATACATTATCTATGCCTTTGGTATGCTTATGAGTAACCTCAACATAGAATCAATAAGCTTCGTTTTTCTACAAAGTTATGGAATTCACTTTATGAATAAGTGATTAAAATGGGTAATTATTTACTCTTTAGTACCATTATTGACATTCGCTTTTTGAAATTAGGTTTAAAAGGTAGAAACTTTGCTAAAAATCATTCGAGATTTAGTTGCAACGAGTATTCGGAATGAAGGAGTGTTTAGTGAGTTTTAAACTTAAATTTTAGAAATTATGGCAAGACAGAAAGGCATAATTAAATTGAAAGGTACTATCGGTGATATTACTTTTTACAAAACGCAAGATGGGCATTTGGCACGTGAAAAAGGAGGTATTGATGCCAGCAGAATTAAAAATGATCCAGCGTTTCAAAGAACACGTGAAAACGGTTCTGAGTTTGGTAGAGCAGGTAAGGCGGGAAAGATTTTAAGAACGGCTTTTAGAGCTTTACTATTGAATTCTGCAGACAGTAAAATGGTTAGTCGATTGACGCAACAAATGGTTAAGGTTATCCAAGCTGATATCATAAGTGTTAGGGGATTAAGAAATGTAATTGATGGCGAAGCTGAACTTTTAGCAGGCTTCGAATTCAATATTAGAGGGAAACTGGGAACCAGTTTATTTGCTCCTTTTGTAGGGACAATTGATCGTGCGACTGGAAATATTACTGTTGATTTGGCTTCATTTGTTCCGTTGAATATGATTGCTGCTCCATCTGGAACAACGCATTTTAAAATCATATCTGCAGGTGCGGAAATTGATTTTGAAGCGGAAACATTTGTTGAAGCGCATTCAGAAACGGCAATTTTGCCTTGGGATATAAATGCTACGGCCGTAATTAGCCAAACAAATGCTGTTACACCAGCTAGCACAAAACCGTTATTCTTGGCTCTTGGACTAGAGTTTTACCAAGATGTAAATGGAGCAATGTATCCTTTGAAAAATGGTTCTTACAATCCATTATCGATTGTGAAAGTTGATAGCGGTGTTTAATAATTAGTATTCAGTGTTCAGTAATTAGTGATCAGTATGATACTTATATTAAATAGAACTTATTTCACTGATGGAACTAATGGTAAACTTGAATGCGAGGGTAAATTCATCTGTAACACCATTGAATTGCCTTGGAAGAATAACGAAACGCAAGTTTCCTGCATTCCGGAAGGGAAATATTGTATAAGAAAGCGATACAGTCAAAAATTTCAATGGCATTTGGAAGTATTGGAAGTAAAAAACAGAAGTCTGATTTTATTTCATCCTGCCAATAATGCTTTGCATGAATTGAAAGGTTGTATTGCTCCAGTAACAAAACTTTCAGGACCAGGTTTAGGTTTGATGTCTAGAAAAGCTTTTACGAGCCTAAAAGCCTTTATTTATAAAGCTTTAGACAATAACGAACGGATCGAGTTAATTATTCAATCTAAATTTAAAAATTATGAAAAAAATTATAAATAGAGCGACAGCTCCCACACCAAAATTTTTTAAAGTGCTTCGAAATGTTGGTTTGGCTATGGCAGCTATCGGAGGAACAATCTTAGCAGCTCCAATTGCTCTGCCTGTAATAGTAATTACTATTGGAGGTTATATTGCTGTAGCGGGAGGTGTTTTGTCAGCTGCAAGCCAGCTAAGTACGATTGATGACAGCCAATAACCATACTTTAATGGGAACTGCTGGAGGCACATTTTTAAGTATAGTACCTAATATTCAATCTGAAGATATTGTAAAAACAGCTGTCTTGGCTACTGTTGGAGCAATTGTCAGTTTTACGATTTCGTTACTGCTTAAAAGCCTAAATAAGAGGCACAAAAAATAAGTTTAGCCCTAGTTGTGGTGACCTTTGGGTTAAACAAAATTAAAGCCTGGTCGTGAGATCAGGCTTTTTTTGTGTTTAGTAAAATCGTTAATTTGTTAAGTCTTCAACTGAAGCATCTGGTGCATTGCTTTTAACTGAAGCTATTCCATTATCACGAGCAGCGGTACTTTCATACATTTCACTTGTCCCAATGATTTGACCATTGGTGGCTTTTAGATTGAAATATGGTTTACCATTAGAGGAAGTTTTGCGGTCGAATTTATTATCGTCTTGGGAATTACGTCTCACCGATTCAATACCATTTTCACAGGCACTTTTAGTAGTATAACCTTCACTGCTTAGGATGATTTGGCCATTATTCGCTTTTAAATTAAATTGAAATTCACCATTGTTTCTTTTAGTAATTACAAATTTCCCCATTTTATTGATTTTTAAGTTTATAGATTACTAATTTAAATAATTATGTTTTATAAATCCTACAATAAAATCAAATATTTTAATTTATTTATTTTTGACAGTACATTAAAGAATATTCCAAAAGAAAACAAAGCCTAATTTAGATTGATTAGACTCTTTATTAATTGTTAACTTTCTTCAAATTGGTTCAAAGTGATTTCTTCAATTACCACTTCGGCACAAGAACAATATAAGCCATGGTATTTTGCAATATCAATAGCCTTATTTCTGCTATCAAATACACCAAAGTAAACTCTAGATGCTTTATTCTTCCATTTATCCGTTTGATATAAAATAAATAGTTTCATAGTTAAGGTTTTTTAAGATTATACTTTGTGATACCAATGTAAAATAGCTGTACGCATTGTATTAATCATTGCTATATTTTGCTTCAAATGGTTTTCTTTTTGCTCTAGCAACCTCAACGCTTGAACTTGTTTAAGGTGTTGTTCGTGTTCCTGCAGCGTTAGATTTATTTTGCTGCTAAATGTATTTTTGAAATCATGAATCCGTAAAAATGGAATTACAGAACCAACAAGTAATGGTTTCCAAAAACTGGATTTCCAAAGACTATATGCTAACCAATAAATTGTTTCGATATCTTCTTCGTTTTGGAAAAGAATTACATAGCTATTGGTAAAAGGTTCTTTTTGGGGTTTACCACTATTTAAACCTTTATTCAAAATAAAGATTTGGCTTCCTATATAAACAGTGCCTTTTTGGTGAGTTTTAATGATGAAGTTCGACATAAGACTTTTGGTTTAAAAATTTCAACCTATTTTTTAAAAAGAAAAAAGAGAAAAAAAGAAAGCCACTATAATAGCAGGAATGACGAACGAAAACGGAGGGAGGAACGACCGACTGAAAGTGAGGAATGGATGCTAAACTTGCTGCCTTTTTTTCTTTTTCTTTTAAAAAAATGCAGTAGCGTTCTAGTTTTTTTGCATAAACGTCTTTATAAAAACAGCAATCAAACACCCCCAAGCACCGCAAGGAGCAAATAAAGTGGTGCCCCTTTTTTGGGGCAAGGAACTTTATTTGCGGATGAGGAGCGCAGTGGCGGGGTTGCGGCAATCGAACAGCCACCATAGACGCGAGAGTTGAGCGCAGGTACGGAGCGAAACGTAGCGGGTATGAGCGTGTAACGGCGGGGAAACAATAAAAGACTCCCGCCTTTTTTTGGCGGGTAACCTTGATTCAGGGCATAGCGACCATCAGGTACTAAAGTTGAAAAGAAATCATAATAGCCCTTTTACATTAAACATACTTATATGTAGATTGTGGAGCGAGCCAACCCCGATGGCTGGGCGAAGGAGCAACCGCTGAAAAAATGGAGGGCGGCAGACATAATACTGCTGGAATGTAGAGAAACGTAGCCTGCGGAGTGTAACGGAATGAAGCGGTATTATGGATGCATAAGCCCGACCGAACGCAGGAAGAGACCGTGTGAAGATGAGGAACAAGCAGTGCAATAAAACAGCTGCTTATTTTCAAGCTGCTGTTTTATTGTGACTGCGCCGTGTCTGTGGAACGGAGGGCAATTCGAAAAGTTCAGGATTATGGGTAGTTAAATTGAAATAAGTAATTCCACAAAATAGTGTAGCCCGACTGGAACAGCCGAACGGAACAAAGGGAACGACCGAAGAGAGACCGCTTGATTGCCCGTGATTTTTTATGCACTATAATGCCATATTATGCAACATAGCTTTGGAAAGTTGTTGCCCTACCATTAAATTTTCTTTTGAACCCTAAACGTTCTAGGACGTACAAAAACTTTAGGAGCGTTGGCAAAGGAGTGACTTATAAAATGTAAAATTCCCTTTTACCAGCGAATGAAAAAAATATTATTTTTAATTTATATCTTTTTGTTTACTAATACATTAACTTAAACTTCTAAGTAAAGCATTTTCATCTTCCCAATTCCCTTCTCGTAAATATTTTTCTCGTAAATTTTTAAATATTAAAGATACATTAGGATAAATTATTTTTGTGTCTTCAAAAAGAGTATTGAAGAATTTAGCTTTGTGGCGTTCTATATTTCCACCTTCAAAAGCTCCTCTGGTTGTAGAACCTAAGTTGTTTGAAATTTGCATTTCAAAGGCTGAATTTATATTCTCACTATTTATATCTTCAATTATGTCATATATTTCAATAGGATAGCCTTTTGTCTCCGAGATATTAATCGGGTATTTAGCTAATAATTTTCCAATGCATCGATCTGTAATTTCTGCTCTATAATTATCTTTTGCTAAATTTTGAACCTCATTAACCCAACCGTTAAGCTCTTCTTTAATTAATGTTCCGTCTAACTTTAATGAAGGGATATAATCAAAACTTTCTAATAAGGTATAATTAAATTCAAAAAAAAGTTGCGAATTCTGATTCTTGGTTCTTGTTTCTATCTCCTCCGCTCGAAGCTTTTCATCATCTGGTAAATACATTTGACAAACTACTGCCATATACTCAGAAGGATTTTTAGACATTATTTTATAAAGATTTTTAGGTTTGAGATAATGATAGCTTTTAAACATAAAATGGAATTTCATTTCAATTTTTGCTCCTTGTTCTTCATCATAATCATTTTGGGAATACAGAAATTCCAGTATATTTTCAAAGCTATGACTGTCAAATTGAGAACTATCTTCAAAATCAATCAGTTCAACTTTTTCCAGTAAGATTAATAATTCATCTGAAGAAATTTTTATTTCAGAATACTGATTAATATTTGTTGCTAAAGTATTCAGGAAAACAATAGATTTTTTAAATTTATGCAGTTTATCTAATGAAAACATTAATTCTTCTTTACTATTTGGGAAAAGGTTAGACTGCTGAGATTTCCAATAGAGGCTTTCAATTTCATTGTTTTGCTCTTCTTGTATGTATTTCCATAAATCAATATTTCCTCGCATAGACATTAGAAACTTCACAACTCCATTTTTAGAAATGCCGGATTGAATCATTTTGTCTAAAACAATGATTTGTTCTTTCCTACTTGTCCTGTTTTCAGAAACCCAAATAAAATTATTTGCTAAAGAAATATATTTAGAATTATCAGAATCTATAAGTTGATAGATCTTAAAAGTATCTTCCGAAGAAATTTCTAAAATCATAGCTAAAACATTTCCATAGATATGAGGATGTTCAACTGTGTCTGCTAATTCGAAAACTTTCTCAATCCCATAATTTAAAATGATTTTTTCTAAAAATATTTTTCTCTTTTCTAAAATTTCTTGTTCTTGTTTTCTGTAATCATTTCCAAGCTTTCCTTCAATTGATGTTGGATGATGATGTTCAAAAAGATATTTTTCGCTTAATATATAATCATCAGTTTTAAATTTTACAGCTGTCTCCTCAATGTGATCAAGTATCTCAGTATTTAATGACCAATCAGCATCAGGATAACTCCGATGTCTCCCAATAAACTCTCTGAATTTTTGATAAACTTCATTTTTTGATTCTGAATCGAATGTTAAACCTGTTTCAATTGCATTAAGAGTCACTTCGATTTTGTCCCAATCAATATCATCTAGTAAATCAATAAGATTTAGTGTCCTATTTAAATTATTTAATGAGAGTGTAATTATATTATCAACACAAAATCTCCTCAAATATGAAATCTCATTATAAGTAACTTTAATTTTTCTTAATTCAGAAAACAATCTAAATTTGGGTCTTGGAGTATGAAAGGCAGTATCATTACGACTTCCAACCATACTTACAAGAAGATTGTATGATATGTCGGGATGTTTTTTTATAATTACATCTAATATTTTTTTTCTATCTTCAGCACTAGCATTAGTCTGAGGGTACCAAACTCGGTATATACTTTTTATAGTGTCATAAGGTGTATTTGTGGTTGGGAATTTATCAGGAGAAGAATTTATAAGTTCACATAGAGTTAAAGTAACACGAGTTAAATTTTCTGGCATCCAGCCAATAATATTTAAGCACCATAATAAGGGAGCTAAATCATTCGAGGTATGTAAAAATCCTTGTTGTTCTTCAAAGAATGCTAATGCGGATTTATCTTTTAATATTCTTTCCAAATTGTTTAGGAAAACTATCGGTGATGCTTCTGCAAGTATCATAAGGTTACTTGATAAAGACCGCCAAACAACAGTGTCTTTTTCGAGGATAAGTTGAATTATTCTATCAACAAATATGTCAGGAAGAATAGTGTCAATTCCGTATTTTTCACCCAATATTGATATTATTGCTAAAGTTTCACATAAGCCTTCTTTAAGGTTGGATGAAAATGTAGATGATGTAGTAGGTCTTTGAATAAAATCACCTCTTTCAGCTACTGGTAGACTATACTTATAAGCAATTTCACTTAAAACATCTAAGCAGATTTTTTGTAGTTTTTCAAAATCATCTTTTGAAACGTATTTTGCGATATATAACCAAATATCTGTTGGAGAGATTAATCTCCAAACACCATTTATATGGTAAATAGGAGTATCTTCTTGATTTAATAAGTTCTTTAAAAATTTTTCATATTCAGGAAATGATGTACCACTTATTCTTTCAATTATCTCTTTGTCTCCATTTTTGTATTCGGAAAATCTATTTGCTAAAAGTATTGGAATGATATCGGTAGCATTTATCTTTTCAAGCCATTTAGGTTGCATATTGTCGAGCTTCAATAATCTTCTAAGGACTGAAATATTTCGTCCCGAATTTTTTGTTAATAATCGAGCTTGTTCGTCATCAACTCCCATCTTTTTTAAGCCATTTTCAAAATCATCCGATGAAATGATTGATAAATCGATTTTATCTGCATTAATTTCATCAGAAGGACTCAATGGAACTATAATTTTATGTCCTTTGTGTATTGCTCCACTTATATCAGTACTATCTGCTTGAAATTTTGTGATAATAATTAGAGGACTACTTGTTTGTATTATTCGATTAAAAGATTCCTTATTATCAATTATAAGTGTTCTTGATGATAAATCATTTTTTTCGGATACATCAAATTGCTCTAAAATTGCTAAAGGAAAAACTAGGGCTTCATCTTTTGTAATTGATTTTATATATAAAACACCATATTCACTATTTAAGAACTGTTTTACTTTTTCGATTTCTTGTTTTCTACTCTCTCCCGCAATTATTTCTGGTAGTATTTTAACTTCTTTATTATCACTCCATCTTTTCCAATATTCCTCAGCAGTAAATATTCCATTAGTAGGTTTTCCTAATTTTTCTGCAAGCCAGATTTCAACTTGTGGAGCCAATTCGAGCCATTGGTCAATATCAATTGCATCTAGATACCTTACATCCTTCCAAAAACTCTCTGCTTTTTTTTCAGTAATCCACTTTTTTTTATCACGATATTTTTTTCCATTAATATTTACATAAGTAGTTTCACTAGGTATTTTATCTAATGGGTTTAATTTTCTTTTTTCATAGTCTTCGTCTGCTTTTCCTTTTTTATTATTGGTTGTTCCAAATTCCCATACAGTTTCTCCAAAAGGAACAAATAAATTTTCAGATTCAGTTAATAATTCTCCATCATACCCTCCTGTATTTACATCCTCACCATAAGAGAATTGTAAATGTTTTATAGAATTAAAATCGATAGTTGCTATTATTAATTTCCTAATCAGTTGTGGAAGATAATACTTGCACTCAATCGTGTCAGCCCAATTCTCGATCTCTCCAGTAGTAATAAGTCTCATAATATTTAATTACGTTATAATAATCTATTTATGGATTGAAATGTAAGTGATTACATTAAATTTAAAACGAATAATTCATTTTAGCTATTGTAAAAAAAAACAAGGCTACTTTATTTCTGTCAATCCTTTTTTTAATTCCTCCAGTATTTCAACAGCATATTTTAAGTCCCAGTCTTTATCCCTAATCCATTGTTTTGCGATTGCTGATTTCTCGACATTTACAACATTCTCATTTATGGTTTTTAGGATTCTATCGTTTATTGCTTTGGAAACATTTAAAAACTTACTGGCTTTTCGTCCTAATACTCTTGCTGAAATTTTAAGTTGGTCTAGTTTATCATCATTTGGAAAAATATCAAAATGGTGTTCTACTATTTCATCAAAATTTAAGTCAAAATAATGTTCTATAATTCTTAAAATATCATACAAATCATTACCACGATCTTCGGGTCTATCGCTCCAAGCAATTAGTTTTAAAACAACCATTCCAGGTAATGATGGAATTTGCAAAGATTTTTCTTCTATCTTAATTGTTTCCGGCTCTTGTAATACTTCCGTAAGTCCTAATACGTGTAAATAGGTGTTACGCTGATTGAAATTTACTGTGAATTTTTCTTCAATTTCGCCAAATGGCATTAAGTCAATAACGGTATTAAATTTGGGATGGTAAAGTGTCCAAGGTGCTTGCACTTTGTTAAATCCAAAGTTAACAAGTTCTTCCACAATTGATTCGAACTCCTGAATAGAAGAAATCATTATTGCAAAATCGATATCTTTTGTACCTCTACTGGGTTTGATTCCGTCTCTTAAAAGGTTTAAAGCTACTGCACTTGCCCCGATTAAATAATAGGGTACATTTAGTTTGATCATTACTTCATCAATACAATCGAAAACTTCTTTGAAGTATGGTATCGCTAGTTCTTTATAGGTTTGGTTGGATATGTTCATTGAAAATTAATTTTGCAGTTTCTTTACACCTTTTATCATCTGTAATCATTAAATCAGTGTATACTAATTCGTTTGGGGCTGTATTCGTATTGTATTCATTATTCCAAAACATATCATAGACTGTTATTTCCCCCTCATCATCAGGCAATAACTTGTAGTTTAGTATTAGTTCTTTTGTGGTCTCTTTTGTATAAATAGTAAATTTTTCTGGACGTAAATGGTTTGTAAGTATATCTCCAGCAGGCTCGCCACCCCAAACTGTTTTGTCTGTGTTTAATGGTATTGTTCTCCAGTCTTTATCTTTATTTTGATATCTAAATCGTTGTTTGAAAAGAGTAGGTTTCAACGTTTGTTCGAACTCTGTAATCCACTTGTTTAATAGTTCTTCATAATTATTGATTACATATTCATTTTTGTTTAGCCTAACAATCAAATTAGTTTCCAATAATCCATTTATAATTAATGGAATGTTACCCAAAGCCACATTAGTAACTTCTGCAATTTCTCGTTGTGTTTGATTGATTAATTTAGGGTTTAATAGAAATTGAAAAATTACTTTTAATCCCGTCTTCGTAAATGCTCTATTTCCTTTTTCTTTTTGAGTTTTAGCCACTTCATTCGTATCAATATATAGAAACAAATCATCTGTATTAATATAAACATTCCCATTGCCCTCCAGATAATTTACTCGATTTTCACGAAGTTCTTTTTTTACTTTAGGGTATAATTTTTCTGCTACCAATAAAAAATTAGTGAATTTATTTTTATAATTGAGAATATTAAATAACTGATGGTTCTTAACATCTTTCTTTATCTCAACAAATAGTGTCACTTTTTGATTGTTTACAATAATAGCTAATTCTCCATCAATCTCTTTTTGCTCTTTATAATCAAGAGTTTTCCAGTCCCAATTTATTGGAATATTTTTCTCTAAATTATGTATCGCATTATTTAAAATATCTATTTCATTCATTCTAAAAACTCTTTATGTTCATTATTTTTTTGCGTTCATTATTCGTGAACGAATAAAAATTATGAACAAATATATTGATTTTATATGAATAACGAAGATAAACCTCAAATTATGAGGTTTATCTTGTGTCAAAAGGTAAAGATTATATGTGCAAAAAAAACTGTAGTAATCTTTTTATGAACGTATTTAAAAAATAGATGGAGTATTGAGAAATAGACTTTTGTTTAAATTAACCTTTGGCAATAAAACAGTTTTTTTGCCAAAGGTTAATATTTAACTTAATAAATACATTAAGGTTTGGTATAATTTAAAATATCAAAAGTTAGCTTCGAAAAAGGTCTTTTATAATAATATTGATGGTTGAAATTAGTTCCATAAAGTGTTGTCCTCAATTGGCTTAATGAGGAACTATTACTAAGGGGTAATTGTTGACTAATAGCCTTAATATATGTCAATGGATACATTCTTTGTTTATTGAGAATATCTTTTATAATTTCTTTATGGGTTCTATATCTATCTAATAAACCTATTGTTGAAATAGAATTTTTGAATTCATCTTTATATTTAGTTTTAATTAGAACTAGATTTAATTCTAATTTACTAGTATCTGTAATAAAACCAGCTCCTGTAGGGTTTAGAAGAAAAAAATAAGAATCATTAACGTTAATATTTTGATGGGGATTAAAAAAATCTATATTTTGATCTGATTTAATAAAATTACAGACTTTACAGCAAGGAACTAAATTAAAGAATGAAATGGCTAAAAAAGGATAATCCGTTTTGGAGTAAATATGATCCCAATCAAATGTTCTTCTAACAGGATTGACACCAGCTTTATACCTGAATGAATATGTAAAATTTTCATTGCAATATGGACAAGCGAAGATGTCTAAGTTATCGGCTAAATACGAAGATGAATATTTAATACCAAGTTTTTTATTTTCGTAGATTCCATTAATAAAATAATTATACAGGGTTTCGAGGTCAAAATCTTTGTTGATTAGTTCTCGGTCAGCTAAAGGCAGTGCATCGAAATAAGTTTTAATTTTATATAATTTTTCAGGACTAGCTTTTAACAAATCCTCAAAATCACTTATAAATCCGTTAAAATAGTTTTTTATCAAACTATCTATATTTTTAGTACTATATTTTTTAGCAATTGTATTACAATAGTCCAAAATAGATTCTGAATGTGTTTCTAAAAAAGATTTATAATTTGAGTAATGTACACTAATCATTTTTGTTGGTAGATTTATTGGTTTTAATGAGTTCGTAATATTCATCAAAATTTTTCATTTTTTTGAAATCAATCATTTTTTGAATTTCATCTCTAATTAAAGATTCGCCTATTAGTTTATTGAAATTTTCAACTTCAAGAATATCTTTAAACTCTGATTCTTCATCATTTAACCACTTTATAGCTTGATTAATTTTGTGGAAAGCAAACTCGCTAATAAATTCCTTAACATAGAATCCATCATTGAAAAGTTCAAAAATATTGCCTCCCATAGTTGGTAAGTGATTTTCCGACTTAGATACTTTACAATTTCCTTTTCCATCTTTTGTCAAAAATATTAGGTTGTGTTTTGGAATATCAGAAACTATAAAAGGAGAATGCGAGGTAATAATGATTTGGATTTTTTTCTCATATTTTTTTCCATAAAGTTGGAAAAATTGAAATAAGGTATTTATATATTTTCTCTGCCATTCAGGATGTAAATACAATTCTCCTTCATCAATACTAATTAGTATATTATCTTTTTGGGAGTGATTGAATGCTTCGTGAAACTCTGATAATTGATATAGAATGGCTTCTTCTCCTGAACTAAAAGGAGTAATACGGTAATCTATTAAAGCTTCAAATTTGAAATCTGTTATTTGAAGTATTTCTTTTAGAAATTCCCATAAATGCTTGTTTATTGAGAGTTCATAATTTCCATTACCAAAGAATTCTTTTGACTCATTTATTTCGATATTTTCGAGTAGAATATCAAGGTTTTTTAATAAAACATTAATTTTATCAATCTCATAATTTTGTTTTTCACTATTGTGAGAAATTAAAAATTCAAATATTGAGTTAAAAATATTACCATCTAAAGAAACAGATTTAACAAAAGTTGAAATATTCTCTAGATACCCAAATTCACCACTTCTTTTAAAAAAATCATTATAGAAAGCAAAAAAGAAGTAATGAAATTTTATTCCATTTTTTAATTTCTCTTTAGGATTTGTGATTTGATTATATGATTTAAAACAATGCTCAGATATTTCTTTTAATCTTTTAAAATCGTATTCAGAATTTTCTAAAACTTTAATTGTCTGAGAAAAAATATTTTCATTAAACCATATTGTTATTCTATCGGGGAAATTTATTTCACCTAAAATTGAAAAATTATTTTCTTTGTAATCAGAAAGAAAACGTACCATTCTTTCTAACCTATTATTTTGATATATAGATTGTAAATTGAAGCTTTCTTCTAAAAGTAAAAATTTAGGATTGTCTTCTTTCTTTTTATTATATTGTTTTAAATATTCAGATACATTTTCTGGAGAGAGAGATTGTCTTAACTGATAATCAACAGAACGGTTTAAATGATTATCTAAACCTAAATAATTCACATTTTGATTAGATGTTAAGTTTGAATAGAAGATTAAATCAATTTCTTTGAATGGATTTATATTTTTTTTGATTGTTAACTTTTGTTTTTTTTCTGTTTCTTTTGAAAAATCACCTTTTTCAGGAAGTAAAATAGTAATAGCTTGGTTCATTCCAAAACCTCCGAAAGTACTACTTCTATAATCAAATATTTCAAATGACTTTTTTTCTTCGTTTTCAATGATAATGACAACATTTTTTTCAAGAGGCTTTTCAGCTGAAATTACATTTATCAATTTTAATAAAGAGCTCTTTCCTGATCCATTTATGCCTATTATTCCAGATATATTTTTGATTTCAGAATTATCAAATAAGTCATAATAGTCTGGTGTATTGACTGAATTTACTCTCAGTATTCTTTCCTCTTTATTAAAATTGAAATCATAAGTATTTTTACCTCCAAAGTTAAAACCTTGATTCTTAATTCGCATAAAATCTTCAACCCAAATTGCTACTAGTTTCATTTTGTTATAAGTGTTGTTTTTTTATTCTAAATTTAGTGTTTAGTTTGTTCCAATATAGGTTAGTTTATTATAATCTTTATCAGAATTCAATAAAATCTTTGGTATATCAATATAGAAATCATTATTGAAACCCAATTTTAAATTTAAAGCGTATTTATTAGGTGGTATAAAATCATCCATACTTTCAGAATATAATTCTATTTGAAACTTGGAAAATTCTCCTTGCGGAATTACTATTTCATCTATTAGAGATGTATTGATTGTTTTATTGTTTCCAGGTAATTTAATTTTATAAGTTATGATTGGTCTCAATATATACGGTAATGGAGTATATGGTCCATTAAGACCAACAGGCAAATGCTTATTTGTAATAACAATATTAGTTAGTAAAACCGGTTTGTCAGAATTATTTATTAAACTGAAATTAAAAATGGGAAATAAGGATTTAAGGTTAACTGCTTTAAAAGCATTAGGGATATTCTCGTATGATTCCCAACTACAATTTTCACTATCAATTGTTGTTGAAATAAATTGAATAATAGAATTTAGGTTAGTTTTATTTTGCTTTACTTTCAAAACTTCATCAATAAGAATGTCCTTTTTAGTTATTTTAGAATGACAGGTTGGGCAAAGCAAAAGTAAATTTTCAGTTTTATGATTATTTGGATTTTCATCAATATGATGTATTTCGAAATGTCCAACATCAGTTCCACTACAAAAAGGACATTTAGAGTTTATTTCTTGTTGAAGAATTGCCCTGACTTTATTGAGTTGCGGAATTGAGGTTCTTGTTTTTTTACACATATTTAATTACTTTGTTATTAATCCCATTCACTAACGAATTCACTTTTTCTTTCGCTTTCAATACTCATTTTAGAATACATAATATTTCGATTAATGATTTCTATAAATTCATAGTAGTTTATGTTATTTTGTTCTATAAGAAAATCTCTCACTTTTTCAAATTGAGATAATTCAAATTGCATATTTGGCAATCTACTACCCATTGTTATTCCAGCAGAAGTATAAAAATCAAGTCTTTTGAAAAGTTCTGCATCACAATTTTTATCTAAAATCAATTTCAGAAAGTCTAACATTTTATCTCGGTAAATACTAGTGATAATATTGAATATTAATTCAATCATCTTTTTATTTTCAGTATTCAGCAATTGATTATGTAAAAAATCAATTTCTTTTTGGCTATCCCCTCTAAATGCACTAGAAAGTTCTGAAGCACGGTGGAGAAATATACTTTTAAAATTGACTAAATAATTAATCATATTTTTAAAAACAATTTCATAATTGTCCAAATCCCAAAGTTTCTTGAAATCATTTTCTTCAAAATCTCTTCTAGACAAATAGTCTTTATCGTCAAAATTATATTTCAATAAATCAATTATAAAATTAGGGTTTTGTGATAAAATCATCTTTAATACTTTCAAATCATAATCAAAATGCCTTCCTGCATTATCTAAATACAAATAAATCTTTTCAATTTTTTTTAAGTTTCTTATGAAAGATGATTGATAGTGGTCATTGACTATTTCGAAAAAATCACCAGACATAAACAGATTATCATTTAATTCAGTTTTTAGAATTATTATATCGAGTAACTTCTCAATTTCAATTTCAATATTCAATTCTAAATCAGAAACCCTTTTTATAAGATGATCTATAAACCAAATATTTTTGAAATCATCTTTTTGTATTATATCCACAATTGAATTATAGTGCTCTATTTCTAAATATTCTTTTGGAATTCTTATAAAGAGTTCCATTAAATTAATATCACTATGTCTACTGTTTTTAAATACTAATTTTAATTTTTCAACCTTATCTTTATCAAAATTTATATTTGATATTATTACTCTAAAATATAGATTTTTTGAATATTCATACTGAAACACATTTTCCAATACTTTAATAAACAGATTAAAATCTTTCTTAGCGAGATTTTTAAATATGTCCGAAACTGGACTAGTTATTGTCTCAAAACAAGAATAATTTCCACTCTTATTTTCGAAAATTATATTCACGGACTGCATTAAATCTATATAATCATCAAAAGTATAATCTGAAAAATTATTAATTATCTTTTCATTTCTTTCAAATTTTTCTTCGTCTAGTAATAACCATAATTTAAATTCTTTTGAGCTAATAAGATTTTTCACCTCTTTATTTACCTTAATTTTTAAATAACCAAGTTTCCTTATATAATTATGTACAATTGAAGATTCTCTGAATTCTCCATTATTAAATTTTTTTTCAAAAAAAGGAAGTATCAGTTTTTTATCAAAATTTATTATTCTTTTCTCATTTTGATGTAGGTGTGAATACCGATGCTTATCAAAGAAATCATATACACTATTTTTTAATTCTGTATTTTTATAACAGTCAAAAATGAATTCAAAAAGTTTAGTTCTAAAATTCTTTTGTTCTTCAGTTAGTACAATGTATTCTTGATTAAAATAGAATTGTCTTCCGTTTCCACCATAATGACACTCATAGCTATCAATTAAATATTTATTCGCTATAAATAGAATGATTTTAGAATAAAAAAGACTATTTTCATTAACCTTAGAATATAAAAAATCAAAAAGTTTTATTTGAATTTTATAACCATATTCATAGCTAAATCTTTTATATGTAAATGATTGTGTAAAAACTTTTAGGACTTTAGTAAAAAGCAGTTGACTTGATAATCCGTACTTTAATAATAATGTTAAAGCCACTTCAAACTTATCCGGAAGGTCTTGAAAATTTACTAAAAGATTGATTATTTTATCATCATATGATTCAATAGAATTGTCCTTGTAAATTTCAAACTCAAGAGTATCTATTTCAAAAGCCGTTTCTGAACTTATGATTTTGTTTATAAATACTATTGTTTCCGTTTCTAAATAAAACCAAAAGCTTTCTAAAAATTTTATTGATTTATCGCGGTCTTCTTGAATAGCATTCCATTTTTGATTCACATCATACAATATCAAATCTTTTATTTCGTGAAAACCATAATTGCTAATTATTGGATTTAAAAGAGACATCAATGAAATTTTACGGTCGTCAAAATGTAAATTCAATAGTTGTTTAAATGGAATATGTTGTTCTTTTATAAAAATTAAATAGAAAATATATTCTCCAAGAATTTGGTCAGCAATTTTATACGTGTTTTTGTATTCGTCAGCAATTTCATTTTTTACTAGTAGGCTTAATTTTTCTACCAATTCATTTTTGCTGATATCAAAATGCTTTGAAATTTCATCAATTACTCCTGAATTTGAAATATCGATAGATCTAAAAAGTGTTAGTATCCCGGCAGTCTTTAATAGAATTAAATCATCTTTTATGCTGTTATTAGCCGAAGAAAAATACTCTTCTAATATTAATGATGCTTTAGTAAGTTTTTCGATTTCTTTATTTAAGCCAGCAATAGCCCCCATAAGAGCAATTCTTGGATTACCTTTTGAAATTGAATGTATTCTATCAGTATAATAATCATTAATATTAAATTCAGGGGATTGCAAGATTTTTGCTAATTCTGATTTCTCAAAATTTACCAATTCAATTAAACCGTTTTCCTTGAGTTGATATTCAATTTCTTGTTTCAAATAATTTCTAACAGTCATTATAATTTTAATGTCCCCAGAATTGAATTCATTTTTAAAATTTATAATTGATGTTAAATTACTTTTGAGTTTATTAGCATCATCAACAACAATTATATATTTATTGTTTTTTGTAATTTGTATTTTTAAATCATCCCAGATTAGTTGATTATTGTTTCTAATGTATTTTACAATATATTCTGGATTACTTTTCAAATAATTAGTAACTAACTCTATTGAAAATCTGGTTTTACCGACACCTGCTTGGCCAGTAATTAGTAAAAAATCATACTGCTTTAATAGTTCTATACTTTTCTCTAATTCCGTTTCTCTATTGAAAAAAGCATTTGATAATGGTGTAGCAAATTTTGATTTTTCATACTGAATTACAAATTCATTCATTTCTAAAATTTGACCTGTATCGATAGGTAATCCTAATTCTTTGGACAAGGAAGGGAAATCTCTGAAAATAATAGTTGCAAAAGCATCCAAACCAATTACTTCTAGTTTGGTATATCTATTTATTGAGTTTTTGTGATCATTCAGTTCTTCTTGAATTTTCGTTGTAATTTCTTGATTACAGATTAAAATAATTCTAATTATTTTGTCTGAAGAAATATCACTTTGATTAAAACAATGTTCAATATCTTTTTTTAATTTCGGAACTAATTGGTTTTTATCAATGGTTGTAATTTCACTAAATATATAAGAATCATTATCCGAAATAAAATTATCGGGAGTTCCTTTCTTTGACTTTTCTTTTCCGACTACTAATCCAGTTGGATTTACAATTGGATACCTATAACTTAGGTATAATCTACAAATATTGGCAAATTTATCTGGATTGCAACTTAATAGTGCTTGTTCTATACTAGTTATCATTATAATGATTTAGATTACAAAAATAACTATTAATATCTATTTTCTTTTATCATTTATATCTCTTTCAAAAGCTATCAAATTAATCATTTCTCTCAATCGACTTCTAACTCGATTTCCATAAACATTCTCAATTTCACTTGCAGAAAGATTTGTCGTTATATGCGTTTGAATTTTTTTACTTGTGAAAATATCATACCGACTTAATAGAATTTCTGCCATTACATTACATTCATTTCCGTAGTATTTTAGGTTGTTTTCAGTTCCTAGATCATCAAAGCATATTGTTTTAGGTTCTGATTCGTATAGTTTTCCTTTGCTGTATTTGTGAATGATTTGGTAACCGTCCTGGATAAATTCAAAGCTGATATCCCGGCACGGTTTTACATAAAATTTATAGTCAGTAGAAGTGAGGTGTTTCATTAAATTCATTAGTGATGTTTTTCCACAACCAACTGGACCAGAAAGTAAAATTCCTTTGTTGAGGTTTAGGTTGTATTGAAAACAAGTCGCTTCGTCTTTGAGGAAATAAGCAATGAGTTTGTAAATTATGGGATAATCGCTTTCAAGGATTTTGAAATGATTTCCGTATAATTCGATGCCTTTTTTTTCGAGCCAAAGGATTATAACGGGATAGTTGTAATGGTTTTTTATTTCTGTTTCCATAATTTTAAAAAAATTAACCGCAAAGGGTATAAATGTTGAACGCAAGGTTCGCAAAGTGAGATTGCTTCGTGCCTCGCAATGACAGTACTGGATTAAAGGGGTTCGGAATAATCTTTGTCTGTACCTGTGTTGAGGTGTTTTGCTCGATGTATCGGTGTTGTATCGGCGTTGTGTTTGAAATTTATGCTATTTAACATCCAGTTTTTTGCTGATGCCTGCCAATCGACCATCGGGGTTTTGCCACCCACTAACCAACCGTTGCTGGAGAAGTAATTGAAGAATTTATTGGCTTCAAGTTCCGGGAAGTTTTGTTGGAGGAAATAGGATTTGACTTCCTCCAAAATAGGATTTGACTTTTGATTTGGATGCACTTCGACAAGCTCAGTGTGACAACTTTCCTCTTTTTCTTTTTTGACGGAACTTTTTTCTTTTTTGTACGTACTCCCATTTTTTAAATCTTCATCTTTATTTTCAAAATTTTGAGGTTGCTCGTCCAAGTTTAAAACGTTTGAAATGTTTGTTTTGTTTATATAGTTTATAGAAGGTACTAGCGCTTGTTCAGTGCTTGTTTCATTACTAGTTTGATGCTTGTTCAGAACCTGTCCTGCATTTGATGATTTTTTTTTGGTATTGCTTACTCTTTTTTGAACAGGTTTTAAGTCTTCTGAAAAATTAAAAAGTATGACCATACTACCCTTGAATGGGTTGAATGATGGTTCGTATTTGATGTATCCTTTTTCGTTTAGTTCCCGCATACATTTATGATAAGTTGCTTTAGAACAAATTTTACTGATGCGCATTACTTCATCACGAGTTATGCTGATTGGATTTTGAAAACGGTTGACATTCCAAAATTGAAAAAGTGAGATATACAAACTGATGTGTGTTGGATTTAATGAGCGGTCTTGAACAATTCGGTCGAAGAATCCTGTTAGATGTTTTATGTAATTCATTTTTTTTTTAGTGATTAGTTTTGAGTGAATAGTAATTAGTACCTAGTCGTTAGTATTTAGAATGTGCAAATTTTTAGTTACTTATGGGGTGAATGTGTTTTGCTTTGTAACTATTGAGTAGTTTACTGCTGTGTTTACTATTGTGATTTATCGCACGAGCCATTTTGGATTAAATAAAGTAACTGAAGCATCGACTTTGTTAGCTTCTAGCAGCTTGTCTAAATCTGCAGTGGAGTAATATAGAATGCCGCCAATTTTGGTGTACGATATGGTTCCATTGATGCGGAGGTTTTGCAAAGTACCTGGTGAAATGTTTAATAGTTTGCGTACTTCATTGGATTTGAGCCATTGTTTGGTTTGCTCTGGTTGGGATTGCAGGATTTCTTTTAAATCGTTTAGTAAAAGACTTCTGAATTCTTCTAAATCTTCTCGAGTAATAACTTCGATTGCCATAATAATGAGTTTTAATGTTCATGGCAAATAGAATTAATTATTGTTTAGTAAAACAGTTGTGGGGGTTGTACAACCCCCTACAAATAGCAGTAAAACAAAGCAATTAAACAAAAAAAGTTTTTTAATACTGGACTAATTAATTGTATTTATATTGTTTTATGACTAGATTTGCTTTGTAAATAAATACAGAGGGTTTTCCCTCTTACGACATATTAGCGAAAGTTATTTCGAGCCACAGAAAACCGCCAAAAAATTCTATGCAAGCTCTACAAATAAACTGTCGCCTACGCAATGCGTGGGCTCGGTTTATCGGAGCTGTGGGTGCTTGGCGGTACCTCTGTGGCTGGTGATCGATGTCCCACGCAGCTTGTTTATAACAACTCCAGTTGGGACGTGATTTTAAATTTTATACTTTAAAATTATGAATGCAAAGCAGGAGGTTATATCGCCAGAACTTCAAGAATTTATGAACACACAAAGAATCCCAAGTGTGGCCGCTCTATTAGTTATTGATGATGAGCGCTTACTTGGGATGGAAGGTTTTGGATATCGGTTGCTAAAAGAGGTTCTACAACTTCGTAAAATTCAATAATTCGATTATTTTTTCTCTTACAGCATTCTTTGTGGTCAATTCTACATTGTAGTATTTTGAATTCAAACTATCAACTGAGATTGAATTGGTCATTTTGGTTTTGAAATGGTCCGCAATAAATCTAAAAATAGCTCTTTGCGTGGGTGGTTGAATGATTCCCACTTGAATTAATAAACCAAAAAAATAGCTTAATTGTGGTACCGATAAGTCTGTGTGGAATTTGGTTTTCATTTCAACGCTTATTGGATGCTCAGTAGAGTAAGATTGTAATACCCTTTGCTGATTCAAGTACTGAATTTCTTCTTCTAACCAACCCGCAATTTGTTTTTTAGCAGATGGTAGGTTCGGATTCCATTTGTTGTTTGTATATAACTGTTTTTGATTGGTGTTTTTAAGATATCTATACAAGATTTTAAATTTCTCAATGTCATCTTCATGTTTGTTTAGTTCTTTATTAATTTCGTCCGTGTAAAAGTCAAAAAACTCTAATGAATTGAAATTAAATTCTAGCATAATATCTTTTAACCACTTTTTAGTTTTCTGCTTATTACTAATTTGGTTGTATAAGATGGGAAGAATATCAGAAGCAAACAGAAGCTCGTTATAAGTGATTTTTTGTTGAAAATCTACTTTTATAATTTTTGAAAAACACTCTAATAGAATTATAATTGCTTTTTGGTCGGCACTTCTATTAAAACCTAATTGGAGGGCGTTGTATATAGGGGCCAGATGTACCTTTGTGTTTAGGATGGTTTTAATTGAAGCTTGACTATTTTTATCCAGGTATTTGAAATATTCCTTTTCTAAAAAGCGTATTGCTTTTTCAACATAATAGTAGATGATTTTAAGGCCATTTTGGTCTGAATAAGTTGTAGAATATGAGAATACATCATTTGCGTTTTTGGGTTTGATTATCTTAATCAATTTTGCCACTAAATTACTTAATGCTAGTTGCTTTTTAAGAATGTAGGTTTCTATTTGTTCTTTTGAGTTTAATTCAGAAATGGTTTCTTTTATTTTCTTTTGGATTGTTTCTGTCTCTATTTTTAAGAGTTGATTGTAATAGAGAAAATTGAGTTCGTCTTTTTCAATTTCTTCCAAATTTATGTCGACTAGAATGAAGAGCTTCGTTGAATTTCCAGCCACTGACCAGATCAACTTTTTGTTTAGATGTTCTATATTGAGTTCTTGTTCGATTTGAGGTAGTAGTTTTTCTAAATCCGTAACGATATTATTCTTGTAATCTTTTAGAAGTGGAGCTCGAGGATGCCAATTATGAACTGGATCTTCTATTCTATATTTGATAGAGGTATTGGCGTTGTTGAAATCAACAGTATAAATGTTAAAGCTGTCAATATGATTGCTAGTAACAAATTCAATAATTTGAGATGTGGGACTGTTTTTTGAATTTAGTATTTCGCTAATTAGCGTATCATAAATTTCTAGTAGGTAATTGAACTTCATAAACGGAATAACTATATTCTTTTAGTATTGATGATTTTTTAAAGCTTGCTTTAAGAAAGTAACAATTGAATAGTTCTAAATGGGATTCGTTTCAGAGATGAAGTACAAAATCAAAGATGATTTCTAGGTGCTGAAATTTAGAAGTCCTAAAATAGTAAATCAATTGTACTTAAAAGTTATTGATCATTGTATATTTTGGACAACTGTAATTTATCGATAGGGAAACTTTAAGGCATAATTACCTAGTTGTTTCCCTAAATGATAAATCCGTGGTATTAAGTTGAATAAATTTGTTTTTCCTTTTTCACAAAAGGTGTAAGAAACGGGGCTATGTTATTAGATAATCATTTTAGTTTTTTTTAAAGGAAAGCTTAATAAGGTCATTAGCGCTAATTGACTCGTCTGCAAAATCAAATTTCCCATTTTGATTGATGCCCTTTATCGTTTCGATGAAAGTTGTCATTGCATTTCTGTACAATGATGCTCCTAGACTAATTCTTGTTACTCCACTATTTGACAAATTATCAAAGTTTAGATTGCTTCCTTTTATTCCCATCATTACATTTAATGGCTTGTCTATTTCATGGAGTATTGATTGAATGTCTTCTAACGTTTTAATTCCAGGTGCGAAGAGTACATCGGCTCCAGCATCTTGGTAGGCTTGTAGTCGTTTTATAGTATCTTTTATATCTGTTTTACCAATGAAATAGTTGTCTGCACGAGCGGTAAGAATAAAAGGAAAATCTAATTTTCGAGATGCTTCTACTGCAGCCGTAATTCTTTCAGTTGCGAATTCTAATGGATAGGCAATTTTAGAATTAACGTCTTCAATTGAGGCTCCAACGATTCCAGTTTTGGCAGCTTTCTTAATCGTTTCGAATATTTTTTCTGGAGTATCATAAAAACCATTGCCTAAATCAGCACTAACCGGTAAATCTGTTACAGCTGCAATTTCTTGTAAATGTTGTAGAACTTTATCAATTGGTAATTGGTTATCAGCTACTCCTTGCGAAAATGAATGAGCAGCACTAGAAGTCGCCAATGCTTTAAAACCAAAATGAGCTAAAATTTTAGTTGATGCAATATCCCAAGGGTTTGGTATTATAAAAGTAGATTTTTCATCGTGCAGTTTTTTAAATAGTACTGCTTTCTCGTATTGGCTTTTCATATATTAAAAAAAAATATTTTATAATTTTAATGATAAATCAAGATCTAATTTTATAAAATGAATTTCTCCAGTCATCATTGCAGGAACAATTAATTGATTGTTATCGATAATGAAATCAGCTGGACCAGCTATTGGTTGTGAGGTATTAATTGTAGCCACTCTTTTAGAACTATATATACCTATTCCTTGAATAATTCCCTTTTTTTCAAAAGCTACCCAGTTGCTTACATACAACACATCTTTACTTATGAATATTCCATCATAATAGCCTTCTAAATTTGGGATTTGTGTAAATGTCTTGTCTTTTAAATCAATGTACCCGACAACCCCATTTGGTTTATTGTCGCTTCCAAATCCATTTACATAAATTCGATTTGCTTTTTTGTAGCAAAACAATCCATTTATCCCAGAAATAGTGACATTAGTTTTAATTTCAGAATAGGTTTTGTCAATTAGATCTACTTTGTACAATTTGCTTTTATCCGTTGCTGAAATATATAAGGTGTTGTTGTCCCAAACCGCTATGTCATTTAGGAATGAGGTATCCTTGCTAAAATCTATTTCGTATAACTTAGTTCCAGTTTTTAAGTCGATTGCAAGAAGTCTATCAATATCATTTATGTATAAAATTCCTTTGTTTATTGCTAGTCCTTTTGGAGCATCTAGTTTTTCTTTTACAAAAAAGGCATCTAATATTTGTCCTTTTTTGTCTAGCTTAATGATATGACCATCTCCATCTTTTGCAGTTGGGTTTAATTCTTTACCAATATCGGCAGCGTAAATAAATTTGCCATCGGTAGCAACACTTTCTATGTGATTAAAACCAGTAATTGTTTTTATTTTTTGAGCGCTCGTATTTAGGACTATAAATAGGCATAATGCTATGTTTATTTTTTTTAGAGTTTTCATTTTATTAGGTTTTGATTAAACGAAATCATTCTCTTTTTCTCCAGTAATTAAATTTTGATACAATTCATAAGCACTTCTTTCAACCCAACATTCTGAAAGTCTATTGTCTTTTATCGTCCAGATAGCAATTCCAGTAAATGATATATGTCGGTTGTCGGGTTTAAGGCCGAAAAGACCATTATTTCTGCCTGAGGTATTCCATCTCGAAACAACTTTGTTTTTCTCTTCATTGTAGAAAAGATCTACACTTTCGTTTTTTGCATCAAGCAGTTGTTTTTGAAATTCACTTACCCAGTTTTTAAATTCGTTTCGTCCTTTTACCACTTTACCAGCTGTTGTGATACTATAATCTTCGGTCATTAATTCGTCAATGGCATCTAAATCGTGTGGAATATTCCAAACTCGGTTAAAGAACTCTAGAACTAATTTTTCAGGAATGGGTTGCAATGGATTATTAGATTTATTCATCATAAGTTCAGTTTTTATAATTTAATTTCTAGTAATGCTGCTTTAATATTTCTTTGTTGATAGGGAAGGTCGTTTGAATTTGGAGCTGTATAGTATTCAATAAATTGAAATCCAAAACTTTTGTAATATTCAATTAAATTGCTGTTATCTGCCCAAGTCTCCATACGTATATATTTCAGTTTTTTTTTAAGGGCAATTTCTATAGCCCAATTCAAAACTTTTTTAAATTGACTTTGACCTTTGAAATTAGGATTAACAATTATTCTGTGGATGTAAATAGCATCTCCTTGTTCTCTTTTTCGCCATATTATTGGATCCCTAAAACAAACACTAAAAATACATAGTGTATTATTTTCCTGTGTGATTTTGAATTGTAATTTATTCTTAACGTCTTGTACTATAAAGTCTTTGTCATAGTTATTCCAACCAACATATTTTTTCTTTTTTTGATAAGAAATAGCTTCTTCAAAAAGCCAATAGATAGTATTTAAATCGTCTATGTTTGCATTTTCTATTTGTTGTTTTATCTTCACTTGACGTCATTTTTTTATGATTTTATGATGGTGTTCAACGTGGTATATAGTAAAGTACAAAAGTTCTCTAATTGTAATTATGCCCAATGCAGGATGAGGACAATTGTAGCTTTCTAAATCATCTTCCTCCCATTTTTGGATGTTTAAAATTAAATTGGAGAGTAGTTCTTTTCCTTGTACAATTAATTCCGTAGTATTTAAATTTGAATCTGGTATGTAAGGAGCGGTTGATTTCACCCCTTTTTTTAGAGCCATTTCATAGACCTTAATTAACGACTTATAGGTCATTGATTTTCTATTTGATAATCCAAAATTGAGTTCTATTGTTTCTTTTGGAATATTCAAAAAGTTATTCACCTGGGAAAGCACTTTATTTAGATGTTCTGTATTTTGGTTTACTGACCATTTACCATCATGGGAACTTGAAGTATTGGATAAATGACTAGCAGTTTCCCAGAATGATAGATGCACGGAATTTAATTGGCTATTTATATCTTTTTTATTCATCTTTATTTGCTTTTTTTAAGTACTCTTCGGTAAAGTGCTCGTTGTGTTTTTCTTTAGAAAATTTTTCAGCATTATAATTATTTGAATTGCCTTTTGGAATAGATAGGGAAGTCCATTTTTCTTTACAAATCATTTTTCCAATAAATACTATTTGTCCCACGTGATAGGGGTAGTGTGCTAGTTGTCTGTTGATAGCTTCAGTAACCGAATGTCCTTGGTTTCGGATGTAAATAGTTTTGGATAAATCTTCTTCTTTCAAAGCATTTAACGCATCGAAAAGGCAATTCCATCCTTGATTCCATTTCTGAATAAGTTCTTCTTTGTTTTTAATATCATTCTCAAATTCAGCATCACGGTGTCTCCATTCTTTCTCGCCGTCAGAAGTCAAGAAATCTGTCCATCGGGAAAGCATATTTCCGCTGAGATGATTGACGATTATAGCAATGTTGTTGCTTTCCTCATTAAATTTCCAAAGTAAATTCTCATCTGGAATTTGGTCAAAGGTTTTATCACCTAACATTTTATAGTACTCAAATTGCTTTGTAGCACTTTCTAAATAATTAGTATCCATACTGTTTTATTTTTAGGTTGTTGTTTTTTATTATAATATTCCAGATTCCAGTTGCTCTAAATAGATAAACTCAGGTGATTTTACTCCTGCTTCTTTTCTGATTTCGATTAGTTTGGGAGACTCAAAGAATTGCTTTGCATTTTCTATTGAAGACCAAACTGAAAAATGAACAATCTTTTTGGGGTCGTTCTCGTATTTGAGAACTTGATAGGAGATTTCACCTGCTTCTTTTCTAATTTCAGAAGCGTTATCGAATATTTTTTTCCAAGCGTTATAATCTTCAACTTCGTGGATTATTAAGACGTATTTCATTTTTTAGGTATTAAAAGTTTGTAATTTTAAAATTGAAATAGACAGTACAATGTATGATAAGTACTACTCTAGTGTAAGTATCAATTTGTGCTAATTTGTACTTGTTTGTTTTATAATATCAAATTTAGAATATAAGATTTGATTAAAAATGTGTGTTTATGATAATATAAAGGTGTTTTGCGACAATGTTTTTTAGTAACTTTACAATTGGAAAAACAATATGTTTTTACAAACAGTTTAAAGTTAATTGTATGAAAAAGATTGCTGTATTAATTCCTGAAACCACTCTAATAAATGTAATTACTGATGTTGAGCATTTTTTTGAAGTAATTAATCAGATTTTAATTAATAGAAGAATGGATCCGGTTTTTATAATTCAACTAGTAGGTTTGAACAAAGTCGTTAACCTGAATAATGGAAAATATAGTATAACAGTTGATATATTATTAGAAGAAGATAAATCTTTTGATATTGTTTTTGTTACTCCATTGAGCGGAGACATGAATGAAGCTTTATTACTCAATAAGTCATTTATTCCATGGATAATTAAACAGTACGAAAATGGAGCTGAATTAGTTTCATTGTGTTTAGGTTCATTTTTTCTAGCTTCTACAGGATTGTTAAATAATAAAAAATGTTCATCACATTGGTTTTTAGCGGATAAATTTCGTTTTTTATACCCACAAGTTGAATTAGTTGATAATGCAATTATAACCGAAGATCAAGGTATTTATTCTAGTGGAGGTGCTAGTTCCTACTGGAACTTATTATTGCACTTAGCTGAAAAGCATACTAATCGTTCGATTTCAATTTTAGCCTCTAAATTTTTTGCTATTGATATTGACAGAGAAAGTCAGTCTGCATTTTCCATATTTAGAGGCCAAAAAAATCATAATGATGAAATAATTAAACTAGCCCAGGAGTATATTGAAAACAATATTGAAGACCGTATTAACGTTGAGGTTTTGGCAGATAGGTCGCTTTTAGGTAGAAGAACTTTTGAGAGAAGATTTCGAAAAGCGACCAATAATTCAGTTTTAGAATATATTCATAGAGTTAAAATTGAAGCCGCCAAACGCAGTTTTGAGAATACTAATAAAAATATAAATGATGTTATGCTTGAAATTGGTTATACTGATAGTAAAGCTTTTAGAACTATGTTTAAAAAAATCACTGGATTAACACCTATAGAGTATAGAAACAAATACAATAAAATAGTTTTGTCTTAATGGTTTATTGTACTTGTTTCTTTTTTTGTGGTTCTATGCTTTTATATTTATTTTTTAAAACCATCATATCTTCACTTACTTTTCTGTTCAGGACTTTTGCATAATGCTGAGTTGTATAAACAGAATGATAGTTGGAGGAACAGGAAAAATAGAGATGCTTAGGCATCTTTTTTTGTTTATGAAGTTGTCAATTCAGGATGATTTGTAAGAAAAAATAAATATATTTGATTATAAATATTGTGTGCTAGCAATCACACATATAAACTAGTTCGGTGCCATAGTAACTCGAAACAGCAGAAATGAAAACAGAAGAGAAAATATTATTAAATATTATATGCGATTTACAAGAACGTTTTGAGAAACTAACCGAATATGACTTATTAAAAGCATCTGGATTAATTCGACAACTTATTGTTGATACCAATCCAATTATTGAACAAGTAAATAAAAATTACAAACTAAAAATAGTTTACCGAGTTCAAAAACGTTTTAAAATGCCTGCTGGAAAAATAGATGAAGATGGAACTATTTGGAAACCCCTTTATGGTATGACTTTTATTGCACCAAAAGAGGATTCATCAAATATAGAATTATTAAAAAAAGACGAGTTTTTTAAATATGAATTACTCCATTATAATGGTGAAAGTTTTTCAGTTTTAGATATAATAAAAATATGTGCAAATAAATATGGCGGAATTCACTATGATGAAACTAAAAACCAAAAAGAGTTATTAATCGATACAACACACTTTGGTTTAACTTTTAATAATTCAAGTAGTGTATTACAATCTATGTATTCGATAATTGAAATTTGTCTTGAAGCATTCAATCCGTTAATTCTACAAATAAAATCAAACTACGGAACCTAACAGCAAGAGTTTCGATGCGTGCGTAGCACGAACAATGAAACTCGTGTTGAACGGAACCGCTGCCATTCTACAACTATGGTTTTTTCGATAAATGAGTTTTAAGAATTTCAAGAGGCTATTGTGCCTCTTTTTTTATACTTGTCTATTCGGGATTACTACTTGTCAAATCGGGAGTAACTGCTTTAGAAATACCAACACTCCAATAGTTCTGTTCTATTTTTGAGGGATGGAATGGTATGAGATTTTAGGTTTTGTTGTTGCTTGGGTTTTAGGTCTTTATTTGAGAGGGAAGATTTATGAGCATAAGAATGGGTATAAACGGAATGATAGTTGGAGGAATAGGAAGGAATAGAGATGCTTAGGCATCTTTTTTTGTTTATGAACTTGTCAATTCAGGATGATTTGTAAGAAAAAATAAATATATTTGATTAGAATATAAAGGAAAACAAAGCTTCGACAATGTACCTGATTTTGGGTGTATGTGCTAAGGTTTGTCTTGCCTATATGCAAGTTAGTGGCTATTTTACGTAAATATTTACATATCACATTATGATTAAAAACAGAAAATATCATTGTAATCTCATATTTTGCACATCTCCATTAAAAAAGAAATATAGATTTAAAGATATGTTTCAAATTACTCCTCTGCCTACGGAATTTGAATTAGCCTATGACAAACCAACTCACTTCCCTATACTTTTAGAATATTGGATTGATTCGGATGAAGTAAAACCAATCAATCTTGAGGAACTGGAAGACATTAGTGACTATGTTTCAGAATCAACACTGCAAAATAATTGGCTAAATAAATTAGTACGATTATTAACTGCTTTTACAAATCATTATTTTTTTGTTTATGATATAGAACAAGGATGGTTTATACCTTTAAATCTTCAAATCCCAAGAGAAGAATACAATAAAATATCAAGTTCCTGGGGTGTGAAATTTTATTATAAAGAAGAGTTACAAAAAAGGTTTCTTATTAATCAATTAACAGATGTAGAATTAGAAAATATTGAAGAACAAACTCATAATGAATATTTTCAAAGACCAAATATTGATAATAGGAATGAAGAAATAACCATTAGTAAATATACTAACGCAATGTTTGAAGCATTCTTTCTTCTTAATAAAATGGAAAGAAAATATTTTGACTCCGCTGTAACTTTAATTTACAATGGACAGCAAATTAAAGATAAAATGAGAAGTTTAGCATTTCTATCTTTTATTTCAAGTATTGAAACAATGACATCTTTAGAGTTTAAAGAGAAACAAGAAGAAATTCATTTAAAATGTAACAGTTGCAAAACAATCGAAAATTCTCCCTTTTCGTGCACTCAATGCGGTAGCCCAATTTGGGGTATTAGTCAACAATTTAAATTATATTTAAAAAAATATCTTACTACTGACCCAAAAGCAAATTCAGTAATAAATAAACTATATGGAACAAGATCTAAAATTGTTCATTCAGGTCAGTTGTTACTTGGTGATAGTTTTATTGATTGGGATAAAAATAAGCAACAAAATGAAGAATACGAGAGTTTAATTAGTATAATGCAATACAGTAAAATGAGCTTGGTTAATTGGCTATTAGCAACTGGAATAGAAAAAAACAGCCACTAACAGCTACTACAACGGATTTGGGGCATTTGGCTTAATGGAAAAATGGTTTTAAATTTGGGATGATTTGGCAAATCCGAATAATGGGCTTAATTTAATTCCAAACTGCTTGTAGCTCGAGAACGTTGTGTTATATAATACAAAATCTATGAAAATAACATCATATTTTGAAAACCATAAAAATATAATTGAAGTACAGTTATCTAAAGCGCAAAAAGAGGTGATAATTGGAGTCGCATGGATAAATTTCAACATATATTTTGATATTTTTAATGATCTTTTGGAAAGAAAAATAAAGTTAAAAATAATTTGTACGGATAATCCATCTAACCGAAATAATATAGTAGAGATAAATAAATTAAGACTAAGTGGTGCAGAAATAAAGCTTTTACAGATGCCAAATAGTAATTCACATATGCACCATAAATTCGCAGTTATTGACTCTAAAACTATCATGAATGGTTCTTTTAATTGGTCCAAAAATGCAATTAAAAGCTTTGAAAATCTTATGATTATAGAAGATTGTCCTGAAGAATGCAGAAAGTTTAAAAGAGAATTTGATAGAATTTTACAGTTAGAAAAATCGACAATTAAACATTTACAAAAATTTGTCAAGTGTAAAAATTGTGATGGAGAAATGCTAAACTTATTGGTATTTAGCGAGAGAAGTTCAAAATACTTTGAAACATACGGAGATGTCGTTAAAGCATGTAATTGTTGTATGGAATATGAAACTATGGAAGAATGCATACAAGACACTCAACTCTATATGTTGGTAAATAGTTTAAATGGTTCGAGTGATGATTATGAATACGAATATCTTAATGATTTAATTTTCAAAGAACTTAATTCATTTACAAATACTGAAATACATGCTATTGGAAAAGTAAAAACCACTTACGATCATCATGATGATGAGGACGTTGAAACTGTAATATTGTGGAAAAATAAATTTGTTGGAGACAGACTTGAAGATTCAATTGATAATGATTTTGGAGTTTACTATGATAATTAAAAATCACATCGCACAACAGCTAGAGATTCGTTGCGTGCGCAGCACGAACAATGAAACTCGTGTTGAACGGAACCGCTTATATCATAGTTATAAAGGCGCAAGATCTTCATAAAAAGAGATGTCCTGATGATAGCTGGAGGAAGAGAAATAGATAAGGAATATTATAAATTTAATCTAATCCCACAAAAAAGATGTTGAGGCATCTTTTTTTTATATAAAAACTTTTCATCGGAGCTTTTGAAAACAAACAAACTATGAATACGGTTAATTTATTAAAATATATTATTGATTTGTAGAACTATACACTAAATTTAAAAATTATTATCAAAATATAATATGAGTACAGATAAAGGAATTTTTTCAAAATTTGAGAGAGACGAACTTAATAAAATTACAGCTAAGTCAATATTAGAAAAGTTAATGAATATTCGACAAAATATCAATGTAGAATTTACTGCAAGAAGACTTGTATGGGAATTAATACAGAATGCAAAAGACAATGTAAACTTATGCAATGAAGCTGGAGAAAAAGTAGATGTGTGCATAAAAATAACTGAAAATCAATTCATCTTCTCTCACAATAATGGATTTTTTACAAATGAACACATAAGGGGATTAATTAGAAAGTATTCTTCAAGTGATAAAGACAGAGACCCTGAACAAATAGAAAAAATCATCAAAACAACAGGACGATTTGGTACGGGATTTATGACAACACATCTGCTTTCTGAAATAGTCCAGATTGAAAGTTATTATAAAAATGAAGATGGTACATTTAATATTTTTAATTTTTGGTTGGATAGATCTGGGAAAGGAGAAAAAGAGATAATTCAAGGAATTAATAAAGCTTTCGATGATGCTGAAGAAAGCATAGCGAAGTCACAGAAAATAAAACTAGATGAATTAGATTTTGTTACCTCTTTTACTTATCCACTATCAGAAAACAAAATAAGTTTAGCTAAAATAGCACTTGAAGAAGCTGAAAGTGGAATTGCATATACTTTAATCAATGTTCCTGAAATAAATTCAGTAACTATCGATAACGATTTACTTGGAGAAACCATTTATAAAATTGATTTAATTGAAGAAATACAATACTTAGATGATAAATTTTTAGTATACAATCTTTTAATAAATAATAAAAAAACGGAAGAATGTTTTATTACATTAGAAGATGAAGAGCTTAGAATAATAATACCTATTTCCAATGTAAAAGGAAAATATTATGTGTCAGAGCTAAGTTCTACAATTCCTAGACTTCATTTAGATTTTCCATTGATTGGAACAGAAGATTTAAACATACCTTTTACTATTAATAATTCATTATTTGAACCAACAGAGCCTAGAGATGGAATAAGCTTAATGTATGATAACAACATAGCCTCTCAAACAAATTGTGATATTATGTTACGGGCAGTATCGTTATATGAACAATTATTATCATTTGTTGGTGATAATAAAGATTGGAATAATTTATATAACCTTGCAAGGATAAAACTGCCTAATAAACATTCGTGGATTGATACTGATTGGTTTAAGGATAATGTATTACTTCCAATTCGGAATAAGGTTTTACACACACCAATTGTTGATGTTACTACTGGAGATAGAATTTCAATATGGAATGTTTATGATGAGCCGCAAGTCTATTTTCCTTATGCTGAAAAAAGTGTCGTTAGAGAAAAAATTTGGAGTTTATTACATAAATTATATCCAGAGTTTACGCCGATAAAAGAACATGTAAATGAATGGAATTCTATTGTATGGAAAGACTGTTATAAATTTTCAATTGAAGAGCTTTCAAAAGATATCGAATCTAAAGGTAGTATTTTGAATCTAAATACTAGTATTAATAACGAAGAAATCACTAGTACTAGATTTCTAAATGATTACTTTAAACTATTAAATTTAGAAAAAGAACATATTAAAGATATTAATAATGATAAATATAGAGTAATTCCGAATCAACAGGGAGAATTCATAAAAAAATCCGAATTATTTATTGATAAGAATATTGATGAAACATTGAAAGAAGCCTGTTCTTTAATAACTAATAGTCCTAAAGAATATTTAATTTGTAAAGGAATTAACACAGGCGAAGGATTACTTTACCATTCTAAAAAACAAGAAGACATAATAATTGTTATTAATAAAATTATTAAAGAAAGTACAGATAATAAAATTGCTGTTGTTTGTGATTATTTAGCATCTCTTTTTCCTGAAAATAATATTACCGAGAAACGAGCAAAAATTTTTGAATTTTCTCAAAAGATTTATCCCGAAGATTTTACTCAAAAAAGAGAACTGAAATACTATGATGATAGAATTTGGGAAGAGTCAGACAAGAAGTCTCTATTTTATATTGTCTCAAAAATAGCGGAACATAAAACAGTCGAAAAGGCATTTCAAGAATTTGGATTTGAAAGCAATCAATTCTTTATTGAATGGCTAAATAATTTGGTTACTTTTTTAGTTAAACAAGGATTTGAGAATAATATAAATAGAGAGAACCACCCAATTTTGCCTAACCAAAATGGAGATTTCTGCACAAAGGATAATTTATTTTTAGATGCTGGTGATATCGACAATGAATTAAAAGATATCTCCGAGGAATTAGGTTATGATTTTAGAGATGAATTATTAGAAATTTCAATATTTCTAGTGCTGCCAGATAATAGGTCTCACAATATAGAAAATGTTGCAGAAAAAATATCTGCCAATATAAAACCAATACTTAGAGATGTTGATAAAAGAAAAGTTTATAAAGAAACTTTGAAAAAATTTTATTTATGGATGAATGAAAATAGAACTAAAGCCGAAATTTATTTTCCTGATTTGTTCGAAAAAAGATTTCTTTTTTTAGAGGATGAAGATATTTCTAAAAACATAAAAAAGGCTACAGAATTAGATCAACTAATGGAGGAACACGGTATTGAATCAATTGAAGACCTTCGTGTACAATTATCAAAACTTCAGAATAGTAATAATTCAGAGAATAACGAGCTTGATAAAATTGATATTACCAAAGAGATTTTGGCAAGTTTAGGTATATCTTCTCCTGAAGAATTAGAAGAAGCATTTAAAAACCCTATGATATCATCAAGATTTTATCACACTTCAACACCCACAACTGAGATGTTTATTTATGCACAAAGTCTTATAGAAAGAACTAAAGAAAATATTATTAAATTTCTTCAAAACCATTCAGAATATGATTGTACTGATATTGAAGAGACTGCACCAACAACTTTAGCTGGAATAATTAAAAATGGAGTTTCAATTCAAATCGTAACACGACCATCAGATAATGGTGAAGTTATTTTATATTATTCTTCTGAAAAAGATACTTTAGATACTGATAATTCTGAACTTTGGGTTGACAATGGTATTAGCAATCCACATATTCTTACTTTAGGAAGAATTCTAAAGAGTACAGGTATTAATAGAATTCCAATAAATATGAACTAAAATATGACTTTACAAGAACAATTATCTTCAATAATATTACAGCCAGAAAGTGAAACTTTAGAGTATAAAGCTGTATTGCCTCCTTCGAAATCAATTGCTCAAATAATTTGCTCTTTTGCTAATACAAATGGAGGTATTCTTATATTGGGAGTTTCAGAAATAGGAGGTTTAAAAGTTTCAGGTTTAAGTGAAGATTTTCGAGCAACTTCTATAACACACAAAGCAATAGACTTATTAACTCCAAAACCGATAGTTGATTATGGTTATATATCACATAATTCAAAAAAATTATTTGCCATTAAAGTTGATAAATCTGCTGACATTGTTTCACTTGCTGGAAAAATTTATATTAGAGAAGGTGAAAAAATAAGACAATCAAATGCAACTGTTAATGTTTTTATCACAGGAGGATATCAGGGAATAACTTTGCTTAGTGCTACTCTAGAAAAATTGAAAATTGATGCAACAGACTCAAAAATAAGATTGATAGAGCATTATCAAAGTATCTTAAAAATGATGGATACGCTTAAGCCAATATTATATCCCGAAGATCCTGGTTTGTTTACGCTAGTAAAAGAAGGAAAGGTGTTATCAAGAATACTTTTCTCATCTGTTGTTGATAATTTTGAAACCTATTTGTCTGATATTCTTTTTGAAATTTATTTAGCAAAACCTGAAACTTTGAAATCAGATCAAATGGTAAAAGTTGAAGATGTCTTAAACTGTGTTGATATTCAGGATTTTATTACTTTTTGGGCAAAACAAAAAATAGGTAAGCTTCAAAAAGGAAGTGTTAAAGGTTTTATATCTGAAAACAAACAGATTAAAGATTTAAATATAATTGATAAGGCTGCTGAGGAAGAGATTGAAAAAATTCTACAAATAAGACATTTATACTCACATCGAAATGGAATAGTTGATGATAAATTTCTGAAGTATTACCCAACTGGATTTACAATAGGAACAGAACATCAACAATCAACAGATGAAATTTTAAATAAATTAAAATATTTGTCAAATGTTATTGATAAAATTGACAAAGCAGCTATTCAGAAGTATAGCTTATCAACAATTTAGCAAATGACTAATTATATTATGTGCTTTTGGATAAAGAGTGTTAAGAGAACTTATGTTTTGAATCTTTATATCTTCACTTGCTTTTCTATCTAGGACTTTTGCATAATGTATAATAGTTTTTAAATTTTTGCTTTCTTAGTATTTTGCTTCCAATTGCAATTTGAAGTTTATAAAAAACAAATTAAATGAAAAAACAATATATCACAGTTGCCCATTTTGCTGATAACCGACTAAGTCCATTAAATCAATCCAAGACTAAAGTTGTGTTACAGTTATTTGTTGGTAAATTTTCTGACGGTACAACGCCTAATTATCAACTTTTGTATGGATGGTGTATTGTTACATCACGACCTGATATTTCTGATGAGGCAACAATTAGTACATTTGAAAAAGTATATAGCGCAAATAGTTTTATTTGTGAAATAGCAAGAATATCTATTTATCAGTATCCTGAAAAAATTATTAAAATAGTTAACTCATTTCTTGCAGGAACAGCTTTTAAACTGTCTGCATCAAATGAAGGAATTAATGTAGATAAGATAAGATTCGATTTTTACTACAGTGCAGCTGTCGATGGTAACGTAGTAATTAGACCGATAATTTTCAACGAAACAAGCTCTACTGTTTCAAGAAATATGTTTGAAAAATACTCTCATAATAGTCCTTTTGGTAATACACCCTCTTTTACATTGCCAATAATAAGTTTAGATAAACTGAAAGTTTTTCAATCATCGGATGGCTACTATACTGATTACAAAAAAATATTAATTAAAATTTTAGACTATCTCTCTCAGGAAACAAAATTATTGTTTTCAAGTACTGAAAGTGCAAGATTTGGTAACATTGAATTAATTAATGGACCATGTGCTAATATTTTTGAAAAGGCTCAAGTATATTTCGAAAATATTAGTAGTGAAGAAGAACTTGAGGGTAAGAAGATTAAAACTTCCAAAAAAGTTGAGGTTACTATTTTGCCTAATGAGATTATTTGTTCTGAAGTTATATTAATAAATTGTTTTTCAAGAAATAGTGGTCAAGTAATTTTGGATGAAATTAAAGAAATAACTTACGTACCCAATGAAACTCTCGTGGTCACTTTTAATACTCAAGAACCAATAAGTGATTTAGTAGTTAGTATCTGGATTAAAGATGGTGATAAATGGCAAATTTGGTTCAAGCACTCTGCTGTATTATTAAGAAACATTGTGACAACAATGGGAATGGTAAGCAGAACTGGAAAAGTATCATCGTCATTTCTTGGTAAAGTATTAGCTGCAGGAAGTCATCTTAAAAAAGATGTTGATAAAGCAATGGAAATTAACAAATCAAGTTATCAAACTATGTCGATAGGTGGTCATAAACTTGACCCTTGGGTTGAAGTAGACAATAATTTTAATTCTTTAGTAAAGTCAATAGTTCCCGAAAAGTCAGAAGCAGCTTTTTTTCCGAAAGGATGGAATTCTGAAAATGAAGAACATGGAGCACTAGCTTTTTTGGAGTGGTTTAAAAAAGTTTGTGATCAAGCGAGTGATGTAATTATTCAAGATCCCTATTTTGATACGATTGGTTTAGAATTTCTAGCGAGAACAAGTAATTCAAATACTTCTTTTACGGTAATTACATGCACTCAAACACCTTCTAACGATGATGATAAAATTAAAAGTCAAACAATTTGGGAGGCTCTTAAATCTTTCTTTAAGATAAAAGAGAAAGAAATTGAAAGTATACCTAACCGAGCAACTCGTATAGTTAATTTGTTAAATGGCTTGCCAGAATTGTTTTCTTCTTTAAAATTAACTGTTTATGATTATCGAAACAAAACATCTAGTAATAAGAATTTATTACACGATAGGTATATAATTGTTTATTCTTTAAAGAGCGAACCAAAAGGATTTCATCTTTCAAATTCTATTCAAAATGCAACACAGAATTATCCCTTACTAATTACACCAATACCCTTAGATGTTCTTCGAAGTATTGAAAAATATAGTGTTGATTTAATCGAAGATGGTAGTCAAAAAGACACATTAGAGATGATACCGCTTTATGATTATAGGAATGAAATGGATTTAAAACAACGAGCAAAATCTCAAAATAGAGATTTACCACCTGATGATGAGTTATTTTCAAAGCTGAAAGCATTTGTCAAGAATGAAGATAAGCCCGATTTCAAATCAATTGAAAGTATGATTAGTTCTTATATGACCGATGACTATTTGAAATTCGAAAAGTTTTGGGATACTTTTGGATACTTTCTTGCCCGAACCTCTTCATGTGACGAGTTGTTAGATAATTTAAAAAAATGGTTCCCGATAGCATATTCTCATTTCCTATCTCAATATTTACAAAATTTAGTAAATGAAAATAATTTGGATAAATTTTCAAATGATAGAAATTTGAGTAGAAGTGGCTTTTATTTGCTTTTTCTTGAAGATTTTGATGAAGCGTTGGAAGCTTCTTTTAGAGTGGAAAATAGTTTTTTTGAAAATTATGGTTTTGGTAATTATGCTGCTGGTTATGCGAGTAGGGTTTTATTAAATATTGATGCCTTGTCCTTTGTGAACTTACTAACATCAATTCAAATTCAAATTTTAGATGAAAAGAAAAAAGAAAATATTAATGGAAAACCAATTCTAAGAATTACTGCTATTTTGTTTACAGATTTAGCAAAATCACTTTTTTGGCATTCTGATTTAAATATAATCAACATTTGTTTAGCATCAAAAGTTTTATCATTAAGAACCTTAGCGATTGCATCTATTGCAACTGATGCAGTTGAAAAAAAGGATGTAATATCTTTTGAAAAAGTTAAAGAGTTGTTTGGATTATTATGTTTTGAAGAGCAGATTAATGCCTTCATAGCACTTTTACATCAATCTAGATTTGATAGGGGTATTTCTCAATATCAACTCCGCAAAGATTGTTTTAGTGAAATATATAAGTTGTTAAAAACGAAAGATGAAAAAATTATTTTCGAAACCATTGAAAGAATAGTTTCTCAAAGATATTTTGTCTTAATTGAAGCTCTTACTACGAATAATTTACTTATCCCTCTAATAGATTATAAGTCGCTCACAATCAATAGTGTTCTAAATTTTTGGCGTTCGATATTTGAACGTGAGTTATCTGATTGTAAATCCATTTCAAAAAATGCTGGTGTAATGGATATTGCTGGTTGGTCCATTTATGCTGCCGCTGATGAAGTTGACAGCTTAAATTTTGTCAATTCATTGCTTAAAATGTCAAAAAGATATTTTGCTACTATCCGAAAGCCTTTCATGAGTGGCACAACAGATTGGGAAAATGATTATAGTAGATTATTGATGATACAGACGGTTGCTATGATAGCACTCAATTATCTTAAGCCTGGTGAGGAAACGGATAAATTATATAAAAAATTGAATTCGCTAGTTAATGAAATAAAGTTAATTAAGATTAATTATCCTTTTTTCAAAGATTATAATGAAACCCATTTAGTTAATGCTCAAATTACTGAAAAGTATTTTAGTTAATAAAAAGCCACTTTTAGTGGCTTTTTATCCGCAATTTACTTTTTTTTGAGTCAAACTTGAAAATTTTGATTTCAATATTTGCATATCCTCACTCACTTTTCTATCCAATACTTTTGCATAGTGCTGTGTGGTTCTCAAATTTTTATGACCTAACATTTTACTTACGGATTCAATTGGAACACCATTTGTGAGTGTTACAGTCGTTGCAAAAGTATGCCGGGCAATATGAAAGGTTAATTCTTTTTCAATGCCGCAAATCCCAGCTATTTCCTTTAAATAGGCATTCATTTTTTGATTTGAAAGAATAGGAAGTAGTTTTTCTTGATTATTGCTTTGTGGATGATTCTCGTATTTATCTATTATGATTTGCGTAATAGGAAGAATTGGAATTTTAGAAGCAGATTCTGTTTTTTGTCTGTGTGTAAATATCCATTTCTCGCCGTCTATTCCGTAGCTTATATGCGACTTTGTTAAGTTTTTCACATCTATGTATGCCAAACCTGTAAAGCAGCTGAATAGGAAGATGTCGCGAACTAGTGACAATCTTTCGTTATGTAAATCTTTGTTGATTAGGTTTTGTACCTCGGTTTCCGATAAATAAACGCGTTCTACTTCTTTTACTTTAGATTTGTAATTGGCAAATGGGTTTTTGTCAAGCCAGTCATTGGCTAAACATATTTTGATGATTTTATTGAAATTCTTAATGTATTTTACCGCTGTGTTATTAGCACAGTTTCTAACACTTCGTAACCAGAATTCATAATCGGTAATAAAAGCATGGTCAATTTTAGTAATATCAATATCGGAACAATTGTATTTCCATTGCATAAACTCAATGGTATGCTTCAAAGAAGTAGTGTAGCGTTCTAGTGTTCCTGGAGCGTATTCTTTACCCACCAATTCTTTGATTTTGTTGTTATGGTCTTGGAAGATGGAAACTAGCATTCTTTGACTTACTTCAGTTCCTTGTAATTTAGATTTTAAACTTGATGCAGTTGCAGCAGTTTTGTCTTTGATCATAGAATGATGTGCGTCATAAACTTGTTGCTCTAATGTCTTTAAATAAAGATTTAAAGATTTTACTTCGTTTGAAGAACCTGAAGCCTTTTGAATTTTGTTATCCCACTTATCGGGTTGAATGTATCTTTTGGAAGCAATTTCTTTTGGCTTTCCATCAATAGTAATTCTCAAATAAATAGGGGCGGTGCCGTTGGCTTTGATTTTACTCTTCTTGATGAAGAAAAGTAGGTTGAATGTTTTGTTCATTTTGTGGTGACTTTAAGTTTGATAAAATTATACTTCTTAAACACTCCTTACAAGATGTTCAAACCGTGAACACCTTATTATACAAGTGTTTCAGCGATTTCTAGTGACCTATTTGGGTTTATTCAAATAGGTCACTAAATAGGTCACTGAAAGAATACCATTTAATGAACTTTCTTGGTATAGCCACCAATAAAAAAACGCCGTAAAACATAAGTTTTACAGCGTTTTAGCCTTTTTTGTATTTCTACTGGCGGAGAAAGAGGGATTCGAACCCCCGGACCTGTTACAGTCAACAGTTTTCAAGACTGCCGCATTCGACCGCTCTGCCATTTCTCCAATAATTAGCAATCCTTTGTAGATTGCGAGTGCAAATTTAAACTTTTTTTTGATATTAAAAACAGAAAGTGTATTTTTTTTCTAATATCAATAACAATCTAAGTTCGAATAGATCCTAAAATATAAATGCCTCGAATTTTCGAGGCATTTATTATAAAATTACAGTATTAAAATCATTAATTATGATTTAGCCTGTACCAAAATATTTTTGTAATTTTCAATACTTTTAGGTGAAATCTGGGACGTTTTATATTTTTTAAATAAAAGTTCAAAATACAATCTTGATTTTTCCAACTCATTTATTTTATAATAATAATTCCCTAAGTATTCAAACATTTCAATAGAATCATAGCCTTTTGCAATAACTCTTTCATAAGTTTTATGTACATCTACAGAAACATATTTCTTTTTACAAATTGAATCGGCTGTAGCTGTCTGAGACCTAACACTTAAAAGATTGAACAGACAAAAACAAAAAACGAGTAGCACCGATAAAGCTGGGTAGGTTTTGCACGTGTTTTTCTTCATAAATAGGTTTTTGGTTTAGTTAAAAAGGAGGACTAAGATACATCTTAGAATTAAAAATGCAAATAACTTACTAAAAAAACACGAAAAACAGCTACTAAAACGTTGTATATTATTATTTTACTTACAGGAACACAACAATACTAACCCTATAAATTAGAATGAATAAAATTGGAATTTCAGATAATCTGACTAGAAAATAATGAAATGTTTTTTTAACTAACAAAAGGATTGTAGCTATAAATAATTCAAAAACACTTATGAGTCTCACAGAAAGACCTTTATAGTGACCATGGAGGGATTTGAACCCTCACGCCCTTGCGAGCACCACCCCCTCAAGATGGCGAGTCTACCGTTTCTCCACATGGCCAAAAATAAGTAGAGACGTTGCCATGCAACGTCTCTATAATTTTTTGTGACCCGACTGGGGCTCGAACCCAGGACCCCATCATTAAAAGTGATGTGCTCTACCAACTGAGCTATCGAGTCAATGCTATCAAGTAACTTATGTGTTGATCACTTTTTGTGACCCGACTGGGGCTCGAACCCAGGACCCCATCATTAAAAGTGATGTGCTCTACCAACTGAGCTATCGAGTCATAATTTGTTTGCTTGATTGCGGGTGCAAATATAAGGACTTTATTTAGAGTTTTCCAAGAAAAAATAGTTTAAATTTGTCTTTTTTAAATAAAAAAACTTAATACCTTAACTTATAAGGTTTTACTATATGAAGAAAATTATACTATTGGGCTATATGGGCTCAGGGAAGTCAACAATTGCAAATTCATTATCTAATTCTATCCAAATTCCGTTCATAGATTTAGACCATTACATCGAAAAAAAAGCAGACTTAAGCATCAAAGCTATATTTGACAAGCACGGAGAAATCTATTTCAGGAAGCTCGAACACGAAGCTTTTATAGAATTATTAAACAATACTGATGATTTAATAATAGGTTTAGGCGGCGGAACACCATGTTATGCAAATAACCATGAATTACTAATAGGAGACAATAGAACATCAATATACCTTAAAGCATCAATTGACACCTTATTCAATCGTTTGGTTTTAGAAAAAGAAAAAAGACCACTTATTGCCTCCAAGACAGATGAAGAGATGAAGGAGTTTATTGCTATGCATCTATTCGAAAGAAGTTTTTATTACAATAAAGCCCAATACACTGTATCTGTCGATAACCAGTCTATTGAGCAAATTGTAAATCAGATAGAAGAAGTCTTAGCTTAAGTAAGCATGACTGTTATCTTCTTCAAAAACAACATGAACATGTTCCAATAAAGAAGTAGAAAGAGAAATACCCTTAAAATCAGCTTTTACAGGGTATTTTTTATGATTTCGATCAACGAGAACCGCTGTTTTGAATTTTTTAAGTGGAACATCCAAAAAGTGACGTACTGCATAAATCAATGTAGTTCCTGAATTCAACACATCATCTACTAATATCAACCCTTTATTTGCATAAGTTTCTTTTGATATTGAAGTAGTAATGGCTGCATCTGGCTTTTCTTTGTCAATCTGTACTTCACAAAGACTAATTTTTAAATCAGATATATTTTTAAGTTCTAGAGCAATTTTTTCTGCAAAAACATATCCATTTGGTGCAATACCTGCCAAAACCAGTTCGTCATTATCTACAAACGTTTCATAAATTTGGTAAGCTATTCTTTTTATTTTATGGTTTATTTCCTGATGGGTAAGGATAATATTTTTACTCATTATGATTGTTATTTGAAGTTAATTATTTCAAGTAGTTATTCAACATCTAAGTCTTCATCTTCTATTGCATTACCATACTCATCAATATCCCTTCGGTCTTTCTTAGTAGGCCTTCCTGTTCCATGCTTGCGATAATGATCTTTCGAAAGCTTCAATAGTTCTAAATGTTGATAAACTTCAGCAGGAGTATCGTTACGTCTGTAGATGTCCACTAATTTAGCTCCTACCCGACTTTCTGGGATATCAAGAACCGTTATTATTTGTGTAATTTGATCTTTTCTAAAGGTGATTTTATCAGTAGGAAACACTTCTTTAGAAGGCTTGGCAACCTGACCATTTACGGTAATATGATTCTTTTTACAAGCTTCTGTTACCATGTTTCTGGTCTTGTAATATCGGACACACCATAAATATTTGTCTATTCGCATAATAATTGTAAAATCGAAGTTAAATAGTTTACAAAAATAAATCAATATTGTATCTTGCGCACTTAAAAATCAGTTATAATGAACAAATTTAGGTTTTATTTTATTTTATCAATTACAACATTGCTATTATTTTCTTGTTCGAAAAATGATACATCATTTGAAGAAATACCTCTTCGTGACTATCAAGAGCAATTTACAGACGATAATCAGTTAATTGAAGATTACTTAAATACTCATTATATTACAATTACTGATGCTCCTGGAGAACAAAGCGACCAAGATGTCGTTATTACTAAAATTCCTGATGGAGGTTCACAACCGAAAATTATGTCTTATTTGAATAATACTGGTTTCCCTAAATTAATAAAAAAAGAATCTATTCCACTTCACGGCATCACTTATTCTATGTATTATTTGATTTTAAGAGAAGGAACAGGAAGTTACCCTACCAATGTAGATAATGTTTTAACTTCATATAAAGGAACCTACCTATCTTCATCTACCCTTTCAGATGTCACAACCATAACAGCAACACAATTTGAGGAAGTAAAATTCCCTCAACAAATGTTTAGCTTATATAATGTCTTTGTTCGAGGATGGGTAGAAGTATTTCCTCAATTTAAAACGGGTAATCATACAGAAGGTGATAATGGAACCGTTAAGTATACGGACTTTGGTGCAGGTGTAATGTTCATTCCTTCTGGTATGGCCTATTATTTCCAAGGAAGTGCTAGCATACCTTCTTATGCTCCTTTGGTATTTAGTTTTAAATTATATGAACTACAACGATTAGATCAAGACGGTGACGGCGTACTATCCTATCTTGAAGACTTAAACAATGACCGTTATATGTTCGATTATAGAAACACCACTGCGTACCCTATAACCCCAACAAATATGGACGATACAGATGGTGATGGAATTCCAAACTTCTTAGATATAGATGATGATGGTGATGGCTATACTACGGCATTAGAAATTAGCAAAGGAACAAACTATCTCGATAAGAACAGTCATCCTTAAAGTTATTGAATTAACAAAAAAAAGAGAGGTTGCCAGATAATATTCTAGCAACCTCTCTTTTTTTCGTTAATTTGATTATTATTTCTCGTTGATTAAATCTTCAATTCTTTTATCTGGTACAATCCACAACAAAGCAACAGCAATATACAACATTCCTGAAATCCAAGGAGCAACAAAAGCAAGTGGAATAGCTACAGCATAACAGATTAAAGAAATTTTCCCTTTTTTATCATCTTTAATGGCACTTTTTAAAACCGAGTCCGTACCATGTAATTGAATTAATTTATTTTGCAAAGCAAAATAAGCAATGGCACACATTACCAGAACAAAACCATAAACACTCATGGGAACAGCTGAAAAATGTTGCTCACCAATCCAACTCGTTGTAAATGGAATTAATGACAGCCAAAACAACAAATGCATATTCAACCACAATACCTTACCATTGACCGATTTTGAAGCCTGAAATAAGTGGTGATGGTTGTTCCAATAGATTCCGATATATGTAAAACTCAACACATAACTCAAAAAAACAGGAATCAATGGAATCAAAGCGTCAAAACTACTTTCGTGAGGCGCTTTAATTTCAATAATCATTATAGTAATAATTATAGCTAATACTCCATCACTAAAAGCTTCAACTCTATTTTTATTCATGTTCGTTTTTCTAATTGTTTATTTCAAAGCTAACTCAATTGCATTTGAAAACAAATCTTCAAGCGTAATTCCAGCGGCAGCTGCTTGCTGTGGCAACAAACTTTCAGTAGTCAATCCCGGAATCGTATTCATTTCAAGCATATGTGGTTCGTCGTTTACAATAATAAATTCAGAACGTGAGAACCCTTTCATTTTTAACACTTCGTAGGCGCGTTTAGCAATCGCTCCTACTTTTTGAGTCATTTCATCGGAAATTCGTGCGGGAGTAATTTCTTGTGATTGTCCAAGATATTTAGCTTCGTAGTCAAAGAAATCATTTTCAGATACAATTTCAGTAATTGGCAATACTGTTGTTTCTCCTTTATAATTAATAACACCAACAGAAACCTCGGTACCGTCAAGAAAACTTTCGATAATAATTTCGTTATCTTCTTTGTATGCAATTTCGATTGCCGTTGGCAACTCTGCGGCCGATTTTACTTTTGAAATTCCAAAACTAGAACCTGCTTTATTTGGTTTTACAAAACAAGGCAAACCTACTTTTTCAATGATTTCTTCAATATTAACTACATCTCCTTGATTTAAATAATATGAAATAGCCGTTTTGATTCCGTATGGTTTTAAAACCGACAGTAAATCTCTTTTATTAAATGTTAAAGCCGCTTGGTAATAATCACAAGCAGTTTGTGGAATCCCAAGCAATTCAAAATAAGCCTGCATCAATCCATCTTCTCCTGGTGTACCGTGAATGGCATTAAACACACAATCAAAATGAATACGGTTTGCATCAATTACTACCGAAAAATCATTCTTATCAATAGGGAATTCAGTATCGTTTGCATCAACATAAACCCATTTTTCTTTAAAAATATGAATGCGAAAAGCATTGTACTTGTTTTTATCTAAATTTTGAAAAACAACGTTTCCGCTGATTAATGAGATCTTGTATTCACTAGAATACCCACCCATGATGATGGCAATATTTTTCATTTTATTTGTTTAATCGGTTAACCGATTAATCGAATTACCGATTAATCCTATTCAAAACAAAATTATCATTTTTTTTGGAACGAAATAGGTTTATCTTTGTCGTATTATAAAAATAAATTATGAGTTTACGTAAATACCTTACTAGTCGAGTGTTTTTTACACAAGTTTTTCTAGCCGCACTTATAATCGGCGTTTTAGGATATTTGTTAATGCATTGGTTGACTTTTACCACTGACCACGGAAATGAAATTACCGTTCCCGATTTAAGCAAATTGACTGAGGAACAAGTTGAAGAAAAATTAGACGAATTAGATCTGGCGTACGTATTGTTAGACAGCGTAGATTACAGAAGTGATTACCCTAAATATAGTGTGGTACAGCAAGACCCTTTGCCTGGCGCTAAGGTAAAAGTAGGACGTAAAGTATATATTAAAATTAACTCTTCTGGTTTTTCATCTGTCAAAATCCCTGATTTAATTGAAAAGACCTATCGTGAAGCGATTCCTACTTTGAGAGCTTTAGGACTAGAAGAAGGTACTATAACCTATATCCCTAATTTAGGAAAAGATATGGTGCTTGAAATGCGCTTTAAAGGTCGTAATATAAAAGCTGGTGATAAAGTCTTAAAAGGTTCTAAAATTGATTTGGTTTTAGGAGATGGAAAAGCGAGTTATGAAGAGAGTATACCAACGGACAGCCTAGCTAGTCCAATAGATGAAATGCCTAATGAACAATAATATAGAGTCGGTTGACTTAGAAGACGAATTATTCGAACACTTTAGATTTGAAGTTCCTAAAGGACAAGCCTTATTAAGAATAGACAAATATTTGATGGGATTAATCCCAAATGCTACCCGAAACAAAATTCAAAATGCAGCTTCGGGAGGAAATATTTTTGTAAATGAAATTGCAGTAAAATCAAATTATAAGGTAAAACCATTTGATTTGGTTACAGTAATGTTATCCCATCCTCCTTTTGAAAATCATATTCTACCGGAAAACATCCCATTAAACATTGTTTATGAAGATGATGCCTTATTATTGGTCAACAAAGAACCCGGTTTAGTGGTACATCCTGGTCACGGAAATTACACTGGAACACTTGTCAATGCATTGGCTTTTCATTTTGAAAATTTACCAATGAACAGTAGCGAACGTCCTGGATTAGTACATCGTATTGACAAAGACACTTCTGGATTATTAGTAATTGCTAAGACAGAGGCAGCAATGACCCATTTGGCTAAACAATTTGAAGCCAAAACTACTGAAAGAGAATATATCGCTTTGGTTTGGGGAAATGTTACTGAAGAAAAAGGAACGATTGAAGGAAACCTAGCGCGTCACTTAAAGGACCGAATGCAAATGGCTGTTTTTGCAGACCCTGAGATAGGAAAACCTGCTATTACACATTACAAGGTACTAGAACGTTTTGGCTATGTTACATTGATTTCTTGCCAACTAGAAACAGGACGTACACACCAAATTAGAGCACATATGAAACATATTGGTCATCCTTTATTTAATGATGAGCGTTATGGTGGACATTTGATACTAAAAGGAACAACTTTTACTAAATACAAACAATTTATAGACAATTGTTTTAAAGCATTACCAAGACAAGCCTTACATGCTAAAACCTTAGGATTTATCCATCCTACAACAGGTGAACACATGCGATTTGACACTGATTTACCTCAAGATTTTCAAGATTGCATTGACAAATGGAGAGGGTATTCAAAATCTCATATGATTGATGATGAAGAATAACTAAAATAGAAAAAGCGCTGGTTAGCGCTTTTTTTTTATGAATTACCTTTTTAACGAAAAATGACCAGTTGCCTCTCTTCCATCTTCTAGTTTTACTGTAAACCAATAATCCGTTGCAGGCAATAAAACACCTTTAAAAGTCCCATTCCAACCTTGCTCCAAAGGTCTTAGCTGTTTTAAAAGTTTACCATAACGGTCAAAAATGGAAATCATTGAATTTGCATTAGCTGTCCCGTTAATTCCTTTTATATTCCAATAATCATTATAACCATCACCATTTGGCGTAAAATACTTGGGAGCACCAAGAACATAAACCGTTCTATTGTCACTACCACAATTACTGGTATCTTTTACAAAAACCTCGTAAACTCCAGGTGCAATATCATTAAAAAAATTAGACTCTTGATAACCACCATTAACCCCTTCAATACTATACAAGTACTTACCCTGACCTGAATCGAGATGAATTGTTATCGAATTATTATCGGTTAATTCAACAATATCAATAGCCTTAATTTTAGGTGCTTCGGAAGGAATTACTTTAATTGTTCTAACACTACTACAATTGGTTAATTTCGAACTTACTTTGACGGTATAGACTCCATCAGAATTAACCGTTAATGTGGGATTAGTTTCAGACGGTGTGATTAATATTCCATTTTTAGACCAAAGATAAGTGTAATCACTAGTAGGTGTACCGTCGTTTATTCCAGCTTCTAATAAGATCGAAAAGGTAGAGATACCAGAACAAATTAAAACATCTTCATCTCCATTCTCATTTGTATTAATACTTGGTAGAGGATTTACAATAACATTCGTTGTTGAAGACACTGATGAAGAACAGCCGTTAGTAGTCACCATCACAGTATAGTTTCCAGTAGTTGAAACGCTAATTGACTGAGTTGTCTCACCAGTTGACCAAAGGTTTCCAACAGAGGAAGATGAAGTTAAAACGACACTTCCGCCAGAACAGAAAGTTGTTGCACCAGTTGTTGAAATCGTTGGCGTGGCAGGAATCGCATTCACTGTAACCACAGTTCCCGCTGAAGTAGGTGATGTACAACTACCGTTCATTACTTTCACTGTATAAGTTCCTGATGAAGTCACTGTTATTGATTGTGTAGTCTCTCCTGTCGACCATAAGTTTCCAACAGACGAAGACGAAGTTAAAACTACGCTACCACCAGTACAAAAAGTAGTCGGGCTAACTGTTGTAATAATTGGGGTAGCTGGTGTAGGATTCACTGTAACATTAGTACCCGCTGAAGTTGCTGATGTACAACCATTACTAATTACTTTTACAGTATAAGTTCCTGACGAAGCAACTGTTATTGACTGAGTTGTCTCACCAGTTGACCAAAGGTTTCCAACAGACGAAGATGAAGTTAAAACGACACTTCCACCAGAACAGAAAGTTGTTGCACCAGTTGCTAAAATCGTTGGCGTGGCAGGAATCGCATTTACTGTAACCACAGTTCCCGCTGAAGTAGCCGATGCACAACTACCATTCATTACTTTCACTGTATAAGTACCTGATGAAGTCACTGTTATTGATTGTGTAGTCTCTCCTGTCGACCATAAGTTTCCAACAGACGAAGACGAAGTTAAAACTACGCTACCACCAGTACAAAAAGTAGTCGGGCTAACTGTTGTAATAATTGGGGTAGCCGGTGTAGGATTCACTGTAACATTAGTACCCGCTGAAGTTGCTGATGTACAACCATTATTAATTACTTTTACAGTATAAGTTCCTGACGAAGCAACTGTTATTGACTGAGTTGTCTCACCAGTTGACCAAAGGTTTCCAACAGACGATGATGAAGTTAAAACCACACTTCCACCAGAACAGAAAGTTGTTACACCTGTTGCTGAAATCGTTGGCGTGGCAGGAATCGCATTTACTGTAACCACAGTTCCCGCTGAAGTAGCTGATGCACAACTACCATTCATCACTTTCACTGTATAAGTTCCTGATGAAGTCACTGTTATTGATTGTGTAGTTTCTCCAGTTGACCAAAGATTCCCTGTAGCTGAGGAAGAGGTCAGCACGACACTATCACCTGTACAGAAAGTAGTAGAACTTCCTGCCGTAATTGTAGGCGTAGCAATCACATTTACAGTTAAACTTACTTCATTAGAAAATAAACTACAGGAAGCACCTGTTTTTTTAATAAGTACTCTATACCTATAGCTATTCATTGTATTTACTGGGCTAGTAATTTTTAATTCAGTTGAATTTGAGTTACTATAAATAGCATTATTCGTAACATCTTTCCAAGTCGCACCATCTGTTGAAACCTGCCATTGATACAAATCACCATCACTTAGAATTGAAAAAGAAACATTTTCGCCACAAGAAGAAACCGAAGTAGGCTGTGTTGTTATTGTTATAGCAGTACCAATGACATCATACATCAAAGGAGGCTGCGACGTCCCATTAATACTATAATCTAATTTATACCGTAGCGTACCTGCAATTGCTGTTGTGCTCAAGATCCCATTAGTTTCACCAGGCATAAGTTCCCAACTACTTGTCGTTGTATTGTATTTACTCCATTGAAGCGATGTAATCCCCTGAAATTCAAACAAAGGAACAGAGGCATGCAACGGACTTAAATCAGGTGCATCTACCCAAGCAGCAGCCGTCCTAGATTGAAAGTTAAATTCGGCATTATCTTCATCATGAGGAGGAATCGCTCCAACGGTTCCATTAGCATTATAGTCATTAGGTTCAATCAATACTAAAGTTGTTGGGTTTTTATCCCAATTTTCATATCCTAACGGCATTCCATTAACCCAGTACCAACCCTTATTATTTATCCCTGTCCTATCATCAAAATCATAAGCATTCCCATATTGCTTTAAACCCAACCAAAAAGCATAGCCAGAAGGCACTTTTGGAGGTCCTTGCTTATTCAAATAGCCTAACGCATCTAATCCGCTCAAAACAGTAGTCTCTTCTAGAGGCTGTGCACCACCAGGAGTTCCTCCGTTAATAATGTACATAGAGGCACCAGGTATGTTCGAAATTAAATCATCGGCTGCTGTCCAAGACATCGAAAGTGGCTTTGCATCAGTACCTACTTTTACAAAATAATTTGACTGCTGAAACTGAGCTACCTTAACTAAATTCAAACCTAAACCATTGGTATTTTTGGCGGTAAACTCTTCGGTAGTTAATAAACCTTCAGCTTTAATCTGAACTATTTCTCCTTCACACAATACATTGGATTTACTTGGCACTAAACTTGGCGAAATTTGAAAAGCAATAATTCTTAATCGAGTACCAATCGCATATTTAGTATTGTCTTCTGTATTTTTCAAATAGTATTTCTGCCCACTAATAAGAGCATCTGTTGGCAAAAAAGCAGTCCCTCCAGTTGCAGCATTCATCCATACTGCACCATCACCAGGAAGAAGACCAGTCACTCTTGAATCCAAATCAGCAACTGTAGCCGAATTTGCATAAACAAAAGTTTGTTCTACAATAACTATTTGACGTGGTTGCGACCAAGTGTAACTCCACATTAAAATTAACAGCAATTGAAAGATTGTTTTTTTTATAAAAGATTGGTTCATTTTGGTTGGTATTTTTATTTGGTAGTCAGTAAATTAAAAAAAAACACAGCTATTACACACAAACTAAATTATCAAATACTAACTCTTATTTACCTTATATAATTTATTCATCTATACGATGTGTTTTTAAGAATATATCTCTCTACAAACATAATTTCTTATTTAATCAAATCCCGTTTTAGCAACTAGATTAAAACTAAACCTTCTACCATTTATTTAAAATTCAACACAATATTACAGTTGAAAAATCAATAACACCATCCTATCAATAAATAATAATTAATCATTAGACACCAGCTTAAACAAAACAAAAAATCACTATTTATCATAAAAACATGAAGATTAAAGTTTTTTTTTCCCTTTTAACGATTATAATTTAATCCTAGCCTTTATTATAGTAGGTTTGATTGTAATTAATACCGAAACTTAATCCTAAACAGTATGGAAGATATATTTGACCCTGTCTACAGACAAGATTACATGGAAGGATATTCATATGGTTTAAATCCCTTTTTACACCTAAACTCCAGTAAGAAAGAATGCCAAGCATTTAATGTAGGTTTTCATTGTGGCAGATCTGACTATGAGAGATTGAATGGTAAAATAACAGATGGGATTCCTTCCAGAATTGTCACAAATAAAGTATTAGACGAATTTCAATTAGCTGGAATGCTTGGAATGAATATCGATTCTGAAGGTTTCACAGAATATCAATTGAATATTATTGAAGATTGGTATAAATGTGGAATTGAAAAATATGATGCTGATCAAAGCCTTTATCTTTTGGCAATTTTAGAACAAAACAACATACAGACGATGTAAATTACAATTGTTAATTTACGGAAAATCCCCTGATAGCACTAACCACTATCAGGGGATTTTTATTTAATCCTGTTTCTTTCGAACTAGAACAATAGAGTAAAACCAATTTTAAAGTTTCGTCCACGTGTGCTATAACCTACGTTTTCAAGAAAATCTTCATTAAAAATATTCGTTACCGAACCAAATACATTCATCCTATTTTTGATTAGGTTGTATCTAGCCGTTGCATTTACTAATTGGTATGCATCTAAAAGTACTGGTGTAGATTTAAAAGTAGCTCCGTTAAAATAAGAAGTATTCCTTTTATCTACATATTGATAATTCACATTGAAAGATGTTCGTTCATTCAATTGGTAATCAACAGAAGCATTTGCTTTGTGTTTTGGGATCAATTTGCTTAATGCTTCTTCCACTTGTGTAAAAGTATAGTTTACATTTACTCCTAAATCCTTTGAAAAAGCATAAGAAACCATAGCCTCTACCCCTCTCGCATTATATTTCCCAACCGTGTTGACGTAATTTGATTTATAGGTTGTAGGATTTGTATAAAAACCTATCGCATTATCTTCTTGCCTGTAGTAAGCAACGGTATTCAATGTTAGCTTCTTGTCTAATAATGACACCTCAAATCCTGCTTCAACAGTACTATTTTCCTCAGGAGTCAAATCAAGGTTTCCATAAGGAGAATACAATTGATACAAACTAGGAGTAATATAGGCTGTACTATAAGAAGCCAATAATTTTAAAGGTAAATCAGAAAATGAAAACGATGGATTGATATTATACACTAAATGCTCTCCATAAACACTATGTATATTGTATCTACCTCCTAAATTTACATTTAAACCAAAATCCGAATTATAAACTGCTGTAAAATACGGATCGACAGTGTTAAATTTAGCCATTTCACCAGCAATACTACCGTAAACAGTCTGAGAATTCATTTCTTGAAATTGAAACTGACTCCCTAGAACTGCAAAAAATTGCTTGCAAAACTGGTATTTATTGAAGGCATCAACGTTTACATTTCGTGATTTATATTCACTTGGATCAACTTTTTTTGTCCTGCTATTGAACACGTTATATCCTCTTTCAATCATATTAAAACTAGAATTCAATACTAACTCTCCTTTATTGTATTTGTATTTTGGTGAAAATCCTAAACGAAATTGCTCAGAAGTTGAGACATTTACAGGCGAATCTGGGTTGTTAAAATTATCATAGACATCATCAAACTCATTTTTGATTCGGTCATAGTTAGCTGAAAAATCTAAGCTTAGTTTTTTAGTTGGAGTAAAACCTAATTTCACAACCGAATTTACTCTTTGAAAAAGATCGTCTTCAAAATCAACACCTTTAACTTCTGAAATTCCTTGAACAGCACTACTATTTAAAGAGGCAAAATAATTGATTTTTTCATTTTTAGCACCAAAATTGAATCCTTGATTGAATTCTTTCGGACTATAGTTGGTCTTATCAGCAGTTACTTGCGTACCTGTATTCAGATATACCGTACCAGAAATATCTTTTTTAGTTCCTTTTTTTAGGGTAATATTAATAACACCTGCAGCTGCACCAGAGCCATATAAAGTACTTGAGGCTCCTTTCATGATTTCGACACTTTCTACTTGTTCCACAGGAAGCAAACGCAAATCATATTCTAAATTAATTCCTGAAGCATCCGAAACGGGAACACCATCAATTAAAATCAAGGTTTGACGTGTACGGCTACCACGTATGTACACCCCTAAATTTCTACCAGCATTACTCTGATTTCCATTAATTTCAACACCTGCTACAGAACTTAATACAGTGGCAAGAGACTGTCCTTCTCTTTTTGCCAAATCTTCAGCAGTGATTTTCACAATTACTTTTCCTGATTTTTCTTTTGGTAAAGCAAATTTTGAATCGGAGATAACAACTTCGTTTAATTCATTTGGAACCGCGATAGCTCCTTTTTTTTGTGCAAAAGTAGATGCACCTATTAGTAGGCACAACATACTAATACGAACGATTTTCTTGTTCATTTTAATAAAACATTTAGCAAAGGTCTATAAACCATTGCATGATTAAAAATGGGAGAAAAGCATAGAATGACCCATACCCAAACCTTTTTTCCCGAAAGTTTGATACTCGATGTAATAGGCAGGTCTCCTGGCTTGCGTCTTGTTGTTTACCTTCTCATCCGCCTAGACGAACAATGGTTTTGTAGATAACAACAAGCTTGATAGCTTACAGTTGCGGGTACAGCTCAGGATTTATTATTATAAATAAATTCACCTGATTCCCTTTTAATGCTGTTTCAATTAAAAAAACAGCAACCTCAATACGGCGGCAAATATAATACTAAATTTATTGTTTTCGATATTTTTAATTCACGAGCAGCAGACTTAAATCAAACCACTAACTAACAGCCTATTAAACTTAAAAAAACCATAAAAACAATGTTAACTCAGTTGCTATTAAGTAAGCAATTCCCTAGCCCCAACAGCAGTGAAAAGCCTTTGCAGGATAAATAATAATTTTTCTTGCTAGGAGAGAGCGACCAACGGAAGCTCCTCTCCTAGCGTAGAAAAATAGTATTTATACAAAAAGCTTGTAACGAATGGTGGGATTATGCTACTAACAAAAATTCTATTCCCAAACGATGAAACAGTAGTTTTCATGGGTCGTTGTAGTGTATGTGGGTAAAGAAATTGGATTTTTGAACAAGGGACAATGGATAACCATAGTGTGAAATTCGCCATTTTCGCCACAGGGGTCAATGCCTTTTTCCTGCAATTCTTGGGCTAATTCGTGAGTCAAGATGCGACCAAGATAGTTCTCACCCATTTGTGCATTGCAGGAAACAATCATGGTTTCGATTCCATTGGCCAACATCTCATTGACTAGGACCAAGCGGTCTTGCTGCCAAAGCGGTAAAACAGCTTGTAAACTAGCAGCAGCACAAACCTTATCTTCCCAGTCTTTATGCGCTTGCAAATCGATATCTCCAAAGACGGCTGCTTCAAAATCGTATCTGGACTTTAGTGATTTTAAAGTCTGAATGTATTTGACTTCATAATCTTCCCAACTGGCAGGAACCGCTTCTAATGGTACATCCATTTGCAAAGCTTGTTGTTCCAAAATCGCTAGTGGCAATCCATGAGAACGGGAAATCTTTCCGTTTTCGTTCATCATATTCAAGAGCACTTTGGGAACAAAACCTTGCTCAACGGCTTTCATCATGGCGTAGCAACTGTCTTTTCCGCCGCTCCAAGAGGTTAAAAAATTCATATTTACGAGTTTAAACGATTTATTATTGTAAGGTTGAAAATTCACCATTAAGTCATTGAGGAAATTTAATGGTTGGATTTCAAAATATTTCCCAAAAGTATTGCAATAAAAACTTATTATAAGCAGCCTTTTATTAAAATCTACCTTTTAAAGTTAGTTGCTTTTTAAAAAGTATCGCCTCCAGAAAACCTGCAAGCAAAGGGTTGTTTCCAAACAGTTTCTCTAGCCAATGCTAGTATCCTTATAAAAAACGTATCTTTGCACAAAATATACGTTTTATGAGCACTTTTGAGCAATTTAATCTTCCGAAATCAGTACAAAAAGCCGTTGAGGATTTAGGATTTGTAACCCCTACTCCTATTCAGGAAAAATCATTTTCTGTTATCATGTCTGGGCGTGATATGATGGGTATTGCACAAACGGGAACTGGAAAAACCTTTGCTTATTTACTGCCTTTATTAAAGCTATATAAATTTACAACTACGCATACCCCAAAAATTGTCATTCTGGTTCCAACACGTGAACTAGTAGTTCAAGTAGTTGACGAAATCGAAAAATTAACCAAATATATGTCGGTTCGTACCATCGGAATTTTTGGAGGCGTAAATATCAACACCCAGAAAAAAAATGTCTATGAAGGGACTGATATACTGGTAGGAACTCCTGGTAGAACCATGGATTTAGCCCTAGACAACGTAGTCCGTTTTGAAGAAATTCAAAAACTAGTGATTGATGAGTTTGACGAAATGTTGAACCTTGGTTTTAGAACCCAATTAACCGCTCTATTGGCGATGATGCCTAAAAAACGTCAAAATATCTTGTTCTCTGCAACGATGACCGATGAAGTCGATGCTGTTTTGAATGATTACTTTGATTATCCTGAAGAAGTTACGCTTTCGGCCTCAGGAACACCTTTAGAAAACATTACACAAATCACTTATAATGTTCCCAACTTTAATACCAAAATCAATTTACTGAAACATTTGTTAGCCACTAACGAAGACATGAGTCGTGTCTTGGTTTTTGTGAATAACAAGAAGATTTCGGATATGGTTTTTGAGCGTATCGAAGAGGATTTTGAAGGACAATTTGGAGTCATCCACTCTAATAAATCACAAAATTACCGTTTGACCACGATGGCAAGTTTCCAAGAAGGCAATCTTCGCGGACTGATTACCACGGATATTATGGCCAGAGGTTTGGATATTTCGAATATTACCCATGTCATCAACTTTGAGATGCCCGAATTTGGAGAATTGTACATGCACCGTATTGGTCGTACTGGTCGTGCTGATGCTACAGGAACAGCGATTAGTTTCATCACTCCAAGAGAGGAAGAATCCAAAATCGAAATCGAAGTCTTGATGAACATGGAACTAGAGATTGAAGATTTCCCTGAAGAAGTTGAAATTTCGATGAAGTTAATCGAACCTGAAAAAGAACGTCCCGTCATTAAATTCAATAAAAAGAAGAAACCAGATGGTGAGGGTGCTTTTCACGAAAAAGCCAAAAAGAATACCAAAGTCAACCTTGGAGGGCCATCCAAAACCAAAAAGAAAACGCATGGTTCTGTTAACCGAAACATGTTAAAAACTAGAGCTCAAAAAAAGAAGAAAAAATAAAGAAAGCCACAGATTAAAAGGATTACACAGTTTATAAATATCCTTACAATCAAAGATTAGCTTAAAAATATAAGTTCGTCTATTTGGGCGTGCCACCAGCCAAAAAAATGGGCTACTATTCGTTGTGAATAGTAGCCCATTTTTCTGGCTGCTGTCGGGCTATCCGCACCGCTTTGGCGGTTTGCTCCTATCCCTCACGCGGGTCCGGGGCAACTTGCAACTTCAAGTTTCCATCTCCCAGCTTCCATCTCCCAGCTTCCATATCCCAACTTCCTTACTCTTTTCCCGTAAACACCAAACAAACAGGCGAGCACAAATCAATTCTCTTCCCAGTATCCGTCAATAATCCTGTTGCCTTATCTCTTTTAAAAATCACTACACCGTTACTAAATTGGTGCCCCACTAACAAAAAATTCCCCGTAGGATCAATGGCAAAATTTCGTGGCCCATCACCCAAAGTGCTTGTTCTAGATACAAATTCTAATTTGCCATTTTTTAAAATCTTAAAGCAACTAATATCGTTGGCTTCTTTTCTATTGGTAGCATATAAAAAACGTTCGTCAGGTGAAATATGGATATCTGCAGCAGTAAAGGATTGATTAAAACCATCACTTAAAACGGTGGTTTCTTGAATTAATTTAAGATTCCCTTTTTTATAATTAAAAACCGAAACAGTACCATCCAATTCTTGTAACAAATAGGCTTTTTTACCGTCTTTACTAAAAGTAAAATGCCTTGGTCCGCTTCCTGCTTTCGCATCAATAGTATACTTCAATTCCAAAGGTTGATTTGCATTGGGACTATATGCATAGGAATACACTTTATCACTTCCTAAATCGGTTGCTAAAACATAGTTGTGGTCTGGAGAAAATTGCACCATATGCAAATGGGCTTTTTCTTGTCGCTTGGCATTAGGCCCTTTCCCTTCATGCTGCACCAATTGTTTTAAAGCTGTCACAGTTCCGTCACTATTTTTACCAAAAACAGAAACATTTCCACCCGAATAATTGGCTGATATCACTGTTTTATCATCATTAATGATAAAACATGGATTCACACCATTGGTTTTTTCTTTATTCAAAAAATTCAGTTTTCCCGTTTTAGCATCAAATCCAAAAGCAGTTACGGCACTATTGGCAGCATCAGAATTGACCGTATAAACAAATTTATTATCTTGTGAAACCGCCAAATAACTAGGACTATCCGTTGGCACCGACTCTGATTGTAAGGTGAAATTGCCCGTATTAGTATCAAATTCATACACATAAACCCCTTTACTATCACATTTATTGGTGTAGGTTCCAATAATTAAATTAAGCTTGCTTTGTTGTGCAAAAAATGAAATACTAAATAGAAGCGCGAATACAACCGAAGGATACTTTTTCATCATAAATAATTTTTAGAAATGCTAAAATACAGATTAAAACGAACAATTGTATCCTTTAGACAGCCACGAATTACACAAATTTGATCAGTCATTGACTGATTCGTGAAATTTAAACATTTCTTTTTCGTGTTAATTCGTGCAATTCGTGTTTAAAACATAAAATCTTCATTTGAAAAAATCTTCTCGTCTCCATTCATAACTGTTTACAAATTTGTATTTTTGGCTAGCCATTCACTGTTTTCCTTTCGAACAGTAAACTTTTGAACTCAATGTATTTTAAACATCCTGAACTTTTATACTTTCTGTTCTTGTTGATTGTCCCTATTTTGGTGCATCTTTTTCAATTACGCCGATTCAAAAAAGAATATTTCACTAACGTTCGATTTCTAAAAGCTCTTACAATACAAACTCGCAAAAGCTCCACCATCAAAAAATGGCTGCTTTTAGGATGTCGTTTGCTGCTTCTGACCTTTATTATTTTGGCTTTCGCCCAACCTTATTTCAAAGCCAAAGACAGCGAAAACCGTTCGAATGAAATGTACATTATTCTCGATAATTCGTTAAGCATGCAAGCCAAAGGCAAAAAAGGGGAATTGCTAAAACGTGCGGTTCAGGAATTATTAGAAACCATCCCCGAGAACGCTACTTTTTCGTTATTGACAAATTCGGAAACCTTTTGGAACACCACCAAAAAAGAAATCCAAACAGAACTGCAAAACCTAAAGTACAGCGCACTTCCTTTTCAAGCCGAATCGCTTTTGGCACAAATAAAAGCGCATAAATCGGCATTCAAAAAAGACATTGTCATTATCACCGATGCCATAGGACTTGAAAAAAAACAACTGCAAAACATCCACAAAGAAGACAATACTTTTTTTGTGATTCCAAAAGCAGAACAAAAAAACAACATTGCTATTGACAGCGTTTACATTCAGGAAACTCTGGAAAACTTCTACAATCTGAATGTGGAATTATCGAGTTATGGAGACGATATCAAACCAACTTCGATTGCGATTTACAACAATAACAAACTGATTGCAAAAACGATTGTTTCTTTTGATACTCCCAAAAAAACAATTCCGTTTACGATTCCTAAACAAGCCTTTCATGGTGTTGTAAACATTGACGATAATGGCTTAGCCTATGACAACAGCTATTATTTCAGCATTTCAAAAACGCAAAAAACAGCCGTTTTAAGCATTGGCGAAGCCGAAAAAAGCAATTTCTTATCTCGAATATATACCAATGATGAATTTGATTTTCAAAACAGCACATTGACCTCTTTGGATTACAATGCACTCGAAAAACAAGATGCAATTATCCTTAACGAAATCGATGAAATTCCTGTAGCCTTACAAACTACCTTAAAAACATTGGTCGAAAAAGGCAGCAACTTGATCCTCATTCCTTCCTCAAAAGGTTCGGTTCCGAATTTGAATTCGTTTTTGAAAAACTTTGGAAACATCCAATACCAACCGATTGAAAATACTGAAAAACGAATTACCAAAATCAATTTCAACCATCCTTTATTGGCTTCGGTTTTTGAGAATCAGGTGAGCAATTTTCAGTATCCAAATACCAAAACCAACTTTGGATTATCAGCTTCGTTTCCGGTAGTTTTATATTACGAAGATGGAAAGTCTTTTTTGAGTTCCAAAGTGAATTCGGTTAGCGCTATTTCTGTTTTTAGTGCGCCAATAAACCCGTTGAATTCTAATTTCCAGCAGTCGCCGTTAATTGTGCCTACTTTCTACAAAATGGCTGTTCAAAATAAAAACAATGGCATTAAGGCGAGAATCATTGGCGATTCCAGTCCTTATTTAGTTTCGGTTGCACTGTCAAAAGACGCTGTTTTAGAAGTTAAAAACAAAGAAGAACAATTTATTCCCGTACAAAAAAGCATTAATAATAAAGTTCAATTAAACTTCAACGATTATCCTGAACAAGCAGGCAATTTTGACGTTTTAGACCAAAAAGAAGTTGTTGACCAACTGAGTTTCAACTACAACCGAACCGAAAGCCAATCGAATAATTCTAATGAAAACGAATTAGCCGATTATAAAATATTGGATTCCGTTACCACTGTTTTTGACCAACTACAAACCGAGCGAACAGACAGCCAAATTTGGAAATGGTTTGTTATCTTTGCACTGCTTTTTCTATTGATAGAAATGGCGCTTATCAAATTTTTGAAATAAACGAATTCCTTTTGAATTCCATAAATAGCAACAATCTTATGAAACTAATCATCCGAGAAGCAAGAATTATCGACCCTAAAAGTCCTTTTGATAATAAAATTGTAGACATTCTAATTGAAGATGATTGTATCGCCAAAATAGGAACTGGATTAGCGAATCCAGAAAATATTGAGGAGTTAAAATTGGAAAACCTACACCTTTCACAAGGTTGGTTTGACAGCAGTGTGTCACTAGGTGAACCTGGTTTTGAAGACAGGGAAACCATTGCAAACGGACTTAAAGTAGCAGGAAAAAGTGGGTTTACAGCCATCGCTTTGCAACCCAATTCGTTTCCAGTCATCGACAATCAATCGCAAATTCTTTTTGTAAAAAACAAAGCGAACGGAAGTGCAACGCAACTCTACCCTATTGGTGCTTTGACCAAAGGTAGCGAAGGTAAAGACCTAGCCGAATTATTCGACATGAAAAATGCTGGAGCAGTTGCTTTTGGGGACTACAACAAGAGTCAGGACAATGCCAATATGCTGAAAATTGCCTTGCAATACGTACAAGATTTTGATGGATTGGTTATTGCTTTTCCGCAAGACGAAAAAATCAAAGGAAATGGCGTGGTTAACGAAGGTGCAGTTTCTACTCGATTAGGATTAAAAGGAATCCCAAACCTAGCCGAAGAATTACAAATCGCCCGCAACTTATTTTTACTAGAATATACTGGTGGAAAAATGCACATTCCTACCGTTTCAACCGCAAAATCAGTGCAAATGATTCGTGAGGCAAAAGCCAAAGGATTGCAAGTGACTGCAAGTGCTACGGTACATCATCTCGTTTTTACCGATGAAAAATTAGAAGAATTTGATAGCCGTCACAAAGTAAGTCCGCCGTTGCGTACGGATATTGACCGCAAAGCGCTAATCGAAGGCGTTATCGACGGAACGATTGACATGATTACAACAGACCATAACCCGATCGATATCGAACATAAAAAAATGGAATTTGATTTGGCCAAAAACGGAACCATCGGACTCGAAACGGCTTTTGGAGCCTTGATGACCGTACTTCCTTTAGAAACCATAATCGAAAAACTAACGGCTGGTAAAGCTACTTTTGGAATCGAAAGCTCCCCAATTATGGAAGGTACCAAAGCCAATTTCAGTTTGTTTAACCCTGAGGGAAAAAAAACTTTTACTACCGCTTCTATTCTTTCAAAATCTAAAAATTCCGCTTTTCTAGGAATGAAATTAAGAGGGAAAACTTATGGAATTATCAATCAAGGACAATTATTAATTGCTGAATAAAACATATGAATCAAGATAAAGAAAGTAAAAACATCGCCATCATAAGCTATTTTACTATTATAGGAGCAGTTATTGCACTTTTTATGAATAACGATAAAAAAAGTGCTTTTGCGGCTTTCCACATTCGTCAAGCATTAGGAATTTTTCTATCATTCTTTTTAATTGGCTATTTTATTGGCTATTTTGACAGTTGGACCATTTCATCTGCTTTTTATTTATTTTATTTCATCCTTTGGATATACGGATTTCTAGGGGCTTTACAAGGCGAAATGAAATTGATTCCGCTATTAGGAGAGCAATTCCAAAAAATATTTAAAAACGTTTAATCACAAGCATGAACTTATCCTTAGAATACCTCATCAGAGAACCCAAAATAAAATTAGACAAAAACCCTTTACTGCTTTTATTACACGGATACGGTAGCAACGAAGCCGATTTGTTTTCATTTGCTTCAGAGCTTCCTGACGAGTATTACATCATCTCAGCACGTGCACCATATGACTTACAATACGGAAGCTATGCTTGGTATGCCATCAACTTTGATGCAGATCAAAATAAATTTTCAGACCACGACCAAGCACGTTCATCTAGAGACATCATTGCTGGCTTTATTGATGAACTGATTGCTAACTATCCTATTGATGCCAGTAATGTAAGTCTACTCGGTTTTAGCCAAGGAGCGATATTGAGTTATGCCATTGCGCTTTCGCATCCTGAAAAAATCAAAAACGTAATTGCATTAAGTGGCTACGCTAACGATGACATCATGGATGCTAATTACCAAAACAATGATTTTAGTAACCTGCGTATTTTCCATTCTCATGGTACTGTTGACCAAGTTATCCCTGTAGAATGGGCTAGAAAAACAGTTCCGTTTTTGAAGAATTTAAATATCGATGCCACTTATAAAGAATACCCAGTAGGTCACGGTGTGGCTCCTCAAAATTTCTATGACTTTAGAAATTGGTTGATGGAGAAATAATTCATTTCATAGTATACAACATCAAAAAGAGTTTGCCTTTTCATAAAGACAAACTCTTTTTTTATATCTTTCCTTTTTAAAACAAGTTCAAATTACAATTTGAAAACCAAATACAAAAACGATAATGTTACCCATTCATAACCGCCTATTCATCCTGATTTTTACAATCTTAGCCATGAGTTGCAAGAAAAATACCAGTCAAGAAAATCACAAATACACCAATGATTTAATCCACGAAACCAGTCCGTACCTCTTGCAGCATGCGCATAATCCTGTGAACTGGAAAGCGTGGAACCCTGAAACCTTGGCATTAGCCAAAAAAGAGAATAAACTCATCATCATTTCCGTGGGGTATTCGGCTTGTCACTGGTGCCATGTTATGGAAGAAGAAAGTTTTGAAAACGATTCGGTTGCTAAAATCATGAACGATAATTTTATCTCTATCAAAGTCGATCGCGAAGAACGTCCTGATATTGACCAAATCTATATGAATGCCGTTCAACTCATCAGTGGTAGCGGCGGATGGCCACTCAATTGCATTGCTCTTCCTGATGGTCGCCCAATTTTTGGTGGTACCTATTTCCCAAAAGAAGATTGGAAAAAAATCCTACTACAAGTAAATGATTTCTACAAAAAAGACCCTGCAAAAGCAGCAGAATACGCAACAAAATTGTTAGGCGGAATCAAAGAATCAGAACAAATAAAATTCAATACAGCTCAGGCTGAATTTAAGTCCGATGAAGTCACCCAAGCCCTAACCGAATGGAACAAACACATTGACCCTAATAAAGGAGGATTGATGGGAGCGCCTAAATTCCCAATGCCTAAAGCCTTGCATTTCCTATTGCGTTATGCTCATCAAAATAAGGATGCGCAATGGCGAAATTATGTAGAAACTACCCTTCAAGCCTTGGCAAATGGTGGAATTTACGACCAAGTAGGTGGTGGCTTTTCACGATACTCCGTAGATGAAGATTGGCATATTCCTCATTTTGAAAAAATGCTGTACGACAACGCCCAACTCGTGAGTTTGTATGCTGATGCGTATTTAGCAACTAAAAATCCAACTTACAAGCAAATTATTGAGGAAACCCTAACTTTTGTAGACCGAGAATTGACTAATGATAATGGTGCTTTTTACTCCTCCCTTGATGCTGACAGTAAAAATAAAAACAACAAACTCGAAGAAGGCGCTTTCTACAGTTGGGAAATAACCGAATTAAAAGCAGTCCTAAAAACTGATTTTGATTTATTCAAAGACTATTACAATATTAATAAAACAGGATTCTGGGAACACAACCAATATGTACTTATCAAAACTCAATCTGATGTTGCTTTCGCAAAAAGCCATTCGGTATCGCCAGTTGCATTAGCCAGTAAAGTAAAAAAATGGAAACAAACCTTATTAAAAGTGCGTAGCAAAAGAAACCGTCCGCACCTAGATGATAAAACACTAACCTCATGGAATGCCATGATGCTCAAAGGATATGTGCAAGCGTACAAAGCTTTAAAAAAACCTCATTATTTAGAAGTAGCCATCAAAAACGCCCAATTTATTCTAAAAAATCAAACCCAAAAAGACGGTAGTTTGTACCACAATTACAAAGAAGGTAAAAGTACCATCGACGGTTTTTCTGAAGATTATGCTGCTGTGATTGACGCCTATATCAGTTTGTACCAAGTAACACTGGACGAAAAATGGCTCCGTCAAGCCAATGCATTGACAAAATATAGTTTAGCTAATTTTTTTGATACAAAAACGCATATGTTTTTCTTCACTTCTAAAAATGCCAAAAACCTAATTACTAAAAAAATGGAAATTCAAGATAATGTTATTCCGGGGTCTAACTCAACAATGGCAAAGAATTTATTCCAATTAGGACATTACTTTTCGGAGGCGAATTACAGCAAAATAGCAAAACAAATGTTGAACAACGTCAAGAAAGACGCCATTGCATTTCCTGTGGAGTACTACAACTGGCTCGACTTGATGCTCAATTACACGGATACCTATTATGAAGTTGCGGTTTCTGGTCCTGAAGCGGTTCAAAAAATAAAAGCCCTACAAAGCTATTATTTGCCCAACGTCCTTTTTGCTGGAGCAACCACCGAGAGCAAAATACCGCTTTTAGAAAGCAGATTTATGCCCAACCAAACCGACATTTACATTTGTGTAGAAGGTGCTTGTAAACTACCCGAAAGCGATGTTGCAAAAGCAGTATCCAAAATGAGATAATCATTTCAAAATACAAACAGGCTTTTTGATTGTTCCCAAAACAGTTAAAAAGCCTGTTTTTTTGTGCCAATTCCTGCTCCCGACAATTCGGGATGCTATAGCCCTTGTTCAAAACGTTTTTATCAAAAAGGGCTTCGACCCTTCGATATACTCAGGGCAGGCTTAGCTCAGCCTGACAAAGAAAACGTCATTTTAATTGCTTTTTTTAGCATAAAAATTAACCCTCGAAGTGACGGAGAAAGAAACGAGAATTAATGAACTTGTACGTCGTTTTGCGTGAGGGATTGAAGTGGAGCTCTTTTTATTACTGGCTTTTTTGGCCAGTAATAAAAAAGCGGGAACGTAAAGCCCGACCCGTAGTTTTTACGGAGGGGCACGCCCAAATGCTTTTTATTAAGGATTAGGTACAATCAATTTGTTGGTGGATAGTTCGCCACTTGGGATGGGCCAAATGTAGTTGCTGCTGGATACTAAAACTAAGGGTGCGGTTCCTATGGCGCCTTTTTTGGCGGGTAGGGTTTGGAGGTTGCGTTGTAAATCCATTAAGCGGAGGCCTTCGCCTAGGAACTCGATGCGTCTTTCGGTACTGAGGGTTTGTAGTAGGGCTTCCTTTGTATTGATGGCGGTAGTAGGAAAAACGAAGCTTGGATTTGAACGGTTGCGCACGGCTTGTAAAAGGGATGTTGCTGTGGCGAGATCATTGTTTTGGGCTTTGGCTTCAGCATAATTTAGTAAGACTTCGGCATAACGCAGTACGGGTACGTAATCTCTAAAAGGGGCTGTGGCGAGGCTGAATTTTTTAAGTAACTTTTGGTTGGCACTGTTTTTTATAATCAAACTGGCGCGAGAATCATCGGTGGTATTGAGTGCGGGATCGTTAGCAATTCCCTCTGTAGCAAGGTACAAAATAGGTTGTCCCAAGTAGGTAAAAGCTAGAGAACTCTGGGCAGTAGGTGTTTCGGTGGTACTATTGGCAAAAGGGATGGAAAAAATAGCTTCAGGACCAGTGTAACTTCCTGTAAAAATGGCATTGTATGTTGGCTCTAATTTTTGGGTCAAATTCCCTGTATTGTATTGGTAAGGTGCATTGATTGAAATAATCTTCTGTCCTTCTTCGATGACTTTGTCAAAGTTGTTTTGAACAAGATACACTCTTGTTTTTAGGGCGATGGCTGTTACTTTTTTGGCTCTTGAGGTGTTGAGTAAACTGGTGGTGTACTCAGTTGGTAAATCGGTTTCGGCTTCGTTTAAATCTTTTAGGATTTGGTTGTAAATTTCTTCAATGGTGCTGCGTGCTAAGTCGTTATTCCCTGCGGATGTAATGGGTGTAAGTCGCAAGGGCAAGCCCAAACCATTTTTGTCCAAAGCATAGGGTTTAGCATAGGTTTGAATGAGACTGAAATAGGCCAAGGCACGAACAAACTTGGCCTCGGCAATGTAATTTTTGGCTAGATTTTCAGAGACAACAGTGGTTCCTTCTAATTTGCTAATCAAAATATTGGACGCATTGATAGCGGTATACCCCACAGACCACACATTATTGACAAAATCATTGGTCGAGGCCACGTTTTGATTCCACACCGCTGAACCTGCGGCGGCGTTTCCGTCACTTTGTCCAAATTCATCAGCGCGTTGCTCGTTAAAAACGAGGTAACGACCGCCATAAAAACTTTGGTTTTGGAGCAAACGGTACAAATTATTGACTTGTGCCAAAATCTTGCTTGGAGTACTATAGGCTTCTGCTTCGGGGATACTGGTTTTGGGCGTGGTGTCTAGCAAGTCACTATTGCAAGCGGTTAAAGACAAAACGATGAGACTAAGTAAAATATATTTTTTCATTATGAATGCGTATAAATAATAAAACTTAAAAACCAACATTTACCCCAAAAGTAAAGGCTTGGGCATTGGGTGGAACGTTTTGGTCTTTTCCTGAATTGATGGAATTTCCGTTGATAGAAATCTCTGGATCTGAGCCTCGATATTTTGTCCAAGTGTACAAATTACTGGCTTGTAAATACACATAAATGGTGCTGAGACTGTTTCTTAAAAATGTTTCTTTGATAGGAACGTGATAACCAAGAGCGATGTTTTTGAGTTTTAAGTACGACCCATCTTCGACTTTTGAAGTGCTGGTAAATGAAAATCCTGCGGAGACATTATCACCATAATACAATTTTTGAATATCCGTAATTTGTCCAGGGGTTGTCCATCGGTCTTTGATGAATTCTCCGTTGTTAAAATAACGTTGATCTGAGTTGGTGGCACGAGTACCATTGTATAATTTATTGCCCGAAGCAAAAGTAAAATTGACATTCAAATCAAAATTCTTGTATTTGAACGTATTGTTGACTCCTCCAAAAACGGTTGGTAAAGATGGCCCTTGTATCAGTCCATCCGTATAATTATCAATCGCAGGCGCCGCTGAACCATCAAGATAGGTCCATTTTGGGGAACCAATATGGTTGTACTGAACTTCTTTTCCTTGGCTATTAATGAAAACCATTTGTCCGTTATCTGGGTTCACACCTTTGGTAGGAACGGCAAATATAGATCCTATGGAATGCCCTTGCCGTGTCATGTTTTGAACTCCAAAAACACTGGGTACAAAAACATCATTAGCCAAATCAGTTACTCGGTTTTTGAGTGTGGATAAATTCAGTCCTAGATTCCATTTGAAATCCGTGTTATTGAGGACCAAAGCATTAATTCCTAACTCAATTCCTTGATTGTACATGCCTCCACTATTTGTACTAATGGCATTATTAGGTATTCCTGCCGATAGTGCTTGCGGAGCTTGTAGGATCAAATCCTTAATGGTGTTTTTATAATAATCGAATTCGACCGTGATGCGATTGTCAGCTACGGAAAAATTAAATCCCAAATCGAATTTTGAACTCGTTTCCCATTTCAAATTAGGATTAGCCGTTTGTGAATATCCTAGCGAAGGACTGCCTCCATACGTAGCCGAATTATAAGTTCCAATGGCTGGGTAATCCCCTATCTGGCTATTACCCACAATACCATAACTTGCACGTATTTTTAGATTATTGACTATTTGACTCAAACGACTGTTTGCATAAAAACGTTCTTGACTAAGATTCCAACTAGCTGAACCACTACCAAAATTTCCGTATTTATTTCCATCAGCCAAAGCCGAAAGTCCGTCACGACGGAAATTAAGACTAAAGAAATACTTTTGTTTAAAATTGTAATTTATATTGGTAAAATAGGACAACAAACCATTCTGAGCATATACATTCCCAATAGGCGAAATATTGATAAATGATCCTTGATAATTAGTATAGGAAGCATCCGTCATATTGCTCTGCATTGCTCCCCAACTGTTTGTTGTAGTTTTTATTTGCTCTTGTCCTAACAATACATTTAGATGATGATTGAGACTAAACTGTGAATTATAACTCAATAAGTTTGTCCAATCGCTACGTAAATATTTGGTTTGAATATTGGTTGCCACTCCAATTGAAGAGGCGCCACCACCATGAATGGGATTTAAAAAGGAACTATTAGCTACCTGCAAGTTATTAAGCCCTAAACTGGTTTTGAATTTTATGTTTTTGATCAAATCAAATTCACCATAAACACTCCCTAGAAATGCATTATTCTCTGAGGAATTTACATCAAGATTTTGTACCATTGCTAAATTATACGCATTGATTGTACCAATAATCGAAGGAATATTAGCACCATACCCTACGCTAGTCCCGTTTTGAATACTATACGAACCATCCGCATTGTACACAGGTACATTTGGCGGCAGGACATACGTCATACGTCCCAAAGGTTCATTGGTAATATATTCCGTATTATAAGCGGACGAAGCGGTTGAATTACTAGTAATAGCTCCTGTATTAGGACTTAAATTTGTTCCGTTACTATACGATAAATTCGCGCCTACTTTTATAAAATTATTGAGCTGGTGATTGATGTTTAATCTTGAACAATAACGTTCGAATGAATTGTTCTTGATAAAACTATTTTGATGGGTATAGCCTGCCGAGAAAAAATAATCCGTTGTTTCATTGGCACCTGAAACACTAATGTTATGATTGCTTGAAAAACCAGGTCTATAAGCTACATCATACCAATTGGTATCCACAGTACTTCCATCAGGGTTTTTAGATAAAAAGTAACCTGGTGCTTTTCCAGCATTGACCAAAGCTTCATTTTTTATCATTACATAATCTTCAGCATCTAATAATTTAGGTAAATTATAAGGCGTATTGACACTGTACCAAGTGTCGTAATTAAATTTTGTTTTTCCTATTTTACCTCTTTTGGTTGTGATTACAATAACACCGTTAGCTGCTCTTGAGCCATAAATAGCGGCCGCAGAAGCATCTTTGAGCACATCAATGCTTTGAATATCATTAGGGTTAATATCGGACAATGGATTATTTCCTGCCATTCCGCCTATCGATCCCACAAAAGCACTCACACCATCAATAACTACCAAAGGGAATAGCCCTGACGTGATAGTGTTAAGTCCGCGAATCCTTAAAACAGGAGTGCTGTTAAGGATTCCTGATGGCTGTATAACATCAACTCCTGTTGCTTGACCTCCTAGCAACTGATCAAAACTTGTAGCTGGACGATTTTGTAGTTGTTTTGCTGTTACTGTTGCTACCGATCCTGTAAAATCAACTTTCTTTTGAACTGAATAGCCACTGGACACCACTACTTCGTCTAGTGTGTTGTTTTTTACATTCAGCACTATGCTAACAAATTCAGAGGTTTTTAAATGGATTTCTTTAGAATGATATCCGTCTAAATCGAACTTTAATTTCAATGGTAAAACAGCGTGTGTACGAATAGAAAAAACACCGTTATTATTAGTTAAAGTCCTTTCATTTTCCCCGTCAATAGAGACTACTACATTTTCTAAGGCTGTGTTTTTAATTGAAGTTACACTTCCTTTTAAAACTATTTCTTGAGCAAAAAGGGAATTTGAAGAGAGGATAAAAAAGTATAAAAAAATTCGAAAACGAACTGGAATGCCTTTCCAGATTTTCAATATAGAAATAGCTTTCATTTATAAAAAAATAATACGGTTAAAACAGAAAGAAAAACATAAAAAAACTCCAAAACCATTGCTAGATTTTGAAGCTTTTTTAGAAGTATATTATTATTTTTTAGAAGTAACTTTAAATAAATCGTGGGTATCGTTATTGTTTGCTACCAAAACATATTTTGAGTTGTTATTCTTGATAGAGACACAGTTACGTACATCTTTATTAGCAAAGAATCCTGAATTGAAACTAGGGACAAAAGTAAATCCTTTGTCTGAATTCTTTTTCAAGAAATACCCTAAACCAGCATCAGAACGAGTGGTTTCAATTTCAGCCATATAGTTGTTTCCAGCCATCAGCAAATCTTTTCTACCATCACCATCAAAGTCTTCGAATAAAATACTGTTAATAGGCGATACCTGAACTTCATTTGAAAAAGGTTCGAAAACAAATTTTGATTGTCCGTTATTGATAAAAATTCCAGATCGAAACTCATTAACCACATAGTGTAAAGCCGAATCAATAGCACCTCCTACAATTCCTTTTAAATCTGCTGAAGCGAAATTATTGTAACTCGTGATTTTATTTTTCAAATGAGGCATCTGCTGTGCCGTACAACTTTTTCCTCTTACTGGCACTGTTTTATTTTTGTACTCATTAGCTAAAAATATGTCTTCGACACCATCGTAATCAAAATCGTGCGTATAAACATGAAACGGTTTTTTCGCTGTAGCATGAAATTTATAATTCAGTCCTAGATTACCCGCAACTAAATCCATATCCCCATCATTATCAACATCCGCAACTAGCAATTTATTCCACCAGCCTTTAGCATCAGATAATGATTTATAGGAATTACTTTGAATTAAACTTCCATTGGTATTCAAAAAAACTTCAATTCCCATCCATTCACCACAAACAATTAAATCTAGTTTTTTGTCGTTATCAATATCAAACCAAACGGCATCTGTAACCATTCCGATATTTTGAAGTTTACGCGCTTTAATTTGTGTTTCATTGGTAAACACCCCTTTGTTATTAATCAAAAGGAAACTCTCTGGTGCGTAAGGATATTTATTTGGAATGACTCTTCCGCCTACAAATAAATCAATATCTCCATCGTTATCATAATCACAAGGTGTCACAACGGAACCTGCTGAAATCATTTCGGGTAAATTATTTAATGCACGTTTAAATTGTCCTTTACCATCGTTGAGATACAAACGGTCTTGCAATAATTTTGGCGTTTTATCAAATTCATAACTTCCACTTACTACGTATAAATCTTGATCGCCATCATTATCTGCATCAAAAAAACAAGCACCTACATCTTCAAATTCTTTATCAGCCGTAAAAGCAGCTACACTAGAACTACCAATTAAATTGTTTTTGTTGCCCAACAGCAATTGTCCTGCTTGGGAATGTCCTCCACCTATATATATATCCTCTACTCCATCATTATTCACATCAGCTTTAGCAATTGCCGGACCTGTTTGTGACAATTTATGAGGTAATAAAATTTGGTATTTATAATCATCTGTAGTAGGATCAACGTGTTTGAAGTTAAAAGGTACTTTAGAAAAAACCGTAGCATTTGTTGCTGTTATTTTACCCAATGATGATGCATTAGCATAATTAACGACTAAAACTTCATTAGACTTACTATTTTTTACTATTTGTTTTTTACCGTCAGGCCAAATAATTTCTAACTGCTTAATAGCGTCATCGTTTTTAAATCCAAAATGCAATTGATTAGAAACTGCTGATAAAAACCCTTTGGTATTAATTAATTGTCGGGTTTGTTTGGCACCACTTTTAAGCAACAAATTAACTTTTGTCCCTACTCCAAACGGATTGGTTTTAGGACCTTTTAAATTAACAGCTAGAAAGCTACCTTTGTCTAATTCTCTTGAATTATTTTTAAGTATCGTTGCTGCTTCATTAATATTGTTAACTACTAAATCTAAATCTCCATCGTTATCTAAATCTGCATAAGCAGCACCATTTGAGAACGTACTTTTAGCATTATTCCATTTTTTTGAAGTGTCTTCGAAAGTTAAATCTCCATTATTTTTATAAAAATAATTGGTCAATTTTTGTTGTGGCAACATTTTAGCAAAACTCAAGAAATCTTCTTTTGTTGGTTTTCTTTGATTTTGTTTTAAAATAGCTAAAATTTCATTGTTTTTATCTTTATCAATTACATCACGATAGACACCATTTGTCACATAGATATCATTGAATCCATCCAAATCAAAATCAGCAGATAGTATGGCCCAACTCCAATCAGTATTCGCAATTCCAGCCATTTTACTGATCTCGCTAAATGTTCCATTTCCGTTATTGAGTTGTAACATATTGTGCATGTATTGATAGTGATGGTCTTTTTGAACCATTTCATCAAAATTCTCTTTTGAAGTCATTCCCATAGTTGTTTTGGAGCGAATATAATCTTCAGGATTCATGTCGAGGGTCATCAAATCCAACAACCCATCATTATTAATATCCGCAATATCCCCTCCCATACTATTAAAGGACATATGTTTTACTACTTGGTTCCTTTTATCGGTAAAAGTTCCATTTCCGTTATTGATATAAGCAAAATCAGGTATGTTAAAATCATTACATACATAAATATCCAAATAGCCATCATTATTTAAATCACCTACTGTTGGATTCAAACCAAATCCTATATCAGGTACAATTCCTGCTTTAACCGAAACATCAGTAAAATGTCCAGTTCCGTCATTATTGTATAATTTATCACTACCCTTTTTAGAAATAGTTGTTGGGTTACTCTTGATTGTAATAAAATCAACCAATTCAGGTTTAGCCGTCATGTCAGGTGTATTGGACACATATAAATCCAAGTCATTGTCATTATCATAGTCAAAAAACACAGCATTTATAGATCTGTTTTTATCAGCAACACCTAATTCTTCCCCTTTTTCAGTAAAAGTCAAGTTTCCGTTATTGATAAATAACTTATTAGCAAACTTATTATTTGAGTCATCCCATCCACCTCTAGAGATATAAATATCCATAAAACCGTCGTTGTTGACATCGGCAACTGTTACTCCTGTATTAAAACCAGCTTCAGTTGTAATTCCGGCTTTATCGGTAATATCTTCAAATTTTAAATTGCCTTTATTTAGATATAATTTATTTTTATGTGTGTTCGATGTAAAAAACAAATCTACTAAACCATCATTATTAAAATCTGCTGTGGCTACCCCACCACCGATATAAGTATAATTGTACTGGAAATAATTAACATCAATATCTTCTTGAAGTACATTAATAAAATCAACACCCGTATCATTTGCGTTTAGGGATGTAAATAACTTTTCACTATCATCATCAGAGGATACTTCTGATTTTTTACATGATTGGAATATTGTAAGTGATAAGACTCCTATAATAAGGTATTTTAAAGAATTTGATTTAAACATAAAAAATAATGATTGTTGTTATAAAAAATCCGAACAAGTCAGAGTTAAAAATACAATTATTTAGCAACTATTGCTTCTAAATTTAAAAAATAACGGCATCACCCTAAAGTGATACCGTCAGTAAATATTTTTTATACTTTTTTAAAAATTTATGGTTTAAGTTCAGGGTGTTTAGCAACTTCACCTGCAGGAATAGGAGAGAAATAGTTATCTGTTCCTAGAGAGCCTTTTATAGGATTAGTCGCTGTAGTGATTGGTCTTGGACTAGCAACTCCATTCGTGTAAGTCGTTCCTATTGAAACTCTTGGGTTTCTATTCCCTAAAGCTTCTTGTACACGTTCCATACGCACTAAATCATTCCACCTTAAAAACTCACCTGCTAACTCCCATTTTCTTTCTGTAAAGGCAAGTTCCGCAATATCTCCTGTAAGAACATCAACTGTAGGATCTGCAGTTGCAAAAGGCTTACCTGCAGCTCTACGTCTTATTTGATTTAGAGCTTCCCATGATGCAGCTGTTATATTACCTGACCTACCCGAAGCTTCAGCAAAAATTAATAAAACTTCAGCATATCTCATATAGTAGTCATTTCTATCTGTTTCAAAAGTTGCATAATTATTATCAGAAAGTGGCCCGATTATCTTTTTAAATAAAGGATTTTGTTGGTCCGTAAATTGAGTCCAACTGCGCATTAATGAACTTGATAGATTAACTTTATATGTTTGATCTAAAGGATCCAATGGCTTCACTTTTTCAACAGGAATATCTGTAATATATGTTGCTTTTTTTCTAGGTCCTTCAGGAAAGTCCTCAAAGAAACGAATCTCTGCAAAAGTTTCTTGCCAACCTGCAAAATCACCTGGCATACCTAACATTCCAAATTTACGGTTAGGAACTCCGCAAGATTTACAATAAGAAATGGTAAATATCCCCTCAGTATTAAACCTTCCTCCAACAGTCCAAAGGTTTTCTAAATTACTTACTAATTCGAATCCATGAGAAACCTTCTCATCAATTACTTTTTTAGCACTTGAAGCAGCAGTTGCATATTTTGTATTATCTTTTACAGGAAAGCCAGCCCAATCCATATACAGTCTAGCTAATAAAGCTCTAGCCGAACCAGAATTAGGTCTTGGTGCACCTGGATTTACTCCTGGATATTTTGCTGGAAGCAAACTTTCTGCCTTTAGTAAATCAGTTTCAATTTGTTTGTAAACATCAACTTGAGATGCCAAAGTAAGCTTAGGTTCTGGTGTTGAAACATCAAGAGTTAATGGAATTCGACCGTGAATACGTGTCAGATGCAAAAACAAAGTACCTCTTAAGAAATATGTTTCCCCTATTAATCTATCCTGAGCAGCTTTATCTGCCAACACCAATCCCTCACTACTAGCTAAAACAGTATTTGCTGCTCTAATCATAGAATAACAATTAGACCAAGTATCACGTACTCTAGAATTTTCGGGTGTTACATTTCTTTGATCAAATTCTCTAAAATCTGCTTTATTACTTGCTGCATGAGTAGTAATATCATCTCCTGCCCAACTACTTACATAAAAAGTAGTCATCCAAGCAGCACTTCTTAATTGACCATAAATACCTGTTACTGCATTTTCTAACTCAGTTACATTACTATACTTTTTAATAATTTGATTTGAAATTGCTGGATCTTCATTTAAGTCAGCACAACTTTGAAAAGTCATGGTTAACCCCAAGAAAAAACTTGACACTACAAATGTCTGGGTTATATACTTTCTATATTTATTTAATTTTATCATCTGTATTATTTTTAGATTTATTTCTACAAAGTAACTTTTACACCAATATTATACACCCTTGGATTTGGATAAGCTCCCGTGTTAATTCCCGATCTTACATCATCATTTCCTTTTCCATCTGGTGTCGAAGAAGTATGTTCAGGATCGTAACCTGAATAATTTGTTATTAAAAACAAATTTTGACCTCCTGCATAAATTTTGATTGCATCAACGCCTTTTATTCCTTTAAATGTATAACCAACATTTAAATTACTTAACCTGATAAAATCTCCTTTTTCTACAAATCGAGAGGAATTATAATACGTTGAATTGGCAGGAATATCAGTTTCATTTGTAGCCGTCCATTGATTTACCTGGTCAGCTGCTAGAAAACTTCTTGAATCTCCAGCACCTCCAGTAATCGAAGCTTGAACTAAATTATACACATCAAAACCTGTTACTGCTTGCATAAAAAAGTTTAAATCCCAATTTTTATACGTAAAAGTATTGTTGAATCCCCAAAGTGCTTTAGGTGTACCATTCCCTATACTTTCAAATACGGGGTCAAATTTATCATCTAATTTGTATTTAGCATCCCCTGGTTTTGCAATAGGAGTTGAAGCACCTGGTTTTGTAGGAATGTTGTCTGTAGTCTTCCAAGTTCCCAAAAACACAGCACCATATAACTGACCTATTGGCTGTCCTTTTTCAATTACATTTACGGGTCTAGCTTGTCCTCCTGGAGCGTAGAAGGTACCGTCAATAGAATTTAGATTATCATATAAATCCACAACTTCATTTTTCATAAATGACACATTTAGATTTGAATTCCATGTGAAATCATTTACTTTCAAAATATCACCTGATAATGAGATGTCGATACCTTTATTTCTTATTGACCCAACATTTCTAAGCAAACTAACCGCCCCATTATTCCCTCCGTTAGTATTACTTACGGGAACATTTAATAATAAATCAGTTGTGTTTTTCACATAACCATCAATTGCTAAATTTAATATATTATCAAACAAACCAAAATCTAGACCAACATTAAATTGTTTAGTAGTTTCCCATTTTAAATCTGGGTTATTGAAACTTACTAATATACTCCCTGTAGAAGCTGAAGTCCCATCAAATGAATATTGGTTATTACCAAGTAATCCATAAGAACCATAAGGATTGATACCTGCATTTCCTACCTCACCATATCCAGCTCTTAATTTAACTGAATTCAAATATTTATTTTCGTTTAACAAATCATTAAAATTATAAGCTAAAGCAAATGATGGAAAAACTTTTGATTTGTTATTTTGAAAAACAGACGAAGCATCATTACGAACAGTAGCAGTTAACAATAATTTTTGGTCGTAATTATACTCAGCACGCCCCATTACTGATTCGATTGCTAATTCATTAAAACTAGTATTAGCAGTTTGTGACGCACTTGAAGTCACAGCTGGAAAAAGATAATATCCTAACGGCAAACTCAATTGGTTTGCAGCAAAAGAATTATTTCGATTTTGGTAACCCGAAAATTCATAAACACCCGTTAACTTAATTCCATGTTTACCATAATCTTTATTCCATGCTAAAATATTAGACACTTGATATGTTTCATTTGCATTAGAGTTATAACTAGTATTAGGCTTATGGTCAGGAGTCTCTACTAAATATTTTTGAGATGAAAAGTTCGTTAATGTCATCCCTGAGATTAATGAATAACTAAAGTTATTAGTAAAACTATAATTTAAATTCAAGTTTCCGCTTACTCTATTTCTAAAGTCATTCAAATCCGTTTCATTCATTAAAAAAACAGGATTGTCATTAAGTGAACCAATACCCCTAATTGACCTTAAATTATAATTTCCATTAGCATCATAAACAGGAGTAGTCGGATCCCAAGTAACCGCTTTTAATAGTGGACTACCTTGAAAAAGGTTAAATCCGTTTAAATCATTTTTAGTATTTTCTTTACTTCCAAATAAATTCAATGTCACTTTTAATTTATCTGTAACATCTGTCGAAACATTGGCACGCAATGACCCTCTTTTATACCCCGTATTAATAACAATACCCTCTTGATCAACATAATTCCCAGACAAATAGTATCTAATCTTACCTTCGGAACCCGAAGCTGACAATTGTAAGGTCTTAGTAATACCTACTTTATAAATTTCATCTTGATAATTGGTACCGCCTTTAATTTTTAATTCATTGATGTCGGCATCGGTAAAAATTGGCGACCCTCCAACTCTTACTCTTCTTGCATTTTCAATTGTAGCAAAATCAGCAGCATTTAATTGATCCAGAAAACGAGGTACTTCGGAAATTGTTGTAAAATAATCTACATCAATCTTAGCTTTCCCTGAACCTCTTTTTGTAGTAATCATGATGACTCCATTAGAACCTCTTGAACCATATATCGCTGTAGAAGAAGCGTCCTTCAAGATATCCATAGAGGCTATATCGTTTGGATTTATAGAACGCAAATCACCTCCAATGATTCCATCTATAACAACAAGCGGATCATTATTTCCAGTAATCGAGTTTACTCCACGAATTCTAATTTTAACACCTGCTCCAGGAGCTCCACTTGATTTAGAAACAGTAACCCCGGATGCTCTACCTTGTAAAGCATCTTCTACTCTACTCAAAGGCTGATCTTCAAAAGATTTTGCAGAAATTTGTGAAACAGCTCCTGTTAAATCCTTTTTTCTAGCCGTTCCATATCCAATTACTACAACTTCTTCTAATGAAGCAACGTTTGGTACTAATTTCACATTTATAACCTTATTTTTTCCTACTTTAATATTTTGAGGATTATACCCAATAAACGAAAACATTAAAACATCGCCTTCTTTGGCAGCAATACTAAACTTACCGTCTATATCAGTTGAAATCCCTGACACAGAACCTTGCTTAAGTACATTCACTCCTGGTACCCCCTGATTGGTCTCATCAGTAACTTGGCCTGAGATTTGCTGAGCATAAAATTCCTGTACACTCATCAATGTCAGGAAAAAGACGAAATACGAGCTCTTTCTTAAATACCTTGTAATTTGTTTTTTCATAATTGTTTGTAATTTGGTTAATAATTTTTTGGTTTTTTTTGAATTTAATATTAACAGGTTTTGACTTATTAAGTTATGCTTTTTTTAACATAAATATACAGACTTATTTCAAATAATAAATAATTCAAAACATAAACAAATCAAATATGTTAAAAATTATCATTATTAAATTAGCCAATATATTCTTTAAATAGTAAAATATTACCCAATAAAATAAACATTCAGTAAATATATAGATTACCGATAAAACATATGTGTAAACAAGTAGAACATATGATTAAAACAAGGCTTTTCTGAACTAAATTTACCTTAAAAAAACTAGATATTATATAGACAGAGCTTCCTAAAAACAGACCAATAATGAAAAATGCCCCAAAAAGTATCTAACTTATTGGGGCATCTTCATTATGTATTTAAGACCTTCTGACATCAATATCTAAATACAACAAAAAACGATTGGTATTTAATTCTATTTCTGATACAACAATGACTGAATCACTTCAAATGAAATGGAGTTGTCATCGTTTACAAAGTATTTCAACAATACCTCTCCCCAAATTTCGCCATCACTATAATCAGCTATAATCCAACGGTGATTTAAGATTTTAATTTTATTGATTACAAATTTATTAGCACCAATCTGGTCTTGACCTGTATAAGGATTTCCTTTGGGATTGGAATTCAAATCCAATAATCTCTCCTTCACATATGGAATCAATTTTTCGTAGGCTATCGCTTTTTGAACATTTTCATTGTCAAAATAATTCTGAGCATTTTCATTTTTTTCTAAGGAAAAATAAGCGGCGTCATTTAGTTTTGTCGAAACAGAAGTCAAACTATCTTTTAACTTTTTAGTCACTCTTTCATAGCGTGCTTGCTCAAACTCTACTTCTTTACTATAAAAAGCATAAGTAAAAATATTGATTAATATCAACAGAATGAAAGCATAAAGCAAAAATGATCTTTTCATTTTAATAGTAAATTATAAAGTGATTTCTAAATTATCGTAAGCAAGGAAAACGTTATCAGGTAATTTTTTTTGAACTTCTTCATGAAAACCCATAATATGACTAATATGAGTCAAATAAGCTCTTTCTGGTTTAACCAAAGCGATAAAATCCAATGCTTCTTGTAAGTTAAAATGTGAAAAATGAGGTTCTTCACGCAACGCATTAACAACCAGAACTTTTAGGTTTTTTAGTTTTGCGATTTCTTCGACTTCAATCGTTTTTACATCCGTTAAATAGGCAAAATCATCTATTCGATACCCAAAAACCTGCAAATCACCATGCATCACATTTACAGGAACAATTTCTTTATTACCTATTTTAAAACTGGTATTATTAACAACTTCATGCACCTTAACTGATGGAGCACCTGGATATTTATTGACTGTTTCAAAAACGTAATCAAAACGCATTTTCAGATTATCAATAACCCTTGTATGAGCATAAACGGGCATTTCTCCCTGTCTAAAATTAAAAGGACGAATATCATCCAATCCAGCCGTATGATCTGCATGTTCGTGCGTAAAGAGAATAGCATCTACTTTTTTACAATTAGAAGCTAACATTTGCTGTCTAAAATCAGGACCACAATCCACTACAAATGAATAGTCTTCCCATTGAATTAAAATAGAAACTCGCAACCTTTTGTCCTTACTATCCTTGCTCAAACAAACAGGATGATCGCTACCAATAATTGGAATTCCTTGAGAGGTACCTGTCCCTAAAAAATATACTTTCAAATCGTTTTAATTTTTTACAAAAATAACATTAAATCTCTTTCTTTCCTTATCAAATTCATTAACTTTGTGACATATTAGCCATATTTACACAAAAAAAATGGGTACTGAAATAAAATTAAAGGGTGACAAAGTCATCGAACAAATACCTTCTATAAAGGACAAGGCACTTCGCATCAACTTAAACGAAAACATTTACGGTACTTTTGCCGAAATTGGTGCCGGACAAGAAACAGTGAGACACTTTTTTAGAGCCGGAGGTTCGTCAGGTACAATTGCAAAAGCCATGTCTGCTTACGACAAAGACTTTAGTGACGCCGTTTACGGCGAAGAACGCGATGGTCGTTATGTAACCGAAAGCCGTCTTAAAAAAATGCTAAGTCATGAGGTAGGCCTAATCGAAAAAAGGCTTAACCGTGAAAAACATCCTAATAAAATGTTTTTTAGTTATGCCAATACCGTAGCTACGATTGATTTTGCTAAACAATTCAAAGGACACGGATGGGTAGGAATAAGCTACCAAATCGAACCTGATGAAGATTACAACGAAATTATCCTTCACATCCGTTTTAAGGAAACTGATGTACGATTGCAACAAGAAACTTTAGGTATTCTTGGGGTAAACTTAATTTACGGGGCTTATTACAAATACGATGACCCTAAAAAATTGTTGCGCTACTTGTATGACCACCTTGACAAAGACCAACTTGAAATTGACACCATTAACTTCTCGGGGCCAAGATTTAAGGATGTAGACAACCGTTTGATGAGTTTACAACTGGTAAAAAACGGAATGACAGATGCGGTTATGTTCAACCCAAATGGAAAAAACATTTTACCAGCAGCTATTTTATACAAAAAAAATATTTTGGCGCTAAGAGGAAGCTTCCGTCCTGTAACCAAGGTAAACATGGACATGTACAAGCGTTCCTTGAATATGTTCCTTAAAGAAAAGAAGGTTGAAGAGAAGAACACTTTGGTAATTTTCGAAATCACACTTTCAAATTTACGCTCTGATGGTGAAATTGACGAACGTGATTTTATGGATCGAGCCGAATTGCTTTGTTCACTTGGTCAAACGGTAATGATTTCGAATTTCCAAGAATACTACAAAGTGGTTGAATATTTCTCTAACTACACCAAAGCTCGTATGGGATTAGCTATGGGAGTAAATAACTTAGTTGATATTTTTGATGAGAAATATTACCGCCATTTGAGTGGTGGAATACTGGAAGCTTTTGGAAAACTATTCTTCAGAGATATGAAAGTATTTTTATATCCAATGTATGATGAAGAAGGAGTATTAACCACTTCACAAAACTTAAAAGTACATCCACGAATGAAAGAGTTATACAAATTCTTTAAATTCAATGGAAAAGTAATTGATATTGAGGATTTCGACCCTGATAATCTAGAAGTGTTTTCTAGAGAGGTGTTGAAAATGATCCATAACGGTAAACCTGGATGGGAACGTATGCTTCCTGTAGGTATTGCCGACTTAATCAAAAAAGACTGTCTATTTGGTTATGAACCCAATAAATCTTTAGAAGAAAATCATTAAGCTTCTTAAACAGATATAAAGCAAGAACATTCGTAGTTCTTGCTTTATATTTTTCATTATAATACAAGAAATTTAGTCACTCCCAAATGTCTTAATTTCCACAAATAAAATTGCTCTGAAAACCTATATCATACATACTCGTTTCATCACCTTACTCGTTCTACTGTTTGGCCTATCCGCTATAAATGCCAAAGAAACAGAATGTATTTTCAGAATCAACGATACCATCATCTCCAAAACCAAATCAACAAATAAAGTAGCTACAGATAGCATCAAGATTCGGGTTAAAAAGAAAACTAAAAAAAAGCCCCTAAAAAAGACTAATTCAATTGTAACCTATACAATTTATAGCAACGGTACAATAGAAAAGTATATTCCGAAATTGATTAAAAAGGAATTTAAAGATAAATATAAATATGTCTACAAAGACTCCAAAGGTGGCCAACATGAATTAGGTGAATTCCGAATTTACAAAACTCAAAAATACAAAGGTCCCAAAGGCGAAACTGTAAATCTAATTAACTTGGAAGAAGTCCCTAAAAGTTATAAAAAAGGGAAATATCAGTACCATTTTAATGTTGACTCCCCCAGATCATATGTGAACGAAAGGACATTAGCCAGTTTTTTTGGAGCGATGTTAGAAGTTAACTATTTAGATATTGGATGTAACGGTTTCAGCCATAAAGACGGCTCATCTAAGCCTAGTAAAAGTCATATTAATGGAAACAATGGTGATTTTAAGTATCTTCGAATTGATAAAGCATTAGAGTGTGGTTCAGGAACAAGTTTAAACATCATCAAAAGTCCTGATTCCTTAGACTATAAAAGACAGAATAAATGGAATGATGCGTTATATAAATTTGGATGGAAATCAATGCTGGGATGGACTTATTTATCAAAAGGCAAGAAAAAATATCTAAATCATATTCCACATAACACGAAGAATCATTACCATCATCTTCATATTCAACATTATGAACCTCTTTATAAAGAAATAAAAGAATGAAAAAAATAGCCTTTCTAATGACACTAGCAGTCTTTTTTTCTTGTAAAAAAGAGACCGAAAAACCTATAATTTCTAAGGAAGTTAAACAAGATACTACAACCCTAATTTATGATTCTAAAGCAATAGCACCCTACTTTAAATTCGATGAAGAGCTTATTGAATATAAAATTGTTGGCTTAAAGGATAACCAAAAATTCACTCCAGATGAAATAACATTTCCGTTAAAAGAAAATGATTTTGATTATATAAAATCTCCTTCTTTTGATTATTATCTCGTCCATACATTTGATATTGACACGATACACTATAAGGTTCTTGCCTATAACAGTTATGGCGAAAATGACGCTAAAGTTTTGAATGTACAATTGAACAGTTATGTTTCTGGAAAACAAAAAGATGCATTATTATTAGACTGCCGATTTACTTTTGAAACCGAATATTATCGAAATTTCACTATCCGTTCCAATCGCACTATTGAAATTAAAAAAGTAGCTGTAGAAAGTTTAATTTTTAACGAAGCTGGTGATATAATAGGAAACAAAAAAGTAAACGACACCATTAGTGAAGTTGTAAAATACAAGATGAATCCATCGGGGAAATTCACAAAAATGTAGATTAATCGCTTCTTGATTGATATAAAAACAGAAAGCCTCCTCTTAATCGAGAAGGCTTTCTGTTTTTTTTTATTCCTTTAAAATTTGAGCAGCGTGCTCTTTAGTTTTCACCTTTTCGATTACTTCTTCAATGATTCCGTTTTCGTCGATGATAAAGGTTGTTCTATGAATTCCATCATACTCGCGTCCCATGAATTTTTTAGGCCCCCAAACGCCAAAAGCTTCAATGACTTCTTTGTCTTCATCGGCCAATAAGGGAAATGGGAAATGATATTTTTCTTTGAATTTGGCTTGTGCTTTGGCCGAATCAGCACTAACTCCAATTATAGCATAATTATTCGCTTGAAAGCGTTCAAAATTATCTCTTAAATCACAGGCTTCGGCAGTACATCCAGGAGTGCTGGCTTTTGGGTAAAAGAAAACTACTAATTTTTTTCCTTTGTAATTGGCTAATTCATGAACTTTTCCATCTTGGTCAATTCCCCAAAATTCGGGTGCTTTATCGCCTTTTTTAAGTGTTGTCATAGTTTGATTTTTTGTTTCAGGTTTCAGGTTTCAGGTTTCAAGTTTCAGGTTTCAAGTTTCAAGTTAACCTACTTTCAAGATATGAGTACAGCTAACTCTTAGCTTATATCCCAAGTCATGCTTTCACAAAAATAGGTAAAATGCCCCAGATGGTAGTGGAAAGCCCGGACTGAAAAAACCTATTTTTTTCTTGGTCAAAAAGAGCGACCGATAGGAAGCTCCTTTTTGACCTTAGAAAAAAAGGTTTTTGAAGGAGGACTTGTAACGTACAGCTGGATTAGGCGCATTGTACTTTTTATGCTATTTTTACATTCCATAAAATTACTAAAATGACGAAGCAAGAGCGTGTAACATTTGTTATAAATACGTTAAAAGAATTATATCCCACGATTCCGATTCCACTTGACCATAAAGACCCTTATACCTTACTGATTGCGGTTTTATTATCAGCGCAGTGTACTGATGTACGTGTCAATCAGATTACCCCTTTGCTGTTTGCGAAGGCTGACAATCCGTATGATATGGTTAAAATGTCGGTAGAGGAAATCAAGGAAATCATTCGTCCTTGCGGACTTTCGCCAATGAAATCGAAGGGAATTCATGGTTTATCACAGATTTTAATTGAAAAACATAACGGTGAGGTTCCTCAGAGTTTTGAAGCACTTGAAGAACTACCTGCTGTAGGGCATAAAACGGCGAGTGTGGTGATGTCACAGGCTTTTGGGGTTCCTGCTTTTCCTGTTGACACGCATATTCATCGCTTGATGTATCGTTGGAATTTGACTAACGGCAAGAATGTACAACAAACGGAAAAAGATGCTAAACGTATTTTTCCTGAAGAAATTTGGAACGATTTACATCTTCAAATTATTTGGTACGGACGAGAATATTCACCTGCTCGAGGATGGGATTTGGAGAAAGATATTATCACGAGAACCATTGGCCGAAAAACAGTAATTGATGACTATTATAAAAAATAAAATCACTAATTCGAATAGTCAAATTAGTGATTTAATTGGGGCAAAAAATCAGTTTGAAATAACTTCAATACTATTATTCTGAACCTTCAAAATACGTAATGCTTTTGAGTAATTCAATAAAAAAGAAACGACTTCTTTTTTAGGTTTTAATGTTTTTGGAACAACATTTTTTGAGTAAATTTTTGGCATAGTGTAGTATTTAAATTTATACTACAACGAGATTTTTATTTAAATATTGTTAATTAGTTAAAATAACTTGATGCTTATCAATTACCTTTCTCAAATTCATTAAGGCGTAGCGCATTCTACCTAAGGAGGTATTGATACTCACACCTGTAATTTCAGAAATCTCTTTAAAACTCATGTCTTGATACATGCGCATTACGAGCACTTCTTTTTGGTCAGCTGGAAGTTCTTCTAATAATTTTCGAACATCAGTTTCTACTTGTTCTAGAATTATTTTATTCTCGATATTCAGTTCCTCATCACTCATAATCGAAAAAATAGAGAATTCCTCAGTTTCGCGAAATAGGGGCATTTTTTTGTTTTTGCGAAAATGATCTATGATTAGATTGTGCGCTATACGCATTACCCATGGGAGAAATTTCCCTTCTTCATTATATGAATTGGATTTTAACGTTTTAATTACCTTGATAAAAGTGTCTTGAAAAATATCATTTGAAATATCTGTATCAGAAATTTTTGAATAGATAAATCCGTAAATACGTGATTGGTGTCTTTTGATTAATACTTCCAAGGCTTTTTCGTTCCCTGCTACATAATCTTTTACGAGCACAGCATCTGAGAGTTCTACAATAGCCATAATTATACCTTTTAGTTAGTTTTACTGGAGTTTATTTCTAAAAAAGTATTTTTATTGTATAGGCTAGGTGTTTTTACTGTTAATTCGTTTACCAAATTTAACAAATATTTATTCTAAAAAACAAATTTATGCTAATAAAAATATAAATAACCAAAAAAAGCAACTCCTTCTAAAATGTTTGAAACACAGAGGAATTGCTTTTCTAAATTGCAAAATTGCGCTTTGTAGCTACTGATAAACTTTGATGTAATCAATGCAAAAATCTTGCGGAAAAATGGTGTCATCCACTTCTGGACCTCCAAAACTTCCTCCTATTGCCATATTAATTATCAAATAAAAAGGTTGATTATAAGGCCAAATAGCTTCTGTTTTATTGATAGGGTTAAACGTATATACCAATGTATTATCTACAAAGAAATCAATCTTTTCCTTTGTCCAATCAATAGCATACAAATGATAACCTTCTTCAATATTATCTATACTAGTTTTCTTTGTATTGACAGTATTGCCATGGCTGTCTTGTGTATGAAGGGATGTAAAGACCATTTTAGGTTCTTTACCCACATATTCAAGGATGTCTATTTCTCCACATTTGGGCCATCCAACTTGGTCAATATTTGCCCCCAACATCCAAAATGCTGGCCAAATTCCATGACCAATAGGTAATTTAGCTTTAGCTTCTATATAACCATATTGAAATTCTTTTTTCCCTTTGGTCGTAATACGAGTTGAACTGTATTTATCTCCTTCTTTTTTGGCTGTAATAACTAATTTCCCGTTTACTAATGTATGGTTTTCATTAGTATACAATTGTCTTTCGTTATTACCCCAACCGCAGTTGGGGCATCCATCTCCTAGTTCAATGTTCCAATTTTTATTGTTTAGTTCTTTCGTTTTAAAATCTTCTTCCCATACTAATTTTTTACTTTTTGGCTGCGCAAAAGACAGAGTTGTAATGAGAATCAGGAATAAATAGCTTTTCATCCTTTAATTTTTTAAATATTGAAAATCAGCTTCCAGCGTTTTTACAGAATTCCCTCCAACAAACAGTTTAAATTCGCCTTCTTCAGCTTCCCATTTCGAATTTGCTGTATAGAACTCAATTGTTTTTTTGTTGATGGTAAAACGAACTTTTTTTGTTTCGTTAGGTTGTAATTCAATCATTTCAAATCCTTTCAATTCTTTTACAGGACGAGTTACAGAAGCAAAAACATCTCTTAGATACAACTGAACCACCTCTTTACCCGCATATTTCCCTGTATTTTTCACAGTTACAGTCACTTCTATACTACCCTCTCCAGAAAAAGATTTTTGATTTAATTCTAAATTTGAGTACTCAAACTGAGTATAACTCAATCCATAACCAAAAGGATACAGAGGCGTATTTTTTTCGTCGATATAATGTGACCAAAAAACGCTTTCAGGTTCATTCATCACTGGGCGTCCTGTGTTCTTGTAATTGTAGTAAATAGGTACTTGACCTACATTTCGAGGAAAAGTCATGGGTAACTTACCACTTGGATTATAATCACCATACAAAACCTGTGCTATCGCATTTCCGCTTTGAGTACCTAATTGCCAAGCTTCGACAATAGAAGGAATATTTTCATCAGCCCACGGAATAGCCAATGGTCTTCCGTTATTTAAAACCAATACAATATTAGTATTCACTTTATACACTTCCTCTAATAACTCTTGTTGTACTCCCGGCAAGCCAATATCAGTTCTACTTCGTCCCTCTCCTGATTGCAAACCGTGTTCTCCCAAAACCATTACCACTACATCAGCCGTTTTAGCAGCTGCAATTGCGGCAGGAAAGCCACTTTTATCTGTATTATTTATCTTTGTTTCCCAAACAAATTGCGTTCTACCTTCGGCAACATTAGCCCCTTTAACGTAAGACAATTGATTGCCTTTGTAGTTTTGCATTCCTTCAAGAACTGAAACAGCCGTTTCATCATCGGCGGCTATACGCCAACTTCCTAATGGACTTGTTTTATCATTGGCCAAGGCTCCAATCAAGACTATTTTTTGACCTGATTTTTTAAGTGGCAACAACTCTTTTTCATTCTTTAAAAGAACAATTGATTTTTTTGCCATTTCCAAAACACCGTCATGAAAAGCTTTTTTGCCAACTGTTTCTTTCTCATAATTTTCATCACAATACAAATACGGATTATCAAACAATCCTAATTCGAATTTCACTTTTAAAACTCGTCTTGCAGCATCATCAATTAGGCTTTCTTTTACTTTTCCTTCTTTTACCAATTCGGCTAAATGTGCCACATAAGCACTGGATTCCATATCCATATCTGAACCTGCATTGATAGCAATCTCAGCAGCCTGTTTATTATCCCTAGCATAACCGTGAGCAATCATTTCGTTGATAGATCCCCAATCTGAAACTACAAAACCATCAAATTTCCAATCCCCTTTCAAGATTTGTCGTTGTAAATATTTGTTTCCCGTAGCTGGTATTCCATTTAACTCATTAAATGAATTCATAAACGTTCTTACTCCCGCATCAACCGAAGCTTTAAATGGAGGAAAAACGATATTTTGCAAGGTAGACTCCCCTATATCTACGGTATTGTAATCTCTACCCGATTCGGCAAAAGCATAACCTGCAAAATGTTTGGCGCAAGCCAAAATAGTGTTCTTTGCTTTTAAATCCTCTCCTTGAAAACCTTGTATACGAGCAACAGCAATTTGACTCCCAAGATACGGATCTTCACCCGAACCTTCCATTACTCGACCCCAGCGAGCATCACGAGCAATATCCACCATAGGAGCAAAAGTCCAGTTGAGCCCTACTGAAGCCGCTTCTTCGGCAGCAATAGCCGCTGATTTTTTGATTTCAGCTAAATCCCAACTTGCTGCTTCGGCTAGCGGAATTGGACTGATGGTTTTATAACCATGAATAACATCAAATCCAAAAAGAAGTGGGATTCCCAAACGGGTTTCCTCTACTGCAATTTTCTGTAATGCCTTAATATCTTTAACTCCTTTTACATTCAGCATCGAACCTACTAAACCTTTTTTCAGGTCTTCGTATTTTTTGGCTGCTTGCCCCTCTTTGGGTGTCGGCCCAGTGATTTCCCAAAAACCGTTATATTGATTGAGTTGCCCTATTTTTTCATCCAAAGTCATCAATTTCAAAAGAGAATCTACTCTTTTCTCTAATTGATTCTCTTTTGAAAAAGAAACTTTTGGCTGGATTATTTTATTGCTACAACTGAATAGAACAATGGTAGTGACGACAAATGAAACCTTTTTTATTATTCTCATTTTCTTCTATTTTTATAATTAAAAGGCCGAAATAAATCGACCTTTTAATACTATTTATAATTCTCTATTGATACACTCTTACGTAATCAACTTCCATTGCTGATTGAGTGAAAGCAGAATCAATTGTTCCTCCAAATGTACCGCCCATAGCCACGTTTAATATCATAAAGAAATCTTTGTTGAACGGCAATGAACTATCATTCGCTACGGTATGAAACAAGACATCATCAACATAAATTTTAACAGTTGCTGGACTCCATATTGCTTTATAGATATGAAATTCAGAAGAAGCATTGGTAATGGTTTTAGTACTTCCGTTTCCATTTCCTCCAGAACGACCAGGATAATGCAAAGTACCATGAATTACATTAGGTTCGTTCCCCTTATGTTCCATAATATCAATCTCACCACAAGCAGGCCAAGTATTGGTTGCATAATCCGACCCAAGCATCCAAATGGCAGGCCAAGTACCACCACCAGCTGGCAATTTTGCTTTCACCTCAATTTTACCATAAGTAAATTTGAATTTACCCTCTGATTTCAATCTTGCTGAAGTATAACCAGACCCAACTTTTTTGGCAGTAATTTTTAAAGTTCCTCCAGAAACCACCACATTATCAGTAGCACTAGTATAGGTTTGAACTTCGCTATTTCCCCAACCGCCAGCACCTAAATCATAGGTCCATTTGGCCGTATCAGGAGCTCCATCAGTATTAAACTCATCTGACCAAACTAAATTGGTATAATCAGTTGTCGATTGTGATGGTTTTGTTGTTGTAAAAGTATGATACCAAGCAATTCCTGTATTTCCTCCCATAATTGCTCTCACTACCATTCTATTTTCGGTAAGAGACAATATCTCATAAGAACTTTGTCCTATATAGTACCCCATAAAGCCACCGTCAGAAATATTGATCATCGTACCACGTGTTTGTGTAGCTGCATTAGGATTCTTCAAAATAACAGACTCCGATGGGCTTAACGAAACTGATTTTGTTCCCGTAGCTGTATAATTCAAACATAAGTCCTCACTTCCTGAACCACCACCTACACTTAAGAAAGCAGCATTAAAGAATGCGTTTCCTCCATTATCTAAACTATACTTCAATTGACCACCTACCAATGAAAAGGTTAATACATTATCATACAAACAACTACTTTTAGCATCACCCGCTTTTTCAAAAGCTGCTGCTTGATACCAAAATCCATAGTAATTTTGAGTAGCATCACTATTATTAGGACCTACCCCTAAATGGCCTACTTCTGAAGCTGAGAAATACCATTTTTTAGAATTTCCTCCCGTTAAAAAAGTAACCGCTTCATCATCACTAAAAGTACTCAAAACCTCAACATCGACAGTTGTGTTAGTCGTAATTCCAGCCGTCCCAGAGGCAACAACTGTTACCCTATAAGTATTCACTCCTACTTTAGTAAAACGTTTTTCAAATACACCGTTAGGAGCATTCTCAGTGGTTCCGTCGTCAAAAATTAACTTATAGGAAATGGCATTATCTGCTTTCACTGTGAATTTTACTTTACCCGTACCGTCACCAACAGGAGTGGTGGTGGTTTTTCCAATAATTTCATAGGATATATTCAAATTTGAAGGAGCTGTCAGACTCCCAAAAGAATAATCATCTTTCGAGCAATTTACCATCAATAGCAATGTAAAAATGGCAATTGTATTTATTAATATCTTTTTCATCTTGTATCTTTTTAGTTGGATTGTTTTATATCGTCAAAATAGTAAGTCGTTCCTGTACCTGCGACATTGAAATCAGGGAATAAAATCACTCGATCATAGGCGTTAGCCGTATTGAAAGAAGAAGAACTCGTGAGATCAAAAGTCATTACTTGCCAAGAATTAGCTACTGTAGTTGTCCCTTGTACTTCAACAAAAACCGTTGGATTTCCGTTTCCGTCTTTTGGAGATGTTGACACTTCCATTTTGAATAATATTGTCGCTCCAACCTTAGGAGACCAAACATTCACTTTTATTTTGGTTCCTTTGGTAAAATTGACATTGGAATCCAAATCTAAACTCGCTCCCGCCCAAACTTGAGCACCAGCTGGTTTTTCGATTTTAACTACTTTACTAGAAACATTATTCCCTGTTTGATCAGGATTAGTCACTACTGAGGCTGGAATTGCACCAAAATCAGAGGCTCCAAATCCGTTCCATTTGTATGTCAAAGTAGTCGACTCAAAATCAATCGGCATTTCAATTAAGGCAGTAGGTGTTTTATAGAAATAAATATTATCAATAAAGACACTTCCTCCAGCCCAAGGCGTTCCAACAAATTTTAATTGGAAAATATCGGCTACTGTCAATCCTTGGCTAGTAAAAGCAGAAATCGGAATATCAATTGAAGTCCATTGGTTGGCTACTAAATTTTTAACTACAGGTTTTTCACCATTTGTTTTACTGATAAGTGATGTTTCAATTTTTTCCAAATCAGCAGTCCATACATCCATATGAAAGAACTCCATACCTGACACATCAATAGTTTTTCCGTCAGCTAATGCAATACCTTGGTAACTCAATTTTATATAATTCAGCATTTTATCACCGTTAAGGTCAAACTCTGTCCAACTACTTCCTTGACCAGCTTGTCCCCAATCTGGAAAATAATTGGTTCCAGTAACATCAGCATATTTTGAACTATAAATAGAAATCACATCCGAAGCTTGTCTATTAGGAGGTGTAGAAGCTGAAGTAAATGGTTTATTTACGTTTGTTACCGTGAACTCTTTGATATATTCTGTTGTTTTAATAGCAGCACTTTTAGAAACAATTCTAATTGTATATACACCTGTATTGGTATAGGTATAAGAAGCTGTTTCTCCATTATTGGCTAGAACTGGATCAGTTACTCCAGGTTCACCAAAATAAACTTCATAAAACAAAGCATAATCAGCTGTTGCTTTAACATTTACTTTTTTGGATACAGACAAATCATTTTCAATAGTAACTACTAAATTTTCTGGTGCTTTAAATGAAACTTCAACCTTTTGAGTTACCTCAGTAGACTTACCGTTAATTGTTGTTCCTATAATTTTAGCATCATAGATTCCTTCTTTATAAATATGATCCACAGTTCCTCCTGGGCTCACATAAGCAGGGACAACAGTGCCGTCTCCATAATAAATTTCAAATTGTGAAACTCCTTCTCCACGAGGTAAAAAAGTAACTTTTCCTGTATTATCCTGTGTTACGGTCGTTAAAGCCGAAATGGCTGCTGGTGCTCCTAATGCATCTAAGTCAATCAAATCATTCTCGGTAGAACAACCAAAAAATATCGACAGTGCAAAAAAGCTTATTATATGTTTTATATTTTTCATAATGCTAATTTTAATATTTAGGATTTTGATTCCAGTTTCCGTTAGAGAATTGAATTTCTTCAATAGGAATTGGGAACAATTCATTTTTACCTGCTGTAAAGCCTGGAATTTCTTGAGCTGCTTTTCCAATTCTTACCAAATCAAAGAAACGATGTCCTTCCCCTACTAATTCTACTCTTCTTTCTGCCCAAATAAAATCAGTCAAGGCATCACCTGAAGCAGTTATATCATGATTTAAGTCGCCAAATGCACGTCTTCTCACTTCATTCAAATATCCTCTTGCTTTTGCGTCATCAATATTACCTCGACGATAAGCTTCGGCAGCCATTAATAATACATCGGCATAACGAATGGCTCTGTAATTATTTGGATTTGTTAAATTCAAATCTCCTGCTGCAGTAGCGCTACGTTTTCTCGGAATGTATTTTCTATTAAAATAGCCTGTATGTTCATATCCTTGACCGAAAGTTGCTCCTGTTTTTAAAGCCCAATCATTAATATCTAAGATGGCCACATCTTTACGTTTGTCTCCTACTTCAAAAGCATTAACAATTTTAGACGTTGGCACATTAAAACTAAAACCTGAAGTAAACAAGGTTCCTGTATAGTTTCGAGGCCCATTAAATCCTACAGCTACATTACCTTCACTACATTGCAAACATCCAAATCCAGCTCCCTCAACATCAGTATATTGAATTTCAAAAACGGATTCGGCACCATTTTCTCCTTCTGCTTCAAAAATGGAGTTATAATCGGTTACTAAAGAATATTTAGACAACCCAATTAAGGTTTCAAATGTAGTCGCTGCTTCAGGAAATTTACCTTGATATAAATACGCTTTTCCTAGCAAAGCAAGTGCAGCTCCTTTGGTAGCTCTCCCTTTTTGGGAAGCCGTAGCATTCAAATTATTTGCTGCATAGGTTAAATCTGCTTCTATAGAAGCGTAAACTTCTTTAACCGAAGAACGAGGAATCGTTTTTTCGTCTCCAATTTTAAAACGAGCATCTCCTTTTAATGGAATTCCTCCAAACCACTTTACCAATTCAAAATGGTAATAGGCTCTTAAAAAACGAGTTTCGGCAATAATTTGATTTTTTCCTTCAAAATCGATTTTGTTTTGGAATTCTAAAATATAATTTGCACGATTAACTCCTGCAAACATCCAGTTCCAAACATCTCTCAAATTACTATTGACTGGCGTGTGAATCATATCATCAACTTGCTGAAAACCAATAACGTCCGTTTGGCTTTCACCACCACATAAGGTATTATCAGAAGCTATTTCTCCTAATAAAACATTAACATAGGTCGACTGTAAGCCATCGTAGGCTGCTATTAAAGCATTATCAAAATCGGTTTTTGAATTGAAATAGTTTTCAGAATCAATAGAATAAACCGGATCGCGATTTACAAATTCATCACTACATGATACAGTTAGCATTGAAAAAATGGCTACTGCTGTAATGGTTATATAGGTGTACTTTTTCATCTTAATTGGAATTAAAAATTAATATTTAGTCCTAACAAATAGGTTCTAGGAATAGGGTAAAATCCGTAATCGATTCCACCACCTATTGGAGCTCCATTAGATGCGCCTGAGTCAAAACCTTTGTATTTAGTAAAAGTGTAAAGGTTATTTACTCCAACGTACAATCTTAATTTTGAGATTTTAGCTCGCTCTGAAATGGTTGGATTCAGCGTGTATCCTAATTGGATATTTTGAATTCTCAAATACGAAGCGTCTTCAACAAAATAATCAGAGAAAACATTGTTAGCAGTAGCACCAGTGGTTACTCTAGGAACCGTTGTACTAGTCCCCTCACCTGTCCATCTGTCAAGAACATAAGTTAGACGGTTTGCATCAGATAATGTTCTTTCATAGTTACGAACCATATCATTACCTACTGAAGCAAAAGTATAGAGAGCAAAATCTAAGTTTTTGTAATTCATTTGTAAATTGAACCCCATAGTTGCTTTTGGAATAGCATCACCAATGTTTGTTCTATCATTTGCATCAATAACATTATCTCCATTTACATCTACATATCGAATATCTCCAGGGGCAGCATTGGCTCCTAAAGCAATTTGAGATGGATGTGCATCGATTTCAGCTTGGTTTTGGAAAATGCCATTAGTTTTATATCCGTAGAAATATCCTATTGGCAATCCAACTTCCATTCTTGAAGGAGAAGGTTGACCTACGCCAAATGCACCACCTTCAATAAAACCTGTTCCATTGTTTACTTCCAAAACTTCATTTTTCAAGAAGGTAACATTGTAACCTACGCTCATATTAAAGTTGTCAGAAAATTTATTTTTGTAATCAACAGAAAATTCTAATCCTGAATTTCTTACTGTTCCAGCATTCACTGTTGGTGCCGAAGCTCCGGGTGCATAATTCCCCGTGATTCCAGAAACAGGAATGTTCGGAATTAATAAATCTTTACGAGTGTCTATAAAATAATCGGCAACGATAGATACTTTGTTATTAAATAACTTCATATCCATACCTACGTCAAATTTTTGAGCTTCCTCCCATTTTAAGTCTGGGTTGGCAATTTGACCTGTAGCAGTACCATTTACTAAAGCTCCATCAAAAACATAAGTCGCTTCACCAGATAATAAACTTACATAACCGTTATTTGGAATTTGGTCATTACCAAGTGTACCGTAACTTGCTCTTAATTTCAAGAAGTTGATTTTTTTATTTTCTCCAAAAAATCCTTCATCAGATATTACCCATCCTCCTGTAAAAGAAGGAAAGTAACCTACTTTGTTTCCTGGACCAAATTTGGTTGAAGCATCACGTCTTAACATAGCAGACAAAAGGTATTTCCCTTTGTAATCGTATTGCATTCTTCCAAAATATGAAAGACGACGTTCGTCATAACCATAAGAACTATTAGTTTTTGCATCCAATGTTCCTGTTGTTAACGAAATATCCGCAAAATCCCAAGAATTGTTTGGCACATCATAACCTGTAGCAGTCAATCCATTACCCCATTCTTTAAAAATTGTATTTCCTAAAGTGGCTACAAAATTATGATCCTCACCGATTTTCTTTGTATAAGTCGCAAAAGCATCAAATGAATAGTTATTGTCATTTACAGCGCCTTGAGTAACAGAACTTCTGGTTACATCAAATACTTTTCCACCATAACTAATTTGCTGAGCAAAATTCTTTGATTTACTGTTTGAAGTGTTGAATCCCATTGAACTCGATACTACTAAACCATCTAACAATTTATATTCTAAAGCAAAGTTTCCATTTAATTTCTTGAAACTATAATCGTTGTAAGTGTTAGCAATTTGTGCCAATGGATTGATAATTTCTGTCCCTAATCCCGTTGTACTTGGTACCAAAGTAAAATTACCATTGGTATCATAAGGATTAAGAGTTGAAGGCGTATTCAAAGCATTAAATAAAACAGAACCCAATCCATTTTCATTTAATGTTTTACGCGTGAAATAAGTATAAATCACATTGGTTTTTAATTTCAAATTTTCAGACACATCTGCGTTCAAAGCCATTCTAGCAGTGTTTCTTAAGAAACCTGATTTGCTTTCACCCACAATACCTTCTTGGTCTAAATGAGAACCACTAACCGCATAAGTTACTTTGTCAGAACCACCTGAAATAGACATATCATGATTGATTATTGGAACACCCGTACTTAATACTTCGTTTTGCCAATTTGTCCCTTTTCCTAAACCACTTACATTAGTATAAGGCAACGTTTTTCCTCCATTTGCATAGCTTTCGTTCAAAAGCAATGCATATTCAGTAGCGTTCAAAAGGTTTAATTTATTGGCAGCTTCCTGAAAACCTAAATAGGTATTATAAGAGATTCTTGATTTTGAATTCTTTTTTCCAGATTTAGTGGTTACTAAAATGACACCATTGGCCCCAATTGTTCCATAAATAGCTGCTTGTGCATCCTTTAAGACTGTAATAGACTCAATATCATTAGGGTTTAATAGTCCTAGTTCTCCCACATAACCATCAATAATCGTTGTTGGACGGTTTTCACCATTGGTAGCAATACCACGAATACGAATATCCAAAGCAGCACCTGGCGAACCCGATTGCGTAGTTACATTCACCCCCGAAACGGTTCCTTGTAACGCTTGTTCTACTTTAACAGGTTTAAGAGTCTCTAGTGTTTTACTATCTACAACCGAAACTGCTCCTGTTACTTCTCTCCTTTTTTGGCTACCGTAACCTATAATTACAACTTCTTCTAAACTTTTAGCATCTTCTTGCATTGTAACAGTCATTGCATTATTGGTTGCCGTTACTTTATATTCAAATGTTTTATACCCTACATAAGAAAAAACAACAATACTTCCCGACGGAACTCCTTTAAAAGAAAATTTTCCATCAAAATCTGTTGACGTACCTTTAGTAGTGTTTTTAATCTGAATGTTAACTCCAGGTATAGATAACCCAGAACCCTTTTCTTTTACAATTCCTCCTATATCAAAACTTTGGGCAAAACCTAAAGTAGAGAGAAATAGAAAAATCGTTAATAGATAATTTGACTTCATATAGTTTGTTTTTTAGTGAATTATAAAATTAGTACGTTAATATTCAGATTCATCAAAAATAACCCCTACAAAAAACATACAACACAATAAAAACCTATTATTTATAAAAATATCACAATAAAACCCTGTAAATACTACTGTATCTGTTTTGTATAGTTTTGTTAAAAAACATAAAAAAACCACAACATTTCGTTAATGTTGTGGTGTTGTATAGTTTTTTGAAGCAGTTGAGAGCCTAACTATACAGCGAGGATATACTCAACAAGGCCTTGTTCATGCGATAAATCCATTTTTTTACGTAATCGGTACCTTTTTATCTCCACACTTCGTACTGAAATATTCAACAAAGGAGCTATTTCTTTTGATGATAGATTCAATCTCAAATAGGCACATAGTCGTAAATCATTAGGTGTTAATGAAGGGTGTAATTCTTTTACTTTTTTCAAAAAGTCCTTATCTGTATTATCAAAGGCTTCCTGAAAAACATTCCACGCATCATCTTTGGTTATATTTTTATTAATCGTTGAAATTACCGACTTGATACTTCTGTTACCGCTTTCTGCTGTTTTCTTTAAATCCTCTTGTATAAAAGCTAGCAATTCATTTTTACTATTCAAACTCATCGTTGAAGCAGCTAATTCTTTGTTAATGGAATCAACATCTTGTGAAAGTTGTTCGTTTTTAAGACGCATCATTTGTTGTTCATTTTCTAGTTCTTTGATTTCCAACAACAAATTATTCTCGGCAATTAATTTATCTTCTTTTCTCTTATAATATTTCTTGTATTGTTTGTGAATTAACCTAGCCGACACCAGTAATAAGATGATATATATAAAAATGGCCAAATTAGTTCCGTACCAAGGTTTTAAAATGGTAAAAGAATATACCTCTGTATTTTCTAGATTAGAATTAGCAAATTTAGATTTCACTTTAAACACATAATGACCTGATGGTAAATTCTTGAAATTTACATATGATTTTGTACTCCAATCACTCCAATTGTCTTGAAAACCTTCTAAAACATACTGATATTCAGGATTAATGTATTTATTGTATTCTGGTACAGTAAAACTAATACTAACATTATTTTCATCGTGATTAAAAACGCCCTTTTCTAGAATTGCATTATTATGAATGCTACCATTCAATGCACTTTCCATTACACCTGTAATAGAGACTTTATAATTCTTGAAAACCAAATCATTAATATTCATCGTATAATAACCATCCGTGGTTCCAAAGAAATATTCGGAACTTGATAATTGCGAAATATTCTCATAGCCAAGCATTGAATTGGTTAATGAAGCAGGAATAGGAATACTGTTTTGTTTGAGTTGGTCACTCAACTTGGTAGCCGCATAATAACTAGTATAGTTTTTTGAAAACAGCCAAATTTTTCGGGAATCATCTACTATCATTTTACCAGAAGTATACTCATCCTTTTCAAATACAGAACTCAACAAAGCATCTTTCTTAAATTCTTTCGTTTTTGGGTCTAACTTAAACACCCCTTTCTTATAGGCATAGTATATGGCATCATTAAATTTGGCTAAGCCAGCATTTTTTCCCTTAGTAGGGGATTTATAAGTGATGTATTTATTAACTTTTTGAAAATTATTATCTATTTCCAATCTAAAAACGCCTTTATATTCATGACTAACATAAATTTCTGAAGCATCATTGGTGATCTCAAAAAACCTTGATGAATAATCAAATCGTTGTAATTTATTTCTAAAACGCCATTGATTATCAATTTTTTCCAAAACAGAAATACCATAATAATTCCCTTGTAATAGTAGATTTTTATGACCTGGAACTCTTTCAAATTTCCAAGTTCCAGAATTAGAAAAAATAGTTTGGATTATTCCATTCTTTACAATAAATGTACCTCTATCGTGTCCACAAAATAAGGTTCCGTCATATACAAACAATGACCAAACTTGCCCTTTAGTACCTTTAACCAACTGAAAATCTTCATTGCTTTGGTACTTTTTGTAAAATAATCCTTGATTAGTTCCTACATACAACCATTCCCCAAAAAGTTTAGAACTATAAACTGTTCCTAGAACCCCAGATTCATCTACAAAACTTTGGATAGGTGATTCCAGATTGATACAATTAATTCCATTATCCAAACCAATCCAAAGATTTTTTTCTGCATCTTCAAATAATGACAAAGCGGTATTATTACTCAACCCTTTACGCTGAGAGATATGGTATTCTTTTTTTCCTTCTTTTGATAAAATAAAAATTCCATTTGAAACGGTACCTATCGCAAATCCCCCACCCGATAGAGATTCACAACTATACACACTACTAGCTAGTAATGCTGTATCGACTTCCGTCACAAATCTTGACAACTTATTTCCAGATAATTTATAAAAACCATCCGTCTCTGTTAGTAGTAACAATCCATCCTTTATGGTAAAAACATTTACAATTTTATTATTTTTCAACAATGAATGATTTGAAACCAATCTGCTTTTACCTCCTTCAATTTCATACAAGCCCTTATCATAAGTTTGATAATAAATAGCATTTGCTGTTCGACACGACTTTAAAATACTCGTACTAGGGGCTATAATTTTAAACTTCCCTGTTTTGGAATCATAGATATAAATTCGATTTAAGGACTGAAAGATAATCCATTGATCAAAATTCAAGATATTCCAAAACTGCTCATCATCTAATATGTGTTTTTTAATAGAACTACTCAATGAATAATATTTTAAAATACCATCTGTTTTTCGTTTCCAATACCCAAACTCCATATAGCTACCAGTATAAACCTTATCACCAATAACTTTCACAGAGCGGATGATGGTTTCATTTGGCGAAGGATACAATTGCCAATTAGAACCATTAAATTCTAGTAATCCTTCATTATTTGCAAAAAACACAAATTTATTTTGGTCTTGTGAAATCATCCAGTTTTGATTTCCAGCGCCATAAATACTAGGTGCGTATTTTACAATTGGCGGTAACTCTTGTGAAAAAAGAGAAAAGGACAACAGTAGGTATAAAAAAGTAAATTTCGTTTTCAATTTTATTTGTTTTTGGATAATGTAAATTTAAAACTAAAAACAGTTCGTTTATAAAAATGCTATACATATTAACTATACAACCAAAAAATATATTACTTAAGCCATAATAAGAACGTAAAAGAACTAAAATTAGGAATTGTTCACCCTCTTTTCTCTGTTCAAAATGCTTACTTTTGTGCAAATTGATTTTTTATATGCAAGTTGACTTATCTACTCTGGATCCAAAGAAAAACATCATTATCAAAGGCGCACAAGTACATAATTTAAAAAATGTAGATGTTGCCATTCCTCGTAATAAATTAGTTGTAATTACTGGACTTTCGGGTTCGGGGAAATCGAGTTTGGCTTTTGATACTTTGTATGCCGAAGGACAACGCCGTTATGTTGAAAGTTTATCATCCTATGCACGTCAATTTTTGGGTCGATTGGACAAACCTAAAGTAGAATACATCAAAGGAATTGCACCTGCTATCGCTATCGAGCAAAAGGTAAACACGACTAATGCTCGGTCAACTGTAGGAACCTCAACAGAGATTTACGATTACATCAAATTATTATATGCCAGAATAGGACGAACCTATTCGCCTGTTTCAGGAACAGAAGTCAAAAAAAACACCGTTACCGATGTTATTAATGATGTCAAAAACTTGGAACCAGACAGCAAATGGTTGCTGCTCGCCCCTATTCATCTTGAAGAAGGAAGAGCTTTAGAGCATAAACTCAATGCTTTATTACAGCAAGGTTTTGCTCGTATATTAGTCAATAACGAAATGGTTCGCTTGGACGAAATTGACCAGCATTCATTAGACAATAAAGACATTCTATTAATTGTTGACCGAATTGTAGTCAAAGACGAAGAAGAATTCTACAATCGTCTTGCTGATGCCGTTCAAACCGCTTTTTTTGAAGGAAAAGGCATTTGTTACTTACAAGAACTCAAAACCGATAAACGTTTATCCTATTCCAATAATTTTGAATTAGATGGCATTACGTTCCTAGAGCCAAATGTGCATTTATTCAGCTTTAACAATCCTTACGGAGCTTGTCCTGTGTGCGAAGGTTACGGAAACATCATTGGTATTGATGCTGATTTGGTTGTGCCTAATACTTCTTTATCCATTTATGAAAATGCTATTTTCCCTTGGCGTGGCGACAGTATGAGTTGGTATCGTGACCAATTAGTCAACAGTGCTTACAAATTTGATTTCCCTATTCACAAACCTTTCTTTGAGCTCTCAGACGAACAAAAAGAACTGATTTGGATAGGAAACAGCCACTTTGAAGGATTAAACGACTTTTTCAAAGAATTAGAAGCTAAAAATTATAAAATACAAAACCGTGTGATGCTTTCCCGTTACCGCGGAAAAACCAAATGTACCGCCTGTAAAGGAAAGCGTTTGCGTATCGAAGCATCATACGTAAAAATCAATAATAAAACGGTATCCGAATTGGTTGATTTACCGATTCAACATCTGGTTGATTTTTTCAAAAACTTAACTTTAGACAAATACGAACAGCAAATCGCCAAGCGTTTGCTCATCGAAATCAACAACCGCCTGTCATTCTTGACCGAAGTAGGTTTGAGTTATTTGACTTTAAACAGAAACTCATCGACCCTTTCAGGAGGAGAATCGCAACGCATCAACTTGGCAACTTCATTAGGAAGTAGTTTGGTAGGTTCTATGTATATTTTGGACGAACCTAGTATTGGCTTACACCCAAAAGATTCGGAGCGATTGATCAAAGTTTTGCTATCCTTACGTGATTTAGGTAACACCGTAATCGTCGTAGAACACGACGAAGACATCATGAAAGCGGCCGATATGATTATCGACATCGGTCCTGAAGCTGGAACTTTTGGAGGAAATCTAGTAGCGCAAGGTACTTATGACGAAATCCTAAAATCAACTTCGCTTACCGCTAAATACCTCAATGGAGCACTCGAAATCGAAGTTCCTAAAAAACGACGTTCTTTTAAGAATTTTATCGAAATTATAGGTGCTCGCGAGAACAACCTGCAAAACATCAATGTCAAATTTCCGCTCGATGTGTTGAGTGTAATCACAGGTGTTTCTGGAAGTGGAAAAAGTACGTTGGTCAAAAAAATATTGTTTCCAGCCATGCAAAAAAAGCTGGACAACGCAGGTGAAAAAGCGGGTCAGTTTACCGAAATCAAAGGCTCTTTCTCCCACATCAAGCATATAGAATATGTAGATCAAAACCCTATTGGGCGTAGTTCCCGTTCGAATCCTGTGACGTATATCAAGGCCTATGACGATATCCGAGATTTATTTGCCAAAGAAAAACTATCCAAAATACGTGGGTATTTGCCTAAACATTTCTCATTTAACGTTGATGCGGGTCGTTGCGAAACTTGTAGCGGTGAAGGAACCATCAATGTCGAAATGGTCTTTATGGCCGATGTGTCATTGCCATGTGAAACTTGTAATGGCAAACGCTTCAAAAAAGAGATTCTCGAAGTCCAATTTGAAGGCAAAAGCATCCACGATATTCTAACACTAACCATTGATGATGCGGTCGCTTTTTTCGAAAAAAACAAGCAAGCCAAAATCACCCAAAAGCTAAAACCCCTTCAAGACGTAGGTCTGGGCTATGTGCAATTGGGACAGTCCTCCTCTACTCTTTCAGGTGGGGAGGCGCAGCGCATCAAGTTGGCATCCTTCCTAGTTAAAGGTGCCACTAAGGACAAAGCCTTATTTGTCTTCGATGAACCCACAACTGGATTGCATTTCCACGATATCAAGAAACTCATGGCTTCCTTTGATGCTTTGATCGATAAAGGACATTCGATTCTAGTCATTGAGCACAACCTCGACCTCATCAAATGTGCCGATTGGATCATCGACCTCGGTCCTGAAGGTGGCGAAAACGGAGGACAACTCCTAGCCGAAGGAACTCCCGAAGAGATAGTAAAAAGCAAAAAATCAGTGACAGCGATGTATTTGAAGGAGAAATTATAGCGTTTTAGTGCACAAAGTTGCACTAAATATAAAAGGTTAGTTAATTTTCATTTTAGATTGCTAATATTTCAAAATAGTGCGTTTATTGAGGAATAAACAAAAAATCAAAAGGAAAATTAAATAATTAGTTACTTAACTCACTAAACGGATAGCAGGTATTTTTGCTTTTAATTTTTTCTCATTATTTGGAATCACAAGTGTGACTACTGTTCCTCTGTTTAAGCTACTATTAACCCTAATCAGACCGTTCAATTTCGTCACACACTTTCTAGTAGCAAACAAGCCAATACCTGAACCCGAATTTGAATTATTAGCTTTATAAAAAATCTTAAATAAATTCTTTAAGTGTTTTTCATCAATTCCTATTCCATTATCTTTTATTATAATTTTCGCATTTTTTGAATTTGACGACAATACTATCTTAATACTTTTGGAATTTAAACTATTTTTTTGAAATCGTATCGCATTATCAATTATGTTTAAAAGTACATTACTCACAATCAAATTATCGGAATAAAAATCATTTTGAAAATTACTTTCAACCTCAAACTTAATTTGCTGAAAATTAGGCAAATGACTTAGGCATTTTATTGTTTCTTGAACTAAAGACTCTAAATCAATTTTTTCATATTGTGTTTTCACGTATCGAATGGAATTAATATAGATAAGATTCAAAAGTATTTTATCTAATTTTTGAGCCTCCAAACGAATATGATTTACTACATTATTACTATCTATTCCATCCTTTTCGGTGATAACATTTAAAAGACCCAAAATGTTAATTATTGGATGCCTTAAATCATGTGAACTTTTATATGAAAATGTTTGTAATTCATCTTCTAGAATTACTTTTTCAGATTCATTTGTAATGATAAGACCAATTCCGTCATTTAATTTAAAAATCTTAATCGTTAAATCTAAAGCACCAATTTTTGGATGAGCAACATAATCTTCAATAACGACACTTTCTCCCGTATTTAATACCTTTGACAATATTTCGAAAAACTTACTTCCAACAGAAAAGCTTGGCAATAAAACACTAATATTTTGCCCATAAATATACTCTCTACTCACTTTGAAAGTTTCAAGCGCTGCATTATTAACTTCAATCAAATTAAATTGACTGTCATAAACGACAAAAATCTCATTGGATTTATTAAAAAACTCTTTGTAATAATTCAAATTTATTGATTCCATAAGCATTCAATTTAAAAATCAATCTATACCAAATTTCATTATACTATTCCTATTAGTATTTATGTTTGACACAATAAACCAAAGATAAGTTTTTTACTTACAATAAATAAAAAAAGCGTAGTATTTTTACATCAATAAAAAATGAAATCGTATTGTTAAAATTTCACTAACTTTTCAATTAATAACACCTTGTAAAACAAGTATTTGCGAAATAATTCAAAATCTTTACAAAGAACAATAAATTGATCGCTTGCAAATGCACAAAGGTTAGCGCAGATATTCATCTGTACCCGCAACAATAAGCAAATAACAATTGAAAAATCTTTATAGAGGCACATACGGAGATTGCTTCACTTGTTCGCTTTCGCTAGAGTCCTCCTATCGTCGGGAAGACAAGATTGGGGTTACTGGATGTATTGTACTTGACAAAAGACAAGATTGGGATTACTAAAACTAAAACTTCGTGAATCTTTTTATTTTAACTTTGTGATATAAGTCCTCACTACAAATAAAAATGGGTGTAAATTCATTTAATCTCTATCATCCGTGTTCCCTCACACAACAAGCGGTAATTTAACTCCCAATTAAATCAATATAAGAAATACAATTTGTAAATTTGTATTTCATTAAATACAGCTATACCCATGAGCACCTTAGAGTTAAAACAAGAACTACATGAAATTATAAATAACGGAGACGAAAAATTCGTTAAGCTATTTTATGACTTGGCAAAAAAATATGTTGCTCAAATCAAAAAAGACAAAATGATTGCTGAGTCTGAAGAGGATATTAAAGCGGGCAAAATCCATAGTCAATCTGAGGTTCAAAAAATGATTGAAAGTTGGAAAGCATAAGCAAACCTGTTTATTGGACCGCTAGGGCTATAAAAGACTTAGAAAAAGTTACCCGATTTAATGCAATGCTTTTCAACTTCACTAAAGCAATTCAAATTGCAACAGAAATAAGACAAAGCACCGAAATCTTAGAACAAAAGCCATTCAAGGAAATAGGAGCCATTGATGAAGATTTTGTACATCTTAAATATGAATATCGTAAATTGATTCATCATCATTGCAAAATAACCTATAGAGAAGGTAAACCAAAATTTACATCAATAGAGTTTTCGATACAAGACAACGACCTTCTAAAAACAAATAATATAAATTCTGGGGTTTCACTTTAACGAATCCGTTTCATCCGCGTCCCATCACGCAACAATAAGTAAATAAGTTCCCCACCCCTTCTCACAGCGACTGAAAGAATTTTAAAATCTGACTCAATGCCTCTTTTAAATCATTAGGCAATTCAGCACTTTCATAAGGATGTGAAGCCCCAAAAACATGGTTGGCTTCTTCAAAAACAGCAACCGTACAATTAGATAGGTTTTTAACTAGATTAACTTCCGTTACAGGAACCGCTGGATCTTTAGCTCCTTGGAGAAATAAAAATTTTCGTTTATCAGCTTTCAGTAAGTTTCTGATGTCCAATTGCTCTTTTATTTTTTGAGTGTTTTCCGCCAGTTGATAATACATCGGCATTTTTTGATTCGTTCTTCCGTTAACGACGTATTTCACACCTTTTTCCTTCCATTGTTTGTCATTTACTTTTCCGTAACGGCTTAGAGGATCCAAAACTCCCGCTAAGGTTGCACAGGAAACAATCTCTTGATGCGCTAAACTGTAGGCTAATGCCGTTGCTCCTCCTTTAGAATGTCCTATCAAAAATACTTTTTCAAAATCCAAGCAAGTTGCAAAATCTTCTTTTTTGAGTTGTTCTAATACAGCACCAATATCGTAGATTTCTTTTTCAAAATTGTTATTCCCAAAGGCCTCTAAGTCCACAAAATCCATAGGATGCTCAGGAGAAGTTCCGTTATGCGAAAAATTAAATTTCACAAATTGGAATCCGTTTTGCGCAAAATAATGTGCCATTAAATGAAAAGCACCCCAATCTTTAAAACCATTAAAACCATGGCAAAAAACAAGTAGAGGTTGTTTTTGATTTGGAGTATATTCAATGTCATACCCTGCTGGTTTTCCTTCGGCGCCTATGTATATTCCTTCTTGTTTCATTTCCCCTTATTTAAGTGACAAAGATACTATTTATAAAATCTCGTACTAGTTTGCAACGACAACAACTTAAACCCAAAATCCACATTAGGATTTTTTCAGGTAGACAAGTCTATGTTCCAGTGCGTAAACTAGGTTAAATTTAAAAATCAATTATAAGGTTTACAATGTTGTATTTCAAACGATATGTCTAACCCAAAACAATCAGAAAACTAATAATCCATCTGTTATTGCATTTTGCAGCTAAAAGGAACGAATTCTTTAATTAAATCAAATGTTAACATATCAGCATCACACGACAAAACTGGTATTTCAAAAGGTTTCAAACCCTTAAATCCTTATCATAATACTGAATTTGGCTTAAAAAAAGCTACAAATACAACTGTCAAAAACAAAATAACCTTTTATTTTACCTACATCCCCTTTTTTTATACCCGAATAAACAACTACCTCTGTCTTAATTTTGTACCAATAAATAACAAAAAATAAAAAAAACAGATGGATATTACAAAAGAACAAATCATTACCGCTTTTCAATCTAGACATGCTACTAAAGAATTTGATGCTACTAAAACAATCAGTAGCGAGAACATAGAATACATTCTAGAAACAGCTCATTTATCACCAAGTTCATTTGGATTCGAACCTTGGCATTTTATTGTTGTACAAGACAAAGAATTAAGAGAATTATTGAAACCCGTAGCATGGGGAGCTCCTTTGAAACTAGACACAGCTAGTCACTTTGTTTTAGGATTAAGCATGAAAGCCTCTATGACTAAATGGGATTCTGAATACATTATGCATATGATGAAAGACGTCAAACAATTGCCTGAGGATGTGATCGAAATCTATTCAAAATTTTACAGAGAATTCCAAGAGCGTGATTTTGCATTGGATACTGATAAAAAATTATTTGATTGGGCTTCTAAGCAAACGTATATTGCTTTAGGAAACATGATGACATCGGCTGCTTTAATTGGAATTGATAGCTGTCCTATTGAAGGGTTTCATCAAGAAAAAGCAGAAGCTTTACTAAAAGAAAAGTTTGGAGTCGATACAGACAAATATGGCCTTTCGTATATGGTTGCTTTTGGGTATAGAAAAGAAGAGCCTGCTTTTGCTAAATCTAGAAGAAATAAAGAAGAGATTGTTAGTTGGAAATAATACAATCATGAAAAACATACTCATCACTGGAAGCACGGACGGTCTAGGAAAACTAACTGCACTAAAACTGGCAAAAGAAGGACATACCGTTCATATTCATGGGCGAAGTGATGCGAAAGTAACAGCTATCCTATCCGAAATAAAAGCACTTTCTGGAAATGATAAGAGCAAAGGATATGTAGCTGATTTCTCGGACTTAGAAGCAGTTTCAAGAATGGCTGTACAAATCAATACCGAAATCCCTGTTATTGATGTATTAATCAATAATGCTGGTGTTTTCAAGAGCAAAACAAGCGTCAACAAAGACGGTTTAGATATTCGGATGGTAGTCAATTATTTAGCTCCTTATTTGTTGACCAATGCTATTTTACCCGTATTGAAAAAATCTGACAATCCAAGAATTATTAACTTAAGTTCAGCAGCACAAGCACCCGTATCAGAAACGGTTTTAACGGGAAAAGAACAAGTTTCAGAAAGTGAAACCTATGCACAAAGCAAATTAGCGCTTACGACCTGGAGTTTTGAATTGGCACAAATAGAAAAGAACATTGTTGTTATAGCCGTAAACCCAGGGTCATTGTTAAATACTAAAATGGCGATAGAAGCCTATGGCCAACATTGGTCACCAGCTGAAAAAGGAATGAATATCTTATTTGAATTAGCTATCAGCGAAACGTACAAGGATAGTTCTGGAATTTATTTTGATAATGACAAGGGTGAAGACAAAGGACATATTTCGACCGCTCATCCTGATGCTTATAATACTTCAAAAATTAAAAGCTTGATAACATTAACTAAAAGTCTTGTTGCCAAATATTAATTATACCAAACAACATTCTCTCGTGAGCCCTGATAGTAGCGGCATCCTTGTGGCGGCTGGCATTTATGCCGCCACAAGATAGAGCGAATAGCAGGAGCAATCTTTCCTGAAAAAGCCAAATGTTGTGCTCCAAAAAAAACAACTTAAACTTTACACACAGCTCTCTTTAACAGCATATACTCCCCATCTTTCTTAAAGTCTCGAATGGACTTTCCTGTATATTTCTTGAAGGTTTTGGATAGATGACTTACATCTGTAAAATCCAAATCATCTGCAATTTGAGTTAAGGTAAAATCCGAATTTAAAAGTCTGATTTCAACCAATTTGAGTTTAGCCTTGATGATGTATTCACGCAAAGGCATATTGATTTGTTTTCTAAAAAACTCACTCACATAAGTAGGCGACATAGCGAAAACACTGGCTAGATTTTCAATTTTTAACTGCTCCGATTTGTGGATATTATCGTTGATATAGGTCAGCATTTTAGTGATGCGTTCATCCGTATTGGTTGAAGAAACCTCATTGAAACTTCCTTTTTTTATATTTCGAATTAAGATTTCCAAAACGCTCATCATTAAACTAACTATCAAACTAATCGATTCGTCACCGTTGCGTGATTCTTGCAAAATTATAGCCACTAAACGTTCTAAATGCTGTCTGTCAAGATCGCTTTTGATGATATCACCAGGTAACTGATTGTAATTAGAAAGGATATAAGCTGATTCTTTAAACCATTCATTTCTATCAATTGCAAAACGATGGGAGTTCTTAAAAATAGCGTCCGTAAATTTTAAAAAAACAAATTTCGATGGCGATTGAATATCGAAAGAATGACACTTTAAAGGAGGCAACAAGAAGATACTTCCTTTACTATAAGGATAATGGTTGTAATTAATACATTGTGTTCCTTGTCCTTCATTGACTAATACCAACTCAAAGAAATTGTTTTTGACGGGACGTTGTTTCCATTCGGTTAATTCAATTTCTTGTATTTCAAAAGGTCTATAAACTTCTAATACTTGCATTTTTAGATTATTTAGATACAAAAATACACAAAAACCCATTATAGCTAAGAACACAAAGCCGAAAAACCTTTAAAAATACATTAATATACACTGTAAATACTTCAAATTACTCCTGTATCTTAACTATCTTTGTATTGTTTTAATAAACAAATCAAGAACATTCACTATTTAAGACCTAAAAATATGAGTAAACAATTGACTATCATTGCCAGAATTCTAGCCAAAGACGAAAAAAGAGATTTAGTCAAAGCCGAGCTACAAAAGCTTATCGAATCCACTAGAGCCGAAGAAGGCTGTATCAACTATGACCTTCACCAAGACAATGACAATAAAAATTTGTTTTTATTTCATGAAAATTGGGAAAGTCGTGAGTCATGGCAAAAACATATGAATAACCCAAAACTTGCCGAATACCTAAAAGCAACGGATGGTGCTGTCGAAGAATTTACAATAAACGAAATGACCCCTATTTCCTAAACGATAAAAAAAATTCTTTTTAAACTTAAAAAAATGAAAGCAAAATAAAAAAATAGAGCGGTAAAAATTTACCGCTCTATTTTTTTTACCTAAAACAGCTTTTTAAAGAAAGCCATTTTCTACATACAAAATCACTTAGGACACTCCTGGCAATAACTTCTGTATTTCCTGAAGCAAACCTTCTATTTTCTGAACAGAGTCAACATCTTTTTCAACAATCATTGTACTCTGCCTTTCTATTAATTCTACCTTAATTAGTTGTTTTGAAATTTGGTCATTATCATTACTCAACTGCCCCAATATGATTTGAACCGCTTGTTTACCAATTTCAAAAAAATCTTGACGAATAGTTGTCAAAGGCGGATTAAAATAAGCACTATTCAAGGTGTCATCAAAACCTGTTACTGCTATTTGTTGAGGTACATCTCTTTTTTGTTCTTGACAAGCACGCAAAGCTCCCAGCGCCATCTGGTCATTCGCCACTAACAAAGCATCAAATTTATGCGGTTGCAACAACAACTTTGTAGTTCCATAATAACCACTCTTAGCACTCCAATCTCCTTCTTCCTGATTTACAATTGTAGCATTAGCTTTCAATATCTCCTGTTCCCAAGCTAATGTTCTTTGTTTTGCCGCACAAGAATCGGATGGACCGTTTAATAATGCAAAACGATGACGTCCTTGCGATAACAACAAATTCACCACTTTCTTAGCGCCATCATAATGATCTGCTGACACTTGATTCACATTTGTATCCGTGGGAACATCAATAAACAAAAAAGGAATTTGCTTGTGCTTCTCCACAATCTTCTCTGCGAGCTCTTTAGTCACTGGACGGTTTATAATGATTGCCTGTACTTGTTGTGACTTCAATTCCCTAATCGCTTCTTCTATTTTTTCTTCTTCATGCTCAGATACCACAATCGAGATAGAATAACCTTCTTTTTTACTCTCCAACCTGATTCCTTCTACAATACTCGAAGCACCTTCCATGGAGATTTCAAGTGAAAGCACACCAAATATTTTTGTTTGTTTACGAACAAGTAATTGTGCTCCTTTATTAGGAACATAGCCTAATTTATCGATAGCATCCTGTACCCTTTTTAAGGTTTCAGGATCCACACGCTCACCACCATTGGTAACCCTAGAAACCGTTTGAGTCGAAACACCCGCTAATTCTGCTACTTCTTTAAAAGTTACTTTTTTACCCATATTCGTATTCTTTATTTCACAAATATACACGCATTACTTATTATTTCACCCTCTCAATCTTCATTTAACAGCGTTTTACAAGCGACAACCATCATATGTTCTAACAAAAAATCTACTCTCGAAAACTAATTGCAGCTTCCGAAAGTAGATTGAATGCTTATTCCAACAAATCTGAATTTACAACTTTACCACAAAACCACCTCCTGGTGCCATGCGTATCGTCAATTCACCATTAACTTCTTCTGTTTTTTTAGTAAAATCAACTCCATTCATATCCGAATTTAAACCATCTTTGAATATTGTTGCCGTACCCGTTTTTCCAGTTATTGCTTTTATGTCAATCGTAATTTCACGAGCGTCCCAATTGTTTAAACCTCCAATATACCAAGTATCTCCTTTTCTACGAGCTGTTACAATATACTCTCCCATTTTTCCATCAATTGTTTTGGATTCGTCCCAAGTAGTAGGAATCGAAGCGATAAACTCGGTACTCACAGGGTTCTTTTCATAGTTAGTAGGCGCATCACAAAGCATATTTAACGGAGACAAGAAAATCACATACTCCGCTAATTGATGACAACGTGTTCCTTGACTCATTGGTTTTGAGAAATTAGGATAATATTGTGTTTCCACCACATTGGTAATTGTATTCAATGCTTTTACAGCATTATTCATCGCACCTTGCGTATAATCCACAGGACCTGAAATCATACGGATATAAGGCAAGGTTACATCATAAGTTACTTGATCACAAGTTTGTGGCTGCCATTTCATTTGCTCTAATCCATGCACTCCTTCAAAATTCAAAATATTAGGATAGGTACGTTGCAAACCTGCCGGCTTATAAGTACCATGCAGATCTGTTAGCAATTTATATTTGGCACACATTTTAGCAGCACGCTCATTAAAATAAACCAATTCTTGATCATCTCCATTCATGAAGTCAACTTTGAATCCTTTCACTCCCATTTCGCTGTAATGCTTACACACTTTTTCCATGTCTTTATCAAAAGCATAATATCCAGCCCAAAGTATGATTCCTACATTGCGTTCTTTTGCATAAGCTATTAATTCCTCTAGGTCAATTTCAGGCACCACTTGCATTAAATCATACACTTTGTTTACAGACCAACCTTCATCTAGAATCACATATTCAATTCCGTTTTTAGAAGCAAAATCAATATAATATTTATAGGTTTGATTGTTGATTCCAGCTTTAAAATCAACACCATCAAGATTCCAGTTATTCCACCAATCCCAAGCTACTTTTCCTGGTTTAATCCAATCTGTATTTCCAATTTCATTTTCAGCAGCTAACTTGTAAGTCATTGTAGTATTAGCCAAATCCACGTCATTACGAGTAACAATTGCAGCTCGCCAAGGAAAACTACGCTCGTTTTCAACTGTAGCAATATAATCATGACGACTTTTTACAATTACCTGTAGGTTGTTGTACCCTGAATGCTCTTCAATATCATTACGCAATGGCGCAAAAAACGCAGTCATTGTATTTTTTACCTCATTCGTTTTAAAATACATACCAGGATAATTTCGCAAATCGCTTTCCGTAATCGTGATTCGTTTTCCTTTTGGAGCCTCAACACTCAAAGGCAAAAACATCAAGCGTTCTTTGTCTAATTCTGAAATTTTCAAACGTGTATAGGTATTTTCAAAAGATTGAGAAAGTTGGTGTTCCGTATCTCCCGCCGAATACACATAAGGAACCGTTGCATTGGCATCATTGGTAAACTTATACTCAGCTAATTCGCTCACTACATTGTATTTTCCTTTTTTAGTAGTAGTAAATCGATAGGCTACTCCATCATCATACACTCTAAATTCTAAACTCCAATTTCCTTTAAAAAGGATAGAAAGTTGATTGTAATGATCTTTTACTTTTTTTGTTTTATAAAAAGGAGCATCAATAATAGCGTTTACACTTTTAGTTGTACTTTTTAAAATTTCAGAGTCAAGTCCCCAAGTAATTCCATCAGATAAAGTCATTGCAAGTTGAGAAGGCGCCAAAACTTGTACACCATCTTGTGTAATAGTATAGGAAATATTCTTCCCAATAGAAACTTCTGTCTGTGTTTTCCCATCAGGGGATTTAACGGTTATTTTTTTTATTCCTCCTTGCATAGCTGTTGCATTTAAAATAATCATCCAAAAAAAGACGCTTAACGAAAATATATTTTTCATGATATAAAAATTTATGTGTTTAATAAAATTTTTTTAATTATAGTTAATTAGGTTGTTTAATAGTTTGCAGATTTACCACCAGATTTCAAATTGAAGTCCGTAAGTAAAACCAGAAGTTTTGTTTGCAAAAGGAGCACCAGTAGGAGTTGTTCCTATTTTCCCTTTTAAATCATTGCTCCAAAAAGCGTATGTAATCAAGGGACGCAAAACCGGACGTGAATAGAATCCTTTTTTTAATGAAATTTCAGGTGTAAAAGATATTTTATCTAAATTCCCACTCACTGCCAACTGTTCGTTTTTGATGTATTCATGAGTAAACTCTAGGCTTAGTTTGAAATTATCATTCAAATAATACATTCCTCTCGCTCCTGATGTTAACCAATATGTCATATTTCCTCGACCTGGAATATAATCTCTCTGACTTGGACTCATGGCATTATATACATATGGATCTGTACCATAATCACGGATGATAGCCATTAAGACTCCGTTAACAGCAAATCGATCAAGATCATCGTACAAAAAATTATTACTAATTTCCAATGTATAGGCTGTATTCAAATTATTTAAAACCGTAGCCGTATTATCGGGGTTTTCTCTTTCCGCTACTCCTGTCCAATGATTTTTAGAAATTGTAGCTCCTTGTCTAAAAAGAATAGCTGTGGTATTTGTAATGCTCTTTTTTTCATAATCCAACCATGCAAAAGCACCAAAACCTTGCTTTTCATCATAATCAAGAACATCGTTTTTGACACGGTACGAATAGTTTACTGCCAAATTTAAATTAGTCGTTGGTGTAATTGGTTTATTTACCCATCGGGCATCCAAAGTGTAATTATTTAACCGAGATATTTCTCCATTTTTAAAAGAAACTACATTTTTATCATCAAACGTCCACACTCCAATTTTCAGATCTTCGTTTGTATTTTTTTGAATCAATTTTTCTACTCCCATTCCCCAACCATTTTGAGCTGGATTAATCCATTGTTTGTCTAGCAAATGAATCGCTTTTCGGTCATAATACCTTTTACCCATCCATATAACTTCACCCTTGCCTAATAGATTTTTTCCACGAACATATAATTGTGCCGCTTTATCAAATTCCATTTGTTTTATACTTCCAAAGGCTTCATAAAAAGTAGACATCCACACCATATCAATAGTTTTGTCTTTTTCAGCATTCAAAAAATACATATAATCAAACTCTAATTCCCCGTAGGTATCGGCTTGATTCCCTAAGCTGTATTTATTTAATGCTCCTGGCATTTGAAAATGTGCTTGCGTTTCTCCACCTTCACTTTTCCCAATACCCGACCTGATATAACCAGAAGTACCAAAAGTACTTTTATCATCTTTAAATAAAACCTGAGCTTCTAGCTTACTCAAATTGGATACTACTAAAAATAGGAGCAACAAACATTTCAATTGCTTCCTTGATTTCTCAAGAGCTTTCTCTTTTTTTTCATTAGGAGAATTCCCTCTCTCCTGTTTTAATTTTTTGTAAATCATTTCAATAAATATGGTTTTTTGGTTACAAACATCGATTTAATGTTTACGCAAACATACTTAAATTTATTATAACTAAACAAAAAATATATAAATTTTAGCCGAATCATATGTTTTCGTAACCATACATTTACAAAAAAAATTGCAAAAACAACTTTTGCCTTTGCAATCACAATATTCTTACTCCTTTAAAATCAAGAAATTAGCTTTCAACCTTAATTTTTTTAAACAAAAAAAACTCCAACCTTAAATGAATAAAGTTGAAGCCTAATATGTATTTCTTAAAAAGTACTTTTAGAACACTGATTTCCGAATCAATCGCGCAAATAATCGGTAACCGAGTCGTTTTCGAATAATATTTAAAAAATTCGCATCAAAACCAATGGTATATCTTTTAAAATCCTGAGGTGGATTTTGAGCTATTTCAAACAGCTGCTCCACAATTGACTGCTTTAAATCGGTATTTTTCTTGGTTTTCTTAGCCAAAACAGCATCAATTTTCTCCATCAACTCATTGTAGGAGGAAATAGACGATTCTTCGGATTTGACTACATTTTTTTGAAAATTAGAAGGTGTATTCCCAAACTGTACCGTTGCCACACTGATATTAAAATCTCGTAACTCATACGCCATGCATTCTGAGAAACTCTCTACAGCATGTTTTGTAGAGTGATAAAAACTCCCCAAAGGCAAATTAACCAATCCAGCAATCGACGTAATATTGATAAACAGTCCTTTATTTTGTTTTCTAAAAACAGGTATAAAAGCACGACAAACCTTAACAACACCCAACCAGTTTACATCAACAATAGCATCAATTTGAGAATCTTCGGCTAACTCAACAAAACTTCTATAACCTACACCCGCATTATTAATCACCAAGTCGACTGTTTGATACTCGGTTAAAATTTGTTTTTTACAATTAACAACACTCTCTGTCGAAGTTACATCTAGCTCATAACACGCAATCCCTTTTATATTTGATAATTCTTTTCCACTTTCTAGACATAGCATAGTAGCAATCACATTCCAGCCATTTTTTGCAAAATACAAAGCTGTTGCCTTTCCTATTCCTCCACATGCTCCTGTTATCAGTACCGTTTTCAATTTATCCGATTTAATTTCATCACTCTTTTTAATAAAGAACGACCCCAAATGAGGTCGTTCTTTATTAATTTCTCTTTTTACAAAGATATTTATTTAATCTGTGTTTTCTGTGTATTTGTATGCATCAATTACTTTTTTAACTAATTTATGCCTAACAATATCCTTGTCATCAAGATAAATGATTCCAATACCTTCAATATCTTTCAAGACCAATAATGCTTCTTTGAGTCCAGAAATAGTTCTTCTTGGCAAATCGACTTGTCCCGGATCTCCAGTAATCATGAATTTAGCACTTTTACCCATACGTGTCAAAAACATTTTCATTTGAGAATGCGTTGTATTTTGAGCCTCATCCAAAATGACAAAAGCACTATCTAAGGTACGCCCCCGCATAAATGCCAATGGCGCAATTTGAATAATTCCTTTCGAAATATAATCTTCTAATTTTTCATTAGGAATCATATCTCTCAAAGCATCATAAAGCGGCTGCATATACGGATCAAGCTTCTCCTTCATATCGCCAGGCAAAAATCCTAGATTCTCTCCTGCTTCGACTGCTGGACGGGTTAAAATGATTCGTTTTACTTGCTTTTCTTTGAGTGCTTTTACTGCCATAGCCACACCAGTATAGGTTTTCCCTGTTCCCGCTGGACCTACCGCAAACACCATGTCATTTTTATTAATGGTATCAACTAATAGTTGCTGATTAGGAGTCATTGGTTTAATCATTTTCCCCCCTACTCCATGCACTAAAATTTTATCATTAATGGTTGTTTTTTTATCTTCCTCTCCATCTCCATTAATAACACGCTCAATTACATTGTCGTCAATATTGTTATACCTTGAAAAATGCAACATCAGGCGTTGAAATCGTTTTTCAAATTCATCTAAGATTTCTTTTTCTCCAAAGGCCTTCAACGTTGTGCCTCTCGCCACAATTTTTAGTTTCGGGTAGTACTTTTTAATAATTTCAAGATGAGTGTCTTGAGCGCCCCAAAACTCTTTTGGTGCGATGTCTATGAGCTCGATTATTCTTTCGTTCAAATTTGGCAGTTTTAAGTTAACATTGAGACAACTATATTTTTTTGATACTGTAAGGAAGTAAATCTTAATCTCTTTCCTAAATTAAGTGGAATTTGTTTTTTGTTTTTTGCTTTTTTGAGTTTACTATTATTAGCTTTGCGTTTCTCAAATTTAATAAAAATTAGTTTTAGAATCCAGTAATAGTTATAAACAAAATTATGTCAATAATTACCCTTACTACCGATTACGGCTTGAAAGATCACTTTGTAGGTGCATTGAAAGGGAAGATACTATCTGAATACCCTGAAGCCACTATTATTGACATCTCACACGACATCGACCCATTCAACACTGTAGAAGCCAGTTACGTAATCAACGCAGCTTATTCTAGTTTCCCAAAAGGAACAGTACACCTCATTGGCGTCGATTTAGAATTAAATAAAGAAAACCAACATATTGCCATGCAATGGAACGACCATTATTTCATAGCTGCAGACAATGGCATTTTAAGCATGCTTTCGCAAAAGATAGTTCCGCAAAAAATTGTCTCCATTAATGTTCACGATCGCTTTCCTAACGATGCTACCGACTTGGATGTTTTTGTTAAAGTAGCTTGTCATATTGCCAGAGGAGGATTACTCAATGTTATCGGAAAAGAAATCAACTCTATCAAAGAAGTTACAGAACTAAAAGCTACGGTTTCCGAAGACAACAACTCATTAAGAGGACATATAGTCTATATTGACCATTTTGGGAATGTTGTGAGTAATATTACGAAAAAACAATTCATCGAAGTCGCCAAAGGTCGTCCTTACGAGATTGTAATGAAAACCAAAAATATTAAAACCATTTTACCCCGCTATTCTTCGATTGCCATTTCTGAAAAATACCCAATCAAATATTACGAAGGGGAAAAATTAGCCATTTTTAACGAAGCTGGTTTTCTTGAAATTGCTATTTTCAGAAGCAACCCTTCCACTGTAGGCTCAGCCAATAGTTTGTTAGGGCTAAATTACCGAGATGCTGTTACCATTCAATTTAAAAATTAATATCAAAAAATTAAATGAAAGCCATATTATTACGAGAAATTAAATCCTTTTTTGGTTCACCCATAGGATATTTAGTGATAGCTCTTTTTTTACTTCTCAACGGATTATTTTTATGGGTATTTCAAGGAGAATACAACATCCTAAATACTGGTTTTGCTGATATGAGTCCGTTCTTCACTTTAGCACCTTGGATTTTAATTTTCTTAATCCCTGCCGTTACCATGCGTAGCTTTTCGGACGAAAAGAAACAAGGCACACTAGAATTGCTTCTAACCAAACCTCTGTCTATTTGGCAAATCGTAAATGGTAAATTTCTTGGTGCTTTTTTATTAATTGTAATAGCCATCATCCCAACATTCATCTATGTATATACGATTTCAAATTTAGGATCTCCCGAAGGCAATATTGATATGGGAAGTACCATTGGTTCCTACTTTGGACTATTGTTTTTAATTGCTGGCTATTCATCCATTGGAATTTTCACTTCAACATTATCTGAAAACCAAATTGTCGCTTTTATTATAGCCGTATTTCTATCCTTCTTTTTCTATTTCGGATTTGATGGACTAGCTACTTTAAGTCCTGTTTTTTCAAATTTTATTTCAGCTTTAGGCATGCAAGAACATTTTAAAAGTATGAGCCGTGGTGTTATTGATACTAGAGATGTTCTGTATTTTTCTAGCCTTACTATAGCCTTTCTTTCTTTTACCGTTTACAAACTTAAATCCGTTCAATTGTAATGGCAAATACTGAAAACAAAAATCTAAAACCGCTAGTATTTACACTCGCTTTATTATTGCTTTTAAATTTAGCTGGAAACTTCTTTTTCCACCGATTTGATTTAACCAAAGACAAGCGATACACTCTATCCGAAACCTCTTTAAACATCGTTAGTCAAGTAACCGAACCTTTGTATATCAAAATATACATGCAAGGAGATTTACCTGCAGAATTCAAACGACTACAGCAAGAAACCAGACAATTGCTAGAAGAATTTCAAGCCTATAATAAAAATATTAGTTTTGAATTCATCAATCCTTTAGAGAATGAAGACTCCAGCATAGACAACATCAAAAACCTCTATTCAAAAGGACTAACACCTGTAAACATCACTGTTGACGACAAAGGAAAACAATCTCAGGCTATGGTTTTTCCTTGGGCCATTGCCTTTTACAAAAACAAAGAAGTCAATATCCCGCTATTAAAAAACATCATGGGAGCTTCAACCACCGAAAAAGTAATTGGCTCCGTACAACATTTAGAATATTCCATTGCTGATGCCTTAAATAAAGCCTCCAACGAGAAACAAAAGAAAATTGCTGTCATCAAAGGAAATGGAGAACTAAAAGAAATTATGATGGCCAAATTTCTTTTGCAAATTAGAGAAAGCTACCACATAGGCCCTTTTACTTTAGATTCTGTTGCCAAAAGTCCAAATAACACACTAGAAGCCTTAAAAAAATACGACTTAGCCATTATCGCTAAACCTACCGAAACTTTCTCTGACGCTGAAAAACAAGTACTAGACCAGTTCATTACAAACGGTGGAAAAACCTTGTGGCTTATTGACCAAGTAACAGCCGAGATGGATAGCTTATACAATCCAGCTGGCGCAACACTTGCCTTCCCGAAAGATTTAGGATTGAACGATATGTTCTTTAAATATGGTTTTCGCATCAATCCAGATTTAGTAAAAGACGAATTAGGAAGCCCTATTAAACTAGCTACTGGTGAACAAGGTAGTGCGACACAATACCAAGACTTCAATTGGAAATTTGCTCCTCAGGTTTACCCTGAGAGCCAACATCCTATTGTGAAAAATTTAGGCGGAATCAAATTAGATTTTGCCAATTCCATAGACACATTAAAAAACGGCATCAAAAAAACGATACTCTTAGAATCCTCTAAATACTCTAAAAGAATAGGCACCCCAACCGAAATTAACTTGAATATCGTTGCCGAGGAGACCAGCCCCAACCATTATATCAACACAGGAAATATTCCGCTAGCAGTGCTATTGGAAGGCAATTTCAAATCGGTATTTCAAAATCGTGTGCTACCATTTACTCAAAATGATTTTATCAGCACTGGAAAACCTAGCAAAATGATCGTAATTTCAGATGGTGATATTATCAAAAATCAGTTGGACAAAAATTACGAGCCTGTAGAACTAGGCTTTGATCAACGTTCAGGAAATCTATATGACAACAAAGATTTGATGCTCAATTGCGTGAATTACTTACTCGACGACACAGGACTTATTAACATTCGCTCTAAGGATTTAGATTTACCTCTATTAGATAAAGAAAAAGTATATGAGAACTACACCCAGACTCAATTACTAACTATCGGGCTTCCCCTTGTAATTCTTGGCCTTTTTGGCTTTATTTTCACCTATATTAGAAAAAGGAAATACAGCAAATAGTGTTAATAAAAATTTTTCAATACTAATTTAGATTACGATATATTTGTAAAATGTATTCCTTTTACAAATAAAAATACAGAATACATACTTCAAAAAATAAAACATATCAGATGAAATTTATAGTATCGAGTTCGTACTTATTAAAACAATTACAAGTTTTAGGTAGTGTTATCAATAGTAGTAATACGTTACCTATTTTGGACAACTTCCTTTTTGAATTAGACAACAATGAATTGACTGTTTCTGCTTCAGATTTAGAAACAACCATGTCAGCCACTTTAGAAATAGATTCTACCAGTGTAGGAAGTGTTGCTGTCCCAGCTAAATTACTTTTGGAAATCCTTAAAACATTCCCAGAACAACCTTTAACTTTTACAGTAGAAGAAAACAGCACTATAGAGATTAGCTCTAATTCTGGAAAATACGCATTGGCTTATGCTCCAGGAGAAGAATTCCCTAAATCAGTAAACTTAGACGAACCTTCAGTTACTTTAGTTCCTGCTGATGTTTTAGCGACTGCAATTAGCAAAACCATTTTTGCTGCTGGAAATGATGATTTACGTCCAGTTATGTCTGGAGTCTTTTTCCAATTTTCTCCAGAAGGATTAATTTTTGTTGCTACCGATGCTCATAAATTAGTAAAATACGCACGTACAGATGTAAAAGCATCTGAAGTAGCTGATTTTATTATGCCAAAGAAACCTTTGACTATCTTAAAGAACATTCTTTCAGCTTCTGATTCTGAAGTAAAAATCGAATACAACGACTCAAATGCAACCTTCTCTTTTGACAACTACATCTTAATGTGTCGTTTGATTGATGGAAAATATCCAAATTACGAAGCCGTTATTCCAAAAGAAAATCCAAATAAATTAATGATTGACCGTTCTCAATTTTTGAGTTCTGTACGTCGTGTTGCGATTTTCTCTAACAAAACAACACACCAAATTCGCTTAAAAATCGCAGGTGCCGAATTAAATGTTTCTGCTGAAGATATTGACTACTCAAACAAAGCAGAAGAAAGATTGACTTGTGATTACCAAGGTGACGATATGCAAATAGGATACAACTCTCGTTTCCTTACCGAAATGTTGACCAACCTACAATCAGACATGATTATGCTTGAAATGTCATTACCTAACAGAGCAGGTATTTTAACCCCAATTGACGGTTTAGAAGAAGGAGAAACAGTTACCATGCTTGTTATGCCTGTAATGCTAAATAGTTAATTTAACCTATATTTAATATTAAATTAATATTTTATTGTGTTTTATTTTGCAAACCCAATATTAATACATATCATTGTAGAACAAATGCGCTATTAACCAACCATTTTTTTATATTTAAAAAAACCGCTATTTCCAATAGGATATGCGGTTTTTTTTTTCTTTAAAATCACCCTAACCAATCACAATTATTTAAACCCAAAACACAGATGAAACAGATTTTTACAGATTTTTTGGTTATTTTACAACACAAAATCTGCGGAAATCTGCGTAAAAAATTAATAAAATCCTAATGCGGATTTTGGGTTAAAAACGACCTAATACCAAAAAAATCAGGCTATTCTAGAAAACTAATAATTCTCGAATAACCTGATTTTTATTTTAAGACTGATGATTACTTTCTCTTCTCCATCATTTCTTTATACTCCAATGGCCCCATTCTTAATTTATCTACTTCAAAAGTATCATCATAACCAGGTAACCTTCCCGATTCCCAGTACTCAGCATCTTTTTGCGAATACACCCACAAAGGTGCGATGTGAGTTTTAGTCCATTCTTTTGTCTCAGCAACCATTTCCTTTAGTCTATCAGGAAATTGACCAGACAAATCCTTATGCTCCCCTAAATCTTTTGTAATATTGAATAACTGCCATGGCTCATTCCCCATTCGAACAATCTTCCAATCTTCTTTTCTAGCAGCCACATCACAATACCCCTCACGGTAACGTAATGAATAAATCATTTCGTCTTTATGCGGACTTGTATTTGATGCTAAATCGTTCCAAATATTTTTCCCATTCAATACTTTCCCTTTTGGCGGATTTGTATTTGCTAGGTGAGCGAAAGTAGGATATAAATCTAAAGCCGAAACGGGATGATCAAAGTGTACTCCTGCAGCAATTTTATTAGGCCAATGAAAGAACATTGGAACACGGAAACCACCTTCAAATGTATCCCCTTTAGTTCCTTTCAATGGAAAATTATTAGCTCCATGATCAAAATTACCTCCATTATCGCTAAAAAACACAATTAAGGTATTTTCATACTGACCATTTTCTTTTAATCTTTTTACAATCTCCCCTACTCCTCTATCAACAGCATAGACCATAGCCGCATACGTACGTCTGTCTTTGTCTTTTATATTTGCAAAAACCTTAAGATCTTCTTCTTTTGCTTCCAAAGGTACATGGGGTGCATTATAAGATAAATACATAAAGAAAGGCTTATTTTTCTTTTTTGATTCTGTTACAATACGCACAGCTTCTCTAGACAAAGCATCCGTTACATATTCAGTCTCACTTACTTCCTCATTGTTATGCATCAAAGGTTTCAAATAATCATTAATAGGATACATTCCAGCACTTTTTTGCTTTTCATATATGGGCTGATACTGATTCGGAAAATAGCGATGACCACCACCTAAGAAACCAAAAAACTCATCAAAGCCTCTTTTATTCGGTCTAAATTGTGGATTATCACCCAAATGCCATTTTCCAACAATAGAAGTATAATAGCCTGCACCTTGCAACATATTACTCATATATATCTCATTCACTGGAACTCCTAAATCTGTTACTCTTCCGTTATCACTTAAATTATAAGGAGCTCCTATTTGGTGTGGATAACGCCCTGTCATTAAAGCGGCTCTACTAGGCCCACAGAAAGGATGTGCTACATAAGCAGAAGTCATAATCGTACCCGCTTTGGCTAATTTATCTAATTCAGGCGTAATAATATCTGGTGAGTTATTAAAACCAACATCAGCATACCCTAAATCATCACATAAGATTACAAGAATATTAGGTTTTGGAGTCTTTTTAACTTGGGCAGAACATCCAAATGCCGACAAAATCATTGTCAACCCACATAAAGCTGATTTCATTTTCATTATCATAGTTTTTAGTATTAAACGAATAGTAAGAGAAGAGAAACTCTTCCTGACTAACAAAATAACAACTAAAAAAAGTCTTTTGTTATCTGTATTTTACCAATAACTGACCGAATTTTAACCCATGTCTACCAATTTGACAGAAAACTAGAAGTAGGTCTTAAATAACTCCCATTTTTTTCATCAAAAAAGAAGCACTTTTATTTTGGCAAACGCCAGCTCTTAATTTATAATCAAAATGCAAATCATCATTTACAATTTCGACTTCAAAGCATTTATTAGTCAAAACCGTTGGAAAGTCATTGGTCGTTAGACAAACTTCAATATCATGAGTAGCAATAGCTCCAATGGCTTTTTTAGCAACCATTTTCTTCACTACCTCTATCGTTCCATTGCGTTTATCATCAGAGTTAGTTCCTCTTAAAATTTCATCTAGCAAAACAAATGCAGCTTGGTTTTCAAGTGCATTCATAATTTGCTTTAATCGCTTGATTTCAGCATAAAAATAGGATTCACTATCTGTTAATGAATCAGATAATCGCATCGACACCAATACTGGCAACGGATGTACATTAGCTTTAGTAGCACAAACCACAGCTCCCATTCCTGACAAAACCATATTAACCCCTAAACTTCTCAAAAACGTACTTTTACCAGACATATTTGAACCTGTCAAAATCATAAACGATTCTGGATGAAAGCAAACCGTATTTCCTACTCTAGTTTTTGAATTTAGCAAAGGATGACTCAGGTTTTCAAAATCAATTTTATAATCTGAATTTAAAACTGGATAGACAAATACTGGATTATTATAGGCAAAATTCGTCATGCTATTCAAGGATTCAAATTCGCCAATCACATCCAACCATTCTTCGAGAGCGTGAGCATGTTCATTTTTCCATGCAACCAAACTTTTCAAAACATGAAGATTAAATAAAAAAGTTCCATTGAATAAAACGGCTGTAATCAAATTCGCAATCGTATCATTTTTCGAAAACAAGTCTGACAATTGTTTTAAATGAACACTCGCATTATCGGTTTTGAATTGAAGCTTTTGCTGTAAAGCAATTAATTTTGGTGAATTAAATGATTCCGTTTCGATTTTCTCTAATAACACCCCATATTGACCAATGACTTTATCAATGTTATCAGAATTGGCAATTTCAAGTTTAATTCGTTTTAAAAACTTTCCTAAAACAATCAAATTTAACACAAACAAATAAGACAAACTACTTAAAAGTACCAGATTAGAAGTCGCAAAATACCCAATAATACCACCCACTAACAGCAACGGACTAGCATACGAAAAAATCACCGCCCATTTTGGTAACGACTCACTATTAAAAGTACTCCATTGCAATAAAGCTTTATAACTGGATTGCGTATCCTCAGTCACTTTGGCGAAAGCCGAAAACTCTTGACGCCAATCTATTTTATCTTTTAACTCTTGTGTTGCTGCCTGATTTTGCAAAATAACTTCAGGACTGGAAACTTTTACTAATTGCTGTGCCAAGGTTTTTTTACCAATAAAAGTCGCCGTTCTATTGAGGTTTTGAAACAAAGAATGTTCTCCAAAAATATCCAAATCATACGCATAAGGATGATTAAAATCATTAAATTCTATTCCGTTTTCGAAAGGGAGTTTGTTATTTTCGAGATAATCAATTTCATCGGCATTGATTTTCAACAATGCTTCTTTGATTCTTCTTTCGAAAGCCAACTTAGAATGCATACGCATCAAACCGATAAATCCAACGAAAAAGACAAATGCCAAACCCGCAAAAAGCAATTCACTGTTTTGAATATAATAGTAAAATGAAAAACCAAACAACAGAATAACCACCAAACGCAACAAACTTACCGAGTTGTATTTTTTATTTAATGCTTTTAATTCGTTGCTTAATGCTTCCTTTTTTGAATGATAGATTTTCATGAAATTTGATTTGACTACAAATAAACTAGGTATTTCTTTTTTAACCACAAATTACACAAATTAGCACTAATGATTGTGCTAAAATACAATTACACTAATTACAATAGCTTGACTTAAAAATTACTATTATTATAAAAAATAGTGTAATTATAAAGGCTAAACAATTTGTGATAATTTATGTAATTTATGGTTACCTTTTTTTAACAGTCTCAAATAATAATTGAATTTGAGGCATTACAAAAAGCAAATATAGCATTTAAGAAATCCCAATCGTATCGAAACCAAGCTTTAATATTGGAATTAAAATTTTCGACTTGTTTTTTGGTTTTTCAAATCCTATATTTGCTTTCGAATTCAAAATTCTATGGAACAATTTATAGTATCGGCGCGCAAATACCGTCCTCAAACATTCAAAGATGTTGTAGGACAAAAAGCCATTACCAATACTTTATTGAACGCTATAGATAACAACCACTTGGCTTCGGCTTTGTTGTTTACTGGCCCTAGAGGAGTTGGAAAAACAACTTGTGCGAGGATTTTAGCTCGAAAAATCAACCAACCTGGTTATGATGATTTGAATGAGGATTTCTCATTTAATGTATTCGAACTCGATGCGGCTTCAAACAACTCGGTTGATGACATTCGAAACCTGATTGACCAAGTGCGCATCCCACCACAAACTGGTAAATACAAGGTGTATATTATTGATGAGGTGCATATGCTATCCTCTGCTGCTTTTAATGCTTTCCTGAAAACATTAGAAGAACCGCCTAAACATGCCATTTTCATTTTGGCAACGACCGAAAAACACAAAATCATCCCAACGATATTATCTCGTTGTCAAATATTTGATTTCAAAAGAATCACCGTTAAAGACGCTAAAGAACATCTTGCTGAAGTTGCAACAAGCCAAGGAATAAGCTTTGAAGATGATGCTTTACACATTATTGCTCAAAAAGCTGATGGCGCGATGCGTGATGCTTTATCTATTTTTGACCGTGTGGTTTCCTACTGTGGAACCAACCTAACACGTCAAGCCGTAACGGAGAATTTGAATGTTTTAGATTACGAAACATACATCCAAATTACAGATTTATTACTTGATAATAAAATCCCTGAATTACTAATTGCTTTTAATGACATCTTAGCTAAAGGATTTGATGCACACCATTTTGTATCTGGATTAGCAAGTCATTTTAGAGACTTATTAGTTAGCAAAACACCTGCAACACTAACCTTATTAGAAGCTGGTGAACAGGCGCAAAAAATGTACGGAATTCAAGCACAAAAAGCCGACCAAGATTTTTTATTGAAAGGTATTGCTATTGCAAATGAATGTGATTTAAAATACAAATTGAGTCAAAACCAACGATTGTTAGTTGAACTTTGTTTGATGCAATTAGCCTCTATCACTTTTGATGGAGAAAAAAAAAAGTTGAGTCTTTCATAATTCCACCTACTTATTTTAGAAAAAAAGACTACTCTATAGCGGATCATTCAACTGCAAAAGCGGTTGAGCCAATAAAAACAGTAACTCAAACTCCAGCTGTTACAGCTGAAGTAACTCCTGAAATCGCTGTAAAAAAAGAAACTCCCAATTTTGATGGTGGAAATGTTTCTGCTTTTTCATTAGCCAGTATTCGAGCTAAAAAAGCGCTATTAGAAACTTCAAAACCTGTTGTTAGACCTACTACCCATTTACCAACGGAATCCTTTACTGAAACTGAAATGTTAATTCAGTGGAATAAATATGCTAAAAAATTAGGGGATAAAGGATATAAAATCATGGAATCACTTCTATTGATTAATGACCCCAAACTTAATGGCACTCAAATCACCATCGAACTACCAAATGAAGGTTCTAAATTAGATTTTGAAAGTGAAAAAATTGGCCTTTTAGGGCATTTGCGTGGTCATTTACACAATCACGATATTACTGTAGAAGTAATTGTAAATGAAAAAATGGAAAACAAAAGAAGCTTAAATGACCAAGACCGCTACAATAGATTACTTGAAATCAATCCTAATATTGAACTTTTAAGGAATACATTTGGTCTTGATTTGGATGCGTAAAACTACAATTTACTTCTTTTTATAAAACAACATACTTTTTCTTAGGAAAAATTAGGTCTTAAAAAGTTCTAAATGGAATTCTTAAACAATATTTACCCCTGTTTTTAAACACCATTTACATTTGAAATCAGAATTTCATAAAATTAATTATTCTTTTTTACATCTTAAAAATACCTGATTTTCAATAAATTACAAGCATTTCTTCAAAACAAAGTACATTTCATAATCAACACACAAAAATGTTTTGGCACAGTTGTTGGATTCTAGATAACAGAATTAAAACAATTATTAAAAAGAAATATTTAAAGTATAGAAATCATGAAAACAATTAAACTATTAGCCATCGGAATTTTATTTGCTGTATCAAGTTCAATGCAAGCGCAAGTATCTGTTAATTTAAATATAGGAACTCGTACAGCTTGGCATCCTGCACATGTTAACGCAGCTGTTGATTTTTACTATATCCCAGATGTACATGCTTATTACGACAACAGAGCGTCCTTATTTGTATATTTTTCTGGAAACAACTGGGTAAGATCAAGATATTTACCAACTCAATACAGAAACGTCAATGTAGATGCTTGCCATAGAGTTGCCTTAAATGGATACAGAGGAAGTCGTCCTTACGAATATTACAGTAATCACAGAGCACCACAACGTGTGGTTTATGTAGACAGAGATCATCATTATGACAAACATGATTACAAACACTACGACAAACATTATAAAAAACATAAAGGGAAACACTAATCAAATTTGGTTTTAAATAGGTTAGTGAATAAAAGAGCATCTAAGGTGCTCTTTTTTTTGTTAAGAAAATTTGAAAAAATAGTCCTTAAAATATTTAATCATTACATTTGAATTCATTGCAAAATAACGTTACAAAAGATGTATAAAAACAGAACAACACCTCTTATATTGTTACTCTTTGTACTCCAATTTTCATGGGGACAACAACCTCAAAAACCAAATTCAGCAGAAATCTACAACCAAATTCAAAAGCTTAATTTCCTAGGCTCTGTCCTTTATATTGCAGCACATCCCGACGATGAAAACACAAAATTGATTTCCTATTTTTCCAATGAAAAAAAGGCAAGAACTGCTTACCTTTCGTTAACAAGAGGTGATGGCGGACAAAATTTAATTGGTCCCGAATTAAGAGAGCTATTGGGCGTAATTCGGACGCAAGAATTGATAGAAGCCCGTAAAATAGATGGTGGCGAACAGTTTTTCTCACGTGCCAATGATTTTGGCTACTCCAAAACACCTAAAGAAACACTTCAAATTTGGGACAAAAATCAAGTATTAGCAGATGTTATTTGGACTATTCGTAAATTTCAACCGGATGTGATTATTAATCGATTTGATCACCGCACTTCTGGAAATACACACGGGCACCACTCGGCTTCGGCTATCTTAAGTGTCGAAAGCTTTAACCTTTCTAATTCCACAACGGTTTTTCCTGAACAATTACAATATGTGCAACCTTGGCAAGTCAAAAGACAATTTTTCAATCCTTCATACTGGTTTTACGGTAGCCAAGAAAAATTTAATGCTGCCGACAAATCTTCTTTTTCCGCATTAAACACTGGCGTATATTATACAACTTTAGGCAACTCCAACCAAGAAATTGCTGCTTTAAGCCGAAGCTGTCATCAATCACAAGGCTTTGGAACTACAGGAAGTCGAGGTGATGAAACCGAATATTTAGAACAAATTAATGGAGCTCCTTTAAAAGACAAATCCAATATATTTGAAGGAATTGATACTAGCTGGAACAGAGTAAAAGGAGGAAAACCTATTGGGGAATTACTATCAAAAATTATTGCTGAATATAATTTCAATAATCCATCAGCAAGCGTGCCTCATTTAATCAAAGTATACCAAATGCTTCAATCATTGGATGATTCCCATTGGAAAACGATTAAATCAGAAGATATTAAAAACTGTATTTTAAATTGCGCCGGTTTATATCTCGAAGCAGTTTCAAGTCAACAAGAAGTAACTCCTGGAAGCCTTTTAAAAGTAAAAATTGAGGCCACTAATAGAAGTACAACTTCGATGGAACTAATCAGCTTAACTACTTTGCCAAACAAAACCACTATACCCCAAAACAAAGTATTAGCAAACAATCAAATCAATAAAATCGAACTTGAGATTCAACTACCCAAAGACATCGATTACACCCAACCTTATTGGCTTAAAGAATCTGGGAGTACTGGAATGTATACCGTTTCAAATCAACAAATCATTGGAATACCTGATGTTATTCGTGAAACAAAAATTGGTTTTAACATAAAAATAAATGGTTTCGAAATTCCGATTGAACGTACGATTGTTTTTAAGCAAAATAGTCCCGTTAAAGGTGAGATGTATCAATTTCTAGATATCACACCCGAAGTAACAACCAGTATCCTCAACAATGTTTCACTTTTTAACAGTCAAAAAAGTAAAACCATTGCTGTAAAAGTAAAATCTGGAATAGAAGAAATAAATGGAATTTTAAAATTAGAACTTCCAGAAAACTGGTTAGTAAGTCCAAAAAACATTGCTTTTGACATCAAGAAAAAGGGTGCTGAGAAAATATTTTATTTTGACGTAACCCCTCCACTTGAAAACTCCGAAGTATACGCAAAAAGCATTGTTCAACTCAATAACAAACAATATAGCAGCGAACAAATTACGATTGACTACCCTCATATTACCAAACAACAAGTTTTGAAATCGGCCACAGCCAAGTTTTTAAAATTAGACTTAAAAATTGGACCACAAAAAATTGGATACATTATGGGAGCTGGTGATGCTATACCCGAAAGTCTTCTCCAAATGGGCTATGATGTTATCCTCCTCAAACCTGAAGAAATCAGTACAGAGAACCTAAGACCTTTTGATGTAATTATCACTGGAATTCGCGCCTATAACGTGGTCGAGGATTTAGTTGGTAAACAACAAATACTATTCAATTTTGTAAAAGAAGGAAAAACCATGTTGGTACAATATAACACCCCTAGCCTATTAGCAGGTGTCCAATTAGCCCCATATCCATTGACAATTTCTAGCGACAGAGTAACGGAACAGGATGCGGAAGTTCGTTTTCTAAGCCCCAATCATGCTATTTTAAATTATCCAAACAAAATTACAGCAAATGATTTTAAAGGATGGACACAAGAACAAGGATTGTATTATCCTAATGAATATGACCCTGCTTTTACCCCAATCCTTTCATCGAATGATGCTGACGAGAGTCCGAAGAATGGTAGCTTATTAGTAGCTTCCTACGGTAAAGGTTATTATATTTATACAGGCTTGAGTTTTTTTAGGGAATTACCCGAAGGCGTTTCAGGTGCGTATCGCTTAATGTCAAATATTATATCGTTACAAAATAATGCCATTGAAACAGTCCAAAACAAACCTTAAAATAATCAAAAGAGGAGATACAAATTTCACAAATTAGAAAAGTTATATTTTATAGTAAATTAGAGATTTTGCTCTATCTAAACCTTAATAAACAACAAACATGGAAGTTAAAAAAAAGCCTAAATGGGAAAAAAAGTATACTTGGGTTTTAGTTGCTAATGCAATTTATATCTCTATTTTTTATTTAATAATGAAATTATACTCATAAGGATGCAACTATTTGATTGGATTATACTTATTGTTACGCTCTTATTCATCGTTATTTATGGCGCTTGGAAAACCAAAGGGAGTAAAAATGTTCAAGATTTTATTTTGGGCGGTAACGAAACACCTTGGCATACCGTTGGATTATCTGTGATGGCAACTCAAGCTAGCGCGATTACATTTCTATCCACTCCAGGTCAAGCGTACCATGACGGAATGGGATTTCTACAATTCTATTTCGGATTGCCTATCGCCATGATTGTAATTTCGTTGACCTTTATTCCTATCTACCATAAATACAAAGTTTATACAGCTTACGAATACCTTGAAAAACGATTTGATTTAAAAACCCGTTCACTTGCGGCCTTACTATTCTTGTTTCAAAGAGGCTTAGGAACAGGATTGACAATTTATGCTCCAGCCATTATTTTATCGGCACTGTTAGGCTGGAATTTGACCTATATGAATATTGTGATAGGAATATTGGTCATCATTTACACCTTTTCAGGAGGAACAAAAGCGGTAAACGTAACGCAGAAACAACAAATGTTTGTGATTATGTCTGGGATGTTTATTACATTTTTCCTGATTCTTCGCTTTTTACCTAATGATATGACTTTTAGCAATGCCCTACATATTGCAGGAGCAAATTCAAAGATGAACATTGTTAGCTTTTCTACTGACCCTGAGGACAAATATACCTTTTGGAGTGGTATTACTGGTGGTTTTTTCTTGGCGCTAGCCTATTTTGGGACAGACCAATCACAAGTAGGACGTTATCTTTCAGGTAAATCCGTTCGGGAAAGTCAGATGGGATTGATTATGAATGGAATTCTAAAAGTTCCGATGCAATTTTTTATTCTATTAACAGGCGCCATGGTATTTGTCTTTTTCCAGTTCAATCCAGTGCCTCTGAATTTCAACCCGAATAACAAAATTACGATTGAAAAATCTGCCTATAAATCAGAATACCATGCCTTAGAAAAAGACCTAGAAACTTTATCTGAAGACAAAAAAGTTATCAATCTATTGTATATAGACCAGTTGAATCAAGATTTTGACAATCCAATCCTTCGAAAAGAGTTAGTCGCGCTATCCTTAAAAGAAAAAGATTTAAGAGACAAAGCCAAAGAGATTATTCTGAAAGCCGACAGCAATAGTGAAACAAACGACAAAGACTATGTGTTTTTCCACTTTATATTGAATTATCTGCCCAAAGGTTTGATTGGCTTATTGCTTGCTGTTATTATCTCAGCGGCTATGTCTTCGACTGCTTCAGGGCTTAATGCCTTGGCCTCAACGAGTGCCATTGACATTTATAAACGTAATCAAAAAGAAGAAAGAACCGAAAAGCATTATTTGAACGCTACTAAGTTCTTCACCTTATTATGGGGAATTGTTGCTATCCTTTTTGCTTGTATTGGAACTTTATTCGAAAACCTTATTCAGTTGGTTAACATCATTGGATCGATTTTCTATGGTACAGTTTTAGGGATATTCTTGGTTGGTTTTTATGTGAAATATGTAAAATCAGAAGCCATTTTCTATAGTGCTGTAATCAGTCAGTTGACGATTTTTGTTATTTATTATTTTACCAATAGTATTTATCCAAGCGGAAAAGAAACTTTAGGATATTTATGGCTGAATTTCATTGGAGCTATGCTTACGATACTATTATCTATTATTATACAAGGGCTATTCTTTCGTAAAAAAGAAGAAATAGAGACAAAAGAATAAACCACTATGATCCTGAAAGTTCAAGGATTTGGTAAGAAGATTTTAAACCTAAAAGATTATTGTTTTTTTTTTTAAAATTAGCCACAGATTAAAAGGATTAGCACAGATTAACCCTTTTAATCTGTGTTTTTTTTTAATAACGGGAGATGAATAAAGTGCTTCGTTTTAAACTTAATTTATGACCAATAAATCCTATTGTCATTCATGAGCCCTGATGGAAGCGGCATCCTTGTGGCGGCGGGCATTTATGCCGCCACAAGATATAGCGGACAGCAGGAACTCTGCTTTCCTGAAAATGCGGGAACTTCTGCTCCAAAAATTTTAAAAAGAAAAAAGGATTTGGTACAAAAAAAATCCCGATTCTTTGATTTGAAACGGGATTTTAAGTTTTTAAAGAACGAAATGAATTATCTACTCCATTCATTAATACTATCTTTATTTAATTTCACGTAATCTTGATTTCCTGCAATTTCAGCAGCATTCATTGACAATTTAGCTGTTTCAATAGCACCTTTTTTGTCGCCATTTCTAGCCTGAATCAATGATTTTAAGCGCAAGTAAAAGAACGGTTTCTCAGGAGTTAGCTCTAACGCCTTTTCAATATAGTCTGCTGCTTTAATACTGTCGCCGTTAGATTGATAAAAATATTGCGCTGCTGCATAATAATCAGCTCCTTTAGGCCCTGAAAGTACTTTTTCGATACTTGCCATCGTGCTTTTATGTGTAGGAACTTCAAATCGTAAAGAAACCATTGAATGTTCCCAAGAAATTTCAAGATTAGCACCATTAGAATCTAATCCATTAATCCCAATTGTAAAAGTTTCGACAGCATTTGGTACAGCTATTTCCTTTGCATTTGTTCGCAAAGCTACATTAGCTTCATCAAAAACTTTTGGAGTTCCCCAATTGTCTGTGGTTTTGTAAAAGATTAACTCCCAGTTCTGAATATTTGGAATTGTAAATAAAGCGTACTTCCCTTTTTTCAAGGTTTTACCAGCAATTACAACATCATCACTAAATGAAATTAAGGTATTTTCATTGGCTCCAGTTCTCCATAATTTCCCAAAAGGAACCAAATTTCCATATACAATTCTATCGCGAGCAGAGGGCCTTGAATAAACAATTTCAACCTCTGTTAATCCTACTGTTTGGTTGATTGTAGCCTTTGGACTTTGTTGTGGAATTCTAACTTGTGCTTCAACAGCTAGTTGTGAAAATACTAGTGCAATTATAATTACTATATTTTTCATAATTTGTTTCGTTATTATTTATTCAAAAGTACAAAATCAAAATCCCTTAATTGTTAATTAAAGTCTAAAGCCAACTTAAAATTCTGCTACAGCGGTAAAATTCAATTCGTCAAAATGACTAATGATTTTATCTGCTAATTCTAAATTTTGATCTTTAGAATGTATGCTATTATAACCAACACAATAGATTCCAGCTGCTTTTGCTGCTTTAACTCCATTTGTACTATCCTCAATTACGATACAATTTTCTTTTGGCGCAACCGACAATGAAGCAGCGTGTAAAAAAATGGCCGGATCTGGTTTTGATTGTGGAAAATCTTCACCACTAACAATGTGAGTAAAATAAGGATGCAAATTAAAACGAGTAAAAACGCGTTCTATTGTGACTTTGGAAGCCGAAGAAGCCAAAATTAATTGCATTCCGTTTTGATGAAAATCCTTAATTAAATTTTCGACTCCATCTAACAATTGTAAATCTTCTTTGGTATCGAAAGCATCATTAAACAAAGCTCTTTTTCTCAAAATATAATCCTCTACTTCCCCATTCAAAGCAAATCTATCTTTTAATTTCTGATAGGTGTTACGAGTCGACAGTCCTGTAAAAGTAGTGTACAGTTCCTCTGTCACATCAATTCCAAGTTCTTTATAATGTTGAAAATAAGCATAACGGTGTACAGGTTCTGTATCTACAATTACGCCGTCCATATCAAAAATTACTGTTTTTATCATTGTATATAAGTTATTAACCGTCAACTAAACGGCAAATTATTTAAGTAAAAATCGGATTACGGTTTCAGCAGCGTATAAACCAAATAAACCTGGCATATAACTATTAGTTCCATAAAATGATTTTTTAAAATTAGAACCATCAGTCATTCGTAGACTCGATTCTTTTTGAATTTCAGTCGAAAAAACTACTTTTACTTTATTTATTTTCTCTTTTTTTAATCTTTTTCGAATGGTTTTTGCCAAATGACAATTTTCAGTTTTACTGATATCGGCAACCTTAACTTTTGAAGCATCCATTTTACCTCCAGCTCCCATACTCGAAATAACTCTTACTTTTTTGCGTCTAGCAGCCATGATTAAATTAAGCTTCGGAGTAACACTATCAATACAATCCAAAACATAATCGTACTCCTTAGAAACTAATTCATAAGCTCTATCAGGAGAGAGAAATTCTTTGATGCGTATTAGATTTAATTCTGGATTAATATCCATCAATCGATTTCCAACAATATCAATTTTAGGCTGTCCTACAGTTGAGTGTAACGCTGGAAGTTGGCGGTTAATATTTGTAATATCTACAACATCACCATCTACAATAGTCATACTCCCTACACCGGCTCTAGCCAAAAACTCCGCAGCAAAGGAACCTACACCTCCTAGCCCAACCACTAATACATGGGCTTTTTGTAATTTTTCTAATCCTTCCTTTTCAAATAAAAGCTCCGCTCTTTCGGTCCACTCTGCCATATTTTTTGTTTTAGGTTTAATTTTGTTTCAAGTTTCAAGTTTCAGGTTTCAGGTTTCAGGTTTCAGGTTTTAACTTCGCTTGAAAACGGTTTGAAAATTATGATTCACTTGATTTTGTATTTCAGTTACAGTAACTTCTTTATATTTTGCTGCCAAAGCATACACTTCCTGTATCCCTTCATCAATCATATCCGTTTCAAGGAAATATTTAGTATTTGGAGTACTTAAAAACACCGTTTTTAAATCAGGATTTTTCAATAAATTTTTACCAAATGACAGATAAAATCCATTATCTATAAGTTGTTTGGCTAACTGTTCTTTTTTGGAAAACCCATGAATTATTATTGGAGTAGTGATTTGTAATTTTGCTTTTAACTGAACCAATTCCTGAAAAGCCAATACACAATGTATAACAACAGGTTTCTGATGTTTTTCGGCTATCAGTAATTGCCTCTCAAGTACCTCCAATTGCTGTTCAAAAGATGTTTCACTACGTTTATCTAATCCACATTCTCCTATTGCCAAACATTCAGGCAAGGATACCATCTTTTCTAGAATTTGAAAATCACTTTCTAATCGCCCTTGATCAATAAACAAAGGATGAATTCCAATCGAATACGATGTCAAACTTGAATCAAATTCCTGAGGATATTGATTTACTAGCTCTAAAACCTCAAGTTGATTCGTAAAAGTATGGGTATGTAAATTAAAATAATTCATTTTGTCTCTTATAAATTCAAACGGTTGTTTGCGAATTGAATTTGAAAATAAATGGAAAGCTTCATAAATTTTGAATGCAAAAATAGTGTAAATAGTTGTAAATGCACAATTAGAACATTTTCAATAGGTTCAAACCTATAAATAAAATTGGCCAGAGATTAAAAATAGAAATGAATCTCTATCTTGCATAAATGTACTGTACCATATTAACGATACAACTAATGAAATGTTTATGATTCGAACTTCAAAGGGTTTTTATGTTGAATTAAAAATCAATACCTTTGAGAAAAAGATGTTTCCAATATTAGCCAAAATAAACAAAATCATCCTTCCTAGCTTTAGCAAGCAAAAGTTGGATTTGGCCAAAGCCAAAAAATGGCAGTTGGCAATTATTGCGTATCGCTATTACATCACTACTCGAGCATTAGATTAATAACTCAACGCTGAGAATACCTTTTTACCTTCAAACTTTTCTTTTCCATTAAGAAAGCTTATTTCCATTAAGAAATTGAGTTGCACAATTTCGCCTCCCAATTTTTCTACCAATTCACATACTGCTTTTGCTGTTCCTCCTGTTGCCAAAACATCGTCGTGTATCAATACCTTATCGCCTTTTTGAATAGCGTCTTTGTGAATTTCTAAAGTATCTGTGCCATATTCCAAATCATAAGAAACCGAAATTGTATCAGCAGGCAATTTATTTGGTTTTCGTACAGGGACAAAACCTGCATTCAATTCTTGGGCTAACAACATTCCGAATAAAAAACCACGGCTTTCGGCTCCTACTACCTTATCTATCTGTTGCCCTTCTAGTGAATCTACTAAAATTCGCAAGCATTCTTTAGTCGCTTTTGGATCTAACAACAATGGAGTGATGTCTTTAAACAGTATTCCTTCTTTTGGAAAATCCTGAATATCACGTATATAATTCTTAATTGCCATTTTTTTTGATTTTAATTTTATTTTAGGCTTGCAAATTACACATTTATACTTATATTTGCACCCGCAAACAACTTATTAGTTAATACCAACTAATTGAATGTTTAGCAACAAAAAAGGCCTCGTGGCGCAACTGAATAGCGCACTTGATTACGGCTCAAGAGGTTACTGGTTTGAATCCAGTCGAGGTCACAACATAAATCCTTAAACTCACTTTAAAAAAGTAGTTTAAGGATTTTTTTTTGATATACATCAAAAAAGTCGATTTATCGGGGATTACTACAAAAACTTGCCCTAAACAAAAAAATCCTTCCTGAAAAACAGAAAGGATTCTTGGTCGGGGTGGCAGGATTCGAACCTGCGGCCTCCTGCTCCCAAAGCAGGCGCGATAACCGGGCTACGCTACACCCCGTAACGCGGCTGCAAAGATACATCTTTTTTACATTCAAACAAACTTTTTAAATAAAAGCTGCGATTTTTTATTTCTCCATTTATTTAACCCCAACAATTACGCCTTCTAAAACCTTAATCCTCATTAATAATTCTAGCCAAATCAAACTTAATCAAGCATTAACAAATGTTAACAAATTAGATTTTTAGAAACCATAAATAATTGTATTTTTACCGTTCAAAATTTACACTATATAAATGGGCAAAATCATTGCGATTGCTAATCAAAAAGGAGGCGTTGGAAAAACTACAACATCAGTAAACCTTGCAGCATCCTTAGGCGTTTTAGAGAAAAAAGTTTTATTAATTGATGCTGACCCTCAAGCTAATGCTAGTTCTGGGTTAGGAATTGATGTCGAAACTGTAGAAATTGGTACTTACCAAATTCTTGAACACAGTCACATCCCATCCGAAGCTATCATTAGTTGTACTGCTCCTAATGTGGATGTAATTCCTGCACATATTGACCTTGTTGCCATCGAAATCGAATTGGTAGACAAAGAAAACAGAGAATATATGCTTAAAAAAGCATTAGAAGACATCAAAGACAACTATGATTACATCATTATTGACTGTGCTCCTTCTCTAGGGCTTTTAACATTGAATGCACTAACAGCTGCAGATTCAGTGATTATCCCTATTCAGTGCGAATATTTTGCTTTAGAAGGACTAGGTAAATTATTGAATACAATTAAAAGTATCCAAAAAATACACAATCCTGACTTAGATATCGAAGGTTTATTACTAACGATGTACGATTCAAGATTAAGATTATCTAACCAAGTTGTCGAAGAAGTTCAAAAACACTTTAACGACATGGTTTTTGAAACAATTATTCAACGAAATGTAAAGTTGAGCGAAGCACCAAGTTTTGGTGAAAGCATTATCAACTATGACGCAACAAGTAAAGGTGCTACTAATTATTTACACCTTGCCGAAGAAGTAATTAAGAAAAATAGCAACTAAATTTTATGGCAAAAGCAATAAAAAAACAAGCCTTAGGAAGAGGTTTATCTGCCCTACTCAAAGATCCTGAAAACGATATTAAATCGGCAAATGACAAAAATGCTGACAAAGTCGTTGGAAATATCATTGAGTTAGAAATTGATGCTATTGAAATAAATCCGTTTCAACCCAGAAGCAATTTCAACGAAGAAGCTTTAAAAGAACTTGCAGTATCGATAAAAGAACTTGGGGTTATCCAACCGATTACCGTTCGTAAATTAGATTTTAATAAATACCAATTAATCTCTGGAGAAAGACGTCTTCGTGCTTCGACACTTGTGGGATTATCTACTATTCCCGCTTACATCCGTATTGCTGATGATAATGAATCATTAGTAATGGCATTGGTAGAGAATATTCAGCGTCACGATTTAGATCCAATTGAGATTGCACTTTCATACCAACGTTTGATTGATGAAATCCAGTTGACGCAAGAACAAATGAGTGATCGAGTAGGAAAAAAACGTTCTACAATTGCAAACTATTTAAGACTTTTGAAACTAGATCCAATTATCCAAACCGGAATAAGAGATGGATTTATTAGCATGGGTCATGGTCGTGCCATCATCAATATTGAAGACTTAGACGTTCAAACGGATATCTACCAAAAAATTGTAAGCCAAAATCTTTCGGTACGCGACACAGAAACTTTGGTAAAAAATTATCATGAAAGCTTAAAACCAAAACCAGCAACCAAAGCCAAAGCTTCCTCTTTTGAAATAAACGAAGAACAAAAACGAGCGTTTACCAACTACTTTGGCAATCTAGTTGACGTAAAAGTGGCGGGCAATGGAAAAGGAAAAATAACAATTCCATTTAAATCAGAAGAAGATTTTAAACGAATTGTGGAATTAATTAAAGGATAGTGAATAAATCAATTTCCATATACCTACTCCTTTTTATAATGGGAACTTCATTTGTTTTTGCACAAAAAAAAACAGAAACAACTACCACTTCCCAAGATAAAATAAAATCAAACGATATTGATCCTTTGACACCTGCAAAAGCAGCCTTTTATTCGGCTGTATTGCCAGGACTAGGACAAGCTTACAACAAAAAATACTGGAAAATTCCTTTAGTATATGGCGCCATAGGAACAAGTCTTTACTTTTACTTGGACAGTCAAAAAAAATACAATTCGTTTCGGGATGCTTATAAACGAAGACTAGAAGGCTTCACAGATGACAAATACAGTTATCTAGACGACAGCCGATTGATTAGCGCTCAAAAATTCTACCAACGTAATCGTGATTTATCTTCACTATTTATGGTTGGTTTTTATGTTCTAAATATCATTGACGCTAATGTTGATGCAGCATTACTCCAATTCAATGTCGACGAAAATTTATCGTTAAAGCCATCGCTATACCAAAATGATTTGAATGCCAAAACTAATTTGGGACTTACCATTAATTACAGCTTTTAAAGAAACACAATAAATATAACCACACTTATATTTTTAATTTATAAAAAATAACAGATGAAAATAGCACTTTTAGGATACGGAAAAATGGGTCAAGTAATTGAACGAATTGCTCTAGAAAGAGGCCACGAAATTGTTTTGAAAAAAGACGAATTCAACACCTACGAAGGACTTTCAACTGCTGATGTCGCTATTGATTTTAGTGTCCCAATGGCTGCTGTTGACAACATCTCTAGTTGCTTCCACGCTAATGTACCAGTGGTTTCAGGAACTACAGGATGGCTTGACCGTTATGACGAAATGATAGCACTTTGTAAAGAAAAAAATGGCGGTTTTATTTCAAGCTCTAACTTTAGCTTAGGAGTAAACTTGTTTTTTGGACTAAATGAATATTTAGCTAAAATGATGGCTAAAATCGATGGCTACAACGTAACCATGGAAGAAATTCACCATATCCATAAATTGGACGCTCCTAGTGGTACTGCTATTTCATTAGCTCAAGGAGTAATAGAAAATAGCAATTACACTAACTGGACTCTTGAAAATGCTAAACAAACAGAGATTCATATTGAAGCAGTACGTACTGGAGAAGTTCCAGGAACGCATACAGTGACCTATGACTCTGGTATCGATAGTATCGAAATTAAACATACTGCCCACAATCGTGAAGGTTTTGCTCTTGGCGCAGTTGTTGCTGCCGAATGGCTAGCAGGAAAACAAGGGATTTTCAGTATGAGAGATGTATTAAACATCCAGTAACTAAAAAACGTAATCAACCACTAATCAAAAAGAGTTATGACACTATATCAATGGTTTGTATTTTTCCTTCTTATTCAAATAGTTCATTTTTTAGGAACATGGAAACTGTATGAAGCGGCAGGAAGAAAAAAATGGGAAGCTGCCATTCCTGTGTACAATGCTATCGTATTGATGAAAATTATCAGTCGTCCTACATGGTGGACTCTTCTGCTTTTCATTCCTATCATCAACCTGATTATGTTTCCTGTAATTTGGGTTGAAACCTTAAGAAGTTTTGGAAAACGCTCCTCTTTAGATACTTTTTTAGGAATAATCACTTGTGGACTATATATCTACTATATCAATTACACTCAGGAATTACACCATGTTACAGACAGAAAACTTACTCCTGAAAACAAAACAGCTGACACTATAAGCTCTTTACTATTTGCTATTATTGTAGCAACCTTAGTACACACTTACTTTATTCAGCCTTATACGATTCCAACATCTTCGTTGGAGAAATCATTATTGATTGGAGATTTCTTATTTGTTAGTAAAGCCAATTATGGAGCTCGAGTTCCAATGACTACAGTAGCCTTACCAATGGTTCATGACTCCATTCCCACAACCAAAAGAAAATCATATTTAAGTTGGCCACAACTTCCTTATTTACGTTTACCTGCAATTGAAAAAATAAACAGAACAGATATCGTTGTTTTCAACTGGCCCGTAGATACTGTACATTACTTTTTTGAACCCAAAGGAAGACCTGGGGTTATCAAACCTATTGATAAAAAATCAAACTATGTAAAAAGATGTGTTGGTATAGCTGGAGACAGTCTTTCTATTAAAGACGGTATCGTATACATTGATGGAAAGGTATTACAATTACCAGAACGCGCAAAACCTCAATTTTCTTATGCAGTTGCCTTGGACGGCAAAACTCCTATTGATTTTCAATCCTTAGTAAAAGAATTAGATATCACGGACGGAGCAGGATTCAAAGACGAGAATTTACGCGATACTTTATACTTTAGAGCCCTAACAGCTGCTGGTGCAGAGAGATTAAGAAATGTACCTGGAATTACTGCTGTAAAGCAAGAAATCATGAGAGGTCCTGAGGAAGGTATCTTTCCGCATATTGGTAAATGGAATAGAGATAACTATGGCCCTATTTATATTCCTGAACAAGGTAAAACTGTTGACTTAAACCTTGCAACATTACCATTCTACCAAAGAATTATCACTGATTACGAAACAGACGAAAACGGTAACAAAAACGACTTAAAAGTCACTGGAAAAGAAATCAGAATCAATGGCAAAGTAGTTAACAGTTACACGTTTAAGCAAAACTACTACTGGATGATGGGTGATAACCGTCATAACTCTGAAGACAGTCGTTATTGGGGCTTTGTACCTGAAGATCATATTGTAGGGAAACCTATTTTTATCTGGATGAGTTGGGACACTAACGGCAAAGGCATCAACAAAGTACGTTGGGACAGAGTTTTCACGACTGTAAGTGGCGAAGGACAACCTCAATCGTATTTTAGATATTTTCTAATTTTCCTAGCCTTGTATTTTGTTGGAGAACATTTTTGGAACAAAAGAAAAGCGAATCAAGAAGATTAATATAAAAAATGTTTAAAGTTTCAGGTTTCAAATTTACAAAACGGGACACCTGAAACTTGAAACTTGAAACAAAATGAACACCCTACTTCACCCTACTTACTTCCCTTCGATTAGCCAATTTGCAGCGATGATTCAGGCGGAAAAAATTGTATTTGAAGTAGAAGATAACTTTCAAAACAAACTAACTAAAACAGGACTTATAGCAACTGAATAGCTTAGCAAAAAAAAGATATAAAAGCATGAAAATCTGCTTAGCAGCAAATACTAATCATATAATTTAAAGGGTAATGACACTAAATAATTGGTTTGTACTTTTCCTTATTATTCAAATAGTTCATTTTTTAGGAACATGGAAACTATATGAAGCAACTGGAAGAAAAAAATGGGAAGCAGCAATACCTGTTTACAATGCCATTATTTTAATGAAAATTATTGGTCGTCCTACTTGGTGGACAATCTTGTTATTTATCCCCATCATTAACCTGATTATGTTTCCTGTAATATTGGTCGAAACGATAAGAAGTTTTAGAAGATGCACAACGACGGACACATTATTAGTCATTCTTACTTTTGGTTTATACATATACTACATTAATTACACTCAAAAATTAGAGTATGTTGCAGACAGAAAACTTACTCCAGCAAACAAAACTGCTGATACGGTAAGTTCACTCCTTTTTGCTATTATTGTAGCAACATTAGTCCATACTTATTTCATTCAACCCTATACTATTCCAACTTCATCTTTAGAAAAATCACTACTAATAGGAGATTTTTTATTTGTGAGCAAATATAATTATGGTGCAAGAACCCCAATGACTACTATTGCTGCTCCAATGGTCCACGACACAATTCCAGTTATAAACATAAAGTCTTATTGTTCTTGGCCTCAATTACCTTACTTTAGATTACCTGGTTTTGAAAAAATTAAAAATAACGACATTGTTGTTTTTAATTGGCCAACGGATACTTTGTTTAATATGTACAAATCTGCAGATAAACGATACGAAAAACCAATTGACAAAAAAACAAATTATGTCAAGCGTTGTGTTGGTATTGCTGGTGATTCATTAGAAATTAAAAATGGAGATGTGTATATTAATGGTAAAAAACTTCAACTACCAGAAAGAGCTAAACCCCAATTTTTTTACAAAATCAAATTAAAAGAAGGTTTATCCGATGATATTAAAATTGACTATCAAATTTCCGAATCTTATGATTTATTCGAAATAAGTAATCAAATATGGGATAGACCTGAAGTAAAAAATGAATTAATCAATGTTTACAAATTTGAAGAAGCAAGTAGAGATAGCTTAAAGTCAGTTGTAACTGGAGCAATTAATCAAAATTTATTTAATAAATTAAATTTAACCTTTTCAAAATCATTATTTTACGGAAACCTTACGAAAGAAAAGTACGAAAAACTAAAAACTGATTCAAGAATTGCATCAATTGAAAGAAGAATTAGTGTTGAAAATGAAGATGGTATTTTTCCAGACTTTAAGGACGGAAAACCTTCTACTACAAATAAATGGAATGTTGATAACTTCGGTCCAATTTACATACCTAAAAAAGGAGCAACTGTCACTATTGACAAAAAAACATTACCTTTTTACAAAACAATCATTCAAGAATATGAAAATAATGACTTAAAAATCAATGGTGATCTTATCAAAATTAATGGTCAAATTGCTACATCATATACTTTTAAACAAGATTATTATTGGATGATGGGGGACAATCGTCATAATTCACTAGACGCACGTTATTTTGGATATACGCCAGAAAATCATATTGTAGGGAAACCTATTTTTATCTGGATGAGTTGGGATACTAACGGCAAAGGCATCAACAAAGTACGTTGGGACAGAGTTTTCACGACTGTAAGTGGTGAAGGACAACCTCAATCGTATTTTAGATATTTTCTAATTTTCCTAGCCTTGTATTTTGTTGGAGAACATTTTTGGAACAAAAGAAAAGCGAATCAAGAAGATTAATATAAAAAATGTTTAAAGTTTCAGGTTTGCAAAACGTGACACCTGAAACTTGAAAATTAAAAATTGAAACTTAAAACAAAATGAACACCCTACTTCACCCTACTTACTTCCCTTCGATTAGCCAATTTGCTGCGATGATTCAGGCGGAAAAAATTGTATTTGAAGTAGAAGATAACTTTCAAAAACAAACCAATAGAAATCGTACGTATATCTATAGTCCAAACGGAATTCAGCTATTAAACATTCCGATTAAGCATTCGAAACAAAAAAGACAAAAAACCAAAGACATTCAAATCGAACCCGAATTTGATTGGCAAAAACAACACTTCAAATCACTGGAAGCGGCTTATCGAAGCTCTCCTTTTTTTGAATATTTCGAAGATGATATCCAACCTATATTTGAAAAAAAACACAAATTTTTGATGGATTTAAACTTCGAAACTTTTGACATTTTAACCAAATGCCTTCGATTAAAATTAGACTACACCATAACGACTGAATATTTCCATGAAGTCGATTTAAACACTACAAAAGATTATCGCTTTTTGGCAAATGGAAAAAAAGACACTTCCATATTCGAGCCTTACCCTCAGGTATTTGATGACAAATTTGGATTTATCAATAACCTAAGTATTTTGGACTTATTATTTAATGAAGGAAAATTTACGATTGATTACTTAAAGAATCAAACACTAATAATACCGTAGTCGGAGACTAATCCAAAGATAATTTTGCCATAATAGGATAATGATCTGAGTTTTCAAAGTCTGAGAAACTCTCAAATTTCTTTACCACCATACTATTATCAACAAAGATGTAGTCAATTCGAGCTGGATAATAACGGAATTTATAGGTTTGTCCAAAACCTAATCCAGCTTCTTCAAAGCTATCTTTTAAATTGCCTTTGATATTTCGATACACATAAGAAAAAGCACTGTTATTCATATCCCCACAAATAATCATAGGGTATTTACACTCTCTTTTGTGCTCCTTTAAAATTTCAGCTTGCTCTTGTTGTTGTTTAAAGGCTTTACTAATTCTAAAAAGCATCATTTGAGATTTCCCTTGATTCATTGCATCTATATTTTCAGAAATCTCATTTACATCTGGCGAAATTTTAATGGATTGCAAATGCATATTATAGACACGAATAATATCCTTCCCTTTTTTTATATCAGCAAATATCACATTATTATTAGAGTTAGGAAACACAATATTCCCCTGATCGATAATTGGAAATTTAGAAAAAATCGCCTGACCAGTTTTAATTTTATTACCCGTCATAACAATATATTTATGAGGATACACTTTTAAATCAATATGTGCTGAATGCGAATACTCTTGAATACATAGAATATTTGGGTTTTTATCATTAATGAAAGCCAATATATCTTGTGGCACATAAGTTTTATCCAACCATTTAAAAAGATTCAACAAGCGTACATTATAACTCATCACAACAAAATCCTTTTCGTCATCCGGATACTCTTTAGTTGAAAATTTGTAAAACTTATTGATAAATGTAATTCCCATTAACAGTACCAAACCCGAAAGCACCATTCGCTTTTTAAACTGTATGGCCCAATACAAGAAAAACAAGCCATTTAAAATAAAAAATACAGGCATAAAAAGCGTCAATACAGACAATATCGGAAACATTTTAGGCGCCAAAAAAGGCAAAATGTAAGCGATAAAGGTGACAACTGTCAATACGATATTTAAAAAAAACATTCCCCTATTAAACCACGAAAGTTTTTTCATTTTTTTATATTTAAAGTTTAAATTTCGTAGTTAAAGGTGATTGACCTAACTCCAAAAAGCTAAACAAAATCATTTTCCAACCTTGAATAAAAACTCTTTTTCCTCTTTAGTTAAACTATCATAACCCGACTGACTAATTTTATCTAAAATCTCATCAATCTGTTGTTGCGACTTGTCTTTCGTTACTATTCTAGAGGCCCTTTTTTCTGCTGGCTTAGAGTAATTCTTATGCACCTTTTTAAACGGAGTTTTATTCGATTTATTGAACAGATTTACAAAAAAATCGATAAAAGCCGAAACCAGTTTACTTAAGTCAACACCGTTTTGTAGCAACTTAATAAAAACGAAACCAAAAAATGCTCCTGATAAATGCGAAATATGGCCACCAGTATTACTTAAACGAAACTGCATCAAGTCCAAAATCAAAATCACCGCAGTGATGTGCCATAGCTTGACATTTCCTATCAATAACAAACGTACATTCATCAAGGGCTGATAAGTTGTGACGGCCATTAAAACAGCCATAATTGCCGCAGAAGCACCTACTATTCCAGTACTAATATTCATTAAATAATAAGTGAATACAAAAACAACACCCGCAAAAATAGCCCCCAAAAAATACAACCCCAAAAGCTGTTTTTGGGTAAAATAGGTCAAGAATAAATGACTAGAAAAATTTAAAACAATCATATTAAACAGCAAGTGCATAAACCCATCATGAAAAAAAGCATATGATAAAAAAGTCCATGGCGCAATCAAAAATTGGGAGGCATCCGTATTAAGCGCTAGCCAAAACGGATAATTAAATTGCCCCGCTTGAAATTGATAGAAAAAAACAAGTGAAATTAAAAAACAACCCACGTTCCAGTAGATTAACCTATTGGTAACTCCACCTAATTTATATTGCAATTTTAAATCATCTAATATATTCATGCTTTTTGAATTAATTTCTAAAAACTAGTTCCAACGATTATCATTAAATTGATTTTTCTTCCAAAACCACATCATCAAAAATCCAGTAATAGCACCACCTAAATGAGCAAAATGCGCAATCCCAGTGCTTCCTGCACCAAAAATAGACTGACCTTTTAATCCTAAAAATAAATCAATCGCTAAAATTCCCGGCACAAAATATTTAGCTTTTATCGGTACTGGCAAAAATAACAGAGATAATTCTGCATTTGGAAACATATAGGCAAAAGCGACTACAACACCATAAATAGCTCCTGATGCCCCTACAACCACACCTCCAAAGGCACTAGTGAAATTCTGAAATTGAGAAACCGTTAACACCTCTTGCCAAAGTGTATTGATTTTCCCTTGATTTAAAAGGTTTAATACTTCTGATTTAGTAAAACCATTAGCCGTTATAATATCTAAGGCTTCATTAAAATAATAATAATTAATTCCAGTATGCAATAAAGCAGCACCTATCCCACATGAGATATAAAAAAATAAAAATTTCTTTCCGCCCCAAAAATGTTCTAAAGCTGAACCAAAGGAATACAAAGCAAACATATTAAAGAAAATATGCATCAAACCGCCGTGCATAAACATATGGGAGATGACTTGCCAACCTTGAAAATTTTGATTTTCAGGAAAAAACATAGCCAAGAATTGATAGGCCGGCTCACCTACTATTTGAGTTCCAATAAAAAACAAAATATTGATTATCAATAATTGCTTAACTGTTGGGGTAACATTCATCATATTGCAAATTTTTTATCTATATCCTCCACACGCATGGTGATGAAAGTTGGTTTTTGAAAAGGAGAAACATTTGGCTCTTTGCAAGCAAAAAGTCCGTTGACTAAATTCTCTTGTTCTTTTATTGTTAATATTGTTCCTGTTTTTACTGCCAAACTCTTGGCCATCGACTTGGCTATAGAATCGTTTTGACTAAAACTATTTTCAGGTATACCGTCTTGTAAATCACCTATTAATTGTTCTAAAAGCATCGAAACTTCGCTTTCGACTACATTAACAGGAATTCCAGAAATTACGACTTGTTCTTTATGCGTTTCATCAAAAATAAAACCAGTATTAACCAAAGACATTTTCAGTTCATCAATCAACTCCATCTCAGTTGATGAAAAATACAATTCTAACGGAAACAACAACTGCTGACTTGATGCTTGATGCACCGTCATATTTGTTAGAAACTGCTCATACAAAACACGTTGGTGTGCTCGTTGTTGATCTACAATCACCATTCCAGATTTGATAGGTGATACAATGTATTTTTTATGAATTTGATAGGTGTTTTGAACCGTCTGCTCTACTTCTTCATCATTGAACAAAGAACCCGTTACTTCTTCAGTTTCAAAACTAATAGCACTTTCTTCTTCCATTTCAGTATCCTGTTCTAACCCTACATACAAACTTTCCCAATGTGCCACTGGCTCAGGTTTTCTATAAGCTGAATTAAAACTAGAACTAGAACTTCCACCACCCGAATAATGCTTATTAACTTTATCATCCGAAAACGGATTAAAACTTCTATCAACTTGTATTGTTGGTGTTTTCCCTTCTAAATCTTTAAAATTATAAGGTGTATCTAAATTTGCATCTCTATCAAAATCTAAAACAGGCGCAATATTGAATTGCCCTAAACTATGTTTGATTGACGCTCTTAAAATAGCATACAAAGCATGCTCATCATCAAATTTAATTTCTGTTTTAGTAGGATGAATGTTAATATCAATCGTATTTGGCGGCACATCCAAATATAAAAAATAACTCGGTTGTGCCCCGTCTTTCAAGATACCATCATAAGCCGCCATAATAGCATGATGCAAATAACCACTTTTTATAAATCGGTCATTCACAAAAAAGAATTGCTCTCCCCTGCTCTTTTTAGCAAATTCAGGTTTGCTGACAAAACCTTGAATCGTTACAATTTCGGTTTCTTCTTGAACAGGAACCAATTTCTCATTGGTTTTACCCGAAAATATATTGACAATTCGCTGTCTTAAAGTCGAAGCAGGCAAATTAAACATTTCACTTCCATTATGGTAAAAAGTAAAATGAATATTCGAATGCGCTAATGCTACTCTCTGAAATTCATCAATAATATGACGGTATTCCACCGTATCCGATTTCAAGAAATTACGACGCGCCGGAATATTAAAAAACAAATTCTTAACCGCAAACGATGTCCCTTTAGGCAACACCGCTGCCTCCTGAGAAACAAACTTACTCCCTTCGATAACAATTTGTGTCCCTAGCTCTTCTTGATCTTGCTTGGTTTTCATCTCTACATGCGCAATTGCAGCAATAGACGCCAAGGCCTCTCCACGAAATCCTTTGGTTCCTAAAGAAAATAAATCCTCCGCTTGACGAATCTTGGAGGTGGCATGACGCTCAAAACACAATCGCGCATCTGTCACAGACATTCCTAAACCATTATCAATAACTTGAACCAATGCTTTTCCTGCATCTTTAATAATTAATTTAATATCAGTAGCTTTGGCATCAACAGCATTTTCAAGCAACTCTTTGACTACTGAAGCTGGCCGTTGAACGACTTCTCCAGCGGCAATTTGGTTGGCAACATGATCAGGAAGTAATTGAATAATACTCGACATTTTTTTCAGTATTCGGTTTTCAGTAATTAGTTTCAGGGCATAACTAAGCCCCGCAAATTTAATAAATTTCTAGCGGCTTTTGGCGTTTCCACAATCATAAATAAAACAAAAAAACCTACACTGTTTTTTTGAACAGTATAGGTTTACAAATGAATTAATTCAATTATTTATTCTTCTAGCTTCAAAGGGGAACCTTCAATTTGCAAAGCACCAGAAGCTAATAAAGGTTGTTTTTTGTAATCGTGTGCCAATGAAGCTTGTTGACGGATATACGCCATCTTGATTGCTGCAATAGCTGCTTCAGTTCCTTTGTTTCCGTGAATCCCTCCACTTCTATCAATAGACTGCTGCATCGTATTATCTGTTAAAACACAAAAGATAACAGGAATATCTGTTTGCACATTTAAGTCTTTAATCCCTTGAGTAACTCCTTCGCAAACAAAATCAAAATGCTTGGTTTGCCCTTGAATAACACACCCTATTGCAATTACCGCATCTACATTTTGAGTTTGAAGCATCTTTTTGCATCCGTAAATCAATTCAAAACTTCCAGGAACATTCCAACGAATTATCTGAGATGCAGGAACTTCATTATCCAAAAAAGCCTCCAAAGCTCCTTTATAAAGTCCTTCAGTAATTTCTTCATTCCACTCTGAAACGACTACCCCAAAACGAAAATCTTTCGCATTAGGAAGTGTACTTTTATCATAAACCGATAAATTTTTATTTTCTGTTGCCATCTTGTATCTGTTTACAGTTTAAAAATTGAGTATTAAAATTAATAAAATAAGTGCAACTAAGAAAAATTAAATCTTAATTGCACTTATTTATTAGTACTAGTAAATTTTATTCTTTTATTGTGCCATTCCAATCAATACATCAACAGAAGCAGCTTCTGGAGTTGTATCATAATTATCTTTAATATCTGTAAAGAATTTCAAAGCATCTTCTTTTTTCCCTAAAGCTAAAGCTGTTTTTCCAGCTTTCAACAAGAAACGAGGTGTTGTAAAATCATTTTTATTGGTCTCTGCTGCTTTTACATAAAATGACAATGCATCTTCTTGTTCATTTTTTTGAGAGTGAGCATCACCAATCGCTCCTTTTGCCAAAGCACTCAAAATCATATCATCAGATTTGAATTTACTTAAATAATCAATAGCTTCAGTATATTTTCCTGTGTTCAAGAAAGCGATACCGGCATAATAATTAGCTAAATTTCCAGCATCAGTACCAGAATATTCATCAGCAATCTTGATAAAACCAAATTTACCTTCAGAACCGTTCAATGATAATTTATAAAGGGAATCACTTGCAATACCATTTGTTGCTTTTTCAAAATTTTGTTGTGCTACAAACATTTCGTCAGCAGCTTCATTTTGTTTAGGCTCAGAAATAAACTTTTGGAATACTAAATAACCAACAGTAAACAAAGCAACAGCTCCTACAAAACCAATAATTATTTTTTGATTCTTAGCAACCCAGTCCTCTGTAATTGAAGCAGTTTCGTCAAGTTTAGAAAACACTTCAGCAGTTGTACTGTCTTTTTCATCAATCATTACATCTTCTGCAACGTCTTTTACTTCTTTTTCTTTTGGTGTTTTATATCCTCTTTTATTATAAGTAGCCATTTAAATTTAATTTAGTGAACCGCAAAAATAAAATTTTTATTCAAACTCACGCAAAAAATTACCTTTTTTATATTTATTTTAAAAAATAAAAGATTACAATCACTAGAAGCCTTCCGTTACTTCAAAACATTTAACGTAGATAAAACCTCAAAAGCAATTTATCTCAAAAATTTTCAATAATTTGCGCACACTTTCAAAAAGCCAACTCAAGATAATAAATCCCAATATCAGTAAGCCTTTATAATGTATTTAAAAAAAATATCCTTATTCAATTACAAAAATTTCTCAGAAGCCAATTTTGAGTTTGACGGGAAGATTATTTGCTTTGTTGGGAAGAACGGTATCGGAAAAACAAATGTCTTAGATGCTATTTATCATCTCGCTTACGGCAAAAGTTATTTTAATCCCCTTGCTGTCCAAAACATCAAACACGGAGAGGAGTTTTTTGTCATTGATGCCGAATTCATTAAAGAAGAGCGCAATGAGCAATTAGTTTGCAGTTTGAAAAAAGGACAAAAGAAAATCCTTAAACGCAACGGCAAAGCTTATGATAAATTTTCAGATCATATTGGTTTTATCCCGTTAGTAATTATTTCACCAGCCGACAGAGACTTGATTATTGAAGGAAGTGAGACACGCCGAAAATTCATGGATAGTGTTATATCACAACTTGACTCAAAATATTTGCAACAATTGATTCAGTATCAAAAAACAATGAGTCAAAGAAATGCTTTGCTTAAATATTTTGCCCTGAATCATGTTTTTGAAAAAGACACTTTATCTATCTATAACGAGCAACTGGATACATTTGCGCAATACATTTTCGAGAAAAGAAAAGCTTTTATTGAAGAATTTGTTCCCATTTTCAACACGCATCACCAAACCATAACTGGTTCGGCTGAAAGTGTACAGCTTGTTTACGAAAGTCATTTATTCGAAAAAGATTTACAAACCCTACTAGAGGAAAACCTCAACAAAGACCGTGCACTGCAATACACCAGCGTCGGCACACATAAAGACGACTTATCTTTTGAAATCGACCATCATCCTATTAAAAAATTTGGCTCTCAAGGACAGCAAAAATCATTTTTAATTGCATTGAAACTAGCGCAATTCGATTTCTTAAAAAAGCAAAGCGGCGTAAAACCTATTTTACTCTTTGATGATATTTTTGACAAATTAGATGAAAGTCGGGTTTCTAAAATTGTTGAAATGGTTAATAGTGATGCCTTTGGCCAACTTTTTATATCAGACACACATCCAGAGCGAACAGAAACCATTGTAAAATCAACTCATCAATCCTACCAAATAATACATTTACAAGCCTAACAAAAAGAAAAAATACTTAACTTAGTATCTATCTCTTTTCAAAAATCATACTAAAAATGAAATTTCGCTCACTTATCTTCTTATTCACATTTTTCACGCTTTTTAGCTGTCAAAAACAACAATCACAAAACGTCGCTATTGTTGATGCTCCTACATTTGCAAAAACTATTGAGACAACACCACAAGCACAAATACTAGATGTACGAACTCCAGAAGAATTTGAAACCGAACACATCAACGATGCCATCAATATCAATTGGAATGGAAATAGCTTTGTAAGTGAGGCAGAAAAATTAGACAAAACAAAACCAGTTTTTGTATATTGCAAAAGCGGAGGAAGAAGCCAAAAAGCCGCTGAAAAACTCAAAGAACTAGGATTCACTGACATATACGAACTTGATGGTGGATTTATGCAATGGAGTTTAGAAGGTTTTAAAAGCAATAAAAATTAAAATAAAACGCTGATTATGCTTTCAAATGATAGCCTACAATTTCTTGACGATTTAAAAGCCAACAACAATAGAGATTGGTTTATAGCCAATAAAAAAAGGTACGATATTTTCAAAAAAGACTATCACCAGTTGGTTTCCGACTTTTTAGACGCCATGAAACCCTTGGATGCATCCTTAGAAATGCTCGAAATAAAGCACTGCATCTTTAGAATCAATCGTGACATTCGTTTTTCAAAAGACAAATCTCCTTACAAATCACATATGGGCGTTTGGTTGTCATCAGGAAACAAAAGCAATAATCGAGCGGGCTATTATGTACATATTGAAAGAGGCGCTAGTTTTATCGCTGGTGGATTTTATGCTCCCGAATCAGAAGATTTAAAAAAAGTACGTAAAGAAATCGCCTTCTTTCACGAAGACCTAGAAACAATTTTAGAAAATAAAACATTTAAAAAAGAATTTGGTACTTTTAGCCGAACAGAAAAAAGCACACTCAAAAATCCTCCCAAAGGATATGATAAAGAACATCCCGCTATAGAATTATTAAAATTAAAAAGCTTTGAACTGACTCAAAAATTTGAGATTGAGGAAATCACTAAAAAAGATTTTGTTTCAAAAATGAGTAAAAAATTAATCTTATTAAAGCCGCTGAATGAGTTCATGAATCGGGCATTAACAGCTGATGACTAACGAATAACAGGATGAAAAAAAGAAAAATACTTTTCCTTGGAGAAACCTATAGAGCTGACGCCATCACTTGGATGAATGGCCTTCAGGAATTTGGCAATTTCGAAATTATCAGTTGGGAACTCAAAACACCATCGAATAATAAGTTCCGAAGAATCATCCGAATCTTGGAATATGTTTTCGCTCCGCTTCAAACCAAAAAAATAATTCGCAAACACCAGCCTGATATGGTTATTGCCGAGCGAACAACCAGTTATGGTTTCCTAGCTGTAATGTGCGGAATAAAACTTTCGGCAATTGCACAACAAGGAAGAACCGATTTATGGCCCGAAAAATCGATTTATTATCCATTAAAAAAAATAATTCAGAATTACGCTTTCAAGAATGCCACATTGATACACGCTTGGGGTCCTGTTATGGCCGAATCTATGATTAAAGCAAAAGTCGATATGACTAAAGTTTTGGTCTTGCCTAAAGGTATTGATTTATCAAAATTTAAAAACACAAATACTGCCAATCCAAGAAAAATTTGTGCGATTGTTACTCGTTCGCTTTTACCTGTTTATTCGCATGACATCATCCTAAGAGCTTTTGCCGTAATTCACCAAAAAGGAATCGATTTTTCACTGACGATTATTGGTGACGGCACACAGTTGGACAACTTAAAAAACTTGGCAACCGAATTGCATATCGACGACAAAGTATTATTTACAGGAAGAATTCTCAATACTGAATTGCCTGCATTGCTTCAAAAATCCAATTTCTACATCAGTATGCCATTGACCGAAGGCGTTTCAGGCTCTTTATTTGAAGCTATGGCGTCAGGCTGTTACCCAATTGTTTCGGATATCGAAGGTAATCAAAGTTGGATTACCCATCGTAAAAATGGGCAACTAATTCCCGTTAATGACTTTAAAACCTTGGCTGATTCCATTTTATGGGCTTTCGAAAATGAATCCCATCGCAATGAATCTGTTGCCATGAACAGAGCATTCATTGAAGAACATGCCAATTACGAAAAAAACATGCAGATTATCGCGTCAAAATACCATGAATTGATTGATGCTAACAGCTAATTCACAACATCTTCAACTTTACAAAATTATTAAACCATTAAGAGATTAAGTTTATTAAGCTACACTTCAGTTAGATTATCTCTAAAAAACTTAGTGAATCTTCCTGCTTCTATTGTGTTTCTTTGGATCAATCCTAAAACCTGTGGAGCGACAAAAATTAAGCATAAATATTAGTTAGCCTAAAAAGGAAAAACTCAATGTTTCTAACTCCTCTAAACTGCGACCTAAAAGCTTTTATTTTGGCATTGAAGGATTCTGCCGAAGCATTAGTACTTCTGTTGTCAAAATAGTTTAATATGTTTTGATAATGATTGGTTATGGTTCGAGATATTGTGTTGAAAGACTTAAATCCTGATTGATTTACTTTTTCATGCCATTTGGCCAGTCTAGTAAAAGCAATTATTTTATCAGTTGTGTTTTCAAAGATATTGCGTAAGTCTTGTGTTAGATTGTATGCTTTATGAATATCGGGATATAAATTGAATAATAAGTCCGCACGTTCTTTTTGGTTCTGAGACCATTTTGATTTGTTTTTGTATAAAAAATAACGACTCCTAGCTAGTAGTTGTTTGAGGGTATCGCCGTTGGTTAATATTTTTGGTTCATACTTCGTTTTGCTGCTTTTAGCTTGTTCCATTGCTTCGTTTTCTTGGTCTATAGCTTTCCATCGGTGTTTAATTCTGATCTCTTGCAAAGCTTCAGTGGCAAGTTTTTGAACATGAAAGCGGTCGGTCACTTGTATTGCTTTAGGAAAACATTTTTTAGCAATTAATCCCATATTACCAGCCATGTCCAATGTTATTTCATTAACTAGGTTTCGTTGTTTAAGAGGGATTTTTTCAATAATTGCAATTACTGTTTCTGCTTTTGTTCCAGCAACCATCGCTACTATAGTGCCTTTTCTACCGTTAGCAGCTTTGTTTGTTAAAACGGTGTAAAGCTCGCCATTAGAAAGAGAGGTTTCATCAATAGATAACCGTTTTCCAATGTTTTCAGGAAAAATAAGCCATTGTTTCGCATGTGCTTTTTGATTCCAGATTTTAAAATCACTTAAGAAATCCTTGTATTGATATAGTAGGTTTTTGCCTTTGACACCATAGAAAGAGGCGATAGCATTACAATCATTAGGCTTTGAATCTATTGATTTCTTTTAAAAAAGACGCAAACTCCTGTGTTACCCGAGTTCCGTCTGCTACTAAATTCCAATCTCTAAATACAACTTGTCCAGTATCTTCGTTAAGCCATCTTCTACGAGTAATGTGTAGGTACACTTGATGTCCACGTATTGGAAAATCTTGAACAGTTATCTCATCAAAAAAACCTTTTGAACTTAATTTGTTTTGACGGTATTCTTTTGGAATCGAATTAATCTCTTTTAAGTATAAATGAAGAATTTCTTCACCTTTTTCATAAGAAGTAAGTTCAAAATAATCAACGATAATTTCTGGCAACAATAACTTGAGAAGTTCAACTAAGGAATCTTTCATTTGCATTTAATTTAAAACACAAATATCGAAATTTAATATTTCCCCACAACTTTTTGACTTGATCCGTTTCTTTGTGGTAAAACTTTTAAATAAAACAGCCCAACTTATTTTTTATCCTTACTTTTGAACTTTAAAAATCACTTTTTAACACGCCCTTTCTTTTATGGAAATACTACAGCAGTTTTCATTAAAAAACTATAACACTTTTGGGATTGAAGCCAAAGCCAAACAATTTGTAGCCGTTCATTCTATTGACGAATTAAAAACGATTTTAGCACAGCATAAAGACGAAAAAAAATTTATTTTAGGCGGTGGTAGCAATATGCTGTTGACGCAAGATATCGATGCTCTGGTAATTCATATCGATTTAAAAGGAAAAAAAGTAATTGAGGAAAACGAAGATCATGTTTTCATCGAATGCCAAGCGGGCGAAAACTGGCACGAATTTGTTCTATGGACCATCGAACAGGATTTTGGCGGACTTGAAAATATGTCGCTTATTCCTGGAAACGTAGGTACGACTCCTGTTCAAAACATTGGTGCATACGGAGCGGAAATCAAAGACAGCTTTATTTCTTGTGATGCCATAAACATCAATAATCAAGAAAAACGAACTTTTGTAAAAGACGAATGTAAGTTTGGTTATAGAGAAAGCATATTCAAAAACGAGGTTAAAGACCAATTCATCATCACTTCGGTGGTGTTTAAATTGACCAAACGCAATCATAAAATCAACACTTCTTACGGAGATATCAGTGCTGAATTAGCCAAAAACAACATCACCAATCCTACGATAAAAGATGTGAGCAATGCTGTGATTGCAATCAGACGAAGCAAACTTCCAGACCCAAAAGAATTAGGAAACAGCGGCAGCTTCTTTAAAAACCCGATTGTTCCAAAAGTTGATTTCGAAAAAATCCAACAAAAATTCCCTGAGATGAAGTACTACGACATCTCTCCTACTGAGGTAAAAGTTCCAGCGGGCTGGTTAATAGAACAAGCAGGTTTCAAAGGAAAACGTTTTGGCGATGCAGGTATTCACAAAAACCAAGCCTTGGTATTAGTCAATTATGGAAATGCCACAGGGCAAGAAATATTAGCGGTTTCCAAAGATGTTCAACAAACTATTTTTGAGACTTTTGGCATCCAAATCGAAGCCGAAGTTAATGTCATTTAGGACTAAAAAATAAGGATAAAAATTTTATTTTAAAATTCATATTTTATCATTTACAAATCCTAATTCTATTCATACCTTTGCACTCGATTTAATAACCTCATTAAAATCCAATGCTTATACTATTACTTTACTTTTTTATCGTTATCGTCGTTGTTCAACTGGTATATTATTTAGGGGTTTTTACGAAATTTGCATTTGCAAAACCACAAAAAATTACACCTAAAAGAATTCCAATTTCGGTGATTGTTTGCGCTAAAAACGAAGAAGAAAACGTTAAAAACTTCATTCCTTTATTGGCCGAGCAAAATTATCCTGATTTTGAAATCGTTTTAATAGACGATGCTTCCAGTGATGACACCCTAGAGGTTTTTGAAGCATTTGAAAAACAATACTCAAATATCCGTTTGGTAAAAGTAGAAAACAACGAAGCCTTTTGGGGAAATAAAAAATACGCCTTGACGCTCGGAATCAAAGCAGCAAAAAAAGACTATCTCTTATTCACCGATGCCGACTGCTATCCAATATCTAAGGATTGGATAACAGCAATGAGTTCACAATTCACTTTACACAAAACCATCGTTTTAGGATATGGTGGATACGAAAGATTAGCCAATTCATTCCTTAACAAACTCATCCGTTTTGAAACCGTCATCACTGCTATGCAGTATTTGTCTTGGGCAAAAGCCGGAAATCCATATATGGGTGTAGGACGTAATTTGGCTTACAAAAAAGAGGAATTCTTCAATGTAAACGGTTTCATCAGCCATATACAAGTACGTTCTGGAGACGATGATTTATTCATCAACGAAGCTGCCAATTCTAAAAACACCACAATTGCTTTTACTCCTGAAAGTTTTACCTATTCGAAACCTAAAACCACTTATAGCGAATGGTTTACCCAAAAACGCAGGCATTTAGCAACCGCTAATTACTATAAAACATTAGACAAATTACAACTTGGAACCTTTTATTGTTCACAACTGTTCTTTTTCATACTCGCAATTTTATTAATCGCATTGCAATTTCAATGGATTATAGTCACTAGTTTAATTGCGTTGCGCTATCTTGTAACCTGGACTGTCGTAGGATTCACCGCGGGCAAACTCAAGGAAACCGACATTAAATTTTGGTTCCCATTTGTAGAATTGTCACTTATCCTGTCACAAATCTATATCTTTATAGCCAACCTATTCTCAAAACCAGTCAATTGGAAATAAATACACAAATAGACAAAGCAAAAAAAGGTGACCAAACAGCCTTTACTTTCCTATTGAATCTGTACTGGAATGAGGTATATGGCTTCATGATTAAGCGCACCGAAAACGAAACCATTGCTGAGGACATCACCATCGAAACCTTCTCGAAGGCTTTTGATAAAATTGCCTCTTACAACCCCGAGTTCCAGTTCAACACCTGGTTGATTTCCATTGCTAAAAATGTGCATATCGATTTGTTGCGCAAGAATAAGTCCAGCCTTTTTGTCGAAATCACCGAAAAAGAAGATCAAAAAGCCTACAACATTGCTGACACAACACCCTCGGCAGAAGATGAATTAATCACTGAACAAAATCTATCTCAGTTGTTGCGGTACATCAAGGAACTCAAACCTCATTACCAAGAAGTGATTCAGTTGCGCTATTTTCAAGAAATGAGCTACCAAGAAATTGCTAATGCTATTGACGAACCTTTGAGCAACGTCAAAGTAAAACTCCTTCGCGCCAAAAAACTACTGGCCGAAATCATTCGTGATAAGCGATAAATTAAGTTTTTACATAAGTTAATCATATAAGCCAATTCGAGTGTTTTTTTTTTTTGTGTAGTGGAACGGAACAAAAAAATGTATCGAGAATTATTTTGCGCCAATTCCAGCTATCCGCTTTAGCCCTCCATTAGTTTGCTTTTTTTACTAGCCACTACAGGAGCTTCCTGTGGTCGCTCTGTAGTGACTGTAAAAAATAGCAACCCAATTCTCGGGGCTATCGCTACTATCTGGGGCGAAGCAACACTATTCTGAACTTCCATTTTATTGCAACCTACAATACTTAAAACTACAAAACATTCATATGAGCCCCGATCGCAGCAAAATATCCTTTTTTATTAGGACGAGGAACGCAGTCCTAATAAAAAAGATATTGCGTAGAGCGGGACGACTGTTCCTTAGAAATAATCTATGTTCTGCTCCTAAAAAAAAATCAAAAACTCAAACAATATTTTTCCTACTAATGCGTTGAAATAAAAAACACCGTCTTGCCTATGTAATGATTTTTACCTAACCATTAAACCCAATGAATTATGTCAAAATCAAGCATTTACGAAACCAACTGGATTAATCTAGTTTTCGAAAACAGAAACCAAGAATATGGTGCTTTTAAATTGCGCCAAGAGACAACTAAAACCTCGCTTATGGCACTTTTGGTAAGTCTTTCGCTCTGCGCTGTTTTATTTATCATCCCTAAAGTCTTGCTTAGTTTTCATCTTATTGATAACTCTCCAACAGAAACTATCGCTCCTGTAACGCCTCTCGATGAAATTATTGAGGTAGTACAAATCGATTTAACCGAGAAGCCTCCAGTTATTGAAGCGAATACACAACCACCTGTTCAACAAATCATCACCGAAGATGTAAAGATAGAATCGATGGCGCATCCTGTAATTGTTGAAGCTTCCCAAGCGACTCAAGAGGTTCCTGTCAACTCGGAGCCCGTAAGAATGACAATATCCTCTGAAGGAACAGGAATCAAAGGCTTGAACCCAACGACTAGCACTGGTGCTACTACTGGAACCAATACTTCTGCAGTTACAAATTATGGCGACAAAGTAGTAACAACTGCTATTTTGGACAAGCAACCAAGTTTCCCAGGTGGTATCGAAAAATTTTACAATTATGTAGGTCGGAATTTTGAAACACCTGAAATCAATGATGAAAAAATCGTTCGTGTTATAGTCTCTTTTATCGTTGAAAAAGACGGAAGCATGACGGATATTCAAGTAAAAAACGACCCTGGCTATGGTTTAGGAAAAGAAGCTATTCGAGTTTTGAAATCCTTAAAAACCAAATGGTCGCCAGGAATCATCGACTCGCAAGCAGTGCGTACAGCTTACAGTTTACCTATCTCGGTTCAAATGTATTAGGATAAAACTTTTTATCATAAAAGCAGTATCTTCTTGATGCTGCTTTTTTTTTTAACAAATCTATGGCGAAGCTTGAAAACTTAAACAGCCTATTTTAAATCCGCTTTCCTTATCTTTGCAATCTGAATATTGATATATGGAACCTGTTTTAGATACTACTGCACCTGTTGCAACCCGAGGCACAGCCGAACTGAGCACAGCTAAACCAAAATGGCTAAAAGTAAAACTCCCTATTGGAAAAAAATACACGGAGCTTCGCGGCTTGGTGGACAAATATAGCTTGAACACGATTTGTACTTCTGGAAGTTGCCCAAACATGGGGGAATGCTGGGGCGAAGGAACAGCTACCTTTATGATTTTAGGAAATACTTGTACTCGTTCCTGCGGTTTTTGTGGTGTAAAAACAGGACGTCCTGAAACAGTAGATTGGGACGAACCTGAAAAAGTAGCCCGTTCTATCAAAATCATGAATATCAAACATGCCGTTATCACAAGTGTGGACAGAGACGATTTGAAAGATGGTGGTTCAATTATTTGGATTGAAACCGTTAAAGCCATTCGTAGAATGAACCCAAACACCACTTTGGAAACATTAATTCCAGACTTTCAAGGTATCGAAAGAAACATTGACCGTATCGTGGAAGCCAATCCAGAAGTAGTATCTCACAACATGGAAACTGTACGCCGCTTGACTCGTGAAGTACGTATCCAAGCAAAATATGACCGAAGTCTTGAAGTTTTGCGTTACCTAAAAGAAAAGGGAATTAACAGAACCAAATCAGGAATCATGTTGGGTCTAGGCGAACAAGAAGAAGAAGTGTACCAAACTATGCGTGACCTTCGCGCTGCAAATGTGGATGTAGTTACTATTGGTCAATACTTACAACCAAGTAAAAAACATTTACCCGTTAAAGAATTTATCACTCCAGAACAATTCGCTAAATACGAAGCCTACGGATTAGAATTAGGTTTCCGTCATGTGGAAAGCGGACCGTTAGTTCGTTCTTCATATAAGGCACAGAAACATATTTTGTAAAACAATTTATTCGGTTAATCGGTTAATCGATTAATCGGTTAAACAATTAACCGCTTAAACCTACACAATTGAAAATACGCATTGCCATAAATGGTTTTGGAAGAATAGGACGAAATCTTTTCCGATTGCTTTTGAACCATCCTACCATCGAAGTTGTTGCCATCAACGACATTGCTGATACCAAAACAATGGCACATTTGCTTAAATACGATAGTATTCACGGTGTTTTGCCTAATATTGTAAAAGCGGACGACAAAGGAATCTTGGTCGATGATAATCATTACTTATTTTTCCACGAAAAAAACATAGCTAATCTAGATTGGAAATCCCTGAACCTCGATTATGTTATAGAATCGACAGGGAAATACAAAACCTTTGACGACATCAATGCACATATTTTGGCTGGAGCCAAAAAAGTAATTCTCTCCGCTCCTGCCGAAGTTGAAAATATCAAAACCGTGGTTTTAGGTGTCAACGAACATATTCTTGATGGTACTGAAACGATCATATCGAATGCGAGTTGTACGACTAACAACGCTGCTCCGATGATTAAAGTCATCAATGAGTTATGCGGAATTGAGCAAGCCTACATCACGACAATTCACTCCTACACTACGGACCAAAGTTTACACGATCAACCGCACAGAGATTTGCGTCGTGCCCGTGGAGCAAGTCAATCTATTGTCCCTACCACAACAGGTGCTGCCAAAGCCTTGACGAAAATCTTCCCAGATTTAGACCATAAATTAGGAGGTTGTGGTATTCGTGTTCCCGTGCCTGATGGTTCTTTGACCGATATAACTTTCAACGTAAAACGAACCGTAACCATTGAGGAAATTAATGCAGCATTTGAAAAGGCTGCTCAAACAAACCTCAAAGGAATCTTAGACTATACAGAAGACCCAATTGTTTCGGTTGATATTTTAGGAAACCCTAACTCTTGTTTGTTTGACGCTCAATTGACATCTGTCATTGATAAAATGGTAAAGGTTGTTGGTTGGTATGATAACGAAATTGGATATTCGTCTCGAATAATCGATTTGATTTTATTTACTTCGAAGGAGGTTTAACCACAAAGGACACTAAGAAGGCGCTAAGCTCACTAAGTTTTTTTTTACCGCTAAGACGCAAAGGCACTAAGTATTTTTACCGCTAAGACGCTAAGGCACTAAGATTTACTTTGAGTAGCTCTGTGTATAAACTTTGTGAATCTCTGTGAAACAAAAGGTTTCAACTCAAAACACACTAAGAAGGCACTAAGTTCACTGCTTTTTTTATACCGCTAAGACGCTAAGGCACTAAGACTTACTTTGCGTAGCTCTGTGTATAAACTTTGTGAATCTCTGTGAAATAAAAAAATCTGTGTTAATCTGTGCAATCTGTGTTTACAAACCTAAAAATCAGTTTTTCAAATAGCATTTCATTTCCTAATAACTGACTTTTGATTGGCAAATAATACAATTGATTTTTCAGCACACTGTCTTTCAAGCGTACATAATCTTTTTCGGTGGTAATGATAATTTTACCCTTGGCTTTTGTTTGGATTTCTTCTAAATCTTTATCCGAAAAATGATGATGATCAGGATAAGTTAAGCAAAGGTCCTTTTCGTTTTTTAAGAAATCAAAAAACGGTTTTGGTTTTGCAATTCCTGCTAAAAGTATTTTTTCAGTGTTTAAAATCTCACTGACTAATAACTCACCATTGTTAGAATAAACCGTTTCATCATAAGCGATGGTACTAAAAAACAAAGTTTGACTTGAATTTAATTTTAACTTTTTAGCTATTGTATTTTGTTCTTCAATGGAAAGATTCGTAGGGCATTTGGTCACCACAATAATTTTGGCTCTTGCAGCTCCGCTTCTTAATTCACGCAAATTCCCCACAGGTAACATAAAATCATCAGCATACAAATCGCCATAAGCCGTAAGTAAAACATACAATCCCGCTTTTACTTTTCGATGTTGGTAGGCGTCATCTAGCAGAATTACTTCTGGATTTACTTTGGTAAGTAATTGTTGGATTCCATTAGTTCGATTTGCATCAACTGCCACTTGGATATTTGGGAATTTCTGATGGTACTGAAAAGGTTCGTCTCCTAAAGTAAGTGCATTATCATTGGCTCCAGCCAAAACAAAACCTTCAGATTGACGTTTGTAACCGCGACTCAGCGTGGCTACTTTATATTTGCTGGAAAGCATTCGAACTAAATATTCAATTTGGGGCGTTTTCCCTGTACCGCCCACGCTTAAGTTCCCAACAGCAATAACAGGCAAATCAAACGAAGTCGATTTTAAAATTCCTTTATCAAAAAGAAAATTACGAATAGCTGTCACTAAACCATATATTATGGCGAATGGGAATAAAAATTTTCTAATAAATTTCATTTTACAAAAATAGAATAAATTATCTTTGAACTAATACCTCTCGTTAATTAGATTCCGACACAAAAACTTTAAACCAAAAACTGTGAAAATAAAAGAAATCCTTTCCGTACTTGAAGAAATGGCGCCTTTGGGCTATGCTGAAGATTTTGACAACGTAGGCTTATTAGTAGGCAATCAAGAAGACGAAGCCACTGGTGTTCTAGTTTGTCACGATGCACTTGAAAACGTCATTGAAGAAGCTATTGCTAAAAACTGTAATTTGGTCGTATGCTTCCACCCTATCCTTTTTTCGGGCATTAAAAAAATCACTGGCAAAAATTATGTTGAGCGTTCTATATTAAAAGCTATCAAAAATGATATTGCCATTTATGCTGTACACACCGCTTTGGACAACCATCAACAAGGAGTTAATAAAATATTTTGTGATGCACTAGGTCTTAAAAATTGCAAAATATTAATTCCAAAACAACATTATATTCGCAAATTAGTCACTTATACCATCCCCGAAAACGTAGTTAAGGTTAGAAAAGGATTATTTGAAGCTGGCGCAGGAAATATTGGAAATTACGAAAATTGCAGTTTCAGTTCGAAAGGAATGGGAACTTATATGGGTAATGAATACAGCAATCCTTCTATAGGTGGTCGATTTGAATTTGTTGAAGCCAATGAAATCAAAATCGAAGTGACTTATGAAAAACACTTAGAAAATAAAATATTAAAAGCCCTTTTCAAAAATCATGCATATGAAGAAGTGGCTTATGAAATAATCAATTTACAGAACCAACACCAAAATATTGGTTTAGGAATGATTGGCGAACTCGAAACTCCAATGGAAGAAAAAGCGTTTTTACATTTGGTTAAAGACAAAATTCAAGCAGAAGGTATTCGGCATTCGGCTTTTCTAGGGAAAGAAATAAAAAAAGTAGCGGTCTTAGGAGGTTCTGGAAGTTATGCTATAAAAAATGCCATTCAAGCGGGAGCAGATGCTTTTTTGACTGCTGATTTAAAGTATCATCAATTTTATGAAGCCGAAAATCAACTTATTTTGGCAGATATTGGACATTTTGAATCAGAACGTTATACAAAAAATTATATTGTTGATTTTCTTAGAAAAAAAATCCTTAATTTTGCAATTATTTTATCTCAAGAAAATACAAATCCAGTTAAGTACATATAGAACATGACGAATATCAAAGAATTAAGCGTTGAGGAAAAGTTAAGAGCAATTTACGATTTACAATTAATTGACTCTAGAATTGACGAAATTAGAAACGTAAGAGGAGAACTTCCTTTAGAAGTTGAAGATTTAGAAGATGAAGTAGAAGGCTTAACTACACGTTCTGAAAAATTAAAAAGCGATCTTGAAGTTATTGAAGATCAAATTAAAGCTAAGAAAAATGCTATTGACGAGCATAAAGAAGCTATAAAAAAATACACGAAACAACAAGAAACGGTTCGTAACAACAGAGAATTCAACTCTTTAACTAAAGAAGTAGAATTTCAAGAGCTAGAAATTCAATTGGCTGAAAAGCAAATTAAAGAAATGAAAGCTTCAATTGAGCATAAAAAAGCGGTAATTTCTGAATCTAAAGAAAAATTAGATTTGAAATCAAACCACTTAAAACATAAAAAATCTGAACTAAACGCTATCCTTGCTGAAACAGCGAAAGAAGAAGAATTCTTAATTGAAAAATCTGAAGAATTCAGAGGGAAAATCGAAAACAGACTTTTAGCCGCATACGACAGAATCCGCTCAAGTGTACGTAATGGTTTAGCAGTAGTTTCTATCGAAAGAGGAGCTTCGGCAGGTTCTTTCTTTACTATTCCACCACAAACACAAGTTGAAATTGCTTCAAGAAAGAAAATCATCACTGATGAACACTCTGGAAGAATTTTGGTTGACAGCTCATTAGCTGAAGAAGAAAAAGAAAAAATGGAAAATTTATTTGCTACATTTTAAATCATACAAGCCACGCTCTAAAGCGTGGCTTTCTTTTTTATGACAAAAGTCCTTTATTACCTTTTTACCAAATCTGTTGGATTATATTTAAACTTTTTGAGTTTTGCTTTTCCAGAAAAGGCAAGCCAAATGGCTTATTCGCTCTTTAGTGAACCAAGAAGAGGTAAATTAAAAAAAGACAAACTCCCAAAAACATTAGCAAAAGCTAACACCAAAACCTTTCAATACGAAGGACAAGAATTTGTCACTTATACCTGGGAAGGAAACGAAAATGTTATTTTATTAGTTCACGGCTGGGAAAGTAATGCTTCTCGCTGGAAAAAACTATTACCTTATTTACAAAAATCAGGAAGCACCATTATTGCTCTAGATGCTCCTGGACATGGTTTATCAAGCGGTAGGGAATTTCATGTACCTAAATACGCCGATTTTATTGATGTTGTTGTTCAAAAATTCAAACCAAAACACCTAATTGGACATTCTTGGGGCGGAAAAACTTGTTTGTATTATCAAGCACATTACACTAATTCAACCATTGAAAAAATGGTGATTTTAGGCTCTCCTAGTGATTTCAAAATCATACTAAACAACTACATTACTTTATTGAGTTTAAACTCTTCTATCACCAAAGCCTTAGAAATAAAATATACTAGTGTTTTCCAAAAAGAACTTGAGGAATTTACAGGAAAACATTTCGCCTCACAAATTAAAACTAAGGGACTAATTGCTCACGATACAGATGACACAGTAGTTCTTTTTGATGAAGGCAAAAAAATAGCTAATGCATGGGAAGATGCAATTTTTATAGAAACTTCTGGATTAGGCCACGCAATGCATGACGGAGAACTTTATGAAAAAATCTATTCTTTTTTATTTGAAGACTAGTTATTATACAGATAAGGCACTAAGAAGATTGTAAATATGCACTTTTTTTCAATCGCACGAAAACAAATAAAATTCGTGTAAATCTTCGATTTATACGGCATCTAAACACAAAGCGAATAATCTATCTTTGTCATCCGCGTCCCATTTCAACGCTAAGTTTTCTTTATCTTTTATAAAAACAAGCCAAACAAATTCGCTAAATTTGCACTATGGAAGAAAATTTAAAGCGCCTCAATAAATTCATCGGAGAAACAGGATTCTGTTCGAGACGTGAAGCAGACAAATACATCGAGCAAGGTCGTGTTACGATTAATGGACTTGTACCTGAATTGGGGACGAAAGTAGCTCCCACAGACGAAGTTCGCATTGATGGCAAATTAATCCGTGAAAGCCGCGAGAAGCCTGTTTATCTAGCTTTTTACAAACCTGTAGGCATTGAATGTACTACCAATTTAGATGTAAATAACAACATTGTTGATTACATCAATTATCCGAAACGTATTTTTCCTATTGGCCGATTAGACAAAGCCAGTGAAGGGTTGATTTTTATGACCAATGACGGTGATATTGTCAATAAAATTCTTCGTGCTAGAAACAATCACGAAAAAGAATACACGGTTACAGTTAACAAACCCATTACGGATCGCTTTATTGAACGCATGGGAAATGGAGTTCCTATTTTGGATACTGTCACTCGTAAATGTAAGGTGGAACAAATCTCGAAATACATTTTCAAAATTATTTTAACTCAAGGTTTGAACCGTCAAATCCGTCGCATGTGTGAATATTTAGGATATGAAGTAACAGCTTTAAAACGCATACGAATCATTAATATTTCCCTTGATGTTCCCGTAGGACGCTACCGTGACTTGACTGATGCCGAAATCAAAGAACTTAACGCCCTGATTGAACCATCGAGTAAAACAGAAGAAGCCAGTTTGCCAAAAATAGAACCTACCAAAAGAAAAACTGAATTCATCAAACGCGATGATCCTCGGTTTAAGAGACGTGGCGATTATTAGACACAAAATGCTAGCATATAAAAAAAGGAAAATTAAGTTTTCCTTTTTTTATGCCAGCACCTCAAGCTATTCCTACTATAAAAAGACACAATTAATTAACCTTTTCTTCGGGTTTTGTTAATCTATTTTCTCCCCCAAGACCCTAATTTTGTTTGCGTACCCAAATTTACAGCAATTGAAATTTTCACTCCCTAACCTACGTGATTTTAGAATCCAAATCTTCTTATCCTTTTCATTAATCATCATTTTAATCGCCATTTGGTTTTTATTTTACCTTACTATAGATCGTAAAATTGACCATCTCAACGACTTTAGCTATAAATCCTATCGCGTATCACAAGATATCAGCACAAATACCAAACGGTTTCAAACGTTTTTATTATACGGTTATAAGGAAAAATATTTCTACATAAATCACAGCCAGAAAGACTTAGATCAGTATATCTCGAATTTAAAAAAACAAAGAACAGCTGTTGATGCCATTTTTAAAGAGTCAAAAGAGCTTGATATCGAAATCAATCACAAACTTATGTCGGCTCTTTCGAATAGAATCGACACATTAATAACTGTCATCAATCAATATAAAAAAATTGCACTAATACGCGGTTTTAAAGATTACGGAATTGAAGGTAAAATGCGAAATAGAGCGCATTTTTTAGAAGAAAAAGAATTACTCCCAAGGGCCACTATTTTACAATTTCGCCGCCACGAAAAAGACTATTTATTGCGCTCAGAAAAAGCCTATATCCAAAAGTTTTCCAACTTATACGATAACACCATCATTTCTGACGAAATTGACAGCACTACCAGACAAGCACTTCTTGAGTACAAACGCTACTTTGACAACTTAGTAACCCTAAGTAGCCAACTTGGAGAAACTGAAAAACAAGGGTTAAATGGTAAAATAAATAAAACAAACGAAGCGATTGAAGACTTGCTAACTCAAATAATCAATCATAATGAAAACAGAATTAACAATTTAAAAGAAAACTTATTTTACTTTCAAATAGGTCAAACCCTATTAATGATTTTCATTGCTTTGTTTTTGTGTATTTACTTATCCAAATATTTCACAAAAGACATAAAAGAACTCTCCATGGATATTTCCAATTTTATCCTTTCTGATTTTAAAAACAAAGTCCCTTCAGTCATACACAAATCCTCTATTAAAGAAGTAGATTATTTATTGAATAGTTACACTATTTTAAAAGAAAAGTTATCTAAGAATGTTCATTCCTTAGAAAAAAATACCGAAATAGCAACGAATACCGCCAAATTCAAAACGCAATTCTTAGCTAATATGAGTCATGAAATTCGCTCGCCTTTGAATGGTGTGATGGGCATGTTAAACATTCTAAAAACTAGTCCGTTGAATGCAGAACAGTCTGAGTATATCGAAATTGCAGAACATAGTGCCGATCATCTGTTAGGAATAGTCAATATGATTCTGGACCATTCAAAAATGGAAGCAGGCAAAATGAAATTAGAAGAATACCCAATTCACCTAGAAAAAGAATTGTCTAAATTAATTCGCTTGTTTGACTACAGAATAAAAGACAAAAACATCTGTTTAAACTTTAATTATGATAGCAATATTACCAACACAATTCTTTGTGACAACTTGCGACTTCAACAAATCTTGATAAATTTATTGGACAATGCTATCAAATTTACCCATGAAGGAGATGTTAAACTTGAGGTAAGTCTGCTCAAACAGAATGAAAACATTCAACACTTGAATTTTAAGGTTATGGATTCTGGAATTGGAATTGATGTCGAAAAAACAGAGCAACTTCTTCTAGCCTTTGAGCAAGCCGATTTATCGACAACCCGTAAATATGGAGGCACAGGACTTGGATTAACTATTTCAAACCAGCTAATATCACTTATGGGAGGAAGCAAGTTAAACATCATCGCTTTAGAAGAAGGTGGCTCTAGCTTTAGCTTTGATATTCCTTTTAAATTAGACTTATCAGCAATACCTATTGAGAATAACAAATCCAATACAACTATTGACCTTAGGGTTCATAAAGCATTGATAGTTGAAGACAATTTAATCAATCAAAAAGTACTAAGAAAACTTTTGGACAAACTTGATATTCCTTCGGATATTGCAAATAACGGAAAAGAGGCTGTATCGCTATTCGAACAAAACGAGTACAATATGATTTTCATGGATTTACACATGCCTGAAATGGATGGATTTGAAGCTACTAAAACAATACATGCACACACAAAATACAAATCAAAAAACATTCCCATTATAGCGGTAACAGCTAGTGCCTTTGACGAAGATAAAACAAAAGCGATAGCCAGTGGCATGGACGATTTTATTACAAAACCTATTGTTCTAAAACATTTAGAAGAAACCATTTGTAAACAAATGCGCTTAAGGGAAGTTTAAAGCAAAAGGAACTGGATAGACAGAATAAAAAAAGTACAAACTAAGACCAAAGTAGCTAAAGCCCCTATAAATCTATAAGGACTCATCCCTGAAAAAACAGTTGTATTCAGATAGAAATTAAGGATATTGATTTCCATAATAAAGCGTTTTTACACTTTAAAACTACCTCAAAAGAAAAGGGTCTATAAAAAATTAGGTATAAAAGGGATTATTGATGTAACAAGATGGCAAAATCAATGATTTCTCATAACTTGGAATAAACAAAAACAAAAAAGGCTGCCCAAAGGCAGCCTCAATCTTTATAAACTTATACTAATTAATGTTTGATAATAATTTTTTGAACTTCTGAAATATTGTTTTTTGACTTAATAAAATATATACCATCAATCATCTCTGAAACATCGATACTATTAGCACCAGAATCAACATTAAACGTTTTAACAACTTGTCCTAATGGATTACAAATTTGAAATTCTGCTGCTTTATCTGAGTTAATCATCAACAAATCTTTAGCTGGATTTGGAGAAATGACAAAATCCGACTTTTTAACAAAATCTTTATTTGACAAATTAGTAGCGAACTTCCATGTCATTGCATCTAATGCACAATAAGCAAATGAACCTGTAGTACTAATTACTAATTGATCTATATTCACATTTGAATTATCAGTTCCTCCAAAGGTTGTAAAATCAATTAAAGTATATCCATTATTGATGAGTGAATTAACATTAAAGCCTATGCTCTTAGTAGCTGTAAACTTGGTGTTAGAACCTAATTTACCAACAACTGTCAAACTACCTCCTTGACCTAACCCAGTTAAGTTACTTTGTGACAAATACACCCAAAATTGCTTTATATTAAAAGGTGTTGAACCTGCACTAGATATAGTGAAACTAACCGGAACATTAAATGTTCCACTACCTGTATTATCAATAAAATAATTATCAACAGCCGTACCATTCCAACCATAAGGTAATATATTGTAATATATATCAAAAGTACCACCAGCTTGTGTGGTAATATTAAAGACTTGACCGTTATCTGTAAAACTTGTACCTCCAGCCGTTTCGGTTTCAAATGTTTCAGTAGTTTGTGCCCAAAATAATTGTGACATAGCAATTGCAATAAAATTTAATAGGTATTTTTTTTTCATCTTAAAAAAATTTAGGTTTATAAAAACATGCGTTATTTATTACAAATAAACAATATTTCAATATAAAAAGCAAGAATATATTTACATAAAAATATATTTTAAGTAACTAATGACCTAATCACATATCAATCAGAAACTTACCAGTTTACACGAAACTTAATTAGACAAAATAGAATTTTAACAAAAAAAGGTAAAGATTTATAGTCTTTACCTTTTAAAAAATTTCTATTGCCTACTTGGATATAACCCATCTACACAAATTATGTATTTCAAGGCTAAACTAGGTTGTATATTATTCACAGGTGTTGAACCACCAACGGCAGCCAGTTGTATGGAAGCAGGATTCATCGCAACACTAGGACTAGACGAATTAAATCCTAAGCCAGGTGTAAATTCTCTTCCACTTGTAATTCCTGGAGCAGCAATACTTGATGAAGCTATAGGGGTTGTCATAGTAGCATTTGCCGAGTTCACATTCAAAGTAGCTGTATGCGTATGATTTGGCAGATTATTTAAAGTTAAAATATTAAACTCATCACCTTCTTTTTGCCCAAGATTATAGTCTGATAAACCTTGCCCTTGTCCCATTCCTATTGCGACTCTACTTCTAAGGTCTGGTAAAGCAAATGTTTGCCTTCCATCTCCTCCATAAGTAGTTCCTAGTATTGAATACAAAGTGGTATTAGAAGCTATTGATAATAAAGCACCATTACATTCCATAAACCCTTTAGGCACAAAAGTACCTGCAAAAAACTTTATCGTTCCAATTAATTCGTCCATATTTAATTTATTATAATGAGTATTTTAATTAGTGCTAAAAAATCTATGTTTGTCTATTATAATCGTAAAACTTTCAGTAATAATTTTCTGTTTAAACAAGTAGATTTCAATTGTAAATATGAGAAACACTAATGAAAATTAGGTTCTTTAATTCTTAAAATACAAACAATAAATTGTTAAGCACACACATAAATGAGATAAAAAAGAAAAGGAATAGAGTCAAAATAAAAGACCCTATTCCTTACAATATAAAATTTAGATTCTTACTATTCCAGTGATATATGGTTTTCCATTTAACGGTGCAAATATCTCTACCACTGCTTCCCAAATTACTTCTGAAGGAGGCATCGAAGCAGTACATTTATAACGGTAATTTGTTCCTGCTACAATTTGAGTTGAAACTGAATTTGGAGTATAACTAACTCCAACAAATCCATTTAAGGCTTCACTAAACACCTCTTTATCTTGAGCTGTTAACGGCTGAAACGGAGACCATCCTCCTACTAATGTTGGTTCTTGAACTGGGGCTTGATTTAACATAATAAATAATTTTAATTTCCTACTCTTTAGGATTTTCGGATAGGTCCTCGTTTTTATAGTGGTTTCTGAACTCCACTTTTAAATTTCTGTGACTAAATTAGCGAGCCTATTTCTTCCGATTGGCAAATATGACATGAAGCCACAAATCCTTGTTATAAGATTCCATTAATTAGTAAGCAAAAAAAATCCCTCATCAAAAGATGAAGGATTAACAACTAAGTGTTCAAAATTTATTTTAAGATTCGAAATTGATTTGCAAAATCTTTGTACTTATCACTTAAAATCACATTATGGTTATTCTTGAGCCAAACCAAATTATCTTGAGGTATAATTTCGATAATTTTATCAATATTAATTAAAAAATTGCGGTGTGTTCTGCAAAACACTTTTGGGTTTAAGAGTTCCATTAATTTGGTTAACGACAACAAAATCAAAAACTTCTCATGCTCTGTTACAATCTTACAATAGCGATCTTCAACTTCTACATATATAATATCCGAAAGCAAAACCTTCTTTAAAGCCTTGTTTTTCTTAATAAATAAATAGTCCTGACTTATAACAGTATCTTGATCTTCGCTCAAAAATACATTGGGCTGCTTATAAAACTTTTCCACAGCCATTTCCAAAGCATATAGAATTTCTAGTTCATTAAAAGGCTTCATCAAGAAACTATAAGGTTGAGTTAACTTAGCACGTTCAAAAATTTGTCTATCTCTTGAACTTGTCAAAAACACAAAAGGTTTAGCAGCATCTGGAACTGCATTTATGGTCTCGGCAAAGGTAATTCCCTCTGGATTTCCATCTAAAAAAACATCAATCACTAGCACATCTACTGGCTTACTATAAAATAACTGTAACGCTTCCGCAAAAGTACGAGCCACTCCAACTACATTATAATTATACATACTAAGAACGGCTACCAAAGCATCACTTTCTGCAATAGTATCTTCTATAATCAAAACATTGATATTATCCATAAATAGGCTCTTTTTTAGGAGTATTACATTGTAAGTTCTTACAAATATAAGTATTCTATTAATAATAACAAGTCTGAAAAATCAGGATAATAACCAAGATTACAGCTTAATGGCTAGAGGCAGTCCAATTATCATTTTAGTACCTTGGTTTAGTTTAGTTTCTATTGCAAATGTCCCTCCATTTTTATCAATCAGACTTTTGCACAATTGCATACCAAGGCCCGTCCCTACACCCTCTTCTTTTCCTTTTTTGGATAATAAAACCGTTGGCGCAAGTAATTCCTGTCTCTTGGTTTCGGTCATTCCTAAACCTGAATCTTCCACTACCAAATAACAAAAATGATCATCAGACGGTCTTGTATAAACAGATATATTTCCATTTTCAGAACAAAACTTAATCGCATTGTCTAATAAATTGCGAAGTATAATTTTAAACGAATCAGTATCTACAAAAACAAAAATAGGAGCAGCTACATTCGATTGAAAACTAATTCCTTTATTAAGCATCAAAGGCTCATAATTAAAAACAACCTGTTTTACAATAGATTGTAAATGTGCCGACTCTTGATAAAAAAAAGATTGCTGTGTTTGTAACAAAGCCCAATTCAACAAATTATCTAACAAGTTATAAGCCCCATTAGCAATGGCGTTATTCGTATTCAATTGAACATCCAAAGCCTCATAATTTTTAGAAGACAAACTCGTCTGAAGTTTTGAATTACTTGTTTTTAAAGCATTTACCGAAGAACGCAAGTCATGACTAACAATTGAGAAAAGTTTGTCTTTAGTTGCATTCAAATCATCTAGTATCATTTTTTGTTCTAATATGATTTTATTACTTTTTACTTTTTGACGGTAAAAATAAAATCCAGCACCTAATATCACTAATAATAATCCCGAAGAAAACAACAAACTATTTCGTTCCGCTTCTCTTAGTTTATTTTCGGTTGCGAGTAAATTAACTTCCTTTTGTTTTTGTTTGATGGCAAATTTTTTCTCGATTTGAGCCGTTTCCCAAATTTTATTTTGATTATTTAAAGAATCTTTCCATTGGTCATATTCCTTCCTATATTCTAGTGCCTTCTCAAAATTATTCCGATTTTGTTCGACTACTGCCATGTTCTTAGCCGAAAATTCTTTACAACTAAAATCATCCACTCTTTTTGATAATTGGTACGCTTTTTCAAAATAAGGTATGGCTTTATTGTCTTTGTATTGTTCATAATACACATTGGCAATGTTTTGATAAAGACTCATTAATACTTTATCATCATTCCCCTTTTCGGCTAGTTTTATTGCAGTAAGAAAATATTTTTCAGAATTATCAAAATCATTTAAAAACAAATAACAAGTCCCAATATCACTATATAACAAACACTTATCAATATAAGAAGGCACATTATCCCCCAAACTTTCTATTTCTTTAAAAATAGACAAGGCTTCTTTGAATTCTCTAGACTCAATTAACACCTTTCCTAAATGATTATTTGCTAACAAATAAAATTCAAAATCCTTTGAAACTAAATGGAGTTCTCTCTTTGCTTGTTTAAACAAATCAAGATTCAAAAAACTTTTACCTCTAAAAAAACGACAGTAATTAGCCAATTCACGATTTTTATTGGCACTTAATTGTTTCATTGAATAAATCAATGTAGAATCCCATTTCTTTTGATTATAAAATAAAAAAGCCTTTACGAAGTTGACTTCATTTTTATATTCTTTACTCTTTTTCCTTAAAGTAACCTCAAAAGGATCAACTTTAGCAATTCCCTGGGATAGGATTGCCATCGAAGAGACAAAAAATAAGATTAAAAATGATTTCCTTTTAAATGTCATTCTAAAAAAATTGTTGGATATAAAAAATCGTTTAACCAATTATTAATTAAACGATTTTTAGAATAAAATAAATATTGTTAGTTTAAAACTTTTGTGGTTGTCCCTCTTGAAACTTCAGGATCAATATCTTTTAAAAAGGAAACAACATTATTAATATTTGCAATGGTAGCTGAAGTATAGTCGAATTCAACGTACCAAACATTACAGCTTACTGGTATTTCTTCGGTATAATCGTAGTCAAAATACAGTTCTAAATCCTCACCAACTTCAGTAGGAGTTTCTAATTTTGGATTTGTGGTTACATTGGAATCGATATATAAAGTCACACGTACTTTAAGTGTTTGAACATTGTTCACTTCGTAAAATTTAGCCGAAACTAAAGGCGCTACTGGATATGAAACTGTTTTATTATTTGCAAAAACAAAAGGTTCTGAATTGATTTTTGTGTTCTGCAGTGTAGGATAAAAACTCATAGTATACTTGTTTATTTAAGATTACATTAATTGTTGTTAAAGATATTTTTTTATTTAATAAAAAGGGCAAAAACCACATTAATTTATCTTTTAAATCTTACATTATTTTTTTAGAGTCATAAAAAAAACCTACTCGAAGAGTAGGTTTAGAATTCTTATTTCTTATTGATTGTTTCTTGCTCTTATCTTACGAGCCAAAAGTGTGTTTTTCAACAACATCGCTATGGTCATTGGCCCAACTCCTCCTGGTACTGGTGTAATAAAAGAAGCTTTTTTACTTACGCCATCAAACTCTACATCTCCTTTGATAACATATCCTTTTGGGTTTGATGAATCCTCTACACGTGTAATTCCAACATCAATAATTACCACTCCCTCTTTTACCATATCGGCTTTTAAAAATTCTGGAACACCTAAAGCTGTGATAATAATATCGGCATTTTTAGTGTATTCTTCTAGATTTTTAGTTCGACTATGTGTCAAAGTAACTGTAGAATCTCCAGGATACCCTTTACGACTCATTAAAATACTCATAGGACGACCTACGATATGACTACGACCAATAACAACAGTGTGTTTTCCAGAAGTTTCTACTTTGTAACGTTCAAGCAATTCCATGATTCCAAATGGTGTAGCTGGCAAGAATGTTTCCATTTCTAGTGCCATACGTCCAAAATTAGTAGGATGAAAACCATCTACGTCTTTCTCAGGATTGATTGCCAAAAGAATTTTCTCCTCATCAATATGTTTTGGCAAAGGCAATTGAACAATGAATCCGTCTAGGTTATCATCCTCATTCAATTCTTTAATTTTAGCCAACAACTCTTCTTCAGTAATAGTATCAGGCATACTTACCAAGGTAGATTCAAAACCAATTTGTTGGCAAGATCTTACTTTACTCCCTACATAAGTTAAACTCGCTCCGTTATTCCCTACTATTACAGCAGCCAAGTGAGGTACTTTTCCACCACTGGACTTTATTGCTAGTACTTCAGCAGCAATTTCGCTTTTAATATCGTCTGATGTTTTCTTTCCGTCTAATATTTGCATTCTTTTTTTTGTTTTAAAAGTTTCAAGTTTCAGGTTTCAAGTTCCACATAAGAAACAAACCTTTCAACCAAAACAATCTGTTATATTATTTTTCAACCTTTAGCTTCAATCTACTTTATACTTGAAACCTGAAACTTGAAACAAGCTCTTTATCTCATCCCCGGCATTCCACCTGGCATACCGCCTTTCATTCCCCCCATCATTTTCATTAGGTTTTTTCCGCCTGGGCCTTGCATCATCTTCATCATTTTGCTCATTTGGTCAAACTGTTTCATTAATTGATTTACTTGTTCAATTTTTGTCCCAGACCCTTTTGCAATTCTCGCTTTTCTTTTGACATCAATAACAGATGGTTTTTTTCTTTCTATTGGAGTCATCGAATAAATAATCGCTTCGATATGTTTGAAAGCATCATCTTCTATTTCTACATCTTTCATGGCTTTTGAAGCACCTGGTATCATTCCTACCAAGTCTTTCATATTACCCATTTTCTTTACTTGCTGAATTTGAGTCAAGAAATCGTCAAAACCAAATTCGTTTTTAGCGATTTTCTTTTGAAGTTTTCTAGCTTCTTCTTCGTCAAATTGCTCTTGTGCTCTTTCAACTAACGAAACAACGTCTCCCATTCCAAGGATACGTTCTGCCATACGTACAGGGTAGAATACATCAATAGCATCCATTTTCTCACCTGTACCTACAAACTTAATGGGTTTGTTAACCACCGTTTTGATTGATAACGCTGCTCCACCACGAGTATCACCATCTAATTTGGTTAAGATAACACCGTCGAAGTTTAAGATATCATTGAAAGCTTTAGCTGTATTCACCGCATCTTGACCTGTCATCGAATCGACCACAAATAAAGTTTCCTGAGGCTCAATTGCTTTGTGTACACGTGCAATTTCGTCCATCATCTCTTTATCAACTGCCAAACGACCTGCCGTATCGACAATTACCACATTAAAGCCATTTGCTTTAGCATGTTTGATAGCGTTTTGTGCAATTTCGACTGGGTTTTTATTCTCTGGTTCCGAATATACTTCAACACCAATAGAATCTCCCACAACGTACAACTGTTGGATTGCCGCTGGACGATAAATATCACAAGCCACTAAAAGTGGTTTTTTATTCTTTTTTGTTTGTAAAAAATTGGCCAATTTCCCAGAGAAAGTAGTTTTTCCAGAACCTTGTAAACCTGACATCAATATTACTGAAGGATTACCTGAAAGATTAACCCCAGCAACATCTCCACCCATCAATTCTGTCAACTCATCTTTTACTAATTTCACCAATAACTGACCTGGTTGTAGTGTAGTTAAAACGTTCTGACCAATCGCTTTTTCTTTTACTCTAGTAGTAAAATCTTTAGCAATTTTAAAGTTAACATCGGCATCAAGTAACGCACGACGCACTTCTTTTAAGGTCTCGGCAACGTTTACTTCTGTAATTTTTCCGTGCCCCTTTAATATATGAAAGGCTTTGTCTAGTTTATCGCTTAAATTATCAAACATGATAGTATTGTTTTTTAGGAAGTGCAAATATAATATAAAGTTCTTTAGCTTCAAAGGTTGTAAGTAGCAAAGACACAAAGTTAAAAGAAGATTTATTTCATGATTTCAAGAATAACAAATCAACCCAACTTCCCTCTTCTAAATCCAAAATTCACACTCCCACTTTGGGCGTGCCCCGCGAAAAAGCGGGTCGGGCTATCCGCTACAATTCCTCGCACCTCCTACGTCGGGCTGCGGGATTTTCGCTTCTATCCCTCACGCAAAATCTACACTCAATTCACTTTTTGACTAATAATTTTAATTCTTCTTGAAAAACTATTTCTTTTCGTTTAAGATGTAGGAATTATTTTTAAATTTGTCCGAAGTGAGTAAAATAGAACGTTATATTTTTGGCAAAAAAATGGGACTAACATTTCATTTTGGGATAGAAGTAGTAATGTTTATTCGCTTATTGAATAGTTGGCTGTAATTTTAAAGAAAATCCGCGAATGAAATACAATTATAAATTAAATGATATTAATACTAATTATCCAATTATATTAATTCCTAAAAACATCCAGATTAATATTAATAGAGAAATTCATTATACAGAAATTTTAAAGCATATTAATGAATCCTATTATCCGTTAAGTTCACGGGTTTACCTTAAATTTCCAAATTTCAATAAAGGTCTATTTAAAGACGACTATAGCTTAAGCGAATATTTAAATTTTGAAGAAGATGAAATTATTTTTAGTTTAAAAGACTTTTATTACAGTAATCCTGCAAATGAAGATTATAAACTTCCGAGGAAACCACGAAATTTTAAGCTTGTTCAAATAGAAAAAAATATACCTTTTTTTATTCAGTTAAATATAATTGTAAATATTATAATCTCTTTAATTACATTTAAATATTCTACAATACAAAATGCTTTATATTGTTTAATATTCCTATGTATTATTACAATAATATTTATATTTTTTGGGTTTTTTAAAAGAAAAATTGAAGAAAAAAAATATTTCGATGAAATAGAATTTAGTTTAATAATTGCAAATTTTACTGAAGAAGTAAATAAAATAACTTCAAGAGCGATTGAAGACTATCGAAAGTACAAATATAATAAATTAAAAAAAGTAGAAACAAATCGCGAGAAAGCAGAAAAAGAAATTTTTTATTTGTCACTTAAACCTGAATTAGAATATACTTTTAATCAAAAAATTGCAGTAAAAGGAAGAACTGAGGAATTCTTTTTAGAGTTTTTATTACAATATTTTGGTAATCAAATCAAAACAGATATTGTCCCAATAGAAATCACAAATTCTTACCAACCTGACTTTTTATTAGTTTGTAATAAAACAGGATTTTATTTAGTTATTGAAATTGATGAGCCATATTCTGCTGAAAATGGGCAACCTATTCACCACGAAAGAACTTCAGACAAAGAAAGAGAAGATTTTTTTGAAGAATTAAATTGGGCAATGGTCAAGTTTTCCGAAAAGCAAATTATCAAAGAAACTTATAAATGTTGTGAACTTATAGAAAACATTATAAAATGTATTTCAGAAAAAAAAATTGAGATAACACATCAAGTAACACCTGATCAAAAATGGAGTTATGAAGAAGCAATTATTATGTCAAAAAATAATTATCGAAATACTTATCTTCCAAATAATTTAAAAATTAATACCAATAATGTAAAATCTATTAAAAAGGCTTATGATGATGATCTACCATTCTAATCTACACAATTTATAAAAGTCGATTTGAGTTTTAGGCTTAATTTAAAGATAGTTTTTACTTGTTAAATTAATCATTAACCGAAAGATAAAACTTCCTTAATCTGCCACATTACCAAGCAGTCAATCGTTTTAAGCAATTTCCACGTCACGAGAGTATTCTGAAAAAAAAAAAAAAAAAATTAAAACCAAAAAAATGAACTATTCAATATTTACAGACGAATTGTCAAAACGAGCAGGTATACATAAAGAATTGTTTGAATTAAGCGAGAAAAAAACAGGTAAGAAGATTCAGGAAGATAACGAATATAAAGTTTTAGAAAAGCACAATATTATCAAAAATCATTTTTACAATGATTATCAATATAAGGAAAATTACAAGCAAGGATGGAAATCGATTACATTTTCTATTCCGACAGATATTGCACACGAATTTTTTGGAATAGTAAATTCAATATTAGAAGAAAACAATGAAAATTCAATTGATCTTGATAATATTAAAAATGAGATTGTTTATAACAACGATGGGATAATTAGCTTATTGATTTTAAAACAAAAAGGATTTTATCAAGTAGAGATTGCAAATAGGAATTAATGAAACTTTTTATAACAGATTGTCGTGATTAGGGTTTTAGGCTGAATTTAAAGATGGTTTTGTACTTGGAAAATTGTGTTTAAACGAGAGATAAGGCTTCCTTCATCAGCTATATCGCCAAGCGACGAATCATTCTTCATTTTGATCTGTAAATATTGGTTTAATTAAAAACCAAAAATTAGCGTAAGTAAATTATTACCAAAGAACAATTAAAACATTTTAAATTATAGATATTATGGGTTTTGCAATTTCACCAATTTGTATCAACTGTGGTTACAAAACAAAGTCAATAGGTATTGGTGGAGGTAGATTAAATCATTTAACTAAATATGGCGCACCAGCATTAAATACTGAATCTAATGAAATTGAGCAAATAAATCTATATGATTACAAAAAAACTGTAATTATTAAAAAGAAATTTCTATATTTTTTTTCCAAAAGCATTGAAATTGAAATTGAAACGAAGAATGAAAAATATATTCCATATTATGAGCCTGGTATGTTTACAGAGGATTTGGAAATTGAAAATCATTATTGGGGTGGTAAATGTTTTAAAAAAAGCAAAAACTTTTGTCCAAAATGCAAATCATACAATATAGATTTTATAGATACAGGAATTTGGTTTGATTAATTAACGAGAACGAAACGGAAGAAAATTACTGTCAACCGCATTAAAAATCATACCGTACCTACGGCACTCAATTCCCTTTGTCTATATACATGGATGGATTAAAATCCATCCCTACAAAATATACCGAGCCTAAGGCTCTCAATCCGTTCAATTATATGTGTGCCTTTTTTTAAAATCCTATTTCATATCTCCATTTGGTTTTAAAACCTTTGTGATTCTCTGTGTTTTCTCTTGGCGTATCTTTGTGAAAAAACATTTTTCTACCCAATCCCAATCCACTTTGGCGAAAGCCCACAAAAAAGGCTAGACGAATCTAACCTTTTAACGTATTTTACAAACTAACGTATTTTAAATCAAACTTAAATTTTGATATACAAATTCGTCTTCTATATTTTCTTCAACTAAGTATTCCGTCAACTTCGATATATTTCCCACTACTTCACCAATCACAATAATGGCTGGCGATGAAATTTGTTGGTCTTTCACTAAATCTGTAATCGAACTCATTGTTCCTATCACTTTCTTTTGATCTGCTCTTGTACCATTTTGAATAATTGCTATTGGCAAATCATCCGTTCTATTTGATTGATATACATCTACAATTTCGTTCAATTTATGCATTCCCATTAAAATAACTACCGTTGCTGATGATTGCGATGCCAAAGTCACATCCTTAGACAATTTATGATCTGATGTTGTCCCTGTAATCACCCAAAAACTCTCTGCCACTTTGCGCTGAGTTAAACTAATACCGTTCAAAGCAGGCACTCCCATCGAAGAAGATATTCCGGGAACAATAGCGGTTTCTAAACCAAATTCTTGTGCGTATTCTATTTCTTCACTTCCTCTTCCAAAAACAAAAGGATCTCCTCCTTTTAAACGGACTACATGTCCGTGTTGTTGAGCCATGGACACAATAAGTGCATTAATTTGATCTTGACTATAAGCGTGACATCCTAGACGTTTCCCTACAAAAACAATTTCAGCATTTGGTGCATATTGCAATAAGTCTTCGTTTACCAAAGCATCATACAATACCACATCAGCAGCTTCTAAAGCTTTTATTGCCTTCATTGTGATTAACTCTACATCTCCTGGACCCGCTCCTACAATCGTTAACTTAGGTGTATTGGACTTATTCATATTATTTTCATTTAAGAATTTGAAAACAGCAACTGTTCGTTCTAACTTTTGACGTAAAAAATCGACCATTCTATTTTCAAATTTGATTACTAATCAGCTTAACTACGTAAATACTTAGACAAATATAAGTATAAATACGTAATTAAAACTAAAAAAATCTCAAATTTTATGTACTTATGAAGCAAAAAGCTTCTTTTTGCAACTATTTCATACAATTATACAAAAGCTTGTAATGCTTTTTCAATGATACTTAGACAATCTTTTATTTGCTCTTCGGTAATTACTAATGGTGGTGCCAAACGAATTTTATTACCATGTGTAGGTTTCGCTAACAAACCTAAGTCTCTAAATTTCAAGCAAATTTCCCAAGCCAAATCGGATTCTTCATCACAATTAATTACAATCGCATTTAGCAATCCTTTTCCTCTTACTAAGGTTATTAACGAATTCTTTTTAGCAATTTCGTTTAGTCCATCTCTTAGAATTATTCCCAAACGTTCTGCATTCTCCGCTAATTTTTCGTCTTTTATCACTTCCAAAGCTGCAATTGCTACTGCCGCCGCTACAGGATTCCCACCAAACGTAGAACCGTGCTGCCCTGGCTTAATTACATTCATAATCGCATCATCAGCCAAAACAGCCGACACGGGATAAACACCACCTGAAAGCGCTTTCCCTAGAATCAAAATATCAGGTTGTACATTTTCGTGATGTACAGCTAATAATCTACCCGTACGTGCAATCCCTGTTTGTACCTCATCAGCAATAAATAACACATTGTATTTTTCACACAATGCTTTGGCTTTCGCCAAATAGCCTTCACTAGGCACATAAACTCCGGCTTCCCCTTGAATAGGTTCCACCAAAAATCCTGCAATAGTGGATGATGATTCTAAAACTCTTTCCAAAGCCTCAAGATTATCATACTCTATTTTAACAAAACCTTCCGTATAAGGACCAAAGTTCTTGCGTGCTCCTTCATCATTTGAAAACGAAATTATCGTAGTCGTTCTTCCGTGGAAATTATTTTCACAAACAATAATTTGTGCTTGGTTTTCAGCGATTCCTTTTACTTCGTATGCCCATTTTCTACACAGTTTCAAAGCAGTTTCCACCGCTTCAGCACCTGTATTCATGGGTAACATTTTATCAAAACCAAAATACTTAGTAACATATTCTTCATAAACTCCTAATTGGTCATTATAAAAAGCACGGGAAGTCAATGTCAAAGTTTGCGCTTGACTCACCATCGCCCCTACAATCTTAGGATGACAATGCCCTTGATTTACGGCAGAATAGGCGGAAAGAAAATCATAATATTTTTTTCCATCCACATCCCAAACAAAAACACCTTCCCCTTTCTCTAGAACCACTGGCAAAGGATGATAATTATGAGCACCATATTTATTTTCTTTTGCTATTAATGCTTCTGATTTCGATGAAAGTTGATCTTGTACTTGTTGCATGATGTCGTTTTTTATTCATTAAAGTGCAAAAATAGTGATAATTACACCGAGCCCCAAACATTCAAATAGTTAATCTATTTTTATATCTTTATTCGCTCTTGAATCGTATACTATCAAAAAATGAAAAAAACGCTTGTTCTCTCCCTACTTTTACTAACACTATCCTGTGCCAATACCAAAAGAACCGACAACAAACTAACAACAGACGCTAGTAAATACCTTAACACAATAACGGCTGAGGAATTAAAAACTCATGTATTCACCATTGCAGCAGACACTATGGAAGGGCGAGACACAGGCTCCATCGGACAAAAAAAAGCAGGCAATTATCTGATTTCGTTTTATCAAGAAAATAAAATTTCACACCCAAAAAACCAAGCCGATTTTTACCAAAAAATCCCCTCTCAATTCCTAAAAACAAGAAGTGGACAAATCTTAAATGCTTCCGAAAACATTTGTGCTTTTATTGAAGGAACCGAAAAACCAGAAGAAATCATCATCATTTCGGCTCATTACGACCATATTGGAAAGAAAAAAGAAACCATTTTCAATGGTGCCGATGATAACGCCTCTGGAACTTCAAGCTTGTTAGAAATTGCGCAAGCTTTCCAAATTGCCAAAAATGAAGGCCACGGCCCTAAACGCTCCATCTTATTCTTGCATCTTACAGGCGAAGAACACGGTTTATTAGGTTCTTCCTATTATACTGAAAACCCAATATTTCCATTAAAAAACACTGTTAGTGATATCAACATTGACATGATAGGTCGTCGCGATGCCGAACATCCTTCAACAAATAACTATGTTTACGTTATAGGCGCTGATCGTTTATCAACCGAATTACACAACATTGTCTTGGCTACAAACGAGAAATACACCCAACTCGATTTGAATTTTAAATTCAATGACCCTCGTGACCCAAACCATTACTACGAACGCTCCGACCATTACAATTTTGCAAAACACAGGATTCCATCCGTTTTCTTTTTCAACGGTGTGCACGCTGATTATCATCGACCAACTGATACTGCAGATAAAATAGAATATGACGCCCTTGCCAAAAGAGCACAACTGGCCTTTGTCGTAGCTTGGGAACTAGCCAATCGCGAAAACCGAATTACGGTCGATAGATAATTATTTCACTAAAATGAAGATTTAAAATTTTACCATTAAGAAATTAAGTAAAATTAAGACTTAATCACCCTTAATCTCTTAATGGTAAACATCAATATAGATTGTAAAAAAGCAATTGTACATTTACTACTTTATTTTAATAAGTCCTGATTGGTAAAACGAAATAGCTTTTTGAATAATAGCTTCAATTTGTTCTATGGGCAAATCTTCATCCATGTCCAAAAGCATGATTTTCATTCTGGCTCTTTTTTCTTGTAGTAAAAATGGCTCTTCAAATAACATCCCTTCTACCAAGCTAATATAAGGTTGCTTGAACTTTTTATGAAACCACAGATAACAAAACATCTTGCCTTTGTAACTAAAAAAAGGACAGCCGTATTTTAAACTATGTGTAATATTTTCATCTTGCTTTAAAATGATATCACGCAAAGCCAAATAAACTCCTTTAAGAGGTTCTTGTTGTCTTTGATAAAATTCGTCTAGTGGTGTCATATTATACAATAATTGTATTGGTCAAATATAGCTAAAACTCATAAAAAAAACCGCCAACTCTCATTGGCGGTTTCCTTATACTATAAAATTATTGAAATTTATTTTTTACCAAATTTCCACTCAAACTCATCTTTATCACTGATGATAGCTCCTATCTCAAATTTAACTACATCATCAAACTCCGTTTGAAAAATAATCCAGTTTTCATCATTGAAATAATTCTCAAAAGTATCAAACTCTTCTTGCGTAAACTTAGTGATGTTTTTCTTAGCTAAGTCTTTTTTGACATCGATGATTTTTTGTCCGATGATTTTGTTACCAAACAATTCCAAGGCTGGACTTGAAGCCACAATATAACCTAGTTTAAAATCTTCGTCATGGTAAAAAGTCAAACGCATTTTAAGGTTATTGTACACTAAAATTTGGTGACCGTCTTCGTCTTTATATTCTTTAGTTGGTTTGCCATAAATTGCTGTTACATCTTTTTGTTTCATACCAAAAAGCAATTTATCAATACCGTTTTTGAGATTTATTTTCATTTTTTTTAAGGAATTTGGATTGGGGATTTTTTCAAACCACTATTTACACCAATTATCACTAATTATTTATTTTTATGCACTAACTGAATACTAAAAAAACTGACCACTGACCTCTTATTCCTCTTCTTCATAAAACTCATCGTAACGAGCAGGAATTTGTGGATCGTATAACGGACATTTGAATTCTTCCATAATACTCACGAGTTTGTCCATCGTTTTCCCCTCAGTTCCGTAGCAGTCTATTTGAATACTTTGAGGCGTTGTATTGACTTGAAAAGCACCTTTCCCTTTTGGGTTTTTCCAACTGTCACCATCTACTTTCTCCCAAGTATCAAATACCGAAGCGATTCGGTTTAAAATCACTTGTACAGGAAGTAGCTCTAGTCCTTCAACCATTTCTCCCTCAATCAAGGCTTCATACACCAATTGATGATTGAGATACACTTCGTCTAAGTATTGCCAAAAAATGAGTTCGTACATTGAAAAAAGTTTAATCGTTTAAAAGTTTAAAATTGTTTAAGAGTTTAAAGGTCTGTAAAAACTAAAATTATTTACAATCTACAAGATTAAACAACTTTAAACTTTAAACTTTAAACAAATTTTTAATACTCGAAAGTTCCGTATTCGCTGGTAATCGTTAATTTTTTAGCATCCGCAGCTTCTACTCTACCTACGATTTGTGCATCCACATTGAATGATTTTGAAATCGCGATAATATCTTGAGCAACAGCTTCAGGAACGTATAATTCCATACGGTGACCGCAGTTGAATACTTGGTACATTTCTTTCCAATCGGTTTTTGATTGCTCTAGAATCAATTGAAATAATGGTGGAACTGTAAATAAATTGTCTTTAATAATGTGAAGATTATTCACAAAGTGCAAGATTTTAGTTTGCGCTCCTCCGCTACAATGCACCATTCCGTGAATATCGTTTGAATTATATTTGTCTAATATCTTCTTGATAATTGGAGCATAGGTACGTGTAGGCGAAAGTACTAATTGACCAGCGTCAATTGGGCTATTTTCTACAGCATCGGTCAATTTCACTTGACCAGAATAGATTAATTCGTTGGGTACTGCTGCATCATAACTTTCAGGGTATTTGGTCGCCAAATATTTTTCGAACACATCATGACGAGCCGATGTTAATCCGTTACTTCCCATTCCGCCATTATAGCTTTTTTCATAAGTAGCTTGACCAAAAGAAGCCAATCCTACAATCACATCCCCAGCTTGAATATTAGCATTGTCAATCACTTTAGCACGAGGCATACGAGCCGTTACTGTAGAATCCACAATAATCGTACGCACGATATCACCCACATCAGCCGTTTCTCCTCCGGTTGAATGAATGGTTACGCCAAAGGAATCCAATTCCTTGATCAGTTCCTCGGTACCATTGATGATAGCCGAAATAACATCAGCAGGAATCAGGTTTTTATTTCTACCAATAGTTGAAGAAAGCAAAATATTATCAGTAGCTCCTACACACAATAAGTCATCGATGTTCATAATCAAAGCATCTTGAGCGATACCTTTCCAAACTGATAAATCACCCGTTTCTTTCCAATACATATAGGCCAAAGACGATTTTGTCCCTGCTCCATCAGCATGCATAATCAAGCAATAATCCTCATCCTGAGTCAAATAATCAGGTACGATTTTACAAAATGCTTGCGGAAATAATCCTTTGTCAATGTTTTTTATGGCGTTGTGCACATCTTCTTTAGATGCCGAAACCCCACGAAGGGCATATCTTTTTGAAGTATCTGAACTCATGAATTCTAATTGTGTAATTGATTTTGAGCAACTGGTTTGCGTGCGCAAAGATAACAAAAGATTACGGATTTTGGATTGTAGAATTTAGATTGCCTTTTATTAAATAAAAAAAATTAATTTTCCAGTATCTCAATTTCGACTCTTCTATTTTCTGCTCGCTCTTCTTCATTTTTTTCAGGTATCGGAAAAAGAGGCCGTGAAACCCCAAAACCTTTATAAGTCATACGACTTTTATCAATCTCATTGTATTCTAAAAACTTATAGACTGCCCTAGCTCTCTGAGTTGATAAATCGGCTCTATCGATACCCACACAACACAAATGCCCTTGAATACTGATTTTTAGATTGGGATTTTTTTGCATAATCAATAACAACTCATACAACTTCCCTCTTGATTCGTTTACCACCGCAAAAGTGTTTAGTACAAAATTCAAGTTTTTTATTTTGAGCTTCTCCCCCACTTTAGCCTGACTAGCAGCCTGCATAAAGGCAACATCGAGTGGCAATTCTGTTTTTGTACCGTTAGGATTTTGAATAGAAACTCTATCAGGAAAAATAATGGGGGCTTTAGGCATTTCGGCTTCCACAACTATGGGCTTAATTCCTAAAATTTCATTTTCCTTCTCAATATCTTTTTCCTTTAGAAAATACAAGGTTACTTTTCTATTCTTCGCTTTTTCAGGTAATTGTTTGTGCAGTTCTCCAAAAGTTCGGGTTTTAAAATCTTCCCTGATTTTCACTTTATCTTTGATTATACTATAAACAAAGTCAACTCTTTTTGACGCCAACACCTCATTATATTCCACCGAACCATCTTCGTCACAAAACCCATAAGCTCCAATGATTTTACTCGTTTTATTTTCTTCTATCCAGTTTCCTAAAGCATGATTTTCATTTTTAGTCAACTCAAACTTATTGCTTTCAAAATAAACAGAAAACTGCTCCTGTGACCAAGACAGATTAGTAACAAAAAAGAAAATTAAAAAACATCTATAAATCATCATATACTTAGGATTAAAAGGTAAAATTAAATCATTAGAATATACAAAAAAGGCTATCCGTTAATTTCCAGATAGCCTCATTTTAAAATTATTTAGTAAGCAACAATTCTCTGTATTTTGTCAAGGTCCATAATTCATTATCAACCAAAAGCTCCAATTTATCGCAGTGCTCTCTGATGATTTCAAAATATGGTTTTACCTTATTACAATAAGCTTCGGCCATTTTTTGTGCATCCTCCATAACATTGGCTTTTTTTCTTTCGTTAGTCATTTCGACTACTTTTGAATTGATTCCTTCAATATGTTTCGAAATACTTTTAATTAATCGAATTTGCTCTTTGGCAATGGTTTCAAAATCAGAGCCAAAAATATCTTTCAATCCTTTGACGTTTTCTATTAAAGTATTTTGGTAACGAATGGCTGTTGGAATTACATGATTGGTCGCAATATCACCCAATACACGCCCTTCAATTTGAATTTTCTTAGCATATTCCTCCAATTCAATTTCGTAACGCGCTTCGACTTCAATATGATTCATAATCCCCATTTCGGAGAACAAATCCAATGCTTGTTTAGAAATTTTAGCTTTCAGAGCATCTGGGGTCGTTTTAAAATTACTCAAACCTCTTTTAGCCGCTTCTTTTTCCCAAGCTTCACTATAACCATCTCCTTCAAAAAGGATTTTTTTGGATTTTTTGATATACTCACGCAAAACATTAAAGATGGCATCATCTTTTTTCATGGTTTTATTTTCAATCAAAGCATCAACTTCATTTTTGAAATCTTTTAATTGTTTAGCGACAATGGTATTCAAAGTTGTCATTGCATTCGAACAATTTGCCGAAGAACCTACCGCACGGAATTCAAATTTATTACCTGTAAAAGCAAAAGGAGAAGTTCTATTTCTATCGGTGTTATCCAAAATTACTTCGGGAATTTTTCCAACAACATTCAGTTTTAAGTCGGTTTTTTCTTCTGGAGATAATTTCCCAGTTGTCACTTCTTTCAATTCATCTAAAACCTTAGTTAATTGCTCTCCAATGAATACTGAAATAATTGCTGGTGGCGCCTCATTAGCTCCCAAACGATGATCATTACTCGCTGTAGCAATCGAAGAACGCAATAAAGCTTCGTAATCGTTAACCGCTTTAATAGTATTAATAAAGAAAGTTAGGAATTGTAAATTCGTCATCGGTGTTTTACTAGGACTCAATAAATTAATCCCTGTATCTGTAGCCAATGACCAGTTGTTGTGCTTCCCTGAACCGTTCACACCCTTGAATGGTTTTTCATGCAACAGAACTTTGAAATGATGACGTTCAGCCACTTTCTGCATCACATCCATCAATAAACAGTTGTGGTCTACTGCTAAATTAGTTTCTTCAAAAATTGGTGCAAACTCAAACTGATTAGGAGCTACCTCGTTATGACGTGTTTTAACTGGAATTCCAAGCAACATACACTCTTGTTCCAAATCGCGCATATATGTCAATGCACGTGTTGGAATCGCACCAAAATAGTGATCATCCAACTGTTGCCCTTTGGCCGATGTATGACCTAACAGGGTTCTTCCCGTCATCATGATATCAGGACGAGATTCTGCCAACGCCTTATCAATCAAGAAATATTCTTGTTCCCACCCCAAAGTAGCGGTTACCTTTTTTACATTTTTATCAAAATATTTACAAACTTCAGTAGCCGCTTCATCAATAGCAGACAATGCTCTTAATAACGGAATTTTATTATCCAATGCTTCCCCAGTATAAGAGATAAACACTGTTGGTATACAAAGTGTCGTTCCAAAAATAAAAGCTGGAGAAGTAGGATCCCAGGCCGTATATCCTCTTGCTTCGAAAGTATTTCGGATTCCTCCATTTGGAAAACTAGATGCATCAGGTTCTTGTTGTACTAATTGGGCTCCCCCGAATTTCTCTACCGTTTCAGTCCCATCAAACGACGTCTCAAAAAAAGCATCATGTTTTTCAGCTGTTGCTCCTGTTAATGGCTGAAACCAATGTGTATAATGGGTTACTCCTTTAGCTAACGCCCATTCTTTCATTCCCATAGCAATATAATCTGCTAATTTCCTATCAATTTTTGTTCCGTGTTGAATCGCACTTTGAACCGCCTTATACGCATCCGAAGTGAGAAACTGTTTCATCGCTTTTTGATTAAAAACATTCGAACCAAAAATGGTTGATTTTCTCCCAGATTCCTCAAAATGAACTGGTTTCCTAGTGGAAGCTTCTCTCAAAGCTTGAAAACGTATTGTTGACATATATTTAAATTTCTAGATGATTTTTTAGTTTTTACAAATATAACAACTATAAGTTGTTCGATATAATTCAATCAACAGAATTTTTAATTTAAGAGTTCCTTTTCATAAAGAATTCCAATACTCAACTCCGTTATTAGCTTACTGAGAAACCAAAAAAATCAACTATATTAATTAACATCCATCAACCACGTTTATTTTATACCGACGATTTTTTAAATATTAATTAACACTATTACACCTGATTACTAAATATCACCACTCTTAAAAAATTACAATATCATTCATTAGACCCCCTCAGAATGATTAATTCTAAAATATCCCCCCAAAAAATTGTAGTAATCTAAAAAATAACACCCTATTCCATAAAAAATACCCCCCAATTTTCGGCTATAAAAAAAAACTTCTATATTTGCACCGTTAAAATCATTAAATAAATTTACAACATTATGGCTAAAATAAAATTAGAGTACCTTTGGTTAGATGGTTACGAACCAACTCAAAATCTTAGAAGTAAAACAAAAGTTGAAGAGCACGAAAACTTTAAAGGGACATTAGAAGAGATTGGAAACTGGTCTTTCGACGGTTCATCTACTAAACAAGCTGAAGGTGGTTCATCTGATTGTCTTTTAGTACCAGTTGCTATTTATCCAGATCCAGAGCGCATCAACGGATACTTAGTAATGTGTGAGGTTATGAATGCTGACGGAACTGCACACCCTTCTAACGGTAGAGCAACAATTGATGATGACAATGATGATTTCTGGTTTGGTTTCGAACAAGAATATTTCATCATGGATACTAAAACTTTATTACCATTAGGTTTCCCTGTTGGAGGATACCCTGCACCACAAGGTATGTACTACTGCTCAGTAGGTGGAAAAAACACTCACGGTAGAAAATTAGTTGAAGAGCATGCTGACTTATGTATCGCTGCTGGATTAAACTTTGAAGGAATCAACCAAGAGGTTGCTTGCGGACAATGGGAATTCCAATTATTTGCTAAAGGAGCTAAAAAAGCGGGAGATGAAATCTGGGTTGCTAGATATTTATTAGACCGTTTGACTGAAAAATATGGTTACTATATTGAATACCACCCAAAACCACTAGGAGATACTGACTGGAATGGTTCTGGTATGCATGCTAACTTCTCTAACGAAGTATTAAGAACATGTGGTTCTAAAGAAACTTACGAGAAAATATGTGAAGCTTTCCGTCCTGTTACTAAAGAGCACATTGCTGTTTACGGAGCTTACAACGACCAACGTTTAACTGGTAAGCACGAAACTGCTTCTATCAACGATTTCTCTTACGGAGTTTCTGACAGAGGATGTTCTATCCGTATTCCTTTGATGACTGTTCAAAAAGGATGGAAAGGATGGTTGGAAGACAGAAGACCAGCATCTAACGGTGATCCATACAAAATCGCTGCAAGAATCATCAAAACAGTTAATTCTGCTTTGTAATTCTTATTCTTATAAAACGAAAGTGCCTTCATTATTGGAGGCACTTTTTTTTATCCCCTAACTATTGACATCTACAATACGTTAGAAACGAATTTTACCAATTTACATTATAACAGATTATTTTAAATTTCACGAATCTGCCTGAGACAAATAAAATTAGTTCACTAATTTGAATACTTTACTAATTCGTAAAACCATTGCAATTCATGCTTACCTATTTCTTATCTGCATCAATTCGAGTACTCTGTGTTAAAACTTTAATTAAGTATTAAAATAATTTAAGTTACCCAATCAAAAAAGTATCTTTGAATTTCTAAAATATAATAATATGATTGTTTGGATTTGTTTTATTAGTGCCATCTTAGTTTTCTTAGCACTTGATTTAGGGATTTTCAACAAAACTCCTCACGAAATAAGCTCTAAAGAAGCAGGAAAATGGACTGCTATTTGGGTCTCGTTATCTTTTATTTTTTCAGGAGTTATCTATTGGCTTTACCAAAACAATTACGTTTCAAATCCTGATAACCTATCCCCTACAGTAGCCTCGATGAAATACATAACGGGCTACCTGATAGAACTCTCTTTAAGTGTCGATAATATTTTTGTTATAGCCATAATTTTCTCGGCTTTTAAAATTCCTAAAAAATACCAACACCGTGTTTTGTTTTGGGGAATTATTGGCGCCATCTTCTTTAGAGGTATTATGATTTATTTTGGGGTTCTCATCATTAATAAATTCACTTGGACAACCTATCTCTTCGGTGCTTTTCTAGTGTACACCGCAGTAAAAATGCTTTTCTCCAAGGAAGAAGAAGAACAATTCAACCCCAAGAAATCATTTGTATATCGTTACCTCCGAAAACTTACTCCTATCACTACTCAAATTGATGGGGAACATTTTTTTGTAAAAAGAAGACATATCAAAGCAGCCACTCCTTTATTCGTAGCACTTATCGTTATTGAAGTAATGGATATCATCTTTGCTTTAGATAGTGTCCCTGCCATTTTAGCCATCACATCTGATCCTTTTTTAGTCTTTAGCTCCAATATTTTTGCCATCTTAGGATTGCGTTCAATGTATTTCTTTTTAGCCAATATGCTGGAAAAATTCAGTTATCTCGAATATAGTTTAATTGCTATTTTAAGTTTTGTTGGAATCAAAATGCTAATACACGACTTCGTTAAAATACCCGAATGGGCTTCTTTGGGATTTATCGCATTATCACTTTTTGTCGGAATAATTGTCTCCTTGAGAACTAATAAAAAAGCAGAAAAAAATAAGTAGTAAAAAAAAGAGAGCATATTGACTCTCTTTTTTTTATTCAAATTTTCAACCTACTAAAAGTCTATTTTTTGTATATCTTTCTCTTTGACATTTAGCGCAGCAATAACTTCATTATAGTTATTTAAATTAATTGATTTAGAAAAACTACCTGGAACAATCACTACTCTTAAGACCTGATTATTTCTGAATGCGGTTGAAACAGATTGTAAATTATTACCCACCATATACACATTAATATCATATCTTGAGAAATCAAATCGATATCCAAAATCCAAAGTGCCGTTATCAAAGTAAAAAGTCTCAGGCATTAATTTCCATAAATCACTTCCATTATAAACTCCACTTAATCGATACACAAGAACTACATCCGAAGCAAAGATAGCCGGATTAAGATTTATTATTTTACTATAATTATTGGTCGAATTGAAGGATGTAGTCACTTCAAACACTTCACTGATAGTATCATGATCAACATAATCGACAGGAGTATTATCATTTACGGTACAACTTTGCAAGCTTAACAAACCTACAACAGCTAAAAGGGTAATTATCTTTTTCATGGCTTTCTTTTTTTAAAGTTATTTGTTTAGCCTATATCCATTAATTGTGCCAAAGTTTATTTCAAGCCTTATTAACTTGACATATCACTCAGAACAATCAACACAAATCCCTAAAAATTAGACACATAAAAAAAGCACCCGCGATTACGGATGCTTTAATTTTAAGGTTACTTTTTAAATTAGTTCGAGGACATTACTTTTTTGATAGATGTTCCTCTGTCTGTAGTAATTTGAACAATGAACACTTCCTCTTGCTCAGAATTTGTATTAAGAGTAATAGTAATCTCTTTGTTCAAATAACCTTTAGGATCTATAACTGTATGAACTAATACACCTTGCGCATTGAATACTTCAATTTTTACGCTAGATACATAATCAAATTCATATTTAATAGTCAATTGATCTTTGAACGGAACTGGATAAGCTGTAAATGCAGCTGCATCAGAAGTTCTTAAGGTTAAACTAGTATCAGTTAAAACAGGACATTCCATTGGAGGAACATCATAACCAACGAAGATTCTACATTCGTCAAAAGCATTATTGATTAAATCAACAGTACTTGCTATTTCAGAAAGTGACAATCCGTTAGTACTTCCACCTCCCAAAGCTTGATTCGCTAATGCATACAATCCTTGAACTGATTTGGTTGTCAATGCATCTACAACTTTAGCTGAGATAGTATAACGTTTGTATTCATTATTAACAGTACCATCCGGGTTACAAGTACGCGCTTTAGGGACATCTGAACCACAACCTCCATCTGGAGTTGCTATAGCAATTGTACCTGCTTTTAATTCAAAGTCACCTAGTGCACCGTTTATACCTATGTTAAGACCTAAAGCAATGGTTTGTGCTAATAAAGTATTATTGATATTACCTTTTTTCAATAAAGTTGCAGGTAAACTATTAATAGAAAACAAACCTCCATTAGGATTTGCAGGTAGAACGCTACTACCTCCTCCACCTGGCATAACATCAATCAGTGCAGCTATGTCTGTATCATTATTCATAATAGACACATGTCTCACATCTTTTATACCAACATACATGGCACCACCATAAGAAGCTAAAGCTTTAGCAATAAGCTCTTTGGTTGTGTATTGTTTGAACTCACCTTGTAGGTCAGGAGCACAAGACATACCTCCTACATTTCCATAATATCCTTGTGTATAAGTACATAGCGCCGCTGAACAAATTTCTGGTGTTACAGTCAAACAATTACTGTTTGCAGAACATATTACATTGTTTAACGTTGATATAGTAACTCTACGGAAATAAGTTGTTACATCTACTACAGGTGCATCATAAGTAGCCGAAGTCGCTCCTCCGATATCTGAGAACCCTGTATCACAATTTGTAGTACTCATTTGCCATTGGTAAGTAACTGTTCCTGCTCCAGTTCCTGCTACTGAGCTAGTAAAGGCTGCGGGATCAGCTGGTATACATAATGTCTGACTACCAGCTATAGCTCCTGGAGTAACAACATTTGGAGTAACCACTAATACATTACTATTGTCAGGACAAGCAACACCGTTTAGGGTTGAAGTGGCAACTCTGCGGAACCAAGTCACAGCAGCAACTGCTGGTGCGTCATAAGTAGCGGAAGTAGCTCCTCCTATATTGCTAAATCCAGCAACTGCACTTGTCGTACTACTTTGCCATTGATAGCTGATTGTACCACCACCAGTAGCTGAAGTTGTACTAGTAAAGGCTGCAGGATCAAACGGACTACAAAGTGTTTGATTACCTGCTATTACTCCTGGATTTATGGCATTTGGAGTAACCATCAATACATTACTGTTGTCAGGACAAGCAACACCGTTTAGGGTTGAAGTGGCAACTCTGCGGAACCAAGTCACAGCAGCAACTGCTGGTGCGTCATAAGTAGCGGAAGTAGCTCCTCCTATATTACTAAATCCAGCAACTGCACTTGTCGTACTACTTTGCCATTGATAGCTGATTGTTCCACCACCAGTAGCTGCAGTTGTACTAGTAAAGGCTGCAGGATCAAACGGACTACAAAGTGTTTGATTACCCGCTATTACTCCTGGATTTATTGCATTTGGAGTAACCATCAATACATTACTGTTGTCAGGACAAGCAACACCGTTTAGGGTTGAAGTAGCAACTCTGCGGAACCAAGTCACAGCAGCAACAGCTGGTGCGTCATAAGTAGCCGAAGTAGCTCCTCCTATATTACTGAATCCAGCAACTGCACTTGTCGTACTACTTTGCCATTGGTAGCTGATTGTACCACCACCAGTAGCTGCAGTTGTACTAGTAAAGGCTGCAGGATCAAACGGACTACAAAGTGTTTGATTACCCGCTATTACTCCTGGATTTATGGCATTTGGAGTAACCATCAATACATTACTGTTGTCAGGACAAGCAACACCGTTTAGGGTTGAAGTAGCAACTCTGCGGAACCAAGTCACAGCAGCAACTGCTGGTGCGTCATAAGTAGCAGAAGTAGCTCCTCCTATATTGCTAAATCCAGCAACTGCACTTGTCGTACTGCTTTGCCATTGGTAGCTGATTGTACCACCACCAGTAGCTGAAGTTGTACTAGTAAAGGCTGCAGGATCAAACGGACTACAAAGTGTTTGATTACCCGCTATTACTCCTGGATTTATGGCATTTGGAGTAACCATCAATACATTACTGTTGTCAGGACAAGCAACACCGTTTAGGGTTGAAGTGGCAACTCTGCGGAACCAAGTCACAGCAGCAACTGCTGGTGCGTCATAAGTAGCCGAAGTAGCTCCTCCTATATTACTGAATCCAGCAACTGCACTTGTCGTACTACTTTGCCATTGATAGCTGATTGTACCACCACCAGTAGCTGAAGTTGTACTAGTAAAGGCTGCAGGATCAAACGGACTACAAAGTGTTTGATTACCCGCTATTACTCCTGGATTTATGGCATTTGGAGTAACAGTCAAGCAATTACTGTTTGCCGAACATTGAGTATTATTAAGTGTTGTGGTAGCCACTCTGCGGTAGTAAGTTGTTACTGCTACTACTGGTGCATCATAAGTAGCTGAGGTAGCACCCACGATATTACTAAATCCAGTATCACAATTTGTGGTACTCATTTGCCATTGATACGTAATCGTACCACTATTAGAACCTGGTGTAACACTGGTAAATGCTACAGGATCAAACGGACTACAAAGTGTTTGACTACCTGCGATTTCACCTGGATGTATCTCTTCTGGAGTTATTGTCAAACAATTACTATTTGCAGAACAGGTTACTCCATTGAGTGTTGATGTCGCTACTCTTCGGAAATAAGTAGCTCCAGTTACTGTAGGCGCATCATAAGTAGCCGAAGTAGCTCCTTCGATATTTGAGAACCCTGTATCACAATTTGTAGTACTAATTTGCCATTGATAAGTGATTGTTCCTCCTCCAGTAGCTGCAGTAGTACTTGTAAAGGCTGCAGGATCTCCAGGAACACATAAAGTCTGATTACCTGCAACTACTCCTGGATTTATAGCATTTGGAGTAACTACCAATACATTACTGTTGTCAGGACAAGCAACACCGTTTAGGGTTGAAGTGGCAACTCTGCGGAACCAAGTCACAGCAGCAACTGCTGGCGCATCATAAGTAGCAGAAGTAGCTCCTCCTATATTACTGAATCCAGCAACTGCACTTGTCGTACTACTTTGCCATTGGTAGCTGATTGTACCACCACCAGTAGCTGAAGTTGTACTAGTAAAGGCTGCAGGATCAAACGGACTACAAAGTGTTTGATTACCCGCTATTACTCCTGGATTTATGGCATTTGGAGTAACCATCAATACATTACTGTTGTCAGGACAAGCAACACCGTTTAGGGTTGAAGTGGCAACTCTGCGGAACCAAGTCACGGCAGCAACTGCTGGCGCATCATAAGCAGCGGAAGTAGCTCCTCCTATATTACTGAATCCAGCAACTGCACTTGTCGTACTACTTTGCCATTGGTAGCTGATTGTACCACCACCAGTAGCTGAAGTTGTACTAGTAAAGGCTGCAGGATCAAACGGACTACAAAGTGTTTGATTACCCGCTATTACTCCTGGATTTATGGCATTTGGAGTAACCATCAATACATTACTGTTGTCAGGACAAGCAACACCGTTTAGGGTTGAAGTGGCAACTCTGCGGAACCAAGTCACAGCAGCAACTGCTGGTGCGTCATAAGTAGCGGAAGTTGCTCCTCCTATATTACTGAATCCAGCAACTGCACTTGTCGTACTACTTTGCCATTGATAGCTGATTGTACCACCACCAGTAGCTGCAGTTGTACTAGTAAAGGCTGCAGGATCAAACGGGCTACAAAGTGTTTGATTACCCGCTATTACTCCTGGATTTATGGCATTCACAGTGATATCAAACTCAGCATATCCGTAACATCCTGGATTTGATAAGCTCTCAGAACGAGCATAAATATGAGTTAGCCCTGGCACATATGTTGTTGGATTATTAATTTTATTAGTATGATCTGCATCAGTGAAATATTCAATGGCACCACCTGTTGTAGTTGCTCCTGTAGTTAGGTTAACAGCAGCACCAGCACAAGCAGCTTTAGGTGTAAGGGTTACCACTGGCGGAGTTCCTGTATTTCCAAATAAGAAAGGACCGGCAAAATCTTTCAGCTCACTACCGAAAGCGGTATTATCAGGTCCACCACCACTACTTCTGGTTTTTACTAACAAACTACCTAATATATTAGAACATGGGGATTGATCTCCACGTTTATCCAATCCGAAGGCAGTAAGATTGATCCCAATTTCAACAAATTGCAACGGTTGATAGTCACCTACAAGACTAGGTCCAGACCCTTCAAAAGTTCCCCAAGGCGGCCCTTGCGTACTAGCATTGATATTAACTCTACCCCAAATATCTGTACTACCAACATTTTCCAGAATGGCTGCATAACCAAAAGTACCAGAACCCTCTCCTTTTTCGAATGCTACAGTTCTATCAACTGTAAAAGGACGAAATGGATTGGTATTATCATAAGCATTATACACTGCTTCATCCATCCATACTCTGATTCTAACTTGTGGAATATTACCTCCATTGGTATAATCTATCGAAATAATTATCGTTCCTGGAACATCGACTTCTCCTATATTATGCGTAGCTGTAGTGCTAGGATAAAAAGTAAATGCAGTACGACCTCCATCAGGCCCTACTTTCAACGGATTTGTTAAGTCTGCTGGTGTTTCTAAAGCAGTACGAAAAAATTCAAAATCGATATGTTTGTTCCCATTGGTTACCACTAAAGAAGCAGCGGCATACGCATATAATGTAGTAAAAGGTCTTGGGTCTTGCATTGTAGGTGCTTTAGGCCCTGCCCCTCTTAAATGAGCATACACATCGATTATATCATCTTTCGCAGGAACACTACCAGAGGTTCCAATACTCCAGGTAGTAGGATTAGCAGCATTTTTATCTGACCCACCTGCAAAATAGGATTTTTCTCCACCACCTCCTTTTGTATAAGTATCTCTACCATATACGGCATCCAACCAGAGGTAGGGTCCAGCATTAGGTGGAATTCCACTAGGTACAACAGGAAATGGAAAAGGAGCAGACGGAGCAAAAATTGCTTGTCTACGCACAAAAGCTGTATTCTCTGTAGTTGGTATTACGTCTGAAGCCGGATTGGCTGGCGGCGTTGCCTGATCTATCACTCCAAACCCAGGGCCTGGATAACTCGTTTGAAACCAGTCATCAGTAGCTACTGCACTACCCAGAAGAATCGGGGGAGTTGCAATATTAGGAAATTGCAACAGATCGGAATACACATCTGCATCAATTCCGAAGTTAGCCTGAACCGAAGAGCTCCCTACGAGTTGCGCTTGGGTTATATTCTGACTAAATAGGAATAAGGACAACATGGTATAAAAAATGAGCTTTTTAGTAAACGTACTCGTCCCTAAAAAACTCAATAGACCTGTCAGCCATGAACAGGTGAAACAGTATTCTTTCACCTTTTTTTTCTTAGAAAAAATATTTTTTTTCATAATAAAAGTATTTTTATGTCATAAGTAATATTTTTTGTAGGTAATTATAAGATTTGGACCATGTCCCCTTCATTACAAAATGAAGTTATCCGTCTGTAAAAAACAGTTATTCATTAAATAGAATAACACTATATATAAATTGTATATACGCCATTTAATAAAATGGCTACGAAATAAAAAGAAAATAAATTGGGTAGATTACAACCATAGTTTTCAAACTTGGGGAAGAAAACCTGTAAACAAACAATCTTCAAAAAAAATATTTGAAGTTTTCAGTCAATCTAAAAATGTATAGTATAAAATAAAATTTAAAAAAATGTTTTCATAATTGTAGTTTTTATTACTAACAATTTTTATAAATTGAATATGCAGTTCGTGGCGTATGCATATATTGACCAAATGGCTCGAAAATAAGGATCCTAAGTAAACAACAAATCCTTAACCCATTGATTCAAAGTTAAGTAGAATACCATAAATGAAAAAAAAAAGACATACAAACAAGATTAAATACCACTAATGTCGACAAGGAGAAGAAACGAGTAAGTCATATCTTATGAAAATAAAAAAAAACTACAAAAAAGTTGGTTAAATTACTGATAATCAATTTATTAAGAATAAAACTATCAATTAAAAACTAATCATAATTTTATGTTAATTAACAAAATATAAAATGATATTAATCTCATTTATAATAAGATTTTGGATAATAATAATTTACATTTTTAATAAAAAATCATCAAAGTAATAATTAGAAAAAAAATAGAATTATTTCTTGAAAAAAGCAGCAACAGAAATTCTAAGCATAAATATTAACAAAAATTTATGATAAATAATTAGCACAAAAAATAAGCTAAAATTATTCTACAAAAAAAAAATTAAATTTGAATATCTAAAAAAGAATAAGGTATCAAATAAAAAAAGAGCCACGGATTATAGGCTCTAAATAAGGAAAATAAAAGAATCTTTTTTGTAATAAAAATAGCCAGAAATCAGATCCAATAAAAAGTTTATCTGAAAAGGACTTCGATAAGTTCATCCTGACAAAGTTAACATCATTATATATTACCAAAAAAATTAGTGCTGAATAATTTAATAATTACACTAATAGGCAATACAGAAAAATTTGGATTATTCTATTTGAAAAAAGTTTGATTAAGACACCACTTAGAAAGAGATTAATTTAGAGTTAATTTTATCAAGTCCCTTTGAACTTGTCAAAATGTAACTATATATGAGACCATCGGTTCTTTGATAAAATCATAATTTCTCTAGCAATAAGCCTGTTGCAGTAAGTCCAGGTCCAAACGCCATTGCTACTATTTTTTTACCCGATTCGATATTAGGATCCTCTATAATTTTATCTAAAATATGAGGTATAGTGGCTGATGACATATTCCCATGAATCCTCAACACCTCGTAAGACCAATGCGCTTGTTCATTTTCCAGTCCTAACTCTCCAACTACATAATCAATAATTTTAGGACCACCAGGATGAATGGCAAAATGCATTTCTTCTTTTTGATTTTCAAGACTTACATTTCCCTTCTCACAAAGAGTGGTTAAAAATGCTTTAATATTTTTACGGATAAAAACAGGAACACGTTTAGAAAGTGTCATTAAAAAATTATATTCTCCCAAATCCCAAGACATATCTTCTAATGAATCTGGTATAATAACCTCATGAAACGCTAAAATTCTTAATCCTTTTTTCTCTATTATCTTATCGTCATTAAAAAAAGCTTCTTCTTCATAAAGAGAATAGCCAATAAATCCATCTGCAAAAAGAGAGCAAATCATCGTATTGGGAGGTGAGAATTCTGTCAAATTCAAGTGTACTGATAATAATTCTGTATGAACCACATCAGCTCTTCCATTATAAGCACTCGCACAAATTAAGCTATAAGCAGTACGAATAGCAGGAAAAGCTCCATAACATCCCATATGATAGGAATGAGTGACTTGAACTGTATCCCATTTTCTTTCTATAACAGCTTCTTGAGCCACACTAGGAGAGGAATATCCAGAACAAGTAACATGAATTAAATTTTCAGGTTTAGTTGTGTTTTTGGTGTAAAAATGGTCAAAAACGAATCCCATTTTTTCCTTAAACCACCCCATCCGCATCTCAATTTTAGGACCAAAAGAATGACCACCTATCACCTCAAAACCTTTTGGGAATCTATATTCAGATGGAGAACTAACATCAAAAATAGTATCAATAAAATCCTCAACTCCCTCGAATATGATGCATTGTCTGCTATTAATATTTTCGCGGGAAACTGTATATTTATCTACATGATCTGAAATAAAATCAAATGAAACTGCTTCGTTAGTAATTTCCTCCGATTCCGCCTTTTCAATTTGGGGTAAGTTTTGAAAATGATAATATAGAAATTTAGTATACTGATTAAGCTTCGCCTGGTCGATTAATTTCCCGACTTGAATAGGATGAAAATTAGAAAGTATCACTTTTTTCATAACACAAAACTTAAAAAGTCTATTAAATTTAAGACAAAAGTTTCAAAATAAAAAACAAACTAAAACAAATCAATAAATAAAATCACAAAACATTGATTTATAGTGTATTAACAAAACTTCGATTTATCATATTATTCTGATTTTCAAATAGTTAAAACTTCACCAACTCACACTAAAACATGAAACACACAAAAACAACAAACCGCTACATATCAACAACTTACAAATACACCCATTTTAAGCTTTTTTATTAAAAAAATCCCATCAAACATAATTTTTATAATACTAAATGAGAATAGGCTTTTTTTTTAATAATAATAGTATTTTTGGGACTAACAAATAGAAAATGACATGAAAAAAATTTTTACCATAATAATCGCATTTACCTTTTTTAGCTGTGCAGAAATGAATCAAGTAATTGCTCAATTACCACAATCACAAGGCGTAAACTCAATTGATATAGCAAGTGGTCTTAAAGAGGCCTTAAACAACGGAATCACAAAACAAGTAAGTAAATTGACTGCTACGGATGGATTTTATAAAAATGCCGCTGTTAAAATCTTACTTCCAGCTGAATTACAGAAAGTAGATTCGGGTTTACGTAAAGTTGGTCTTAGTTCTCTTGCTGACGAAGGAATTAAAGCTCTTAACCGTGCTGCTGAGGACGCCGTTAAAGAAGCGAGTCCTATTTTTGTGAGTGCTGTAAAAAACATGTCCTTCAATGATGCACGAGGTATCTTGATGGGGAGTGAAAACTCAGCTACTTCCTATTTACAAAACACTACTTCAACTGCATTGTACGCTAAGTTTAACCCTGTTGTTAAAAATTCGTTTAGTAAAGTAGGTGCCGATAAAGTATGGTCAAATATTATCACTAAATATAACAGCTTACCTCTGGTTAGTAAAGTAAATCCTGATTTGAATGATTATGTAACCAATCAAGCAATGAGTGGTGTATTCAAGATGATAGCCGTAGAAGAAAAAGATATTAGAACCAATTTAAGCGCAAGAACCTCTACACTATTACAAAAGGTATTTGCTATGCAGGATAAAAAATAATTTAAATCAAATTTCAACCGCTCAATTTTTATTTTTAACACAAGATAAACATGCAACATTTCACCCTACTTATTCACTGTAAAGACCAAAAAGGTATTATTGCTGCAGTGACTAATTTTATCCTAAAAGTAGAAGGAAATATTACTTACCTAGATCAACATGTAGATACCATACAAAATGTATTCTTTATGAGACTAGAGTGTGAACTTACCAATCCTGCTTACGATTTAATTTCTGTAAAAGAAGATTTCAAAACTACCATTGCAACCGAATTTAATATGTCATGGGAGTTTTACAATAAAGACAGAAAACCTAAAATGGGATTATTTGTTTCCAAATACACCCATTGTCTCTATGATATCCTAGGTCGTTATAGCTCTGGCGAATTGCATGTAGAAATACCTTTAATCATCAGTAATCACGAAGATTTAAGACCAATTGCAGAGCAATTCAATATTCCGTTTTATCATGTCCCTTTTACCAAAGACATTAAAGAAGAGGGTGAAAAAAGACAAATCGAATTACTTAAAGAATATAATATTGATTTTATTGTTCTTGCTCGTTATATGCAAATCATCACACCTCGCTTGATTGCATTATACGAAAACAAAATCATCAACATTCATCATTCCTTTTTACCTGCATTTCCAGGGGCAAAACCATATCATTCCGCTTTTAAGAGAGGTGTAAAAATTATAGGCGCCACTAGTCATTATGTAACTGAAGAACTTGATGAAGGTCCAATTATTGACCAAGACATCAGCCGCGTATCGCATATTAATTCTGTAGAGGATTTTATCATGAAAGGAAAAGATTTAGAACGAATCGTCCTAGCAAGAGCCATTAAACTACATTCTGAAAGAAAAATGATGATCTACTGTAACAAAACAGTTGTTTTTTACTAATACCTCATCAAACATAAGAATAAAAGATGCTAGCAATTTGCTAGCATTTTTTATTTCACAAAACCACAAACAACTACACTTCAAATACTTAACGCAGAAAAATAGTTGCTGTTAAAAAAGTTAACTTATATCCAACAAAGTAATAACTAAATTTTAACAACATTACTTACTTTTCTGAAGCATCTTTGCAATGTAATGAATTGGTTATTTATTATTTGGTTTTGGTTAGTTAATAGATGCCGACGTCCTCTGGATGTCGGCATTTTTTTTATGACTCAAAAAAGAGAGAACCACTTCATTAAACATAGTTGATTTCTCTACATTTACAACATGACCTGAGTGTGCTATTACTACTAGATTAGCCGTTCTAGCATGTAATTTTACTTGCTGAATAACATAAGGCAGAAACATATAATCTTCTTCCCCCATCACATACAAGGCTGGAATATCTAGTTCCTCTTGTCGAAATCTTCTTAACAGCGGATTAATCGTTGCTGTCAGTTTGAACCATTTTATAAATTCTTTTTGGTATAATTTTTTAGCTTCATTTATAAAAATGAGACGCGCTTGTTTGTGATTTTTTTTGGGCATAATCACAAAAGCAAAAAAGCGGTAAAGTATTAAGTATGGCAAAACATATTTAAACATATTCCCTAATTTCATTAAAATTTGAGAGCGCAGATTCAATTTTAAAATAGCACCTCCCAAAATCATACACTGAACACGTTGAGGGTGCATTTCTGCTAGTTGCCTAATCAATATAGTACCCAATGAAATCCCTACAAAATGAGATTTTTCGATTTTAAGAAAGTCCAATACTTCCAGAATATCATTCGCTATGGCTGAAAACGTATATTGTTTTTCCGTAGCATATTCATTTCCCTTTTTTGAATCTCCATGACCACGAAGATCCAATAGCAATAGATTGTAATCTTTTTTAAAATCTCTAATTTGTTTGAACCAAATAGACGAACTTCCTCCAGCACCATGAACAAAAGTCACCCATTCATCTGAGGTCTTGTTTTCGTAAATAATATAGTTTATCAATTGATTCTTTTTTTTGCAAAAATATACTTTTAAAACCTCATTTGATGATATGAAACGTACTTCCTCTTTATTTAATCGAAGCAATTAAACTATTTTAGTACCTACTAGTCAAAGAGAAAACGTATTAAGGAATTTATAAAAAATATAAATGAAAAATTCAATTTAATTCCACACCATTTATCTATTGAGGCTCAAGAAAATCTGAACCTCTTAAAGCTTATAAAAGGAGTTTATAAGTTCTAAACTTAAAAAAAGCTAACTTTCGTAGCTATTCTATAGCTAAATCATAAAATTAGGACACTATAAATCAATATAAAAACACTATCTGCATTATGAAATATTTACTTCCTCTTATAATTACTTCTTTGCTTTTAGCACAATCCGTGACCTCTTGTTCTAGTAGCCAAAACGATTCTGGCACAACACCTATTACAGTCTCACCTACAACTACCCCTAATATTATTTTTATTTTGATTGATGATATGGGTTGGGATGTTTTTGGAAATTACCCTGGAATTACAGGAACAAAAGCAACCACACCAAATATTGATGCTTTGGCTAAGGATGGAATTAGCTTTATTAATTTCTGGACTAATCCAGTATGCACACCTACAAGAGCGTCAATACTAACAGGAAAATATAGCTTTAGAACAGGACTTGGAGGCGTACAAATACCTCCTACCGCTACTTTACAATCGACTGAAACAATTATCCAAAAATATATTAATGATAAAACAGCTAATAAATATGCAACTGCTTTGGTGGGAAAATGGCATGTAAGCGCCAACAATAATTTGACCGCCCCTGAAAGCTTTGGAATCAATTATTTCTCTGGAATTTTAACTGGAGCTGTCCAAGATTATTATAATTGGACTCAAACAACAAATGGAACACAACAAACTGTAACAACTTATGCCACTACGCAATTAGTAGACAGTTCTGTGAATTGGATAAAACAACAAAGCAAACCTTTCTTTTTATGGTTAGCTTTTAATGCGCCCCATACTCCTTTTCATAGACCACCTTTGAATCTAATTTCGAATCAATCATTATCTGATAATACGGCTACTATAAATGCCAACCGCTACACCTATTATTTAGCTGCTATTGAGGCAATGGATAAAGAAATTGGTCGCTTAATCTCATCCCTTACTCCAACACAAAAAGAAAACACCGTTTTTGTCATTATGGGAGACAATGGTACACCTGGACAAGTTGCCCAAGCTCCTTACACTGCTAATGGTACAAAAAGTACTCTTTTTCAAGGCGGAATTAACACACCTTTGATTATTAGCGGTAAAAACGTAACGCGAAAAAATGTAGTTGAAACTGCCTTAGTACAAGCACAGGATTTATTTCCCACTTTTGCTGAAATTGCAGGAGCTGGAAACGGAAATTATATGGATGGAATTAGCATTTCTCCACTTTTCTCCAATGCGAATGCTTCAAAAAGAACCTATGTTTATACGGAGCAATTTGGCCAATCCTCCCCTTCTACTGATGGCTATACCATCAGAAATACTAATTACAAACTCATTCACTTAGAAAACGGAACGGAATATTTATTCAAACTTAGCACTGATCCTTTTGAGCAAAACAATCTAATATCAAACACCTCAAATACTGAAGCTCAACAAAATCTCACACAGCTTAGGCTCTTGAAAACGAACTTATAAAAGAGAAATTCCAAATTTTTTAAATCCCAAATTCCAATAAAGACCTTTACGGTATTTAAAAAAGAAGAAATTAAGAAAAGTTAAGACTTAACTTTTCTTAATTTTAATGGAAAAAAAATGTTTTGTTTTATTGTAACTTCATTAGTTTTAAAGTCTCTTAGCTTCTTCCCAGAAAACATCCATTTCAGCCAAAGTCATATCCATTAGTGGCTTCCCTAATTCGCCAGCTTTGCTTTCTAGGTATTGAAAACGCTTAATGAATTTTTTATTGGTTCGTTCTAAGGCATCCTCAGGGTTGATATTCAAAAAGCGGGCGTAATTGATCATGGAAAACAAAACGTCACCAAATTCGGCTTCCATTTTATCTTGATTACCTGAAGCTACTTCGACTTGCAATTCAGCCAACTCTTCTTGCACTTTTTCCCAAACCTGTTGTGGCTCCTCCCAATCAAAACCTACTCCTTTTACTTTATCTTGAATTCGGCTCGCTTTTACTAAGGCCGGTAAACTCCTTGGTACACCTTCCAAAACGGATTTTTTCCCTTCTTTGAGTTTTAGTTTTTCCCAATTCTGTTTGACTTCCTCTTCGTCTTTCACTACTGTATCACTATAAATATGAGGATGACGATGAATCAGCTTTTCACAAATATCATTACATACATCAGCCATATCAAAATCCTTGGTCTCACTTCCTATTTTAGCATAGAAAACAATATGTAATAGTAAGTCACCTAATTCTTTTTTGACTTCATTCAAATCATTATCCAAGATAGCATCACCTAGTTCATAAGTTTCTTCAATGGTGAGATGCCGAAGGCTTTGCATAGTTTGCTTTTTGTCCCAAGGACATTGCTCACGCAATTCATCCATAATGGTCAATAATCGATCAAAAGCTTTTAATTGGGTTTCTCGTGTGTTCATCAAAATAGGTTTTGCGTAAAAATAAGAAATCCTGCAATCTCAATTTAAGATTGCAGGATTTATTTCTAAAGGAATAAGATTTTACTCTTTTACTTTTTTAGTTTTCTTTGGAGCTTCAGCCACTGGCACATCAGCTTCAACAGCTGCCTCAGCTGTTTCTTCTGCTTTAGGAGCTTCAGCAACTACCAATCCTTTTGCTTGTAACGTATTGTACCAGTTTAAAATTTTCTTTACATCTGAAGCATATACTCTATCTTCATCATAAGTAGGCAAAATTTCTTTAAAATAAGCTAACAAAGTAGCATTATCTTCTTTATGAGAAATAGCAGGTCCGTTTTCATGTTTTGCTGCAATTAGAGTCATAATTTCAGTTAATGGTGTTTCTCCATCATAAGTGTAAATAGAAATCTCTGACAACAAACTCACATTACTTTTTAAGCTTACTGTTATTTTTTTTCCATCTGATAATGACTCTGCTACAAAACCACTACGAGTTTGTACTCTTAATACATATAAACCTGGTTTCCCAGAAATAGATAATATTTTTTCTAAATTCATTTTTATATTTTTTACTTATTTTAATATTTCTTTTTAACTACGATGCTCGAAAGAATAAAAATCTACCTTCCTTTTTTACCAAAAAACTTCATTCTGTAATCTTGGAACGTTTTTCCTTCTAAGATATTTTTTAGTTTTTTCTGAATCAAACGCTTTTTTAAAGATGATATTTTATCCGTAAACAAAATTCCTTCAATATGATCGTATTCATGTTGGATTACTCTCGCAATCAAACCGTCAAAAACTTCTGTTTTTACCACAAAATCTTCTTCACAATATTCAATAGTGATTCTTTCATTGCGATAAACATCTTCACGAACATCTGGAATACTCAAACAACCTTCATTAAAAACCCATTCTTCTCCATCTTCCTTGATCATTTTAGCATTGATAAAAGTTCTTTTGAAGCCTTTCATTTTATTTTGTTCAGCTGCATCAAGATCTTCATCATCACTAAATGGTGTTGTATCAACTACAAACAATCGCAATGCCAATCCAACCTGTGGCGCTGCTAGTCCTACTCCAGATGCATTATACATTGTTTCGTACATATTCGCAATTGTTTCCTTCAAATTAGGATATTCAGGTGTAATTGCTGCTCCTACTTTTCTCAATACTGGATCACCGTAACCTATAATTGGTAAAATCATTGTTATTTTTTTAATTTTATTCCACACACTATGAATTCAATCAACCTAAATTCGGCATGGATGGCAAAAATAGTAAAAAAATAGACAAGGACTATTCTCTAGTATATAATTGACACTTTTTAACAATTTCTCAATTTCTATCTTCAATTTTATTACTTATCCATCGAACAATTCATACTTTTGTAATTATTCCTTAATATTATGATTTCTAAAATACAGAAATTCAAAGACAGTACTAATTTCACAAATGCCTTAAAAATAACGATAGCAGGTGTCTTTTCGGTTTTGCTTTTTAATTACTTAGGCAATATTAGAATTGGAATTACCATAGCCCTAGGTGCTTTTTTTGTATTTCCAAGTGATGTTCCTAGCAACCTTAAACACAAAATAAATGGATTAGTTGTCACTAGTTTAATTGTTTCGGGAGTTAATTTAATCATCAATTTATCCCATCCCTATCCCTTGATTTTTTATCCTGTTTTAACAGGTCTAATCTTTTTAGTCTCAATGTTAGCCGTTTACGACCAACGTGCCACTATGGTCGCTTTCTCTGGCCTACTCTCAATTTCACTATCTTTTTCCCATTTGAATACTGGTTTTGAGGAAATCTTAAAGCATGCAGGACTATTGCTAAGCGGCGGACTCTTTTATTTGATCATTTCTATTTTGTTTCACTACATCCGTCCAAATCGTTATATCGAATTACAAATAGCGGAATGCATGTCACACACCTCTTCCTATTTAAAGCTAAGAGGAGATTTGTGGGAACTTAATTCAAATAGGAAAGACATCACCAAAAAACAATTACAGGTACAAGTTGAACTAAATACCATTCACGAAAACATTAGAGATATCCTTGTCAGGAACAGAACAAATTATGGTTCCTCCAATCAAAACCGAAAGATGCTACTGTCCTTTATTTCCTTGGTCGAAATCATGGAACTAGCCCTTTCAACATCTTTCGACCATAATAAATTACATCAAAAATTTGACAACCATCCAATCGTTTTAATTACGTACCAAAATTTAGCCTACAATCTTGCCAAAAGTTTAAAGCATTTATCTGCTAGTATTCTAAACAAAACACCTTATAAATCAAAGCTCAACTTAATTGAAGATTTACATCATTATAAAGACGCTATTCAACAATACAAAAATGATTTGGGCAAAACCAAATCTATTGAAGGTGTTTTAATGCTTACAACAATGCTTGATTATGCCGAAAAACAAGTCGAAAAAATAAAAATATTAGAAAGAGCCTTTACCAAAACCGTACAACTTAAAGACTTAAACGGAAGAGACAAAGACTTAGAAAAACTAATACAACATCACTATTACCCAATTAATACCTTGATAGAAAATTTTAGTTTTTCATCAACTATCTTCAGACATTCAGTCCGAATTACGATTACTATTCTTATCGGTTATATGATAGGAAAAGTTCTCCCATTTCAAAACGTTTATTGGATTATACTAACCATTGTCGTTATTATGAGACCAGGTTATGGTCTAACCAAAGAACGTACCTACCACAGATTCATCGGAACCCTAGTCGGTGGATTTATTGCCTTTAGTTTACTATCTATAATCCCTAACACCACTATCATAGGAGTTTTGTGTATCCTAGCGATGATTTTAGGCTTTTCATTCAACCCTAGCAATTATAAGATAGGCACTACCTTTATTACTATTCATGTCATTTTCATTTTCGCAATTTTGACACCGGATATGGACAACCTCATTCAGTATCGCATTTTAGACACAATTGTGGGAGCAATTTTAGCGATTTTAGCAAATTATTTCCTTTGGCCTAGTTGGGAATTTTTCAATGTCCCTGAATATTTAGAAAAATCCATCGAAGCGAATCGCAATTACCTCAAAGAGATTTCTGTTTTATACAACAACAAAGGTGCCGTAACACCCTCCTATCGATTAGCCCGAAATACATCTTTTATTGAAGTGGGTAATTTAATGGCGTCATTCCAACGAATGCTTCAAGAGCCTAAATCCAAACAAAACAACCTCTCGCTTTTTTACAAGTTGACTGTTTTGAATCATGCTCTATTATCATCAGCTGCTTCTTTAGGAACGTATACACAATCACACAAAACCACCAAAGCTTCAGATTCTTTCAACAAGGCTATTGAGCAAATTATTAAAAAACTAGATTTTGCTATTTCACTATTAAAAGAAAACGCAGTTGAAAGCAAAAAGGATTTAACTGATGCCGACTTAACAAATGAGAATCTCAGCGAGTTAAAAAATATTCAATCAAGAGAATTAAATACAGAACACGACCTAAACGAAATGTCGTTTTTACTTAAAATGCAAGAAGTACAACTTGTTATTGAACAGCTGATTTGGCTCAACAACTTATCAGATACTATTGTTAAAACAACAAAACAGTTAATAGATACCTATAAAAAATCCCATTAGCCTACAACTAATGGGATTTACAACTATTACTAGGTAATAATTCTATTATTTTAGCTTCAAAACTTCAGCCGTTTCTTTTCTAATTTTTTCTAATAAATCAGGATTCTCATTTAAAGCCTGACCGTAAGAAGGAATCATTTCTTTGAACTTTTGTTGCCATTCAGCCGTTTTCATTTGCTCCTTGTAACATCTTCCTATCACATCTATCATAATAGAAACCGCTGTTGAAGCACCCGGAGAAGCACCTAATAAAACAGATAAGGTTCCGTCACCAGAAGTAATTACCTCGGTTCCAAATTCTAATTTTCCGCCTTCTTTTTCATCTTTCTTGATTACTTGAACTCTTTGCCCAGCGCGTTCTAGAACCCAATCTGATGATTTTGCTCCTGGAACATATTCTCTCAACGCTTTCATTCTATCTTCAGGAGATTGTCTAACTTGCTCAATCAAATATTTAGTTAATGGAATATTTTTATATCCCGCAATCACCATAGGAACAATATTGTCTAATTGAATCGATTTTGGTAAATCAGAATATTTACCATTTTTCAAGAATCGAGTTGAAAAACCAGCAAAAGGACCAAACAATAATTGCTTCTCTCCATTAATCATTCTTGAATCAATATGAGGAACAGACATAGGCGGCGCACCTACGCTCGCTTTTCCATACACTTTTGATTCGTGTTGTGCGATAACCTCAGGATTAGTACATTTCAACCATTGTCCGCTTACTGGGAAACCACCAAAACCTTTTCCTTCAGGAATATCTGCTTTTTCTAATAAATGTAACGAACCTCCACCTGCACCAATAAATACAAATTTAGTGTAAGCTTTTCTTGTTACTCCATTAGCTAAGTTTTTAATTTTTATCCTCCATGACTTATCCTCTCTTTGTCTTAATTTTTTAACCTCGTGATTAAAAAACATATTCACTCCATTCATTTTTGCCAAATGAGCAAACATATCTCTTGTTAATTGCCCAAAATTAACATCGGTTCCAATAGCCATAGTAGTTCCAGCTACTTTTTCCGACTCTTTACGACCTTCCATCACAAGAGGCATCCATTCTTTTAATTTAGAAAAATCCTCACTATACAGCATGTCTTTGAAAAGCGGATTAGCCTGTAAAGCTTCGTATCTTTTCTTAAGATAGCCTACATTTTTATCTCCCCAAACAAAACTAATATGAGGGATTCTTTTTATAAAATTTTCAGGAGAAGATACTTTGTCTTGTTGTACTAAATAAGCCCAAAATTGTCTAGAAACCTCAAAAGATTCAGCAATACTGATTGCTTTTTTAGGATCAATGCTTCCATTTTTTCCTTCAGGAGTATAATTCAATTCACAAAAAGCAGAATGACCTGTCCCTGCATTATTCCATGCATCAGAACTTTCAGCAGCTGCTTTGTCTAATCTTTCGTAAATATCAATAGTTAAATCTGGTTGTAATTCTTTTAGAATTAAGCCAAGAGTGGCACTCATGATTCCAGCTCCAATAAGAACTACATCACTACTCGAACGTATGGTTGTATCAGGCATAATAAAATTTTAAAAATGCAAAGATACTTGTTATTCCCATAATTAAAACACTATTTGGGGACTAAATAGTTACATTTATCACTATGATAATCACTTTTAACAGAGAATAATAAGCCAAGTCAATTTAGAGCCAAACATTTTTTTTTTAAAACTCTAAAACGGAAAAAATTCCAAATCCTAAAAAAAGGATAAACGAAACATTACAAACACATCAGTTGAGTAAATTCAACTAAAAAAAAGAGGTATCCGTTACACAAAACAAACACAAACAGGTGACTTAACCGTGTCTATAGTTTGTTTTTCAAACAACGCTCCATTTGAATAAATTTCATAAACAGTCACAATATCCGAATCTTGCAAACAAGCAACAAGCCATTTCCCATCGGGTGAAATATTAAATTCTCGCACAGTTTTTCCAGACATCTTTTTATATCCTACCAACTTCAAAGCTTCACCTTCGATTTTAAAAACGGTTATGGCATCCAATGTTCTGTTACCTACATATAGAAATTCTCCATTGGGATGCATTCTAATTGCCGAAGCACTCGGTGTAGCGTTAAAATCATCTGGTAATGACGTATAGCTTTTTATTTGTACAAATTTTTGATCCACTGATTTTAAAACCGAAACTTCGGCTGTTAATTCGTTTACCAAATAACCTAAATTTCCTTGCTTATTAAATACCATATGGCGAGGTCCAAACCCCTTGGTTAGAAAAATTTCTTCGGAGATTAATTCAGACAAAATACCATCATTGAATTTGTATACTTTGACTGTGTCAATTCCTAAATCAGGAACATATACCTTACTCTCTTTTGCAGAAAAAACGGCTTGATGAGCATGAGGGCCTTCTTGTCGCAAAGGATTAACACTCGAACCCGAATGATAATTATTGGAAACATTCTCTAAAAGCACTCCTGAATCCCCTGTAGGGAATGACAATACATTTCCTGAACCATAACAACTTACTAACAAACAATTATTAGCATAAGTAATATGACAAGGCAAACTTCCTTCTATAGGCAATTCATTTACAAATTGCAAAGAGTAATCTTCTTGAATTTCAAAGGCTTGAATTTTAGGTCCTTTTTCATAGATAACTTCAGTAACGGAATACAAATATTTTTTATCATCACTGATAGCTAAATAACTAGGGTTGCGAGCTTGAAAGCGATGTAAAACATTTACTTCGCCGATGTCTGTATTTAAACTCACCGAGTAGATTCCGTCACCGTGTCCCCCAAAATCAGGAGCTAACATTTCAGTATAACTTCCTATATAAAAAATAGCATTCATAATGATCTCTTATTGCTAATCTTAAAATCTTTTTTGAGACAAATAATCTTGAAGCATAATGGTGGCCGAAATCTCGTCAATTAAAGCTTTATTTTGACGTTGTTTTTTACTCAAACCACTATCGATCATAGTCTGAAAAGCCATTTTAGAAGTAAAGCGTTCGTCCATTCTGACCACTTTCATATCTGGGAAATGATTGGTAAAATGCGTCACAAATCCCTTGATTATCGAAGCACTTTGAGAAGGTTCTCCGTTCATTTGTTTGGGTTCGCCAATAAGTACTAATTCGACTTTTTCTTTCGAAAAATAATCTTTTAAAAAATCGATAACTGTAGCACTCGGAATGGTGGTCAAACCCGAAGCGATGATTTGAAATTCGTCAGTAACTGCAATTCCAGTGCGTTTTTGACCGTAGTCTATGGAGAGTATTCTTGGCATTGCTTTATTTTTTTTCAAAGATAAAGAATTATAGTTTTAAAATAATAAAGCTAAAAAAAACTAACATTTTGGAAAAACTTTCACTTTTTGCTTTTGGGTAAAAAGTCTATCTTTGCCAAAAATTAAATAAAAACATGAGCAACTTACAAACAATTATAGAACAAGCTTGGGAAAACAGAGCTTTGTTACAAGAAGAAACTACAACTAACGCGATTAGAGAAGTTATTGAATTACTTGACTCTGGAAAATTACGTGTAGCTGAACCAAAAGCAGATACTTCGACTTCGCTCAGTACAGGCTCCTGGCAAGTAAACGAATGGGTAAAGAAAGCGGTGGTTATGTATTTCCCTATTCAAAAAATGGAAACTTGGGAAGCTGGAATTTTTGAATACCATGACAAAATGGAATTGAAAAAAGACTATGCTGAAAAAGGTGTTCGTGTGGTTCCTGGAGCTTCGGCTCGTTATGGTTCATTCATTTCAAGCGGTGTAATCATGATGCCTAGTTATGTAAACATTGGTGCTTATGTTGATGCTGGAACAATGGTAGACACTTGGGCTACTGTAGGTAGCTGTGCACAAATTGGAAAAGACGTTCACTTGAGTGGTGGTGTAGGTATTGGTGGTGTTTTAGAGCCATTACAAGCTGCTCCAGTTATCATTGAAGATGGTGCGTTTGTAGGTTCAAGATGTATTGTTGTTGAAGGTGTTCACGTAGGTAAAGAAGCGGTTCTAGGTGCTAACGTATGTTTGACTGCCTCTACTAAAATTATTGATATTACAGGTGATGAGCCAGTGGAAATGAAAGGTTTTGTTCCTGCTCGTTCAGTAGTTATTCCTGGAAGTTATACTAAAAAATTTGCTGCTGGTGAATACCAAGTACCTTGTGCATTAATCATTGGTACTCGTAAACCATCTACTGATTTGAAAACGTCATTGAACAATGCGTTAAGAGAATATGATGTTGCGGTGTAAATTTTAAATCCCAATATTTTAAATCCCAAATTCCAAAGTAAATACTTTAGGATTTGGGATTTTTTCTATTTCATTATTCTTAACTTTCTTTTCAAGTATTTTTTCCTTGTAGTCTTCGCTTTGAATGCAATTGTTTTTTTGAGTAATAACTGCTGTAGTTTTTCTTCATTTTCTCCACTCAAGTCAGCATATTTTTTGGCAATGACTTTAACCATGGTTTTGGAGAGCCACATCTTCTTGAAATTATCCATTCGGGCTTCGATAGATAAGGTTTCAAATTTCATTCGGTTCAAATCAATTAAATAGAAATCATATTCCCCTGCACCTCTTTTAACAATTAAGGTATTCCCTGGCGAATGGTCTAAAAAATTCACTCTTGCCTGATGCATTTTAAACGTAAAGTCAGTAAACTGTTCTAAGATTATATTTCGTTCTGGAAATAATGGATTATGAATCAACTCTCGAAAAGTAAAATCATAATCAATATTTTCACAGATGTAATAACTATCCTGAAGCAAACCTAAACCGCTTTTTTCTTCAACATACGCTATAGGAAATGGCGTTGGAATATTATATTCCAAAAGATAGTTCGCATACTCAAAAGAACGCTTGGCCTTAGTACTTCTAAAAAAAGAATAAATAACAGATTTAAAAAGCCCTGGTTTTTGAAAAAACTTGATAACTACTTTTTCCTCCCCGAGAATATTGGACTTAATGATGTTTCTAGTACCTTGCATTATCAAATCACCGCTATCAGAAAAACCTTCAATTAACTGAGGAACAAGCACTTCTTTTTCTTTATAATGTTTATGAACAGTGATTTGCACGATAGGGAATATTAATTTTGGTTTAAAAGTATAAAAAATAGAACTTTGCGGCAAGAAATAGTTATATGAAGAAAATTTTAATCATACAAAAGAAAAGAATTGGTGATGTTCTTACTAGTACAATTTTGCTAGAAGCACTTAAAGAAAAATACCCTTCAAGCGAATTACACTACCTCATATACCCAAACAGCTTTGCCGTTGTAGATAAAAATCCTTTTTATGACAAACTAATTATCCTAGACGAAGAGACTCGAAAAAAAAGCTTTAAATTTTTATCTTTTCTTTTCAAAATACGAAAAGAAAAATATGATATAGTCGTAGATGCTTATGGCAAACCTAACAGTGTTTTGATTGGTTGGTTATCAGGCGCTAAAATAAAAATTACTTTTAATAAATTATACTCCAAACTCCTGTACACTCATAGCCTAGAAAGAAACAAAATTTCATTTTCTAATGCTACAACAGCTATAGAGCACAGGATGCTTTTACTAAAACCACTGGGAATTGATTTTAAAATTTACAAACCCAAAATTGTTCTTAGCGAAAGTGAAAAAAATGATGCCAAAGAATATTTAATTCAAAATAACATTGACATCAACAAACCAATCATAATGATTAGCGCTGTGGGCAGTAGAGACTTTAAAACATACCCACTACATTATATGGCAAAAGTACTCGATTACATTTGTCAAAACACAAACGCACAGCTGCTTTTCAACTATATGCCTGACCAAAAACCAATTGCTGAAGAAATATACAACCTGAGTAATCCAGAAACTCAAAAAAATATATTCTTAGATGTTTATCAAAATGACATTAGGAAATTCCTAGCCTTAACAAGTCTTTGCGAAGCATTGATAGGTAATGAAGGAGGTGCCACTAATATGGCAAAAGCATTAGACATCCCTACTTTTACTATATTTGCTCCTAGTGTACCTAAACAAGATTGGAATATGTTTGAGAACGAAACTACAAATATATCAGTACATTTACATGATTTCCTACCTGAAGAACAGGCGTATGAAAAATTTGAGCCTACACTTTTCACGAATCAATTGAAGGCATTTTTAATCCATAATTGCACTAAATAATGAACATCGGATTTGAAGCAAAACGTTTTTTTCATAACAATACTGGATTAGGAAACTATTGCCGAGATTTAATTCGGATTTTGAGCAAACAGTATCCCCAAAACAACTATTTTTTATACAACCCAAAACCAACCCTAGACAACAATTCTCTTGTTGGCGGAATTGTTATCGAGAAAAACCCAAGCTCAATCTATAAAAAGTTCAAAAATTACTGGAGACAAAAAGCCATTACAAATGATTTAGTAAGAGACAACATTGAAATTTTTCACGGATTATCAGGGGAATTACCTTTTAGTTTAAAATCCAAAAACATCAAAAGTATTGTCACCATTCACGATTTAATTTTTGTTCGCTATCCTGAACTATACTCTCACTTTGACCGAAAAATACATTTTCTAAAATTCAAAAAAGCTACCCAAAACGCAGATTTAGTCATTGCCATAAGTCAACAAACTAAAGAAGACATTATCCAGTTTTTCAACATTAAATCGGATAAAATCAAAGTGATCTACCAAGGCTGCCAAGAAGTTTTTAAACAAAAATACAGTCTTGAAGAAAAAGAGGAAGTACGTCAAAATTTTAATTTACCGAAAAAATTTATTCTAAATGTAGGTACCATTGAAGAACGAAAAAATGCCCTAATCATCGTAAAGGCTATCAAAGACATTGATACTACACTCGTACTTGTGGGGAAAGAAACAGCCTACACCAAAAAACTACATCAGTACATTAAAGAGCATCAACTAGAAAACAAAGTACTTTTTTTAAAAAAATTAACCTCAAAAGAATTAGCCATTTTATATCAATTGGCCGATATTTTCATTTACCCATCTATATTTGAAGGGTTTGGAATACCGATTATTGAGGCTTTGTATTCTAACACAGCAGTTATTACCACTAATTCAGGCGTATTTCCAGAGGCTGGTGGCCCTGATTCTATTTATATAGACCCTACAAACGTAAATCAATTACAAGAGGCAATTACCTATTTACTCAATGACCCACAAAAAAGGCTAGAAATAACTCAAAAGGGATTTGAATTTGTACAAAAGTTCAATGACGAAATTATCGCCCAGCAATACATGGATTGTTATTTAGAGGTAAGTGCGAGATAGCAGAAAAATCAATGAATCAAAAAGCTGCTTAAACTGCAATCAATCTTTTTTATTTTTTATTTATTTTCTGTAGTTGCACTAAATTGGCATATTTAATATATGAAAAATAGCCTTGTGTAAGCGAAATCGTCAAACCATCAATACCGTTTAGAATCCCTTTTTTAAAGAAATAACATCTAATAAAAGAAACCAAACCATTTAAAACTGGCTTAAAAGTAGAAACACGTTTTCCTTGACCATAAAGTTGTTCCGCATTCCATTGTGCATATTGATTTTTTTTATCAATTATTTGAAAAAATGAATTACTTCCATAATGCAATAAATGAACATTAAGCTTATGTAACTTGGTATAGACAACCTTTTGATGAACAATATCTTTAGAAGGTGAAGCGGTGTTTTTATTAAAAAAACGAACTTTTCTATCAGGATACCAACCTGCGAAATTGATTATTTTATCTTGTAAAAAATTTTTTGTTTTAAAACTATAAGCATCAAAATCGGAAGTATAAAAACTTCCTTTCTTCATAAAATCTTTGGCATCTGCATCCAAAAACTCATCTGCATCAAGATTTAAAATCCAATCATTTTTACAGTGAGGAAGCCCTACAATACGCTGTGGACCATCTCCTAAAAATGATTGTGAAATTACCTTGACACCTTTTTCTTGAGCAATTTCAACCGTTCTGTCCTTACTCAATGAATCTACAATAATCACCTCATCACAAACTTCAAAAAGTGCATCAATACACTTTCCTATCATTTTCTCTTCATTATAAGTAATCACTAGTCCGCTTATCGCCATTGTAATTCATTAATTAATTGAAAACAAAAGTATCTTTATTTTTCGTCAATATCAAATGAAACAATTATTTAAATTTGAGTATTTTCCAGCCCTTTAAGCAAAACATTAGCGCTAGACAAACTCAATTAAAAACCCTCATTACAAATAAAAACAGATACAAAATCATCATAAGGATTTAATAAATATGAGTGAATCAACAACACTTTAGAAATAATAAACAATGAATACAAATTCCACTAGTGAATGGTACTCACCTTGATTTTTTAAAAAAAATTGGCAAAACCCTAAATATAGTGGCAGCCTCTTCATTAACGCACATACTAAATACATTAATTAAAAAAAAATATTACATTTGCGAACAACATTCTAACAAATAGAAACCAAACTAATTTGAGACCTAAGATTACTGCATTAGCCATAACTCTAAACGAAGAAACAAACATAAAAAGGTATGTGGAAAGTTTAGATTTTGTTGATGAAATTATCTTTATTGATTCCTTTAGTACCGATGCTACAGTAAAACTAGCAACAGAATTAGGTGTTAAAGTCATTCAAAATAAATTTGAAGATTTTTCAAGCCAACGAAATTTTGCCATTGAACAGGCCAAAAACGATTGGATTGTATTTTTCGACTTGGATGAAATCATCTCACCAAAATTAAGAACCGAAATAGTAAATGCTATCTCACAACCTAATAACTATAAGGCATACAAAGTCAAGAGAAATTTTTACTTTCTTGGCAAACATATAAAATATGGAGGATGGCAATCAGACAAAGCTATCCGAGTATTTAACAAACAAATGGGGAAATACAATGGCAATTTAGTCCATGAAGGTATTACAACTAGTCATCGTGTAGGACAATTAAAGGAAAGTGTTGATCATTATAGCTATAAAAATTTTGACACTTACAAACAAAAACTAAATTTATATAGTGATTTACAAGCTGAAACACTTTATAACAAAGGGGTAAAACCAAATGTTTATCATTTTTTTATACGTCCTTGCTATCGTTTTTTATGGCAATACATCTACCGCTTAGGCTTTTTAGATGGAAAAGAAGGTTTTATTCTAGCTTACCTCCATGCTTCTTCAGTATACAATAGATACATAAAACTATCTATGAAGCATAAGGAAATTAATTAAATTAGATTACAAAGTCTAAAATGGCTTGTAGTCATTTCTACCTATTAAAGAAAAAACATAATAATCAACTATGAGGCACATTCATAATAACACAAAAAGTTGTTTTTCAGCAAAATAGGTATTATTTTAGAAGAAACAAACCCCGAAATTGCTCAAAACGAGTCAAAAACGGGGTTTTCTTTTAAAGTGTGATGGCAAAAATAGTACGTTTAAGCGAATTTCAATACAAATTTTCAATTTTTACTATCAATGAAAATTTTGATAGTTTTTACGCCCAATTTTTAAAAACGGATTTGGGTAAAATATACCTTTCAATGCCTTTTTCTGAGCTTAGTCAAGCCTTCAAATTGAAAGATTCTAACAAAGGGACTCATTGTTATTTTAGTCCCAAGGGTAAGATTGCCCTGATGATGTTAAAAAATTACTACGGTTGCTCGGATAAAAAACTTATTGAGCTTTTGAACGGTAATATTTTCATGCAGTTTTTTTGCGACATTCTAATTCCTATAGACAAGCCCCTGACTAATTTTAAAATCGTGAGCCAAATCAGAATGGAACTCTCCAAAGGTTTAAATATTCGAAAGAGTCAAGAAATATTAGCTAAAAACTGGATTCCATTTATGAGTGATTTGGATAAAATTTTTACCGATGCCACTTGTTACGAAAGCGAGGTACGCTTTCCAACTAATCAAAAACTACTATGGGAATGCGTACAATGGAATTACAAACAAATGGAAGCCTTATGTGGTATGTTAAAAATCAAGTTACCAAGAACCAAGTATTTGGATTGGTGTAGACGCTATAATGAATATTCTAAAAAAGAAAAAAGCAATCAAAACACCGTACAAAAGTAACCAGAGGACTGTTGAAATTATTGTACAAACTTAACGCTGAACTCAATAAAATTGAGAATCAAAATTCTTTTGAAGCTACTAAAAAATACAAAAACCAACGTTCTCTAATCGCTAAGGTGTATCAACAACAGTCTCAAATTTTTAAAACAGGCAAAAGTGTTCCAGATAGAATAATAAGTATTAGTAAAAGCTATATTAGACCTATTGTAAGAGGTAAGGAAGTAAAACAAGTTGAATTTGGAGCCAAAGTCAACAAAATCCAAATTGATGGAATTAATTTTATAGAACATATTCAGTACAGAGCTTTCAATGAAGGTACACGTCTTCAAAGCACGGTTTTTTGCGCTCAAAACTTAACCAAAACTAAAGTAAAAATGCTTGGTGCTGATGCAATTTATGCCACCAATAAAAATCGAACATTCACCACTTCAAACAACATCCAAACCGATTTTGTGCGAAAAGGAAAAGCTGGCAAAAATGAAGAACAGCGTAAAATCTTAGCTAAAGAAATCAAAAAAGAACGCTCCACTCGATTAGAAGGAAGTTTTGGAAAAGAGAAAGAACATTACAATCTAAAAAAGATAAAAGCCAAAACCCAAAAAAGTGAAATGCTTTGGATCTTCTTCGGAATACATACAGGAAATGCCCTGGAAATAGGAAGAAGAATTCTCAAGCAGCAACAAATTTTAGCAGCCTAAAAAAACAAAAAACACCTCCGTGGAGAACGTGCGTCTAGTCAATACCTAAAAAAGACTTTTTTGATACATCAGAGTCCGTGAAAAATAAAAATGACCAATTTTGAAACTCTAAAATTTGGTCATTTTTTTATTTCTTGCAAAAAAGTAGGCTTACTTCTGAATGTGCCTATGAGTCACTAAAAAAATATACCATTTTTTTTATTAAAACTCCCAACCATATTAAATCTTATTCTAATTTCAAATTAATAAGACTTCGCAATACTAACTCTTAAAAGCATAAATCAAACCGTAAACAAATACTAAAAAAAGAACCTACGCATTCGTAGAGATTTGTTTTCTAAAAAATGAATACAATTTAAAAATAATGTTCAAAATTTGAATTACTTTTTTTCCAGATAAATTTAAACCATTGCCCAAAATTTTTAGAAAACAAAAAAATCTTAGAAATTTTAAGTTTAGATTCAGAAACCATTATTTTCTTTATTTCAGAAATTTCTCTAGTTGGCAAATAATCTAATTTTTTCCAACGTTCTGGTTCAACATAATAAAAGTTTTCAAATTGACTATAGTTCGTGTCATCAATCATTTTCCATTTTTCTAGAAAATTCTTATCCACTTCATTACTATGCCCCCAATTCTCAAGTTTATATAACAGCTGCTCTTCTGTACGTGCAATTGACTCATGAAGTACTAAATTATCAAAATAAATTGTCCTTTCGTTAGTTCTTCTTGCGCATTTATAATTAGGATAGTTAGTTGCAAAAACAGACTTCATTGGTTTATTTACATATAATATACCTTTATCTGTATACTTATAAATTATTAACCAAAAGCATGCAAACTGTACTTTGTTTTTCTCGGGGTTATCTAAATAATGATTATATTTTTTTATATTTTGAACAAAGCTACCAAAGTCGATAAAATATTCATCACTATCAATTTGAATCAACCAATTTCCAATCCCCATTTTTAAAGAAAGTAAATGACGTTCTCTTGTGTCATTTTGGATAGCTGTCAATTCAGGAATATAGAAATTATCTCTGTAAATTTCTATTTTGTTATCTACATCTAATTCTTTTAACCATTCATAAAAAGAATCGTCAACTTCAAATTCATTGCCAGACCACGTTTTTTTATTAATATCCTCTGCAATAAAAATCTTGTCTGCTGCGCTATAAACAGGCGGAATAGACATTTTTAATTTTTCATAATCATATGAAAGGAGAAAACCTACATGAATTTTCTTCATTATTTAACTTTTAAAATAAATAGAATTTGACACTTATCAAATCCCTCACTCTTCAAGGACTGAAACTTTGAAAGTCCAAAAAAAGTGAATACTAAATTCCATATTCAAAAACTTGTTATATAAAAAATAAGTAATTATTTTGTTTCACTTTACATGTTCAACTTTATAAAACAATACTTTTAATAATACAACTTTCAAATAAAACCATTATAATGCATAAAAAATTATCAAATGAAACTTCTTAAATCTATCTAAAGAATTACGAGAATTAAATTCTTATTATAAGATTACACGTTAAATTATCAATATCCTAGATTTTCTTTAATCAAAAAGTCGTTATAAAAAAGACTTTATAATTCGCGAAATTACGCAATAAATTCCTACCCTAAAAAATACTAGAAATTAATATCAAATAAGCAATTTATTAAGGACTAAAACTACTATTATTCAAATTACTTCCGTTTATTTTTGCAATACCACCAATGAAAAATTAAACAATAAAAATATTTTCAACTTTGCAACTAACCTTTTTTGGAACTAAATAGTGCCAAAAAATTAATAATCCCTTTGAAAACTTTCCATGGAGTTTTAAAGTTTTTAATGTATAAAACCTGTTGTATTCTTTTTGATTTGATATCACTTACTTTATCAAAATCCTCAATAAACATTGGAAAATATTTATCAAAAACAGCTACTTTTTCTTGTTTTGCAATATGCCTGTATTTATCCAAAGATGAAATACCTGTAAAATCATAATTACTAATAGTCATTTGCAAATATTTATAAGGTCTATTTTCTACACATATAGTATAAATAAAAAACTCCCAATCAGATACAATTCTATATTCTTCATTATATAAAAAGTAATCATAAAACATTTTCCTTCTGATGAATGTTGACTGATGATTGATACAACTAGAATAAAAGAAAGCAAACGACAATTTTTCAGGATAGTTTTTTTTTCGCTTTGAACTTGGCTTTACTTTATAATTATCACCATAATAAATATCATATTGATCAGTTAATAAAGGATTTACTTTTTCTAGGATACTATTTTCATAAAAAGTATCTCCACTATTCATAAAAATAACAAAATCGCCATTTGCTACCTTAATTGCTTTATTCATGGCATTATACACTCCTGTATCAGGCTCTGAAACCCAGTAATTTATTTTATCTGAATATCGCTCAATCAACTTTTTACTCCCATCAGTACTGGCTCCGTCAATAATAATATATTCAAAACCTAACCAAGTTTGATTTATAACACTTTGAATAGTTTTCTCTAAACCTACTTTGTTATTATAATTTATGGTAATTACCGAAACTTTATGACTCATTTTTTAAAAACTTAATATTTCACAAATCCCCTTTCTTTAAATAGAATAAAATATAATTATGCAAAAAGGAGTTTGTCGTAACTATATAGATACTCTATTTTTTGGCAATACAAGAAGGAAAATAGATATCCAAAATTTTAAAATGCGCCAAAGTATCTTATTTTTACTTATCCTAAACACCTTCTTAATCCTTCTATCTACCAATGTATTATACGACACAAAATCATCATAAAAAAGCGGAAAATGCTTTTTCATTATTAATTCTCGTTCTTGGTAGTACAAATGTAAATTTTCAGATACGGCAGAAATCCCTGAGAAATCATAATAGCAAATTGTTTTTTGCAGATGCTCATAAGTTTCATTTTTCTTACATAAAACATAAATGAAAAACTCCCAATCTGAACATATTTTGTATTCTATGTTATACATAAAATACTTAAAAAATAATTCTCTTTTTATAAAACTTGCTTGATGATTAATTCCTGAATTAAAAAAATGGGAGAATGATAATTGTGAAGGTGTTTTTTCTACCCTATCATACCCTTCTTGATTGAAATAAAATGAATCACCATACAAAATACCTATAGATTCCTTAAATTTATGATGAATTTCTTCCAATATAGTATTATTAAAAAAGAAATCTCCACTGTTCATAAAATTAACATAAGTCCCCCTAGCCAATTGAATTCCTTTATTTAATGCATCATAGACACCTCTGTCTTTTTCAGAAACCCAGTAATTGATGTGTTTTTCATACTTTCGAATAGTCGCCAAGCTTTCATCCGTACTTCCTCCATCTATAATAATAAATTCAAAGTCAGTCCAAGTCTGATTAATAACGCTTTCAATGGTTTTAATCAATCCTATATTATTATTATAATTAATTGTAATTATAGTAAGCTTAATTGTATTACTAGCTTCTGGTATACGGGAACTTTTCTTCTCCATCTAATCAATCCTTAATTAATAGCTCTTTTATACAAATCAAAACATCGTGAAGCGGCAGTTTCCCAACTAAATTGTTTTATACGCTCTATCCCCTTTAAAATATGCTCGTTTCTAAATTTTTCATCACTTAAAACCAAAGCAATCTTTTCTTTTAAATCCTTTTTACTAGAAACATCAAAAAAAATCCCTGCCTCACCAGCAACTTCTGGAAAAGAACTACAATTAGATAAAACTATTGGACACCCACATGCCATAGATTCTAGAACAGGAATTCCAAAACCTTCATACATCGAAGGAAAAACGAAACAACGGGCTTTTTTATAGAATAGGCCTAATTCTTCCTCTTCAAAATATCTTTGTTCAACTTTATTTTGAAGTCCTAACTGCTTAATAAATACTAATTCATCTTCTTTAAATTTTCCTCCTCCAGCACAAATTAATTTTAATGTTGAATCATTGACTAACAACTCTTTTATTGCCTCAACTAAAAAGCGAAAATTTTTATAATTATCTCTTGACCCTACGAATAAAATATAATTATCAGGTAAGTCTACAACTAAATTATCATTTATTTTAATCGAACTCCCATGGTGAATTACTTCAATTTTGGATTCATCAATTTGTGGGTAAACTTTAAGAATATCTTTTTTAGTATTATTTGAAACTGCAATAATTTTAGTTGCTTTTTCTATTAGTATTTTTTTATTAATAGTCACATTCCAAGGGTCTCCTACAAAATATTGAGGCATAATTTCATGTATCATATCATAAACTGTCAAGACGAAAGGTTTGTCTCCTATAAATTCCAAAAAATACGGATTATAATAAGTGGGAACAAACAAATCAAAATTAGAATCCTTAAAAGGTTCTTTTACTTGTTTTTCACTTATTTTTCTACTTAACGATCGAGTACTAATCCCAATAAAATTTAAAGTTTTAACCAAAGAATTTATTAGTTTTTTTTCTTTCATTATCAAACCAGTGTCCGCAACATAAACATTATTAGAACTATAAATAGGTAGTGTAATCGACAATTCTTTTCTTTTATTAAGACGACTAAAAACTTCGGCATAATATCTAGAGATACCACCGTAAGTTTGCATATTAAAAACCTGAGGATCAAGAATTATTTTCATCAATAATTAGTTTTTCAAAATTTCCTTTTGAGATTTTCTATTAATTCACCTCTAAAGTTTGCAAATTAACTAAATTGGCATAATTACCGTTCATTCTAATCAACTCCTCATGTGTCCCTTGCTCAACAATTCTACCTTTACTCATGACCACAATTAAATCAGCGTTTTGAATCGTTGATAAACGGTGTGCAATAACAATTGAGGTTCTATTTTCCATCATATTTTCTAGACCAACTTGAACCAATTTTTCTGATTCTGTATCTAAGGCAGATGTTGCTTCATCCAGAATCATAATCGGAGGGTTTTTCATAACGGCTCTAGCGATAGCTACACGTTGACGTTGACCTCCTGATAACATTCCTCCTCCATCACCAACAGGACTGTTGTATTGCTCTGGAAACTCCGAAATAAAATTATGTGCATTGGCCACTTTTGCAGCACTCACAATAGCATCCATACTCGGATCGTCAATACTCAATGAAATATTATTTGCAATTGTGTCATTAAACAAAATGGAATCCTGCGCCACAATTCCCATCTGTTTTCTTAAAGAATTGGTGGTAACATCCTTAATATTTACACCGTCAAAAGTGATGGTTCCTTCAGTAACATCATACAATCGAGTCACTAAATTCGCTAATGTCGACTTCCCACTTCCTGACTCTCCTACCAATGCTACTCGTTTCCCTTTTGGAACTGTTAGATTGAAATCTCTCAAAACATATTCCGAATCGTACTTGAACGAAACATTAGTAAATTTTATTTCACTTTTAAATTCAGTTATCTCTATAGCATTAGGATTATCTTCTAATGGATTGGTTGCGTCTAAAATAAATGCAACTCGCTCATAAGCGGCATTTCCTCCCATTAAGGCTTGATTCGCTTTTGTAATTGATTTGGCTGGTGTCAATATTTGATAGGCTAATCCCATATAAGCAATAAAAGCACTTCCACTCATGGTACCATCAATCAAAACTAATGTTCCACCATAAACTAACAAAATTGAAATAACAAAAATCCCTAAAAACTCACTCATGGGACCTGCCAAACTCATTTTGGCACCAATTTTATTATTCAGATTATTGATGTGCTCTGTGGATTTATAATAACGTCTTTTGAAAAAATTCTCAGAAGTAAAGTTTTTAATCACTTTTATTCCCCCTAAAGTTTCTTCAATATCAGATAGCAAATGACCTTCTAAAGAGAAAATATCCCCTGATTGGCTTTTAATTGACTTACTCATCTTGGAAATTAAAAACCCAGAAACAGGAAGGAAAACAAAAACAAAAATGGTCAATTTCCAACTAATAAATACCATTGACGCTAACGTAAAAACAATGGTAAGTGGTTCACTTACCATCATTAAAATACTTAAAAAAGCACTTTTTATCGTATTAATGTCAGAAGTCATTCTTGAAATCAAATCTCCTTTTCTTTCATTTGAGAAAAAAGATACGGGTAAGCTAATCACTTTTTGATACACATCATTTCTCAAATCTTTTAAAATTCCATTATTCAAATAGGTCATATATACTATCGAAATAAAGTTGAAAAGATTCTTTAATAAAAAAGTAGTAAGCACAAATACGACCATCCAAATCAAGGTACTCAGAGGCCCATTGCTTTCTGTATTGTGAGTTATAAAGTAGTTCAATGAATCTTCTAGAAATTGTTTATCTAAACTTTCAAAACCTTTATAAACTGGCTTTACATGTACTTTTTTACTATCCGAGAACAAAACTTTCATCAAAGGAAAAAGTGAAAGCATCGAAATGGCTGAAAAAAAAGCGTATAAAACATTGAAGATTATACTAATAATTAAATTTCTTTTATGGGGTATTAAGTACTTTAAAAAGCGTTTAAAATTTTTCATTGAATAACTTTAGATTAAAAAACAACCCAAATCTAGGTCTCTATTTTTGTGCAAAGATAAAATTAAAATAGTTTTAAAACTAGCTAAAACAAAATAAGCATATACCTACAAAAATAAGTGCGCCATGAAACATTTTCAGACGCACTCTTTTTTACTACGATTATATTTCAATAGTATTTACTGCACGGTTTCCACCAATCGAACGAGCTCGGCTTTATATCCATCCACATCTTTTGAAATTCCTTTTTTGGCCAAAGCCAAAATAGATTGTGTGTCTTTATCAGAAACCAACTTAGAATCTCTCAACTTCAAGCCAAACCAAGCTACAGCCGTGGTGAATTTAAAATCTTCAGACGCTGCTTTTAAAGCAATCGTTTTGTCATTAATGGTTTGAATCATTTCAATACTATTCTCTCCATCAGGTTTTTTATAGCGAAATTTAATCGTCGCCAATTCATTATTGTAATTTGCTACATTAGTCGTATTGGTATATTTCAAATCAGGCAAGCTATAGGTGCTTTCAATCCCTGTTGGAATGATTTCGTATAAAGCTGTAACCGTATGACCGCTCCCTAATTCTCCAGCATCTATGGCATCGTTTTTAAAATCTTCGGGACGTAATTTTCTGTTTTCGTACCCAATCAATCGATACGATTGGACGTGTTTAGGGTTAAATTCAATTTGGATTTTTACATCTTTGGCGATAGCAAACATAGACCCTTTGAATTCTTTCCCTAAAAAACGATTCGCTTCCTGGATGTTATCGATATATGCATAGTTTCCGTTCCCTTTATTGGCAAGAATTTCCATTTTACTGTCTTTGTAATTTCCCATTCCGTAGCCTAGACAAGTCAAGAAAACACCTGATTTTCGTTTCTCTTCAATCAAACTTTCCATGTCTTTGTTTGACGAACTACCTACATTAAAATCACCATCTGTTGCAAGAATGACACGATTATTTCCTCCTTTGATAAAATGCCCCAAAGCGGTTTTGTATGCCAAATCAATTCCTGCACCACCTGCAGTACTTCCACCCGCATTTAATTTGTCAAGTGCGTCAATAATGGTTTGTTTTTGGTCTCCAGTTGTTGGCGGCAAAACCAATCCAGCCGCTCCTGCATACACTACAATTGCTACTTTATCCTCTTTTCGCAATTCGTTTACTAAAATTTTCAAAGATTGTTTTAGCAAGGGCAATTTATTAGCACTATTCATCGAGCCTGATACATCAATCAGAAAAACAAGATTAGATGCTGGCAAACTTTCCGTTGGAATATTTTTTCCCTGTAAGCCTATTTTCAATAACTGATGTTTCGGATTCCAAGGACAATCACTGTATTCTGTATTGATAGAAAATGGATGTTTGTCAGTAGGTTGTGGATAAGAATACTTAAAGAAATTCATCATTTCTTCGATACGTACGGCATCTTTAGGAACTGCTTGACCGTTGTTGATAAAGCGTCGGATGTTAGTATAAGATGCATTGTCCACATCAATTGAAAAAGTCGAAAGAGGTGCTGACTTTGGCGTTTCAAACTGATTTTCGACAAAATTCTCATAGTCTTCTTGATTAGGCGTTGGACTTGGATTGATATTGATGGCATCCAATTTTGTTCTCAACTCTTTTTCGGTCATCCCCTTAAAATCGCCATTTTGGGTCGTTATCATTACGACACCATTACTTGCTCTATTGCCATAAATTGTAGAAGATGAAGCGTCTTTTAACACATCTACAGATTTAATATTTTTGGGATCTAATTTAGGTTCGTTTTCATACGGTACACCATCAATTATATATAACGGGGAATTATTCCCGTTAGTGGTCGAAATCCCACGAATCATTATCGAAGGCGAAGCGTACACTTGGTTAGCGCTCACAGCGACTCCAGCCACTTTTCCTTGTAGTGCTTGTTGCGCATTGGATCTAGAATACCTTTCGACAGCTTCACTCCTCACTTGCATTACTGAACCTGTAAAATCCTTTTTTTTCTGAGTTGCATACCCTACTACAACCACTTCATCAAGTGAATTTGCTGCCGATACCATTTTTACATTGATAACATTCGAACTTCCCACTTTTATCGTTTGAGAATTATAGCCGATGTATGCAAAAGTAAGATGGTCACCTTTTTTGACTGGAATGGAATATTTACCGTTAAAATCGGTCTGAGTTCCTTTTTGAGTTTCTTTGACAATAATGCTTACCCCTGCTAATGGGAGATTCGTATCATCAATAACGGTTCCTGTAATTGTGATTTCTTGTCCAAAACTTAGGACAGAAAAAAACATAGTTAGGGCTAATGAAATTAGTTTTTGACTTTTCATGGCAGTAGTTTTTTAAAATGTTAGTGATTTTTTTTAGCCACAGATTTTAAGGATTAAAAGGATTTTTAAAAGCTATGCATCACTTAAAAAAACCTGTGAGAATCTGTATAATCTGTGTTTTAATTTTATTTTTTAGTTTTCTTTTTCGTATTAATCAATACAACTCCATTTTTGGCTTTGTCTCCATAAAGGGAATTTGCTTTAGCATCTTTAAGAATTTCAAAAGAAACTACTTCTTTCGGATCTAAATCATCAATATTCGAACGAAAAACACCATTTACAACATATAACGGTTGAATACTATTTCTAGAAGGTACACAAATTCTGATTTCTGCTTTTTGAGAAACAGTAGTATCCTTTTTTATTGTATTACCTTCTCCAATTATTGATTGTTCCTGCCCAAAACTGACGACAGAAAAAAGCATAGTTAGGGCTAATGAAATAAGTTTTAAACTTTTCATGGCAATAATTTTTAAAATGTTAGAATTATTTTTTAGCTACAGAATTCAAGGATTAAAAGAATTTTTAAAAGCTATGCATCGCTTAAAAAAATCTGTGAGAATCTGTGCAATCTATGTTTAACTTTCTGTATTTAATTTCTATTTTGGTAATGGCTTTCCATTTTCAGTTGTGATAATGACCACTCCTTTTTTTCCTTTATCACCATATTTATCAGTCGCTTCCTCGTTTTGCAAGATTTCTAGAGTGACAATTTTCTGTTTATTCAGCGGTGCATAAGGGCTCGTTGGGTTTGTTCCAAAAAGAGATGCTTCACTATATTCAACACCATTTATGATGTACAAAGGTTCTTTTAATACAATTAGAGAATCAACCTCTTCATCATCCAGATTGGCAATTATTTCTTTTTTAGCTTCTTTAACTGTCTTATAATTAGCGCCCGACATGAGTTTTCCGTTCATCACCACTAATGGAGCGGCAGCACTTATTGGTTTTGCTAAAGATTCTGCTACAGTTTCGGGTGCTACAGCTTTTCCATAAGCACTTGTTACTTCAACAGCATCGTAGATTTTACCGCGATTGAACTGTGTACTTTTGGCTTTTTGTCTGTTCAAATCAGCCTTTTTCAGCTCCTTCTCTTTTTCTTCTGGAGTAGCAACAGCTTCTTGAAGGGCAACAACTTCATTTTTCTCGTCTTTAGTAACAACAACGGTTTGTGTTTTTTTAATCACTTTGGCAACAGCCACAGTATCAATTTCTGCCGAAACAATTGCTTTTTCAATTGGTTTGGGATTAGGTTTAACTACTGAATCTACTGTAACTATTGGACTTTCTTTTTCAACAGCAATCGAATTTGGTTTGCTTAATTGGTAGCCTAATGAAACTAATAATAAGATAGAAGCTGCAATCGCTAGCTTCTTCCAAACCTTCGATTTGGTTTCCAATGCTTTTTGGTCCAATTTATCTTCAATTCGTGACCAAAGCTTATCCATTCCTGGAAAGTCTTGGTGCTCGGCATTGTGAGCCGCTTCCTTGATTTTGTTTATGATTTTATCTTGATTGTCCATGACTAATTCGATTTTTTGTAATAAAGAGCATTTACTAATTCCTTCAACTTGGTTTTGGCGGCATTCAATTGTGATTTGGATGTCCCTTCCGAAATTTGGAGCATTTGCCCTATTTCTTTGTGCCCATAACCTTCAATCACAAAAAGATTAAAAACCGTTTTGCATCCTTCGGGAATGTGATTTAATAAATCGAGTAAATCTTCTTCTTCTAAATTAGTGACTTCATCGGTAAACGGTTGCGAAAGTGCATGCACATCATCGAGATACATATTAAAGTTGTTCTTTTTCTTTAATCTAGCCAAACACTGATTGACTGCAATTTTTCGTGCCCACGCTTCAAAAGCACCCAATTCTTTCAATTGGTCTATTTTTGTGAAAATGGTATAAAATGCATCCGCTAGAGCTTCCTCAATTTCTTCATCCTGTTTGAGATAGCGTTTACAACTCGCATAGAGTTTAGGCGCTAGTTGCTCATACACCTGACGCTGGGCATCACGTTGCATCTTTTTACAGGCTATTATTAGATTTTCGTTTATCACAATAAGGTCTTTAATAGTAAAGAGCGTAAATAAACAAAAAAGGTTGGGAGCGAAATGAAAATAATTTAAAAAAAGTTTTTTTGGAGCACATTATAAGCTGCATTTATGAAACATCCCTCCTGCTATCCGCTATATCTTGTGGCGGCTTAACGCCTGCCGCCACAAGGATACCGCTTCTATCAGGGCTAAAAAACAACGAATAAAATTTTAGGTACAAATAAAAAAACCATTAAGAATTAAGTATCATTAAGTTCTAACTTAACTTTTCTTAATTCTTAATGGCTTTAAAAATATTCTTTCGACTTAGATGCTTAGAACCTTTAAAACTTAATTTACGGATTCGTTGTCCAAATGCTACTATTCTTAATGAATACGCGTTTATTTAATTTTAACTGTGCGATTATCAACTCAGCAATATCTTCGGCTTGCATGATTTTATCCGCATTGTCGCCTACAATATTTAATTCTTTGGCCATATCAGTAGCAACTGTACTTGGAATTAAAGCCGTAACTCGTACATTATGCTTGCGTACTTCCTGCATCAATGAATCCGTTAAACCTAAAACCGCAAATTTTGAAGCACTATAAGCACTTGTCATTGCATTTCCATTCAATCCTGCAGTCGAGGAAATATTGATAATATCCCCTGTTTGTCTTTCAATCATATTAGGTAAAACTGCACGGGTTACATAATAAGTCCCCATTAAATTCACTTGAATAATGCGCTCCCAATCTGTCGTTTCCATATCTAAGAATTTGCCAAAAGCAGCAATTCCAGCGTTATTGATTAAAATATCAATGCTCCCAAATTCAGACAAAGCCTTATCGACAGCAGTTTTCACTGATTCATTGTCTGACACATCAGCGGTTAAAGCCAATGCTTTGACTCTTAGAGAACGTACTTTTAATGCAACATTATCAATATCTTCTTGAGTTCTGGCAACTAAAATAACGTTGACCCCTTCTTTTGCCAAAGCGATTGCGATTGCTTTTCCTATTCCTTTCCCTGCCCCTGTTATTAGTGCATTTTTATTTTTCAAATCAATCATCTTAATTTCATTTTTTAGTTCGAAAACAAAGTTAAGCTATTCAATAAACCTAGTCATTACGCCAAGTGTGAAATAAATGATAATTTTAAAACAAAGAGCCTTTCTTAAAATTCAATAACATTTCGTAAAAATTATATAACAAACTAAATGAGGAAAAACGGGAACTTTGAAATATAAAATTCTAAGTCTTGTAAGCAACAGTATTAATTGGAACAGAAAACCAAATAAAATAATCCGAATTACAACAGTCTAATGGCTTACAGCTATAACCAATAAAACGCAACTCATGAAAAAATCAATTTCGCTCGTTTTTATCAATATCATAACACTGATATGCATATTAGTACTTTTAGCTTCTTGTAAAAAAAATGATGCTAAGCAAAATTCAATTGTAACTAATGAAGAAGATAGCATCACTATTGAACATCGTGACAAACTAAAAGGAGTTTCTTATCAAATGGCACCAACTAAGACTTGGTTAAATGCTAATGAAAAAGACGATGTTAAAATGACAATCGTCATGGATTTGAACAGAACAGATGCTTCTAATATCAAGAAAATGGATTCGATTATCATCCCTACTACTTTTGAAGGTAAACGAGAAGATTATTTACCCTTTCCATTACAATTAGAAGCGCTAAAAAACATTTCAAAAATTATTTTCTTTTCTTATCCAACCCAAACTTTTGCTGCTTATAAAAACGGAACATTGGTTTATACAGGCCCAACAAATATGGGGCGAGAAAAAGACCCCACTCCCACCGGTTTATTTTTCACTAATTGGAAAGCAGAAGAAACCACAAGTACCTTTAATGATGAATGGGAGTTAAAATGGAATTTCAATATTGAAAATAAATTAGGTGTTGGTTTTCATCAATATGAATTACCTGGATATCCTGCTTCACATTCTTGTTTACGATTGCGTGAAAAAGATGCCCGTTTTCTATATGATTGGGCAGACCAATGGGTTCTTGCAGATACTGAAAACATAAAAGCTAAAGGAACTCCAGTAATTGTTTTTGGAAAATATGATTTTAAAGCCCCTAAACCTTGGTTACAAATGGTTAAAAATCCCGATGCTTTAGAAATTTCAGAGCATGAATTGGCCAATTTGATAAAGCTTAATCTTGCATCCATCATAAAAGAACAGAAAAACAGTAAGCTTATAGCACAACATAAATAACTTCTGTATTCGTTTTTTTCTAACGAATTCTATCAAAATCCCACAAGGTTCATAATTACTTGTGGGATTTACTTTTGCTGTTTACTACACATTAAAGTTTAATCGGAGCATCAATTACTTCTCCATGCATTTATTTTTACAAGTCTTCAGCGAACCCTGTTTGAAGTAAAACTGTAGAGAATAGGAATTATTTTTTTTCTAGAAACTCCTATAGTAACCTAAAAAAATCCAATTCCTTAAAAATGTATTGCAAGGAAAAGCCGGAAATTGCTCCTAAAAAAGTATCTTTAGTTTTTCTGACTTTGATTACACCAAAATCTAATTATAAACACATCTACTGATATTGAATTGACAAAAAACAAATTAATATGAAATCAATTGACCCTAATCATTTTAAAGTAACAGCCCCTATACAACTGAAAGATTTTCCAACCGACTTAAATAATAAAGCTAGTGATGATGACAAGGAAGACAAACTTGACGGAGTCCGTGAAAAACTGAGCGCTTTACAAGATGTGATGTATGCCCATAATCAATACGGCGTTTTAATTTGTTTACAAGGAATGGACACCGCAGGAAAGGATAGTTTGATTCGGGAAGTTTTTAAGGAATTTAATTCACGTGGCGTAGTGGTACATAGTTTTAAAACACCCAACTCTAATGAATTGAAACATGATTATTTGTGGCGGCATTATATGGCATTGCCTGAAAAAGGAAAATTTGCCATTTTTAACCGTACGCACTATGAGAATGTTTTGGTAACACGTGTGCATCCTGAATACATTATGAATGAAAATCTGCCCGGCATTGAAACCGTCGAAGACATAACTCCTCAATTTTGGGAAAACCGCATGGAGCAGATTACTAATTTTGAAAAACATATTTCACAAAACGGAACGATAGTTTTAAAATTCTTCCTAAACCTCAGTAAAGAAGAGCAACGTACCCGTCTTTTGCGCCGACTCGAAAATGAAGAACATCATTGGAAATTTTCGCCTGGCGACTTGAAAGAACGAGAACATTGGGATGAATATATGCAATACTATGAAGAAGCTATTAACAAAACCGCTACTGATAACGCTCCTTGGTATATTGTCCCTGCTGATGATAAAGACATGGCTCGCTACATTGTTGCTCAAATTATTTGGGAAGAAATGCAACAATACACCGATATTAAAGAGCCCGAACTTGATGAAAAGGTCAAAATGAATTTTGCGATGTATAAAGCGCAGTTGAAGTAGTTTCAGGTTTGGAATTTGGGATTTGGGATTTAGGATTTGGGATTTAGGATTTGGGATTTGTAATTTGGAATTTGGAATTTTGGGTTGTTTTTATTTCTTGGCACAGTAATTGGATATTTAAAAATATTCAATTCTAATTCACCAATTATGAAAACTAAAACTATAATAGCGAGCTTATTGACTTTCTTTTTTGCCATGCAAATGCAAGCACAATACGGAAGTGTAAATGCCATGAACGATGAAATCAGCGATAATTTAGACCTAAGAGCAGTAGCTTCTATTTTTGGTGATTCACGTAACTTACAAGATTTCGAAAGAAGACTAAACGACCCTAAAATTCAAATTTCAAATTTGGATTTGAATTACGACAACCAAGTTGATTACTTACGTGTTATCGAAACTGTTGATCGTAACACCCACTTAATTATCATTCAATCTGTACTAGATCGTGATGTATATCAAGACGTAGCGACTATTGATGTTGAACGCGATAATTACAACCGAATTCAGGTACAATTTGTTGGTAACGAGTACTTATACGGACCAAATTACATATACGAGCCTGTATATTATAGCTCCCCTCTTATTTATGCTTCATTCTGCGTGAGTAATTACCGTCCTTATGTATCAAGCTGGTACTGGAACTATTACCCAAGTTATTATTATGCATGGAGACCTTATCCAATTTACAGATACCGTTCTAATATTCATGTGTCTATAAACTTTAATAATAGTTACAACTATGTAAACTATAGAAGAAGTAATTACGCTCCAGTTTTATATAGTAGTAGACGTTCTAATGGATACGCTCGCTTATACCCAGAACAAAGTTTTTCAAGACGTAATTCCTCAGTGAACAATCGTTACGAACTAGATCAAAGAAGAAGCTCTAGAAGTTTAAGTTCTAGAAATGAAAGTGACGCATACCGAAATGGTACATCAAGATACACATCTCCATATTCTGGAAGTTCTAGTAGTTCGAGAAATTATTCTCAAAACAGAAGTAGCACCTCAAGAGAGTCTGCTCCACAAAGTTCAAGAGATTATTCACAAAATAAAAATAGTTCAACAAGAGGATATAGTTCACAATCGTCACCAAGTTCGAGAGACTACTCACAAAATAAAAGTAGTTCGTCCAGAGAGTACAGCCCGCAATCATCATCTAGCTCAAGAGATTATTCACAAAATAAAAGTAGTTCAACAAGAGGATATAGCTCACAATCGTCACCAAGTTCGAGAGACTACTCACAAAACAAGAGCAGTTCATCCAGAGAGTATAGTCCGCAACCATCATCTAGCTCTAGAGACTACTCACAAAACAAAAGTAGTTCTGCTAGACAAGCTGCACCACAATCTGCACCAAGTCAAAGTAGATCTTCAGAAAGTAGACCTAGTTCATCAAGAGAAATGAAATCCCAAGATAATGGTCGTGGTTCGTCATCAAATAGCGTAGGTAATAGACGAAATTAATACAATAAATTCTAGTATAAAACACGGTTTAACAGACCGTGTTTTTTTTGTTCTTTTTTAAAATAATTCGAGCTATTTTATTTAAAAAGAGTAAATTTGACGCATTATTAAAAATACTTCATGAGCACATCGCATAGGGATTTACATTCTAAATTAACATTAGGTGGTTTATTAATAACATTAGGTATTATTTACGGAGATATAGGAACTTCACCTCTGTATGTTATGAAAGCCATTCTAGGCGACCATACCATTAATACGGATATTGTCTTAGGAGGTATCTCTTGTGTTTTCTGGACACTAACCCTACAAACTACAATCAAATATGTCTGGATAACTTTAAGTGCTGATAATCACGGCGAAGGAGGGATTTTTGCCCTTTATGCTTTGGTTAAAAAAACTAAAATTAAATGGCTTATTGTCCCCGCGATTATTGGAGGAAGTGCGTTATTGGCTGACGGTATCATCACCCCTCCTATCTCAGTATCCTCTGCTGTCGAAGGAATTAAAACATTCTACCCTGAAATAAATACCATCCCAATTGTAATCGGGATTTTACTAGTCTTATTTACCATTCAACAATTCGGAACCAAACTAGTGGGTAAATTTTTCGCTCCCATGATGCTTATTTGGTTCAGTATGTTAGGTATTCTTGGATTAATTCAAATATCAAAACATCCCGAAGTAGTTAAAGCATTCAACCCTTACTACGCTTACCATCTATTAAACATACATCCCGAAGGTTTTTTTGTTTTAGGACTGGTTTTCTTATGTACTACAGGAGCTGAAGCATTGTATTCAGACATGGGTCACTGCGGGCGTAAAAACATCCGAATTAGTTGGATTTTTGTAAAAATGACTTTGCTGTTGAATTATTTTGGACAGGCGGCGTTTCTTATTCATCATGAAGGCGAAACATTGCAATCATTAGGAGGTCAAAACGGAAACCCTTTTTACCTTATCATGGCCGATTGGTTCAAACCTTTTGGAATTGTGATTGCAACACTTGCAGCTGTTATTGCATCTCAAGCCTTAATCAGTGGCTCTTTTACGCTGATAAACGAAGCCATGAGATTAAATTTTTGGCCAAAAGTAAAAATAAAATATCCAACAGAATTAAAAGGACAACTATACATTCCTTCTATCAACTGGTTATTATTTTTAGGATGTGTGGGCATTGTTATTCACTTTGAAGAATCAAGTAACATGGAGCATGCATATGGATTAGCCATTGTTCTATGCATGATTATGACCACTATTTTACTCAATTTTTATTTAATTATGAAAAGGGTAAAATTATACTTTATGGTTCCATTGATAACAATCTACATCTTAATTGAATTTAGTTTCTTCATTGCCAATGTAACCAAATTTGCCGAGGGAGGTTATGTTACCTTGATAATCGCAATGATTCTGATATCAGTAATGACTATTTGGTTTATGGCTAAAAAAATCAATAAAAGCTATACTAAAATTGTCAAAATTGAAGATTATAAAAAAGTATTATCAGAACTAAGTGCCGATTTAACCATTCCAAAATACGCAACCCATTTGGTTTATATGACCAATGCCAATCGCTCCGATGAAATTGAGGAAAAAGTAATGTATTCTATCCTCCAAAAAAGGCCTAAAAGAGCCGACATTTATTGGTTTGTACATGTAAATATCTTATCAGAACCTTATAAAACAGAATATCGTGTTACCGAAATCTTAAAGGACGATTTATACCGTATCGATTTTAACTTAGGCTTTAGAGAACCAACCAAAATTAACCTTATGTTTAAAGAGGTAATCAAAGACATGGTTCATAACGGCGAAGTAGATATCACCAGCAGATATGAATCTTTGAATAAAAACAACATCTTAGGAGACTTTAAATTTGTTTTATCAGAGAAATTCCTTTCTAACGATAGCGACTTAAGATGGTATGAAAAAATAGTAATGAACTCTTATTTCTTTATCAAAAAACTAAGTTTATCCGAAGAAAGAGCCTTTGGTTTAGATAGTAGTTCTGTGAAAATAGAAAAATTTCCAATGGTGCTTCATGCTCCAGAAATCGTTGGACTTACTCGTGTAGAATAATCAATACAATATCTCAATACAAAAAACACTGTTCAAAACAGTGTTTTTTTTGTTCATAAAAGATTATTTCAACATTCAGTATTTAAAAATTAAACTTTCAAATCAATTAATACTACCTTTGCGGCTCAATTAATTAAAATGAGATTACATAGAAATTTAGTATATACCACTATTGACTCCTTAAACGCTATTTTTAACGAAGGAGAATATGCCGATAAAGTGGTTGCAAGAGCATTAAAAAAGGACAAAAGATGGGGAAGTTCCGATCGTAAATTTGTTGCCGAAACCATCTACGAAATCGTACGTTGGAAACGATTATATGCCGAAGTTGCCGAGGTCAAAGAACCTTTTGACCGCGATAATTTATGGAGAATGTTTTCTGTTTGGGCCGTATTAAGAGGCTACCCAATTCCAGATTGGCGTCAACTAGAAGGAACTCCTGAGAGAAAAATCAAAGGGCGTTTTGACGAATTATCAAAAACAAGAGCTATCAAAGAATCTATTCCTGATTGGATGGACGAACTTGGTGTTAAAGAATTAGGTGAAGAGGTTTGGGCAAAAGAAATTGCTGCTCAAAATCAACCTGCCAAAGTAATTCTAAGAACCAACACTCTAAAGACTACAAAAGAAAATTTAAGGGCCGTATTAATGGACTTAGATATCGAAACTGAAGCCTTACCTGACCAACCGGAAGCTCTAGTACTTAAAGAAAGAGCAAATGTCTTTATGACTGATGTTTTCAAACAAGGTTTCTTTGAGGTTCAAGATGCTAATTCACAATTAGTAGCAAGCTACCTAGATGTAAAACCAGGAATGAGAGTAGTTGATACTTGTGCGGGTGCAGGTGGAAAATCATTACACATTGCGGCTTTGATGGAAAACAAAGGGCAATTAATTGCGATGGACTTGTATGAAAGCAAATTGAAGCAATTAAAAATTAGAGCAAAACGTGATGGTGTTTTCAATATTGAATACCGTATAATCGATAGCACTAAAGTAATCAAAAGATTGCACGGAACTGCTGACCGAGTTTTGATTGATGCTCCCTGTAGTGGTTTAGGTGTTCTAAAAAGAAACCCAGACGCTAAATGGAAATTGAAACCTGAATTCATCGATAACATTCGTAAAATTCAGTCAGAGGTTTTAGAAAGTTATTCTAAAATTGTTAAACCAGGCGGAAAATTAGTGTACGCAACTTGCTCGGTCCTTCCATCGGAAAATCAAGAACAAGTTGAGCGCTTTTTAACTACTGATATAGGTAAAGAATTCACTTTTATTAAAGACCATAAAATACTAGCTCACGAGTCTGGTTTTGACGGTTTCTATATGGCTTTATTAGAACGAAAAGTTAAAAGTTAGAATTAGAAGTTTAGCATAAAAAAATCCTCGAATCGAGGATTTTTTTTATGCTATATTTTATAATTAAATTTTCAGGGATGGCAACCTGCCCCACTTCTAACTTCTAACTTCTAACTTAATTAGTCATTCATAGAAATTAGAAACTCTTCATTATTTCTGGTTTTTCTAAAACGATCATTAATAAAGTCCATTGCTTCTATTGGATTCATATCTGACAAATACTTACGCATAATCCACATTCTTTGTAAAGTATTCTCATCCAAAAGCATGTCATCACGACGAGTACTAGAAGACGTCAAGTCAATCGCAGGGAAAATTCGTTTGTTAGCAATTTTACGATCCAATTGCAATTCCATATTTCCTGTTCCTTTGAATTCCTCAAAGATAACCTCATCCATTTTAGAACCTGTTTCAGTCAAAGCAGTTGCGATAATACTCAACGAACCACCATTCTCTACATTTCTAGCCGCTCCAAAAAAGCGTTTTGGTTTCTGTAAAGCATTAGCATCAACACCTCCACTCAAAACCTTTCCAGACGCTGGTTGAACCGTATTATATGCACGAGCTAAACGTGTAATAGAATCTAATAGAATCACTACATCATGCCCACATTCTACTAATCTTTTTGATTTTTCTAGAACGATATTTGCAATTTTTACATGTTCTTGAGGCTCTCTATCAAAAGTAGAAGCAATTACTTCTCCACGTACAGAACGTTGCATATCTGTAACCTCCTCTGGACGTTCGTCAATAAGCAACACGATTAAATACACCTCTGGATGATTGGCTGCAATTGCGTTCGCAATTTCTTTCAGCAACATAGTTTTACCCGTTTTAGGCTGTGCTACAATCATACCACGTTGTCCTTTTCCTATTGGAGAAAACAAATCGATAATTCGAGTTGAAATAGTACTTTGTCTTTCGGCCAATTTGAATTTTTCAGAAGGAAAAACGGGCGTTAAATGCTCAAATGATATTCTATCACGTACTACTTGAGGATCATGACCATTAATCTTAAGTACACGAACTAAAGGGAAAAATTTCTCGCCTTCTTTCGGAGGTCTTACCACTCCTTTTACAGTATCCCCTGTTTTTAATCCAAACAAACGAATTTGCGAAGTTGACAAATAAATATCATCTGGAGAAGCTAAGTAATTATAATCCGAAGAACGTAAGAAACCATAGCCATCAGGCATCATTTCCAATACTCCTTCACTTTCAATTATTCCATCAAATTCAAAATCAGCATCTCTAAAATTATTTTTCTTGTTTTTAAAATTAGGATTTTGGTTTTGATTTTGATTTTGCTTATTAGCTTGATTAGGGTTATTCTTTTTAGCAGAAACAGTCGTTTCAGCAACTTCCGAAGCAGTGTTTTCAGCTACCTCTTCACCTTCATTAGAAACCACCTTAGTTTCTTCTTTCTCTTTCTTTAATGCTATTTTCTTTTCGTATGCCGACTTACTAAATTTTACAATTTTAGGTCCTTTTCTAGTCGAATCAACAGATTCCTCATTCGAATCTTTTTTTGCCTCTCCCTCATTCACTACCTCAGTTTCTACAATCGGTGCAGTTTCAGCATTAGAAACCTCTTTTGCAACTGCTGGTTTATTCCCTGCTTTTTGAATAGCCACCTTTTTCGCAGGTTGTATACGTACCCTTTTAGATTTTTCAGCTTCCGTAGCTGCTTCCGCTTTAACATCAGGAACTGAGTTAGCGTTATTTGAAGCTTGATGTTCCAAAATAAGACCAATTAGGGTCTCTTTTTTTACACCATTGAATTTTATTGTTTTAGCAGCTTTTGCTATTTCTTGAAGCTCAGCAAGCTTCATTTCTTTTAATGCAGAAATTTCAAACATGAATGTTCTTTGAATTTAATTAATTTGGAAACACAAAAAAGATAGGTAGTATTTTTTATAACTTTGAATAGACCGCAGTATGAAGTGCTTACGGTATTGTTATGCAATAATACGAATAAAATTTAATGATACAATAGTATTTTTAAAAAAGAAAATATATTTTTGTGACACAATTTTTGAATAAATGATACAAAGAATACAAACCATATACCTACTACTTGCCTTTGTAACGACAGGAATCTTACCTTTTATTTTTCCTTTATGGACATTAAATAATGGTGAAAATTTCTATTTTATGCAAAGTCAACTTTATGTTGTTTTATTAGGACTAAGTACAACGCTTAGCATCATCAGTATCATATCGTATAAAAAAAGACAAACTCAATTTGTACTAGGCAGATTGAATATCATATTAAATTTAATTTTATTAGGATTGTTTGTATATCGTTCGCTAAACTTATCTGGAGAAACGGTATTCGTTTCAGAGAAAGGTATTGGGATGTTTCTTCCTATTGTCACTATCGTATTATTAGTACTTGCTAATAAGGCCATCAAAAAGGACGAAGATCTTGTAAAATCTGTGGATAGATTGAGATAAACCTATAAACTTAGTTTATTAGTGCGAAGGAAACCCGAATCATATGATTCGGGTTTTTTTGTATCCAAAGATTGCAGAACCTACTTTAATTTCCTCTCAAAATTCCACTATTTCAATCTCAATACCAGACTATTACACTAAAAAGCACACATTAGAACAACTAATTTCATAATACTCATTCTCGAAATAGTACAAATCCCTAGATAATCATAGCGTTTATTTTACTAAATTTGAAGAAATCATATCCTGAAAATGGAAGAAAAAATACGCATTCACTTAGCTGATGACCATCATGTCTTAATCGATGGTATGAAAAACTTACTTAACACTATTTCAAACTATGATGTAGTGGGATTTTCTTTGGACGGAACTACACTTTATGATGATGTCAAAGCAAATAAAACACATATTCTCATTCTTGATATTAGTATGCCTAAAAAAGATGGTCTAGAAGTACTTAAAGAATTTAACGAAAAAGGATTCCCTTGCAAAGTAATTATTCTATCAAGCTATGACGATTTAAAAATCATTAAAGAAGTCATGAATCTTGGCGCTTCAGGTTATTTATCCAAACGATCTGCGAGTGAAAACATTGTTGAAGCAATTCAGTCCGTTCATAATGGAGAAAAATATTATTGTGATTTAGTAAGGGAAAGTATTTTTGCAAAAGCGACACAAAATATCCCTAATTCAATTAAACAAAAAAATACCATTGCAAAATCATTAACCGAACGTGAAATTGAAATCATCACGTTAATATCTTTAGAATATAGCGGCAAGGAAATGAGTGAAATATTATCCATCAGTGTCAACACTGTTGAAACACATCGAAAAAACATCCTCAAAAAACTAAAAGCCAAAAACACTATAAGTATTGTAAAATTTGCTATTAAAAATAATTTAATCACGGATTAAATCCCTAGTTCTAAAAAACCGGCAAGATACCCTTCATTTATGAAATCAATTAGAAATACACTTTTCCTATTTCTACTACTAGTTCTCTCTAGTACTATTTCATTTTCACAAAACGACTCCATTTTAAAACAAAAAGCAGAAGCAGATGTTAAGCATGCTACAAAGTTAATGCTTGAAGGAAAACATGAAGAGTCATTAATTAAATCAAGACAAGCTCTAAAAGAAGCAATCGCCTTAAATGACGACAACCTAATTGCCAATTCATACAACACCATTGCAGCCAATTTTGACCAACTTACTGAATTTGAAAAAGCTTTTTTCTATTATAAAAAGGGACTGTTTTATGCAGAACGGACAAACAACAATAAATTAAAAAATTGGCTCAATAACAATTTAGCAAACATCTATTGCTTTGACAAAAAAGAATACAAAAAAGGAATTTATCACTACAAAAAATCACTTTCATTTTCCAATAAAATTAAAGATTCCTCACAAATTATCTTTACCAAACTGAACATCACTTGGGCTTATTTTGATATTGGTCAATTTGAAAATGGCTTACCCTATTTAAATTTCATCAACAAATACCATCCTAAACATGGGAATTCAAATACTGATGTCGCCCTGAACATGTTAAATGGAATGTATCACAGTCATTACAATAACTCTCAAAAAGCCATAGGTTACTTTGAAAAAGCAATACGCATTGGACAAAAAGAAAGTGACAAATCCGATTTATCTTTTACCCATTTAGAATATTCAAAATTCCTTTCTAAAACTAAAAACTTTCAAAAAGCTTTCGAGAATCTCGAACGCTACAATGCTCTTACAAAAGAAATAAACAATGACGACAAGCTAAAAAAAGCAAATGTTGCTGGCATCAATTTAGAACTCGATGAATACAAAAGAGAAATCGACACCATTGAATCCAAATTCAAAACCAAAGAGCAATTGATGATTGAAAATCAAACCCGAAATAAACGCATTAGTATTATCATCATTTCTGCTTTGATTATCATTATTATTATTTTTTATTTTTTCTTTCAAAACACCAAATTGAAACAAAAAAACAAACTTAAAGACGTTCAAAGCAAAATCCAACGTAACATCATCAATGCTACAGTGAGCGGCCAGGAACTTGAACGCAAAAAAATAGCCTCTTTTTTACACGACAATATCAGTGCTTTATTATCCTCTGCAGATATGCATTTAAGTGTTTTTAATGCCAAAAATAAAATCCAATCCGATGAATTAAGTAAAACTAAGTCTATTTTAAAAGAAGCCCATGATAAAGTAAGAGACCTTTCACACGAACTTATCCCTTCCTTACTGACACGTTTTGGACTTTATTACGCACTTCAAGATTTATGTGAAAAAAACTCCAATTCCCATTTACAATTTGAATACTTAAGTACCATAAATATTAAAAAAAGGTATAATGAAGATTTCGAATTAAAAATGTACTTCATCATCACTGAGCTCTTAAACAACATTATCAAACACAGTCATGCCAGTCAAGCTCAATTAAATCTTATTGAAAAAAAAGATGAATTATTAATAAAAATTATTGACAACGGCCGAGGTTTTGACACCAAAAAATTCAACATCATTGAAGGTTTCGGACTCAATCAAATTCGTGCCCGTATCAAAAATATGGACGGTAAAATTCGCATTAAATCAACCATCAACGTAGGCACTACTATCCATATTAAAGTACCTATTGCTCAAAAAAAATAATCAAACTCTTTTCCCGATTTCTACAATTTCTAAATCTTTAATCTTATCCCCATCAATAACAAATCGCAACATCGTTCGTACTTGATGAAAACCACTTTTACCACAAGCTCCCGGATTCATATGCAATAAATTGAGTTTTTTATCAAACTGAACCTTCAAAATATGGGAATGTCCACAAATAAACAGCTTAGGTGGATTTTCCGTTATTTCAGTACGAATATTGGGATTATACTTCCCAGGATACCCCCCGATATGAGTCATCCACACATCGACCCCTTCACACATAAAACGGTTGTGTAACGGAAATTCTAATCGAGCTTGTGCATTATCAATATTTCCATAAACGGCACGTAATGGTTTTAGTTTTTTCAAACTATCAGTCACAGCCAAATCCCCAATATCTCCTGCATGCCAAACTTCATCGGCCTGAGCAACGTATTTTAAAATCGTGTCATCAATATGACTATGTGTATCTGAAAGTAAGAGGATTTTTTTCATTTCAAAAAAGGCATGTGGCACTAAGGTTCTAAGTCGCAAAGATACTAAGTTGAAAAGTCTGAAAGCAGAAAATTATTTTGACTTATCAGATATATTAGATTTGGATCGCTTTACTCCTTTACCGTTATGACTTTGTAACCCGAAAATTTTAACCTTTTCACAACACAAAAACTTTGTACCTTTGAAACTCTTAAACTTTGAGACTAAACACTTGAGATATTTTATAAAACTAGCTTATAACGGAACGCACTATCACGGTTGGCAATTCCAACCCAATGCCGCTTCGGTACAAGAAACACTCAATAAGGCTTTATCTGTAATACTAGGCACTGAAATCAATATTATGGGAGCAGGCCGAACAGACACAGGTGTTCATGCACGCGAAATGTATGCGCATTTTGACTATAACACCCCTATTGACGGCGACAAGCTCGTTTATAAACTCAATTCTTATTTGCCAAAAGACATTGTTATTTATAAAGTTTTACAAGTTGACGACGAAGCACATTCACGATTTGATGCTACTAAGAGAACTTATCAATATCATATAAATAACTTTAAAGACGCTTTTTCACATGAACAAAGTTGGTATCTAAATCAAAAACTTGATGTCGATTTGATGAACAAAGCAGCTAAAATTCTTTTAAATCACACCGATTTTCAATGTTTTTCAAAAGTCAATACGGATGTAAACACTTTTGATTGCACGATTTTTGAGGCCTACTGGAAAGAAGAAAACAACCAACTTATTTTTACCATATCAGCCAATCGTTTTTTGAGAAATATGGTGCGCGCAATTGTGGGAACTTTGGTAAATATTGGTATGCACAAAATCAATTTAGAGGATTTTGAAAACATCATCATTGGAAAAAACCGAGAAAAAGCTGGATTTTCAGTCCCCGCTCATGGTTTGTATTTGACAAAGATTGAATACCCTTATTTGTGAAGGTAGAAGTGGGAAGTTAGAAGTGGGAAGTTGGGAGATGACTTTTTGAAAATAAAAACGATATTAATTAGCCCTGATGGCAGCGGAAATCCTTTTTATTTTTCTTTAAAAATAAAAAGATTAAAGCGAACAGCAGGACTGGACGTAATTATAAAAACAGAGCGTTATGCTCCTAAACAATGAAAGCAAAAGCATTTGACATACGATTATTTAAACGAATTTTAGTTTACACCAAACCTTATCAATGGCGATTTAATGGCGTGGTGGTTTTTGCCATTTCATTATCCGTTTTTGCGGCTTTACGCCCGTATTTATTGAAGCAAACAGTGGATGGCTACATTCAAACCGAAGACGCTAACGGACTCTTGATGTACATCACTTTAATGGGGATTGTATTGCTACTGGAGGTTTTTTCACAGTTTTACTTTGTGTATTGGGCAAACTGGCTGGGGCAAGATATCGTCAAGGACATTAGAGTCAAGCTCTTTAAACACATTCTAAGTTTTAGGATGAAATATTTTGATTTGGTTCCTGTAGGACAGCTCGTAACCCGTTCAGTTTCTGACATTGAAGCCATTGCTCGTATTTTTAGTCAAGGTCTTTTCATGATTATCAGTGACCTGATGAAAATGGTGGTAGTACTTGGTTTTATGCTTTATATGAACTGGAAACTGACATGGATTGTAATTATTGCCATGCCTATATTAGTTTATTTTACTAGAATTTTTCAACGTAAAATGCAGATAGCCTTTGAGGAAGTACGTGCCGAAATTGCTAACATGAACACCTTTGTACAAGAGCGTGTGACAGGTATGAAAATCGTGCAATTGTTTAATCGCGAGACTATTGAATCAGATAAATTTAAAGAAATCAATCACAAACATAAAACGGCTTGGATTAAAACCATTTTATACAACTCGATTTTCTTCCCAATTGCCGATATTATTTCTTCGCTGACTTTGGGTTTTGTGGTTTTGTATGGGGGTATAAAAATCTTAAATGGCGACAATTTTACCACTTTTGGTGATTTATTCTCGTACACTATGTTTATTGGAATGTTGTTCAACCCTTTGCGTCAAATTGCGGATAAGTTCAACGAGATGCAACTGGGAATGATTGCTGCTAATCGTGTGTTTGAAATCCTAGACACTCAAGACCAAATTCAAGATACAGGAAAAGTAGAAGCGCCAGTTTTTGATGGTGCTATCTCTTTTAAAAAGGTTCATTTTGGTTATATCCCAAATGAAGAAGTCATAAAAGGTATCTATCTCGAAGTCAACGCTGGTGACACTATTGCAATTGTAGGCTCCACAGGTGCAGGAAAATCTACAATTATCAACTTATTGAATCGTTTTTACGAAATCAACGAGGGAACGATTTGTATTGACAATCATAATATTGAAAACTACACATTGAGTTCGTTACGCAAGCAAATTGCAGTAGTTTTGCAAGATGTGTTTCTTTTTGCCGATACTATTTACAACAACATCACCCTGAACAACCCTGAAATTTCCAGAGAAGATGTTTACAAAGCAGCAAAAGAAATTGGCGTTCATGATTTCATTATGAGCTTACCAGATAATTATGATTTTGATGTAAAAGAAAGAGGTGTGATGTTGTCATCAGGTCAGCGTCAATTGATTGCTTTTTTACGTGCTTATGTGAGTAATCCGAGTATTTTGATTTTGGACGAAGCAACTTCATCTATCGATACTTATTCTGAAGAATTAATACAACGAGCAACGGAAACTATTACGCAAGGTAGAACGTCTATAGTAATTGCGCATCGTTTAGCAACTATCGTAAATGCTGATAAAATTGTTGTAATGGATCAAGGTTTGATTGTAGAACAAGGAACCCATCAAGAATTGATTGACAAAGAATCTGGTTATTACAAAAACTTATACGATTCGCAGTTTTCGGTTGCAAACTAAACTATTATACAAAACAAAAGAGGGAATGCAATACATTCCCTCTTTTGTTTTAATCAGATTATTTCTTTTCCAACACCAGAATATCTCCTGGTTTTAAAACAGCCTTAGCTTTTACCGAAACACCATTTAATTGAGATACTTTAGCACCTAATATTTTTACATCAGAATTAGCCACTCCAATAGCATGGATTGTAATTTTTTCTTTTTCCGAAACAACAAACACATCTGTTTGATTTGAAAAACCAACAGATATTCCGTCAATTGTAACTTCTTTCAAATTAAACAGATAAGCTTCCCTTTCTTTCGAAAGCGACTTCAAATCATCTCCTTTTGCTTGAAAAGAAAGATTGTTTACTTTCCAACCATCAACAATTGAAGCAACTTTTTTTGCATCAAGACTATTACTGTACCCTTTATAAGGATAAATAACGGTTATGAAATTAAAATTAGAACTATTTGATTTTGAAACAACAGTCCATTCTTTCCCTCTAGTTCCTGCATTAAGAACTCTGTCAGCTGGATTCAATTGTAAAATATCACACCCACTAGCATCAGGAAAATTGGCTCTAACTAAATTTGGACCGTCTTCGGTTGTGTAATGACCTTGCCATACTTGCTTAAAATCATGAGTTTTATCAGAATTGAAGTTGTCTTTTACTATCCAAAATCCATTCTTAACAAAAAGTACCTGCCTAGAGTAGCTTACACCTACATTTTCAAAGCCATCATGACTACCAGCAAAAAAGTCATAATTCACATTCGTTTTCCATGCTATTGTTTTAGGTTTTGGCAATTGTTTGTATTGACCAAATCCACTACCACCGGCATTTCCAGTCCAATTTTTACCTTGCAATTCATCATCTACAAGGGCTACATTTTTAACCATCGAATTTTTAAAAAACTCAAAATCTGGTAATGAATAGCGCACCTGATAATTTGGCAAAATAACATTCCCATTAGCCATTGCTTGCACTCCCAACATATCACCATGCTGATGGTCTGGCTTATCTTTATCCAAACCTGCACTTATAATCATCATTTTATTATTGGCTTCCCATCCTTCTCTCATTATATAATATTTCGTTTCGGGCAATTCAACAGACTTAAAAGAAGGTTGTTGTTTAGAAATAGAATTCAGTTGTTCCATTTGCTTCCCGCTTACAAACCAATAAATTTGGTTGTCGACATGGTTCGTAGCTAGAAAACCAAATTCAGGATCATTAAACAACAAATATCCTAAAGTAACGGCTCCCGAAATATCATTTTTCTCTGCCCAAGGTTCATTAGTATCATCTTGTAAAACAGGTGCTGATTTATCTGGATAAGCAATTTTAACTAAGGTCGAAAATAATTTCTTCAATGATTGCTCCCAAGTTTTACTCACCTGAACATTACTCCTTTGAGCTAATTGATACACATAAAAATAGGTTTCGATATCACTAATATGATAATGGACAGAACGCTCAAATTGAAATCCATCAGGATTTACCTCTTTAGTAAGGTGTTCCTCTAAACGTAGCATCGCTCTTTGATTCCATAACTCTGTTCCTTCAAAATCTCTAAAAAGAATCGAAAGCATTGCCAAAGCTGACATACCTCTAGTCTGGTGATTCCCTGGTGTAAATTCAGCATTGTTTTCATATAAGTCTTGACCATGCTGTAACAAAGTAGCGATAGTTACTAATTGATCTTTATCAGAATAGTCCTTTTGCCCTAAAAACATATTATGAATCGTTAACCAGTTTAACACTCTATACCCTGTTCTAAACACCTCATAAACGCCATTACCACTTTCCATGGTTTCAAACTTTCTAGCATTTAAGGCATCATTCAATGAAGACAGTTGGTTAGTGAAATAACGAATATACTTAGGGTCCTTTTTAGTATAGAAATATTCAAACCCTACATCAACCATTTTATGTTGTCTCGCCAAATGTCTCAAGGCATAAGCGTTAACAGCCTCTCCGTTTAAATAATTAAATGGAAGTTGCCAATGAGTAGAATCCTTAAATTTCTGCATATGGTCTGCCGCTCTTTCTTTATGGGAAGATTGGTTATCATACAATTTATTGTAGGCTTCGAATCGGTTTTCAAATTGTCTCCAATCATAAAAGTAACGTTCCGAAAATTTCTCTCTAAAATAAGCAGCTAGGACAGCTTCAGTATCTTTGTTTTGAGACAACAAATTATTTTTAGTCTCTTCATTCAAATAATTCACTAAGGATTTAGTGTCAATTATAGCATCCTTAGAAATATTCGTTTGTGCGTATGTACTTAAACACAGCAATAAGAAAACATAAGGCAAAAGTTTTTTGGATAAATTCATAGTTAAATTGGTTTACCACAAAAAAAGCAAAAAAAAACAACATATTTAAGTGAATAAAAACTGAAATTGTGATAATTTTTTTTATAAATAAAAATAGTCTCGAAAATATTTGATTTAAATTTTAAAAATGAAATCAACATTCAATCCAAAAATTTCACTTTCCTAAGAATCTCTGTGAAATAACCCTATAAATTAGTAAATCCATAAAGTTTTAAATCAACTTTTAAAATAAATCCGTAATTTCGCAATCGCATTACAATTGTAACAACCAATTTAAAAAAACAGTTGTTCAAGCAAGTTGATCTTAAGCATTAAATATAAAATAGCAAAAAAATGAAATACGACGTTATTGTTTTAGGAAGTGGACCAGGCGGATATGTAACTGCCATTAGAGCATCACAATTAGGGTTTAAAGTTGCCGTAGTTGAAAAAGAAAACTTAGGAGGTGTTTGCTTGAACTGGGGATGTATCCCTACCAAAGCTTTATTAAAATCAGCTCAAGTTTTTGATTATCTAAAACATGCTTCTGATTACGGATTGACTGTTTCTTCATTCGACAAGGATTTCCCAGCTGTAGTTCAACGTAGCCGTTCGGTTGCTGAAGGAATGAGTAAGGGAGTTACTTTCTTGATGAAAAAAAATAAAATTGACGTGATTAATGGTTTTGGTAAACTAAAACCAGGTAAAAAAATTGACGTTACAGATAAAGACAATAAAGTTACTGAATATAGTGCTGACCATATTATTATTGCTACAGGAGCTCGCTCTCGTGAGTTGCCTAACTTACCACAAGATGGTGTAAAAGTTATTGGTTACCGTCAAGCAATGACTTTACCAAAACAACCTAAATCAATGATCATCGTTGGTTCTGGAGCAATTGGAGTTGAGTTTGCACATTTTTACAATTCTATGGGAACTGAGGTTACTATTGTAGAATTTATGCCAAACGTTGTACCTGTTGAAGATGAAGATATCTCAAAACAATTTGAAAAATCTTTGAAAAAAGCAGGTATTAAAGTGATGACCAATTCTTCAGTAGAGCGCATTGACACTTCTGGAAATGGAGTTAAAGCATTTGTAAAAACAGCTAAAGGAGAAGAAGTTCTTGAGGCTGAAATTTTACTTTCTGCTGTTGGTATCAAAACTAACATTGAAAACATTGGTTTAGAAGAAGTAGGTATTGTTACTGATAGAGATAAAATTTTAGTTAACGCTTACAATGCTACAAATATTCCAGGTTACTACGCTATTGGTGATGTAACTCCTGGACAGGCTTTGGCTCACGTAGCTTCTGCAGAAGGAATCAACTGTGTTGAAAAAATTGCAGGAATGCACGTAGACCCAATTGATTACGGAAACGTACCAGGTTGTACTTATGCTACTCCTGAAATTGCTTCTGTAGGTTTGACTGAAAAACAAGCTAAAGAAAAAGGATACGATTTGAAAATTGGTAAATTCCCATTCTCAGCTTCTGGAAAAGCACAAGCTTCTGGAAATTCTGATGGTTTTGTAAAAGTAATCTTTGATGCAAAATACGGAGAATGGTTAGGATGCCACATGATTGGTGCTGGTGTAACAGATATGATTGCTGAAGCAGTTGTAGCTCGTAAACTAGAAACTACTGGTCACGAAATCCTTAAAGCAATTCACCCACACCCAACAATGAGTGAAGCGGTTATGGAAGCTGTTGCTGACGCTTATGGTGAGGTAATCCACTTATAAAATAAAGCGCTACGTAGAGACGCGCTGCAGTGTTACTCTACAGTATATTATATCAAAATCCGATTTGTGAAAACAAGTCGGATTTTTTTGTTTATTACAAATATTTCTTTTTCAATAAAGAATCCCGAAATTTGGTACATTAGACATCCTAAAAACAAAACTATGACACTTGAAATTGAAACTCCAGCCTTACTCTTTTCTGCAACCTCCTTAATATTGTTAGCCTATACAAATCGTTTTTTAACCGTTGCAACCATTGTAAGGGGACTTAAAGATACTTATGAAAAAGAGGAAAGTAAAATCATCTTGTTAGAAATAAAAAACCTAAATCTTCGTCTCACACTCATCCGATACATGCAACTATTTGGCGTATGTAGTTTATTCCTTTCTGTATTTGCAATGTTATTATTATTTATAGAGCAATCCCTTTTTGCACTTTACTTTTTTGGGTTTAGTTTATTAGGCCTACTCATCTCCTTAGGTTTGTCTTTTTGGGAAATAAGTATCTCTGTTGAAGCCTTACGTGTTCACTTAAGTGGTATAATAAAAAAGAATCCAATTGATTAAACCTTTATCTCAATTTAGCATCCTATAGAACAACCAATTAACAAAGTCTTCTTTTTACTCATTAAATTAATTGTGATTTAAAAAGAAAAACGGATTTACCAACCAAAAAATCTAAACAATTATGAATCGAAATTCACTTTGGTCGCTCCGATTAGGTTTTTCTAATAAACAGGCATCAACAATTGAAAACTTAGGAATAAAAAAATTCTTAGAACAATCATTTCGTGTCCCTTTTGATAATAACATTCCCTTATTTTTAGCAGATAGCCCTAAAACTTTTGCTGAATTAAAGGAAATGCGTCAAATGGCCAAAGATGCTGATGGCGAAGCAAAAAAAATGCTTCTAAAAGCTAGCAACAGTACAAATGTCGAAATGAAGTCATGGTGGATTGATAAAATGCTAAACGACGAATTTCCTTTAAAAGAAAAAATGGTTTGCTTTTGGCACAATCATTATGTAGCCACCTATCAAAAAGTAAAAGTAAATTATTGGATTTTTCAGCACAACCAAATTTTACGAGAACATGCTTTTGGAAACTTCAAAGAACTAACCAAACAAATCGTACAATCTAACGCTGTGGTTCGTTACTTAGACAACACCGATAATAAAAAAGGGAAAATAAACGAAAATTTAAGCCGTGAATTATTAGAACTTTTCACCATCGGAATAGGCAATTACACCGAAGATGACATTCAAAATGGCGCTAAAGGTTTAGCCGGTCTTGGCATTGGCGAAGACAAAGCAACATACCGCAAAAGAGAAGAAGACAATGACCCGATTATTTATTTTGGAAAGAAAGGAGTTTTCAAAATTGACGAAATGGTAGATATTATTTTCGAACAAAAAAACATCCCTTATTTTGTAACTCGAAAAATCCTAAAATGGTTTATATATGATGAGCCTAATGAAAAATTAGTAACCTATTACGGAGACTATTTTAGATCAGTAAACTTTGAAATCAAACCATTATTGACCAAAATTTTCACCGAAGAATTCGATAAAAATACTGCTGGTTCTAAAATTAAAAATCCATTAGAATACAGTTTACAGTTAATCTCAGAATTAAATATAGACATTAAAAACAATGCCTTTATAGCAAATTTTGCGAAACAACAAAATATGGATTTATTCAACCAGCCCAATGTGAAAGGTTGGGATGGCGGAAAATCTTGGCTTACTTCACAAATGTATTTACAGAGAAACAATCTTTCGTATATCCTTACAAATGGTAGAATATTAAATCAAAAACTACTCAAAGATCCATCAAAAATGGACAGTCCTAAAATGAAGGAAGTCCCTGTGCATTTGGACTGGACCAAAGGAAACAACAAACAAATCATTGCGCAATTGTCTGATAGATTACTTTTTCAGGTGGACGAAAGCAGTCAAAAAGATTTTGAATCTATCTTAAAATATGATTTTGACGAAAATGCCAAAAATGCTGATCAGGCCGTTTTGAGATTATTCAGCAACATGATAAAACTTCCTGAATTTCAATTAATTTAATCCAATCATCATGAACAGAAGAAACTTTTTAGCCTTAACAGGAACTTTTACTGGTGGTTCTTTACTTTTACCTGACTTCCTACATGCCTTTGGCTCACAACAAAACTTAGTTATAGGTGAACAATCTGTTGTTTTTGTACAACTTAATGGTGGAAACGATGGATTAAATACCTTTATCCCTTATCAGGATCCTAATTATTACTTTTTACGTCCAAAAATCGCATTATCAAAAGAAGAAGTGATAGGCGCAGATAAAGGAATGGCATTTCATCCTGCACTTAAAGGATTTGCTCAAATGTTACAAAACGGACATTTATCTGTTATTCAAAATGTAGGATATCCTGAAGCTAATCGCTCGCATTTTCGTTCGCAAGAAATTTGGCAAACTGCTTCGGCTTCAAACCAATATTTAAACGAGGGATGGCTTGGACGTTACTTAGACTTACAATGCAAAGAACATAATCCGATTGCGGGAATAAACATTGACAATACAGATACTTTATCACTTAAAGGTCAAGAACCTAATTCTATCACGGTCAAAGACCCAGATAGATTTAAAATCAAAAAAAACAAAGAAGACAATGTGCAATTATCAAAAAATCCTTCTTTAGATTTTGTTCGAAAAATTGCTGATTCTGTTGTGGAAGGTTCTGATGAAATTCAAAAAGCATTAGCTCGTTCTACTGCCGAAACTAGCTATCCAAAAACCAGCTTAGGTAAAAATCTCGAATGGATTGCTCGTTTGGTCAAAGGAAATTTAAACTCAAAAGTTTACTATACTTCGCTTGGAGGTTTTGATACCCATGACAACCAACTCCCTATTCATAAAAATAAATTAACAGAATTGAATGATTCTTTATTTAGTTTTTATGAAGATCTAAAAAAATCCAATCTATTACAAAACGTTACAATTGTAGTTTTTTCTGAATTTGGTCGTCGTGTAAATGATAACAAAAACGGAACTGATCACGGAAAAGCTGCTCCTATGTTCATTATTGGCGGAAATAATAAAGGCAAAATTATTGGTAACAACCCTAACTTAACCGATTTAGACAAAGGAGACTTAAAGTATGAAGTTGATTTTAGAAGTGTTTATGCTTCGATTTTACAACAAAAACTAAATTTTGATTACACTAAAATCGGCATCAAAAACAAACCTTTGAGTGGATTATTTTAATCATTATATCTACTTCCAATAAAAAACGAAACCCCTATCTTTACACTGTATTTAAAATAATAAAATGTTTAAAAACACTGTATTCAAAGGGGTTTTCTTAGTTGGACTAGGAGCAATAAGCTATGGTGTTCTAGCCACTTTTGTAAAAATGGCTTATAATCAAGGTTACACAACTGCCGAAATTTCTTGTTCACAATTCATCTTAGGAATTATTGGATTATTGCTAATCAATTTAATCCAAAAAAAACGTCAAAAGACTGCACCTTTAAAAACCTCAAAACAAAACATTCTAAAATTGATGATAGCTGGAACCTCAATGGGGTTTACTAGTATTTTTTACTACCTATCAGTCAAATACATTCCGGTTTCTATTTGCATTGTATTACTCATGCAAACGGTTTGGATGGGTGTTTTGCTCGAGATGATTTTAACCAAAATGTTACCCTCTTTACAAAAAATAATTTCAGTTCTAATAGTATTAGTCGGCACAATACTCGCCACAAATTTAGTTAACGAACAGTTCCAACTCAATTATAAAGGTTTTCTTTTTGGAATACTGGCAGCCGCATCTTTTACTGCAACCATGTTTACGGCACATAGTGTTGTGACTACTATTTCAACTGTTCAGCGCACATTATACATGCTGCTAGGTGGCACCCTAATCGTACTTACATACACGATTTTTTTACAAAACATGCCATTTGACTGGAGTGTATTCCCTAAATGGGGATTAATTGTAGCTGTATTTGGGACTATTTTGCCACCAATATTGATGAATTCTGGCTTTCCTCTTACTGGAATAGGGCTTGGAAGTATCATATCGGCCTTAGAATTACCGGTGTCAGTATTAATGGCTTACTTTCTTTTAGAGGAAGAAGTAAATACCCTCCAATGGCTAGGAATTTTGCTGATTATAATTGCAATCCTACTTATGAATCTCAAAAATTTAAATAAATTTCACCCCCATAAAGTAGCCAAAGAACCAATACCTAAAGAAGTTATATAAAAAAAATTACAAAAAAAAATCCTTGTTTCATTCCAACCAATTACTATTTTTATTAATATTGGTATATAAATAGAATCATCTATCATAATCATTAAAACCAAGTAGAATTAATTTTCACGTGATGAAAAAGAGTAACCGCAAAGAACTGAACTGGGAACAAACAGAAAAACTTGTTACATTAGCCCTAGAAGAAAAGAATCCTTTTGAAATTATCAAAAAAGAATTTGGTCTTGTTGAAAAAGAGGTTCTAGAGATCCTGAAGAAAAAGATGCCTGTTGAAAAATTTGAAATGTGGAAGAAAAAAGCAACAGCAAATAAACCGAAACCGAAACCTTTAAAAATCGATGATTTTGACGAAGATTTGGATGGAAAATATTACATAAAGAATAAATTTGACTAAAAAAAGTACCAAAAGCACTCCTAAATCAAGGGGTGTTTTTTTTTAATGTCCTTCAATTTTCAAAAATCAAACCTATAAATGAAAAAACTTATTTTAATTCTTACAGCAACCACATTTTTATGGAGCTGTAAACCAACAATTGATAAAAAATTAGCAAAACAAGAAATTGAAGTGCTAATTAACTTAAAGGACATAAAAGACGATAAAGTAATGGTAACACTCACACCGCCAAAAATCACATCTGATTTCATTATTTACAGTTTACCAAAAATAGTTCCAGGAACCTACTCCATAGATAATTATGGAACATTTATTGACGACTTAAAAGCCTATGATAAAAAAGGCAATCTAATGACTGTTTCAAAAAATGATGAAAATTCATGGACTATTAAAAACGCAAAGGCACTCGGCAAAATTACCTACTGGGTTAACGATACTTTTGACTCTGAAAAAGGAGAAGGTTTCGGCAGTGGCGACATCTTCTCACCTACAGGTTCTAATATAGCAGCTGATGAAAACATTCTAATGAATACACATTGTTTTATTGGGTATTTCAGTAATTTTTTAGATTTACCATATAAAGTGCAAATTACTCATCCTGCTACACTATGGGGAGCAACTTCAATGACTGATCTAGACCCCAGTAATACAAATGACATCTTTTTTTCTTCAAAATATGCTGAATTAGTTGAAAACCCGATTATGTACTCCAAACCAGACACCACCACTTTTACAGTTGACGGAATGGAAATCTTAATTAGCGTTTACTCACCTACTGGAAAAATCACTGCTGAGAGTATTTCATCAGGTATGAAAACAACCATCACGGCACAGAAAAAATTCTTAGGAAACATCAACACAACCAAAAAATATACAGTTTTATTATACCTGTCTGATATTAAAAAAAATGATGCTCGGGGATTTGGGGCACTAGAACATCCCACTTCTACAACTGTTGTATTTCCAGAAGTGATGTCGCAAGAAGAACTGACAGAACAAATGAAAGATGTTGTTTCTCATGAATTTTTTCACATTGTAACACCATTAACCATCCATTCGAAGGAAATTCAATATTTTGACTATAATGCCCCTAAAATGTCACAACATTTATGGATGTATGAAGGTGTGACAGAATATTTTGCAAATCTTTTCCAAATTAATCAAGGACTAATTACAGAAAATGAATTTTACACCCGAATTGCCGAAAAAATAGAACACGCCAATACTTTAAATGATACCATGTCCTTTACTACAATGAGTGCCAATGTTCTCAAAAGCCCTTATAAAGAACAATACCTTAATGTATACGAAAAAGGAGCCTTGATAGGCATGTGTATTGACATCATTATAAGAGAAAAAAGCAATGGTGAAAGAGGAATTTTAGACTTAATGCAAAAATTATCAAACGAGTACGGAATTACAAAACCATTTAACGACAACGAACTGTTTGATAAAATAACCCTTTTAACATATCCCGAAGTTGGTGATTTCTTAAAAACTTATGTAGCCGGAACAACTCCAATTCCATATAACGACTATTTAGCCAAAGTAGGCATAACACAATCAAAAGAAAAAAAGCCCGTATCGATATTCATAAAAGGACAATCTCCTTATATCAATGTCATTCCACAAACAAAAGAAATTATTGTACTACCAGAGATAGTATTAAACGAATTCTTTACAGAATTAGGCCTAAAAGGAGGTGATATCATACTAAGCATTAATAATCTTCCATACAACCTTGACAACATTTATGATTTATTAGATGAAAGTGAAAAATGGAAAGAAAATGAGGCAATAACAATTAAAATTAAAAGAGCAGGAAAAGAACAAATTATCAATGGAAAAGTAAAACTTCCTTATGAAGATATCGACACCTTTAAAGCTACTGATCCTACAAAAGAAAAACTTAAAAACGCTTGGTTAAAAGGTTAGTATTCCAACAATTTTATTAATTTGCACTCTTTTAAAATAACAAATTGCTATTTCACATTAGCACTAAAACGAATCAAACTAACAATGAAAAATTTATTAATTGTAATTAGTTCACTATTTTTATTAGCTTCATGTTCTCAGAAGGAAACCAAAGGCAATGTTCAGATTACAGGGAACATCAAAGGATTAAAAAAAGGAACATTATATATCCAAAGAATTGTAGATACAGCTTTCATAGTAATTGACACAATTGAGATAGACGGAAACTCTAATTTTACTAGTAGTCTAAATTTAGAATCACCAGAAATGCTTTATCTGTTCTTGGACAGAGGTGTTACAAATTCACTCGATAATAATATTTTGTTTTTTGCAGAACCAGGAAACATTTCCATAGAAACTAACCTTGATAGTTTTTTAGGTTCGGCTAAAATAACGGGATCTAAAAATCATGAAGTATATGAAGAATACAAAAAATTAGCCTCAAAATTCAAAGATGAAAACCTTAACCTTATAGAAGCAAAATTTTATGCTACTAAATTCCAAAACAACACCAAATTAGATAGTATTAATGATAAAATGGTCCAAAATACCAAGCGAAAGTATCTTTACACTGCTAACTTCGCTTTAAATCATCAAGACAATGAAGCTAGTCCTTATATCGTCTTATCTGAAATTAGAGATATTAATTTGAAATATTTGGATACCATTCAAAAAACAATGACTCCAAAGGTTGCCAAATCACTTTACGGTAAAAAACTAACAGACTACGTTAACGCCATAAAGAACGAAAACCAATAACATCAATTAAACCTGTTCAAATGAACAGGTTTTTTTTATGGAAAATTTGATTAAACAATAAGTATAAACTAAAACCATTACAAGACCTACCTCATACGTATCAATCACCAATAAACTAATTTAAACACAAGGGAAAATCATTTTTTATTATCTCTAGGAGCATTCACTCTCAATTCCATAATAAACAACCTCCTGCTTTCGCCTATATCTCTTCGCTCCGCTACGAGGATACCGGCTCTATCAGGGCTAAAAAACAAGAGACTATTCCCATGACAACGATTCTAAAATTAAATTAAAAGTAAGTTCAATTCATTATTGGAACTCAATTTCAAACCAATATTATTACTTATATCGATGTTTTAGACCTAGAACACTATCAAACAATAAAACTGTTTCAAACTTAACAGAGAACTCAAATACTCTAACTCATACATAACTGAACCAAGCAAAAAACGATACCTATAATTAAAGTAAACCGTCCAAAAAAGAGAGGCTTTACTAATGTAAGACGATAATATACTTTTTAAAAAAATTACTACACCAACTTCACTAACGCACTAACTACTCCGCTTGGATTAAATTTTACCTTATTTTTAAAAAAAATAAAACAAAAATCCACTTCAAATAAATGACAAGGATTAAGAATATTTTCGCTTTAGTAAAAATGCTATAAAAACAAAAAAACCTGTTTCGCTAGAAACAAGGTTTTCAAAGACTCGACGGCTTATCCCTAACTTAGCGAAGTTAAAGTAGACACCCACTCTCCTACAAAATGTAATACCATCTGCGCAGGCAGACATAACTACTCTGTTCGGATCAAATTTTACCTTATTTTTTTAAAAAATAAAACAAAAATCCTCATCAAATAAATGACAAGGATTAAGAATACTTCCGTTTTAGTAAAAATGCTATAAAACAAAAAACCCGTTTCGTTAGAAACAGGGTTTATAAAAACTCAAGGCCTTAGCCCGAACTGAGCGAAGCTAAAGGCGACGACATACTCTCCCACAAAAATGCAGTATCATCTGTACTGGCAGACATAACTACTCTGTTCGGATTAAATTTTACCTTATTTTTTTTAAAATATAAAACAAAAATCCCCATCAAATAAATGATAAAGATTAAGAATATTTTCGTTTTAGTAAAAATGTTATAAAACAAAAAAACAGTTTCGTTAGAAACAGGGTTTTCAAAGACTCAAGGCCTTAGCCCGAACTGAGCGAAGCTAAAGGCGACGACATACTCTCCCACAAAAATGCAGTACCGTCTGCGCTGACGAACACAACTACTCTGTTCGGATTAAATTTAACCTTATTTTTAAAAAAAATAAAACAAAAATCCACTTCAAATAAATGACAAGGATTAAGAATATTTTCGCTTTAGTAAAAATGCTATAAAACAAAAAACCCCGTTTCGTTAGAAATAGGGTTTCAAAGACTCGAGGGCTTAGCCCGAACTGAGCGAAGCTAAAGGCGACGACATACTCTCCCACAAAAATGCAGTACCGTCTGCGCTGACGAACACAACTACTCTGTTCGGATTAAATTTAACCTTATTTTTTTTAAAAAATAAAACAAAAATCCACTTCAAATAAATGACAAGGATTAAGAATATTTTGGTTTTAGTAAAAATGCTATAAAACGAAAAACCCGTTTCGTTAGTAACAGGGTTTTCAAAGACTCAAGGCCTTAGCCCGAACTGAGCGAAGCTAAAGGCGATGACATACTCTCCCACAAAATGCAATACAATCTGCGCAGGCAGACATAACTACTCTGTTCGGATTAAATTTTACCTTATTTTTTAAAAAAATAAAACAAAATGCTATAAAACAAAAAACCCTGTTTCGTTAGAAACAGGGTTTTCAAAAGAAAGGCGACGACATACTCTCCCACAAAAATGCAGTACCATCTGCGCTGGCGGGCTTAACTACTCTGTTCGGGATGGGAAGAGGTGAGCCCCGCCGCAATAACCACCTTAAGGTCGCTTTGCAATGGGTAACTAGCTTGAGCTAATTAACATTACACAATATCTTAACATACTGAGATAAAGAAAAAAATATTTGTATTACTAGAAAGTTTCTTCCCCCCACACTTGCGTGCTTTCTCCCCCTCCTTCGGAGGAGGTTAGGGGGGAGGATTTGTACATAAGCTTACGGATTATTAGTACTACTCGACTATGACATTACTGCCTTTACATCTATAGCCTATCAACGTGGTCATCTCCCACGATCCTTAAAAGAAATCTCATCTTGTGGTGGGTTTCGCGCTTATATGCTTTCAGCGCTTATCCCTTCCAAACGTAGCTACTCTGCAGTGCCACTGGCGTGACAACAGATACACTAGAGGTTTGTCCAATTCGGTCCTCTCGTACTAGAATCAGATCCACTCAAATTTCTTGCGCCCACAGTAGATAGAGACCGAACTGTCTCACGACGTTCTGAACCCAGCTCGCGTGCCACTTTAATGGGCGAACAGCCCAACCCTTGGGACCTTCTCCAGCCCCAGGATGTGACGAGCCGACATCGAGGTGCCAAACCCCCCCGTCGATATGAGCTCTTGGGGGAGATCAGCCTGTTATCCCCGGCGTACCTTTTATCCTTTGAGCGATGGCCCTTCCATGCGGAACCACCGGATCACTATGCTCTACTTTCGTACCTGATCGACCTGTATGTCTCTCAGTCAAGCTCCCTTATGCCATTGCACTCTTCGCACGGTTACCAAGCGTACTGAGGGAACCTTTAGAAGCCTCCGTTACTCTTTTGGAGGCGACCACCCCAGTCAAACTACCCACCAAGCAATGTCCTCCGCAACGCGGAGTTAGGCCTCAGATAAACAAAGGGTTGTATTTCAACAATGACTCCACAACGCCTAGCGACGCCACTTCACAGTCTCCAACCTATCCTACACATCATTTATCCAAGGTCAATACTAAGCTATAGTAAAGGTGCACAGGGTCTTTTCGTCCCACTGCGGGTAAACGGCATCTTCACCGTTACTACAATTTCACCGAGCTCATGGCTGAGACAGTGTCCAGATCGTTACACCATTCGTGCAGGTCGGAACTTACCCGACAAGGAATTTCGCTACCTTAGGACCGTTATAGTTACGGCCGCCGTTTACTGGGGCTTCAATTCAATGCTTCTCCGAAGATAACATCTCCTCTTAACCTTCCAGCACCGGGCAGGTGTCAGGCCCTATACTTCATCTTACGATTTTGCAGAGCCCTGTGTTTTTGATAAACAGTCGCCTGGACCTCTTCACTGCGGCCAGCATTGCTGCTGGCGACCCTTCTCCCGAAGTTACGGGTCTATTTTGCCTAATTCCTTAGCCATGAATCTCTCGAGCACCTTAGAATTCTCATCTCGACTACCTGTGTCGGTTTGCGGTACGGGTACTATTAACCTGAAGTTTAGAGGTTTTTCTTGGAAGCCCTTAGGTACACTATCTCTTTGTCCGAAGACGCCGAGTACTATCGTAATTCCCCAAGCCGCGTGGATTTGCCTGCGCAGCCTATAGGTACATACTTCAACGAACTATTCCGTCAGTTCGCGGTACTTTCATCACTCCGTCACCCCATCACAGTTAACAGTAGTACGGGAATATTAACCCGTTGTCCATCGACTGTCCCTTTCGGGTTCGCCTTAGGTCCCGACTAACCCACAGCTGATTAGCATAGCTGTGGAAACCTTAGTCTTTCGGTGTGCGGGTTTCTCGCCCGCATTATCGTTACTTATGCCTACATTTTCTTTTCTAACCAGTCCAGCATGCCTTACGACACACCTTCAACCCTGTTAGAATGCTCCCCTACCACTTTGTATTACTACAAAATCCATAGCTTCGGTAATATACTTATGCCCGATTATTATCCATGCTCGTCCGCTCGACTAGTGAGCTGTTACGCACTCTTTAAATGAATGGCTGCTTCCAAGCCAACATCCTAGCTGTCTAAGCAGACAAACCGCGTTCTTTCAACTTAGTATATATTTGGGGACCTTAGCTGATGGTCTGGGTTCTTTCCCTCTCGGACTTGGACCTTAGCACCCAAGCCCTCACTGTCGTGAAACATTATATAGCATTCGGAGTTTGTCAGGAATTGGTAGGCGGTGAAGCCCCCGCATCCAATCAGTAGCTCTACCTCTATATAACTTATGCACGACGCTGCACCTAAATGCATTTCGGGGAGTACGAGCTATTTCCGAGTTTGATTGGCCTTTCACCCCTACCCACAGATCATCCCAAGACTTTTCAACGTCAACGGGTTCGGTCCTCCACTTTGGGTTAACAAAGCTTCAACCTGTCCATGGGTAGATCACACGGTTTCGCGTCTAACACTACTGACTAAAGCGCCCTATTCAGACTCGCTTTCGCTACGGATCCGTGGCTTAACCACTTATCCTTGCCAGAAACGTTAACTCGTAGGCTCATTATGCAAAAGGCACGCCGTCACCCAACGAATGGGCTCCGACCGCTTGTAAGCGTATGGTTTCAGGATCTATTTCACTCCGTTATTCACGGTTCTTTTCACCTTTCCCTCACGGTACTGGTTCACTATCGGTCTCTCAGGAGTATTTAGCCTTAGCGGATGGTCCCGCCAAATTCAGACAGGGTTTCACGTGCCCCGCCCTACTCAGGATACCACTATCCTTTACAGTCATTACTTATACAGGGCTATCACCTTCTTTGGCTTTACTTTCCAGTAAATTCTAATTCTTCATGCAAGAAATGTCGTGGTCCTACAACCCCAGCATTGCCGTAACAACACTGGTTTGGGCTAATCCGCGTTCGCTCGCCACTACTTACGGAATCACTTTTGTTTTCTTCTCCTCCGCCTACTTAGATGTTTCAGTTCAGCGGGTTTGCCCACCTATCGGTGTACTATGTCTTCAACATAGTGGGTTGCCCCATTCAGGTATTTACGGATCAACTCTTGTGTGCAGATCCCCGTAACTTTTCGCAGCTTATCACGCCTTTCATCGCCTCTGAGAGCCTAGGCATCCCCCATACGCCCTTATTTTGCTTATTGTACCAATCATAAATTTAATTATGACCGTTTTTGTTTGTTTTCTACTATAAATAGTAAAAAACGCTTTCTACTTTTTATATTTTTCTTATCTCAATATGTCAATGAACTTTTACTCTGGATAAATTCCAATTTTTAAATCCCAAATTCCAATAATTGGTATTTGTAATTTCTTTTTTTTGAAATTTGCTCTTCGAGCTTGTGGAGAATAACGGAGTCGAACCGTTGACCTCCTGCGTGCAAGGCAGGCGCTCTAGCCAGCTGAGCTAATCCCCCCATTCTTTAGTGTACAGTTAACAGTTCTCAGTTAACAGTACTTAGAACGGTTAGCCAACCTCTAAAATTTCCTTTTCTTAAGTTTAAATAGTAGTCCCGGGCAGACTCGAACTGCCGACCCCTACATTATCAGTGTAGTACTCTAACCAGCTGAGCTACGAGACTCTGTTTTACTTAAGTTTTATTCTTTTTTTTTTAAATTAACAGCAAGAGTAATATAATGTCTAAATCTAATCCCAATAGTTCTTTTCGTCTTTTTCCTTAGCGTGCTTACGCTAACACTAAGGCTCTAGAAAGGAGGTGTTCCAGCCGCACCTTCCGGTACGGCTACCTTGTTACGACTTAGCCCTAGTTACCAGTTTTACCCTAGGCAGCTCCTTGCGGTCACCGACTTCAGGCACCCCCAGCTTCCATGGCTTGACGGGCGGTGTGTACAAGGCCCGGGAACGTATTCACCGGATCATGGCTGATATCCGATTACTAGCGATTCCAGCTTCACGGAGTCGAGTTGCAGACTCCGATCCGAACTGAGAACGGTTTTATAGATTCGCTCCTATTTGCATAGTGGCTGCTCTCTGTACCGTCCATTGTAGCACGTGTGTAGCCCAAGGCGTAAGGGCCGTGATGATTTGACGTCATCCCCACCTTCCTCACAGTTTACACTGGCAGTCTTGTTAGAGTTCCCGACTTGACTCGCTGGCAACTAACAACAGGGGTTGCGCTCGTTATAGGACTTAACCTGACACCTCACGGCACGAGCTGACGACAACCATGCAGCACCTTGTAAATTGTCTTGCGAAAGTTCTGTTTCCAAAACGGTCAATCTACATTTAAGCCTTGGTAAGGTTCCTCGCGTATCATCGAATTAAACCACATGCTCCACCGCTTGTGCGGGCCCCCGTCAATTCCTTTGAGTTTCAAACTTGCGTTCGTACTCCCCAGGTGGGATACTTATCACTTTCGCTTAGCCACTGAACTTGCGCCCAACAGCTAGTATCCATCGTTTACGGCGTGGACTACCAGGGTATCTAATCCTGTTCGCTACCCACGCTTTCGTCCATCAGCGTCAATATATTAGTAGTAACCTGCCTTCGCAATTGGTATTCCATGTAATCTCTAAGCATTTCACCGCTACACTACATATTCTAGTTACTTCCTAATAATTCAAGCCCTACAGTATCAATGGCCGTTTCCCCGTTGAGCGGGGAGATTTCACCACTGACTTATAAGGCCGCCTACGGACCCTTTAAACCCAATGATTCCGGATAACGCTTGGATCCTCCGTATTACCGCGGCTGCTGGCACGGAGTTAGCCGATCCTTATTCTTACAGTACCGTCAAGGCTCTACACGTAGAGCGGTTTCTTCCTGTACAAAAGCAGTTTACAATCCATAGGACCGTCATCCTGCACGCGGCATGGCTGGTTCAGACTTGCGTCCATTGACCAATATTCCTCACTGCTGCCTCCCGTAGGAGTCTGGTCCGTGTCTCAGTACCAGTGTGGGGGATCTCCCTCTCAGGACCCCTACCCATCGTTGCCTTGGTAAGCCGTTACCTTACCAACAAGCTAATGGGACGCATGCTCATCTTTCACCGTTGTAACTTTAATATCATGTTGATGCCAACTCGATATACTATGAGGTATTAATCCAAATTTCTCTGGGCTATCCCTCTGTGAAAGGTAGATTGCATACGCGTTACGCACCCGTGCGCCGGTCTCTAGTTCCGAAAAACTATACCCCTCGACTTGCATGTGTTAGGCCTGCCGCTAGCGTTCATCCTGAGCCAGGATCAAACTCTTCATCGTATATTATGCTTCCGCCGTGGCGGACTATTTATTTTTGACTGAAGTTCTAGTGGTTCGTTTCAAATCTATCGATTCTATTACTCTTATTCTTTTGTTCTTAAAATCTCTCTTAAGAACGGCTGTCAATTCAATATGTCTAGGAACGTGTTCTTCTTATTTTCTCTTCGTTTTTCACAATGTTTGTGTTTCTCGAAGCGGGTGCAAAAGTACAACTTCTTTTTAATCTCACAAGAAAAATTTAAAGTTTTTTTTTCTTTTTTCAAAGCTCAAAACCTTATTTCTCTTGTCAGTATTTCAAATAACTTAGCGCTTTTGCGGGGTGCAAATGTAAAACCTAAATTCTTTTCTCACAAGCTTTTTTTGATATTTATTTTAAGAAGTTTTAATCTCCTTTATATCTCAATCGCTTGCCAGTATGTCAGTGAACGTCTTGCTTGTTGCGGGTGCAAAAGTACCGCCTTTATTCAATTAAACAATACCTTTTCATAACTTTATTTTAACCTTTTTCTCAACTCGCTGAAAATGTGAATATTGTTTTTGAAGAGAAATAAGATTTTGTAGGAGTTTAGGCTTGTTTAAACACAAAGAGCACCAAGGAAGCACTAAGATCACAAAGCAATTAAACACAGATTGCTCAGATTGACACAGATTAAAAACACTTAAAAAGGGATTGTATTAAGATACACGGAAGACATGAATAGTTTGAACAGAGATTGCTCAGATTAGCGCAGATTGAAATCAATCAACAGAGACTGACCACTGATTTACTAGAGGATTTTGACACAACACCTATATACAAACACAGATTTGTTTCCATATATATACAGCAGCAACGAATCATATTCACCTAAAACTCACTAAAACCACTCTAATCAAGCACTAAATCATATCCCATTTGCCAATAGAAACGGAAACAATTGTGATACTAGACATTTATACCAACACAAAATCACATCACTTAAAAGACCTTAAATTTAAACGAAAAAAAAAGCCAAATTTAATTTTCTAAATTTGGCTTTTTTATATCTAAAATATTTTTTTTTTACACTAGCGAAGTTTCAAAGTTAACTGCTTTTTTTAAAAAAGCTTTTATTAACAAACGATTTGGCGCTAAACCTGAAGTTATAATTTGATTTCTAGTACTATTCCCTTCAGTTGAGATAGTTGAATTTGGATTTTGTTTTGTTCCCATAAACCACAAAACAAATTCAACATTTGAATTTCTAGAAGTACTTACCTCTGCTGTATTTGAAACAGGCTCAACCAAAGCATCCGCTAAAGAATTATTATCCGGAGACTGACTAAAAGCAACTACAGAAAACATCATTACAACAATCATAATGATATTGTTTACTGATTTTCTAAAGTTATTTTGCTTAGCTGAAATAGTCATAATAATTTGTTTTAAATTAGAGAAGGTAAAACCCCTTCCTTATCTGTGGACAAAATTAGAGCAACGCTACAGCTATAAAAAATATATTCGATAAACAACAATTATACTCGTTAACACACCTAAATAACAAAATAACAACAACTCTTTTATACCAATAAAAAAGTAAAAAGCATAAAAAAAGCTCCGTAGTACGAAGCCTTATATTAAGTTATGCTTGTCCTGCTGGACCAAAATTAAGCGGTATTGGCGATTGCTCAGTATCTTTAATCTCTCCATTAGCCAATTCGAATCGGTGAATATTATCACCTATTGCTTTTAACAATCGCTTAGCATGTTGAGGGGTTAAAACAATCCTTGACTTTACTTTAGCTTTAGGAATACCAGGCATGATACTCACAAAATCTAAAACAAATTCAGATGAAGAATGGTTAATAATCGCTAGATTAGAATAAATTCCTTCAGCAGTTTTTTCGTCCAATTCAATATTAATTTGTTCTTGTTGGTCTTTCATATAAAAAAAATTAAAATTAGGAACTCCTTAAAATTAAAATAGAAAGACTACACAAGGTAATCTTTCTATTTTTTATCAATTAGAATCTATTTAATTAATAAATATATTCTTCTTTGTTTGCCATCATATCATTGTAATCTTCCTTAGAACCTACAATAGCATTATCGTATTCTCTCATACCTGTACCTGCTGGAATTCTATGTCCTACAATTACATTTTCTTTCAATCCTTCTAAGTAATCAATCTTACCTGCTACTGCAGCTTCGTTTAACACTTTAGTTGTTTCTTGGAAAGAAGCAGCTGAGATGAATGATTTCGTTTGAAGAGACGCTCTAGTAATACCTTGTAATACTGGAGTAGCAGTTGCTGTAATAACATCACGAGCTACAACTAAGTTCTTATCAGAACGCTTCAACAATGAATTCTCATCACGTAATTGACGTAAAGTAACGATTTGACCTTCTTTTAAATTAGAAGAATCTCCAGCGTCTTCTACCACTTTCATACCGTACAACTTATCATTCTCAACAATAAAATCTTTAGTATGAATTAATTGATCTTCTAAGAACAATGTATCACCTGGATCTTGAACTCTTACTTTACGCATCATTTGACGAATTACTACTTCAAAGTGCTTATCGTTAATTTTCACCCCTTGTAGACGGTATACTTCTTGAATTTCATTCACCAAGTACTGCTGAACAGCAGCTGGACCTTGAATTCTTAAAATATCGTCTGGAGTAATTGCTCCATCTGACAAAGGAACACCCGCTCTTACGAAGTCATTTTCTTGTACAAGAATTTGACTTGAAAGTTTAACAAGGTATTTTCTAACATCACCAAATTTAGATTCGATAACAATCTCACGGTTACCTCTTTTAATTTTTCCAAAAGAAACAACACCATCAATCTCTGAAACTACTGCTGGATTCGAAGGATTACGAGCTTCTAAAAGTTCGGTAATTCTTGGCAAACCTCCTGTGATATCTCCTGATTTAGAAGAACGACGTGGAATCTTAACCAATACTTTACCTGCTTTAATTTTCTCTCCGTTCTCAACCATTAAGTGAGCTCCAACTGGTAAGTTGTATGAACGAATTAATTCACCATCATTACCATAAACTAATAAAGTAGGAATTAATTTTTTAGTTCTAGACTCAGAAATTACTTTTTCTTGGAAACCAGTTTGCTCATCAATTTCAACCATATATGATTGACCCTGTTCTAAATCTTCGTAAGCAATTTTACCAGTAAACTCAGAAACAATAACTCCATTATATGGATCCCATTTACAGATTACATCACCTTTTGCAATTGACTGACCGTCTTTTACAAAGATACTAGAACCGTAAGGAATGTTATGTGTATTTAAAACAATACCTGTTCTTTCGTCAACTAATTTTAATTCAGTAGAACGAGAAACAACAATATCAACTTCTTTTCCTTCGTTATCTTCTCCTTTAACTGTTTTCAAATCTTCAACTTCAAGTTTACCAGCGAATTTCGCAATGATACTTGATTCTTCAGATATACCTCCTGCAACCCCTCCAACGTGGAACGTACGAAGTGTTAACTGTGTACCAGGCTCTCCAATAGATTGTGCAGCAATTACACCTACAGCCTCACCTCTTTGAGTCATTTTTCCAGTAGCTAAGTTACGTCCGTAACATTTAGCACAAATTCCTTTTAACGCTTCACAAGTCAACGGTGAACGAACTTCAACTTTTTCCAAAGGAGAAGCTTCAATCAACTTCATTGTAGCCTCAGTAATTTGTTCTCCTGATGCCACTAAAACTTCACTAGTTAATGGATTGATAACATCTTGTAAAGCAACACGTCCTAAGATTCTTTCTCCAAGTGATTCAACTATTTCTTCATTCTTTTTCAATGCCGAAACTTCAACACCTCTAAGAGTACCGCAATCTTCAATATTTACAATAACATCTTGCGATACATCATGAAGTCTTCTTGTTAAGTAACCCGCATCCGCCGTTTTCAAGGCAGTATCCGCAAGTCCTTTACGAGCACCGTGCGTAGAAATAAAGTACTCAAGGATAGAAAGACCTTCTTTAAAGTTCGAAAGAATCGGGTTTTCAATAATTTCACCACCACCAGCAGTCGATTTTTTAGGCTTAGCCATCAAACCACGCATACCAGTTAACTGACGAATTTGTTCTTTAGAACCCCTTGCTCCAGAATCAAGCATCATATATACAGAGTTGAAACCTTGTTGGTCTTCTCTAATATTTTTCATTGCTAACTCCGTCAATTGTGCATTTGCAGAAGTCCACACATCAATAACTTGGTTGTAACGCTCATTATTTGTAATAAGACCCATGTTATAGTTAGCAGAAATACCAATTACTTGCTCCCTTGCATCAGCGATTAATTGTGGCTTTTGATCTGGAATTCTAATATCCCCTAATGAGAATGACAATCCACCTCTAAAGGCAAATTTATACCCCATATCTTTCATATTATCCAAGAAGGCAGCCGTTTCAGGCACACTAGTTGAATTCAATACGTGACCGATAATATCTCTAAGATTTTTCTTAGTCAATACATCGTTAATATATCCAGCAGCTTCCGGTACTACTTCGTTAAATAATACACGTCCCGCTGTAGTTTGAATGATTTTATAAACCAACTCACCATTATCATTAAAATCTTTTGCTCTAATTTTCACACGAGCATTCAATTCTAATCTTCCTTCATTTAAGGCAATATTTACCTCTTCAGCAGAATAGAAAGTCAAATCTTGCCCTAAAATAGTTTTCTCAGGAGTTGATAATCTTTCTTTGGTCATATAATATAGACCCAAGACCATATCCTGAGAAGGTACAGTAATAGGAGCACCATTTGCAGGGTTCAAGATATTGTGAGATGCCAACATCAATAGTTGTGCTTCCAAAATTGCTTCAGGTCCTAATGGCAAGTGAACCGCCATTTGATCCCCATCAAAATCCGCATTAAATGCCGTACATACTAATGGGTGTAATTGGATAGCTTTACCTTCAATTAATTTAGGTTGGAAAGCTTGAATACCCAATCTGTGCAAAGTAGGAGCACGGTTCAGCAATACTGGATGTCCTTTAATTACATTTTCTAGGATATCCCAAACTACAGGCTCTTTTTTATCTATAATTTTCTTAGCCGATTTAACTGTTTTTACAATTCCTCTTTCGATTAATTTACGAATCACAAAAGGTTTATATAATTCAGCTGCCATATCTTTTGGCAATCCGCATTCAAATAATTTTAATTCAGGACCAACAACAATTACCGAACGAGCAGAATAATCCACACGTTTTCCAAGTAAGTTTTGACGGAAACGTCCTTGCTTACCTTTTAAGGAATCAGACAGTGATTTTAATGGTCTGTTAGATTCTGTTTTAACAGCAGAAGCTTTACGAGTGTTATCAAATAATGAATCTACAGATTCTTGCAACATACGTTTTTCGTTTCTTAAGATTACTTCAGGAGCTTTGATCTCCATCAATCTTTTCAAACGGTTGTTACGAATGATTACACGACGATATAAGTCATTTAAATCTGAAGTTGCAAAACGACCTCCGTCAAGTGGCACAAGCGGACGTAATTCTGGCGGAATAACCGGAACCACTTTCATTATCATCCATTCAGGACGATTTTCACGGTTTAAGTTAGACTCACGGAAAGATTCCACAACTTGCAATCTTTTTAGTGCTTCAGTTTTACGTTGTTTAGATGTTTCGTTATTAGCTGAATGTCTCAATTGGTATGACAATTGATCCAAATCAATACGCGCTAATAAATCCATTATACATTCTGCTCCCATTTTGGCAACAAATTTATTAGGATCCATATCATCTAAATATTGATTTTCTTGTGGAAGAGTATCTAAAATATTTAAATACTCTTCTTCAGTCAAGAAATCTAATCTTTGAAGAGATTCTCCATCTGTATTCTTAGCAATACCTGCTTGAATTACTACGTATCTTTCGTAGTAAATAATCATATCTAATTTCTTAGATGGTAAACCAAGAATATATCCAATTTTGTTAGGTAGAGAACGGAAATACCAAATATGAGCAATTGGCACAACAAGATTGATGTGACCTACTCTATCTCTACGTACTTTTTTCTCAGTAACTTCTACACCACAACGGTCACAGATAATTCCTTTATATCTAATTCTTTTATACTTACCACAAGCACATTCAAAATCTTTTACAGGTCCGAAAATTCTTTCACAGAAAAGACCGTCACGCTCTGGCTTGTGCGTACGGTAGTTAATTGTTTCTGGTTTTAAAACTTCACCTCTTGATTCCTTCAAGATAGATTCTGGAGAAGCAAGACCTATTGAGATTTTATCAAACCTTTTAACTTGGTTTTTATCTTTATTATTTCTATTATTCATCATAGTTTTTACTATTGATTTATTTGCAATTAAAAAATTGATTTTGTTTTAGCCGAATTAACAACTCAAACACTACCTCGAATTACTTCTCTAAACTTTAATTACTCATTAAAGTGCTAGTCATAAAAACCTCTTGGTTTATATAAAAAATCGGAACGGTTTACGGGTATAAATCTTGAAAACTAATTATAAAAAGTGTTCAGCATTCAGTTTTTGAGTTTTCAGTTAGAAACTGAGCACTAAAAACTGAACACTGAATACTAAGTCTTATTCTTCTAATCTGATATCTAAACCAAGACCTTTCAACTCATGCATTAATACATTGAATGATTCAGGTAATCCTGGCTCTGGCATTGATTCACCTTTTACGATAGCTTCGTAAGTTTTAGCTCTACCAATTACATCATCAGATTTCACAGTTAAGATTTCACGAAGTGTACTAGAAGCTCCATAAGCCTCAAGTGCCCAAACCTCCATCTCTCCAAAACGCTGACCACCAAATTGAGCTTTACCACCCAATGGTTGTTGAGTAATCAACGAGTATGGACCAATAGAACGTGCGTGCATCTTATCATCAACCATATGTCCTAATTTCAACATATAAATTACACCTACGGTTGCTGCTTGATGGAAACGCTCACCTGTACCACCATCATATAAGTGTGTATGTCCAAAACGTGGAATACCAGCTTCGTCAGTCAATGCATTAATTTGATCTAATGAAGCACCGTCAAAAATAGGAGTAGCATATTTTCTACCCAAGTTCATACCAGCCCATCCAAGAACAGTCTCATAAATTTGACCAATGTTCATACGAGAAGGTACCCCAAGTGGATTCAATACAATATCAACTGGCGTTCCATCCTCTAAGAAAGGCATATCTTCATGACGAACAATACGAGCAACAATACCTTTGTTACCGTGACGTCCTGCCATTTTATCCCCAACTTTCAACTTACGTTTCTTAGCTATATAAACCTTAGCAAGTTTCAAAATTCCTGATGGTAATTCATCACCAACAGTAATCGTGAATTTCTCTCTTCTTAACGCTCCTTGTAAATCGTTCAACTTAATTTTATAGTTATGAATTAAATCATTCACCATTTTATTAGTTGCATCATCAGCTACCCATTGACCTTTGCTTAAGTGAGCAAAATCTTCAACAGCGTAAAGCATTCTTTGCGTGTATTTTTTACCTTTTGGTAAAACTTCTTCACCCAAATCATTCATTACACCTTGTGATGTTTTTCCGTTTACGATTAAGAAAAGCTTTTCAATCAATTTATCTTTTAGTTCAGTAAATTTAACTTCAAACTCCATTTCAAGAGCCCCTAAAGCATCTTTATCTTGAGTACGTTTGCGTTTGTCTTTTACCGCTCTTGCAAATAATTTTTTATCCAAAACAACACCATGTAAAGATGGAGAAGCTTTCAAAGAAGCATCTTTTACATCTCCTGCTTTATCTCCGAAAATTGCACGTAACAATTTCTCTTCTGGAGTAGGATCAGATTCTCCTTTAGGTGTAATTTTACCGATAAGAATATCACCAGGTTTTACCTCGGCACCAATTCTAATCATACCGTTTTCATCTAAGTCTTTAGTAGCCTCTTCAGAAACGTTTGGTATATCGTTTGTTAATTCTTCGTTACCTAATTTCGTATCTCTTACTTCTAATGAGTAATCATCTACGTGAATTGAAGTAAAGATATCATCACGAACTACTTTTTCAGAAATTACAATCGCATCCTCAAAGTTATACCCTTTCCATGGCATAAAGGCTACTTTTAGGTTACGACCTAATGCCAATTCTCCATTTTGAGTCGCATATCCTTCTGATAATACTTGACCAGGTACCACTCTATCCCCTTTTCTAACGATAGGTTTCAAGTTGATACTTGTTCCTTGATTGGTTTTTCTAAATTTAATTAAGTTATAAGTCTTCTCATCAGAATCAAAACTTACCATTCTTTCTTCTTCAGAACGATCATATTTGATAGTAATGATATTAGCATCAACATATTCAACAGTACCATGCCCTTCAGCATTAATCAGTACTCTAGAATCTGAAGCTACTTGACGCTCTAAACCGGTACCTACAATTGGAGCTTCAGGACGAATTAATGGTACGGCCTGACGCATCATGTTAGATCCCATCAAGGCTCTATTCGCATCATCATGTTCCAAGAATGGAATCAAAGAAGCAGAAATAGAAGCAATCTGGTTCGGTGCAACGTCTGTATAATGAACTTGTAACGGTGATACAACTGGGAAATCACCCTCTTCACGAGCAATTACGTTCTCAGCAGTAATTTTACCTGAATTATCCATTTCGATGTTTGCCTGAGCAATCATCATTCCTTCTTCTTCTTCAGCACTTAAATAGATTGGAGTAGCATTCAAATCTACAACACCTTCAGTTACTTTACGGTAAGGTGTTTCAATGAACCCCATTCCGTTTACTTTAGCATAAACACCTAGAGAAGAAATCAAACCAATATTTGGTCCCTCAGGAGTTTCAATCGGACATAAACGACCGTAGTGCGTATAGTGAACGTCACGAACCTCAAATCCAGCTCTTTCTCTCGAAAGTCCACCTGGTCCAAGTGCAGATAATCTTCTTTTGTGTGTAATCTCAGCAAGTGGATTCGTTTGATCCATAAATTGAGATAACTGGTTTGTTCCGAAAAAAGAGTTGATTACTGACGATAATGTTTTAGCATTAATCAAATCAATAGGTGTAAACACCTCGTTATCCCTAACGTTCATTCTCTCACGAATAGTTCTAGCCATACGTGCTAAACCAACGCCGAATTGTTGTGACAATTGTTCTCCAACTGTACGAACACGACGGTTTGATAAGTGGTCAATATCATCGATATCTGCTTTTGCATTAATCAATTCAATTAAATACTTAACGATAGTTATGATATCTTCTTTGGTCAAGACTTGCTTTTCCATTGGGATATCCAACTGTAATTTTTTATTCATTCTGTAACGACCTACTTCACCTAAGTTGTAACGTTGATCAGAGAAGAATAATTTATCAATAATACCACGAGCAGTTTCTTCATCAGGCGGTTCTGCGTTACGCAATTGTCTGTAAATATGCTCAACAGCTTCTTTTTCAGAGTTTGTTGGATCTTTTTGTAACGTATTATGAATGATGGCATAATCAGCTTGATTAGCATCTTCTTTATGTAACAAAATAGATTTAACGTTAGAATCAATGATTTCTTCAACATTATCTTTGTCGATAATAGTATCTCTATCAAGGATTATTTCGTTACGTTCGATAGAAACTACCTCACCAGTATCTTCATCTACGAAATCCTCATGCCATGTATTTAATACACGAGCAGCAAGTTTTCTACCGATATATTTTTTAAGTCCTGTTTTAGAAACTTTAATCTCTTCAGCAAGGTCAAAAATTTCAAGGATATCCTTGTCTCTTTCAAAACCAATGGCACGGAATAAAGTTGTTACAGGTAATTTTTTCTTTCTATCAATATAAGCATACATAACGCTGTTTATATCTGTAGAAAATTCTATCCATGAACCTTTAAAAGGAATTACTCTGGCAGAATATAATTTTGTACCATTAGCATGAAAAGACTGACCAAAGAAAACTCCTGGAGATCTGTGTAATTGAGAAACTACAACACGTTCTGCTCCATTAATTACAAAAGTACCACTTGGTGTCATGTAAGGAATTGTACCAAGATACACATCTTGAACAATTGTTTCAAAATCTTCGTGCTCTGGATCAGTACAATATAGCTTTAACCTTGCTTTTAAAGGTACGCTATGCGTTAGACCTCTTTCTATACATTCTTGAATTGTATAACGTGGTGGATCTACAAAATAGTCAAGGAATTCCAATACAAAGTTATTTCTTGTATCTGTAATTGGAAAATTTTCCATGAAGGTATTGTAAAGTCCTTCGTTGCCTCTTTCGTCTGATTTAGTTTCTAATTGAAAAAAATCTTGAAAAGATTTAACCTGAACATCCAAGAAATCAGGATAATTCGGGATATTTTTTGTTGAGGCAAAATTCAATCTTTCAGTTTGATTTGTTAACATCAATGGACAAAATTTTGATTAAAAAAGTAATTGTTGTGTATAAATACAAATTAGATTTATACTTTACTTCTACGCCATTACATCTTTAAAAATTAATTTAAGATAACTACTTTTTTATTATCTGTTAATTTTTTTTCCTCGTAATGGATAAAAGGACTGTATTTCAAAAGTTAAAATAGAGTATAATAACTTAGACTTTTGTTATACGAAAAATGGTTTAGGTCTTTGGGCGACTAAACCCAAGACCTAAACCTAATTTTTTAAACTGAGTTTAACTATTTAAGCTCAACTACAGCTCCAGCTTCTTCTAAAGATTTTTTAAGACCTTCAGCCTCATCTTTAGTTACACCTTCTTTAATGTTAGATGGAGCACCATCAACTAAATCTTTAGCTTCTTTAAGACCTAAACCAGTTAATTCTTTAACTGCTTTTACAACAGCTAACTTAGAAGCACCAGCTTCTTTCAATACTACTGTAAATTCAGTTTGAGCTTCTTCAGCAGCACCTTCACCACCACCAGCAGCAACTACTACAGCTGCAGCAGCTGGTTCGATTCCGTACTCATCTTTTAATATTGTTGCTAAATCGTTAACTTCTTTTACAGTTAAGTTAACTAATTGCTCTGCGAATTGTTTCAAATCTGCCATTTTTTCTATCGTTTTAAAATGATTTGTAAAATTATATTTTGTTTATTGTGCGCTTATTAAATAATAAGGAGAAATAAATCCAACCTTATTATGCTTGTTCAGCTTCAGTTTCAGCTTCAACTTCTTGTCCTGCAAATTTATTTTGCAAAGCAGAAATAATTTTTTGAGCTGGTGATTGTAATAATCCAATAAGTTCTCCAAGAAGTTCTTCTTTAGATTTAATTGTAGACAACATATTTAATTGATCATCTCCAATATAAACTTCAGCATTCACATAAGCACCTTTTAAAAGTGGCTTATCTGATTTCTTACGGAAATCTTTAATGATTTTACCTGGAGCATTAGCTACATCAGAAATAAAGATAGCACTGTTACCTACTAAAACTGAAGGTAATTCACCATACTCATTCTCTGACACTTCCATTGCTTTAGCAAGTAATGTGTTTTTTACAACCTCTAATTTGACACCTGCTTTAAAACAAGCTCTTCTTAAATTTGAAGTTGTTTCTGCATTTAATCCAGAAATATCTGCTACATAAACAATATTTGTACCAGCTAACTGTGCAGTTAATTCTTCAATCGCGATTGATTTTTCTTCTCTAGTCATACTAAAAATTATTAACTACCAATTATACTGCCTTCGGATCCAATGCAATCGCAGGACTCATAGTGCTTGTAAGGTGAATACCTTTAATATAGGTACCTTTAGCAGCAGTTGGTTTAAGTTTGATTAATGTTTGAATAATTTCGTGTGCATTGTCATAAATTTGCTCAGCTCCAAAAGAAACCTTACCAATTCCTGCATGTACGATACCAGTTTTATCAACTTTAAAGTCAATTTTACCAGCTTTAACCTCTGCAACAGCTTTAGCAACATCCATAGTTACTGTACCTGTTTTAGGGTTAGGCATTAAACCTCTAGGTCCTAAAATACGACCTAATGGACCTAATTTACCCATAACAGCTGGCATAGTGATGATTACATCAACATCTGTCCAACCATCTTTAATTTTTTGTAAGTACTCATCTAATCCAACGAAATCAGCACCAGCTTCTTTAGCTTCTGCTTCTTTATCTGGAGTAACTAATGCTAATACTTTTACATCTTTACCAGTTCCATGAGGTAATGTTACAACCCCTCTAACCATTTGATTCGCTTTTCTTGGATCTACACCCAATCTTACCGCGATATCAACAGACTCATCAAATTTTGCAGAAGCAATAACTTTAATTAATGCTGAAGCATCTTTTAAAGAATATAATTTGTTCTTTTCAATTTTTGAAGCAGCCTCTTTTTGCTTTTTTGTCAATTTTGCCATGTCTTTCTCTTAATTAAAAAGGAGCGTCTCCTGATACAGTTATACCCATAGATCTAGCTGTTCCAGCAACCATACTCATTGCAGACTCCATTGTGAATGCATTTAAGTCTGGCATCTTGTCTTCAGCAATAGCTCTAATTTGTTCCCAAGTAACACTAGCTACTTTTTTACGATTAGGCTCACCTGAACCAGATTTTAGCTTTGCAGCTTCCAATAACTGAACTGCTGCAGGAGGAGTCTTAACAACAAAATCAAATGATTTGTCTTTATACACAGTAATTTGTACTGGGCATATTTTGCCAGGTTTATCTTGTGTTCTAGCATTGAACTGCTTACAGAACTCCATGATGTTTACCCCAGCAGCTCCTAAAGCAGGTCCAACCGGTGGCGACGGATTCGCAGCACCTCCCTTAACTTGTAGTTTAACTACCTTACTAATTTCTTTAGCCATTTTTTAAAAAATTTAACACGACAACCATTGGAAGCGATTGAAGTGATTATTATAGTGTAACGAAAATTATACTTTTTCAACTTGCATAAAACTCAACTCTAAAGGTGTCTTTCTTCCGAAAATCTTAACCATTACTTCAAGTTTACGCTTTTCATCATTAATTTTTTCAACTGTACCGTTGAATCCATTAAAAGGACCATCAATTACTTTAATAGTCTCTCCTAAATTAAATGGTATTGCATGATTATCAGTATTCACTGCTAATTCATCGACTTTACCTAACATTCTGTTTACTTCAGAAATTCTTAATGGCACTGGCTCACCTCCTTTGGTTTCACCTAAAAAACCAATCACTGAAGTAATTGATTTAATGATATGAGGAACTTCACCAACTAAATTTGCCTCAATCATTACATAACCTGGAAAATAAACTTTTTCTTTAACTAGCTTCTTACCTTCTTTTACTGTTACTACTTTCTCAGTAGGAACAAGAACTTGAGAAACATAATCTTCCATTCCAAGTCTAGAGATTTCAGTTTCAATATAAGCTTTCACTTTATTTTCTTGACCACTTACAGCTCTAACGACATACCATTTCTTTAAATTATTCTCTGCCATGTCAAATATTAAGCTTTAATCCAGTTAAAAAATCCTGCTAATGCTTTTGCAAAAACCTCATCTACTCCCCAAGTTGCCAAAGCAAATAACACTGAAAAAACAGCAACAATAACAGTTAGTCGCTGCACCTCAGCCCACTCTGGCCAAGTTACATTTGATTTTAATTCTTCAAATGCCTCTGAAATGTAAGTACCAATTTTTGCCATTATGATTTATTTTTTAATTGCACGGGCGGAGGGATTCGAACCCCCATCAACGGTTTTGGAGACCGCTATTCTACCCTTGAACTACGCCCGTATAAAAACCAGTAACAACCGAAGCAGTTACTGGTTTTAAATTTATTATTATAGAAATTAATCTACGATTTCAGTTACCTGACCAGCACCAACTGTTCTACCACCTTCACGGATAGCGAAACGTAAACCTACGTTCATTGCAATTGGGCTTAACAACTCAACATTGATAGTTAAGTTATCACCTGGCATTACCATCTCTACTCCAGCTGGTAAAGAAATAACTCCTGTTACGTCAGTTGTACGTACGTAGAACTGTGGACGGTAGTTATTATGGAATGGAGTGTGACGTCCACCTTCTTCTTTTTTCAAGATATAAACCTCAGCTTTGAAAGTTTTGTGTGGTTTAACAGATCCTGGCTTAATGATAACCATTCCTCTTTTGATATCTTCTTTAGCAACACCTCTCAATAACAAACCAACGTTATCTCCAGCCTCACCTCTATCAAGGATTTTACGGAACATCTCAACTCCAGTAATAGTAGAAGTTAATTTATCAGCTCCCATACCAATGATCTCAACTGGATCTCCAGTGTTAGCAACTCCAGTTTCGATACGACCTGTAGCAACAGTTCCACGACCTGTAATTGTAAATACATCCTCAACTGGCATCAAGAAAGGCTTATCAGTATCACGTACTGGCTCTTCGATCCAAGCATCAACAGCTTCCATCAATTCAAGAATTTTAGGAACCCATGCAGCATCATTATTCAATCCACCTAAAGCAGATCCTTGAATAACTGGACAGTTATCTCCATCATACTCATAGAAAGACAATAAGTCTCTAATTTCCATTTCAACTAATTCCAATAACTCAGCGTCATCAACCATATCCACTTTGTTCATGAAAACAACGATACGTGGAATACCTACTTGACGTCCTAAAAGGATGTGCTCACGAGTTTGTGGCATTGGTCCATCAGTTGCAGCTACTACAAGAATAGCTCCATCCATTTGAGCAGCACCAGTAACCATGTTCTTTACGTAATCCGCGTGACCTGGACAGTCAACGTGAGCGTAGTGACGATTAGCTGTTTCATACTCTACGTGAGATGTATTAATTGTAATACCTCTTTCTTTTTCTTCAGGAGCATTATCAATTTGATCAAAAGATTTCGCTTGACAGTAACCAGCATCAGATAACACTTTAGTTATTGCAGCAGTTAATGTAGTTTTTCCGTGATCTACGTGTCCGATAGTACCTATATTTAAGTGCGGTTTCGAACGATTAAAGGTTTCTTTTGCCATTTTACTTAGATTTTAATCTTTATTAATTTATTAGTGTTCAAAATTTTTTCTTTGAGCCAATGTCGGGAATTGAACCCGAGACCTCTTCCTTACCAAGGAAGCACTCTACCCCTGAGCTACACCGGCAGAGAATTCTTCAACTTTAAATCCTTTGCTATAAGAACTTAATTTTATTATTTGTGGGGAGAGCAGGATTCGAACCTGCGAAGTTCTCACAGCAGATTTACAGTCTGCCCTCGTTGGCCGCTTGAGTATCTCCCCTCTTTTTTTATTTCCAATATTGCATTCGACCAAACAAACACAATACTACTGCTTTTTTTGAGCCGGCGGAGGGACTCGAACCCACGACCTGCTGATTACAAATCAGCTGCTCTAGCCAACTGAGCTACGCTGGCAGTATCAATAAAAAAAGTCCGCTATTTCTAACGGACTGCAAATGTATATATTTTATCTCTCAATCAAAACATTTTTTTAAAAAATTTTTTATATTAAGCGTATGCACGTATTTTTTCTTTCCTTTTTACCAACAAACGCTCTAAAGATTCTGCCGAAAGCTCCAAAGCTTCTTCAAAAGTCTTACACTGTTTTTTCACAACAAACCCATCTCCAGGCACATTTATCTTTACCTCAACAATTTTATTCTCCTTATCACTAGTTTTCTCAACTTTCAAATAAACATCAGAAGACACCACTTTATCATAATACTTCTCCAACTTATCCATTCTTTCTTGAACAAAACCAACTAATTTCCCGTCAACATTAAAATTGACTGCGTGAATACTTACCTTCATAATCAAAACTTATTTAATGGTTAAACTTAATTGCGAATTATTTTTTATTCCTAGGATGACTTTTTTCGTAAACTTTTTTAAGTTCCGACAAACTACTATGCGTATACACTTGTGTTGACGCCAAACTGGAATGACCTAACAACTCTTTCACTGAATTCAAATCTGCTCCATTATTTAGTAAATGAGTCGCAAATGTATGTCGCAACACATGCGGACTTTTTTTTACTTTTTCTGAAGCCGTACTAAAGTATGAATTTATTAGTCGATAAACAAACGAATTACTCAACTTTACCCCTTTTTTTGTGAGAAACAAAAATTCATCATCAAAAATCTCAGCCAAATCAGCCCTCTGCTGACTATAACTCAGCAAACCTTCTTTTACAACTGAAAGCATCGGAACAATTCTTTCCTTACTCCGCTTACCAAGCACTTTGATTGTGTTATTAGAAAAATCAACATCGGCAACTTTTAAATTAATCAATTCTGCTCGTCGCATTCCCGTAGCATACAATAAATCAATTATCATTTTATTTCGCACTAATTCAAATCCATCAACATTTTCAATCCGATCCAAAACAGAAACAACTTCTTTCTCTGAAAATGGAATTTGCAATACTTTTGAAGCTTTTAACGACTTATGCTTCAGCATAGGATTCACAGTTATCTGTTTTGTTTTCAACAAAAACCTATAAAACGCTTTTAACGAAGCCATTTTTCTATTAACCGAAGAAGAAGACAAACCTTCATCTACAAGAAATACAATCCAAGTTCGAATCTGGCTATAATTCACAAAAACAATTGATTCCTGCTCAAAATTACTCATATTAAAAGACTGAAAACTCAACAAATCACTTTCATAAGCGGCAACCGTATGAACAGAATAATTCTTTTCTTTCAATAAATAATCCTTAAAAAAATCGATAATAGTAGCCATAAAAAAAACCGTTAGCATCAAAGTTACTAAACTTTGACCACTAACGGCATTTATTTTCTAAAGAAAATCTACTAACTCTCTAAACTATCTTTCATGTTTTGAATGTAAGCAGCTTTCTGGAATTTCATTCTGTTTTTAACAGACGGCTTAATAAAAGCAGTACGTGCTCTTAATTGACGAACAGTTCCTGTTTTATCAAATTTTCTTTTATAGCGCTTTAATGCTCTATCGATATTTTCTCCGTCTTTAATTGGTATAATTAACATAATTTTGACACCTCCTCTCGTTAAGGCCGCAAAGGTAAAAATTATTTATTAATTAAACCTACTCATCTACAACTAATTTTAAAAAACAATGCTACACCCACAAAAAAACTCAGAAATCAACAACACCAACAAGAAGTTCTCTAGTAGATTTTTTTATAAAAAACCATTTCGTTATATTTGCAAAAGTATAACGTTATAAAAAACACGCCTTGAAAATAAAAAGTAAAATTTGGATTGAAACAGATGAAGGCATCCTCATTAGTGAAGGTCGTGTCAAATTATTGAAGTTAATTGCAGAAACAGGGTCTTTAAACAAAGCCGCCAAAGCAATGGATTTATCTTATCAAAAAGCTTGGAAATTAATCGACGCCTCCAACAAAGCTGCAAAACACCCTTTAATCGAAACCCAAGTAGGAGGAAACAAAGGCGGAGGTACAGTATTAACGCCTTATGGACAATCTTTGATTAACGCTTTTGAATCAATCAATTCAAATTGCTGGACTTTTTTAGATACTGAATTCACAAAATATGAATTATAACCATAGAAAAGCAAATGGAAAATAACATTACAGCCTATATCTTAGCAGGTGGAAAAAGCCAACGTATGGGAAAAGAAAAAGGCTTACTCCCTTTGAACAAAAAACCATTCATAAGTCATATTTGCGAGGCCTTACAACCTATTGTAGGATCAAATATTATTATTGTATCGGCTAATTCTGACTACGATTACCTTGGACACGCTCGCATCGAAGACATAATTGCAGATAAAGGACCTGTAGGCGGAATTTACACTGCTTTAAAACATTCTAAAACTAAATTTAATTTTATATTAAGTGTCGACGCTCCTCTCATTTCATCTGACTTACTTCAATGGATAGCAGACAAACATGAAGATTCTTATATGATGACACAAGTACAAGTTGGAGACAAACCAAGTCCTCTGATTGCCCTTTATGATCGTTCATGTAAAACTATTTTTGGAGAACATTTGGCCGCCAAACAGTTAAAATTACGCGATGTTATTGAAGATATGTCACACCAAACATTAGTTGTTCCTGCGAAATGGCACAATCAAATACAAAATATAAACACACCAGAAGAATACGAAAAATTACAATCATGATTATAAATACAAAATATTTTGGTTTGATTGCTGATATTACCAATAAAAACGAAGAACAAGTTTCACTTGACAATTCTAATGCAACAGTAGCATGCTTAAAAGGAGTAATGGAATCCAATTATCCTGATTTAAAGAAAACAAACTATTCAATAGCAGTCAATCAAGTGATTACTAACATAGATTTTTCAATAAAAAATCAAGACGAAATTGCATTTTTACCTCCATTTGCTGGAGGTTAAAAAATTAAAACTCAATTTTAAAATTCTAAATTCCAAAAAAGTGCGCTACAACAGACAAATAATTCTTCCTGAAATAGGCGAAATTGGTCAGCAAAAATTACAAAATGCTAGAGTTTTAGTAATTGGTGCTGGTGGATTAGGCTGTCCTGTGTTGCAAAATTTAGCTGCAGCGGGGATTGGCAAAATTGGAATTATTGATGGAGACATAATCGAAGAAACTAATTTACATCGACAGCTTTTATACAACTTACAAGATTGCGGTAAAAGCAAAGCGCTAACAGCTGCCGAAAAAATCCTATTACTTAATCCTGACATTGAAGTTCAAACTTATTATACTTTTTTCAGTGAAAACAATGCCTTTGAAATCGTTGATGATTACCAAATAATCGTTGATTGCACTGATACAATAGACATACGCTACTTAATAAATGATGTTTCAGCTCATCAAAAAATCCCAGTGGTATATGCTTCGATTTATAAATTCGAAGGACAGCTTTCTGTTTTCAACTATAAAAACGGACCTAGTTACCGCTGTATATTTCCAGAGAAAAATACATTAGACTCGGTTTCAAATTGTGAAGTCGCTGGTGTTCTAGGAGTTTTACCCAATACAATTGGAGCATTACAAGCAACAGAAGTACTTAAAATCATTCTTGAAATTGGCGAAGTGTTATCAGGAAAATTATTGATTTATGATGCTTTACATTTTCAAACTCAACTAATCGCTTTCGCAAAAAACCCGAAGGCTGTCGAAAAAAGTTTTATCAACGGTAGTCAACTTTTACATTCAAAAAAAATAAACGACTCCTTGACTCCAGCTACATTTTTAGAAAAATGTAAGCAAATGGACATTGTAGTTATTGATGTTCGAGAGAAAAACGAAAGCCCTGAATTTAGAGGTGAAAATATAATCCAAATTCCGTTATCAGAATTAGAATCATACAGTCATAAATTAGACAAAAACCAAGAAATAGTATTGTTTTGCCAGACTGGACAACGCAGTCAAACAGCATTAAATTATTTAAAAAAATCAGGATTTGTAGGTGTTTTTCATTTAGGAAAAGGCATACAGTCTTTATAGAACAATAAGAATCAACATAAATCAATTTGAATGTCAGCAGATAAACCAAAGAAAACGTCCTTCATTCAAGGACAAATAACATCCGATTTCATAGGGAATTCGATTGCCAAACACCAAACAAAAACAACTATTGGCGCTCATAACATCTTTTTAGGACAAGTTCGTGCTGATGTCATTGATGGAAAAACTGTTGCTGCAATTGAATACACTGCTTATGAAGAAATGGCAGAACAAAATTTTTACGAAATCAGAGAAGCGGCTTTCGCCAAATACAATTTAACATGCTTACACATTTACCATAGCTTAGGGTTGGTGAAAACTGGCGAAATATGCTTGTTTGTTTTTGTATCTGCTCCTAGACGAAAAGTAGTGTATGAAGCCCTAGAATTTTTGGTGGAAGCCATAAAGGAAAAAGCCCCTGTTTTTGGTAAAGAGATTTTTGAAGATGAATCCTATACTTGGAAAAAAAATACATAAAAAAATAGCCCACTGATGACACAGATAAAACAGATTATAACGGATTTAAGAATAATAATCCGTGTTAACCAGTTATAATCCGTTTTGTCCGTGGTCCAATACATAATTAAATGGTAGATATTACACACAAAATAATTACACAACGTACAGCTACAGCGCAAGCTGTTGTAAAAGTAGGCACACCAGCTACGATGCAGGCGATATTGAATAAATCAGTACCAAAAGGAGATGTACTTGAAGTAGCGCGTACAGCAGGTCTTTTTGCAGTAAAAAACACTTCAAACTCGATTCCTGACTGCCATCCTATGCCAATTGAATACACTGGAATTGAATATGAATTCCTTGACGATTCTATCTTAATCAAAGTAACCGTAAAGGCAATTTACAGAACTGGTGTAGAAGTCGAAGCCATGCATGGTGCTTCAATTGTTGCCTTAACGATGTATGATATGTTAAAACCAATTGACAAGCAAGTGGAAATTTCGACTATCAAATTATTGCACAAAAAAGGAGGCAAATCAGACTTTGGTAAAAATGACATTCCTGATTTAGCTGTAGCTGTAATGGTTTGTTCAGATAGTGTTTCAAGTGGCAAAAAAGAAGATAGAGCTGGAAAAGTAATCGCCGAAAAAATAAAAAGCTTAGGATTGCGTGTTTCTAATTACACCATTATTCCTGACGAAATCGTAGATATTCAAGAAACCATCCATACGATGTGTGACAAAAAAATGGATTTGGTTATCCTAACAGGAGGTACGGGATTATCGAATCGTGATGTTACTCCCGAAGCTGTTGCCCCAATGCTAGACAGACGTATTCCAGGTATTGAAGAAGCTATTCGTGCCTACGGACAAGACCGCACACCTTATGCGATGTTATCCCGCTCAGTTGTAGGTTTCAAAGGAAACACACTGATTATGGCTTTACCAGGTTCAACAGCTGGCGCAAGTGAATCGATGGATGCAGTATTTCCATCTATTTTACATTTATTCAAAATACTTAACGGATTCAATCATGGCGCATAGTAACCCAATGCAGGATACACACGGACGCATACACAACTATTTGCGCATCTCGATTACAGAACATTGTAATTTGAGATGTACCTATTGTATGCCTGCCGAAGGGATTGCGCTCACACCAAAATCACATTTGATGACCGCAGATGAGATTGTAACTATAGCCCAAACTTTTGTAAACTTAGGTGTCAAAAAAATCAGATTGACTGGCGGCGAACCTTTAGTACGTAAAGATGCTAAGGATGTTATACTGCGTTTAGGAAAACTGGGCGTTGAACTCACGCTTACCACAAATGGAATCCTAGTAAATGATTTCATAGACACTTTTAAAGATGCGGGGATCACAGCTTTAAATGTTAGTATCGACAGCCTACAAAAAGATAAATTCAATTCAATCACAAGACGTAATTATTTTGATAAAGTTTTAGAAAATTTAGATTTATTAGAAAACAACGGCTTCCACCTCAAACTAAATGTAGTGGTAATGAAAGGCTTTAATGATAACGAAATTTTAGATTTCATCGAATTGACTAAAGACAAAAACCTAATGATTCGATTCATTGAGTTCATGCCTTTTGATGGAAACAAATGGAATAAAGAAAAATTAGTTTCCTATGCTGAAATTTTATCACAAGTTGAAAACCAATACCTTTCTGAAAATATTGAACGACTTACTGATAAACCAAACGATACCGCCAAGAACCACAAAATAAAAGGCTTCAAAGGAAGTTTTTCAGTTATTAGTTCAGTCACCAATCCGTTTTGCAGCAGTTGCAACCGCATCCGACTGACCGCTGATGGAAAATTAAAAAATTGTCTTTTCTCAAACTCTGAAACATCTTTATTGAATACTTTAAGAGCTGGCGAATCCATAGAACCTCTTATTTTTAATAACGTAAAATCAAAACACGCCATGCGTGGCGGAATGGACGATGATGCTAAATTCCAAAACCCTAAACTATTTTCTCAAAACAGAAGTATGATTAAGATTGGTGGGTAATCTAACCTCCAAGCACTCAAAACTCTATCATACTGACTTACATAAACTTTAAACAAACTAATAAAAAATACTTAGGTATTTTTACGTAGTTATTTATTTTAGTTTTATTTTTGCAAGATGAAATTTATCGATTGCTCTCCTTGAGCAATGATTTATAGTAATTATTAATACGAAACTGAAATGAAAACAAATAACTATGCCTATAATATAAAAGCATTATTGATAGCCACAGTGCTTTCAATATTGATGATTGCATTAGTTTTTTATGGTTCTCGAAAATTACAAAATTTTGATGCAGCACTTATTACGTACTTATTCGGTACCGTATTTGCCTTTTTCGGAATTGTTTATAGATATTCTGTCTGGTTACAAAGACCACCTACTTGGATTTATTTCAAAAGAGGAATAACTTATCTGTTTACCGGAAAAGTGTTTTCTCATTTTTGGTTTGCTTCCAAAGAAACAATTGAAAATATAGCTTTTCAAAAATTCATTTACCCAAGAGGAAAATACCGTTGGATGGCGCATTTCATGATTGCCGTTGGTTGTACATCAGCTTTTATGATTACCATTCCCTTGACCTTTGGATGGATTCATTTTACAATGGCACCCAACTCTATTTCGGTTTATGAAGCACACTTTTTTGGTTTCAAAGTAATGGATTTTAAGCTAGATTCTATAATGGCCTTTTTGACTTTTCATGCTTTGAACTGGTCTTCCTACTTAGTAATTTTAGGTTCATTATACTATTTAAGACGCCGATTAACCAATCCTGGTTTGATTGCAACACAAACCTTTGAGGGTGATTTATTGCCTCTTATTTTATTAATAGCTATTTCGGCTACTGGTTTGGGACTAACCTACTCTTACCAATTCATGAAAGGTTTTGCTTTTGATTTCCTCGCTGTCCTACATGCTGTAACAGTGATCATGTTCTTGATTTGGATTCCATTTGGAAAATTTTTCCACATCATTCAGCGTCCTGCACAGATTGGTGCTCATATCTATAAAAAACAAGGAATGAAAATGGGAATGGCTATTTGCAAGCATACAGGTGAAGAATTTGCAACTAATTTACATATCAAAGATTTAAAAACAGTAACTAAAGAGCTTGGTTTTAATTTTGACATGGAAGATGGAAGTTCGCATTTAGACTTGAGTCCCGAAGGAAAAAGATCACGATTAGCACAAGCCCACTTAAAAGCAAGACAATCAGGCGGGAATTTGTTTGGTTAAACAACACCGCAAAGACGCTATGTCGCAAAGAAAATTGTGATTAAAGATTTTGAAAAAATAATTTAGAAAAACACGGCTAAGATAAAATTCAGCAATTAAAATTGAGCCTTTGCGCCTTAGCGGTTAAAAGATAAAAAAATGGCAAAATTACCGGTTTCAGCAGAAAATATAATTTCACAATTTGGCCCTCATAAAAACTATAGTCCAAAAGAGGGGTACGAAGGAAGAGATGAACCAGACGAATTAGTAAAAACACATTGTTGCTTTTGTGGTATGCAATGTGGAATACAATTGTCTGTAAAGGAAAATAAAGTAGTTGGTTTTGAACCTTGGATGGAATTCCCTTTTAACGAAGGACGTCTTTGTCCAAAAGGAGTACAACGCTATTTACAAAATAACCATCCAGACCGTTTGATGAGTCCGCTAAAAAGAGTGGAAGGACAAGGATTTGTACCTACTTCTTGGGATGATGCGCTATCAAAAACAGTTTCAGAAATTAAACGTATTCAAGAAAAATACGGCAATGATGCTTTCTCAATGCTTTCAGGGGTTTCGTTGACCAATGAGAAAAGTTATTTGGTTGGAAAATTTGCTCGTGTAGCATTGAAAACAAAAAACCTAGATTACAATGGTCGTTTGTGTATGGTGAGTGCAGGAGCTGGAAACAAAAAAGCTTTTGGTCTAGACAGAGGTTCTAATAACTATTCGGATTTAGAATATGCCGAAGTGATAATTGTGGCTGGTGCTAATATCAGTGAGACCTTCCCTACCCTAACCCATTGGATTTGGAAAGCTCGTGACCGTGGTGCTAAATTAATCGTTATTGACCCTAGGATGATTCCGCTGGCTAGAACATCAGACTTACATCTTGACGTTAGACCAGGAACCGACTCGGCTTTATATGGTGCTATGCTAAAATACTTGGCAGATCATGACATGCTTGACCACGATTTTATCGACAATTACACTTCAGGTTTTGACCTTACTCTTGATGCTGTTAAAGATTATACACTAGAATGGGCCGAGGAAATTACGGGAATCAAAAAAGAAAAAATTCAACAAGCTGCCGAATTATGGGGCAAAGCCAAAACGAGTTTCTTACTTCATGCTCGTGGAATTGAGCATCATAGTAAAGGCGTTGACAATGTATTAGGTTGTATCAATTTAGTATTAGCTACAGGTCGTATAGGAAAACCTTATTGCGGATACGCAACTATTACTGGTCAAGGAAACGGTCAAGGTGGTCGTGAACATGGTCATAAATGCGACCAATTACCTGGAAATCGTGATATCGAAAATCCAGAACACCGAAAATATATTGCTGATGTTTGGGGAATTGAAGAAAAAGATTTGCCTGGCAAAGGACTTTCAGCCTATGAAATAATTGAAGCTATTCACCGTGGAGAAATCAAAGGATTAATTTCAATTTGTTTCAATCCGCTGGTTTCATTACCTAATAGTAATTATGTTCGTGAAGCTTTAGAGAAATTAGAATACTATGTATGTATTGACTTTTTCTTAAATGAAACGGCTCGTCATGCTGATATGGTTCTTGCAGGATCTTTGCAAGAGGAAGAAGAAGGAACAACCACCTCAGCCGAAGGTCGAGTAATCCGTATTCGACAAGCAGTAACACCTCCAGAAGATGCAAGGACAGATACTTCAATTATTTTGGAAATAGCCAAACGTTTGGGCGTGGAAGATAAATTTACATACGAAAATAGTGAAGCTATTTTCAATGAATTGCGTGTTGCCTCAAAAGGTGGAACTGCTGATTACTATGGAATAACCTATAAAAGAATTGAAGATGAAATGGGCGTTTTCTGGCCTTGTCCAGAAATAGGTCATCCAGGTACACCTCGACTTTGGGAAGATAAAAAGTTTAAAACTCCTGACGGAAAAGCACATTTTAATCCTGCTCCGTATAAACTTCCAGGTGAAGTTCCTGATGCGGACTATCCAGTGATTTTAACTACTGGTCGTGTGGTATCACAATATTTAAGTGGTACGCAAACCCGTAGAATTGGAAAATTAGTGGATCAATATCCAGAACCACTACTAGAAATCCATCCTAAGTTAGCGCAACAATACGGTATACGACAAAGAGAATTAGTGAAGGTTTCTAGCCGTAGAGGTGAAGGAATTTTCCCTGCCAATATTGTGGAGACGATTAGGGAAGACACTGTTTTTATTCCGTATCACTGGTCAGGGAAAAAATCAGCCAATCAATTGACCCCGGGAACTTTGGATCCTATTTCAAAAATTCCTGAGTTTAAAGTTTGTGCTTGTCATTTGGAACCCCTTAGAGAACTAGCTGCCCCTTCGAGCGAATCAAAGGCTTATGCTAGTGTTTAAATCTAGGAAGGTAAAATGACAATCAGCAATTTATACGAATTGTAAAAATGACACAAGTATAAAACGGATTTAAACAGGTTAACACGGATTTTGATATCTGGTAAATCAGTATCATTTGTGAGTTATATGGCTAATTAGTAAGCCAAGTGGACAGCTATAAAAAGTAATTTGTTCTGGGACATAACAGTTTTTATTACGATTCGGGTTGGTAATCTCGCGTGAGGGATTACAGTGGAGCTCTTTTTTATTTGGCTTTTTCAGCCAAATAAAAAAAGCGGGAACGGAAAGCCCGACCCGCTTTTTTCAAGCGGGACACGCCCAAAGAATAGTTGTTGTTTATAGAATGGAACGATAAAAAATAAAAGAGGAAATGAATAATTATACCAATTTCAATACAAGCGAAGAGTTTTTTGTAGATATGCAACGTTGCATTGGGTGTAAAGCCTGTGAATTAGCTTGTGCTGAATGTGAAACGAATGGGCAAGAATCGATGATTCATGTGAATTATGTGGATCGTGCCGCTACGGTGCAAACGACTGTTCAGGTGTGTATGCATTGTGAAGACCCGGTTTGTGCGAATGTGTGTCCGGCAGATGCGATTTCGAAAGACGAATTTGGGATTGTGCATACGGCTAATACGGAAAGATGTATTGGTTGTTCGAATTGTGTTTTGGCTTGCCCTTTTGGTGTACCCAAAAAAGAAGAGAACTACGACTTGATGATGAAATGTACTATGTGCTACGACCGAACGAGCGTGGGTAAAAAGCCAATGTGTGCAACGGTTTGTCCTAGTGGAGCTTTATTTTTTGGAACAAAAGCCGAGATTGAAGAAATGCGACCTAATAGCACGCCTGTGAATAGTTTTGTTTTTGGCAAAGAAATTGTGAATACCAAAGTCAATATTATGATGCCAAAAGGAAGTACGGAGTTGGTTATATATTAAGCTGTGAGAGGTGAATAGTAAAAAGTTAATCGAAAACTTTAAACCTGAAACTTTAAACTTTAAACTTTACAAAATGTCAAAAGAAGATAATTTAAATAAAAATTGGAAAAAGGATTTTCCTATTTTAAAACAAGAAGCGACTCAGGTAAGTCGTCGTGATTTTGCTAAATTCCTTACCCTTGTTTCAGGAGGGTTAATGGTTGGTAGTGGTTTAGTCGCTGCCAAAGCGCACTTGATGCCAAAAGAAGAGGTTGCAGGTGAGCATTTTGTTTGTAAAAAAGACGAAGTGCCTGTGGGAGGAACCCGTGGTTTTGTAATTGAAGGGAGCACGGTTCCTTATATATTAATACACTTGGAAACCGGTGAGTTTAAAGCATATGAACAAAAATGTACCCACCTTTCTTGTTCTGTTTTTTACAAACCGGGAACCGGTATTATTCATTGCCCTTGCCATGAAGGTTCATTTGATGCCAAAACAGGAGATGTAATTGCGGGGCCTCCACCTAGAGCTTTACCTAAATTAGAAGTGTTCTTTAAAGACAATGACATTTACGTAAAAGCAGCTACTGAATCAACTGCGAGTTAAACAAAAAACAATAAAATAAATTACTATGAGTAGTTTCCGAAAAAGCCAGAATCAAGCCAATCCCAATAAATTGAACAACATACTATCTACTTTGATATTCATCTTGGTTTTCAATGTGAGTATTCAAATATGGTTGCTGTATGCCGCTTTAAATAATGCTTTGGATAATCATAAGGAGATTTTGATTCCTGCATTTATCGCCTCTCTAATTCTGTTTTTGATTGGTTTTGGTTGGATGTATTATTTACCGAAAGGGAATTTTAAAAAGTAAAAGACGTAAAAAAAGGAACTTCGAATTGAAGTTCCTTTTTTTAATCTACTAATTCAATTTTAACTTCTTATCTCGTTCTTCTCTTTTTTGAGAAATATAAAACTCTGTTTCCGTGACTATTTTCGAAACAGTTTTCTCCGAATAATTAACCAAACTATTCAATGAATTACTAAATAATAAATCTACTACTTTTCTGGTCTAATCCCGCTTGTCAATAGTCGAACATTCAAAATGAATTTTACATAATTTCTTGATATCTTCTTCTATATTTGTAATCTCAAAATAAACTATTAAATGATTTGAAATACGGTATTTATAAGGATAACCTGCAATATATTGAAATAAGAAAGTTTTATTATCTATACTACACTCAAAAAAACCTAAATTATTTTCTTTTAATCCTTCAAATTTATTTTTTAGTAATTCAAAAATTTTCTGCTTTCTCTTCAAAGAAATCTTTTTAGCAACAACCTTATTAAAGTAAATTTGAGAAACAATCAATAATAGAATTAATAAAAAGGTAATTAGTAGAAACATTTAAAAATGGTTTAAGCAATTTTTTTTCTAAAAATACAAAAAAAGGAACTCCAGTACGAAGTTCCTTTTTTAATATATTCTGTGCTAATCTGTGTTTTTAAAACTTAGCCTACTAATTCCACTACTTTAGTTTCTCCTTCAACCGCCACTTTAGTCAAGCCGTGTTTAGACAAACCTTTCATAGATGCATCCCATTTTTTACCACTTAAATTAGCCGAAATTTTAAGCTGAACTAAATCCATTTTATTTTCGTTTCCTTTCAATAAATCGAGAATTAATTTTTCTTCAGCAGTCAATTCAATTTGAACTTGTTTTTTCTCAGGTCGCATTTGTGGAAACAACAACACCTCTTGAATCGAAGCGTTATTCGTCAAGAACATCATCAAACGGTCCATTCCAATTCCTAATCCAGATGTTGGTGGCATTCCGTATTCTAAGGCTCTCAAGAAATCTTCATCAATAATTCCAGTTGCTTCATCATCCCCTTTTTCAGCTAGACGCATTTGGTCTTCAAAACGCTCACGTTGATCGATTGGGTCGTTTAATTCAGAGTAGGCATTGGCAACCTCTTTACCACAAACCATCAATTCAAAACGCTCTGTCAACTCAGGATTGTCACGGTGCTCTTTACACAATGGTGACATTTCTTTTGGATAATCTGTAATAAATGTTGGTTGAATATAATTTCCTTCACATTTCGCTCCAAAAATCTCATCAATCAGTTTTCCTTTCCCCATGGTTGCATCCACTTCGATTCCCATCCCTTTGGCAGCTTCATACAATTCAGCTTCCGTTTTTCCAGAGATATCAAAACCTGTAAAATGCTTAATCGAATCGGTCATCGTTACACGAGCATACGGCGCTTTAAAACTAATCTTGTGCTCCCCAAAAGTAGCCTCACTAGTTCCATTTACTCCAATAGCACAATGTTCCAATAATTTTTCGGTGAAATCCATCATCCAATTGTAGTCTTTGTAGGCTACGTATATTTCCATCGCAGTAAACTCAGGATTGTGCGTTCTGTCCATTCCTTCGTTACGGAAGTTTTTTGAGAATTCATACACCCCATCAAATCCACCAACAATCAATCTTTTTAAATACAACTCATTCGCAATACGCATGTACAACGGCATATCAAGTGAGTTATGATGCGTAATAAACGGACGTGCCGCAGCACCACCAGGAATCGATTGTAAAACCGGTGTTTCCACCTCAAGATAGCCTGCATCGTTAAAGAAACCACGCATGGCATTGAACAATTTTGTTCTCTTGATGAACGTATCTTTCACGTTTTGGTTCACTGTCAAATCCACATAACGCATACGGTAACGCAATTCGGCGTCGTTAAACGCATCGTGCACTTTTCCATCTTCATCCACTTTAGGCAAAGGCAACGGACGCAAAGTTTTACTCAAAAAAGTAAACCCACTCACACGGATGCATTTTGCGCCAACTTGTGTTGTAAACAATTCTCCTTCAACACCAATAAAATCACCTAAATCGGTTAATTTCTTAAAAACTTGGTTGTACAAAGTTTTGTCTTCTTCTAAACACAATACATCACGATTCACATACAATTGAATGCGTCCTTCACTATCTTGCAATTCAGCAAAACAAGCTTTTCCTTGATCTCTCACGCTCATCAAACGCCCCGCTACAATCACCTTCTTACCCTCTTCAAAACTCTCCTTTATTTGTTTGGAAGTATGATTTACAGGAAAAAGATTAGCAGGATAAGGATTAATCCCTAGGTTGCGCAAGCTTTGCAATTTTTCTCTTCGGATAATTTCTTGTTCAGATAATGCCATTGTGTTCAGATTTTAAGAGCGCAAAGATAAAGTTTTTGCAATCAAGTTCAAAACCTAATCTTTGTGGTTTTTAAGAAGCAGAAAATCCCCGTTTTCAATAATGATTCCTCCCGCAATCCACTATATTTTTTTGTCAAAAAAGGCAAAAAAAGGATGCCGCTCCTACCTGCCTGTCGGCAGACAGCTCGGGGCTAAACCGGAAATTAGACCACTATAAAAAAGATTTTTATTTGGAGTAAAACAAAAAAGCAAATGAAGTAATCTCCATTTGCTTTTTTTTAGTGTTGAATTGTATTAATTAATTTGTAATCATGATTTGTTTAGAGGAAACTAACGAATCATCAGTCCCCTGAACTTTAATGATATAATTCCCTTTTGGAAAAGCACTTACATCTAAAGACACTCTATTACTGTTATCTGTGTTTTTTTCAAACACCTTTTTACCATCTACTGCATAAAGTTCGATTTTCGAAATAGTATTCGTTGCCGACTCAATAGTTAAATCATTTCTTGCTGGGACAGGAAAAACAGTAATAGCATTATTAAAAGTATTTCCTTTTACTGACAGATAGATTTGACCATAGAATTCAATTTCAGTGATAGTAGAAAAGGCTGATGTCGAATTTCCTCCACCAATAATTTGCACGTATCTCGCTTGATTTGCAAAAGCAAACGTTTTGAATTCGGCATCTGAATTACTAGTAACATTAGTAGTTGCAGAATAATTCACTCCATCTGTAGAAAAACGAATTCCATAATAATATGATTTAGTAGCAGTTCCTGTTGTTGCAATTTTTATAGATTCTAATGTGTATAAACTTCCCAAATCATAGGTAAGAATCCCTCCATTTGCATTATCAGCCCATTTAGTACTCGTGCTTTTATCTAAAGTATTAATGGCATAATTTGTATTAGTCCCTCCCACTTGTTCCGAATTGGTAGTTACCGAAACAGGATTTCCATTAGTACCCGTATTTATCAATGTGGCAGCCGATACTGTAATCACACTCGTGTCAGTAAAACCGCCATCGTCGGTAGTAGCCGTAATCGTTACGCTACCCGCTTTTAATCCTGTTACAATTCCTGATGTGCTAACTGTTGCAATTGTTTGGTCACTTGAGCGATAAGTCACCGTTTTATTGGATGCATTTGAAGGATTTACTGAGGCTATTAATTGTTGCGTTTTCCCTATTTGAACAGTTGCTGTTTTTGGTGATAAGGTTACACCAGTAGCAGCAGTTACAATGCCAAATCCCGCACCTGTATGGTCAACATCAAAGTCATAGACCACAACTTCACCATAATTATCCGGAAGTCCTGTAGAAGTTCCTTCTTCAGTTGGATTACTTTGGGTGTAATTACCTACCTTAAAATAAGATTGATCATAAGTTTTGTCCATCACATAATCGTTGCCCTCTGCTTTAATCAAATACGAAGAAGCTGTTCCGTTTTTATAGGCATTCCACAGATTTCCATCTTCTGAATAATAACAATAATGTTTACCGTTAACGACTTTAAAAATCACTTCGTGAATTGTACCTAGGGTATAATTTGTCTTGATAGACACATTACTTCTTAATTTACCCCCGTTAAAAGATAAAAATAAATTAGTCCCCTCCAATCTCATTACCATCGAATCATCAATTCCGGCCGTTTTATCTCCATGAATTTGGGTAGCTACTAATTGTGGTTTTTTTATTGGCAAATGTGTAATCGCTTGTTTCACATAAAGTGCATGAGTTCCTGTAGTTGTCCAATAAATATCCGTAAGACCGTCCGTTGTTCTTTCTCTAAGTTCCGACCGAATATTGGATGAATTGGGCGTTGTCCCATTATCACTTCGCACAGGAGCTTTAAAAACAATAGCATTTCCAGTTGGATTTACAAAAAAGAACTCGTTGTTAGGTTCACCACATAAGGTTTTATCCTCAACTCCAGTGGGATAAGTAATTTTCCACTGATTACAGTTTCTCATCAAATTTGATGGAACTTGTGCCATTACAGCTTTACTAAAACATAAAAACATAATACATAATGCATAAAAATATACACTATTTGTGTTTCGGGTTTGCTTATTCATTTGTTTCTAAATTAATTCTAATAGTTGGTTAGTTGTTTTATTAAGAACTGGTTATCCAGTTTTCAGATTGTAATATTAGATTATTTTTTTGAATCAACAACAATTGGTTAACCACTTTTTTATAAAAAATATTTTAAAACTAAAAAAAGGGATAATTTTTTAAGATATACCTCTTTTAAAACTACCTAAATCAAAAAAAATCTTAATTGTTAATTGTTAATCCATAATCTTATGAAAATTCTTCTATATTTGAATCCCATAAAAAAATAACCCAATAGGACTGAAATAGCTTTGAGTTCAACTGAATTTCAAGAAATATATCATCAACACAAATCTCTCGTGTATAACGTGGCGCTGAGTTATGTTCAAAATATTGAAGATGCCGAAGAGATTACACAAGATGTTTTCATACAACTTTTTCAATCCATAGATACCTTCAAACAACAATCCACCTTAAAAACTTGGATTTACCGCATAACCATCAATAAGAGTTTGGATTTTTTAAAACATAAAAAAAGCCAAAAACGCTTCTTCATTTTTGGAAAACGGTCTGAAAACGAAAATGAAATACAAAATATTTCGAATTTTGAACATCCTGGAATTTTATTGGAAAACAAAGAAAAATCTAAACTGCTTTTTGACGTTATTAATGAATTAGGAGAAAACCAAAAAACAGCTTTTATTTTATCCAAAATTGATGGATTAAGCAACCCCGAAATTTCGGTGATTATGGAACTAAGTATCTCTTCTGTGGAGTCACTCCTTTTTAGAGCTAAAGACAATTTGAAGAAGAAATTAGGAAATAAATTTGATGAATACCGCAAGAAAAAATAAATAATGTAGTCTAAATGAATATGGAAAGAGAAAATTGGATAAACGAAATTATAGACTCTACGAATCAAATCGTAAAAGTTCTTCCAAGTGATGGGTTGTATGCTAAAATTCAGTCCCAAATGAATGTGCAAAAAACAATCGACATTAAATGGGTTTGGTTAGCTGCAGCCTCAATTTTGCTACTTGCGAGTATCAATATCAAAGTCATTTTAAACGAAATTCAATCAGAAAAAGAAATTCAAGAAACTGCTTTAATTGCATCAATCACTGATTCAAATCTATTTTACAAACAATAACTATGAACAAGATAAAAGTATTAACCTATTCTCTTATTGTACTTGTTATTTTTAACATAAGTATGATTGTGTTTTTTAAAATTATAAAACCGCGCGACTGTGGAGGAAATTTTCGTAACGGACCTCGAAAAATGATTATCGAAAAACTTCATTTTAACGAAGACCAACAGAAACAATTAGAAGCTTCAATAGAAATGCACATTGAAAAAGTTAAAAGTTTTGAGAAACAAATCCAACAAACAAAAGAAAATTTATACGCTCAGTTAAGTCAGCCAAAAGTAGATATTAAAGCAAAAGATAGTTTGATTAATGTATTGGGAGATATTCAAAAACAGATTGAAACCTCTCGTTTCAATCATTTCAAAAAAATTAGAGAAATCTGCAACACACCTGAACAAAAAGAAGACTTTAAAGAACTAACAGTTGAATTATCTAAAATGTTTTCACATAGAAGGATGTCTTCAATAAAAGACAATCAAAAAAAATAATTGCAAACAAACCGCAAGAATTAAATAAAAGATACGTCTTAAACAATAGATAAAAACAAACTAATACTCCCAATATGAAAAAATCATTATTTTTAATTATTCCGTTTTTAAGTATACTTTTATTTTTAGCTTGTAGCAATTCTGACGATAATTCGACAGCAGCAACTACAACGCCAACTTCAACAGTTCCTGATGTCTACAAAAAAATATATGGAGCGACGAGCATCACCACTGACGGAACCTATGTAACAATCAAGACCAACGGTCAACCCGACCATAAAAGTGTTTATTACCCAACCACACATGCGAAATACGAAGCTTTTAGCGGAACTACTTTTGGCGGAGCTACTTTTCGTCAAAACCCAAATACTATTAGTTTAACCAATTCCTTTACTTTCAAAATTCCTTTAAATCCAGCTGTTGCCACAACACATAGTTCCACTCCAATGGGAGCTATAGGCGTATCAATAAACGGTGTACCCTTATTTAATCAATATGCCGCTGGCGGTTCTCCATTAACAAATGAAGTTGCCTCATTTGATCAATATAGAGGACATCCAACAGGTACTCATATGTATCACTACCATGTGGAGCCACTTTATTTAACACAAACTAAAGGCAAAGAAGCCTTGATGGGTTTCTTACTTGATGGTTTCCCTGTTTATGGCCCTGAAGAAAACGGAGCTGCTGTTACTGGTCTAGATGTATACCACGGTCACACAGGCGTAACTGTTGACTATCCAAACGGAATCTATCACTATCACATCACTAATTCAGACCCATATATCAACGGAAATGGATTTTATGGTACTGCAGGAACGGTTTCGAACTAAGTTTTTATTTACCGCAAAGACGCAAAGGCAATAAGTTTTTTTTAAGCCACTAAGATACTAAGATTTCAATTTGTGTAATTTGTGGTTACTATTTTTTAAAATTTCTGTGAGAATGGGTAACCAGAGCAATTGCGAATAGGCGAAGCAAATCTGTATTTAAATACTATGAGTTCGAAAATCAATACTTTTACAAAAACAATCTTCGCTTTGATAGCAACAACAATCTTTATTAGTTGCAATCAGAGTCATAAAGAAATGCCTCAAAGACAAGCACAAAAAACACCTTCGATTTATAAATTAGCGTCAGATTCAAGTTTTAATTTCAAACAAGATACTTTATACTTCAAAACCGAAAAATATTCTGGAAAAATATATGAAATCTATCCTAGCAAAGATACTGTATTTGTAAAATCCTATTTAAACGGCATGCTTGAAGGTGTTCAAAAACAATGGTACGACAACAAAGTGTTAGCCGAAAAACGCTTGTATATTGCCAATAAAAAAGAAGGCATTCATGAAGGCTGGTGGGAGAATGGAAAACCTAGATACAAATATCATTTTAACAACGATGAGTTTCATGGTGAAGTCCTCGAATGGTACAAAAAAGGACAGTTATTCAAGCGTTTTCATTACAACAACGGTTATGAGGAAGGAAGTGAAAGATTATGGTACGAAGACGGCAGCGTACGTGCCAATTATGTGATTAAAAAAGGAAAAAAATACGGCTTAATTGGAATCAAACTTTGCAGAAACCCTTATGAAACAGACAACTAATTTCATCGTATTCATCATCACTCTTTTCGTAGTTTTCTCTTGTAATAAAGTCAAGAAAGACGATAATGAGGATGTGTTGCCTTTTATCAATTCAGCCGAGTTTACACCAGAATGGATTAGCCCAAACAGTCCCGAATATCCAGAAATCCATACCATACCCGATTTCTCTTTTACCAACCAAGATGGACAAACCGTAACCGAAAAAACGGTTGAGGGTAAAATTTATGTTGCTAATTTCATGTTTACCAGTTGCGGAAGCATTTGCCCCAAAATGACCGACAACATGAAAATCCTTCAAGATAAATACACTAATGATTCCTCTGTCTTATTACTTTCTCATACTGTCACTCCCGAAAGAGACAGCGTTTCTATTTTAAAACAATATGCTATTAACAAAGGCTGTATTTCTGGAAAATGGCATTTACTGACAGGGAATAAAAATGAAATTTATTCTATCGCTAAAAGACAATATTTCGCAGGAGACTCCATAGGTTATTACGGCAAACTCAATGATTTTCTACACACCGAAAACTTTATATTAGTTGATGGAAAACGGCGTATTCGTGGCGTTTACAATGGAACTTTACCTATCGAAATGGAACGAATTATCGAGGATATCACCACGCTTAAAAAAGAAAACTAGTTTTAAGTTAGAGTTTGTATCTTTGAAAAAAAATCATAATTCATGACTTTCTTCAAAAAAATAGCACTTCTTACCCTAGTACTACTATTTATAAGTTGCAATTTCACCGAAAACATCAATGTGAATCCTGACGGAACTGGAGATTTTTCTATCGAAGTTGATGGTTCTGGTTTGATGGCCATGGCTGGAGACAAGATTGGAGAAAAACTAAGTGATTCCAAAGACAAAAAAAGTATCGATTCTACTTTTTCATTCAAAGAACTTTTTGAACAAAAAAAAGATAGCATCGCTAAACTTTCTGCCAAAGAACAAGCCTCTTTAAAGAAAATGGAAAATTTTGTCATGCACATGAAAATGAATGCTGAAAAAAAAGAATTATTATTTTCGATGAATACCCCTTTTCAAAACGTATCCGAACTCCAAGATATGATGAGTGGCATAAAAACATTGAACGATTTAAAAGCTAAGTCTAGTAAAAAAGAAATGCCTAACCCTTTGGGTGATGGCTTAAACAACAACAGCCAACTTAATTTTTCATATAACGGAAAAAAGTTTACCCGAACTGCCATCATTGACAAAGAAGCTTTGAAAAAAGATTCGCTAGGCATGGCCAAAATGATGTTTGCATCTTCAAGATACACTTTAAAATACCATTTTCCTAAGCCTGTAAAATCTGTTTCAAATCCAGATGCTTTATATAGCGCAGATAGAAAAACCATTACCATACAATATCCATTTACTGATTACATGGATAATCCAGAAAAGATGAACCTTACAATAGCCTTCGAATAACAAATGAATAAAAACATCCAACTTCAAGATTTAGGAATCAAAGGCTACAAAGAAACTTGGGAATTTCAAGAAGAACTATTCAAAGAAGTCGTTGATTTAAAAATTCAAAATAGAAGAAACGAAACCCAAATAGATACCCCAAATTATTTCCTTTATGTCGAACATCCACATGTTTATACTCTAGGAAAAAGTGGTGATTTGAGTAATCTGTTATTATCAGAAAAACAACTTGAAGCCAAAGGTGCCACTTTTTACAAAATCAATCGTGGCGGCGATATCACCTATCATGGTCCTGGACAGATTGTTGGCTATCCTATTTTAGACTTAGAAAATTTTTTTACTGACATTCATAAATACTTGCGCCTTCTTGAAGAATCGATTATTCTTACTTTAGAAGAATACGGTTTAGTATGCGGCCGTAGCGATGGAGAAACTGGGGTTTGGCTTGGTGTAGGAACACCTTTTGCTCGAAAAATATGTGCTATGGGCGTACGTGCTTCACGCTGGGTTACCATGCATGGTTTTGCTTTAAATGTAAACGCTGATTTGGGCTATTTTGACAATATTATTCCTTGTGGGATTCGCGGTAAAGCAGTGACTTCCTTAAACGTTGAATTAGGGGTCGAAAAAGTTGATGAAACCGAGGTTAAAGCCAAAATACTAAAACATTTCGCTATCCTTTTTGAAGCTTCATTTATAGGCATTTAAAGGTATTTAAACACAAAGGTCACAAAGAAGGCACTAAGAACACAAAGCTTTTCTTTAACCACTAAGTCGCTGAAACGCAAAGAATCGTATAAATAATTCCTTATTTATGTTCGCAAGAACACGAATCAAATCCGTAAAAATCTAACATTAGCTTTTGCTAATCTGTTTTATCTAAATAAAGACAACGTATATAAAAAATTCGTTTTTATCCGCGTCCCATAACGCAAGCCAAGAAAAACTTAGCGAGCTTTGTGCCTTCTTTGTGCCCTTTGTGGTTAAAAAAAATCATCGTATCTGCCTCCCATAACGCAAGCCAAGAAAAACCTTAGTGAGCTTTGTGCCTTCTTTGTGCCCTTTGTGGTTAAAAAATCCGTTTTATCCGCCTCCCATAACGCAAGCCAAGAAAAACCTTAGTGAGCTTTGTGCCTTCTTTGTGCCCTTTGTGGTTAAATTTTCATGGTTAAATTTCTAATTTCAACTGCTCCGGCAGCAATCGAAAACTCATCCTATGGTATTTCGTAGGACCATATTTCCTAATCGCTTCACGGTGTTCTTTGGTGGGATAACCTTTATTTTTTTTCCAATTGTACATCGGAAATTCTTCATGAATTTTATCCATATACTCATCCCTATAGGTTTTAGCTAAGACCGAAGCTGCTGCTATACTCATAAACTTAGCATCGCCTTTTACAATACTCTGATTTGGAATGGATTTCAAAAGTTCGATTTCCTCATTTGTAAATCGCTTCCCATTGGTGTTTTTCAAACCTAATTTAGCATTCAATGCTCTGTTGCCATCTACTATAATAAATTCGGGGGTAGGATTGAGTTTCAAAACAGACTCTTGCATTCCTTTCATCGAAGCGTTAAGGATATTGATTTCGTCAATTTCATTTGGAAACAAATGCGTAACCGCAAAACTGAGTACTTGTTCTTCGATAATAGGCCTTAATTTTTCCCTTACTTTTTCTGTTAATTGTTTTGAATCATTAAGCAAATCCAAAAGTAATTTAACCGAATCGACATCACTTCCCTCTCCTTTGCTTCGCCAGTTCGCTGTCGCTCGTGTGGAGAAGGCTGGAGAAAGAATTACTGCTGCGGCCGTCACTGGACCAGCCAAACAGCCTCTACCCGCTTCATCGGTTCCTGATTCTAATATAAAATTCGAAAATTGACTAGAAAGCATACTTTGGTATTTTAAAAAAACAAAGATTATAAAATTTTAGTTAGTTTCATTCGTTATTCCTTTTATTTAATAAGGATATACACTTGAGTTTAAAAAAACAACGAATTCATGAATTAAAAAAAGAATTATAAACCAAACCCTATTCCATACTAACGTTCTAATTTGTGAATTGGTGGCGAATCTTAGTCATTCATTATTCCATCTCTTTCTATCCGTAATCAACTGCAATAAGTTGTTTTTTTATAGCTATTTATCAATTACCTTTGCCCAAATTAATTATCAATACACATATTGCCTAATCAGTTGTTCCCAATGAGAATTCTCTTTTACCTATATATATTCCTTTTGCCTATTATCATGTTCTCACAAGTACGCTCAAGAGAAAATGAATCAAAAAGCAATTTTTCAGACCGTTTAAAAGGTCCACAAAACAATGACACTACAAAAGTAGCTACCCTTGATATGTATCGTTTTATTTCAATTGAAAAAGACACTACCTATATTGATACTTCATTGACTATTCAACGAGAATACAGCCACAATTATTTACGTAAAGACACCTTTGGACTATTAGCATTTCCTAATGAAGGTCAAACATACAATACCCTACAATATAGTTTAACTGATTTTACAGCCTACCCAACCATGGGGTTACAAGGAAAACACTTTAGTTTTATTGAAGCAAATCAAATTCGTTACGCCTCAGTTGCGACACCGCTAACCGAATTGTTTTTTAAATCAATTATAGGTAAAGGACAATTAGTAGATTCCTATTTTACCTTAAACATCCATCCACGACTAAATTTTTCTATTGCCTACAAAGGAATGCGCTCAGAAGGAAAATACATCAACCATTTTTCTAATGCTGGTCATTTTAGATTTACCACTAGTTATAATAGTAAAAACGAACGCTATTTTGCAAACGCTCACTTTACCTCTCAAGATATCTTGAACGAAGAAAATGGAGGTATCACTACCCTTAGCGATTTTGAAAGTGCCAATGTTGACTTTGCAAACCGTCAAAGTCTAGAAGTATATCTTACGGATGCCGAATCCTTCCTAAAAGGGAAACGCATATTCCTTGACCATAATTACCGAATCAACCCCAAACGTGGCGCTAACAACTTGTACGTAGAACATCAATTCAACTACGAAAATAAATTTTTCGAATACTATCAACCTACCATTACTTCAACTGTTGGAAGTACAACTGTATATCGCTTTGGTGACTCTTTCGTAACTAGCGGACTCAAAGATCAAATCCATTACAATAAAATGTACAATAAAGTAGGTTTGACCTATGAAAACACAACTTTAGGTAAATTCAGATTCTTTGCTGATGATTTCCGTAGTAATTTCTATTATTATAAAATCCTAGTTAAAGAAGACGGTACCGTCGTTCCAGATGCTTTAAACCGACAAATTAACAGTGCTGGTGGACAATACGAATATCAAAAAAACAAATGGAACGGTAAATTCTTGTACACTCGTTCAATTACCAATCAATCTCTATCGAATCTTGATGCCAATATGGCGCTCAATTGGAACGATGATTTCCAATTTTCTTTTCAATACCAAAACTTAAACAAACTAGCTAACGACAACTACAATTTGTTCCAAAGCAGTTTTGTAGATTACAATTGGTCAAACAACTTCAAAAACGAAAAAATAAACCTCTTAGCTGCCAATGCCTACACTCCATGGATAAATGCTTCTTTGACTTTATTAACATTAGATGATCATCTATATTTTGAAAATGTAGCAACAACTACTGACCAACAAATTATAGCTCCTAATCAATACGGAAACACCATCAATTACGTTTCTCTAAAAGCCAGCAAGGAAATCAAATTTGGAAAATTCGGATTTGACAACACCATTCTGTACCAAAAAGTAGACCAACCAGATAACATCCTTAATGTTCCAGAACTCGTAACCCGCAATACATTGTATTACACCAACTACTTTTTCAATAAAGCCTTATACTTACAAACCGGTATCGTATTGAATTATTTCACGAAGTATTATGCCAATGACTACAACGGTGTGACAGGAGAATTTTTTATCCAAAACCAAAAAGAAATTGGAAACTACCCAAACCTTGACTTTTTTGTAAATGCCAAGATTCAAAGAACCCGAATTTTCATCAAAGCCGAGCATTTCAATTCGTCATTAACTGGCAACAATTATTACTCGGCACCTAACACGCCTTTTCGTGATATGACCATCCGTTTTGGACTAGTGTGGAATTTCTTTAATTAATATTTTTAGGAGCATAGCGTTTGTACATTCATTCAACATCGTTCCCGCTCTCCGCATTATCTTTTATACTGCGGCTTGCTACGCCGCCACAATATAAAAGGATAATTTGCTGCGATCGGGGCTATAGAGAGAACATTTTGCTTATAATAATCACTTTGAAATTCCAAATCAAAAATCGTGACCCGAGCCTGAAAGGCGAACGGTCATAGTAATCCTAAATCATAAATCCTCTTGACTTTCACCGCTATAGATTTCGAAACCGCCACTGCATTTCACCCTTGTTCCGTAGGGATTGTAACCGTCGAGAACGGTATTATTGTCGATGAATTTGTGACTCTAATAAAACCACCTAATAATTTATACAGTCCATTTACGATACAAGTTCACGGAATTTATCCGCACCATACCGCAAATGCAAAAAGCTTTGTGCAAGTATTCCCTGAAATCAAAAAAAGATTGCAAAACAGAATAGTTGTAGCGCACAACGAAAGTTTTGACCGAAACGTATTGGCAAAATCCATGGCACTTTACGGCTTGGATTATGACGAATTAAACATCGCTCCCCGCTGGGAATGCACCGTAAAAATCTACAAAGCCAAAGGATTGAAACCAACCAAATTAAGTGATTGCTGTCGTGCCATGAACATCCAACTCAACCATCACGAAGCACTATCAGATGCTCGTGCTTGTGCTAAATTATATCTGTTAAAATAATTTTATTTCGTTTGGGAATTTTTCTTACTTTAGTTTAGTATTTAGATAATTCCCCATGAAAGAAGATTTTCTACATTACCTCTGGAAATTCAAGAAGTTCAACACGCTTGATTTAAAAACCACTCAGGAAGAGTTGGTTACTATTCATCACCAAGGGCAGTATTTAGAATTGGCTGGTCCTGATTTTTTCAATGCTCAAATTAGCATTGGAAACCAAAAATGGGCTGGAAATGTCGAAATTCATATTAAATCTTCGGATTGGTATGTGCATCACCACGAGCGAGATGCCGCTTATGAAAATGTTATTCTCCATGTTGTTTGGGAACATGATGCCGCCATTTTCAGACAGGACAACACCGAAATTCCCGTAATTGAACTCAAAAACTATGTTGAAAAAACAACGTTGGACAATTACCAATCGTTGCTCACACCTAAGTCTTGGATTTACTGCGAAAAAGAATTAGCAAGCATCGACTCCTTCCTTTTCAAAAACTGGCAAGAACGTTTGTTCTTTGAACGTTTAGAACGAAAATCTAAAATCATTTACGATTTATTAGAAACCACAAACAACGATTGGGAAGCTGTACTTTTTCAACTCTTGGCCAAAAACTTTGGACTCAACACCAATGGCGCTACTTTTTTGCAATTGGCACAATCCATTCCGTTTTCCATCATTCGCAAAGAAAGTTTTGAAGTTGAAAACCTAGAGAGTCTGCTCTTTGGAAACGCTGGTTTATTGGACACCGAAAAAGAAGACACCTATTTTACCAATTTGAAATTTCGTTATTACTATTTATTACATAAATACCAATTAGAAAAAACACATCTCGCACCAGTACAATTTTTCAAACACCGACCTGATAATTTTCCAACGATTCGGTTGTCGCAATTGGCACATTTGTACTATAGCCATCAAAACCTATTTTCAAAAGTTTACGAACTCAATTCCGTAAAAAAAGTTTACGAGATTTTTAAGGTTAGTACTTCAGACTATTGGCAAGAACATTACCAATTTGACAAACCAAGTCCGAAGAAAAACAAAAAATTATCACATAGCTTTATTGACTTACTCATTATCAACACGATAATCCCATTACAATTTGCGTATGCCAAAAGTCATGGTACCGAAATCTCTGAAAATTTAATCCAACTCCTTTCAGAAGTATCCGCTGAGAAAAACAGTATTATCGAAAAGTTTATCCTTCAAGGGATAAGACCTCAAAATGCTTTTGAAACACAGTCGCTACTCCAACTCAAAAACGAATATTGTTCGAAAAGCAAATGTTTGGACTGTTCCATTGGAATGGAGTTGCTAAAATCAAAGTAACCTTAAAATTAACACCACGAATTCACGAATTGCCATTTAACTTAAACAAGAAAATCAAAAACATAAACATTATATAATTTGCAAAACAACCTAGTACAACGTCAACAAAATCCAGAAAAACTTAACTGTCAGCAAAATAAATTCGTGAATTCGTGGCCTTTTACAAACTAGAGCGTTTCACTTAAAAGAGAGTTATTTATTTTTTTGTAGTTTTACCCTCTAAGTAAGAATATAATAATTTAACTAACAACATCTCTGCTTTAGGCAGATTAGTGTAATTAACCACAACTATATTTCGTGTAAATTTGTGAAATTTGTGTTTAAAAAATATATTGTCTTTTAATTCGCTTTGCTTGATTAAAAACTTAAATTAGTAACTTCAAATTTACAAAACAGATGTTTCCAGCAGTACTCAAACTTAAATTCTTCCTAGAAAAACATGGCTTTCATGTTTCTTCTCGTTTGGCAGATAAACTAGGAATGCGCGCCAATAGTGTTCGCCTATTTTTTATATACATTTCGTTTGTTACCGTAGGTTTAGGATTTGGAATTTACCTCATACTTGCCTTTTGGATTCGGTTGAAAGATTTGGTTCGTGCAAAACGAACTTCAGTCTTTGACCTTTAACTTTTACTATTAAATTACTAACTAAAATCAAATAAATTTTGGCTGTACAATCAGATTCTTGGGGTTCACGAGTAGGTTTAATATTAGCAATGGCAGGAAACGCTGTTGGTTTAGGAAACTTCCTCCGCTTTCCCGTTCAAGCTGTTCAAAATGGAGGTGGCGCCTTTATTGTTCCTTATTTAATATGTTTTCTAATAATGGGAATCCCGTTATTATTCATCGAATGGTCTTCGGGTCGTTTTGGAGGAAAGTTTGGAAATCACAGTACACCCTATATTTTAGATTCAATGGTCAAAGGAAGAATACTCAAATACATAGGAGTATTTGGAATTTTCACCAATATAGCTGTCGCCGCCTATTATTGTTATATTGAATCCTGGACAATGTCTTATGTTTACCATTCGATAATTGGAACTTTCGAAGGAATGAATCAAGCCGATGTGGCTGGCTTTTTTAGCTCCTATATTGATATCGGACATTCGACAACAGGAATCCCTTATGAAGCCATCATTTTTTATCTTTTATGCTTGGTTATCAATACTTATATTTTATCAAAAGGATTAAAAGGTATCGAAAAAGTCGCCAAGATAGGGATGCCATTATTGATTTTATTTGGCGCCATTTTGGCCATCAAAAGTTTAACATTAGGCACATCAGGCGCCTCCGAAATATTTCCGAACGCCAATGCTTGGGACGGTTTTAACTTTATTTGGACACCACAATACGACTCTATATTTGATTTAAAAGTATGGATGGCGGCCGCAGGACAAATCTTTTTCACCTTGTCTGTAGGTATGGGAACCGTACATTGTTACGCCTCTTATCTTGAAGAAAAAGATGATATCGCTCTAAATGCTGTTTCAGCAGGTTTCATGAATGAATTTGTCGAAGTGGTTTTAGGAAGTATGATTGTTATACCTATCGCAGCTGGATACTTAGGTTTAGACTGGGTGATTGAAAATGCAGGATTCGGAATGGCTTTTCAAACTATGCCTTATTTATTTCAACAATGGGGAAGTTTAATTGCGATTATTGCGGGTGTACTTTGGTTTGGCTTGTTGTTTTTCGCGGGGATTACCTCTTCATTAGCCATGGGAACTCCTTGGATTGGATTCATGCGAGATGAATTTGGCTGGTCACAAAACAAAGGGGCATGGTCATTTGGATTAATTGCTTTGATCATGGGATTACCAACGGTGATTCTCTTTCAGCAAGGTGTTTTTGACGAATACGATTATTGGGCTGGAACCGTTAGTTTAGTATTATTTGCCATGCTAGAGACTATTTTATTCTCTTGGATATTCGGAATGGAAAAAGGCTGGAAAGCTATTACAACTGGTGCTGATATTCAAGTACCTATTATTTACAAATACATTATCAAGTTTATTACGCCTGTCATGTTAATTATTATTTTCATGGGGTCTTTATTCAAGCCCAAAGACAATGATTGGTCAGGAAATATAGCTAATTTAGTTTCGGGAAAAGGTTGGTCGTTAGACAATGGCTCTATAATCAAAACGATAACACATTCTGGTATCAAAGAGCATCTAGCCTCAGCAACAGACCCCGTGATAATAGCCCAATTACAAGATCAGATTTTCTATCTCAATTTTGCTCGATTGATGCTCTTAGGCTTGTTTCTCTTTATCTGTGGATTGGTCTATGCTGCTTTTCAAAAAAGATATAAAGAAGGACGTAACACCCTTTAAAAAAGATTATTTATTCATCTAAAATTAATAAAATGAATACAGAAGCATTAGTAACCATGTTACTCACTCAGGGAATTGTCGTTTTATTCGCTTTATATTTTTTCTATAAAGTATTGACCATAAAACCCAAGCAAGAACCCGATTCCTTTTCAGAAAACAATGATGACGTAGAAAGACAAAAAGAAAAATAATCTTTTAATTCTTAATACACTTAAGTCCATGAAAAATATCAAATCCTACTTTTTGTTTTCCAAAGAACAAAGGAATGGCATTTTTCTATTGGTACTTATCATCATTACTATTCAAGCAAGTTGGTACTTTTATAACACCACAAAAGTCAAAGACTGCTTAACTTCGAAAGAAGAAAAGCAATGGCTGGCGATGCAGTCTCAAGTCGACAGTCTTAAAGCGGTTTCTTTTGAAAAGAAATACGAAATCAAACCATTTAACCCTAATTTCATCACTGATTACAAAGGGTATAAATTAGGAATGTCAGTAGCTGAGATTGACCGTTTACTGGCTTTTCGTAAAACCAATCAATACGTCAATTCAGCCAAAGAATTTCAAAACATTACTAAAGTTTCCGATTCCCTATTAGCTACTATTTCGCCATATTTTAAATTCCCAGATTGGGTCACAAATAAAAAAGAACCTAAGGAATATGTAAAATATGAAAAAGCCTCTTTTTACAAAAAAGAAAAAATAAGTATCATCGATATCAATACTGCTACTCAAGATGACTTAATGAAAATTAATGGCATTGGCCCAGGATTTTCGGAACGTATCATCAATTTCAGAGAAAGTCTCGGCGGCTTTGTTTCAATGGAACAAATGCAAGATGTATGGGGTTTACCTCCAGATGTGATTACAAAACTCAATGCCAATTTTAAAATCGTCCCTAGTTCCCATTTGAAAAAAATTGACATTAACAATGCTTCTTTAAAAGAGATTGCGCAATTTCCTTATTTTAGATATGCAATTGCTAAAGAAATCGTAACCTATAGAAGCATGAATGGTGACATCAAAAATGTTGCTGATTTAACAAAAATTAAAGGCTTGTCTATTGAAAAAGCAACGATTATAGCCTTATATTTGACCTTTTAAAAAATACCCATACGATGAACTTTGATTATAACGAAACGCAGTCGATGATTGCGCAGTCCATAAAAGATTTTGCCGAAATTAACATCCGTCCATTTATCATGGAATGGGATGAAGCTCAGACTTTTCCAGTTCCTTTATTTAGGAAGTTAGGAGAGATGGGATTTATGGGGATTTTAGTTCCTGAAAATTTAGGCGGTTCTGGTTTAGGGTATCACGAATACATCACGATTGTTGAAGAAATATCAAAGGTAGACCCTTCTATTGGTTTGTCTGTAGCAGCTCATAATTCATTATGCACCAATCACATTTTGACCTTTGGAAATGAAGAACAAAAGAAAAAATGGATTCCAAAACTAGCTAGCGGTGAACATATTGGTGCTTGGGGATTAACAGAACACAATACAGGTTCTGATGCGGGAGGAATGAATACTACAGCCAAAAAAGATGGTGATTATTGGATTATAAACGGCGCTAAAAATTTCATTACACATGCTATCTCTGGTGACATTGCAGTGGTAATTGTAAGAACAGGAGAAAAAGGTGATTCTCACGGAATGACAGCTTTTGTTTTTGAGAAAGGAACAGCTGGGTTTACATCTGGAAAAAAAGAAAACAAATTAGGAATGCGAGCTAGTGAAACGGCCGAATTAATTTTTGACAACTGTCGTATTCCAGATGCCAATAGATTAGGGGAAGTAGGAGACGGATTTATCCAAGCCATGAAAATTTTAGATGGTGGACGTATTTCTATTGGTGCATTGTCATTAGGAATTGCTAAGGGAGCTTACGAGGCCGCTTTAAAGTATTCTAAAGAAAGACATCAATTTGGAAAGCCTATCAGTAGCTTTCAAGGTATTTCATTCAAACTAGCCGATATGGCTACGGAAATTGAAGCTTCGGAACTGTTATTACACAAAGCTGCCTTTTTAAAACAACAACACAAACCTGTTACAACTTTGGGAGCAATGGCAAAGATGTACTCCTCTGAAGTTTGTTGTAAAGTAGCTAACGAAGCGATACAAATTCACGGTGGTTATGGCTATACTAAAGATTTTCCTGTAGAGAAATTTTATCGTGATGCTAAGCTATGCACCATAGGAGAAGGAACTACTGAAATTCAAAAAGTAGTAATAGCTCGAAATTTATTAAAAGACTAAGATTTTATTTTAACATTATACTCTTTAAAAAACCATTAAGAGATTAAGTTTATTAAGGCTTGTTTAGCTTAATTTTCTTAATCTCTTAATGGTTTAAAAATTTAATGCTTAATTTTTATCCAACTACATAAACTGCAACGCTATCGCCTTTTGATAGCTCGTAGCCTCCATCTTCCACATAAACCAGTCCATTCGAAACGGAAAAAGTATTTAGCATCGAAGAATTTTGATGCGTTAATATCGTTACTTCTTCCCCTATTATTTGAGCTTTTAAAAATTGATTTCTAGCATTGCTCACACTAAAATCATGTGCTAATTTTTTAGTTTCCGTTTGACCATAATCTCTTGCTAGACCGGACATCATTTGTAACGTTGGCAAAACATACACATAAAAGCAAGTCAAAGAAGCCGCAGGATTACCTGGTAAAGCAAACACTCTTTTATCCTTTAATTTACCAGCAAAAAGAGGTTTTCCTGGTTTTTGTTTTACTTTATAAAAAAGCGTTTCAACACCTAAATACTCCAACGCTTGAGCGACAAAGTCATAATCTCCCACTGAAATACCCCCTGAAACCAAGATGACTTCATTTTCGGTAAGTGCCTGTTCTAGTATCATTTTCGTGTTTTCAAAATCATCGTTGACTTCGTAGGTTTTGATAATATTATAAGAATCATCCTGCAAAGCTGTTTGTAACATGATCGAATTACTCTCATAAATTTTCCCGTAGGTCAATGGCAATCCAGGTCGTACTAATTCATTTCCCGTGACTATAATACCAACAGTTGGTTTTTGATAGACATTTACCCTAGTAAAACCTAAACCTGCCAAAAAACCAATACAAGCTGCATTAAGTTGGGTTCCTTTTTGTAGAGCCAAATCCCCTTTGCTGTTTTGTTCTCCAATAGGACGAATGTTCATATTTAATTTAGGAGCCTCAACCAACTTTAAGACCCTTCCCTCTTGGGTTACTTTTTCAATTTGCATAACCGCTTGAGCTGAATCAGGAACTGGCGCACCTGTAAAAATTTTAACCGCCTGCCCCGGCAATAAATTAACTTGATGCACATCTCCGGCTTTAATTTCACCAATAATTTCATACTCTAAACTATCATGTAATCCCAAAGCAAAACCATCCATAGCTGATTGTCGAAAAGGCGGCATACTCATAGGTGCATACAAATCTTCGGCAAGAATGTGTTTCCTGGCTGAAGTCAAAGACATTTCTACAACCTTAAGAGCAGGCACATTATTTTTGAGTATCGAAAAAGCTTCTTGAACACTAACCATAAGTATATTTTTATTTCTTTTCAAAAATACAATTCCAAAAGGATTCTGACCTAATTATTGATTATCCATTTAAAAAAAAATGAAACAGTAATACTATTATTGCCCTACTTTAACTACACAAAACCTCTTTGCTACACATAGTAAAAAACAGCTTTTAGTTATATTTTAGATTTTTTTCACACTCTTATTTTACAAAACCAAATCAATCCCAAAAATGACATTTATTATTTTGATACCAAACAAAAACATTCTTTAAATTAAATATAATTTTTAACAGTGTTTTAAGTTAATAAATAGCAATAATATCGCAAATAACCTCCTAAAAAATAAGCGATTAATTTATTTTTTGAATTCAAAATATTTATACATTTACCTCAGTTTTACAAGGGATAACAAAACCTTTTTTGAACCCTAAAAACAAATTAACTCAAAAACTTAACAACAAAATGAAAAAATTAATTATCGCAGCTTTATTAGCTGTTAGCTTAACTGGATTTGCACAAGATGGGAAAAAGAAGCAAAGCTATGCTGAAAAAACATTAGAGAAAATGGCTACTGAATTGACTTTGACTCCTGACCAACAAGCAAAAATAAAACCGATGCTAGAGGCTAAGGGAGAACTTAAAAAAGATGATAAGGAAAACCCAGACCACGTTGAAGACAACAAAGTAAAATCTAAAGAAATCGACAAAGAAATCAGCAATCTTTTGACTAAAGAACAAAGACAGTTGAAAAAGGAATTAAAAGAAAAAGAAAACGCTGCTAAAGCTGCTGCAGCACAATAAAAAAATAGCACCAAACTAAAATCCCGTCTTGTACGGGATTTTTTTTTGCTTAAAATAAAAAAACAACCAAATATGTTAATTTTTCATTAAACCATTAAACCTTTTAAACCTTCCTTGGTCTTATCATCACAAACTTTTAAAACAACTAAATAAAATGAAAAAATTAATTGTAGTAGCTTTATTAGCTATTGGTTTAACAGGATTTGCTCAAGAAGGAAAAAAGAAAAAAGGTGGTCATGAAGTTAGCACTGAAATGAGAGTTAAAAAAATGACTGAAGAACTATCTTTAAATGCAGACCAACAAAAAAAAGTAGCAGTACTTCTTGAAGAACAAACAGCTATAAGAAAAGCAGTAAAAGAAAATCCTGAAAACAAAGAAGAGAACCGTGCAAAAATGAAAGAAAACGGGAAAAAACTAAAAGAAGTTCTTACTCCTGAACAATTTGAAAAATGGAAAGCTAACATGGACCAAAGAAAAGGTCAGGGTGGAGAAGGAAAAAAGAAAAAAGCTTCTGAATCTGAAGAATAGTCTCTATTGTAACAAAACGAAAAAACTTCCAGAAATTCTGGAAGTTTTTTTTGTTATATCCTTTAAAAGATATTAAAAAGTCTTTGAAACTTTATCAATAGCTTGAATAGTAACATCTAAATCTTCATAAGTCAAAGCATCTGTGATAAACCAAGTTTCATAAGCAGAAGGTGCGATATAAATCCCTTCTTGTAACAAACCGTGAAAGAATTTCTTGAAAGTAGGATTATCACCTTTTGAAGCTGATTTAAAATCAACTACTGGATCTGCATCAAAATGCACGGAAATCATTGAGCCAACTGTGTTGATTGTAAAAACCACATTATTCGCTTTTAATACTTTATCGATTCCTGCAGCCAAATAAGCCGTTTTATCTGCTAACCTTTGAAAAATTGCTTGATCATTATTTAATGTTTGCAACATTGTTAAACCAGCTGCCATTGCTAATGGATTCCCAGACAAGGTTCCCGCCTGATATACAGGCCCTAGTGGCGCTAGATAATTCATAATCTCATTACGAGCAGCAAAAGCACCTACTGGCAATCCGCCACCAATCACTTTTCCAAAACAAACGATATCCGCATCGATATTCAATAATTCCTGTGCACCACCTCTGGCCAATCTAAAGCCAGTCATGACCTCATCAAAAATCAATAAGATTCCGTTTTCAGTACACAAGCTTCTTAATCCTTCCATAAAACCTGCCACAGGAGGAATACATCCCATGTTCCCTGCTACTGGCTCAATAATGATAGCGGCAATTTCGTTTTTATTTGCTTCAATTACTGTTTTTACATTTTCTAAATCATTGTACGTTGCTAGTAATGTATCCTTTGCTGTTCCCTCTGTAACCCCCGGGCTATTAGGTGAACCAAAAGTAACCGCTCCACTACCGGCTTGAATCAAGAACGAATCGGAATGTCCGTGGTAGCAACCTGCAAATTTGATGATTTTATCTCTTTTGGTAAAACCTCGAGCCAAACGAATCGCACTCATACAAGCTTCGGTTCCTGAATTCACAAAACGTATTTTATCAATATTAGGCACCATTGAAACTGCTAATGCTGCAATTTGAGTTTCTAATTCTGTTGGCATCCCAAAAGAGGTTCCCAATTTTGCCTTTTCAATCACTGCTTGCACCACAGGTTCAAAAGCATGACCCAAAATCATTGGTCCCCAAGAGTTGATATAATCAATTAATGTATTTCCGTCTTCGTCATACAAATAAGCACCTTTGGCACTTTTTACAAAAATTGGCGTTCCTCCTACCGCTTTAAAAGCACGTACTGGCGAATTTACTCCTCCTGGAATTACTTGTTCTGCTTCAGCAAAAAGCTGACTACTTCTTTGATATAACATTCTTTTAGGTGTTGCTGTTAATTTAATTGATAATAATTTGTTGCCCTATCGACAATGTATTGTCTGACAGGTTGTTTTTTCGTTTGATATCTTCGATCAAAACATTGTATTTTTTTGAAATGGAATAAAGGGTGTCTCCTTTTTGAACTTCATGGTAACGTCCAGAAACAGAATTTGAGGAATTATTCGATGAATTTGAGTACACATATTTTTTTCCTAATACTTGCGCATCGTATTGTGCCAAATCGTAGCGTTCGATATACGAAATTAATTTTTCTGGATAACGAGGGTCTGTAGCATATCCCGCTTTTCGCAATCCTCTAGCCCATCCTTTATAATCGTCTTTTGATAAATCAAATAAGCTAGCATAACGACTTTTTCCAATCAAAAAATTAGCATGATCATCGTATGATTCTGCAGAGTTTCTGTATTTTCTAAAACATTCTTGACTAGAATCGTCATCATGTCTAACGCTTTCTCCCAACCAATCATTGTGGCATTTAATTCCAAAATGATTATTAGCAGACTGAGACAAATCGCTTTTTCCTGCTCCTGATTCTAAAATTCCTTGTGCCAAGATGATACTCGCAGGAATTCCATACTTTTTCATATTCTTCATCGCTACATCCTTATACTGATTAACATAAGAATTAACAACTTCATTTGTACTCCCCGAATTGGAACTTGAACGACTTACCCCTGACGAAGTATTTCTTTTATTTTTTGAAGTAGTAATTGTCGATTTAGATGAATTACAACCAATTAATACAGTCAAGAGTAGAATAGAAGTGATTTTTTTAATCATGAATTTTTATAATTGGTAATTTTTTATTTTTTAATCTTTCATTCATCCCTGCAACTCCTTGTAAACCTCCAGTATGAATCAATAGAATTTTTGAATTGGCTGGAAAATAGTTTTTTTGAATTAAATCCAATATACCAAAAACCATTTTCCCGGTATAAATGGGGTCTAATGGGATTTTCGTTTCCTCATAAAAGTGATTAATAAAAGTAACCAACTCTTGATTTACTTTCCCATAACCACCAAAATGGTAGTTTTGAATAAGCTCCCAATTTTTATTTTTTACAAAAGTACAAATTTCATCTTTTAAAAAATCCCCTTTTAAGGCTGGAAAACCCAAAACTTTTTGGTCTGGCAAAGCACTATTAATAATCCCCGAAATGGTTCCACCCGTTCCCACGGCACAACAAACGTAGTCAAATACAGCATCCTCTTTAGTCAAAATCTCTTCGCAACCTTGAATCGCTAAAGCATTCGTTCCACCTTCAGGAATGAGGTAAAAAAAACCATGCTTCTCTTTTAAACGAATCATAAAAGCCTCCTCCTGCTTCAAGCGATAGTCTTCACGGCTTACAAACTCGAATTGCATCCCACATTCTTGCGCAAATTTTAACGTTGGATTTTCTTGAACCTTAGTTACTAATTCCTCCCCACGAATAACGCCAATAGTTTTGAAATGTTGTTCCTTACCCGCAAAAGCAACCGCCGCAATGTGATTGGAATAGGCTCCTCCAAAAGTCAACAATGTAGTTGCTGATTCTTTTTTTGCTTGAAGCAGATTGTATTTGAGTTTTCTAAATTTATTTCCAGAAACAAAAGGATGAATCAAATCCTCACGTTTGATGTAAACAGAGATATTGTTTGGGAATTGAATGGGAATCTTCTGGTTCAAGGCTAGTGTTTTCTACAAAAGTAAAAATTATAAAACATATTAGTGCCTTTAAAGTTTTAAACCATATAGAGTTTTTAAACCATTTAAGAAATATAAGAACAATAAAACAGTATCGTAAAAAAATAACAGCTAAGTCTTGGAAGTTTTAGCTTATTAAGTTCCGTTGAAATACTTATTATTCTCACATTTCTTAAATGGTTTAAAATCCTCAAAGTAAGCATATAAACTTAAATGACTTATATGTTTAAAAAACACATAACTCTTATCTATTCTTACTTTTCTTAAATGGTTTAAAAAAATCCAGATGGTTTACAAAAACTTAACAAAGCGGTACATTCCTCTATACTTGAGATAGTCTAATTTGGTTTCGTTCTCGTAAGCTTCTCGTTCAAAACTGATATTTCTATAGGCTTGGTATCGATTTCTATATTGAACCAACCTAAAAAGATATTCGACTATATACCAAATATAAAAAGGCAAAACCAGCAACTCAATTTGCTGGCGGAGGTGAATTTTTTCGTGATTAACAAAAATAGGATTGTCTTTGTCAACTACAAACTTCATAAACACAAAGGGATAAAGAGTCAATCCTCGAAATCCTTTAGGAATTAAATATTTAGAAACTATAAAAAACATTCCTCTTAAAGTTATAAATTTGTAGTAATTAATGCCTCAAGGGCAAAAAAAGCATTATGACGGAACAAAATAAAGAAAATAAATTAATAGAAGGAGAAGATTTTTATTATACCCCTGAAGGCTATAAATGTCTTACGGAAAAACACCATCTTAAAAGAGGCTATTGTTGCAAAAGTGGTTGCCGCCATTGTCCCTATGGATACGATAAAAAAACAGGAAGAATAAAAAAATAAATTGCTCCCTTTTTTCGAATCAGACACAGTTGCGTAAAGTCCTCCTTTGGTATGATTTTTGAGCCTTTTACATAGGTATAACCACCTAAACATCAATTTAATATAAAAAACTGCATTATGAAAACACTTAAACTTTTACCGATATTGTTGGTTTTTATTATGAGCTCTTGTAGTAGTGTTCATGTAAATGCTGATTATGACTCTAAAGCTGATTTTAGCCAATATAAAACCTATGCTTTTCATAAAACAGGAATTGATAAAGTACAGATTTCAGAATTTGACAAAAAAAGAATCCTTAGAGCCATAGATAACGAATTAATGAAAAAGGGAATGACCAAAAGTGAAAATCCCGATTTATTGGTAAACATCATTACCAAAGAGAGAGAACGTCTAGACGTCAATCAATTTAATGCTGGATTTGGCTACGGTTGGGGATGGGGATGGAGTCCGTTTTTTTGGGGAGGTAACCAAACCTATATCAACTCAACTCCTGAAGGTACTTTATACATCGATTTAATTGATGCCAAGAAAAAAGAATTGATTTGGGAAGGAGAAGGTGTTGGCACTTTAACTCAAGACCGAGCTAGAAAAGAAAAACAAATTAATGAGTTTGTTGCTAAAATATTAGCACAGTACCCGCCTACTAAAGATAAAAAATAATCCCTACTAATTGAAATTCATATTAAATCCTTATTTTTACAATAGGACAATAAAACGATAAAGCAGGATTCTATCATAAAGACTAACATCCGTTTTAATTTAAAATTGAGATGTTGTAATTAGATAAAGTGTACAACTGTTAAACCAAATAAAGCCTCTCTTTTTCGAGAGGTTTTTTTATACTAAAATAAAGAATGGATTTATTTGAAAAAATACAAGAAGCAACAAAACAATTGAAAGAAGTAGTACCTGTAACCCCACTCTCTCATAACCTAAATTTATCCGAAGAGTTTCAGGCTACTATTTTATTAAAAAGGGAAGATTTACAAATTGTACGTTCCTACAAAATAAGAGGTGCTTATAACAAAATGAGTAGCTTACCCAAAGAAGACACTCCTAAAGAAATTGTTTGCGCCAGTGCTGGAAATCACGCACAAGGAGTCGCATATTCTTGTCATTTGCTCCAAATCAAGGGTACAATTTACATGCCCACTACAACTCCCAAACAAAAAATAAAACAAGTGGAATTGTTTGGAAAATCATTTGTCGAAATTGTTCTTATTGGGGATACTTTTGATGATGCTTTTGCTGCAGCGATGAAAGACACCGTTAAAAACAATAAAATTTTCGTTCATCCTTTTGACGATATTGATGTGATTGCGGGCCAAGGAACTGTAGGCTTAGAGATTCTAGATGCACACAAAAAACCTATTGATTATTTATTTATTCCAATTGGAGGTGGCGGGCTGGCATCTGGATTGACTACCGTTTTTAAACAACTAAGTCCACAAACCAAACTCATAGGTGTAGAGCCATTAGGCGCTCCGTCAATGAAAAATTCAATCGACAATGGCAAAAATATCCCTCTGGAAACCATCGATAAATTTGTAGATGGTGCTGCCGTAAAACAAGTTGGAGATCTGACATTCGAAATCTGTAAAAAGAATCTGGATGATATCATTCTCATTCCCGAAGGCAAGGTGTGCACCACTATTTTGAGATTGTATAATGAAGAAGCTATGGTAGTAGAGCCAGCAGGTGCGTTGACGATTTCGGCGCTCGATTTCTACAAAGACCAAATAAAAGGAAAAACAGTGGTTTGTATTGTTAGTGGTAGTAATAACGACATTGAACGTACCGCCGAAATTAAAGAGCGTTCGTTATTGTACGAAGGCTTAATGCATTATTTCCTAATACAGTTTCCGCAACGACCGGGAGCTTTGAAGGAATTTGTGAATGATATTTTAGGCCCAAACGATGATATTACTTATTTTCAATATAACAAAAAAAACAATCGAGAAGTGGGTACAGTTGTCGTAGGTTTAGAATTAAAAAACAGAAATGATATTCAAGCCATCAAAAACAACATGACCAGCAAAGGTTTTGAGTACAAATACCTAAACGAAATGCCCGATTTATTCACGCAGTTGATTGGGTAACCGATTTTTTAGTACCGCTAATTCGCATATTAATCTCTTTATCAACTTAATTCTTGAATGGAAATTGACACAAATTTCAAATCCTAAGAGTTTAATCATTTCATTTTCGACACAAAAGAAGTTATTTCAGTAAACTATTATTTCCCAATACCTTATAATTGTTTTTGCAACATCAAATTAAAACAACAGTATGCCTACACATGATATTACTACCCTAGACGACATCAAACTCCTAGTTAATACGTTTTATGACAAAGTACAGCAAGACCCGTTAATAGGCCCTGTTTTTAATGACAAAATACGTGACCGCTGGCCAGAACATCTGGAAAAAATGTACCGTTTTTGGCAAACCATTCTATTAGAAGTTCATACGTATTCTGGGAGTCCGTTTCCTCCACACAAACATTTACCAGTAGAGAAAGAACATTTTAATCGCTGGATGGAAATTTTCACGGCTACCGTTGATCATTTGTTCGCTGGTGCCATTGCTGATGAAGCCAAATTAAGAGCGTTCAATATGGCCGAAATGTTCTTTTATAAAATTGATTATTTTAGGAATATGCATAATAAAGAATAAAAACAATACCAACTCGTTTTAACGAAAACCAAACTGGAATATTTAGAAAAAGTGGAGAAGTAATTTTTTCAATAATTGAATTAATGGCACACGGATGTTACGAATTCTATTTCTTTAAAATCAACTTTTTTCTTTCCAAAATAGAGGTACGAACTTGCTCAGAAGTGTAAGTTTCAGCACCGTCTGCAACAGCATTGCTTATCGATTCAATGTGCTTGCTATACTCCACAGAAGTCAACGATTTTCCGTCAATAGTATATGCAACTATAGGGTTACGGTTTAAAACAGCATCTATTAGCTCCAATAACTTTTCGCCCTGAACCTCTTTTATTTTCCTGATTATCTGTTTTTTACGCACTTCGATATTCACTTTTCATAGATTTATTAATGTAAAGATACGTTTTTATTCAAAGGCAAACTAGACGAAAAACCTTGCTTTATTGTTGATAACTTATTCGTACTCTTTTTCTTTAATTGGGTATATTAGCAAAAAGAGATAATTATGAATTTAATAGAAAACACCCAAACTAAACAAACTGATTTTAATCCTTACTTGTCAGCTGACAAACATTATTTTGCAGGATACTTCAACCTGGCATTTGATAATATAGAAGCCATTTTTATTGAATTTAAAAATAGATTGCAGATAAATAAAAATGAAAAGAGTCCAAAAACAATCATAACTAACTATTTTACAAATAATTGTAGTATTGTTGACTGGGAAAGAGGTATTAGAATACTAACAGAGTATTTACCGGTAATCAACTTCTTAAACTTATCTATTGAAGATTTGCGTTTTAATAAATGTGAGATTAAAAGGCGTGAATACTTTACGCAGCATTTAAACTATTTGATTGATGCTATCAATGAACTACGTAATTTTTATACTCATTTTTATCATGATCAAATTCAATTCAAAAACAATAAAATAGATTATAATTATTCTTCAGAACTTCTTTCTTTCTTGGATGATACTTTGCTAAAAACAGCATTAGATGTCAAAAAGAATTATCTCAAAAATGACAAAACCAAAGAGATTTTAAAAGACAGCCTAAAAGAACAACTTGAGGAGTTATTCAAATTAAAACTAACAAAGCTAAAAATTAAAAAAGAGGAGAACCTCCAAAAAAGAAAAGAGCAAAAAAAAGCTGGTGAAATTCAAGACAAAATATATTCTATCCCTGATAATGAGAATATTTTAAATTCAATTTATAATGATGCTTTTTCTAAACTATTATTTAAAAATTCAATAACTGGAGACACAAATCTAAAAGACTCCTCAAAATCAGCTATAAATCAATACAACAGTCCTAAAGAATTTGATTACTCATTACCCATATCAACTAGTGGTATTGTATTTTTATTGTCGCTATTTTTATCCAAAAGAGAAATTGAAGATTTTAAATCTAATATTAAAGGATATAAAGGCAAAGTAGTCAAGGAAGATTTAGAAAAAAACAACAGCCTACTTTTTATGGCTACGCATAGAGTTTACTCAACACTAGCTTTCAAAGGACTGAAATACAGAGTAAAAACCACTGCCTTTGATAAAGAAACTCTTTTGATGCAAATGATTGATGAGTTGAGCAAAGTACCAGACTGTGTGTACCAATCTCTCAATGCTACCAAGCAAAAAGAGTTTATTGAAGATATTAACGAATATTACAAAGACAACGAAGAAAATCAAGAGAATTTAGAAAACTCCCATGTAGTTCATCCTGTAATCAGAAAAAGGTACGAAGACAAATTTAATTATTTTGCCTTGCGTTATCTTGATGAGTTTGCAAATTTCCCTACTTTAAAATTTCAATTACATTTAGGCAATTACATCCATCATTCACAACAAAAAACCATTAACCAAACAACTATAACTTCTGAACGATTAATTAAGGAAAAAATTAATGTCTTTGGCAATCTTTCTAAAGCAGGAAATTTGAAAAGAAAGTTTTTAGATGAACAAGAAAACACCGAATTGGGTTGGGAGTTTTTCCCAAATCCTGGTTATAATTTTGTAGGCAATAATATTCCTATTTACATTAAATTGGAAGAAACAAAGGCACACATTATTCATCTTGAAAAAGAAAAAATAAAGGAAGAGATTTATAAAAAAGAAGGAAGAACAGGAAGAAGCAACAATAAACCTACCAAAGAACAAGTTCTTGAGAAAATCTTAAAAAATAATGAGAACTTCAAGCAAGGAGACCCAACCGCTTTTTTGAGTTTGAACGAAATACCCGCACTTTTGTATGAATTACTGGTAAAAAACAAATCTAAAAAGGATAATGCAGGTAGAGATATAGCCGCAAAAGAGATAGAAGATGTTTTGCGTGACAAAATCATAGAACAATTTAATGCAATAAAAAATGTAGACGCTAATTTAGATTTACCAAAAGATAAATTTCCGAAAAAATTATCCAAAGGTACAAACACTATTGTTGTTGACTATGATAAACTAAAAAGAGATATTGAGACAGAAATTAATTTGACTACTGAGAAACTAGAAACCATCAATAGCAACAAAATTGAAGTTAGGAAACATGAAAAAGCCCCACAAAGAGAAAAATCAAAATTTAGAAAATATGTTTTTTATACTTCTGAAAAAGGAACTGAAGCTAGCTGGATAGCCAATGACCTCAAACAGTTTATGCCCCAGAAAGTAAAAGAAAATTGGAAAGGCTACCAACATAGTGAATTACAACGAACTTTGGCGTTCTATGAACATACCAAAGACGAAACAAGCTCGTTATTGTCTGTTTGGAATTTTAGCAATGATACTATTGGTACAGAAATAAGCAATTGTTTCAAAAAAAGAACTTTTGAAGATTTTTATGAAGCTTACCTCAACCAAAGACTCGCTTATTTTGAGCAAAAAAAGACCCAATTTGACGATAATAAAAATGATTCTAAAATTTTAAAAATACTCACCAAAGAACTCTATCGTTTTTTTAAACAAAAAAACTACCAAATCCAACCGCTTTCTACCCAAGTAAAACGCCTTTTGGCAAAACCTACTTGTTTTCCTAAAGGGATTTTTGATAGTAAACCTACTCGTATTTTGGGTCTAGATTTTAAAGAAAACAAAGAACAATTTGCAGATTGGTTTGTATATGCTAATGATAGCCAACATCAATTTCAAACCTTTTATGATACCAATTGTTATAAAAGGGCTTATACTAATAAATACCAATTTACCGAAAAACAATACTCTAATTTTGTAATGAGACAAGAAGGTGAAATTAGAAAACAAAAAAACCGTGATTTATTTACCAAATTAATGGTGGATGATTTGTTCTTTAAAGTTTTTAATACCGAAATAAACACTCCTTTGACTGATTTTTTTCAAAGTAAGCAAGAACGCATACAAAATCAAATTACAGCCGATTTACAAAACAATAAACAAAAAGGAGATTTATCTGAAAACATCAAAAAAGAAAATTTTATTTGGAACAAAGAAGTTTCTATAAAATTACAAAACAGTGATGTCAGTGAGTTTGTAAAATTAAAAAACGTTGGGAAATTCAGAAAATATGAAAGAGACCAACGCATTCAAACCTTTATAGGATATGAGCCAGAAATAAAATGGAATGTTTACCTTGAGCATAATTGGAATTTAAAATACGATAGCAAACCAATACACAATTTCCAAACTCAAATATTGGATTATGAGAAAATTAGAAGTGAGAAATTATTAAAACAAATCCTTCTTTTTGAAAAGAAAATATATGAATTGGTTTTGGATAAAAATGAACTTTTAGATAAAGATAAAAATCCTAATTTTTCATTATATATTCAACGGTTTTTAAACTTAACTTACTCTTTAAATGACCAAGAGCTTGTCTTTTTTGATATAAATTTTAGTACCAAAAAATTTGAGTATGAAGTATTAAATTTTTCAGAAACTATTCAAAAAGCTTATGTTTTAATCATGATAAGAAATAAATTTGCTCACAATCAAATGCCTTCAAAAGAACTTTATGATTTTTGTCAAAGCATATCAAAAAAAGAGTCTACCGATACTTACGCTTGTTATTACTATAAAATTGTAAAATTGATAATTAGCCACTTTAAGATCTAGAAAAACAGCTCCTTGACAACTTGAAACAACAACATTAAGTCTTTTTTTTATGATAGAAAACGACTTCATCCCTTTAACAATAAGGCAAACCTAATAATAGGTTGTGACTGCCCTTATTTTGAAGGGTATATACAACATTGCGATATACCAGTATAATCAGCCAGCAGTTGTGACTGCCCTTATTTTGAAGGGTATATACAACAAACTGTTTTCGATATCTCTTCGGGTGTTGGTTGTGACTGCCCTTATTTTGAAGGGTATATACAACTATTATTATAGTCCAGAATCAGGTAAAAACGTTGTGACTGCCCTTATTTTGAAGGGTATATACAACTTGTAAGCTTCGATTAAATCATCTTGATCTGTTGTGACTGCCCTTATTTTGAAGGGTATATACAACTATAAATGCACAAGGGTATTCGCCTCGAACGTTGTGACTGCCCTTATTTTGAAGGGTATATACAACATTGACGTGACAGTTGATGAAAACGAAAAAGTTGTGACTGCCCTTATTTTGAAGGGTATATACAACTATCTGCTCTAGTGTGACGTTACCCACTTTGTTGTGACTGCCCTTATTTTGAAGGGTATATACAACAGTAGCTGCAAGTCCTGCAACCATTAAGAAGGTTGTGACTGCCCTTATTTTGAAGGGTATATACAACTTTTATAAAACGTATATCTTTAGCGTTAGGGTTGTGACTGCCCTTATTTTGAAGGGTATATACAACATAATATTAGAACCGCTAAAATCTGGTCGAGTTGTGACTGCCCTTATTTTGAAGGGTATATACAACTAAGCTTCGAAGCAAATCGTTGTTTGACAAGTTGTGACTGCCCTTATTTTGAAGGGTATATACAACTGATGAAGTGCTTCACGGCTTCAACGTCCGGTTGTGACTGCCCTTATTTTGAAGGGTATATACAACTTTGCTAATCCATCATTAATAGCCGTTTGGTTGTGACTGCCCTTATTTTGAAGGGTATATACAACTGTGCTTCCTGTGCTTCTTCCGTATTTCTTGTTGTGACTGCCCTTATTTTGAAGGGTATATACAACTGCTGAGCGTGATTAATCCAATCTAAGAAGGTTGTGACTGCCCTTATTTTGAAGGGTATATACAACCATTTTTTACGTTTTTTAATATAAGAAACTGTTGTGACTGCCCTTATTTTGAAGGGTATATACAACTAGAACATATTTGGGCAATAGAGCTACAAGTTGTGACTGCCCTTATTTTGAAGGGTATATACAACTTTCAATATCTTCTGCATTTATCCAACTTGGTTGTGACTGCCCTTATTTTGAAGGGTATATACAACTTGGTCACGATCTTCACGACGTTCGTAAAAGTTGTGACTGCCCTTATTTTGAAGGGTATATACAACTGGTTTCTAAATCTGTTCTTCGGGAATCGTGTTGTGACTGCCCTTATTTTGAAGGGTATATACAACCAATTTGGATATACCATTGATATTTGTAAAGTTGTGACTGCCCTTATTTTGAAGGGTATATACAACTCTATTCATGTACAAGGGAGCAGTCGCAACGTTGTGACTGCCCTTATTTTGAAGGGTATATACAACTTGGTCACGATCTTCACGACGTTCGTAAAAGTTGTGACTGCCCTTATTTTGAAGGGTATATACAACTGGTTTCTAAATCTGTTCTTCGGGAATCGTGTTGTGACTGCCCTTATTTTGAAGGGTATATACAACCCCGTATGTAAGTCTATAATTCAATGAAGTGTTGTGACTGCCCTTATTTTGAAGGGCATATACAACCTGTATTTTTGACGTACTACAACTATTCAAGTTGTGACTGCCCTTATTTTGAAGGGTATATACAACTTGAGGTTTACTTAAAAATAAAGGGATTTATAGGAATTGAATGAAGGTAGTTGAATAATTATCGAGATTGCTCCTTTATCAAAATGACAAAGATCACGGATTGTAATACCGATATTCATAAAAAAGTTAAATTCATCAAATTGAGCGCAGTCGAGATATAGTAATGTATCTCGACTGCGCTCGATTTGACATAAACCAAGATTGGTTTAAAAAGAATTTTGGTTTGGTACAATTTGAAAACAAATCACTAAACACACCACTACTCCCCTAGCCCTGATAGAAGCGGAAATCCTTGTGGCGGCAGGCGTTAAGCCGCCACAAGATTAGAGCGGATAGCGGGATTAGCTCCTAAAAAAAGATTAGAAAGGATAACCGATGGCGATGTTGAAAATCAGGTTGTTTTTGATCCAATCGCGGCTAGCAAAATTGACGTCCTTGAGTATCCAATTACTGCCGTTGACGGAATAAGGTTGCCTGATGGGGAAAGCAAAATCTGTACGGAGGGTCAAAAATGACAAGTCGAAACGCAATCCTGCCCCTGTCCCTACTGCCATTTGTTTCAAGAAATCGTGACTAAACTCCCCACCTGGTTTGGATGCTTTTGGGTTTAACAGCCATACATTACCCGCATCGACAAACAAAGCTCCTTCGACAATACTGAAGAGTTTGGCACGATACTCGGCATTGATTTCTATTTTCATATCGCCTGTTTCATCAGGCAAAAAACCAGAAGCATTGGGTGGAGCCTGAAAAGTTCCTGGGCCTATCGATTGTGCTCTAAAAGCACGCAAACTATTAGCACCACCAATCACGAATTGTTTAGAATACGGCATCTCCGTATTATTGCCATAAGCATAACCAGCTCCCAAAATCAAACGAGTAGCGAGTTTGCTATCTTTTCCTAATTTTAAATAATACCTTAAATCGGTTTTTATTTTGGCATACTGACTGAAAGGAACATCAAAAATCTTGATGGTATCGCCTTTTTTGATATTGGCTCCTGTTACTAAACCGGTAATATTCCCTGCTAAATCCAACTCAGCGTTGAAATAAAACGTATTCTTTTTTCGCTTACTATTGGTATTTGTAAAGGTGTACGAATAGGTTGGACCGAAGATAAATTGCTTTTCGATGACCTTGGCCAAAGATGGATTTTGTGCAATTTCTTCGCGATACAGTGCCGTCACTTTACTGGCGCTGACAAAAGTCACATCTAAAACCTTTAACTCATGCTCTGTATTTGCATTTTCTTTCCAGAGATAACCAAACGAACTTTTGAAAGAATTTAATGTGTACAACTGTGCTCTACTTTGCAGTTGATAACTCACCGCTACTTTGGTTTTGGGTACAAACTGGCTCGAACCATCCCAATGAAATGGCGCTACTAATCGAGGCCAAATCAAACTAGCTTCGCCCCCAAAAGTATAGAGATTATAACCGCCGTTATTGCCCGAAATTTGGAAATCAGCACCACCAAAAAGGGAAAGTGAAAACAATTCTGCTCCACCAAAAAAATTTCGGTTGCTCCAATTTATTTTTAAATCGGTTCCGGTATAGCCCGCTGAATTGGTATTTGCACCCAATTCTAAACGGATAAACTTCTTAGGCAACAAAGTCAAATAATAATAGGCGTTTAACGTATTTGGAATGGTATCATCTACCCTAAACTCGTTTTTTACAAATTTGAAAGTACCTAAATTCACAAATCGATTAAGGGACAAATTATGATTTTTACGATTATAGAAATCACCTTTTTTAAAATACAAGGCACGGCTAAAAACCCTTGGATTAAAGGTTTGTGTGGTATCTATAATGGTAAAATCATCGTATTGTATCGCGTGTTTTCTTTTATAAACGGTACTATCTCCTATTATCGAGTAATTAGGATAGACCACAATATCATTTATTTTATAAGGTTGCTTGGCCTTAGATGGAGTCTCATTTTTTATTTTTAATCGAATACTTAACTCATAATTCCCCTTGGTACTATCAACTTGTGCTAAAATATAATCAGGATTAAAAAAGTAATACCCCTTTTCTTTCAATCGCGCATCGATACGTTCTCTTTCTAATTTTATAGTTTCTAAGTCATAAGGTCTTCCAGGAACCAAAAGACTTCTTCTTTTGAGTTTACTAATCGACTGACTTAAAGCGGTAGAATCCTCTGGCCAAAAGACTTCTTTTATTTTGTACTGTTTTGCTAATGCTACGGTATAGCCTACTTTGACTCTTTTGCCGTGTCGAGTCGAATCAGACTTGGTTTTGGACTTGAAAAAGCCTTTGTTTTCAACATAATTGCGAAGCACCGCTTCATTATGTTCCAAATCGACTTGACTGAATAAAACAGGTGGTTCCCCTACTTTGTTTCGCAACCAATATCGAAATCCCTTATCTTTTGTGGGCTCACCCGCTAGATTGTAAAAAAATAATTTTGGACGAAGTCCCAATATTTTTTTATTAGGTTTCGGACGCAATAAATCAGCCAACTCAGATTGAAGTTGCTTTTTCATTTTTCGGTTCAATGTTGAATCCTCGACTTTTACTTTTCCTCCAATGTATAACAAATCACCTTTGGGCAAAAATTTTGTATTCCCACAGCCAACCATAAAGAGTGAGATTAAAACCAAGAAGGATTTTAAATAGGTGATTTTCATATCTGGTCTACTTATCATTTTCATTCTTTTTTTCGAGTTCCTTTTTCTCTTTCTCTCGTTTCTTCCTATTGGCAATATCGATTTCTTCTTTGCTTTTTTGGAAAAGCTCTCTGAATTTATTGTACTCCATTGTAATAATAAATGCCACTCCCGTTTCAACCACTTCCCCTTGGATGGCTACTTGGTATTCGTTTTTTCGATAAGCTCTTAATTTATACCTTCCGTCTTTACTTAACAGGTATTCAATCGAAGCATTTCCTGCAATATTAGAGGCAGTTTCGTTAGCACGTTCTTGTCCTTCTAATCCAAAATTACTACCTACTGAAACCTTCAAACGGTCGTCTAATAATTTCTTAGAAACCCCCACATTCAAGTCAGTTCTGTTTTCTTTGACTCCTGAAGTATAATCTTCCGTGGATTCTAAATCAAAACTTAATTCGACACCGCTAATTAAGTCGCTCGCCAAATCATTGAGTTGCTGCGAAAGAATCTTACTTACACTTTGTCTAGCAATAGACTCCGCACTAGTACCGCCACTTTCGCTTGCAAATGGATTTTCGCCAATGAATCGTCCGAGTAATAAAAGGGCAAAAACCTGCTTGTTAAGTGCCGAAGGCTCCTTACGTAATTGTTCTAATTTATTTTGCGAAGCCGTTACAATATCTGCTGAAACATCATAATTCCCATCAGGTAACACGATATCAAAACTAATTTCAGGCTTCATTAATTCCCCTTTCATTTTCAACAAAGTCTGAAATGGAATTTTCTGTTTATAGGTGTTTCTAACCCCATCTGTCACAGCTCCTAATTGATCTCCTAACAAATCTAAAGGAGCTGCTGATACTTTATAAATCGCTGTAATATTTACATTAGCCAAAGTAGGTTCGCCATTCCAAACAATTGAACTTCCTTTTTGAATATCAAACTTTCTTTTGATGTTGTTAAAATTCATTTGATAGGAACCTCCATCAAACTCATAGCTTCCTGTAAGTGTCGTTTTACCCGACGGGTCAATGCCTCCAAAAAGTTCTGCTTCGCCTTTTAAACTCAAATAATCCCCATTTCCTTGATCAATAATCATTGTAAACTCTGCTTCCTTATCAATCGTAATGGCAACTCCCACATCCATACCCAAAACCCCTGACTGATTCAATTCATCTTGTAATTTTGCGGTTTGTTTTAAATACATATTGTCTTCATCAACAAACTCTACAATGCCTTCTCTATCGACAATTGATGGATCTGACTGAGGTATTACAATGGTGAATTTCGTGTCCTCATTGATTCGAACATCACCACTAACTACCGGATTGTCTAAGGTTCCACCAATTTTTAATTGGGTATCCAAAAACAAATCGCCATAAAACATATTGTTATCCGCAGCTTTTGAATTGATAGCTCTGAAATCATCCGCTTTTAACCTTAAATCAAAAGTATATGCTCTAAAATCAGGAGTCACCATTTTCCCGTTTAAGTTTAGTGCGTTTTTATTTTCATCATAAACGGTAAAATTATCAAAGGCAATGGTTTCATTTGCGAGCGTAATTTTCTGGTCTTTTATCTCAAAAAACGAATTTAGTTTTGTGATTCGGAATCCAGCGTCATTGAAAAACAATTCCCCATTTACTTTAGGCGCTGCAGTCGTTCCTGTAATCTTAAATTGTCCTGACAAAGTTCCCTTTCCTTCCTTGATATTTCCCATCGAAAAACCTTGAACACTTTTGACATTTAATTTCTGAATCGCTAAATCCAAATCAAAATTACCTTTATCAATGGTGTATTTCCCCTTAATAGTAGCATCATTTCCTTCGCCTGTAAGCGCTACATCAGCAGAAAGCATATTGGCTGTTTGATTGTTTACCTTCAAACTAATATCTCCTACTGTATCTCCTTTAAAACTAAAGTCAGCTACCGTCAAATCAGACACAAAAGTCGGTTTCGTCATCACATTTTCGATGGTAGCAGTCCCATTGATTACCCCATCCATCAATAGCGACTCTTTTTTTACCATGCTCAACAACGTTCCTATTTTAAAGTTCGAAAACTGAACATCTAATGGCGCATTATCTTGTGTAGACTTCGACTGTACTTTAAGCATATCCGATGCATTACTTAATTCCATTTTATTGATATACAAAGAATTATTTCCAAACACTATCTTGTTTTCAGGGTGAACTTTCCAGGAATCATAGTTTAATTTTAGTTTATCAACATCCAACTTCACACTATTTTTACCTTCAGCCGATGATAAATCTCCAGCGATATAATATTGTTCTTTTTGAGCATTGTCTTGAATTTGCAAAGCATAATCCAATTTATTGTCTTTGGCTTTACCTGACAAAGTCGTGGTTGCTAATTTGAATTCACTGTTTTCAACCGTACCTATCGAAAGTGTATAATCCAATGCATTCTCTACTGTTTCTACATGGATAACACCATTTGCAAATGTATTATCAGCATAAACAATCCTTGGAATAGTTCCTTTTATCGCTAAACTATCACCTTGCGAATTGTATTTACCCGTAATAGTAATAGTCTCTAAGCCGGTTAGACCTGGAATCAATTCATACAAAATAGGATCGTTTTGTACATCTACTTTAAAGGTTAACTGTTGGTTTGAAGGTTTCGTTTTCTTTACCCCTTGAACATCTATGTATTTTGAAATCGAATGTTGTATCGCATCCGCAAGAGTTGTCAATTGGTACTTCCCGTCTATCTCTGCTTTAAGGAATGGTGATTTTACAGTAATATTATTTTTTTGTGCATTCGCAAAAGCAATAATTTCAACGTTATCCAAAATCATTGGCTCGGCTGCTTTTAAAATTTGAATGTTCGAACCGATTACTTTTCCGTTCAATTGATCAGGATTACTATTGGTGATGTTTCCAGCAATAGTTCCGCGAAGTTTAAATGTCCCCGCATGTAAATTTAATTTTTCTAAATCAGCGATATCGAGATTCAATTTTAAATTAACCGAAGGATATTTACCATCAAAACCACCCTCGGCAGCCAACTGGTATTTGAGATTAGGATCATCACTTTTGCTTTTCAGTTTAAAATCACCATTTGCAATTTCACTATCAAGATTAATATTGGTGTAGTTATATTTATTGAAACTGGCTTTTTTAAGTAGTACCTTCAGTTGTGCGTTGGCTGTTTTTGGATCAAATCCTGTTCCTTTTGCAGTTCCATTAACCGTAATTTTTCCAATAGAATCATTTTGAATGAGTTTCCCCAAATCAAAATTATCAAAAGCCACTTTCGCATCGTAACGTTCCTTATTTTTAATTCGTTGGTCAAGTAAAGCATCAATATCCGCTTTTCCGTAACTACTATTTAGCGCTAATTTCGTTTTAAAATTATTGACGGTTCCGTTGAAAGTTCCTTTAGCCGCTAATTGTTTTGGCAAATGAATCGTTTTTGGCAAAGTCCCTTTTGGCACTAAAGCATTAATATCTTTTGAAGTCGTGGTTAGGTCTTTTATATTCAAATCAAAAGATGATTTTTCGAACTCGGGCAATCCTTTTATTTTGCCTGAAATATCCAGTTTAGTTTCACCAAAGCCTTGTAACTGAAAATAAGGAATCGTCAAATTATTTACTTTTCCTTTGATTTGCGAATGAATCGACAAAACAGCATTTGGATTCGACAAAAAAGGCTCATTCTTCTGAAGGTCTGGTGCGAAAAGCAGAATATCTTTAAACCCTATTTTGGACTTTTCTAAATGGGCATCAATCGTAGTTTCTCCTATTTTTTTCGAAAGATTATCAACCGAAGCATAGGCTAATTTGATTTTGTTCTTCAACAACGTTTGAGGTGATTTTAGATACAAGCCCGTAAGATAAGCTTGTTTCGAACCATGAAAAAACTCCGTTTCTAGACGTTGAATAGCCAAACCGCTTTTTTCATTTACAGTCAAAGATTGTATTCCTCCCGAAATCGTATCCCTGCTATACTTAATTTTTGTTGCTTTTGCATTTAGATTTGTTAGGTCTAAATGACTATAATCCATTCCCTTTGCTATCGGTTTGGATTGCATATCATCAAATTTGAAAGCTATATTTTCTAAATCTAAATTCTTTAAACGTACTTTCCAATTATTTGAATTTGTTGTAGTCGCATCGGCTACAGAAGATTGCTTTTTATCTTTTTTACCCAATACCAAATTCCCTTTCAAGTTGTGCACTTCAAACGAATCTAAGTCCACAAGTTGTTTTTTTAAATCAAATTCATTGATTAACGCTTTCAAATCTCCAAGATTCAAACTCGTTTTCAATTTCCCCTCTTTATCATCGTAAAGAACAGTGATTTTGGAAAGCTTGATTTTATTAAGTTTCAAACTCAAATCAGTGGTCGAAGTTTTATCCTCAACTTTTTTAGTAACAACCATGTCTTTTACCTTATCCAAGCTATCTTGATTCAAAATAAGGTTGGCACCACTCAACTCAATTGTTGGAATATCAAAGTTCATTTTATTTAAATCGAAGGCTTTGAACTCGGTATTGAAATGTTCCAAATTAAATCGAATGTCATTCTTAGATACAGCATCTTTAAAATTAAAACGAATGTTTTTTAAATCAACATCAACTACTGATATGACATAAGGTTTGCTATTCGGATCTTTCGGATCAGGCGACTCGAAAGCTTTGATGATGTAATCAAAATTAAAAATGGAATCCTTGTCTCTAGAAATCGAAGCGGTAACTCCTTCCAATGCAACCGAATTAATTTCAATTTGGTTGTTCAAAATTTTAAACAAATCGATATCTACTTCCAAGCGTTTTCCTGCCAGTAAGGTGTCTTTTTTTTGATCTTCAAAATAAAACCCTTCAAGAACTATGTTTTTGGGAAAACTTATCGCAATTTTATCTAGACTACTTTTTGTTTTTATTTTGTTATTCAAAAAAGTAATAGCCTTGTCTTTTGCAAAATTCTGAACAGCTGGAACTTGGATTAATCCTATTAATAACAACAAAAGAGCCACTATTGTAAGGGCAGACCAAAACAATACTCGCAATATTTTTTTAAAATAAGAAGTTAATTTACTGTTCATATAACATCAATAGCTTATCATTTTGCCTTAGAATCCCTTAATTTACAAATCTCCTATAAAATTAAAGACTTCTTCTTACATGATTTTTTTTAAATGTTTTAAAATTTGAATGACTACTAGCTACTCATTTAACTAGAAAGCATAAAAAAAGAGGATAATTCCTCTTTCTCTACTATTATAATTTCACTTTTTGAGTCAAGTCACTTTCATTTTCAACTATCTTACCTTGATACTCTAATTTCCACCCCATAGACTTCGTGACAATCAATAATTTTGAAAGTTCAGAGATTAATCGGTTTTTGGCATTGGATTTAAGTGTTGATTTTTCGATTTTCTTAGCAATATTAGCTTTGGCAATTTTAGCAACTTTATTATAATCACTACCTGTAAATTCATTGAATCGGCTAGACTCGACATCGTAATATTTAAGTTCGGGATAGATTTTGATCTCTTCCTCAGGAATATTTGTCAATGTCAAAGTTTTATTTTCGGCATCAATATCATAGGTTAATTGACTCATATCAAAAGCAACAGTCACTTCAGCATTGACAACCACCAATGCTTTTTTATCAAAAGTAAGCCCTGGAATATAGGTTTTGCGTTGGTCTTTATAGGTAAGTACCTCGGAGAAATGTCCTTCGGTAACTACCAGTTTCGCGACATTTTTAATTTGGGACTGGATTAGTGCTGTATCGTATTCTATAGTAGAACTATTGTCTTTTTTCGAAAAATATTGATAGCCAAAAAACAAAACCAATGCCAAAAGCAGGATGGTAAACCATTTTCTAAATTCTGCCAGTTTAGAAGTATAAGCCATATCTTAATTTTTGAACGAAGATATAAAAAGTGGCGTTATAGTTTTAACTCAAATCAAATTATTTCGTTGGGCTTTTTGAACGGCTTCTAGTTTAGAATGCACTTGTAATTTGCTATAAATATTTTCAATGTGTTTGCGAATGGTCGATGGCGACAAAAACATATTTTGCGCAATAACGGTATAACTTAATCCTTGAGCTAGTTGTTCTAAAACATCGATTTCTCTAGCGGTAAGATTAAAATCTTCTGGATTATCAAGATTAAAATCCACTGGATTGCGCAAGAGTTTTAGTGTTTTCATCGCGATTGAAGGATTCATGGCAGCACCACCATTTAAAGTCTCCACGATTCCGTTGAACAAGGTATGAGGGTTTACATCTTTCAACAAATAGCCATCGGCACCCGCTTTTATGGCATTAAATATATTTTCGTCGTTATCAAAAACGGTGAGCATGATAATTTTGATATGAGGATACTTTTGTTTGACTAACAAGGTAGCCTCGATTCCATTCATCACGGGCATTTCGATATCCATTAACAACACATCGAGATGGTAGTGGTTCTCTAATTTTTCCATCAAATCATTCCCATCACAAGCTGTAAATTTGATTTCTACTTCTTCAAAAAAAGATAATTTTTCTTTGACTGACTGAATTAAAAAGTGATTATCATCTATAATGGCTATTTTCATGGTTCCCTTTCTTTAGAAATTTCCGATAGTAAATATACTTGTTGTTGGATGATTTTTAACTTAAAATAAATCATCGACACCCAATCTTGTTTTGCGTTCTTTTGCAAATCCTGCTGGGTTTCTTTTTGAAGTCCTAATTGATCCTCAATTTGTTCCATCAAAACTTGGTGTTCTTTTTTGGACTTAGCGATGGCTTGGATGCAACACATTACTAGTACCAAACCTACTAAAAATAATAAAATTAACAATACACTCATCTTTCATCCTTGTTTTGCTTTCATTTTAGTCTTCCAAAAAAACCTGCAATGTTTTTTTGATTTCGGGTAATTCTTCGGGTTTATTGGTTTTCATCAAAGAGCGCGCTACCTTATTTAATTTCTCTGGATGACGTGCTAATTCACTAAGATAAACATCTAGAAATGTTCGCATCCCAATGAGCAACAAAGCCGCTATTATTCCCACATGGTCATAAACAATCAAAAAGAAGAACGGTATAATGGCTAAAAATTGCTGAATGAAAATCCGCAAATAAGGTTTCATAAAATACCGATTCAAACTATACTCATTGTATTTTTTATTTTTATAAAAATGGAAATAAAACTGTATCGAATGAGTTGCTATCAAGGAAAGGAACACCCAATAAAATCCTTCTAACGATAGAATAGAAAGAAAGTTACTCGCTTGCAACGAGGTTGAAAAGCGTTCGTCTTTGATTGCAAAACCGATATAAATAAAAACACTTTGAATAGCTACAAAAAAACCATAATGGAGTAAAAAGAAAGGAATTGTGAAATAAGACGTAATCGCAGATTGTGTTTTCTCCAAAGGATTGTTACGGAGGATTAAAATCAGTTTTCCTACATGAAACACACCTATGATAATCGTCTCTAACACATACGCAAAAACAATGGCCATAGGATTCGCTTTTCCAAGAAACAACAACACTATTAAAAACAGGGCATTCCAATACACTCCTTGATAGGAAGGTAAAACCGCCACTATTTTACTAAGTTCCCCCATGGTCTGATCACATTTTGTTTACCAAAACCCCATTTTTAAATTCGCCACGGCTCGTTTGTTTGTTAAAAAAACCGTAACCACAACCATCATATTTACCAGCAGCCCAATTGCCTCGATAGAAATCACCAGATTCTTTGAATTTATAAAATCCGTAGCCTGAGAATTGATTTTTATCATTGAATTCGCCCATGTAAACATCTCCATTTTTAAAAATAAAACTTCCTACATGCATCGCTCCATTTACAAAAAGTCCGTAGTATTGATCGCCATTTGGAAATACATAGCGTCCATAACCATTATAACACTGTCCTGCTGTACAACCTGTAGTTGCGCCTGGAATGGTTATATAACCCGCTGTTTTTAGAAAATTTCCCTCTTGGTAAATGTTGTGTTCGTATTTGTTTTTTTCTTTGTTAAAGAACACTCCTGCCCCATCATATTTGTTGTTTTTGTATAACCCAAAATGAAGGTCACCGTTACTTAATATCGTTTCACCATAACCCGACATTTGATTGTTTTCCCAGTTTCCAAAATATTTAGCTCCTGTATTCCACGAATATAGACCGTAGCCGTTTTTTTGGCCGTTTTTCCAAAAACCGTCATAATAACCATTGTCATACGTATAGGTTCCCCAACCATCTTGGCAATTCCCTCTACATTTTACATCCACACTCATGGGTTGTGGAGAGTTTGGTGTACTTGGACTACTAGGTGTACTTGGATTGCTAAGACTTGCTTGAGAGTTAAGATTTTTATCAAAATCAATATAAACTGGAAAACTCTCGTAATTATTAGTCTCTAATTTAGTAACCGAAATGCTCGTTCGAAGATTGATAGCCTTATTTTTAATATTTTCAGGTATGGTCGTATAGCCGGTCTTATTGTCTTTTTTATAAAACAATTCCCTAACGGTAACCGACTGTATCAAATTCCCCATTGTTCCATACGTAGGAATCGTCGAAAAGTTATAACGTACTATCCAATTGCCTTGTGTATCGTATTCATATAGCGATACATAATAAATATCCGAACCGCCTTTATTTAATTTTGATATTTTTTGAGAGAGCAATTTAGTCTTTGGATTATTATAAAAACAATACGTATTTAATAAATCCGTGGCTTCCGAAAGCATTAATCCATCAGAAGAAAACCGTTGAGTCAAATTAAAACTACCTGTTGACGTAATGGTTGTAATACCTCCCTTATAACTAAAATTATAATCGAAATCTTTTTTGTTAGTCAAATCCTTATACGTTATTTTCTTGACAGAACCATCGCTGTTTTTCTCCACGTCATTTGTGGGCATAATATAATAACGTTCTGGAGTTACGATTAGGTATTCAACATATTTTTTATCATTAATTTGTTTGGTTTGTTGGGTGTATTTTTTATCATACGAAATAATTGTTTTGGAATCACTCGAAGGATATTTAATCGCCGTATTGTACCCGTTTGCATCAAATTCGTACGCTGTCTTTCTTTCAACACCAAATGTTTTTGAAACACCATTGTAAGAACTGGAAATCTCATTTATTGCAACGACATCATTGGTCACAATATCATAATGTTTTAATACGACTTTGGGGAAGTTTTGTCCCTTAACCAAAGAGAGACTGAATAAGAGGAATAGGGTAAAAAATCGTTTCATAAGTATCAAAATTAAAGTACAATCAAAGTTGAAAAAAAAGGAAGTCACACACCATAAGGCAATTGCCCTATTTGTTTGGGTTCCAAAAACTATCTCCCGTTGTATAAAAAAGGCGCCCAATATTTGGGTGATTTGGCTGCTTCACCTATATCACCGTTGATAAAAGCACGTTTGATATCGTTCAAGACTACACTGGTTTGGGCATTTTCTTGAACTACTTTTTTAAACAACATTTGCATGGTTATCGCCGTACTAGCATCATTTACGGGCCACAACGAAAGCAAAGTGCTATTGGATCCCGCAATCAAGAAGGCGTTATTCAAGCCATTAATTCCTTCTCCTCCGTACAATTTACCTACTGCGGTACTACATGCACTCAAAACCGTCATATCAGCATTGAGGTTGAGTTTCATAATTTCGGGAGCTAGCAAAAACGTATCTTCTTTGCCATCGCCTCCATTGGGTTGCGAAAACATCACGCCACTAAATTCAGGTATCACATCATCAGTAAAACCATGAGTAGAAATAAGGATGTTTTTGTATTGTTTTAATTCACCCAAAAGATTGGCTTTTTTAAAGTTGGATTCACTCATATTCAGTCCTGTTACCACCTTAACATCTTTTGACAGCGTAGCCATAAATTGTACTTCTTTGAGCGTTCCTTCTAAGAAATTGGCACCACCAAAACCTACGGCTTCCAATTCTGGTTTAAGATTGTAATTCCCTTGCTGGATTTTTTTAGTCACCGCATCCGAAACTTTGTAAAAATCTTCCATATTACGAACCGTTCCTTTTACATTTCCTGAGGGTTGAAACTGTGCGCCTCCATAAGCCAAAATGGATTTTCGGTCATTACTATAATGGCGGTTTGCGATTTTTTTCCAAATGGTTACGTTAGGAATATAACGCACATTATTAGTACTTACAAAGTATTGGTTTTTGGGACTAATGAAAGCTTCAAAAGGCAAATAATTCAACTCCGAAGCCACACTAATAATGACATTTTTGTATTGTGAAACCAAATCTTGTACGGGTTGCAAGGTGAGATTGTACCAAAAATGTAAAAAATCGGCTTGTGGTTTTTGATAATCGGGTTTGTCTGAATTTTCTAAAACATCACGAGTCCATTGCACTAAAGTAACAAAATCGTCTTTGGTGTAATTGCTGCTTTTATCTGCATAACGCACCAATTTCCCGTTGACGTAATCCACATTAAAATCCTGCATGTATTTGTTCAATTCAGAAGGTACTTTTTTGATGCGATCGGTATAAAACTTTTTTAAAGCAATTAAATTCTCAATAGGATAATTGTAGCGTATTTCGGCTTTGTTTTTAGTAATCGCCGTAATAATGATTTCCCCAGGACGACCTATCGAAAAAGTAAGCAGTACTTCCTCATTGGTAAGCATATCCTGAGCATCCTTTATCGTTGCAAAATTTGTATTGATGTTGAGCAATTCTTTAAGATAACCACTTCTTGTTTTTTCTTGCATTTCAAAAAGTTTGTCCACCTTATTGGTTTCTTTTAGACACATCATCATCGCCTCAAAAGTTCCCGAAACAGCATTCATGTATTCCAACTTTTGCTTGGCATTCAAGTCTTTTTTTACTTTATCAATTAAATCGATGCTTTTTTCAAACTGAACAATCGCATTAGCATACTCTTTTTGCATGTAGAAAACAAAACCAAGGTTGTTGTAGTTGTTTTGCGCTTTTTGAAATTGTTTTTTTGACAAATAATTAGTAGCTACCTCTTCGTTCAAACGCACTGCTTCAGCAAACAAGCCTTGTTTGGCTTTAATCATCGCATAGTTAGTATTAACCGAATTTGACAAGTCGTCATCTTGTATTTTCTTTGCCAGATTATAGGCTTTCAAAATATAATCTGTGGCTTTTTGTTTTTCAACAGGGTCACGACTAAAAAAATTGGTAGCGCCAATGACTCCATAGGCTCGAGCCTTATAATAATCATTGTTGATTTTGTTAGCGGTTTGTTCCAATTGATATGCCATTTGAACTTTTTCCTCCACATTACTGCCTACATCCCCTATCACATTAATTTTATGCATTTGCATATACGCCTGATGTACCGAAGGGAAATGCAACTTTGAATAATCGACTAACGCTTCATTGATATCCAACAAAGCCCCACGGCTGTCAAAGGAATTTTTCTTGATGGTTGATAAAAAATGTAGTGCGTAACTTCTTTTCCAGTATAATTGAGCAATGTTTTTGCTGCCTTCGATAAAGGTTTCAAATTGTTTAATGCTGGCTGTTGTATTTCTTCCGTAATAATACGTTACCGCTTTAAGTAAGGGCAGCATTTTTTGAAATAACGGATTGGCATTTTTTAAAGTCGAAAAATAAGCAAATTGAGCGTCCAGATTGTCACACTTTTGTCCCTTAGTCAAAATACCGTTTACGCATTGGTCTAAAGCATTGGCAGAATTTATTTTAGGCTGAATAAAATTCGTTTGGTAATAGGAGTTCCATTGGTTTTTCAGTCCCGATAAATCTTTCTTTGTAATGGCCTCAATTTTTTCGATATCATCAATAATGTCTTTGGGTGAAGGAAAGGTACACAACTGAGCAGCCCATTCTAAATTTTTCATGGCAGTTGCTGTATTGCCATTGAGATAGTCAATATAGGCCTGTGTGTAATAGGGATATGATATCAAAGGCTGAATGTTCATTGCCTGAGTATTGGCTAGTTGCGCCTGATTCAAATCTCCTTTTAGGATTTGATAGTACGAGTTCAGATAAAAGCCAGCAAACTCATCCGAAAAATTAACCATCAGGCCTTCGCTTCCGGATTTCATTTTTGACAAATCATTGGATTTATAGCCTTCTAAATAAGTGCTGTAAAAAGCATTGAAATCATTTTGCGCACTTACGACTAATGACCAAAAAAATCCAAATAGAATCGCTATTTTTTTCAAAGACATCATAGAATTGAAATTATAATGGAGTTACTAATTTTCCGTCATCATAATAGCCTTTTTCAATGACTACTCCGTTTTTATCCACTAAAAAACCAAGTCCTTCTCTATAATTCTCATCCCAATAGCCTACGTATTTATTTCCGTTTTTATAGAAAAAAACGCCAAACCCTCTGCGTTCTCCAAACATATATTGCCCGTAATAAGAGTCTCCATCATTCCATACATGAATCATCGGAAAATTTCTGTATCCGTGAATAAAATAGCCTAAAGCATAACTTTTATCGTATTTTTCCATCGTCAAACCTGTTTTTCCATCCCCTTTTTGCAAGGCATATTTTCCAGGAGGTGGTGGATTAAAACCTTTTGGGTCAATTTTACCATTCTTATATTGCTGACTTGAGCTCGGTTTTCCATTGGTTATTTTGAACGACGGACCATCTTTTTCGCCATCTCTGTAGGTAATCAAATCTATCGTCCCCGAATTTTTATCCATTTCAATTAAAGTTCCGTCCATTTGGCTACTAAGATTGTAATTTACAAACGAAGATTTCCCATTGGTATGCAACACCATATTGGGTCCTACAATTAGTCCGTTTATTCTAAATCCGTACGATACAGCACCGTTAGAATCTGTAAACGATTCGTAAGTAACCATTCCTTTTTTAAACTCTTTTTTTCCTGGTTGTTTGTTAAAATTAGATTGTGCCCAAGTGGTTGTAATGGCTAACAACAAGGCTAATGGTAGTATTTTTTTCATCATAATTAGTTTTTATTTTGTGAGTTGAAATTGAAAGAGGTTTGTTTTGTAAATGCGTTTATTCGTTAATTCAGACAATATATTTTATACTGTTTTTTCTTTTTTTCTCCCATATAATTCTCAGTAACATCAATGGTTGTATTGTTATTGAGATAGGTCGAAATGGAAAAATCATCCATCTGGATATATCCTAAATTATTGCTGAGGGTTCTTGCAACGATTTGGTATTGCAATCTATTGCCATAATGGTCTGTTTTAAGCACCGCATAAACTGATTCGGTTCCTTCTGCCTGAGGCCCTCTGAGCATCACCAAAAAGGTTTTGGATTCCTCACATTGAAATATTCTACCAATCGCATAAACCGTGGTATTAGGCGTTAAGAACAATCTTCGAGACATTTTTAAATTAGTTATATCTCTTCCTTTGGCGTTTTGATAATTATGTACGTAGGATTTAGGCAAGTCCTGAAAATTGATTTCCCATTCCTTAAAATCAGCTGTTTGACCGGCATATTTTTTAGCTAAATCATTCTTTGTTTGATTCAAACGGGCATTTTTGATTGTTTCAACTCTATCCCGAAGTAAAGCTACCTCTTCCTTACTACCCGCCGTGATTCTTGCTTTCTTTTCCTCTTTGGTTTGCTTATTGGTGATTACTAAATCGACATCCTGAGCATTTAAACTTTTATTTTCGGTCTTCAACAGTTGGATTTGGTATTTCCATAAAGCACCCCAATAATAATCCAAATTATTTGTTGAAGGTGGTTTGCTGAATTTCCCTGTGGTCAAGGTCTTTTCATCTAGCAAGGCTACTTTATCAATTCCTTTATTGTATTTAGCAGCATAAACCTTTCCATCTTGATAATGCGTGATAATATTGTCATACGAATCAGTCGTGGTATCCAAAAAAGAAAGCGTATTTATATCAAGGTATTTTATTTTGTTTTTTTCCTTAAAGCCCAATAAATTCTTAGACGGAATAGCAACGGCAAATTCGTAGTCGTATTTGGTTTCACGCCATTTTTTAGTTTTCCAATTGTAAAATTGCACAAAACTATGTTCGGGTTTGTCTAAATCAAGACGCCCCTTGCTATCTTTTTTATAAATCGTAAAACAAAAAACTATTTCATCTCCTATCAAATCGATAATTTTTCCATGATTGGGTTTTGCAAAATTATTGCCTGGAAAAAAAGAATTTGAGGCTTCATCCCATAAGAAATAATGGTCTGGTTTTAGTTCGCTATTGTCCCAACCTGCTATAATGGCTTTGTCATTTCTATAATCAAAAACAAGAGCTTCAAAACTGCTACTCTTAGTAAAGCCTGTTAGGATAACTTCTTTTACTTGTTCTCCTGTTGTCAAATCATAGATTAAACCATAGCTAGAGCCGTTCCAAAGCAAGCAATGGGTTTCTGCTTTATTGAGTATGGGTTTTAATTTAGTACTCCATTGTATGTTAGTAAACAAACCGTTTTGGGCTATTGTGCTACCTACAAAAAATAAAAACAAGTATCGTATCGCTCTCATAATGGGTTATTTGAATATCACAAAATAAACCAAACAGGAAACACGAATAAATAAGGCAATTGCCCTATATTGCTCAAAAAACAGTTATTCTTTTAGTTTTAGTTCGAAGATAATTTTGACAATCAAAAAAGGAATAACCGCGAAAACATTGGCATATTCGACCATGAATTGCCATTTTTGAGCAGATAAAAACCAAATCAAAATGCCTAGCAATAGAGACAGATGCAGCGTGAGTATGCCGTTCGAGAAAATATCTTTGGCGTATCTTACTTTCGAATTAGTATAAAAAAGAAAGCCTTCTTTTAGTGTAAAAATGAATAGGCTCCCATTAAAATAAGGGTTTTTAAAACTAAAAATTTCAAAATTCAATCCTATCAAATCGAGTTCTTTCCAATCAATAATGACACCAAAAAAGACAATAATAAACACCAAATAAATACCCAACATAAAGAACCTTTCTTTATTGTTTCCAAGGAATTGAACCGCATTAGCTGTTGGAACTTTTTTGGAATAGTAAGCGATTCTATCAAAAACAGTCCGAATAAATTCGTCAAACCAAAACAAGTACAAAATGTAAAATACAGTGGTTTGTTTATGAATAATTTCCATAATGGTACATCCTGTCATAAGGACAATTGAACAGTAAGTAGCTATGGAATGAGTATTCGAATTCATTTTATGTTGTGCTATAAAAAACCACATTCGACTATTGTTCAGGCAAACACAACTGAACACGGGTTCCTGTATCTGATGACGTTAATTGTAATGTTGCTCCTATTTCGCGAGCTCTTTTTTTCATCGATAGCATTCCGTTACCTGCTTCAATAATAGTGGTGTCAAAACCAGTTCCATTGTCATGAATGGTGATTTCGAGTTGGTTATTTTTATTTTCAAAACGAACACTAATTTGGGTCGCTTTTGCATGTTTGACTGCATTGTTCACCGCTTCTTGAATAATTCGATACACATCAATACCCATTAAAGCATTAAAACATATTTCCTCTGATTGAGGAGGATGTGTGAATGAAAAAGTGATACCAATCAAAGAAGTTCGTGCCGCTTCAATAAAATTAGTCGTTCTTATTTTTAAGTCTTCAAAGGTGATGTGTTCCTTGTTCATAGCCCAAATGGTATCACGCAAATCCGTAATTGTGGAACGGGTAAAAGTACCTATCGCATCAAACTTGGAATACAATTTTTCCTTAGTAAAATCAAAATATTTCAAATTGTCCAATGACGAAATAATAAAGGTCAATTGCGCGCCAATATTATCATGCAAATCCTTAGAAATCGCCAGTCGTTGTTGCTGAAGATTGTTTTGATTTTCAATTTTGATTAACGCCTGTTTTAATTCGTTTTCTTTGATAATTTGTTTGTTTTTAAGTCGTTGTTGTTGGTACACTAAAAAACCTATCAACCCTAACAAAAAAGCCATGCCCGAAGCAAAATAAAACAATTTGTTTTTCTCTTTAATTCGGCGCTCACGTTCAGCGAGTTGATTTTTAGACTTAATTAACAAAGCATCTTTTTTGGCTGTTTGGTATTTTGTTTCCAATTCAAAAACAGCTTTGGCTTTTTCTTTTTCAAATAAGGTATCTTTAATCGCATTGTATTGTTGCGAAAACCAATAGGCTTTATCAAATTTATTCAAGCCGGCATAAGCTTTAGACAAGTTTTGCAATTGGGCTACTTTTAGTTTTTCAGCATTTGTCTTTTCAATATACACTAAAGCTTCATTGGATTGTTGAATACTTTCAGTATATCTTTTTTGCTTCAACAAACTTTTGGCATAAGCATTCAAAACATTCGCCACTTCATAAGCATTACCCGTTTCTTTATGACCAAGTATAGCCTCTTTAAATTTAGTTTCCGCTTGAGAATAATTCCCTAAACTATCCAGCGCCATGGCCATGTTCGAAACTGGGTACGGAAGGTAGTTTTTGAACCCTAAAGCTTGATATCCTTCAAATGCTTTAGCAGAATAGTGTATCGATTTTTCATATTGCTTTAAATTCAACAATACCGAACCCATATTACCATAGGTTGCCGTTTTCCCAAAATCATCGTTAATACTAGTATATATAACATTGGCTTTTTTGTAGTAGTTCAAAGCTTTGGCATACGACTTTTGTTCCTTATAAACGATTCCAATATTAGTCAAAACCATCGCTTGCTTGCTTGGACTGCCTTGACGTTCATACATTGACAAGGCCTTAAAATAATACGTCAAGGCAGTTTTTAAATCACCTAAAAACTCACTGCATATTCCTAAATTATTATAGCTGTCCCCAATTTCTAATGGACTGTTTATTTTTTGACGAAGTTGCAACGCTTGTTTATGAAATACAATAGCACTATCTAATAAGGTTTTGTGTTGGTAAGCGTTGGCTAACGTATTATATACTTGTGACAAAAGTGTATCATTGGGTATTTGTCGAGAAATTGCCAATGCTTTTTTAGCATAAACAAGCGCTTCATTGTTGTTTTGGTCGCTGGAATCATTCGCTTTTTGTATCCAATAATTCGCTTGTTTTTTGAGCTGTTGCAAAGGCATTTTTTCTTGAGCCAAAATTCCATGACACCAAAAACCTAAAAGCAGCAATAGGTACTTCCACTTGTTTCTTAACTCTAAATTACAGCTATTGCTATTCATACCAAGCAGATTAATTAAGACTATTATTTGGATTTTCTACGGTTATAAATTTGCTTAAAAATATAAAAAACAACCACTACAATAAGAACAACAGGTGCTATTATTCCTAAAATAATAATCATAAACGGAAAAGTTGACCAAATATCAAATGATACCTCATAAGGACTTTGAGGTTGTATTTTTTCAAAAGTGGAAGGTAATTTTTGATTGGAAAAATCATCTATTGCCTCAAATAAAATAGTTTCTTTTTCCAATACCTTTTCGAAATCAAAATTTTCGATTTGATGACCGTAAGTAACAACCAAATTATCTTTAGGCAAAGGTGAAAAAGCTGTTAACCCTCCCAAGAGTATCGGAGCATTAGAAGCTTTTTTAAACTGAAAATGTTCAGATAAGCCACGAATAGCTTTGTAACTTAAACCATCTCGCAATTGTATGGTAAAAGTAGCTTTTTCTATAGGTTGTTTCCATACTTTGCCTGATTCAAGGAGATAGGTAAACACATTCAAATAATCTCTAGAATACCCTCTTGCAACCTGTCCGTTATTGGTGTTTACAATGAAATAAACCGTAATTACATTTTCTTGTTGGGGCAAAAAATCCATCTGCCATGTTAACCAATTTTGGTTTGCAAACGTCATTACTTCATTCGTATCATCAAATTGATGTGTAAGGATAGGCAGCTCATTGCCATTGGACTTCACTTTGAATTTATAAATCGAATCCAAACTCACTTCATTGCTTTCTACTGCCCCACCATGATAAATTCCTTTGATGGGATATCCCATTTTAAAACTCAACTTATCTGAAGAGGTATTGACCATTTGGTAAACTCCTTTGACCACAGCATAGCCTTTGTACAACTGAATATAAATACGCTCTTCCCGCATTTGTATTTTTTTGTAAGCCAATGAATCTTCGGGAAACAACATGGTAAATGCCATTCCGCCACTATTATACACTCCGGGTTGGGAAACATTGGAGCATAAAATCCATAGTAGGGGCATTAAGATAAAAACGGGAAGGATTCTATTCATTTTGAATTGCATATAACGAAATTTCACTATTCCTAAAAATAAAAAAGCTGACCTCTTTTTTATCATTCAGTCAGCTTTTAAATCAAATCTAGGTGTTTTAATTTAGCATTTCATCAATGTGTGATTTAAGGAAAGCTATTCCACCTTTTAACACCCCTGCTTTATATTTTTCTACATCCACTGGTAAAACATAACTGTTAGAAACCGTAATATTGTTGGCTCTATACACTTTCCCAAAAGCCGTATTGGTACCTATGTAATCTTCATCATTTTTTGCCTCACTCTTAATAGTTTGCGTTTTGAAAGCTCCATCGATAACAATATCATTTTTAAGCGTTCCTATATAACTAACATCAGGCGACCCTCCAATAGGGTTACGTCCACAAGTGATGTCAATTTGGCTTTGTGCTGGAATATCCACTTGTTTTTTCTTCCCGATGGTTAAGGCTTGTAATTTGCTTATTTCTTTTTCATTGATGGCTTTGACATTGTCATAAGCAACAATACGCAATTGTGTTTCTACTTTTATATTGGCACTTTTATTTCTTTGAGCCCATGAGTTTTTATCTTCAATAAAAAACACAAACAATTCTACATTGGCCACCACTGCATCATCCAAATCTTTGGACAATTTAGAACCGTAATTCATTTTCAAGAAGTTTTCGTTTGAAGAATAAAAGGCATAATTACTCGGACGAACAGAGGCTACTCCTGGGAAAATGGTATAAGAAACGGGATAATTTTCTATGCGCTCTCTTCCTTTGAAGGCATCTGTTTTTTCATAATTTTTCCCATCAACAAATTCATAGCCTTTTGTTTTCAATTGATTTTTAAAATCAGCAAACAAATCATTGGTAATGTCTTTAAAATTTTCTTCGGTTAAATTATCCAATCCTAAAAAAAGTTTTGATTTGGCGTCACCCGTCAGTACACTTCCTAGCATTCCTCCTTTGGAAGTCTTCTCTTTTTGATTGTAAAACTGATAATGTACCACAAAATCGTTTACAAATACTTTTTTAGGTTTGTTTTTTAATTGTTTGGTTCCTCCAAAACTCTTAATCTTAAACTCATTAATTGTTTGAGCATTCGAAGTTAGAAAGGCTGTGAGCAGGAATAGAAAAAATAATTTTTTAAAAAAGGTTTTCATATTGGCATATTTAAAATTAGTTTAAACAAAATTCTAAATATGATTGCTGATGGGAAATAAGGCAATTGCCCTATTTTTTAAATAAAAAGAGGAAAATCAGAGCCTAATTTCCACTTTTGTTCCTTGCGAATTAGAATCCAATATCAACTGCCCTCCTATTTGAAGGATTCTTTTTTTCATATTATTCAATCCGTTTCCTTTGACAATAGTAGCACTGTCAAACCCAATTCCGTCATCTTGAATGGTAATTAGGAGTTGGTTTTCTTTTTCAGAAACCGTTATTGTAATCTGTCTTGCTTGTGCGTGTTTGAAAGCGTTGTGAACGGCTTCTTGTAACACCCTATAAATGTTCATGCCTTCAATGGAACTCAACTTTTTATTTCTTACATTTTTGTCAATCACAAAACTAAACTGAATTGCTTCGTTTGACATTTTTGCTTTAGCTATAAAATCATTGATACGCATTTCTAAATCTTCAAATAGCATTTCGTTGCTCTTCAATGCCCATACCGTATCTCCTAATTCCACGATGGTTTCCTTTGCAAATTGACTAATGGAATTCAATTTAGTTCCTAAATGTACATCCTCAATGGTATGCGCATACTGTATGTTTTCAACAGAGGACAAGATAAAAGTAAGCTGAGAACCTATATTATCATGCAAATCTCTCGAAATAGACAAACGTTGTTGCAACAATTCATTTTGATTTTCGATATGTGACAAAACATATTTGTATTCGGCTTCTTTATGCTTTTGAGAACTTTTGATGACAATAAATGAATAGATAGCCAAGATAATAATGGGAACAATTACTAAATCCCCAAAAACAATATATTCAGCATAAAATAATGTAGCGATTATGTAATAGAAAATAAAAATCACATTACAGAAAATCATATAATTCACAAAATCAGAAACCCATTCCTTTCTTAAAGTTAGTTGGATATCGTTCTCACTCACTTTAAATTTATTGAGAAATATTCGTAGATAAATAAAATAAAAAACGGAATGAAACAACACCAAATTATTCAAAATTGCCGTAGGCGTATGATTTCCTTGAATCATTTCGTCAAAATATTGTTTTTGCAATTCGTCAGGTATAAATAAATAATATAGACCTGCAACAAAAACCAATAATACAATCCAATAGTTTAAACTCCAATATTTAGGTAGTTTTTGTTCCAAAGTAAAATAAACGTATTGCAACAGCATAGGCCCGTACAACAATGCAAAACCAGAAATAGAAAACTGAATGAATACCAAATGATAATTGCCGTAATAATAGGTGATTAAATTAGAAAAACAGACTAAGATAATGTTCAAAAAGAAAAAGCAGAACGATAATCTTGCTTTGGGATTTTCTTTTTTGGTAATAAGGATAGAGACTACAATTAATGATAATATAAATATGACAAAACAATTAAGGTAAAGTATATTTGAATCCATAGGCATTACTTTAATCAAAACATAATTTCAAATAAACAAAATCCTTTGAGAAAATCATAATCAAAAGTTAAAAAACCATAAAAGGATATTTTTGGGTCAAAGTTTCAATTCGTTTTTGATTTTTGATAACAAATTGCTGATGAGACTCTGAATTGGGATTAAAAGGACGATGCAATAAGGCGGTTTGTATCTGTTGAACCTCTTTCATCACGGAAAATGAAGATTCAGAAATCGTGGCTTCTTTGAATCGTTCCCAGATATAATCAATCGCCACTTGACTTGGATGCAACATATCTGGAGCGTAAAAACGATAGTCACGCAATTCATCCATCATGATTTCGTAGCTACAAAAGTATTCAGTATTCAGTTTATAGTGTTCAGTATTCACTATTTCATAAATGGCTCGCAGTAATGATGCTTTACTTATATTGTTTTCAAAAAAACCATCTTTTATATGTCGAACTGGTGAAACGGTAAATATGAAATTGCAATTTGGATTAACAGACTGTATTACATCAATACTACTTTGAATACTACTCACAATAGTCTCTACAGATAACAATTCCTTAGTAAATTGTTTTTGAGGAACTTTATGGCAATTGGCCACGATTGTATTTCTTTCAATATGGCGATATACCCAGGCGGTCCCTAAAGTGATTACCACATGTGTGGCTTGCGTGATTTGGTTATAAAATCCATCTAATAATCCATTCAATTGATTAATCAATTCTTCTTCATCAGGATTTGACAATTCTGAATGCACTTCAAAACAATGCCCTAAATCGTTATGAAAAAAAACATCGTTATCCGTAAAATAGTCTTTGCGAACCGTACGTTGGATTAATTTTTCAATGGAGACAGGGTTGAAAATAATCCCAAAAGGATTAACTGTATTTTGGAATTTAAAATAGTCAAATTTCTGACTCATATTCTCCGCAAAGCAAGAACCTAGTGATAGTATTTTGGAATCATAATCAATAGGAAATTTACTTTTTAAGACAGGAACTTGAAGTCTGAAATCCATTGTAGGGTTAATAATGATAGGTTGTTTTCAAATTATAGGAAATGCCTTTGTGTGGAATACTTACCAACGAATTCTTCTCAATAGGGTAATTTCTCTTATCGTATTGGAACGTATTTTTATAAAAACTAGCTGACGAAATAATTTGTCCATCCTTTTCAACACTGGTTTCTACGGTACTGATAAGATAATTATTAGACGACATTAACTCTTCATGATCCAATAATTTATCATAGCCAACAATGTTGTGCAACGGATTTAATTTATAATCGTAATCATAATAGACGTTATATTTAGAAATAACACCCACTGCTTGATTATCTAAAACTCGTTCTTCTTTGATGATATTACCATTTTTGAAAGTCAGTACACCATGATGAATTTTAACCTTCAAATTCAAAGTACTGATATCAAATTTTTCATATGAAATAGTTCCGTCAGAATTATGGACATAATTTATCATATAATCTCCAGCTAATTTCACCTGTATCAACTTTCCATTTTCATAAAAGTACTCCACAGTAGTTTTAACTGAAGTCGTCTTATTTGTAATATCAATTGCGGTAATGAGACCAAGATTGTATTTGAATTCTTTAATAGTCGAATCGTCAACGATACTCGATATTTCGGCACCATTGTATGAAAAAGTAGTTATTTTAACGCTACCTCCATCAGTAGTTTCAACGATACTTTTTAAAAATTTTATCGAATCATCTTGGTCTTCGTGTGTACAAGATACAAGAACCAAGAAAACAACCGATAATAACCAAAATACATATTTAGTCTTGTTCATTTAAAAGATTTACTATTGCTACTAGCCTATTGAAAACGTTATATTTACATTTTAAAAAGCCAAAGATACAAAACACAATTCAATTTACTAATTAGTATTATTTTTCAACATTTAAAAATAAGTTCCTAAACCAAATGTGACAAAATCATATGTTGGAGTCGCTATTTTTAAATGTTCATAACCAAAAGAAAAGAAGTATTTTTTTCTATTAAACACACTTACCAACTCATAGGAATTAACAGGTTCAAAATTTATAGCACTCCATTTTGCTGAGCCCGAAAAACTAATAGTATTGTTTAAAAAATAATTAGCATTGATTCCGTAAGCAAATCCCATCTTCCTTACTTCATTACCTATATAAGTCGCTCCTATTCGCCAGCCTAAATCAAATTTCTCCATTCGAATCCTATCATAACAAATAGCAAAATCAGAGACAAAAAGAGTACTCGTATAATTACTAATCCTATTCTTTTCAAACAAATGCCGTAAATTTCCCTCAATATAAAAATATTTAATAGGCCTTAGTTTTACCTTTACATGATTCCCATATAAATTGTTAGTATTATAAAAAATCCTATTTTCAAGGTCTAAACGACATCTAGTCTTTGTAATACTATCTCGATTGGTATAATTGCCTATTGTATTTTCATTGTAATATGGATACTTTGATATTGAGTTGTATAAATGATTTTCATTATTATAATCACCAATAAAGGTGGCTTTTAATGATTCTATGAAAATAAATTCAAAAATATCTACAAAAATCACTGAAAAAAAACCCCTCTCCGCCGAAGAGTTAGCAATAGAATACCTATAACTATCTCTTGTACTCGATTTTTGAGTGAGCTCTTCCTTGGATTTTTCTGTTCTACTTTGACAATAAACGCTTTGCACAGATAGCATTAAAACTAGTGTGAAAATTTTATACTGTTTTTGTATTCCCGAAAAGACAGTTTCCAAAACCATTATAACATATTCAAAGTGATTACTTTACAAAGTTAATCGCTTTTTCTAATGCTTCTGAAATTCCCGCAATATTTTTCCCTCCTGCAGTAGCAAAAAACGGCTGTCCGCCTCCACCACCTTGGATGCATTTCCCTAATTCACGAACTACTTGTCCTGCGTTTAACCCTTTGTCAGCTACTAATTCTTTCGAAATATAGCAAGTCAACATTGGTTTTCCTTCGTCGGCTGTAGCCAAGACCAAGAACAAATTAGTTCCTAGATTTCCTAATTCGTAAGCCAAATCTTTTGCTCCTTCAGGATTCAAATCCACTTGTTTGGCTAAAAACTGGATTCCGTTTACTTCTTGCAATTCTTGAGCCAATTCGGCTTTCATGTTTTTAGCTTTGTCTTTCAACAAGGCTTCTAATTGCTTTTTCAGTTTCGCGTTTTCGTCTTGCAATGCTACTACCGCTTTGATAGTATCTTGCGGATTCTTCAAAGTAGCTTTGATTTCGCCCAACAAATTTTCTTGTGAAGCATAGAAATCTTTTACCGCTTGACTTGTAATCGCTTCCATACGACGAATTCCTGCTGCTACCGCTCCTTCAGAAACAATTTTGAAATGCCAAATTTCGGCTGTATTATTTACGTGGATTCCTCCACACAATTCCATACTGCTACCAAATTTAATCGCACGTACATTGTCGCCATATTTCTCACCAAACAATGCCATCGCTCCTTCGTCTAACGCTTGTTGGATTGGAATACTACGACGCTCGATTAATGGCAATTGCTCTTGAATTCTTTCATTTACAAAATCCTCTACCTGTTGCAGCTCTTCATCAGTCACTTTTGAAAAGTGTGAAAAGTCAAAACGCAAATAGTTTGGATTTACCAATGACCCTTTTTGCTCCACATGCGTTCCTAAAATAGTACGCAACGCTTGGTGCATTAAGTGAGTCGCCGAGTGATTCTTAGCCGTTGAAGCTCTCAAATCTGTATTTACCTTAGCAACAAAACTTGCATTAATATTTTCTGGTAATTGTTTTGCAAAATGCAAAATCAAGTTGTTTTCTTTTTTGGTATCGATGATTTCAATCGTTTCGTTAGCCGAAACCAAGGTACCTTTGTCACCAACCTGACCTCCACCTTCTGGATAGAAAGGCGTAGCATCAAGAACGATTTGGTACATCACCCCATCTTTCTTAGAATCTACTTTACGAATACGGGTGATTTTTACTTCGTTTTCTGCTTGGTCGTATCCTACGAAAGATTCTACATTTCCTTCTACTAGCACTTTCCAGTCATCAGTCGAAACTTCAGAAGCCGCGCGAGAACGTGATTTTTGTGCTTGCATCGAAGCTTCAAACTCCCCTTCGTTGAATGACATTCCTTTTTCTTTCAAAATCAAAGCGGTCAAGTCTTTTGGAAATCCAAAAGTATCATATAATTCAAAAGCCTTCACCCCCGAAACTTCAGTTCCTTTGGTTTCAGCCACTACATTTTCTAATAATTGCAACCCTTGATCTAAGGTTCTCAAGAAAGATGCTTCTTCCTCACGAATGACATTGGTAACCAAGGTTTGTTGTTTTTTGATTTCTGGGAAAAACTCTCCCATTTGGTCTGCCAAAACGGCTACTAATTCAAAGATAAATGGCTCTTTGGTATTCAAAAAGGTAAAACCATAACGAATAGCACGACGCAAAATTCGACGAATTACATAACCTGCACCAGTGTTTGATGGCAATTGTCCATCAGCAATAGCAAAGGCTACGGCACGCACATGATCCACAATCACACGGATGGCGATGTTGGATTGTATAGACAGGTCACGACCTGTCCGTACGTATTTCAATCCTGTAATTTGCTCCACTTTTTCGATTAGTGGCGTAAACACATCAGTATCATAATTTGAGGTTACATTTTGCATTGCCATACACAAACGCTCAAATCCCATTCCGGTATCTACGTGTTGTGCTGGTAATTTTTCTAAAGAACCATCGGCTTTACGGTTGAATTCCATAAATACGTTGTTCCAAATCTCCACTACTTGTGGATGATCCGCATTTACCAAACTGAAACCTGAAACTTCGGCTCTTTCTTCATCTGTACGCAAATCGATATGAATTTCAGAACAAGGTCCGCAAGGTCCTTGGTCTCCCATTTCCCAGAAGTTGTCTTTTTTGTTTCCTAAAATGATGCGATCTTCTGGAACAAATTGTTTCCAAATATCGAAAGCTTCTTGGTCAAAAGGCACATTCTCCGCTTCGTTTCCTTCAAAAACGGAAACGTACAAACGGTCTTTGTCTAATTTTAAAACTTCGGTCAAGAATTCCCAAGCCCAAGGCAAAGCTTCTTTCTTGAAATAATCACCAAAAGACCAGTTTCCTAACATTTCGAACATGGTATGGTGATAAGTATCAAAACCTACATCCTCTAAGTCATTATGTTTTCCTGAAACACGAAGACACTTTTGCGTATCGGTGATACGATTGCTTTTAGGTGTGGCGTTTCCTAAAAAATATTCTTTGAACTGTGCCATTCCTGAGTTGTTGAACATCAAGGTGGGATCGTCTTTTAATACTATAGGTGCCGAAGGAACAATTAAGTGCCCTTTGCTTTCAAAGAATTGTAAATACGCTTTGCGAATGTCTTGTGATTTCATTTATTAAAATTTGTTTAAAGTTTAAGGTTTAAAGTTTTCAACGTTTAAACCAACTTTAACTATTTGATTATTATTTTTTTTTGCCCCAGATAGCAGTGGAAAGCTTTGAGTTTAGGCAATCTATTTTTTTCTTGATGGTGCAGAGCGACCGGAGGAAGCTCCTGCAACAGCGTAGAAAAAAAGATTGCTAAACGAGAACTTGCAACGGATAGCTGGAATAGGCACTAATTATTTTTTATTCCGAAAAAAGCAGTGGTACGAATGAAACATTTATTAAATTTGTTCAACTAACCTTTTTGGACGTGCAAAAATAGGGTATTTTAAAATATGGCGAAAGTAAAATATTATTACGATTCTGAAAATCTGGCTTATCGAAAAATTAAAACCAAAAAAAGACACAAAATAGCTTATGCGATGTTGTTTTTGGTGGCTTCGGCTTTATTTGGTTTTTTATGTTTTGTGGCTTTATTGAACACGCCTTATTTTGACACCCCAAAAGACCGTTTGTTAATGCGTCAGATTGAAAATTTAAAACTGAATTATGACCTTTTAGACAAACGAATTGACGAATTAAACGAGGTAACAGCCGCTATTGAAGACCGCGACAACAACTTGTACCGCACCTATTTTAACATCTCACCTATTCCCACTGAAGAACGAAAATCAGGTATTAAAGACCCTGAGCGTTATGCAAAATTACAGGGGTATGACAATACCAAACTAGTTTTGAGTACTACCAAAAAAGTAGATGTTTTAGCCAAACAATTGACAGTTCAATCGAAGTCTTTGGACGCAATTTTGAAACTTGCGAAGGAGAAAAATAAATTATTGGCTGCCATTCCTGCCATTCAGCCAGTGCGAAATGAAAATCTAAAACGCATGGCATCAGGTTTCGGATATCGCACCGATCCCTTTACCAAAGCACGCAAAATGCATGAAGGAATGGACTTTACAGCCAAACAAGGCACTCCAATATACGCTACTGGCGACGGAAGTATTGCCCAGGCAAATGCCAATGCTTCAGGTTATGGCAATCATGTGGTGATTAGGCATGGTTATGGATATGAGACGCTCTATGCCCATCTAAGCAAATACAATTGTAGAGCGGGACAAAATGTAAAAAGAGGAGACGTGATAGGCTTTGTTGGCAGCACAGGCCGTTCAGAAGCACCGCATTTGCATTACGAAGTACATAAAGATGGTAAAGTGGTGAATCCGCTGAATTTTTATTACGGTAATATTTCGGCGGTGGAATATGTGGCGATTTCTAAATTAGCAAATCAAGAGAATCAATCGTTGGATTAAGGATTTCAGATTTGGGATTTGGAATTTGGAATTTGGAATTTGAGATTTGAGATTTAAAATTTAGGAATACCTTATATTATTAACATTGAAATTAAAAAACAGATTTTATACCTTGCAGGAAAAAACCTGAAACGTTAAACCTGAAACAAAAATTAAAGATGCACATAGAACTTTCTAAAGACAAACGATATTACAGCATTGGCGAGATTGCCAAAGCCTTTAATGTCAATGCTTCCCTAATACGTTTTTGGGATAGTGAGTTTGATATTTTGAAACCAAAGAAAAACGCCAAAGGCAATAGAATGTTTACTCCTGAGGATGTAACCAACTTACAACTAATCTATCATTTGGTTAAAGAAAGAGGTTTCACACTTGAAGGCGCCAAAACACATTTGAAAGAAGGACAAAAGAAAACCTTGGACAAATTTGAAATCATTCGAAAACTGGAAGCCATAAAAACACAGTTAACTAATATTAAAAACGAACTTTAATATTACAAATAAGCAAATAAACAGTTAAACAAATAAACAATTAAACATAAATAACATGGATTTTAAAAAATTTTTACCTTGGATTATTGTTGCAGTAATTATTTTTGCAGGTTACAGCTGGGTTAAAGGAATTAACAATACAGCCGTAACATTAAATCAAGATATTGAAGAATCTTGGGGAAATGTACAAACTTCTTATCAAAGACGAAATGACCTTATTGGAAACTTAGTGAACACCGTTAAAGGAGCAGCTGATTTTGAAAAAAGCACTTTGACCGCAGTAATCGAAGCTCGTGCTAAAGCAACTCAAACGACTGTTGACCCAACCAATATTACTCCAGAGCAATTAGAAGCTTTTAACAAAGCGCAAAGTGGCGTAAGCAGTTCGTTGTCACGCTTATTGGTAACCGTAGAGCAATATCCTGATTTGAAAGCCAACCAAAACTTCTTGAAATTACAAGACGAATTGGCTAGTACTGAAAACCAAATTCTGACAGCTAGAACACGTTTTAACGAATCTGTAAAACCATACAACACTCATATTAAAACCTTCCCAAACACATTGTTTGCTGGCATGTTTGGATTCCAAGAAAAAGCGTATTTCAATGCCGTTGAAGGTGCTGAAAAACCAGTAGAAGTAAAATTCTAAAAAAGATTTTTGATTTTTGATTAACGATTTTTGATTTCAGAAATACATCTTTGAAATCAAAATTAAAATCTTTCAAAACATTGAAAAAAATAACCATTAAGAGATTAAGTAACATTAAGATACATCAAACTTAACACTCTTAATTTCTTAATGGTAAAAAATATTTATTCTAATTTTGAGTGTATTTACACTTGAAACTAAAACTCCTTTGCATGTCAAAAGTAGAAGATTTTTTAACCCAAGAAGAGGAAGAAGCAATTGTAGAAGCCATTCGTTTAGCTGAAAAAGAAACTTCTGGCGAGATTCGAATTCATATCGAGAGAACAACTTCAAAAAAACCTTATGATAGAGCTTTGGAAGTTTTTCATAACTTAGGCATGGATGCTACCCAACTCAAAAATGGCGTTTTGATTTATCTTGCCGTTGATGATCATCATTTTGTGATTTGTGGCGACAAAGGAATTAACGATGTTGTACCTGATGATTTTTGGGATTGTACCAAAGATGCTATGGCATCCCAATTCAAAATTGGAAACTTCAAACAAGGATTGATTGACGGTGTCACCAGAGCTGGTGAACAACTACAAAAATACTTTCCTTACCATGAAGACAACACAAACGAATTATCAAACGAAATATCAAAAGGATAACTAATGAAAATTCCAAAAATGAAATACTCAAATTCCAAAGGGATTATTCAATATACTTTTCTGCTTGCTCTTTTTTTGATAACCAATGCGATTTTTTCGCAATTTACCATTCCCGAAATACCTAAATTCCAAACCTCTGTTTATGACTATGCCAATGTGCTGAGTAGTACTGAAAAGGCACAACTGGAAGAAAAACTCATTCGCTATTCTGACACCACTACAACCCAAATTGTCATTATTACTATTGAAAGCTTAAAAGGCGAAGATATAGGAATCCTAACTCCAAAATGGGCACACCAATGGGGAATTGGAGGAACTAAAAAAGATGATAACGGAGTACTTATTTTATTGGCGAAAGCCGAAAGAAAAATTTGGATTTCCCCAGGTTACGGACTCGAAGACCGATTAACAGCTGGTATAGGTGGCGAAATCACCCGAAACATTATCATTCCTGAATTTAAAGCCGGAAGTTATTATAACGGTCTCGACAAAGGTACCGATGCTATTATTGAGGTTTTCAAAGGAAAATACAAAGGAGAAAGAAAACAACAAAACAAAGAACAAGATTTTCCAATACTTCCATTTATCATTATCATCATTTTTATCATCATCCTAGCATCAAAAAATAAAGGTGGAGGAAGCGGTGGTAACTCTGGTAATCGTGGCGGTGGCCCTAGCCTACTTGATGTTATCCTGTTAAGCAGCTTAGGTCGCGGTGGCGGAGGCGGATTTGGCGGAGGTTCATCAGGTGGTTTTGGTGGCGGAGGTGGCTTCGGCGGAGGTTTTGGCGGCGGAGGATTCTCTGGCGGTGGTTCTGGTGGAAGTTGGTAACTTTTTTTTGATTATATCGATTTACTCTTATATTTGTATAAACACTTTATTAAATGCTTTCTCATAAATCTAAATACGCCTTAAAGGCTTTATTATTTCTTGCTGAAAAAGATGCTAGCCATATCGCCCGTACTATAGAAATTGCAGAAGGTGCTTCTATTCCAAAAAAATTTTTGGAACAAATTTTACTAGACTTAAAACGTGCCCATTTTGTCGGTAGCAAACAAGGTAAATACGGTGGTTATTACCTAATAAAACCCAAAAACGAAATTACATTGGCAGATATTCACCGTCTTTTTGACGGTGCTATCGCCTTACTCCCATGCGCTTCCCTTAATTTTTACGAACCTTGTTCTGACTGTACAAGTGAGACTGAATGTGCCTTAAGACATGGTTTAGTAACTATTCGTGAAGAAACATTAAAAGCCATGCAAGGCATCACTATTGGTTCATTAATTAAAAAATAAAATTATTTTTTCTTAAACTCTACTAATTATATAGAATTAATTATATATTTGCATCCGAAATCTTTTTAACAGACAAATGAAAATCAAACATTTCCTCTTTATTTTGGTGACTATCCTAAAACTAGGAACGGCAAATGCGCAAACAGCAGACGATATCCTTAAAGTATTAATACAAAAAGGACTAGTCAAACAAAAGGAAGCCGATTCTATTCGTGCTGATTACGCATTCAATCAACAAGCAAAACCAAAAGACAAAATATTTCAAGTTGACTTACAAATTAAAAATCGTTTTGAATATAGAGATGGCTATGGAAACATCCCTACTAGTTCTTCTATTCCTGCGGCCTTTGTTAATCAACGCAGCAGATTAAATTTCAGTTATCAACAAGCCAATTCATTAAATGCTTTTCTATCATTACAAGATGCACGTATTTGGGGATCACGCGATCCAAGAGGATTAGACGGAACGATTCAGTTATTTGAAGCTTATATAGAACCAACAATTACACCTAATTTTTCAATTAGAATAGGTCGTCAACGGATTGCAATTGATAATCAACGCCTTTTTGCCGAAAATGAATGGAGGGTAAATGGTAACACCTATGATGCTATTAATTTTAAATACAACAAAGGAAAATTGATTTCTGAACTAATTGGATCCTTCAACCAAACAGCTGAACGTCAATCTGGCACAGATTTCACTCCTACACAATTGAGCCTTACCCCTGGAAATGCAACTCCAAGTACATGGTCTAGTTACAAAGCACTTGCAGTAAATTATGCAAAATATGAATTCACACCCAAATTTACAGGAACAACAATTGTAGCTGCAGATGGTTATCAAAGTAAAACAGATACCGAGAAAATATTGTGGAGACTAACTTATGGAGGTCGTTTAGAGTACACCCAAGGGAATTGGTACACTACTACAAGCGGATATCTTCAATCTGGTCGAAATACTACAGACAAAACAATTAAAGCTTGGTACCTGCAACCCGAAATCAAATATACTATCCCTAAAAGTCTAACAATACGTTTGGGAGCTGAAATTTTAAGTGGCGATAGAGGTACTGTTGAAACTGTTGATCATAATTTTGTGCCGCTATACGGAGTTGCTCACCGCTTTAATGGATTTATGGATTTCTTTATCAAATTCCCAACAGACTTAAATAATTCAGGATTAACAAACCCTTATTTATTTATATCAAAAACAATTAGCCCAAAATTGGAAATAAGCTCTAACAGCCATTTGTTTTACACTCAAAAAACTGCTGTTACTGCAACCAATCAAGAACTTACAAAATACATGGGATATGAACATGATTTAATGCTTAGCTACAAACCAAATAGCTATACACATATCGAAACCGGATTTTCTTTTGCGTTGCCAACAGAAACTATGACAGCAATAAAAAAATCAGGAGATGCTACCAAAATCCCTAATTGGGTTTATGTACAGGCAAAATTTACTCCTAAATTATTCAAAACAGCCTTTAACTAAAAACCATTTCAAAACTTTCACCCCTCTGTTCTATCACGATCCTTCTCTTTACTATCTTTTTTAGAATCGGATTTGGAGTTAGGAATTTCTTTTAGCCCTCCAAAATTCTTTACCTTGTAAATTAAAGAGAACATCGCATAACGCTTCAAAACGGTATTTTCCTCATCTCGTATTGAAGTATCTGTAATAGACCTTGAATACCCTTGATTTTGATCTAGGACATCGTAGACTTTCAATCGTGCCGTCAATGTTTTATCCAAAAACGTATAACCTAAACTCATATTCCATAAATAAAAATCGTTCTTATACGCTCCTCCTGAATTGGAGTTGTAATTGTAACCAAAGTCGTTACTTAAAACCCAATTTTCAACAATATAATTTGTTGTCCTTAGATTCATTTTATGGATAACATTTGAACGAGAGTCGATGGAATAATTTTTATACTTTGATTCATTATATGAAAAACTATAAGAAGGAGCAATATTAAAAACCTTACCATAGTTATAGGACAAATAAACCTTAGGAGCAATAGACAACGTGTTAGCATCATAAAACACATTATTCACAAAACCTTTATCAAGTCCGTATGTCGTATTAAATCCTAAACCATAGCGATAAGTATCTCCCTCTTTTTTAATATAATTATTCCAATTTGCGCCTAAGGAAGCATTGTAAATATCATTAATATTAGCAAAAGTAGTTTGACTTGTACCATCTTCAGCATATACGCGGGTCGAGATAATATCACTATCAATAATATCCGCTTTCATATAAATACTATAACCCGAACGTTTTTTGACATTGTAGTTTCTAAAACTAAAATTGAAAAGGTGTTTTTTAATTGGATCCAAATCAGGATTACCAATCACGGTATTTACTGTACTACTTATATCCAAAACAGGCAATAACTGGTAAGCCGTTGGCAGATTTACTCTATAATCATATTTCATCAATGCATAATTAGAACGGTCTATTTTATACTTCAACTGCGTATGCCATTCAGGTATAAAATAATTTGCTTTCAAATTCGTCTCCTTACCCAAATACATCGACAAGTTATCATAATTGACTAAGAAGGTATTATTTCGAATATTAAAAGAAAAGACTTTATTATCATAAAAAACTCCCATCTTAGGTGCAATTGCATGTTGCTTTGAAGCCACATAACTGGACTGTCTATCATTGAAAAGAGAATAAGAATTAGAGGATTCATCAAAATTAAAAGTTTTTTCATCCGTCACTTTGTTATCCCAACGGTAATCGGCACCCACTCTAAAACGTAGCACATCAGAAACTGGTTCCGTAAATTCGGCACTTACATAATAATAATCACGCTTTATTTGATTATCATTCTTTTGATTACGCAAGATAATATTTCCTGTTTTAAATGATTCTGTAGTTGAATTATTGAAGGCTATATTTTCATTATCTGAATTATTATTAGTTATCGACAAATTTAAATTTCTACGTTTTTTCTGAAAATTCTTATTGACATTAATTTGGTTATCAAAATTAATCCCATTTGTAGTTTTCAGCGTTGTTCCTTTATTCTCATTTAGCAAAACTCCATCACCATCAGTTGTACTACTGAAAGACTTTCCTTCATTTTCATAATTTGATTTTCTCAACCTTGGCTCAAACGAAATCTGAGTAGTATTAGTTGGTTTATAGTTTAATTCGAAATTAACTTTGTGATTGTTGTTCTCAATTCTTGCTTCGGAATCCGATTGAGTAACTAAATTTCCTGTAGGCAAAAAACGCTGTAAAGTTGATGTTTTTTTATTTTTGTTGATACTATTATTATAAGAGTAATCACCTGTGGTTTCTAACTTATCCGACCATTCATTAAAGTAATTCAATCCAGCTAAATTCGATTGGGTAATTCCTTTTCTCGAAATAGCAACACCTACATCATTGCTTCCTTTATTTTTATCATCACCAAATGCTTCGTCTATCGAAAACCCTGATAAATTGATATTATTAACAGAGCCTACAGCACTAATACGCTGTTTTTGGTCAAATTGATTCAACAAAAAACTCCCTTCATACCGATCATCAGTACCATAACCTCCAAGAAATTTCCCAAAATACCCTTTATTTTTCTTTTCGTCAATAGTCAAATTGATACTTAAAAAATCAGAAGCTGCATCTTCGCCCGCCAGCTCTTCTTTCTTTGTTTTAAAGTCAGAAACTTGAATTTTATTGATAATATCAGCTGGTAAATTTTGCAATGCAATCGCTCCATCCTTTCCAAAAAACGCCTTTCCGTTGACCAAAATCTGTGTAACTTCTTTACCATTAACTGTGATTTTACCCTCATCATCAAACTGAAATCCAGGTAATTCTTTTAGCACGGCATCTACATTATCATCAGGTCTTACTTTATAAGAGGAAGCGTTATATTCTAACGTATCTTGTTTTACTACCATAGGCGGAGCAGCCGATTTGATAATCACATCATTCAAAACATTTTCGGTTCCAAATAGATAAATAGCCCCAAAATCCTTATTCTCAACTATCCCTGACAACTCGTCTCTGTAATTTTCATGACCTACAAAAGAGACATTAAAGAATACTGGCTTCTCGTATTTCTTCAATCTTATTTTAAAAAGCCCTTTATTATCTGTTGTTGTAGAGCCTAATTTTAAAGAATCCCTATTGGCCGAGAAAAATACATTTGCAGACTCTAAGGGTTGTTGGGTATTAATATCTAAAATTTGCCCTTGAATAGTATAGCTATCTTGCGCAAAAGTGGCGAAAGTAAAAAACAGAAAAATGTATATAAAATGGTTCTTGAACATGGTTTTGTTATAATAATAGTATTTTATGACAACATAAATTGCAAAAGGTTTAATTCAAAAAAAACTTTTAACCAAAATAGAATTTACTCAGTGATTAAATACTGATTGACTACAAACGTAGAAGCCGAATTGGATTATTTAATTATATTTCAACAACGGTAAAAAGGCATTAATTATTACATTCCTAACATTATCCGTATGAGTGTATTTCTTAAAGCTAAAATTCAATTAACAAAATCCAAACTCTCAATATTCACAACTCCTCCATTACAGATTAATTATCAATACTTTAACTCATATTCTAAATTAAACCCTGTAACTTTAAGAGAAAATAAAGTCATGAAAAATTTTGCTATTAAACTCGTATGGTTTACTACAGCATATGTCTTTATATTTGCTGGCTTAAATCAAACGGACATCTCTTTGAGAATTATAATCGGTATGCACATTATTGGTGTATTTTTGATTCCTTTTATGGTCTATACTGTCCTGACAGACAATTACACCACAACCAAAACTTTTAAGGATTGGTACGAAGACCATGAAATAAAAACTCTAGACAACGAAGAAACAGATTGAGTCCTTTCCTTTAAACGCTACAACAACTTAAAACCATAAAAAAATCCCGATGAACTCGGGATTTTAACTTTATTTTTCTCTGATATAAATATCTATTGGCACTCCTGAAAAATCCCAATTTTCTCTAATCTTATTCTCTAGGTAACGTTTATACGGTTCTTTAACATACTGCGGCAAGTTGGCAAAAAACACAAACTGAGGTGTTGGTGATGGCAATTGCATACAATATTTTATTTTCACATACTTCCCTTTAGTCGCTGGCGGCGGATAAGCTTCTATTATTTTCAACATATACTCATTGAATTTTGAAGTTGCAATACGCTGTTGACGGTTTTCATATACTTTTACTGTAGCCTCAAGCGCTTTCAATAAACGTTGTTTGGTTAATGCCGAAACAAACAAAATAGGCACATCGGTAAAAGGCATCAATTCTTTTCGGATTTTCTCTTCGTAATCACGTGTTGACATGGTGTCTTTTTCGACCAAATCCCATTTGTTTACCAAAATCACTACTCCTTTTCGGTTTTTTTCGGCCAACCAAAAAATACTTTGATCCTGTCCTTCAAAACCACGAGTCGCATCGATAATCAAAATACAAATATCCGCATGCTCAATAGCACGCACAGAACGCATCACCGAGTAAAACTCTAAGTCTTCTTTTACCTTAGCCTTACGACGAATTCCCGCTGTATCCACTAAGTTAAATTCAAACCCAAAACGGTCAAACTTTGTATCAATCGCATCACGAGTTGTTCCTGCAATATCAGTAACAATATATCTGTCTTTACCAATCAATGCATTGATAAAACTAGATTTCCCAGCATTCGGACGTCCTACAACGGCAAAACGTGGCAAGTCTGACACATCTTCTACCTCTGGTTTTTCAGGAAAAGCTTCGATTAAAGCATCTAATAAATCCCCTGTTCCACTTCCTGAAATACTCGCAAAAGTGTAATATTCACCTAAACCAAGATTATAAAATTCTACCGCGTCTTTTTCACGCATCGCATTATCTACTTTGTTCACGGCTAACAACACTGGCTTGGTTACTTTACGCAACAACTTCGCTACAGCATCATCCATTGGAGTAATTCCTTCCTCAACATCCACCACAAAAATAATCACATCAGCTTCGTCAATGGCCAATTCTACCTGCTTGCGAATCTCTCCTTCAAACACATCGTCAGAACCACGTACATATCCACCCGTATCAATTACAGAGAATTCCTTTCCGTTCCACTCACTTTTTCCGTAATTTCTATCACGTGTAACCCCCGAAACCGAGTCAACAATCGCCTCTCTTCTTTGAATCAAACGATTAAAAAGAGTCGATTTCCCTACATTTGGTCTTCCTACTATGGCAACAATATTATTTGTCATGCTTATTTTAACTTTTTGCAAAGGTAGTCAAAAAAGTGGCTAAGTCACTAAGCTACGCAATTGCTAGATTTTTTAAATTTATTTTGGAGCTAATCCTGCTATCCGCTCTATCTTTTATGTTCGCTAAGGCGAAACATAAAAGGATGCCGCTTCTATCAGGGCTAGGGCATTTCGTTACAAATCCCATCTGTACGGACAGGTCGCATTTTTCATCTGTACGGACAGGTCGCGACCTGTCCCTACGGCAAATTATTGATTATACCCAAAACGCTTCAACATATTCGCGTTACTTCTCCAGTTTTTATTCACTTTCACATACAATTCGATGTGAATTTGTTTACCAAAGAATTTTTCTAAATCCTCACGAGCCTCCATTCCTACTTTTTTCAAAGCCGCTCCTTTATGTCCAATGATGATTCCTTTTTGGGTATCGCGCTCTACCATAATAAGAGAACGAATACGGATAATCGCATCTGTTTCTACAAATTCCTCAGTTACAATCTCTACTGCATACGGAATCTCTTTACTGTAGTTCAATAAGATTTTCTCACGAATGGTTTCATTAACAAAAAAACGTTCTGGTTTATCTGTCAACTGGTCTTTAGGATAATAAGGAGGTGATTCAGGCAACAATTCCAAAATACGTCCAAAAACTTCTGGCACATTGAAATTCTTTAAGGCTGATATTGGGAAAATCTCGGCATTAGGCACTTTTTCAGCCCAAAAAGCCACTTGCTCTTCTAACTGTTCTTGATTTGAATTATCAATTTTATTCAACAATAACAACACAGGAATTTTAGCATAGATGATTTTATTAAAAAAAGCTTCGTCTTTCAAATCCTGCTCCCCTATTTCCACCATATAGATTAAAACGTCAGCATCCTCAAAAGCCGATTTGACAAAGTTCATCATCGATTCTTGCATCTCATAAGCAGGTTTGATGATTCCAGGAGTATCAGACAATACCATCTGAAAATCTTCTCCATTGACAATTCCAAGGATTCTATGACGAGTTGTTTGTGCTTTAGAGGTGATAATAGACAACCTTTCCCCCACAAAGGCATTCATCAATGTTGATTTCCCAACATTCGGATTCCCAATAATATTTACAAAACCTGCTTTATGTGACATTTACTTTAATTTTAATGCCGCAAAGGTAGTCATATCAAGTGAATAGACGAAATAAAACATTTTTTAAAATTACGTATTGTAAATCTAAGATTTATGTGTATCTTTGCACCCGAAACAACGCGGGATAGAGCAGTAGGCAGCTCGTCGGGCTCATAACCCGAAGGTCACAGGTTCGAGTCCTGTTCCCGCTACTAAGTTAATTCTATTGAGATTACAAACGCACATCGCGGGATAGAGCAGTAGGCAGCTCGTCGGGCTCATATCCGCCACGGCGGACACAGGTTCAACCAAGATTGCAAAACACACAGCGCGGGATAGAGCAGTAGGCAGCTCGTCGGGCTCATAACCCGAAGGTCACAGGTTCGAGTCCTGTTCCCGCTACTAAGAAAGCTTCAGAGAAATCTGGAGCTTTTTTTTTGCTATGCAGTTAGGACTTTTATGGATCAATTTATAAAGTTGAGGATTATATAAAAAAAGAATACAATTAATTGTTAACGTATCTTTTACTTTTGCCAAATGTTAGAAATTCTATACCAAGACGAATATATTATTGCCATTAATAAACCAAGCGGATTATTGGTTCACAAATCATTTTATGCGCGCGACGCCAAAGTGTATGCCATCCAAGAATTGAGAAATCAAATAGGTGGACAACACGTATACCCTATTCATCGGTTAGATCGCAAAACATCTGGTGTTTTGTTATTTGCATTGGATAAAGAGGTTTTAAAAATTATGAATGATCGTTTTGCCACACGCGAAGTCGAAAAAAAGTATTTAGCCATTTTACGTGGTTGGTCACCCGAAGAACTAACGATAGATTATGATCTAACCAATGATGATGATATTAAACAAAATGCAATAACCTACTTTCATCGTTTGCAAAATACTGAAATCGAACTAGAATTCAACAGCAAACCAACGTCACGATATTGTTTGGTAGAAGCGATTCCTGAAACAGGTCGTATGCATCAATTACGGAAACATTTCAAACATATTTTTCATCCTATTCTAGGAAGTCGCCCACATGGTTGCAACAAACAAAATAAATTATGGCTGGAGAATTATGACCTAAAAGGAATGATGCTTCATGCACATCAGTTAATTTTTAACCATCCTATAAATAACGAACAACTCATCTTGAATGCAAAGATTAATGAAGAGTTTAGCAGAGTAGGCACTATTCTTAATCTAGATTTGAGCACATATAAATAGAATAATAATCCTCAAAAAAGAAGGTAGTTATTTCAACATCTCCCGCCACTAGAAAAGCTTCATAGAAATATGGAGCTTTTTTTATGGATTTATTTTTCGCCTAGCGACACCAAAACTTGCAATTCTTATTTTATATCCCGAACTTAGTTTGCGCTTAAAACGCTAAAAAACAAACCATTAACCAAAACTACAAATCATGAATTCAAAAGACATTAAAAAAGAATATACCAACGGAGAAGTAACCGTCGTATGGCAATCTGGGAAATGCATTCACTCTGGGAATTGTGTCCGCAACAATCCTGACGTTTTCCAACCTAAAGAAACTCCTTGGATTAAAATCAATGCTTCGGCAACCGAAAAAATCATTGAAACGGTGCAAAAATGCCCTTCAGGAGCACTTTCATTTTACAAAAACGATAAATAATTTTCTTTAAAATACCACTCGTGATTCATAGGTACTATCTTTAAAACCTAATTTATTTTGATTAATTTTTCAATATATTTGTTTTAGCAGAGAGGAAGCATACTGCGATTTTTCGTTGAATGTTTACCTTGTTTAGCCTCAACTTGTTTGGGGCTAATTTTTTTATCCATTTTTGCGTTTGTGCCTTTTTCAAAGGCAAGCAGAGAAGAAAGCTCCTGTTCCTTTTCTTGAATATTTATTCGATAATTAGTATCGTATCGTTTATTTTTCTTCCACAAATGATAGACCATTACTAATAATTTTTTCTGTACCGCTACATAACTTTTCATTTTTATGGCGTGTTTTTCAAAAGTCCTATTATACAAATCTAAAAACGGTTTTTCTTTACATGTTATAACTATTAAAGACGGCATATGAAGAGCTCTTCTTATTCTTGAATTCCCTTTTTTAGATATCTTAGTCTTTCCAACCCTAGTTCCTGATTGAGCTTCAACAACATCATAACCAGCATAAGAAACTAATTGCTTATAGTTTTTAAATAGCTCAAAACCATTAGTTTCTGCTATTAGAGTTGCTATAGTTAAGTATCCTATTCCTTTAATTGCCAAGATATTTAAGCATTTATTATAAACTACAGCATCAGATTTAAGATGTAATTTCATTTTTTTATCTAATTCTTTCAACTGAGCATCAAACAGAGTTATAGTGCTTTTAAGTTGATCAATCAATAAATCGGAACGATACATCGAGTGTTCTAATGCATGGATTTGATTACTTATGACCGTTTTTAATTCTTGTATATTTTGATGCTGTCTGGTGTAGTGACGTAATTCATAATAGTAGCGTCCTAATGGCTCCCAAAGGCTTAAGCATTGTTCAGCTCCCATTTGTGCCAATCCTCTAGCGTCAATACTATCATTCTTAGATTTTAAACCCAAACATTCTAAGTATTTCTTTGCCTTATTAGGTAAAACTATAGATAGTTTATATCCTTTTTCAAATAAATATAACGCACAATTTTCATGATAGACACCTGTGGCTTCCATACAAACAACCAAAGGCAAATCCATCTCTTTATGCCATTTTGTTATCCAAGAGTCTAAACTTTCAAAACCAGAAACAGTGTTGTTAAAGGTTATTTTAGACTTAAACTGAACTTGTTGGTTCTCATCAATGACACAAATTGATCCATCAATTTTGCTACTAGAAACATCTAATCCCACAGAATACTTTAAAATCATAACTTTTTGATTTTTAGATAAACAAAAAACTACATGGGTCTTGGCTCATTAGTTATACTGCATCTAAATTAAAAACCTAGTGCTTAAGTACTATTGCGACTTGAAATGTAATTAAAATGAAGTTGATTAACCTAGCTTACAATATCGTATTAAACGTATCTGGCCCCGATAGAATTTTGCAACTTCATTTTGTTTATCAATTATTACTATTTTAAAGATACGTATTTTATCATTTTGTAACTATAACAAAGATATGAGCCCCGATGGAGCCGATATCCTCGTAGCGGAGCGAAGAGATAAAGGCGAGAGCGGGACGAGGCGTTATTAAATGTACTAGGTTTATGCTCCTAAACCCAATTTTAGTTACTATTAAAAAAAATAGTATTTTTGCCCACGGTTTTACATTCAAACAATTCAGAATTTAAAATCTTAAACTTTAAACTTTAAAAGATGAAGGCATACGTATTTCCTGGTCAAGGAGCACAATTTACAGGTATGGGAAAAGACTTGTACGAGAACTCGGCTTTGGCCAAAGATTTATTCGAAAAAGCAAATGAAATATTGGGTTTCAGAATCACAGACATCATGTTTGAGGGTACTGCTGAGGAATTGAAAGAAACCAAAGTTACCCAACCAGCAGTGTTCTTGCATTCGGTAATATTAGCCAAAACACTAGGTGACGACTTTAAACCAGAAATGGTGGCAGGTCACTCATTAGGAGAATTCTCTGCTTTAGTAGCCAATGGTGCTTTGAGTTTTGAAGACGGCTTGAAACTAGTCTCACAACGTGCTTTAGCCATGCAAAAAGCCTGCGAAATCAAGCCATCAACGATGGCTGCTGTTTTAGGGTTAGCAGACAACATTGTGGAGGAGGTTTGTGCTTCAGTTGACGGAGTTGTTGTTGCAGCAAACTACAACTGCCCTGGTCAATTAGTAATTTCAGGAGAATTTAAAGCGGTAGAATTAGCTTGTGAAAAAATGAAAGAAGCGGGTGCCAAACGCGCTTTATTACTACCGGTTGGTGGTGCTTTTCACTCGCCTATGATGGAACCTGCACGGGAGGAATTAGCAGCTGCAATAGAAGCGACTACCTTTTCTACTCCTATTTGCCCAGTATATCAAAACGTGACAGCATCGGCAGTGTCTGACGCTAACGAAATCAAGAAAAACTTAATCATTCAGTTGACGGCTCCAGTAAAATGGACACAATCCGTTCAACAAATGATTGCTGATGGAGCGACTTTATTTACTGAAGTAGGTCCTGGAAAAGTTTTGGCTGGATTAATTGGAAAAATTAATAAAGAGGCAGCGACCGCGAATGCATAATTAGTATTCCGTTTCAAGTCGCAGTTTTCAGTTGTAACAACAAATAGAGTCCTCATAAACAAGTTGTTTATGAGGACTTTTTCTTATCTAAACTTCTCGTTTTTAAGATATTTCGGTTGAAATTATTTATATCCTAAAAAAGTAATTATATTTGGTTTCCCAATTTGGTTTTCCAAATAATAAAAATTCACTATTATGAATAAATTGATTTTAACTATAATATTTCTATGCTTAACTCTGACTGGATTCTCACAAACAGACGAAAGCACCACTTACAAACCAGTTGAGTATCCTAAAACGCATACTGCAAAAATTGACGTTATCTACACCAAAGTAGGCGACTGGGAAGGTAGAGCTGATTTATACTTTAACCTTAATACACCAAAACCCACACCTATTGTCATTAATATTCACGGTGGTGGATGGAACAAAGGCGTCAAAGAATCTCAAACAGGCTACAATACATTTTTTAAAGCAGGTTTTGCCGTAGCCAATATGGAATACCGCTTATCCCAACAAGCCACTGCACCCGCTGCTGTCGAAGATACCCGATGCATGCTTATTTATCTAATTCAACACGCCAAAGAACTCAACATCGACACCGACAAAATTGTTATCATGGGTGGAAGTGCTGGTGGACATTTGGCATTAATGGGTGGACTCTTAGCAAATGACTCCCGTTTTGACACCAATTGCAAAGGAACTCCCAATGTAAAAGTAGCCGCTATCATTGACAAATACGGAATTACAGATGTATCCGATTGGTCTTTTGGAAAGCTAAAAAGCAAATCGGCCTTACAATGGCTAGGGGATAAAGTAACTGATAAAAGTTTCATACAATCCGTTTCACCAATTCACTATGTTACTAAAAACAGCCCTCCTACTTTTATAGTTCATGGTGATGCCGACCCAACCGTTCCTTACCAACAATCTGTTGACTTATATAAAAAACTACAAGAAATGGGAGTGAAATCCGAATTCATAACCGTACCAGGCGGTGTTCATGGCAAATTTGAAAAAGAAAAAAATGATGAGATTTATAAAGCCATGATAAAATTCTTGACTGATATCAATATAATTAATTAACAATGAAAACCACACCAACTATAAAAACTGTTCTAACTCTACTTTTAAGTTTTCCTATTCTTAGTTATGGACAAACCGTACTCAGTGCCGACACGTCCAAAGACACCTATGCTCATATCAATAGTGTTTTGGCCCCTGGAAATGACGCCATAGAAGTACCCGATGCTATTCATAACAATATGCGTCATATTACTCAAAAATTTGACTCACAACTAAACAAAGATGTTTTTGAATTTAGCATTCACGTCACTCCCGACAATGATATTTCAACAACATCAACAGATCGTCAACGTAACGAAATTAAAACTTACAGTCCCTCACCTGCGAATCTAAAAGGCACATTAGGTGAAATTGTACAATACAAATGGAAGTTTAGAATCCCTGTAGGGTTTCAACCTTCCTCAAATTTCACTCATATCCACCAGATAAAAGCTGTGGGCGGCGATGAAAGCAATCCCATTTTTGCTATTACCTTACGAAAAGCAACCAGCTCAGGAGCGACAAGCAAATTAGAACTTAATTATTACCCCCCAGCAACCTCCTCCGCTACTAAACTCTTAAATTTAGAAATGGCTGCTTTTGAAGGGCATTGGGTCGAAGCAACCGAAACAATAACTTATGGATCGGCCGCTACAAGTACTTACGACTTTGTAATAAAAAAAATAAGTGATAATTCTATTTTGGCAACTTATAGTGACAACACACTGATCACCTTCAGACCAGACAATACTTTTGCAAGACCTAAATGGGGTATTTATAGAAGTATTGCGACACAATCTGCATTACGTGATGAAAGCATGTTATTCGCAGATTTTAGCATTCAAGAACTACCATCATTAGGCGTAGATGAATTTGAAAATGCATTTAAGAATGTAAATATATTTCCAAATCCTGTTAATGAATATTTATCTTTCACAGAATCAATACTCAATAAACTGGATGCCTATAAAATTATTGAACCTACTGGAAAAGTATTAATTTATGAAAAAATAAAAATGGACAAAGTTGATGTTTCTTTTCTAAAACCAGGATCTTACTTCATTCAATTATACCAAGGAAAGGTAAAAGCAAAAACAATTCAATTCCTGAAAAAATAACAAAAGCCTCGAAAACAACATTAGTTAATTTCGAGGCTTTTAATTTATATTAAAATCTTTTTATTTCAAGAACTCCAATACACTATCTGTAATAAACTGGATTTGTTCATCTTCTAGTTCCGTATGCATAGGCAAAGCAATAACTTCGTTTACCAACTGATTCGTAACTGGAAAATCTTCCTCTTTGTACCTTGAATCCAAATATGCTTTTTGAGAGTGTAACGGAATTGGATAATAGATTGCACATGGTATCCCTTTGTCTAGCAAATGTTTCATTAATCCATCTCTGTCAGCATTAATAATACGCAACACATATTGATGAAAAACATGATTATTTTGGTCAAAATCAAATGAAGGAGTAACAATCTTTGTATGTGCCGAAAGTGCAGTATTGTATTTAGCTGCTGCTTCACGACGCGCATGGTTATACTCATTCAACAAAGGTAATTTTGCATTTAAAACAGCCGCTTGAACACTATCCAAACGAGAATTCACCCCTACCACATCATGGTGGTAACGCTCGTACATTCCGTGATTTACTATTCCACGAATAGTATGTGCTAGAGCATCATCATTAGTAAAAATAGCACCACCATCACCATAACAACCTAAATTTTTTGATGGAAAGAAAGAGGTAGCCCCCACATGACCAATTGTTCCTACTTTACTTTTGGCACCCGTAGTTGAAATAAAATCGGCCCCAATAGCTTGTGCATTGTCTTCAATAACAAACAAATTATGAGCTGCCGCTAATTCCATTATCGCATCCATATTGGCCGCACGACCAAATAAATGCACTGGGACAATAGCCTTGGTCTTTGGAGTAATTGCTTGTTTTATCCTTTCGATAGAAATATTCATATTATGCATATCCACATCCACTAAAACTGGAGTCAACTGCAACAAAGCAATTACCTCAACTGTAGCTGCAAAAGTAAAATCAGCAGTGATAACTTCATCACCAGGCTTTAAACCTAATCCCATCATGGCGATTTGCAAAGCATCAGTTCCATTAGCACAAGGAATAACATGTTTTACTCCCAAATAATCTTCTAATGATTTTTGAAATTGATGCACTTGAGGCCCGTTTATATAGGTGTTTGTATCCAAAACTTCTTGAATAGAAGCATTAACTGTTGTAGCGATTTTATCGTATTGACTTTTTAAGTCAACCATTTGAATTTTCTTCATTTATCCAGAAATTTATAATTAGAAAGATGTCGATTATTTGTTGCTCATAAAGACGCTTCTTTCATAAAAAGAAAACAAAAATAGGTATTATTGGTTTCAAACCAACACATTTAAACCAAAGAAAATGTATTTTAGCCCCAAAAAACAGACCGATGCGCTTTCTATACAATTTCACCCTTTATCTAGCTGAATTTATTCTAAAACTTATCGCCCTATTTAATCCTAAAATAAAACTTTTTGTATCAGGAAGGACAACCGTTTTTGATACACTTTCTAAAAATATAAAATCCTCAGATAAAACCATTTGGTTCCACGCCGCTTCTTTAGGTGAATACGAACAAGGACTACCTGTGATGGAAAAAATAAAATCAGAATTCCCATCTCATAAAATAATCCTAACGTTCTTCTCTCCTTCTGGTTTTGAAGTTCGAAAAAACAATACCGTTGCCGACATCACTGTTTATCTACCTTTGGATACTAAAAAAAATGCGAAACGTTTTATCGCTTTAACGCATCCTGAAATGGTGTTTTTTATTAAATATGAATTTTGGATTAATTATTTAGCCGTTTTAAAGATGAATAACACCCCAACCTATTTAATATCTGGCATCTTTCGTGAGAACCAATTATTCTTTAAATGGTATGGTGAATTTTACAGAAAAGCACTAAATACCTTCACTTATTTCTTCGTTCAAAACGAAAAATCTAAAGAACTTGTTCAACAATTAGAAAAAACAAATGTAATTGTTTCGGGAGATACACGTTTTGATCGAGTAGTCGCTATTTTAGAAAAAAACAATACTTTGGATTTTATAGCACAATTTAAAAACAATACTACAACCATTGTAATAGGCAGTTCTTGGCCCAAAGACGAAGAATTACTTGTTAACTACATTAATACAACCAATCAAAAGATTAAATTCATCATTGCACCACACAACATAAAACCCGAACAAATAGCACAATTGAAAAATGGATTATCGAAGAAAACCGTTTTGTTTTCAGAGATGGAAGGCAAAACCCTAGCCGATTATGATGTTTTCATTATCGACACGATTGGAATTCTAACTAAAATATATAGCTATGCTAACATTGCATACGTGGGTGGTGGCTTTGGAAACCCAGGTGTTCATAATATTTTAGAACCAGCTACTTTTGGTGTCCCTATAGTAATTGGAAGCAACTATTCACACTTTGCAGAAGCAACAACATTAGTTGATTTAGGAGGATGTATCTCTATTTCAAACCTAGTAGAACTAGAAACAACTTTTGACAATCTCATAACAAACTCCAATTCGCAAAAAGAAAAAGGACTAATTTGTAGTGACTTTGTGTTCACAAATAAAGGAGCCACAAATACTATTATGGAACATATTTTAAAAGGCACAAATTAAAGAAGTATCGACTAGTAATTATCTTAAGTCTATTATATATGTTTTTACCAAATAATCCGTAAATAGAAAACAGATTTAGTAGTTTTCATTTAAAAGTTACCACACCTTTCTCTGCCCAAAAAACAACAAATAAAGGGAAAAACATTCAAAAGCTAGCTTTATTTAAAAACCACACAATGCTTTTAATATCAAACGATTAAAAATCTAAAAAAAATAATATTCTTCAAAAGCCTTATCAACACTACCTATCTACCCCCTATAAATACTGACAAAAACATAAATCGAATAATATTTTTAAAAAAAAATTGAAAAAATAATTTACATATCAAAAATTTTATATCTTTGCTCCGAATTAATAATTAACCTTTTATATTAAAGTAAGATGAAAAAAGTATTTTTAAGTTTAGCTGTAGTTGCTGTTTTAACTGTTGTATCTTGTAAAAAAGCTGACGCTGCTGCTGAAGAAGTTGTAGCTGTTGATTCAACTGCTGTTGCTGTTGATACTGTAGCTGTTGATACTGCTGCTGTAGCTGTTGATTCTGCTGCTGCTGAAGCTCCTGCTGCTGAAGCTCCTGCTGCTCACTAATCAAGAATTTATTCTAGACAAAATCAAAGCCATCCTTAGGATGGCTTTTTTTATACCTTATCTTTTTTTTACCTCAACCCAAAATTGCACAAAAAAAGCCTTAACATTTTCACATCAAGACCTTAATCGTTTTTAGCAAGAATCACCAAGCTAATCATCAAAAATAACCTCACTAGCGGCAAAGTCTAATATCTCTGCCCTAGAGCCATATTTTACAATTTCATCAATTCCTTTTTGCGTCATCAACGCAGTAGAATACTTTCTACTAGTAGCCACTACAGCATCATTCAATACTACCCTAAAAAAGAACTTCCCTTTTGAAGTCTTAAACTTCACAAAAGAACACTTATCAAACAACGAACGCAACAACTCCGCATCCGCTTCGCAATCCATTCGTAATTCATACGTATTACTCGTGAAAATAGGCTTTCCCTTCCTAGAAGTATATTCAAACTTATAATCACCACTAAATCGCTTACTAATCACAAAAGATCCCATATCTCTATATTCCTATTTAAAAATTTAAAAATACAATCTTTAACAATTTTCACCATACGAAAAACCATATAGTTATAAACAAAAAAAAGCCTCTTCAAAAGAAGAGGCTTTAGTACTCAGAGCGGGACTTGAACCCGCACGAACATTGCTGTTCACTGGATTTTAAGTCCAGCGTGTCTACCAATTTCACCATCCGAGCGTTACGCTTTAAAAGAATGATTTTTAAATTTTTATAAAAAATTAATTAAACCAAACCCATACGAGCGTTATATTTTTCAAAGATACTGTTTAATTTTAAAAAACAAAATCTTTCGAGCTTTTTACGCTTTTGAGCGAAAAACGGGGCTCGAACCCGCGACCTCGACCTTGGCAAGGTCGCGCTCTACCAACTGAGCTATTTTCGCATTTTCAATTCTTAAAAAGAACCGCGATACTTGTTCTGTATTGCGGATGCAAATTTAGGACATTTATTGAATAAAACAAGGGCTTTTTGAAACTTTTTTTGAATTATTTTATAACCTTCTGATAACCTAAACTTTAAATATAAAATTATTTTCGAGTCAGCATTCTTTTTATCTCATTTAGCTTCATCAAAGCCTCCACAGGGGTTACCGTATTAATATCTAAATTTAATATTTCCTCTTTTATTTCTTCTAACAATGGATCATCAAGATTGAAAAAACTCATTTGCATCTCATCTTTCTCTGATTTTATTCCGTTTAAAGCATCGCTTGAATGATCTTTTTCTAGCTTCTTTAAGAGTTTCTGTGCTTTTTGAATCACAATTTGAGGCATCCCAGCCATTTTCGCCACATGAATTCCAAAACTATGCGCACTTCCTCCTTTAACTAGCTTTCGAATAAACAACACAGAATCCTTCAACTCCTTTACCGAAACATTGTAATTTTGAATTCTTGGCAACAATTCATTCATCTCATTCAACTCATGATAATGGGTTGCAAAAAGCGTTTTAGTCTTGGACGGATGTTCGTGCAAATATTCTGCTATAGCCCAAGCAATCGAAATTCCATCATAAGTACTCGTACCACGTCCAATTTCATCCAACAACACCAAACTCCTATCTGATAAATTATTCAAGATTGAAGCCGTTTCATTCATCTCAACCATAAAAGTCGATTCTCCCATCGAGATATTATCACTCGCTCCTACTCTAGTAAAGATTTTATCGATAATTCCCATTCGAACGCTATCTGCCGGAACAAAACTCCCCATTTGAGCCAATAACACAATCAAAGCCGTTTGACGTAAAATAGCCGACTTACCAGACATGTTAGGACCAGTAATCATAATCAATTGTTGCGTTTCTCTATCTAAGAACACATCATTAGCGATATAAGGTGTCCCAACCGGCAATTGTTTTTCAATTACAGGATGTCTTCCATTTTGAATTTCAAGTTCGAAACTTTCGTCTAATTGTGGACAAACATATTTATTCTCGATCGCTAATTGTGTAAACGAACACAAACAATCCAGTTGCGCTACCAAATTAGCATTCAACTGCACTGGTTTTATATAGGTAGTAATCCAAGCCACTAATTGCTCAAACAGTTCCGATTCGATTTTTTGAATCTTTTCTTCAGCTCCTAAAATCTTAGATTCGTATTCTTTTAACTCTTCTGTAATATAACGTTCCGCATTCACTAAAGTTTGCTTACGAATCCACTCTGCAGGTACTTTATCTTTATGCGTATTTCGAACTTCGATATAATATCCAAAAACATTATTAAAGGATATTTTCAACGACGTAATTCCCGTGCGCTGAGATTCCCTTGCCTCAATTCCTTCCAAGAATTCTTTTCCAGAAGTTGATATAGCACGCAACTCATCTAATTCTGCACTTACCCCTTTAGCAATCGCATTTCCTTTTGAAATAGCAACTGGTGCATCTTGATTTAATGTTGATTTTATCTTTTCACGCAACAACTCGCAACTATGAAAGCTGTCACCAATAACTTTTACAGCTTCTTGTGGACTTTCTAATGCTAATGTTTTTATTGGAATAATAGCATCCAATGATTCTTTTAAATACACCACTTCACGAGGTGATACTTTACCTGCTGCAATTTTAGAAATTAATCGCTCCAAATCAGATATTTGTTTGATTTGGTACTGCATTTTCTGCAAGACTTCTTGATTATCTCTCAAATAAGACACCACCTGATGACGGTTTCTAATTTTATTGGCATCCTTTAAAGGCAAAGCCAACCAACGTTTTAGCAAACGACCTCCCATTGGCGAAAGCGTGCGATCAATAACATCCAAAAGGGTCACCGCATTTGGATTGTAACTGTGATATAATTCTAAATTTCTAATTGTAAAACGATCCATCCACACATAGGCATCTTCGGCTATACGTTGAATTGAAGTTATATGCTGAACTCTATTATGTTGGGTTTCGGACAAATAATATAAAATTGCACCTGAAGCAATAATCCCTTCTTTTAAATCTTCGACACCAAATCCTTTTAAGGAAACGGTTTGAAAATGCTTGGTTAAGGTTTCAAAAGCATAATCTTCTTTGTAAATCCAATCTTCGAGATAAAAACAATGAAAGTCATTCCCGAAATTCTCTTTAAAATCATTCTTATTGTTTTTTTGAATTAAAACTTCCGAAGGATTGAAATTTTGCAGCAACTTATCTATGTATTCAGCATTTCCTTGAGCGGTCAAAAACTCTCCTGTTGAAACATCCAAAAAGGACACACCAATCATCTTATTGGTAAAATAAACCGATGCCAAGAAATTATTGGATTTCGAATTCAAAACCTCATCATTCATCGAAACTCCAGGCGTCACTAGCTCAGTCACCCCTCTTTTAACAATGGTTTTGGTCATCTTAGGGTCTTCCAATTGATCACAAATAGCTACTCGCAATCCTGCTTTGACCAATTTAGGCAAATAGGTATTTATCGAATGATGCGGAAAACCTGCCAATGCAGTTTCACTATCAGAACCTGCACCGCGTTTGGTCAAGGTAATCCCTAAAATTTTTGAAGCTCTAATCGCATCCTCACCAAAAGTTTCGTAAAAATCACCTACCCTAAACAACAAACAAGCATCAGGATATTTCCTTTTGATTTCGTTGTACTGCTTCATTAACGGGGTTTCTTTTACTACTTTTTCTTTTGCTGCCAAAATATATTTGTTTATTTTATGAATAATTGGAAATTAGAGCGAATTTATAGATTTAAAAGCGAAAATGGAATTAGTTAAAAAAATAAAAGTCAGTTTTAAGGAAATTTTATGGTATTGGCATGATTTTTTCTTTAGTTTTGTTAATCAATTTAAAAATGGGAAAAAATGAAAAAAATAATTTTACTTGCCGCATTAACTGTGTTTGGAATTACTACTTCTAACGCACAAGAAACTTCAAAAAAATTAAAAGCTGCTAAAACAGCTGTTACTTCAAAACTTCCTAAAGTTGAAGGAGCTGGAATGGTTTTTGAAAATGAAACTATTGATTATGGAACAATTGCACATAATTCAGATGGAAATCGCCAATTCGTATTTACAAATAACGGTACAAAACCATTAATCATCACAAACACTCAAGGATCATGTGGTTGTACGGTTCCTACTACACCTAAAGAACCTATTGCACCTGGAGCAAAAGGAGTGATTGGAGTAAAATATGCTACTGACAGAGTAGGTCCTTTTACAAAAACGGTTACGGTTACTTCAAATGCGGAAGGACAAGCTACTAAAACATTAACTATCAAAGGTACTGTTTTAGCTGATGATGCAAAAAAGAGCTAAAATTTTATATTCAATTAAAAAGCTTCCTTTATTTTGGAAGCTTTTTTTTTACGATTAATCCCCAACGAATGAGAAAGCTAGAAAACAGCGAACTAGAAAGAAAATCCATTGAAGATTTTAAAAAATCCGAGAAAACACCTTTAATTTTAATCTTGGACGACATCCGAAGTTTACATAATATTGGTTCAGTATTTAGAACAGCCGATGCTTTTTTGATTGAAAAAATCTATTTGTGTGGAATAACTGCAACACCGCCCAACAAAGAAATACACAAAACAGCCTTGGGCGCTACCGAAACCGTTAGTTGGGAACACCATGAAAATGTATTGGAAGTCATTAGTCAATTAAAAAAAGAAAACATCACAACACTTGCTATTGAACAAGTTGAAAGTGCCACTTTTCTTCAAGATTTTCAAGTAGAAAAAGGTCAAAAATATGCACTTGTTTTTGGGAATGAAGTTTTCGGAGTTTCACAAGAAGCCGTTGCCCTTTGTGATGGATGCATCGAAATTCCGCAATTAGGAACCAAACATTCATTGAATATCTCAGTCAGTGCTGGAATTGTAGTATGGGATTTATTTCAAAAACTACATTGGCCTAGTTAATGTATAACAATATCCTGAACCACCACACAATTACTATCATCAGAACAGTTTTCTAATAAATCAGCCATTGTTTGATTTAAAATAGGATGTCTCCAAGGAATATCTAAATCCAAAAGAGGCATTAAAACAAACTTTCGTTCCTGTAATAATGGGTGTGGAATTTGTAAGGTATCGGTATCTAATATTTTGTCTTCAAAGAAAATCAAATCGATATCAATACTACGAGCTTGATATCCTAGCTGCTCTTTCCTGATACGCCCCATTTCTTGCTCTATCATTAAAGCCAATTCTAAAACATGAGTTGGCTCATGAGTCGTAAGTACTGATAAGGCACAATTATAAAAAGGATCACTTTCAAAACCCCAAGAAGGTGTTTGATACAACTTAGAAACCTGAATAACTACTCCTATTCTTTCAGTGATTAACTGAATACAATGCAAAATGTTTTCAAGTTTATCTCCTTGATTGGTGCCTAACGACAAAATAACTTGGTACTGTTGTTTCATATTAAGCACAAATTAACTAAAACAATTTTAGAATTAAGAATATATTTGCATAAAGTATGCCTGCCAAACCGTAACATTGTATGTTTTTATTTATTAGGTATTAAAAAATTTATAAGTATGAAATTTTTAGGAAATGTAGTTGCCACTATAGTAGGATTATTTATTTTTTGCCTATTGTTTATTTTAGGAATCTTTCTTATTGCAGGAGTCTTTGGTGGCGAATCTGAGATTGGTAGTATTGAAAAGAATTCGGTTATTGAATTAGACTTGTCTGAAATTGAATATGATTATGCTGGTAAATATAAAGACCCATGGGTATCCATTTTCTCTGATGACAATGGAGTAGGTTTAAGCGATATCATCGATGCAATTGAAGCTGCAAAAACAGATGATAAAATCAAAGGAATTTCTATCTTAAACAACCATTCAAATTTAGGAATGGCTCAAAGTAAAGAAGTACGTGATGCTTTGGAAAACTTCAAAGAATCTGGGAAATTTGTGATGGCCTATGCAGATACTTATTCGCAAAAAGAATATTATTTAAATTCGGTTGCTAATAAAATTTACCTAAACCCTGTTGGAGATATGGACTTTAAGGGATTATCTTCTGAAATCATGTTCTTCAAAGACTTACAAGAAAAAACAGGAGTAAAGATGGAAGTCATTCGCCATGGCAAATACAAAAGTGCCGTAGAACCCTTTTTAGAAAATAAAATGAGTGATGCCAATAGGGAACAAATCACAGCTTTACTTCAGTCTGTTTGGAATTCTGTAATTACTGATATAGCCAAAAGCAGAAACATTTCAGCAACCAAGCTAAATGAAATTGCCAACGGACTTTTAGCACGCACACCAGCAATGGCTAAACAACATAAATTAGTTGATTTTGTTGCTTATGAAGATCAATACCATGAGGCTATTAAAAAATTACTTCAAGTAAAAGAAGACAAAGAATACAAAACTATTTCTATCGTTGATTATACCCGAAAGTTACTCTTAGATAATGAATTTATTCAAGCCGATAATCAAATTGCGGTGATTTACGCTCAAGGCGAAATTCAATCTGGTGAGGGAGACGTCAATACCATTGGTGAAGGCTCCATAAAACGCTCTTTAAAAGAAGCTCGAAAAGACAAAAAAATCAAAGCCATAGTATTGCGTATTGACAGTCCGGGTGGAAATGCTTTAACCTCTGATTTGATTTGGAGAGAAGTTGAGCTGACTAAAAAAGTAAAACCAGTCGTGGTCTCTATGGGGAATTATGCCGCTTCTGGCGGATATTACATTGCTTGTAATGCCAATCAAATTTTTGCAGAGAAAAATACGATAACGGGCTCGATTGGAGTATTTGGAATCTTACCTAATTTCAGCCAGTTAACTTCAAAAATAGGCATCAACGTTGAACAAGTGAAAACGCATGAAAACGCTCCAAACTACAGTCCATTTGTCCCTATTGACGAGAACTTTAAAGCCGTGACGCTAGAAAGTGTTGAACATATTTACAAAACCTTTGTAACGAATGTAGCACAAGGACGTAAAATGACTTTTGCACAGGTAGATTCCATTGCGCAAGGTCGTGTTTGGACTGGCTCTGAAGCCCTAAAAATTGGATTAGTTGATAAAATTGGAAACTTAAACGACGCTATCAAAGCGGCAGCACAACTTGCAAAGACAAATGACTATTCAACAAAAAACTTCCCTGTCTATGAGAAAAATTTTGATGACCTATTAGCTAAAATCCCTTTCGGACAAACTAAAGCCGCTTTAATAAAAGAAGAAATAGGGATTGAAAATTATAAAATCATCGAACAAGTCAAACGACTTCAAGCACGTAAAGGCATTCAAGCTATTATGCCTTATGAAATTGATATTCGATAAAATATGAATACTAGATTCTACCACAAATTACACTAATTAGCACAAATTAATTGGCGAAAATAATTTCACTATTTTGTTAAAAACCAACTATTACCAACATTAAGTATTGGCTCATTTCAACGCATAGGTTTAATTAAAAGATTTGTGTTAATTTGTGTAATTCGTGGTAAAAAAAATCACAGTAAAAAGAAATACAACATCGGTTTGAATAAATTTCAAACCGATTTTTTTTATAAAAACTTTACAATTTAACTGTTTGATAAAATTGTATTTTTACACAACCATAACGGCAACATTTTTGCTGTTATTTCTTAATAATTTAAACTAGAATTTATGATAAAGAAAATCGGACTTATATTCGGAGGACTATTATTGCTCCTTACAGGAAGTTTATTTGCCATTCCTTATTTTTTTAAAGATCAAATAAAAGCTAAAATTGCACAAGCGATCAACGAAAAAGTGGATGCTAAAGTAAGTTTTAAAGATGCAGATTTAAGTTTATTTAAAAGTTTCCCTAATGCTACTGTGACTTTAGACTCTCTTGTCATTATTAACAAAGCACCATTTGAGGGCGACACTCTTGTGGCTTTGGGTGAATTGAACTTAAAAATGTCTGTCAAAGAACTTTTTAAAGAAAAAAACGAGTCGATTGCTATTCAAGGTATCACTTCCAAAAACGGTTTAATCAACATCATCTTCAACAAAGACGGTATAGGCAACTACGATATTGCTTTGAAAGACGACAAACCCAAGGACGATAGTAAAAGCGAGCCTTTGGCACTAAAAATTCAAGAATACAAAATAGAAAATTTCCAATTTCGCTATACCGACCAAGCTTCGAAAATTAAAATGGTAATTGACAGTTTGAATCATGAAGGAACAGGAGATTTTGCTGCCTCTAAATTAGATTTAGATACCAAATCAACGGCCAAAATATCGCTAGACATGGACAAAGTGAACTACATGAAAAATGTAGCTTTGACTTTGGATGCTGTTCTGGGAATTGATTTAGACCAAAGCAAATACACTTTTAAAGAAAACAAAGCCTTAATCAACCAGTTGCCTTTAGAATTTGATGGTTATATCCAAATGGTAGAAGCTGGACAAGAATATGACTTGAAATTCAAAACACCTACCTCTTCTTTCAAAAACTTCTTAGGCCTGATTCCTGCTGCCTATTCCTCAAGTCTTGACAATGTAAAAACAACTGGTGATTTTAGCGTGGTAGGTTTTGCAAAAGGAACTTATACCGATACTACCGTTCCTAAATTCAATATCGAAATCGCATCCAATAATGCTTCTTTTCAATATCCTAACTTACCTAAGTCAGTTCAAAACATTATTATTGACACCAAAATCATCAACGAAACTGGGATTTTGAATGACACCTATGTCAACTTAGACAAACTCTCTTTCAGAATAGACCAAGATGTTTTCAATGCTAAAGCGAATATTCGAAACGTTACCCAAAATGCTTTGGTAAATGCCGATTTAAAAGGAACCATCAACTTAGGAAATCTGTCCAAAGCGTATCCTATCAAATTAGACAAACCTTTATCGGGAATCTTAAAGGCTGATGTCACCACTAAATTCGATATGGAGTCGGTAGAAAAAAGCGAATACCAAAACATTTACAATGCTGGTAGTATGAGTCTTTCTGGATTCAACTATACGGATGAAAATGGTAAAGCACTGAAAATTGCTATGGCAATGGTACAATTTAATCCAAGTCAAGTGAATTTGAAGCAATTTAATGCTTCGACTGGAAAAAGCGACATTAGCGTAACTGGGGTTTTAGATAACTTCTATGGTTTTATCTTTAAAAACCAAGAGCTAAAAGGTAACTTTAGTTTAAACTCGAATCAGTTAGCGATTAGTGATTTTATGACTGCTGAAGAACCAGCAAAAACAGCAACCGAGAACAAGAAACCAGCGGATGCTATGAAGATTCCTGCTTTCTTAAATTGTACGCTTACCGCCAAAGCCAATACGGTTTTGTATGATAATTTAACACTAAAAGATGTTTCGGGAAAACTAATCGTCAAAGATGAAAAAGTAACCATGGAGAATGTTAAAACTTCGATTTTTGGAGGAAATATTGGATTGAACGGTTCAGTATCTACCAAAGGAAAAACTCCTGTATTTGACATGAATTTAGGCTTGAATCAAGTTGACATCGCTCAATCGTTTACGCAACTGGAGATGTTGAAAAAAATCGCTCCTATTGCTGGAATTATCAACGGAAAATTGAACTCAACTATTAAATTAAACGGAAATTTAACGGACGAAATGAGTCCTGATTTGAAAACACTAACAGGAGACTTACTAGGACAGTTACTTTCGACGACTGTTAATTCTAAGAATTCTACTTTGTTAACTGCTCTTACTACAAATCTTAACTTTTTAGATCTAAGCAAGATTAATTTGAATGATTTGAAAGCTGCAATTAGTTTTGATAATGGTAAAGTAAACGTAAAACCTTTTGATATCAAATACCAAGACATTAAAGCAACCATAGGTGGTTCACATGGTTTTGACCAAAGTATGAACTATACCTTAAAATTTGATGTGCCAGCAAAATATCTTGGCACACAAGCTAATGCCTTAATAGCCAAATTAACGCCTGCCGATGCCGCCAAACTAGAAAGCATTCCGATTAATGCTGTGATGACAGGTAATTTTTCGAATCCTAAAATATCAACCGATATGAAAACGGCAGTAAGTAATTTGACCAATCAACTCGTTCAACAACAAAAAGAAAAACTAATCAGCCAAGGAACTTCTAAATTGACGGATTTAATCAATAAAAATAAAAAACATGGAGACACTACCAAAACCGTTATTCCAGTTACAAAAGAAGAAGTAAAAGAAAAGGCAAAAGAGGAAGTAAAAGCCAAAGCAACCGACTTACTAAAAGGGTTCTTAAATAAGAAAAAGCCAGCAGAAGAAACCAAACCTGCTGAATAACATAAAAGACAAAGCCTAAAAGCAAATCACTTTTAGGCTTTGTTATTTTTAAACAGTAATCTGAACAATATATCCTTCAGACCCTCGAATATTAAAAACAGTATTATCTTCAAAAATGAGATACTGCCCTTTTACCCCCATCAGCTTTCCTCGAAAGGAAGGGGTTTTATCCAAATTTAAACTCTTCACTTTCGTTGGATACTCTAGCACTGGATAAATCATTTGGTACAAGTCATTTTTATCCAAAATAAAATAGTCCCGAACTTCATCTGGTATTAAACTTTCTAATTTTAAACGTTCAGCAATTAAATCGATAGGCTCAATAGAATTAGTTAGCATTTTGCGCCAATTGGTTTTATCTGCATAATGATTTTTAAGGGCTACCTCTGTTATCCCTGCTAGATAACGATTAGGAACTTCTACAATCGTAATTGCCTCATTAGCTCCTTGATCAATCCAACGCGTTGGGACTTGCGTTTTACGAGTCACTCCCACTTTGATCTCACTTGACAAGGCTAAATAGACAATATGGGGTTGTAACTGTACTTTTTGTTCGTATTCTAAATCCCTATCGGCAATACCTAAATGAGCCGTACTTAATTCGGGTCTCATAATCCAATCCCCTACTGCGGCACTGGAATAAAAACATTCATAACAAAAGCCTTGACGATAAATCGTCTTCTTTTTTTGACAATTAAGACATTGATACCCAACAAAATCAATCGTAATTTCATTTCCTACCATCTGATTCACATTCAAGAAACTATCTTCAAAAACCAAATAATATTGTATTGGATTTCCAAATTCAGTTTGCATTTTTGTGAGCACTCCTTCGTATTGCATTCGTTTAATGTTTGATGTTTGACATTTTTTGCTATTTTTGGTAAAGTTATCATTCATAATGCATAATTCATAATTACTATTACATAATGCCACTAACCATTATTAATTCATTTGCTTCATGGGTTCTCAAACAACGAATCCATCAAATTGAACTTTTCTTGAAATACCCTAATGAGGTTCAAGAGGAGTTACTTATGAATTTGATTCAATCGGCAAAATATACGAGTCTTGGCAGACAATATGATTTTGATTCCATCCTTTCATATAACAGTTTTTGCAACCGAGTTCCAATTACTAGTTATGAAGAAATTCAACCAATGATAGAAAGGACTCGTAATGGAGAGCAAAATTTATTTTGGAACAGCCCAATCAAATGGTTTGCAAAATCTAGCGGTACAACTAATGCTAAAAGTAAATTTATTCCTGTCAGTAACGAGGCCCTAGAAGATTGTCATTATAAAGGCAGCAAAGATTTGTTATGTATGTATTTGAACAATAACGAAAACTCTGAAATGTTTTTAGGCAAAAGCCTTCGATTAGGAGGAAGTTCTCAAATATACGAAGACAACAATAGTTACTTTGGAGACCTATCCGCTATTTTGATTGAAAATATGCCGATTTGGGCAGAATTTAGTAGCACCCCTAATAACCGTATCTCCTTGATGAGTCATTGGGAATCAAAAATTGCAGCCATCATCAATGAAACAAAAAGAGAAAATGTCACTAGCTTTGCAGGAGTCCCTTCTTGGATGTTGGTGTTGATGAATAAAATGCTCGAAGAAACTGGCAAAGGAAACTTACTTGAAATCTGGCCTAATCTCGAAGTCTATTTTCATGGTGGTGTGAGTTTTGAACCTTATCGTGAACAATACAAAAACATTTTACCTCAAAAAGATTTTAAATACTACGAAATATACAACGCTTCTGAAGGCTTTTTTGCCATTCAGGATTTGAATTATTCTGATGATTTACTATTGATGCTAGATTACGGCATCTTTTATGAATTTATTCCAATGGATACTTTTGGAACCGAGAATCAAAAAGCCATTCGTTTAGCTGATGTTGAATTAGACAAAAATTACGCTATTGTAATCACTACTAATTCAGGATTATGGCGTTATTTGATAGGCGACACCGTTCGTTTTACTTCATTAAACCCGTACCGAATTAGAGTTACAGGAAGAACGAAACATCACATCAATGTTTTTGGCGAGGAGTTAATGATTGAAAACACCGACAAAGCACTTGCTGAAGCTTGCAAGCTTACAAATTCTGAAATCATCGATTATACAGTAGCTCCTATTTTTATGAAAGATAAAGAAAAAGGGGCTCACGAATGGATGATTGAATTTAAAACACTTCCTTATGACATGGAGTTGTTCCGTAAGATTCTAGACGAAACTTTACAATCAATCAATTCAGATTACGAAGCCAAACGTCATAACAATATGACTTTGAATCCGCTTATTATCAATGTGGCACGTCCTAATTTATTTTATGACTGGCTTAAAGACCGTGACAAACTAGGTGGACAACACAAAATTCCAAGACTATCTAACAGCAGGGATTATTTAGAGCAATTGAAAACCATGCAGATTAAAATTACTGCCTAATGAAAATTATTATCTTTAGTGTTCTTGTTTTATTATTACAATCCTGTGCGGTTAACGGTAGAGTTTGTGGTGGCTCAGGAGGAAAACGTTGTGTGGAAATTCAAGAACAAGTTGCCAAACTCAATCTTAAAAACGTTTGAAACATTAATAGTTTTCAAATAATGACTAACGATTTTTGATTTTGATTGGCGTTCAATCTGCAATCAAAAATCGTTAATCAAAAATCTTAAATCTATATTTCGTCCATCATATCGATGTGTCTATCGTGATAGCCTAAAAGATATAAAACTCCGTCCAGACCCAGACTAGAAATAGAAGTCGACGCACTTTCTTTCACCTTTGGCTTAGCGTGAAATGCAATTCCAAGACCTGCCAAATTCAACATTGGTAAATCATTAGCTCCATCACCAACTGCAATAGTTTGATTAATATGTATGCCTTCTTTATCTGCAATGGCTTTTAGATGTTCGGCTTTCTTTTGACCATCTACAATATCACCTAAATACTTCCCAGTTAATTTACCGTCTTTAATTTCTAATTGGTTCGCGTGAACGTAATCAATACCTAATTCTTTTTGTAAATACTCTCCAAAATAGGTAAATCCACCTGATAAAATAGCGGTTTTATAACCATAATATTTCAAAGCTTTCATTAAACGGTGTGCCCCTTTAGTGATTGGCAAATTAACAGCTACATTATGCAACACCTCTTCACTAAGCCCTTCCAATAAAGCCATGCGTTGTTTGAAACTTTCGTTGAAATCAATCTCACCATTCATCGCTGATTCGGTAATTGCTCGAACTTGTTCCCCAACACCATTCAACTCCGCCAATTCATCGATAACTTCGGTTTGAATCAAGGTCGAATCCATATCAAAACACACTAAACGACGGTTTCGACGATACATATTGTCTTCTTGAAAAGAGATATCAACATCTAACGTTCTTGAAATTTCCATAAAACTAGCCGTCATTAGTGTTTTATCATCAATTTCACCCGTTACAGATAACTGAACACAAGAACGAGGGTATTCTTCTTTTTCCACTACCGAAGTACGTCCCGTTAAACGTACAATTGAATCAATATTCAAATTTTGGTTCGACATTATTTTGGTCACCGCAGATAATTGAGCTGCAGTTAAATGCTCCCCTAAAATATTGATGATATAACGTTGCTTTGATTGTGCCTTTACCCAAGTTTCATAATCTTCAATTGAAATAGGAATAAACTTCACTTTAATCCCTAACTCATAGGCTTTGAACAATAAATCCTTTAAAACAGGTGCCGACAAAGAACCTCTTTTTATTTCGAATAAAATACCTAAAGATAAAGTATCGTGAATATCAGCCTGTCCTATATCTAAAATCAAGGCATCATAGGTAGCCAATATGGAAGTCAATCCTGCGGTTACCCCTGGTTTATCCTGACCCGAAACTTTTAATAAAATGATTTCTTTATCTTCTATTGCCATATTGTTTTTATGTTGGTTTTCAGTGGGCAAAAATCGGTAATCTAATGTTGATATAAAAGAATAATGAAGATTTTTTTATAAAGTAGAGATTCCCGTTTTTTTTTTTAATATATAAGTCATTTAAACTTCACATCGTGACATTGTCTACTAGGATAACTATATTGCCTTTTACCACATTAAAGTTGTCCTACTACAATATTGATGAATAATAAAAGAATAACTTCAAACAAATGATATTTTACTACATTTATATTTCAGAAAAAACAATGAGCATTTCTGAACTATTGGAAGCTTTATTTCACTGTAGTTCTCAAATAAAAATTGAGACACCATTCTAGAATAGGATTAATATAAACAAATAATGGCAAAAAACAAGAAAATAGAAGTTCAAGGCAAAGAGATAAGAATCATTGTCGATAATGAAAACGAATTTATTTCAATAACTGATATGCTTAAAGCAAAAGATGGTGATTTTTTTGTTTCTGATTGGTTACGAAACAGAAATACGGTAGAATATCTCGGGATTTGGGAATCAGTTTACAATCCTAATTTTAATTATGGCGAATTTGCCATAATTAAAAGTCAAGCTGGACTTAACAGTTACAAATTAAGCGTAAAAGATTGGGTTGAAAAAACAAATGCCATTGGATTAAAAGCAACTACAGGTCGATATGGTGGTACTTTTGCTCATCCAGATATTGCTTTTGAATTTGGAATGTGGATTAGTCCTCAATTTAAAATTTACCTAATCAAAGAATTTCAAAGATTAAAAGCAGACGAAAACAATCGCCTTCAATTAGAATGGAACTTACAACGTACTATTTCAAAAATCAATTACCGAATTCACACTGATGCTATTAAAGAAAATTTAATCCCTAAAGAAATCACAAATCACCAATCGAACTTGGTCTATGCCAATGAAGCAGACCTATTAAATGTAGCACTATTTGGCATTACTGCAAAAGAATGGAGAGAAGCCAATAGTGAAAAAAAAGGAAACATTAGAGACTTTACAAGCCTAGAACAACTAGTAGTATTAAGCAACCTAGAAAGTATAAATGCTTTGCTTATTCAGCAAGGTTTATCACAATCAGACCGACTATTACAATTAAACAAAGTCGCCATTGCTCAAATGAAATCACTCATCGAAAGTAGTAGCATCAAAAAGCTTAAATAACTAAAGCATATCATTCAAGCACTATTTCATAAACCTAAAGACTTTATAGAACCTAAGAACAAACAATGTTCGACATAAAAAAACCTGTCCAAATCAATGAACAGGTTGCTAATTATTTAAAAATACCGAAACGTTACGAAGCAATCTCCAAACGTTTCAATAAGTTTTTATTCAAAGTTTCTTGGGCGTATTCTTTGTCAATTTCCAATACTTTATCATCAGAACTTGGCAATTCATACATCGCATCAGTCAAAATTGCTTCGCATAACGAACGCAATCCACGTGCACCCAATTTGTATTCTAAGGCTTTATCAACAATAAAATCCAAAGCTTCATTGGTTATAGTGAATTCAACATCATCCATTAGGAATAACTTTTGATATTGCTTGATTAATGCATTTTTAGGTTGCGTTAAAATTGCTCTTAACGTTTCTCTATCCAATGGATCCATATGCGTCAATACAGGCAAACGACCGATGATTTCAGGAATCAATCCAAAATCTTTGATATCTTTTGGGATAATGTACTGTAATAAATTTTCTTTATCTATGTTATCCGCATTTTTAGAAGTCGAATACCCTACAGCTTGACGGTTCAAACGTTTCGAAATCACTTTTTCAATTCCGTCAAAAGCACCACCAGCGATAAATAAAATATTTTGCGTATTTACCTCTACAAATTTTTGGTCTGGATGTTTACGTCCTCCTTTTGGTGGAACGTTTACCACTGTTCCTTCCAATAATTTCAACAAGGCCTGTTGTACTCCTTCACCAGATACATCACGCGTAATCGATGGATTGTCACTTTTACGAGCAATTTTATCAATCTCATCAATAAAAACGATTCCTCTTTCTGCTTTAGTAACATCGTAATCTGCAGCTTGTAAAAGACGTGTCAAAATACTTTCCACATCTTCTCCTACATAACCTGCTTCTGTAAGCACCGTTGCATCAACGATAGCCAAAGGCACATCTAACATCTTCGCAATAGTTTTAGCTACTAATGTTTTTCCTGTACCTGTTTGCCCCACCATAATGATGTTACTTTTTTCAATCTCAACATCATCGTCTTCTTGCTGCTGCATCAAACGTTTGTAGTGATTGTAAACCGCCACTGACATTACTTTTTTAGTTTGATCCTGTCCAATAACGTATTGGTCTAAGAACGCTCTAATTTCTTTGGGTTTCTGCAAAATCAAATCCCCTACTACATTTGGTCCTTTACTTGATTTTATTTCCTCAAGAACAATACCATGTGCCTGCTCGATACATTTATCGCATATATGCGCATCAATACCTGCAATTAGCAAATTGGTGTCTGGTTTCTTGCGTCCACAAAATGAACATTCTAACTTTTCTTTTGCCATTATTTTTTGTTTAAAGTTTAAATGGTTTAAAGTTTCAAGTTACGTACGCAACTTGAAACTTTAAACATTAAACTTGGAACTAATTTAACTTCTTCTCAACACTTCATCAATCATTCCGTATTCCTTTGCTTCATCAGCAATCATCCAATAATCACGCTCACTATCTAGGTGCACTTTATCAAATGTTTGTCCTGAATGATGCGAAATGATTTTATACAATTCGTCTTTTAATTTCAACATCTCTCTCAAGTTGATTTCCATATCAGTAGCGACTCCTTGTGCACCTCCTGATGGTTGGTGAATCATTACTCTTGAATGTGGTAATGCCGAACGTTTTCCTGCCGCACCTGCACATAATAAAACTGCTCCCATCGAAGCTGCCATTCCTGTACAAATTGTCGCTACATCTGGTTTGATGTATTGCATCGTATCATAAATCCCTAAACCTGCATAAACACTACCTCCTGGAGAGTTAATGTAAATTTGAATATCCTTAGAAGCATCAGCGCTTTCTAAGAACAACAATTGTGCTTGAACGATATTTGCAATTTGGTCATCAATTCCTGTACCTAGGAAAATAATACGATCCATCATTAATCTCGAAAAAACATCTAATTGTGATACATTTAACTGACGCTCTTCAATAATATAAGGAGTCATATTCGTAGGATTCATAGCCGATACGATTTTATCGTAATACATAGCATTTACTCCCTGGTGCTTTGTAGCAAATTTTTTAAATTCTTTACCGTAATTCATTCTGTTTTATAGTTTAAGGTTTAAAATTTAAAGCTTAAGGACGTTCAACAAGGAACTCTGAACCTTAAACATTTAAAAATAAAGAGCGTCAAAAAAAACTTTTTGACGCTCAAATATAACTATTATTTATCATTTAGCCTTGGTAATAAAATCATAAAGTTATTGATTATATTGTTTTAGAACAATTGACTTTCACTCCTAACTTCTTACCTCCAACCGCTAACTTCAAATTATTCTCCGTAAGAAGCAGCAATAAATTCTTCGTAAGTTACCTCTTTAGTTGTTGGGTTTGCTTTTTCTTTAAAAAGCTCCAATAACTTCTCAGCTACAACTTGCTCAGAAAGTCTTTTTACTTCGTCTTGGTTAGACAACACTCTAGCTACAATTTTTTGAACTTCTTCATCCGAAGCATTTCCTTGTCCAAATTGCGCCATTTGTTGACGGATATTTTTAGTTGTAAATGCTTTTAAGTCTTCAAAAGTGATTTTGATATCAGATTGAGCCATAGCCTTACCTTCAATCAATTGGTAACGCAATCCTTTTTCAGAACGTGCGTATTCAACTTCTGCTTCCTCTGCAGATAATTTTTTCTCACCTACAGTTTGCAACCATTTTTTAAGGAACGCTTCAGGTAATTCGAATTTTGTGTTTTCGATTAAAAACTCAGTAACATCACCTAATAATTTTTGATCAGCTTGTTGAGCAAATTGAGACTCAGCATCTTCTTTAATCTTCGCTTTCAATTCGTCAAGAGACGCTACAGCACCTTCACCAAACAATTTATCAAACAATTCTTGGTTCAATTCAGCTGGCTCAGAAGCATTGATAGCTTCAATTGTAAAGTCAACATCAATTGCCAAATCATGTACATTATCATGACCTACTTTAAGGTAGTCCATTAATTGGTGATCATCTTGAAACAATCCTTTAGTATTAACAGTAACAACATCACCTACTTTTTTACCAATGAATTTATCTGCAGTCGCTTGGTCTTTAAAAATAGACAAAGTGATTGTAGTTGTATTTCCAATTCCTTCGGCTTCGTTTGTAAAAATTCCTTTAATATCAGAATCTGCAGTTACCTCTTCTTGAGGAATAGCTTTTCCAAATTGTTTTTGGATACGCTCTACTTGACCATCAATTAACTTATCATCAGCAGTAACAATGTACTTTACGATATCATTCTTAGCATCCAAATCAATTTCAAAATTTGGCACTAAACCAATTTCAAATTCAAAAGTCAATTCTTCTGCATCCCAGTCTAAACCTTCGTTAACAACAGGAAGTGGAGTACCTAAAAGGTTCAATCTTTCAGACTGAATGTAACGCTCTAAAGCCAAATCAACCACTTTCTTAACCTCTTCTTGCTTAATTCCTTTACCGTATTGTTTAACAACAAGTTCTTTAGGCACAGCCCCTTTTCTAAAACCTTTAACTTGTGCCAAAGGCATTTTTTCGTTGATTCTTTTGGCTACTTGACCTTTATAATCCATGTGAACTACATTCATCACAATCTTCTCAGTCACAGCGTCTATTGCTACTCTTTTAATATCCATCTTCTTCTTTAATTTACATAATAAAATTGGGTTGCAAAATTATAAAATTTTTACAACCCAAACAAGCTTTTTTTTCCGAACCTTTAGGATTGAATTTCAAGTACTTCAATCCACCTAAGACATAGCTATTTTCAATGAATTATTTGGGCGTGCCCCTCCGTAAAAACTACGGGTCAGGCTGTACGCTCCCGCTTTTTATAGCCTGCCAAAAAAGCAGGCTATAAAAGAGCTCCGCTTCCATCCTTCACGCAGGATTCAGAACAAAACACAACACTATTCCAAAAAGAAAACTTAAAAATTCATCCAAATCTACAATAGCAATTTTCAGCCCTTTTTAGGACTTGATATTTAAAAAACCACAAATTTAAAAAGCATTAACTTTTTCTTATTAAAATAAATTTTGATTGACAAATCATCATTCTTATCTTTATAACTTTAAAAGCTGTAAATGCCACAAAATCAAAAAACAGCTTTCCCCAAATAACAATTCATAAATATGAAGAAACCTCAAATTCCATTAAACGAAGAAGAAAGAATCGCCGAGCTTAATTCTTACAACATAATAGGCGAACTTGAAAGTGAAGATTACGATTTCCTAACCCAAATGGCGGCACAAATCTGTGACACTAAAATATCCTTAATCAGTTTAATTACCGAAGACAAACAATGGTTCTTATCTCATTATGGATTAAAAGAACGTGAAACACCAAAAGAACTAGCTTTTTGTGCGCACGCCATCAACCAACCAAAAGATGTTTTCATCATTGAGGACGCTACTATCGACGAACGTTTTCACGACAACCCTTTAGTTACAGAGTACCCTAAAGTGATTTTTTATGCAGGTATGCCATTGGTTACAGAAAACGGTTTACCTCTAGGAACACTATGCGTGATTGACGATAATCCCAAAAAACTTTCCGAAAAACAAATTACTTCTTTGAAATTATTAGGGAATCAAGTCGTTAAGCTGTTAGAACTTCGTAAAAAAACTTTTGAACTAAATGAACAAAATAACGAACTACAAAAGGTATCTATTTTGTTCAATGAAAGCCAAAGAATTAATAAAATTGGCGCCTGGGATTTAGACCTTGCAACCAACAAAAGTTTTTGGACAGACGAAGTTTACAACATCCATGAAGTCCCTAACGACATGGTTTACGACAAATCAAAAGGAATTGAATTTTATCATCCTGAAGACAGACATATTATTTTGGATGCTATAGACCACACTATTGCTACCGGTGAAGATTTTGATGTCGTATGTCGTTTTATAACTGCCAAAAACAATTTCAAATGGGTTCGTTCCTCAGGTAAAGCATGGAAAGAAAACGGCAAAATCACTAAACTAATTGGAACTTTTCAAGATATAACAGAAAGAAAAGAAAGCCTAGAAAAACTCCGTATCAATGAGGAAGCTTTCAGAGGTAATTTTGAACACGCCGCCATTGGTATGGCACTACTCAATGAAAAAGGACAATGGTTAAAAGTAAACAAACGATTGTGTGAAATTCTAGGCTATACAGAAGAAGAATTTTTAAAACTGACCTTTCAAGACATCACACATCCTGAAGACCTTTCGGCCGACTTAAAATTACTTAAAGAAACCATCCAAGGTAAGCGAGAAAGCTACACCATGGAAAAAAGATACATCCACAAAAACGGCAAACCTATCTACATCATCCTAGCAGTTTCATTGGTAAAAAACAGCGAAGGAGGTATCCTCTATTTAATTTCTCAAATCGTTGATATTACCGCACAAAAGGTTTCGGAAATGCAATTAGCCAACACTATCGCCTATAACGAAGCCATAATGGAAGCTAGTACGCAAGTAGCCATAATTGGAACCGATATCAACGGAATTATTACCACCTTCAACGAAGGAGCAGAACAATTACTAGGCTACGATGCCACCGAACTTATTAAAAAAGAAACACCTCAAATCATCCACATTCAAGAAGAAATAGAAAAAGCTTCCAAAGCACTTTTTGAAGAAACTGGAAAAAAAATTGAAGGCATTGAAGTCTTTGTATACAAAGTCCGAACAGGAAAAGCAGAAACAAAAGAATGGACTTACAAACGAAAAGATGGAACCACATTTCCGGTCTTACTTTCAATGTCAGCAATTAGAGAAAATAACGAGATTACTGGTTTCTTAGGAATAGCTACCGACATTACACAAATGAAACAAGTAGAAAACGAAATCCTAACGCTACTTGAAATTGCAGAAACTCAAAACGAAAGATTAAAAAACTTTGCTTATATCGTTTCTCATAACTTACGTTCGCATTCTGGAGGTATTAGTTCCTTAATTGACTTGATAGAATCTGAATTCCCGGATTTTAGTCAAACAGAATATTTTAGTTATCTGAAAAAATCTTCAATTAACCTTTCTGAAACCATCAAACACTTAACAGAAGTAGTCCAAATAAATTTATCTGCTAAAGAAAAATTACAAACAGTTTCATTAAATCCAGTGATTGAAAACAATATCAGCAGTCTAATTACTCAAGCCAGAAACCAAAACATCACCATAATAAATGAAGTCGAACAAAATACCTCCATCAGAGCCATTCCTGCTTATTTAGATAGTGTTATAATGAATTTTATTACCAATGCTATAAAATATAGTTCTAACGAAAGAGATAGCTTTTTAAAAATCCAAACAGATAAAACAGATAAATATGTAGTTTTGAAATTTATCGACAACGGTTTGGGAATTGATTTAAAAAAACATGGTAACAAACTATTTGGCATGTACAAAACCTTTCATAATCACGCAGACTCTAGAGGAATTGGTTTATTTATAACCAAAAACCAAATTGAATCTATGAATGGTAAAATTGAAGTCGAAAGTAAAGTAAATATTGGCACTACTTTTAAAATATATTTAGAACATGAAAAAAATTGATATTGTATGCATCGTTGAAGATGACCCTACGCATTTATTCATAACCAAGAAATACATCGAGCTTTCTGGCTTAGTTGAAAACATCATGGTTTACAAGGACGGAAAAGAAGCTTATGATAAATTGAAAGCTATTTTTTTAGCTAGTCAAAAACTACCTCAAATCATCTTATTGGATTTAAATATGCCCATTTGGGATGGCTGGCATTTTCTTGAAGAATTTACAAAAATACCTATTGAAACTAAAGTTAATATCTTTATTCTAACCAGTTCAGATAGCGAAACAGACAAAGAACACGCTGCCAAATATAATTTAAACAGTAACTATTTAGTCAAACCCATTACACTAGGTGAAATAAAAACAATACTTGCCGAAATTCAAAGTTAAACAGAAAAACCCAATCTAACCGACAACTGGCTTAGATTGGGTTCTTTTTTGAACATCAATACTAACACCAATACTCAAATATCCTTCTTGTTTCGCAATCACATTTTGTCCAAAGATTACTTTCTTACCTACTTTTTTATACTTTGATAACGTAAACAACGGTTCTTTACCCGAAAAAATTCCTTTTTCAAAATCAACTGTTGTGATAACACAACGCCCAGAAGGTTTTACACCGTAAAAAGTATGATTATCTATGGTAAATTCCGTCCAATTTTCCTCCTCATAAGCTGAACCACCAGTGAACACAAAATTTGGTCGGAATCGTTGGATTGAAATAGGATTTTCTAACCGAGCATTCAAATCATCTAGCGAAGCTTGCCCAATAATCAAAAAAGGAAATCCGTCTGAAAACGACGTAATATCTTCTGAACTTACGGCATAATTAGCATCAACTTTTCGGTGGCTTTCTTCAGACATGAAGACTAAACGAACCGTAAATCCTAAAATTTGTGAAAACCAAGCCGAAATATCCGAATCTACTTCCTGTGCTGCCACAATATCTTCCCAAACAGTCACCTCCATTTTTGGGCTGTTGTTCTTTTGCGAAAGCGAAAATCGCACACTCCCCTTTGCCGAATCTCGATGACAAATAACAAGACTATCGTTTTCTATGCTGGGCTGAAATAAAGCCAACTCGGGATACTCTCTTTGGGTGATGAAAGTACCTTTTTCATCTACCAACATCCAGCGACGGTCGTATTCCAATCCGCGAAGGGTTACTTTAGCATGAGACAAGGCAATACCGCCCAATGATTTTACAGGATAAATCCAGATTTCTGAAAGCTGAAGCATTATATTTTTTTCTCAAAAATAAGAAAGTTTAATTTAACACAAAGAACGCCAAGGTAGCACGAAGTTCACAAAGATATTTTTTATAAAATATGGAATATCTAGTAAAAAGACTTAAATAGCATTCAAGAATTATTTACAACTTCAAATTTCGTAATCGCAACGCATTTGCAATTACGGAAACCGAGCTAAAACTCATTGCCAAGGCGGCAATCATAGGCGACAACAACAAGCCGAAAAACGGATACAAAACTCCGGCAGCAATAGGCACTCCCAATACATTGTAAAAGAAAGCAAAAAATAAATTTTCCTTAATGTTTTTCATCACGGCATGACTCAGCTGTTTGGCTTTTACAATGCCTTGCAAATCGCCTTTGACTAAAGTGATTTTAGCACTTTCAATCGCTACATCGGTTCCTGTTCCCATGGCAATTCCAATATCAGCTTGTGCTAATGCAGGCGCATCATTAATTCCGTCACCGGCCATGGCTACAATTTCGCCTTTGGCTTGCAAACGTTTAATTTCTTCTAATTTATCTTGAGGCAAACAACCTGCTTTATAGGAACTCAAATTCAACTCTTGGGCGACTGCTTTGGCGGTGTTTTCATTATCACCCGTCATCATCATCACTTCAACACCTTGTCGTTTCAATTCTTGAATAGCCTCAGAACTGCTTTTTTTAATAGCATCGGTAATCGTAATATAACCAACAGCCTGATTGTTTATGGCAACATAAGAAACAGTTTTTCCTAATTTTTGTTCGTCAATAACTTCTTGTTCTAGAGCTAAAAAATCCTGAATCCCTTCATGTTCCAATAACTTTTTGTTACCCAAACTTATTTTCTTTTCACCTACAAAACCTATCACTCCTTTTCCTGTAACCGATTCAAATTTTTCTACTTTTGATAAAGCTATGTTTTTCGCTTTCGCAAAAGTGACTACGGCTGTCGCCAAAGGGTGTTCGCTACTTTGATTCACCGAAGCAATTTTACTTAAAACATCATTCTCATCTCCATTTTTTACAACTATTTTCTCAACCGACGGCTTTCCCTCGGTAATTGTTCCCGTTTTATCGGTAATCAAAACGGTGATTTTGTTCATGTTTTCTAACGCTTCGGCATTTTTAATCAAAACACCTGATTGTGCGCCTTTCCCAACACCTACCATGACCGACATGGGCGTTGCCAATCCCAAAGCACAAGGACAAGCAATAATCAACACGGCAATTGCATTGACAAACCCATAAATCAAAGCGGGCTCTGGCCCCCAATTTGCCCAAACAAAAAAAGTTATCACGGAAACACCAACCACAATGGGCACAAAATATTTAGCAATACTATCGGCTAATTTTTGAATAGGCGCTCTAGAACGACTGGCATCATTGACCATTTGTACAATTTGCGAAAGCAAGGTTTCAGAACCCACTTTTTCAGCTTCCATCGTAAAGGATTGCGTTCCATTTATCGTTCCTGCTATTACGGCTTCCTCTGGTTTTTTATCCACAGGAATGGGTTCGCCCGAAATCATCGACTCGTCAAGGGTGGTGTTTCCTTCGATAATTTTTCCATCAACTGGAATTTTATCACCGGGTTTCACTCGCAATACATCGCCTTTTTTAATATCATGAATCGAGATTCTTTTATCTTCTCCGTCTTTTACTAAGGTCGCTTCGGTTGGTGCTAATTTCATCAATTCTTTAATCGCACCACTGGTTTGGCTGTGCGCTCTGGCTTCTAACAATTGCCCTAACAAAACCAAGGTCAAAATCACCGTAGCAGCTTCAAAATACAAACCTACCTCTCCCGAATGCGTTTTGAACTCCGCTGGAAAGATTTCTGGAAAAAACAAGCCCACCATACTAAACAAAAAAGCAACCCCTGCACCAATACCTATAAGCGTAAACATATTAAGATTCCAAGTCACCACTGATTTCCAAGCTCGTTTAAAAAACATCCAACAAGCATAAAAAACTACAGGAAGAGACAAACCAAATTGCACCCAATTCCAAGTTCCATAATCCAGTATTTTAAGTAAAGGATTATTCGGAATCATATCGGACATGGCGATGATAAAAATAGGAACTGTAAACAGCACTGCTATTTTTATTTTAAACAATAAATCATCATATACTTTTGACTCTTCACTAATATCAGGAGTCATAGGAACCAAATCCATACCGCATTTAGGACAAGAACCTGGACTGTCTTGTACCACTTCAGGATGCATCGGACAGGTATATTGTGTGCGCTGATTCATAACCGGCTGTTGCACTAAATCCATTCCACATACCGGACAATTACCAGGAGCATCATATTCTTTATCTCCTTCACAATGCATAGGACAATAATATTTACCCGCAGTTACAGAATGAGAATGCTCTTTTTTAGGCTCATGTGTTCCTCCCACACTGCAACACGATTTTTTAGCTTCGGTAGTATCGGCAGTCGAGTCCATTTTATGCCCGCCTTCCATCTCAATTGTATATTTACCTACAGCCGTTAACGCTTCTTGCATAACTTCCGTAGCAACATGTTCCTTCATTGTAATAGTGGCTTGTGGCGGAGACAAAGTTACTTTCGCCTCAAGTCCATCTACTGCATTTAATGTTCTCTCTACTTTAGCTCTACAACCATCGCAAGACATTCCTGTTATTTTATAAGTATGTTTCATCATTAAGCTATTTAAAAGTATTATTACAAATTTCCGAATGATAGCATTGTTATGTATTGCAGAATTATGGAAAAGATTTGCATGATTTAGATTCTGTGATAAATCGGGATGCTATAATTTTCACGAATATTTCCCAGATTCTCGCAGAATATTGGCTAAAATATTTTTATCAATCTCTCCTTTAAAAGTCCCAAACCCAGTTTCTTGAAATTTATTCCTTTTAATCAGTGACTATTTTTTACAAGCTAAAAATCAACATTTAAAATTGTGAATTAGCGGTGCTTTTAAATTCATAATTCATCAATTTGCTTCCTTTTATTATCCTTCAAGTTCTTAAAATAGGTTGGCGTAAACCCAGTCACTTTTTTAAACTGATTGCTCAAATGCGCCACACTACTATAATTCAACTGAAAAGCTATTTCACTCAAAGTTAACTCATTATAAACCAATAACTCTTTGACGCGTTCAATTTTTTGAAGAATATAATAATGCTCAATCGTGATGCCCTCCGTTTCTGAAAACAACTTACTCAAAGAACTATAGTCTTGATGTAACGCCTCAACTAGATAGTCAGACAGATTTACTTTGAGTTTCTCCTGATTATAATGTACATTTTCAATAATCAAGGTTTTGATTCGTTCCATTAGCCTAGTTGTTTTGTCATTCAATAATTCAAAACCTAGCTTCTTTAATTCCTCGGACAATTGTTGTTTCTGACTCTCTGTAAGTGAACGAAGGATTGTCACCTCACCTAATTGAATATGAGAAAATAAAATTCCCTGCTGTTCCAAAAGCGTTTTTACAGCAGCAATACAACGATTACAAACCATATTTTTGATATAAATCTTCATCTTTATTTACATTTTGTGTCCTTCCATAGGATTGCTTCCTTTTCTGAATTTGTATTCACTATTGATGCCGTAAGCACCAGTGATTACAATCTTTTCATCGACATCGATGGGGGTTTTTATTTCAATTTTCCCGTTGCGTTCTAATCCCGTTTCAATCATTCTATTTTCATAAACCCCTTTTGCTTTTTCTAACCAAATATAAGCGCCTTTTTCTTCGCGAATAACAGCATCCGTTGGCACAAACAATCCTTTCACTTTCGATTGTGTTATTTGTACCAAAGCTTGCATTCCGGGTTTTAACTGTCCGTCGACATTTGCAACTTCCATTCGTACAGCTAATAATCTAGAATCGGGATTTATCTCAGGATTAATAAAACTGACTTTGGCATCCAAAATTCTGGTTGGATAATCCACAAAACTAACGCGAGCTGTTTGACCTAGTTTTAAACTTATAGCATACTGAACGGGAACCTGTGTTTCTAGCCAAAGCAAACTTAAATTAGCCAATTCTACAATTCCCATTCCCTCCATCAGATAACTACCTTCGGTTACTTTTATTTGCGAAATCACTCCACTAATCGGACTGTAAAAAGTGGTATAAGGCGAGACATCAGCTGTTTTTTTAATCGCATCAATTTGAGTAGCTGATAATCCGTAAAACATTAATTTTTGCTGGGCAGCCTGCACTAATGTTTTGGCATTTTTACCAAAATCTCCCGGCATGCCCAATTGTTTGTATGCCGTATAATAATCTTGTTTGGCAATCGCCAAATCTTCGCTATACAATTGATACAAGGGTTGATTCTTATGCACAATATCACCTTCGGTTTTAAAATACAATTTCTCTAATCGTCCCATGGCCCGAGCCGAAATGGTTTTGAGTGTTTCTTGATTATAGCTCAAAACTGCCGTGTATTGTTCTGCGACACTATTTTCTGTTTCGCTTAGCTTTTGCGTAGTAATATTTCCCAATTGTACTTGCTGTTCGCTCAACGTAATTTCGTTGCTATTACCAGATGCTTTTTTCATAGGAGTCAGCTCCATATGACAAATAGGGCATTTACCGGGCTTGTCTTCTTTCACCTGCGGATCCATCGAGCAGGTGTAATAAATTCCTTCTTCGGTCTGGTGTTTGTGTTCCTCCTGATTGCCTTCTTTTTTATCATTACAAGCCAATGCCACGAAAAGCAACATTACAAAACCTATATTTCTTAGTATTTTCATCTTTTTGTTTTTAACCGAAAAAATCAACTAATTCGGCATAAATTCAACAGTATTTTTTTTTTAAACCATTAAGAAATTAAGTAAATTAAGAAGCTAGACTAAATGAAACTTAATTTCTTAATGGTTCAATTTTCAAGAACAATTCTATTCTCTTTGAGTTGTTTTAATAAAAGCTTCACTATCCATCAAATATTGTGCATTTTGAATTACTTCATCTTGAGTAGAAATTCCATCAATAATTTGGATAAAACCACCCACTTCAACTCCAGTGTATAGCGAATGCGCTTGGAAACCTTTGGTTGTTTTTACAAAGGCTACTTTTTTAGTTCCCACAGAAACCAAAGCTTGTTTTGGAAGCCAAATTCCTTTTATCGAATGTGTCTCAATTCGCCCTTCCAATCGCAAACCAACAGGCAATCGTCCGTTTTCATTCTTCAAATACACTCGGATTCTATTGGTTCTTTCGGAAGGATTTAACTGTGTTTCCACAAAATTTACTTTAGCGACCATTTCAGTGTCATCTAATTCGGTTTTGATTCGAATAGGCTGATTCACTTTGACCAAACTACTTTGGCCTTGCCCCACATTAAAAACACCCCAAACTTTGGTCGTATTCACCAACTTAAAAACTTGTTCATTTTTTTGAATATAATCCCCTTCTTTAATGGGCAATGGAGAAGTTGTTGTAGCTGAAGCATTCATTCCAGCAGAACTATTCTCTGTCATTTCCTCTGCTGCTTGCACCAAACCGTTTTCAGGACTAAAAATCGTGACCACAGGATTTACTTTTTTGGCTACAGCCAAAGCATTAATTTGTGAAAGCGTCATTCCGTAAAGCGCTAATTTTTGTCGAGAAGCTTTTATAATCGAATGATTCTGGGCATCATTTGTCAATACATAAATGAAATTTTGTTGGGCTGTGGCCAATTCTGGACTGTAGATATCAAAAAGTTTTTGTCCTTTGACAACTTTTTGAAATTTATAATTCACATACATTTTTTCGATTCGCCCACCGATTCTTGCAGCAATACTTACTGTAGCGTTGGAATCATATATCACAATTCCAGGCAGCTTAATTTGAGTGCTTATAGCCGTGTCTTTCGGATGAATCACAGGATAATCTCCCACCACAAATTCATTGGTGTTTTGCAATAAGTAATCGATAGAATGATTTTCGCTTTTTTTGGCAACAGTGATTTTTTGAACCAATGTCATACCGCAAATGGGACAATTTCCAGGCTCGTGTTGCTCAATTTCAGGATGCATCGAACAGGTGTAAATCGCAGCTGAAGCCGTAGTTTCTTCTTTCGGTTCCTTTCCAACTGGAATTAATTTCATTCCACATTTAGGACAATCGCCAGGTTTGTCACTAAAAACAGAATCCTGAGGCATGGGACAGGTATAAACGGTCTCTGCCTTAGAAAATGAAATTTTCTTATTGACCATAAAAAGACTAATTCCCACCAACAAGAACCCTAAAAACAACAAACTATATTTTAATTTCTTGTTCATCTTTAATTGTTTTCTAGTTGTTTTTCGATTTCCACTTGGGTACTTAAAATAGCTTGCAATTTATCCAAAGCATCAAGTTGCGCCATATTCAAGGCTTCCCAAGCGTCGAGTACTGCAAACAAATCTCCAGTGTTGTTTTGCCATGCCAAAACAGAAGTGTCATAATTTCTTTTTAAAGCCGGAATAATACTTTTATCGGCGATTTCGTATTGTTTTTTCAAATTAATTAACTCCGTGTTCATTCCCGAAATCATTCCGGTGGCTTCATTCAAAATCATTTGCTTTTGCCAAGCGAGACTTTCGTTTTTAATTTTCAAACTTTCAATAGTTGCTTTGTTCATCTTCGTGGACCAAGGCATCGGAATAGTCACCATCCCCATCAATGAAAACTGCTGTGGTTGTTGCCCTAATCCTATCATGTGATCGTATTTTACACCAAATTCGGGCGCTAATTTTGCTTTTTCAATGGCTACTTTCATTTGGTTTAACTCCATTGTTTTCTCAATGGCTTTTAAATCGGAACGCTGTTGCGTTAAACTAGCGCTATCTTTTTGAATCGCATTAAAATCTTTCAATTGGTAATTTACATCCCATTCAAAATCCGTGTTTTTATCCCTAGCCATCAAGGTATTGAGTACGATTCTTTTTTGATTGCTATCATTTTGTAACATCACAATCATACTTTCTAGCACACTCCATTGGGATTTGGCTTTATAATAAGTAGGCAGTTTATCCATATTGTATTGGTATCTGATTTCCATACTTTTAATCATATAATTCAAAAGGGACAAATTCTCTTTGGCTACTTTCAATTTTTTCTCCAAAACCACCCCTTGATAATAATTGGTCTTCGCCATCGCATAGAGTTGGTTCAACGTATAATTTTTATTCTCCTTTTCAACGGAAGACATGGCGTTCATATAATCTGCATCGGCTTTTAATTTTGCCCCATTGGGAAACATCTGGCTTATCCCAATCATATACATCCCCATTCCCGAATTCATTTCGTCCCCTTTCCACATCTTGGAATTATAGGGCGTCATAAAAAAACCTGTACTCACTTGTGGTGCCATCCAACTTTTAGCTCCAACAGCGGCGGCGTCCATACTTTGAATATCGGCCTCATACATTTTTAACTGTGGATTATTGTCTTTGATGGCATTCAAAACAGCATCCAAAGACAGTGTTTGCGAGACCCCTTGGGCAATCCCAAGCAACAAACCACATACAACGAGTATATATCTATTCTTTAACATCTATCAATTCAATTTTACCTTTTGTTTTTAATTCATGAAGTTTGGTCATTTCAAAAACAATTGGGGTTACAAATAATACATAAATCACTGAGGTTATCGTTCCTCCAATCAATGGAACCGTAATGGGAATCATCACATCGGCACCTGTTCCTGTAGACCAAAGAATGGGCACTAAACCGAACAACGAAACCGATACGGTCATCAATTTAGGACGCAACCTCTTGGCTGAACCTTCAATAACGTAGTCTCTAATAATGGATTCGTTAAGTGTTTTACTAGTATTTCCATGTTTGGCGACCATTTTATTCATCGCTTCGTTAAGGTATATCGTCATGATCATGGCTGTTTCAATGGCCATTCCAAACAAAGCAATAAAACCTACTGCCACAGCCACTGAGACATTTATCCCATAAAAATAAACCATAAAAATACCGCCAATCAAGGCAAAAGGAACGGTAATCATTGTAATCAGCGCTTCTTTTAACGAATGATACGTAAAAAACAAAATCAAGAAAATAATCAGCACTACAATAGGCAAAATTAAGCTCAAGGTTTTATTGGCTCTAATTTGGTTTTCCCATTGCCCACTCCATTCTATATAATAACCTTTAGGCATTTGCGACATCATAGCGTTTAATTTTTCCTGAGCCTCTTTAACCGTACTGCCTAAATCTCTGTCCCGTACATTAAAAAGTACACTTCCTCTTAACATCGCATTTTCGCTGTTAATCATCGGTGGGCCATCGCTGATTTTTATATCGGCAACCGCTTCTAAAGGAATAGGACCAAACTCCATAGTTTGTACCTGCAATTTTTTCAAGGCCTCAATGCTGTTACGGTATTCTTGTGCGTACCGTGCATTAACCGAAAATCGCTGCCTTCCTTCGATAGTGGTGGTCAAAGTCATGCCTCCAATAGCTGTTTCCACTACTGAATTAACATCATCAACTGAAAGGCCATATCTTCCGATAGCTTCACGCTTGGCTACAATATCAATATATTTACCACCCGTAATAGGTTCTGCATATAAATCTTTCACTCCCGAAGTTCCTTCGAGGGTTTGTTTTATTTTTTGTGCCAATGCGTTAATCGTATCCAAACTCGCTCCGTAGATTTTGACCCCAACATCGGTGCGAATACCTGTAGCCAACATATTTATTCGGTTGATAATAGGCTGGGTAAAACCATTGGTTACCCCTGGAATTTGAAGTTTTGTATTGATTTCGGATACGATATCATTTTTGGTTTTTCCGTCACGCCATTCGTGTTGTGGTTTTAGTAATACGATGGTTTCAATCATGCTAATCGGGCTATTGTCAGTAGCTGTATTGGCACGACCCGCTTTCCCTAAAACATGAGAGACTTCGGGAATTGATGTAATCAACTTGTCTTGGACTTGCAAAATCCTTTTTACTTCCGAATTGGAAACATCAGGCAAAGTCACAGGCATAAACAAAACCGAGCCTTCATCCAAAGGAGGCATAAACTCAGAACCCAAACGGGTGTACATTGTTAATCCTACCACCAACGCAATCAAGTTGATTCCTAAAATAGTTTTACGCCAGTTTAAACAAAATTCTAAAACGGGAGTATAAACACTTTCTAACTTTCTATTAATTGGGTTTTTATTTTCGGGTCTTAATTTTCCTTTTAGCAAATAACTAATTAAAACTGGCGTTAGGGTTATCGCTAAAAAGGCATCGACAATAAGAATAAATGATTTGGTCCAAGCCAATGGACTAAACAACTTACCTTCCATACCTGTTAATAGAAAAACAGGTAAAAAAGAAGCTATGACAATTAAGGTCGAATAAAAAACCCCCGGCCCAACCAGTTTGGAAGAAGATGAAATCAATTTCATTCTTTCTTCAGCAGACAATAGGTCTTTTTCTTTTTTGAATATATTTTGAATTATTTTTTTCATGAGGCTTCTTCTTGAGTTGACGATAATTCTTCTTGCTTTTCGGAAATCGTTCGATAGGCATTTTCGACCATTACAATTCCGTCATCTACTACCACTCCAATCGCCAATGCAATTCCGGTAAGCGACATAATATTGGAGGAAATCCCAAAAGCTTCCAACAGAATAAACCCAATGGCAACCGATATAGGTAACTGAATTAAAATAATCAAAGCACTGCGCCAATGAAAAAGAAAAAGTAAAACCACCATCGAAACTGCAATCATTTCTTCGATTAAAGTTCCTTTAACTGACTCGATAGCTTTTTCAATCAATTCACTTCTGTCATAAGAGGTTTTAAAAGTCACACCAGCAGGTAAACCTTTGGCAACCTCCTTCATTTTTAATTTGACGGCATCAACAACTTCGCTAGCATTTTCACCGTAGCGCATCACTACAATACCCCCTACGACTTCGCCGTTACCATCAGCATCAAAAATACCTAATCGTAAATCACCACCCATTTGTACCGTACCAATATCTTTGACTGTTACAGGAACTGAATTGTAGTTTTTGACCGCTATGGCTTCGATATCTTGTATACTTTTCAAATAGCCCAAGCCTCTCACTACGTAAGCCATATCGCTCATTTCAAATTTTCGTCCTCCTACATCATTGTTAGATGATTTCACTGCGTCCATAACTTCCATGATACTGACATTGTAATACTGCATTTTCAGTGGGTCAAGTACCAACTGGTATTGCTTTTCGAAACCACCAAAAGAAGCGACTTCTGCCACACCTGGTACCGTTTGCAAAGCAAACTTGATGTACCAATCTTGCAAGGCACGTTGCTCGCCCAAATCCATTCCTTTAGCATCCAGATGATACCAAAAGACGTGGCCTACTCCTGTTCCATCAGGCCCTAATGTGGGCACTACATTTTGCGGCAATAAGCGTTGCGCATAATTAAGTCGTTCCAAAACACGGGTTCTAGCCCAATACGCATCTACCTCATCTTCAAAAATGATGTACACAAAGCTCATCCCAAACATCGAAGAGGCTCGAATGTTCTTAATCTTTGGAATCCCCTGTAAGTTGGACACCAACGGATAAGTCACTTGGTCCTCAATAACCTGCGGACTTCTTCCCATCCACTCTGTGAAAACAATAATTTGATTTTCGGACAAATCGGGAATGGCATCAATGGGATTTTGTTGAACACTATAAACTCCCCATCCAAACAAAGCAGCAGACACCAGCAATATTACCAAGCGGTTTTTGAGTGAGAATGTTATTAATTTTTCTACCATTTCACCTTATTTAACTTCTTGTGTTAATTTCATCCCACATTTAGAACAATCATCATCTTGTTTACCTGTTACTTCAGGGTGCATCGGGCAGGAATAGAGTTTTTCTTCAATATTTTCAGTGGCATCCATTGCTTTAGTTTCAGTGGTATTGTCTTTGCATGAAGCAAAAGAAATCAAAACCATTACTACAAGTATTTTTATACTATTTTTCATTTTGTACGTTTTATATATTTTACTTAATTACTTTTTTTACCGCTCTATCGTACTGACAACATTTGGGCAATTGATTGTAAGCTGCATTAGTTGCTGGAAACTTATCGCTATCGTATCCCGCATTTGCAATTCGTTTTAGGATTTCATCTTGATTGGTTTTGGTAGAATCATAACTAAGAGTTGCCATTTTAGTATCAACATCCCAGCTCACAGTTGCCACTCCTTTGACAGTAGCTGCTTTCTCGATGGTTTTTTTACACATACCACAGTTTCCGTAAATTTTTACGGTTTCGGTTTTAGCGTTTTTTATTTGCGCGCTAACAAAAGTTACTGATAACAATACAGTCATTGCCATCAACATATTTCTAAGTGATTTCATTTTGTTGTTTTTTAAAAAAATTGAATAAATGGTCAAAAGCATCTATTAATAGACATCGCTAGTAACAAACAATTTATTAACCGAAAAAAAGTAATTATAAAGCCTCTAGGACTTAGAAACTTGACATAATTAGGGCTGTCAAGAGTAGTTTTAGCCTATTTTAGGAATAAGCCAAATAGAAGAATAACCATCAGAAGTAAAGCTAACTGATGGATAGAATTTTTGTTTTTCAATTGAAAAATCAAAAACATTAATAAGTGATTCAAAACTTGAATTCATCAAAAAACTCAAACTAACGGAACTAGTAGTACATAAAGAATGTCCACATTTTCCGTCACAGGATTTTTGTTTTTCATTTTTAGAACACGATTTTGTTCCGCAACAGCTTTTCTTTGAATCCGACTTAGAAGTCATTTCCATTGAACAACTTCCATTTGAATCATTTGATTTTCCACAAGCCAAAACAGCATTAGGCATCAAAAAGAGGCCTAATAACAGGATAATATAGATGTGGATTTTTTTCATTGAAAACCAGTATTTGAAACAAAATTAACAAAAACATTTTGTTTCACATGAAAAGTTATGTTAAAAAGAGATTAGTTCTTCCCTAATATAGCAAACATAAGTGACTGTGAAACAGATAAAATAATACTAAATAGTAGTGCTATCAAAAACCCATCTACATAGAAGCCTCCAACAATTGCTGAACATAACAATATCATTATTGCATTAATACACAATAAAAAAAGTCCCAATGTAAGTACAGTTATAGGAAGTGTAAAGATTAAGATAACAGGTTTTACAAAAACATTGAGCAAACTTAAAACGAAAGCCACAATTAGCGCCGTGGTAAAGCCAGCAACATGAACCCCTTTCATAACATGTGACAAAATCACTACCAATATCGCAGTGATAAACATTCTAATCAGTAATTTCATAATATTCTATTTACAGTAACAAATATAATTCTTTTATAATTTGTATTTATTGTTTCAAAAAGGAACTTACCAATTGATGAAAAAGTTTTGGATTTTCGGCATGAAGCCAATGCCCTGCGTTAGGAATTGTTTCTAATTGCATTTGTGGAAAATGAATGTTGATATTCTCGATATCGTTATCCAAGATATAATTAGAATTTCCTCCTCGAATAAAAAGCGTTGGTTTATCAAACTGAGCTTCATCTGGCAGTGCTACTCCTATTTCGCTAATCTTTTCATTGAAAACAGCCAAATTAAAACGAAATGCTAATTGCCCCGGCTCTTTCCAATACAAACTTTTCATCAAGAATTGACGGGTTCCAAAATCGGTGATAAAATTACCTATAATTTCTTCGACTTCGCTACGGCTTGGTTTTTTTGAAAAATCTACAGCATTTAATCCAGCCAAAATCGTTTGGTGATGCTGTGGATAAAATTTAGGACCAATGTCTGCTACGATTAACTTATTAACCATTTCAGGATAAGTAGCAGCAAAAAGCATCGCTGTTTTTCCTCCCATCGAATGACCGATAATATCAACTTCTGTCAAATTATTTCCCTGACAATAATCATAGATATCTTGCACCATGAAGTCATAGCTAAAATCCTCGGACTGTAAACTTCGTCCGTGGTTGCGCATGTCTAACATATGAACTTGACAACCATCGGCTGCAAATTGAGTTCCAAGAGTTTTCCAGTTGTCGGACATTCCTAGAAATCCGTGTAGAATTAAAAGCGGCTTTCCTTCACCTTCTATTTTTGAATAAAGCATAATTATATTTTTAAAAAATATTTCACAAAGTCTCGCAAAGTGATCACGGAGTTACACCAAGATTTTATAGTTTACTCTTTATACTTTTCTTTATGACTCTCTGAGAAATCTTTAGAGAATCCCTGTGAAACAACTATTATTTTAATTTTTGCAAATACATATTGACCACATTGTCAAGTCCTAAATACAAGGCTTCCGCAATTAAGGCGTGACCAATGGAAACTTCCAATAAGCCTGGAATATTTTGTTTAAAAAACTGAATATTATCCAAACTCAAATCGTGACCCGCATTGATTCCTAATCCCAATTCATTAGCTAAAACCGCTGATTGTATATAAGGCTCAATACCTTTTTCGTTTCCTAAAGCGTATTGGTGTGCAAAAGCTTCGGTGTATAATTCAATTCTGTCAGTTCCTGTTTTCTTAGCACCTTCAATCATATCCAACACAGGGTCAACAAAGATAGAAGTGCGAATCCCATGACGTTGAAATTCTTGAATCATTTCAGTCAAATAGGCTTGGTTTTTTACCGTATCCCATCCTGCTGACGATGTAATAGCACCAATAGCATCTGGCACTAAAGTAACTTGCTCCGGTTTACATTCCAATACCAAATCAATAAAATTATGTTGTGGATTTCCTTCAATATTAAACTCTGTATGTACAATCGAACGCAAATCTCGAGCGTCTTGATAACGGATGTGACGCTCATCAGGTCGAGGGTGAATAGTGATTCCCTGACCTCCAAATTTTTGAATATCAGTCGCTACTTTCAACAAATCAGGAACATTTCCTCCACGTGCGTTACGTAAAGTTGCTATTTTATTAATATTTACACTTAACTTTGTCATTGGAATACTTTTTGTTTGTATAGAATTACACCATATTTGCGACAAAAATACAAAGTAAAAGGTAGGTGTTTTTGCCTTTTTTTGATTATTTTGCATAAAATTAGAGGATTTATTTACGATGAAAATTACAGACTACATAAACACGGACTATAAAGCCATTGATTGTCAAGAAACTATCGAGACAGTAAAAGGCTTTTTTGCGGATTTACATTACTCGCATTTTCCCGTTGTGGAAGAAGGTATTTACATCGGCTGTATTGCATCTGATGACATCGAAACCTTTGACGATGACAAAAAAATTATCGATTACAAATACACGCTAGAAGTATTTTTCACAAGAACCAACTCGATATGGCTTGAGGTTCTTGAAATATTTGCTAAGAATCATAGTAATCTAATTCCCGTTTTAAATGAAGAAAATAAATATGTTGGCTATTATGAAATAGAAGACATTATGAGTTTTTTTCATGAAACTCCATTTTTGAAAGAACAAGGACGTATCATCAAAGTAAAAAAAGGAATCTTAGATTATTCGATGAGCCAAATTACCCAAATTGTAGAAAGCAATAATGGAAAATTATTAGGCCTATTTATTTCAGAGGCCGAAGTGGATTCTGTCGAAGTAACACTAAAAATTAGTCTTGGGGCTATCAATGAAATTGTTCAATCATTCAGAAGGTACAATTATGAAATCACCTCTGAACATATTGAGGATAATTATATCAATAATTTAAAAGAGCGATCTGATTATTTAGACAAATATTTAAATATCTAAATTTCGCCACAACACTCAATACACTCAAACACAAATAAACGACTAGCCAACTAATGAAAGTAGCCATTTACGGTCAATATTATCAAGACAGCACAGATCCAATAATCAAAGAAATTTTAGACTTTTTTTCTGAAAACGAAATAGAAATGATTTTTGAGTCAAATTATTTCAACATGCTTCTTGAAAAAAACATTGTTAGCAAGAAATACAAGACTTTCTCCACTTATTCGGATATTGATTCGAGTTTTTATATGTTAGTTAGCATTGGTGGTGACGGCACGATTCTGAGAGCAGCAACTTTTATTAGAAATTCAGGAGTACCTATCCTAGGGATTAATGCTGGGAGGTTAGGATTTTTGGCCACTGTACAACAAGAAAACATTACGGATTTCTTAAAAATTGTAATTGAAAATAAACACAGCCTTTCCAAAAGAACACTGTTAAGTTTATCTTGCACACCTGCAAATGAGAGTCTAGAGGATATTAATTTTGCCATGAACGAAGTTTCTGTGAGTCGAAAAGACACTACTTCAATGATTACCATTGACACTTATTTGAATGGCGAATATTTAAATTCATATTGGGCAGACGGTTTAATTATCTCTACTCCTACTGGTTCTACAGGATACAACTTAAGTTGCGGAGGACCTATTTTGACGCCTGACGCTAACAGCCTCGTTATTACACCAATCTCTCCACACAATCTTAACGCACGACCACTAGTGATTCCTGATGAAACAGAAATCAGGCTTAAAGTATCGGGTAGAGAAGAGAATTATTTAGTGTCTTTGGATTCAAGGATTACATCTGTAGGTAACGAATCGGTATTAACCATCAAAAAAACACCTTTTCAAATCAATATGATTGAAATTCCAGACGAAACATTCCTAAAAACACTTCGTTCCAAATTACTTTGGGGAGAAGATAAAAGGAATTAAAAATTCTGTTTAAAACAACCTCATACGAATCTCCTTTATTTTTCGTTTTTCATTATAAATGAATTCAGAAAAAACAAGGAAAAATGCCTAACAATCAAATAATAGACAGATTTAATCTATTCGATATTGTATCGAATCGATTATTATTATATTTGCACGCTATTTCAATTAAAATGATACAAAAAATCAGCTTAATCCTGTGCTTTTTCCTAAGTACTACACTCTTTTCACAGATACATGAGATAGGTGCATTTTTGGGAGGAAGCAACTATATTGGAGATGTAGGCCCAACTACCTATATTGATCCAAATCAGTTAGCTTTGGGCGTAGTGTACAAATGGAATAAAAGTCCGAGACATGCTTACAGGATTTCCTATATGCAATCGAATCTCAACTCAAATGACCTAGATTCAAAGGAAGCAAGCCGTAGCGGAAGGGGCTATTATTTTGAAAATAACATAAAAGAACTATCTTTAGGCCTTGAATTTAATTTTTTTGATTTCAACCTCCATCAATTGGAAAACAAAACGACTCCTTATGTCCATAGTGGCGTAAGCTATATTAGATACAGCAGTTTGTATTTTACAAATGGAAACAATGAAGCACAAACTGATTCTAGGCGAGGAACGATAGCGATACCAATGACCGTTGGAATTAAAACTAAATTAAACCGACAGTTCATTTTAGGACTCGAAATAGGTGCAAGATATACGTTTGCAGATGACATTGATGGCAGCAAAGCCGCAAATGAGAATCTCAGTCAATTTAATTTTGGAAATTTAAATAATAATGATTGGTTTGTTTTTTCAGGGGTTACAATAACCTATACCTTTGGCGAAAAACCTTGCTATTGTGCAGAATAAAAAATAATGAATTTAGTAGACTCCATAGATAAAGAAAGATTACCAAACCACCTAGCCATTATTATGGATGGGAACGGACGATGGGCTAAAAAACAAGGATTCCTTAGGGCATTTGGGCATGAAAGAGGCAGCGAATCAGTTAAGGAAATTATCAGAACTTGTATCCAATTAGGTATACAGAACTTAACACTATATGCCTTTTCTACTGAAAATTGGAATCGTCCAAAACTAGAGGTCGACACTTTAATGAAAATACTGGTAAAGTCATTAAGAAAAGAACTAGCGACTCTCGAAGAAAAAAAAATCAGATTAAACACTATTGGCAACTTTGAAAAACTACCGAGCTCAGCACAAAAAGAACTCAGCTCAGTTATTGAAAGAACTAAAAACAACGACAAGATGACTCTTACACTAGCCTTGAGCTATGGTTCAAGAGAGGAAATCGTAAATGCAGTGAAGACCATTAGTGATAAAGTTAAAAATAATATAATTTCAATTGACTCTATTGACGATTCGATTATAAATGAGCATCTTTACACGCACAATTTACCTGATGTAGATTTATTAATTCGTACTAGTGGAGAACACCGTATAAGTAATTTCTTGCTGTGGCAAATAGCCTATGCTGAATTATACTTTACTGACATACTATGGCCCGACTTTAAAGAACATGATTTATATGAGGCTATCATTAGTTATCAAAAAAGAGAACGCAGATTTGGAAAAACAAGTGAACAAATTAAATAATTTTTTAGTGTTAAATAAAAAAATAAAAGCAGTACTAACTTTTCTATTTCTGGTAAGTTTTTCACTAGTCAAAGCTCAAGAAAGAGTACCTTTTGATCAAGGAGAAAAATACATTATCGCAAAAGTTTCACTTACAAACAAAATAAGTTTTAACGAGCAAACCGTAATTACTTTTGCCGGTTTAGAAAAAGGACAAACAATTACTGTTCCTGGAGAAGAAATCAGTAGTGCCATCAAAAAACTAGGAAAACTAGGTCTTTTTGATGAGATTTCATTCTATATCAACAAAATTGAAAACGACAGTATCTATCTTGATTTAGACATCAAAGAACTTCCGAAACTAAACGAAGTAAAATTTGTAGGAGTAAAAAAGAACAAAGTTGACGGTTTAATCAAAGACAACAGCCTTACACAAGGCAAAGTTGTGAATGAAAATTTGATTACAACTACTAAAAACTACATTGAAAACAAGTATAAAAAAGATGGTTACTTCAATACAAAAGTAAACATCAACACTGTTGTTGACACTTCTGCCGTCAATCAAGTAAATATGCTTGTAAAAATTGACAAAGGTGAGAAAGTAAAGATTCATGAAATTGACTTCATAGGCAATACTAAAGTATCTGACAAAACCTTACGCAAGGCAATGAAAGATACGAAACAGAAAAACCCTATTCGAATTTTCAAAGCCTCTAAATTCATTAAATCTAAGTACAAAGAAGACTTAGACAAAGTAATTGCTTCTTATAAAGAAAAAGGATATCGTGATGCTAGAATCGTATCTGATTCTGTAACATTCAACAAGGAGAAAAATGCCTTATCCATCAAAATAAATGTTGAAGAAGGTAATAAATACTACTTTGGAGACATTAAATTCCTTGGTAACACAGTATACCCTGATCATTTCTTAAACAGAATAATTGGTGTCAAAAAAGGAGAAACCTACAATGGTGTACTTCTAGAAAAGAGAATTGCTGACAAATCAAAACCAGACGGAGAAGACATTACCAATTTATACCAAAACAATGGTTATTTATTTTCAAGCATCAATGCAGTAGAAGTAAAAACGGCTAATGACACTATTGATTTTGAAATAAGAGTTACAGAAGGTCCTTTGGCATACTTTAACAAAATTACAGTAGTCGGGAACGATAAGACAAACGACCGTGTTATCTACAGAGAACTTAGAACAAAACCAGGTGAAAAATATAGTAAAGAATTATTAGTTCGTACCATTCGTGAAATTGGACAATTAGGATTCTTTGACCCTGAAGCCATCGACCCTAAATTTAAAAATGTTGATGCCGGAGCAGGAACTGTTGACATTGAATACAACTTAGTCGAAAAAGGATCTAGCCAAATTGAACTCCAAGGAGGTTATGGTGGTGGTGGATTCATCGGTACCTTAGGACTTTCTTTCAACAACTTTTCTGCAAGGAATTTATTAAACAAAGAAGCCTATAAACCACTTCCTATGGGAGATGGTCAAAAAGTAGCCCTTCGTTTGCAAGCGAGTACTTATTTTCAAACTTATAGCTTATCATTTTCAGAGCCATGGTTTGGACAAAAAAAACCAGTACAATTCAGTACTTCATTATCTTACAGTAAGCAATTCTTAAGTAATTATTTTACTGGTAGTGCCAATTCTGTAGATAAGAGTAAAAGTTTCAACATTCTTACTTTATCAGTAGGTCTAGCAAAAAGATTGACTGTACCAGATGACTTTTTTGTACTATCACAAAGTATCAGTTACCAACACTATGATTTAAATAATTATAACACTGGACTATTCACCTTTGGAAATGGTACCTCTAGAAATGCAGCTTACACCATAGGAATTACACGTAACAATAAAGGGGTAAACCCTATATTCCCTACTTATGGCTCGGAGTTTAGTCTTACTGGTAAATTCTCGCTTCCTTACTCATTATTCAATGGAGTTGATTATGCAACATTAGGAGATAAAGAAGAATATAAACTAAAAAGCACTACTGATGTTTATGACGCTAATGGAAACATAACGATACCTGCAGGTTCTTACTTGGACGCAAGTGGTAATAAGGTTTCAACTTATGAAGAGGCTACTGCTGATGTTTCAAAAGTCGACCAAAAGAAATTTAATTGGCTAGAATATTACAAAATAAAGTTCAAAGCTGATTGGTACACCAAAATTTATGGTAAATTAGTATTGCGAACATTAACTGAATTTGGATTCTTAGGAGCATACAACCAAGACAGAGGCTTAATTCCTTTTGAAAGATTTTATGTTGGTGGAGACGGATTAGCAAACTATTCCATGGATGGTAGAGAGACAATTCAGTTGAGAGGTTACCAAAATAACTCCTTAACACCGATTAATAGTTCTGGAGAACAAATTGGAGGAACTGTATACAATAAATTCTCTATGGAATTGCGTTATCCTATAACCTTAAAAGCAGCTGCATCAATTTATGCACTTGGATTTTTGGAGGCTGGTAATTCATTTGCTAATTTTAACACCTATAACCCGTTCTCGTTAAAGCGTTCAGCAGGTGTTGGATTACGTGTATTCATGCCAGCGTTTGGATTATTAGGTATCGATTTTGGACATGGATTTGATGCTGCAACTGGTCAGATAGATAAAAGTGGATGGCAAACTCACTTCATTATTGGACAACAATTTTAAAAAAATAACTTAATATTTCTAATATTTTAAGCTATGAGAAAACATTTTTTACTTTTATTTCTAGTTGCAATCACTACTAGCATCTATTCCCAAACAAGAGGAACAAAGATTGGCTATATCGATATGGAATACATATTGCAAAATGTACCCAACTACATCGAAGCAAATAACCAACTAGAACAGAAAGCTCAAAAATGGAAACAAGAAATTGATGTTAAAAAAAATCATGTCAATAAAATAAAAGAAGAATTAAAAATAGAAAAAGCACTTCTCACAAAAAGCCTTATTGAAGAAAGGGAGAATGAAATAAAATTTCTAGAAAATGAAATGCTAGAATTACAGCAATTACGATTTGGCCCAAACGGAAATCTGATGACTCAAAAATCAGATTTAATAAAACCCGTTCAAGACCAAGTTTTTACTGCCATTCAAGATATTGCTGAAACCCAAAAATACGATTTCATTTTTGACAAAACCTCTGATATGACGATGCTTTTTGCAGCGAAAAGATATGATATCAGCGACTTAGTATTACGTGTAATAAATCGCGCAGACAAAAGAGAGCAACTTTCAAAAAAACAACTTCAAGCCGAATTAGAAAAAGAGAAAAAAGAAGATGCTGTTGATGTAAACCCTAATTTAGTCGAAAGACAAAAGTTATTAGAAGATAGAAAAGCGGCAAGAGAAAAAGCATTAGAAGACCGAAAAATTGCTGCCGAACAAAAGAAAAAAGAAGCAGAAGAAAAACGAGCACAATTGCTTTTAGAAAGAGAAGCTAAAAAAACTGGCTCCACAACAACACCTGCTGCCAACGTTGACAACTCTAAAGACACAGCAAAAATAAAAGCTGAAGAAGCGAAGCAAAATCAAATTGACGCTAATGCAAAAGCGCTAGATGATAGAAAAAAACTAGCTGAAGACAGAAAAGCAGAATTAGAAGAAAAAAGAAAACAAGTTCTTGAAGAAAGAGCTGCTAAAAAAAGTAGTTCCACAACAACACCTGCTGCTAACGTTGATAACTCTAAAGACACAGCTAAAATAAAAGCTGAGGAAGCGAAGCAAAATCAAATTGACGCTAATGCAAAAGCGCTAGAGGATAGAAAAAAACTAGCTGAAGACAGAAAAGCAGAATTAGAAGAAAAGAGAAAACAAGTTCTTGAAGAAAGAGCTGCTAAAAAAACTGGCACGGTTTCTGAAACAACTAAGACAGAAGAAGTAAAAACAACGACACAAAAACCAAGTTCAACAGACACAAAAAAAACAGTTGAAAAGGAAGTTATCGAAACTGAACCAGTAGACGCTAGAGCAAAGACCCTAGAGGAACGAAACAGAATCATTGAGGAACGTAAAAAAGCTTTAGAAGAAAAAAGAGAAAAAGCATTACAAGTTAGAGACTCAATTAAAAAAGCAAGAGAATTACAATTAAAACAATAAATAATTACTTAATATTTTAAACCAGATGAAACAAATCAAAACTCTATTAATTGCTGCAATATTTATTTTAGGAGCAACTCAAACAATCTCAGCTCAAGCAAAATCTGCTCATGTTGATGTTAGTGAAATCATGTCAAAAATGCCTGCAATGCTTGATGCTCAAAAACAACTTGAAAAACTAAGCGGAACTTATGATGCTGACTATAAAAAAATGGTTGAAGAATACCAATCAAAATTAAAAAAGTACGAAGCTGAATCTGCAACTGTTACTGATGCTGTAAACGGAGAACGTTCTAAAGAAGTACAAGACATGCAAAAAAGAATTGTGGACTTTAGAGACAATGCTCAAAAAGAATTACAACAAAAAGAATCTGACATCGTAAAACCATTAATGGAAAAAGTAAGAGCTTCAATCCAAAAAGTAGGTAAAGCAAAAGGATTCCAATACATCCTTGACGGATCTACTCTTTTATTAGCTGATGGTCCAAACTTGACTGCTGATGTGAAAAAAGATTTAGGATTCTAAAAAATACCATTCTAAAACAACTAAACCGTTTTATTTCTATTCATGAAATAAAACGGTTTTTTTTATAAAATAATTTTTAGGAAAATTAAGCAAGAGCACTTAACTTTGTTTTGATGGACAACAACAAACCTATAGGCATTTTTGATTCCGGAATAGGAGGAACTTCTATATGGAGAGAAATACATCAGCTATTACCAGCTGAAAAAACTATCTATCTAGCTGACAGCAAAAACGCTCCTTATGGACAAAAAACAAAACAGGAGATTATTGCACTTTGCATGAAAAACACCGATTTGTTGTTACAAATGGACTGCAAATTGATTGTCGTAGCCTGCAATACCGCAACTACAAACGCCATCAAAGAATTAAGAGACAAATACGCCATTCCTTTTATTGGAATTGAACCCGCTATTAAACCTGCAGCTCTAAATTCTAAAACACAAAAAATTGGAATTCTCGCTACTCAAGGCACACTCATTAGTGAACTATTCAATAAAACTGCCGAGAAATTTCAAACGACTAAAATCATTGAACAAGTGGGTCATGGTTTGGTTCAACTAATCGAAGGCGGCGAAATCAATTCGTCTGAAATGACAGAACTTTTAAAATCATATTTGCAGCCTATGATAGATGCCGACATAGATCATCTAGTATTAGGATGTAGTCATTACCCCTATCTTATCCCACAAATAAAAAAAATACTTCCTGAGCATATCCAAATAATTGACTCAGGACAGGCTGTAGCAAAACAAACGCAGAAAGTACTAGAAAATCAAGTTGGCTTTTCAACTGAAAAAGAAAATCAGCCTATATTCTACACCAACACAAATCCATCTGTTTTAAAAGGTATCCTTGGAAAAGATTTCCAAGTAGAAGAACTAGACTTTTAATTCTAGAACACTTCTTTTAGAATTTATTTTAGATATAATACTCTTGTCCCCTCTGAGGTATCGTACAATCATAACCATAATCCTCTCTAATCTTAAATCGAAGTTCGTCAGCAGGGCCATTTTCTCCATGTACTAAAAAGACTTTTTTAGGTTTGCTTTCTAATTCGGAAATCCAATTTAATAAATCCTTTTGGTCTCCATGTGCCGACATTCCTTGAATTTCCACGACTTTAGCACGCACCGTATAATAATTCCCATAAATCTTGATTGACTTAGCACCTTCCAACAACTTTCTCCCTCTTGTACCTTCTGCCTGATAACCTACAATAGCAACTACAGTTTCTGGCAGACCAATATAATATTCTAAATAACTTAAAACGCGTCCACCCGTTATCATACCGCTGGCCGCAACTACAACCTTAGGACCTTTATCATAAATAGCATCCAATGTTTCTTGATAATCGGAATGAATACTAAACATTTTACTCATGGCTTGACAATCAGCCAACGATAATTTATGCCAATCCGTATTGTTGAAAAAAACTTGAAAGGCACTTGCTCCCATTGGAGAATCTACGATATATGGAATGTCTGGAATTTTCTTTTCTTTTTTTAACTGCCACAACAAATACATTACCCCTTGGGCTCGTTCAACAGCAAAACTGGGAATAATGATTGTTCCCCGCTTTTCAAAAGCCGAATTCACATATTGCTCTAATTCCAACTTTGCATCGGTATCAGGATGTAACCTATCGCCATAAGTACTTTCTAGAAAAACGTAATCAGCATGTTTAGGCTTAACAGGAGGATCTAACAACAAATCATTATCCCTACCAACATCACCAGAAAAAACAAGTGACTTACCCTCTATTTTTAAAGTTATGCTACAAGCCCCAATAATATGACCTACAGGAGTAAAAATAGCCGTCACATCCTCAGCTAAAACAACCGAAGCAAATGGTTTAACAGTCCGAAACAAAGGAAAAACTTTTTCCGCTTGTTCGACAGTATACAAAGGCTCAGCTTGTTCATGCTTCGAATAATTCTTTTCATTTGCTTTTTCAGCCTCTTCCTCTTGAATTTTAGCACTATCTACCATAATCAATTTTGCAACCGAAAAAGTAGGACCTGAACAATAGATCTTTCCGTTAAAACCCTCATTGACTAATCTTGGTAGCCATCCACAATGGTCTAAATGTCCATGAGTCAACAAAACAATATCTATTGTAGATGCTAAAATAGGCAAAGGCTCCCAATTGAGCTCTCTTAACATTTTGACACCTTGAAAAAGACCACAATCAATTAAAATTCGCAATCCATCACTCTCTATTAAAGTCTTCGAACCTGTCACTGTCCCAGCTCCTCCTATAAATTGAACTCTCATATGCTTTAGAATTTAAAATTAAAACTGAAGTTTAACCCAAAATCTGCATTAGGATTTTTTTGTTTTTTTATGCAGACCTTTATACAAACAGGCCTATGGTCCAATGCGGAATCTAGATCTAAAAACATTTACATAATTCTTCAACCTCTCTTAAAACATTTATCTTTCTTTTGGAACTAATATTTAATTCATTTAACACTTCGGGCTCTTCAAGCAATTCTCTAGCTAAAATCACTCCCGCATTCAACAACTTATCTTTTTCGGCGGAAGCCAAAGTCGTTAAACAAGTTACTGGATACAGGCAATCTCTAAGATTTTTAGTTTCCAAATTATTGTTTTCAGGATAATCCCAACTCAACAAATTAATACCTGAACAATTTGCAAAATCAATAGCATCAGTTGTAAAACGATTGTTAGTTACTATCAAGCAACTGCTTATTACATCTTTATGCGAAAATATTTCATGCTCTTTTACATTTAAATCATTGTATCGAGAAAGGATATACATTGGAATTTTAACATCTGAAACCGCTGCTTGACTACCATGAAACTTACATTCAACCATTTCAATTCTATCATTTTTTTTAACCAAGATATCCACCTCATGCGACACACATTTTCCTTGTAAGGTCATATTAATCTTGGTTTCAAATTTTTCAGACTCAAAAAGCCGAGCAATATATTTTTCAAAATGGAAACCTGCTGGACCCAACATTTGAATGGCTGTCTTAACATTATATCTAGCCGCAAAAGAATTTGCTCCCTTCTTTAGTAAACCAAAAGCTTTTTTATAAATATTCTTAGTAGAAATGCCATCGTAAACCTCATCGCTTACTTTTTGTAAAATCAAATCTACAACAGCGACACTGGCACCAGATTTAAAAAGGGAACTTCTTAATTTTTCAGGTTCAAAATTTACACGTTCTCCTGATTGCTTTATTACTTTCATATCTAAGAGTATTGATTTTCAATTTAATAAAACCTTCCTTTAAAGATACAGAAAAAAAAGCTATTTGGATTGTTTTTGATAATAAAAGGCTGGAATAAACAATAAAACAAACAGTGGTTGAATCAAAAATCTACGGATATAAAAAAGCATTAAATTATTGCTAGCCCCATAAACATATATAACACTAAAGAAGCAAATAATTAAAAACGAAAAGAATAAAATATAGAGTAAGAAAGAAAATTTAATCATTTCGATTTCTTTGAAAATAACATAAATCAAAGCCAATGAAATCAACATATTCAATGAATAGCGAAACAATAATCCTAAAAACAATTGAAACGAATGAAATAATGGCAAGGGTTGATTATGAAAATCACCTTCAAAATACCCCAAGAACGGGTCATAAAACAAATCGTGTTCAAAAACACGAACCAATGCCAACAAGAAAACCAAGCAAACGCCAAGTAAAAACCTAACCTTATGTTGGAATAGTATTTTTAGCATATAAAGAATATTTATTAACCCAGATTACCCATAGCACAAAAACAAAACCGTAGATAAACAACGGAAAAAAGACACGATGCAAAATTGTTTCTTGTTCAGGAAAAGAATACAACAACACACACAATATGGCAACTCGCAAGACATTTAAAGTATAAATCAAGACAGAACCGCCTAAAATAAACAACAATGTCGTTTTTATTTTCCCCGAAAAAGAGACAATAAAAGCAATAAATAAAATCACAATACTAATGGCATTACAACCTTCCACCATACGAGCGACATATTTTTGATTGTATAGCAATTTAATATACTGCTCTGAATGATTTTCTTCTATTTTGAAATCAACATTAAAAACATCAAGCACATTGGTCGTGTTTTTAGCCACCAATACAGTTACCGCATCAATATCATTTGCCCCATAACGCTGCAAATAGGCTTGATAAACCAAAGTCAGCAAGAAATAAGTCAAGAAAAATTTAGCTAAAAAAAGCAAAAATGGTTTGTAAATTATAAGGTATTTTTTCAAAATAAAATTTTAACAGAACCAAATTTAAGGAATTTTTAAAGTCTTCTCTCCAATACTTATAAATTATTAGCCTTTCAATTGACCATTTAGATATAAAAAAACATTTGGACTCCTCAATTTTGCTTTAAAATTGCCAATTAATTATCCCTAACCATTTTATCTTGAATATTTCGACTACAAAAAATATATTTTCAAAAAATAAATACTATCTTTGCGCCCGTTCTGCATTAAACTGCTGGACATACATAAAAATCATTTAAAAAAATATTAGCATGTATTTAACTAAAGAAGGAAAAGCGGAAATTTTCGCTCAACACGGAGGAAAAGCAGAAAACACTGGTTCTGCTGAAGGGCAAATCGCTTTGTTCTCATTCAGAATCAACCACTTGACTGGACACTTGAAAAAAAATCGTCACGATTACAACACAGAGCGTTCACTTGTGAAATTAGTAGGTAAAAGAAGATCTTTACTTGACTACTTGAAAAAGAAAGATATCAACAGATATCGTGAAATTATCAAAGTATTGGGTATCAGAAAATAGTCAATATAAAAAAGAGGTGCGCAAGTACCTCTTTTTTAATTTATAGATTTAAATGTTTTTAAAATTTAGAATAGATTTTAAAAACATTAAGAAGTTAAGACTTCAAACCAAATGAAACTTAATTCCTTAATGGTTTAAATTAGATTTTTTTTATCTAAAAAATTTAAATCTTTCCGTTTTAGTACAATAAAAAAAAGTTTGGTTTTTCATTGGGTTTTCGCATTAACTACGCGAGCAAAGACAACACAACTAGTCACCCATTTATTAATCAAAAAAACAAAAATTTATGATTCCACAATTATTTGTAGAAAACATCGATTTAGGTGATGGAAGAAACATCACAATCGAAACAGGTCGTTTAGCTAAACAAGCTGACGGTTCTGTAGTAGTAAGAATAGGAAAAACAGTTATTTTAGGAACTGTAGTTGCTGCAAGAAAAGCAAGTCCTGGAATTGACTTTTTGCCACTTACTGTAGATTATCGTGAAAAATTTGCTGCTGCGGGACGTTTCCCAGGTGGATTTTTCAAAAGAGAAGCGCGTCCAAGTGACAGCGAAGTATTAACAATGCGTTTAGTAGACCGTGTTTTACGTCCACTTTTCCCAGATGATTACCATGCAGAAGTTCAGGTAATGATCCAATTAATGTCTTACGACGAAGACGTAATGCCAGATGCATTAGCAGGTTTAGCAGCATCAGCAGCTTTAGCTTTATCTGACATTCCTTTCGAAAAATTAATTTCTGAAGTGAGAGTAGGTCGTGTTGATGGAAAATTCATTGTTAACCCAAGTCGTGCACAATTAGCATTATCTGATATTGATATGATGATTGGAGCTTCAACTGACTCTATCGCAATGGTAGAAGGTGAGATGAAAGAAATCTCAGAAGCTGAAATGCTTGAAGCAATTAAATTTGCTCACGAGCACATCAAAGTACAAATTGCTGCACAAGAACGTTTGGCTGCTGCATTTGGAAAAAAAGAAACAAGAACCTACGAAGAAGAAAAAGAAGACGAAGCTATTTACGCTAAAGTAAAAGCTGCAGCTTACGATAAAATCTACGCTATTGCTAGCAAAGGTTCTTCTAAACAAGAACGTACAGCTGCATTTGAAGAAGTAAAAGAAGAAGTAAAAGGGTTGTTTACTGAAGAAGAATTAGCTGAAAACGGAGATTTAGTTTCTAAATACTTCAAAAAAACAAATAAAGAAGCTGTTCGTAACGTAACCTTAGATTTAGGAACACGTTTGGACGGAAGAAAAACTACTGAAATCAGACCTATCTGGAGTGAAGTAGATTATTTACCATCTGTACACGGATCAGCTTTGTTTACACGTGGAGAAACTCAAGCTTTGGCTACTGCAACTTTAGGAACTTCTAGAGAAGCTAACCAAATTGACTCGCCTAGCGAGCAAGGTGAAGAAAAATTCTACTTACATTATAACTTCCCTCCTTTCTCTACTGGTGAAGCACGTCCTTTGAGAGGAACTTCAAGAAGAGAAGTAGGTCACGGAAACTTAGCTCAAAGAGCTTTGAAAAACATGATTCCTGCTGATTGTCCTTACACTATTCGTGTAGTATCTGAAGTTTTAGAATCTAACGGATCCTCTTCTATGGCAACTGTTTGTGCTGGAACTTTATCATTAATGGATGCTGGTATCCAAATGATTCGTCCAGTTTCAGGAATTGCAATGGGATTAATTACTGACGGAGAGCGTTTTGCTGTATTGTCTGATATTCTTGGTGACGAAGATCACTTAGGAGATATGGACTTTAAAGTAACTGGAACTTCTGAAGGAATTACAGCTTGCCAAATGGACATCAAAATTGATGGATTGAAATACGAAATTATGGAAGCGGCACTAGCACAAGCTCGTGATGGTCGTTTGCATATCCTTGGTAAATTAATCGAAACATTGGCTGCTCCAAAAGTAGATGTAAAAGCACACGCTCCAAAAATCATCACAAGAACCATTCCTGGTGCTTACATTGGTGCATTAATTGGACCTGGTGGAAAAGTAATTCAAGAATTACAAAAAGCTACTGGAACTACCATCGTAATCAACGAAGTAGACGAGCAAGGTGTTATCGAAATCTTAGGAACGGATCCTACTGGAATCGAAGCGGTATTGGCTAAAATTAAGTCAATCACTTTCAAACCACAAGTAGGAGAAGCTTACGAAGTGAAAGTAATCAAAATGCTAGATTTTGGTGCAGTAGTAGAATATACTGAAGCTCCAGGAAACGAAGTTTTATTACACGTATCTGAATTGGCTTGGGAACGTACTGAAAACGTAACCGATGTAGTAAACATGGGAGATGTATTCCAAGTGAAATACTTAGGTGTTGACCCAAAAACTAGAAAAGAGAAAGTGTCAAGAAAAGCACTTATCGCTAGACCTCCACGCGAGGCAAAACAAGAGTAATCCATCTTAGTTTACTAAAGGTTTATTTATAGAAAATCCCGTTTCATTCAGTTGAAACGGGATTTTTGTTTATAATCGTTTTAGATTTCCAGGAGCAGAACAATTGGTGTTTTCAGGAAAGTTGGTTTCCTGCCATTCGCTATATCTTGTGGCGGCATAAATGCCAGCCGCCACAAGGATGCCGCTGCTGTCAGGGCTAAGGAGGGAGATTTGTAATTTTAGGAAGATTTTAAAAAAAGAGAATAGAACAAAGAAAAATAGACATAACTTCGGGATTTCTTGGCGGGGAATGCCCTAATTTATCTTCTATTTGAAAATAAAATAAAATTTCTTTATCCTTTTTGTAACTTTTTCGGAACTCTGTACGTATAACTACATGTACACATTTAAATTTGAGGAGATAAACACATGAGACAACTTAAAATTACCAAACAGGTTACTAATCGTGAAACCGCATCATTAGACAAATATTTACAAGAAATAGGTAAAGTTGATCTTATTACTGCAGACGAAGAAGTAGAATTAGCTCAAAGAATTAAAGCCGGAGACCAACGTGCTTTGGAGAAATTAACTAAAGCGAATTTACGTTTCGTGGTTTCGGTTGCTAAACAATACCAAAACCAAGGATTAACCCTTCCCGATTTGATTAACGAAGGAAACTTAGGTTTGATTAAAGCGGCACAACGTTTTGATGAAACGCGTGGTTTTAAATTTATCTCGTATGCTGTTTGGTGGATTCGTCAATCGATCCTACAAGCTTTGGCTGAACAATCACGTATCGTTCGTTTGCCATTGAACAAAATTGGTTCTATCAATAAAATCAACAAAATGTATGCTTTATTAGAGCAATCTAACGAGCGTCCACCATCTGCTGAGGAAATTGCTAAGGAACTTGACATGACGGTAAATGATGTGAAGGAGTCTATGAAAAACTCTGGTCGTCACTTATCAATGGATGCGCCTCTTGTTGAAGGAGAAGATTCTAACCTTTATGACGTTTTACGTTCTGGTGAGTCTCCAAACCCTGATAGAGAGTTAATCCACGAATCATTACGTACCGAAATTGAACGTTCTCTTGAAACATTAACTCCACGTGAGGCTGATGTGGTTCGTTTGTATTTTGGCCTTGGTGACCAACACCCAATGACGCTAGAAGAAATTGGAGAAACTTTTGACCTAACTCGTGAGCGTGTACGTCAGATTAAAGAAAAAGCAATCCGTAGATTAAAACACACTTCTAGAAGTAAAATCTTAAAAACGTATTTAGGTTAAGCCCTAAATCGCGGAAATACCATAGAAACGCCGACCATTTATTTGGTTGGCGTTTTTTTTTTGCACTTAGAATCGGCATCATTTTATCCCAAAATCAGCATTTGGATTTTATTGATAGTTTTCACGCAGATTAGGCAGATTCTATGTTGTAAAACGATTAAAAAATCTGTGTAAATCCGTTACATCTGTGTTCCAGTACGTAATCTAGTTTATTCACATGACCAGCTATGTCAACTAACCTAAGCAAGGCGCCTTTTCACAATCAAGAATCTATGTCCCTATGTGTTTAAAAAAATATGTTCAAAATAGATAGGCACTGCATTGCCTATCTACAATAGACCATTAAACAAACCCAAATAAAAAATTTTCGGTTTTGTTTTAAATAAACTAATTTTGCAGCCAACAACACACTAAACAAAAAAAATGAAAAATACACTTATTGCGCCATCAGTATTGGCTGCTGATTTTGCCAACTTACAACGCGATATCGAAATGATTAACAAAAGTGAAGCGGACTGGTTTCATATTGACATCATGGATGGTGTTTTTGTGCCTAATATTTCTTTTGGAATGCCCGTTTTAGAAGCAATTAAAAGACATGCAACTAAAACTATCGACGTACACTTGATGATTGTGGACCCTGACCGTTACATCTCTACTTTCAAAAAACTAGGAGCTGATGTATTGACTGTTCACCTTGAAGCGTGCACACACTTACATAGAACCCTACAAGCTATCAAAGCTGAAGGTATGAAAGCGGGGGTTGCCTTAAACCCACATACTAATGTTGATTTACTAGAAGATGTTATTAATGACATTGACCTAGTGTGTATCATGAGTGTGAATCCAGGTTTTGGAGGTCAATCGTTTATCGAAAATACTTATGACAAAGTAAGAAAGTTAAAAGCCTTAATCAACAAAAAAGGCGCTTCGACTATCATTGAAATTGACGGTGGAGTTACCAATAAAAACGCCAAACAACTTGCCGAAGCTGGAGCTGATGTTCTAGTAGCAGGTAGTTATGTTTTTGGTGCTGCTGATCCAATTGCAACAGTTGCTGATTTGAAGCAATTGACTGCTTTCTAACTAAAAAACACATACTACATATTTAGCACCCTTAAAACAGTAATTGCTGTTTTAAGGGTGCTTTTTTTTTCACCAAACTTATACTCCTAATAGAGAATCAGATTTTTTCTGTCCTAATAGGGCTTTTATTTTTTTATGAAAAAATTCACTTTTAAATCAAAATAATTCTCCTACAAGCATTATTTCAAGATTTACGACCTTTAAAAATTGATTTTTATTAAAAAAAATGCCAAAATATGATGTTTTTAAGTCTAAAAAAGCCCTTAAAAACCAATTTTATTTTCACCCGTACTTTTTCTGTCTAACAAGCCTAAAATAGTCGTTTATTCATACAAAAAAATAACTATTGATTCTTACTTTTTAAAATTGACTATATAAAAGTTATTTTTCATTTTACAAATCCCGCTAACTTCTTTTATTCTAGTAAACTCCACCATTTTCAACAAAACAAATTATTAGACTGAAAATGGGTTTTAGCCTCTCTTCAATTCTTACACTTTTTACGCATTAAAAATACGGTTTTTAAAAATTGACAATTAAGCATATTTTGACTCGTTTTAAACTCAAAAACGAAGTTAAACTCATCAAAATGGCTAGAAAATTTTTATTAACGCAAAAATATGCGTATATTGCAAAATCTAAAACTGGTAAACCAATCTAATATTCCAGATTGGTTTATTCAAAATTATTAATCCAAACTAATCCATTATGAATTTAAGAATTAAATTATCATTACTGGTCATTCTACTATTTAACATAGTGGCTGTTGCACAAAACAGCTATAAATTGACAGGAACAGTAGTATCAGCATCTGACAAACTTCCTATACCAGGAGTAAACGTAAATGTTTTAAAATCCAAAAAAGGAGTTTCTACAGATTTTGATGGTAATTATGCAATTGAAGTAAAAGCCGGAGATGTCCTTCAGTTTTCCTATATTGGTTTTACTACACAGGTACAAATTATAGATAAACAAAAAAAGCTCGATATAGTACTTAAGGAAATCGCTTCGCAATTGGATGACGTAGTAGTAATTGGATATGGTACTCAGAAAAAATCACATTTGACGGGTTCGATCTCTAAAGTTGTAAATGATGATTTAGACCAAATAGCAGTATCTAGAATTGATGATGCATTAGTTGGTCAAGTTTCTGGGGTAAATATTCAAGCTACAGATGGAGAAGCTGGTGCAGCACCAACAATTACCATTAGAGGGGTAGGTTCTATGGCTGGTGACTCAACACCGTTAATTGTGGTAGATGGAATCATCGTTGATTCAAGCTTCTTAGGTTCCTTAAACATGAACAATGTTGAATCATTTGAAATATTAAAAGATGCCGCATCATCTTCAATATACGGTTCTAAAGGATCTAATGGTATTATCATGATTACTATGAAATCTGGAGTATCAGGAAAAACAAAAATCAACTACAGCACCTACACAGGTATCAAAACACCTAGAAAAAGTGACGCCTATGGTTACACAACAGCTGATTGGGCAAAACAGCAAACAGATGCTGGTTTAACACTTTCTCCCTATACAGTTGCGCAATTGCAAATAGGAACAGATCGTTCTTGGCAAGATGTGTTTTTTGAAACAGGTGTTATCACCAATCATGCTATTTCATTAAGAGGTGGTAATGACAAAACTAAGTTTGCCACTAGTTTAAACTACACTAACGATGAAGGTGTGATGTTATTAGACAACTATAAAAAATACGGTGCCAGATTAAAAATGGACAGTAAATTGAGTGATAAGTTTAGCATTGGTGCCAATTTAAGTCCTTCTTATACTAATAGAAGAAGATTTTCTGAAAACATACATAACGTAGCGAGACACCAACCTTGGTTACCTATTTATCATACCGAAGAGACACTACGTTTTATTGACCCTAACGGTGTATATGCAGGACTTGTTCCTGGAGACTATGCTAGAATGGTTCATTTTGAAATGTTCGATTTAGATGGCGATGGTCAAATAAACGATAGATTAACCAATATAGGTAATAGTAACAACCAAAACCCTTACGCTAGAGTAACTGAACGTAATCGAACAGATAAGAAATTCCAATTATATGGAAGTTTTTACGGTCAATATAACATTACTAAAGATTTAACTTTTAAATCTACATTGGCAGGTTCTTATGACGATACCAAAAGAACAGATTACTTAGGTACTCTAGGAAAAGAAAGCCCTACAGATGCCTATATGACTGAGATTGCTCAAAAAGAAAACTACATGATTTTTGACAACTTTTTCAACTACAATAAATCATTTGGAAAACATGATTTAGGTGTAACTGCAGGTACCTCTGTTGAAAGTAGAAATTATTTCTTTTCAACAGTTACAGGAACAGGATACACTAATGATGTGGTACAACAAATTACAAATGCTACCACTATATCGGATGCAGATGCTTTTGAATGGCAAAAACGAGGAATATCATATGTATCAAGAGTTAACTATGCTTATAACAACAAGTACTTAGCATCAGTTAGTATGAGACGTGATGGAAGTTCTATTTTTGGATCTAAATACAAATATGGTAATTTCCCAGCAGCCTCAATTGGTTGGAATATTGGTAAAGAAGATTTCTTACTAGAAAGTAATTTCGTTAAAAATCTTAAACTGAGAGCAAGTTATGGTGTTACTGGTAACGACCGTCTAAACACTGGTTCAGTTGACCCAGATGCTCAAGGAAGTACATCAACATTAAGTACTGGTAACATCCTAGTTGACTACTACCCACATTTAGCTTTATTAACAGCCGATGGTTCTAGCTATAGTGTTGACGGTGGTGTTCAAGCAGGTTTATCACCAGCAAATATTGCTAACCCAGAATTAAGATGGGAGCGATTAATCGAATTTAACCCTGGTTTGGATTTTGGAATTTTAAATAACAAAATAACAGGGTCTATTGATTGGTACCAAAGAACTAGTGACCAATTATTACTTCCAAATCCTATTTCAGCTACTACAGGTTTTTCAAACGCTTTAGTAAATTTAGGTAAAGTTAAAAATAGCGGTTGGGAATTTGAATTAAAAACAAGAAACATCAGTTCAAAAAATTTCAAATGGAGCACCACATTCATAGGTACTACTAATAAAAATACTTTGATTGATTTTGCAGATTCTAATGGTCAAATTACCAGTTTAGATCCTAGCAGACCTGCTGAATGGATTAACTTAGAAGGACAGCCTATCTCTTTGTATTATGGATATGTTGTAGACAAAGAATTATCATTTGATGATAGAGACAGACCTTGGAGACATGTAGGTGCTCAAGCAGGTTTAGTTTATGTTAAAGATTTAAATGGAGATGGAGTTTTAGACGACGAAGACAAAACTGTTTTAGGAAACCCTTACCCTGAATTAATTTGGAGTATTACAAACGAATTTAGCATTGGAGACGTAGATGTATCTTTTATGTTCCAAGGTTCGCATGGAGCTGAAGTTAGAAACATTGCAGACCATTATTTATTTAGTAACAATAACAACAGAACCTACTTAGATTCTGCAACAAATACAGAGTTTTTAGTAGATAAATTTTTCACAAGTAGCATCATTCAAGACGCATCTTATATAGCGTTAAGAAATGTTAGCATCGGTTATAATTTCCCAAAAGACTTGTTAAACAAAATTGGTGTTTCTGGTTTAAAGATTTATGCAACAGGACAAAATTTAATTTACAAAACTGCATCAAATTACACAGGATGGAATCCTGAGGCCTTAGACAAAACAAGTCCAACTCAATATGGATATCAAAGAGGTGGATCACCTATTTACAGCACGGTATCTTTAGGTTTGAATTTAGACTTTTAATGATTTTTTTTAACGAATAAAATAAATAATATTATGAAATATATAAAATATCTCTCTGTGATTTTAACAGTAAGTGTATTTGTTTCTTGTAGCGATTTCCTAGAGCCCGTTCCAAGTTCTAGTATAACTTCTGGTAATTATTACAACAATGCAGCAGAATTAGAAACTGGATTAATTGGAGCCTATGCAGCTGTCAAAGGAATTAACGATTATGACAAAGACAACAATCACGGTATCCAATATGAGTTTTATGTAACTGAAATGCGTAGTGACAATACTAGTACAAAAAGTCCTGATTCTGAAGATGCTTCTGATGCTGGTCAATTGGAAAGTTTCAACATACTTCCTACTAACAGTTTTGTATTGAATTACTATTCTAGTTATTTTCAAGTAATTTACAGAGCCAATGTCATATTAGAAAATTTAGGTATTGTGACTGATGCTAAAAAAGCAGCCTCACTTGAAGCAGAAGCTAAGTTTTTAAGAGCATACGCCTATTTTAATCTAGTTCGACTTTTTGGAGACTTACCTTTAATCAATCGTGTTATCTCTCCTGCTGAAACCGACATTCAATATACAAGAGTAGGTACCGGTGCCATTTACGACTTTATAGTATCTGATTTAAATACTGCTATTTCTGGATTAGACCCTGAAGTTACTGGATTTCCAACTTACAAAACAAGAGCTTCAAAAGCAGCAGCTCAAGCTTTATTAGCCAAAGTATATTTGACCATCAAAACTCCAGAGTCGTATACCAAAGCACAACTATTATGTGAAAGTATAATTAATAGTAAAAAGTATTCTTTAAAAGATAATTTCCACGATGTATTTTATAGCGAATTAAACTCTGAAATTATTTTTGCTATAGGTTACGAAAATGGAGTACAAAACAATAGTCAATTATTTTCATCTGAATGGATGAATGCTGTAGGGAGAACAAGTGGTGTGAATTATGCTACTACCGATGTTGTTGCAGCGATTGATGCCAATGGAGGAAGCAGAAAAGCGGATTCATATAGAGCGGATCCAATTTCAACTGGTACGATTAGATACCAAGTAGCAAAATACTTCCCAAATGGAGAAACAGGAGGAAGTGACGGAAAAACCTTTAGCGGACTACCACGATTAGCAGGAAACGATTGGATTGTTATACGTTATGCTGATGTGCTTTTAATGCATGTAGAAGCCATTATGGCAGGTGCAAGCGAAACTTCAGCTTCAACAGCGGTAGCTTCATTTAAAGAAGTACGAGATAGAGCAGATTTAACGACACCTAGTATCATCAAAAAACAAGATTTACTATTAGAAAGACGTGTTGAATTTGCCTTTGAAAATCAACGATTTTTTGATTTAGTTCGTTTTGGTGAAGCAGAAACTATACTTAGAGCTTTTGCATTAGCTAATGATTTCAAATTTGAATCAACAGATTTATTATTACCAATTCCGCAAAACGAAATCAATTTAAGCAAAGGAGCAATGAAACAAAATCCAGGCTATAATTAAGATAAATAAAAAATATTATTATGAAGAAAATTAGTATAATAAAAAAACGAATAGAAAAAATAAGTAGCTGTGCGCTAGTACTTATAGCTTGTTTTTTAATCACGTCTTGCGATCCTACTATTGATGCTTTGGCATTTGATTTGCCAGAGGCGAACTCAAAAGCTGATATAAAACCTCCTGTAGCTAGCTTTGTAGCAACCGTTACCTCTGATTATTTAACCTATACCTTTTCGAACACCTCTTCAAGCGCAACTGATTATGTTTGGAATTATGGAAACGGAACAACAGCTAATACCAAGGATGGTACCGCTACTTTTCCAGGAGAAGGAGACTTCACTGTAACCTTAACAGCCTCAGACAAATTAGGAAAAACAAGCACCTTTTCATTAATCATTACAGTTGTTAAGCCAGCAATTCCACCTGCAATAATTCCGGAGATTTTAAACGGAGATTTTTCAGACGGACAAAATAATTGGAAATTTAGCAGTTTCTCTGGTGGAACGACAAGTCCTTACAACACTAGTAGTGATGGATCATGGTTAAATTATGACGGATCAGATAATGGTTCTAAAACCGCTGGAGCAAAATGGACGCAATCTACTTCTGCTGGCCCTTATTTAAGTAGTTCTACTAGATATGCTTATCAAGCAATAGTGGTTACTCCTAATACACAGTATATTTTAGAATTTGAATACGCCATTAAAACGGAATCAGAACAATCAGGAGTTGCTCCAGGTGGAAACCGAATTATTGGAGAGATTTTAAATGGACACTTTTCTGATGGAGCTGATGCAATCGTAAGTTCAAATGCAGGCCCATTAGTTAGACATATTGGAGATCAAGTTTTAGGTAAAACTAGCTTCACTAAGGTTACAAAAGTATTTACATCTAATGCTACTGGTGAAGTATCTATTTTGATATATGGTGTAACTGATGTTGATGCTTATGTTGACAATGTGAAAGTATATCCCGCAAATTAATTAATAAGATGAAAAAAAAGCTAAAAAGCTTATTTTCAATTCTATTAATCGCATTTATTTCTGTTAATGCTACTTGCCAAGATAAGGCAAGTAGCGCTACAGATTCAGGTTCAAAAATTGAAAAGAAAGCTAGAAAAAAGAAGAAGAAAAAAAGATATAAACTACCAAATATTGATTTAAGTCACTGGAGTGTAACCACACCTGAATTAAATAAGAAAGGGAGTGCTATGAACATACAGCCACCCGAAATCTTGAATTACGCAACAGACGAAAGACTCTTGCCTTATATGTACAATGACTCTACAAGTGGTGCTTTAGTTTTTTACTCTTTCCCTAGTGCTGCTAAAACAGCCAATACTAAATACACCCGATGTGAATTAAGAGAACAGATGGTTCCAGGCAGCAACAAGGTCAACTGGACTTTTGCTCAAGGAGCCAAAATGAAAGGTAAACTTGCCATGGGTGAGGTATCAAAAGATTCAAACGGAAAATACCACCGAGTAATCATCATGCAAATACATGGTATATTGACTGATGAGCAACGTGACTTAATAGGTCAGAAGGACAATAATGCGCCACCAATTTTAAAAATCTATTGGCAAGACGGAAAGATAAGAGTTAAAACCAAAATCTTAAAAAACCTAGATGCAACTGGAAACGAGCTTTTACATGAAGACGCTTGGGATGATGACCATGGCTTTAATTTTGAACAAGAAGTTGGTTTCGGAAAGTTCACTTTAGAAGTAAAAGTATCTGATGGCGAAATGGTAGTCATTTTAAATGAGAGCGAATATAAAGTATACGACAGTATCCACATCAGAAAATGGGGTATATTCGAAAATTATTTTAAAGCTGGAAACTATTTTCAATCAAGAGATGAAGGCGCTTATGCTAAAGTCAAATATTATGAATTAGACGTTAGCCATTAATACCACATTTTATATAGTTTTTATAGGTCCTTATTTAAAGCAGGAATTATAATAAAAAGAATAAGGCTGTCCGTTTGGACAGCCTTATTCTTTTTTAATTAAATGACATTATTTTTTAGTCATCATGAAATTTTTAATTTCAGCATCACTGATTTTAGGATTAGCTCCCTCTTGTCCAGCAACTAAAGCACCAACAGCACAAGCATAATTCAATGCTTTTTGTGGTGATTTCCCTCTAAGCAAACGCAAGATCAAAGAAGCTAAAAAAGAATCACCTGCCCCAACAGTATCTACCACTTTAATAAAATAACCACTATTATAATAGAACTTTTCATTACAATATAATACTGCTCCAAATTCTCCCTTTGTAACACAGACTTGTTTCGAGCCTGTTTTTTCGGCAATAAACTTTATGTTCTGTTCAAAAGAATTATAGGGTGAGCCTAATTTTTTGCTGATTTCTTTTAATTCTTCATCATTTAATTTAATAAAATTAGCTTTTTGCATCAATTCGAATAGCACTTCTACTGTATAATAGGGAGCTCTTAAATTAGCATCCAGTACTTTGAATTTTGCCAAATCTAATAAGGAATACAAAGAAGATCTAGAAACCTCATCCCTACAAGCCAAACTTCCGAAAACAAAAACATCTGATTTTGAAACTTTTTCTTTAATTGTTTTATTCAACTCAATTTTGTCCCAAGCAGAAGGATAAGCAATATCATAAGAGGCATTTCCCTTTTCATTAATCATCACATTAACAACGCCCGTTTTATACTCTTCAGCAGTTTGCACTTCGTCAATATTAATGTCATTTTCTTTCAAAAAACTGATGATAGCATCTCCATTGCTATCCGTACCAACACGACTTATCATAGTCGTTGCAATCCCTAACGAATTCATACGCAAAGCGACATTTAAAGGCGCTCCTCCTATCTTTTTGTGAGTGGGAAAAACATCCCATAAAACCTCTCCAAAACAAACCGCTTTTAATTCCTTTTTATTTTTCATAATCTTAAAATTAAGAACATTATAAATGTTCTATAAACAATTCAAATTACAATCAATTACTTAATCAATAATGATCTCATTTAATTTCTGTTTTAATTGGTTTTTATAAAAAGTTAAAGGCAAGCCTAAACTTGCCCTTAACATCAATCAAACTTCAATCAAACATCAATAACCAAATTGAATCATAAATAACCTGGATTTTGTTTGTATAATCCAGCTGTAAAATTAATTTCTCTTTGAGGTATTGGATAGTATTCATCTCTACCTGCTGTAAACTTAGCATTAGAAAGGAAATCTCTTTTTGTTTTCTCTTTAGTAAGATAAGCATTTAATACTGGCTCAGCAATACCCCATCTTACAAGGTCAAAAAATCGAGGTCCTTCCATACCAAACTCTAATCTTCTTTCAAACATCAAGGCTTTCATCGCATATTCTTTTGATGGAAAAGCAACATCGTATGTAGAAATTTTATAAACATTAGATGCTCCAGCTGCTAATGGCATAGCAGCACTAGCCGCTGCTCTTGCTCTAATACGATTGATAATAGGTCTTGCTTCTTCTTGACGATTTAACTGGATTAAGGCTTCTGCTTTGAATAACAATACGTCAGCATATCTAATAAAATCAACATTTTTTGAAGTTCCAATAAATGGTCCGTTTTTCACATAACAAGCGCAATCTGGTGATTGTTGCTCTTTCATGTTTCCAAAATACCCGTAAACACCTGGATCTCTAGCCCAACTAAATTTATAAATCATATCTCCAGCGTCTTTCAATGTGTTTTTATACTTAAAAGGTCTTCCTGGAATCCCTACAGTATGGTCAATTCTTGGATCAAGAGTTACACCCGAAGCAAGTGGAGCATTACCATTACTATCCACACTATTATAGATATCAGAATTATTAAAAGTATCAAACATTGGCAATCCAGCAGCATCTGTTTTAAAGGCATTCACCATATTTTGGCTTGCTAAGTGAAAACCACAACATCCATATAGAGGTGTTCCGTGAGGAGAGTTTAATCCCGTTACATAACTTACTCTTCCTACATTCGTTCCATCATTGATAGAAAACTGCACTGCCCAGATAGACTCTTGTCCATTATCATTTCCATCTAAGAAGTTTTTACCAAAATCTGTTTCTAAGTCACCTGTAACAGCATCAGCATAAGTAATCACCTCTAGTAATCTTGCTGAGTTTATACTTGTCACTTGATGTCTATCATCTTGTTGGTACGCTTGATATAATCTTAATTTTGCTAAATAAGCCGCTGCTGCATTTTTATCAGCTCTACCTACTTGCTCTTGTGCTTGCTCTAAATTATTGAACGCAAAAAGAAAATCCTCAGCTATTTTATCCCACAATTGATCACTTGTCAAATCATTAGATGTTTTTAAAATTTGCTCTTTCGTTAAATCCTCAGTAATGAAAGGAACTTTATTAAATAGTAATTTCAACATAAAATGAGAATGTGCTCTTAAAAAACGCAATTCTGCTTGTCTTGTTTTCTTCTTTGGAAATTCAGCTTCAGACAATCCGTTCACAACTGACAAGGCAAAGTTAGCTCTTGAAATCGCTTTATAGTGATTCGTCCAAGTTCTTGGCAACATCCAATCGCCAAAATCAGCAATAGTAGTATTGTATTGTTCGTAACGATCAATTACATCAACATCGCCACGTCCTCCACCGCCTTTGTAAGCGTCATCAGAACGCACACTTCCGTAAACCCATTGGTTGGTAATTGGTCCAACCATTTCGTCATTCCCAATTGCTGCATAGGCAGCAGTTACAAGTGCTTCAGCATTTTCAGCTGTTGCAACACTTTCAGAAGTCAAGACTCCTGTTGGTTCATAATCTAAAAAATCGGAGCTACATGCTGCCAAGAATAAAATTGACAAGCAGCTTAAAACTATTTTATTATATTTCTTCATGATAATTGCTTAAAAATTAATGTTTAGACCTAATGAAAATGTAGTTGGAACTGGAATTCTATTCACGTCAGTTCTCTCAGGGTCTTGTCCTATATATCCATTTGGTGTAAACCAAAATAAGTTTTCACCTTGTGCATAGATTCTACAGTTTGTGATGAACCCTGTTTTTTCTACTAATTTTTCAGAAAGTGTATATCCCAATTGCATGTTTCTAACTTTGAAATAAGAGTTGTTTCTGAAAAAATAATCAGACACTTGGTTGTCATTGTTAGCCAATGAAAGTGCTGGTACATCTGTATTCGTATTTGTTGGTGTCCATGCATTTAAAGTCCCAGGACCTGCATTTTCTCTACCTTGAACAAAGTTGTTCCAATAGATATAAGGATCTTGTCCGATACGTCCTGTTACACCAGAACCAAAAACAGAAAAATCAAAATCTTTATACGCCAAACTAATATTAATACCGTATTCTAGTTTTGGCAATGTACTTCCGATAAAAGTTCTATCGTCAGAGTTAATGACACCATTCCCATCAAGATCAACATATTTGATACCACCTAATCTAGCAGCTACTTGTGTTGCATGATCATCAATTTCTTTTTGATTTTGAAACAATCCAGCTGTTTTATATCCAAAAATTTCAAATTGAGAATGTCCTACGATTGAATTAGCAGCTGTTCCTGGATAAGCAGCTCTTACCTCTTCTGGTAATTCTGTAATTTTATTTTTGGTTGCACCAAAGTTAGTCGTTACATTAAAAGTCAAGCCGTTATCCAAAGTTTCTCCATAACCTACACTAAGTTCCCATCCTCTGTTTGCAGTCGAAGCACCGTTTACAGAACGTTGTTGACCTTCACCAACAGCAGATGCTACAGGTGGTACAATTAAGATACCGTCAGTTTTTCTAGAGAAGTAATCAAAAGATCCAGATAATTTATTTCCAAAGAAACCAAAATCTAAACCAACATTGTATTCCTTAGTGGTTTCCCACTTAAGACCTGGATTTACACCTTGTGTAGATACAAAACCAGAAGGTAAATTTCCTGTATTAGTACCATTCAAATCGTATGCAGTACCTACATTATAGTAAATATTGAAAAAATCTGGAGCATAAACATTTTGATTAGGACCATATCTCGTCTCGAACAAACCAAAACGAGCATTGTCTCCAATATTTTGATTTCCTACTTCACCATAACCAGCACGTAATTTAAGATTTGAAACTGCCGTAATGTCTTTAAAAAACTCTTCATTATTAATTCTCCACCCTCCAGATACTGATGGAAAAATACCAAATCTATTATCACTACCAAATCTTGAAGAACCATCTCTACGAATGGTAAAAGATGCTAAATAACGATCAGAAAAAGCATAATTAAATTTACCAAACTGTGATACTAATCTACTACCAGTTGTTATTCCATTATTGGTTCTAGCTCCAGTGGCTGCAGCCAATGTAAAATATGATTCCGTTTCAACTGCAAATCCTTCAGCACGTGCAAATAAAGAGTGAAAATCTATTTTAACAGATTCTGTTCCTACCATAACTCCAAACTTATGATCAGAAAGTTTTAAATCATAATTCAATGTATTCGAAATCGTTAAACTTGAATATTTATTAGTATCTAATGCTAAGCTATTTACATTTCTAGTAATAAAACCATTGTTTACTCTTCGTTCAATGTCTTTACGCTTAAGGTCATTGTAATCCATACCTATACTGTTTCTAAAAGTCAATCCTGTAAGGATATCAAATTCAGTAAAAATATTACCGTATAATGCCATCTTTCTAGTATTATCCCACTGATTAATATCTTGCATTAACAAAGGGTTATTTCTATCAGAATATCCAGAACCAATAGGTCCTGCATATTGTCCTGTACTTGTATAAACCGGAATTGTTGGTGCCAATGAAATAGCTAAACCTGGCGTTGGAGCACTACCAACGTCAGTTGAAGCACTTCTTTCATCAGATTGTGTAAATTGAGAGTTAATTCCAAATTTTACTTTGTCATTAAATAACTTAAAATTCGCATTCAATCTGGCAGTGTATCTTTCGTAATTAGTGAATTTCAACATCCCACTATTATCCAAATAACCAAGGTTTAAAACCGCATTGGCTTTATCAGAACCACCTGAAATTGACAAATCATTATTTACTAATAATCCTGTTTGATAAACTGCATCTTGCCAATCTGTATCACCTACAGGTACGTTTGTATCACCTCCTACAAAAGGTTTAACCGACACACTATTTAAGACTGGATTACTGAAATCGTTATTCCAATCAAAATTATAGATTTCTCCATATCCACCTGCTGGATCTGCTCCGTCATTTACAGAGGCTTGCCATAATACCTTACCTCTATCAAGAGCATTTAGCATTTTGTAACGTTGTTTTTTCTCAGAAAGAACTGAAACGTTTGTACTAAATGAAACCGAAGTAACATCGCCTTTTCCTTTGTTTTTAGTCGTTACAATAATAACTCCATTTGCTGCTCTAGAACCATATATAGAAGAAGCAGAAGCATCTTTTAAAACTTGAACTGATTCAATTACACTAGGGTTAATACTTGCAAAAACTTCTGGTCTTACCGTAGGCACCCCATCAATTACATACAAAGGGTCTGTATTTCCTAAGGTACTTACCCCTCTAATTAAAATTTTGCTGCTTCCACCACTTGGATCTCCAGATTTTTCAACTGCTAAACCTGCAACCCTTCCTTGTAGGGCCTGCATTGCGTTACCAGAACTCATACTTTGTCCTTCAATTGGTTTCATTTCGACAACAGTAATCGCACCTGTCAAATCGGCTTTTTTCTCTCTAGAATATCCCGTTACAACCACATCTTCTAACATCATTGAGGTTTCTTTCAATACAATATTAATAGTCGTTTGTCCATTAATTTTAACGATTTGTGTTTCGAATCCAGTATAGCTAAATTGCAAACTAGCATTTTTATCTACTTTGCCTATTACGTATTGTCCATCCATATCAGTTGTAGTTCCAATATTTGTACCTACCACCATTACAGAGGCACTAGGTAAAGTCATGCCATCACTAGAGGATTTCACAACCCCCTTTACAGTGATATTTTGTGCTGTTAATGAGAAAAAGGATCCCATTAAGATTAAGTAAAGAATAATTTTGTTTTTCATAATCGAGATAGTTTAGTTAAAATTTAATTGGTTTATAATTAATTTATCAACAACAAATTCAGTTTTGGCTGTTGAAACCGAAAATGTTTCCATTGGTTTTTCAGGAAAAAATGTTTCCGTCATTACTGTTTTTCCATTATTGTAAAATATTTCTATTGAAGTTTTATCTACTATAACACGTACATCAATTGAATTAAAATCTTCAGTAATTGGAGCTTTTGAAATTACATTGGCAAACAAATCAGAAAAAGCAAGGTTTCCTGACTTAGTTCTATCAATAAAAAAGTATTTATCCTTTTTATTAATCCCAAACTTTATAGTATTCTTCGAATCATTTGAAAGTGAGAAAGTATACGTATCATCCTTTAAATTTTTCAACGTAAATCGAACATCCATACTTGCCAAATTCACTAAGGATTTATCGATGATTATAGTCTCTTTATCAATTTTTAGAGCTTCTTTTTTAATGGTTTTAGCAACATAATTTTGCAGTTCTTTTACCGGTCTTGAACTCACACTATAATGTCCTTTATCTTTTACCAGTACTAATTCTCTTGCTATAGTCATACTACTTCTCCAAGTTTCTGTAGGGACTTTTTGAGCATAATTCCAGTTTGACATCCAACCGATAAATAATTTTCTTCCATCAACCTCAGATATATTTGAAAAGGTTACACCAGCATAATTATCTCTTCCGTAGTCAATCCAAACTCCTTTATCCCCTTTAATATCTTCAGTAAAAGATTCGTCTAGTTTAAATTTCTTTCCGTCAAAATCTCCAACGAAATATTGAGTAGCGGATCCTCCATTAGGTCCTCCAGGATTGATACTTAAAAGAAGTACCCATTTATACTCATCGGTACCTTCAACTGCTAGTGGAAAAAAATCTGGACATTCCCAAACGCCACCATGAGCACCAATATCAGACCCGAAATCAGACTGAAGCGTCCATTCTTTTAGATTTTTTGAAGTATAAAACATGGTTCTATCTCCTGCAGCTAACACCATCAACCATTGTTTATGAATGGCATCCCAAGTCATTTTTGGATCTCTAAAATCTTTGATATTTGGATTTTCAATAACTGGATTAGCTTCATATTTGGTCCAAGTCATTCCTTCATCTAATGAGTATGCAATGGCTTGTGATTGATATTTTGTTTCACCTGCTTTTTCTTTATCCATATCGTGATAGGTAAACATTGCAATAATTGGAGGGTTTTTCAAACTTCCAAAACCTGAGGTGTTATTAATATCTACAACTGCACTTCCTGAGAAAATATAGCCTTTCTCATCAGGATAAATAGCAATAGGTTTTTCTGTCCAACTAATCATATCTGTACTAATGGCGTGCCCCCAGTGCATTGGCCCCCAAACATTATCATCTGGATAATATTGAAAAAACAAATGATAATACCCATTGTAATAAAACATTCCATTAGGATCATTCATCCACCCTTTTGCTGGAGTAAAATGAAAATTAGGTCGATACAATTCTGCTTCCGTATAGTCTCCTTTATCTTGGATTGATGAATCTTTACAACCAAATAAAAGGCTGACTGTTAATACGCAAAACAGCAATCTGAGCGGCTCTTTTTTTAATACATTTTTCATATGCTTACTCTTTAGTTAATTTTTTACTTAATTCTTCTAGGGAAATTCCTTTTGTTTCTGGCATCATAAATGCCACAAACAATAATTGAAAGACCATCATCACTGCAAAGAACAAAAACACGACTCCTGCTCCAACGGTCGAAAATAAATACGGAATTAATGATGGTATAATCGCAGCCAAAATCCAGTGTGTGGTACTCCCGAAGGATTGTCCAGATGCTCTTAGGTGATTTGGGAAAATTTCTGAAATAAATACCCAAATTACAGCTCCTTGACCAATAGCGTGGGCAGCGATAAAGAGGAATAAAAACATTGGTACTGCCATTCCTTCCCAATGAAAGAAGAAAGCCATAGCAACTAGTGTAAGTGAAATTATATACCCAACCGAACCAATGTACATCAAAACTTTACGGCCCAATTTATCAATCAAGAAAACCCCTAATAATGTAAAAATTAGATTCACCACACCAATTCCGATACTGCTTAACAAAGCGGTACTTTCACCCAAACCTGCTTCTTGAAAGATTCTACTTGAATAATATAAAAAAGCATTAATACCTGATAATTGGTTGAAAAACGCCATTAAAAAAGCCAATATCAATGGAGTCCTGTATTTCTTTAAAAAGATATTGTCATTTGCAAGTGCAGCATTGTCATTATCTTCCTCAATTTCTTTTTTCATTTTCTCATAATCTGCTTCTTGTCCCATCATCACCAAAACTTTTCTGGCTTCCTCATTTTTGAATTTGGATAATAACCATCTTGGACTTTTTGGAATAAACAAAACAAGTAACACATATATAATAGAAGGAAAAGCTTCGACACCCATCATCCATCTCCAAGCATTTTCACCAACATCTTTTAAAAGATAGTTCGACAGAAAGGCAACTAAAATTCCAAATACAATATTGAATTGATAAAAAGCTACCAACTTCCCTCTGTCTTTAGCAGGTGCTATTTCAGAAATATAATTTGGTGCCGCAATTGTAGAAGCTCCTACTCCAAGACCTCCTATAAATCTAAAAACCGCAAACACTATTGGATCATTTGCTAAGGCAGAACCTATTGCAGAAACCATAAACAAAATACCAATCCATAGTAAGGTTTTCTTTCTACCTAATACATTAGTAGGAATCCCACCAAATATGGCACCTATTACAGTACCCCACAATGCCATTCCCATTACCACTGTTCCATGAAATGCATCTGATGAATTCCATATTTCTTGCAGCTTTTTATCAGCACCAGAAATCACTACTGTATCGAAACCAAAAAGGAATCCTGCTAATGAAGCTATCAATGCCCAAACGAATATTTTTTTCATTATGTGTTTTTATTTTATTGAATTGCTAAGGTATATGTAAAAAAAGGCGTCTTATTTTACAGATGTTACAAATCACTTCAATAACGTTAATAAAAACATAAAACGGCACGCAACCACCTTAAAACCAAGGAGATTTATAAAATTAACAGCTTACACTATTTCGTTGTAGATACACTTATGTTACATGAATTACAATCATGTTACACTCAGATTGGCTGTTTTCAGGAGTTAAAAAATCAACGGCACTTTTCTTAGAGCATTTTGAAGTTATTTTGGCAAAAAATAAAAATTGAATCGAAAAAATTAACAATTTCTAAGCCTAAAATGAAAGTATAAAAAACAAAAAAACCATCCTATAGAGATGGCTTCATTTGTATTATTATATGATAAAAAGGAATTACTACATAAAGTAAACTACACTTACTTCTAAGCTTTCAATGATTATTTAAAAAAGCACAATTAAGACTACACCCTAACTGCTATTTAATTTTTAAATTCTTTAGGAGAGACACCAAATTTGTTTTTGAAGATAGTAGAGAAATAATTTGGAGACGAATACCCAACAGCATAAGCAATCTCTGAAATATTCATATTAGAACTTACTATCAAGTCTTTGGCCTTATCTAATCGAATATTATTGATGTGATCACTCACGCTAATTCCTAAAATCGCTTTTACTTTACGATACAGTTGCACCCTTGAAATGCTTAAATCATTGGCTAAATCCTCAACGGTATAAACCGAGTTATCAAGATTGGATTCTATCAATCCATTAAGTTTTCTTAGAAAATCTTGTTCAGAGGAACCAAAGTTCTTTTCTTCATTATTAACAATTTTGTCGATATTATTCGAATAATAAAAACGCAACTTTTCACGATTAAACAACAACCCCTTGATGGACTGAACTAATACTTTCAAACTAAAAGGCTTGGTTAAGAAGATATCCGCACCACTTTCTAACGCACTTAAATAAGCTTCTTGATTATCTGTTGCAGTTAATATTATTACAGGAATATGAGAAGTCCTCAAATCTTTCTTTATTAATTGACAAATTTCAAAACCATTTTTCCCAGGTAAATTCAAATCACAAATTACAATATCAGGAATAATGTCAATTACTTTTTCAATAGCGTCAGTGCCATCAGAGGTATAAACCATATATTCAACTGAAAGCTTTTGACTCATGAAATCAAGTAATTCCATATTGTCTTCGATATATAAAATGGAATATTTATCATCAGCGTTAGTTGGCTCACTCAATTGAAAGACTTCGGCTTCTAAATAATCCATTTCATTAACATGTTCAAAAGCAGCGACATCAATTACATTCTTAGCCTCCAGATGCTCTTTCCCTAACGGTAAGCTGATAACAAACTCCGTTCCGTGCTTAGAATGCACTTCAATACTTCCTTTATGTAAATCAATAAAGTTTTTGGATAAATGAAGTCCAATTCCAGAACTGTTTCGATAATTATTAGAACCTTGAAAGAAAGCTCTAAAAACATTCTTTAATTCATGCTCCGGAATCCCAATTCCAGAATCTTTGAAAATCAATTTAACTTCATTCTTGGCTGTATCTTCTTTAATAGCTATCGAAATTTTCCCATTTTCAGGAGTAAATTTTAACGCATTTGATAGCAAATTGAAATATACTTTATCCATCAAATTACGGTCAATGTACACTTCAAGCTCTGGGTTATTGGTTTCTAATGAAAAGTCAATTTTCTTTTTCATTATTTCCTTCTCAAAATCTTTAACTATAGCATTAGAAAAATCTAAAATATTGGTTTTAGATGCTTTTAACTCAAACTTTTTCTCTTCTGCCTTTCTATAGTCTAATAACTGATTAATGAGTCGCAATAACCTTTTAGAATTATGATACATTAAACTGATTTCCTTATTTACCGCTTTTCCTTTATCCTTATAATCATTTGCTAAAGACTCAACAGAACTTAAAATCAATGTCAGCGGCGTTTTAAATTCATGCGATAACCCCATAAAAAAACTTAAACGAGCTTCATTACTCTCTTTTAACTCTTGAGAATACTTCTTGATTTCATTGCGCTGGTATTTTATTTTTCTATTGTTAATTTCTAATTCTCTTTTTTTACGGCTTATGGCTATTTTAGAATAAATACTATAAGCCGCCAAGCAAATTGCAAGTACACTTAAAAAGATTAAAATCTTAACCAAATTACTTTGAGTAGCATACTCTTGCTCTCGGTTTTTAATAATGGATTGTTGTTGTTCAATACTGGATTGCTGAATCGTAATCTTATCCAATTGATTGCTCATAATATCCGCGTTCAGCGAATCAATCAATATCGTATTCAACTTATTATTTTTTGGAACTATCTCCTTATTTATAATTTTCAGTGCTAACTTAATGGCTTCGCTTCCTCCAGTAGGATACAATATCGTCGAATTCAAAATACCGTCTTTGACCAATTGAATTCCTCCAAGAGGACCATTTAAACCATCGACACCAATAAATTTTATTTTATTTCTATGTTCTTTTCTTTTATTGACTATTTTCCATGCGTTGTATGCAATGACGTCATTAAAACAAAATACATAATCTATATTTTTCAAAGTATCTAATACCCTTTCAAAATCAGGTTTTGGATACCCATAATTATCTGAGCTAATAGTATGCACTTTGATTCCAGGATAGTCACGAACAAAATTGTTAAAACCTTCACTTCTTTCTATACCAGGAGAAGTGGTATAATCACCATTTATCTCTACAACAGTTCCAACACCTTTTGACAAAGACACAATTTGTTTTCCAGCCAACTGTCCCACCTCTCTATTATCAGCACCTAAATAAGTAGTATAATTAGAGGTGTTTGCTTTTCTATCAATTAATATAACGGGGATCCCTAGGTTAGTAGCTTTTTCAATAACAGGAACAATCGAGTCTCCTTCAAATGGAGAAACTATTATGACATCAACTTTTTTATCTATAAATTTCTGGATATCCTTAATCTGCTGCTTAGCTTCTTGATGCGCATTATAAATGGTTAAATCCACATTTGGATGAAGTGCCGCTTCAACTTGCATCGAATGATTCATTGACAAACGCCATAAATCATTCCCCACACTTTGAGAAAATCCTATAGTAATTTTATCTTCATCGTTAGATTTACAGGAGTACAAAAAAGCCACCAAAAAAAGCAGTATTATATACCAATATTTTCTTATCATCTAGTAGTTTGGTTAGTTGTAAAAAAATGGATTAATCGAGCGATTTAAAAAACTTAGCAGTTCACAAACAAGAGAGGAAACACTTGTAAATCCATATGTTTTCGATTGAAGAAGATATACAAATATAGTTTTATTTAGCATAAATACATAATCATTTTAAAAAAAATAATATGTCGAATTAAAAGCAAAACCAGCCTATATCAACCCCTTACAAAAGTAATAGTATGCTTACCCAAAATATTTCTCATCAATATTAATCATTCTAGAAACTGAAGTAAAAAGTTCAGGATGTTGTTTTTTAAACATTTGAGGCGTTTCAAAAAAATGCTCTAATATGACTGCTAAAAATTCAAATGGATTACTATAAGCATACAATCGGAAGTAGCCTTTTTGAATTAATGCCAACAGTTTTTCTTCTTCATTAAAATACTTCATTACCTCGACAAATTCATCCTGAAAAATAAGTGCGCTTGTTTGATTGCTTTTTAAACAATAAAAATGCAAAGCATGTGCAAATTCATGCAATCCAAGATTAACATTATCATTAGTTACATTATGTCCCAATAAAAAATCTTCCCAAGAAAACACTATTGCTTTCATTCTCGGATTAAATTCTCCTTTATGATAAACTTTATTTACAGAGGAATAATAGGCAGATGGATAAATGATGATACGAGAAAACAAACCGATTAAATAATCCCTCATTCCGAAAGTCAGCATTATATAAGTAGCACCAATTAGAATTTCCATTTCATCAGTGATTTGAATTTCTTTACCAATAAATTCATATTTGGTTAAAAATTCTTTTAATCGATGTTGAAAAAACTTTTTCTTAGCCGACGATAATTTATTATAAAATGGGAAATTATTTTCTAAAATATGCCTTTGTTTTGAAGACACTTTTTTAGGAAACGGATACCAATATAGATAGAGTGGTCTTTTAAAGACAAACATAAACAATGGCTCTAGAACTCTAAAAAAAAGCACCACAACAAATGGAGCCAAAAATACTAGTAAAATAAAACATTGTAGAAACTTACTTAAAGACATAGCCACTAGCACAGCAGATTACATAAAGAAAGTTTCAAATCACTCTAATTGACAACCCCTTTAAACTTTTACCAAGATATAAAAAAACTATTAATCTTCTGCGTCGTATTGACTTAACAAATATTTAATCAAATCTGTTGTTGTGACAATCCCTACGAGGTTTGAGCCGTCACATACGGGCAAGGCATGAAACTCTTTCTCTGCCAATAGTGTGGCTACCTCTTTAATTGTAGTATAAGGCTTGACTGTAACCACCTCTTTACTCATAACTTGAGCAATTGTAAACATATTATAAACAAGGGACTCAACCCCTTCATTTTCAGCATCGTCAATAGATTCTGGACATGACACCCTCATCAAATCAGTAAGGCTAAGGATTCCAACTATTTCACAATGATTCACCACTGGTATATGCCTTATTTTATTATTCTTAAACAAGACTTCAGCCTTACTTAAATCATCGGTCAGATTTAACTTTACAATATTCTTGGTCATGATTACTGAAACTGGCACCTTTTGTTTCATAAGTTCTAGGTATTGCTATTAAAATAATAATTACTTAACTAACAATTAGTTACACGTAAATTTACAAACAAAAAACAGAATAAAAAAATGAGATAAGGAATCATAAAACACCCAAAGGTTTGTGACTTAAAAAATAATATTCAATAAACTTAGATTACGCATTGGAGCAAGGAAAACACAGATGAAACGGGTTGACACAGATTATTTAATTGTTTTACTATATAAAATCTGTAGAAAACTGCCTAACCTATCTGTTGGCAAACAGGTTTTGTGAATTGAATAATAAAATCCTACTGCCATTTTGGGATAAAAAAAAAGGATAGAAAAACAATTATGTCTCTCTATCCTTTTGGTGACTGCGGAGGGGTTCGAACCCCCAACCCTCAGAGCCGAAATCTGATATTCTATCCAGTTGAACTACGCAGCCAAAATATAAAATTCCAAATTTTAAAAATTCCAAATTCCAAGTATATCATTGGAATTTGGAATTTCTATTTTTGGAATTTACACTTTTATACTAATAATTTTTTTACAATCGAAGAGATCGTTTTTCCTTCAGCTGTTCCACCTAATTGAGCAGATGCAATTCCCATTACTTTTCCCATTGAAGCGATTCCTGAAGCTCCAGTATCAGCAATGATTTTAGCAATGATTTCTTCGATTTCTGCTTCGCTTAATTGTGCTGGTAAAAATTTCTCGATTACTGCAACTTGGGCTAATTCTGGTTCAGCTAAGTCAGGACGATTTTGCTCCGTATAAATGCGAGCACTTTCTTTTCTTGTTTTCACCAAACGTTGTAGCAATTTAATTTCCTCATCTTCTGACAATTCTTCTTTTGAACCAGAAGCTGTTTGTGCCAATAACAATTCTGATTTAATTGCTCTTAAAGCTTCTAAAGCAACAGTATCTTTGGCTCTCATGGCTGCTTTAATTTCGTCCATGATATTTGCTGATAAACTCATATTCTTTTTTTATTTATTTGATGAATCGTTATTCGATTGTTGAATTATTGTTGTGAACTATCTGTCTGCCCCAGATGGAAGTGAAAAGCATTTTGAGAGCCAATGGATTTTTTTCTTGGATTTAAAAAGCGACCAGAGGAAGCTCTTTTAAATCCTTAGAAAAAACCATTTGGCGACAAAATCTTGTAACGAACAGCTGGATTAAGGCACAAAAAAATCTTTTCCCTAAAATAGTGGTGCGAAGATAAAAAAAATAACCCGAAAATTAAATTCAATTTTCGGGTTAGCTCTTTGCGATAAGCAGATTATTAATCTACGTTGTCGTGTAAATAAGAATTGTTAGAACGCAATTGCAAATCGTTGTTACTATCCATTCCTACTGATATTCTTGAGTTAGCATTATTGGTTTGCTGATTTGAAATATCAATTCCTAAACGCTTATATGCTGGCTCTTTTTCGTATTCATCTACCTTAGATACATTGTTGTGAAACTTGTAGTTGAATTCTTTTAATTTCTTTCTTCTTTCGTCAGCTCTCATTCTCAAAGTTTCTTCGATAGTCATTTCCATTGGGGAAATTTCCTCAAAATTAACTTCTTCTTTTTGAGAGAATTCCACTTTTTTCATAGTGATATTTAACTCTTCTGGAACCACTTCCTCTACCACTTTAGCAACTGGCTTAGAAGACATTAAATCATTCTCAGCTTCCATATATTCTTCTAACGAATATTTGATGATACCGTTTTCAGACAGTTCAGTTACTGGAACAAATTGAACTGGTTGGTTTACTTTGATTTCACGAGTTTCGTTAGTCAATTCGAAGATTGTATTTTCTTCTTCTTTCACTACCGCTTTTGGCTTATCGATAGGCAAATCAAAAGTAAAAGCCGTTTGCTCTTGTCTTTCAACAGCTTTTGGTTGCTCTACTTGTTTTACTTCTTCTACCTTAGGAGCTGTAAAAGTAAAATCAACATCCTTCATTGGAGAAACGATTTCGAAAGTCACATCTAAATTCTTAATGAATTCTGACATCACTACTAAATCATCGTTCTCAGCCACTGGAGCAACTACTGGAGCAACAGCAACTGGCTCAGGTGTAAATACTGGTTCAGGAGTAAGTTCGTCTTCAGTTAATTCGAAAACGATTCTTTTTTCTTCCTCTTTCTGTGCAATTGGCAATTCAGCATTTACATCAAAAGACTGAACTGTTTTTTGAGATAGATTATAAACATTACTTTGTTCATCCTCTAATGCGTGAATTATTTTTTTTGGCTCCGTATTTACGATTCCGTTTTGTTGTTCAATATCAAAACCTGTTGCAATAATAGTAACTGCAATAGCATCACCAAGAGATTCATCCTCACCAACACCCATAATAATATTAGCATTGTGACCAGCTTCATTTTGAATATGGTCATTGATTTCTCCAATTTCATCTAAAGTGATTTCATTTGAGCCAGAAACGATGAGCAACAATACGTTTTTGGCACCTGTGATTTTATTATCATTTAGTAATGGAGAATCTAAAGCAGAAATAATTGCTTCTTTAGCTCTGTTTTCACCTTCAGCTTTAGCCGATCCCATGATAGCAGTTCCACTATTAGACAAAACGGTTTTAGCATCACGTAAATCGATATTTTGAGTATAGTGATGTGTAATTACTTCGGCTATACCTCTAGAGGCTGTTGCCAATACTTCATCGGCTTTTGAAAATCCAGCTTTGAAACCAAGATTTCCATAAACTTCTCTTAATTTATTATTATTGATAACAATTAAAGAGTCTACTTGTTTACGTAATTTTTCGATACCTATTTTTGCTTGTTCTTGACGCACTTTCCCTTCAAATAAAAACGGAAGTGTTACAATACCAACGGTAAGAATTTCTCTTTCTTTTGCTAACTGAGCAATAACTGGAGCTGCACCTGTACCAGTTCCACCCCCCATTCCTGCAGTAATAAAAACCATCTTAGTATTTCGATCCAACATCTTTTCGATATCGGCAATACTCTCAATAGCTGATTGCTGTCCTACATCTGGATTTGCACCTGCTCCAAGACCTTCAGTAAGATTTACCCCTAACTGAATTTTATTAGGAACAGCACTGTTTTGTAATGCCTGAGAATCAGTATTACATACAATAAAATCCACTCCTTTAATTCCTTGTTGAAACATGTGATTGATAGCATTGCTACCTCCTCCACCTACACCTATAACTTTGATTACATTTGATTGATTTTTTGGTAAATCAAATGAAATACTTCCAAATTCTGAGTTGCTCATCATTTTATTTGGTTTTTGATATTAATACTAATATTGTTATTCTTCCTTTTGGGTAAAACCCCTATTCTGCGTTATCTAAAAAATCTTTAATCTTATCTACATAACGATCAAAAAATGACCTTTTGATTTTATCTCCTGTAGATTCTTCTTTTTTAGTATAGACCACTTCTCGCTCTTCTTCTTGCTCCTCCACTTGTGGTGCACGCTCGTACTGATCTGCCATTTGCCGTACTGGTTCACGATAAAAACCTGCTTTTGGTTGCACTAACTCTTCCACGCGTACAGCACTCTGAGAATTGTTTTCGATACTATTCATTACCAAGCCAACAGCTGTAGCATATAATGGACTTGAAAACTCTTCATCAGAATCACCAGCTAAATGCTCGTTAGGATATCCAATTCTAGTATCCATCCCCGTGATATATTCAACTAATTGCTTGATGTGTTTAAGCTGTGCTCCTCCACCAGTAAGTACAATACCTGCAATTAATTTCTTGCGAGGATCTTCATGACCGTATGCTTTTATTTCTGTAAAAACTTGCTCAATTATCTCAACCACTCTTGCATGGATGATTTTTGATAAGTTTTTCAACGAAATTTCTTTTGGTTCTCTTCCTCTTAACCCTGGTATAGAAACAATCTCATTGTCTTTATTTTCTCCTGGCCAAGCTGAACCAAATTTTACTTTCAATAACTCCGCTTGTTTTTCAATAATCGAACATCCTTCTTTAATATCATCTGAAATTACATTTCCTCCAAAAGGAATAACCGCAGTATGACGAATGATTCCGTCTTTGAAAATAGCTAAATCTGTTGTTCCACCACCAATGTCAATTAACGCTACACCCGCTTCTTTTTCTTCTTGACTCAAAACAGCATCAGACGATGCTAATGGCTCTAATGTCAATCCAGATAACTCGATCCCTGAACTCTGAATACAACGTCCTACATTGCGTATTGACGATGCTTGCCCTACAACGACATGAAAACTAGATTCTAGTCTTCCACCGTACATTCCTATCGGCTCTTTAATTTCAGATTGCCCATCAATTTTAAATTCTTGTGGCAATACGTGAATAATTTCTTCCCCTGGCAACATGGCCAATTTATTCACTTGATCAATCAACAATTGAATATCTGCTCCTCCAATTACTTCTTCTGGATTATTTCTGCTGATGTAATCAGTATGTTGAATACTACGTATATGTTGACCCGCAATACCTACAACTACATCTTTAATTTTATATCCCGAATTATTTTCAGCTTCTTGTACTGCCTGTTGTATGGATTGAATGGTTTGTGTAATATTATTTACAACTCCCCTAGCCACACCTAAACTTTTAGATTTCCCGACACCTAAAATTTCGAGTTTCCCATACTCGTTTTTTTTACCAATCATGGCAACAATTTTGGTCGTCCCAATATCTAGACCCACTGCAATGTTCTCTTTTTCCATTATCTATTATTTAGTGCAAACTACTTGTTGTGTAAACCTGAGATCAATTTTCTTATAATTGTACAAGGAACTATCCAAAATTGCTTTTTGAAAAAAAGCTTTATAATTTTTGAATTTCCCTTCAACATTTATAACACTACCAAAATTTATTTGATAATTAAAATCTCTATTGAGCATTTTTAAGCTTCCGTTCGGCATAATTTCAATCGAAATGATATTTTTTTTCAAAAAATCATCGTCATAAATAATGCGTAATAAATCAGCTATTTTCTCTCTGTTTTTTTCATTAATCCTGCCCGAAACAAGTGGAACTCTAGCTGTAAAGTTATCGGATAATGGCATTTTACTCCCCTCATACCCAATATAAAAAGAACTATCACCATCAAAAACTCTTGCTATTGGAGTCTTCTGCTTTACCACTGCTTTAAGAATACCATCAACACTTACAAACACATCTGATTTCTCAATCATTTCATTTGAATCTAGTGCATTCTCTAGCTTATTCAAATCTAATTTATCTTTTTCAATGCTTGAAGCATTCCTATTATTTTCTATTAACAATTTATTAACCGTTTCTCTTTTTAAAAAAAGAGGATTATCTCCTACAAAAACAACTACAGATTTTTTTAATTTTCGGCTTTTATTTCGGTTTGAAGTAAAGGAAAATAACGAAAATAAAATTCCTACAATAAGAAGCAATCTAATATTTGTCCAATTAATTAGTTTTTTCATTTAATGCCGATTTTATGGTTCCTACTAATTCTCCAATATCACCAGCACCAATTGTTACAATTATTGGCGCATCAGAAGACAAAATAGCCGGTATTAATGCTTCTTTTGAAATCAATTTTTTATTCTCTGAAGTCATTTTACTCATCAACCAAGTTGAGGTTACACCTTCCATTGGCAATTCACGAGCTGGATAAATATCCATTAAAAGAATTTCATCAAAGGCTGACAAACTTTTTGCAAAATCATCTGCAAAATCATTTGTTCTACTAAATAAGTGAGGTTGAAATACCGCCAACACTTTTTTTCCTGGATATAATTCCCTAACCGCTTGGTGCACTGCATTTATCTCCGTTGGATGATGTGCATAATCATCAATATAAACTAACTTTTCGGATTGAATTTGGTACGAAAAGCGTCTACGAATCCCTTTAAATGAAGCTAAGGCCATTGCAATTTTGTCGGTTGGGGTGCCGTAAATATCAGCCATTGCAACGGCCATTAAAGCATTCATTAAATTATGTTTCCCAGGTAATCTAAAACGAAAATCTTTCAGAATCCCTTTAGGTGTTTTTATATCAAATACGTAACTACTATTTTCGATTCTTACATTAAAAGCAGAATATACGGCTTCTTCATTAACAGCTACTGTAATTCCTTTTAACGGCAATTCATTAGTAACAATTAGATTTTTTGTGTCTTCAATTTTATCAGCAAACTCCACAAATGATTTTTCAATTTCATCACTTGTGCCATAAATATCTAAATGATCCGCATCCATGGAAGTCACACATGCGATATTAGGATGCAAGTGCAAGAACGAACGATCAAATTCATCAGCTTCTACAACAGTTACCGTTTTTCCACTACCAATTAAGTTAGAATTGTAATTTTCGACAATACCTCCAATAAAAGCGGTAACATCAGCCCCTGTTTCATATAAAATATGACCTAAAATACTTGAAGTTGTCGTTTTACCATGGGTTCCTGCAACAGCAAAACAAAAAGTATCTTTAGTAATTATCCCTAAAACTTCAGCTCTTTTTCTAACATGATAATTGCGCTCCAAAAAGTAATTCCATTGTGAATGCGCTTTTGGAACAGCCGGCGTTATGATAACCAATGTGTTTTCGACAAAATAGTCCTCAGGAATCAAATCAATTCTATCTTCAAAATGTATTGAAATCCCATTTTCAATCAACTCAGAAGTTAGCAAAGTTGGTGTTTTATCATATCCAGATACGTTCTTACCGATATTTTTAAAATAACGAGCCAAAGCACTCATTCCGATACCTCCGACACCAATGAAAAAGACGTTTTGTATTTGATTTAAATTCATTTTTTTATATTATTATGCCACAAAGCGGCTAAGAAACAAAGTTTTAAGTATTACTACTTTATTAATTTCACTATGACATCCGCAATCTGTTTCGTTGCTTCAGGCAGCGCTAATTCTTTTATATTCTCACTTAACTGAGCTTGTTTACCCTCGTCTTTTAATAAAGCTTCAAAAACCACTCGAAACAATTCATCAAGTTCATGTTCTTTCAATAACAAAGCTCCTTTTTTATCAACTATTGCTCTAGCATTTTTTGTTTGATGATCTTCGGCAACATTTGGAGAAGGGATAAAAATCACTGGTTTCCCCACAATACACAACTCTGAAACCGAGGAAGCTCCCGCTCTCGAAATAATCACATCTGCAGCGGCATAAACCAAGTCCATTCTTTCAATAAACGAAACAACTTGTACATTCTTTGAATTGTACTTTTTGTAATCCTCATAATAAAGTTTACCACATTGCCATAGGACTTGTACATTAAGAGCACCGAAATTATCAAGTTCCTTCTCTATCAATTGATTAACTCTACGAGCTCCTAAACTCCCACCAAGAACCAATAATGTTTTTTTATTAGGGTCTAGATTAAAATGGAAAAAGGCCTCTTCACGTTTACTAGCAATATCAATTAAATCTTGACGCACTGGATTTCCAGTAAGGATCATTTTTTCTTTTGGAAAAAAACTTTCTAAATTTTCATAAGCCACACAAATAGCATGAGCTTTTTTACTCAATAATTTATTTGTAATACCAGGAAATGAATTTTGCTCCTGAATCACTGTTGGAATCCCCAACATATTAGCTGCCTGCAATAACGGACCACTAGCAAAACCACCAGTACCTATTACTACATCAGGCTTAAATTGTTTTATAATCTTCCTAGATTTCCATAGACTATCTACCACCTTAATTGGAAACAAAGCATTTTGCAAGGTTAATTTTCTCTGTAAACCTGCAATCCACAACCCTTTTATAGCATAACCTGCTTGCGGGACTTTTTGCATCTCCATCTTATCCTGAGCACCTACAAAAAGGAATTCTGCGTCAGGGAAACGGGCTTTTAATTCATTGGCAATAGCAATGGCAGGATAAATATGCCCTCCAGTTCCACCACCACTTAAAATGAATTTATAAGGTTTCATTGTATCGAAAATTTAATTAATTATTTATTTGCTACAGCATCCATCGGATTTGAAGATTTATCTTCAATTGAATAATCACCTACAACTGATTCTTCATCAGCCAAGAGTTGTGCATCTATTAATTTTTGCAAAGCTTCTTCACGTTTAGCCGCTTCTTTTTGTTCTTCTTCAATTTCTTCTTCTTTCTTGGTAACATTAATAATAATCCCCAACGAAAAACAAGTCATCCATATGGAGCTTCCTCCACTACTAATCAACGGCAAGGTTTGCCCCGTTACCGGCAATAATTCGACAGCTACCGCCATATTAATCATTGCTTGAAAAATCATTGGAAAACCAAGTCCTATCACCACTAATTTTCCAAATAAGGTATTCGCTTTATGAGAAGCTACAACAAATCGAAAAAGCAATAACAAATACAAAATTAAAACTCCAAAACCTCCCACAAGTCCATATTCTTCGACAATAATCGCATAAATAAAATCGGAGGATGATTGTGGTAAGAAATTTTTCTGCACACTTTTTCCAGGTCCTAAGCCGTAAATTTTACCCGAAGCAATTGCGATTTTCGCTTTTTCTATTTGATAATCATCTTCATCTGGTTTATCTGTGGTAAAATTTTCTATTCGACTTTCCCATGTATTCACACGACTAAAGAATCTAGAATCTGGAAAAGCTTTTGCTAAAAGCACAAAAAACAATAAGAAAACAACACCTGAACCGATGACATACATCAAATACTTCAAAGGATATTTCCCCACAAAAACCAACATGACAACCATTGAAAAAATCAATGCTGTTGTTGAGAAATTGGCAGGAAGTATAAACATCAATGTAATAAACACTGGAACCCACAACTCCTTCAACGAACTAACAAAATCAATTGGTTCTTCTCTGGTTTTTGACAAGTAGCGCGCTACATATATAAACAATACAAGGGCTGCCACTGTAGAGGTCTGAAAGGTAATCCCAACAAACGGAATTTGTATCCATCGACTTGCATTTGCTCCTGCAATAACTGTCCCTTTGACTAAGGTATACAATAATAACAGCCATACAATAGGCAAGCCAATTCTTGACATTCCCCTAAAATAATGGTAAGGAATTTTATGAACACCATAAATAATTCCAAAACCAATACATACATGAAAAAAATGTTTAATCAAGTATCCCAAAGTATTCCCAGTACCATGACCTAGGTAAGCCAAATTACTACTAGCACTAAAAACAGGCATAAACGAAAACAAAGCCAATAAAGCCACAAAGGACCAAATTCCTTTATCTCCCTTTAAATTGTTTACTAAGTTTTTCATTTGTTATTTAGGATTTGGTATTTAAGAATTAGAATTTACATTAAAATCCTAATTCCTAAACCTTGATTTTATTATAAATTCTGAACGGCTTGCTTGAATTGATTCCCTCTATCTTCGTAATTTTCGAATAAATCAAAACTAGCACAAGCAGGCGATAGCAAAACTGAATCCCCTTTTTCTGTTAATCGTTGCGCCATGATAACCGCCTCGCGCATATTGTGCACTTCGACCATCACATCAACAACATTTCCAAAAGCATCTATAATTTTTCTATTATCAACACCAAGACAAACAATTGCTTTTACTTTTTCACGAACTAACGACATCAATTCGTTATAATCATTCCCTTTATCAACACCTCCAACAATCCAAACTGTTGGTGTATTCATACTATCTAAAGCAAAAAAAGTAGCATTTACATTTGTTGCTTTAGAGTCATTAATATATTGTACATTTTGAATTTTCAACACTTTTTCCAAACGGTGTTCTACCCCTTGAAAATTAGATAAACTCTCACGAATTGTTGCTTTTCTAATTTGCATCAATTTAGCTACAGAAGTTGCTGCCATTGCATTTTTCATATTATGCTTTCCTTCTAAAGCAATAGTTTCTGTTTCCATTTTAAATTCGTCTTGGTTGATTGTTACTTCCATAATGTTATTTTGTATAAAGGCTCCTTCACTGAATGTTTGCGTCAACGAAAAAGGAATTAGTTTTGCTTTTGTTTTATTAGTCTTTAACCAGTTTGTTATTGCCTCATCATCGGCATCGTAAATCAAATAATCATCTTCCGTTTGATTCATCGTAATCCGAAACTTAGCTTCAATATAATTTTCATATTTATAATCGTATCGATCCAAATGATCCGGACTTATATTTGTTATTATCGCAATATGTGGCTTGTAATTAACTATCCCATCAAGTTGAAAACTACTTAACTCTAGAACATAAGAATCATAATTTTCATCAGCCACTTGCCAAGCAAAACTTTTTCCAATATTCCCTCCTAAACCCACATTCAATCCAGCTGATTTTAGCAAGTGATAGGTCAACATGGTTGTGGTTGTTTTTCCGTTACTTCCTGTTATCCCAATGGTAACAGCATTGGTAAATTGTGCTGAAAACTCAATTTCAGAAATAACTGAAACACCTTTAGCTACCAACTTTTTGATAATCGAAGCTTTGTCTGGAATTCCTGGGCTTTTCATCACAACATCGGCATTGAGAACCAAATCCTCGGTATGCTGTTCTTCTTCCCAGCCTATTTCATTATCTATAAGAACTTGTTTGTATTTATCTTTTATCTTTCCAAAATCAGATACAAAAACATCATATCCTTTTTTCTTTCCTAGGATAGCAGTACCTACACCGCTTTCTCCTCCTCCTAATACCACTAGTCTCATCTTATCTCAATTTTAGTGTCACAATAGATAAAATGGCGAGCAAAATAGCAACAATCCAAAATCGGGTAACTATCTTACTTTCATGATACCCCTTCTTTTGATAATGATGATGTAAAGGTGACATCAAGAATATTCTTTGGCCTTCGCCAAAACGTTTTTTGGTATATTTAAAATAACTCACCTGCAATACCACCGATAAGTTTTCGACTAAGAAAATCCCACATAATAAAGGAATCAACATCTCTTTTCTTACGGCTATAGCCAAGACCGCAATGATTCCTCCAATGGTTAAACTTCCTGTATCCCCCATAAATACCGAAGCGGGATAGGAATTATACCAAAGAAACCCAATCAATGCCCCAACAAATGCCGAAATGAACACTGTCATCTCTCCCGAATTTGGGATGTACATAATATTGAGATAATTCGAAAAAATGATATTACCCGAAAGGAAGGTGAAAATACCCAGTGCAAGTACCGAAATAGCTGATGTCCCTGCGGCTAGTCCGTCAATACCATCCGTTAGATTTGCACCATTAGAAACAGCAGTAATAATAAAAATAACTACTGGTATAAATACTAACCAAGCCCATTTTTCATAGCCTTCACCTGTCCAAGCTAAAATTTCAGCATAGTCAAATTCGTTGTTTTTAAAGAACGGAATGGTGGTTGCCGTAGATTTTTCTTCTACTGGAGCAGGATATATTATATTTTCAGTTGGTACTTTAAAAACATCTCTTTTGCTGGTATCTGTTCGCACCACAACATCTGGACTGAAGTATAACACATAACCCACAATCAATCCTAAACCAACTTGTCCAAAAACCTTAAAAATACCTTTTAACCCTTCTTTATCTTTTTTGAATATCTTGATATAATCATCTATAAAGCCAATAGTTCCCATCCACAATGTTGTGACAATCAATATTACAATATAAATGTTATGCAATTTGGCAAACAAGAGCACTGGAATCAAGGTTGCAAAAATAATAATCAATCCCCCCATGGTAGGTGTTCCAGCTTTTTCATTTTGCCCCGCCAATCCAAGCTCACGAACTGTTTCGCCTACTTGTTGTTTTTGTAGAAAAAGAATCACTCGTTTACCATAAATAGTAGACAGTAAAAGAGAGACTATAAAAGCCAAACCAGACCTGAATGTGATGTATTGAAATACTCCCGTTCCAGAAACGTCTAGTGTTTTGTTTAAATATTCAAATAAATAGTATAACATATATTTTCTTTTTAAATTTCAAAATCCAATTAGTTAGAAATTCCTATATTTTTAATTCTTATATTCCAAACTCGCAAATTGGAATTTGAGAATTGACAAAGTGAAAAAATTATTTATTTAGCAACTCCAATAATTCTTTCACGGTTTCCATGTCGTCAAAATGATGGCGAACACCATTGACCTCTTGGTACGTCTCATGACCTTTTCCAGCAATGAGAATAATATCATTAGGACGAGCCAATTGACAAGCTATTTTTATAGCCTGCTTTCTATCAGTTACTGAAAGCACTTTTTTATAATTTTGAGCTTCAACACCTTGTTCCATTTCACTAATTATCTCTTCTGGATCTTCATTTCTTGGATTATCTGAAGTCAGAATCACTTGAGTACTCAATTCCGAAGCAATTCGTGCCATTATAGGACGTTTCGTTTTATCACGATTTCCTCCACAGCCTACAACTGTAATCAATTGTTCATTTTTAGTTCGAATATCGTTGATAGTTTTCAACACGTTTTCGAGAGCATCAGGAGTATGAGCGTAATCTACAATCGCAGTAATATTAGTCTCAGATACAATAAATTGGAAACGACCCGAAACACTTTCTAAATCCGACAATAATCGAAGCGCTTCTAGACTATCCATTCCCAACTCGATTGCTGCAGCATAAATAGCTAAAAGATTATAAGCGTTAAAAGTTCCTATCAGTTTTACCCAAACTTCGTTATCATTGATTTTCAGCAACAATCCCGACAATTGGTTTTCTAAAATTTGCGCTCTATAATCAGCATATGATTTTAAAGCATAAGTGATTTTTTTAGAAACTGTATTTTGCAACATTACAGGACCATTCTTATCATCAATATTCGTGATTGAAAAAGCCGTTTTAGGAAGGTTATCAAAAAATGATTTTTTTACATCTCTGTATTCTGAAAATGTGGCGTGATAATCCAAATGATCATGTGACAAATTGGTAAAAATCCCTCCTGTAAAATGTAAAGCTTCCGTTCTTTTTTGGTGAATACCATGCGAACTCACTTCCATAAAGCAATAGTCCACACCCGCCTCTTTCATCTCAGCCAAATAATGATTGATTGTAATCGAATCTGGTGTAGTATGTGTGGCTTTGTATTCGATTTCGTCCACCATAATTTTGACAGTCGAAATCAAACCAACTTTAAACCCTGCTTTTTTAAATAATTGAAATAATAAAGAAGCAATAGTTGTCTTCCCGTTCGTACCTGTAATTCCAACTAATTTTATGTCTTTCGATGGGTTTTCAAAGAAATTCGCTGCCATAAAGGCTAATGCTTTATTGGTGTCAATTACCTGCACATAGGTTATTCCAGCCTCTAACTTTTCGGGTAAAGTATCACAAACAATAGCAACGGCACCTAAAGCAATCGCTTTTTGAATATAATCATGACCATCTGAAATCGTACCGCGAATGGCAATAAAAATGTCATTGGTTTCGATTTTTCTTGAATCAAACTCCAATTTATTTATCGCAACATCAGTTGAACCTTTTAAAGATTCAATAGCCACTTTATATAATATGTCTTTTAATACAATCACAGTAATTCTAGTGTTATAGTTGTGTTCTTAATTAAATTTTGTCCCGCCTGTAGCGATTGAGTTTTTACTTTACCCAAGCCTTTTGCTTGCACTCTTAATCCTAAATTCTCTAACAAAGCAATAGCATCCATTCCTGGCATTCCTTTTACATTTGGAACCTGATGCTGTGGTCTTTGCAGACTAGCAAAGTAATTATGATAACTTTTTTCTTGTTTTTCTATCTTTCTATTGACGTTTTTAATTTCGTTTGTCGAAGGAACATCAGTAAAAATCTTTTGAGCTATTCTTTTGAAAACTGGACCAGCAACATCTGCTCCATAGTAATTATTGTTTACTGTACTTGGTTTATGGACCACTACAATACACGAATACTTAGGATGATCTGCTGGGAAAAAACCAACAAACGAAGAGGCATAATATTTACCTGCTCCACCATCTTTACTATAATTTACTTGTGCTGTTCCTGTCTTACCCGCCATCGAAAACTCTTTGGAATACAACTTCGAACCTGTTCCTTTTTTTACCACATTTTTCAGAACTTCTTTCAGTTTCAAAATCGTTTCTTGCGAACAGATTTTAAGATTGATTACCTCAGTTTCAATTTTTTTGATGGTTTTGTTCCACTCTTTAATTTCTGAAACAAAATGTGGTTTTACCATCACACCATTATTTGCAACTGCATTATAATAAGTCAATGTTTGCATCGGTGTAACCGAAACCCCATAACCAAATGCCATCCAAGGCAACGAAATATTTGACCATCTTTTATCCGAAGGTTGTGGAATATAAGGTCTTCCTTCTCCTTTGAAATCCATGTTTAACCTCTTATTCAAACCGTATGAATTCACATGATTTACAAATCGTGATGGATTGTCTTTATAAGCATTGTAAACCGCTTGTACCATCACCGTATTCGAAGACAATTCAAATCCTCTAGCCAAAGAAATTTTCCCGTAACCTCCTTTATGCGAATCTCTAACTGCTTTTCCTGAATACCTAATTTCACCACCTTTACTATCATAAACGGTACTTGTATCAGCTACTTTGTCTTCTAATAAAGCCATCAAATCCACTAATTTAAAAGTCGAGCCAGGCTCATGTGACTCCGCTACAGCATAATTGGTTGTTTCATAATAAGTTCCATCATTTGCTCTTCCCAAATTTGAAATTGCTCTTACAGCACCTGTTTGCGTTTCCATAACTACCACGCAACCGTGATCAGCCTCAAATTCTTGCAACTGTTTTAACAATGCATGGTGTGCGATATCCTGAATATACACATCGATAGTCGATATCACATCATAACCATCTTGTGGATCCACTTCATTCAAATCACGAATTGGTTTCCATTGGCCTTTGGCAATCTTTTGTTTTAAAATCTTCCCATCCTTACCATTAAGATAATCACGATACGCCCACTCAATTCCTTTACCATCATAGGTGTTTTCACCTGTCTTTCTTTCATAACCAATGGTACGCTCTGCAATTTTGCCAATTGGATGTTCTCTAACTGTTTTTTGCTCTACAATAATTCCACCTTTATAAGCACCTAACTTGAATAGAGGGAATTTTTTTATTTTTATGTAGTCGGTATAACTTAAATCTCTACAGATTAAATAATAGCGATTATTAGTTGCTCTCGCTCTACGAAGTTCATTTTGAAAATAACCACTTGGCTTTCCTAAGACCGTTGCCAATGAATCCGAAAGAGCAGCAACATTCTTTTCAAACACTTCGGCTTTTGGAGCCAAGGCATCAAAACGTATTTCATAATTAGGAATTGAAGTCGCTAGTAAACTCCCATCGGCTGAATAAATATTTCCTTTATTAGCAGGAATCACAAAATTTCGAACCGTTCTTTCTTTGGCTAAATCTCTATAATACTCCCCTTCAACCCATTGAATATTGGTTAATTTTACAGCAATAGCTACTGCCATCAAAAAGATAACAAAAGCCACTAGGTACATTCTATACGATATGTTTTTATCCTCTACTGCCATATTTTTTTAAAAAAACCTTTTTCTTCTTCTTTTTTCACTTTAATTTTTACTGGAGGAACTGTTGCTGGATAAATTTCCTTAGCCTCCATTTTTGCCGACACCGTAGATTCCATTCTTAGTTTCATCAACTGGGAACGTCTGTCTACAAACTCCGAACGCAATTCTTTTACTTCGGATGTAATTGCTGCGATTCTGAACACTTTTTGCTCGTAACGCTGTGTATTTGCAATCATAATAATTGCCAAAACGATGATAAAAACAATAAACCGCCAATTCTTAACCGCATCATCATCGATAAGAAACTTTGCTTTTAATATGGCGTATAAACCGTGTTTCATATTTCCTCTCCCCGACCCTTCCGCCGCGGCGGAAGGGAGACTGGGCATTATCAGTTAAAATTTATTTTTTTTCGAATCTTTAAATAAATAATAAATTGTAATTATTATTTCTTTTCAGCTATTCTTAATTTTGCACTTCGAGCTCTATTGTTGACTTTTATCTCTTCATTATTAGGAATGATTAATTTTCCAACCAACTTAAAAGGAACTGAAAAATTTCCAAAAAAATCGCGCTCTGGTTCCCCTTCAAACATTCCATTTTTAATAAATCGTTTTACCAATCTATCTTCTAGTGAGTGATACGAAATCACACTTAATCGTCCTTCTGGGTTTAATATTTCTAAGGATTGTTCTAAAAACTCTTTCAAAACATCCATTTCCTGATTTACCTCAATACGGATGGCTTGATAAATTTGGGCCAATACTTTATTACGAACACGCTCCGGTAAATATTTCGCCAAAACCTCCTTCAATTCATCAGTCGTTTTAATAGGCATTTGTTCTCTAGCCTCTATAATAGTTCTAGCAAGAGCGGGTGCATTTTTCAACTCACCATAATCATAAAACACTCGTTTTAGATTTGCATCATCATATTCATTCACTACTTTATAAGCACTTAATGAATTTTTCTGACTCATTCGCATATCTAAATCAGCATCAAAACGAGTTGAAAAACCTCTTTCAGGAACATCAAATTGATGGGAAGAAACCCCTAAATCTCCTAAGATCCCATCTACACTTCTCACCCCGTAAAAGCGCAAAAAGCGTTTGATAAATCTAAAGTTCTCATTGATTAATGTGAATCGCTCATCATCCAAAGTATTCGCCAATGCATCTTCATCTTGATCAAAAGCAAACAATTTTCCATTTGGACCTAATCGACTCAAGATTTCTTTTGAATGACCTCCTCCACCGAAGGTTACGTCCACATATATTCCATCAGGTTTAATATTCAAACCGTCAACTGATTCCTTAAGCAAAACTGGATTATGATATTCCATTGTCATCGTCATTTAAATTTCCCATTACATCCTCGGCTAGATCCGCAAAATCAATATCATCGCCACTTATTGATTGCTCGTACAAGTCTTTATCCCAAATCTCCACAATATTTACTGCTGAAGAAAAAACGACATCTTTTGAGATTTTCGCAAAAGCAACAAGATCTTTAGGCACTAACAATCGCCCCAAAGAATCGATTTCAACCATCTTTACCCCTGCGGTAAAACGTCTAATAAAATCATTATTCTTTTTTACAAATCGATTTAGCTTATTGATTTTGGCCATCATCAAATTCCACTCTTCCATTGGATACAACTCCAAACAAGGTTGAAAAACGGAACGCTTCAAGACAAAACCGTCTTGAAGTGAAGCAGTTAATTGCTTTTTCAAAGGCGCAGGTAACAACACCCTCCCTTTAGCATCAACTTTACACTCATATGTTCCTACAATTGTATTCAAGAAAACTGTATTAAAATGATTTAAGCAAAAATATAAAAAATTCTACCACATTTTACCACAATATACCACTTTGTTGATAAGTTTAACCACTTTACAGCAAAAGACCTTAATTTTTGGACGCTCAGCTTGTTAGCTTCAAAAGAAATCACGTCAAAGAATATTCAGTAGTACTTAAAATCCATTGGTTTTTTCGCAAAGAATTAACGATAAAACCCATTTATTTACAGTCAAAAATCGGCCTCAAAAGAAACTATTTCTGATTATCAAAATCAAACCTCAGTAAAAAGTCAAGACTTGAAATATTCTATTCAAAAAACAGATACAAAAATTCTTTTTTACTTATTAAATCCTATATTTGTGAAAATTGAAATCTGGAATTATTAAAATGGAAAAAAACTATAAGATAGAAGGTAAATACAGCTATTATGAAGCTGGTGAAGGAACGCCGATTGTAATTTTACATGGTCTGATGGGCGGACTAAGTAATTTTGATGCTGTTGCTAGTTATTTTTCTGAAAAAGGATATAAGATTGTCATTCCAGACTTGCCTATTTACACTCAAAGCATACTAAAAACTAATGTTAAAGCTTTTGCAAAATATGTAAAAGACTTTATTACATTCAAAGGATTTGACAGAGTAATCCTTTTAGGAAACTCATTAGGAGGACATATTGCCTTATACCACACTAAAATGTACCCTGAAAAAGTAGCAGGACTAGTAATCACAGGAAGTTCAGGGCTTTACGAAAGTGCCATGGGAGATAGTTACCCAAAAAGAGGAGACTATGATTATATTAAAAAGAAAGCTGAAGATGTATTTTACGATCCAAAAGTAGCTACACCTGAATTAATAGACGAGGTATATGCCACCGTAAACGATCGAATTAAATTGATTAAAACTTTGACCATCGCTAAAAGTGCTATTCGCCACAATATGGCCAAAGATTTACCAAAAATGCATGTACAAACTTGTATCATTTGGGGAAAAAACGACAAGGTAACACCACCAGAAGTTGCTGAAGAATTTAAAAATTTATTACCAAATTCTACTTTGTATTGGATTGACAAATGTGGTCATGCAGCCATGATGGAACACCCTGAAGAATTCAATCAATTACTAGAAGAATGGCTCAATAAAACCAATTTACAAGCCTAGTACTAGCGAATTTATATATTAAAAACATGAAAATTAATACAGCCGAATTTATAGTAAGCAATTCAGACGTAACAAAATGTCCTAAAGACTTTTTGCCCGAATATGCTTTTATAGGTAGGTCAAACGTAGGGAAGTCATCATTAATCAACATGTTGACCAACCAAAAAAAACTAGCTAAAACCTCTGGACGACCAGGAAAAACACAACTTATCAATCATTTTTTAATTAACAAAAACTGGTTCTTGGTTGATTTACCAGGTTATGGATACGCTAAGGTTTCTAAAAAAACCAAATCTGTTTTTCAACAATTTATTACTGATTATTTCGAAACAAGACAGCAATTAGTTTGCGCCTTTGTCCTAATCGATATTCGTCACGACGCACAAGCTATCGATATTGAATTCATGTCGTATATGGGCGAAAGTGAAATTCCGTTTTGCATCATTTTTACCAAAGCAGATAAAATTAGCAAAACTAAAATAGACTCCCATATTGCAGCTTACAAAAAACAAATGTTTGCTAACAATTGGGCAGAGATGCCTCCATACTTTGTAACATCTTCTACAGAAAGCATCGGAAAAGAAGAATTACTAAGCTATATCGACGAAGTCAACCAAGACGTATTTAAAAATAACAATAGCCCATTTTAATCCATTCGGCTGTAAATCAAAAACCCCAAAAACATTTTTTATTTGTTTTTGGGGTTTTTCTATAAAAAACTATGTCTATTCTAAATACGACTTATAAACACCAATGATATTCTTTTTATTTTTTTGACAATTCAAAAAGACAAAAAAACATCTATTACAGGTACACACATACTGTGCTCCTAATTTTTTAAAAGTGTAATTTTCATATCCTCATCTTCTAATATCATTTTATCACTTTCAATGGTACTTTCGTATGAAAATGGAGTTCCAGTTTCATCCTTGATGGTTAAACTTCTACCTTTTTTTGTCAATATATAAATTCCATCATTAAAATCTCTTTCTAAATGCCCACTAACATATCCGTCATCAGTAAAAGTTAAAACTCCTTTTTCCAAAATATCATTTTTAACGGAATCCGTCATTGGTATTTTAGCTTCAACTTCTGTTACCTTCCAAGAATCGACCAGTTTTTTTCGTTTTTTATTGCATGAAACCATTACTATGGCCAATAATAAGATTACGAATACAAATAATTTAGATTTTTTCATGATTTGAGATTATTAAGTTAGACAACAACAAGTTACGAAAAAAAAATTTAAATCACTAACCGCTCCTTAATCACAGAAGTATTCTAAAAAAGAACTCTTATTAAACTAACGAACCATAAAAAGAAAAAAAACTCAAAAATAACTGCTGTTATCCTTGAGTTTTCCCGTTAAACATTTAAGAAAATAATTCCACGTATGGTTATGACTGCCCCAGACAGTAGCGACAGCCCCGACTGAAAAAAGCTGTTTTTTACGGGAGTTACAGAGCGACCGGAGGAAGCTCCTGGAACGACCTAGTAAAAAAAGCGTTTTGAAGGAGGGCTAAAGCGAATGGCTGGATTTGGCCCTAATACAATTATTTCCCTCCTGTCAATTCTAATTTCTCTGCAAAGTAATCACAGAAATCCCTCATCGTTGCTGACATTTTTTCGTCACCAGTAGCACGATGAAAAGTATCCGACATGGCGACTAAGGTTTGATGAAAGAAAACTTTCATTTCGTCGACAGGCATATCTTTTGTCCATAAATCAATACGCATACTCTCTTTGGCTTTGCTGTCCCAAATCGAAAGCATAATCGCTTTTGACTCTTCTAAAGTTACTCCACCATCTTGCGCAGACCATAATAGTTTTTCGGGCACACGGTTTTCATCTAATTCTACTAGAAACTTAATTTCTGATCTGTTTTTATCTGACATTATTTCTTGGGTTTGTATTTTGATTTTTCAAATATTTCTTTTGCATCAATATGCAGTAGGTCCTTTACAGAAACCTCATTGTTATCCATATAAGCTCGTACAATTTGCCAACCTATCCAAGCCCCTACTTGACCAGGGCTTTCGTTATCAATTTCCAAATAAAATTTAGAAAAAGGAGCTGGACTCACAAATCGGGAACCTAACTTTTGGTCATCACTATATAGTAATTGTTTCTCCATAAAGTATTCCCACATATAAACCTCATTTTCTTGACACCAGGTTAATTGTTCTGGTGTGTAGCCTATTTTATCTGCATCTGAATAACCAGGTAATAACACATCCTTTATATACAATTCTTTACCTGCATAGATCATCTTTGACAGAAAGTTTTTATCCAAATTAGGCTTGGTTTTAAATTTAAAAAATGCAGACACCACATCAGGCATGATTTGGTTTCTTTCAAAATTTCGCTTGATATAATTAGGAAATTGATAAAAACGATGGTCTTTACCTAAATACAATTCGAGCGCTATAACGACTAAACTGTCGGCATAAATAACTTTATTATTGTAATCCATATCACTAATCACGGTAACAACTTTAGGTGTTCTAGTTTCTGGAAAATAATATTTAATATGCTTATAGGTTTCTTCTAATTCATTTTTTACAGGTTCAAAATCAGCATACTTTTTTTGAACTTCTCTATATAATTCCCTCCATTGCGGGTTTTGCATTTTTTCAATCCAAACTTCATCATCATTACCCGGTGGAAAAAACAAAGGATATTCTTTTTTTACCTTATCCAAATCCTTAGGCGAGGCTTCAAAAAAAGCTTTATCAAAACGCTCTACTTTAATATTGACAGAAATATCTTGGATTATCTTTTCTGATTTGCTTTTTTTTCCACAAGAGAGCAAAAAGAAACTCAGAAGAATAGGAATAAAATATAATTTCATTTTATTTTAATTAAATTTGTGTCGGAAAAAATACTCTTTGCATCACATTTGTAAGCGATTGCAAATATACGTATTCCTACTTTTTAAAACTTAAACAAATATGACTAAAAAAAGTACGATTCCGGTTGAAAAAGTGAATACTCACATTGTCAACTGGTTAAAAAAATATGCTGAAAAAGCAAAAGTAAATGGATTTGTAGTTGGAATATCAGGAGGAGTTGACTCCGCCCTGACTTCCACTTTATGCGCACAAACTGGCCTACAAGTATTATGTGTCGAAATGCCTATTCACCAACACGCAAGCCACGTTAGTCGTGGACAAGAACATATCCAACAATTAAAAGAGCGTTTCCCTAATGTCTCTAGCGTCCAAACAGATTTAACTCCTGTTTTTGAAGCTTTCAAAAAAGAAGTTCCAACAGACTACGATGAAAAGAAATTACAACTTACCTTAGCCAATACAAGAGCTCGTTTACGAATGACCACATTATACTATCATGCAGGTGTTCACGGGTTATTAGTGGCTGGTACAGGTAATAAAGTTGAGGATTTTGGGGTAGGTTTTTATACCAAATATGGTGACGGTGGTGTTGACATTAGCCCAATAGCGGATTTATTAAAATCGGATGTATTTGCATTGGCATCATACTTAAAAGTTCCCGAATCTATCCTAACAGCCATGCCTTCAGATGGTTTATTTGGAGATGAAAAAACTGATGAAGAACAGTTAGGCGCTAGTTATGACGAATTAGAATGGGCAATGCTAGCTGACGAAAAAGGACTAGAAACAACTAACTTTTCTGAGCGTGAAAAAGTGGTGTTTGCCATCTACAAACGTCTAAATTTGGTCAACCAGCACAAAATGAATCCTATACCTGTTTGCGAAATCAACAAAATTTAATATTTTTTGTCGGAAAAACTTGCTATTCTGTTTTTTTATGACTAATTTTACTATCCCGTTTCTTACAAACTAACATAAATATAAATAAATACCACATAAATATAAATACCATGATAAAAGTTTGTTTAGCTGATAGCTTACCAGTAGTACACTTTGGAGTAAAATCATACTTCAAAGACCATTCAGATATCTCAATTGTTGCCAATGTTGGTAGCTTTTTGATGATTCGCGACATCCTTCTTACAAAAGAAATTGATGTTTTAATCTTAGATTTAGAACTTGAAGGTTTGTCAAGTATTTTCGAAGTAAAATCTATTTTAAAAAACTTTCCTAAGACTAAGATTATCATCTTTAGTAGTCTTTCAGAACAAATTTACGCACCAAATGCTATTAAAGCAGGAGTGTCAGGATATGTTCATAAAAAAGAAAAATTAGAAACTCTTGGTCAATCTATTATCAAAGTAAACCAAGGAAAAATTATTATGAACGAAACCGTGAAGAAAAATTTAGCCTTAATTGCTAAACAAAACAAAAGCGAGCGTTTGTACAGAAAACTTTCAAACCGTGAGGTAGAGGTTTTACGTTATTTGAGCGGAGGTAAAAAGAACCACGAAATAGCAGACATCCTAAACCTTAACGAAAAGACAATTAGTACTTATAAGTTAAGATTGTTAACCAAATTAAATGTGACTAACTTAGTAGATTTAGTAAACAAAGCGAAAACTCTAGAGATTGTTTAACTAAATCGAGACATTACTCTACCTAATTTTTTTGAAAAAGAATTTGTTAGGGTATTATAGTCCATAATCATTGACAAAGACTCCATATTATCTGTATCAGGTGATATGGAGTTTTTTAATTCTTCAATAATACTCCCTACTAAATACCATCGCATGGTCAAAATTGTTTCGTTAACATTTTGAGCAATGGTATCATTCTTCGTTTTGGGAAAAATATTTTGACCTTCCCAATTGTGCATGACTAACTTTTCATCTTCCATCAAGATATCCGTTACTTCTTGTGCATATTCTGGAGGTAAATGCATTAAATACTGCTCTAAACTAAAGCTTTCATTTTGCAAATAATGATTTATCAAATCATTGAAAATCGCTCTAAACAACGGATTTGCAAGTTCCACTTCGTCCTCTTGCAAACTTAGATAAATACGCTGAAACACTTTTAATGACTTTTTCTCCGTTACAGTTACAATCTCGCCTTCGTCATTGGTCTTTAAAAAAGTATCTTCAAATTCTTCTTCTTTATTTCCATAAAGCAATAAAATCTCAATTATTTTACGCTCCAAACGATACAAAATATCTACTTTTTCAGATGTTTGAGGTGTGTCATTTTTTACCACTTCAAAGGATTTCTGCTCCTTTTTAGCTTTCTTTTCGACCTCAACAACATCTTTTTGTGTTAACTGCGCCAAAGTACTCACTAACACTTGTTCCGAAATATCCATGATTCGGGAACATTCTTGAATGTACACCTCACGCTGAATTCTATCTGGAATTTTAGAAATACTCTGAACCATATCCCGTATCAAGTCGGCTTTTTTGATGGGGTCATTTTTTGCCTCATCCATCAAAAGTGACGCTTTGAATTGGATAAAATCCTTGGCATTATTCTCCAAATACGCCACTAAATCATCATAAGGCGTTTTTTTAGCAAAACTATCGGGATCTTCTCCGTCAGGGAAAGCACAAACTTTAACATTCATTCCTTCCTCTAGAATCAAATCGATTCCGCGAATGGAAGCACGCAAACCAGCAGCATCCCCATCAAATAATACGGTAATATTTTTTGTTAACCTATTTATTAATCTAATCTGGTCAGGCGTCAAAGCGGTACCCGAAGAGGCAACCACATTTTCGATTCCCGCTTGATTAAATTGAATTACATCTGTATATCCTTCGACTAAGAAACAGTTGTTTTGCTTGGCTATTGCTTGCTTGGCTTGATAAATACCATACAACACTTTACTCTTATGGTACAATTCACTTTCAGGCGAATTGAGGTATTTCGCTGCTTTTTTATCATTTGTCAAAATTCGGCCACCAAAACCTAAGGTTCTTCCAGACATACTTTGAATAGGGAACATCACACGACCTTTAAACCTATCAAAAGGGCGATCTTCTTTAGGAATAGTCAAACCTGTACTTTCAAGAAATTCCAATTTATATCCCTTTCCTAAAGCTTCTTTAGTAAAAGCATCCCAAGTTTCAGGAGAATATCCTAAACTAAATTTATTGATAGTTTCAGTAGTAAAGCCTCGTTCTTTAAAATAAGAAAGTCCGATAGCTTTACCCTCCTCAGTATGTAAAAGAGTTTTATGAAAATAATCTTTAGCAAATTCAGAAACTAAATACATACTCTCACGAGCATCCATATTTGCTTTTTCTTCGTTTGTTTGCTCAGTTTCTTCAATCTCGATATTGTATTTTTTTGCTAAGTAGCGAATTGCTTCAGGATAAGTAAAATGCTCATGCTCCATTATGAAGGCCACGGCATTCCCTCCTTTTCCAGAACTAAAATCCTTCCAGATTCCTTTTGCAGGCGAAACCATAAACGAGGGTGAACGCTCGTCCGAGAATGGACTTAATCCTTTAAAATTACTCCCTGCACGTTTCAATTGAACAAAATCGCCAATTACTTCTTCCACACGAGCAGTTTCGAAAACGGTATCAATAGTAGCTTTTGTAATCAATTTTTTAAGTGATAAAGTTGCAAAGCATCAAAGATACAAAGTAACAATATCAATGACAATGAGAATATCAAAAATCAATACATCTTTTAAATTAGCTCACTATGTTTCTGCTATTGAGGTTTTATTTCTTTCTTTCAATGACATAATTCACCATCAAAACTAAGGCTTTTTTGTATTCAGATTCTGGGTAAACATCTAAAAGAGATAGCGCTTCTTGTTGAAAAGCAATCATTTTGTTTTCGGCATACGCCAAACCGTTATTGTTTTTCACAAAGGCGATCACTTCCTTGACTCTTTTTTTGTCTTTATTGTGGTTTTTAATAGAATTAATCAACCAACTTTTTTCTTTTGGTGTACACGTATTCAAAACATGAATTAAAGGCAAAGTCATTTTTTGCTCCTTAATATCGATACCCGTAGGTTTACCGATGGCTTCCTCAGAATAATCAAATAAATCATCTTTGATTTGGAATGCCATACCTATCAATTCACCAAATCTTCGGATATTCTCCACTTGAATTTCATCATCAATAACCGACTTGGCACCGAGAGCGCAACATGCCGCTATAAGTGTTGCTGTTTTTTTGCGAATAATTTCATAATAAACCTCTTCAACTATATCAAGCCTTCTGGCCTTTTCTATTTGAAGCAACTCTCCTTCACTCATTTCACGCACGGCAACCGAAATAATTTTAAGCAAATCAAAATCGCCATTATCAATTGACAGCAACAATCCTTTTGAAAGCAAATAATCACCGACTAAAACAGCAATTTTATTTTTCCAAAGTGCATTGATAGAAAAGAAACCTCTTCGCCTGTTACTGTCGTCAACAACATCATCGTGAACTAAAGTAGCCGTATGAATTAACTCGATGACAGATGCGCCACGATAGGTTCGTTCATTAACTACTCCTGCCGAAACCATTTTGGCAGTTAAAAACACAAACATGGGACGCATTTGCTTCCCTTTTCGGTTAACAATATAGTAAGTAATACGATTCAACAACGCCACTTGAGAAGTCATCGATTCATGAAACTTTTTTTCAAAAAGTTCCATTTCATTAAAGATGGGTTGTTTTATTTGAGAAGTAACATTCATTTCGATTTCAAATATACTGTTTTTAATAAAAAAACACTCAATTAATTCTTCAACAAAACAAAAAAACTAAAATTCAAAAACAACTAGCCAACACAATATAACCAGCATCTTTAAAGTTATCTATTTCATAGATAGCAACTTATTATTTTTTGTATATTAGCAACTAAATCCCCCCCAAATTAAACCTTTTAACATTATTACAATCAAAGTATTATCCTTAACCTTAAAAAACCAAAAATCATGAAAACCAAAAATTTATTACTCGGACTTGCTCTAGCAGCTGGACTTTTTATTAGTTGCGATGTAAAAGACAAAATTGCTGACAACACTCCTTTAACAGCAGATGATGTTAGCACTGAAACAAAAATTGATGCCGCAATCGAAGATGTAGCCTTCATTGCCGAAGACCAATATGCTACTCAACAAGCATCTACTGCAAAACCAAGCGTAGCAAACCCTGGAAACTTACCTTCCTGCGCGACAGTAACAACAGTCGTAACTAGCGAGAGCTATACCAGAACTGTTGATTTCGGAACTACAGGTTGTACTCTTGCAAACGGAAATACAATCAAAGGAAAAATAATTATTAGTTTTTCTAAAGATTTAAGCGCTCCTTCAAAAACACTTTCCTATACTTTAGAAAATTTCTATCACAACGGAAGGCTTGTTCAAGGAAACAGAACTGTAGAATTAACAAAGAAAGCAACCACCCATCTAAACGAAGTTCATCCTGTGTCAACTTTAAATATTGATATGACTGTTACTTTTGAAAATGGAAAAATCTACACTCGTAAAGGAACCAGAACAAGAGAAATAATCGAAGGATACAACACACCGCAATTGACTGACAATGTACTTATCGTTACTGGTAACCACACAACCAGTTATCCAAACGGAACAACAATTACGAGCACAATTGACCCAAGATTACGTTTTCTAGGGAATTGCGTCTATCATTTTCCTGTTAGTGGAAAAATAACTATTGTTAAAAACAATAATCAAGGAGTTATCGACTTTGGTGATGGAACTTGTGACAATAAAGCCACGATAACAATTCAAGGAATAACAGTTGAATACACTTTGACTAAGTAAAAATTACAAACACAAACAAGAATCCCTTTTATGACACTGTCGTAAAAGGGATTTTTTATTTATTATACTTCTTTGTTAGCGAGTTGGCCACAAGCTGCATCAATATCTTTTCCTCGGCTTCGGCGTACTTTTACAACGACTCCTATATTTTGCAACCCTTTAATGTAAGCATTGATTGCTTCTTCTGAAGCTTGTTGAAATTCTCCATCGTCAATAGGATTGTATTCAATTAAATTTACTTTACAGGGTACGTACTTACAAAATTTCACCAAGGCATCTACTGATTCTTTATTATCATTGATTCCTTTCCAAACTACATATTCATAAGAGATTTTACTTTTTGTTTTTCGGTACCAATATTCCAAGGATTCTCTTAATTCCGCCAAAGGAAAATTAGCACTAAACGGCATAATACGTGCTCGGATTTCATCAATAGCCGAATGCAAAGAAACTGCCAATTTGAATTTCGCCTCATCATCGGCCATTTTTTTAATCATTTTAGGGATTCCTGAAGTCGAAACCATTATACGCTTAGGAGACATCCCTAAACCTTCCTCTGAAGTAATCATTTCAATTGCCTTCAACACATTGTTGTAATTCATTAAAGGCTCACCCATTCCCATAAAAACAATATTGGACAACGGATGATTGTAATACAACCTACTCTCTCTATCAATAGCTACAACCTGATCATAAATTTCTGCAGGTTCTAGGTTACGCATTCTTTTCAAACGTGCTGTAGCGCAAAAATTACAATCTAAACTGCAACCTACTTGACTAGAAACACAGGCAGTTGTACGTGTTTCTGTTGGTATCAATACCGATTCCACCACTAAACCGTCATGTAGACGAACCGCATTTTTAACCGTCCCGTCTTCGGACCGTTGCATGGTATCTACTTTGATATGATTGATTACAAAATTAGTTTCCAGCATCAATCTTGTGGCTTTCGCCAAATTAGTCATATCCTCAAAACTGTGAGCTCCCTTGCTCCACAACCATTCATAAACCTGATTCCCACGGAATGATTTATCACCATTGGCAACAAAAAAATCACGTAATTGTTCTTTTGATAAGGCGCGTATGTCTTTTTTTTCCATTTGCATGGCGCAAATTTAAGGTTTTTTGATGATTTTATTCTTTGTTGAAAATTTAAAAGCACACATTATTATTCTTATATAAAAAATAAAGTAATACTAACCCTTTTAATCCTAAAACATTTTTAAGAAAAAAAAGAGGTTGCCTTTTATGGCCACCTCTTTTTTTTGAATAAAACTATAAAATCAAACAAAGGCAGCAATTATCTCTTTAAAGAGAAATGCCCTTTTATTATTCTACCATCTTTTAATTGCAAAGTGTACCAATAATCATCCGCAGGTAAGGAGTATCCGTTGTAGTTACCATCCCATCCTGGTCCCGAAGTATTTATCTCCTTGACCAATTTCCCATACCTATCAAAAATATTAATTTGTGAACCTGCATTTGCTGTTGCTTCAATACCTTTTACATTCCAAGTATCGTTGATTCCATCATTATTGGGAGTAAAGAACTTTGGAGCACCTACTACAGCAATTGTCTGACTTACAATTCCACAACCATTTTTATCTTTCACAAATACATCGTGAATTCCAGGCTGAACATCATAAAAATAAATTGATTCTTGGTAAAACCCTGATATATCATCTAAGTTATAACCATATTCACCAGACCCCGTTGCATGCACTGTAACTGTGTTAATATCGCTAAAATCTACAATATCGATAGATTGAATGGTAGCTATATTTGAAGCCTTCACTTTGATGCTTCTAATTCTACTACAACCAGAAGCATTGGTTACTTTAACTCTATAAATCCCTTCGGCATTCACATTGTTCAAATTATAGGAAGTTGCTCCTGCTATGTCAATACCGTTTTTAGACCACTGATAAGTATAACTACTTATTGGTGAATTATCTTGAATTCCTGCATTTAGTTGCAATAATATTCCAGGGCTATCAGAACAAATCAATTCATCTTCTCCACCATTAGTATTCAAGTTAATATTAGGCAACGGATTAACAACAAACGATATCGATTCGGTAGCAGGACAACTTGTATTTGCAGCATTTTCTACCCTAACCGTTATATTTTGCGTTCCTGATAAGAAAGGATTAGGAAGCGGACTTGGCAAAGCATTACCCGCTTGATCAAAATATTTAACGATCATTCCTGTTTGATTTCCTAGTATAGCAGATTGAACAGAAGAGGTGTTAAAAGGAAATTTTCCATCTTGCAACAAAGGATCCAACTCATTATCACAAGCTATTAATGGAGCCACTGGATTTGCTACTGGCTTAACATCAACCGTAAACACAATAAGTATTGAGTCAGAACAAGCTTGTGGCGTATTATTAGCCACTACTGCTTTAATGGTTTGTGATGCTGTAGTAAATGTAGCAGGAAATGGACTTGGCAAAGTATTACCAGCTTGATCAAAATAGGTTACTATCTTATTAGTTTGTCCGTTTAACACTGTACTATGTAAGGTACTCGTATTGAAGGTCAATATTCCATCTTGATTATCATCACATTGTCTTGGTACGACTACTGGATTTGCAGTAGGTTTAGCCTCTACAGTTAAAGTAATATAAGGACCAGCACTAAAACAACTAGGACTTAAAGTGTTGTTAACGCGTACCCATATTTGTTGGGTATTTGAGTAACCAACGTTTCTATAACTTGAAATATCAGTTATCGCATTGATTTGTGCGGTAGCGTCTGCTTGATTCCTATAGTAAGCAATAGAATATCCAGCAGGAGGCAAAAGCGCCTCCATAGTTGTTTTTGTAGCACTAATATCAAAAGTAGTAACTCCATCTCGATCATCATCACAAACTGCTGTTATAGGAACATTGTACCCAGAAGGGAAAGCTACAACAACATTCAAGGTAATCTTTGCCACACTTGGACATCCATTAGCGCTCACGACCCTAGCCCAAACATCCATACTATGTTTAGTGGTATTCGTAAAAGCTGTTTTATTTGCTATTAAATCTGCAGGAGTCCCGTTCATAGCACCAGCCTGAGTAGTATAATAATCAAACGTTTCACTCGCAGCATTTGCAGAAATTTGGTTATTATTTGCAGTCAAATTAAAACTAGCAAAACCATCTAAATCTGTATCACAAATTGTTATGGCTGTGTTGTTAACAATTGGAGCTGGATCAACTGTAAAAGTAATAGCAGTTTGAGCCGAACAACTTTGTGCGGTATTGTTTGTCACAACCGCTTTTATTGTTTGTGAACTAGTGGTAAAAGTCGCTGGAAAAGGACTTGTGATTAAAACACCATTGGCATCCTTTAGGGGATTGTTAGCTGCATCAAAATAAGTGACAATTTTATTGGTTTGCCCATTCAATAAAACACTCTCTAAAGTAGAAGTGTTAAAAGTCAACTTACCATCTTGGTCGTCATCACATTGTCTAGGAATGTTAACAGTATTAGCAACAGGTAAAGCTTCTACATTCAATGAAAAATACGTACCTAAGCTATAGCAATTACCAAAATCAGCTGTATTGTTGTTATTCACTCGAACCCATATAGGTTGTGTGTTGGCAATTGTATTTCTATAATTCGACAGATTGCTTATTGGAGATGTTTGTGCAGTTGCATCAGCTTGATTGCTATAAAAAGAAACTGTATAACCTGTAGCTGGAAATAATGCTTCAAATGCTGCTTTGGTTGTTGTTAAGTTAAAACTAGTGATGCCATCTTGTACTGCATCATCGCAAACCGGCGCTGGTGGCGATGCAAAAACAAATCCAGTAGGGATTTTAGCTCCCACTTGAAGTGCAATTTTAGCAACATTAGAACAACCAGCAGCATTTTCAACTCTTGCCCATACATTCATATTATGTGCTGTTGCATTTGTATACCCAGCGGGATTTGAAATTAATTCAGCGGGATTGGCACTATTTGCACCTGCTTGTGATGTATAATATTTAAACGTTTCTACAGTATAATTTGCTGAGATTTGAGGCTCTTTAGAAGTTAAATCAAAAGCCATCTTCCCATCTAAATCAGTATCACATTGTACCATAGTAACATCAGTCACTACTGGGGAGCCACTTAGATTTAAAGTCACCTCCGAAGAAAGTACAGGACATGAATTACCTGTTTTACTCAATTCTACTCGGTATTTATAGCCATTTGTAGCTGCAGAAATAGTTAAGGTATTTGTAGTTGCTCCAGAATAGGTTGCATTATTTGAAACCGAAGTCCAAGTTACACCATTGTCTGAGGAAACTTGCCAAAGATAACTGTTTCCACCATTGTCAGCTATGTTAATGACAGCACTCTGCGTAGTACAATCTGTCGAAACTTGTGGTTGTGTAGTGATTACAATTGGAGCTGAAACGAGATAATTACCGTTTGGGGTGGTATAACCATCTGTTCCACTAGTTACTTTTCCTCTTGCATCTATAGTCGCAGGAACGTTGCCTAATATACCATCGCCATTTGCATCTGTAAATCCAGCCTCGATAACATCATTACATAAATCTCCATCACTATCTAAATCACGAAAATTTTTAATACCATCATTATCCGTATCAATAGCTTTTTCGGCTGAATCTAAAATACCATCGTTATCGCTATCTAAATCCAAATAATCTGGAACACCATCACCGTCAGTATCAACCGGCGCAGTAAAAGGTTCGAAATTATCATCAAGTCCATTTTTATTAGCGTCTAGATTGGCTAATACTTTATTCCCAGCTTGTGCTTCAACGATATCCAAAATACCATCGTTATCACTATCAGCATCTAATTGATCTGGTATTCCATCTCCATCCGAATCCTTAGGAACGCAAGCAGCAAAGAAGCGCAAACTAGAATTGGTCGTATTAGTATATGACAAGTTTTTATGCGTGAATTTAATTTTATTAGCCAAATAACTAAAAAATTTAAATGTTGCTATTGCAGGGTTCAATGAGGTAGCACCATTGATTTTAAATCTAATTTCAAATGAGGTAAATTCTTTTACACCACTCTCATATATACCATCATAATTTGTATCAATCAACAATTGATCATCTGGATTTAAAACCGTGATTGTTCTGCCAATATCTGAATTTAAAATATAATCCGAATCAGTATTCAAATAATTAGCAGGAAGTGTAGTTGGTGCGTAGTCTATCCCAATCGTTATAGGATTAGCAAAAATCATTTCATAAGACACCCAATTGAATGAGCCTGCAGGTACACTTGTTACAAAGGTTCCATCAGCATTTCCAGCATATGGAACAGCAGTAGCTTGAGAGGAAGTAGTACGTATTCCTGTAAAGCTATTGGAATATGCTCCCGTACCAGCTGTTATCGTACCAGCTGTATAAGTTAAAGTATTTACAGGCACATCTCCATATGATTCTGTACAATTTGTAATTCCGTCATTATCATTATCGTTATCAATATTATCATTCACAAGATCTCCATCGCTATCTGTTGCACAAACACTAACCGGAATCGGATCTGATAAAAGTGAGTCGCAACCAGTCACGGTTCTTTTGACAGTATAATAACCTGGAATCGAAGGGGTCATTATACTGGTGTTGTTTCCAGATATGGGGGTATTATTAGCAGGATTGTTGTCTAAAATCGAGTTTACGTACCACGTAAAAGTGTCTGCTGGATTTGTTACAGTTGCCGTTAGTGTCACATTAGGAATACAGAGTGAAGTTGCAGAAACTGGCGGATAAGAAACGACCGGTTTGGTATCAAAACCCGAATAATATCCACCATAAGAAGCATCGTTATTAACCCCATTGTACGAAACGTATAATTGTGAAGTCGATTCAATTTTTACATTTCCAGTCAATGAAACAGAATATCGTACAAAACTCGGACTCGTTTTGCCTGTTACTGCAATAGGGGTAGCAGTTGTATTGACTCCGTTTATTGTAACGGTCGAACCTGCTTCGGTAACAATATTCACATTCCCCGTAAAAGTCAATGTCCCTATTTTATCTATTAAAGGAATATTGTTTACTATTTTAGGTGTAGCACAGTTTAGCGGAGGCACAAAAAACATATTTTGTTTTTTCTCAGGCTCAGAATTATTAGCAGTAACACTTTGGTAAGCAAAAACAGCTTCTGAGGTATTTACATACATATTGCCATTGATATAACTACTACCATCTAGAGCAATATAATCCCCTGGATTCGCAAGAGTAGTAAATGGCGTTGTACTACCATTTAAGTATATTTCTGTATTTGGTTTGTTTGCAATTAATAAAACACGTTCGTAGCTGTTACTGGTAGTTCCTCCACCTCTAACAAAAATATATTCTTTACCTGTTTTTTCATAAGACACAATTTGATCAAAACCTAAATCTCGTCCATTTGTGGTTGTGTTATTACTTCCAGCGATTGACCCACAATTGACCACAACAAGTTTGTTAGTCTGTACCAAACCTCCAATCATTTTTGAGCTATTGCTAATAGCACTTCCATTAATTCGGCTTAAATTCAAAACATAGGTTTCATTCTTTTGTAAAGTGACCGTCAACGGTACTGGAATTAATGATCCATCAGGAAACTGAGCACCTGCACCAAGATTGGTAATAGTTACAATTGTATTATTTTCCGTAGCAAGAATAGAAGCAAAATTGGTGTTTCTTGTGTCTCCTGCATTTGGATTTAGAAAACCTCCTAGTCTAAATTCCTTACCTAACCCACTTGTTCCTTTACTCACTAAACCTCCTGCATGATCACTTCCTGAAGCTTTTACACGTGCACTTACAAACACTTCTTCTGCAGCTTCAATAATGTATCCTTTGTTCAAATTGATTCCAAAGTTTGCATTGTCAACAAACAAAGGAGTATTGATACCTGTACCAATTGAAAGAACATATGGCAAACCATTTCTAACTTGAGCGGTAATAGGTGTACCTCCAATGGGTGTAATTGTTAGGTTAACCCAGCCAACAGTTGGTGTCGAAATGTAAAGGTAATGATCGGAAGGCACCACATTTGACGCCGTAGTCAAAGGCGGAATGTAGTGTGTCTTACTTAATTGCGAATAAGAATTAAATACGCCAATTAATATAAACGATAGAACGATTATTTTTTTCATTTTATTAGTACTATTTTGGTTGTTAATCTTTCACTGCCATAAAACCCCTTGTTTGTTAATTTTAACAAAACCCAGTTGTTTTGTTAAAGCATGTCAAAAAACAGGCTCAAACCACTGTATTATACTCTTTTACACTAGTTTTTTTTAATTGAACTTTTTAATAAAAATTAAATATATATATTATATTTGGATTTCCAAACTGGTATACCAATTTATTTAAGATTGATTTTTTAACACTTTGCTTAAAAAAATGAAGTCGAATTAACAGTTTACTCGACTTAATTAATAATTATTTTAATCTATATTTTTTTATTATGACAGAAAAAACAACAAAATCAATTTTGGAAAGGCTTAGGCCTTTTTTTACGTCAAAAACTTCACAGTTAATTCTTCTGACGTGTTTTTTTGTATCGACAATAGCTCAAACAGTCTTACAATTGGATATAGGCAAAAACAGAAGTACTATTTCGACTCAAGCTCTAGCTGTAGATCCACTAGATATTGATGGAGATGGAGTTCCCAATAATATTGATTTAGATGATGATAATGATGGGATTTTAGATGTAGATGAGTCAAAAGTAAATTATGTAACATTAGATGGTTTTTCTCCCTTTAGCCCCTCCACAATCCCTTCAAGCGGATTAGTAGTTGGAAACAGACTGATAAAACCAAATGCACTTAGCTCTTTAGGCTTTACTTATGATGCTATAGTCGAAATAACAGGCGTATCACTAGGCACATCAGGAAGAGTTACTATCGAATCAACAGGAAATATAGTAATTCAAAATGTAAATGCTGTTGAAAACCCATACTTCACTTATTCACTTAAATTTGTACCTGCAGGCTCAGCATCTGCTTCAGGGCCTATAACACCTTCAACTGTTGGACATATCACATTATCTCTTGCAGATATAGATGGCGATGGAACTACAAGACCCTTCGGAGAAGTTGTAGGATACGCAAACACAAACAACATAAAAGGAGCTCCTATTGTAGGGTCAACTTTAACAGCAGCTGGTTTTACTTTTGGGAACACTGGCATTGGAGGTCCTGGAACCAACTTTAATTATTATAGACCAGCAGCATTAACTTCAACTGTTGGTATTCCTAATCATTCAAATTCTGACTATAACAATGCTAATTACAGTTTAATTCTTTCATATGATTCACATACTGAAAGTAATTATGTTTTTGGTATCACTGGAACGTACACAACCTTAGTTGGTGAAAGAAAAACAATAATGTTAGCTAGTATAGGAAATGCTACGGATACTGACTTAGATGGAATTCCAAATATTTATGATTTAGATTCAGATAACGATGGTTGTTCGGATTCAAATGAATATTATTTTTCTAACACAGCTGCAGCACCAGGACAACAATATGGTATGACTAATGGAGCAGTAGCGCCAGTAGATTCTCAAGGTAGAGTTCTAGGCGCATCCTATTATGGAACCTATGATTTAGCAATTATACCTAGCAAAGTCAATGCACCCTCAGATCAATTATTAGCCACAGGTGTAACAACAGCTACCTTCACAGCAACAACACAAGGCCTATCAACTAACCCAACCTATAAATGGCAGTTAAGCACAAATGGAGAAGCAAACTGGTCCGATATTTCAAATGGAGGTAATTATAGTGGTGCCAACACCATTAATTTAAACATCACTGGTGTAACTCTTGCGATGAAGGACTATAGATACAGAGTTTTAGTAACATCAGATGACTACTTATGTGGAACTATCACTTCATTGTCTGGTAAACTAGGTTTCTTGAACATTCCACCAATAGCTAATAACGATAATGCTACGACATTAATGGGAACTTCAGTGATTGTTCCAGTAGCAAGTAACGATACTGATAGTGATGGAACTATTAATGCGACAACAATAGATCTAGACCCATTAACAGCTGATATTCAAACTTCATTTACTGTTACAGGTCAAGGAACATATACTGCTAATAGCAATGGAACTGTAACATTTGTTCCAGTAGCTACTTTCAAAGGAAACTCATCTATAAGTTATGTTATTCAAGATAATTTAGGGGCAGTATCCAATGTAGGTACGATACAAGTAGTAGTAACATCTTGTTTTGATAATCCAAATTTAGACTGCGACAATGATGGTTTATCAAATTCAGCGGAGGTCAGCAGAGGAACAGACCCTGCAAATCCAGATTCCGATGGAGACGGAGTAATTGACGGCACAGAGGTTACAGATAACACTAACCCTTTAGATCCTTGTAATTCAAACCAATCACATGCAACACTTCCAAAGTCAGGACTTTATTTATCCACAAGTTGTGATATCGAAATTTTTAATGGAGTCTCTCCTTTAAGTAATGATGAGGACAACAGAGTCTTTATGATTAGAAATATTGAAAAATACCCTAATAACTCACTACAAATATATAACCGATGGGGAGTTGTTGTTTATGAGGCAAATGGTTATGGAATTGGAAATAAATATTTCAGAGGAGTATCAGAAGGTAGAACTACGGTATCCGCATCCACTGAATTACCAGAAGGGACATATTTTTACGCACTTAAGTATGTAAATTCTAATGGAGAAACAAAGGAACGTTCAGGGTATCTATACATCAATCGATAAAACTATTGTATAACTGTTTATTGTAAACAGGTTCTCAATTTTAAAAAAAATATATGAAGACAAAATTTATAGGATTCGTTTTAGTGCTTTTATCAAGCATCAGTTATGCCCAGCAAGATGCACAGTTCACTCAATATATGTACAATACTATTGTAGTCAATCCTGCTTATGCTGGATCAAGAGAAACCTTGAGTGTATTTGCTTTGCATCGTACACAATGGGTAGGTCAAGACGGTGCACCAGTGACCAATAATTTATCACTTAACACACCTATTAGTAAGAATCTAGGACTAGGAGTATCTATTCTAAATGATCGAATAGGCCCACAAGACAAAAATAATATCGCAGTAGACCTTTCATATAGCGTACCAGTTTCAGAAAACTACAAATTGTCTTTGGGTATAAAAGGAAGTGCTAGTTTACTGAATGTAGATTTTACAAAATTACATCTTGCAAATCCAGGAGACCCAAGGTACCAAGAGAATATTGACAATAAGTTTTTACCAAACATTGGTGCCGGTATTTATTTACATTCTAACAAAGCCTATGTTGGATTTTCAGCACCTTATATCCTAGAGAGCAAACATTATGATGAATCAGGAAGTACATCAAGCTTTATCGCCACTGAAAAAATTCACTATTATTTCATTGGGGGATATGTGTTTGATTTGTCTCCAAGCCTTCAATTCAAACCTTCTTTGCTTACAAAAATTGCACAAGGAACTCCTTTACAAGCGGATTTATCAGCTAATTTCTTGATTAATCAAAAATTCACCGCTGGTCTTGCTTACAGATGGGATGCTGCTTATAGTGCTCTAGTTGGTTTTCAAGCAAGCAATTCATGGTTTATAGGATATGCTTATGACAGGGATGCCACAAAGTTTGCGAATAACAATTCAGGCTCACATGAAGTATTCCTTCGTTATGAATTATTTACAAAGAAAAACATAATAATCTCTCCAAGATTCTTCTAAAAGTACAATTATGAAAATACAAAAACTCGTATACAGTGCACTTTTGCTAGCTGTTGTTTTACAAAACGGATACTCCCAAAAAGCTCAAGTAGAAGCAGCCGATAAAAAGTATGAAGATAATTCTTTTGTTGACGCTATTGCTACCTACGAGCGAATAGCGGAGAAAGGTTATAAAAATGAAAAGATGTTTCAAAATTTAGGAAACGCTTATTATTTTAATGCGGAACTGCCGAAAGCCGAAAAATGGTATGGAGAGCTTTTTGCGATGAATAAAAATCAAGAAGCTGAATATTATTATCGTTATGCACAATCCTTAAAATCAACTGGCAAATATGATAAATCCAACGAAACGATGGATCAATTCAATAAAAAGTCAGGTAACGACAAAAGAGCAAAACTTTATGCCAGTCATAAAAATTACCTTGAAGTTATCAAAGCCAATTCCGGTCGATATACAATCGAAAATGCAGGAATCAATTCAGAATCTTCAGATTATGGTAGCGCCTTAGTCGGAAATAAATTGATATTCGCCTCTGCAAGAGAGGGAAGCACAGGAAAAGTTTTTGAACAAACCAATGAATCCTTTACTGATTTGTATGCTTCGAAAATTTCACCTAATGGAAAATTAGAAGAACCTAAACCTTTTGGCGGGAAGAATATCAATTCAAAGTTTCATGAATCGACGCCTGTATTTACAAAAGATGGTAAAACGGTTTATTTTACTAGAAACAACTTTTTGGATGGTAAAAAAGGTAAAAACGCGGACAAAGTTACCATGTTAAAATTATACAAAGCGACCTTAGTAGGCGATACTTGGGATAATGTTACTGAACTTCCTTTTAATAGTAATAATTACAGTGTTGCTCACCCTGCATTAAGCCCAGATGGTAAAACCTTGTATTTTGCTTCGGATATGCCAGGAACTTTAGGACAATCAGACTTGTATAAAGTAGCTATCAAAAATGATGGGAGTTTTGGAACCCCAGTAAACTTAGGAGCCACAATTAATACTGAAGCGAGAGAATCATTCCCTTTCATCTCAGATGACAATAAATTATACTTTGCGAGTGACGGACGTCCGGGATTAGGCGGTTTTGATGTTTTTGTTTCTAAAATAGAACAAGATGGAAGCTTCAAAGAAGTTCAAAATGTAGCCGCTCCCATCAATGGTCCTCAAGATGATTTTGGATTTATCATAGATAGTAAAACAGGTACTGGTTTTTTTAGCTCCAACAGAGCTGGTGGAAAAGGATATGATGATATTTACAAATTTGCTGAAACTCGTTGCAACCAACAAGTAGAAGGAGTTGTAACCGATTTAGAAACAAACATGGTGCTTCCAAATGCAAAATTAAGTTTGTTTAATGAAAAGTTTGAACTTCAAAAAGAATTCACGTCTGATGCACAAGGACATTATGCTTTTGAGGCAGAATGTGGAAAAACATATTACGTGAGAGCTACTGCTGCAAATTATGTTACTAAAGAAAGTAAAGTGGCTACTAGCACCATCACTGGTAAAACAAATCAACCGATGGCGTTAGAAAAAGTAGGTTGTCAAATTGTAATTGGCGGTGACTTAGCAAAATGTTTTGGCATCAAAGTAATATACTTTGACTTGAATAAAGCTAATATCACTAAAGAAGCTGCATTCGAACTAGAGAAAATATTAGATGCAATGAAACAACATCCAAAAATGAAAATTGATGTTCGTTCGCATACTGACAGTCGTCAATCTACTTCATACAATGAAGCCTTATCAAACAGAAGAGCTAAATCAACGATAGATTGGTTAGTTAAAAATGGTATTAATGCCAATAGATTAACCGGTAAAGGCTATGGTGAATCTCAATTAGTAAATAAATGTTCTAATGGTGTGGAATGTTCTGAAGAGGAACATCAAGCCAACAGACGAAGTGAGTTTATTGTGACTGCAATGAATTAACAAACTTACTTCCTGAAAAGGAAAGTATTAAATCAAAAAACCACTATGAAGCGACTTGCAACATAGTGGTTTTCTTAATTTATGTAGAGACAAATTGAATTTACTCATTCAACATCTGCCATAATTTGTCTTTCAACTCCGTCAACCCTTGTTGTGCGACTGAAGACACAAACAAATAAGGAATATCTTTAAAAGCTACGTCTAGTTCCACTTTCAGTTCTGCTTTTAGTTCGTCGTCTAACATATCACATTTTGTGATAATCAACAAACGTTCCTTATCGAGCATCTCAGGATTATACTTAGTTAATTCATTCACTAAAATATCATATTCCCCTTTGATATCAGGAGTATCTACGGGTACCATAAACAACAAAGTCGAATTACGCTCAATATGACGCAAGAAATAATGACCCAATCCTTTTCCTTCGGCAGCACCTTCGATAATTCCAGGAATATCAGCTATTACAAAAGATTGAAAATCTCTGTACGCCACAATACCTAAATTAGGTTTTAAAGTTGTAAAAGGATAATCCGCAATCTTAGGTTTTGCAGAAGTTAAAACAGAAAGTAAGGTTGATTTTCCAGCATTAGGAAAACCTACTAAACCTACATCAGCTAAAACTTTTAATTCTAAAATCACATCCATCTCCGTTCCAGGCAAACCTGGTTGAGAGTAACGAGGTGTCTGATTCGTTGAGCTTCTAAAATGCCAGTTTCCTAATCCTCCTTTACCACCACGAGAAAGAATTCGTTTTTCACCATGCTCGGTAATCTCAAATAAGATTTCACCCGTTTCTTTATCTTTTACTACAGTTCCTAATGGTACTTCGATAAATTTATCATCACCATCAGCTCCTGTACTACGATCTCCTCCACCATCACCACCGTGACCTGCTTTGATATGACGAGCAAACTTGAGATGAAACAACGTCCATAGCGCTTTGTTTCCCACTAAAATTACGTGACCTCCACGTCCTCCATCACCTCCATCAGGCCCACCTTTCTCAATAAATTTTTCTCTATGTAAGTGAGTAGATCCTTTTCCTCCTTTACCAGACGAAACAAATATTTTTACGTAATCTACAAAATTCCCTTCAGTCATATTCTTTTGTTTAAAGTTTAAAGTTCAACGTTTAAAGTTCTGCAGAGAACTTGAAACTTGAAACCTGAAACCAATTTAATTCTTAATAGCTTTCACCATTACTTTATCAATCTTTGCGCCATCCATATCGACGACTGTTAATTCCATTTTTTGCCAAATCAAGATTTCGCCTTCTTTTGGAATATGTGTTAATTCGGTCATGATTAATCCACTTACCGTGGTTACTTCATAGTCATTGGTTAAATCGTCTAACTCAAAATACGTTAAAAAATCGTGTAATGAATAATGACCATCTACAAACCAACTCCCATCTGGATTTTCAATTAACTTGAATTCCTCTTTATGAAAATCTGAAGCGTCACCTACTAAGGCTTCTAATATATCATTGATGGTTATCATTCCTTGAAAAACTCCATATTCATCGGTTACTAAGGCATAGCGAATATTTGATTTTTTAAATTCTTCTAATGCCTTATAAGCTGTAGTGTGCTCCATCATAAAAGGAGGTTCAGCCATAATACTTTGCAAACCAAAGTCGGCATTTTCAATTGTGGCAAAAATATTTTTCAAATCCACTACCCCAACTATATCATCGTAATTTTCTCCATAAACAGGATAAACTGAATGCAATTCCTCTAGAACACTTGCTCTCACTTGGGTTTTATTTGCATTTAAAGGCAGTAAAACCACCGCTTTTCGGTGCGTCATTAAGGAATTAATCTTTCTATCTCCAATATGAAAAACACGTTCTACGATATCCTGTTCTATTTCTTGAACTTCTCCCCCTTCGGTTCCTTCTTTGATAATGGCTTTGATTTCCTCTTCGGTTACACGACCGTCAGCAGAAGGTTTTATTTGGAAAAAATTCAATAAAAATTCAGTAGAATTTGTTAGTAACCAAATAAATGGTGCGGTTACAATCGAAACCATTTTCATGGGCATAGCCACCAATTTGGCAATCTTCTCAGGATAATTTAATCCGATGCGTTTAGGAACTAACTCTCCTAACACTAAAGAGAAAAAGGTCAAAACCACTACTACTAGTCCAACGGCAATCGAGGAAGCATAGGGTTTTAATATTTCAAATGAACTCACAAACAACTTTACATCGGTAGTGATTTTATCTCCAGAATAGATACCTGTAAGAATTCCGATTAGTGTGATTCCGATTTGAACTGTTGACAAAAACTCATTAGGTGAATTGGCTAACTTAAGTGCCATTTTAGCACTTTGATTTCCTTTTTTTGCCGATGATTCTAATCTGTTTTTTCTGGCAGAAATCAAGGCGATTTCGGACATGGAGAAAATTCCATTTAGTAGTATCAGAAAAAATATGATGAGTATTTCCATTGTTTTAATTAGCCCAGATGGTAGTGAAAAGCCCGGAGTACTTACCACTTATTTTTCTTGCTAGAAAAGAGCGACCGGAGGAAGCTCCTTTTATGGCTTAGAAAAATAGGTGGTAAGAACGAGGACTTGTAACGTACAGCTGGAAATTGCTACAAATTATCAATAACTTGCGATAATCTCTCTGTAATTTCTTCAATTGTTCCTATACCGTTTACGGCGTGAAACTTATTTTGTTCCTTATAGTACCCGATTAATGGTGCTGTTTTTTCGTTGTATTCGTCGTAACGATTACGGATTTTTTCTTCGTCTTGGTCATCAGCTCTTCCAGAAGTTTTTCCTCTTTCAAGCAAACGTGCCACAAGAATATTATCATCAGCCTCTAATGCTACTGTCCCGGTAATGTTCCATCCTTTAGATTGCAAAAATGCATCCAAAGCATCTGCCTGAGCAATTGTTCTAGGGAATCCATCAAATAAAAATCCTTTTGAATCCAGGTTATTATTCACCTCATCCTCAAGCATTTTAATGGTTACTTCATCTGGAACCAATTCTCCTTGATTGATATATGATTTTGCCAATTTTCCTAAATCAGTGTCATTTTTCATGTTGAAACGAAAAATATCTCCTGTTGAAAGATGTGTCAAATTGTATTTTTCTTTCAAAAATTCGGCTTGTGTTCCTTTTCCTGCACCTGGTTTCCCAAATAAAACAATGTTAATCATATTCTTTTTTAAATTTTAATTTTTAATGTAACAAATTGAAAACAGTTAAAAAAACCAAAAGAAGTAAACTCCATAAATTTAGCTTTTTTATATCTTTTCGATTATTTTATTTTTTTTATTCTACTACTTGATAAACTTCGGGTAAATTGCGCCCTAATTCATTATAATCCAAACCATATCCTACGATAAACTTATTTGGAATTCGGATTCCTACGTAATCAATTTTGATGTCTTTTTTATAAGCTTCAGGCTTCAAGAAAAGGGTAGCAATCTTAAAATGTTTTACATTTTGTTTTTTGAACAGTGCTTTTAACTCCTCTAATGTATTTCCAGTATCGATAATATCTTCGATAATGACAACGCTTCGTCCCGCTAAATCTTGGTTCAAACCAATGAGTTGTTTTACTTCCGCTGTCGAGCTAGTTCCTTCATAAGAAGACAACTTAATAAAACTTAGTTCACAAGCGCCTTTATATTGCTTCATAAAATCAGAAACAACCATAAAAGAACCATTGAGCACACCAATAAAAACTGGGGTTTCACCAACAAAATCATTTTCAACCATTCGCACCATTTGTTCAATTGCAAACTCTATTTCTTTTGCAGAAATAAAAGGTTCAAATTGTTTGTCGTGTAGTTGAATCATTGTTTTGTTTTGAATAATCGACAAAGATACAGAATTGTGTTTACTAAAAAAAGGTTTTACTTGTGGTTAGCGCTTTGGCATTGAAAAAGTTCAAACACTAAGAGCACAAAGGAGACACTAAGATTCACAAAGCTTTTTTAAAATCAAAAACAGTAATACTTTGTGTAACGCTGCGGCTCTTTGTGAATCTTTGTGAAACAACTTCATCAATGTTTGATTTTCAATGAAAAATTTGAATCTTTGTTTTGAAAACTGTTTTGAAATAAATTTTCATACCAAATGACGGAATTAGAATCCATTATCGAACAAACTACAGGCTATAAAAATAGTCGGCAAAGCACTGCTGATTATATGTTGGCTCGCCCTGAGTTACTCGATCTATTTCTTTTTTCTTGTTTCGAAATTGACAATCCCAATCACTACAAAGCCTGCTGGGCAATGGAATTGATGGCGTATGAAAAACTAGAATGGTTTCAACCCTATTTAGATTTGATTTGTTCCAAGTCTCAAAAATTAACGAATGAAAGTGCCATTCGCCCTATTGCCAAAGTGCTTTATTTACTTCTTGAAGCGCATTATAAAAAAACTGACGATAGAATCACACTAACAGAAGAACAACGTCAAGACCTTATTGAAACAAATTTTGACTGGTTAATCAACGATGCTAAAGTCGCTGCAAAAGTATACGCGATGCGTTGTTTATATTTGTTAGGCAATGAATACGATTGGATTCATCCCGAATTAAAAACGATTTTGGTAAAAGATTTCAGCACTCATACGGCAGCCTACAAGGCCGTTTCAAAACATATTTTGAAGAAGTTAAAATAGTACTTAAATTTTACTCTCAAACATGGTAACACAGTTACTTATTATCTCGATTTAGTAGCGCCCTATCTTTTTTTAAAAACCAATGGAACTTTTAATTATATTTGAACAACCAAAAATCAAATAACTAAGAACCAACCCATTACACCATGGCTTCACTAGCTACAAACTCCTCCGTTTTAGGTAAAAAAAATGCGCGCCATTTATTACGACGCGCCACCTTTGTTTACACTAAAAGTCTTGTTGACCAATATGCCTTATTGACGCCTACTCAAGCATTAGATCTTTTATTTCAGGAAAAGCCATTAGCTGTAAACCTGCCTTATGACACTAGTTTATACAATGGAGTCGAGGCTGGTTTTTGGACTGAAACTGTACCTGTAATCAACTATACCAACGAAAATGTAAAATCCCGAATCGTAGCTGGATGGTGGTGGTACAATGCAATTAACAGTCCCAACCTTAAATTCAAATTATCGTACTTTTTATCCACTCGATTCACGGTCAATAAAGAGGATGCTGTAGGGAAACGTTCAACTTCCTTTTTCCATCATTTACGACTATTGCTTCATTATTCGTTTGGTAATTACAAAACATTGGCAAAAAAAATGTCCTTGGATAATTCCATGTTGTATTATCTAAACAACAATACAAACACCAAGACAGCGCCCAACCAAAATTATGCTCGAGAATTTCTAGAACTTTTCACCATTGGTAAAGGCCCTCAAGTAGGCCCTGGAGACTACACCAATTATACTGAAAATGATATTGTGGAAGCCGCGAAAGTATTAACTGGCTTCAGACAAAAAACAGATACTTATGTCAATGATCCTGATACCAATATCCCAAGAGGCTATTATGATTTTACGCGTCATGATGTAACCACAAAAAGATTCAGCGCCGCTTTTGATAGCGCTTCCATCTCCCCAGCAACAAATGCAACAGATATGGATAGAGAGCTGAATGACTTTGTTGAAATGATTTTTAACAAACAAGCTACAGCGCTTAACATCTGTCGAAAACTATATATTTACTTCGTAAAAGGAACCATTACATCAGAGGTTGAAACAGATATTATCATACCTCTTGCTACCGAATTGAAAGCAAATAATTACGAGCTTGCACCTACCGTGAGGCGCTTATTACAAAGTTTGCATTTTTACGACCTAGATGATAGCGATAGTAATGACGAAACTATTGGTGGAATTATCAAATCTCCTATTCAACAAGTTTCTGAAATTTGCACCTATTTGAGTGCTACTATCCCAAATCCAAATACCAATCCAAACGATTATTATATCCGTTTTTGGAACGGATTTGTGCACAATACCTACCTTACTTTATCAGACATGCTTATTTTTAGCCCTGAAAATGTTGCGGGACATTTTGCTTATTACAAAGCACCTGAGTTTGACAAAAACTGGATATCGGCAGCCACTTTGATTGCCCGTTATCGTTTAGGCGAATCAATGATTGAAGGCAAAAACCTCATCAATGCCAACAATAATATTTACGCTAAAATTGACATCATACCTGTAATCAAAAACAGCGGTATCATTTCCGACCCTAGTGATGCTTTCACGCTCACCTCTGAACTTTGCAAAGCTTTATTTGCACAAGAACCTGATACGGATCGAATCAATTACTTTATGAACGCCTATTTGCTTCAAGACCTAGCAACCTTCTACTGGAAATCTGCTTGGACAGACTATATCAATACGGGCAATATTAAAGTCATCGAACCGCGTTTAAAAGCATTATTGACTGCTATTTTACGCGCACCCGAAACTCAAATATTTTAATTTTTCATCGCCTTCAATATTTATCCCATGAAAAGAAGAAACTTTATAAAATTGACGTCCTCCGCCAGTGCACTATCGATGTTGCCTACAGAGGTATTTGCTCTTTTCAAATCAGCAGGCATGAATGCTTGTCCTGATCTTAGTGCTAAAAAAATAGTTCTTATCCAATTATCAGGCGCCAATGATGGACTCAACACCTTGGTCCCTATTAATCAATATGACAAATACGCTAGCTTACGCCCTACTATTAAACTCAATAATTCGGGTGCCAATGGCATTATCCAACTCGATTCTACCTTGGCTCTTAATGATCAAGTAGGATTACACCCTGCATTGACGGCTTTCAAAAGTTTATACGATCAAGGATTAATGCGAATTATTCAAGGAGTAGGTTATCCCAATCAAGATAAATCTCATTTTGGCTCTACTGATTTATGGCTAAGAGGCGGTGATGGAACCCAAGCCAACTCTAATTTACAAGACGGCTGGATGGCTCGATTTATTGAAAATTTTTATGCTAATTTTTTAAACGCTAATTTTCCACTTGGAATTCAATTAGGCAGTAATGACAACTCATTAGGTTTTCACGATACTAGCGGCAATACTTTATCAATCAATATTAACGGTCAAAACCCTGCTGGTTTTTATTCGGTCATCAATGGATTAGGAGGAGCAGCTCCTACGAATATCCCAAATTCTGAATACGGGAATTTAATTAAATACATTTTAGAAAACGACACTACCACCAAAACCTATGCAGAAACCATTTCAACTGCTTTCAATAACGGTTCAAATTCTGTTACTTATTCCAGTTCTAGTTTATCCAACCAATTAAAATCAGTAGCTCGATTTATTTCTGGAGGATTAAAATCCAAAATTTATTTGGTGAAAATTGGTGGATTTGACACCCATGCTGCTCAAGTGGCTTCCACAACCGATTCCCATTTAGGAAAACATGCCGACTTACTAACAGAACTATCGGATTCCATCAAAAACTTCGTTACCGACCTAAACAATCAAAATTTAGGTGAGGATGTGGTCACGGTTACTTTTTCTGAATTTGGTCGAAAAGCAGGCGGAAATGCCAGCCTTGGAACGGACCATGGTCAAATTGCCCCTATGTTTGTTTTTGGAAAATCCATTAATCCTGGTATTTCAGGAACCAATGTGAATCTTGACGAAGCCAAATCTACTAATGATTACCAACTATATACCGTTCAACACGATTATCGAAGAGTATATAGTACCATTTTGCAAGATTGGTTAGGAGCTAGCAACCGAGTTTTAGACTTGACTTTTTACGACAAAACCAATAATTCTGGCTTCTCAAATAAAAAAGTAGCCCAAGTAATCAAAGAATCTCAAACTGTTGCTGAAAGTTGCTATATCGACAACATTCTAGGAGTGCGTGATTTTAAAACTGAAACATCGATTGTAATCTTCCCTAATCCAACATCTGAAAGCGTTACAGTTAGCACCGTAAATAACACTATTAATGCTATAACCATAAATACTATGGACGGACGCGCTTTACACAGATATTTGAATCCAGAAACTGCTACGCAATTCACCATCAGTACTAGCCAATTGGCGGTAGGTATTTATATTTTAAAAATTGAGACTGACAATGGGGTTTTAACTAAAAAAATTATTGTTCGTCGTTAATGTTGTTGTTTTTGAGTTTTAACTCTTTTTAATATTCCCAATTAAAAAGTATCTTTGCCCGCAACAAACAAATTACAATGACACGAGCGGAGCGACTGCATTTGACCGTTAATAAACAATAACATAAACAAATGAATTATTTTTCTTCTGATTTTAAATTGGGAATTCTAGGTGGTGGACAACTAGGTAAAATGTTGTTATTTGACACACGTAAGTTTGACATTCAAACCTATGTTTTAGACCCTAGTGAAGACTCACCAAGTAAAGTAGCTTGCAATCAATTCTTCCAAGGAGATTTGATGGATTTTGAAACCGTATATAATTTTGGAAAAAAAGTCGATGTTTTGACTTTCGAAATTGAATTGGTCAATTTAGAAGCCTTAGAAAAATTAGAAGCCGAAGGATTACCTGTTTATCCTTCGCCAAAAACCCTTCGTTTGATTCAAAACAAAGGCGTTCAAAAAGATTTTTACACCCAAAATAATATCCCTACAGCGGACTACAAGCGTTTTCCTGATTTGAAAGCCTTGCAAAAAGCAGTCGAAAGAGAAGAAGTCTTGATTCCGTTTGTATGGAAATGCACCGAATTTGGTTATGACGGAAACGGTGTGAAAATAATTCGCGCCACTTCGGATTTTGAGAATATGCCTAACGTAGAATGTATTGCCGAAGAGATGGTGCCGTTCAAGAATGAATTGGCCGTTATCGTGTGCCGCAATCCTTCTGGCGAAATCAAAACCTATCCTGTGGTCGAAATGGAATTTCATCCAGAAGCCAACCAAGTGGAATATGTAATTTGCCCTGCTCGTATAGACGATTCCCTAGCCGAAAAAGCCAGAGCCATCGCATTGAATGTGTCAGAGAAATTCAATCATGTGGGATTATTGGCCGTTGAAATGTTCCAAACCGAAGATGACCAAGTAATCGTAAACGAAGTGGCTCCTCGCCCACACAACTCCGGTCATTATTCTATTGAAGCAAGTTATACTTCCCAATTTGAGAATCATTTACGCGCCATCTTGGACTTACCATTAGGAAATACCGACAGTAAAGTGGCCGGAATCATGGTAAACCTAGTGGGAGCCGAAGGTTTTTCTGGAAATGTGGTTTATGAGAACATCGAAACTATTTTAGGATGGAACGGTGTAACTCCTCATATTTATGGTAAAAAACAAACGCGCCCTTTTAGAAAAATGGGCCACGTAACCATCGTCAACGAAAACATGTCCGAAGCCCGAAAAATTGCTGAGGAGGTAAAAAATACAATTAGAGTGATTAGTGGTTAGTAAAATGATATCGGTTATGCAATTTTATATTATTATTATAATTAGTATATACTTTTTATATATACCTTTATAGAAAATAATTGCGTTATGAAAACGATATCTTTAAAAATTGATGACGAAATATTTGGCGAAACTGAAACTATTTTGGAATCACTCAATAAACCTCGAAATCGCTACATCAATGAAGCAATCGAGTTTTATAATAAACTGAATAGAAAAAGTTTATTAGCTAAAAAATTAAAATTCGAATCCAAATTAGTAGCTGAAAACTCAATGGATGTTTTAAAAGAATTTGAAGATTTTGATTATGAAAATTAATCAATACGAAATTTGGCTTGCCGATTTAAATCCTCGAAATGGTACTGAATCAGGAAAAATAAGACCTGTATTGATTATTCAAACAAATTTACTCAATGAAGCTAATCATCCTTCAACTATTATTTGTCCTTTGACCACTATTGTACAACCTAAAGCTGAAATTTTACGTGTTCATATTCCCAAAGGAATTGCAAACACCGAAAAAGATTGCGACATTATGATTGATCAAATCAGAGCAATTGACAACACGAGACTTATAAAGAAAATCGGTGTTTTACCGAACAAACTAGCTCAAAAAGTAAAAGAAAATTTAAAAATAATATTGGAATAATAAATTTCAAAAAGCATAAAAAAAAAGAAAATGAAAGTAGCCGTAATCATGGGAAGCATCTCCGATATGCCCGTAATGCAAGATGCCATCGATATATTAAAATCATTTGATATTGAAGTAGAAGTGGATATTGTATCCGCACATAGAACTCCTGAAAAATTATTTGATTTCAGCAACAACGCTCACAATCGTGGCATTTCAGTAATTATTGCTGGTGCTGGTGGAGCGGCGCATTTACCAGGAATGGTGGCTTCGATGTCACCACTACCTGTTATTGGAGTTCCTGTAAAATCAAGCAATTCAATTGATGGCTGGGATTCGGTTTTATCTATTTTGCAAATGCCAGGAGGAGTTCCTGTAGCCACTGTAGCACTTAATGGAGCTAAAAACGCTGGAATCTTAGCTGCACAAATTATAGGAAGTGCTAATACTGAAATTTTAAACAAAATTGTGGCTTATAAATTAAGCCTAAAAGAAGCCGTTATCAAGGCCTCGGAAGGATTGAAAAAATAATTAAACAATGTACGGACAGGTCGCGACCTGTCCCTTCAAAAATATGGAAATACTTACTCAACATTTCGATACCAAACACAATACCGCTCCTTTTTCAAAAATAAAAATCGGCGATTATTTGCCTGCGATTCAAGAAGGAATTGCTTTGGCGAAAGCCGAAATTGACGCCATTGTAAACAATCCTGAAACGCCTACATTCGAGAACACTATCGAAGCTATGGATTACTCTGGAGATATCTTGGACAGAGCTTCTAGTATTTTCTTCAATTTGAATTCGGCAGAGACCAATGACGAAATGCAAAAAATCGCTCAAGAGATTTCGCCTTTGTTATCAGAATTCGGGAATGACATCCGTTTGAATCCGGAATTATTTGCTCGTGTTAAAACGGTTTATGAAGCCAAAGATTCATTGGACTTAACTCCTGAACAAAGCACTTTATTAGATAAAAAATACAAAAGCTTTTCGCGCAACGGGGCTAATTTATCCGAAGACAAGAAAAATAAACTACGTGAAATCGACAAGGAATTGTCGAAATTGAGTTTGCAATTTGGCGAAAATGTTTTGGCAGAAACCAATGCTTTCCAGATGCATTTGACAGACGAAAAAGACTTAGCTGGTTTACCGGAAGGCACTATTGAAGCCGCACGTTCTTTGGCGAAAGCCCAAGACAAAGAAGGCTGGATTTTCACCTTAGACCACCCAAGTTATATTCCGTTTATGACCTATGCGGATAATCGTGAATTGCGCAAAAAATTAGCGATTGCTTTTGGCGCAAGAGGATTTCAAAACAATGAATACGACAATCAAGAAATTGTTTTAAAAATTGCCAAACTGCGTTTTGAGCGCGCCCAGTTATTAGGTTATGCTACGCATGCTCATTTTGTACTAGAGGAACGTATGGCCGAAAGTCCTGAAAAAGTGACTTCTTTTTTGAATGATATGTTGGCCAAAGCCAAACCCGCAGCCCAAAAAGAGTTTGCTGAACTGTCTGCTTTCGCCAAAAAACTAGACGGAATCGAAACCTTGGAAAAATGGGATGGTGGCTATTATTCGGAAAAATTAAAACAACAGCTGTTTAATTTGGATGATGAAAAATTAAAGCCTTATTTCCAACTAGAAAAAGTCTTGAACGGGGCTTTTACGATTGCTAAAAAATTATACGGACTTACTTTTACCGAAGTATTTGATATTGACAAATACCACGAAGAAGTGATGACTTATGAAGTTACCGACGAAAACAACAAGCTGGTTGCTATTTTCTACGCCGACTTTTTCCCAAGAAAAGGAAAACGCAACGGTGCCTGGATGACTTCGTTCAAATCGCAATATGTGAAAGATGGCGTAAACGAAAGGCCACATATTTCGAATGTTTGCAACTTTACCAAACCTACGGAAACTAAACCGTCCTTATTGACTTTTAACGAAGTAACTACTTTATTTCATGAATTTGGACATGGATTACACGGCATGCTGGCTAACACTACTTACCCGAGTTTATCTGGAACCTCAGTATATTGGGATTTTGTTGAATTGCCGTCTCAGGTGATGGAAAACTGGTGTTACGAGCCAGAAGCCTTGGCTATATTCGCCACGCATTACCAAACGGGCGAAGTGATTCCGCAAGAATATGTTGAAAAAATCAAAGAAAGCGCCAGTTTCCAAGAAGGTTTAGCCACGTTACGCCAGTTGAGTTTTGGATTACTCGACATGGGTTGGCACGGACAAAACCCAACAGCGATTACAGATGTAAAAGCATTCGAAACCGAACAGTTCAAAAACACGCAATTATATCCAGATGTAGCCGAAAATGCTATGAGTACGGCGTTCTCTCACATCTTTCAAGGAGGCTATTCATCAGGCTATTACAGCTATAAATGGGCCGAAGTTCTAGATGCTGATGCCTTCGAATATTTCCAAGAAAAAGGGATTTTTGACAAAGAAGTGGCTACCAAATTCAAAGAAAACATTCTCTCTAAAGGAGGCACTGAACCACCAATGGAATTATACAAACGCTTTAGAGGTCAAGAACCAAAACCAGATGCTTTGTTGAAAAGAGCGGGGCTTTTATAGAAATTAAATACAAATACAAACCGAAGTAGTGATGCTTCGGTTTTTTTTGTAAACTAAAAAAGATCTTGACATTATGCAACATTACCTCAATAACGAATGAAAAAAATTTAATCTCCACAAAATTCATCTAATATTATTAATATTTCTTCATATAACTATTCCTTTGTCTAGTTTAAATATAGTTCTTAAAAATTTTTTTAAGCGAATTACCCATTAGGTTTGTAACAGTAATAGTGGCAAAATCATTATTAATTTTCATCAAATATAACCTGTTAACTAAGCAATTAACCAAATGAAAATAACTAACTTAAAAAAAATATTTCAAATAGGAATACTCCTTATTTGGAATTTTTCATGGACTCAAAACGTTAAAGTAGAATTAACTTTTACTTATTTAAACTCTGTTACAAAGACTTATACAGTAGCAGATTTAAAAGTTATTGATTTACCATCAGGTTCCACAGCTACCTGGTATGATACCCTAACTGGAGGAAATGCATTATTACCCACAACACCACTTCAAAGTGGTAAAACCTATTATTTACAGACAACTCCTATTGCTCCCATTGGAACACGTTTACAAACTATTGTTTATGAAATTTCTCCAACAATTTCAGCTAATAAATCAAACCCTGTTTGTGCTGGAAATGTGGTAAAAATAACTGCCAACAACATTCTTTCTGAAGAACAGTTTACCGCAGAAAACACGAATGGCAAGGGTTTAAATTTAATCAAAATAACTCAATTCGGAAACTCAACTTATTATATAAAACCCACTGCCATGACATGGGAGGATGCCAATACCCTCATTAGCTCTATTCCAGGAGCTTCAATGTACATAATAAACAGTCAATTAGAAGAAGCCACAGTCTATACGGGATTACAAAGTAAAGGATATACAGGTGATGATAATATTGCTCTTTGGCTAGGTTTAAAGCAGTATGAAAATGCCTCAGACTACTCAGAGGCAAAAGACACATTTGGTGGTTGGTATTGGATAAATGGTACTAAAGTAACTTCATCATATAATAATTGGTCTGCTACAGAACCTAATAACTATTATCCAAACCCAGGAGTGCCTCCAGGATATTTGCTATACCAAAATAGCCCTGGAAATATTGAAGGATATGCTCAATTTGAATTCCAAAATAGGGGAGCTCAATGGAATGATGCCGGAAATACTAATGTGCATTTTTCTTATCCTATTTTTGAGTTTACAGCTACAACAGGTCTTCAATGGTATAAATTAAATACGACAACTAACTTATACGAAATAATTTCTGGAGAAACTAAAGCAGACTTAACTATAACCGCAACAGCTGGCAGTCAAAAATATAGATTAGATATGCTAACTAACGGAATAACATTACAGTTATTTTATGAAGTTATTGCAGATGCCATACCAACAACTCCAACTGGGAAAGCAATACAAAATTTCTGTTCAACACAAAATCCAATAGTTGCTAATTTAACAACGACAACTGGCACAAACATTTCGTGGTATGCTACCGAAACTGGAACAACTGCCTTGAATTCGTCAACAAAGTTAACTGAGGGTGATTATTGGGCAGAGGCAAAATCTACAAATGGTTGCCCAAGTCCTTCACGATTAAAGGTGTCTGCTTCAATTACTACTGCTGGAGACGTTACAGTGCCTAATGATGAAATGGAATTTTGTCCTGCGCCAAAAATTCCAACAATTGCTGACTTAATCGCATCGACAACTGAAGGAAATTCTATTTTTTGGTATGAAACTGAAACGGGGACTACTTCAATATCACAAACTACAGAACTAAAAGCAGATCAAATTTACTGGGCAGCAAGTAAAAATGATGGAACAGGATGTGAAAACCCTACAAGAAAATCAATCACTATTAAATATAAATGTCCTGAAGATGTGATATATACTGGATTTTCCCCTAATGATGATGGCGTAAACGATACTTATTCTACATCTTATATTAAGAACCTATACCCTAATTTTACTATTGAAATTTTTAACAGATGGGGAAGAACAGTCTATAAAGGAAATGCAAACACTCCAGAATGGAACGGAAGAAAAGATGGAACGGGAGATTTAGTTCCAGTAGGTGTTTATTACTTCCTTATTACATTTAATATAGACGGCAAAGAACCAACTTCAGGAGAATTATACTTGAGTAGATAATTCTAAAAATTAAAAAATCATCTAATAAAGTTGAAAATGACTAAAATTAAAATAATCATAATATTATTAATCGTTGGTTTTTCTTTTAATGTAAAAGCCCAACAAACACCACAATTCACTCAATACATGTATAATATGAGTATTATAAACCCTGCTTATACAACAGGACAGACAGAAGCTATAAACTTTGGTTTAATTCATAGAAAACAATGGACTGGTTTAAATGGACCGTTAACAACCTCATTCTTTGCTCACAAAGCGTTTACAGATAATGTTGAAGCAGGCATATCTTTTACTAATGATAAAGTTGGGAATTTTTTACATTCTAAAAACATAAATGCTGATTATGCTTATAAATTGAATTTGGGAAACCAAAGAAGTTTATCTTTTGGTATTAAAGCGGGAGTAAATATCTATGATACTGACTTTAGCTCCGTAGAATTAGAATCAACAACTCCTGACAAAGCTTTTGAGAATGATATTTCCAAAGCCTTTTTAAACTTTGGATTAGGAGCCTATTATAATACAGACAAATTCTATGCTGGATTATCTGTTGCGAATTTAATTAACTCAAAACATATTGATGTCAGTAACGGCGAATATGTTGGTAGAGAAGCGATGGTCTCGTATTTAACCGCTGGTTATGTATTTAATTTAAGTGATCAATTTAAATTAAAGCCTGCCTTTATGACAAAATATGTTCAAGGTTCTCCAATATCTTTGGATGCTACAGCAAATATATTATACAACAATCGAATTGAATTGGGAGCTGGTTATCGTCTTGAAGAATCTTTTAGTGGATTAATCAATATTAGAATAACTCCAGAATTAAGAATTGGATATGCTTATGATCGTATCACAAATAATTTGAATGCTGTTACCTCAGCATCGCATGAATTTATTCTTTTATATGATTTAGGATTATTATTTAACAAAGGCTACGACAAATCTCCAAGATTCTTTTAATAAAAACACATAACAATGAAAAAAATTGTAACTATATTTTTGACTCTTGTAGCATTTACTACTTCAACAAGAGCACAAAGCTTAAAAAAAATTGATAATCTATTAAATCAGAAAGACTATTCAAAAGCGATTACCGAACTTTTGAAAATAGAGTCTAAATCTCAGGAAGTTTTAGAAAAATTGGGAGATGCATATTATAATACCAAGGATATGCCTGAAGCAAAAAAATGGTATGGTATCTTGGTAAAAAAATACGAGAAAAATGTAAGCATTGATTATTTATACAAATACAACCAAACCCTAAGAAGTACTGGCGATTATACTACTGCTGACATCTATTTTCAAAAAGCTACAGGTAAAAAAGTAAATACTAATGAATACTTCAAAAACCTAAAAAACAACAGTATAACTAGCTCAAAAATAGAAAAAATAACCACAAATTCTACAACTTCTGATTTTGCACCAAGTTTTTATGGAGATAGTCTTGTTTTTGCTTCTTCACGTGGAAATGGAAAAATTTACAAATGGAACAACCAACCTTATTTAGATCTTTATGTAGGTGCTATAGAACAAAATGGAGACATTCAATCGGCAAAAGCATTTTCAAAAAGCCTAAACTCTGATATTCATGAGTCAAATGCAACTTTTAGTAAAGATGGCAAAACAGTTTATTTTACTAGAAACAATAATGATAATGGTAAAAGAATAAAGGATGAGAATAAAATAACTCAACTGAAAGTTTACAAAGCGACACTTACCAATGGGATTTGGGGAAACATAACCGAATTACCATTTAACGGTGATAATTATTCAATTGCTCATCCGTCTTTAAGTGCAGATGGAAAACAATTGTATTTTGCTTCTGATATGCCAGGAACATTAGGCAGTACTGACATTTATGTTGTTTCAATTAATGCAGATGGAACTTATGGAAAACCTAGTAATTTAGGTACAATAATAAATACAAATAAAGCGGAACAATTCCCTTTTATTAGTGATGACAACACCTTATATTTTGCTTCAGAAGGACTTTTAGGATTAGGAGGTCTAGACATTTTTAAAAGCAAATCAACAAACGGCACTTTTGAAACACCACAAAATTTAGGTGATGTAATTAATAGTAGTGCAGATGATTTTTCTTTTATTATAAATGGAACAAAAACCTTAGGTTATTTTGCTTCAAACAGAGAAGGTTCATTGGTTGATAACATATACCGTTTTAGTAATACAATAACAAAATCATTTATTAGTGGTACTATAGTTGATTCAAGCACAAACAATCCTGTGTCAGGAGCATCAATTAACTTAACAGATAGTAGTTTTGACGTTTCAAAAGAAATTACTGTTGGTAATGATGGTAAATATTCTTTCCAAATCAAACCAGGTGTTACCTATACAATTGTTGTTAACAAAGAACAATATAAAGAAAACAGCAGCACGTTTTTGGCTCCAGAAGCAGGTTTAAAAAAAGAAATTGCTTTAGTTAAGGACGTACCTAAAAAACCTGTATTTGACCCTATTTACTTTGATTTTGATCAATCTAAAATCACTAACTCTTATAAAACAAGTTTAGATGCTTCAGTTGCAACAATCAAAGCAAATCCAGATATGAATGTACGAATTGAAGCCTATACGGATGCTATTGGAACTTCTCAATACAATTTGAAACTGTCTAAGGAAAGAGCTCTTGCCGTAAAAAAATATTTAACTTCAAAAGGAATTCCAGCAGAAAAAATCGAATATGTCGCTCATGGAAACTCTATGGCGGTAATCAACTGTGGAAACACGGACGAATGCAAGAAAGCAAGTGCAAAAGAAAGAAAATGCGTTATTGAACTTTTTACAAATTAACAGAAAATTTACAAATAGATTTTAAAGTACCGAAGTAGAAATGCTTCGGTTTTTTTATTTCAAAAACTCCCTAAAATTATCTGCTGTAACAACAGTAAAATTCCCTGAATAATTATCTGAAAACGCTTTGGGCAGTTTTGCTTTCTTAGCTTTCCATTTGATTTCAAAAGCATTTACTTCGTCGGCAACTACCTCTACATAATCCACTTCTTGTTGCTGGGTAGTTCGCCAAAAATAAGGTTTGGCATTCCGATTTTCATAACTTAATAATTTCATTCTTTCAGAAATCAAAAAATTCTCCCAAAGTGCCCCTTTGTCTTGTCGGAACTCTAAAAAATTAAAATTTCCAATCAACATATTACGAACCCCAGTATCGTAAAAATAGATTTTTTTATTGGCCTTAATCTCGTTTCTGTGGTTTCTGGTAAAACTATTTAGTCTAAAAATCACAAAGCTTTTTTCGAGTAAATCAATATAATTACTAACCGTATTTTTATCCACTCCTACTAGTTGGGCGATTTCATTATAACTCACCTCACTTCCTATTTGAAACGCTAAAGCCTGTAAAATTTTCTCCAAAACTTCGGATTTCCGAATCCCAGCCAAGCTCAAAATATCTTTATACAAATAACTCGACACTACGTTTTTAAGAATTTCATATTCATTTCCTAGATTATTAATCACATCAGGATACATCCCATACAACAATCGAATTTCCAATTGTTGTTGCGCTTTTATATAACCAACATTTTTTTCAAATTCATTCCACGAAATAGGATACAAATGGTATTCAAACTTTCGTCCTGTAAGCGGTTCTTGTGTCACATGATTGATATCAAAAGCCGAGGAACCACTTACAATCACCTGAACATCTTTGATTTGATCAACAATGATTTTTAATTTCAAACCAATATTGGGTATGCGTTGTACCTCATCAATAAAAACATATTTATAGTCACCTATTATATTTTTTAACGTTTCGGTATTCGCATTCGACAAAGTTTCAACCACAACAGCATCATCTCCATCAAGAAACAAAAAAGGAATCCCTTTTAACAACTCATGAACCATTGTAGTTTTCCCTACCTGACGAGGTCCTATAAGTACAATTGCTTTCCCTTTATTGAGTCGTGTTGCAATATTTTCAGTTAAAAACCTATGTATCATTTGTTTAATTTTAAAACAAATGTACAAAAAAACATTCTATTCACCAATTTAAGGTATTATTTGGTGAACGTATTCACCAATTTAAGGTGTTATTTGGTGATTATATTCACCAATATTAGTGTTTTTTAAAGTAAAATTACCATCAACCACCAAAGAATCGGGATGCTTTCTACCCAAAAGGACGAATAATACTTAGAGCGCTTTTCATTGGCGAAAACCAAAAATAAAGCCAGCAAAACAACTAATATCAAATTGACGACTAACTGCTTTTGGATAAAATTAGTTTTTAAAAACTCTAAAAAATAAAACGGCAGCAACAATAACAAACCTAGTATTTTAGTTTGCTTCACTCCTATTTGCTGCGGAACGGTTTTGAGGTGCGGGTCGTCATTGGTTAAATCGATGATTTCGAAAACCAAAATCAAGTTAAAGACTAATACAAACCGTTGAATACATTTGATAAAAAAATCAAGCCCTAAATCCTGATGTGCATTCACCAAGGGCAATAGCAAAGTTACACCCACCCAACATAAAGCAACAATATAAATTTTGACACCAGCCCAGTTTCGGGCATTTTTTTGGTTCGGGAAAAAAGGAAGTGTATATAACAAAGTCATAATCAAAACTCCAACCGCCACAAGTTGAGTTACTAACTCCAATTTAAAAAAATAAAAACCGACAGCCATGAACGAAAAAAAGCTGAAAATAGCGATGATTTTCAACTCTTTACGCATCATATTCTTTTTGGCTCGAGCCAATGCATCATATTTTACAAAGTTATACCCTACAACAGTACCGAAAAAAGCAAAAAGTGCCATAGGTTCATCATAAGGAATTTGAAACATAAAATGAGTCATTCTCACTAAAGCATACACAGACAAGGCCACATGAATACTGCTCTTAATGTAAAAATCGAGAAAGGTTTGAAAACGAATCATCTAGCAAAATTAAGCATTTGAATAGATTTTTTTTCGCAATCTAATAAACAAATAAAATGAATCTTAAAAAACAGCACTTTAAAACGGAATTATGTTTATTTTTGCACCACGAAAAAAACAACCTTTTTTACATTTAAATGAAATAAGCATGAACTAATATTTGTCACAGAAACAAATAATGATTTATGTGAATTCCATTTTACAAAAAAACAGATATTATCTACAAATGAAAACAGATGCTTTTGCTTTAAGACACATAGGTCCTGAGGAATCAGACCTACAACAGATGTTGAAAACAATCGGAGTTGAGTCAATTGATCAACTTATTTACGAGACACTTCCAGATGATATTCGTCTAAAAGCACCTTTAAATTTGGATCCAGCCATGACGGAATATGAATATTTAAAACATATTACGTTGTTAGGAAGCAAGAACAAAATGTTCAAAACCTATATCGGTTTAGGATACAACCAAGCGATTGTTCCTGCCGTAATCCAAAGAAATGTTTTTGAAAGCCCAGGATGGTACACAGCATACACACCTTACCAAGCAGAAATTGCTCAAGGTCGTCTAGAAGCTATCTTGAATTTCCAAACTACGGTTATCGAATTATCAGGAATGGAAATTGCTAATGCATCCCTTCTTGATGAAGGAACAGCAGCAGCGGAGGCTATGGCATTGTTATTAGATGTTAGAACTCGCGAACAAAAGAAAGCAAATGTGTGCAAATTCTTTGTGTCTGAAGAGATTTTACCACAAACCTTATCTGTTTTACAAACACGTTCTACTCCAATTGGCGTAGAATTAGTAGTAGGAAATCACGAAGAATTTGATTTCTCGGAAGAATTTTTCGGAGCTATTTTACAATACCCAGGGAAATTTGGACAAGTAAACGACTACACCGATTTCATTGCTAAAGCAGCTGAAAACGATATCAAAGTAGCAGTTGCAGCTGATATTTTGAGTTTGGCTAAATTAAAACCTCCAGGAGAAATGGGAGCTGCAGTAGTTTTGGGAACAACACAACGTTTCGGAATCCCGTTAGGTTATGGTGGTCCTCATGCTGCTTATTTTGCTACCAAAGAAGAATATAAACGTAGTATGCCAGGAAGAATCATCGGTGTAACCGTAGATACTGACGGAAATCGTGCGCTACGTATGGCATTGCAAACACGCGAACAACACATCAAGCGCGATAAAGCGACTTCAAACATCTGTACAGCACAGGTTTTATTGTCGGTTATGGCGAGTATGTATGCTGTTTATCACGGACCTAGAGGATTGAAATATATTGCTACCAAAGTTCACGCATCAGCCGTGACATTGGCAAATACCTTGGCAAAATTAGGTTATGAGCAAACCAATACGGCTTTCTTTGATACGATTGTTATTAAAGCGGATGCTAAAAAAATACGTGAAATTGCCGAAGCAAATGAGGTAAATTTCTTTTATCCAACCGAAAATACCGTTTCTATTTCGTTGAATGAAACCATCGGTTTTGGAGATTTGAACAAAGTGGTTTCTATTTTTGCTGCAGCAAAAGAATTAGCAACCATCACCATCAGTGAATTGTCAGAAACACTTCATTTCCCAGAAAGTTTAATAAGAACTTCAAGCTTCTTACAACACGAAGTATTTAATAAATACCACTCTGAAACCGCTTTGATGCGTTACATCAAAATGTTAGAGCGTAAAGATTTAGCATTAAATCACTCCATGATTTCGTTAGGTTCTTGTACGATGAAATTGAATGCTGCTGCCGAAATGTTGCCATTAAGTGCTCCAAGTTGGAACAGTATTCACCCGTTTGCTCCGTTAAACCAAGCGCAAGGATACCAAGAAATGCTATCTAAACTAGAAGAGTACTTAAATGAAATTACTGGTTTTGCAGCAACTACTTTGCAACCTAACTCAGGTGCGCAAGGGGAATATGCAGGATTGATGGTGATTCAAGCCTACCACCAATCGAGAGGAGATCACCACAGAAATATTGCTTTGATACCATCATCGGCTCACGGTACCAATCCGGCATCAGCAGCTATGGCAGGAATGAAAGTCGTTGTTACCAAAACACTAGAAAACGGAAATATTGACGTAGAAGATTTACGTGAAAAAGCGATTTTACACAAAGACAATTTATCATGTGTAATGATTACGTATCCATCAACACACGGTGTTTATGAAAGTGCTATCAAAGAAATTACTAAAATCGTTCATGATAACGGTGGTCAAGTATATATGGATGGTGCCAACATGAATGCACAAGTAGGATTAACAAATCCTGCAACTATCGGTGCTGACGTTTGCCACTTGAACCTACACAAAACATTTGCTATCCCTCATGGTGGTGGTGGACCAGGTGTAGGACCGATTTGCGTAGCGCCACAATTAGCGCCATTTTTACCAAACAATCCTATTATTCCAACAGGTGGTTCAAATGCTATTACAGCAATTTCTGCAGCGCCATGGGGTTCTGCTTTAGTTTGTTTGATTTCGTATGGATACATCAAAATGTTAGGTGCTGAAGGGTTGAAATCCTCTACAGAACATGCTATTTTGAATGCGAATTACATTAAAGAAAAATTAAGCGGTCATTACGATACTTTATATTCTGGAGAAATGGGGCGTGCGGCTCACGAAATGATTTTAGAATGTCGCCCTTTCAAACAAAAAGGAATTGAAGTAACTGACATCGCTAAACGTTTAATGGATTACGGTTTCCACGCTCCTACGGTTTCTTTCCCAGTTGCTGGAACTTTAATGATTGAACCTACAGAAAGTGAAAACTTAGACGAATTAGATCGTTTTTGTGATGCGATGATTTCCATTCGTAAAGAAATTGAAGCTGCTACAATTGAAGACAAAAATAACGTTCTAAAAAATGCACCGCATACATTAGCGATGCTAACTGCCGAAACTTGGAATTTCCCGTATTCTAGAGAGCAAGCTGCTTTCCCATTAGAGTACATTGCCGAAAACAAATTCTGGCCGAGTGTTCGTAGAGCTGATGATGCTTTTGGAGATAGAAATTTAGTATGTTCTTGCGCGCCAATCGAGGCTTATATGGAACACTAATAACAAATAAAGTTGCTAAAAAACGTCTCGTGATTTCGGGGCGTTTTTAGCATTTTAGTAATAAACAGCGATTTATCTCGTATAACGAAGAAATCATCTCCAATTCAACAATAAAAAGAGATCTTTCAATCAAAACAATTTAAGATTCGTAATTATCGCTAAACCTTCTTTGTTTTTTCATAGAATCCCTTTATTATCTTTAAATTAGCTTAACCTTTTTTGGCAATCCCACATGAAAATAAAAATAACCGGTTCAGGTAGTTACATCCCTGAAAACAACATACACAATACCGACTTCTCCGAACATACTTTTCTAAACGAAGATGGTAGCCCTTTCAAATATCCTAACAATGTAATTATACACAAGTTTAAAGGAATTACAGGAATCGAAAAAAGACGTTATGCCGAGGATGAATATACTTCGTCTGATTTGGCTTTTTTCGCTGCACAAAAGGCTATTGCAACCGCCAATATTGATGCTGAAACGATTGATTACATCATTTTTGCACACAACTTTGGCGATGTAAAACACGGTACTGTTCAATCTGATATGCTACCTAGCTTAGCGACTCGTGTCAAAAACAAACTCCAAATCAAAAACCCAAAATGCGTGGCTTATGATTTGCTTTTTGGTTGTCCGGGCTGGATTGAAGGTGTATTACAAGCCAATGCTTTTATCAAATCCGGAATGGCAAAACGTTGCCTTGTAATAGGCTCTGAAACGTTATCACGTGTTGTGGATGACCACGATAGAGATTCGATGATTTATTCAGATGGTGCGGGAGCAACAATCATAGAAGCCTCAGATAATGAAACTGGTTTACTTTCATACGAAAGCGCTACCTACGCAATAGACGAAGCTAATTATTTGTTTTTCGGAAAATCATATAATACAGATTTAGATCCAGACACAAGATACATCAAAATGCACGGTCGTAAAATTTACGAATTTGCACTTACAAATGTCCCTCTAGCCATGAAAAGCTGCCTTGATAAAAGCGGCGTTGCCATTGATGATGTCAAAAAAATATTGATTCACCAAGCTAACGAAAAAATGGACGAAGCTATCGTAGATCGTTTTTATAAACTCTACGACAAAACTACTCCTGAAAACATTATGCCTATGTGCATCCATGAATTAGGAAACAGCAGTGTGGCAACGGTTCCAACACTTTTTGATTTATTAGTAAATGGACAAATTCAAGACCACGAAATCAACAAAGGTGATGTCGTAATTTTTGCTTCTGTAGGAGCAGGAATGAACATCAATGCTTTTGTATATCGATATTAGAAGCTATTTCCAGCTATCCACTACAAGTCCACACCCTAAAAAGGTGTTTTTATAAACCCCATAAAGAGCTTCTTTCAGTCGCTTTTATGAGGCAATAAAAACTACCTTTTTAGTGTCGTGGGCTTTTCGTTTCTATCTGGGCTAGGGATATTTGCATAAAAAATATTTCGCCATCTATTCCTTTCTATTCACCATAAACTTGCTTAGCATTACAGATATCTTTGTACATTTGCGCCTTGGATAAAACAAATTAAATCATGTACGAAAAAACGTTTCCGAATAAACGATTCAAACTCACACTTGAATTTTTACAAAAACACATTCCAACCTCTGAAACTATATTTGATTTAGGCGTTCCCAATCCTTTTTCCAAAATAATGATTGAAAACGGCTATACAGTCCTCAATACGAAAGGAGAAGACCTTGACAATGATCAAACCGCATTGCAAACTGAAAACTATTCCGTATTTACTGCCTTCGAAATTTTCGAACACCTACTAAACCCTTATACTGTTTTACAAAGTGTAAAAGCCGATAAGTTGTTAATCTCGATACCTATGAGACTGTGGTTTTCGTCAGCTTATAGAAGTAAAACCGACAAATGGGACAGGCATTACCACGAATTTGAAGACTGGCAACTCGACTGGTTATTAGAAAAAACAGGATTCAAAATTATAGATAGTATTCAATTCACTCATCCCGTGAAAAAAATTGGCTTAAGACCTTTATTGCGATTTTTCACTAACCGTTATTATTTGGTTTATGCCGAAAAAATAAAATAATTAAGCTTTGATTTTAGACAAATCAGACAACGTATAAAATTTCATGTGCTTTTTTTGCACATATTTACAAATGGATACTAGGTCCTCCATTTTTGTTTGATAATTATCCGTTACCACATCAACAGTTCTATGAGAATAGAGTATTAATATTTTATGATTCTTTTCAGCATAATCTATAAGATTAATGATGTAAGGTAAACTAAAATGAGGATAATGGCTGTCAATTCCTAAACCGAAAACTACTTTTTTTGAATTTTCGAAATAACAAGCTTGATTCACTGGATTCAAAGCACCATAGGTTGTACCACGTAACACTTTGAATGTATTGAACAACTTCTGATCCACAAGAGGATTCCTCGCTCCATAAGGATAAGCAAAAGAACTAACATTCAAACCGTTTTCTTTCATCTTATCCATCATTGAAACTATCTCATCTTCATAAAATTTTTCAAAACCATTAGCGGCTATATAATCCAAGGTATTCACATGATTAGCACCGTGTCCTGCAATTTCGTGACCACATTTTTGAAACCATTGAAGCGTTTTTACATTTTCTGGATTCATCTGACTAATTTTACAAACACAAAAAGTAGCCTTCCAATGAAATTCCTTGAGTATCGTATCTGCCATTTTCCAATTTTCGACATAATCATCATCAAAGGTCAAAACCACACCTGAATCTCCAAACTTAGCCTCATCTATCTTAGTTCCGTCTACAACAACCTTTTCTTGATCAACCATCTCCTCTGTAGTATCATCCTTACTACAGGAAAACAAAACTACCAAAAAAACAAGGCTACAGCATTTTAAAAGTTTCATTGTAATAGGATTAAGATAGCACACAAATATGGCAATTATTTTTGAATAAATTCACGCCCTATATCCCCACAATAATATAAATTTGCCTATCGTAAAAAAAGACAAATGAATTACTACATTGTTATCCCTGCTCATAACGAAGAAGCGCTTATTTCATTGACCTTGGACTCATTACTATCGCAAACGGTCTTACCTAAAAAAGTAGTGATTGTCAATGACAACTCCACAGACAAAACCGAAGAAATTGTTTTGGCCTACGCCAAAGAGCATCCGTTTATTAGCTTGGTAAACAAATCCTCATCTGCTATACATTTACCAGGAAGTAAAGTCATTCAGGCATTTCACGAAGGTCAAAAACAGCTTGATGAACAATACGATATATTGGTAAAAATTGATGCCGACTTGATTTTTCCATCCAATTATTTTGAAACTATTATTACCCATTTCAAATCAGACGACCGCATCGGAATGGTCGGCGGATTTTGCTATATCGAAAAAAATGGCGAATGGGTTCTAGAAAACTTAACCGACAAAGACCATATTCGTGGCGCTTTGAAAGCCTATAGAAAAGAGACTTTTAAACAAATTGGGGGGTTAAAACCAGCTATGGGCTGGGACACTGTAGATGAACTATTATGCAAATTTTACAACTGGAAAATAGTTACTGACCAATCATTACATGTAAAACACTTAAAACCCACAGGAGCCAACTACAACAAAACAGCACGTTACAAACAAGGCGAAGCTTTTTACACTCTAGGTTACGGATTATTAATCACATCTATTGCCTCTCTTAAATTGGCCATGCGTAAAGGAAAGCCATTGCTCTTTATCGACTACATCAAAGGTTTTCTAAAAGCCAAATCAGCCAAAACACCTTTATTGGTCACTAAAGAACAAGCCCAATTCATTCGCAATTATCGATTAAAAAAAATGAAAGAAAAACTGTTTGACCTTTTTTAGACATCTTTCAAATAAAATTATAGTATTTTTACTGAATACTATAAACTGAACACTGAATCCTAATAAAATGATGCTCATTCGATATATATCCCAAATAGGACGCTACTTCTTGATGATAAAGGAGATCTTTCACAAACAAACCAAATGGTCTGTGATGCGAAACCTCATTTTCAAAGAAATTGACGACTTAATTATTAATTCTCTCGGTATCGTTGCGTTTATTTCTTTCTTCGTTGGAGGTGTTGTTGCAATTCAGACAGCATTAAACTTAACCAATCCTTTAATCCCAAAACACCTTATTGGTTTTGCTACTAGACAATCGATAATTCTGGAATTTGCACCCACTTTTATTTCCGTGATTATGGCTGGAAAAATGGGTTCTTTTATCACATCGAGTATAGGAACTATGCGCGTTACGGAACAAATAGACGCACTTGAAGTAATGGGAGTTAATTCCCTAAACTATTTAGTATTTCCTAAAATTATTGCTTTGCTTTTATACCCTTTTGTAATTGGGATTAGTATGTTTTTAGGAATTCTTGGAGGATGGACTGCTGGTGTTTATGGCGGATTTACTACTGCGGCAGATTTTATAACGGGAGCACAAATGGAATTCATCCCATTTCATGTGACTTATGCCTTTATAAAAACCTTTATTTTTGCTATTTTACTTGCTACTATTCCTTCTTTTCATGGTTACTACATGAAAGGTGGTGCACTCGAAGTAGGTAAAGCCAGTACCGTTTCCTTTGTATGGACTTCGGTTTGTATTATCTTATTCAATTATATTCTAACCCAATTATTACTTGGTTCATGATAGAAATAAAAAACATAGAAAAGTCATTTGGCGAAAATAAAATCCTAAAGGGGATTTCGACTGTTTTCGAAACTGGAAAGACGAATCTTATCATAGGACAAAGTGGCTCTGGAAAAACAGTTTTACTTAAAAGTCTTTTAGGTATTCACACCCCAGAATCAGGACAAATTATTTTTGATGGAAGAATCTATTCTGAACTAGAACCAGACGAAAAAAGGGACCTACGTACTGAAATCGGAATGGTTTTTCAAGGAAGTGCTTTATTTGATTCCATGACCGTTGCCGAAAATGTAGGCTTCCCGTTAAAGATGTTTACCCGAAATAACAGAGCTCAAATAAAAGAGCGCGTTGATTTTGTATTGGAAAGGGTAAACTTAACAGATGCTCATAAAAAACTACCCTCGGAAATTTCAGGGGGAATGCAAAAAAGGGTAGCTATTGCTAGAGCCATTGTTAATAATCCAAAATATCTTTTTTGTGATGAGCCCAACTCTGGTTTAGACCCAAACACCTCCATTTTAATTGACAACCTCATCAAAGAAATTACAGAAGAATACAATATTACCACTGTAGTTAATACGCATGATATGAACTCTGTAATGGAAATAGGAGATAATATTCTTTTTCTTAAAAACGGACTGAAAGAATGGCAAGGCAATAAAGATGAAATTTTCTACACCGAAAATGAAGCCGTAACTGCTTTTGTATATTCATCCAATTTATTCAAAAAAGTAAGAGAAGCACATTTGAAAGGATAATCATTTACATTCCAAAAAATCGAAATCCCAAATTCCACTTATAAAACAAAGGGAATTTTGGATTTTAATTTTGTATCATTTCTACCTCAGCATTTGGATTGAAGAGATAGGTTTTACCTGAATCCATTTCGATACACTCAAAACGTTTGGTTCTTACGGCTATTTTCTTAAATATTTTTCCGTTTTTGATTCTAAAAACACTACCGTATGGGATTTCAAAAATATAGTTCTTATCGGTTGGTGCATCGAATTGTTTTAGTGCCAATGACAAAGTAGTGTCCGTATCACTGCTAGCGCTAGGATTCCTAAAATGTCTTGCCAACAAAGGCAATAATTGAGTGGGAAAAATTTCTGGCCGAATGTAAGGCACCATTAATTGCTGAAAAGTATACTTCCACTCGTTACCATGTGGCTTAATTTTTCGTCCATATTTTTCAAAAGCTACTAAATGGGCAATTTCATGAATAAGGGTAATCAAAAATCGGTATTTATTTAAACTACCATTAACGGTGATTTCATGTTTTCCACTCATTCCTTTGCGATAATCACCGTGACGTGTGGCACGTTCGTTAACAATTTTTAAATGCACCCCATGAGTTACAATCAAATCAAAAATTGGTTTGACTGCATATTCAGGAATATATTTAGATAAAGTTTCGTTCAAAGAGAGCTATGATTTATATGTTATTAAGTCTAAAGGTATTGTTCATTTGTTGGGTTTTGGAATTTAATCATTTCATTAAACTATATGCCAACATTAACAACCTATACATTTTTTTATGGATTTGACGACGATACTTGAATTACTTTTCCATTAAAATATTTATTTCCTGTAAGCGTAAAATCATAAATATAATTGGCCATTTCTTCGGCCGATATTGGAGCTTGATAGCCCGGAAAAGCTTCTTGTAACATTTCAGTTTGAACAGCTCCAAGCGCTAATACATTAAATGAATAACCTTGTTCTTTGTATTCTTCAGCCAATAACTCCGATAAAGTTATCACTGCCCCTTTACTTGAGCTATAAGCTGCTAGTCCAGCAAATTTTAGACTTCCTTGAATTCCTCCTATCGAACTAATAGTTACAACATGAGTTCCTTTTTTAAAATAAGGCAAACATACACGTGTTAGATTAGCAACAGCAAAAACATTGATTTTATAGATTTTTTCAAAATCCTTTTGAGTCGTTTCTGCAAATGGCTTCAAGATTAAACCACCAGCATTATGTACTATGGCATCAACTTTTTTCCAACTGTTGCCAACAAAATTGGTTATCTTAACCAAATCATCTTCAGTTGATAAATCGACAGATAAACAAGTAATATTTTTATGCTCGATTAAGATACGTGGCGTTTTTCTTGAAAGTGCCAAAACTTGATGTCCCGCATTTGCGAATTGCAAAGCCAATTCATATCCAATTCCTCTACTGCTTCCAGTAACTATTATATTTTTCATTCTGATATTTTTGCTAAATTAAAAAAAATCCATCAAATCTATGATTTAATGGATTTTTTTAAACTGAATTTACTTAGTTAATATTCTTACTTAAAACTAAAACCAATAACCTCTTACAAGACATAAAACACTAACCAACACAGCTAGTCTTTAATGAACTTTGTTTGATTTTTTTTATTGCCCGAATACACTTCTAAGATATAAAGTCCTGCTGCCAATTCATCTACTTTTATTTGGTTCAGATTAGTTTGTTGTTGTAAAACTACTCTGCCCATAACATCCGTAATTATGACTTTATCAATCGTTTCCAAAGCTGGAAAATCAAGATTTAGTACGGAACTAGCAGGGTTAGGAAAAACTTTTAAATCCAAATCCAAAAGCTCTGGATTTTCGGTTGACAAAACAATTGAATTGTTGTAATTATACGTGGTTCGATTGTTAATACTATAAGTATTGCTAAAACTATTAAAAGAGTAATTTGTTGCAGTAAGAAGCTTATTTACATATGGGAAATCCTCTGTCAAATAATCAACCCCGTTTTTATCTTTATAAGGATGGGCAAAATTATTCATAAGACTTGACTCATCATAAGCATACTCAACTTTATTTTTATAGGTAATGTTATTGTACTCGGAAACATTTACTTCAACGATTCTATTACCCGCAAGATCTAATTCATAATCTGTCCTCTCATTTTCACTCCAAAGATTATTGAAGTCATCCCATTCTGCTCCTCTATTGTTTAAAATTTTGTTATTTGCATTATAGGTATACAAAGTTTTATAGGAGTTAATCCAAGTGGAGTTTACCCAATCTTGAGAGGTTTCTGTACTAACTCTATTGTTACCATCGTAAGAAAATGTTCCTTGAGACTCTACCACCCATTGTGAACCATCCCATTCATAAGACAAATAACCCGACGGCAAATTATTACCGCCATAACTTACTTCAACCTTCCACTCATTAACCCAATTTGAACTTTCCCAATATTCCGATACTTGACCTGAAAACTTCCCATTTACATAGGTATAAGTATCTCTGTAGGAATTCTCAAGCATACCAGTAGTGGAATTCCAATCCTGTCCCAACTCTAAAATAACTTTGTTATTTACATCATAAGTGTAAGTTGTTTTGTCATGTATTTCCCAATGGTCGAACACCCAATTTAGATTTGTTTCGGAAATTAAATTGTTGTTGCTATCATACTCATAATTATAACCCCAACTTTTTTCCCAACTACTACCCGTATAATATTCATTAATACTTGACAATAATTTGTTTTGTGCTCTTCCTAAAATTGTAAATACAATTAAAAAAATAATAGTGTAAAGTTTTTTCATAGTAAATCTTTTAAATTAGTACTCATTAAATTTCTACGATATTGTAGGAATTTGCATTTGTACTAAAATTAAACTAACTACAACTTAAAAGAAATACCCCAAAAGAGGTATTTTTAAACTACTAAAAACTAGACATATAGAAGGTAAAAAGTGAAGTCCTTTGATTTCTGGCTATATTCACAATAATTCCTTCTCACCGCTCAAAAAATGCTTCCTATACACTTTCCTCGTTTGAATCAAAGCTAAAACAAAAAAGAACCCTGGAATAATTACTGGCATAAGATAATTAGTCAAAAAACTAATTTTGGCTGTCAAAGTATTCAAAACATAAATTATTGTCAACATCCCAAAAAAGATACCCAATAAAGTCCCAAAGAGATAATAGAACTTTAATTTGCCACGAGTCACAATATACCTTTCGTTAACGAGATATAAATTCCAAGCAGTCCAAAAAGGCAATTGTAAAAAATTAAAACAATTTAAAACCACTCCCATTAAAAAGGCTGAATACTGAATATATTGATTTAAGACTGACTCTTGCTCCATCGATTCAGATGCGTGGTCGTAGAAGGAATATCCAATAATCAACAAAAAAAAGATTCCAAAAACATCAATCCATTTCATTAACTTTTTATTGTTTACCAATTGATTAGCAAAAATCAACGTAAAGTAAATCACAAAAGCCTCAACTAAAATGATACCTAAAAGAAATAAGACAAGAAACTCCATTCCTAATTTTGAATAAATTTCGAGTCCTACAAAATTCAAATAGCCTAAAGGCAGCGAACCTAAGAAACTCACAACAAAGCCTACAAGGATGTTTTGCAATAGTTTCATATCCTAAAAATTCACGATTTTAGCACTTTGCTCCCAATGCGATTTCAATTCTTGAACACCTAATTTATGCGGCAAAAAAGTGGCTCCTCTTTTATTATTCTCTACACTTATTTCATACATATAGGTAATATGTCTTGCTAATTCTTTCCAGGCAAAAAACAATGAATGTCTAGGGTCATAAATATGTGTGGGCTCACTCGCTGCACCATTAAGTTCAACAATTAAAAAATTATTCCCTAATTCTAATTCCTCCAAAGATTGATACATGATATCAAGTCTCCCAAAATAAAACTCTGGAATTTGTTGACACATTTCATCAATCATTTTTTCTAAAGCGGGAGTTACCCAATGACTCCCATCTATGAACTTTGCACCGCGTGCATGATTTCCATAAGGGACTAAATTCATTTTCTCACCCTCAGGCAAGACTTTATTTAAGCCTAGCCCATATTCTTTTTTTAAAACGGTAAATTGCAACGCATATCTAGGGTTTTCAAGAATTAATTCTTCAATCGTAGCGGCTCCATTGCCAGTAACCACTAAAAATTCTTTAGAAACAATACCGGTAATTTTCCCTTTTTTTTGATTTGGATAACGCACATAAAAAACACCTATTTCATTTTCATATGGGATCAAATCTTGAACTATAAAATCAAAATTTGCTTTTTGGGCATATTGATTTAAATCAGCAATCGTGTTTATTTTCTTAACCGCTGAACCTCTTAATCCGATATCTGGTTTAGCGATAAATGGAAATTGAATTTGAGCTTCATCTACTCTTTTTTTGATTTCGTCAATCGAAGAACCTTCTTTTATTAATTCGGTTTTGGGGTAGAATTTTTGAGGTATCAAATCATAAATAGCTTTTTTGGATTCCATTACAAAGCCACCATTTTTAATTGATGGGTTTGAGGCACTGAAAAAAAAGATAGATTTGGACTTAATGGCATAAAAAAACCATAAAAAATAAATAGGGACATACACCAATTGATAAGGCCAATATTCCCAATTCATTATTTTATGAAATAGTAAATTTTTATTCTTTTTTAAAACCACCTGAATTTATTTAATTTATTTGAAATGACATCTTAAACTCTGTCTCATTAATCAAATCATAATGTTTGACTTTGACTTCATTTTGTTGCAATACAGACTGGGTGATACTCAAGGTTTTTAAAAAATCATTCCTATTAATAACCAATCCGTTTTCTGGATTATCGGCTTCAGTATACCGATGAAAATGATACATTTCAATTTCTGAAACATCTTCCTTATTATCTAAAAAAGCATGAAATAATTTCGCTCTTTTATCTCGAATTTCTTTTGGATATAAAGTCGACGAAGCCCAAATATGTTTTTTATTCACGTCTAATAAATTAGTATACTTGAAAGTCCCATCCCAGCGAAGCTGATACAATTGTCCCTCTTGATATAGTACTATCGTAAAAGGCTCAATGTTATCTAATTCAATAGTGTCCCAATATTGCTTTGGCGAAAGATTGCCTATGACATCCAAAACAATTAATCCTCTACTTTTTCTATACGGAGGTTTATATTCATGTTTCTCTTCAGCACCATTCAATAAAACTAAGACGGTTCCGTTTTCATCTATTGCATACCAAGTTCCTCCAGCTTTTGGGTCTTTTGGGTAAATTACTTTTTTATTATTTACAATATATTCCATAGGATGTATTGCATTTAATCGAATCACACTTTCATCTCTATTAGAAGTGATAATTACCTTATCATTTGTTTTTACAAAACTTACTGTACACATTGGTTTCTATATTCGATTGTTGAACGAGCTACTCCAAAATTTTCATTTAGCGTAATGGAACAATTTTGGATAACTCCAACTTTTATAAGCGCCTGATGATGTATGCAATGTTCTAAATTATATAGTAATTCTCTAAAATAATTTGTTTCGATTCGCAACTCCTCAGCATCTACAATTTGCTGCAATTGCAATTTTTTATTTTCTTTTTCTAGAACGTTTTGAATAAACTCAATTTGACTAATCGCAAATGATGTATCAGTTTGTATTTGATGGTTTCTTTCCCTATTATCATAATTCACAATTCCCGAATCGTAATTAAGCACCAAACATTGAAACATTTCAATAATATGCCTGGTGTGTTCCCCAATGGTCGAATTACTTAATGAAATACAAGGTTTTGAATACTCAACATTTGATAATTGGACTAACAAATCCTTTAATTCATTTAAACTATTATTTATAGAATGTAGCAACATATTTTTATAGTGAATTTGGTGTTCTACTTATTAATTCTATCCCAATTTTCATTGGCTTTTGATTTCAAATTAGCCTCATCTTTATTCCAATCTTTGAGAGTGTTATTCAAAAAAGCGTTGTAAAATAAATAGAGTTTTCCATCAACAATTTTAAATGTCTTGGGATTTACTGACACTTTTTCTCCAGATTTACCAATGGCGTATGCACACCACCCCCCGTATTGGGGCTCATAAGAAGATGGATTCTTTAAAAACGTCTCTTTATTTTTTTTTGATGAAAAATAATAAACAACACCTTTGTAAGTCACCGCAATTTCTTTGTTCCCTTTAATCGCTTTCGATTCCACAAAATAAGAAATTGGATCATAACCTTGAATCGCTATGCCATTCTCTAAATTAAATTGAGAAGCTCTTTTGATTTCATTTTGTCCAAAGACCAATACTGAAACCAATACTAAAACTAAAATTGGAATGATTTTTTTCATACGCTTCTTCTTTAAAATAAAATATATCTAATAGCTCACTTAAATAAAGACGGTACAAATCGGGATTCCTTACACTACTTATTAAAAAAGGAAACTATTTCAAATTTCTTTTAAAAAATCCATCTACTTATGAAACGGCAAATTCACTACCAAAAGCTATTATATATATATACGTCCCAAATTGTCATTTGGTTTCAAAAAAAGTAATTGATACACCATTTCATTATTCTATTAAAGCAAACTTCTGGATATTACAATTTTCTGGATTTCGGAAGTTCCTTCGTAAATCTGAGTAATTTTAGCATCTCGCATCATTCGCTCTACATGATATTCGGATACATATCCATTTCCACCATGAATTTGAACCGCTTCAATCGTTGTATCCATTGCGGTTTGCGAAGCAAATAATTTAGCCATCGCACCAGATTGCGTGATATCCTGCCCTGCATCTTTCTCCAATGCCGCTTTATAACATAGCATTTTAGCAGCCATAATCTGCGTTGCCATATCAGCCAATTTAAAAGCAATCGCCTGATGTTTAAAAATTTCTTTCCCAAAAGCTTTTCGCTCTTGCGAATATTTTAATGCCAATTCATAAGCTCCTGTAGCAATTCCTAAAGCTTGGGCTGCAATTCCTATTCGCCCCCCATTAAGAATTTCCATAGCAAAATGAAAACCAAAACCATCTTCCCCTATTCTATTTTCTTTTGGCACTTTTACATCATTAAACAATAACGAATGTGTATCAGAACCTCGAATTCCCATTTTCTTTTCTTTTGGCCCAATATCAAAGCCCTTCCATCCTTTTTCGACAATAAAGGCATTGATTCCTTTATGCCCTTTTTCAACATCCGTCTGAGCCATAACTAAATAAGTCGAAGCTGATGAACCATTTGTAATCCAATTTTTGGTTCCATTCAACAAATAATAATCCCCTTTATCAATAGCAGTCGTTTTTTGGGAGGTAGCATCGGAACCTGCTTCAGGCTCAGACAAACAAAAAGCTCCTAAAACTTCGCCTTTTGCTAAGGGAACTAGGTATTTCTGTTTTTGCTCTTCGTTGCAATATTTTTCCATTCCGGCACAAACCAACGAATTATTGACAGACATAATAACCGCAGCCGAAGCATCCACTTTGGCTAATTCAACCAATGCCAAAACATAGGCCAAATTATCTAAACCTGCTCCACCATATTTAGGATCCACTACCATTCCTAAAAAACCAAGTTCAGCTAACTTCTTTACTTGTTCTGTTGGAAATTTAGAATGCTCATCTCTTTCAATCACACCAGGCAATAATTCGGTTTGAGCAAAATCTCTAGCTGCTTGTTGAATCATCAAATGCTCTTCTGATAAATTAAAATCCATATTTATTTTTGATTATTATTCATAATACGCTACTTTCAAAATAAAATTAAATTAACTGAATTACAATTATTAATTTTACCTGATAGAAAATTAGCCTATTTATTTGATTTTATCTAATTATAGAGGAAGATATTTAGGCCTAAATAAAAAATATTCCTGCATGAAAAAAGAATCTTATAATATTATTGGTGTAATGTCTGGGACTTCATTGGACGGAGTAGATTTAGCACAAATTCAATTTACAATCAAAAACAACCATTGGGATTTTGAAATTATCCATAGCGAAACTGTACCATACAATTACGCTTGGATTTCTATTTTAAAAAATGCCGTTACTTTTTCAAAAGAAGCGCTTGAAGAATTAAATCATGATTACACACTGCTTTTATCTTCAATAATAAATGAGTTTGTAAACAAGCACCAAATAAAAGAGCTCGATGCTGTTTGTTCTCATGGTCATACTATACTGCATCAACCTCAAATAAACTATACACTGCAAATTGGAAATTTACCCGAAATTGCTAAACTTACTCAGCAAACAGTAGTTTGTAACTTTAGAGTTCAAGATGTGCAATTAGGTGGACAAGGAGCGCCACTCGTACCTATAGGTGACCAAATCCTATTTTCAAATTACCATTATTGTATGAATCTAGGTGGGTTTTCGAATGTATCATTTGAAGAGAATGGAAATAGAATTGCCTTTGATATTTGTCCAGTAAACACCATTTTAAATTACTATGCTAATCAATTAGGAATGGACTATGACAATAAAGGTGAAAATTCACGAAATGGAACAGTAAATATTGAATTACTAAACGAATTGAATAGTTTAGAATTTTACCAACTAAAACACCCTAAGTCACTTGGTTTTGAATTTGTTAAAGAAATCGTTTTGCCATTAATGGAAGAGTACGAAATCGAAATCAAAGATAAATTGGCCACTTTCACCGAACATATTGCTTTGCAAACTGCTTTGGCTTTGCCAAATAAAAACAGCACTCTATTTATCACAGGAGGAGGAGCTTACAATGATTATTTGATAGAACGCATTAAAAACCATTTGCCTGAAATGAAAATAATCATTCCAGAACCAACTATTTTAGAATACAAAGAAGCTTTAATTTTTGGACTTTTAGGAGTATTAAAACTAAGAGAGGAAGTGAATGTTTTAGGCTCAGTTACAGGTGCCAAAAAAAATCATAGCTCTGGTTTTGTTTACTCGAAATAAACATTTAATTCAGTCATACTTATAATTTTTATAATATCTTAGCGTTTCAATAAAAAAGAAAATCTACTATGAGTTTATTGTTACAAGCAGACACTTTATCTGTTGCAAATGAAAATTTAGCCGAAGCGGTTCCAGTTGAAAAAACCTTATCAATCATCGAATTAATGTCTAGTGGCGGACTAGCGGGGCAAATCATTATGATTGCTTTATCTATAATGCTTTTCGTAGCTTTATATATTTATTTTGAACGCTTGATGGCCATCAACGAAGCCTCAAAAATCGACGGTGGGTTTATGGCACAAATACGAGACAACATTCGAAATGGCCGAATTGATAGTGCCAAAATTTCTTGTGCTCACACCAAATCCCCTGTAGCACGATTAATTGAAAAAGGAATTTCTAGAATTGGGAAGCCTCTTGATGACATTAACACCGCTATTGAAAATGCTGGAAAACTGGAAATATATAAACTAGAAAAAAATATTAGTATTCTAGCCACAATCTCTGGAGCTGGACCAATGACTGGTTTCCTAGGAACGGTGGTAGGTATGATTCAAGCTTTTCATAAAATGGCAACTTCTGGTGGCCAAATTGAAGTGGGTGCTTTATCAGAAGGAATATACACCGCAATGACAACTACTGTTGCAGGATTAGTCGTAGGTCTAATTGCTTATATAGGTTATAATCATTTGGTAGTAAAAACAGACAAACTAGTTCACCAAATGGAAGCTAATGCCGTTGATTTCTTGGACTTATTAAATGACCCAGCTTAATTATGAATATTAGAGGACGAAATAAAGTAAGTGCCGAATTCAATATGTCTTCCATGACTGATATTGTATTCTTACTATTGATATTTTTCATGCTAACATCAACCATGGTAACTACCAACGCATTAGACTTAGTATTACCTAAAGCAAAAGGAAAAACAGATAGCAACAAAAACATAGCAGTAAGTATTAATAAAAAATTAGAGTTTTTTATTGACAAAGAGCCTGTTTTAGAATCTGATTTGGAATCTAAACTACTGGGGATATTCTCAAGTGACAATTCAAAAGCAATTATATTGAGAGCCGAAGAAGGTGTTCCAATTGAAAAAGCAGTTAATGTTTTAGATATTGCTAACAGAAATCAAATTAAAGTTGTTTTAGCGGTACGCCCAAAATAAACCTATTTGACCTTCAAAAAACAGATTAATTCTACATGAAATATTTAGAAACAGAAGAAGAAAAAAAATCATTTGTTATCACATCAACCATTTTTGTGATACTATTGATCTTGTTTTTTTATCTAGGCTTAACTTCTCTTGATCCACCACCTGAAAACGGAATTGCCATCAATTTTGGCACAACTGAATTTGGTGCAGGCGAAATTCAACCCAAAGAAGCTATCCAATCTGCTCCCACTCCTACGGCTGCAAAACCATCAAGGTCAAGTGACGATGATGTTATTTCGCAAGACATGGAGGAAGCAGTTGTTATGAAAAAGGCAAAAAAAGTGGAACCTACCAAAGAAGTTGCCAAAGAAGAAGTAAAACAAAAACCAGTTGAAAGTCCAAAACCTTCAAAAAGTACCACTGATGCATTATCCAGCTTAATCAACGGACCAAAATCAGACGGAAAAGCAAAAGGTGGCGAGGGGAATGATGATAAAGCAGGAGATAAAGGAAGCTTAAACGGTGATCCATACGCGAATACTTACTATGGTTCTGGAACTGGAGCTGGAGGAAACAGTGGCTGGGGACTTAATGGGCGCACCATAAGTTCAAGAGGTAAAGAAGTTCAAAAATGTAACGAATCAGGGACTGTAGTGGTACAAATTACAGTGAATCGAAATGGAAATGTAATTGCAGCTAAATACACTAAAGGAACCACAAATACGAATCCTTGCCTGATAGAACCTGCTCTAGCAACAGCTAGGAAATACAAATGGCAACCAGACAGTAATGCACCTGAAACACAAATTGGGTTCATTACGGTAAACTTCAAATTAGGGGAATAAATCCTTTAAAAAAAATATTGATTTCAGTACAATCAACAACAAAATGAATTATCAAGAAACAACCCAATGGATGTTTAATCAGCTCCCTATGTATCAAACACAAGGAGCCACTGCTTATAAGGAAGATTTAACCAACATAAAAGCACTTGCCAACCACCTTAACAATCCACAAGAAAACCTAAAGTGCATTCATATTGCTGGAACAAATGGCAAAGGCTCCACCTCACACATGCTAGCTTCCATATTACAAGAAGCTGGATACAAAGTTGGCCTATACACTTCACCTCATTTAAAGGATTACAGAGAACGTATAAAAATTAACGGTCAAGAAATTAGTGAAGCATTTGTTTGCGAATTCATTGCCAAAAACAAATCTTACTTTGAAACAAATGACATCAGTTTTTTCGAAATGAGTGTTGGACTTGCCTTTGATTATTTCGAAAAAGAAAAGATTGATTTAGCCATCATTGAAGTTGGTATGGGCGGAAGACTTGACGCTACTAATATCATCTCCCCTCTCCTTTCGGTAATAACAAACATTGGATTAGACCACGTACAGTTTTTAGGAAATACACTCGAACTTGTTGCTGGTGAAAAAGCAGGAATTATAAAAGAAAAAACACCGGTAGTAATTGGGGAATACACTCCAGAAACCAAAGCTGTTTTTATTGAAAAAGCCAAAGAAAAAAATGCTGCCATTTATTTTGCTTCTGAATTAATTTCAGAGACTTTCCCATCTGATTTACTTGGAGACTATCAAGTTTTTAATAAAAAAACCGTTTTACAGGCTATTGCCGTTTTGAAATCTAATAACGGAATAGCGGTTTCAGAAGAACAAATCAAAAAAGGTCTACTAAATGTGACTAATAACACCAACCTTCAAGGTAGATGGCAGCAATTAGGAAGTTCGCCCAAAATAGTTTGCGACACTGCTCATAACAAAGAAGGACTTAACATTGTATTCAATCAAATTCAAAAAGAGAATTTTAATAGGTTACATATTGTTTTTGGAGTTGTAAACGACAAAAACCTAGAGGCTATTTTACCTTTATTGCCAAAAAATGCTATTTATTACTTTTCAAAACCAAATAATCCAAGAGGTTTAGATGTTAAAATTCTATTCGAAAAAGCAACAGAAAACGGACTTAAAGGAAAAACATTCAACTCAATACCAGAAGCTTACGAAAACGCTATAAAACAAGCAGAGAGTGATGACTTTATTTATGTAGGTGGTAGTACCTTTGTAGTTGCAGAAATACTTTAATTTTTTTGAGTTTTATAGTTGCAAATACAAAAAAGAGTCTTATATTTGCACTCGCAATCACAAAATGATAGCAACCTAATAAAATAGGGCGATTAGCTCAGCTGGTTCAGAGCACCTCGTTTACACCGAGGGGGTCGGGGGTTCGAACCCCTCATCGCCCACAAAACTTCTCAAGAAATTGAGAAGTTTTTTTTTGCTCACTTTTTATTAATAAAAAAGGATCAATCAGGGATCAATCCGGATCAGGAACAAAAGTTGGGGATTAGGGAATATAAATAAGACCAAAAGAAAAACGGATCAATCCTAAAACCTGTGGAGCGACAAAAATTAAGCATAAATATTAGTTAGCCTAAAAAGGAAAAACTCAATGTTTCTAACTCCTCTAAACTGCGACCTAAAAGCTTTTATTTTGGCATTGAAGGATTCTGCCGAAGCATTAGTACTTCTGTTGTCAAAATAGTTTAATATGTTTTGATAATGATTGGTTATGGTTCGAGATATTGTGTTGAAAGACTTAAATCCTGATTGATTTACTTTTTCATGCCATTTGGCCAGTCTAGTAAAAGCAATTATTTTATCAGTTGTGTTTTCAAAGATATTGCGTAAGTCTTGTGTTAGATTGTATGCTTTATGAATATCGGGATATAAATTGAATAATAAGTCCGCACGTTCTTTTTGGTTCTGAGACCATTTTGATTTGTTTTTGTATAAAAAATAACGACTCCTAGCTAGTAGTTGTTTGAGGGTATCGCCGTTGGTTAATATTTTTGGTTCATACTTCGTTTTGCTGCTTTTAGCTTGTTCCATTGCTTCGTTTTCTTGGTCTATAGCTTTCCATCGGTGTTTAATTCTGATCTCTTGCAAAGCTTCAGTGGCAAGTTTTTGAACATGAAAGCGGTCGGTCACTTGTATTGCTTTAGGAAAACATTTTTTAGCAATTAATCCCATATTACCAGCCATGTCCAATGTTATTTCATTAACTAGGTTTCGTTGTTTAAGAGGGATTTTTTCAATAATTGCAATTACTGTTTCTGCTTTTGTTCCAGCAACCATCGCTACTATAGTGCCTTTTCTACCGTTAGCAGCTTTGTTTGTTAAAACGGTGTAAAGCTCGCCATTAGAAAGAGAGGTTTCATCAATAGATAACCGTTTTCCAATGTTTTCAGGAAAAATAAGCCATTGTTTCGCATGTGCTTTTTGATTCCAGATTTTAAAATCACTTAAGAAATCCTTGTATTGATATAGTAGGTTTTTGCCTTTGACACCATAGAAAGAGGCGATAGCATTACAATCATTAGGCTTTGAATCTATTGATTTCTTTTAAAAAAGACGCAAACTCCTGTGTTACCCGAGTTCCGTCTGCTACTAAATTCCAATCTCTAAATACAACTTGTCCAGTATCTTCGTTAAGCCATCTTCTACGAGTAATGTGTAGGTACACTTGATGTCCACGTATTGGAAAATCTTGAACAGTTATCTCATCAAAAAAACCTTTTGAACTTAATTTGTTTTGACGGTATTCTTTTGGAATCGAATTAATCTCTTTTAAGTATAAATGAAGAATTTCTTCACCTTTTTCATAAGAAGTAAGTTCAAAATAATCAACGATAATTTCTGGCAACAATAACTTGAGAAGTTCAACTAAGGAATCTTTCATTTGCATTTAATTTAAAACACAAATATCGAAATTTAATATTTCCCCACAACTTTTTGACTTGATCCAGAAAAACTCCATTACGAATAATGGAGTAGAAACAAAAGAGAATAATCAATATTTATTTTATTCAATTAGCTCAAAAATAGTTTTTAATCTAATATCTGTTGACGACGAACCAATCATTAAATCAAAATCGCCAGGTTCAGCTATCCAATTCAAATCTTTACCGTAGAAGGATAATTTTTCTTTGTTGATACTAAAACGGATTGTTTTTGTTTCTCCTGGATTTAATTTAATTTTTTGGAAATCTTTGAGTTCGATAACGGGTCTTACTACCGATCCTACTTTATCTCTCAAATAGAGTTGAACAACTTCTTCTCCAGCAACTTTTCCTGTATTTTTTAATTGGAATGCTAGTTCGATTGTTTCATTCTTTTTCATCTTTGTTTGAGACAACTTCAAATTAGAATACTCAAATTGCGTATAGCTCAATCCAAAACCAAAAGGAAATTTAGGACTATTTTTCAAATCGATATAAGCAGAAACATAATGCGTTGCAGTGTCGTTTGGTGCGGGTCTTCCTGTATTAAAATGATTGTAATAAATAGGAATTTGACCTTCATCTCTTGGGAAAGTCATCGGTAACTTAGCCGAAGGATTGTAATCACCAAATAAAACATCGGCAATTGCATTTCCAGCTTCGCTACCCAACCACCAAGTATAAAGAATGGCTGGAACACTATCAGCAGTCCAATTGAACACCAACGGTCTTCCAGCGTTTATCAAAACCACCACTGGCTTTCCTGTTGCCTGAATTGCTTTGACTAATTCTTCTTGAACTCCAGGCAAATGAATATTGGAACGGCTTTTGGCTTCGCCACTCATATCCCATCGTTCACCAATACTTAAAATCACAACGTCTGCTTTCATGGCAGTCGCCACAGCTTCGGCAAAGCCTTCTTTGTTATTATCATCGATTTCACAACCTTTGGCATACAAAAGTTCCGCGTTTTTACCTACTTTGTTTTTTAGTCCTTCCCACTGTGAAACAATCTCTTTATTATAATCAACTTCGGGTAAATCTACCGCCCAAAACCCCATATTGGCTTTGTGCTCTTTGACCATTGGACCTATAAAAGCAATTTTTTTTGTGCTTTTGGCAATAGGCAATAAGTCGTTTTCATTTTTCAAAAGAACAATACTTTTGGCAGCAACTTCTCTGGCAATTTTTCTGTGCTCAGGATTGTTCAATTCGCGTTGCTCTCTTTCGGTATTACAATATTTATAGGGGTCTTCAAATAAACCCAACTCAAATTTTTTGCGCAGAATTCTTCTTACAGCATCATCAATAAGAGTAATTGAAACTTTGTTTTCTTTAACCAATTGTGCCAAATTATATCGGTAAGCGTTACTTTCCATATCCATGTCGCTTCCGGCTGTAATGGCTGACAAAGCCGCTTCCTTATTGTCTTTCACATATCCATGAGCTACCATTTCGCCAATAGAACCCCAGTCTGAAACCACAAATCCTTGAAAGTTCCATTTTCCTTTCAGGATGTCTCTCTGCAAGTATTTATTTCCAGTAGCAGGAATTCCGTTGAGATCATTAAACGAATTCATAAAGGTAGCTGCCCCAGCATCCAAAGCCGATTTGAAAGGAGGTAAATAAGTTTCCCATAACATTCGCTCACTCATATCAACCGAGTTGTAATCTCTACCGCCAATAGCAGCTCCATAAGCCGCAAAATGTTTCACACAGGCCAGTACCGAATTGACATCGCCTAATTTTCCTTGAATTCCTTTTACTCGTGCCGCAGCAATTCTTGAACCTAAATAGGTATCTTCTCCAGCACCTTCCATCACGCGTCCCCAACGAGGATCTCTGCCAATATCAACCATAGGAGCAAATGTCCAATGAATTCCTGAAGCGGCTGCCTGAGTTGCAGCCACTCTTGCAGACAGTTCCATAGCTGCTAAATCCCAGCTCGCTGCCTCTGCCAGTGGAATAGGGAAGGATGTTTTGTACCCATGTATAACATCCTGAGCAAAAAGCAAAGGAATTTTAAGTCTGGATTGCATAGCCAGTTCCTGATACTGTCGGGTGTATTTTGTTCCCAAAACATTCAACATAGAACCTATTAAGCCTTGTTTAATTTCGGCTTCCTTATTCGGGTTTATGGTGATGGGTCCAGTGGCTTGGTTGTCACCTGTGTATTGATTCAGTTGTCCTATTTTTTCCTCAATGGTCATTTTTTTCAATAAGGCATTTACCTTTTGATCAATCGTATTTTGTTGCGAAAAAGCAAAAAAAGAGAGCATTAAAAAACCAACCGTTATTTTTCTTTTCATAGTAGTGAAATTTATTCTTTCTGTTTTTAAAATGTAGCTTTCTGTACAACCATTTTTCTGAAGTAGTTGAATAGCATTTGTTGTTTTTGCAGATTAAGCTGTGCTAAAACTGGCAAAAAAACTTTAATTAAAAATTCGGATATAATCAATTTCAAAAGTTGATGAAGTGAAATTAGGATCAATTGCTCCACCAAAATTTCCACCGATGGCCGTGTTAAGAATCAAGAAGAAATTCTGATTGAAAGGAAAACTACTTGAATTTGTGAAAGTATAGAACAGCTTGTTGTCAACATAAAATTTAATATAATTCGCAGTCCAATCAGCGCTGTAAATATGAAACTCAGTGGTCGCATTTTCAATTAATGTTGTAGCCGTATCCGGAGTATTTCCAAAACGTCCTGGTGAGTGCAAAGAACCATGAATCTTATTCAAACTATTCCCTACATGCTCCATCACATCGATTTCACCACAAGCCGGCCAACCAACAGTTCCAATATTATCACCTAACATCCATAGTGCAGGCCATGTTCCTTTACCTTCAGGTAGTTTAGCTCTAAATTCTATCTTACCATATTTAAAAGAAAATTTCCCTTGTGATTTTAATCGGGCAGAAGTATAACTACTTCCCATATAGCTTTCTTTAATGGTTTTAATTTTTAAAACACCATTTTGAACAATGATATTTTCAGGTCTAGAAGTATAATATTGAGATTCGTTATTACCCCAACCATTTCCGTCACCTAAATCATATCCCCAAATAGCACTGTTAGGCGCGCCATCAACGTTGAATTCCTCTGACCAAACTAATTTTGATGCAACTGTAACGGCAACCGTAGTACTGCTACTAATGAAATTCGTTCCATTATAGGCTGAAACATAAATGACATACGTATTGGTTCCAGAAGTTGTGAAAGTATGTGAATAATCAGTTGTTGTTTGTTCTACGGTTTTTCCATCTACCAAAATTTTATATGAAGTAGCATTGTTAGCCGAGATTTTAAAATTCACTATTCCACTACCATCCCCATTTGGATTAGCTGTAGTTGCCCCAACAACAGTAGCACTAATGGACAAATTTGATGGTGTTAGCAAAGCAGCATCATCAGTAGAGTCTCCGCTACTACTACAAGACTGTAGTGTATAAAGTAACACTAGGGTTAACGATATAATTCTTTTGGCAAAATTTTTCATTTAAATGTTTTTATTTTGTTGTTATTCTTATTTGTTGAGTTAAAACCTGTAATATTATTTTTTGTCTTTTATAAAATCAAAGTAGTTTAGATTGAAACCTCCTTTTTCAAAAACAACTTTGATTTTATTTACTCCTTTATTTAGTTGTGCATCTTGGATTATTACTGTCTTCCATATAGAATCGCTCGCTGTGGCGGGTAATATTATACTTGATTTCCTTTTGTTATTTATTTCAAAAAATAATTTCCCATCTTTTTTTGCATTTGAATAGCGAATGGCAACATCATAAGTATCAGCTGTTTTTGATTCTACTGTGTATTGCAGCCACTCACCGTTTTCGATAAAAGAAACTTGAAAGCCATTTGAAACTTCATCGGTAGAAGGCAAAATATCAACGCCATCATTTCGCATGGTATCTCCTTTATTCCAAGCTTCAAAAATTCCAGTATCTACTTTGTAATTGGCTACATCTTTATCGAAATAAGCAAAGCCATTGGTACCCAAATCATAGTCCGTAGCAAATACTTTAGCTGGTAAAATATGTTTTTTATAAGCTTTGGTTTCATTTGTTTGGACTTGCCTGAACATCGCGTCAATAACATCACGCTTGATGGTTAGGTTTTCCATTTTGTAATTATCCGCCATTTGCATCAAGGCATTTTTAGCAAAATCTGGACTCGGTTTCTCACCACCATTTTTCCAGTATTGCAATAGGACTTCATAATCAGGGGTTTTAGTCACTGATGTAATTCCCGCTGTATTTTCTATTTTCTTCATTGGCCAAAAAGCCCATCCAATATTATTTGATTCTACTAATGAAATAGCCTCTTTGAACCATACATTCGAATTTTCGCCACTTTCTCCCAACCAGATTGGAACGTTATATTGCGCTCGGTAATCCAGCATTTTTTGAATAGCTTTTTGATTGTTGTAATTCCAATATTTATGAAAACTTAATGCCATATTATCATCCCAAAGCGGAAAGATTCCATTGTAATTATTTCCCCAGCAATTACCCTCAATAAAAATTATATGATTCGTGTCGACTTCTCTTATTGCCTTTGTAATATTAAGTTGAAGCGCTCTTAAAGGTGCATTTGACGTTTCATCGCATCCATTATCATTGGTTCCTGTAAAGTTCCAATTGGGTTCATTGATAATGTCATACCCCCCAATCCATGGATTATCTTTATAACGAAGGGCTACTTTTTTCCAAAAAGCAATCATTTTATTTTGATTGGCTTTGCTTTCCCATAAAGAAGGTTTAGTGGTGTCGTAATCCGATATATTAGCATCTTTTCCTTGACCTCCGGGAGCAGCATGAAGGTCTAAAATCAAATAGAGTTTATTAGCTTCACACCATTTCAATAGATTATCTGTCATGGTAAACCCCTCTTCAAGCCAGGTGTTTACTCCTGCTACTTTTTCCTGTTCGATTGGTAAAGTATAGAGATTATAATGCATAGGCAATCGAACAGAGTTAAATCCCCAAGCTGCTAGCGAATCGAAATCTCTTTTTGTAATCCCATTTTCTTTGTACGCTTTATAGAAATCATCAGTAGCTTTTTCACCAATTAAATCGGCAATTTTTTGTTTGATAGCATATTGTGGTCCGGCAAATTTATCGGTCTTCAGCATATAGCCTTCTTGAACCATCCAGCCTCCTAAACCTAGGCCTCTCAGAATTATATTTTGCTCATTTCCATCTACGATATTTTGCCCCTTTCGGTGCAAGAAACCTTGACCAAAAGAGCTAATTGAAAGGAATATGGATATGAATAAAGTTAATTTCTTCATTTTTTTTTAATTTATTGTGGTTGCCATGTCATCACCAAGTGTAAGTGCCTACTGAACCCCCATCTAAGGAAGTGGTAATCCATTTTCCATTAGACTTAATATTAAATACCTCAGTGGTAGTCCCGTCATTTTCTACTAGTAGCACTTTTTTTCCTGTAGGCGTGAGAAAAGCTACATTGTTTAAGTTTCCACTTACATTGCTACCTATTCTGATAGAACCAGCAGGAACAAATTTTGAGGCATGAGCAATAATGTAATAAGCCACATTGCGTTCAAAGTTTTCGCTAGAATGTATTGTCAAAGCTCCTTTGCATGTGGTACAGCCGCCAGGCGTATGTGGACCAAAAGTGCGCGAATTGGCTAAATTCCATTCCAATGCATTTTTGCTCCAATTACGCATAGAACCAATAATCACATTTTTTAAATGCCATTTTAAATCCCCTTTAAAATCGCCATTGGAAGCGGTGAATTGTTCCGTGAAATATACATTCTTAGCAGGAAACGCATCGTGAAGCGCAGTTAAGGCACTAATGTCACCAGCGTATAAGTGAAAAGCCGTTCCATCTACAAAAGTGGATGCGCTTGTATCACTCAGCACTGCAGTAGCATATTGAATCGTATCACAATTGTGATCGTAAGCAATAATTTTTGTATTAATATTTGCTGCCCTAAAAGCAGGCCCTAAATTGTTTTTTATAAAATTGGTCTGTTCTAACGCAGACATCTCCATGCTCGGATTATTACCGCCGTGCAAAGGTTCGTTTTGAGGTGTAACAGCATCTATGGTTATACCCTCGGCTTTCATTTGTTGAATGTATTTTACAAAGTATTGGGCATATACCTCGTAATATTTTGTTTGCAAATGACCTCCAATAAAACTAGCATTATCTTTCATCCAAACAGGGGCAGACCAAGGGGTCGCTATTATTTTAATAGTTGGATTAATCAATAGAATTTCTTTTAACAGTGCAATAACCCCAATTCTGTCAGGATCTAAACTAAATTTTGATAAACTCAAATCCGTTTCTCCATTAGGTAAATCATTATACGTAAATGGAGAGGAGTTCAAGTCTGAAGCACCAATACTAAGTCGGAGATAACTCACCCCAATTGAATTGTCATTGTTACCAAATAATTCTTGAAGAAGCTCTTTTTTCTTAATAGCCGTTAGTTGGTTAATCACTTCAGCGCTTCCGCCTGTTAGTGTGTATCCAAATCCATCAACGGTTTGGTATTTTTGTGATTCATTTACTTCGATAGTGGCATAACCATTCACACTATTGCCAAAACCCAAAACTCCTGATTGTTTGCTCAGTTTTACGCTTTGATCTCCTTTAGTTAACCAAAAATCAACATCATTCGTTATTGTTACAGGAGGGATAGTCTCTACGATAGTATCACTAGCAGATGAGCAGTTTATTTGCAAAAGGATAACTCCTAGAAATAAGGTTTTTCTAAACAACAGACTTAGATTTTGATTCATTTGGATAGTTTTTAGTAAATTAAAGTTTGAATGGCATGTGCTGGAATCTCTAGCACCGTTTTCTCAGAACCAACAAATAAACTATAAGTGATTTTTTTATCAGATTGATTCATTACTACAGTAACCATTTTACCATCAGTATTAAGGAAAGACGTACTTAACAAACTACTTCTACTAACTGCCGAGTTTACTCTTTTGGCATTAGGACGAATGAATTTAGAGAAATGACCTAAATAGTAATAAGAAGGAGTATAGATTAATTCTCCCGTGTTAGTATCAGCATGAATAGGTGCGAAACATAAATTACCTACATGATTTGGACCTCCGTTTTGGTCTAATAAAATATTCCAGTCTGTCCAACCTACCGTTCCGTTATTGAAATCATTAATCATATCAGTACCGTATCGCTCTGCATTAGGCCAGTATTGGTATTTTTTTGCATCAAATTTTTCGATACATCCTTCGGTGAATAAAATATTTTTTGATGGAAAAGCTTCATACACTGCTCTCACATTGTCAAACATTTGTGTTCCACCTGACCATTTTTCATACCAATGGTACCCAATTCCCCAAGCGTACTTTGAAGCTTCAGGATCAGAAAAAATAGTATTGGCTCTGTGAGTCATCAAGTCGCGGTTATGATCCCAAACAATAATTTTTTTATCTGCCAAACCTTCTTTTTTCATGGTTGGCCCTAAATGATTTTTAAGAAAATCTCTTTCAGCCTCAGCACTATAAATGCAAGACTCCCAGATTTGAAGAGCCATTGGCTCATTTTGAATGGTAAGCCCCCAAATTGGTACGCCTTCTTTTTCATAAGCCTTGATAAATTTAGTGTAGTAGTTAGCCCAAGTTTGGTAATATTCCGGTAACAATGTACCCCCTTTTAGCATATCGTTATTGCTTTTCATAAAAGCAGGTGGACTCCATGGCGAAGCATAAGTAAGTAATTTTCCGCCAGCAGTTTTTATAGCTTCCTTAATCATCGGAATGCGATATTGCTTGTCATGCTCTATAGAGAAGGTTTTCAATTCTTTATCACCTTCTTTTATATAGGTGTGACTATGACTACTGAAATCTGAACTGTGGATGGTTGTTCTTAATAAAGAATATCCAATTCCTTTTTCTTTGTCATAATAGGCATTTAATAATTCTTGTTGTTTGGCTTTGTTTAGTTTGGCAAAAACTTCTGCACTAGCATCAGTTATGGCACCACCAATTCCTAAAAAAGTTTGGAATGTTTTTGACGGCTCAACAAAAACACAAACCTCTGTTTCAAGTGGCTGTTTTGCCGGTGTAAAAACCAGATTGTCAGTATGAGCTAATCTTAAGTTTGTGCTATCTGCAGTGGTATAAACAGTTATTTTTTTTCCATTAATAACATAAGCTTGCTGTTCCTTTTTAGACAATTGCTGTTGAGCAAAAGCACTAAAGGAAAAAAGCAATACCATGATTTTTAAGCTATTATTTTTCATTTATTTTAAATTTAACACCTAATTATTCGTTTGTAAAATTTTGTAAACGAGATATTTAGTGTATGGTTAAATGTTAATGAGTCGTTGAATTTTGAAAATAGCCTATATCTAAAAAGAGTATAGGCTATTTAACCAACTAACCACAAACTAACTAATCTTAATTACTACCTCTCATTTCAACATTAGTAATTGAAATTCCTGTAGTACCTATGTTTTCACCTCCGCATTTAATGACTAAATAAACAGTTCCTGCTTCTGTAAAACGAACGGTGTTTCCAGATCCAGTACAACCCACTACGGATAATTTTCCTGAAAATGGAGCATTACCACATCCGTCCCAAGTACTTAGTCCCATTCTTTTACCATCGGCACTATAATCCGAATTTTGAACAGGAGCCGTTTTGGAAACAAATACTTCAAACCAAGTGTTTGATGCGCCACTACCAGATACTTTCATATCAATTTTGTAATCTTTATTGGCCTGAACTTGAACAGCTTGGTAAATCCCTTGTTGACTCCAACCTCCGCCTTTTATGGTAGCACTACCATTATTAAACGTCCAAGCCGCTCCTGAAGCACTTATGTTCAAAATTGTCCATTTAGCATGGTCTGTGGCGCTTTCAAATTTTCCTCCTTGAATTATATTCCCAGCCACAGGATCTGAAGTTGCCACTACAATCTGCTTAGTAGCTGTTTTTGTTGCTCCACCTTTACCAATTGCAGTATGAACGATTGTATAAGTACCAGCGTCAGGGAAGGAAACGGTTTCAATCATTTTACCTGCATATTCACCCTCGCCAACATCCCATTTTGAAGCCAGTACATTATTAGTCTGAGCACTTAGAGTATATTTATTTACTGCTCCCGCAACAGGAGTTATAGTGAATGAGGCATCCACATTAGCATCTGTTAACCCGTTGCCATTACCTACTTCATCAGGTTGACAACTATTAAGTATACCTAATGTTGCCAAAGCAAACATTAGGTAAATTCCTTTATTTAAAACTATTTTTAATTTCATCTTCTTTAATTTTTACGATTAGTTGTAATTAGGATTTTGAACAATTTTAGTGTTTTCCAATTCTTTTAAAGGAATAGGCCAAATTTCATTTTTCCCAGCTGTAAAACCTCTACTTGCTAATGCTGTAGCTGCTTTTCCTGTTCTCACTAAATCAAACCATCTATGACCTTCTCCTGCCAACTCTAATCTTCTTTCTGCTAGGATAGCATCCATAGAAACAGGTACAGATGACAAACCAACTCTAGCTCTAACAGCATCTAACAAAGCCTGTGCTCTTGTTCCTGTTGCACCAAGCGCTTCGGCTTCCATCAAATAAGTATCAGCCAAACGCATAGCGTATATATTTTGCTTATAATTTAAAGCAGAGGCTCCACCACCTGTTGAAACATCAGAGTTTAATGGCATAAATTTTTTCAAGAAGTAACCTGTATCTTTATACCCAGGAGAATAATCTGCTTGTCCAGCATCTTTTAATGCTTTCATATCCATAATAGTCGCATCAAAACGAGGATCTGATTTTAAAGCATCGTATAAATTTTGAGTTACAGGGTTAAAACTCCAACCTGAAGCATAGTCTGGTGCAGTAGAGCCTGATGTTCTAGAATAACTTCTAGGTCCTACCATTACATTTACAGTATTTCCTTCATCGGCTCCTGATCCCCAAAAGCCCCAATCAGCATTACTTTTGTCAGTATGAGTAATTTCGATAATAGATTCAGTATTAAACTTGTTGCTAATAGTCCATAAATCCGAAAATTTGCTCAACAATTTATATCCATATTGACTGGTACCACCTGGTGTTCCATTTACAGCAGCTAAGGCAGCAGCAGCTTCAGTCTTTTTCCCTTCATACAAATACACTTTACCTAATAAAGCTTGAGCAGAACCTTTAGAAAAACGTCCCCCTTCAGTAGCTACATTAGTGATGGTGTTAGGTAAATTAGGCAATGCTTCATTCAAATCTTTCTCTATTTGAGCATATACTGCAGCAGGAGTTGCTTGTACAACATTGTATATTTCAGTCGTTGCAATTGGCTCTGTAATTAAGGGTACATTTTTAAAAGTTCGAACCAACTCAAAGTAATAGTAGGCTCGCAATACTTTAGCTTCAGCCGTAAATCTTACTTTAGTGGCCTCATCCATTGGTACATTTGGCAATTTTTTAAGCAAAATATTGGCTCTAAAAATACCTTGGTAAAAATCATTCCAATAACTTGCAGGAATAGTAGATGGACTAATAGTATAATCAGAAAAAGATTGAATTCCTGTTCCGTCAGTAGCACCACCACCACCAGCAAAAAAGTCATCAGAACCTGCATTTAACATGGTAAGCATATTTTCAAATCCCCTAGATTGTTTTCCTATAACATCATAAACGGCAATAAGTCCAGAATAAGCTTCCGATTCGTTTGTATAATAATTGTCCTCTAATGCAGTCCCTTTTGGCTCCACATTCAAAAATTCCTCACTGCATGAAGTTGCTGTAAAAAGCACAACAGAAGCAATAAGTGAAAATTTTATATTTTTAAGTTTCATAATATTATCTTTTTTAAAATTGTAAATTAACACCCAACATAAATGTTCTAGCTTGCGGATAAAATCCTCTATCAATTCCCATTACACTTCCTCCAATTTCAGGATCATATCCAGAATATTTTGTAAAAGTGAATAAGTTCTCCGCTGTTAAATAAATTCTAGTTTTATTCAAACCTACTTTGCCAATTGCATCTGTTGGCAAAGAGTATCCTAATTGAATCGTTTTAAATCTTAAATAATCACCATCTTCTAAATAAAAATCTGACGGGTTATTAAAGTTTTTATTCGTGTCATTAGTTGTTAATCTTGGAAAAGTATTTGAAGTTCCTTCACCTGTCCAACGTCCTAAAGCAGTAGTTTGATAATTAGCATTTCCAATATCTAGTCTGCGCAATCCTTGAAAAATTTTATTTCCACTAGCCCCTTGAGCAAAAACTAGCAAATCGAAATTTTTATAATCTAAATTGATTGTGAAACCAAAAGTATATTTAGGTATTGGACTTCCTAAAAATTCTCTATCATCAGATGTGATTTGACCATCTCCATTAACATCTTTCCAACGGAAATCTCCAGGAACTGCATTTGGTTGAATCAACCCACCAGATGTATTTTTGTATTCGTTAATTTGTGTTTGATTTTGAAAAATACCTTCTGTTTTAAAACCATAAAAAGCATTATAAGGCTGTCCTACTTGAACTCTTGTAATAGGATAAGTACTCGATTGAATGGTTTGTCCACCAGATAAGAAATCAATACCATTTCCTAAGTTAGTCACTTTGTTTTCTAAATAAGATACATTGGTATTAACCGACAGATTTACTTGTCCGATTTTTTTTCGGTAACCCAATTCTAAATCAATTCCTCTGTTTTGCATGTCGGCAACGTTCCCAACAGGATTTCCAGTTGAACCAACATAACCAGGGATGGTAACATCTTGCAAAATTCCGCTAGTTTTTTTATCATATAAATCTACTGCTAGATTAAAATCATGAAAAAGTGTAGCATCAAAACCAATATTAGCTTGACTAGTCTCTTCCCATTTCAAGTCAGGATTTGAAGGAGCATTAGGGCTGTTTCCAATAGTTACAGATCCAGAAGTACCAATGGTGTAATTTCTTCCTCCACCTACAGTAGCTAAATATCTAAAATCTCCAATAGCATCACTACCTGTAACTCCATAACCTCCTCTAAATTTCAATTGATTGATTACGTCATTATCTTTCCAAAATGCTTCTTTTGAAGGCACCCATCCTAATGAGAATGATGGAAATGTCCCGTACTTATTATTTGATCCAAATCGTGAAGACCCATCTCTACGAATAATACCTGTAAACAAGTATTTTTCGTTATAATCATAATTTAATCTTGAAAACAATGATGTCACTATGTGCTCTGAACCAGTATAGGCATAAGCGCTAATTTGATCTGTTGGAACACTAAAATTAAACGAAGCATCTTCATGACTAGTAACTGGAATATCAAAATAAGTTACACCACTACCGCTTGTAATATTATCAACATAAGCACCTTGACCTACTAAGACACTAAAATTATGATCTTTAATACGTTTTGAATACGAAGCGATATTTTCTATATTCCAACCAAAACCAGTATTTGTGTTTCTTGAAATATTATTTTGGGCTGTAATATTTGTAGCGTTTAAGTAGGATACAGGTGTAAAACTTTCACCACCCCAATACGCTAATTTCCCTCCAAGAGTAGACCTGAATTTCAAGCCACTTATTGGCTCATATTCTAAATATGCATTTCCAACAAAATTATCAGACCATCCGTAGTTACCTAATCTAGTTTGAACATACGCCAGTGGATTTGACATTTCTTGACCAACAAGAGACGAAATTCCGTAAGGATTACCATTAGCATCTCTAATAGCACCATTATTAGTATACGGTGATTGATTAGCAACAACAGGATCTGTCACTACAATAGGAGTTAATGGATCAAGATTAATTGCAGAACTCAATGGACCTCCAAACTCACTATTGGTATTCCCTAATCCAACATTTTTTTCTCTAGAATACCCTAAAGTTTGTCCCAAAGTAATTTTTTTACTGATTTTGTGAGTAGAGTTCAATCGAATGTTTTTTCTGATATAATTTGAAATATCAGTAGTGACAATACCTTCTTGGTCTAAAATCCCAAAAGACAAATAGAATGTTGACACATCATTTCCACCACTTAAACTTAATTCATGTCCAACTCGTTTGGCACTATTGTTAAAAATAGCGGACTGCCAATCCGTTCCTTCACCATAAGAACTTGGGTTTGGGAATTTTATAGCTCCACCACCTGCAACCGAAGCCTCATTCATCAAAGTAGCATACTCACTTCCATTTAACAAGTTTAATTTCCTAGCTGGAGCAGATACTCCAGTATAGCCACTGTAACTCACATTGATTTTTCCTGATTTTCCTTTTTTGGTTGTTACAAGTATAACACCAGCCGCAGCTCTTGCACCATAAATAGCTTGCGAAGCAGCATCTTTTAATACTTCTATCGAAGCAATATCCGATTGATTAAGGAACCCAATTCCTCCAGCATCAACAACTACTCCGTCAACAACCCATAATGGTTCATTGCTTCCAAAAGTAGTAACACCTCGAACCCTAATGGTTGAAGACGAACCTGGTTGCCCCGAATTAGCAGCAATTGTCAAACCTGAAACCCTTCCTTGTAAGGATTGCTCTACTCTAGTAATTGGTAGATCTTCTAAATCAGTAGCTTTTATACTAGAAATAGCTCCAGTTACGACACTTTTCTTTTGAGTTCCATAACCTACAACCACAATTTCCTGTAAACTTTCGGTTGATGGTTTAAGTTTGATGTCAATCTTAGTTCTTCCATTGACTACCTCTTGGGCTTTGTTGTAACCCAAATAAGTAAATTCTAAAGTTGCTTTTGCTAAAGCTTTAATCTTATACACTCCATCAAAATCAGTTATTGAACTGGTAGAGGTTCCTTTCACTAATACCGTTACACCTGGTATAGGAAATCCGTTTTCGTCATAAACTTTCCCGCTTACAATTACGTCCTGCGCATGCAAGTAAACTGAGAATAGAATAAATAAATAGCAAAAGAAGTGCTGTTTTGTAAATTTCATATTCATAAGAATTTTGGTTAATTATTTAGTAATTCCTTGCAATACTACATGCTTTTTTACGGAATAAGTAATTTTTAAATATTACAAAAACACATCAAAAGCAATTTTTAAACCATACAAAAACACATCAATTAAATTACAAAACACTGTTTAACAATATATTATATATTTACAAGCATTGTTATTAATTTGTTAATAGTCAACAAAAAACACTACATTTATCTAATACTTATAAAATCTCGATTTTGTTCATAATGAGTAATGATATAGTAACAAAACCCGATTTTTTTAATTTTCCAAACAACAACTCAGTCATTGAATTATAATTTAATTATGCGTTTATCTGTATTTATCATTTTACTTCTAGTAAAAACAACTTGCCTTTTTAGTCAAATTAAAAATATTGGCTTGCCTGAAATAACAAACTATAAAAGGTCTGAATTTAAGGGGGCAGCACAAAATTGGAATATCAACCAAGACAAAAACGGCAATTTATATTTTGCCAACAATAGTGGGCTATTACAGTTTGACGGAGTCAGGTGGACCAAATATCAATTACCAGTAATACCTGTTGTGAGAAGTTTAAAAATAGCTCCTTCAGGAAAAATATTTGTAGGGGGATATAATGAATTTGGATATTTTGAATCAAATTCGAATGGAAAATTAATATACCAGTCTATTTCAAATTTGATAAAAAGCAAAAAAAACGAAGTACTTGATATGATATGGAAAATACATTTTTACAAGGATGAGGTGATTTTCCAGACATTTAATGCAATCTACATCTATAAAAATAATAAGTTACGCACTCTAAAAGCACCCAATAAATTTCAGTTTTCCTTTCAGCTAAAAAACAAAATTTATGTTCAAGATGTCGTTCAAGGGCTAATGGAATATAAACAAGGTATCTTATTTCCTTTAAAAGGCACTACAGCATTAAACAATACTGAGATATGGGGAATATTCGAACAGCCAAATAATGAATTATTAATAGCTACACTTGATAGAGGGCTTTTTACATATAAAGATTCCAAGATAGAACCTTGGAATACAGATGTCAATGCATTCATCAAAAAGAACAGCTGTCTTGGAGGTGTTAGAATAAACAAGAATCAGATTGTGATCAATTCTATTTTAAATGGTGTTGTCATTTGTGATAATAACGGAAAGATAATTCAACATATCAATCGCGAAAAAGGGCTTCAAAACAATACAGTACTTACTTCATTTGTTGACAATAGGAATAATTTATGGCTGGGTCTCGACAACGGAATATCCTTTGTAAATGAAAGTTCACCCTTTACTTTCATGGACTATAGTTTCGGAATCAGTACTGTTTATGCTTCGGTGCTTCATAATGGATATTTGTATGTAGCAACTAACCAGGGGCTTTTTTATCATTCTTGGAACGAACAGTTTAAGGAAGACGGTTTTGTTCTTGTAGAAGGAACCACGGGACAGGCATGGAATATTCAAGTAATAGACAACCAATTAATATGTGCTCATAACAGAGGTGCCTTGGTTGTTTCGGGGGGAAAATCGACTAAAATAGGTGATGATGTCGGTTATTGGACATTTAGAAAATCGGCAAATAATCCTAATTATTTAATAGGCTCGTCTTATAATGGCTTCTCTGTATTCGAAAAAAAATCAAATGGTTGGGTGTTTAAAAACAGAATAAAGGGATTCAACAAATCAGTTGAAACTTTTGAAATTGATGAGAATAGTATTTGGTTAAAAAAAGATGATATTGTTTATCAACTTATGTTAACAGCTGATTTTAAAATTAAATTAGTCAAAAAACACCAAAACCTATCGCCTTCCACAAGAGGCATTCAAAGTTTTCAACGATTAAATGGAGCTATCTGTTTTCAAAAAAACAATCAATTTTTCAAATATTCGTATGAACAAGAATTATTCTACGAAGACAAGGGCTTGACTAAATTATTCAAAAATATTTCCCCTATAGATTATTTTCATGAAGACAGACTAGGTAACATATGGTACATTTTTAAACAGTCATTAGGGGCATTGATGAAGAAAGAAAAAGGAATTTATAAAAATGAACTCGTTCCCTTTTCAAATCTTACAGGCAATCTAGTTCCGGATTTTTTATCCGTAAATACTATTGACCCAGAGAATATTTTAATAGGTTTAACCGATGGTTTAGCACATTACAATTCTAAGGCTTCAAATAATTTTATTGCAAAACCCAAAGCTTTTATACGTACGCTTACCGTTCCTTCAGATACGTTATATCTAAGTAATATTAACCCAAAAATGGAAGACTTGAAGTTTCCATATAGTTCAAACCAAGTTAAATTTACCTTTTCCTCACCTGCTTTTGAAAACCTTCAAAACATTGAATTCTCATATAAATTAGTAGGTTTTGATAAAAAATGGAGTGCTTGGTCAACAAATTCAATTAAGGAATATACTAATTTGAGAGAAGGTAATTATTTGATGAAATTGAAAGTAAGGAACAGTTATGGTATTCAATCGGATGAAACTACTGTTGAATTTGCAGTTTCCCCACCTTGGTACCGACATTTTTTGGCTTATATACTCTATTTGGGTCTTGCCGTAGCTGCAGTAATTCTTATTCGTAAGCGAATAAAAATGAAAATAAGGAAAAACAAATATTTTGAAAAAATAGAACAGCGAAGATTATATTTGGAGAAAGAAACCAAAATTTTACAGGAGCGCTACAAGCTTGTCAAGGAAATTGAAAAATTGGAAAACGAGAAACTTCAGATGAAACTTCTTGCGAAAGACAAGGAGCTCGTAATGAATTCATTACAGTCAGTTAAAAAGAACAAAATCTTGAATGGCATCATCAGTAAGCTAAAAGATTTTAACATAAATTCCTTTGATGAATCAACCAAAACTCAATTTAGCAGATTAAATAAAAGTATTGTCAAAGAGGTTAATTCAGATAAAAGTTGGAAAGATTTGGAAAAACATATTAAAAATGTACACTTTGATTTCTTAAAGCGACTAAAAGAAAAATATCCAACAATTTCACCTCGTGAATTAGATCTTGCTACCTATCTACTCATGAATATGTCAACCAAAGAAATTGCCGATGTGATGAATATTTCGACTGGTGGTGTAGAATTGGCGCGTTATAGATTAAGAAAAAAATTAGAACTCAACAAGAAGGAAAATCTAACCGGATTTTTAATGAGTATTTAACCTCTAAAAAAAATGGGTCCTTTATTTAAAAACAAAAGACCCATTTTATAACTAAAAGAAATATCTATTCTCCTAAAAATTCCAATGTGCGTTCTAATGCCATACCTCTAGAACCCTTAATTAAAATTATACTATTTGTTATCGAAGTATTTTGAAGATACTCTTTAAAGTCTGAAAAAGTCTTGTAAAATTTAAAATTAGGTTTGCTATTTCTACTTTCATAAAAAGCTTCACCTATAAAATAACATCCAATTTCTCCGTCAATCAAATCGGATTCGACAATAGCCTTGTGTTCTTTTAGACTATCGACACCTAATTCAAACATATCCCCCAGAATCATCACCTTATTTGATTTTCCTAGCTGAACAAAATTTTGAATAGCAACCAACATACTACTAGGATTTGCATTATAAGCATCCAAAATAATTTCATTCGAACCCTTAGTTAATAATTGCGAACGATTATTCTCAGGAACATACCCTTCTAAAGCCTCTTTTATTGCCAAATCATCCACCTTAAAATACTTTCCTATAGTTAGTGCTGCATTTAAGTTGTTTGCATTATACAAGCCAATTAAATGAGAGGTGATTTTTATATCTGAAAAAACTACTTCTACAAACGGATTGGCTGCAACCGAATCAATATTAACATCTGCATTCTTCTTCCCTACTCCAAAAGTGTATGAATTTAAATGCCTTGTTTTTTCAACCTGAATAGTGTCTTCTAAATTTACAAATGCAAGAGCTTTACTCTTCAATAAATATTGATACATTTCACTCTTCCCCTGAATTACTCCTTCAACACCACCAAATCCTTCCAAATGTGCTTTCCCAAAATTTGTGATATATCCATAATTAGGCTTTGCTATCTCACAAAGAAATTCAATCTCTTTCTTGTGATTTGCTCCCATTTCGACAATACCAATTTCAGTTTCAGAGTTAAAACTTAGCAAAGTCAATGGTACACCAATATGATTATTTAGATTGCCAATTGTTGCTTTTGTATTATACTTTTTCGAAAGTACTACTTGAATTAATTCTTTAGTTGTTGTTTTACCATTACTTCCTGTAAGGGCTATAATAGGTAATTTCAAAAAATCTCGATGAAAACTAGCCAACTGCTGTAAAGCAACCAAACTATCTTCAACTAGGATTGTTCTCTCATCAATATAATAGGACTCATTATCTATTATTACAGATGACGCACCTTTTTCTAAAGCTTCTTTCGCAAAAGTATTAGCATCAAAACGCTCACCCTTAATAGCAACAAACATTGAATTCACTGCAATTTTACGCGTATCAATTGAAACCCCACTAGATTCCAAAAACAAACCATGAATGTAATTAATATCCATTTAAAACATATTTAAAAAAATAAAAGCCCTAATCAAAGGGCTTTTTATTAATACTATTGTCTAACTTATTTTAATTTCTAGCAGACTTTCTTTTTTCAGACTTAGGTCCTACTTTAGACATCGCACATCTAAATCCGATATAATCAGTAGCCATATCTTGAGGGAAATACCTTCTTTGTGCAGGATCTAACCAATAGGCTCTATCTCTCCATGAACCTCCCTTATAAACTCTTACTTCATCATTTATTAAAGTTGTTCTTTTACTAGACCTATCATACTTCCTAACCATTGACCCTAAACTATCTACTGTTACATTATGCTTAGGAGAATTATACATGTCTGTTTTTGACTTGTCAGTATTAGCTTCAGAAGATCCAAAATTATAATATATTGAAGATTGTTTATCTCCATCTCTATAATTAATATTATTACTTCTGTCAAAATTTTGTCTCAAGTAAGTTTCTTGTTCATCAACCGGAACCTGTGCAATTTGACCTGGAAAACTTCTTGACATAATTTTTCCGTTACTCAAAGTATCGTACTTAATACTCTCCTTAGTTACGATTTCAACTTTTCCATCTTTACCTATTTTATTTTTGGTATACATATTACCTCTAAAATAGTTAAAATCATTAGCTTCGTTATCAATAATAGGACGATAAACATCCGCAACCCATTCTGCAACGTTACCAGCCATATCATATAAACCAAAATCGTTTGCTGGATACTTTTTTACCTCATTAGTAATATCCGCACCATCATCAGACCATCCAGCTATACCACCGTAGTCACCATTACCTTGTTTAAAATTGGCTAACTGATCACCTTTTGATTGTCTTTTTCCTGAGCGAGTGTAACTTCCAGACCAAGGATATTTTTTCTGACCTTTATATGTATTGTATTCTCTTTGACCTACATCTGCAGCTGCGGCATATTCCCACTCAGCTTCAGTTGGCAACCTATATTCAGGCAAAACAATTCCTGAAGAACGAGTTGCATATACATTCTTTTGCTCTTCTCCTTTTTTGACCTGTCTTCCTTGTGGTCTCTTTAACACTACCCCATCATTCTTAGCTCCATAAGCTGAAGTCGGACTTATTATATAGGTTTCTGTATCAAATATACTTTCTGCATCAACTTCATCTGTTTTTGCATTTTTCTTCAGATAACCACTTTTTTCTAAAATCGCTTCATTTACACGATTAGTTCTCCATTTACTAAACTCTACCGCTTGAATCCAATTAACTCCAACCACCGGATAACTAGCATAAGCTGGATGCCTTAAATAATTATTAGTCATCGTTTCATTATAACCTAAACGATTTCTCCAAACTAAGGTATCAGGTGATGCTCCAAGATAGATATGCTTATAGCCTTCTTCAGTTGGTGGAAACACTTTTTTAACCCAATCCAAATATTCTAAATACATGAAATTTGTAACTTCAGTTTCATCCATGTAAAAAGACTGAACGTGCTGTTGTGTTGGAGTATTATTCCAATCATGCATAACATCATCCTGAACTTTACCCATTGTAAAAGTTCCTCCTTCAACAAACACTAAACCAGGACCAGCAGTTTGTTTTTTGCTACTAGCCACTTTTTTCCCACTAACATCCCATCCAGTCGCTCGAGAAGCACTACTAGAACTTGACTTTTTACTACAACTAGAAAAGCCTACAACAATCAGCGCCATAGACAAAACAAATCGCACGATTACATTCTTGTTTACTTTCATACTTTATTAAGGTAATATTTTAATGTGCTGCAATATAATAATTAACCATTAACTGACAACACTAATAAAAAAAAATTATCAGCTATACTTTGATAAATCAAAATACACTAAAACAACGCAAAAATATACTATTTATTATTTAATTTCACATTAAATGATTTATTTTTACCCATTATTATCATTTAAGAACAACAATAAATTTAACGGTAAAATGAGAAAATTACTCACTATATATATATTCTTCTTCACATTTTCTGTTATTTCACAGTCAAAAGGAGATATTAACATCAATTGGCTAGACAATACAGAAGTAGATTACGGTCAATTCAAAATTAATATACCCAATTTTTCAGGAAATAATTTTCAATTTGATTTTACCAACAAATCTATCCATTATATATTAAAACTACCTGAAAACGTAGCATTTGACGAAAACAACATACAAATAACGAACTTAAGTTATGAAAACATTAGTCTTTCCCAACTTGGCGAACTCAATCTTGAAAACATACCTACCAAAGTATCCGCTACTATAAACAACACAATATCAAGAGATATCATTCAATCTTTTTTATCTATTTCACCTATTATAAAAGACGACTTTGGATATAAAAAAATAACATCTTTTACCTATAATGTAAATATACAAAACTCTTTTTCAAAAAACAGCCTAACCAACAAAACAACCACCAGCAATATCATTACAAACTCAGTACTAGCATCCGGAGACTGGTACCGTTTTTATATTGAAAAATCAGGGGTATACAAAATAGACAAAAACTTTCTTCAACAACTTGGCATCAACTTAAACAACGTAAACCCAAAAAACATTAGATTATTTGGTAACGGAGGAAGAATGCTCCCTTTATCAAACCAAACCTTTTACCCATTAGACCTAACAGAAAACGCCATCCAAATTATTGGAGAAAATGACGGTAAATTCGACAATGATGACTACATACTTTTTTACGGAGAAGGAACAGACACCTGGAATACTGAAAGCCAAACATCAATAAATATCTACGACAACAAATCCTATTACTACATAAATATTCAAGGAGAAGAAGGCAAAAGAATACCCGAAACCACACAACCTACAGGTAATTCCACACTAAATATAACCAACTTTGATGATACACAATATCATGAACTTGATTTAGTTAATATTGCTAATTTAGGACGACAATGGTTTGGAGAATCTTTCGAAATAAAGAACACTCAAGAATTCTTATTTAACTTCCCAAATATTGACAACTCAACACCCGTAAGTCTAAAAGTTTCTGTAGCTGCCGTAGCATACACCGCCACTTCATTTAAAGTTTCAGCTAACAACACTGACATTGGAACGATTAATTTATCGTTGATTTCAGGTCCATTTAGCGATACTAAATACACATTCAACACACTTAGCTCCTCCTTTAGTGGAACTGAAAACGTAAACATAAAACTCACCTACAACAACAATAATGCTGCAGGTTCTAAAGGTTATTTAGATTACATCCAACTTACCGCCAAAAGAAATTTAACTGGAATTGGAAAACAATTTCATTTCCAAAACAATTCATCAAGTTCAAATTTAGGTATTGCAAACTACATCATCTCGAATGCAAAAACTATTTCACAAGTTTGGGACATTACAGACATCTACAATGTTAGCAAATACAGCAACAACAACCAAGAATCCTTTTCTTTTAAGTCCAACATGGGAACACTTAAAAAATTCATTGCAGTTGACAATGATTTCTTAACTCCATTAAAAGAAAATAACTCAAAAATTACAAACCAAAACATTAAAGGAACTATATTCTATGACAACAAGGGACAATTTCAAGATATTGATTACGTTATAATAACACCTAATTTCCTAGTTAACCAAGCTGAAAAACTTGCTAATTTTCACCGTTCTTACTCTAGTTTAAACGTAAAAGTCATTAGCTTAGAATCAATTTATCAAGAGTTCGCCTCAGGCAAGCAAGATATCGCAGCTATACGTAATTGCATAAAATACATTTACAAAAACAGCTCTTCAAACAATAAAAGATTAAAATACATTAACTTATTTGGAGACGCCTCTTATGACTATAAAAACAGAGTTTTAAACAATACAAATATCGTCCCAATATACCATGCTTTAAGAGGACACACAATTGGCGAAGCTTCATTTGCCTCTGATGACTTTTACGGCTATATGGACGACAACGAAGGAAATGTAACCAATTCATTTGGAGGTATCGACATCGCTGTAGGAAGAATGATTTTTTCTGACACAAAAACAGCAGAAGAAATGGTAAACAAAGTAATTGAATACCATGATGAAAAATCATATGGTAACTGGAGAAACAATTTCGTAATGATTGCCGATGATTCAGACAGAACAACCGATATTACATTACAATCTCGCCAAAATAACCTAACAGATGTTATTAGCTCAAAAAAACCTTTTTTAAACCCTACTAAAATATTTTTAGACTCCTACACACAGGAAACTTCCTCTGGAGGAAATAGATACCCTAAAGCAAGAACCGAATTTTACAATGCTTTCGAAAAGGGAGCACTAATATTTAACTACCTAGGACACGGAGGAGAAGACGGTTTAGCAAGTGAAAGAATCTGGGAAAAATCAGACGGTCAAAACTTACACAATCAATACAAATACCCATTATTCGTTACAATCACTTGCGATTTTTCTAGATTTGACAATCCAAGTCGACCTACTGCAGGTGAATACACTTATTGGAACCCTAAAGGAGGAGCAATAGCTATGCTTACCACTATCAGAGCAATTTCCCAATCAACAGCTGAAAACTTTAACGACATCATATTCAAATATCTTTTATCCTATGATTCTGATCAATATACAACTATTTCAGAAGCCTTACGATTAGCGAAGAACAGCAGCCCAAGCTCTTCTTCAAATGTTGTTTTTTACATTGGAGACCCTGCTCTTATGCTAGCTATACCAAAACCTAAAATTCGATTAACAAAAGTAAACGACGTACCAATTTCACAATCTACAGAAAATTTTAAATCATTAGACAAAATTAAAATAACTGGAGAAATAACCGACGAAAACAACATCCTACTTTCAAATTATTCCGGGGAGGTCTTTACTAAGATATTCGATAAAACAATCGTAAAAAAAACACTCAACAACGACGGAAACAGCCCCCCTATAAACTTTAACACCCTAGGTGAAACTATCTTTAGAGGAAACTCATCTATTTCAAATGGACAATTTGAATTTAGCTTTATAGTCCCTAGAGACATCCGGATTCCAATTGGAAAAGGAAAAATTAGTTTTTATGCTAAGAAAAACCAACAATTAGAAGACAAAGTAGGCTACGACTCTACTATTAACATTGGAGGAGTAAACGAAAATGCACCTGCGGACAATATTAATCCAGTTGTTAAGTTATATATGAATGATCAATCTTTTGTTTCTGGTGGAATCACAAACTCATCTCCCTTTATATACGCTATACTTGAAGATGAAAACGGAATAAACACAGCAAGCGGAATTGGTCACGATATTACAGCCGTTTTGGATGGTGATGTAAGCAACCCATATATATTAAACGATTATTATCAAACTAATTTAGATGATTACACAAAAGGCTCTGTTCGATTCCAGTTGCGTGACCTCGCCCCAGGATTGCATACAATTACATTTAAAGCTTGGGACGTCTATAACAATCCTACAACTACAGAAATACAATTTCTAGTAGTAGGTGACGAAACAATAACATTAACTAATGTATTGAATTACCCAAACCCTTTTGTAAATTATACTGAATTTTGGTTTACACACAATAGACCTTTTGAACCTTTAGAAGTTCAAATTCAAATATACACCATAACAGGAAAAGTAGTCTGGACAAAAAACCAAATCATCACAACTCAAGGTTTTTTATCAAAAGAAATCACTTGGGATGGTAAAGACGATTTTGGTAACAAAATAGGAAAAGGTGTATACGTTTATAAACTAACTGTTAAATCAAGTTTGACGAATAAAAAAACTGAAAAAATCGAAAAACTTGTGATACTTTAATAAAATACTATATTTGTCAAATAAATTTTTACATTAAAATGAGAAAATTAATTCTTCTAACTACTTGCTTATTTGCCTTTTCATTCAATTATGCTCAAGACAACAGGGTAATCACTACAGGTGTTCCATTTTTACTAGTATCAGCAGACGCAAGAGCCGCAGGTATGGCAGACATAGGAGTTGCAACTTCCGCAGATGCATTTTCTCAACAATGGAATCCTGCAAAATATGCTTTTGCAAGAGACAAACAAGGAGTTTCACTAAGTTACACTCCATACCTAACTGATTTAGCTAACGACATCGCTCTTGGCCAATTAACATACTATAATAGAATCAATGAACGTTCTGCTTTTGCGACTAGCCTTCGTTACTTTAGTTTTGGAGAAATTGAATTAAGACAAACTGGAGAGCCTAATGAAATTACGAGAAACGTTTCTCCAAATGAATTAGCGCTTGACGGATCTTACTCATTAAAACTAAGCGAAACTTTCTCTATGGCTGTAGCTGGTAGATACATTCGTTCAAACCTTAAAGTTGCCGATGCAAACAATGATGCTTCTGCCGCAAGTTCATTTGCTATAGATGTAGCCGGATTTTATCAATCCGAAGAATTGGCTTATAGCGATTTTAACGGAAGATGGAGGGCTGGTTTTAACATTCAAAATTTAGGCCCTAAAATAAGTTACGATAACGACGATATAAGTTCTAACTTTTTACCTGCAAATTTAAAACTTGGAACTGGTTTTGATTTTATTTTTGACGATTATAATAAAATTGCATTAAATTTAGAATTCAATAAATTATTAGTACCAACTCCACAATTTGGCATTGACTTAAACAATGATGGGATTGTAGACTCTGAGGATACTATAATAGCAAATGAAAATTACAGATCAATTGGATGGTCATCTGGAATCTTTAAATCATTTGGAGATGCTCCTGATGGAATTAAAGAAGAGATGAAAGAAGTAACTTACGCACTTGGTGCTGAATATCTATATCAAGACTCATTTGCAATGCGTTTAGGATATTTTAACGAAAGCGCTGTAAAAGGTGCTCGTAAATATTTCTCGCTTGGAGCAGGTTTTAAATACACCACTGTTAAAATTGATGTTTCTTATTTATTCTCAGCTTCAAAAGTTAAAAACCCACTTGAAAACACCTTGCGTTTTTCTTTAACACTTAACTTCGGAGACAAATACGATGAGTATTAATCTTAAAGGATAAAACGAATTCAAAATCCAAATTTCACATAAATGAAATTTGGATTTTTTATATACTTAAATATGAAAGAATTAAACATCAATAGCCAGTTTACCATCTACGAAAACATTAATGAATTACCAATCCAAGTTCAAAACATATTAAAAGAAGCTGTCAAAATAAGAGAAAAAGCGTACTCACCCTATTCACAGTTCAAAGTAGGAGCAGCAATTTTATTAGAAAACGGAAAAATAATTCTAGGTTCTAACCAAGAAAATGCCGCTTACCCTTCAGGTCTTTGTGCTGAACGTGTTGCCATTTACCAAGCAGGCTCCCTTTACCCCGACATAACAATTAAAACCATAATAATATCTGCCGCTTCTGACACAAAAGAAACATCCACACCTATCCCACCCTGTGGTGCTTGCAGGCAAGCAATTGCAGAATACGAAATAAAACAAGAGGAACCAATTGAAATATATTTTACTGGAGAAACAGGTGCAATCTACAAATCTGCATCGCTAAAAAACTTACTCCCGTTATTATTTAACAAAAACCTCTTGTAATAATACTAAAAATCAGCATTAAAATTTTAGTTCTTAATTGTAATGTCCTATTTTTGCAATTCGCAAATTTGTTCGATTAAACTATTTTGCGATATGTTTAACAATTGACAACACAATAAAAACTTTATCAAAAGAATAATTTAGATGAAAGAAGTTACAAAAGAGGTTTATTTAAAGTGGTATGAAGACATGCTACTTTGGAGAAAGTTTGAGGACAAACTTGCGGCATTATACATTCAACAAAAAGTTAGAGGTTTTCTACACTTATACAATGGTCAAGAAGCAGTACTTGCTGGAGCTCTTCACGCAATGGACTTAACCAAAGATAAAATGATTACCGCTTATAGAAACCACGTTCAACCTATCGGAATGGGTGTTGACCCAAGAAGAGTAATGGCTGAACTTTTAGGAAAAGCAACGGGTACTTCCAAAGGTATGGGAGGTTCTATGCATATTTTCTCTAAAGAACACCGCTTTTACGGAGGACACGGTATCGTTGGAGGACAAATTCCTGTTGGAGCTGGTCTAGCTTTTGGTGACAAATACAACAACACTGGAGGAGTAACAATGACCTATTTTGGGGATGGAGCTGCTCGTCAAGGTTCTTTACACGAAGCTTTCAACATGGCTATGCTATGGAAATTACCTGTAGTTTTTATTGTTGAAAACAATGGTTATGCTATGGGGACATCAGTTGAAAGAACTGCCAATCATACAGACATTTGGAAATTAGGATTAGGATACGAAATGCCTTGTGGTCCAGTTGACGGAATGAATCCTGTAAAAGTAGCTGAAGCTATGACAGAAGCTATCGAAAGAGCTCGTCGTGGAGATGGCCCAACTTTCTTAGAAATGAAAACATACCGTTACAGAGGACACTCAATGTCTGATGCTCAATTGTATCGTTCTAAAGAAGAAGTTGAAGAATACAAAAAAATAGATCCAATTACACAAATATTGGATGTTATTAAAGATAAAAAATACGCTACAGAAAGCGAAATCGAAGTTATTGACCAAAGAGTAAAAGACTTAGTTCAAGAATGTGTAGATTTTGCTGAAAACTCACCGTATCCAGAAATACAACAATTATACGACGTAGTGTACGCACAAGAAGATTATCCATTTTTACCTCATAAACTATAAAATCAATTATGGCTACAATTATAACAATGCCTCGTTTGAGCGATACAATGACGGAAGGAACGGTAGCGACTTGGCTTAAAAAAGTAGGTGATAAAATAAGCGAAGGAGATATCCTAGCTGAAATTGAAACTGACAAAGCTACTATGGAATTTGAGTCTTTCAACGAAGGAACTCTTTTACACATTGGTATTCAAGAAGGAGAAACAGCTCCTATCGATTCATTATTAGCAATAATAGGAAGCGAAGGCGAAGATATTTCAGCTCTTATTGCAGGCGGCGCTTCAACTGAAGCAGCTCCAGCAGCAGTCGTTGAAGAAACAAAACAAGAAACACCTAAAGCTACTGCAGCTCCTGCGTCTTTACCAGCAGGTGTAGTGGTAGTAACCATGCCTCGTTTGAGCGATACAATGACGGAAGGAACAGTTGCTACTTGGTTAAAAAAAGTAGGCGATACTGTAGCCGAAGGCGACATTCTTGCTGAAATCGAAACAGACAAAGCAACAATGGAATTTGAGTCTTTCAACGAAGGAACTTTATTATACATTGGAATCGAAGAAGGTAACAGCGCTCCAATTGATAGTTTATTAGCTATCATAGGACCTGCTGGAACTGATATTTCTGGCATAGCAGAAGGATTTACTGTAGGAGGTGCTGCACCAGCAGCTACTGCTACCAAAACAGAGGAAGTAAAACCTGTAGCTACTGCTGCAAAAGCTCAAGAAACTACACCAGCAGCAAACACAACTACTAATGGAGGAAGAATTTTTGCTTCACCATTAGCTAAAAAAATTGCAAGTGACAAAGGTGTAAATTTAGCACAAGTAAAAGGATCAGGTGAAAACGGACGTATTGTAAAAAGCGACATCGAAAACTTCACTCCTGCTGCCGCCGCTCCTGCTGCACCAGCAAAAGGGGAAGCTACTTCTGCTCCACAAGTTTACGTTCCTGCTGGAGAAGTAGTAACCGAGGAAATTAAAAATTCACAAATGCGTAAAATCATTGCGAAACGTTTAGCTGAATCTTTATTTACTGCTCCTCACTATAACTTATCTTTAGAAGTTTCTATGGACGAAGCTATGAAATCAAGAGCTATTATCAACACAGTTCCTGACACAAAAGTTTCATTCAATGATATGGTAATCAAAGCTTGTGCAATGGCTTTGAAGAAACACCCAAAAATCAACTCTCAATGGAGAGAAGATGCTATTATCATCAACCACCACGTAAACATTGGTGTTGCTGTAGCTGTTGAAGACGGTTTAGTTGTCCCTGTATTGAAATTTACAGACACCATGAGTTTATCTCAAATTGGCGGAAACGTTAGGGATTTAGCAGGAAGAGCTAAAAACAAAAAACTAGGACCTGCAGAAATGGAAGGAAGTACGTTTACTGTTTCTAACCTTGGAATGTTTGGTATTACTGAATTTAATTCAATCATCAACCAACCTAACTCTGCAATCCTTTCAGTAGGAGCTATCGTGGAGAAACCAGTGGTTAAAAACGGCCAAATTGTAGTAGGAAACACAATGATGTTATCATTAGCTTGTGACCATAGAACAATTGACGGTGCTACTGGAGCTCAGTTCTTACAAACATTAAAACAATACATCGAAAATCCAGTTACTATGCTAGCTTAATTTTCAATTAATATTCTTAAAAAGCCGTTTTGATAAATTCAAAACGGCTTTTTTATTGCCATTATTTTCTGTTTTTTTCTTCAATCCATCGAGACATATACTTCGTACTTTGCAACGAATGATGCATCAACATAGTACCCATAAAATTTTGCAAACGGTGAGTTTCCATATTTTCTAGCAACAAACTAATCGTTGACATAAAATTAGTGACATAATCAAGCTTAGAATAACAGTGATTCACAATATCAATTCCTTTTTTCTGACTTTTTAACCACAAATATTCATCCTCATATAAAGCTATTGCCGCTTTCGCAAAAGACTGACTTTCATCTTCAATAAAACCATTCCAATCCAAATTACCTCGCATAGCCTCAGCTCCAACTGAACTCGTTAAAGTAGGCGTTCCATAAAGCATCGCTTCGACCAATTTCCCTTTGAGACCTGCCCCAAAACGGATGGGAGCCAAAAGCACTCTTGCTTTTTGAATCACTTCTTGGGCATTTTCCGCTCTTCCTTTGATATAAAATCCTTCTTTAGGATTGTGTAACTGTAATACTTTTTGTGAAGGATAAGCCCCGTAAACATTTAATACAGCATCAGATTTTTGCTTTCTAATTAAAGGCCAAATTGTTTCTTTCAAATACTGAACTGTATTCCAATTCGGTTCATGCAAAAAGTTACCTATAAAAACAAAATCTTTTCTATCGTGAAATGAAGGTAGCTTTGCTAAATCTTTTACATTCATAGTATCCAACAGAAAAGGCATATAAAACAATAAGCCAGAATCAATATTAAAAATAGTGGTCAATAATTCTATTTCGTACTTTGAAATCATAATCGATACATCTGAACGCAAAATACTCGCTATTTCACGTTTAGCAACCTCTTCTTTCAATAACAAATCAGTTGTAAACTTTACATTCGCTTTGAATGCTTTTTGTCTTGCTAATCGCAAGCAATGCAAATCTTCTGTATCCAATATTCGTAAAGCTTTAGGGCAATTCTCGGCTACTCGCCAACCAAATTGCTCTTCAGTCATAAAACGATCAAATAAGACCACTGAAGGCTGTAAATCTTTTATAAAAACATCAAAACTAGAAGCATTCAATTCGATCGCTACTTTTTCAATTACAAAATCATCAAGTGCAACCATGTGCTCACTATCAGAGGCAGCACTTGCAAATACTATCTTATACCCATCTTGTTTGAAACATTGTATAATTTGTAGCATTCTTGTTCCGGCAGCAGAAGAATTTGGCTCTGGCCAAACAAAACCTATTACTAAAAGCTTTTTTTCTTGAGTCATAAAAATCAATTAATTCGAATACAAAATAATGCTATTTATATCGTAATACTCACTAATCAACTATTTTTATCTAATAAAACCGTAATTTTGCAATTACAAAAAACAAAATATGTTAGGATTAAAACTAGCTACAGATCCAAGATGGGTCAACATTGTAGAGTCAAATATCGAAGAGATTTTAACCGACCATGCTTGGTGCGAGCAAAAAGCGGCCTCAAACGCTATAAGTCTTATTACCCAAAACTCAGAAAAAGAAGAATTGGTTACTGAGCTAATGCTTATTGCTCAAGAAGAAATAGAGCATTTCAAAATGGTTCATGATCTTATCAAAGAAAGAGGACTTATTTTTGGACGCGAACGCAAGGATAGCTATGTAAACGAACTTTTTAAATTCATGAAAAAAGACGGAAGCAGAAATGACGCCCTATGTGAGCGCTTACTGTTTTCTGCCATGATAGAGGCACGAAGTTGTGAAAGATTCAAAGTACTATCAGAAAACATAAAAGACCCTGAATTAGCCAAATTTTATCGTGATTTAATGATAAGCGAAGCAGGACATTATACTACTTTCTTAAATTTCGCAAGAAAATATGCTGACAATGTAAATGTAGACAAAAGATGGAAAGAGTGGATTGATTTCGAAACCTCCATAATTACCAATTATGGAAAAAGCGAAACAGTTCATGGATAACAAAAAAAAGGCGAATTCTAATTTTAGAATTCGCCTTTTTCATAAAAATAATAAAACTATTTTTTCACGATAATAAATTCGGAACGTCTATTAATAGCGTGCTGTTCCTCGGTACAATCTTTACAATCTATTTTTAACTCTGATTCACCAAATCCTTTCCCTGAAATTCTATCTGTACTAATTCCTTTTGAAATCACATATTGCACTGTAGAAATCGCTCTACGCTCAGATAGATTTTCATTGTATTTTACAGAACCTCTTGAATCCGTATGAGATTTAACAGATATAACTAAGTTTTTATTTTGTTGCATCACATATACCAACTTATCCAATTCAGCAGCCCCTTCACGAGTAATATTGTTTTTATCAAATTCAAAATAGATTGGATTCAATACAATTTCTCCGTCCTTAACAATAACATCAATCGGTTCTAAAGCAACATTAACAACCACTTTACCTTCCATAATTTTATCAACAGAAATAGCTTTATAAACAAAGCCATCTTTATATGCTTCAAGTTTATATGATTTTTGTGTATCAACATCGTATAAAACTTCACCTACTCCTGATGTAAACTTATTATCTAATACATTATTAAACTCATCTAAAATCACCACTTTAACATCCGTCAAAAGCTCCTGGGTTTTAGCATTAGTTACAACAGTTAATATTTGTGCGCTTTTTACAGGGACAGAACTATATATATGATCATTCCCTAAACGATTACTAGATAAAAACCCAATGTTTTTTTCTTTATTAAAAGTAAAAGCGAAATCATCTTTCTCTGAATTAACAGGTTTACCTATATTTAATGGCATCCCATTATTATTTAAATCAACCGAATAAACATCAAATCCTCCAAACCCTATCAAACCATTAGATGCATAATATAAAATATTATCATCTGATATGAAAGGGAAACTTTCATCTCCAACTGTATTAATCTTATCACCTAAATTTTGTGGTACACCATAACTTCCATCAGCACCGATAGTCACTTTCCAAATATCAATCCCTCCTATTGAACCAGGCATATTAGAAGAAAAATAGAGAGTTTCACCATCATTACTTATAGAGGGATTACTTGTTGAATACTTACTACTATTAAAAGGAAGAGGCTCTACTTTTGACCATTTTCCATTAACTTTTGTTGCTTTAAATAAATTAACTTGTCCAATCTTTAATTTTTTTAATTTATCTTTTTCAAACAATTTATCATTAAAACTTTCACTTGAAAAGTAAATTGTATTTCCATCTTTAGAAATTGAGACAGGACCCTCATGATATTTTGTGTTTAATTCATTTACTAGCGAAGGACTTCCAAAACTTCCGTCCTCATTATAACTAGAAAGATAAATATCTAAATAGGGCTCATTTTTCCAACCATAAACAGCATTGTTTTCATTTCTTGAACTCGCAAAATACAATTGGTCCCCAAATAACAAAGCACCAAAATCTGACTTGTCAGTTGAATTAATAGCAATTTTTTCAATATCAAATAATTTATGAATATCCTTTAGCTTAGGTAAATAATCTGGATTCTTATTAAAATCAATTGCTCTTTCATCTGTTGGTTTCATCGATGCAAAAATTTTCATTTGCTCATTAGATTCAGCATATTTTAAATTTGACTTCAAAATTTGAGCGTAACGGTAATAGGTTTCTGCATCCTGTTTTGACTGCAATGCTTTTGCATACCAATTCTCGGCTTCAACCGTATTGTATATATTATAATAGCAGTCTCCTAATCTTTTATAGACATAACTATCAGCCTTACCCTTTTCAGTCAATTGAAGATATTCATTAATCGCATTTACATATTCAAACCTGTCAAATAATTTATCTGCAACCTTTGTATCTTTATTTTGTGCTGAAATTATATTTATAAAAAGCACAAATAACAATAGTAGTATATTTTTTTTCATTAATTAGAATTTTAAATATTAGAAAAACCTAGGAGAACGAGATACTTTTTTAGATGAAAATATATCATACAAAATAATAAACTCATGTGATGAAGGTGCTGTTGTTTTTAGATCAGATATAATATGATCATAAGCATAACCTATTCGTAACTCTGGAGATACTGCAAAATTAACCATTGCTCCATAACTATCTTGAAGTCTATATGTTGCTCCAATTTCAATTTTTTCATTATATAAAAAATTAGCAGAAAGATCTAAAGATGGAGAAACATTAAATGCTGATTTCAACATAAAAAAGGGCTTGAATTTTAAATTACTATTCAAATCAAAAACATATCCCCCTGTTAAAAAATAATGTAATACATCTGAGCCATATTCCCTACCATTGTAATCAAGATGAGCTGAAGCCATCATATTAGGAATAGAAAAACCTAAATAATATTTTTCAGCATAATAAAACACCCCTGAACCAAAATTAAAAGTAACATCATTTATATCTTGACCAAAAATTCCCTCGTTGGGATCTGGCAAGGTAGATTGAATATCCCTTAATCCAACTCTTTGAAAAGTAGCTCCCGCTTTTAATCCAAAAGCTAAACGATGCGTATCATTAAGTTTTAGTGTATATGAAAAATCCCCATAGACATTTTGTTCTTCAATAGGACCAATTTTATCAGAAATAAATGAAACTCCTAAACCTACATTACGTCCAGCTTTTCCATGTCCTGCAAAAGTAAAAGATGTTGGTGCATCTTCTATATTAACCCACTGTTTACGATATAACATCCCAAGTGAGATTGATTCTTTTGAACCTGCATAGGCAGGATTCATAACATTCATATTATACATATACTGAGTATAATGCGGTGTTTGCTGTGCCATTCCTTCGACATAGCTGATCAGAACCAATAATGAAATTAATAATATTTTGTTCATACCAATTTGTTTATTCATTTTGTCAACATCTACTTATTAACATAAATCTATTTAATTCACTTTTATCTTATCAGATATATCCAACCTGTTCTAGATTTTCCATTATTGAAATCAATCACATAGTAATAGGTAGCACTTGGCAATTCCTCTCCTTTATTTGATTGCCCTTTCCATTGATCTTTATAATTATGTTGATCATAAACTCGAATACCATATCTATCAAATATCTGTAAATAACTAACATCCATAAATTTCAAATCAAAGAAATCATTTGAACCATTACCATCAGGTGAAATACCTTTTTGAATATTACAAAATACAGATTCGATTGTAACATTATTTACTGTTGAACACTTGGTCAAATCAGAACTAACCTTTAATGTAAAAGTCAAAGGATAATTTACCGCCCCCGACATAGAATTCACCACATCGGTAGCATTCAAAACATTTGAATTAGTACCAACTATATTTCCTAAATTATCCTTCCACTCATAATTAACGGTACTCGCATCATATGAATTATTGAATGGACTAGCTGTCAAAACATAATCTTTATCTATACAATCTCCTGTGGATTCAAATTGAATTTGTGGAGGAACTGGATTAACAGTAATAGTTGCTGAAGAAGAACAAGCTCCTGACGTAGCCGTAACAACATAAATACCTGAAGGTGCAGTTACCATATCAACAATCCTTACAACTCCTGTTGATGGGCTTATTGTATACGAATAAGACGCATTATAATTAGTAATCTTAAAACTTCCAGTTGAAGCAATACAGCTTGGCTGAGCATCAACACTTAAAATTGGCTGAACTGGCAAAGGAAGTACCGTATTAGTTATTGCCGTACTTATCGATGTACAACCAGAAGCATTAGTAACAATCACATCTACAAATTGACCATTTGTTAAGGTTGATGTAGTGTAAACAGCTGAGGCTCCATTTTGAACACTTGAATTATTCACTCTAAAATTATAATTAACACCTCCACTAGCCGTAAAAGCAACCGATGTACCTGAACAAAATGTATTATCAGAATCATTACTAGATAAAGTAGCTATTGGCAAAGCATTCACAGTAACTGTTTGTGTGATTTTACAGCCGCTACTATTGGTATATGTGATCAAACTCGTACCAACCGAAACTCCTGTTACAACTCCAGAATTATTTACAGTAGCCACACTCGGAGAAGCAGATACCCATGGATTAGTAGCATTAGGTGTACCTGATCCTGTTAATGCCGTTGTTAGACCAATACAAACGTTTGGAGTTCCTGTTATTGTAGGTAACGCATTTACTGTTACTGTTTGAGTAGTGCTACAACCATTACTATTTGTGTAAGTAATTACACTCGTACCAGCTGAAACTCCTGTCACAACCCCTGAACCGTTAACTGTAGCTACACTTGGAGAAGCTGACACCCATGGATTTGTTGCGTTTGGTGTAGCCGAACCTGTTAATGTTGTTGTTAAACCAGCACAAACAATTGGATTACCTGTAATTGTTGGCAAAGGATTTACTGTTACTGTTTGAGTTATTGTACAACCATTATTATCAGTATATCTTATTATACTTGTTCCTGCAGAAACCCCTGTTACAACACCGGAACTACTTACTGTAGCAACACTTGGTGAAGCTGATGTCCAAGGATTTGTTGCGTTTGGAGTACCTGAACCTGTTAACGAAGTTGTTAAACCAATACAAACAGTACTATTACCTGAAATCGTTGGTGTAGCATATACCGTAAAAATTTGATTCACTGAACATCCATTACTATTGGTATAGGTAATTACACTCGTACCGCCAGAGACTCCTGTAACAACTCCTGAATTATTTACAGTAGCCACACTCGGTGTCGCTGACACCCAAGGATTTGTTGAACTTGGTGTACCTGAACCTATCAATGCCGATGTAAACCCAATACATACTGACGGAGTACCAGTAATCGTTGGCAACGCATTTACTGTTACTGTTCGATTTACTGTACATCCATTGCTATTCGTATAGGTTATTACACTTGTACCAGCTGAAACTCCTGTTACAACTCCAGAATTATTTATTGTTGCAACTGATGGGTTAGCTGAAACCCATGGATTAGTTGGATTTGGCGTACCAGAACCCGTCAATGTAGTTGTTAGACCTACACAAATAATTGCATTACCTGTAATAGTTGGTAAAGGATTTACAGTAAATGTTTGAGTAGTACTACAACCATCACTATTAGTATAGGTTATAATACTCGTTCCCACAGACACCCCTGTTACAACTCCAGAATTTGTAATATTAGCTACACTAGGCGAAGCAGATACCCACGGATTAGTTGCGTTTGGTGTACCTGAACCTGTTAATGTCGTTGTTAAACCAACACAAACGTTTGGTGTACCTGTTATTGTTGGTAACGGATTTACTGTTACTGTTTGAGTAATGCTACAACCATTACTATTTGTGTAAGTAATTACACTCGTACCAGCTGAAACTCCTGTCACAACCCCTGAACTGTTAACTGTAGCTACACTTGGAGAAGCTGACACCCATGGATTTGTTGCATTTGGTGTAGCCGAACCTGTTAATGTTGTTGTTAAACCAGCACAAACAATTGGATTACCTGTAATTGTTGGCAAAGGATTTACTGTTACTGTTTGAGTTATTGTACAACCATTATTATCAGTATATCTTATTATACTTGTTCCTGCAGAAACCCCTGTTACAACACCGGAATTATTTACAGTAGCTACACTCGGTGAAGCTGATGTCCAAGGATTTGTTGCACTTGGAGTACCTGAACCTGTTAACGAAGTTGTTAAACCAATACAAACAGTAGAACTACCAGAAATCGTTGGTGTAGCATACACCGTAAAAATTTGATTCACGGAACATCCATTACTATTGGTATAGGTAATTACACTAGTACCACCAGAAACTCCTGTTACAACTCCAGAATTATTTACAGTAGCCACACTCGGTGTCGCTGACACCCAAGGATTTGTTGAACTTGGTGTACCTGAACCTGTCAATACCGATGTAAACCCAATACATTCTGACGGAGTACCAGTTATCGTTGGCAACGCATTTACTGTTACTGTTCGATTTACTGTACATCCATTGCTATTTGTATAGGTTATTACACTTGTACCAGCTGAAACTCCTGTTACAACTCCAGAATTATTTATTGTTGCAACTGATGGGTTAGCTGAAACCCATGGATTAGTTGTGCTTGGAGTACCCGAGCCACTTAAAGTTGTTGTCAAACCAACACATACAGTCAAAGTGCCTGTAATCGTAGGTAAAGGATTCACTGTAAATGTTTGAGTGATAGAACAGCCTTCACTATTAGTATAGGTTATCAAACTCGTTCCTACTGACACTCCTGTTACAACTCCAGAATTACTTATAGTTGCAACTGACGGAGAAGCAGAAACCCAAGGATTAGTTGCGTTTGGCGTACCTGAACCTGTTAATGTTGTTGTTAAACCAACACAAACGTTTGGAGTACCTGTTATTGTTGGTAACGCATTTACTGTTACTGTTTCAGTAGTGCTACAACCATTACTATTTGTATAAGTAATTACACTTGTACCAGCTGAAACTCCTGTCACAACCCCTGAACTGTTAACCGTAGCTACACTTGGAGAAGCTGACACCCATGGATTTGTTGCATTTGGTGTAGCCGAACCTGTTAATGTTGTTGTTAAACCAGCACAAACAATTGGATTACCTGTAATTGTTGGCAAAGGATTTACTGTTACTGTTTGACTGATACTACAACCATTACTGTTCGTATAAGTAATTACACTTGTTCCAGCTGAAACTCCTGTCACAACCCCTGAACTGTTAACCGTAGCTACACTTGGAGAAGCAGACACCCATGGATTTGTTGCATTTGGGGAACCCGAACCTGTTAATGTTGTTGTTGAACCAATACATACAGATGTTGTACCACTAATAGTTGGTAGAGCAACAATATTCATCACCATACTATCTTCGCTATAACAAGGTACTAAAGCATCAGAAGAAACAACAACTGGATTAGGAGTTGCAAAATTATAATCTACAGGAACATTTCCATAATCAGAACCATTTGTTCGTTCAGGACTTAAAAAAGAATTAGTAACACTAAAGTTAGCTTCATTATCATCTCTAACTGTGAAACCAAAGAACTTAATATCTCCTACTGAATAACCTAATAGCGTTTTCAAAACGCCTATTTCAAAACCTTTATCATAATCTGAAACACCAGCATTTGTTGCATCTACCCCAAATAAAGAAGGAAGAGAATTTACAGCAGTATTTCCTAGGTTTATTTTAGTTGAACTACCCGTTTTTAATTCGATTAGATCTGCAAAATAACCACTACTACTAACATTAGGGGAAATTGCCAAACAATAATCGGCAAAGAAATAAGAATCAAAAGTACTAGGTGTGGTTGGATTATTATTAAAATAGTTAAATCCATTCACAACAGAAGAACTAGTATCATCACCAAAATTAGACACATTAAAACCTCCTGGTTTTGTATCTAAAAACAACAACATACTTCTACCAGTACCTAATTTACCAGAAATACCAAAGACTAATTTATCTTCAGTAGAACTAATTTTTATCGAGTTCATATACCCATCAATAGCCGAAGATGATAAAGATGCAGAAAGCATATTGTCTTCCATATTACCAGTACCCCATGCAGCCTCTGTTATCAAACCATCATAAGAAACATCATATCTAGAACGAACTTTTACAGTTTGACCATTTGTCAAAGTACTTGTGGTATAGGTTCTTGATGTAGACATTGGCTGGACAACCACCCCATTAACAGAAAACTCAAACAAATCTGCTCCGCCAGAGGCCGTAAAAGTAACAGATGTACCTTCACAAAGAGGAATCGTGGACGGATTAGCAGTTAAAACAACAGGAGATGGATTTGTATACACTGAAGCAACTACAGGAACCCTTATACTAAAATCAGGGCCAGAATGCGTTTGAACATAAAAAGTAGTTGTCTTAGCTACTTTGGCTCTATAAATAGAACCAGTATACAAAATAGTTGTAGATGTTTGACTATCGAACCACTCAATTAAATCACCGCTACCACCCGAAGCGTTTACAAACACATCAACAGTAGCATTAGCTGGTAGAGAAGCATCTTTACATGCACTTCCAGCAGTAGTCAAAGGAGGCGGAATAATAGCATTAGTTTTAGCTGTTATCCCTTTCTTTTTCACGGTGTCTAAAGAAACTAAACCAACTACATTATCACTAATGTATTTTTTTGAATTGAAAATATTACTCGAAAATTTAGCATTTAAAATATTTCCAAAAAACGTACAAACAAGTAAAAATAATAGTAATTTATTTTTCATAAAATGAAGTTTATTATTTAATGTAATAAATTTAACATTATAAACCATCAATAAAACCCAAATACAATAAAAAACTTAACAAATAAATGTTAATAACATTACAGCATAAAAAATCAACAAACCGAGAATCTTGTCAAAATGTTTAGAGAAATATTAAAATGTAATAATTATGTTTTAAAATAAATACAAATAAAAGACTCCTTTGCTGATCTTTTCAAGTTATTGTTACTAGAAATTGTCGTCTACCAGCTTGAACTTGTTCTGACAAAACAAATAATCCTCATCAAATACATAATAAGGATTAATAATACTTCCGTTTAACAAAAATGCTATAAAACAAAAAACCCTGTTTCGTTAAAAACAAGGTTTTCAAAGACTCGAGGGCTTATCCCTACTTCCCTTAAAAGAAAGGCAACGATATACTATCCCACAAAATGCAATACAATCTGCGCAGGCAGACATAACTACTCTGTTCGGATTAAATTTTACCGGATCAAGTCAAAAAGTTGTGGGGAAATATTAAATTTCGATATTTGTGTTTTAAATTAAATGCAAATGAAAGATTCCTTAGTTGAACTTCTCAAGTTATTGTTGCCAGAAATTATCGTTGATTATTTTGAACTTACTTCTTATGAAAAAGGTGAAGAAATTCTTCATTTATACTTAAAAGAGATTAATTCGATTCCAAAAGAATACCGTCAAAACAAATTAAGTTCAAAAGGTTTTTTTGATGAGATAACTGTTCAAGATTTTCCAATACGTGGACATCAAGTGTACCTACACATTACTCGTAGAAGATGGCTTAACGAAGATACTGGACAAGTTGTATTTAGAGATTGGAATTTAGTAGCAGACGGAACTCGGGTAACACAGGAGTTTGCGTCTTTTTTAAAAGAAATCAATAGATTCAAAGCCTAATGATTGTAATGCTATCGCCTCTTTCTATGGTGTCAAAGGCAAAAACCTACTATATCAATACAAGGATTTCTTAAGTGATTTTAAAATCTGGAATCAAAAAGCACATGCGAAACAATGGCTTATTTTTCCTGAAAACATTGGAAAACGGTTATCTATTGATGAAACCTCTCTTTCTAATGGCGAGCTTTACACCGTTTTAACAAACAAAGCTGCTAACGGTAGAAAAGGCACTATAGTAGCGATGGTTGCTGGAACAAAAGCAGAAACAGTAATTGCAATTATTGAAAAAATCCCTCTTAAACAACGAAACCTAGTTAATGAAATAACATTGGACATGGCTGGTAATATGGGATTAATTGCTAAAAAATGTTTTCCTAAAGCAATACAAGTGACCGACCGCTTTCATGTTCAAAAACTTGCCACTGAAGCTTTGCAAGAGATCAGAATTAAACACCGATGGAAAGCTATAGACCAAGAAAACGAAGCAATGGAACAAGCTAAAAGCAGCAAAACGAAGTATGAACCAAAAATATTAACCAACGGCGATACCCTCAAACAACTACTAGCTAGGAGTCGTTATTTTTTATACAAAAACAAATCAAAATGGTCTCAGAACCAAAAAGAACGTGCGGACTTATTATTCAATTTATATCCCGATATTCATAAAGCATACAATCTAACACAAGACTTACGCAATATCTTTGAAAACACAACTGATAAAATAATTGCTTTTACTAGACTGGCCAAATGGCATGAAAAAGTAAATCAATCAGGATTTAAGTCTTTCAACACAATATCTCGAACCATAACCAATCATTATCAAAACATATTAAACTATTTTGACAACAGAAGTACTAATGCTTCGGCAGAATCCTTCAATGCCAAAATAAAAGCTTTTAGGTCGCAGTTTAGAGGAGTTAGAAACATTGAGTTTTTCCTTTTTAGGCTAACTAATATTTATGCTTAATTTTTGTCGCTCCACAGGTTTTAGGATTGATCCTTTTTACCTTATTTTTTTAAAAAATAAAACAAAATGCTATAAAACAAAAAACCCCGTTTCGTAAGAAACAGGGTTTTCAAAGAAAGGCGACGACATACTCTCCCACAAAAATGCAGTACCATCTGCGCTGGCGGGCTTAACTACTCTGTTCGGGATGGGAAGAGGTGAGCCCCGCCGCAATAACCACCTTAAGGTCGTTTTGCAATGGGTAACTAGCTTGAGCTAATCAACATTACACAATATCTTAACATACTGAGATAAAGAAAAAAGTATTTGTATTATTAGAAAGTTTCCCCAGTCCGCCTTAGCGGACTGGAAAGGTGTACATAAGCTTACGGATTATTAGTACTACTCGACTATGACATTACTGCCTTTACATCTATAGCCTATCAACGTGGTCATCTCCCACGATCCTTAAAAGAAATCTCATCTTGTGGTGGGTTTCGCGCTTATATGCTTTCAGCGCTTATCCCTTCCAAACGTAGCTACTCTGCAATGCCACTGGCGTGACAACAGATACACTAGAGGTTTGTCCAATTCGGTCCTCTCGTACTAGAATCAGATCCACTCAAATTTCTTGCGCCCACAGTAGATAGAGACCGAACTGTCTCACGACGTTCTGAACCCAGCTCGCGTGCCACTTTAATGGGCGAACAGCCCAACCCTTGGGACCTTCTCCAGCCCCAGGATGTGACGAGCCGACATCGAGGTGCCAAACCCCCCCGTCGATATGAGCTCTTGGGGGAGATCAGCCTGTTATCCCCGGCGTACCTTTTATCCTTTGAGCGATGGCCCTTCCATGCGGAACCACCGGATCACTATGCTCTACTTTCGTACCTGATCGACCTGTATGTCTCTCAGTCAAGCTCCCTTATGCCATTGCACTCTTCGCACGGTTACCAAGCGTACTGAGGGAACCTTTAGAAGCCTCCGTTACTCTTTTGGAGGCGACCACCCCAGTCAAACTACCCACCAAGCAATGTCCTCCGCATCGCGGAGTTAGGCCTCAGATAAACAAAGGGTTGTATTTCAACAATGACTCCACAACGCCTAGCGACGCCACTTCACAGTCTCCAACCTATCCTACACATCATTTATCCAAGGTCAATACTAAGCTATAGTAAAGGTGCACAGGGTCTTTTCGTCCCACTGCGGGTAAACGGCATCTTCACCGTTACTACAATTTCACCGAGCTCATGGCTGAGACAGTGTCCAGATCGTTACACCATTCGTGCAGGTCGGAACTTACCCGACAAGGAATTTCGCTACCTTAGGACCGTTATAGTTACGGCCGCCGTTTACTGGGGCTTCAATTCAATGCTTCTCCGAAGATAACATCTCCTCTTAACCTTCCAGCACCGGGCAGGTGTCAGGCCCTATACTTCATCTTACGATTTTGCAGAGCCCTGTGTTTTTGATAAACAGTCGCCTGGACCTCTTCACTGCGGCCAGCATTGCTGCTGGCGACCCTTCTCCCGAAGTTACGGGTCTATTTTGCCTAATTCCTTAGCCATGAATCTCTCGAGCACCTTAGAATTCTCATCTCGACTACCTGTGTCGGTTTGCGGTACGGGTACTATTAACCTGAAGTTTAGAGGTTTTTCTTGGAAGCCCTTAGGTACACTATCTCTTTGTCCGAAGACGCCGAGTACTATCGTAATTCCCCAAGCCGCGTGGATTTGCCTGCGCAGCCTATAGGTACATACTTCAACGAACTATTCCGTCAGTTCGCGGTACTTTCATCACTCCGTCACCCCATCACAGTTAACAGTAGTACGGGAATATTAACCCGTTGTCCATCGACTGTCCCTTTCGGGTTCGCCTTAGGTCCCGACTAACCCACAGCTGATTAGCATAGCTGTGGAAACCTTAGTCTTTCGGTGTGCGGGTTTCTCGCCCGCATTATCGTTACTTATGCCTACATTTTCTTTTCTAACCAGTCCAGCATGCCTTACGACACACCTTCAACCCTGTTAGAATGCTCCCCTACCACTTTGTATTACTACAAAATCCATAGCTTCGGTAATATACTTATGCCCGATTATTATCCATGCTCGTCCGCTCGACTAGTGAGCTGTTACGCACTCTTTAAATGAATGGCTGCTTCCAAGCCAACATCCTAGCTGTCTAAGCAGACAAACCGCGTTCTTTCAACTTAGTATATATTTGGGGACCTTAGCTGATGGTCTGGGTTCTTTCCCTCTCGGACTTGGACCTTAGCACCCAAGCCCTCACTGTCGTGAAACATTATATAGCATTCGGAGTTTGTCAGGAATTGGTAGGCGGTGAAGCCCCCGCATCCAATCAGTAGCTCTACCTCTATATAACTTATGCACGACGCTGCACCTAAATGCATTTCGGGGAGTACGAGCTATTTCCGAGTTTGATTGGCCTTTCACCCCTACCCACAGATCATCCCAAGACTTTTCAACGTCAACGGGTTCGGTCCTCCACTTTGGGTTAACAAAGCTTCAACCTGTCCATGGGTAGATCACACGGTTTCGCGTCTAACACTACTGACTAAAGCGCCCTATTCAGACTCGCTTTCGCTACGGATCCGTGGCTTAACCACTTATCCTTGCCAGCAACGTTAACTCGTAGGCTCATTATGCAAAAGGCACGCCGTCACCCAACGAATGGGCTCCGACCGCTTGTAAGCGTATGGTTTCAGGATCTATTTCACTCCGTTATTCACGGTTCTTTTCACCTTTCCCTCACGGTACTGGTTCACTATCGGTCTCTCAGGAGTATTTAGCCTTAGCGGATGGTCCCGCCAAATTCAGACAGGGTTTCACGTGCCCCGCCCTACTCAGGATACCACTATCCTTTACAGTCATTACTTATACAGGGCTATCACCTTCTTTGGCTTTACTTTCCAGTAAATTCTAATTCTTCATGCAAGAAATGTCGTGGTCCTACAACCCCAGCATTGCCGTAACAACACTGGTTTGGGCTAATCCGCGTTCGCTCGCCACTACTTACGGAATCACTTTTGTTTTCTTCTCCTCCGCCTACTTAGATGTTTCAGTTCAGCGGGTTTGCCCACCTATCGGTGTACTATGTCTTCAACATAGTGGGTTGCCCCATTCAGGTATTTACGGATCAACTCTTGTGTGCAGATCCCCGTAACTTTTCGCAGCTTATCACGCCTTTCATCGCCTCTGAGAGCCTAGGCATCCCCCATACGCCCTTATTTTGCTTATTGTACCAATCATAAATTTAATTATGACCGTTTTTGTTTGTTTTCTACTATAAATAGTAAAAACGCTTTCTACTTTTTATATTTTTCTTATCTCAATATGTCAATGAACTTTTTTCTAGTGTTCAGTATTCAGTTTTTAGTATTCAGTTAAACTGATTACTATCTTTCTGTGGACTGACCACTGAAATTGTGGAGAATAACGGAGTCGAACCGTTGACCTCCTGCGTGCAAGGCAGGCGCTCTAGCCAGCTGAGCTAATCCCCCATTCTTTAGTGTACAGTTAACAGTTCTCAGTTAACAGTACTTAGGACGGTTAGCCAACCTCTAAAATTTCCTTTTCTTAAGTTTAAATAGTAGTCCCGGGCAGACTCGAACTGCCGACCCCTACATTATCAGTGTAGTACTCTAACCAGCTGAGCTACGAGACTCTGTTTTACTTAAGTTTTATTCTTTTTTTTTAAATTAACAGCAAGAGTAATATAATGTCTAAATCTAATCCCAATAGTTCTTTTCGTCTTTTTCCTTAGCGTGCTTACGCTAACACTAAGGCTCTAGAAAGGAGGTGTTCCAGCCGCACCTTCCGGTACGGCTACCTTGTTACGACTTAGCCCTAGTTACCAGTTTTACCCTAGGCAGCTCCTTGCGGTCACCGACTTCAGGCACCCCCAGCTTCCATGGCTTGACGGGCGGTGTGTACAAGGCCCGGGAACGTATTCACCGGATCATGGCTGATATCCGATTACTAGCGATTCCAGCTTCACGGAGTCGAGTTGCAGACTCCGATCCGAACTGAGAACGGTTTTATAGATTCGCTCCTATTTGCATAGTGGCTGCTCTCTGTACCGTCCATTGTAGCACGTGTGTAGCCCAAGGCGTAAGGGCCGTGATGATTTGACGTCATCCCCACCTTCCTCACAGTTTACACTGGCAGTCTTGTTAGAGTTCCCGACTTGACTCGCTGGCAACTAACAACAGGGGTTGCGCTCGTTATAGGACTTAACCTGACACCTCACGGCACGAGCTGACGACAACCATGCAGCACCTTGTAAATTGTCTTGCGAAAGTTCTGTTTCCAAAACGGTCAATCTACATTTAAGCCTTGGTAAGGTTCCTCGCGTATCATCGAATTAAACCACATGCTCCACCGCTTGTGCGGGCCCCCGTCAATTCCTTTGAGTTTCAAACTTGCGTTCGTACTCCCCAGGTGGGATACTTATCACTTTCGCTTAGCCACTGAAGTTGCCCCCAACAGCTAGTATCCATCGTTTACGGCGTGGACTACCAGGGTATCTAATCCTGTTCGCTACCCACGCTTTCGTCCATCAGCGTCAATATATTAGTAGTAACCTGCCTTCGCAATTGGTATTCCATGTAATCTCTAAGCATTTCACCGCTACACTACATATTCTAGTTACTTCCTAATAATTCAAGCCCTACAGTATCAATGGCCGTTTCCCCGTTGAGCGGGAGATTTCACCACTGACTTATAAGGCCGCCTACGGACCCTTTAAACCCAATGATTCCGGATAACGCTTGGATCCTCCGTATTACCGCGGCTGCTGGCACGGAGTTAGCCGATCCTTATTCTTACAGTACCGTCAAGGCTCTACACGTAGAGCGGTTTCTTCCTGTACAAAAGCAGTTTACAATCCATAGGACCGTCATCCTGCACGCGGCATGGCTGGTTCAGACTTGCGTCCATTGACCAATATTCCTCACTGCTGCCTCCCGTAGGAGTCTGGTCCGTGTCTCAGTACCAGTGTGGGGGATCTCCCTCTCAGGACCCCTACCCATCGCGGTCTTGGTAAGCCGTTACCTTACCAACTAACTAATGGGACGCATGCTCATCTTTCACCGTTGTGACTTTAATTATAAAATGATGCCATCCTATAATACTATGAGGTATTAATCCAAATTTCTCTGGGCTATCCCTCTGTGAAAGGTAGATTGCATACGCGTTACGCACCCGTGCGCCGGTCTCTAGTTCCGAAAAACTATACCCCTCGACTTGCATGTGTTAGGCCTGCCGCTAGCGTTCATCCTGAGCCAGGATCAAACTCTTCATCGTATATTGTGCGTCCGCCGTGGCGGACTATTTATTTTTGACTGAAGTTCTAGTGGTTCGTTTCAAATCTATCGATTCTATTACTCTTATTCTTTTGTTCTTAAAATCTCTTCTAAGAACGGCTGTCAATTCAATATGCCTAGGAACGTGTTCTTCTTATTTTCTCTTCGTTTTCACAATATTTGTGTTTCTCGAAGCGGGTGCAAAAGTACAACTTCTTTTTAATCTCACAAGAAAAATTTAAAGTTTTTTTTATTCTTTTTTCAAAGATTAAAACCTTATTTCTCTTGTCAGTATTTCAAATAACTTAACGCTTTTGCGGGGTGCAAATGTAAAACGTAAATTCTTTTCTCACAAGCTTTTTTTGATATTTATTTTCAAAGATTTTATTCCTCTTTAACATCAATCGCTTGTCAGTATATCAGTGAACGTCTTGCTTGTTGCGGGTGCAAAAGTACCGCCTTTATTCAATTAAACAATACCTTTTCGTAACTTTATTTTAACCTTTTTTCCAACACACTGAAAATGTGAATATTGTTTTTAAAGAGAATTATGGTTTTGTAAGAGTTTAGGCTTACTTAAACACAAAGAACACCAAGGAAGCACTAAGATCACAAAGCAATTAAACACAGATGGCTCAGATTGAATACACTTTAATAGGGATTTCACAAAGATACACAGAGGAAACAGGAAAGATATGAATAGTTTGAACACAGATGGCTCAGATTAGCACAGATTAAAGACACTATAAAAAGGGATTTTATGAAGATGCACAGAGGAAACAAGGAATACATGAATAGTTTGAACACAGATTTCTCAGATTAGCACAGATTAAAGACACTATAAAAAGGGATTTCACAGAGAAAACACAGAGATACACAAAGGTTTTAACGCAGATTTCGCAGATTGGCACAGATTAAAGGGATACTGGAGCGGATTTTACTAAGATTAACAAAGAGACGCACTAAAATTTTAATACAATATAATAAAGACACTCTTTCGTATCTACATATAGTATCAAACACTCTTAATAACGGAATCTTCCTGAAACCACCTCTGCCCTAGCCCTGATAGTAGCGGCATCCTTGTGGCGGCGGGCATTTATGCCGCCACAAGATATAGCGGAAGATTGACACAGATTGAAGGGGCACTGGAGAGGATTTCACTGAGATTAACAAAGAGTCACACAGAAATCTTAATACAATATAAACGAGACTTCGGGACATACACTATAATACAGACACCCTTTCTTACCTATATATAGTAGCAAACACTCTTAATAACGGAATTTTCCTAAAACTACCTCTGCCCTAGGTACTATCTTTAAAACCTAATTTATTTTGATTAATTTTTCAATATATTTGTTTTAGCAGAGAGGAAGCATACTGCGGTTTTTCGTTGAATGTTTACCTTGTTTAGCCTCAACTTGTTTGGGGCTAATTTTTTTATCCATTTTTGCGTTTGTGCCTTTTTCAAAGGCAAGCAGAGAAGAAAGCTCCTGTTCCTTTTCTTGAATATTTATTCGATAATCAGTATCGTATCGTTCATTTTTCTTCCACAAATGATAGACCATTACTAATAATTTTTTCTGTACCGCTACATAACTTTTCATTTTTATGGCGTGTTTTTCAAAAGTCCTATTATACAAATCTAAAAACGGTTTTTCTTTACATGTTATAACTATTAAAGACGGCATATGAAGAGCTCTTCTTATTCTTGAATTCCCTTTTTTAGATATCTTAGTCTTTCCAACCCTAGTTCCTGATTGAGCTTCAACAACATCATAACCAGCATAAGAAACTAATTGCTTATAGTTTTTAAATAGCTCAAAACCATTAGTTTCTGCTATTAGAGTTGCTATAGTTAAGTATCCTATTCCTTTAATTGCCAAGATATTTAAGCATTTATTATAAACTACAGCATCAGATTTAAGATGTAATTTCATTTTTTTATCTAATTCTTTCAACTGAGCATCAAACAGAGCTATAGTGCTTTTAAGTTGATCAATCAATAAATCGGAACGATACATCGAGTGTTCTAATGCATGGATTTGATTACTTATGACCGTTTTTAATTCTTGTATATTTTGATGCTGTCTGGTGTAGTGACGTAATTCATAATAGTAGCGTCCTAATGGCTCCCAAAGGCTTAAGCATTGTTCAACTCCCATTTGTGCCAATCCTCTAGCGTCAATACTATCATTCTTAGATTTTAAACCCAAACATTCTAAGTATTTCTTTGCCTTATTAGGTAAAACTATAGATAGTTTATATCCTTTTTCAAATAAATATAACGCACAATTTTCATGATAGACACCTGTGGCTTCCATACAAACAACCAAAGGCAAATCCATCTCTTTATGCCATTTTGTTATCCAAGAGTCTAAACTTTCAAAACCAGAAACAGTGTTGTTAAAGGTTATTTTTGACTTAAACTGAACTTGTTGGTTCTCATCAATGACACAAATTGATCCATCAATTTTGCTACTAGAAACATCTAATCCCACAGAATACTTTAAAATCATAACTTTTTGATTTTTAGATAAACAAAAAACTACATGGGTCTTGGCTCATTAGTTATACTGCATCTAAATTAAAAACCTAGTGCTTAAGTACTATTGCGACTTGAAATGTAATTAAAATGAAGTTGATTAACCTAGCTTACAATATCGTATTAAACGTATCTGGCCCCGATAGAATTTTGCAACTTCATTTTGTTTATCAATTATTACTATTTTAAAGATACGTATTTTATCATTTTGTAACTATAACAAAGATATGAGCCCTGATAGTAGTGGAAATCCTTGTGGCGGGGGGATTTATCCAGCCACAAGATTGTAACGAATAGCAGGATTAGCTCCTAAAAAAAACTAATCGAAACGAATCGCTTTGACTGGAGATATCTTGGTAATAATATACGAAGGAATTAACAGAACAACAAAACACACGCCAACTGTAAGCAGATTCAACAATAATATATAGACTATGTTGATATACACAGGCGCTTCGTTGACATAATAGTTCTCAGGATTGAGTTTTATCACGCCAAAATACTGCTGAGCTAAAAGGAATCCGATGCCAATTAGGTTTCCCCAAAACAGTCCTCGGAAGATTAGATAGGTTGCGTTATAAAGAAAAACCTTTCGGACACTCCAGTTATTTGCACCTATTGCTTTTAATATACCAATCATTTGAGTACGCTCAAGAATAAGGACCAACAAAGCCACCACCATATTGATGGTTGCAACAATAATCATTACTACTAAGATAACAACTATATTGAAGTCAAATAGTTTCAACCACTCGAAGATGTAGCTATACTTTTCGACAATTGTTTTTGAATTTAAAGTAGAGCCTATGTGTTTGTAAACTGCTTCGCCAATCTGTTCAATCTGGTCAAAATCTTTAACAAAAATTTCAAACCCACCGACTTGTTCCGCAGTCCATTTATTAATTCGTTGAATATGCCTAATATCACCTATAATATAAGTCGCATCGAACTCCTGAAAACCTGAATTAAAAATCCCGACAATTTCAAACCTTCTACTATTAGGCATTTTGTTTTGACCGTCTTTCATAAAGAAGGTATTAAAAGAGTCCCCAACTTTGAAATTAAGTCGTTTTGCTAAATATTGAGAAATTACAATCTCCTCATTTAGACTTCCAGAAAAATCAGGTAATTTACCTGAAATCAAATACTCTTTAATATTATCCCATTTATAATCTCTACCCACTCCCTTATAAACGATACCTTCGAAAGCATTTTCGGTTCTTATTATACCTGCTTTACTAGCTACGCCTTGAATATGCTCAACATCTGGAACAGAAGAAAATTTTGGGTAAAAATCCTGCCTGATTGAAATAGGCGTAAGTGTTGCGTCATATTCGTTGGTATCAAAATTTGAAATCAAAATATGTCCATTAAAAGCAGATACTTTTTCACGGATTTTTTGCTGCAATCCAATACCTGTTGCTACAGAAACAATCATCATAATCATTCCGATTGCAATAGCAGAGATGGCAATTTTGATTATGGGAGCTGAAATACTGCTTTTGTTATCTTTTGCAGTTACAAGTCTTTTGGCAATAAAGTATTCTAAATTCAAAATAATATTGGTTTAGTAATGTAGAAATAATTGATATGACTAAGAATATTCATGAAAAAGTCAAGCACTAATTACACAAATAACAACTTCTTCTAGCGAATTAAAGTGGTAACTTTTTCTTCATCTCTTCAACTATATTATAAGCTGCTGGACAAACTGGAATATTCTTCAAAGTAAGATCTGTTATTTGCTGAAACTTTTTTCTATCTGTATGAGGGAATTCGCGACACGCTTTTGGCCTTACATCATAAATAAAACAAGTGTTATCTGTATCCAAAAAATGACAAGGCACCGTTTGCAGCACATAATCTTTATCTTCATCAATGCGCAAGTATTGCTCAATGAACTGTTGTGGTTTTTGTTTGAGATATTTTGAAATTCGCTCAATATCAGCCAATGTAAATAAAGGCCCTGTCGTTTTACAGCAATTGGCGCAATCCAAACAATCTGTTTTTTTAAATTCAGCCTCGTGAAGATCCTGCATTATATAGTCCAAATTTTTTGGAGTTTTCTTTTTAAGCTTATCAAAATACTTTTTGTTTTCTATATGCTTATCTTTGGCTAGCTTTTCAAGTTCGTTTAATGCTGGTTTCAAAAGTGATTTTTAAAAGTTACTTTGCAAAGTTAAACACTTTTTGAGCTTGTACTTCAACTTTAAAACAAAAATAATGAAAGACCTTTTTGGCCAAGCCATATATGATTTTCAAACCAATAATAATCCAGAAGACTTAATCACCTCGACTTCGATATCCGAAGAAGACGAAATGAGTGTTGCTTATCTTTTTAGGACTTTTAGTGAAATGCCGAAAATCGAACAAAAGGCATTACAACTAGCCAAAGGAAAAGTACTCGATATTGGTTGTGGCGCGGGGAGCCATAGTTTGTATTTACAAAATGAACGTAAACTAGAAGTTACTGCTATAGATATTTCAGAGAAAGCAATTGAAACTTGCCGACTTCGAGCTGTTAAAAATGCTTTCGTCCAAGACTTTATGTTGCTAGAGAACCAAAAATACGACACCATATTATTAATGATGAACGGAACAGGAATATGTGGGAAACTCAAAAAACTTCCTGTATTTCTAAATAAACTAAAATCATTATTAGCACTAGGTGGACAAATACTAATTGACAGCTCTGACATTATTTATATGTTTGACGAAGATGAAGATGGCGCTTATGAAGTACCCGCTAATGGATATTATGGAGAACTTATTTTTGAAGTTTCCTATAAAGGACAAAAAGAACTTCCTTTGGACTGGCTGTACTTAGACTATAATACACTGCAAAATGCTGCCTATGCAAATGGATTTCAGCCAGAGTTAATTCTTGAGGGAGAACATTATGATTATTTAGCGAAACTTAGCATCTAAACACTAGCTTTAAAAAAAAAGCCAGACACAAATAGTATCTGGCATTATATTTTTAAGGTATATTTAAGTACTTATGCGTCTGTAAAGAGACTCTCCACTTAGGATGAGCCATTACATAATCAACAATTAAAGCGGTCATTTCTTCTTTTTTACTCCATTCTGGTTGTAAAAAAAGAATCGCATTATCATTTACAAGTTCAGCTTGTTCTTCTGCAAAAATGAAATCATGCTTGTTATGAATAATAACTTTCAACTCATGTGCAGCTGCATAGACCGTATCTGTAGGTAATTTATTTTTTTTGGGAGAAAGACATATCCAATCCCAATCACCAGTTAAAGGATAAGCACCTGAAGTTTCAATATGTGTTTTACGATTGTTTTTCTTTAATTTTTGAGTTAACAAACCCATATCCCATGTTAAAGGCTCTCCTCCTGTCACAACAACAGTTTCAGAATATTTACTTGCATTTTCGACAATAACATCAACTGCCGTAGGGGGATGCAATTCGGCATTCCAGCTTTCTTTAACATCGCACCAATGACAACCTACATCACAACCACCAATTCTTATAAAATAAGCCGCAGTCCCTGTATGATAGCCTTCGCCTTGGATCGTATAAAACTCTTCCATCAAGGGCAACATAGCTCCTTTATTAACTTCTAATTGTACTTCTTTTGATAGCATTCTAAAATTTTGAATGGCAAAGATAGGCATAAAAAATAAAGTAGTTTGAAATAAAAAAACCGATAACAAATGTTACCGGTTTTAAACCTATAAAATACAAGCTCTTATTTCAATGCTTTTATTGACTGATTAGCATAAGCATTATTAGGATCTATCGCTAGAGTTTTATTAAAATATTCAATAGCTTTCGGCTTATCAGTATTAGCATAACCAGCTGCCATTGTATTAAAAGCTTCTATTAATTTTGACTTAACATTTGCCTTAGACATTTCTTCAGGACCTTTTTGAGTCACTAAATCAACATATTGTTGGTAATATTTAATCATCATTTCATCATTATCTAATAACGTTTGCGTTCTTGCACGATACACATACGCATCAAGAGTAGCTGGCGAAGCTTCGATTACGTTTCCAAAAGCAATATCTGCTTTTTTAAGAGCAATAGTATCTTTTACAGCGCCGCTTCTTGTATTATCAAAGTAAATTGAATTCCCTAAATAAAAGTTATCCAATAAAAAGCTTTTAGATTGTTTGTTAGATGTAGCAATTTCAAAAACGGCAGCAGCTTCTTTAAACAATTTTTGTTCATATAATTTTTTACCAATATCACCTAAATCACTAGTAAGAGTTGGCTCCATATCTACACCTTTTCTCATAAATTCAATACCTTCATTAAAAATAGGTAAATCTAAAGAACCGTCAGCTTTAGTTGCTTTATTGATTTTTGCCAAACCTAAATACATCCAATCTTGAGCAATAACTTTATTAGCCGGATTATTTACAAAAGTATTTAAAGAATTTATTGCTGAATCAATATTACCATTCTCATAAGCAGAATACCCTAAATATCTATAAATTCTAGGATTTACTTTATCTAACTCCTTCATTTTATTAGCTTCAATTTCTAACGCTTTGTAATCTTTAGCTAGGATAAGAAAATCTGCATGTCTCATACGTGAAGCCAAAGAATAATCTGTAAGACTCATATACTTTTCATAAAAACTCAAGGCTTTCTGTACATAAGAATCATAGTTTTTAGGCTCATTAGCTCCCCAATAATAATAAGTTTCGGCTAATTCTCTGTAAACTGGACCATAATTAGGCTTAATAGCAATTACTTCATCAAAAGCACTTACTGCTTCAGTATAAGCCTTAGCTCCTTTTAGCAACACCCCTAATTGCATTTTGGCCCTAATTAAACTTGAATCGTTTTGAAAAGCAGCTCTATAGTTTTTAAAAGCATTATTTTGATCTTTATTCCCATAATAAGCATCCCCAAGTGCCAACAAAACCTGAGCCTCTTGACTACTTCTTTCGTTTACTGAGTTTAAAACATTAATAGCCTCTTGGAAATTTGGATTAGAAACATTCATATAAGCACGAGCAATATAAATTAACTCCTCATAGTCTCTTTTTCTCATTTCATTTTTAGCCAAATCAAACTTTGCTTTAGCCTCAGCAACATTACCTTTCTCAAGGCTAACTTGACCTAAACCAATATGATTGAAATGTTGGTCATCTTTTGCCTTTAAACCGTTATTGTATGCGATTTTAGCTGAGTCAATTACATTTTGATTCATGTAAACATTTCCTAGTAAAAAGAAAGCTTTACCATTACCTGCATCATTTTTAACAATTGACTTTAAAGTATTCTTAGCTTTTTCGAACTGCTCTGCATCTAACTCTGACTTAACTTGATTTATATCTTGAGCTTGAATTACAGACATTGTCGCAAAAAAAGCAACGCTTAAAAATTTAAATTTTATCATTTTAACATTATTTAATTTATTCATTTTCATTTTCACTTTATATTTTTCCATTGATGAGAATCTTACGACCTGGTACACGAACAGGTAATAGACCTGACTTTAGAATAATCCTTTGACCAATATCACCAGCTACAAAAGATGCAAATCCCATTCCTAATCCAGAATACCCTTGACAATTGATAATATACAAATCTCTAGACATAGGATAAGTACCTTCGGCAATGTTATTCTGAGTAGGAGCATAAAACTCTTTTCCTCCAATCCCTTTTAAACTCATCACACTTACATTCTTCAAATACTCTTTGACATCGGCCGTGGGTTGATATAACCAATTTAATCCAACAACGCCAATCATTCCATCATTTTCAGCAACAAACTTGACAACTTCACTATTGTTCTTAAAAGAATAAACATTCTTTTCAGGTAAAGATGTGATTCCTGACAATTCATTCAAATACCGTACCGTACTTGAATTTGGATTGTCAAAAACAATACCTTTAACCCTATTCTGAGGAGTTCCTTTCAAAAACTTAACCACATCTTCTAGTGCTAATAAAGTATCTTTATTTTTTTTATTTGTAATAAATGTAATAGCATCAGTCCCAATCTTAGTAGTCTTTGGAGTTATTTTTAATTTTTCAAAATATTTTAATTCGGAATCATTTAAAGTTCTAGACAAAACAATTATTCGAGAAGTATCTTTAATAAAAGCTAAAGAAGCTTCTTTTTCAGATTTTGCATCTAAAATTATTTTGGCGTTATACTCACTTTCAAAAACGGCAATTTGATCTTCAATAATTGGTGCTAAAGTCTCATCTACCAAAATAGTCACACCCCCTTTTAATATTGTTTCATTATCACTAGTAGCTTTTTTACAGCAAAAAAACAAACTTGTAAGAACAACAACAAATACAAGAGTAAAACTTAACGGTAATTTCATAAAGGTAAAATTTATTTTTATAGGGAATTATTTTTTCGCCATCTTTAATTATTGAGATGACCCAAAGAAACTTAACATCAATCTACACCTAATATTCAATCTTTATTATCACTAACAATACGTACAAACCTTATAAAAGCATAAACAATCAATAATACTCCAAAGGCTATTCTATAATTAATGCTCATATTAATTGGAAATTTATCGATAAATATAATAAATAATCCCAATACAAAGTATAGTAAAAAAAACAAAACACCTATAAAAAAAAGAAATCGCTCTTTGAGCGATTTCTTCTTAATATTTCTAAAAATTTTACTCAACATTAGTCAGCAGTTTGAATGGTAATTGGCAAAGAATAAAGTACCCTTACCGGCTTTCCATTTTGCACTCCAGGGTTCCATTTAGGACATTTACTTAAAACTCGAATTGCCTCTTTTCCTGTTCCATATCCAATATCTCTTAGTACTTTAATATCAGTTAACGAACCATCTTTTTCAACAACAAAAGTCACATAAACTTTTCCTTTTAAACCTTCTTCTTCAGGAGCTCTGTAATTTTTACCTACGTATGAATAAAACTTATCCATTCCTCCAGGAAATTCAGGTTTCACCTCAATACCAGCAGTGTTGTAAATTTGATTATCTTCCTCAACAACTTGAGCTACTTTTGGTCCTGTTCCAACAGGAGCAACAGTCAAGACCGCATCAGGATCTCCTTTGATTGTTTCACTACCAATTTTCTTTTCTTTGATCTCAACAATCTTAGGCGGTTCTTCGGTAACCTCTTCTGCCTTAGCCACAACTGGCTTAACAAATTTCACCTGATCTACTTTTGGAGGAGGTGGTGGAGGCGGTGGAAGTAATTTTTTAATTTCTTCTTTTGGCTTTGGAGGCAATTTTACTGCCGTGATTTTGATATCTCTATCAATATCTTCCTCTTGCTTCTCAGGCAGTAAACTCATCAGTAATGGTGTACTTATAGCTAAAGCAAAAAGAACAGCACCTATAATAAGCGCTTTAATGGTAGTTTTACCATTTTCTTTTCTTAAAACATAAGCACCATAACTTTTATTACGCCCTTCAAAAACAATTTCCAGCCAATGGTTTTTTAATATATCTAATTTCATTTTTCTTAATTATTAGGTTATAAAGAAAGTAAGATTACTCTTGTTTTCCTTCTAACAATTTTGTTTCCTCAGGCGTAAAATCGTTAACAATTGTGTAAGTAGGAATACTAGAAATTGCCATCTCATCTAAAATATCAATTACATTTCTGTAATTTGATTTTTTACTAGGCTTGATAATAACAATCATTCCTTGATCAGGCTTTCCTTTTGCTGTTGAATAAGCTAAAACTTCCTTCTTTCTTTTGATTAACTCTTTACGAATCCCATCTTTTCCGTAAGCAATATCATCAGGACCAGCAATAGGATTATTTAACAATCCCATATAAAAAACTAATTTATCATTATCCCCCAACATAATAGTCATAGTTCGATTTTCATCAACTTTCATGTCTTTGGAATCCTCTTTAGGATCTTTATCTGGCAACCCCAAGCTCATCGATTGAGGTTTTGACAACGTAGTAGTAAGCATAAAGAACGTGATTAATAAGAAAGCCAAATCCACCATAGCAGTTAAATCTACTTTCGAGTTTTGCTTTTTACTTCTTACCTTGCCGCCTTTACCACCACCACTGTCGCCGGTATTTAATTCAGCCATTTTAGTGTATTTTTTTTAATTAAAAATCTTTACCTCTTAAACCAGTAACTAAACTAAAGCTATTGATTTTTTGATCTTGTAAAATATCCATCACTTTTCTAATAATAGGATACTCTTCTTTTGCATCACCTTTGATAGCAATTTGCAATTCTTTATCATTCACCTCAATATTCGCTATACGCGCATTATAAACCCATTCTTTCAATTGGTTATCTAATGAATCTAACGGAATACCAGGTTGTCCTGCTTTGTTTCTCTCAGATGATTTCATCTCTATAATTTGTTTTAAATTTAGAATTGGAACTCCAAATCCATCCATTAAAGCAAATTTAGCTTTCTCATCTTCTGAAAACTCAACATTATATTTCTCCCCCATCAACTCTAAAGTCCTAACACGAACTTCTCTTCCTTTCAAATCAAAAAAGACTTTTTTATTACCACCAATTGTTAAAGTAGCAAGGTCAGTTTCTGGTAATTTTGTTTGAACTGTTGAAGAAGGCGTATCCACTGGTAATGCCTCTGGAACTTTAGCAGTAGCAGTCAAAATAAAGAATGTAAGCAAAAGGAACGCAACATCACACATGGCAGTCATGTCGATTGATGTTGATTTTTTTGACATTTTTTTAGCCATAATTTCTTTTATTTTTATTTTGATATATCCCTATATCAAAAATTATTATTGTTTCAAACTTCCTCTAAAGTGTCTGTAGGTATTTACAATTGTAGTACCTGCCTCATCGATAGAGTAAGTCAAATCATCAATTTTTGAAGTAAAGAAATTATAAGAAATAATTGCCAATACAGAAGTAGAGATACCAGTAGCAGTATTAATAAGTGCTTCAGAAATACCATTCGCAAGAGCAGCTTGATCAGGAGTACCAGCAGAAGCTAATGCACCAAACGCTTTAATCATCCCCGTTACTGTTCCTAACAAACCAGCTAAAGTCCCCAAAGATACTAATGAAGAGATAATAGTCATGTTTTTCTCTAACATTGGCATTTCAAGAGATGTAGCCTCTTCGATTTCTTTGTGAATTGTTTCAGAAGCTTCTTCACTATTGAATCCTTCTTTTTTAACATCTTGATATTTAACTAAAGCTGACTTAATAGCATTTGCTACAGAACCTTGTTGTTTATCACAACTAGCAATAGCCTCATCAATATTACCTGCTTTAATGCTTTTTTGTACAGCATCCATAAACTTATCTAAGTTTCCTTTTCCTGCTGCTTTTGTAATCACAAAGTATCTTTCAAAAGAAAATACAATAGTCATCAATAACAATCCCATCAAAACTGGTACAATTGGACCTCCTTTGTATACCATCGCCAAATAGTTTCCTGGTAGTGGGTGACCTGTATTAACACCACCTTCAAAATTCGCTCCATTACCCATAATAAAATTCCAAATCAACCATCCAACAAATACACATGCCACAATGATGATTCCCGAAACCATTCCTCCACCTTTTGAAGTGTTTTCCTTTTTAACTTTAACGTTTGCCATTTTTTTTTAAATTTTAATGTTTTAAATAATTTATTTCAGTTGTAATTAACTTGTCGTGTAGCAAATTTATATGTTTAGTTCAAATAAAAAAATTTTTTTTTATTTAAAATGTAATTTTTCAACCGTAAAAAAAAAGATTTTATCATATTACAAGACATTTAAAAAGATATTCACAATATACATTCAATATAACCGCAAATACGCTACTTTTTTGAGCATTTTTACACTAATTCAATAAAAAATACATCCCTTGTTAATTAACCCATAATTTTTATTATTAATAATAAAAAACAATAAAAATTGCAGTAAACACTAAAATTACCTATTTTTAAAATCTACAAAATCCATGTTAACACAACATTAAATTTACATTATGAATAGAAAAGATAGCTTCTCAAAACATATAAATGACGGGTATTCTAGCAAGGGTGACAGCATAACAATTGGGGGAGGAATCCTGGATAATGAACCTATTCTTGACACCCATGTCAAAATCCCTCTAAAGACATTAAATCGACATGGTTTAATCGCAGGTGCAACTGGAACAGGTAAAACCAAAACTATCCAAGTCCTATCCGAGCAGCTATCTTTGGCAGGCATCCCAGTTCTTATGATGGATATCAAAGGGGATTTTAGTGGAATAGCCAAAGAAGGGGAAGAAAAAAGCTTTATAACAGAGCGCCATACTAAAATCAATCTGCCTTATACTATTGCAAAATTCCCAGTAGAATTACTTACTCTTTCTGAGCAAAATGGCGTACGACTTCGTGCCACCGTCTCTGAATTTGGACCAGTATTATTCTCTAGAATTTTAGATTTAAATGACACCCAATCAGGTGTTGTTTCCATCATCTTTAAATATTGTGACGACAACAAAATGCCTTTATTAGATTTAAAAGACATTAAAAAAGTCATTAACTACATAACTGAAGAAGGGAAAGAAGAAATTACAGAGAGTTATGGTAAAATATCTACATCGACCACAGGAACTATTTTAAGAAAAATAATCGAACTAGAACAACAAGGGGCAGAATTGTTTTTTGGAGAAAAATCATTCGAAATTGATGATTTAATGCGTATTGACGAAAACGGAAAAGGCTACGTGAATATCATGAGACTTACCGACATCCAAGACAAACCCAAACTATTCTCTACATTCATGTTGAGCCTAATGTCTGAAATATACCAGCAAATGCCTGAACAAGGAGATTCTGGAAGACCGGAACTCGTTATTTTTATTGACGAAGCACATCTTATATTTAAGGAAGCCAGTAAAGCTTTATTAGATCAAATCGAAACTATTGTAAAATTAATTCGATCAAAAGGCATTGGAATCTACTTTATCACCCAAAACCCTATGGATGTTCCTAGTGGAATCCTAGCGCAGTTAGGACTAAAAATTCAACATGCTTTAAGAGCTTTTACAGCAAATGACAGAAAAGCAATTAAACAAACTGCTGACAACTATCCTAGTTCAGAATTTTACGATACTAGTGAAGTATTAACGAGTTTAGGGATTGGAGAAGCATTGGTGACTGCACTAAACGAAAAAGGAATTCCCACCCCACTAGTTGCTACTATGCTAAGAGCTCCAATGAGCAGAATGGACATTTTAACTGAAAGCGAAATCCAAGAAATAAACAATCAGTCAAAACTGGTTAGAAAATACAGCGAACTCATTGACAGAGAAAGCGCGTATGAATTACTAAATAAAAAAATCACAGCGATTGAAAAGGAAGCTGAACAACAGGCACAAAAAGAGGCCGAAACTAAAGTTGTTAAAAGAAAAACATCAGCTGGCCCAAGTACTACTGAAGTCGTAGGGAAATCTGTTTTAAAAGTCTTAACCAGCGCTACTTTTATAAGGGGCTTTTTTGGTGTTTTATCTAAAGTAATGAAAAAATAAAATTTTCTATCCAAACAAAAGACCGATATCTTCTTTCAAAACATATCGGTCTTTTTGTTTATTATTGAATTTTACAATTCTTCCATTAATTCTAAAATCTTATTCTCTACCAACTCACTATCCCAGAGCTTTTCGATATCTTTCATTTCGAGAATTTTTTTCATTATCTCATCTTGCCTATCTCCAATTGCAAGAGCTTCAGTATAAGGCCTATCACTAAAAGTAACCCTACTATAAAGAGGCACCCATTTTTCTGGATATTTATCTGAGAAACGTTTTTCTATTTTTTTCTGTAAAAGAAATTTTTCGTCAGCGGTTTTGGTACCCATCTCAATAAAATTGCGATAAGACAATTCAGCTATAGCATCGGCATCTGGTTTTCTAATATTTTGATATTCAGAAAAAATCATTTCCCAGTCATCACCATATTTTTCAATTATTTCATACAGAACTGTAATATCCTCAAATCCCGCATTCATCCCTTGCCCATAAAAAGGAACAATAGCATGACAAGCATCACCAATTAGAGCCACTTTATCACCATAAGTCCAAGGAAAACATTTCATTGTTACTAATGTACTTGTTGGGTTTTTGAAAAAATCTTCTGTTAACTTAGGTATCACTTCAATAGAATCAGGGAAATTCTTAGCAAAAAATTCAGCTACATCTTTTTTATCTTTAAGCAAATCAAAAGAATTCTCTCCCTCAAAAGGCATAAAAAGGGTACAAGTAAAGCTTCCATCTAGATTTGGCAAAGCAATCAACATATAATCACCACGTGGCCAAATATGAAACGAAGTACTATCTAACTTATGAGAACCATCTGGATTAGCTGGAATATTCAATTCTTTATACCCCAAATTCAAAAATTCTTGTGAATAGTTGAACATACTTTGGCGTTGCATACGATGACGAATTCTTGAAAAAGCACCATCAGCACCAAAAACGACATCATATTTAAGTTCGTCCCAAATACCTCTTTCTGTTTCACCTACATGTAAAGTGGCTTCTTTTAAAGTAACATCCCAAATTTTTTGTTCAAAGAAAAATTCCGCACCGGCTTCTTCTGCCAAATCAATCATCTTACGATTCAATATTCCTCTAGAAATTGAATAGATTGCTTCTCCTTCTTGTCCGTAATTTTGAAAATTAAGTTTGTCGACCAAGTGAATAGCCCTTTTATCCATAGGCAAAGCTATCTCACGAACCGCATCTCCTACTCCCACACCATCTAAAGCTTTCCAGCCACGATTAGACATCGCTAGATTAATAGATCGACCTGAAAATTCTATTTGTCTAATGTCAGGACTTCGGTCGTAGACGTGTATAATATGACCGGCTTTACGTAAGTAAATAGCTAGTAAGGAACCTACTAAACCCGAACCTACAATAGCTATCTTTTTGGGAGTTTGCATTATTTTAATTAAAAGTTAAGCAAAATTACAATTTTTAATTTTGAAGGGTTTACAAATGTCTTGTTTTTATAAAGTTTAATTAAGAATTTTTGTTTCGATTTTCACATTTTCACTATTATCCAATTCTAAATTGCGAAATAATCATCAATTTTAAAAGCAAAAAGTGTTTAAATCTCAAAACAAGACTTAAACACTCTTAATAAAATCAGTTAAAAAACTTTACTTCTTTTTACTTTCATCGATAATAGCTCCTGTACCAGCACCAACACCAGCACCAGCCAGACCTCCTATTATAGCACCTTCTCCTTTTTTATCACTAATAGCTGCTCCTGTTACAGCTCCAACACCTGCCCCAATTAAGGCTCCTTTAGCGGCTCCACTCATTTTTTTTCGTTCGGTAACAGTAGTTGTAGCCGTAGGCTGTTTAACTACAATAACTTCTTTCTCAGCTTTAACTTTATTCATTTCAATTTGCATGGAATCAATCACTCTTTGCTTTTCAATAGCAATTTTCATTGAATCTACAGTTGCCTGTTTTGCTTCTTCAACGCTCATTTCTCCTTGATTTTTACAAGAGAAAATAACCAACGACAATAAAGTAATATACAATAGTTTCATGATTTATAATTTTTAAAATTGACACCTATAAAATTACATCATATTTCGACTATTTTTTTATACTATTAATGCTCATTTTTATATAATTACAACCTCTCAAAAACTGTCAATCTATTTATTGATTCCTTCTTTTAAAATCTGACCAAAATCATACATATCTTCAAAAGAACAATATAATGGTACTGGTGCTAAACGAATCACATTGGGCTCTCGCCAATCGACAATCACACCATTCTTCATTAAGTAATCAAACAAATCACGTCCTTCTCCATGAAGAAATACTGATAACTGACAGCCTCTTTCCTGTGGATTTGATGGTGTAATAATTTCAAAATTACTTGCAACCTCTTTGTCAATTTCGCTAAGTATAAATTCCAGATAGGAAGTGATTTTATCTCTCTTTTCAATTAAAGCTTCCATTCCAATTTCATCAAACATTTCGACTGAAGCCAAATAAGGTGCTAGTGAAAGCACAGGCAAATTACTTACTTGCCAACCATCAACCCCTTCAATAGGGTCAAAAACAGGCTCCATTTTGAAACGCCTTTCTTTATTATGTCCCCACCAGCCCGCAAAACGAGGCAATTCTTTATCCGCATGGTACTTTTCATGCACAAAACAACCCGAAGCATTTCCAGGCCCTGAATTCATATACTTATAGCTACACCAAGCTGCAAAATCGACATTCCAGTCATGTAATTCTAATTTCACATTCCCAGCAGCATGGGCTAAATCCCAACCAACTTTGGCACCTACAGCTTGACCAGCAGCAGTAATTGCTTTCATATCAAAAACTTGACCCGTATAATAATTAACTCCTCCAATTAAAACCAAAGCCAACGCATCGCCTACTTCATTAATTTTAGCAATGACATCCTCTGTACGAATGTTGTGCTCTCCATCACGACGTTTTATTTCGACAATAGCATCTTCTGGCTTATACCCATGAAAATGCACTTGGCTTTGAAACATATATTGATCAGAAGGAAAGGCTTTTTCCTCACAGATAATTTTATATCGTTTTTGAGTAGGACGATAAAAAGATACCATTAATAAATGCAAATTAACTGTCAATGTATTCATCACCGTAACTTCAGAAGGTAAACAACCTACTATTTTACTTAGTGGTTTTGCAAAACGTTCTTGATAATCCCACCAAGGTTTGTGGGCGTAAAAATGTCCTTCGACACCAAGCTCCGCCCAATCCTTCATTATTTCGTCTATATAAGACTTGGTTCTTTTGGGTTGTAAGCCAAGAGAATTTCCTGTAAAATAAATCACCTTCTTTCCATCTACTTTTGGAAATATAAATTCATCTCTATAGTTATGAAGTACATCTTGGGAATCGAGTTCTTGTGCGAATGCTTTAGTATTTTCGAAAGTCATTTGTGTTTATTTATATAGGTAAAAATAGTGAAGATTTTTGATTGTTGATTAACGATTTTTGTTTTTTGATTTGCAAAAGACCGCCCATCTGAAATGCTTCGTCAGTTCTAGCTCTGCTCTCGTTTCAAAAACCGTCAATCAAAACTCTAAATCATTGTACTAGAAAAGGAATTGCGTTAGGGATGGAAATGGAAAGCTTTATGGTGTAAATCTTTAGCAATACAGCAAGGAGGAAGCGACCAACGGAAGCTACCGGACTGCTAGTATTACTTAGATTTACATCATAAACTTGAAATGTACAGCCCGTAAACGCCCATAAAAAAATCTCGCCATTGCTGACGAGATTTAGTGAATTAACCTTTAGGTGTTTGATTAGATGATTAACATCGCATCACCATAAGAGTAAAATTTATATTTTTCGGCGATTGCTTCTTCGTAAGCTTTCTTCATTAAATCATGACCACAAAATGCTGAAATCATCATTAACAAAGTTGATTTTGGTGTATGGAAATTTGTAATCATACAAGTTGCCAAACTAAAATCATGTGGAGGAAAAATAAATTTATTTGTCCATCCTTCGAATGGATTTAAGGTCCCATGAGAAGAAACTGAACTTTCGATAGCACGCATAGAAGTGGTTCCAACGGCACAGATGCGTTTCTTTTTGGCTTTGGCAGCGTTTACGACATCACAAGCTTCTTGAGTAATTTTCAACTCTTCAGAATCCATTTTATGTTTCGACAAATCTTCAACTTCGACTGGATTAAAAGTACCTAAACCTACGTGTAAAGTTACTTCAGCAAAGTTCACCCCTTTAATTTCAAGTCTTTTCAACAAATGTTTAGAGAAGTGCAATCCAGCAGTTGGAGCCGCAACAGCACCTTCTTCTTTGGCGTAGATTGTTTGGTAACGGTCTGCATCTTCAGGAGTAACCTCTCTGTTGATGTATTTTGGAATTGGCGTTTCACCAAGCTCAGTCAATTTATTTCTAAATTCCTCGTACGAACCGTCATATAGGAAACGTAATGTTCTACCACGAGAAGTCGTATTGTCAATCACCTCCGCCACTAATGAATCATCATCACCGAAATACAACTTGTTTCCGATACGGATTTTACGAGCTGGATCAACTAATACATCCCATAAACGCTGTTCTGCGTTTAATTCTCTAAGTAAAAAAACTTCAATTCTTGCTCCCGTTTTTTCCTTGTTACCGTATAAACGTGCTGGAAAAACTTTGGTATTGTTCAGAATCATTACATCACCATCATCAAAATAATCGATAACATCTTTGAACATTTTGTGTTCGATAGTTTGTTTTTTACGATCAATAACCATTAAACGGGCTTCGTCTCTATTTTCAGCTGGAAATTCAGCTAATAGTTCTTTTGGTAAATCAAATTGAAAATGTGATAATTTCATTCTTAAATTTTTAAATTTTAGATTTAGGAGTCAGGATTCTTTATATAAATCCTTACTAACTTTTAAATCGTGTACAAATATACTATTGTGAGATAGGCGTTGTCAAGTGTTTTGAAGTTTATTTTTGTTAAAAGACACTTAATCAATCCTAAACAGTCCAAAAGACCAACAAACTATCCTTTTTATTTTTAAATTTCGGTTTCGTTAAAACCTAGTTTTTTCATATCCTCCCAGAAATCAGGGTATGATTTTGAAACTACTTCGGCATTTTCGATGATGATTGGCACTTTTAAAGCTAAAGGTGCAAAAGCCATTGCCATACGGTGGTCATTATAGGTTCCGATTTTGACATTGTGATTGATCGTTTTTGAAGCTACTAAAGTCAAACTATCATTAGTTACCGAAATGTCAGCTCCTAATTTAGTCAACTCGATACGTAATGCTTCTAGTCTATCGGTTTCTTTAATCTTTAAGGTATGTAAACCTGTCAAGTGACACCCTATTCCTAAACCTAAACAAGTAACTACGATGGTTTGTGCAATATCTGGTGTGTTGTTCAAATCAAAGTTTAAAGTTTCAGGTTTAAAGTTAGGCTCTTTGGTCAAGGTTAACGTATTGTTTTCAAAGTGCGACTTTACACCCATTTGTCTGTAGATTTCAACCAAAGCTGAATCTCCTTGCAAACTATTTTCTTTATAACTACTAATGGTTATCGAAGCTGTTTTAGACAAAGCCACTAAACTAAAAAAGTAGGAAGCTGAACTCCAATCTGATTCTACCACCATTTCTTTGGAAGCAACTGTTGCCTTAGGAAACACTTTGATAGTATTACCTTCGAAACTCGTTTGAATATCCAAATCGTTTAGCAAAGCCAACGTCATTTTGATATAAGGGATTGAAGTAATTTCTCCAACTAAATTAATTTCGATTCCGTTCTCTAATTTTGAAGCGACTAATAAAAGTGCTGAAATATATTGACTACTTACATTAGCTGGAATATTCACTTTTGAAGCAGTGATTTTTTGTCCTTTGATACGAATTGGCGGATACCCCTCTTCTTTCTCATACGTTATTACAGCGCCCAATTGTGTTAAGGCTTCTACCAAAACTTTAATCGGTCTCTCTTGCATTCTTTGAGAACCAGTTAAAACCACTTCACGTCCTTCGTTTACAGCAAAATAAGCTGTTAAAAAACGCATAGCTGTACCTGCATGATGAATATCTACTATTTCATCATTCCCTTTTAAGGCTTTTTGCATCACTTCGCTATCATCAGAATTGGAAGTGTTTGCCAAACTAATATTAGGAAATAAAGCTTGTAATAATAATAAGCGATTTGTTTCGCTTTTGGAACCAGTTACTGCAATAGTAGCTTGTAAATCAGCATGTGAGGTTTGTAACAGTAAATTCATTGTGAAAGTTATGAGTTGTGTGTTATGTATTAAAGGCTAAGGATTCTGTATCAACTAAAACCTAAACAATTAAAACAAATATTTTCGGGGCGCAATTTACCACTCCTCCTTCACAAATCATAATTCACAACTCAGAATTATTTTAATTTTTCATTGTTTTTGTGTCGGTCTTTATCTCTAACCGATTTCAAATCCATTTTTTTATCAAAAGCGGCTTGTAAATCAATCCCCGTTTGATTAGCCAAACACAATACCACAAAAACCACATCGGCTAGTTCTTCGCCTAGATCTTTATTTTTATCGGATTCTTTTTCTGATTGTTCTCCGTAACGACGAGCAATAATTCTAGCGACTTCGCCTACTTCTTCGGTAAGTTGTGCCATGTTTGTCAATTCGTTAAAATAACGAACACCATGTTCTTTTATCCAAGTATCTACGTCGAGTTGTGCGTTTTTAAGATTCATTATTATATTTTTTTTGCGGTGAAAACAACTTAATTTAAAACCTTTTTTTGATTATAAATCACTCATCAAATAGCAGTGTTTACTATTTAATCTTTTAATCTAATATTTAGAATAAACCCTAAGTGAATGAATGTAGTGCCTACAAAATTATTAAATAGCCGATGATTGTTCGTTTTTTTTCCTTAATTCCCTTAACCAAATTATAGCTTCTTCTTTACTTGTAAACCCCTTCAAAGGAACTATAGGTTTTTTCATTAATATAAACGTATTAAGAATTATTTTAGCTATTAGAGTGTTTAATACTACTGCACAAGCATATAAATGATCTTGACCATATTTATCAGCATAATCACGAGCAGCTTTATCATGTGATTTTATTCCATTAAAATCATAGCACCAATATTGTTTTTTACCTTCTGATATTTCTGTACGTAAATCAATAATTTTTTTTAGCGTTTCCTTGGTACCGTTTATTGGTTTTTTAAATTTAGAATAAAGTATATCATCTTCTATCCAAAATTTAACAAAATCATTTTCAACTACTTTCATATTCAATAATTATTTATCAAAATCTCACTACAACCTAATGAAATATTGTCACGCCAAATAAACAGCATTTACTCTCGACTCATACTATCCATTACAATAGTCACGGGACCATCATTAACGAGACTAATCTTCATATCAGCACCGAAGATTCCTGTTTGAATTTTTTTATTCATTTCAGATTCCATTTTCTGAATAAACTTTTCATACATGGGAATGGCAAAATCAGGTTTTGAAGCTTTAATATAGGAAGGACGATTTCCTTTTTTTGTTGCAGCATGAAGTGTAAATTGACTTACTACGATAATATCTCCATCAACCTCTTGAACCGAGCAATTCATGACACCATTCTCATCACCAAAAATTCTCATCTTGGTAATCTTGCCAACTAACCAATCAATATCGTCATGAGAATCGGCATCTTCAATTCCCACTAAAACCAATAACCCTTTTTGTATAGAAGCTACAGTTGTATTATCTACTTTTACAGAAGCTTCAGCGACTCTTTGCAAAACAACTCTCATTAGCCTCTCAATTCATCACTCTGTTTACGATCTTCATCATAAATATCAGTACGGTAATGTTCATCATCACCTTCTAATATTTTCAAATAACTATTGTATCGCGACCATGCTATATCATCGTTTTCCAAAGCTTGTTTTACAGCACATTTTGGTTCTTCTTTATGCAGGCAGTTGTTAAATTTACACTTATCTTTTAATCTAAAAAACTCAGGAAAATAATCACTAATTTCAGATTTCTCCATATCTACAATCCCAAAGCCTTTAATACCTGGCGTATCGATTATTCGAGCGCCAAAAGACAAATCATACATTTCAGCAAAAGTAGTGGTATGCTGTCCCTGTTTACTTGCTTCCGAAATATTTTTGGTTTTCAAATGTAAAGAAGGCTCCATTGCATTCACTAATGTTGATTTCCCAACACCCGAATGCCCTGAAAACATACTCACTTTATCTATCATTAATTCTTTTAGCTCTTCAACTCCTTTTCTTTCTGTTGATGAAACGCGAAGGCATTGATATCCTATTTCCTGATAGACATGTTGCATATACAATTGTTCATCAAGGGTAGCCTCATCAAAAGTATCAATTTTGTTGAAAACTAAGACAGTTTCGATACCGTAAGCTTCCGCCGTGACTAAAAATCGGTCAATAAAGTTAAAAGTGGTAGGTGGATTATTTATGGTAATTAATAAAAACACACAGTCAATATTAGCCGCAATAATGTGCATTTGATGTGATAAATTCACTGATTTTCGAACAATATAGTTCTTCCTATCATGGATTTTATGAATAGTTCCAGTAATTGCATCCGAGGACTCTTCTAATTCATAATCAACAAGATCGCCCACAGCTATAGGATTAGTACTCTTAATACCTTTCATCCTAAACTTTCCTTTTATTCTACACTCTATAAAATGGCCTTTATCAGATTTTACAGTGTACCAGCTTCCTGTTGATTTATATACAATTCCTGTCATAGGACAAAGATAAAATATTGTTTCAAGTTTAAAGTTTAAAGTTTAAAGTTTTTCGAAGTTGACAAATGCATAAAAAAATCCCCATACTCAAAAGCATGGGGATTAGAATTTTTAAAATCAAAACAGAATTATCCGTTGATGATTTTTTCTTGGTGTTCGATACTTTCTTGGTGAATACCTTTGAATAATTTTACAATAAATTCTTCAGACAAACCTTTTTTAGCACCTGCAGCAACCATTTTCTCTTGGATTTCATTCCAACGGCTATGTTGTAATACTGCCACGTTATTCTCTTTCTTAACTTGACCAATTTCGTCAGCTACAGCCATACGTTTTCCTAACAAATCCAAAAGGTTTTGATCCAATACATCAATATTAGCTCTCAATTTTGTCATTTTGTTTTCGAAATCGCTATCACCGCTTACTTTTCTAACTTTCAAATCTTTGAAAATTTGTTTCAAAGCATCTGGAGTAACTTGTTGTGCAGCATCACTCCAAGCGTTGTCTGGATCGATATGCGTTTCGATGATCATACCATCATAGTTCAAGTCCAAAGCTTCTTGAGTAACTTCAAGAATCATTTCACGGTTTCCAGTGATATGAGATGGGTCAATGATTAATGGTAAATCAGGGAATTTATTTTGTAATTCAATAGCAATTTGCCATTCTGGAATGTTTCTGTATTTAGTTTTTTGGTAAGTAGAAAAACCTCTGTGGATTACTCCTAGATTTTTGATACCTGCCATATACAAACGCTCTACACCACCTAACCATAAAGCCATATCTGGATTTACTGGGTTTTTGATCAAAACGATTTTATCAGTACCTGCTAATGTATCCGCAATTTCTTGAACTGCAAATGGATTAGCTGTTGTACGAGCTCCAACCCATAATACGTCGATATCATGCTCCAAAGCTAATTTACAGTGTGCTGCAGTAGCTACCTCAGTACCCATCAACAATCCTGTTTCAGCCTTAGCTTTTTGTAACCATTTCAATCCAATTTCTCCAACACCTTCAAATCCTCCTGGACGTGTTCTTGGTTTCCAGATACCTGCTCTGAAAACACTTACATCAGAATCTTTTAATTCATGTGCAATTTTCAATACTTGATCTTCAGTTTCAGCACTACATGGTCCTGCAATTACAAATGGGTGATCCAATTTGAATGCATCTAACCAATTTCTCATTTCTTTTTTATTCTCCATTTTTTCTTGTTTTTAGTTCTCCTTTACATCCCAAATTCGATGAAAAGGGACACAAAAGTATTATTATTTATTTGATTATTTTATTTATTCTACTATTATCTAGCTATTAAGCTTTATTTTTTTAATCCGTTAAGGATTTCTTTTATTTTATTTACACTTTGCATTTCGCTGAAAATGGCCTCATAATTTTCCTGAACCAAAAGCTCCTTAAACTGTGTCAGATTTAAAATATACTCTTCCAAAGTTTCAATTACCTGTTCCTTGTTTTGCTTAAAAATAGGTGTCCACATCGCTGGGGAACTTTTGGCCAATCGCACCGTACTTTCAAAACCAGAACCCGCCATATCAAAAATATCTTGCTCGTGCTTCTCTTTTTCGATTACCGTTTTCCCGAGCATAAACGAACTGATATGCGATAAATGCGACACATAAGCAATGTGTTTGTCATGTGATTTTGGATCCATATATCGAATGCGCATTCCCATCGCCCTAAACAAATCCAAAGCTTTCTCTTGTAATTTAAAAGTCGTTTTCTCGACCTCACAAATTATATTTGTTTTTCCTTGAAACAATCCTTTGATTGCCGCTGAAGGTCCTGAAAACTCAGTACCTGCAATAGGATGTGCTGCAATAAAATTTCTTCGTTTAGGATGATTTTCCACCGCTTTGCAAATCGGATTTTTAGTCGAACCAACATCAAAAACAATCGATTGTTCTCCTACCAAGTCCAAAATTTTTGGTAACAAACTCAAAGCCACATCCACTGGAACCGATACAATCACAAAATCAGCATCGGCAACTGCTTCTAGGCTTGCCACTTCATCTACCACTCCCAAAGCCAAGGCTTCTTTCAAGTGATTTTCATTACTATCCACTCCATAAACTGTAGCTTCTGGGTATAGCGCTTTGATGTCCAATACCATCGAACCTCCAATCAATCCAATTCCTACTACGTATACTTTCATCAAATTCCAATATTTTAAATTCCAAATCTCAACTTGAAATTTCATTTGTAGCTATTCCTGCTATCCGCTATATCTCTTGTTCCGCTATCGCTTCACAAGAGGATGCCGCTTCTATCAGGGCTAGGCATCTCGTAAATCAACACATTTTATTTCTAAATTCAAGATTTTCAAAAATCTGCAATCAAAAATCGTTACTCTAAAATCTACTAATCGCTTCTTGAATCTTTTCTTCTTTCACACACAAAGCAAATCGAATGTATCCTTCACCATTACTGCCGAAAATCGTTCCTGGCGTGATGAAAATTGATTTTTCGTGTAATATCTTATCAATAAAATCCTCCGATGATGTGATTCCTTCAGGCAATTTTGCCCACACAAATAATCCAACACCTTCTTTATAAACTTTACAATTCAACTTCTCAGCTAATTGCTCTGTTAAAATTCTTCGTTTAGCATAGACCGCATTCATCGAATCAAACCAAGTCTTGTGACTTTTCAAAGCTTCAATCGCTCCTTTTTGAATCCCGAAGAACATTCCACTGTCCATATTACTTTTTACTTTCAACACAGCATCAATACATTCCGCATTTCCTAACACCATCCCTACTCGCCATCCTGCCATGTTGAAGGTTTTAGACAAAGAGTTCAACTCTAATGCTACATCTTTTGCACCTTCTACTTGCAACAAGCTCATTGGATTGTCATTTAACACAAAACTATATGGATTATCATTTACCAATAGTATGTTGTGTTTTTTGGCAAAAGCAACCAATTTTTCAAACAAAGCCAAACTTCCTCTTGCTCCTGTAGGCATGTGCGGATAGCCTATCCACATGATTTTTACTTTCGATAAATCTAATTTTTCTAAAGCGTCAAAATCAGGTTCCCAATTATTAGTTTCTTTTAAATCATAATACACTGGAACGGCACCTACTAAATTCGTTACCGAAGTATAGGTTGGATACCCTGGATTTGGAATTAAAACTTCATCTCCTTCGTTCAAAAAAGCCAAAGAAATATGCATAATTCCTTCTTTTGACCCCATTAAAGGCAAAATTTCATTGGTTGGATTTAATGCAACACCAAAATTATTTTGGTAAAAATCAGCCATACTGCTACGCAATTCTGGCAAACCCTGATAACTTTGATACCCATGTGCATTTTCATCTTGCATCGCCAACTGAACCGCATCAATCACTGATTGTGACGGATTCAAATCTGGACTTCCAATTCCCATATTGATAATTGGTTTCCCTTCAGATGCTAATTGCCTTACCTCTCTTAATTTAGAGGAGAAATAATATTCTTCAACAGTATTCAGACGTTTTGCTAATGTGATCATTGATGCTCTTAATTTCTTTTGTAACTCTTAATTATTAGCCGTTAACGGCTTTGTATTTTTATATTCCCCTAACACTTTGAAATATTCTGCCATGATGGTTATCAACGATTTTGCCTTGGCAAAATCAGCATAATCTTCAAAAGTCACATCTACAAAAAATGAATATTTCCAAGGGGTTTCAATTTTTGGCAACGACTGGATTTTGGTCAAATTCATTTTGCAATCACTCATCACATTCAAAACCGCAGCTAGACTTCCTCTTTTATGATCCAATTCAAATTTGATAGAAGCACGATTAATATCCTTTTCAGCCACAAACGAATTTTCTTTATTAATAATCACAAAACGTGTCATGTTATTTTTTATCGTTTGTATTTCAGGAGCTAATATCTCTAAATCATACATTTCAGATGCAACTCTACTTCCTATTGCCGCAATACCTTTCAATTGATTCGTTTGAATTCTACGAGCAGTTTCGGCCGTATCCTTATCCTCAACAATCTTAATATGTGGATAGGTTTTTAAAAAATCCATACACTGCAATAACGCCATAGGATGCGAATGAACTTCAAGAATATCTTCCATTTTTTGACCTTTCAAAGCCATCAAATTTTGATGAATACTCAAATAATGCTCTCCTATAATGTGTAAATTATTCTTATCTATCAAAGCATAATTTGGAATAATTGGCCCTGCAATTGAGTTTTCAATCGCCATTACCGCTTGGTCCGACTTCCCTGAAAGCAAGCTACTTACTAATTCTTCAAAAGACAAGCATTCGTCAATTTCAACAGCTTCATCATAGTACTCACGTACCACCTGATGATGGAAAGAACCTTTTATTCCTTGTATTGCAATTTTTGCTCCCATAAACTCAAAAAAAAATCCTGATTTTCATCAGGATTGTATATTATTTTTATTTGTTTTTTTACTTTTCAAATAACCATAGCACAACCCTTACTTCTCGTTAAAGAAGAAAAAATAAGTGTTGCTAAAATAAAATCGGTTATTAGACATTACTATCTTTTTTATTAAAAATTCTACGCAAATGTATAAATAATTTTTTATTAACCCAAAAAAAATATTTTTTTTATCATTCTAAAAAAACAACTACCATTTACCATAGTTGTTAGCTATAAAAAAACTAAAAATTAAAGATTAAACTTCAGTTGATCTAACTGTTTTTTAATAATGAATTCTCCAAAATCAACTTTCTTTACCTAGTCACCCTTGAAGGACTATCTTCTCCATTAATTATACTTTGCGAACTAAGTGCTATCGCTTCGATTATTTCAGTCATATTATCTAAATCCAATGTCCCTACCTCATCTGACACCTTATGATAATTAGGCTCAATATCCATTTTAGATGTTGATATTGTATGCGCTGGCACACCTAAGGCAGCCAACCTAGCATTATCAGATCGATAAAAGAGTTGTTCTTTAGGATAAGGGTCTGGATAAAACTTAAAATTAGAGTTTAATAAATTCCGCTGTAAAATTAAACCAAAATCAGACTTTTCAAAACCTGTTATATATGCCGATTTTTTACCCCATTTACTTTCAGTTCCTATCATCTCAATATTAAACATCGCCACCACCTTCTTAGCATCTATGCTTTTTGAAAAAAAATTTGAACCTAACCCTCCTATTTCCTCACCTGTAAAAGCTACAAAAATAATCGTCCTTTGATTTTGATTCTTCTCTTTAAAATAATTCGCCAAAGCGATGACAGCCGTCGTTCCTGAAGCATCGTCATTGGCTCCGTTGTAAATCCTATCTTTCCCACCTTCTTTTAATCCTAGATGATCATAATGAGCCGAAAAAATCACATATTCATCAGGCTTCGTTTGTCCTACGAGTACGGCTACTACATTATTTGCAGATTTCCCCTTGACATCAAACTCTTGTCGATAGCTTTGCAAATCTTTATAAAAAGAAAGACCAATATTCTTAAATTCATTTTCAATAAAAGCAGAAGCTTTTGCTATCCCAGGTGTAAAAATCGCACGACCTTCCATATCATCAGAAGCTAATATGTTTTCTATCCTACTAACATTTACTTTTTCAATCTTTGCTTTTTCTTGTGCTTTTGAATAAAATACCAAAAAGAAAAACAATAAAACAATTGATTTTTTCATATTCAAAACTTTGCTTTTAAATTAACATAATGAACCAAATATACAAATCCAATCAACAAGCTTTAAAAAAAAATAAAAATATATACAGCAACAAGCTTCATTAGCATCTAAAAACAAGAAAGCAAGCAATTTTCTTTTTACTTTTGCAAACAAATAGGATAGGATGTCAATAGCAGTAAATAATATATCTAAAAGTTATGGTGCTCAAAAAGCACTTGACAGTATTTCATTCTCAGTACAAAAGGGAGAAATCGTGGGTTTCTTAGGCCCTAATGGCGCTGGAAAATCGACTTTGATGAAAATATTAACCACTTATATTGCTGCTGATGAAGGCGAGGCTAAAGTAAACGGACAGGATGTATTGGAAAACCCAAAAGCAGTTCAACTTTCCATTGGTTATTTACCCGAACACAATCCCTTGTATTTAGATTTATACGTTCGAGAATATCTAGAATTTAACGCTGATGTTTATAAGGTTCCCAAAACCCGAATTGAAGAAGTAATACAACTCACAGGATTGAGTCCTGAAAGTCATAAAAAGATTAACCAACTTTCCAAAGGGTATCGCCAACGTGTGGGATTAGCCAATGCTTTGTTACACAATCCTGATGTTTTGATTTTGGATGAACCTACCACAGGACTCGACCCTAACCAATTGATGGAAATACGTAATGTAATAAAGAATGTAGGTAAAGATAAAACGGTTTTTCTATCCACACATATCATGCAAGAAGTCGAAGCTATCTGTGATCGCGTCATTATTATTGACAAAGGAAAAATCGTTGCCGATAAAAAATTAGACCACCTCATCTCCACAGACAAACAACAAATCATCGAAGTCGAATTTGATTATAAAATCGAAGAACAAGCGATTGCTAAAATTGAAAATTTGGTTTCATACAAAAACACCCACGACATGACTTGGGAACTGACTTTTCAATCTGAAAAAGACATGCGTCCTGCTGTTTTTGACTTTGCTACCGAAAATGGACTTAAAACCTTGCAATTGAATCAGAAAAATAAAAATTTGGAAGCTATTTTTAGGGAGATTACGAAGTAAATACTTTATGTTCAGAATTTAGTCTTCAGCTAGCAACTATATTAAAACGAAAAAGCATCGTTCCTTTATCAGGACGATGCTTTTTATATTATGATAATACACTATTAAAAAACCTCTTTAGCAATATTATAAATATTATCCGATTTTCCCATCGAATAATAATGCACACAAGGCACACCAAACTCAATCAATTCCTTAGATTGTTGAATGGCAAACTCAACACCTATTTGACGAACAGCTGTATTATCTTTGGCTTGTTCGATTGAAGTTATCAAACTCTCAGGCATGTCTAACCAAAATACTTGTGGTAATAATTGCAAATGACGCTTCACAGCAACAGGTTTAATTCCTGGAATAATCGGCACTGTGATTCCGATGGCGCGAGCTGCTTCGACAAATTTAAAATAACGTTGGTTATCAAAAAACATTTGCGTCACCACATAATCGGCACCCGCATCTACTTTTTCCTTTAAGCGTTTCAAATCGGCTTCCAAACTTGGTGCTTCGATATGTTTTTCTGGATAACCTGCTACACCCACACAAAAATCAGGGGCACTCGCCATAGGCAAAGTATCATGCAAAAACTTCCCGTTATTCATCGCTTTGATTTGTTTCACCAATTCAGAGGCATAGGCATGACCTCCCTTTGCAGGTTCAAAATATTTTTCGCCTTTCATTGGGTCTCCACGAAGGGCAACCAAATTGTCAATTCCTAAGTAATGACAATCAACCAATAAATATTCTGTTTCCTCTTTAGTAAATCCACCGCACAACACGTGCGGAATAGCATCTACACCATATTTGTGCTGAATAGAAGCGCATATTCCCACCGTACCCGGACGCATACGCGTAATGCGACGGTCAAAAAGTCCGTCCTTTTCGATATAAACAAACTCTTCTCTCGAAGTTGTGACATCAATAAAAGGAGGTTTAAAATCCATCAAAGGATCGATATTGGCATACAAATCATTGATATTGCTGCCTTTTTGTGGTGGTACTATTTCAAAAGAGAACAACGGCTTCCCTTTGGCGTTTTCTATGTGTTGTGTTACTTTCATTATATATGTTTCAAGTTTCAGGTTTCAGGATTCAAGTTACTCGAGCAACTTGAAACCTGAAACCTGAAACAAAATTCTTAATCTGCTATATTAGGACTCAACCATTTTGTGGCTTTGTCAGTCGAGATGCTTCTACGTTTTGCGTAATCAATTACTTGGTCTTCTTTGATTTTTCCAAGTCCAAAATACCTACTTTCTGGATTGGCAAAATAATAACCTGATACAGATGCCGCTGGCCACATCGCCATACTCTCGGTCAAAGTTACACCAATTTCTTCTTCTACTTTTAATAATTTCCAAATCGTTGGTTTCTCCAAGTGATCCGGACAAGCTGGATATCCTGGTGCAGGACGAATTCCAGCATAAGTCTCTTCAATCATCGCCTCAGTTGTCAAAGCTTCATCAGGAGCGTAACCCCAAATTTCTTTACGAATTTGCTCGTGCAAATATTCCGCAAAAGCTTCGGCTAAACGGTCTCCTAAGGCTTTCACCATAATCGAATTGTAATCGTCTAAGTTATCTCTATATTCATCCGCCCATTCATCAACCCCAAAACCTGTTGTTACACAGAAAGCTCCCATATAATCGGTTACGCCATTGTCTTTGGGTGCAATAAAATCAGATAAGGCGATATTTGGTGCTCCTTTGGTTTTTTGTGCTTGCTGACGTAAGGTCAAGAATTTCTCCAATTCTTTTCCGTTTTCGTCATACAACTGAATATCGTCATCGTTCACCTGATTCGCTGGGAAGATTCCGTAAATTCCTTTGGCTACAAATTTCTTTTCTTTTAAGATAACTTCCAACATCGCTTTAGCATCTGCAAAAACGGATGTTGCTTGTTCTCCTACTACTTCATCAGTCAAAATCGCTGGGTATTTCCCAAACAACTCCCAAGTTCTAAAAAACGGAGTCCAGTCAATATACGGCACTAATACCTCTAATTCCACTTCAAAACTTTTTGTCCCGATGAAATTTGGTTTTTTAGGGGTATAATTTGCCCAATCCAACTGCAATTTGTTCTTACGAGCATCTTCAATTGTCAAGAAATTTTTATCTCTCGAACGGTTCAAGAACGACTCTCTAAAAGCATCATAATCGGCACGAATTCCAGCAGTATAGGTTTCTTTATTATCATCCAATAAATTCCCTGCCACCGTCACCGCTCTCGAGGCATCATTTACGTGCACTACTGTTGCTTTGTATTGTGGTGCAATTTTCACTGCAGTATGCGCGCGCGAAGTCGTTGCTCCACCTATCATTACCGGAATATTCATTCCTCTTTTGTCTAATTCTTTGGCCAAAAACACCATTTCGTCTAGCGAAGGTGTAATCAAACCACTTAAACCAATAATATCTACCTCATGTTCAATAGCTGCTGCGATAATTTTCTCAGGCGCTACCATCACACCCAAATCTACAATCTCATAATTATTACAAGCCAATACCACCGAAACAATATTTTTCCCAATATCGTGTACATCCCCTTTTACGGTTGCCATCAATATTTTTCCGTTTCCTTCTTTGTCTCCTGCCTGTTTCGAAGCTTCAATAAATGGCAACAAATACGCCACGGCTTTTTTCATCACACGTGCTGATTTTACTACCTGTGGCAAAAACATTTTACCTGAACCAAATAAATCCCCCACGACATTCATTCCTGCCATCAAGTTGATTTCGATTACCTCGATTGGTTTGGTTGCCGCTTGTCTTGCTTCTTCCACATCTTCTTCAATAAAGGCATCTACTCCTTTTACAAGTGAGTGTGTGATTCTTTCTTGAACCGTTCCCAAACGCCATTCTTGAATTTCTTTCTCAGTAGCTTTTGGACCGCCTTTTACGTTTTCAGCAAAATCTAACAAACGCTCTGTAGCATCATCACGGCGATTTAGAATCACGTCTTCCACATGCTCTAATAAATCTTTTGGGATATCGTCATAAATCGTCAACATCTCTGGATTCACAATTCCCATTGTCATTCCTTCCTTGATGGCATGGTACAAGAAAACCGAGTGCATCGCCTCACGTACTACATCATTTCCTCTAAACGAGAACGACACATTACTCACACCACCACTAATGTGTGCGTGTGGCAAATTCTCACGAACCCATTTGGTTCCTCTAAAGAAATCCAATGCGTTCAAACGGTGCTCTTCCATTCCCGTTGCTACCGGAAATATATTCAAATCGAAAATAATATCCTGCGGAGGAAAGTTTACTTTATTCACCAAAATATCATACGAACGTTGACAAATCTCTACTCTACGCTCGTAATTATCGGCCTGACCTACTTCGTCAAAAGCCATGATAATCGCCGCAGCTCCGTAGCGCTTAATCAATTTGGCATGATGGATAAACTGCTCTTCGCCTTCTTTCAACGAAATTGAGTTCACCACACATTTTCCTTGTGCTACTTTCAATCCTGCTTCGATAATATGCCATTTCGAACTGTCAATCATAATTGGCACACGAGCAATATCCGGTTCAGCGGCAATTAAGTTCAGGAATTTCACCATCGCATATTCACCATCAAGCATTCCCTCATCCATATTAATATCGATGATTTGCGCTCCACCTTCAACTTGCTCCTTCGCAATACTCAACGCCTCATCGTATTTTTCTTCCTTGATTAATCGAAGGAATTTTCTAGAACCTGTAACATTCGTACGCTCTCCAACGTTCACAAAAACACTGTCCGGCGTAATAATCAACGGTTCTAATCCCGATAAAACTAAATTTCTTCTTGGTTCTACTGCTGCCATTTTTTTTATTTTGAGTTACTAAGGTTCTAAGATTCTTAGGTCCTAAGTATTATTCTATTCTTATTTTTGGGCGTGTCCCTCCCGAAAAAGGTCGGGTCGGGCTATCCGCTACAAGTCCTCGCTCTTCCTTCGTCAGGCTGTGGGCTTTTCGCTGCTATCCCTCACGCGGGCATTGTGCATTACATCAACTTCTTTTGTTCTATTTTCAAAAGCGAAGTCATTTGTTCAATCCCCATTTTATTTAATCTTAATGCTCGTTCGTTTTGAGACAATCCTAATTTGATTAACTCTGCATTCATACTTTCCATATTTACCAAAACAATCAACTGATGATAGCTTGCCTCATCACGAATATTTCCTTTACTATCAGGATTCTGTTTTCTCCAATCTTTGGCTGTAATACCAAACAAGGCTACATTCAACACATCAGCTTCACTTGCATAAACAATGCCTTTGAGTTTTTTACTAATATCAGATGGAATTATATTTTCTTTTATTGCATCTGTATGAATTCGATAATTTATCTTAGATAACTCTCTACTCAAATTCCAACTTAAAGATAACCTACTATTTTCATCTCCCTTAAGCCTTTGATAATCTTTAATTATATACAATTTAAACTCTGCCGATACCCAAGAAGCAAACTCAAAAGCGATATCCTTGTGAGCAAAAGTCCCACCATATCTCCCCGACTTTGATACTAACCCAATAGCATCTGTCGTGCTTATCCATTTTTGAGGTGACAAAGTAAATGCATTTGTTCCCGCTTCGTTTTTAAACCTATCGAATTCGATAGGTTTAAAATTAGGATTGTTCAATTGTTCCCAAAGACCTATAAAAAGGATTGTATCCTTACTCCTTAGCCAATTGTTAACAACAATAAAAGCATCATCTGGATTTTTAAACTTAGCAATATCGGTCAATGAAAGATAATCATTATCATCTCCAAAATGCAAAACAGCAATATTTGCTCCATTGGCATTCAATATTACTTTTTGTTTAATTTTATCCATAGATTACTTTTCTATATTTCGCTTTGTTCTGATCTAATCTGTCCAACGGGTTAAAACCCGTTGCTACAAAATGTATCGTTCCTACGGCCAACGGGTTAAAACCCGTTGCTACAAAATGTATCGTTCCTACGGAACTATTATATTTATTTTATTCGCTAGTGCGAGCGTCACGTTCGTACACATTCCTATTATTAATATTAAAAAATAACAAGACAAGGGGATAAAACCTTGCAGAAATGTACTATAACGTCGCCGTTGAAACCCTAGGCTTATATTTTGCCGCAGCCTCAGCAATCAAACGGATATGATCTGGAGTCGTACCACAACAACCACCAATGATGTTTACCAAATTATCATCTAAATATTCTTTAATGAAAGCTTGCATTTGTTCTGGTGTTTCGTCGTATTCTCCAAAGGCATTTGGCAATCCAGCATTTGGATGTGCGGATACGTTGAATGACGTATTTTGAGACAAGGTCTGTAAATACGGTTTCAATAAATCGGCTCCTAAAGCACAATTGAATCCCACACTCAATAATGGAATGTGCGAAACAGCAATCAAAAACGCTTCTACCGTTTGTCCAGAAAGGGTTCTTCCTGAAGCATCGGTAATGGTTCCTGAAACCATGATTGGAATATCAATGCCGCGTTCTTCTTTTACTTCTTCGATAGCAAAAAGGGCAGCTTTAGCATTTAAGGTATCAAAAATAGTTTCTACCAATAACAAATCACTTCCGCCATCCATCAACGCTTCCACCTGTTGCTTGTAAGCAATACGCAAATCATCAAAAGTTACGGCTCTGTATCCTGGGTCGTTTACATCAGGTGACATACTTGCTGTTCTGTTTGTTGGTCCGATAGAACCGGCAACAAAACGAGGTTTGTCTGGATTTTTGGCGGTGAATTCATCGGCTACTTGACGGGCAATTTTTGCCGACTCGTAGTTCAACTCATACACCAAATCTTCCATATGATAATCCGCCATACCGATAGTGGTCCCTGAGAAGGTATTGGTTTCTACAATATCTGCTCCTGCTTCAAAATAAGCAGCGTGAACCTCAGCGATAGCTACGGGTTGTGTTAACGACAATAAATCGTTATTCCCTTTTAGAGAATGAGGAAAATCCTTGAAGCGTTCGCCTCTAAAATCTTCTTCGGAAAAATTGTAACGTTGCAACATGGTTCCCATGGCGCCATCGAGAACGAGGATTCTTTTTTTGATTTCTTCTTGAATGCTTGGCATAAGTTTCTTTTTACCGCTAAGACGCTAAGGCGTGAAAGCTTTTTTTTATATTCTATTTTTTTTAAACCGCTAAGGCACGAAGGCGCTAGGAGTTTTTTTTTAATTTTCCTTAAAAGCACTTTCGTGGCTCTTTAGCCCCGATTGAAGCGGAAATCCTTTTTATTTTGTCATACTGAGCTTGTCGAAGTACAAAATAAAAAGATTGCAGCGAAAAGCGGGAACTGACTTCACTAAAAATGCCTAATGCTGTGCTCCTTATCTTTCGTTTTTTAGGAAATGCAAAGTAAAGCAATAGCCTTACCACTTGCAAGTTTTTTTAAGTTGCTAAGTTTCTAAGAATCTAAGTTAGAAGTTAATTAAAAAAAGGCTCTAAGCAAAAACTTAGAGCCTTAGTAACTTAGTATCTTAGCTACTTTAGTTTATCGCTTTTACGACTGCTTTTGGCGCTTCTTTACGAGTACCATCGAATCCGTCAACACCTGATACAGTTGTGTATTTCAATACATAACGTTTTCCTGGGTTGATGATTTGGTACGCTGCTTGACACATCAAAGTAGCTTCGTGGAAACCACAAAGAATCAACTTCAATTTCCCTGGATAGGTATTGATATCCCCAATAGCAAAAATTCCAGGAATGTTAGTTTGATAGTCTAAAGCATTGTTCACTTTGATCGCATTTTTCTCGATTTCTAATCCCCAGTTTCCGATAGGACCTAATTTAGGAGTCAATCCGAAAAGTGGAATGAAATAGTCACAAGGAATGTTACGGTGTGCTCCGTTTTCGTCCAAATCGATAGACTCCACGTGCTCTGCTCCTTTGATTCCAACTACCTCAGCTGGAGTAATCATGTGGATTTTTCCAGCGTCTTTTAATTCTTGTACTTTTTCAACAGAATCCAAAGCTCCACGGAATTCGTTACGACGGTGAATCAAAGTCACTTCAGAAGCTACATCAGCCAAGAAGATACTCCAATCCAAAGCAGAGTCACCTCCACCTGCGATAGCTACACGTTTTCCTCTGAATTCTTCTGGGTCTTTGATAAAATATTTTACTCCTTTATTTTCGTAGAACTCGATATCTTCAATTAATGGTTTTCTAGGCTCAAAACTTCCTAATCCACCAGCAATAGCGATTACTTTGGCATGAAATTCAGTTCCTTCGTTAGAAGTTACGATAAATGTACCATCTTCTTGCTTAACGATAGTTTCTGCACGTTCTCCCAAAGTAAACCCTGGCTCGAATTGTTTGATTTGTTCCATCAAATTATCAACTAAATCTCCTGCTAATACTTCTGGAAATCCAGGAATATCATAGATAGGTTTCTTTGGATACAATTCAGACAATTGCCCACCTGGCTGTGGCAATGCATCAAGGATATGACATTTTAATTTCAATAATCCTGCTTCAAAAACGGCAAATAAACCAGTTGGACCGGCTCCTATAATAAGGATATCTGTTTCAATCATTTTGTATTGACTTTGGGCTTTGGCTATAGGCTCTTTGCTTTGGGCTGTGAGCTGTGAGCTTTGGGCTATTGTTTATTTATTAACTTTATTCTTTTTCTTTATTTTTTAATGAGGCTGTAATCTCATTCATCTTTTGCACTTTCTCTTCAAAGTCACCTTTGAGTGTGTTGCGATAATCGTTTAGATTTTGCACCATTTGATTGATGTTTTCTGGAATTACTTCTTCGAAAAATTCTCGCAATCGCTTAGCCGTTGTAGGTGATTTTCCGTTGGTCGAAATCGCAATCTTGACATTGCCTTTGGTTACAATTCCTCCTAAGTAATAATCACATAAATCAGGTGTATCAGCGATGTTGCAAATCAAATATCTTTTTCGAGATAATTCATACACTCTTTTATTGACCTTCAAAACATCTGTACAAGCAATGACCATGTTGCGTTTCTTCAACATTTTTTTCTTGAATCTTTTTTTAGTCAATTTTACTGTGGGATGAGCCTCAGCAAGAGTAACCAATTCAGGAATAAAACGTGGTGCTACCACTTCAACATTCGCATTAGGACTTGATTTGAGTAAAAAAGATAGCTTTTCTAAACCTACATTCCCTCCACCTACAATAAGTACACTAAGGTTGTGTAATTTTAAAAATATAGGATACAACTCGTTGCGCTCTTGCGTTTCGACTTCTACACTATTGTTGTTTATCTCTTTGTTTTCACTCATGATTTTATGATTATGCTTTAGCTAAATCTGCTGCTCTGTATGCTTCTAATTTTTCAAAAAACGTAATCGCTTCTTGAATATATTGTTTAGCAAACGCTTCTGTTGGTTCGTTTTTGTTGATTTGGTACACTAATTCTTTGAAAGAAGTTCCCAATTCAATTTTATTACTTTCTACAAATACAGTCTCAAATGAATCAATGATTCCTGCATGAGTATTTGTTTTTTGTTTTTCAGCTAATAATAAAGCTTTCGCTCCATTTACAAAACCTGCGTAAGCTTGGTAGATTGTGTCTGACCATTTTCCTTCTGCAAATGATTCTTCAGCATTGGTTAGTTTATCTTTAGCTTCGTACAATAAAGTAGCAACTAAGTCGATAACTACACCTGCACATTCTCCAACACCAACAGCTTTCACATAGTTATCAGCATTACCCCAGTCAACAAAATCAGCTTCGGTAAGGTTGGTAACATCCGCTAATGGTTTCAAAAATTCGTAGAAATACTTTTCTCCTTGAGCATCATAATAATCTAAGAATTTGCTTCCGTTAGCATTTGCTTCAAAATCATTCAAGATTAAACGCAAGGCTTCTGGTCCACGACGGCTAGGGATTTTGATTACTTTATCGGCAAAACGACCGTTTCCGTTTCCTAAAATTCCACCACCTAATAATACTTGTAACGCTGGCGCAACTAATTTCCCAGAATTGATTGACATTCCCTGGAAACCTATCTCAGCCATATTGTGTTGTCCACAAGCATTCATACAACCACTAATTTTGATTGTAATTTCTTTATTATCTGCAAATTGTGGGTATTCTGCTTTAAGTACTCTTTCTAATTCATCAGCAATACCAGTACTAGATGCAATTCCTAAGTTACAAGTATCTGTACCAGGACAAGCGGTGATATCACCAATGGTATCATAACCTAACTGAACCATGTCTAATTTGGCTAACTCTTGGTAGAAGAATGGTAAGTTTTCTTCTTTAATGTTACGAATCACAATGTTTTGACGCAATGAAAAACGCAATTCATTTGCTCCGTAGTTTTTAATCAAATCAGCTAACAATCTTGCTTTATCCGTATAAAAATCTCCTAAAAGTACTTTTACACCAATCGCTACATATCCAGCTTGTTTTTGAGCAATTACATTTGATTTTTTCCAAGCTTCGAATGCTTCAACATCATCAATAGTTACTGTTGGCACTTCTAATAAAGGCTCTGTGATTGGTCCTTCAAAAGCAGTAGTATCTATTTCATAAGAATGGAAAGGCAAGGCTTTTTTCTCTTCTTCAACCAAACGCAAGAACTCATCACGTCCTAAATCTTTAATCAAGAACTTCAAACGTGCTTTTAGACGTTTTGCTCTTTCACCGTAACGGTCAAAAATACGAATCACTCCTTCGGCAGTTGGAATAATTTGGTTTACAGGTACAAAATCAGAAAGCAATTCGGCATGTGCAGGTTGAGAACCTAATCCACCACCTAACATGATTTTGAATCCTTTTTGCCCATCTACAATTTTAGGAATGAATCCTAAATCGTGTAAATAACTCAAGGCTGTATCTTTATCAGAAGATGAGAAAGAGATTTTAAATTTACGTCCCATTTCTTGACAGATCGGGTTACGCAATAAATATTGGAATAATCCGTGAGCATAAGGAGTTACATCAAATGGCTCATCAGTATCAACACCTGCTAGTTCACTTCCTGTAATATTACGAACTGTGTTTCCACAAGCTTCTCTCAAGGTAATATCATCTTTGGCTAATTCAGACCACAACTCAGGAGTTCTATCTAAACTTACGTAGTGAATCTGAATATCTTGACGCGTTGTAATGTGCAAACGACCCGTAGAATATTTATCTGAAACCTCAGTAATTCTTTTTAGTTGTTCACTCGTTACTTTTCCGTAAGGTAATTTAATACGAATCATTTGCACGCCTTCTTGACGTTGACCGTAAATACCACGAGCTAAACGAAGACTACGAAAACGCTCGTCATCTATTTGTCCACCACGGAAGGCGTGAATTTTTTTCTCTAAATCGATAATCTCTTTTTGGACAATCGGGTTTTCTATTTCTGATCTAAAAGTTTCCATATCTCTGATTTTCCTCCCCCTAGCCCCCTCCGTAGGAGGGGGAAACTTGGTGGATGTTGATTGTGTTATAATCTGACTTTAAACTTCATTTACAAAGTTTATTTATAATCTCTCCCTCTTCGCCAGAGCGAAAGGGAAGGGACGGGTATTATTATCTAATAAATCCTACTCCAGCGGTTGTATTTGTTGCTGGATCGATTAAGATAAAAGCTCCATTTGATTTGTTATCATCATAAGCATCAAAATATAATGCTTTACTTAACTTAATAGACACTTCACCTATTTCATTAATTGCCAACTGAGTAGCGGGTGTAGTTCCAGAATAATCCGTTGCAATTACATTCTTAATACTATCCACTTTTGCTAAAACTCTATTAGTATTGTGTTGTACTAAATATTTAGTTCCTGCTACTAATTTTTTGCTATCCATCCAACAAACAGTTGTTGTGATTTCTTTTTCAACTTTTGGCAATTCATCTGATTTTACAATCATATCACCTCTAGTTACATTGATGTCATTTGCTAATTCCAAAGTAATAGAAGAACCTGCCACTGCCTCATCAAATTGCTTGTCAAAAAAGTGAATATTAGTTACTGTTGATTGTGTCAAAGAAGGCAATACCGTCACTGCATCTCCTACTTTAATATTATTTCCGTATAATTTACCTGCGTATCCTCTAAAATCGTGATATTCCTCAGTTTTAGGACGAATTACCGTTTGCACAGGAAAACGTGCCTGACCTTTTTCATACACATCCTTTGGCTCTAAATCCTCTAAATGCTCTAAAATTGTTTGCCCTGTGTACCATGGCATAGCAGTTGTTTTCTCAACCACATTATCTCCTGTCAAAGCACTTAATGGAATATAGCTCACCACTTGCTCTTTGAAAGTACTTTTAGCATTCAATGCTTCAAAATCAGCTTTGATTTTATTGAAAACCTCTTCTGAGTAATCAACTAAATCCATTTTGTTTACTGCCACAATCACTTCTTTTACTCTCAACAAATTATTGATAAAAAAGTGTCGGTATGTTTGCTCAATAACTCCTTTACGAGCATCAATCAAGATGATAGATACTTGTGAAGTTGAAGCTCCTGTTACCATGTTACGTGTATATTCTACGTGACCTGGAGTATCAGCAATAATGTAACTTTTCTTAGCAGTAGAAAAGTAAATATGAGCCACATCAATAGTGATTCCTTGTTCTCTTTCAGCAACTAATCCATCAGTAGCCAAAGAAAAGTCTAGATAATCATATCCTTTTTGCTTACTACTTTTTTCAATTGCTTCTAATTTATCTGTTGTTAACGATTGTGTATCGTATAATAACCTTCCGATTAGTGTACTCTTTCCGTCATCTACACTTCCTGCCGTTGCTATTTTTAAAACTTCCATTCTTGTTTATAGTTTAAAGTTTAAAAGTTTAAGGTTTCAAGTTTTTATATCGACCTTTTGAATAAACTTCTAAATCTGAATATTTTTTTTAACTTCTAAATTTTACTTATAACTTATTTACTAATAACTTATAACTTCCTATTAAAAGTACCCTTGTTGTTTTCTTTTTTCCATGGCTGCTTCCGAACGTTTGTCGTCAATTCTAGCCCCTCTTTCAGAGATAGTTGAGGATCTAATTTCGCCTACTACTTCAGAAATGGTAGCTGCATAAGAATCAACCGCTGCTGTACAACTCATATCTCCTACCGTTCTAAAACGTACAATTCTTTCTTCAACAATTTCGTCTTCTTCTTGATATACGTGTGGAGAATGTGACCAAATCATTCCATCTCTCAAAAACACCTTACGTTTGTGTGAAAAATAAATCGAAGGGATTTCAATTTGTTCTTGTTCTATATAACTCCAAACGTCTAATTCAGTCCAGTTTGAAATAGGAAATACACGTACGTTTTGTCCCATCTCAATTTTTCCATTCAATAAATCAAACAGCTCAGGACGTTGATTTTTTTCATCCCATTGACCAAAATCATCACGAACAGAGAAAATACGTTCTTTAGCTCTTGCTTTTTCTTCATCACGACGCGCACCACCAATACAAGCATCAAATTTAAATTCTTCGATAGCATCTAACAGAGTTGTTGTTTGCAAACTATTTCTACTTGCATATTTTCCTGTCTCCTCAACCACTTTCCCTTGATCGATAGCATCTTGCACATTACGTACTATAAGCTCCAATCCTAATTCTTTTACCAATTTATCTCTAAACTCAATAGTTTCAGGAAAATTATGCCCCGTATCTACGTGTAATAACGGAAAAGGAATTTTGGCTGGAAAAAAAGCCTTTTGTGCTAATCGCACCAAAGTAATCGAATCTTTTCCTCCTGAAAAAAGCAACACTGGCTTTTCAAATTGAGAAATCACTTCTCTAAATATGTAAATCGCTTCGCTTTCTAAAGCATTTGTTTTTAAAACTGAACTCATTCTTTTTTTTGTTTAAAAGTTTAAGGTTTAAAGTTTAAGGTTGTTACTCCTTTTCTATAACCTCTTAACATTTTCTATTTTCTATGTATCTCTTCTATTTTTCAACTAACCGATTAAACAACTAACCGATAAACTTTTATTTTCCGTGCAAACCACATTCTTTATGACTTGATTCCCACGACCATCTTCCTGCTCTGATATCTTCTCCAGGAAGAATCGCTCTTGTACATGGGGCACAACCTATACTTACAAATCCTTTTTTATGCAAGCTGTTTTGTGGCACATTATTATCGTCAATGTATTTTTGAACCTCTTCTAATGACCATTTTAACAAAGGATTGAATTTAATGATTTGGAAATTAGCATCGTATTCAAATAAATGTAAATCACTTCTGTTCTCCGACTGCTCTGCCCGCAAACCTGTAATCCATACTTCATTTCCCGCCAAAGCTTTCTTAAGCGGTACTACTTTACGAATAAAACAACATTCTTTTCTATTCTCAACTGATTCGTAAAAGCTATTTGGCCCTTTCTTCTCTAATAATTCCTCTACTGCTTTCGCTTCCGGAAAATATACTTTAATTGGTGTTTTGTATTTCTTTTGAGTTCTATGAAAAACATCATAAGTCTCTTGAAACAAACGACCTGTATCTAAAGTAAAAATTGTCACTGGAGCACCACTTTTTTCAATTAGGTCAGTAATCACCTGATCTTCCTGCCCAAAAGAAGTGGAAAAAACCACTTTATCTTTATATTCATTTGCTAAAAAAACAAAAGCCTCTTCAATGGAAAAGTCTTTTGTTTTTTCAATTAATGCATTCACTATTGTTGTACTCATTTGTTTTCTTTTTCTATAAAATCTATTACCCTATCGGTTTAGTAGATTACTCCGCAAAATTACTACTTATTTCCAAATAACAAAACATTATATTCATTTTTTTTAATCACCCTAGATTCTAATGTATTGAAAATCCGAACTTAAGCCTAATACCACTTCTCAAAACACCAATTTCAAATAAAACTCAACTTTAACATAGCTGCTCAACCCTTGCAAAACCTCAAATTCTGCGCAAAGATACATTAATTTTTTTTAATTTATTTTTTAAACTCTACTTTACCTATAGGATTATTATAAAATAGTTATTAGATTTGCCAAAAAATATATCAATATGGACTTTCAATTAGGATTAGTTATTGCTGGTTTAGCAGTAGGATTTGTAGTAGGATTAACAGGTGTAGGTGGTGGTTCCTTAATGACCCCTATTTTATTGTGGTTTGGAATTCCTCCCACCACAGCTGTAGGTACGGATTTATTATATGCGGCATATACTAAAATGGCCGGTATATTTGTACATCATAAAAAGAAAAACATCAATTGGAAAATTACTGGATGGCTTTCCCTAGGAAGTATCCCTGCGGCGCTAATCACATTATGGATTTTAGATAGCATCAAAACCGATATTTCGGCCGTGAATGCTGTTATAAAATACAGCTTAGGTTGGGCTTTGCTGTTCACATCAGTAGCAGTGCTTTTCAAAAAGAAAATCATGGACTTCTCTAAAAAACACTCTGGTGATAAATTCCACAAGGAAAGTAACACGCAAAATATGTTAACTATTGCAATAGGCGTAATGCTTGGTGCAACAGTAACTTTAACTTCGATTGGTGCTGGTGCATTAGGAACAGTAACCTTATTTTTCCTTTACCCTCTTTTACCCACTCCCAAATTAGTAGGTACCGAAATTGCTCACGCTGTACCCTTGACCTTGGTAGCAGGTCTTGGACACGCCACAATGGGAAATATCGATTATTTGCTATTAGGACAATTGTTAATGGGTTCTTTACCTGGTATTTTTATAGGAAGTATGTTAAGCGGTAAAATTCCTGATTTGTATTTAAGAAATGCTATCGCCATCATGTTGTTTTTTGTGGGATACAAATTAATTTTTTAAATATATAAATTTGTTACAATTTAGCAAAACAAACAAAAACGACCCTTTCCAAATGTACAGTGGAAAGGGTCGTTTTTTATTTGGGACTAAAACTTTTAAAAAGCAATATCAGCTAAACTATTATTTTCTAAAATCATCAAAGTATTATCACGTACTTCAGTCATCAATTTTCGAACCGCACAACTGGCTTCATCTGTGCAATCATCGCAAGGCTCATAAAAGTTATGACTAGCACATGGTAATAAGGCTATTGGCCCTTCAAGAATGCGATATACCTTAGCCATGTTAATATCCTTAGGTTCTTTGATTAAATAGTAACCGCCACCTTTCCCTTTTTTGGCTCCTAAAAAACCTGAATGACGCAACAACAACAAGATACTTTCCAGAAACTTAATCGAAATGTTTTCAGACTTTGCAATATCAGCAATAGCCACAGGTGTTTGATCTTCCTGTCGTGCCAAAAAAGTCAACGCTTTGATTCCGTATTTTGTTTTTTTAGATAACATTTTGAATTAAGGATTTTTTATTTGGAAATTAGCATTTAAGATATCCATGTATCTTCAATTTTATCAATTTCCCAAACACCATTTATTTCTTTTACATAGACATTGTAACCTCGTCCACATCTTCCACAATAACTAAAACTAGCTTTAAATAAACCTTTCGTTTTTTCTTTATCAAATTGAATTCTAGAAATAGTAAAAATCCCAGAAAACACAAAGTTATAATTTCGTTCAAATAGAAGATAAGGATGATTGTCTGTATTAGGAAATTCTGAAATATTTTTTAATTTAAATTTATTATTTAGCTTGATTTTACTATAATCAAACAGAAATTGCCTTAAGGTATCTTTACCTTTGACTGAAAATTCTGAAATTGAAAATTCCTCTAATAACTTTTTGTCAAAATAAGGATTAAAATCGTTTTTAATCCAAGGATTGAAGGCTAAAATTATTTCAGAAGTATCTTTTTTTGCAACTTCTCTCCTTGTTTCCCATTTTTTATACCTAATTTCTTGCTCTTCTGTTATTTTAGTAGAATCCAAAAAAACATCTCCTTTTTTATCAGTAACAAATTCACCTAACATTGGAGAAGGTTCCACCATCCTACTATCTACACAAATAGAATCAACTAAACTCGGCAAAATTTGAGTTAAAACCGCTTTTTCTAATTCAAATTCATCTTTGTTACTTTCACAATATACAGTTGACAAAAATAAAAGTAAAGTACTAATTGAAACAACAATTTTAATCATAGTAGAATAATTAAAATCAAATATGATAAAAAAATATGAATAAAAAAAAAACGATTTTTGATTTACAGAAAATCTGCAATCAAAAATCGTTAATCTACAATCTCAAATATTTATAACAATGCCTGCTCCAAATCAGCAATTACATCTTTTACGGTTTCTAAACCAACAGAAACACGTACTAAACCATCGGTTATACTAACTGCTAATCTTTCATCTACAGACAATTTACTATGTGTTGTAGACGCGGGATGGGTTACAATCGTTCTAGTATCTCCTAAATTTGGCGAAAGCGAACACAATTTAATTTTATCTAAAAATGCTCTTCCTGCTTCCAATCCTCCTTTAATCTCAAAAGCTACAATATTACCACCTGCTTTCATTTGTTTTTGAGCAATGGCATATTGAGGATGCGACTTCAAGAACGGGTATTTGACTTTATTCACATTAGGATGTTTTTCTAAAAACTCCGCTACTTTCAAGGCATTCTCACAATGTCTGTCTAAACGAATAGACAATGTCTCTAAGCTTTTGGACAATACCCAAGCATTAAAAGGCGATAATGACGGCCCTGTAAGACGTGAAAACAAATAGATTTTCTGAATCAATTCAGCACTTCCTACCGTTACCCCACCTAAAACTCTACCTTGTCCGTCCATTAATTTAGTTGCAGAATGCACTACTAAATGCGCGCCCCATTTGATAGGCTGTTGCAAATAAGGTGTTGCAAAACAGTTATCAATAATTAAAATCAAGTTATGCTTTTTAGCAATATCCCCTAGTAATTCCAAATCAATAATATCTACCCCTGGATTTGTTGGTGACTCTGCAAAAAGAATCTTGGTATTGGGTTTGATGCAACTCTCAATAGTCTCCGGCTTATCAATATCAAAATAGGTCGTTTCTATTCCCCATTTTGGAAAATAATTAACAAACAAAGAATGTGTAGCTCCAAAAATACTTCCTGCTGACACTATATGATCACCTGAATTCAATAAAGCAGCCAAAGTCGAATAAACAGCAGCCATACCTGATGCAAAGGCAAAACCTGATTCGGCTCCTTCCATTTTGCATACTTTCTCAACAAACTCGTTGTTGTTCGGGTTGCTGTAACGGCTGTATATATTTCTATCTTTTTCATCCGCAAACGAAGCACGCATGTCTTCGGCATCTTCAAACACAAAACTGGAAGTCAAGTACAAAGGCACTGAATGCTCTAAATATTGCGTTCTTTCTAATTGGGTACGTATCGCTTCGGTTTCAAAACCAAATTCTTGTTCGTTCATTCTATTATTTTTAAACACGAATTGCACAGATTTGCACAAATTCTAATTGTTGTAAATTTCACTAACTAATTCATTAGTTAATCTATAATCCTATTCGATTTCAATAAAAAAGCTAAAATTAAATCTTCGCTAATTCTGCTCCATTCAAAACCACTTTGTAATGAATAGTTGCTGTAGGTTCTACTGTTTTAGAAACCGAGCAGTATTTTTCAAAAGACAATTGTGCCGCTTTAGCCGCTTTGTCTTCTTTGATGTTTCCTTCTAAAGAGAAAACCAAGTAAATATTTTTAAACGGTTTTGCATCTCCTACTTGTTGACGTTCTCCCTCAACCTCAGCTTTAAAAGAAGTGATTTCTTGACGTTGTTTTTTCAAGATCGAAATCATATCAATAGCACTACATCCTGCTACTCCCATTAATACTAACTCCATTGGACTTGGTCCCATATCATTACCTCCAAAATCTGGACGCGCATCTACATTTACTATATGTCCACGATCGTTTTTTAATTCGAAGTGGAAGTTTTCATTTACTCTGTTTAATGTTATTTTCATATTTCCCCTCCCCAACCCTCCCCAAAGGGGAGGGAGCCAAGACCGAAGGTAAGTCCCTTTTAAAATTATATATTTACTAAATGCGGATGAAACGGATTTTATTTTCTTTTATATAAAATGCTCAAAAACTGAATACTAAAAAAATTCTTCCTGAACACTGAATACTACAAAACTATCCTTTATCCGAGATTCTCAAAATATCTCCAAAAACACCTCTTGCTGTAACAGCCGAACCTGCTCCTGCTCCTTGAATAACGATTGGACGATCTCCATACGATTCGGTATAAATTTCGAAGAACGAATCCGAGCCTTTCAAACCGCCTAACGCAGTATCCATTGGAACAGAAACTAATTTCACCTCTAAAATCCCTTTATCGTTTTGTAAATCTCCAGACAATTCCCCTATGTAACGCAATACGTGATTGGGTTCTTGTTCTGATTTAATTTTGTTGTAAATTGGGTCAAACTCTTTTAACTTGGTCAAGAAATCTGCCGCACTACCTTCACGTAAATGTTCCGGAATTAAATTTTGAATAGCAATTTCTTCAAATTCATTTTGCAAGTCTAATTCACGAGCCAAAATCAATAATTTTCTACCTACATCATTTCCGCATAAATCCTCACGAGGGTCTGGCTCGGTATATCCGTTATCAATTGCTTCTTTTAATATTTCACTAAAAGGAACATCTTTTGCTGAAAAATTATTAAACAAATAACTCAATGTTCCAGAGAACACCCCTTTGATTTTAGTAATATTCTCACCCGAAAGATGTAATAATTTGATCGTATCAATTAATGGTAAACCTGCACCAACATTGGTTTCGTATAAATAGCTTTTTTGATTTGTTTCCAAGGTGTTACGCAATTCTCTGTAGAAATCATAACTCAAAGTATTAGCTACTTTGTTTGACGAAATCAAATCAAAACCATTTTCAGCCAAAGAAATATAATTTTCAACGAAAGCCGCACTTGCCGTATTATCTACCGCAATTAAATTTGCCAGATGATGCTCTTTTGCGTAAGCGATAATATCGTCGATCGTATAAATGACACCATTATTTTGAATTTCATTTTTCCAATTTGGTGAAATCCCGCTTTTATTCAATAGAACATTATTTGAATTTGCTATAGCAAATATATTCAAGCGTACTCCTTTTCTTTTTTCAATTGCATCAGCAGACTCAAGGATTTGATTAATCATTGTTCCTCCCACTAATCCATGTCCAAAAACAGCTATATTGATTTTTTTAGCAACACCAAAAATCTCTCCGTGTATTACATTTAGAGCTTTTTTAAGTTCTGATTTTTGAACAACCAAACTCACGTTTTTACCCGTTACGGTATTATTAAATAATATAGGCACAATGTTATTGCGAATCAAAGCGGTATAAGGCTTGTGAAATGTACTCAAATCTTGACCAATAATCGAAATCACCGAAACATCATCAGTTACCGATATTTTGTTGACATCCTTAGAATAAAAATCATTTTCAAACTCTTTTTCTAATTCAATCATCGCTTTGGTTGCTTTATCAGCATCAACCACCAAACCTATTCCTCTTTCAGACGAACCTTGCGAAATGATACTCACACTGATATCATTATCGCCCATTACTTTAAAAATACGGGCATCAACACCTGTTTTCCCAAGTAATCCACGACCTTCTAGGTTTACCAAAGCCACATTTTCTAATACTGAAAGTGTTTTAATCCCTTCTTTATTAGACTTGGCAGTAATAAGAGTTCCTTTGTTTTCATTGTTAAACGTATTCAAAATACGCAAAGGAATGTTTTTTTCTAATAATGGAATAATCGTTTTGGCGTGTAATATATTCGCACCAAAATTAGCCATCTCATTCGCTTCATTGTATGATAAATGCTCAATCTTTTGGGCATCTAAAACCAGTTCAGGATTAGCAGTGTATATTCCATCAACATGCGTATAGTTTTGTAATTCCTCCGCATTGATATAATTAGCTATCAATGAAGCCGTATAATTACTACCATTTCTACCCAAAGTAGTGGTTTCTTTCTTGGTGTTTGAGCCAATAAAACCTGTCACTACAAGAACAGCATCCTTGTTGTCTTTGAAAATCTGGATGACATTCTTCTTTGACACAGCATCCAAAGGTTGTGCATCTCCAAAATTAGAATCCGTTATAATTAATTCTCTTGTATCTGCTAACTTAGCAGGAATGCCTTTTTTATTCAACAAAAACACCAACAACTTAGCCGAAAGCAATTCACCTTGAGCTAATATTTGGTCTTGAATCTTGGCACTAAAATCACCAATCAAACTAACTCCTTCAAAAAGTTTATCTAGCTTATCAAATTCTTGTGAAAAATCAACATCGTCAAAACCATCTTTTTGATAGGCTTTAAAACTTTCTAGTAAAGGCTTATAATTTCCGTTTTTGGCAGCAATTGTAAGGATATCATCCAACTCATCCGTTGCATTTCCTCTTGCAGAAACCACAATAGCAATCTTTTCCTCTTTCTCTATTTTACCAACAATAATATCCAAAACTTTATTGATACCTTCACCGTTGGCCAAAGATTTACCGCCAAATTTTACTATTTTCATCTGTTTTTTATTTTTGAAAACAACTTCTAATAAATTGTCTAATTGTTCGTATTCCATCAAAAAGGCATCGTGCCCGTGTTGTGAATCAATCTCACTATAGAATACATTATCTTTAAATTTTTTAATCTCGTTATAGGTCTCACGATTCTCCTTTGCCGTAAAAAACAAATCCGAATTGATTCCTACAATGTATATATTAGCATCTACTTTTGAAATAACCGATTCTAATGACTCTCGATTCCGAGTTATATCAATCGTTTTCAAAAGCTGATTCATCATTTTATAAGCCGAAAGCTGAAAACGCTTTTCTAATTTCTCACCATGATAATTTAACCAACTTTCAACCTGAAAGGTTTCCAGTTTTTCAGTGGTTAATCTATTGAATTTTTCTTTGAAAGATTCCGGCGTTCTATAACACAGCATAGCGTGAATACGCGCATCTTCGATTGGTTTTTTTGAATTGTTAAGAATTTGCTCTTGCAAATAACAATTAGCAATTAACCAATCCGTCGATTTCCAATCTGTAGCAATAGGAATAAAGTTTTGTGCCAATTTAGGTTCCAAAGCCAAAATTTCCCAAGCTATTCCACCACCTACAGAGCCTCCAATAAGTGCAAACAAATCATCTATTTTCAAAAACCGAAGTCCTTCGATAAAAATACGAGCGATGTCTCTTGCGATAAAATCTCTATAATTCTCTATTGTATCTGAGTTGAAGCCATTTCCTGGTACATCAAAGGAAACGATGGTGTACTTTCTAACATCAATCGTTTTATCCACTCCAACCAAATCGTTCCACCAACCTGTTTCTCCGATGACTTGTGAATTTCCTGTCAAAGCATGATTGATCAAAATAATGGGTGCTGTATGCAAAGGCGCACCAAAAATTTGATACGAAAGATTTAGAGACGGATATTTTGCACCGCTTTCAGTGACAAAATTAAATATGGTAAGGCTTGATGGTTTATTTTCCAACTTCAAATCGTGTTATTAATGATTTGTATTGGAAATATTGTAAAGAAAATTGAACATAAACTAGAAGATTTTGCGTTGTTATCTGCCCACAAAGTTGCGGTAGAATGCAGCACCTTCTTCGATGAATCGAAGGGTTGCTAAGGCATCATCGGGTCTAATCCCTCGTCCTTTCTTTATAACATTTCAATACGTTTATGAACATTCAAGGCACAAAGAAACTACTATTTTTTCAAACAAACAAATTTTGCTGGTTCAGATTTACTGCTACAGCAAAGCAAAGCAAAAAACGCAAGTCAAAACTGAATAAAACCACTCAGAGATCACTTGCGTTTGCCATTTACTTTTTCGAAATAAGAACTATATAAACAATGTTTCATTTTCTTTAGAGTACATTAATAAAAGTGAATTCACTACATTTTTTTGTTTTTCTAAACTTGCTCCTCTAGTGGTGCTAAATCTAGTATTTGTCAATTCTTCTTTGTTTCCAGGAGCTGGAGTTGCACTTCTTCTATTCCTTAAAAATCCTAAGGCGCCAGTAATAATTCTTCTTGTGTTCATGATTTTAATTTTAATTTGTTTGACTTTATTTATTTGCTTATTATTTTTTTATTATGATGTATAAAAAAACCCTTTTGGTTTATTTCCAAAAGGGTTTATGCTATATATAAACGATACTTTTGGATATCAACAGACTGACACTTGTGCACAAAACACAATCATCGATACTTGTTTCAATTTTTTAGTGGTATTACTATTCATTTTTATTGTTTTATGAATCTTATTTTTTGTTCCTATTTATCAAAAAAGCCTCCTAATTTCTTAGGAGGCTTTTGCTATATTTTAGTCTTATTTGAATAAAAATATTAAGCTATCGCACTCCTGCGGATTTCTTTAGATTGAACCATAGATTTTATACAAATAATAAAATTCATTTTTGTTTTTTTTTACAGCCACAAAGATAGAAATTTTCTTTGATTCTCCAAGCTGATTTTTTACTATTTTTTGGTTACTAACCAAATTAACAGTTAATTATGATTTATAAATTGATTTTAACATTAAATTCTAAAAAGCAAATCAGACAAGAGCTTTTTCTGCAAGCCGATTTAAAAAAATCAACTCTATTCCACTCTTATGATTTGACATGTCAAAGATACAATCGAAATCCAATTTTGATGTTATCACAATCTTAAATAAAGATTATTATAAAGTATCAAAAACGGCTTTTAAATCTGCTTTCAAGTCATCGATATCTTCCAATCCTACTGAAAGACGGATTAAATCTTTAGTAACACCTGAAGCGACCTGTTGATCGTCTGACAACTGCTGGTGTGTTGTGCTTGCTGGATGAATGATTAATGACTTTGTATCTCCAATATTTGCTAAAAGCGAAAACAATTTAGTATCATCAGCAACTTTTTTAGCAGCATCAAAACCAGCTTTCAAACCGAAAGTCACTAATCCGTTTTGTCCTTTAGGTAAATATTGTTGTGCTAAATCATAATACTTACTTGATTTTAATCCTGGATAGTTTACCCATGCTACTTGATCTTGAGATTCTAGCCATTGTGCCAATGCCAATCCATTTTCACTATGTTTTTGAACACGCACCGCCAAAGTCTCTAATCCTTGAATAATTTGAAAAGCATTATACGGACTCAAAGCTGCTCCATAATCACGTAATCCTTCGATTCTCACTTTGGCAATAAAAGCGGCCGCCCCTAACGCATCGTGATAAACTAATCCATGATAACCTGGATTTGGCTCTGTAAACTCAGGAAAACGCCCACTGCTCCAGTCAAAAGTTCCTGCATCAATAATAACACCTCCTAATGAAGTCCCGTTACCTGCAATGTATTTGGTCAAAGAATGAATCACAATATTAGCTCCATGCTCAATAGGATTCAATAAATATGGTGAAGCAACGGTATTATCAACAACGAAAGGCACCTTTAAAGAATTAGCCACTTTTGAAATTGCTTTTAAATCCAATACATCTAATTTTGGATTCCCTAAACTTTCCACAAAAATCACTTTAGTATTTTCGTTCGCTGCTTTTTCAAAATTCGCTGCATCAGAAGGATCCACAAATGTTGTTGTAATCCCTAATCTTGGCAAAGTTGAATTAAACAAGTTGAATGTCCCACCATACAAACTACTCGAAGCCACAATATGATCTCCAGTTTTCAACATGCTTAATAATCCTGTAGCGATTGCCGCTGTTCCAGAAGCCGTAACAACTGCTGCAATACCACCTTCAAGAGCCGCCAAACGTTGCTCTAAAATATCATTTGTTGGATTATTTAATCGCGTGTAAATGTAACCTGATTCAGCCAGTCCAAATAAATTAGCCGCGTGTTCTGAATTGTTAAAAACATACGATGATGTTTGGTAAATTGGAACAGCTCTCGTTCCTGCATGTTTAGTTACATCATGCCCTGCATGCAATGCATTCGTTTCAAATTTTAAAGTGCTCATGTTTATTTATTTTAATTATTTATTTGATAAAAAAAGCCTCCCAATTACTCGGGAGGCTTTGCTAAATTTATTATTAAAGTTTATGCAATAGAGTACCCGCAGAATAATTTCTGTTTTATCATACACATATTTGCTTTAAAAAAATACATTTTTCTTTTTTTGGGTTATCAAATTTGAGAACTAAATCTGATTTTTCCAAATCATTACAGATTAATTAACATTTGCGACTTTCCAATTTTCGACCTACTAGAAGAGCAAACGCTTCTTTGTTTAAGATAATATAAAAAATTAGTTAAGTTTAATTTACAATTCAAAATGGTTTCATACCTTTGCACCTCAAAATACAAGAGGAAAAATTTGAACTGATTGCAACCTCTTCATAGTGAACATTATTCATTATGGATGCTGAAAATTTTTCAGTAGAAAAAAATGCTAAAGCAGAAACTCTCCTTTAGTCCATTTTGCAATTACTTTTCCTCGCCTAATTTAAAAAAAAATTATATTATGGCTTATTTATTTACGTCAGAATCTGTGAGCGAAGGACATCCAGACAAGATTGCAGACCAAATCTCAGACGCATTAATTGACAACTTTTTAGCATTTGATGCTGATTCGAAAGTAGCATGTGAAACTTTAGTAACTACTGGTCAAGTAATTTTGGCAGGAGAAGTAAAGTCAGACACTTATCTTGATGTACAGCAAATTGCTCGTGATGTAATTAGAAAAATTGGTTACACTAAGAGCGAATATATGTTTGAGGCTAATTCTTGTGGAATTCTTTCGGCTATCCACGAGCAATCAGCAGATATCAATCAAGGTGTTGATAGAAAAAACCCTGAAGAACAAGGAGCGGGTGACCAAGGAATGATGTTTGGTTATGCTACTAATGAAACTGAAAACTTCATGCCATTGGCACTGGATTTATCTCATAAATTACTACAAGAATTAGCCGCTTTAAGACGCGAAAATAATGAAATCACTTATTTACGTCCAGATGCTAAATCTCAAGTAACTTTAGAATATAGTGATGACAATGTACCAGTACGTATTGATGCAATTGTAATCTCTACTCAACACGACGATTTTGACGCTGAAGAAGCAATGCTTGCTAAAATCAAAAAGGACATCGTTGAAATTTTGATTCCAAGAATTATTGCAAAGAATCCAAAACACGCCCATTTATTCAATGACAAAATTCAATACCATATTAACCCAACTGGGAAATTTGTGATTGGTGGTCCTCACGGAGATACTGGTTTAACTGGTAGAAAAATCATTGTAGACACTTACGGTGGTAAAGGAGCTCACGGTGGTGGTGCTTTCTCTGGAAAAGACCCATCTAAAGTAGATAGAAGCGCCGCATATGCAACACGTCATATTGCTAAAAACTTAGTAGCTGCTGGTGTAGCTGATGAGATTTTAGTACAAGTATCATACGCTATTGGAGTTGCTCAACCAATGGGTATTTTTGTAAATACCTATGGTAAAGCTAAAGTAAACTTAACCGATGGTGAAATCGCTAAAAAAGTAGAAGCTATCTTTGATATGCGCCCTTACTTTATTGAGCAACGTTTGAAATTAAGAAACCCAATATACAGCGAAACTGCTGCTTACGGACATATGGGACGTACGCCTGAAACCGTTACTAAAACATTCTCTGCTCCAGGTGGCGAATCTAAAACTGTTACTGTTGAATTGTTTACATGGGAAAAATTAGATTTTGTTGACCAAGTAAAAACAGCTTTTGGATTGTAATCCAATTGCTTACTAAATATAAAAACCGGACTAAATTTGATTTTAGTCCGGTTTTTTTTAGCCTTGATAAAAGAAGCAGCCTTGTGCGGTTCGAATTTATTCCGCCACAAGATCTAACTGCCAACACATAGGTATAGCTGCCAGCAGGATTCGCTACAAATTATACTTCATCGAAAAAATCACATATCGAGGTTGCACGGTATATTGTGCTGTTCTAGTTGAAAACTGAGAAAAACTATCATCGTTTAACGAAGTCGTATTTAAAATATTAGTCGCTGAAAGTTTGTATTCCATTTTAGCATTTTTCTTTTGGTAAATCATACTCGCACTCAAGAAATCATACTCGTTTTGAACAGTTCTCGAATCATTGCGATAGTTAAAAAATTCATATTCCGAAACAAAAGAAAAGGCATTAAGAAAGTAATAATCTAACTTAACTGATGGTTTATCAGTATAAAATGTAGTTCCGTTATACTCATTGATTGTATACGCATAGCCTAGTTCTAAGTTGGGCAACTTTTTATAATTGGTAGAAGCTTTAACAGAATAATTCTGCGTAAGACTTTCGGTTGTAGTAGGTCTATTGTTTTGAATATTGTTGAATTTAGACCAATTGACACTGGCACCAATACTAGCCTTGTAATTCTTTAAAAATGAACGGCCATAATTTCCAGAACCTGACAATGTCTCATCGGCTAAATTTGAATTGTAGGGCAATGAGGTTTGATTAATCCCTGAAAAAACAGAATTAGTTTTTACAGCGTCTACCTTCTTTGTATAGGTCGCATTTGCGAAAATATTTTCTAGATTATACATATTGTACTTAAAATAACGCAATGAATGCACTTGCGAAGTCGCATTCTCAAGTGTTCTATTTCCTAATGAAAGACTGTTATAATTTGAAAAAACATAACCTTCGACTAGCTTATTAATATCCGTAAAACTATTGGTTAAGGAATAATTATAGGTCAAACTTTCGGATTTCTTGATTTGGTACAAAGCAAAAACATCTGGTAAAACTCTAACAAAGCTTTGTTGAAAATCTGTTCCTAATTGCTGATTATTCATATCATAATAATGCAAACTAACTCCGGGATTGAAAGTGAATTTCCCTGTCAAAATCTTATAATGTAAGCCTAAATAGACATCGTTAAAAGCATAATTGACTTGGTTATTATTTTCGACAGCGTTCAAATCATTAACCGACTGATTGTCGAGTATTTGAAAAATATGAGAGTTAAAATTTTGGTACGAATAGGTATCTCCTATCGTTAAATTGATATTACTCTTAGGTGTTACCATATAGTAGTAATCTAATTTTGCATCTATTTTATTTGTTTTCACAAAACGATCTTGATTCAAATCATTCCGATTTTGCCCAGATACATAATCAGTTAAATTAAAGGGCTGACTTTGTAAATTCGCATTATAAAATGGGTTTTCGTCTTGATATAAATGTTGTGCTTCAAAAGCCAAAATATTTTTATCATTTAAGGTATAATACAAATTCAGGTTTTGATTATACGATATAGGGTCTTGCTTTTTGGTGGTAAAAATATCCTCTGTATCCGAAACTGAATTCACTATCGATTCTCTATAAAGTGAAGCAAACTCATCTTGTTTTGAAATCTTAGCCAAGACATCATAATCAAATTGCAATTTTGTATTGGGCTTATAGCTAGAACTTAATTTAAATAGTCCAAAATTACTTTTTTGAGCGGCTACCTCTTGACTTTTTTGTTGGTCACCAGAATCCAATATGGTCGTCTGTGATTTGGTTTCTAAATCAGTAGTTGAACTTGTGAAAATCCCAAAACCACTAAGATTCCATGTCTTATTTACATTATAAGAGAAATTAGTCGCACCAAATTTGGTCTCAATAACTTTGGCTCTATTATTTCGCAAAAGCGAGATTCCTAAATTATTAGAAGAAACATCAAAACTACTACCTCCTTTATTAGAAACACCTCTAAAACCACCTGTCATTTTGAAATAATCTTGAACAGTCAAAGGCAGTTCGCCTATATTATTAAAGTTTGAAATCACATTAACACTATATGTAGGACTGTAATAAAATAATTTTGGATTAATCAGATAGCGACTTTCTTCATGAGCAACTCCAATTCCAGCATTTATATCACCAAACCAAAAATTCTTTTTACCAGATTTTAGCTTGATATTCATCGCTACATTATCCTGATTATTCTCGACTCCCTTAAGCGCACCTACTTCACTGTAGTTACGCAATACTTGGATTTTATCAATAGCATCTGCTGGAATATTCTTAACCCCTAATTTAGTGTCTCCGTCAAAAAAATCTTTTCCTTCTACCATTAATTTGGAAACTTTTTTTCCCTCTACTTCAACTTCACCATCATCATTTACCTCAACTCCAGGTAATTTTTTTAAAACATCTTCTAGTTTACGTTCCGTTCCTGATTTGAAAGAATCAGCATTATAAACAATTGTATCTCCTTTGATAGAAACAGGCATTTCACGAACTATTTCGACACCTTCTAGTTCAATTCCACCAGCTTCCATTTCAACAGTTTTGGTGATGTTTTCCTGAGCTGTAACAATTTCGACAATTCTGCTTTTCATCCCTAGATAACTAATATTAATACTATAAGGAGTATTCATATTCAGCGAAAGGTTAAACTTTCCTTTATCATTTGTAATTGCATAGGAGTCCATCGCATTAGTATTACGATTTACAGCCATAATATTCGCCATTTCTAGAGGATGCCCCTCAGTATCTTTTATAAACCCATCTAATCGAATGGATTGTGCAACAGAAATCAAGGAGCACATAGACAAAACCACCAAAAGTGCTTTTTTCATAAGTTATTGTTTTTAGTATTGTATTTATTGATGAATTCATAAATTAACCTCTTCCGCCACCAGGTCCTCCTGGGCCTCTACCACCACCAGGTCTTTGATTAGACTCCATAAATTCTTTTGTCTTTTTGACTACTATTTCATCATATTCTTTTTGGGAAACAACCTTTCCAGAGGTTGATGGTTTTATGACTGTTTTTTCTTTAGGGTTTAAAACAATTTTAGAACACAGAATAACCGTCTTACCATCATTTATTTCTAAAATCAAACCTGGCAATCCCCAATATTTATCTGGCCCCTGATTTACTGGAATCTCAGGAGTATACCATGCCGTTATCACTGCTTCTTTTGGCACCATTAAATTATCGAATAGGTTTGTTTTCTTTTCTTTAGCTTCTTGCTCTTCTTTCTTTTTTTCCTCATCTGATTTTGGTCTTAATGCATTAAAATCCAACTCTGTTACTGACAAAACTGCTGTGGCTTTAAAACAATTATACCCTCCAATTAATCTTGTTTCACCCTCCATTTTCCATTGTAACTTAGGTAGAGAATCTTTAACCAAAAACTGCTTACCCATAAATTCTTTATCGATGGTATAGGTCTTTTGTTTTACGTTTTTATAGTAAGCACCGCCTGTCCCCATCATCGAACTCATCATTCTTGCCCTACCTCCGCCACCATCTTGACCTGGAGTTTCTAGTTTTTCTTCCTCTTTATATAGTGATGCCGATTTATCAAAATTAAGAATGAATGTTTTTTCAAACATAGATTTCATACGGTCCTCCATCCTTTTTTGCATTTCAGGAGTAATATCTTTATTTCCCTTCATTCTCTCTTTGAACTCAGCCGAACTGGTTTTGGATTGATACACCGCCATTCCCTGAAATTCCTGAGCTTTCACGCTTAAATAAGCAGTCAAAACAAAAACCAGTAGTAAAACTCTTTTCTTCATCATATTTTTATTTATTGTATTTTCAATTAATTTCTGTTTCTTTTTTATGTTTCATATGTACCGTTTTTTTGTAATTTGCAACGCTATGAAAAATACTTTTTTACTTATCTTATTCTTTTTATTTTTTTCAATTAGTGCTCAAAATTCTAAAATAATTGCTTCAAAAATCAATTCGGTTTCAAGCAACAATAAAGAATTTGTGGGCAGAGACCAATTTGGTTATAACTACTATATAGACAATGCTATCTTTTACAAAATAAAAAACCAAGAACACTGGGAATACAAAAATGTATCTTTAGGTGCTTTAACTAAAGTTGACCTCAACAACCCATTAAAAATTGTTCTTTTTTACGAAAACTTTAATACTGTTGTTATTTTAGACAATCAATTGAGTGAGACCCAAAAAATAAATTTTTCAGAAAACACAAATCCTATTACTGTTACAGCAACTGGAATTGCTGGACAAAATCAGTTATGGATTTACAATCGCTTAAACCAACAAATAGGTTTTTATGATTATTTAAAAAACACTTATAGAACAATCTCGACTCCATTCCCTGAAACGATGATTTATTATCAATCTGATTTCAATCACTTCTATTGGATAGACGATAAAAAGAATGCGTTCGTGTGCTCTATTTATGGAAAAATTTCGAATTTAGGAAAAGTCTCTGATTTTGAATGGTTTGAATTCATCAATGAATTTCAATACATCTATAGCAAAAACAAGCAATTATTTCTGGTAGATAGCACGAAAAACAAAAAATACGAAATCGAAATTTTAGAAAAAACGTTTGATAAATGCTATTACAAAGACCAAATTTTATCTATTTTTACAACAGAAGGAATTACAAATTATAAAATCATAACACCGTAATGCACATAGCAATAGCAGGAAATATAGGTTCAGGAAAAACAACATTAACACAATTACTCTCCAAACATTTCAAATGGGAGCCTCATTATGAGGACGTGGTTGACAACCCTTACCTAGACGACTTTTATCATCAAATGGAGCGTTGGTCATTTAATTTGCAGATTTACTTCTTAAATAGCCGTTTTCGACAAGTAAAACAAATTCGCGAAAGCGGAAAAAAAGTAATCCAAGATCGTACGATTTATGAGGATGCTCATATTTTTGCGCCCAATTTATTTGCCATGGGATTAATGACTCATCGTGATTTTGACAATTACACTTCTTTATTTGAATTAATGGAATCGACAGTTAAAGCTCCAGATGTATTGATATACCTGAGAAGCTCTATTCCGAATTTGGTAGGACAAATACACAAAAGAGGGCGTGAATATGAAACCTCAATTTCTATTGACTATTTAAGTCGTTTGAACGAACGATACGAAGCTTGGATTCAATCTTACGACCGTGGAAAATTATTAATTATAGATGTAGATAACATAAATTTTGTAGACAACCCTGAAGACTTAGGAAACATTATAAATAAAATTGATGCCGAATTAAATGGATTATTCTAAAATACAGATAATTACGGTTTATCCATATAAAAATGCCTCGCAATTTCCGAGGCATTTTTATTTTTCACTACCTTTATATAAACCTTAATCTATTATAGTAAGAGTCACCTATTAATTGGTTTTCTGAATAATAATTTAATTCAAAAAATCATGAAACGCTTTGACTTTAAAAAGAGAACAATTTGCCATTTATTGGCTATTTTATTTACATTACAAAGTTGTAGTATTTATAAAAAAACATCCATAACATTAGACGAAGCCGAAAGGACAAATCTAAAAACCTTAGTTGTTACTTCTGATAATAAGAAGAATGAATATTTTCAAATCGTCAAGATTGACAGCAACTATTATGGTGAAAAAAAATTAAACGGTAAAATTGAAAAAATACCTTTATCAAAAGCAGAAATAAAAAATATTCGTGTACTTAATAAAACAGCAACTGTTCTTGTGAATACTGCAATTTTGGCGGGAACAGCAGGAGCTATTCTATTAATTATTGCTCTAAAAGAACTTGATGATTGGAATCCAGGGGGATTTGGAGTTAACAGTTATTAATATAAATTAAAATGCCCCGCAATTGCGAGGCATTATTTAATTGTAATCAAAGATATTATTCCCAACTAAGGCTATTATAGGTAAGCTTAGCTGTTCCATCAGACTGGCAATACACACCTGTTTTAAAATAATAGGCATTATCAAAAGCAGATCCCCATGCATCTTCAATATAAAAAGTACGTTTTTCACCATTCACAGTAGCACTAATATATTTATTTCCTGTAAGTTCTAAGGTAATTTGCAACAACTTACTTGAAGGCAAAGTAGTTGTAAAAGCACCATTGTTAGTCAATGAAGTCCCCTTTACAGGTTCTTTGTTCACTTTATAATAAATTGTGTTACCCGTAACTGAAACTCTTAAAACAGGCAATGTTGCATTTTGATTGTGTAATTGAGCTAGTGTAACTTCACCTGTAGGCTGGCTTACTAAGTTAGCACTAATAGTCATTTTACGTACAGATGTTTTATTAAAATTATCCGTTCTACGAAGTTCAGTTCTAGTTGAAGCCCCTCCATTATTATACAGTACCATCTTGCCGCTACTTAAATAGAAAAAATAAGAAGCATAAGAAGATAAATCTGTTACATCTGAGGTAAGATAATCCGTCTGTAATTTACATTTTGCCAAAGCTGCTGAAAAAGTACTGCTTGAACCAGGCGCAACATACGTTTTAGCCGTTAAACTTGTTGTTGACTCCGTTAGAACTTCAGATGATTCTACTGCACTAGACACTTCACTATCCGAAGTACAAGAAAAAGTTGCAGCCAATGCTGCACAACAAATAGTCATTTTTACTGACTGTAAAGAAATCATTTTTTTAATCATTTTAATTTGGGGTTAGGTTAGTCTTATTGGTTCACCATTTTGGTATACCAATTGTTGGTTCAGCAAACATAACTAAAATTATTAATAATACGATATATTAACATTAAAAATATAATTTACACATAGCAAAACCCCTTATAACAAAGAATGCCTCACAATTGCGAGGCATTCTTTGTTATAAAAAATATTCTGTATTTTACTATGAAGCTTTTAAATTTTAGTACAACATGATTTTCCTTTTGTATGAACAAACTTTCCATTTTTATCAAAATGAGACAAACATACTTTCTTTTCTTCAGCAGAACATCCATTATCATCACACATTTTAGCACATTCCTCTTTGGTCATTTTTTCACATTTTGACATATCGCAGCCTGTAACCTTAGCAGGATGATGTTCGCATTTTTTATTAGTACAACCATTTGCCACACATTCTTCTTTTGACATCGAAGTACATTTACCATTTGCTGCACAACAAGCAGCCATTTCTTGATGATGTTCGCAATTTACATTAGTACAACCTTTAGCTACACATTCCTCTTTAGACATTGACGTACATTCACTAGCAGTAATACAACAAGAAGCCAAATCACGGGATACGGTATGACTACCATTTCCTAATATCGGAGCCATCACCAATCCAATCAAACAAGTCAATTTAATCAATATGTTCATAGAAGGCCCTGAAGTATCTTTGAATGGATCACCAACTGTATCACCAGTTACGGCCGCTTTATGCGCATCTGACCCTTTATAGGTCATTTCTCCATTAATCATTACCCCAGCCTCAAAAGATTTTTTAGCGTTGTCCCAAGCTCCCCCTGCATTATTTTGAAAAACAGCCCATAATACTCCTGAAACCGTAACACCAGCCATATAGCCCCCTAACATTTCAGCAATTAATTGATTGTTATCACTATAAACCAACTTTCCGAGAAGCACTACCGCAATAGGAAAACCAATAGTCAAAGCACCCGGCAACATCATTTCGCGTAAAGCTGCCTTAGTCGAAATATCAACACATTTGGCATATTCAGGCTTACCAGTCCCTTCCATTATTCCTGGGATTTCCTTAAACTGACGACGCACTTCGTAAACCATATCCATTGCAGCCTTCCCTACTGAATTCATCGCTAAAGCTGAAAAAACAACTGGTATCATCCCACCCACAAAAAGCATCGCTAAAACAGGCGCTTTAAAAATATTAATTCCGTCAATTCCTGTGAAAGTCACATAGGCCGCAAACAAAGCCAAAGATGTTAAGGCTGCCGAAGCAATTGCAAAACCTTTACCTGTTGCTGCAGTTGTATTACCGACAGAATCTAAAATATCGGTACGAGTACGTACTTCTTTTGGTAATTCACTCATCTCAGCAATTCCACCAGCATTATCTGAAATAGGACCAAAAGCATCAATAGCTAATTGCATGGCAGTAGTTGCCATCATAGCCGAAGCTGCCAAGGCAACCCCATAAAATCCTGCTAATGCATAAGAAGACCAAATTGCAGCTGCAAACAACAAAACCGTTGGAAAAGTAGAAATCATTCCCGTTGCCAATCCTGCAATTACATTGGTTCCCGCACCTGTACTAGATTTTTGAACAATAGCCATTACTGGTTTCGTCCCCAGACCCGTATAATATTCCGTAACCGAAGAAATCACACCACCCACTATCAAACCAATAATAGTTGCAAAAAACACTCGCATCGATGAAATATCTTGAATCCCTTCGCCAAAAAATTCCATTTTCATATTTTGAGGCAACATATATTCCACCAGAAAAAAGCATGAAATTGCAGTTAAACCAATCGAAACCCAGTTCCCAATATTTAAAGCCTTTTGCACCTCGGCTTCCTTAGCATCATCATTTGATATTTTAACTAACATTGTTCCAATGATGGAAAATAAAATTCCAAAACCAGCAATTGCCATAGGTAATAGAATTGGACCAATTCCACCAAAAACATCTTGAATCGAGCCTCCCATGTCTTTAATCACATAATTACCCAATACCATAGCCGCCAAAACTGTCGCTACATATGACCCAAATAAATCGGCTCCCATACCCGCAACATCCCCTACGTTATCACCCACGTTATCCGCGATAGTTGCAGGATTACGTGGATCGTCTTCAGGGATTCCTGCTTCGACCTTACCTACTAAATCAGCACCGACATCGGCAGCTTTAGTATAAATACCTCCACCAACACGAGCGAATAGCGCAATCGATTCTGCTCCTAAAGAAAAACCTGCTAATGTTTCAAGTACGATGGTCATTTTTTCGGTCCCATCAACTCCCCAGACACCATCCATAAAATAATGAAAAAAGAAAATAAAGAAACCGGTAAGCCCTAAAACAGCTAATCCTGCTACGCCAAGCCCCATCACCGTACCTCCACCAAAAGAAACTTGTAAGGCTTTTGGCAAACTAGTTCGTGCCGCTTGCGTAGTTCTAACATTTGTTTTGGTTGCTATCTTCATTCCCATATTCCCAGCAAGAGCTGAGAAAAAAGCTCCAAATACAAAAGCAACCACAATTAATATATGAGTAGTAGGAACTATGAAAGATATTATTGATAGTGCGATACTTGCACCAATAACGAAGAAAGTTAATAATCGATATTCGGCTTTAAGAAACGCCAAAGCACCTTCATAAATATAATCTGAAATAGAAGCCATTTTTCCATCACCTGCATCTTGCCTTAAAACCCAAGCTCTTTTGACTCCCATAAAAACAAGTCCAATAATCGCCATGATTATTGGTAAGTAAATCATAATTGTATTCATAAATTGGTTCGGTTAAATGTTAATACTAAATTGTGTACCGAACGAATTTAACAAAAAAAGCAATACTCTTTTAGGAATATTGCTTTTTTATTTATGTTTTAAAGAGAAATTTACAATTTAATAGTAAATAAACCTTCTGGTTTGTTAGGAATATCATTAAAACGTTTTTGACATTCTTTGATAATTGCGAATGCCTCATTTACATCTCCCCAACCTTCAACATCAACTTTCTTGTTCTCTAAATCTTTATATACTTGGAAGAAATGTTCGATTTCTTTCACTAAGTGAGGATTGATGTCAGATAAGTTTTCTAATGAATTCCAAATTGGGTCAGAAACGGGTACACAGATAACTTTTTCATCTGGTCCTTTATCATCTGCCATGTGGAAAACACCAATTGGCTTCACTTCCATTACACAACCTGGAAAAGTTGGTTCGTTTACTAAAACCAATACATCTAATGGATCTCCATCAAGAGCTAAAGTTTCTGGAATAAAACCGTAATCGGCTGGATACATCATCGAAGAGAACAACATTCTATCAAAACGCATTCTTTTAATTTCGAAATCATATTCGTATTTATTTCTACTTCCTCTTGGAATTTCGATTAATACATCGAAAGTGGTTATTTTGTCTGCAGTCATTTTTTAATATCTTAAGTTCTTTTTTATGCGTTGGCAAAAGTAAGCAAAAACATTTTTATTACAAGAAATATCTCCCTTAAAACACTTGATTATATCTGGTTTACAATTCACTTGTAAATCAGCTATTGATTTATCACTAAAACAATTAGGCATTAGAGCAAAAAATTCTAGAAATAAAAACCAAAGGAACCTTTAATTGTGAATTTTTGAGCATCAGGTGTATTCAAATAATTTCCTCTCCAAGCAAAATCAATTCGAAATACTTTAAAAATATTACCAATACCAACATTATACTCCCAATATCCATTTTCAGGAGCAACATACACTAATCCTGAAGCATTAATTGCCTTAGTTTCATCAGAGACAGAACCATACACTGTTTTCACTCCTACCATCTCCCTCCAATTCAATTTTCGTAAAAACGGAACCCTTCCTAACAAACGTCCCCCGAAATTATGATTCCACTGGATTGTGGCATATTGATCCGTTACAAACTCATAAAAATTCAAGTTGCTAAAAGTATTTTCAATAGTAAAATAAGTCTGATTACCCGGAACCACACTCAATAATCCTAATGGAATTTGCCCAAAGGTCTTTCCAACTTCAACAATAATATTAGTCCTTCCTAATGGCCCAATAATAATAGGTTGCTTATAATACAACTGTACTTTTTCATACTCAAAATCACTATCAAGCAATCCTTTAAAACCATGGCTGTAATTCACAAAGAAACGACTAAAAGGACTGTCCACCTCTCTTCTTTCAACACCGAAACCAATGGTTTTACGATTAGGCGTGTATTCTACCTGCAAATTAACTTCCGATTGTTTTACTTCACTTTTTGTCGTCGTCTGACTTGCATCTGTATAATAATCCAAGCTAAAAGTATTAGATGCTGACTCAAGTGTACGGTATGAAAATCCGGTTTGAAAAGTCAAATTCTTAACAGGCTCAATCTCAACAGAAATATTACTTAAATTAATATTTGTTAATTTTCCATTATTCCCTGTTGAAAAAAGTGCCGACGAGGCAAAACTTCTACCCAATACATCATTTGTACTTGTCAAACTTGCACCAATTTGCTCTACATCACGCCTATTCCCTCCAGAAAGAATAAGCCTTTTTTTCTTGTTTACCATCCATTTTCCTGATAACCCATACTTGAATTTATCATCTTCAAATCCATAAGCAGTATACCCTTGTAGTCTCCATGGGTCATCAGGCCCAAAATAGGTTCTTCCTCCAACTCTCAACCGAATTCCTTCGACATCATTGTTACCAAATGTTGAAAATATAGGTCCATAATCAAAATTTCCAAAAGGAACATAACCACTCCCTATAATAGAAACGAAATTGTACAATTGCTTGAATTTCTTGACTGTTTGCAAAGTATCAAGCATTTTATAAATCCCTCTTTCGTCTTTATTTAGATTCTCAAAACGATTTTTATCCCAAAACTCCTCTGAGCGATTATAAACTTCATTATCAATAAAGTTTACTTTTTCTTTATAAAAGCTAGCAGGTTTTTCGATATTGAATTGATGATTTTGGTACAATGTAGTCCTCTTACCGTACATCCCTTTAGATTCTTCTTTTTTATTTAAAGCAAAATCCGACATCATATAATCACGAGTCAACAAAAAGATAGAATCATTTTGAACCTCAAACTCTTGTTCTATATAAATATCTTTTACCCAGTTAATATTAGCACTTTTGGTAACTGCCATATTAATTTTCTTGATTGCAAAAGTGGTATCGCTCACCCAAAAATCACCTTTAAAGGTCAATTCATTTTTACGACGTGGATAAAACAATATATTATAACACCATTTTTTATCCACAAAGGCACTGTCTCTCAATACATAATTGTAGACATCTATCCCTGTTCTTGACAATGGACTAGTAAAACTTTTATCAAAAAAAGTCATATGATTATTATAAATGTCGTAATCAGAATACAAATCTTTTATAAAAGACAAAATTTGCTGATTCTCACTAAACCCAGAATTTTTATTCGCTTTTAAATTCTCTTTTACTTTCTTTTCTTTATTATTACCATAAACATCATATAGCGATTCATTTATAAAAATAGGCAAATAGGTTTTCCCAGTAACTCTCGAAGTATCAATATGATTAAAAATGAATTCCATCCCTTTAAAAAACTTTCTTTTCATGAAAGCGCTATCAATAGTATTCATATCAAACTCGACTTTCTCATATTTTTCCATTTGATAATAATCAAATTGAGTTAGTCCGTTTTTACGTTTTCTTTCCCATATTTTTCGAAGAATTACTAATGCTGGATTATCTTTTTTAGACGTTTTCCCTGTATAAATAGTAACTTCTTTTAAAATTTCGGCCGAGTTTAGCACAACTTTAAAATCATAATTGATAGGTTTCAACAAAGTTATTTCCTTATCAGAATACCCTACAGAGGTGACAATTAAACCCGTATAATTTTTAGAAGATTCAATATAAAAACGACCATCTTCATTAGACATTGTTCCTATATTCGAATCTTTAAAAACAACATTAGCAAAAGGAATAGGCTGATTTGTATTATCCAACACCATACCACTGACTTTTGTTTGAGCCAAAAAACTATTAGTAATTCCAAAGAAAACTAACATTAAATATAATATCCTTTTTTTCATAATTGTCTTTAAAAAAAAACTTCATCATACAAACGCATGATGAAGCCTTAATAGTATTAGTATTAAAATTTATTTATTCAATACTTTTTTAACCGCTTTTACAACATCAGCAGCATTTGGCAACCACTCTGCTAATAAAACAGGAGAATATGGCGCTGGTGTATCAGCTGTAGTAATTCTTTGGATTGGTGCATCTAAATAGTCAAAAGCACGCTCTTGTACTAAATAAGTGATTTCAGAAGAAACACTTGCAAATGGCCAAGCTTCTTCAAGAATTACCAATCTATTTGTTTTTTTAACCGAAGCTAAAATAGCATCAATATCTAATGGACGAACTGTTCTTAAATCGATAATTTCACAAGAAACACCTGCTGCAGCTAATTCTTCAGCAGCAATAAAAGCTTCTTTGATAATTTTACCAAAAGAAACGATTGTTACATCAGTACCTTCACGCTTCACATCAGCAACTCCAATTGGAATAACATATTCTCCGTCTGGCACTTCACCTTTGTCACCGTACATTTGCTCTGATTCCATGAAAATAACTGGGTCATTATCACGAATAGCTGCTTTCAAAAGTCCTTTTGCATCATAAGGAGTAGATGGAACTACTACTTTAAGACCTGGAGTGTTTGCAAACCAGTTCTCTAATGCTTGTGAGTGTGTTGCTCCTAATTGCCCTGCAGAAGCAGTTGGCCCACGGAAAACGATTGGCACATCAAATTGACCACCTGTCATTTGACGCATCTTAGCAGCATTATTTATAATTTGATCTATACCAACTAAACAAAAGTTGAAAGTCATATATTCTACAATTGGACGACAACCGTTCATTGCTGAACCTACTGCAATACCTGTAAAACCTAATTCAGCAATTGGAGTATCAATTACTCTTTTTTCTCCAAATTCTGCAAGCATACCTTTTGAAGCTTTGTAAGCACCATTGTATTCGGCAACTTCTTCACCCATCAAGTATACAGACTCATCGCGACGCATTTCTTCACTCATTGCTTCACAAATAGCCTCTCTAAATTGTATCGTTCTCATATTATATCTTGTATATGTATATTTTTCGAAAAGCAAAAATAAATATTTAAAATCATTTAACAGCTCATTTCTATTAAAATAATGATGTGTTATTTCCAGTTATTTGTTATATCTTGCTATTTCTGTTAAAGAAAAATCAATCCTTTTAAACTTCAAAAACAGATTTCTTTAATTATTTTATTCTAATTTTGTAAATGAAATCAAGAAATATAAAAACTCATCAATATGAAAATATTAGTTTGCATCAGTCATGTTCCTGATACTACTTCGAAGATTAACTTCACCAATAACGACTCTGAATTCGATACTAACGGTGTACAATTTGTAATAAACCCAAATGACGAATTTGGATTGACACGTGCCATTTGGTTTCAAGAAAAACAAGGAGCAACCGTTACTGTTGTAAATGTGGGCGGACCTGAAACTGAACCTACTTTAAGAAAAGCTTTAGCTATAGGTGCAAATGACGCCATACGAGTTAACACTACACCTACTGACGGTTTTTATGTTGCTAAACAATTAGCCGAAGTAATCAAAAACGGTGGATACGATTTGGTTATCGCTGGAAAAGAATCTTTAGATTATAATGGCGGAATGGTTCCTGGAATGATTGCAGGCTTATTAGGATTCAATTTCATCAATGCATGTACTGATATCTCAGTTGAAGGCACAAATGCAAAAGCAGTCCGTGAAATCGATGGCGGTAAAGAAACTGTTTCAACATCACTTCCTTTAATCATAGGCGGACAAAAAGGATTGGTTGAAGAAAAAGACTTACGCATTCCAAATATGAGAGGAATCATGACCGCAAGAACCAAAGTCTTGACTGTCGTTGAACCGATTGAAGCTGCTACGAATACCAAAGCAGTAAAATTTGAAAAACCAGCGCCAAAATCTGCAGTTAAATTAATTCCAGCTGATAATTTAGATGAATTAATCAACTTATTACACAACGAAGCCAAAGTTATCTAGTAAACAGCATCCAGTTTTTAGCTTTCAGTTCCAAAAACTGAAAACTAAAATCATTAATCTAAAATCTAAAACCATATGTCTATATTAATATACGTAGAATCTGCAGAAGGAAAATTCAAAAAAGTAGCTTTTGAATTAGCTTCATACGCAAAAAAAGTAGCAGAAACTCTTGGAACAACCGTTACAGCTATCAGTTTCAACACAGCTGACGTTTCTGATTTATCAAAATACGGTGTTGACAAAGTACTAAAAGTAAACAACGAAAAACTAACAAACTTTAACGCAAAAGCCTATGCAGATGCGATAAAACAAGCTGCTGAAAAAGAAAGCGCTAAATTAATTTTACTTTCTTCCACAACCGATAGCAATTACTTATCACCACTACTAGCTATTTCACTTAATGCTGGTTTAGCAACAAATGTTGTAGGATTACCTATTAGTACTTCTCCTTTTCAAGTAAAAAGAAATGCTTTTTCAAACAAAGCATTCAACACTACTGAAATCAGCACTGACATAAAAATACTTGGATTAGCTAAGAACTCATTTGGAATCATAGAAACCTCTTCGACTCTTGCAGAAGAAGACTTCACTCCAAGCTTAAATGACGCTGATTTCAACATCCAAATAGAATCTACAGAGAAAGCATCTGGAAAAGTATCCATAGCTGATGCTGACATTGTAGTTTCAGGAGGACGCGGTCTAAAAGGCCCTGAAAACTGGGGATTAATAGAAGACTTAGCCGCGGTTCTGGGAGCAGCAACTGCTTGTTCCAAACCCGTTTCAGACTTAGGATGGAGACCTCACGGAGAACACGTAGGACAAACGGGAAAACCAGTAGCAGCAAACTTATACATTGCAGTAGGTATCTCTGGTGCCATTCAACATATTGCTGGTATCAACGCGTCTAAAGTTAAAGTTGTTATCAACACAGACCCAGAGGCACCTTTCTTTAAAGTAGCTGATTACGGAATCGTAGGAGATGCTTTTGAAGTTGTCCCTCAATTAATTGAAAAATTAAAAGCATTTAAAGCACAATAAGTTTCAAACTTATACTGCCATACTATTTAAAAGAGCTATTATGATTAATTTCATAGTAGCTCTTCTCGCTTTAAATATCCACTTATTTTTTTCCTTTTATACTCTAGTTTACTTTTGAAGCTACGAAAAGTTTTTGTTTCTTTGTAGGCTAATCATTTCCTTTTTTGTACTTTCAACTAAGAAAGTAATTATTGGAATAATTCTTTGATTTTAGTATCTAAAATCTAAAACATAAAATTAACATGAGCTTAGTTAAACTATCTATAAAAGGCATTTCATACAGTCAAACTCAAAACGGAGCATATGCTTTAATTTTGAATGAGGTTGACGGAGAAAGAAAACTACCTATAGTCATAGGAGCGTTTGAAGCACAATCTATCGCTATCGCTTTAGAAAAAGAAATCAAACCACCACGTCCTTTAACCCATGATTTATTCAAAAATTTTGCCGAGCGATTTGATATAATAGTAAAACAAGTAATCATTCACAAACTTGTAGATGGTGTATTTTACTCGAGTATTATTTGCGAAAGAGATAAAATAGAAGAAATAATAGACGCTAGAACTTCGGATGCCATCGCATTGGCATTGCGTTTTAATGCTCCTATATTTACTTATAAAAATATTCTTGACAAAGCCGGAATTTATTTAAAAGCCAACCCCCAAGAAACAGACAAAGATTCTCAAGAAATTGACGATGTCCTTTCTAATCCAGAAACTTTCGGAAACGAAGACGAAAGCCAGACTTCTGGACGCCCTTATATCAAACACAGTCTTCAAGAACTAACCGAACTATTAGAACAAGCGGTAAGACACGAAGACTACGAAAAGGCTGCCAAAATCAGAGATGAAATTTCAAAAAGAGAATCTTAATCGATAAATTATCTTTTTGACCTTAGACTTAACAGAATAACCAAAAAACTCATGAAGCAGTATTTAGATTTAGTACAACATGTAATGGAAAACGGAAACCAAAAAGGAGACCGTACAGGAACAGGCACTAAAAGTGTTTTTGGCTACCAAATGCGTTTTGATTTAAATGAAGGTTTCCCTATGGTTACCACCAAAAAACTACATCTAAAATCTATCATTTATGAATTATTATGGTTCCTAAAAGGAGACACTAACATTGAGTACCTTCAAAAAAATGGAGTTAAAATATGGGATGCTTGGGCTGACGAAAATGGCGATTTAGGACCCGTTTATGGACACCAATGGCGCAACTGGAATAGTGAAGAAATAGATCAAATCAAAGACCTAATCAACGAGTTAAAAACCAACCCGAACAGCCGTAGAATGTTGGTTTCGGCCTGGAATCCATCCGTGTTACCTGACACAACAAAGTCATTTTCAGAAAATGTAGCCAACAACAAAGCCGCACTTCCACCCTGTCATGCTTTTTTTCAATTTTATGTTGCAGACGGAAAACTATCTTGTCAATTATATCAACGAAGCGCCGATATTTTTCTTGGTGTTCCATTCAATATTGCATCATATGCATTACTCACCATGATGATTGCTCAAGTATGCAACCTTGGTCTAGGTGAATTCATTCATACCTTTGGAGACGCACACATCTACAACAACCATTTTGAACAACTTGAATTACAATTATCACGGGAACCAAAACCATTACCAAAAATGATACTGAATCCCGAGATAAAAGATATATTTGATTTTGACTTTGAAGATTTCACCTTAATAGGTTACGAACCTCATGCCGGAATCAAAGGAAATGTAGCAGTATAATTAAACTACTAAAACTCCATTTTCAGTACCAGCAAATTCATTCCATTTAAAAGAATCAGCTTCTTCATCATTTATATATGCACCATCAACTACATATTTAAACTCATATGAAGCATTAGTATCTAAATTAAATACACCCTTAAAAGTTCCGTTTTTTAGTTTATTCAAAGCCCCTTCTTCGATGCTCCAATTGTTAAAATCTCCAACTACAGATGCACTAGTAGCATCTTTAGCCTCGATAGAAAAAGTAACTTTACAAACTGGTTTTGACTTTATAAATTGTTTCTTGATTGACATAACTATTTCATTTTTAATATTATGAGACAAAGAAAATAAAATAATTTTAACTTTGCACAAAAGTTAGTCGAATTAGGAGAATGGCATTCAGTATGTTAAATTTTAACACATTCAACAAAAATTACTAACTAAATTTTAACATCTTAAAAAAGAAATCGTTTTCTTAATAATTAATAACTATCCAAAAGAGCATCTTATCAAATTATATTTTACCTTTATGCTTTAAATTTCAACCTATGGAAAGAGAACAACACGAATTATATGAATACGCACGCAGACGAATACAACAAAAAAAAAGGCTTTATTTCCATTTTGTTATCCTAATATCTTTCAGCTTATGTCTCTTTATATCTACTAAAATATTTACAACCGAAATAAACCAAAACTGGCTTATTTTTGGAATTACATTTTGGGCATTCTTATTCCTACTACATTTCATAAAAGTTTATATTACCGATAGATTTATGAATAAAAATTGGGAACGCGAACAAATTGATCGTTTAGTGAGCTTACAAGAAAAAAAAATAAACGAATTACAAAAAAAAATAAACGAAGATCCTACTCCATAAATTAACATCAAATGACAATAATGATTGCTGCTGCTGCAGAAAATAATGCTTTAGGAAAAAACAACGAACTTGTTTGGCATTTGCCAAATGACTTTAAAAGATTCAAATCACTTACCACTGGACATCACATTATTATGGGTAGAAAAACTTTTGAAAGTTTTCCAAAACCACTACCAAATAGAACACATATTGTCATCAGTCGTCAAAAGAATTATAACCCTGACGGCTGTATTGTAGTAAAAGACATTAAAGAAGCGTTAGCAATCTGTCCTGAAAATCAAGATAATTACATCATTGGAGGTGGTGAAATATATGCATTAGGATTACCATATACTGACAAAATCGAACTAACAAGAGTACATCATAGTTTCGAAGCAGATGCGTTTTTCCCTGAATTAAATGAGTCTGAATGGGAACTAATTCAATCCGAATTCAACCCTAAAGATGAAAAACATCTTTTTGAATACACCTATCAAACCTACATTAATAAAACAAAAACACCCTAGTATAACTAGGGTGCTTTATTTCAATGATTAAGATTAACAGTCAATCTTATAATAGTATTTGACAACTTAATATAAATATCACAAATGTTAAAATTGCTCCAGTAATGAAGATAATAACATTTGATGTTTTTTGAGAGTACATCTCAAAGTAGCCTTTAATACCAAATACCACGAAGATACTAAAGACAAAGAAAATTAAAATTTCCAAAAACAAATTTAATCCTAAGAACGTATTTTGCGTCAATAACATACTACTGCTTCTAAAAACAGCACCGTCAAAACTACTTACAAGAACAAACGATATAATTAACGCAAAAATCAACCATTTAATTCGACTTGTAAACCTTTTTAAAATCATTGAAAATAAATATTAATATTTACACTGTAAAAGTCGGCATAATTATAATAGTGCACAATACCCACTTTTAGTGATTTTTTCAATTATTTAAAACTTTTATTTTTATAGCTAATTCCAACTCTAAAACAAAAGTTCGAAATAGATTGTATTATATTTGTGAAAAATTACCAATACAATGTCAAAAAACATAACTCCCTATAAAAATTCAACTTTAAGCAAAAAAGAACAGGTCGCAAAGATGTTCGACACTATATCAGGAAATTACGATAACTTAAATCGTGTAATTTCATTTGGAATAGATGTAAAATGGCGCAAAAAAGTATTGAAAATTGTAAACAATGCTAACCCTTCAACAGTTTTAGATATTGCCACAGGTACAGGTGACCTAGCCATATTGATGGCTCAAACTAATGCTGAAAAAATAATAGGACTTGATATTTCGGCTGGAATGCTCGAAGTTGGAGAAAAAAAAATCGAAGCAAAAGGACTTTCGAAAACTATCGAAATGGTATTAGCAGATTCTGAAAACATTCCATTTGAAGATAATTTTTTTGATGCCATCACAGTCGCTTTTGGAGTTCGAAATTTTGAAAACCTTGAAAAAGGGCTATCTGAAATACTTAGAGTACTAAAGCCGAATGGTGTTTTTGTAATTTTAGAAACTTCAGTACCAGACAAAACTCCCTACAAACAAGGTTATAATTTTTACAGCAAAAACATTTTACCATTAATTGGGAAGTTATTTTCAAAAGACGATGTTGCTTATGGCTATTTATCAGAATCAGCTTCTCAATTTCCTTATGGCGAAGAACTAAACAATATTTTACGAAAAATTGGGTTTATAGATGTTGTAGCAATGCCTCAAACTTTTGGCGTAGCAACAATTTATTCAGCATCAAAAAAATAAACAGACCATTCATTAGGCAATAACATGAGAAAAATAGCGACATTTTTACTTTTAATCACTTTATCGCTTAAAGGAATGGCTCAATCAGGCACCAATATATTTGGAAAAGATCCAATAATCCACCTAGAAAACTTCCAGAAACAAAGACTCTATTTTGGGTACTACCTTGGCTTCAATTCATTTGATTTCAAAATAGACTATAAAAATGTTGGACCCGACATTCAAACGCAAAAAACAACAGGTTTTAACGTGGGAGTTGTGGCTGATGTAAAACTCCAAGAATATATTAACTTGCGATTTGAACCAGGATTGTATTACGCTAAAAGAAATTTATCTTTCCCAGGTTTTACCAATCAAATTGACATCCAAAGAGAAGTCAACAGTACTTATATCCACTTTCCATTATTATTGAAATTTTCATCAATGAGAACAGGAAACATAAGACCTTTTTTGGTAGGTGGTGTTTCAACAACCTTAAATTTATCAGGAAACTCTAAAACAAAAGATGACAATTACGAGCAAAAATTTAGAGTAAAGCCATGGACTACTAATTACGAATTAGGATTTGGTATTGATATATTTTCAGAGTATTTTATTTTCTCTCCCTCTGTAAGAGGCGTTTTCGGACTTAAAGACGAATTAATTCGAGACAACGACCCTAACAGCCCTTGGACAAGCAATATTGAATCTTTAAAAAGCAGAGCCATTTTAATCAACTTTACTTTTCATTAAACCATCACCCACGTCTAAATTCGCTTAAAATAATAGCTGTAGCAGTTGCCACATTCAAACTTTCAGTTTTTTGAAGATCTCCAAATCGAGGAATAGTAAGCTTGTCTGAAACTATTTTCTCCAACTCAGGTGAGATTCCATTCGCCTCATTTCCCATAATAATGATTCCTTCTTGAGGCAAACTCGTTTTATAAATATTTTCCCCATCCATAAAGGTTCCAAAAACAGCAACTTTTGATTTTTCGATATAAGATTTCAGATCTATATAATTTACATTAACCCTCGCTATAGAACCCATTGTTGCCTGCACTACTTTTGGATTATAAATATCTACTGTTTCCGTTGTACAAACTAATTGCTTAATTCCAAACCAATCACAAAGCCTTAGAATTGTCCCCATATTTCCTGGATCACGAACAGAATCAAGCGCCAAAATTAACTCTGACTCTACAATTGGCTTTTCAGTTGCCATTTTAAAAACTGCCAAACAACTGTTGGAGGTTGCTAATGCAGAAATTCTCTTCAAATCTGTTTCCGAAATAATTGTTTTTTTAGAAGAGTGAACTTCTTCGAAATCATTCTTTGTAGTGTACAAATTAACCAATTCAAAATTAGAGTTCAATAATTCTTGAATCACTTTTATCCCTTCAGCAAAAAACATTTGATGCGCTATTCGATACTTTTTCTGCTGTAAACTAGTTATAAGTTTTATTTGGTTTTTACTAACCATAAAAATATGTACTTTTGAATTAAATATTTTAGAACCCTTGAAAAAAATTTCAACAAAAATATCACTTATTATTCTAATTGGGATAATTATATCTGCATGTAACGCTGAAAAAAGAGTTCCACAAGACAAACGCTTACTTACCAAAAATAAAATCATCGTAAATGGGAAAAAGACAACAGAAGAAAGTGTAACTGATCAACTGTATCAAAAACCTAATGGTACCCTACTAGGATTCAAGCTAAGACTTAACCTATACAACTTAGCAAACCTAAACCCTGACTCTACCTATCAGGCTAAATTTATTGCCAATCCCGAAAAATACAAACGTAAATCCAAATGGCTATCCGCCAAACAGGTCAACCAACTAGGTAAATCATTTTGGTATCATGGCATCCACGATTTCTTAAAAAAAACAGGTGAACCTCCTGTAATTATTGATTCAACCAAAACTGAAAAATCGGCCTCTAGACTTAAATATTACTATTTCAACAACGGTTATTTCAATATTAAGGCGAACTATAACATAGACAGCATTAAACCTAAAAGAGCTCAAGTAAGATATCATATCACCACTGGAAAGCCCTATATTCTAGACTCCATTAGTGCTTCCATTGCAACCCCTATTTTGGACTCTTTATACCAATCTAGGCAAAATTACAGCTTCATAAAATCTGGAAAACAATATAAAACAATTGATTTCGAAGAAGAAAAAAACCGAATCGCTACTCTTTTTAGAAATAATGGAATTTATTATTTCCAACCCACCTATATCAATTTCAATATAGATACTATTCAGAAACAAAACAAGGCCAACGTAAACCTAATCATCAACGACTACTCCTATCAATCAAAAGACTCTACCATAACTGAGCCTTTCAAAAGATACAAAATAAGCGATGTAAACATCTACACTGATTATAGCTCGAATAACAACAATAAAAAAATCACTGACAGTACTACTTACAAAAACTTCAATCTATACAGTCATAGCAAATTAAAATACAAACCTTATGCTATAACAGATGCCGTTTTCATAACCAAAGGGAGTTATTTTGCAGACAACAAAACTGTTCTAACAGCTCGTTACTTAAGTAATCTTAAAATATTTAACTACCCAAGTATTCAATATGCAGTTGACAAAAGAGACAGCACTTACAGTTCATTGATTGCAAATATTTATTTAACACCGAGAAAAAAATATAGTTTTGGTTCATCGGCTGACGTAACACATTCCAACATTCAAGATATTGGTATCTCTTTTAGCCCTTCGCTAAATATTAGAAATATATTTAAAGGTGCCGAAACATTAGAGATTTCCGCTCGTGGAAACATTGGTTCTTCAAAAAGCTTAGCCAATCCCAACAATCAGTTTTTTAATGTTTCAGAATATGGTTTAGATTTCAAATTAAGCTTCCCTAGAATACTGATCCCATTTGGTACTGAAAAAATAATTCCAAAAAGCATGATTCCGTCTACACTTATAACCACTGGTTTTTCAAGACAGAAAAACATAGGTCTAGACAAAGAGAATTTTACAGGGGTATTTTCATACAATTGGACACCTAAAAAGAACAACACAGCACGTTTTGAATTGCTTAACGCCCAATTTGTTCGAAATTTAAATCCACAAAATTATTTTAATGTATATAGCTCCTCATATAGTGCGCTAAATGAAATTGGTAAAAACTATAATATTAATTCTTCTTATGTTGATTCAGATGGAGATTTAATCATCCAAGACGGAACTTCAGGATTCACTAATGATGTTATTGCTGGAAACACGCAATTAAATTCTGATGACGATGATTACAAAACAGTAAAAAGTATCGAAGAAAGAAGAGTCCGACTAACAGAGAATGACTTTATTTTGTCCACAAGCTTTACTTTTTCAAAAACTACTAAAACGGATTTACAAGATAACACCTTTTACCTTTTTAAAACCAAAATAGAATCGGCAGGCTCCCTATTATCAATATTTTCAAGAGCTACAAAACTAGATTCAAATTCAAATGGAAAGTATGAAATATTCAATCTAGAATACTCCGAATACATCAAAACCGAATTCGATTACATCAAACATTGGGATCTAACAAAAGAAAAAGTACTTGCCGTGCGTTCGTTTTTCGGAATCGCCATACCTTTCGGAAATGCGAGCAACATCCCCTTCTCACGAAGTTATTTTGCAGGAGGCTCAAATGACAATAGAGCTTGGCAACCTTATAGCTTAGGTCCAGGAAGCAGTGGAGCAACCAATGATTTCAACGAAGCCAACATGAAAATTGCTTTAAGTTCAGAATTTAGATTTAAAATTCTAGGACAATTAAAAGGAGCAATTTTTGCTGATGCTGGAAATATTTGGAATATAAATGACAATGTAGAAGACGAAAAATACATATTTAAAAACTTTTCAAGCTTAAAAGACATAGCGCTAGGAAGTGGATTTGGTCTTAGATACGATTTAAGTTTCTTTATTATAAGATTTGATTTTGGTTTCAAAACCTACAATCCTGCCAATAAAACAGGGGAAAAATGGTTCAATGAATACAATTTTTCCAACTCTGTTTTAAATTTTGGTATAAATTACCCTTTCTAATGCTATTTAATTCTTATTTTTGCTGTCTTAAACTAAAAGCTAGAAATAACTAAAAACAATTAAAATGGGACACAACATTAAACCGGGCGTAGCTACTGGAGATCAAGTTCAAGAAATTTTTAACTATGCAAAAGAAAAAGGTTTTGCACTTCCAGCGGTAAACGTAACTGGTTCAAGTACTATAAATGGAGTTCTTGAAACAGCAGCAAAATTAAATGCTCCTGTTATCATTCAATTCTCTAACGGTGGTGCACAATTCAATGCAGGTAAAGGATTATCAAATGCAAACGAAAAATCAGCTATCGCTGGTGGTATTGCTGGAGCTAAACACGTTCACGCTCTTGCAGAAGCATACGGAGCAACAGTTATCTTACATACTGACCACTGTGCTAAAAAATTATTACCTTGGATTGATGGTTTATTAGATGCTTCAGAAGAACATTTTGCAGCAACTGGAAAACCGTTATATTCTTCTCATATGATTGACTTATCAGAAGAGCCAATCGAAGAAAACATCGAAATTTGCAAAACATACCTAGAAAGAATGAGCAAAATGGGTATGACTCTAGAAATAGAACTTGGAATTACAGGTGGTGAAGAAGATGGTGTTGACAACTCTGATGTTGACAGCTCTAAACTATACACTCAGCCAGAAGAAGTAGCTTATGCTTACGAAGAGCTTTCTAAAATAAGCCCTAAGTTTACCATTGCTGCTGCATTTGGAAACGTTCATGGTGTTTACAAACCAGGTAACGTAAAATTAACTCCAAAAATCTTAAAAAACTCTCAAGAGTTTGTTCAAGAAAAATATAAAACAGGAAACAACCCAGTTGATTTTGTATTCCACGGTGGATCAGGTTCTACAATTGAAGAAATTAGAGAAGCTATTGGATACGGAGTTGTTAAAATGAACATTGATACTGACTTACAATTTGCTTACACAGAAGGTATTCGTGATTATATGATAAAAAATATTGAGTATTTAAAAACTCAAATTGGAAACCCAGAAGGTGATGATGTTCCTAACAAAAAATACTATGACCCAAGAAAATGGGTACGTGAAAGTGAAGTTACATTCAACACAAGACTTGAGCAAGCATTTGCTGACTTAAACAACGTGAATACACTATAATAAATTGTTCCGTATACAGTTTTAAGTATTCAGTAATCATTACTGAATACTTAAACTGAATACAAACACTGACCGATTACTTGATTACTGAACACTGAACACTTAAGAAATGGCTTGGTTTAAAAGAAAAGAAAAAGGAATTACTACGGCTACCGAAGACAAAATGGATGTTCCAAAAGGTCTATGGTACAAATCTCCAACTGGAAAAATTATCGACGCTGATGAGCTTGAACGCAACTTATTCGTAAGTCCAGAAGATGGTTTTCACGTTAGAATTGGTAGTGCTACCTACTTTGAAATTTTATTCGACAACAATGAATTTGTTGAATTGGATAAAAACTTAACATCCAAAGACCCTTTACACTTTGTAGACACAAAGAAATATGTAGATCGTCTAAAAGATGTTATGGAAAAAACCCACCTTAAAGACGCTGTTCGTACAGGTGTTGGTAAATCTAAAGGAAAAGAATTAGTAGTTTGCTGTATGGACTTTGCCTTTATTGGTGGATCTATGGGGGCAGTTGTAGGTGAAAAAATCGCTAGAGGAATTGATCACGCTATCCAAAACAAACTTCCATTTGTAATGATTTCAAAATCAGGTGGAGCAAGAATGATGGAGGCTGCTTATTCTTTGATGCAATTAGCTAAAACCTCTGTAAAACTGGCACAATTAGCCGATGCAAAACTTCCTTACATTTCTTTATGTACAGATCCAACGACAGGAGGAACAACAGCTTCATACGCTATGTTAGGAGATATTAATATCGCTGAACCTGGAGCCTTGATTGGCTTTGCTGGACCTCGCGTTGTACGCGATACCACTGGTAAAGATTTACCTGAAGGTTTTCAAACAGCTGAGTTTTTATTAGAGCACGGTTTCTTAGACTTTATAACTGCTAGAAAAGAGTTAAAAAACAAGATTAACTTGTATATCGATTTAATTCAAAACAACGAAATTAGATAGTATACAACAATCATAGAATTACAAAAAATCCCAAGGAAAATCATTTCTTGGGATTTTTTTTTGGATCATACAGGTACATTCAGAAGTAAGTCTACTTTTTTCAAACCCTTCCCAATTAGTTTGTTTAATTAGTATAATCTTAATTTGAAAACCAACTCAAAAACTACAACCCCGTTCTAATAGCCTCAACAGGATCTAATTTTGAAGCCGTGATTGCAGGAATGATTCCTGAAATCAAACCTATCAACGCAGCTAATCCCGTTCCTAACAACACATTTCCCAGCCCCAGCACAAATTCAAAATCAACAACCTTTGTCATGACAATTGAGATAACCCATACAAAGAACAAACCTATCATTCCTCCAAATAAAGAAAGTAAAATAGATTCAAATAAGAACTGAAACAATATAAAATGATTTTTAGCTCCCAATGATTTTTGAATACCTATCAAATTCGTCCTTTCCTTTACAGAAACAAACATAATATTAGCAATTCCAAAACCGCCAACAAGCAACGAAAACCCACTAATAATCCATCCCACAACATTCATTTGACTAATAATTCCGTCAATCAAATTAGTAAAACCTGAGAACACATTAATAAAAAAATTATCAATTTCACCATCTTTAACCCCTCTAAAATTCCTCAATTTACTCGACAACTCTACCTTGTAAGCCTCCATATCTACACCGTTTTTTGGTTTTAAAATAATTACCGGAGTCATCGCATCATTATTATCCCCATACATTCGTCGTAAAAAATTAACTGGCAAAAAAACAGAAGTATCATTACTATCCCCAAATAAACCTGCACCTTGTTTTTTCAACACACCAATAACCGTAAAGCGTTGTCCATACAGGCGAACCTTCTTCCCAATAGGATCTTCCGTTCCAAAAAGATTTTCTGAAATATTGGCACCTATTACAACCACGGCCTTTCCAGAATTTGCTTCTGATTCATTATAAAACCGACCATTATCAAATTCTAATCCTTGAATTTTAATAAACTCGGCAGAAACAGGTACTACATTAATATCACTTACTATTCGATCCTCATATTTCACTGATTCACGCCCCACAAACAACTGAAAACCTACCTGCTCTGTATTATTCAATGAACTTTTTAAATATACATACTCATCGTATTTTACATTTGGAAATTGTTCCCTTTTCCATTGAGGGATTTCCGTTGGACCAAATGAAAAACGCATCAAATAAATTGTATTCTTATCTAAATTACTCAAGTCCTTCGTGATTTTTCTATCTAATGAATCCACTGCAGCAAGCACTGCAATAATCGAAAAAATTCCAATAGTAACCCCAAGCAATGACAATAACGTTCTTAACTTGTTATTTGTCAATGCATGTAAAGCAAACACAAAGCTTTCCCTTAACAACTGGAGATATAGAAACATTTTTTGTAGAATTTTTAAGATTAGTAAAATTCAACAAATTATAATCAAAAACCTAAAAATAAATACAACAACAGCAGAATGAAAAACTATACACACAAAATCAAAAAAAATTAATCAAAAATCCAATTTATCTTTTTCTTCAAATAGCTTAGTTTTCAGTTTAAAAAACTATTTTTGCACTTTCAAATAATAACTTAAGATGAGCACAACAAAAACAATTCAATCAGCATTAATTTCCGTTTTTTCTAAAGATGGCCTTGAACCTATTGTAAGACAACTACACAGTCAAAATGTAACAATTTACTCTACAGGTGGAACAGAAGATTTTATAAAAAACTTAGGAATTCCTGTTGTACCAGTTGAAGATGTTACTTCTTATCCATCTATTTTAGGAGGAAGAGTAAAAACATTACACCCAAAAGTTTTTGGAGGAATTTTAAATCGCCAAGACCATGAAGGAGACATTCAACAAATGGAAGAATTCAACATTCCTCAAATTGATTTAGTTATTGTTGACTTATACCCTTTTGAAAAAACTGTTGCTTCAGGAGCAAGTGAAGCTGATATTATCGAAAAAATTGATATTGGTGGAATTTCATTAATTCGTGCAGCTGCCAAAAACTTCAAAGACACTGTTATTGTTGCATCGATGAATGAGTACAACTTATTCCTAGACATGATTACAAAACAAAACGGAGGAACTACACTTGAAGACAGAAAATTATTAGCAACTAAAGCTTTCCACGTTTCTTCTCATTACGATGGTGCTATTTTCAACTACTTTAATACTGACGAAACATATTACAAAGAAAGTATTGAAAATGGGCAAGTATTAAGATACGGTGAAAACCCTCATCAAAAAGGATTTTTCTTTGGTGATTTTGATGCTATGTTCAAAAAACTACACGGTAAAGAATTATCATATAACAATTTATTAGACGTAGATGCAGCCGTTAATTTGATTAACGAATTTAAAACAGACGGACCTACTTTTGCGATTTTAAAACACAACAATGCATGTGGATTAGCTTCAAGAGAATCAATTAGCGAAGCTTACAACGCTGCTTTGGCCTGCGACCCTACCTCTGCTTTTGGTGGTGTATTGATTGCAAACAAAACAATTGATGTTGCTACTGCTACTGAAATCAACAAATTATTCTGTGAAGTTGTAATTGCTCCTGCCTATGAAGATGCAGCACTAGCAATCCTTCAAGAAAAGAAAAACAGAATCATATTAGTTCAAAATGATATCGAATTACCACAAAGACAAGTAAGAACTTGCTTAAATGGATTATTAATTCAAGACAGAAATAATATCACAGACAATAAAGCCGACTTAAAAACCGTTACAATAACAACTCCTACTGAACAAGAGATAGAAGATTTAATTTTCGCTTCAAAAATTTGTAAAAACACTAAATCAAACACGATTGTTTTTGCCAAAAACGGAACATTAATATCTTCTGGAACAGGTCAAACTTCAAGAGTTGACGCCCTACAACAAGCGGTAGAAAAAGCAAAGCATTTTGGTTTTGACTTAACAGGTGCTTCAATGGCGAGCGACGCTTTTTTCCCATTCCCTGACTGTGTAGCTCTTGCAAAAGAAGCAGGAATCACAGCTGTTATTCAACCAGGAGGTTCAATTAAGGACGAATTAAGCATTAATTATTGCAATGAAAATAATCTTGCAATGGTATTTACTGGAACTCGTCATTTCAAACATTAATTTGTTTAACTTTGTGCGCAATTATATTTATAACTTTTAACCCAAAATAGTATATGGGATTTTTTGATTTCATGACCGAGGATATCGCGATAGACCTTGGTACCGCTAATACCTTAATTATCCATAACGACAAAGTTGTTATTGACAGTCCATCGATAGTTGCTAGAGATAGAATTTCAGGAAAAATTATCGCTGTTGGTAAAGAAGCCAATTTGATGCAAGGTAAAACACATGAAAACATTAAAACAATACGTCCTTTAAAAGATGGTGTAATTGCAGATTTTGATGCTTCAGAGAAAATGATAAGTATGTTCATCAAAAGCATACCAGCATTAAAGAAAAGAATGTTTACACCTGCCTTAAGAATGGTAGTTTGTATTCCTTCTGGTATTACTGAAGTGGAGATGAGAGCCGTTAAAGAATCTTGTGAGCGAGTAAATGGTAAAGAAGTTTACCTAATCCACGAACCAATGGCGGCAGCAATTGGTATTGGAATTGACATTATGCAACCAAAAGGGAATATGATTGTTGATATCGGTGGTGGAACAACTGAAATTGCAGTTATTGCTTTGGGAGGAATTGTATGTGATAAGTCTGTAAAAATTGCAGGAGATGTTTTCACAAATGATATCGTTTACTATATGCGTACACAACACAACCTTTTCGTTGGAGAAAGTACCGCTGAAAAAATAAAAATCCAAATAGGTGCAGCAATCGAAGACCTAGAGACTCCTCCTGAGGATATGTCTGTACAAGGTCGTGATTTGCTTACGGGTAAACCTAAACAAGTAGAAGTGTCTTATAGAGAAATCGCAAAAGCATTAGACAAATCAATTCAACGAATTGAAGATGCTGTAATGGAAACTCTATCTCAAACACCTCCTGAACTAGCAGCAGATATCTACAATACTGGTATTTACTTAGCAGGTGGAGGGTCTATGTTAAGAGGTCTAGATAAAAGAATCTCTCAAAAAACAGATTTACCAGTTTATATTGCAGAAGACCCATTAAGAGCAGTTGTTCGTGGTACGGGAATGGCACTTAAAAACATAGGTAGATTTAAAAGCATCTTAATTAAATAAGATTTTCTTATATGCTACTGAATTTTATACAGCTTACTTAAGTGGTTATAAAATTCAGTTGCTTAAGCCTATTTCGAAACACATAATCAAATAAGAGAATGCAGCAAATCTTTAATTTTATATTCAAAAACAGTAATCGACTACTGTTTTTGCTGTTATTATGCATTTCGTTATTGCTTACGATACAGTCGCACTCCTACCATAAAAGTAGAATCATTAGTTCAGCGAATTTTCTAAGTGGTGGTGTGTATGAAAAAATGAATAATATAAGCGAATATTTGAATTTAAGAACTCAAAATGAGGCTTTAGCTTTAGAAAACGCAAGGCTAAAAAGTATCTTATTTAACACAAAAGATACAACTGAGATTAAAAAAATAGAAAATCTTAAAGGTGTCGCTCCTGATGATATTGTAGTTTCAAAAGTCATCCACAACGTATATAATCAACACGAAAACTACCTGACATTAAACTCTGGTTCACTTGAGGGCATTAAGACTGACATGGGGGTAATAAACAATCTAGGAATCGTAGGTATCGTTGACAAAACCTCACCAAATTACTCGACAGTCCTAAGCATCCTGAATGTACGTTCACAGATAAATGCAAAAATCAAAAAATCAAACCATTTTGGTTCTTTAGTTTGGAATGGAAAAAGCACTGGTTTTGTCCAATTAATTGACGTTCCTAGATTAGCTTCAGTGAGAAAAGGTGACACTATCGTAACAGGAGGACAATCGGTAATTTTTCCTGAAAACATTAACATTGGAACGATTGACAAAATTTATATTGACAATCAAACGAATTACTACACATTAAACATCAAACTTTTCAATGACATGACCAATTTAGGCCATGTATACATTATAAAAAGTAAAAATAGAGACGAACTGAATAACCTAGAAAAACAAAATATAAAAAATGAATAGCACTTTGTTAGTCAATGTTTTTCGGTTTATATTATTATTAGCCGTTCAAATTGTTATTTTTAACAACATGACCTTTTTGGGATTTATCATGCCGCTTCCCTATATTTTGTTCATATTGTTATATCCTGTCAATGGAAATAAATCAGGTTTACTTGTCGCAAGTTTCTTATTGGGAATAACGATGGATTTTTTTTCAAATTCTGGTGGAATTCACGCTACAGCTTGTTTGATATTAGCCAACTTTAGACCCTCTATCTTCAAGTTTTCCTTTGGTGTAAGTTATGAATACCAAACCATCAGAATAAATGACTCCTTAACACCTGAGCGATTTTCATTCATATTATTAGCGGTATTAATACACCATACTACCCTGTTTATTCTTGAAGCTTTTCAAGTAAGTTTTATTTGGGACATCCTTCTTAGAACCTTATTAAGTGCCTTATTCACTCTTATTAGTTGTATTATTTTAATATACCTTATTAAGCCTGTAAAACGATGAGAAAACTACTGCTGCCTTCATTAATTATCATTGCAGCATCATTGCTTGTAATTCGCGTATTTTATTTGCAAGTTATCAATGATACCTTCAAATTAAAATCAGAAAACAACGCGATAAAAATTAAATATGACTATCCTGAGAGAGGCTATATTTTTGATCGAAATGGTAAATTATTAGTAGCCAACCAAGCTTCTTATGATATCATGGTTATTCCTAGAGAAATGAAAAACATTGATACTCTAGAATTTTGTCACCTTTTAAACATTACCAAAGAAGATTTTATCGAAAAAGTTGAAAAAGCGAAGGTCTACAGTCCTAGACTCCCGTCCGTTTTTTTACCTCAATTAAACAAAAGTGAATTTGCCGCTTTTCAAGAAAAAATACGAAAATTTGAAGGTTTCTATTTTCAAAAACGTTCCTTACGTGATTACGAAGTTGACTTTGGAGCCAATATTTTTGGTTTTATTACCCAAGTAAACGAAAGAATCATTGAAAAAAATCCGTACTACAAAAGTGGAGATTTAATTGGACGACAAGGTGTTGAAGAATCTTATGAAGAAATTCTTCGAGGAATCAAAGGAGTAAAATACATCCAAAAAGACAAATACAATAGAGAAATCGGCTCATACAAAGATGGAAAATACGACACTATCGCTGTACAAGGTGAAGATATAAACCTAACCATTGATGCTGAAATTCAAAAATATGGCGAGCAATTAATGAACAACAAAAGAGGAGGTATTGTTGCCATAGAACCTAAAACTGGTGAAATATTGGCTTTAATTACAGCTCCATCTTACGACCCTTCCATCTTAGTAGGAAGACAACGTTCAAAAAATTACACCTTATTATATCGTGACTCTATCGCAAAACCACTCTATGACAGAGGACTTTTGGCTGAGTATCCTCCTGGATCACCTTTTAAGATCTTAACTGGTTTAATTGCGCTTCAAGAAGGTGTGATTGATGAGCAGACAACTGTAATGTGTCACCATGGTTTCAGCTATGCTAGAGGTAGATTCATGAAATGTCACGGTTTCGGACCACATCAATTACATAATGGTATGTACAATTCTTGTAACGCCTACTTTGGAACTGTTTATATGCGAACTATAAACAAATACAAGAGTCCACCTTATGCTGTTGATGTATGGAGCAAACATGTTAAAAGCTTTGGACTTGGGCAATTTATGGGATACGATCTACCAACTGGAAAAAGAGGAAAAGTCCCTGATTCAAAAACATATAAAAGAATGTACCCAGATTGGCGTTGGGATAGCAAAACAATTGTATCGAATGCCATTGGTCAAGGTGAGGTGCTGATGACTCCTATTCAATTAGCTAATATGATGGCGGCTGTAGCCAATGAAGGCTATTACTATACCCCTCATATCATCAAAAAAATCAAAGGGGGAACTATTGATAAAAAATTCACGACTAAGCACTATACTACAATTGACAAAAAGTACTTCAAACCAGTTATAAGTGGGTTATTTGATGTTTACAATTTAGGTACTGCTAGTTCCCTCCGTGTTGAAGGAATCGATATCTGTGGTAAAACAGGAACTGCTGAGAACTTTGCCAAAATTAATGGCGTCCGAACAAAACTAGAAGATCACTCTATCTTTGTCGCTTTTGCACCCAAAGACAATCCAAAAATCGCCATCGCTGTTATGGTTGAGAATGGAGGATTTGGAGCAACAATAGCGGGACCTATTGCCAGTTTAATGATTGAAAAATATCTAAGACACAAAATAACGCGAACAGATTTAGAAAAGAGAACTTTAGAAAGAAGTTTACAAGATCGATACGCTAAATTAGGTGGACTTTCAGAGGCCGTTAAAATGCAATTAAGAATTAAAGATTCTATTTTGAAAGCGAAAAACACTATTCCAGTTGTAAAAAAGGATACTATTAAGAAAACTAACTAGAGATTCATTTCAATGAAAAATCAAAGTTTAACAAGCAATATTGACTGGATTTCCATAATCATCTATAGTTTATTAGTAATTATGGGATGGCTAAACATCTATTCTTCTTCGTTATCCTCTATGGAAGGAACTTCTGAAAAACAACTTCTTTTCATTATTTTAACAATACCCTTAATTTTCATTTTACTTTATGTAGACGGTAAATTGTACGAAAAATATGCTAGTTTGATTTATGTAATTGGATTATTATCGCTAGCAGGTTTATTTGTATTTGGTAAAACTATTAAAGGGCAAGCAAACTGGTATTCCTTTGGTTCCTTCGGAATACAACCTTCTGAATTTGTTAAAACTGCCACAGCATTAGCCTTAGCCAAATATTTGAGTGATGCCCAAATCAACCTAAAGGATACAAATAGGCAAATACAGGTTTTAGGCATTCTAGGCTTACCCATTATGCTTATTGTACCTCATGACCCTGGAAGTGCTTTAATCTATTGCTTTCTTATTATAGTATTGTATCGTGAAGGCTTACCTGCTTGGTATATTTGGACTGGATTTATTGCCATAGTATTGTTTGTTATGACCTTAATATTAGAACCTCAATATGTTATTCTTATTGCTTTATTGGCAATTATATTAGTCTATTTTAAATCCCGATTAGGCGATAGAAACATCGTTTTAAGCTCCATTATTTTTATTTTAATTTCTGGATTTGTATTATCTGTTAGTTACGTTTTTGAAAATGTTTTTAAACAACATCACCGAGACCGTTTCAATATATTATTAGGTAAAACTGTCGATATGAAAGGGATTGGTTATAATACAAATCAATCTGAAATTGCTGTTGGCTCCGGCGGCTGGTTTGGCAAAGGATTTCTTGAAGGAACACAGACAAAAGGAGGTTTTGTTCCCGAACAACATACTGATTATATATTTACTACTGTAGGTGAAGAATGGGGATTTGTTGGCTCATTATTTGTCATCATCATGTTTGTTTGTCTACTACTACGTATTATATACTTAGCAGAGCGTCAAAAAACGAAATTCAGCAGGGTTTATGGCTATTGTGTAGCAAGTATCCTATTTATCCACTTCTTTGTAAATATCGCAATGGTATTAGGGATATTCCCCACCATTGGAGTTCCTTTACCTTTCTTCTCGTATGGAGGATCTGGACTTTGGGGTTTTACAATTTTGCTTTTTGTTTTTATTAAAATGGATGCCAATAAAGTAAATGAGTGGTAAAATAAATCGATTGTTAATTAAAAATCCAAGATTTATAATCTGTACTTTTCTCTAGGCTGTTTTCAATTTTATCATCTAAATTTGGAAAGAAGTCAATTCCTGTTATTTTTTCGATACTATCAACTGGAACTACATATTCATAAAGGGCTTTATTGCTTTTAACTGCTGGCATCAAAAAGGCAATCATCTTATGCTTGCCTAACTCATTTTCAAAAATAATTTTATAAAAGTAATTTGGCACAACTACCTTTTCATTACCAATAGTTTCCGATGTATTCTTTAATACACCACCAGTAATTACGACAACACCATCATATTTTTGAGCCCAAAATCGAACTTTTTGCTCTAACCTATTCCAAATTCCAGAATTAAATTCGTGGTTTTGAGGTGAAATATTTGAAGTATAAAAAGTGTCGTTATAAGCCTTTAAATCAAACTCCATATCACCCGCTGGACAGAGATGACCTTTATCATAACCTGAATTTTTATAATTCCTCCAATCAGCTGATTGAGTTACAACTTTGGGATCTTCGATAAAATAAGGCCTTTTAAAATCATTATTTTTCACATATTCCTTTTTCAACTCATATGCAACCCATTCTGCTTGTTCTGCTTTCTCATTATATGACAAACTATAATATTGATGATGCACTAGTTGATTCGTATTTTTTTTGGGTAAAAAATAGGTCCAACTCTTCTCTTTACCTAAATCTACCGCTTGAAAGTCTTCAATTGAATTGGCAACGACCTTAGTTTTAGTTTCACTTTTACAAGAATATAAAAATGTAAAACTAAAAACGCTCCAAAAAATCAGGCAGATTTTTTGGAGCGTCAAAGCGAATATTGATTCGGTTATATTATTCATTCAAAACGTTATGATTTTACTAATTTATCTTTTTTCGAACTTACATTTTTTTTAGAAATGGGTTTTGTTTGCAAATCATCCAATACATTTAATGCTTCTTCAACATAAATATCTTTGGACAATGCTTCATGCCATCTTTCTCTTTTCTCCTTCAAGACTACATCCTTGTTTGTCTGCTCAACTTCATAAGGCAATGAATAAAACTCTAAATTGTTCTTATACTGAGATATAGGCTTGTACTTTTTAGCTTTTTCCTCAATCTCTTTTTGAGCTGCTCTAAATTTATCCAAATTCAAACTATAAGTATTATCTGCAGAGCGACTATCAATCCATTTAGCGTTTTCATCAATTAACTTGAAATTTTCACTAGTTGCAATACGGTTTCTACTATTTGTAATAGCCTTATTGAAATTTTCATTCTTATCCCAAACTTTATATACCGCAGCATCGATTTTATCCCATGGCATGGCGTTTTCAACATCACGCTCACCCATCTTAAGATAAGCATATCTATCAGGCATAACCACATCACTGCTCACTCCTTCCAATTGAGTAGACCCCCCATTAATTCTATAAAACTTTTGAGTAGTTGTTTTCAATGCCCCTAGGTCACCAACAGAACTATTACGTACAAACTGATTTAAATCTATCACATTTTGAACAGTACCCTTACCATATGTTTGCTTGCTACCAATAATGACACCTCTTTTATAATCTTGAATAGCTGCTGCCAAAATTTCAGAAGCTGAAGCTGAAAAATTATTGACCATAATCACTAAAGGTCCATCCCATTCAATTTTATTATCTCTATCGTATAACACTTCTTTTTTTCTACCAGCCGATTTGATTTGAACTATTGGTCCTTCATCTATAAATAACCCCGCTATATCAACAACTGTTGACAATGAACCACCTCCATCATCACGAACATCAAGAACAATTCCGTCAATTCCTACCTTTTTCAATCTATCAACTTCTAGTGCGATATCTTTACCAGCATCTCTACCGTTTTTGTTTTCAAAGTCAATATAAAATTTAGGCAAATATATTACACCGTATTTAAGACCGTTCTTAGTAACGATACTAGATTTAACATAGGTTTCCTCAATTTCAACAATATCTCTTATGATTGAAATAACCGTAATTGTACCATCCACTTTCTTTACCGTCAAACGAACTTCAGAACCTTTTGGCCCTTTTATTTTTTTAACGACATCGTCCAAACGCATTCCTACAACATCAACAGGCTCTCCATCACCTTGAGCAACTTTCATAATAACATCACCAGCCTCTAATTTTTTCCCTCTCCAAGCTGGACCTCCTGATATCAATTCAGAAATCTCAGTGAAATCATTTTTCTTTTGTAGTCTAGCACCAATACCCTCAAGCTTTCCACTCATACTTACATCAAAACGCTCTTTTTCATCAGGAGCAAAATAATTTGTATGTGGATCAAAACGAGCCGTAATCGAGTTGATATAAACCGAAAACCAATCATTTCGATTCAAATCCTTCATGAAACCAAAATATTCGTCTAAAGATTTTTTAGAACTTTCTCTAGTTTCTTTCTCTAATTCCGCGAAACTTTTAAGTTTTTCATGGTCTTTTGTTACTGGTTTTTGTACCGTTTTTGGCGCTTCTTCAATTGATAACTGTCCATCCTCTACTTCATCTTCTGACTTTGCTTCCTCAACAATTCCTTTGGCTTTGTTTTCTTGAATCTTTATTCTATCAGTCAATGATGAAAGTGTAGATAATTTAATTTGCTTGCGCCATCTTTCCTTAAGCTCAATTTCGTTTTTTGCATAAGGTGCCTTTTCGTAATCTGTATTAAAGCTTTCATCAATTGTAAAATCAAAAGGTACCTCCAAAATTGCTTGATACAATTTCTTGCTCTCCTCCATACGCTTCATCAAACGCTCATAAGTCAAACTAAAAAAAGTTAAATCTTTGTTTAGTATTTGGTCGTCTATTTGTGTTTCATATTTAGAAAACTCATCAATATCTGATTGTAGAAAAAAACGTTTAGAGGGATCCAAAGCTTGAATATAATCTTTATAAACTCCTTTTGAAAAGCTATCATCTATGGCAGCTGGACTATAATGTCCTTTTTCAATCACAAATGTTAACAATTCCAAAAGCAACCTGTCTTTATCAGGATCAGATTCGTTTTTAGATTTAATATTAAAGGCAAACAACGTCACTGAAAGCACGACAATTGTAAGAAGTATTTTATAATGTCTTTTCATAAAGTTAATTATAGCATTCATTCAAAATTTTTAAACTAAGTTAAAGGAAAAACTATGCCATCATCGGTAAAGCTTACATAATTTTTTGTTAAAGATATAAAAATGTTTTTTGTTTCAGCTTTCACTAACGAAATCAAGAAAATTCGTTTCCTTTGTTTATTCGAAGAAAATAACAGCTTTAGATTATTTTTCCATTCAAAAACAAGATAGAAAAACAAAACCATGAATAATTCGAGACCTTTAATTTTAGTTACAAATGATGACGGGATATCAGCACCTGGAATAAGAACACTAATTGCTGTCATGTCCGAAATTGGAGACGTTGTAGTTGTTGCTCCAGACAAACCTCAGAGTGCTATGGGGCACGCTATCACAATCAACAGTACTTTGTATCTAAATAAAACATCAAAAGAAGGAGCAGAAATACTAGAATACAGCTGCTCTGGGACACCTGTAGACTGTGTAAAATTGGGAGTTAATGAAATTTTGAAAAAAAAACCAGACCTATGCGTTTCGGGCATCAATCACGGCTCCAATTCCTCGATAAACGTCATTTATTCAGGAACCATGAGTGCCGCTGTTGAAGCAGGTATCGAAGGCATTCCTGCTATTGGATTTTCGCTTTTGGACTACAATTGGGATGCTAATTTTGAAGAAATAAAACCATTTATCAAAAAAATAACAATTGAAGTTTTAGAAAAAAAACTCCCTAAAGATGTGGTTTTAAATGTCAATTTACCCAAATTAAAAAGAGACGAAATCAAGGGCATTAAAATTTGCCGTCAAGCCAAAGCTTTATGGGTAGAGAAGTTTGACAAACGTACTTCTCCTTTTGGTAAGGAATACTACTGGCTCACTGGTGATTTTGTAAACGAAGACAAAGGCGAAGACACTGACGAATGGGCCTTATCCAATGGCTACATCTCTATTGTACCCGTACAATTTGATTTGACTGCTCATCATGCCACACAACAATTAAACACTTGGAACTGGAATGAATAAAAGCCATTTACTTTTAGGTATACTACTTGGTTTTATAAGCACTTTTATTGGTAGTTTTATCTTTATTACCTTTTTTACTGATTGGGACTTTATAACAGGTATCCAAGTCATGCAACAAAAAGGACACTTAGGTAAAATTATTACTTTAGGCTCTATCCTTAATTTGGTTGTTTTTGCGCTTTTATTAAAAGTAAAAAAAGACATGATAGCAAGAGGTATCGTTTTCTCGATTATTCTAATGACCATTTTAACTTTATTTCTATAAAAACAAATCATTATTTTTGAATTTAGTTATTATCCCAACTTTCACATATTCATAACGAATGAAATATTATATCATAGCTGGAGAAGCATCAGGCGATTTGCACGGTTCTAATTTGATCAAGGAAATCTTGAAACAAGATAAAGACGCTCAGGTTCGTTGTTGGGGAGGCGATTTGATGAAAGAAGCTGGTGGCGATCTTGTTTCGCATTACAAAGACAGAGCCTTTATGGGATTTGGTGAGATTATCAAAAACCTCTCTAAAATCCTTGGCTTCATCAAAACATGCAAAGAGGACATAGCCGCTTACCAACCCGATGCTTTGATTTTTATTGACAATTCTGGATTCAATCTCCGAATTGCCAAATGGGCCAAACCAGCTGGATTCAAAACTTTTTATTACATCAGTCCACAAGTTTGGGCCTCAAGAGCTGGGAGAGTCGAAACCATTAAAGCGACCATTGACCATATGTATGTGGTATTGCCTTTTGTAAAACCCTTTTACGAAAAATATAATTATGAGGTAACCTACGTTGGCCATCCTTTAATCGACGCCATTGCGCAACGTCCTAAAATTGACACAGCCACTTTCAAAACTGAAAACCAATTAAGCGACAAACCAATAATCGCCTTATTACCAGGAAGCCGACAACAAGAAATCACCAAAATGCTTTCGGTGATGCTTAGCGTTGTAGATGACTTTCCTGATTATCAATTTGTCATTGCAGGTGCTCCAAGTCAAGAATATTCGTTTTACGAACAGTTCATATCTAAGAAAAATATCAAATTCATTTCGAATAAAACCTACGGATTGTTACAAAACGCAACCGCAGCGCTAGTAACTTCTGGAACAGCAACACTAGAAACCGCTTTATTCAAAGTTCCTGAAGTTGTCTGCTATAAAGGGAGTTGGCTTTCGTACCAAATTGCAAAACGCATCATTACTTTAAAATACATCTCGCTTGTCAACCTGATTATGGATGAAGAAGTCGTAACAGAATTGATTCAAGACAATTTAAACACCGCTAACATCAAAAAGGAATTGACAAAAATCCTAGAGCCTCAGTATCGCCAGAGCTTGCTTGAAAAATACGACTTGCTAGAACAAAAATTAGGTGGTGAAGGTGCAAGCGAAAAAACGGCTAGGTTAATTGTAACAGAATTAAAAAAATAAATTTTCAAAACACAGATTGCACAGATTATCACAGAAAATTTGTGTTTAAAAAAGCTTAGTGACCTTAGTGTCTACTTTGTGCACTTTGTGGTTAAAAAAACTTTGTGGTTAAATCTTAATAACGCTCTTTTGAAAAAAATTATCCCCATCCTCCTTTGCATAGTTTTATTCGCTTCTTGTAAATCGACTTCGAAAATTGTTACTAAAAAAAGTAACACACTAGCCGACCAAATCATAGATACTGCGATAGAAAACATTGGTGTACCTTATAAAATGGCAGGTACAACTAAAGCTGGTTTCGATTGTTCTGGACTGGTTTACAACACTTTTGGACAGTTTGACATCAAACTTCCAAGAACTTCCTATGACCAAGCCAAAACTGGAATTGATTTAGGGAAAAATACTTCTAAAGCGCAAAAAGGAGACTTAATTTTCTTTAAAACCAATAACAGTTCCCGCATCAATCATGTTGGGATAATAACCGAGGCTAACGATGATGAAATAAAATTCATTCACTCCTCTACTTCAAGAGGGGTCATCATTTCTTCGACTAAGGAATCCTACTATCAAAAAAGTTTCACTCAACTGAATAGAGTTTTAGAATAAAAAACGAGAATTTTATAAATTACTATTAGACACTCATCTGTGAATATCTGCTAAATCTGCGTAAAAAAAAAGCACGCAGATTTAGCAGATATTCGCAGATTTTAAAAATTGATGATACTCTAAAAGAGTTTGATTAAATCAAAGCTTATTTGAAATATATCAAAGCTTATTCTGATCAAAAAAAGAATAATGACCACGATTATATTCAGAAAATTAGTACTTTAGAATTATGAAAGTACTGCAATTCCCTTTAACCCGAGTTGTGATTGGATTCGTTCTCGGAATCCTATTCGCTTTTTATTCCAAACCCAGTATTACGGAGGGATTTGGAATGATTATTATCTGTTTTTCGGTTTTCCTTATTAGCTATTTGTTCCAAAAAAACAGCTCAAAAAAAGGAATATTTTTCGGTCTAGCGACTTTCTTCCTATCGTTTTCCATTGGTTCAACTAGCCTAGTCACGCATAACGAATCCAATCAAAACAACCATTACACCCATAATTCAAATTACTTTGAAACCGAGAATTTAATTGCGGTAACCATTCAAGAAAAAATAAAAAGCACTACTAAGAATGACCGTTATATAGCAACTGTTTCTACCATCAACGACAGTATTGTTACGGGCAAAATCTTATTGAACTCACCTAAAGAAATTGCAATTCAAAAACTCGAAATAGGAGCGCAACTACTCATCAAAGGCAGATTAATCCGAAATAAAATTCCCTTCAACCCCAATCAATTTGACTACGGAAAATATTTAGAAAACAAACAAATCTACAGCCAACTCTATTTGAATAACAAGAACCACCTTGTGAGTCCCGTTGTTCACAAAGACCTTAATTACTACACGGCTAAACTTCGTTCGACTATCATCCACAATTTGGAACAAGCAGATTTCAATCCCAAAGAATTGAATGTTGCTGTCGCACTCATCCTTGGACAAAAACAAGACATCTCACGCGAGGTCATGCAAGATTACCAATTTGCGGGAGCCATTCACATCTTATCCGTTTCAGGACTCCATATTGGATTCATTTTACTATTCTTAAACTTTGTTTTAAAACCCATTCCCAATACTAAAAAAGGAGCGTTTTTAAAACTAGCACTCACAATTGGTTTATTATCTCTTTTTGCCTTAATCGCAGGATTAGCACCATCAGTAGTTCGAGCTGTGACTATGTTTTCGTTTGTCGCCGTGGGCTACTACCTCCGTCGCAGTACTTACATTTACCACACCATAATCGTTTCTCTCTTTCTAATCTTACTATTCCAACCTTATTTTCTGTTTGACGTAGGATTTCAACTGAGTTATATCGCCTTGTTTTTCATTCTTTGGCTACAGCCTTTAATTGTAAGTCTTTGGAAAACTGAAAACCGAATCCTAAAAGCTGGTTGGGAAATTATGAGTGTTTCAATAGCCGCACAAATTGGAACATTGCCTCTGAGTTTATATTATTTCCACCAATTTCCAGGGTTGTTTTTCATTACTAACCTTATTGTGATTCCTTGTTTAACTATCATCATGATTTATGGAATTGTCGTCATGATTTTGGCTGCTTTTCATATTACACCTACTTTTATCATCAAACCTTTCGAATGGAGTATTTATGGGCTCAATCAAGTCATCAACTGGATCGCATCCTTCAAATCCTTTGTCCTTCAAGACATCCCTTTCAATATTTATCTTTTACTAAGCACTTATTTGTGCATCATAACGATAACACTTTGGTTCCAAAAACCAAAATTTAACCGTCTGGTATGGGCGTTAATTGCAATCATCAGCTTTCAATTGGTACATATCAAAACGCAATGGGAAATACAAAACGGACAAGAATGGATTGTGTTCAACCAAAACTACAATAGCTTAATTACTCAACGAATTGGCAAACAAATTACCGCTTTCACCCAAGACAGCCTTGCAAGTCGCAACAATATTCAATCATACCTAGTTGGTAACTTTAGCGAACTAAAAAACACCTCCAAAATCAACAACTTCACTTATTTTAATAGAAACAAAATCTTAATTCTGGATAGTACTGGTGTTTATCCACCCAACAGTCGTCCCGATATTCTGGTTTTAACGCAATCGCCCCCAATCAATCTAGAACGCATTATCAAAACCACCCAACCCAAAATCGTAGTTGCCGATGCTACCAATTACAAAACCATCCAAAAAGCATGGAAACAAAGTTGTGAAAAACAAAAAATCCCTTTCCACGCCACCGCGGAAAAAGGATATTTTATACTTCATTAAAAAAGAAATCCAGAGGATTTCAATGTTTATAGAATAGATTTAATAGCATGATATACGACCCCAACGGGGTCGAACAAATCTGCTAACCGTTTTTCTATAAACATTTGACCTTTCCAAGGTCAACAACATCTTTAATGTATAAGTCATCTGCTGTTCACTTCATTCCAAAAAAAAATCCCATTTCAAAGCTGAAAAGGGATTTTACTATATATAAAATAATCGTTTATATTTTATTCTTCAAAAAACCATTGGCTTCAGCCAACCAAGCTTTAGGACCTCCAGCAACATAACCTGTTTTTCCTAAGGCGATGAAATTCAACCTACCATCTTTATTTTTTTCTACATTCGTAAAAAATACTGTTGGATACCCTTGCACTCCAAAAACTTGTTGTAATTCAGCGTTTTGTTGTTTGATTTCAGGTAATTGTGGCGTTCTTTGTGGAAAATCTAGTTCGACTAAAACTACATTTGTTTTTGCCCAAGCTTTAAATTCAGGTGTCAACAAAACTTCTTTTTGCAAACGAATACACCAACCACACCAATCACTTCCCGTAAAAAACAACATCATTGGTTTCTTTTCTTTATTGCTTACCGCAATCGCATCTTTGATATTTGTATGCCATTTTAATTCTTGTGCTTGACTACTTACCGTAAATAGGATAAGAAACGCTAGTACTATTTTTTTCATCTTCTTGATTTTTCTAAACAATTAAACAAATATAATGCCTTAATTCTATTTTACACCGTGCATTAACTTTTTCATAAGAGGATTTAATGCAATTACTAACAAACCCGCCACGGTAGGAACAATCGTAAAAATTAAAAAGAAAGTCGATAGCGAATAGGCATTAGTTATATTTTCAATTTGTCCGCCTAGTACTGCTGCCAATTTATTCCCAATAGCAATCGCTAGATACCACATCCCAAACATAAAGGCTATCATTCTTGCTGGAACTAATTTGGATACATAGGAAAGCCCTACTGGAGACAAAAATAATTCCCCAAGCGTATGAAATAAATATGCCAAAACCAACCAGAGCATCGAAACTTTGACACCAGTAGCCACACCATAAGAACCATAAGCCAACAATCCAAAACCGATTGCCATAATGATTAAACCCAATCCGTACTTAACCGCTGCTGATGGATTGTATTTACTATCCCAAAGTTTTGAAATCGTAGAAGCCAAAGCTATAATAAAAAAGGAATTCAAAATAGAAAACCAACTCGGGTCAATTTCTGAAGAGTCTTTACTAAACTCGTTATTCAACATCCATAGTGAAATTGCCCATACTATAACGAAGGTTATTGCCAAAACAATATTGGAAGCAGTAATCTTTTTCCAAGTTTGTTTTGCCAATAAAAACAAAACCCATGAAATAATCACCAAAGGAACAACGGTCAATAACGTATTAATCGTATTAAAAACCGTCAAAGAAGTTCCTACTAACGTTCTATCCACATTATCACGTGCAAAAATCACTAATGAAGAGGCTCCTTGTTCAAAAGCCATCCAGAAGAATATCGTAAAGAATGCAAATATGATTACGGCAATCATTCTGTCTCTAACAACCGTAGTATAGCGTAACAAACGAGAGATAACCAAATATAAAAACAATGCCAATCCCACAAGCACAACAAAAACAGAACCATCAAGTCCCCAAACTGTAAAATCAAAAAGATCGAAACCTCCAATTTTAGAAACTGGATCATTGAAAGCGTATAACAATCCAATTATCGTACTAATCCCAATTAGTGAATAATCGATAAGAGTATAAGGATTTGGTGTATCTTCAGGATTGTTTGAAATGTCTGTTTTTGCAATTGCGGCTTCTCTTTTTTCTTTGGTTGGCACATCACCTACGCTTCCAAACAAAGGTTTTGCCATCCAAAACTGAAGCGTTCCCAATAACATAAAAATACCTGCTAAACCAAAACCCCAACGCCATCCTAAATTAGAAGCCAAATACCCGCAAAGCATCATCCCAAAGAACGCACCAGCATTTACTCCCATATAAAAAATAGTATAGGCTCCGTCTTTTTTATCAGGATATTCTTTGTACATCTCAGACAAAATCGAAGTCATATTTGGTTTGAAAAAACCTGTTCCAATGACTAGTAAGCCCAATCCCACATACAACATAAAAGGTGTTTCTAAAAACATGGCAACATGCCCCAACGTCATTATAATCGAACCTACAACAACCGCCCAACTATAGCCAATATACCTGTCGGCAATGATTCCTCCAAAAATGGGTGTGATATATAACAACAACGCATAAGTTCCATATAACGAACCTGCATTTTCTGCATTCCACCCCCAACCTGGATTATCTCCTGTTATAGAAGCCGTCAAAAACAAAATCAATAATATTCGCATTCCATAGAACGAAAAACGCTCCCACATTTCAGTAAAAAACAAAACGAACAATCCTGCAGGCTGTCCTAATACTGGGTTTTTAAAAAATTGATCTTCTGATGTATTTTGAATCATAAAATGGAATATTAAATTTTATATTTTACACAAATTGACACGAAACACAAATTATTTAAATTCCACGAATCTGCCGTCGGCCGATAAAAATTAGTGCAATTCGTGTCTAATTATTATAGTTGAGTCGTAAATTTAATTTAAAAATTAGATTATAAAGACTCTTTGATAAAATTTGTCATTTTAGTATACAATTGAATTCGGGTCATTCCACCATAAATGCCGTGATTCTTGTCTGGATATATCTGGGAATCAAATTGTTTATTGGCCTGAATCAAAGCTTCGGACATTTGCATCGAGTTTTGAAGGTGTACATTATCATCAGCACTTCCGTGAATGAGTAAATATTTGCCTTTTAACTGAGAAGCAAAATTAAGAGGCGAATTGTTATCATAACCCGTTGGGTTTTCCTGTGGGGTTTGCATGTATCTTTCGGTATAAATAGTATCGTAAAAACGCCAATTGGTCACAGGAGCAACTGCTATCGCCATTTTAAAAACCTCATTTGCTTTCAAAATACAATTCGATGCCATAAAACCTCCATACGACCATCCAAAGATTCCAATCCTACTCCCATCAACATAAGGATAAGAAGCCAAAACTTTAGCTGCATCAATTTGATCTTCAACCTCGTATTTTCCCAATTCTTTATAGGTTACCTTTTTAAAAGCTTCACCTTTAAAACCAGTTCCTCTGCCATCCACACAAGCCACAATATACCCTTGTTGCGCTAGCATCATAAACCAATAATCGTCATAACTATTCCATGAATCTTTTACTTGTTGGGAACCTGGTCCTGAATATTGATACATTAAAACTGGATATTTTTTAGTAGCATCAAAATTTTTAGGCTTAATCATCCAAGCATTTAATTCGTTTCCTTTGGCTGTTTTTAAGGTAAAAAAAGACTTTGAAGGCAAATCATATCCTTTCAAACTTGACAATAACATTTGGTTATTTTCAATCAACTGCAATTCGTTCCCGGATTTCGATTCATTCAATGTAAAAACTGAGGGTTGTAAAGCAGCTGAATAATCATTTATGAAATATTGAAAATTAGGACTAAAAGTCGCTTTATTAGTTCCTAGTTTTTTGGTCAAACAAACTTTATTCTTCCCATCCAAACCAATGCGATACACATCACGATAAATAGAGCCTTTTTCCACCGATTCATAAAACACTGTATTGGCATTTTCATCAAAACCATAAAATTTGGTGACTTCCCAATTTCCTTTGGTGACTTGGTTAATTAATTTCCCTGCCTTATCATACAAGTAAATATGATTAAAACCATCTTTCTCACTCGTCCAAACAAAACGATTATCCGTAAGAAAACTCAAATTGTCAGTATCTACAAAATCGATAAAGGTTTTACTTTTTTCATTCAAAACAACTTTTGTATTTCCTGTTTGAGCATCGATAAATAGTAAATCCAAATTGTTTTGATGACGGTTTAAGATTTTGGCCGACAATACAGCACCATCATTCGTCCATTTAATTCTAGGTATATAAAAATCAGTGTAGTGGTCTAAGTTTATTTTTGTTGAATGAGCCGATGCCAATTCGTAAATATGTAAAGACACTTTTGAGTTTTGCTCACCAGCTTTTGGGTATTTGAAGGTTTCTATCGAAGGATACAAATTCTTGCCATAAACTACCATCGAATAGTCAGGCACTTTGCTTTCGTCAAAACGGATATAGGCAATTTTTTTACTATCAGTACTCCAATCAAAAGCACGAACAAAAGAAAACTCTTCTTCATACACCCAATCCGAAATCCCATTGATAATTTCGTTTTTCTTGCCATCAGTAGTGATTGCCGTTGTGGTTTTGGACGTTAAATCGTATACATAAAGATTATTCGCTTTTGCGAAAGCGATTTTCTTCCCATCGGGAGAAAAAGTAGGTTCTTGAACAGGGGAATCAAATAATTTTGATAATTGTTTTTTAGCAATATCATATAGAAAGTAATCCGCAGTAAAGGAGTGACGGTAAATGGAACGCTTATTTGCAGCCATTAAAATTAACTTTTCCGAAGGATCAAAGGAATAGCTTTCAATTCGAGGTAAACGACTGTAATTCTTGGTATCAAATAAAGTAGCTACTTTTTTTAAACTAGCGAAATCATACAAATTGATTTGAATGCTTGGATTATTTTCATCCTCATTCAATACGGTGTATTGGTTTGTTTTCTTTAACGATTGCAATTCCATCATTCCTTCTTCCCGAAAAACACCACTATAAATATCTTCAACACTTATTTTTTGTTGCGCCAATAGGGAAAGACCCAAGAACAAAAACATTCCCAAAAACCGACGATTTGCCATAAATAATATTTTAAATTTTAAATGTTTTTTAAAACACATAGATTCATAGTTCTTCTTAAGGCAAAGGCGCTACACTAACTTTAATGAAACATAGCTTTAAAAAACTATACTTGTTTAAACGCATTAAAATTATTGCCATTTTTCATGTCCAATTTGCCTAAGGCAGATAAAATTAGTGTAATTTAATTTTACAGTCTTCAAATTTGTGATAATTTGTCCAATTTGTGGTTAACTTTTAACCTTATTTAATATCGAAAGAGTTTCTTTTAATCAAAAATAAAACAGCTAAAAATGTATCTTTGCAGCAATTTACAACATAACACCTTGACAATGAATCAACCTTTTTCAGGATTTTCAAAATTATCCAAAGAAGACAAAATAAACTGGATTGCTGACGCTTATTTTTCGACTCCAAATGAAGCCATTTCTCTTTTAAAGAAATACTGGAATTCGGATGCAAAAATTCAGAAACTCCACGATGAATTCATTGAAAACACGATTACTAACTTTTATATTCCCCTTGGTGTTGCGCCTAATTTCTTAATCAATGGCAAATACAATACCATTCCGATGGCGATTGAAGAGAGTTCCGTTGTGGCAGCAGCTTCCAAAGCGGCAAAGTTCTGGTCCACTCGTGGCGGATTCAAAACCAAAGTGATTAACACGGAAAAAATAGGTCAAGTTCATTTTCTTTACAAAGGAGATGAATCCAAACTTGATTTATTTTTCATCCAAACCAAAGCCAAATTTTTCACTGACACCGATAGCATTACTACCAACATGCAAAAACGTGGTGGTGGTATATTAGATATTGAATTGAGAGATAAAACCAATTTAATTGATAATTACTATCAATTGCATGTGACTTTTGAAACAAAAGATAGTATGGGTGCTAACTTCATCAATTCATGTTTGGAGCAATTTGCAAAAACGCTGAAAGAAGAAGCACAAAATTTCGATTTATTTTCAGAAACTGAAAAAGAAATTGAAGTCATCATGAGCATACTTTCAAACTATGTCCCTAATTGTCTCGTACGTGCCGAGGTATCTTGCCCAATTGAAGACCTAGAAGAAAAACACATTCCAAATCCTAAAGAGTTTGCAGAACGATTTGTACAAGCTGTACAAATTGCTGAAGTAGAACCCTACCGAGCCGTAACGCACAACAAAGGAATCATGAACGGAATCGACGCTGTGGTGATTGCTACAGGGAATGATTTCCGCGCTGTCGAAGCGGGAGTTCACGCCTATGCTGCACATAAAGGACAGTATTCTAGTTTATCTCACGCTAAAATCGAAAACGGAATTTTTTCTTTTTGGTTAGAAATACCATTGGCCTTAGGAACGGTTGGGGGCTTGACAAGCTTACATCCATTGGTAAAACTATCCTTAGAAATGCTAGAAAACCCATCTGCCGAAGAATTAATGCAATTTGTAGCGGTTGCCGGTTTGGCTCAAAACTTTGGCGCATTGCGTTCCTTAACGACTTCTGGAATTCAAGAAGGACATATGAAAATGCATTTGAATAACATATTGAATCAATTTGAAGCAAATGAAGAAGAAAGTCATGAAGTTCGCAAATACTTTAAGCACCATGTCGTTTCCCATAGTGCAGTAGTCAACTATATCGAAAGTTTACGGAAATAAAAAAGTATCCACAAATTACACAAATTATCACAAATTCATCAATCTTAACTATATCCGTTAAGACCTATATATAAGTTAAATTATTTTGTCAAATCGAGCGCATTCGAGATACTTTACTGGTTCTCGACTTTAGCCTGTCCTGAGCGAAGCCAAAGGACTCGAACTAACAATAAACTAATTTATATTTCCAATAAAATAATCTGTGTTAATTTGTGAAATTTGTGGTCAAACAAAAAACTATAAATAGGATTGTATTCCATGAAAAAAACCTTTTACAGCAACGGAAAACTATTGATTACAGGAGAATACCTTGTTTTGGATGGTGCCAATGCTTTTGCCTTACCAACTAAATTAGGGCAAAACCTAATCATTGAAGATGGCGAAAAGCAAAAAATAAACTGGAAAAGCCAGGATGCAGATGGCAGTATTTGGTTTGAAGACACGATTTTATTTAGTGAAATAACTGATTACATCCCAAATGAAACAGAAACAGTTCGAAACACTTTAATTACGATACTATACCAAGCCTATCTCAAGAACAATAATTTCCTAACTAAAGATAAAGGATACAATATTACCACCCAATTGACTTTCGCTAGAAAATGGGGATTGGGAACCTCCTCTACACTTATCAATAATATTGCACAATGGCTGGATATTGATGCTTTTGAATTGCTAAATACTAGTTTTGGCGGTAGTGGTTATGATATCGCTTGTGCTAAAAACAATGGTCCAATTATCTATCATCTTGAAGAAGGAAAACCTATTATAGAAAAAACAACATTCAATCCTGAATTTACAAACCAAATCTATTTTGTCTACCTCAATAAAAAACAAAGTAGTAAAACGGCAATTGCGAATTACAATAGCAACAAACATCATAACTTAGATAGAAATATTGCTAAAAACAACCAAATAACACTAGAAGTTCTCGAAGCAACCTCTGTAGAAAATTTTAGGACTGCTATTGAAAAACACGAAGCAAGAATGAGCCTCATCTTAGAAAACAATACTGTAAAAGAATTACTTTTTTCTGACTTTAAAGGAAGCATCAAAAGCCTTGGTGCTTGGGGTGGTGATTTTATAATGGTGGTTTCAAATGAAAACCCTAGCACCTATTTTAACGCAAAAGGTTATGAAACTATTTTCACTTTTGAAGAGTTGATTTTAAATTCCAAATCATAAAAAACTCCAAAAGGCAATCACTTATTTGTTACGAAAGTACCAATTGTATTAAAACAAAAAAATCCGATACAAATTGTATCGGATTTTTTTTGAAATTAATAATTACTAAATAAGATTAGAAATTAAATTGTCTTCTATTGTCTTTTATTTCAGCAACATCTTTCAATGCTGGTAATGCTCTTCCAGCATCATTAGCAGATTGTGCTTTTAATTGAGCTACATAAGACGAAAAATCTTTTATTGCAGGAGCCTTAACTGTTTTAATGTTTTTTACAACATAAACACCCATATTCCCTTCAATTGGTGCAGATAATTTATTTGCTGATAGAGCAAATGCATTTCCAACAACTTTTGGCTCTTGACCTACATTATCCAACATAGGATTTGCTTTTGTTACATCAGTAGCTTGTTGTACTGGCGCACCAACTGCTTTCGCAATAGCTTCAATTGAAGTTCCAGTCATTTTAGCTTTAATCAATTCAGCCTTTTTCTTGTTTTTCAAGATAGACTCTACATAAGGTTTTGCTTGACTCAAAGCAACTAAACCAGAATCATCAATACTTTTTACTCTTGCGATAACGTGACCTACATTAGCCACTTCAAAACGTTTTATTGAACCTACTTTAGAGTCGTCTTCAAATCCCCATCTTACAATAGCTCTTTGATTTCCTAATCCTCCAAAACTTTCATCCATTGCTTTTACAGCTACTGCAGGATTCACAGTAAGCCCCATACTTTTGGCAACTTGGTAAAAATCTTTATCAGCCGCTCCCATTTCAAATTGAGTAGCTTGTGTAAATATTTTGTCAGAAGTAGCTTCTGATGGTTGAATTTTTTGAGCGATAGTTGCCAAACGAACACCGTCTTGTTTGTCAGTTACTTTAATGATATGGAAACCAAAGTCAGTTTCAACTAAACCTACTTTACCAATTGAATTATTGAATACAAAATCATTGAATGGTTTTACCATTTGGTTTGGACCAAAATATCCTAAATCACCACCTTGTTGTGATGATGAATCATCAGAGCTAGTATAAGCCAACATCATGAAACTTTCTGGATTAGCATTTACTTGTTCTAAGATACTTTCAGCTTTAGCTCTTGCTTGATCTTTACTTCTTTTTTCTTTTTGGTTTGGAACTTGAGTCCCTTCATAACTAATTAAGATATGACTTGCTTTAGCATTAACTCCTGATTTTTTTCCAAAAGATTTAGAAATACAGTAGTAACCACCATTTACATAAGGACCATAAATTTCGCCTGGAGCTAAGTTGAATAATTTATCAGCATCAACAGCTGGCAAACGATTTTTAGCAATATAAGTTGAATCATAAGGAATGTCCGAATTTGAATTTACAAACTCAGCAATGTTTTTAGCTGATCTGAATCCAGCTAAAGTATCGTTTTTTCCTGTTGCTTGGTTATAAACCACACTACCAGATAACAATCCAGTAATTTTAGCTTTTACTTCAGCCTCATCTTCTTTTGAAGCTTTATCTTCAATCAATACGTATTCAATTTCACGAGTTTCTTCAGACTTGAATTTTTTCTTGTTTTTCTTCATATAATCAAGAACTTCAGCATCCGTAACTTTTACATCACTATCTTTAACTGTTGAGAACAAACCTGCAACATAAGCAAAGCTTACTTTATCAGATTCCATTTCGTATTGTAATTTCCCTTCAGCTTGAGTAGTATAACTTCCCGCTTTAACCAAAGTAGTATAAATTTGAAATTTTGCATTCAAATCAGCACTTCTTTCTCTTTCTTTTAAGCTTTCAGCTAAACTTGGATTAGCTTTGAAAAACTCTTTAAATTTAGCAATATCAAAAACTCCAGCAGCATTTAAAAACTGAGGATTTTGTCCAATATTTGGATCTGATTTCAAAACTTCAAGTAAATGCTTTTCACCTACTCTTAAACCTAATTTTTCGAATTCAGTACTCAACAAAGCGATAGACACTTCTTCTTCCCAAACTCTATTAGCTGCAGCCGTTGAAGATATTCCTTGTCCTCCTTTTTCAACATTGCTTACTTTGATTCTAAAATCTTCAAATGAAATATCCTTTCCATTAATACTTCCTACATCTTTGGAAGTACTACTGAAGCTACCACTTTTGAATAAATCACCAATGATAAAAGCAAATAAAGCTAATGCAATAACTGCAATCATTAAGGCGGAACGTTGTCTAATTTTTGATAAAACTGCCATTTTTATTATTATTTATTTTGTATTCAGTTTGCGAAAATACAATTATATGATTAATATTTACAATTGTACCCTTTTATTTTAGAAAAAAATTGCTAGAATAAAAAAAATTATTCTTTAAGCGTCAATTTTACTAATTCAATTTTTTTATTTGTTGCCTCTTCAATCACAAAATGATAGTCTCCAATGACGATTACATCGCCTTGTTGAGGAATGTCACTTGTATGATTGACTATAAATCCTCCTAAGGTTCCATAAGAATCACTTTCAGGAATATTCAACTTATAGGTCTGATTCAAATATTCTACATCAAATCGGGTAGAGAATAAATAAACCCCTTCTTTTAACTCCTTTTCAATCAACTCCTCATCCGAATCATGCTCATCTTCAATCTCACCAAAAAGCTCTTCAACAATATCCTCTATTGTAATAATTCCTGAAGTCCCACCGTATTCATCAATAACGACTGCAACACTTTTTCGTTTCTTGGTCAACAAATCCATAACATCTTTGATGAAAATCGTCTCAGGAACAAACTCAACTGGGATAATGATGCTTTTTATGTTTTTTGGTTTTTTAAACAAATCAAACGAATGCACATACCCCACAATATCATCAAACGAATTTTGATACACCAATATCTTCGAATAGCCCGTTTCTATAAACAATTCTTTCAATTCTTCAATCGAATCAAATAAATCAATCGCTACAATCTCAGTTCTAGGACTCATAATATCTCGCGCTTTGACACTTGAGAAATCTAGAGCATTTTGAAACATCTGAATCTCAGAATCTACTTCTTCATCATCTTCAACCGTACTCATCTGCTCCGTGATGTAATCTCCTAACTCTCCTTTACTAAAAAACAACTGGACTTGATCGCCTTCTGTCCTAAAAAAACGTTTTAAGATAAAATCGGAAATCCAGATAAAAAATGAAGAAATAAAATAAAATAACTCATAAAAAACATATGCTGGTATGGCAAAAAACTTAATTAAAAAGTTGGCATAAATTTGAAAAAAAACTTTTGGCAAAAACTCTGCAGTAATTAAAACCAACAGAGTTGACAAAAGAGTTTGCAAAAACATACTGGAAAGATTAGACAAGGAATAGCCCAAAGTACTAATATATTCAATCAACAAATCTCCCATAAAAAATCCATAAACAACCAATGCTATATTATTACCAATAAGCATAGCTGCAATAAACTTTGAAGGCTTTTCAGTAAGTTTAGTCAGGATTTTAGAAAGAAAATTATTTTGTTTTTTTTCTATTTCTAAATAAATCTTATTAGATGAGATAAATGCAATCTCCATCCCTGAAAAAAATGCACTTAGTATTAAACACAATATTATAATACTAATTTCCATGGATTACGATTTTTTATTTCGGTCGTTAAATTTATTGGCAAATTTTCTACGAAAGAAAAACATAAAAACAGCCATAGCCGCAATCATAAAATGCAACCAAGGTTTATCTTCAGATTCATTCCATTTTGAGATTCCTTCATAAATAAAGAAAACCGCAAAAACTAGATAAACGTATTGTGTATATTTTAAGTAATTCATATAGAATGGTATTTATTTATTTTTTAAAACGTGCAAAGTTCTGCATCTACTCCTCAGATTCGACTTCGCCTGTTATTTTTTGAGAATTAATAATTTTAAAGTCTTTACTAAAGTCTATTCCTTGACCATTTGAAACTCCTTTGATATCGGTAAATTTAAACTTTTTTTCAGTAAAAAACCATTCGTTCTTTTGATCATAAAACAACTGTTCCGTTTCCATTGTCTGACCTTCTTGGGAAACAATCTTAACCTTACCTTGAAGATCTATAATGTTAGTTTGTCCGTATGAGACTGCGTAGTTTGCAGTTATACGAGTCGTCTTGGCTTTATCATCATAAAGTGTCAGGTCAATCCCTTTAGGGAATTCGGTAAAAGGAAAATCAACATTTGAATAATCCAACATTTTGGGACTTACCAAAATCACCTTAATCAAACCTGAATCGGTATATTTCAAATTGACCTTATCTGCATCCCCACCGGGTATAAAGTCGGAGTAATTACTTTTTTGAACTTCTTTGAAATTACTTTCACACCCAAAAAATAGAGTCACAGCAAAGACTGTGACTACACATATAGGACTATTTTTTTTAAAAAAATTCATAGATTAAAAGATACGAATAAAAAACGCTTTAGTTAAACTTACGTTTTTCAAACCATTTATCATTTAGTGATAAACCTACACTTATATTAGCATAATTCTCTTGAATAAGTCCTGACGATGTTGTCCCTTTTTTACCCAATTCAAAACCAATATTAATATTCGAAAAAGTACCTGTAATAGGCATCCCTAATCCTAATGTTAAACCTAAATTATTTATTGATTCAGAATTAACTACTAAGCCCGTTTTTTCAAACTTCAATCCCCCTCTATATACAATACGCTTAGCGTAATTTGTAAAAGAAGCATAATCTGGAATATAATAACCTCCTACATTATAACTTTCAGCTCTTTCATAACTCACATTAGACAAATCATTATAACTATTTGATATATCTGAAGCACCCTGAACCGCTATTTTAGCAGCCAATAACCATTTTTTGGCCTGCCCAATACCAGCACTCAAACTCACTTTAGAGGCAAAAGGCAATGTTCTATCCGCTTGCTCAACAGTCACAGATTCTGAAGATGTTACAATAACTCTTGAATTCTCAGAATTTAGATCATTTGCAAAAGTATAGTTCAAGCTACTATAAAAATTCAGCGTCTTAGTCAATTTAGCTTGATACATAGTACCAATATTAAAATTAACCCCAGACATTTTTGCCGAATTGGTCTCACGAGTACCTGATTGAACATTTTCAATCAACTGAGAATTTATAACTTCAATAGTTCCAAAATTATAATTAACATCAGCACCGATACTTAATTTAGAACTCAACTTATATCCTAATCCCAAAAAAACTTTATTCACCCCACCTGTACTAGTGTAAGTAGACCCGGTAGTCGAACTTTCATCTGTGAATTTTCTTATTTTATACCCTACAGATGAATAAGGAATCAATCCAAAACCAACTCCAAATTTCCCCAATGGCAATCCCACAGCCATATAATCCAAAGTACTGCGTTGAGCACTCTCAGATTTTGAATCTGTTTTTAAAGTTGACGTATTGAAAGTACCACCCAATGTAAAAGAAGTTAACTTTAGACTGGCAAAACTTGCTGGATTTTGTAAGTTGATATGAATACTATCTTGTTCTACTGCTATACCAGCCATCGCACGATTTTCAGCAGTTCCTTTAAACCGAACTTCTCCAATACCATAAAAAGAATAAGGCGAAGACGAACCTTCTTGAGCAAAAGACAAAAGCCCTAAAAACAAACAAAGACTGGTTACTATTTTTTTAATCATTTTTGATTTTATATTGAAAAGTTTGATTCAAACTCTCTAAAAGGAAATTTGAATTGGCAAATATGGTATTTTTTAATCGTTTAGCCAAAAAATCTGCATCACCACCAGTTAAAATTATGATAAAGTTTAAACTCAGTTGCTTGTATTTATCTATGAAACCATCTATTTCATATACCAATCCATTTACAACTCCTGAATGTATTGATTCTGCCGTCGAATCTCCAATCACTCCTTTGGGAGTTTTCAATTCCAGCAATGGTAGCTTAGACGTATAATCATTCAATGCTTTATATCTTAAATTTAAGCCTGGTGTTATTGCCCCACCCAAATAATTATCAGCTGCATCAATAAAATCATAGGTAATACAAGTTCCTGCATCAATAACCAATCGATTTTGTTTTGGATACTTCAAAACAGCTCCAGCAGCCAATACCATACGATCAATTCCTAAAGTATGAGGCGTTTCATATTTATTAATAAATGGAAAAGCATCATTATGCGATACAAAATGCACTTTCAACCTATTTTCAAACGCTAAAAAATCACTTTTTGATAGATTTCCAACCGAAGCAATTACCAAATCACTTATTTTTTGATGCTTTTGAAAAATATTTTCAATTTTTTTTTGGAGCTCTTTTTTCTCAAAAACAAACTGCTCAATGAGGATATCACACTCAAATACAGCACCTTTAATTCGAGTATTCCCTATGTCGATTGTTAAAACCATGATTCAAATTTTGATTTGGCGAAGATACGAATTGATTTTTTTTTAAAATTGTTTTGGTGGAACTAAAAAACATCCTATATTTGCACTCGCAATAAGCACGGTACCTTAGCTCAGATGGTAGAGCAATGGACTGAAAATCCATGTGTCCCTGGTTCGATCCCTGGAGGTACCACAAAAAAATCCCTAATCCTTTATAAAATGAGGCTTCAGGGATTTTTTGTTTTTACAAGAAATTTAAAATCAAATCTAAAAGTTTTAAAAAAACAAAAAAGCCTTTCATTTCTGAAAGGCTTTCCCAATATTCGCGGTCTGGACGGGACTCGAACCCGCGACCCCATGCGTGACAGGCATGTATTCTAACCAACTGAACTACCAAACCTGCTGCGTTATTGCGGTGGCAAAGATACAATAGAATTTCATTGGATCAAGTCAAAAAGTTGTGGGGAAATATTAAATTTCGATATTTGTGTTTTAAATTAAATGCAAATGAAAGATTCCTTAGTTGAACTTCTCAAGTTATTGTTGCCAGAAATTATCGTTGATTATTTTGAACTTACTTCTTATGAAAAAGGTGAAGAAATTCTTCATTTATACTTAAAAGAGATTAATTCGATTCCAAAAGAATACCGTCAAAACAAATTAAGTTCAAAAGGTTTTTTTGATGAGATAACTGTTCAAGATTTTCCAATACGTGGACATCAAGTGTACCTACACATTACTCGTAGAAGATGGCTTAACGAAGATACTGGACAAGTTGTATTTAGAGATTGGAATTTAGTAGCAGACGGAACTCGGGTAACACAGGAGTTTGCGTCTTTTTTAAAAGAAATCAATAGATTCAAAGCCTAATGATTGTAATGCTATCGCCTCTTTCTATGGTGTCAAAGGCAAAAACCTACTATATCAATACAAGGATTTCTTAAGTGATTTTAAAATCTGGAATCAAAAAGCACATGCGAAACAATGGCTTATTTTTCCTGAAAACATTGGAAAACGGTTATCTATTGATGAAACCTCTCTTTCTAATGGCGAGCTTTACACCGTTTTAACAAACAAAGCTGCTAACGGTAGAAAAGGCACTATAGTAGCGATGGTTGCTGGAACAAAAGCAGAAACAGTAATTGCAATTATTGAAAAAATCCCTCTTAAACAACGAAACCTAGTTAATGAAATAACATTGGACATGGCTGGTAATATGGGATTAATTGCTAAAAAATGTTTTCCTAAAGCAATACAAGTGACCGACCGCTTTCATGTTCAAAAACTTGCCACTGAAGCTTTGCAAGAGATCAGAATTAAACACCGATGGAAAGCTATAGACCAAGAAAACGAAGCAATGGAACAAGCTAAAAGCAGCAAAACGAAGTATGAACCAAAAATATTAACCAACGGCGATACCCTCAAACAACTACTAGCTAGGAGTCGTTATTTTTTATACAAAAACAAATCAAAATGGTCTCAGAACCAAAAAGAACGTGCGGACTTATTATTCAATTTATATCCCGATATTCATAAAGCATACAATCTAACACAAGACTTACGCAATATCTTTGAAAACACAACTGATAAAATAATTGCTTTTACTAGACTGGCCAAATGGCATGAAAAAGTAAATCAATCAGGATTTAAGTCTTTCAACACAATATCTCGAACCATAACCAATCATTATCAAAACATATTAAACTATTTTGACAACAGAAGTACTAATGCTTCGGCAGAATCCTTCAATGCCAAAATAAAAGCTTTTAGGTCGCAGTTTAGAGGAGTTAGAAACATTGAGTTTTTCCTTTTTAGGCTAACTAATATTTATGCTTAATTTTTGTCGCTCCACAGGTTTTAGGATTGATCCATTTCATTTCTACAAGTACTTTTTCTATTTCTCTAAAATTTTTACAAAACACTCAAACAGTAATGCCCTAAAATCAAAAAAGCCATTCCCTAAATTTTGAAATAAATTCAAAATAAAGTGAAAAGCTTTCCATTGGTCTAACTACTAAACCCGAAGATCAGATAACTAGTCTGATCAACAACACAACTATTTTAAGTACCGTTTATTGGAAAAAAAAGCCTTTCATTTCTGAAAGGCTTTCCCAATATTCGCGGTCTGGACGGGACTCGAACCCGCGACCCCATGCGTGACAGGCATGTATTCTAACCAACTGAACTACCAAACCTACTGCGTTATTGCGGTGGCAAAGATACAATAGAATTTCATTTCCGCAAGCCTTTTTATTGTTTTTTTTCAAATTATTTCACGACACTTATCCAAAGTTTTGTTTTTCAGCTAAATAAGCAAGTAAAATCTTTTCAAAACTCTCTCTCACATCAACAGGGACGTACTTAATTCGGTTTTGAGCACAAGCCAAACTTAGCTTTTTAAAATAACTTTCCGCCTCCTTCTCATATGCCTCTTGAATATTTTCAGCAAAAAGAGCCACTTCTTCGCCTGTTTCTACATCCACAAACTTTCGGGGCGTTGTGTCAAAATCAAAATGAAGCTCGGTTTTATCATCAATAACATGAAATAAAACTACTTTATGTTTATTATGTCTTAAGTGTTGCAAAGCATTAAACAAAGCCTCCTCATCTTCATGCTGAAACATATCCGTAAATAGAATAATCATCGATCTACGATGTATTTTCTCTGCTATTTGATGCAAAAACGAAATTGTATTAGTTGTTTTTTTAACCTTAGGCTGCTTCAACAGATCCTCTAATACATGCAACACCATTCGATGATGCCTGTCACTGCCTTTTTCAGGCGCGTAATAGTCGTATTGATCCGAAAACACACTCAAGCCTACTGCATCGCGTTGTTTCTTTAAAAGATTCATCAGTACAGCTGATGCCAAAACAGAAAACCCAATTTTATTTTCGTAAAAATTTTGAGTCGATTCCAATTTTGGATAATGCATAGAGGACGAATTATCAACAATAATATGACAACGCAAGTTTGTTTCTTCCTCAAACCGCTTGGTAAACAATCTATCGGTCTTAGCGTATAACTTCCAGTCAATATATCGCGTACTTTCACCTAAATTGTAGAGTTTATGTTCAGCAAATTCAGCCGAAAAACCATGAAACGGACTTTTGTGCATTCCTGATATAAAACCTTCAACAATCTGATTTGCCAGCAAATCCAAATGCTGGAAACTCGCAATTTTCTCTAATTGTGTTTCAATCTTCATCTCTCAAATATATAAAAAAGTTTCTACGCAAATTTACATGTCAATAAACTTAACACCTTAATAGTGAAGAAAATTAAAACCACAAAAAAAGGCTTGACTAGCGCCAAACCTTTTTTATATAAATCATAATCTTACGATTACAACAAAGCGTCTAAACTATCTGCGTAAGTTTGTTTTGGAGCTACCCCTACTTGCTTACCTACAACTTCTCCGTTATGAAAAACCAATACCGTAGGTATGTTTCTCACTCCGTATTTTGCAGCAAATTCTTGGTTGGCATCTACGTCTACTTTTCCTACTACAACTTTACCTTCGTATTCGTTGCTTAATTCATCGATGATTGGACCTACCATTCTACATGGCCCACACCAAGCTGCCCAAAAATCTACTAAAACTGGTTTGTCTGACTTCAAAACTACTTCGTCAAAAGTAGCATCTGTTATTGCTAATGCCATACTATATCTTTTTTTAAAGTTAGCCCTGCACTTCTTCAGGGACAAAAATGATTGAGTTCTTTAACTCGATTACAAATTTAGAAATTTAAAATAAACCAAACACTATTGTTAAATTAGATTTAACTATTTATGCATTGATAATTATTATTAGGAGCTAGTTCCTGCTATCCGTTACAATCTTGTGGCGGGATAAATCCCCCGCCACAAGGATTTTCACTTCTATCAGGGCTAGGGCCTACATTTTCAAATAAAAATCCTTAGTCAAATTCACGTAATCCTCCGTATAATCGTGTCTTGCTATTTCAATAATCAATTCATCAACAACAACTTTTACATCCTCATTTCGAGAAAAAGCCAGCAAACTCCTTTTGGTGATGGTTGTCGGTGTTCCTTTTACACGGGTGATTTTCATTGGATATAATTCAAATTCCTTAGCCAAAGCCACAAAACGCTCCTCTTCACTAAACGGAATAATCACTGCAAAAATACCATTTTCAGACAACAACAAATCAGCAGCTTCAACCAAATCTTCAAATGGCAAAGCATCCTGAAAACGCGCCATATCCCGCTGTTCGTCCTTTGACTTGTAATCCTCATTATAAAACGGCGGATTAGAAACAATCAAATCATACTCATCCTCTGGCTCATCCATAAATTCGTCCAAACCCGCATGATAACAAAACAATCGGTCACCCCAAGGAGAATTTTCAAAATTATCAACGGCTTGTTCGTATGCTTCTTCGTCAATTTCCAAAGCATCAATTTGCTCTGCATTTGACCGTTGTGCCAGCATTAGCGCAATAAGCCCTGTTCCTGCACCAATATCTAAAATGCTAAACGGATGATGATCAATAGGAGCCCAAGCGCCTAGTAATACGCCATCTGTTCCTACTTTCATGGCAGAGCGGTCTTGATGAATGGTGAATTGTTTAAAATTAAATGTAGACATAATTAAAAAGAAATTCCAATATTTTAAATTCCAAATTCCAAGAGCAGGGGGTAAATTCCAAAGCTTAAAACCCAAATTTCAATACTCGTTTTAAATTTCAAAATTAAAGAAAACAAACGTACCAAAGATTAAATACTCAGAAAACAATTGGGTTTTGGTGTTTAAAATATTGGAATTTTATTGCTTTGTTGTTTTGGTAATGATTGCCGAAATAATTTTTCGCAATTCTTCGGCTTCCAAAAGCAATTCTTCTGAAATTGATTTCAAATCAGGGTTTAACTCCTGTAACAATCGAAGCCAATATCGCGATTCTTTTGCTTCTTTTCTGGATATCTTCAAGCGAAACGATAAGTCTTTATCCCCGAGCTTTTCATTGGCTTCAATATAATTAGCACCAACAGAACCAGAAGACCTAACTAACTGCCTTCCATCTTCAATGTTTGAAATAGTTTTTGGTAATTTATTGATATAGAATCTACAGTCTTTTGCAAACAAAAAAGTTCTTTCTTCTAAGTTATACGGCTTCTCCATAAATAAAAAGTTTAAATCAAATTTAAATAAAAAAAGCATTTTTCTTACTTAATATAAAAATGATAGAACTTAAAATTTACTTTTTTCGTTTTGAAATTTCTATTATAAGTGATTAGAATTTTCGTGACGTTTTTGGAATTTGGAATTTTAAAATATTGGAATTTCTCCTTTTACAGGTACATCTCAACAAGTCCTTCCGGAAGGTTCATGATGATTTTTTTGTTTTCACGATCTACTTTAACCAAGAAATGGTCAATCATTGGGATTAAAATTTCGACATTTCCGTTTAATACCTCAAAGAGTGGTTGAGCTGTTGTATCGTTTACAGATTGGATGATACCGAAAACGCCTAGACGTTGATCTTCGATTTCAAATCCTATAACTTCGTGAAAATAAAATTTGTTACCGCTAAGTTTGGGTAACATATTTAAAGGAAGGTAAATTCCGTTGCCTATGATAGCATCGGCATCTTCTTCGGAGTTTACTTCTTCGAAACGAATTCGTAAGAAATCATTTTTATGAAGTGAACAGTTTTCAATAAAAAAAGGAATCAAGTGTCTGTTGCATTCAACAAACACTGATTCCAAGTTTTCGTATAACTCAGGTTCGTCCGTGTCTAGATAGGCTAGAACTTCCCCTTTGAAACTAAATTTTTTAGCGATTTTACCTAAATAGAAACAATCTTCTTTACGCATTATCGCAAGTAAATTAAGCTTGAGTTTCTTCGTTAGTTTCTTCAGCAGCCTCTTCAGATGAAGCTTCTACTTCGGCAACTTCTTCAGCAGGTGCAGCGGCAGCAATAGCATCAGCTTCTGCTTGAGCAGCAGCAGCTAAACGTTTTGCGTTAACTTCTTGTTCTGCTTTCAAAGCTTTAGCTTTAGCATCAGCTTGCGCTTTTGATAAACCGTCTTTTTTAGCATCAACTTTACCAGCTTTTGCTTCTAACCAAGTAGCTAATTTTGCATCAGCTTGTTCTTGAGTTAAGGCTCCTTTACGAACTCCTCCATCAAGGTGGTGTTTCAATAAAGCTCCTTTGTAAGAAAGGATTGCTTTTGCAGTATCAGTTGGTTGAGCACCATTGTGCAGCCATTTTACTGCGCTATCAAGGTTTAAGTCGATAGTTGCTGGGTTAGTATTTGGATTGTAAGTACCGATTTTCTCTAAGTATTTACCATCTCTTTTTGAGCGTGCATCTGCAGCTACTACCCAGTAAAAAGGTTTTCCTTTTTTACCGTGTCTTTGTAATCTAATTTTTACTGACATAATCTTATGATTAAATTTTGAGGTACTCGACCTCTGTTAATTGAGGGCGCAAAGATATATTATTTTTTTTAAAAAAACTAACTGATTTATACTAGGTTAAATATTATTATATTTACTTCTATTAATCTATTTTTGTATATATATTATTTTATTTTTGTTAGGTAAAAATTATTTTCATGAAAAAATACTTCCTTTATAGTGTATTGTTATTTTGTCTAAACTCTTGCGAAGAAAATGTAAAATTCAACAATCCTTCCTTTCAAGGAGTTAAAGACAACATTTTTTGGCGTGCAATAACAACATCTGCAACAGTTAACACTGCTGGTGTCGTAACCATTAATGCTTACACCAGAGACGAACAAGTAACCTTAAAAACCAATGGTTCAGCTGTAAAAACATACGAATTGGGAGTCAACAATGCTATAACAGCAACTTATGTACAAACAAACACATCAGGGAATTTAAGTTATGCAACAAGCACAGGAAAAGGTGACGGACAAATCATCATCACTGAATACGACAATATCAACAATACAATCTCAGGCACTTTTAGATTTAATGCAGTAAATACTGTCGCAAACTCAACAGCAGAGCCTGTATTAAATTTTCAGCAAGGCGTTTTTTACAAAGTTCCAGTTCAACCTTAATTCTTTCACTTTAATTTATTTTAACAACTAGAACAAAGTCTATAGAGTTGGAATTAAAAATAAATGATTAAATAAGCTAATTTATAGTAGATTAGAAATAAATTAAACTACATTTGCTTCATTATTATAAATAAGCACATATGAATATTTTTGTTGGAAGCCTTCCATTCAGTATTGAGGAAGCAGATTTAAGAGAGTCTTTCGAGGCTTACGGAGCAGTTGATTCAGTTAAAATTATCACGGATAAATTTACAGGAAGAAGCAAAGGATTTGGTTTTGTTGAAATGCCAAGTGACGAAGACGCTCAAAAAGCAATTGACGAATTGAACGGAGCGACTGTTCAAGGACGTACAATTGTAGTTAACAAATCTGAGCCAAAACCAGAAGGCGAAAGAAGAAGTTTCAACAACAACCGTAGCGGAAGTTATGGTGGTGGAAACCGTGGTGGAAATGACCGTGGTGGAAACAGAGGAGGATATTAATATTTTTTCTTGAAATAATAAAGAGGCTGCCTTTTCGGGCAGCCTCTTTTGTTTTAGATATATCCCGCCCTGTAAGACTGTAAAAAAGAAGCGAACATTGAGATAGAATTAAATTTCAAACAAAAAACAACAAACAAACATTTCAAGCTAAGAATAAACAAAAAATATTTTTTATAGGACTTGACACTACAAAAGAATTAGATTTGTATACAATTAAAAATAACCATTGAATCATTAGAAAATTTGACAAAAAACTAATCGATGGTAAAATGAATCTACCACAATGCCAAACGAGCGTATTATATTAGGAATTGACCCAGGAACCACAATTATGGGATTCGGATTGATAAAAGTCGTCAACAAAAAGATGTCTTTTGTCCAATTAAATGAATTGCAATTATCCAAATATGACAATCACTACCAAAAATTAAAAATCATTTTTGAACGCACCATCGAACTAATAGAGACCCACCACCCAGACGAAATAGCTATTGAAGCTCCGTTCTTTGGAAAAAACGTGCAGTCCATGTTAAAATTAGGACGAGCCCAAGGTGTTGCTATGGCAGCAGGCCTATCAAGAGGAATTCCAATTACGGAATACGAACCTAAAAAAATAAAAATGGCGATTACTGGAAACGGTAATGCCAGCAAAGAACAAGTTGCCAAAATGCTGCAACAACTTTTAGGATTGAAAGAACTACCTAAAAACCTCGATTCTACCGATGGTTTAGCAGCTGCGGTTTGTCACTTTTTTAATTCAGGAAAAGTGATTGGAGCCAAGAGTTATTCGGGTTGGGATGCTTTTGTGAAACAAAATGAAGAACGAATTAAGAAATAAGTAAGCAGTGATCAGATTTTTAGTGGTCAATTATGAAGCATTAGAAAAAGTAATCAGTTTTCAGGTTTTTAGTATTCAGTTAGTAGCTTAAACAGAATTATTCAATATTAATTTTAAAAAGCCATTATGAGATTTCAAGATTTATTAGCTTATAAAAAATCATTTGCATTGGCAATGAAGATTTTTGAAATATCTAAAGCATTCCCAAAGGAAGACACCTACTCTCTGACGGATCAAATTCGTCGTTCTTCAAGAAGTGTTCCTGTTACAATTGCAGAATCATATCGAAAAAGGATTTATCCAAATCATTTTTTCAGCAAACTAACAGATTCTGATGGAGAAAATTCAGAAACTCAAGTTTGGCTAGAATTTGCTTTAGCCTGCAAATATATTACAGAACCGATTTACCAAGAACTTATTTCAGAAAGTCTAGAAATTGGAAAACTGATAAACTATATGTTATTAAATCCAGAGAAATTTGGATCCAAAAAAGAGTAAAAATGTAGTGGTCAGTTATTCTGAATACTAAAAAAACTGAACACTGAACACTTTTCAAAGACTGAACACTGAACACTAATTTATGTCTGGCATCTACATCCATATCCCCTTCTGCAAACAAGCTTGTCATTATTGCGACTTTCATTTTTCGACTTCTATGAAAAAGAAAGACGAAATGGTTTTGGCTTTGGCCAATGAAATTCGCTTACGCAAAAGTGAATCTGCAACCGAGAATATTGAGACTATCTATTTTGGTGGCGGAACGCCGTCAGTGTTGAGTACAGATGAAATTAATTTTCTGATTACAACGGTTTACCAAAATTACACAGTTGTAGAAAATCCCGAAATTACACTCGAAGCCAATCCCGATGATTTGTCCAGCGAGCGTATTCAAGCACTTTCGAAAACTAAAATAAATAGATTGAGTATTGGAATTCAATCTTTCTTTGAAGACGATTTGCAAATGATGAATCGTGCGCATAATTCGGCTGAAGCCAAAAAATGTCTAGAAGAAGCCACTCAATATTTTGATAATATTTCACTCGACTTGATTTATGGCATTCCAAACATGAGCAACGAAAAATGGAAACAAAATATCGAAACGGCTTTGTCTTTTGGAATTCCACATATTTCAAGTTATGCTTTAACGGTAGAACCCAAAACTGCATTGAAAAAATTAATTCAAACAGGCAAAGTAGCCGAACCTAATGACGAAGTAGCACAGGAACATTTCATGATTTTAGTCGAGATGCTAGAGGCGAATGATTTCATTCATTACGAATTGTCGAATTTTGGAAAAGAAAACTATTTTTCTAAAAACAATTCGTCGTATTGGATAGGTAAAAAATACATCGGAATTGGGCCTTCAGCACATAGCTACGACGGTATTTCACGAAGTTGGAATATTGCCAACAACACACTTTATCTAAAATCCATTCAAGATAATCAATTGCCAAATGAAGTTGAAAGTTTAACTTTGACTGACCGTTACAATGAATATATCATGACGGGCTTACGCACTATTTGGGGCGTTGATTTAAACCGAATTGAATCTGAGTTTGGAGAAACCTATTTGGATTACCTTATCAAACAAACAGAGAAATTCCTCAATGACGAATTAGTCTCCATCGAAAACAACATCTTAAAACCTACTAAAAAAGGAAAGTTTTTAACAGATGGAATTGCAAGTGATTTGTTTTACTTAAATTTGGAATAACTAATTCACCGCTAAGGCGCAAGGACGCAAAGAAAATAGCACCTTAGCGGTAAAAAAACAATAAGGTGTTAGCAACAATCAACAACTTCCAAGTCGACTTATCAAAACCTATCGATATTTCGATTCCGTTAACCAATACAGATGAAAACCCAATTGCCTGGTATTTAGACAAACCCATTATTGAACCAGTGCGAGTTGAAAACTGGATAGGAAAAGTTTCAGAAGGGAATTCATCAACCAATTTCAACAATATTCAATTCAATCCACATGCTCATGGTACGCATACGGAATGTTTAGGACATATAACTCGTGATTTTTATAGTATCAACCAGTCACTGAAAACCTTTTTCTTTATAGCTGAATTGATTTCGGTTGAACCAGAAGCACAAGGAGAAGATTTGGTGATTACTTTAGACAACTTATTGACTGGACTTGATTTGACGTTAAAATTAGGCAATCCTAAAGAAGCTATTATAATCAGAACACTACCTAATTCTGATTCAAAAAAATCAACTAACTATTCGAATACCAATCCACCCTACTTATCTGAAGAGGCTGCGCGATTCATTCGCGAAAGCGGCATCAAACATTTGCTAATTGACCTTCCTAGTGTTGATAAAGAAAAAGACGGAGGAAAACTATTGGCTCACAAAGCTTTTTGGAATGTTCAAGACACACATCGATTGAATGAAGATGCCCGTTTGGACTGCACCATTACCGAGATGATTTTTGTGCCAAATGAAATCCAAGACGGCAATTATTTGTTGAATTTACAGATTGCCTCTTTTGAAAATGACGCCAGCCCTAGCAAGCCTATTTTATATAAAATACAATGAAAGCGATTATTAAACTCGAAGAATTAGGAATGTTTATCCTTGGTATTTTCCTTTTCAGCCAACTGGATTATGCTTGGTGGTGGTTTTTGGCTTTGCTGTTAACACCCGATTTTTCAATGCTAGGATACCTTTTCAATAATAAAGCAGGCGCATTTTTATACAACCTATTTCATCATAAAGGAATTGCTATTGGTGTATACTTGACAGGGATATCTCTCTCAAATGCCCCAATGCAATTAGCTGGAACTATCCTTTTCTCTCACGCCTGTTTTGACAGGGCATTGGGTTATGGCTTAAAATACGAGACTGGATTTAAGTTTACCCATTTAGGTGAAATAGGAAAAAAATAGTAATTTAACCCATGGGTAAAATTAATCAGATTCACTTAAAAAAAGGCAATTCTAATTTAAATCTAAAGTTATTTAAACCCAATAGTCAGTCTGAGCCTGTCGAAGACCTCATATATGATACATTTCGACAAGCTCAATGTGACAATAAGTGTAAAATTAACTATTAAATTAATTTCACCCCACGGGTTAATTTAACTTATTCAAACAAAAAGCATTATGAATTTAGAAACTTACTATGAATATTGTTTAGCTAAAAAAGGAGTGACCGAACACTTCCCTTTTAATGAAGACGCTTTGGTATTTAAAGTTGGCGAAAAGATGTTTGCTTTAAGCTCGTTGGAACAATGGGAAAAAGGGAGCCCTTCTGTTAATTTAAAATGTGATCCTGAACGCGCATTAGAACTTCGAGCACAATATGATGCCATCCAACCTGGTTACCATATGAGCAAAGTCCATTGGAATACTATTGCAATCAATCAGGAAGTACCAGACGATTTGATTAAAGAATTAATCGATCATTCTTATGATTTAGTTTTTAAAAGTTTAACTAAAAAAATACAAGACTTGATTTCTAACTCTTAATATAGCATTCATTCATCGATACTTTTTTACCATTCAACTAAGTTTATTAAAATGTCGGCGAAATTCCGTCTTAATTCTATTTAATTTATCTATTTTTAAAAATCAAATTATATCCAATCAAAATGAGCAAACCACTTAACATACTACTTATTGAAGACGATGAAATTGAGGTAATGAAATTCAATAGAGTTTTAAGCACCTTAAAGATGAGTCACAAAATCATTGAAGCCAACAATGGTGAGGAAGCAATAGAAATATTGAAGGTAAGAGAGATTGTTCCCGACATTATAGTTTTGGATTTAAACATGCCCAAAATTAATGGAATCGAATTTTTAGGCATATTAAAAGCTGATGAGCATTTAAAATACATTCCAGCAATCATACTAACTACATCAAACAATCATACAGATGTTTTAGAATGTTATCGAATAGGAATCGCTGGCTACGTAATAAAGCCTTTGAAATATGAAGATTACGTTGACAGGATAAAAAAAATGATTGAGTATTGGAGTTCAAATGAATTAATAACGAGCTAAATTTATGTACGGAATAGTTAATAAATCTATTGAAGACTTAGTCATCTCTAATTTTGGCGAAGAAAAATGGCAGGCCATTCATAAAAGAAGTGGAGTAGAAGATGATTTTTTTCTTAGCAATGAAGTGTACGATGATGAAGTGACCTTTAAATTAGCAATAGCAGTATCAGAAGAAATGGATATGTCTCTTGATGCCGTTTTAGTTACATTTGGAGAATGGTGGGTTGTAAAAACAACTAAGGAAAAATACCCCGGATTAATGGAGTCTGGAGGTAACAATTTTAAAGACTTTTTAGTGAATTTACCTAACTTTCACAACAGAGTGATGTTAATTTACCCTAAATTAAGCCCTCCTGAATTTAAAGTTAGCGATATAGCCGAAAGTAGTTTACACCTACATTATTTTTCACATAGACAAGGCTTACAAGCATTTGTCAAAGGAATTATTCAAGGCTTAGGAATTGTATATAACACTCCCGTTGAATTGGAATTAATACAGTCAAGAAACACTGGACACACACACGAAATATTTAAAATAAATTGGTAAATGACAAAGTTAGAATTAAAATTTAATGAAGATAGTTTTAACAGATTGTTTCCGTTTTATATTCTAATTTCACCTGATTTACAAATTATAAGTTACGGTAAAAGTTTATCAAAAATAGGTTCAGAACTACGCAATAACTATTCTTTTTTAGATTTTTTTGAAATAAAAAGGCCGTTTTTAATCCAGCCTACTTTTCATGAAATTATTAAAAATAACGACCAGCATATCCTACTTGAATACAAACCTAACGGAGTTTCACTTCGTGGCCAGTTTGAAGAAATTGATGGAAATTTATTATTTGTAGGAACTCCATGGTTTACCTCCATGAATGACGTTATTGAAAAAAAACTAGTACTTGACGATTTTGCTCACCATGACCCTCTTCTAGACTTACTTCATGTACTTAATAACTCTGAAAATTCTTCTAAAGAATTAAAAGAATTATTATTAACAATCAACAAACAAAAAAACCAACTCAAGAAAGACAAAGAAGAGTTAAACCGACTTTCCTATGTAGCTAGTGCTAATCCGAATGGTGTTGTATTTACAAAACTTGATGGTACTATTTTTTGGTGTAATGATTCCTTTTTAAATCTAACTGGATATAGCAGAGCAGAAATTATTGGAAAAACTCCAATTGAAATTGGGAAAACCCCTCAAACTGATAAAGAAGAAATACGAAGAATGGTCAACGCCTTTTATACAGGAGAATCATTTGAAGTAGAATTATTTCATAACCACAAAAACGAAAAGAACTTTTGGTCTAGAGTCAAAGGACAACCCATAAAAGACCATAATGGCAAAGCAACTCAATATTTTGCAATTCTTGAAGACATTTCCCTAAAAAAGAAATACGATGACAGTTTGCAAATCGAAAAAGAAAAATACCGAAACATTATTGCCAATATGAATTTAGGCTTACTCGAGGTAAACTTAGATGATGTCATAACAATGGCTAATCAAAGTTTTATTGACATGAGCGGCTATTCACTTAAAGAATTAATTGGAGCTAAAGCAGGGGAATTATTTTTAACTCCAGAAAGCCAAAAAATTGTAGAGTCGAAGGAAAATTTACGACGAGAAGGCATAACAGATTCATATGAAGTAAAAATTATTAATAAAAACAACACCCCTAAAACTTGGCTAGTAAGCGGTGCTCCAAACTATAATATGAACGGGGAATCCATTGGTTCGATTGGGATACACTTGGATATCACTGAACAAAAGGAACAAGAGGAAAAGCTATACCTACTATCCTTAATTGCCGAAAAAAACATTAATGCCGTAATTATTTGTGATGCTGAAGGAAAAATTGAATGGGCAAATACAAGTTTTCTAAAAATGGCAGGCTATAACGCTGAAGAAATCACAGGTAAAAAACCGGGACACCTATTACAAGGAGAAGAAACCAACTTGGAAACGGTTCATTATATGAAAGAACAAATATCCAAAGGATTACCTTTTAACTGTGAAATCATTAACTACTCAAAAGACAAAAAGAAATATTGGGTACGCATTCAAGGACAAGCATTGTACAATAAAAAAGGTGAGATTATTAAATTTTTTGCTATTGAAGAAGATGTTACAAAGAAAAAAGAACTTGAAGAACAAAAAGAAATTTTACTTGAAGATTTAGCAAAAACAAATAAAGAATTGGAGGATTATGCTCAAATTGTATCACATGATTTAAAATCACCGTTACGAAGCATGAATTCTATAATTTCGTGGATAAAAGAGGAAAACGAAAATAACTTTGATGCACAAACTGTGAAATACTTTTCATTGATTGAAAACAAAATTGAAAAGATGGATCACCTGATCGAAGGAATTCTGACTTACTCTAAAATTGACAAAGAAGAATCCAAAAATGAGAATGTGAATGTACATGATATTGTAAAAAGTATTATTGATATTATTCATATCCCCGAACACATAACAATTACCATAAATAATGAATTACCTATCATTAAAGCAGACCGTTTTAGAATTCAACAGTTATTCCAAAATTTAATAGGGAATGCGGTTAATTATATTGACAAAAAAGAGGGGCTAGTAGTAATTATGTCAGAGGAATTTGAAGATCATTATGTTTTCCAAGTGAAAGACAATGGCGTAGGGATGCCTAAGGATATTCATGAAAAAATATTCGAGACCTTCAAAGCCTATACTAACAGTAAGCATTCAACAGGACTAGGGTTATCTATTGTCAAAAAAATTATAGAATTCTATAAAGGTAAAATATGGATTGAAAGCGAAGTAGGAATAGGCACTACTTTTTTTGTAAGATTAAACAAATAGACCGATGAAAATTATTCAAGCATATAAAGTAGAAAATCAAGATTGGAATTACTATCAGGAAAAAAGTACCCTAACAAATCCATTAGTTTTAATTTTTGGAAATCGCTTTTTGTTAGAAAAACCTGAAATTATTGCTGATATTCGACAAGAATTTCCATATGAACATCTCGTTTTTGGTTCTTCGTCTGGGGAAATACTCGGTTGTAATGTACATGACGAATCTATTTCCGTTACAGCAATTGAGTTTGAAAAAAGTAACTTTATTGTCGAACGACAAAATATTTTAGATTTCAATAAAGATGGGAAAAAATTAGGCGAAACATTATATAATAAAATTCCCAAAACAAATCTTAAACACTTATTTGTTTTATCTGAAGGAAGTTTTGTAAACGGAAGTTCATTAATTAATGGTTTAGAATCCAAAATTGATTCAAATATTTCTATAACTGGAGGAATGTGTGGTGATGATGCACGATTTGAAAAAACTATTGCCTCCTATAAAGAAGACCCTAAAGAAGGCGAAGTCATTTTGATTGGACTGCATGGCAATAGCTTAGACATATCGTATTCTAGTTTCGGAGGATGGATCCCATTTGGACCCGAACGAGTAATCACTAAATCAGAAGAAAACATATTATACGAAATTGATGGACAACCAGCACTAGATTTGTATAAAAAATATTTAGGTGACAAATCTAACGAATTACCTCAAGCGTCATTATTGTATCCTTTAAATGTTACCCCTGAAAACAAAAAAACACCTGTTGTACGTACTATTTTAAATATCAATCATAAAGAACAATCCATGATATTAGCAGGTGATGTTCCTGAAAACTCACGAGTTCAATTGATGATGGCCTCAGTAGACGGTATTGCGCAAGGAGCTCATAAAGCCGCATGTTACGCAATGGACCATAGGGTTACAAAACCAGAATTAGCTATAATAGTAAGTTGTATTGGACGAAAATTAGTCATGAATCAGCGTGTTGAAGAAGAGTTAGAACAAGTAAGAGATACCATCGGAAAATCAATCCCCATGACTGGTTTTTATTCTTATGGCGAAATGGCTCCTTTTAATGGAAACCAAGCCTGCGAACTTCATAATCAAACAATGACACTTACCTTAATCAGCGAATAATGAACCCATTATTAAAACGACAAATAGATAAAAAATTAAAAGGTGGCCTGAACGATTTGGATCTGTTTTTAGAGGCTGTGAACGATTCATACCAAAATTATGAAAGTCAAATCGATATGCTTCAACGTGCAATGAAAATTAGTTCTGACGAACTTTTTGAGGCAAATCAAAAATTGAGAGATGAAGCTGAAAGTCTAAAAGAAATCAATCAAAATTTACAATCTATATTAGATTCCATGAATTTTGATGTAGAATTATCGATTAAAAAAGAAAATTTTGATTCATCAGAGTATATTAAAAAGCAATCTCTAGAAATTATAAAAATCAACAAACAAAGAGAAGAATTGCTTTTGAACCTTGAAAAACAGAATAAAGCTCTAAATGAATATGCCCATATGGTATCTCATGACCTAAAAGCACCATTGCGTAGCATTGACACACTTATCAATTGGTTTATTGAAGATAATGCTAATTTGATGAATCAAGAAAATTTAAAATCTTTGAATCTCATTTTATCGAATGTAGAAAAGATGGATTTACTTATAAAAGGAATATTAAACTATTCTTATATTGAAAAACAAGTTGACGATATTTTTATTGATTTAAATGTTTTAGTTTCAGACATAATTAACACCCTTCAAATATCAGAAAACACCACAATTACAATAAATAATCCATTACCAAAGCTAAAAGGAAATGATTTTAGATTCAGACAATTATTTCAAAATTTAATTCAAAATGGAATTAAATACAATAATAATGACATCATTAAAATAGAATTAGGCGTTACTGAAAACGAAGATGCTTTTACCTTTTATGTGAAAGACAATGGTAATGGTATACCCGAAGCATATCATAACAAAATATTTGATATCTTTTCAAAATTACAAAATGACGCTACTTCTTCAGGAATTGGCTTATCAATAGTAAAAAAAATTATAGAATATTATTCTGGAAAAATTTGGCTTGAAAGCCAAGAAAATTCAGGAAGTACTTTTTACTTTACAATACCTAAAAAATAATGGAAACTCCAAATTTAGAATACATAAACAACTTATCTGGCGATAATATTGAATTTAAGAACAAACTAATTTCAATTTTAAAACGAGAACTCCCTATTGAAATAGAAGTGTATCAAAATGAAATTTTAAACAACAAGCATATTCAAGCTGCTCAAGCTGTGCACAAACTCAAACATAAAGTTTCTATTCTTGGTCTCGAAAAAAGTTATTATATTGCTTCTGATTTCGAAGAAAATTTAAAACAGAATTCTTTGACGCTGCAAGATGAATTTGAAACAATATTAAATCTCATGCAGGAGTTTGTGAAAGACTTATAAAAACACTGCCTAAATGAATTGCATTATTGTAGATGACGAGGAATTAGCTAGAGCCATAATTGCTCAGTTCATTAACTTAAATCATCCTGAAATAAATATTTTGGGAGAATTTTCAAATGCAATTGAAGCAATCAAATTTTTAAATCAAGAAACTGTTGACTTAGTTTTTTTAGACATTCATATGCCTAATTTCACAGGTATTGACTTTGTACAAACTATTAAAGATCCTCCTCATATTATTCTTGTAACTTCTGACAAAAACTTTGCAATTGAAGCTTTTGAATACAAATGCATTATTGACTACTTAGTTAAACCAATCACTGAAGCTCGTTTTATTAAGGCCATTGAAAAAGTACAAGCCTTAGCTTCATCAACTACTAGTTTTACTAATACCTCAACAGCAAAAGAAGAACCTACAAGTGACTTTTACATTAATGTAGACAGACGTCTAATTAAAATCAATTTAGAAGAAGTAACCATTATTGAAGCCAAAGGGGATTATATCCACATTAAAACCGAAGCTAAAAATTATATTGTCCATTCGTCGTTAAAAAAAATTGAAGAAAAGCTCCCGGTTGATTTATTTATAAAAGTACATCGTTCCTATATCATTAACATCAAAAAAATTATTGATATTGAAGACAATAGCATCCTAATTGGTAAAGAAGTCGTTCCAATAAGCCGTTCAAACAGAAGTGAATTATTAAACAGAATAGATGTTTTGTAGTTCTTAACCTACTAAATAAACAAAAAACAAGTCGTTCATCGATAAATATTGCCGTTTAACCTAATTATCTCTATATTAGCTATCTAATATTAGACTAAATATTATGGGAGTGATTATTACAAATACGGGATTTTCTTCTAATGACAGTTTTTTACCTGAAAACCAAAGTGGTTATTATTTAATATCTCTTAGGTGGTCAATGATTAACGATAAGCATATTACTTTTGTCCGAAAAAATAAAATTGGCTACTGTTATAATGCAGCTTGGGCAGGTCCTATGAGTAAGTACGAAATACAACGTTTAAAAAAAGATGAAACTTCGATTATCATTCATAGCTCTTTAATCGAAGATCATTTAATTCGATCAAAAGAAGAGACATTCCTACCTAACACCTATGAAATAAGGACATTAATAGGATTTAAAGAAGATAATTTGCAAATGGCAAATTAATATTTTCTTCCTATCTTATAATAAAAGCCTATTTTGAAGCAATTCAAAATAGGCTTTTATATTTTACCTATTAAGGTAATCTACATTAAATAACCATTCGTCTATCGTAAATTGGATTCTGACGAAAAATCTTATTTTCCTTCCATAATCACCATACCTTTACACTATATAATAAAAAGGAAATTTAAAAACCATACCATTTCACACTCTTTTTGACCCAAAATTATAATTAAGACAACACGTTTTCAAAAACTATAGCTATTATTAAATATTAAAATACCTGATACATTGAAATAAAAGCAAACAAACAATTCCAAAACAAATTAATTGTTAACTATTGTTTAGTTGGAAAAGGCTGCTACCACGAGCAGTCTTTTTTTTACTAAAAAAGGAGCCATCAAACATGATGGCTCCTTTTCTTTCATAATGGATAATCATTATTTCAGTCTAAAAATAGGCTTCTGAGTAAGATTCCATTTTAGACGAAGACCAAACTCATTAAATGTAAATCCAGCAGCTGTAGTAGATGCAATATTACTTCGAGTTCCATATAAATTTGCTAATAATCTATCATTAAATCTATATCCAAATTTAGCTTGAATACGATAAGTCCATTGCTTGCTATTATCTTCAATAAACTGATAACCTGTGGCTAAATTAGCATTGTAAAACCAGCTTTTTACTTCAGTTATTTTTTCGTCTTTTAATAATTCGATAAAAAGTTCCACAGCATTAAATTTCTTTGGACTAAAATAATCCGCAGGTACACGGTCTTTAAATGCAATATATTGATAATTTAATCCTCCTTTTAAAACAGGATTTGACATGAAGTTATAATAAAAAGAAGTAAACAATAAATTACGACTATTGTTATCTGTTTGAGAAGTGAAAAAATATTGAGTAAACCATCCAAAATTAAAATTAGTACTCAGATTATAATTCATGTAATAATTATTAGTAGCAATTTGCTTGTCAATCAAATCTGAATTAAAATTTTGCATTTCTCTTTTATATCCTAATTCTAAATCTTGCAACTTAAAAGGTTTTATTTTAAAATACGTATTAATTAAAGCTTGATTATAGCTCACAGTCGTAGAGTTTGCGGAATTAATTCCAGCTTCAAAAGTATAGCTAATCTTAGGGTGAAATTGATAACTCGCTCCTACTATAAAATCATTACTCCTAGCATCTACTTTGGTTACTGTATTTTCAGTCTTTCTAAATTGATAAGTTGTATTAACAGTCCATTTAGTTGACAAAGGAAAACTAATTAAAGTCCGAGAAGCAAGAGCAGTGTTGTTTCCATTATCAAAAGAATAGCTAAATTTCTCTTCTACAAAGGGTGTAAACTCATCCTCAATTTTTTTAACAAAATTAAGCGCATCCCCTTGATTATTAAAAATACTTAAAGTAGTTAATGCTGCTTGATAAGCTTTCGATATCTTACCCGAAGCATAAAAGGCATTTGCAATTCCTAAATTCCCATCAAATGATTTAGTATCATTTTCTAGAATAGTCTCATAATACTTTATACTTTCAGGAAAGTCACTCTTATAAATTGCCAGTGTAGCAGCCAACGATAAAACCCAATTTTCATTAGGAAACTTTTTTTCTAAACTACTGATTTCAGTTCCAGCTTCTTTGTATTTCTTATTCCAAATTAGCGCTTGTACATAACGTTCTTGCGTTTGTTTCTTCAATGCCTCATCTTCTAATGCTTTAGATATCCCTATAGACTCCGACGCTAACTCAAGTGCTTTTTTATCTTTCTTATCGTTATGTTCTAACAATGACAATCCGTTCAATGCAATCACTGGCTGATCTTTAGCCAAAAGACCATATACAGCTTTACCTTTTTCAATGTCCTTTGTAACCAAATACATGTTCGCTTTATTCATTAAGGTCTCCTTATCCAATGGAAAATCAGTTAAGATTTCATCATAAAAAACTTCTGCTTCAGCAAATTTCTTTTCTTTTACATATTGGTAAGCAAATCCCAACTTAATATATTTTCTAGATATCAATGCGCCAGGATTATTTGGCGAAAGAGTCAAAGCTTTATTTACATTTGCTAAAGCCTCAGGATATTCTTTCAGATTGGATAAAGTATTGGCAAAACCTAAATGGGCTACAAAATTCGTTGGATTTTTCGCTACTAGACTACTATAAAACACTTTAGCATCACTAAATTTCTTGTTCCACAATAAGGCTTCAGCATAATTCAGTTCTATTTCTAAATCTCCAGGATATTCTTTTTTTAATTCAATAAAATTAACCAAAGCTTTTTCTGCTTGCTGATTTAGTCCTATAGCCCTAGCATAACACAAACGAGCGGTTTTATTGTCAGGATATTCTTTTAATATGTTTTTAAAAAAAACTTCGGCTTTTGCAAACTCTCCTTTTTCAAGATGTTCAAATCCTGTCTTCATCTCTTGTGCTTGTAATGAAAAACTTAAAATAAATATCAATAAAAAAAAGAGGCGTTGTGATAATTTCATGGTTATTAAATTCTGGGGTTCAGTGATGCAAGTTAATGATAATATCGTAATATTTCATCTACAGAAACAGTCCATTCGTCTATAATAAAATTAAGAAATACATTAAAAACTGATATTTGTAAATTAAATATTAAAACAAGAATTATGGCTTTTCAAATAACTGATACTGGAGGAGTATATGAAATAAAAGGTTTGTTAAATTCTCAAAATTATGTATATTTAGAAAATCATTTAACTCATGTTCTAACAATATCTAGAGGTGTTGTTTTGTCATTAGAAAAAGTACATTCAATTGACAAATATGCAGTAAGGAGAATGGTGATGTTGCAAAATAAAATTCAGCCTACACAAAAAATGTTTTTTATCATTGGAAGAAAAAACAAAAAGGTAAGCAAACAATTTAGTCAATTGCAACTAGAGGAAATATTATTGTAAATATTATATCAAAAAAAAAGATAAAAGAATGAAGATATCCCCAAATCTACTATCTTCTATTACTAAAAAGTTAGGACCCGAACAGCTGTTTATGTTGACGATATTATTAGTCAACGGCGGAAATTATCTCTACAATTTATTATTAGGCCGCATTTTAGGACCTTCTGAATTTTCAGATGCAGCCATTTTAATAACACTATTACTGATTCTCTCGTTTGTAGGGATGACTTTTCAAATTGTAACAGCCAAGTATACCGTATTATTTGAAGAAAACGAATTATTAAGTTTCATCAAATTAATCACAAAATACGCAAGTTTCCTAGGGGTCTTATTTGGAGTTTTAATCGTCGTTTTTTATCAAGAATTGCAAACTCTTTTTCATACTCAAACAGCATCAATGTTCTTTATTTTTGGAATAGGCATCCCGCTCTACTTTATGATGAGTGTTAATAGAGGTTTGTATCAAGGTCAAAATGTCTTGAATAAACTAGCTACTACTTATCAAACTGAAATGGCCAGTAGATTACTACTTACAATATTAGGTCTTTATTTATTTCCTGCTGTTCCAAGTTCTATCATTGTTGCCTCAGGCATCCTTATTTCATTTGTATTTGGAATTTTCCCTTTTCAAAAAATACTTTTTAAAGGCTGGAATACCATAGCCACAACTGAAATTGATACTCGATCTATTACTATCTTTTTTGCGTTGACTGCGTTTTATGAGCTCACACAAATTATCATTAATAATAGTGACATTATACTCGTAAAACATTTTTTTGACAATGAACAAGCAGGATTATATGCCTCATTAGCACTTATAGGTCGTGTTGTTTATTTTGTAGCTTGGATGTTTGTAATGCTACTACTTCCTAAGGTAATCCAAATGAAAAAGGACAAGCAAGACACCTTACCTATTTTATTAAAATACGTAGGATACATTGTGTTGTTATCTTCTTTTATCGTAGGTTTTACCGCCTTGTTCCCTGAATTTGTAGTCAATGTAATGTTTGGAAAGCAATATGTTTCTATTTCTTTTCTATTGTGGAAATATGCTTTGGCCACTTCTCTATTTGCGGTAGCTAATATCTTTGCTTATTATTATTTATCACTCAACCAATACATGCCTGTAGTGGTATCGGCTATTTTAGGTTCTACACAAATAGGTTTAATCATACTCAATCACAACTCATTAGAACAAGTAGTACACATGCAAATTATTGCTATGGTTATTTTGTTATTTTTTCAACTTTGTTACTTCTTTTATAAAAATAAAAAGTAATAATCTAAAATTTCATTTTATATTTAACTAGTCAATCCCAAATCTAAAATATATGAAAATCGCTGTAATCACTGCTTTTCCACCTAGTAAGGTAACATTAAATGAATACGGTTACCACTTAATTAAAAATTTTGCCCAAAAAGATGAAGTAAGCCAAGTAGTTGTTTTAGCCGATAAGACAATCGAACCCAAACAATTAGATTTTGAAAATAGCAACAAAATAAAAGTAAATGAATGTTGGTCTTTTAATAGTTACGGAAATATTCTCTCAATAAACAAAGCTATTCAGGAAGAAAAACCAGATGCTGTTTTAATCAATCTTCAATTTATGAAGTTTGGGGACAAAAAAGTTCCTGCAGCTTTGGGATTGATGATTCCTGCTGTTCTACGAATGAATGGAATTCCAACTGTTTCATTATTACATAATATTTTAGAACAAGTAGATTTAGAAAGCGCTGGATTTACAGATAATAAACTCGCACAAAAAGTATATAATTTTATAGGAACAACACTTACTCGTTTTGTATTAAAATCGGATATTGTAGCCGTTACCATCAATAAGTATGTTACCGTTTTACAAAACAAATACAAGACTAACAATGTTAAAGTAATTCCCCACGGTACTTTTGACAGTATTGAAGAACCATCCTTTGAATTGGCTCCTGGGCCAAAACAAATCATGGCTTTTGGGAAATTTGGCACCTATAAAAAAGTAGAAATCCTTATCGAAGCAGCTGTCTTAATTAGACAACGCAGTTCGGAGAAAATTGAAGTAGTCATTGCAGGAACCGATAGCCCAAATACTCCAGGATATCTTGCTGCTGTGCAAGAAAAATACAAAGACGTTGAAGGAATTCGTTTTACAGGTTATGTTGAGGAGAAAGATGTTCCCGTAATCTTTGGCGATAGTACTGTAGTTGCTTTTCCATATACCTCAACAACTGGTAGCTCAGGAGTTTTGCATCAAGCGGGTAGTTATGGTAAAGCGGTGGTTATGCCTGATTTAGGCGACCTCGCTTTATTAGTAGAAGAGGAAGGCTATAAAGGCGAATTCTTTGACCCTGAAAGCGCTGACTCTTTGGCTCAAGCCATAGAGAAGATCATCAATAATGATGACAATCGAAAAGCGATTGCCATTCAAAACTTTAAAGCAGCCAGTGCTTTATCCATGGATAAAATTACAGATATGTACATGGATACTTTCAAAGAAATTATCCAATCTAAAAAATAATTTTTTAGTTAGAAATATACTTAAATGCGGGTTTGTTGACTCCTTTTTCATCAATAAACCCAAATTTTGTTTGCCTGTTTTTTTGCCAAGGCCATCTACCTGCCACCTGATCCGGAACATGTGGAAAATCGTAAAGAGTCCAAGACATAAAGGAATAGTTGTTTTTCTTGAAATAAGCCTGCATTTTCTGATGATAAGCGGCTTGTTTTTCGAGACTTCCCTCCCAAAAATTCCACACTCCCCCATAAGACGGCACCCCAAATTCTTGAATAACGACTGGTTTTTTAGTCGTCTTTAAAAGCAAATTGGTCTCATATTCAATGTGCTTTATATCATTGTAAAAGTGATAGGATATAAAATCCATTTTATAGGCCAAATTGATTGCTTCAACCGAATTTGACCAACCTATGGTAACCAGATGATTCGGGTCATTTTCCTTAATGACAGTTTCCATGTGGTCTAACCAACTCAATACATTGTCTTTGCCTCTATTTTCAAAATCTAAATTGGGCTCGTTTTTTAAATCCCAAGCAAGTATGGCTTTATGTTCTTTAAAAGCAGAAACAATTTGCTCAGCATGACGATGCGTTAAAGTCCAGCTATCCAGAGAGTAATCACTATAAAAATCAAAAAGGGTGACAATTACTGCTAGTTTTTTGGCTTCCGCCAAATCTAAAAAGATTTTCAACTTCTTCATTTTCTCAGGGATAATCTTAGCTTTCCCAAAATCATCATACTGAATAAAAATCCGAATCGTATTTAGTTTCGCTTTTTTAATAATATCAAAATCAGCTGCAATGGTGTCCTTATTAAACAATTCTCCAAAGGTATCCCAAGCTGAATTTTTAGGATAATAATTAATGCCTTTGATGGTGTAGGGTAATTTATTTTGAAGAATTTGGTTGTTTTTGATTGTATACACAGGATGCGCCTTTATAGTATCAGGAGCAAAAGCTTCCGGTTTCATTTTCAAAACATGGCGCACACGCCAGAAACCATCTTCTAGTAACATCATTACTTTATACGTTGCTGTGTCTTGTACCGTGGTAAGCAACTCCTTGTTTTGATACACTTTTTGATATTCAATTACATTTTTATCTGTAAAAACGACTAGTTGACCGTCTTCACTGTAAAATTGTAGTTTAGGAAAATGCTTTATTGTAGTGTTTTCAATACTTATTTGATGTTCTTTATTGTATTTAATAGTACGATACAAATTCAAACGAGTATTAGTAGTGTAGTAATCATCTATTCCTTCGGAATTATTGGTTTTTAAGGCCGTGTTTTTTACATACCAAGAAAAAAGATAATCTCTCTCGAGCTTCCCTAATGTATTTTTCTCCATCTCACGAGCTGGATTATCTAGACTTGTCCAAGTCACTTTAGGCAAATAAACATCTTCACTTTCGGTTTCGAGATGTAACATCGAAGTTCTCTCTGCACCAGTATTTAGATAATCCAATATTTTAGCCATACCCAACATCGTAAAAACACTAATCACAATAAAGGAAAGTATGAATGCAGCTTTGAAAATATTTCGGTTGTTAATTAGTTTCATATTTCTTTACTTCTGTTTTTTGAGTGATACCTAAAGTGGTAATTTCAAATTGATATTCTGATTTTTTATAAAAAGGTGTCAATAAATAAAATTTGGCAATCCCTTTTTGGGTCTCAACAATTTTAGTTTCAATCAGTTCATCTTTATGGAATATGTTCAATTCTACTTTTATACCATCAGGAACGATTTGTTTCATAAAACTTCGTAACGGACCAACAGTTATTTCTCTATTTTTTTCGGTGAATTTATAGGTAAAATGGTCAATGAGGGCGTTATAACTTATCTGAATAGGTTTACTCTCGGCTATTCCTACTACATATCCTTTAACTGTATAAGTATCTTGATGATCAGGATGCAAAAGTTGCCCTATTGCAATACCATTTATCGTTGCGGCATAAGTCTTAAGCAAAATATTATTTTGAGTAGTGACTTGAAAAGTAACTAATGTTCCATCGCCCACTAGATTCCCATATTTGTCTCGTATGACTGAAGTTTCTATGAAGGTGATTTGATTGCCATCGGCAAATTTATGTGGCCGACTATACTTGATAGTGAAATTTTCACTAGGCGACGGTTGAATATCTGTTTCAAATTCCTTTGAATCAGTAGTATTACAGGCTGTTGAAACCAACATCTTACCTGCTTTTGTCCTAGAATAAATATTTTTCCAAGCTATAAAATTATCTGTCTTTTTTTCGGTTGCAGTGATATCTTCTAAAAATTGATCTTTGATAACAACGGTAGTATTGTCTTGCTTTGGGTTGTCATAGCTATCCGTTGGAATAGCCACCATCATTGTGAAATGTTCTGTTCCAGTCAATAAACTTGGCGGGCCTAGATAATTTTCTAATACTGTAGGCGTGGCGTCATTGGGTACAATTGTAAAATTACCCGAAGCAACATTCTTTTTATTTTCTACTAAATACCAAGAAACAACCCCTGTTTTTAAACTATAAATCGAGGGGATTTTAAAAACTAGTTTGCCATTGTTATTTTCAGTATTCAATACTGTTTTGCCATAGGTATGAATCAGCAATAGTTGTGGTTGATTCGATTTTGAAGGAGTTGAAAAAGTTAATGCAATAGGCCTTCCAGCCACAAAACTTTCTTGAGTTGTTTGTAAGCGAAAGGTTGTTCTTTCGGTACTTATTTTTGAAGCTGCAAAAACAAATAGGAAAAAGAACAAAAATGGCAGCACACTATGTATCGCTTTTTTTATCATTTTGGATTACCTATATAATTATTCATTTCTATTTTAATATAACTAAACCCCTTGCCATTTACTTTTTGAAGCAGTTCTTTTTCAACAGCTTTATTTCTTATTGGGATAATCGTTCTAGCAAGGTTTCCACTTGGCAAACCGTTTACAAAGCAAGTTTCTAAGGATGATAAAATAATACGGCAACTTGATAAATCTAACAATTCATAATCAAAATATTGCTTGCGTTGCACCCGAATTCCTTCTCTTAAAAAGTAATGATCTACATATAATAATTCTTTTTCAGCAGTGTAATACGATATTATTAACTCGGGAACAGTCACCTCTTGAATCCCATAATTAAACAAAGTTCCTTTCAGACGGTTCCTTTCAATGGTTAAATCAGACAAGGCTACTTGCGTATAAAAATCGGTTATAGCCACATTTCCTGCAGATTGAATATCAAAGTTAGCCGGCGTTTCATTGATATCTTTAGGTGTAAATTCGTTTGGATTAAAAGTTGTAGGTTGCACCACATCCTTTTTTAGCCATGAAACCTCCTCAAAATTCACTTTGAAGCTAGTTGTTTCCTTGGGCATTATTTTATGCTTAATAACATCTTTAGCATTAAATGTTGCCAATACTTGATCATATTGATTGTATAAAGTTGATTTAAGCACCACATCAGCAGGGAAGTTGTCAATGTTTTGTAATTCTCCAATAATTATGTATTCATTTTTATATCGAATAAGTTTAGCCGACAAGATTTCCAGTTCTGGTTGCTTTAAAACATCCTCATGATAGGTTTGTTGGGTAGTTATTTTACGTCTTCCTTGCTTAAAATAAGAGGTGGTATTGTCAAATAAAAATTGATCCGGTGGAATGTCCAATGGCTGTTTTTGAGGCAAAATGTACCATTTCCCTTTTCGTTTTATCGTTTCGTGATAAAAATCTTTATTGATGATTTGCAGCGGAGTAATCCATTTCGTTTTAGCAACAAGAGTCGCTCTATTTTCAGCACTTTTGATGATTTCGATATCAATAGCATCTAATTTTGCATAAGAATTTAAAATCCCATCTGCTACAGAAGTCTCTAGCATAAATTGCGAAATGGACAATTTACTTTTGGGGTCTATAAAAGAATGTGCTTTTTCATAATACTTATAATCTAGAGCATCATAATAGGATTTAACTACATTTGTGGGTGTAATTTGTGTCGCATTGTATATATAGAATTGATACATTGCATAGCCTATAACGCCTAAGAGCAGAACAACCCAAAGGTGTAAAACAACGATTAACTTAAATGGAAAGTTTTTATAAGGCACCACAAACTTGAAAAAATCAGGCTTTATTTCGTTTTTTATTTTTAACGCTTTATAAAAAATGCTTTGTACATTAATTACAAAAGCAATTATGATAGTTAGTATCGGAATGATGCCCCACATCAATTTAAGATAAACAGGAACCTCATCTTTTGGAAGCACTTTGGGTAAAGGGGCAACATTTAGTTTTTCCCATACCATAATTCCGTTTTCTAGTAATGACAGTCGGTGCCACCCACAAAAATAAAGTATGGGGTCATAAAACTTATCATTCGAAAAAACATATTTTAAATTGTACTTTTCAGGAACAGTCAAAAATTGTTGCAGCGAACCAATACCTTCCATTCCTCTAAATTTTGAATTCTCAAGTCGTTCAATAGCTCGTGTTGTCAATTCAGGCAATCTTCTGGCAGAGTGATAATTTCCATCAACAGTTTTAGCCTTAGTTTGCGAGGAAAGCGTAGCCATTTGATCACCAAAACCCAGAGGCAAATAGCGCCATTGATCGTGCTGATCCTGATTTAAAAAGTTTACTAAGGGTAGCGTGTTTATTTTTTGGGGCTGAAAAGGTCTAAAATAACCCAACGTAATGGTAAAAGCCGCAAAAAACAGAAAAGAACCCGCAAAACAAGCGCCTAGAATACGATGATATACACTCCCAAAACGGTTTTGAATTGCTACTTTTAAATCGCCTTCAATCAAACGAAAGACAAATTCACCAAACATAGGCAAACTCATAATCGATGCCCAAAGCGTAAAACGGTCCAATGTTAAAATATTAAAAGCAGTCTCACCTAATACTTTCAAAGGGATAGGCGTTGTTCCCCCCGTACCGAGAATTATTAACAATGAAATAGACAATCCAAAACAAATGTATCTTTTGCTATAATAACGGTAAAGAATGTAGGGTAATATAAAGAACAATATCCCCCATGGAATAACAAAAAACATCAAACCAGAGGAAGTCACTTCGATAAAATTGTCTCTACTCCCATGTGGAATAGGAACTTGTGTAATTGGATTTGCTTTTGAATTTACCCAATATGGAAAAATACAAAAGATGATTAAAAACAAAGCACCTGCTCCAAAACTTATAATTCTTTTGAATAATTTAAAAAAGGTAGCTAAAAACAATTTAAACTTAATTTCCTTATAAGACGCTACTTGTTCCCTTGAAACATCCATTATCACCATTCCGATTAATGGAAAAATAAAGAAAATCATTCCAAAAATAGGCGTCACATGATGTGACGTAATGGTTACTGCTAATAATGACAACGATCGAAAAAGATATTTCAACCTTCCTGTTTTTATCCAAAGGTAAATTTCAGGCATACAATGCATCAAAATAGAAACTCCAACAATACTAGGCAATTGACCAAATATATGAAGCGTTTCTACAAAGGATGACGAGAAAACTGACACAATGGAAGCATACCCTGCCACATTCCTATCCCCAGTAATCATCAAAGTGTATCGATAAACACCCGTTATGAATAAAATAATTCCAATGATAGCAACAGAAAACATTCCGAATTTTAATCCCCCTATAAGCGACAACAAACCAATACTTTGATGTACCAAGGGAGGATAACCCATAACCGTAAATCCTGTGTACCAACTATAATTCCATGGCTCAAACCAACTTGTTGCATAATGTTGTGCAAAAAACATATGAATTAAAGCATCGTAAGTGCTTTCTAAAGTAAAAAAAATAGCACTTGAGTGAAAGACTACTCCTATAAGAAGTGCAACAATTAAGTATTTATTTGTTTTTTCTTTCACTAAAAATTCGGGTTTTATTATAGGGTAAAAGTAAGCATAAAAGTATTTATAGTAAATTAAGAAAAAAAATATGTTTAACCTTCATTTTTAATTGAAAAAAAATTGCCACTAGGTACGATTATTAATATATTTACTAAACCAAGTCTACTAAAAAATAATACACATGAAAATTTTAATCGTCGATGACCAAGAATTAGTTTTATTATCTCTAGAAAAATGCCTTTTAGATCTAGGATACGAAGTTGTAAGTTCCAAAAATGTATCCGAAGGAATTCAGAAATATGACCAACACTCCCCTGATTTAGTAATTGCTGACATCAACATGCCTTTTAGCGAAGATTCCGAAACAAGGGATATCAATGATAGGTCTAACGTTGATGGAAACGGGTTAGAGATTGCCAAATACATTAAAAAAACCAAAGGACACAAAACTCCAGTGATGATATTATCTGGTAATACAGATGAAGATATAATTGTCAAAGGATTTGATCTAGGAGTTGATGATTACATGAAAAAACCTTTGAGTTTAAGCGAAATAGGCGCCAGAGTTAAAAGACTGATTGGAGCAGGAGAAACTGCTTCTACAAACACTAAGAAAAATCAAATCATACAAAATAACTGTATCGGAGTTGTAATACCTTGTTACAATGAAGAAACACGATTGCTAAGTGATGAGTTCAAAACATTTGTAAATTCAAACTTAGGATATCATCTTTGTTTTGTAAATGATGGGAGCAAAGATAAAACACTTGAAGTTTTAGAAAAATTACGTGTAGGTAATGAAGATCACATTAGTATTTACGACTGCGAAAAAAATGGTGGTAAAGCCGAAGCTGTACGTTTAGGCATGCTCCATTTAGCTAAACAAGGACAATACAACTACATTGGTTTTCTTGACGCCGATTTATCAACTGATTTTGAAGACTTCAATGATCTTGCGACCACAATATCCAACTCAAATTTTAAAATAGTAAGTGGTTCTAGAATGGCTCGTATGGGTGCTGATATTACTAAGGAATCTGCCCGAGCAATAATTAGTAAAATGATTAATTTTATTATTCGAAAAACGATTGGAATGGAATTTAATGACACCCAATGTGGCGCTAAAATCATGACTAAAGATGTTATTGACAACACTTTTCAAACCAAATTCTTGACAAAATGGCTTTTTGATGTCGAAATTTTCATGCGAATGAAAAAAATATATGGTGATGAAGAGACTAAAAAATTAGTTTGCGAACAACCTTTAAAGAGATGGATTCATGCCGATGGTTCTAAATTATCATTTAAAGATTCCCTAAAAATTGTTTTTCAAATTGGACAAATAGCGATTTCATATAGATAAAAAAATTACACAACAATAAAAACTAGCTTTAGTTCAAATGAGAGACCAAATAAAAAAGTTTTTGAATGAAGACCAAGATCCTAAGGCAATTGAGAAAATAACCTCAAAATTGCAGGATTTATTAATGAAAAATGAAGAAGTGGGTTACATTGGTGTTCAAAAAAAACCAGCGATAACCGTTTTTCCAGATAGTATTGTTTTAACCAACAAACGAATCATTTTGTGTAAGCCCAAAAACTTGGGGTTATCCATGGATTTTGTGGATTATGATTGGGAAGATGTTACTGCTTCATTTGTTAAAGAAAATTTATTAGGCTCTGAGTTCTCGTTTTCAACTAAAACTGAATTGACGATTTCGATTGATTATATTCCGAAAACACAGGCGAGAAAATTATACACCTTTGCCAAAGAACAAATGGATAATTTGAAAAATATAACATATACTGTAAATTCGCCAGTTGAAATAGAAGACGAAACAGCAACCGATGTTGAAGAAATGGAAACCGAAGAAGTAACCCATTTTGCTGAAATCGTATCGGCGAATCCGCCCGAATTCCATACGAATGAAATCCATACGACAACCAAAGAAAGACCTTTGAGCGAATTATCACAAGATGAGTTGTTCGAGAAATTACAGAACTATAAAAAGCTACTCGACAATGGATTGATTCTTCAAGGCGAGTATGACGCCCTTAAAAAAGAAGTTTTGAGTTATATGTAAACTTTCGAAAAAAGACACAGTTTAAAAAGTCTTCTAATTGGTTCTCAATTACAAGACTTTTTTATTGTTTTAAAGGCACATTCAGAAGTAATCCTATTTTTTCCAAGAAATAAAAAAAATGACCAAATTTCAGTTTCAAAATTGGTCATTTTTATTTTTCACGGACTCTGATGTATCAAAAAAGTCTTTTTTAGGTATTGACTAGATGCACGTTCTCCACGGAGGTGTTTTTTGTTTTTTTAGGCTGCTAAAATTTGTTGCTGCTTGAGAATTCTTCTTCCTATTTCCAGGGCATTTCCTGTATGTATTCCGAAGAAGATCCAAAGCATTTCACTTTTTTGGGTTTTGGCTTTTATCTTTTTTAGATTGTAATGTTCTTTCTCTTTTCCAAAACTTCCTTCTAATCGAGTGGAGCGTTCTTTTTTGATTTCTTTAGCTAAGATTTTACGCTGTTCTTCATTTTTGCCAGCTTTTCCTTTTCGCACAAAATCGGTTTGGATGTTGTTTGAAGTGGTGAATGTTCGATTTTTATTGGTGGCATAAATTGCATCAGCACCAAGCATTTTTACTTTAGTTTTGGTTAAGTTTTGAGCGCAAAAAACCGTGCTTTGAAGACGTGTACCTTCATTGAAAGCTCTGTACTGAATATGTTCTATAAAATTAATTCCATCAATTTGGATTTTGTTGACTTTGGCTCCAAATTCAACTTGTTTTACTTCCTTACCTCTTACAATAGGTCTAATATAGCTTTTACTAATACTTATTATTCTATCTGGAACACTTTTGCCTGTTTTAAAAATTTGAGACTGTTGTTGATACACCTTAGCGATTAGAGAACGTTGGTTTTTGTATTTTTTAGTAGCTTCAAAAGAATTTTGATTCTCAATTTTATTGAGTTCAGCGTTAAGTTTGTACAATAATTTCAACAGTCCTCTGGTTACTTTTGTACGGTGTTTTGATTGCTTTTTTCTTTTTTTAGAATATTCATTATAGCGTCTACACCAATCCAAATACTTGGTTCTTGGTAACTTGATTTTTAACATGCCGCATAAGGCTTCCATTTGTTTGTAATTCCATTGTACGCATTCCCATAGTAGTTTTTGATTAGTAGGAAAACGTACTTCACTTTCGTAACAAGTAGCATCTGTAAAAATTTTATCCAAATCACTCATATATGGAATCCAGTTTTTAGCTAATATTTCTTGACTCTTTCGAATATTTAAGCCTTTGGAGAGTTCCATTCTGATTTGGCTCACGATTTTAAAATTAGTCAGGGGTTTGTCTATAGGGATTAAAATGTCGCAAAAAAACTGCATAAAAATATTACCGTTCAAAAGTTCGATAAGTTTTTTATCTGAGCAACCGTAGTAATTTTTTAACATCATCAGGGCAATCTTACCCTTGGGACTAAAATAACAATGAGTCCCTTTGTTAGAATCTTTCAATTTGAAGGCTTGACTAAGCTCAGAAAAAGGCATTGAAAGGTATATTTTACCCAAATCCGTTTTTAAAAATTGGGCGTAAAAACTATCAAAATTTTCATTGATAGTAAAAATTGAAAATTTGTATTGAAATTCGCTTAAACGTACTATTTTTGCCATCACACTTTAAAAGAAAACCCCGTTTTTGACTCGTTTTGAGCAATTTCGGGGTTTGTTTCTTCTAAAATAACATCTATTTTACTGAAAAACAACTTTTTGTGTTATTATGAATGTGCCTTTAAACTTTCGGCGCTCCTGACAAAATTTCGTCGTTGGCAAACTCCTTGAAAGGAGCAAAATTAGCTTTAAATTTTTCTGCTAATGCTATGCTTTTTATATCATACAATTCCTTATCGTTCCAAGTGTCTCTAGGATTTAATACTTCACTCGGTACATTAGGACAAGATTGTGGAATCGCAATACCAAATACGGGGTGATTTTGATAATTAACTTGGTCCAATTCGCCACTCAAAGCAGCATCAATCATAGCACGAGTGTATTTTATTTTCATTCTGCTTCCAGTTCCATATGGACCTGCTGTCCATCCAGTGTTTATTAACCAAACCGTTGCCTCATCTTCTTTTATTTTTTGACTTAACATTTCGGCATAGCGTGTGGGATGTAATGGCATAAAGGGTGCGCCAAAACAAGCTGAAAAATTAGGCTGGGGCTCAGTAATTCCTGTTTCGGTACCCGCTATTTTAGCTGTATAACCAGATATAAAATGATAGGCAGCTTGACCAGGAGTCAAACGCGCAATGGGAGGCAAAATTCCAAAAGAATCAGCAGTTAAGAAAAAAATATTCTTTGGATTACCTCCAACAGAACCTGGCTGAATATTGTCAATATGTTCAATAGGATAGCTCACACGAGTATTGGGCGAAATAGAAATATCGCTAAAGTCTACCTCATTAGTTCCTGTTTTAAAAACTACATTTTCGATTAAAGCTCCTTTTCGTATGGCTCTATAAATATCAGGTTCATTTTCTTCAGACAGGTTGACAACTTTGGCATAACAACCCCCTTCAAAATTAAAAACAGTATTTTCTTTAGTCCAGCCATGTTCGTCGTCACCTATCAATTTTCGTTTAGGATCAGCCGAAAGCGTCGTTTTTCCAGTTCCTGATAAACCAAAGAAAATAGCAGTTTCACCATTTTGCCCCACATTAGCACTGCAATGCATCGATAAAATTTTTTCTTTAACAGGAAGTATAAAATTCAAAGCCGAAAAAATTCCTTTTTTGATTTCGCCCGTATACCCCGTTCCTCCAATCATTACAATTTTTCGACTGAAATTCAATAGCGTAAAATTTCCTTGACGGGTTTTGTCTATTATCGGATCAGCTAAAAAACTCGGAGCGCAAATTACGGTCCAATCGGTTTCAAAATGCTCTAATTCGTCCTCATTTAATCTTAAGAACATGTTATGACAAAATAAATTTGACCAAGCTGTTTCGGTAATAGCCCTAACATTCAGTCGGTATTTAGGTTCTGCACACACATAAGCATCTCTTACAAATAATTCTTTATTTGATAAATAGGAAGTGAGCTTGTCATACAAAGCGTCAAAATCATCAGATTCAAAAGGGATGTTAACATCTCCCCAGCAAACTTCATTTTCAGTAATGGCATCTTTGACGATAAAACGATCTTGAGGCGACCTTCCGGAGAATTTACCGGTATGGATAGCGAGTGCTCCAGTTGAAGTTTCCTTTCCTTGTCCTCTAGCGAGGCATATTTGATGTAAGTCTTCGGCAGATAATTGATAATGTATTTTGGCGTTTAGAATCCCTATTTTATCCAAATCAGGGATTTTTTTGGTGGTATTGCTGTCCATAAATAGTACCTTTTAAGAATGAGAATTCATACTTTAAAGATAAGGATTTATGAGCAGAATAGCTTATGATTTGCTCTTAAAATAATTGTATGCCAGCATTCCCCAACCAATAATTATGAATAATCCACCAATGGGAGTTATGAATCCGATAGTCTTAAAATCAAAAGGAGTTAAGTAGTTTGTAGCCAAACCATAAATAGAACCCGAGAAGAAAATTACTCCTATAACAATCAGGTAAAAAATAGTTTTTTTGGTCTTTTCAGTCAGTATTTTAAAACTTGGCAGCAGTAATAAAAAAAACGCTTGATACATTTGATAGCGAACACCTGTTTCAAAAGTAGCCAACAATTCAGGAGTTAAGATTTTCTTCAAAGCATGAGCGCCAAAAGCCCCTAAAATTATTGCTATCATTCCCATTAATGCACCAGTGCCTATTATCTTTTTATCAATCATGATTTTTACTTAATTTGAATAACAAAAGTATTGTTTTTACCGCAAAGACGAAAAGAAAAATTTTACCGCTAAGACGCTAAGACACGAAGAGAAAATAAGATAGCTATTCAAAAAACTTTGTGTCCTTTGCGCCCTTTGTAGTTAAACCCCAAAACTTATTTTGTATTTTTGTTAAAAAGGCAATTCCATGATACAATCCAACCACAGAACTATTTTAATCATCGGTGCAGGGAGATCAGCTTCTTCTTTAATTCGGTATTTATTAGAGAAATCAGATGAGGAAAACCTGCATCTCGTTATTGGCGATTTATCATTGAAACTAGCCCAAAAAAAGACGTTAAATCATCCTAATGCTTCAGCGATTGCCTTAGATGTTTTTGACGAAAGTCAACGCAAACAAAACATTCAAAAAGCCGATATTGTTATCTCCATGTTGCCAGCACATTTACATATCGAAGTGGCGCGAGATTGTATTTTATATAAAAAACATTTAGTTACCGCTTCTTATATAAGTAACGAAATGCAGGCTTTGGATAGCCAAGTAAAAGCCAACAACCTGATATTCATGAACGAAATTGGGCTTGACCCAGGAATCGATCATATGAGTGCCATGAAAGTAATTGATGAAGTACGTGAAAAAGGCGGAAAAATGCTATTGTTTGAATCTTTTTGTGGCGGACTTGTAGCCCCCGAATCCGATACCAATTTATGGAATTACAAATTCACTTGGGCACCACGCAATGTGGTTTTGGCTGGACAAGGCGGGTCGGCAAAGTTTATACAAGAAGGGGCTTATAAATACATCCCCTATTGTAATTTATTTCGAAGAACCGAATTTCTTGCCGTTGAGGGTTACGGCAAATTCGAAGCTTATCCTAATCGCGATTCCTTAAAATACCGTTCCGTTTACGGACTCGATGATGTCCTGACCTTATACAGAGGCACTATTCGACGTGTTGGATTTTCCAAAGCTTGGCATATGTTTGTACAACTCGGGATGACTGACGATAGCTACACCATGGAAAACTCTGAGAACATGACTTATCGCCAGTATGTCAATTCATTCTTGCCTTATCACCCTACCGATTCAGTCGAAATCAAAATGCGTCTCATCCTTAAAATTGACCCAGACGACATTATGTGGGACAAACTTGTAGAGCTCGATTTGTTTAGCCGTACTAAAAAAGTAGGCCTAAAAAATGCTACACCTGCCCAAATTCTCGAAAAAATCCTCAGCGACAGTTGGACCCTCAAACCGACTGACAAGGACATGATTGTGATGTATCATAAATTTGGTTTCGAACTCTACGGTAAAAAACAACAAATAGATTCCAAAATGGTTTGCATTGGCGATGATCAAACCTATACCGCCATGGCAAAAACCGTTGGACTACCTCTAGCCATGGCCAGCCTACTCATCCTTAATAAAAAAATCACCACTCCAGGTGTGCAACTGCCCATACATAAAGAAGTTTACCAACCTATTCTCAAAGAACTAGAAAACTACGGCGTTATTTTTCACGAAGAATATATGCCGTATTTTGGGTATCAATTACAGTAAATTTTCTCTTGGGCGTGTCACCATTCTATCAAGGGGCCACTATCCTTTATGCTTATAAGGCCCCTTGATAGAATGCTGTCGGGCTATCCGCGCTACTTTGGTAGCCAGCTCCTATCCCTCACGCAAACGAATGGGTTATCAACTACTTTCAGTATTATTAAATTGTTTAACTACCTAAGCAAACGCTGTTAGACCTAAATTAGCATTAGAACTCGAACCTGTTAACGTAAAAAATCAATATAAACCAATACGTATTTTGGATTAAAAAAGCTACAAAAACACCCCCCTTTTCATTTATAATTTTAAATTTGTAGGATGAAAATTATATATTTGCCCAGTTGACAGCGCTATAAGGCACTTAATTAGCTAATAAAGAGTGAAAAACTAATTTCTCAGAATGAATTCTTCAAAAAAAATCCTATTAGTGGGTCGCGATAATTGGCAAAATGACGATGAATTAAACTTATTGCTATATGAATATTTAAGTAAATCAAAGCATGAAATTATTTGGGAAGACCCAGCTGGAAATTTACTTTATCAATTTATACATATTATAGACCAGCAAAAATCGATACCTACTACTATTAAAAAAATTCTAATCCACTGGACTCAGTTTATTTATCGAGCTTTCTATCATAGTTTTATAATTATCACAAGGAAAAACGTAATGGTCCATCGTTCTCAAAAATTAAAAAAAGTTATTTCGAAATTGGGAGATGAAAAAGATATTGTCATCCTTTCAAGATCATCAGGAGGCCGACTTTCTTCCCTAATCGCTGATGAATTAAAAGTTAAACACATTATCTGCCTTGGCTATCCTTTTCAACATCCTGAAAAAGGAGTAGAACCCGAACGATATGAACACCTAAAATATTTAAAAACTCCAATGTTAATTCTTCAGGGAGAACAAGATGAATATGGTGGAATTGAAATTAAAAACAAGTACGAACTAAGCCCTAGCATTAAAATGTCTTACGTGGCTACTGACCATGAATTTAAGTTGTGTGGAGACGGCTGGAATGAGGTTTTAACTCAAATCAACCATATTTTAAATTAAAGACTACACTATAAAAATAGCTATTTACAAATATTTTTAAGTTTTTTTTAAGGTCGCTCTTAAGCTATATTGAAGTTTTGACGAATACTTTCGTTAAATAAATTATTCATTATGCGCTTATTACATTTTACATGCTCAACTGTCTGGAGAGGTCATGAGCAAATGATTATAGACATTTATGAGTCATTAAGAGACCATGATTTAGTAAATAACCAAGTGATAGTGTGTCCTAAGAATTCCAGAATATTCGAAGTAGCCACACAACGGAATTTACAAGTTGTAGGCATTGATTATAAATCTCAATTTAGTATAAAAACAGCAAAACAATTAAAGAAGATTACAAGGGATTTTAATGCAAACATAGTACTTCTCCACAATAGTAAATCACATACTTTAGGAGTTATTTCATCTTTATTTTGCGGTCTAAAAACTCCAATGATTTTGTTCCGAACAATGATTAAAAATATTGGAACCAATTTTTTAAACAAATTCAAATACAATTATAAAGGAATCTGTAAAATCGTTTGCATATCTGACCCTGTAGTTACTGAGTTAAAAAAGGCAATAAAAAAGAGTGAAAAACTAGTAGTTGTAGGGAGCGTTGTAGATACAGATAGGTTTATTGGAGAACATAAAACAGGATTTCTTCATAGAGAATTAGGCATACCATTAGACTATAAAATAATAGGAAATGTTTCGGCCTTTGAAAAAGTTAAAGACCATTACACATGGATTAATGCCGTTGAAGAACTTCACAAAAGAGGACTAAAAGCAAAATACGTACTAATTGGCGAAGGCTCACTAGAAACTTCAATCAAAGAACTAGTAATTTCAAAAGGATTAGAAAAAGAGGTTGTATTTGCTGGTTTCAGAAGCGATATACATAAATGCATACCCGAATTTGACTTATTTTTATTTACCTCAAAAAATGAAGCCACTGGCGGGGTGATTTTAGAAAGTTACGCCTCTAGAGTTCCAGTTGTAGCCGCAAGAGCCGGTGGAATACCCACTGTTTTAATAGATAATGAAACTGGCTTACTCGCGGAAGTTGGAAATCCAATTGATTTTGCCGACAAAGTAGAACAATTGCTAAACTGCGAAGTATCACAGCAAAAGTATATTCAAAAGGGATTTGATTTCTTAATGAACACCTCAACCCGAGCAATTATAGGCAATAAAATTAATGACATTTTAAATCAAGTAGTAATAAGAGAGTATTCTGGCGCATAATTTAATAGGTATGTTGTATTTTTTAAGTGGGTTATTTTTATTGGTCGTTGTATCATTTTTATTTTTTCTAAATATTCAATTCAAGATATTTTATTTGTCAAGACAAAAATTAAGGATTCTCGAGTATCATTCTATTTCAACAAATGGTTTTGTAGATCAAATCACAATAAGAAAAGAGGATTTAATAGCACAATTTGATTATTTAAAAAAGAATAATTTCACAACATTGTGGCTGTCTGAAGTAGATGAATTTATTAGTAAGCAGAAGCCTTTACCACCTAGATCAGTAGTACTTACTTTTGACGACGGTTTTTTGGACAATTATACGATTTTGTATCCATTACTTAAACAGTACGACTTTAAAGCTGTTTGCTTTGTTGTTTTAGGAAGAATAGGCCAAAAAATAGATTGGAGTGGCAAATTTATAAATGAAAATGAAAATATGGTTCTAATGAATAAAGAGCAATTAGTAGAAATAGGCTCTCATATAGAACTAGGGTATCACTCTTTCAAACATGATAATTACGCCTTACTTTCTTTAGAGAAAATCGAAGAAGATTTACAACTTTGTCAAGAGGTAATAGCGAGAGAACAATTAAATATATTTCCTGCTTTAGCTTATACTTATGGCGGATATTATAGAAAAAACAGCGGTTACCAATCTGATTTTTTCAAACTATTAAAAAAGTACGGCATTCGCTATGGATTAAGAATAGGAAATAGAATTAACATATTACCCTTTAAAAATAATTATGAAGTACAACGTATCGACATTAGAGGTTTTGATAGTTTAGCGGTTTTTAAACTAAAAGTTTGGTTGGGAAGAAAAAAGTTTTTTTAGAAGCCGCAAAAAAATTCCGCTCAATTTGAGCGGAATTTTAATTTATAGCTAGTTTATTTACTCAACTCAACAAAGTATTTATAAAACAACGGTATGGTTTCAATTCCTTTTAAGTAATTAAAAATCCCAAAATGCTCGTTGGGAGAATGTATTGCATCACTGTCGAGCCCAAAGCCCATTAAGATGGTTTTGCTTTTTAATTCTTTTTCAAATAGAGCTACAATTGGTATACTTCCTCCAGAACGTACAGGAATAGCAGGTATCCCAAAAGTTTCTGTATAGGCTTTATTTGCGGCTTGATATCCAATACTATTAATTGGAGTGACATAGCCTTGACCTCCATGATGTGGAGTTACTGTAACAGTAACACCTTCAGGAGCAATATTTTTGAAATGTTTGGCAAATAAGGCCGTGATTTCCTCCCAGTCTTGATTGGGCACTAATCGCATCGATATTTTGGCGAAAGCCTGACTCGGAATCACTGTTTTTGCACCCTGTCCAGTATATCCACCCCAAATCCCGTTTACATCTAATGTTGGTCGAATAGAGTTCCGTTCATTTGTTGTATAACCTTCTTCGCCATAAACAGCCTTAAGATTTAGCGCTTTTTTATAATCTTCGATATCAAAAGGAGCTTTAGCCATTTCAATACGCTCATCAATTGGCAAATCTTCCACTTTATCATAAAAACCAGGTATCGTAATATGGTTATTTTCGTCATGAAGGGAAGCAATCATTTTGGATAAAATATTGATAGGATTAGCAACTGCCCCTCCGTACAAACCTGAATGCAAATCGCGGTTTGGTCCAGTTACCGCTACCTCAACATAACTCAATCCTCGAAGTCCCGTTGTAATTGAGGGCTGCTGATTCGAAATCATTCCTGTATCCGATATCAGAATAACATCATTTTGAAGTTTTTTAGTATTGTTTTCGACAAATGTTTTTAGGTTTACGCTCCCTACTTCTTCTTCCCCTTCAATCATGAATTTCACATTACAGGGCAAGCAGTCATTTTGCACCATATATTCGAACGCTTTGACATGCATATACATTTGTCCTTTGTCATCACAAGCACCACGTGCAAAAATAGCTCCTTCAGGATGGATTTCAGTAGTTTTTATTTCTGGCTCAAAAGGGGGCGAAGTCCAAAGTTCAATTGGATCAGCAGGTTGCACATCATAATGCCCATATACTAATACCGTAGGTAGCTTTGGGTCAATCATTTTTTCGCCATAAACAATAGGATAACCATCTGTTTCACATATTTCGACACTATCACAACCTGCTTTTTCGAGACTTATTTTTATGGCTTCGGCTGCGTCAATAACATCTTGGTTGAATGCGGGATCCGCACTAACCGATGGAATCTTTAATAATTCAATTAATTCGGCGATAAAACGTTCTTTGTTTTGGAGTATATACGTTTTGATGTTTTCCATTATTAAGTAAACTTTAGGTACTTTCAAAAATACAAAAAAATGATAACTATTTTTTTTTAATAAATTGCTTTGTAATTCGGAAGTTATGATTATATTTGCACCCACAAACGGTAGTTCACCGAACACCTCTTAAAAAAATTAAATTTTTAGCGAGGTAATTAAGCGGATATGGCGAAATTGGTAGACGTGCCAGACTTAGGATCTGGTGCCGCAAGGCGTGTAGGTTCGAGTCCTATTATCCGCACAAAAACCCTAACTATCATGTAGTTAGGGTTTTTTATTTTAAAACTTGCCCAACCGTTACCCAACGGATTAAAAAAGGATCAATCCTAAAACCTGTGGAGCGACAAAAATTAAGCATAAATATTAGTTAGCCTAAAAAGGAAAAACTCAATGTTTCTAACTCCTCTAAACTGCGACCTAAAAGCTTTTATTTTGGCATTGAAGGATTCTGCCGAAGCATTAGTACTTCTGTTGTCAAAATAGTTTAATATGTTTTGATAATGATTGGTTATGGTTCGAGATATTGTGTTGAAAGACTTAAATCCTGATTGATTTACTTTTTCATGCCATTTGGCCAGTCTAGTAAAAGCAATTATTTTATCAGTTGTGTTTTCAAAGATATTGCGTAAGTCTTGTGTTAGATTGTATGCTTTATGAATATCGGGATATAAATTGAATAATAAGTCCGCACGTTCTTTTTGGTTCTGAGACCATTTTGATTTGTTTTTGTATAAAAAATAACGACTCCTAGCTAGTAGTTGTTTGAGGGTATCGCCGTTGGTTAATATTTTTGGTTCATACTTCGTTTTGCTGCTTTTAGCTTGTTCCATTGCTTCGTTTTCTTGGTCTATAGCTTTCCATCGGTGTTTAATTCTGATCTCTTGCAAAGCTTCAGTGGCAAGTTTTTGAACATGAAAGCGGTCGGTCACTTGTATTGCTTTAGGAAAACATTTTTTAGCAATTAATCCCATATTACCAGCCATGTCCAATGTTATTTCATTAACTAGGTTTCGTTGTTTAAGAGGGATTTTTTCAATAATTGCAATTACTGTTTCTGCTTTTGTTCCAGCAACCATCGCTACTATAGTGCCTTTTCTACCGTTAGCAGCTTTGTTTGTTAAAACGGTGTAAAGCTCGCCATTAGAAAGAGAGGTTTCATCAATAGATAACCGTTTTCCAATGTTTTCAGGAAAAATAAGCCATTGTTTCGCATGTGCTTTTTGATTCCAGATTTTAAAATCACTTAAGAAATCCTTGTATTGATATAGTAGGTTTTTGCCTTTGACACCATAGAAAGAGGCGATAGCATTACAATCATTAGGCTTTGAATCTATTGATTTCTTTTAAAAAAGACGCAAACTCCTGTGTTACCCGAGTTCCGTCTGCTACTAAATTCCAATCTCTAAATACAACTTGTCCAGTATCTTCGTTAAGCCATCTTCTACGAGTAATGTGTAGGTACACTTGATGTCCACGTATTGGAAAATCTTGAACAGTTATCTCATCAAAAAAACCTTTTGAACTTAATTTGTTTTGACGGTATTCTTTTGGAATCGAATTAATCTCTTTTAAGTATAAATGAAGAATTTCTTCACCTTTTTCATAAGAAGTAAGTTCAAAATAATCAACGATAATTTCTGGCAACAATAACTTGAGAAGTTCAACTAAGGAATCTTTCATTTGCATTTAATTTAAAACACAAATATCGAAATTTAATATTTCCCCACAACTTTTTGACTTGATCCTTAAAAAATCTATTTTTTCCTTAATAAATGCTTTTTATTTTTTGTAAGTTTCAACAAGGGTTCCTTCATTCGGTATGATGCTTTTTAAAACAAATTTGACAGATGTTAGTTCTATAATTTGATAATTGGTTGTAGTACCTGATCCATACCATGAAATTTTTAAAGTTGTATTATTCAATAAATAGGGGCCAGTTTCAATAGTATCCGGACCATAGGTTGTGTTAGAAGTTTTATTTTGATAATAAAAATTTGCTATATTATCTGATGTTAATACTATTTTATAAGAAGAACTAACATTTTCCCCATCTAGTTTAGCATTATCAAGTAACCATGTGCCTGATAGTTTACTTACATCGACAGTTGATGAAGTTGTAGAATCGTTGTCATTGTTTGAACAAGAGAAAAGTGTAAATATTAAGAAAGCGAAAATTAAAATTGATTTTTTCATAATTACAAGAATTTAATTTTAAGTTATTTAATATGTTCTCTTGTAAATATTTGATTATTAAACGACAACTACAATACCCACTTTTAGTGATTTTTAAAAACTTAAATCAGAAAACATATTAATTTGTTGAAGAGGATAAATTCGATCTTGTTTGCGTTTTTGATTGCTTTTTGCGTTCCTGATATTATGTGCGATCTCTTTTATCTGTGTTTCGTAGTCCGACGACGACCAACGTTTTGAAAGATAACACCGTTTGATTTGTTCAAATACTTTCGGATCATTTTTATAATAGTGTTTCAGTCCTGTATGGGATAGTAAAACACTATTGTCTTTCTGCATAGAAATATTAATTTTTGTTACCTGACAAACTACACGATTTGACAATATAGTTAAAGGGTCAATTTGCGTAGTATTGATATTTAGTAAATCTATTTTTTTGCTTAATATTTCGGTGGTTTGAAACTGTAATTTGTCAGAACTTCGAGCAGTTAAATTTTTAAGTTGTTTTCTATGGTAATTAAATAAGTCCTTTTTGTTATAAGAAAGTAATTCAGTCCAAAAAAGTGGGTTTTTGTAATTGCTTAAACTTCTACTTTGTGAGTTAATTGTATTATCATAGAAAAGTATATTATTGAACTCTTTTAGTAATTCATTTTTGAACTTATATAATCCGTAATTTTTTAAATTGTTGAGGTTGTAAATACCTAAATTATTTAATTTTTCCATTTTGGTATATTTAATCTCAAAGCGCATTATTTCAGTTTTAATCTCAAACCCTTTTGATTTGTAATGTAGTGCCTTATTGTAGATTTTTATAATATATTGCGAGTGTTGAGCCTGTTTGTATTTGCCTTCGTCTGAATTATGTTTGTATTCAAATGGTAAGGTTTTGTGTAGGAAACAATAGTTTAGTATTTCGTTTGTTGCTATTGGGGGGATTATGTTAATTCCTATTTCAAGACACTTCAAAATGCAGTTTTCTAGTTGTATCTTAAATTTGTTTTCCAAGTCTTTTAATACCCATAAAAAAGCTTCAAAATTGAAGTCATTGAAATTATGCGCTCCGTCGTTCCAATACTTATGTAAACTGCCTGAAAGTGTAATTGTGCCAGTATCGTATATGATGAACTCTAAACCGTTATAAAATGCGTTTTTAAAGGGTGTATTCTTATTGCCGTACCTGTTTACTGTCTTAAGTTCTCCCGTTGATAAATTGATATTATCATAGAAATCCAATAAGGGATTTGCCTCTAAAATAGAGTGAAGCTGATCCTTAATAATAATTTTTATGAAGTCTACCAATTGATTATATTTGTAGTATGTTTTGATATTGCCTGTTGGAACGAACTTTTGAACAAAGTATAAAACGAGAGCCTGAACAACTCTCGTTTTTTTGTGTTTTCTCTTGGCTGAAAAAATGATTAGTTAGAATTGATTCCTATTCGTTTAAGTAATCTTATCTATAATTTATCTGATATTGGATTGCATTGTTTTAATCCAGAAATAAGGTGTTGAATAGGGGGTTTGTTGCTATAACGTTCCATAGTCTTAATCGTTTAAAGGTTTAAGACTGGACTCTATTTCAGAACGTAAATAATATACACGTCCTGAAATTCCATAAGCACGGATTTTGCCTGAACGTGTCCAATTATGGACGCTACTTATGTCTACACCAAACATATTGGCTACATCTTTTCTGGAAAGATATTCTTTTTGGGGTTCGGGTTTGAAGTGTTTTAGAAATTCGTCTAAATGGGCTTTTACCTCGTTGGCGATTTCTTTTTTAAACTCGTTGGGTGTTGTGATGATTTGAATTGCTTCCATTTTACAAAGTGATTTATAGTTTTACATTGTAAAATTCATTCTAATTCAATTGAACCTCGTTATTGCACTAGTGCAGGTTTTGGTGCAGGTTTTTATTAGTGTCTAGATTTGAAGAATTCGTAGTGTTTTTCTAAGAAATAAGGACTCATTTGTATGTTTTCCAAAGTGCAATAATCATATACATTTTGCAATGTTTTTTCACTTCTGAAAATGTTATGCTTGGATTCTATATCATTTAGACTATCGTTAACGTATTGCCTCGACAGGTCTAAGTATTTAGCTAGTTGGGTAGGATTTTTGAATTCTTTTTCATCATAAAAATATTTTGTAATATGATAACCTTTTGATTTATCAACTTCCCTTTTGATTTGATCTTTGGCGAGTAATAAACCGACTTTAAAGGGAATAGTTTCTGTATCTATGGTTTTTTTTATAATTAAAGAATTTAAATTTGTTTCAATTTGATTTAGTGTCTCTTTTTTGTTCTCTAGATACTCAATTTTACGAACGAGATTGTTTATTATAACTCGTTTGTTTTCACTATCTACTTCTTTGTTTAATATTTCCTGCTCTAAGGATTTTTTACAATATTCTACTTTATTTATTAAAATAGAATTGTTTGGCTTTTCATTCCAGTTTAAATAAAAATTTTCTAATTGTTCTTTAAAGAAAATAATTTCACCATCACATTTTTGTTTTTCATTTATAGTGTTTTCTCTAGCTGATAAAAACCTACTTTTCTCGCTAAGTATAAAATCAATTTCATCTACATTACCATATTTGGAACTAAACTCATTTAAAATCTTATTATAGATGTATTTATATTCATTAAGAGTCAAAGGTGTGGCGTCTGTTAAATTGTCTAAGTAGGTTTTTATAAAACCGTATTTGTCTTTTGAAAAATCTAATGTACTCATTTATTTGTCAGAGATATATTTGAAAATTTAAATGTCTTTCTTTTCTTGAATACACATTTTTTCTACTCATTAATATCAATTTTTGTCTGTTGGTTTGTTATTGAAAATTTCAATCATCTTGTTTTTTTAACATGCTAGGAATTAGAAATAGTATTATTAGAGAAGAACTTGCAATAGCCCCGTAAGAAAAACCTAGCTCTTTATTAAAAGATGTTTTTTTATTTACGAGACTACCATTTTTATTGAATTCATCATACTTTTTCTTCGGAATTTCAAAACCACCCCCATCTGTGATAACAAAATAGGTTGTTGTTTTGTTTTGTTGTAGGTTTCCTGTAATAGTGCCTGTTAACATGCCTATTGCAAAAGCGAAAATTATTTTTGTGACTAATTTGTTCATTCTGTAGTTTATTTTGTTCTTAAAGCTGGTGAGATATGGTTATACACTATTTTTAGGGGCTTCTTTTGATAAATGAAAGTCCTTTTGTTTAAGGGGGTGGATCTGTTTTTTAGTTTCTATTTTCAAAATATTTTCAACTTTTAAGTGTTTCTATAGGATAGTCTCATAAGGTGTATTAAATATGTTATTCAAATCTAATGAATTTGTACCATTTAAGAATAAAGGTAAAACATATTACTTTCATCAACCTATTATATCTATTAAGAGTAACCCTTTTTATTGCTATTGAGTAATAATCTTTGCTTTAAGACTTTTTGTATGTCTATGCTAGTTTTATGCATTTTTTTACCACATCATTTGCAACGTGGTAAATTTTCGCCATTTTTTTACCACGTTATTTGAGTTGTGGTAAATAATAGCTGTTTTTTACCACGTTAGTCATTCATCAAAACTTTGATTAATGCGTTATTCATGTAATAGTTTGATTTGCCTACTTTTGTTTTTTCTAAAAATCCTAATTCGGCAATTTTATCTAAATAATTTTGTGCCGTTCTTTTGTTGATCCTCAATTCCTTCTCTAGAAATTCAATCTTGGTGTAAGGATTTCTAAAGAGGTTGTTTATTAAATCTTGACTGTATATTTTAGGTAATTGGGTTTGAATATCGGTTTTGTAATCCTGCATTAAAGTATTAATATTCGTAATTAAATTAATAGTTTGTATTGCTGTAACCTCAACGCTTTTAAGAAAATACAAAATCAAATGTTCCCAGTCGTTTTTGGTTCTTACATCTTGTAAAACTTGGTAATATTCCGCTTTATTTTGGGTAATGTAACGGCTTAAATACAAAATAGGAATATCTAACAATCCTTGTAAAACTAAGTATAGAATGTTTATAATCCTTCCAGTTCTACCGTTACCATCATAAAATGGGTGTATGCTTTCAAATTGATAGTGAATAATTGCCATTTTTATTAATGGATCAATATTTGAAAATTCATTGTCATTTATGAATTTTTCTAGGTTGCTCATTAAGTCCAAAACTTCGGTTGCACTTTGTGGAGGCGTATAAACGGTTTGCCCTTGTGAGTTTACTAATTTTGTACCGCCTTGGGTTCTAAATCCAGCGTTATTTTCTAATAACTCTTTTTGAATGGTTAGAATGTGCTTGTTTAATAAAAGTTGCTCTTTACGGACTATTTCAAAACCTAACTTTAAACCCTGTGCATAATTGTAAACTTCTTTGGTTGCTGGGTTGGTATGAATTAGTATGTTTTCCTTATATAAATCATCGTGAGTAGTTACAATGTTTTCTATTTCACTACTGTCTTTTGCTTCTTGTAATGTCAAAGTATTAATCAAAATACTTTCGTTTGGGATAGTCTTTGATGTTCCTTTTAATTCGGCTAAATAACGGTGTGACTTTGCAAGTTGTTTTAATATTGCAATGGTTTCCAATTCTTGCGGTGGTGGTAAAGGTGGCAAAGTAAAGTTTTCGTTAGTCATTTGTTCCGTTTTTTATAACTTTTAGTTGAGGCTCTTTGTCTTTGTTTATTTTCTCGTAAAACTGCATGAATAAATCGGCGTTTGCATCTTTATCTTCTCTTTTATTAATGTAAGTCAAAAATAAACTTTCTTTTGAATGTCCTGTAATATTTATTAAAATTGGTGTAGGTATCTTTTTATAATAGTTTGAGGCAAAGGAACGTCTGAAACAATGTGAAGCAATTAATTCATACTTCGGGTAGTTTCCTAATTCCTTGCGGTTAGTTTCAATATTTAATTTAGTTCCTTTTACAACTTCAATAATTCCTGCCAATTTGCAAATGACTTTTGCATATTCGTTTAGTTTTTGGTGTGGAATTTTTTTAGGTAAGTTGTTTTCGATAATATCAATCACATGAGGTGCAATTATGCCAATGGTTACACTTTTATTTGTTTTCTGTTGTACGATGTCGATATAATAATTTTTGCCGTTATATCGAATGTTTTCGTTTGTGATTTCTAATAAGTCGCCACCACGTTGCCCAATCTCACAACCTAACAAAATCCAGTTTCGAACATTGCTTAAACTTTCGGGTGTAATGGATAGGTTTTTTGTTAGTTCGGGATTTTCTTTTTTGAATTTGTTAAGTTGTTCAATATTTGATAAATCTACATTTTTGATTAGTTCTAATTCGTCAAACGATAGGGTTTGAATGTATCTGTCTTTGTCGCTTTCTCTAAAGAATGGAATTATTTTGGAATAAGGTGTTACTTGTATTTCGTTCTTTTCAGCATCGATACAAACAGTTTTTAAAATTTCTAATTGTTTGCCTGCGTAATTAGTAGAATAGTTTTTAGTATTAATAAGCCAGTTAGTAAATTTGTCAACAAAAGGTTTTGTGATCTCTATAAACAGGATTTGCTTTTTAATCTTCTTTTGATATTCTAAAATGATGTTTCGGAATAAAGTGTAGTTTTTAATAGTACTAGGGCTTAAACCAATTTTGTTTTTTACTTTGCGAGTGTTTGCGTTATCTATAATGAATTGAATGTGATTTACTAATAAGCCTGTGTCGGTTTTGATAACTCTACTGAAACAATCATTAATTTTTGATTCTAACCAATTAGAATCAATCAAAATACTTTTGCCTAAATCCGTGTTGAGGTTATTAGTTATAAAAGAATCTAATTTTTTGAGGTCGCTAGATAATAGTTTGTTTTCGGGATTGTTTTGTTTTGGTAGTCCTGTTGCTTCGCTCCAGTCTTTGGGGTGTATTGCAAAGCCTGTATTTAATTCAAATACATTATTTCGGTCTATTGATAAACGTACTTTTATAGAGACGTTTTTGTTTGCCTTACTTCTTACTCTAAATTGTATTGTTGCCATTTTGTGAACTTTTGAACTTTGAACAATTCAAAAGTAATAAATTTTGTAATACGTTTCACAAAGTTGCCCAACCGTTGCCCAACCGTTTTAAGATTCTATTCAATTTTATTCATTTTTATTCTATTGTGAAATATTGTTTTAATATCGTGTTAAGTGTTGAATTTATTAGGTTTTTGATGTGTTTTTGTAGAGTTTTTGGGAGTTTGTAAAAAATGCCAAATTGAGTGTGTAGGCGTGTAGGTTCGAGTCCTATTATCCGCACTTTGAAAAACCCAGAATACTCAGTATTTTGGGTTTTTTTATGCCTTTTATTGCCGAAATATTTATGTTCATTTCATTTTAGGATCAAGTCAAAAAGTTGTGGGGAAATATTAAATTTCGATATTTGTGTTTTAAATTAAATGCAAATGAAAGATTCCTTAGTTGAACTTCTCAAGTTATTGTTGCCAGAAATTATCGTTGATTATTTTGAACTTACTTCTTATGAAAAAGGTGAAGAAATTCTTCATTTATACTTAAAAGAGATTAATTCGATTCCAAAAGAATACCGTCAAAACAAATTAAGTTCAAAAGGTTTTTTTGATGAGATAACTGTTCAAGATTTTCCAATACGTGGACATCAAGTGTACCTACACATTACTCGTAGAAGATGGCTTAACGAAGATACTGGACAAGTTGTATTTAGAGATTGGAATTTAGTAGCAGACGGAACTCGGGTAACACAGGAGTTTGCGTCTTTTTTAAAAGAAATCAATAGATTCAAAGCCTAATGATTGTAATGCTATCGCCTCTTTCTATGGTGTCAAAGGCAAAAACCTACTATATCAATACAAGGATTTCTTAAGTGATTTTAAAATCTGGAATCAAAAAGCACATGCGAAACAATGGCTTATTTTTCCTGAAAACATTGGAAAACGGTTATCTATTGATGAAACCTCTCTTTCTAATGGCGAGCTTTACACCGTTTTAACAAACAAAGCTGCTAACGGTAGAAAAGGCACTATAGTAGCGATGGTTGCTGGAACAAAAGCAGAAACAGTAATTGCAATTATTGAAAAAATCCCTCTTAAACAACGAAACCTAGTTAATGAAATAACATTGGACATGGCTGGTAATATGGGATTAATTGCTAAAAAATGTTTTCCTAAAGCAATACAAGTGACCGACCGCTTTCATGTTCAAAAACTTGCCACTGAAGCTTTGCAAGAGATCAGAATTAAACACCGATGGAAAGCTATAGACCAAGAAAACGAAGCAATGGAACAAGCTAAAAGCAGCAAAACGAAGTATGAACCAAAAATATTAACCAACGGCGATACCCTCAAACAACTACTAGCTAGGAGTCGTTATTTTTTATACAAAAACAAATCAAAATGGTCTCAGAACCAAAAAGAACGTGCGGACTTATTATTCAATTTATATCCCGATATTCATAAAGCATACAATCTAACACAAGACTTACGCAATATCTTTGAAAACACAACTGATAAAATAATTGCTTTTACTAGACTGGCCAAATGGCATGAAAAAGTAAATCAATCAGGATTTAAGTCTTTCAACACAATATCTCGAACCATAACCAATCATTATCAAAACATATTAAACTATTTTGACAACAGAAGTACTAATGCTTCGGCAGAATCCTTCAATGCCAAAATAAAAGCTTTTAGGTCGCAGTTTAGAGGAGTTAGAAACATTGAGTTTTTCCTTTTTAGGCTAACTAATATTTATGCTTAATTTTTGTCGCTCCACAGGTTTTAGGATTGATCCTCATTTTACATCACAAACCCCATTTTCATCTTAGTAAATCTTATATTTGTAATTGATTCTAAAATCAGAATCATAAAAACATAAGTCTCCATCTAAATCTAATAAGAAAATGCGATTATTTTTTAGCTGCTTGTATTTGTTATCGTTTTTTAGTTTGGCTGCACAGGAGGAAATAAAGACTCAAAAATCACCTATTATTGCCGTTGATTCCTTATACCGAGAAGACCAATTTTATTTTGGATTCACCTATAACACCTTACAAAACAAGCCCGATCAATTAGCACAAAACAAATTTTCCACAGGATTTTCGGCTGGATTTCTAAGAGATATGCCTGTAAACAAAGCACGAACAGTAGCCATTGCTCCAGGACTTGGAATTACCTACAACAACTACATTCAAAATTTAAGTATCCAAGAAAACGGTTCTGATATCGATTACAGCATTTTCACCACAACCGATTATTCAAAAAATAGATTATCCCAACTTTTTATAGACATCCCTATCGAATTTCGTTGGCGCACATCAACTTATACTTCGTATAAATTTTGGCGCGTTCACGGAGGTGTAAAATTCAGCTATTTAGTCTACGACCGTTACATATACAAAAACGGTAACGAAAAAACGATAATAACTCAAAATCCCGATTACAACAAACTGCAGTACGGTGTTTATCTTGCCACTGGTTACAACACCTTCAATCTATATGCCTATTATGGATTAAATTCACTGTTTAAATCAGCACAAATTGAGGGTAATAAAATTGACATGAGCACCTTAAACCTAGGGCTTATTTTCTACATTTTATAACCACAAATACATCAAAAACATTTGCGGAATACTGCCTATCAAAAACCCTAAAACCAATTCTTTAGGAGTATGAGCACGCATTTCCAATCGTGATGCCGCTACCACAGCATTCATCACAATGAGAAAGCTAATCCAAAATGTATTATCAGTCTCAAAATGCCTATTCAAACCAAAAACAAACATCGTTAAAGCACTAATCCCAAGCATGTGTAAACTCGCTTTTGTCCTAACAAATAAAAGCAGCAACGCTATCAAAGTACTCAGCAATGCCCCTAGAAAGAAAAAATGAAACTCTGGATAAAGCTCTATTGTAATCCCTTTTTTTACCAATAAAATAATCAAAAAACATTGAATTACTAATGGCATTTTGCGCTCGCCCAATTTAGGCGCCATCATCGAACTAATCTTCCCAATAGAACGTAACAATAAAAAAATCAACAACGGGAACACCATCGTAACAACGATAACCTCAGCAAAAACAATGATTTTCTCTCTATTGATAGCATACGATTGATCTGCAAATAGGTAAAAAAAACAGGCATATAGAGGAATAAAAAGCGGATGAAAAACATAGGAAAAGGAAACAAGAAACTTTTTCAAAATGGTTATTTAGCGGTTAGTCAAACAAATATACTAAAATTGTTTAGCCAACCATAACCCAAATTACAAGAAACAAAACCCTACTAACAGTACTATATCCTTATATTTGGGCGTGCCACCACTAGGAAAAGGGGCAAACTTTTGATTGCGGTTATGATGCCCCTTTCCCTACTGCTGTCGGGCTCTCCGTGCCGCTATGGCGACCTACTTCGATCCCTCACGCAATCCCTGCACTCTTTCACCAAAAGGACAACAGTTACTTTTTATTTCCATAAATTAAATAATTCCCTTCTTAATAAGGAAATGAATAAGAAATAGTAATTTTGGTAAACATTGCATAAATTTAACTCCAAAGCATTTAACCTATACATAAATGAGCATACCACTAAAAAACATTATTTCGGCCATTGACACCAAATCATATGATACTGTAGATGATGATGTAATTATCGATCATGTTTCCATTGATAGCCGTTCATCACACAATAGCCCAAACACCTTGTTTTTTGCACTAATTGGTCCCAATAACGATGCCCATACTTATATCCCACAACTAATTAACGAAGGTGTTCAACATTTTGTAGTAAGCTATATCCCAAAAGATTTAGAAAAAAAAGCCTCATTTATTCTAGTAGAAAACACGCTTGAAGCTTTACAAAAATTTGCTGTTTATTATCGAGAATTATTCGACTTTCCCGTAATAGGAATAACTGGCAGTAACGGAAAAACCATTGTCAAAGAATGGCTTAATTTTCTACTTAGCCCTGATTACAACGCCATTCGAAGCCCGAAAAGTTTTAATTCGCAAGTAGGTGTTCCACTATCAGTCATCGCCATTAACGAGAAACACAATCTGGGTATTTTTGAAGCAGGAATTTCCACGGTTAATGAAATGGAAAAATTAGAACCTATTGTACAACCTAGCATTGGAGTGCTAACCAATATTGGTTCTTCTCATGACGAAGGCTTTGAAAATACAGACCAAAAAATAAAAGAAAAACTATTGCTTTTTAAGCATTCTAGCATACTCATTTATAAAAAAAATGAACGTGTAGATGCTTTATTACCCAAAAATATCCCAACCTTTAGCTGGAGTTTTGATGATGCAACAGCAAACCTCTTAGTCTATAAAACTGAAACGCAAAACCAAAAAACAACTCTTTATTACCAGTACCAAGAAAAGTCATTTCAAATCGAAATCCCTTTTGAAGACTATGCTTCCATTGAAAATGCAATTTCATGCTTGATGGTGTTACTGTATTTCAATTATAGCAACAGTGTCATTCAATCGCGAATGCATTTACTATACCCGGTTGAAATGCGATTGAAAGTTAAAAACGGAATCAACAATTGCAGCTTGATTGACGACAGTTACAGCTCTGACTATCAATCCTTAAAAATAGCCTTGGACTTTCTAGACAGTCAAAATAAATTCCAAAAGAAAACCCTTATTTTGTCAGACATCCTTCAAAGCGGATTATCAAACGAAGAGTTGTATAGTCGGGTGGCAAAATTAGTGGTTTCAAACAAAATTTCGAGAGTTATTGGTATTGGTGAAACGATTACCGCTTTCCAAAACAAATTCACTAATTGCATCACCTACCCCAGCACAATTGATTTTTTGACCGATTTCGAAAATTTAGACTTCTCCAATGAAACCATCTTAGTCAAAGGAGCACGTTCATTTGAATTTGAAGAAATCATAGCCGTTTTGGAAGAGAAAAAACATGAAACGGTGTTCGAAATCAATCTCAATGCGTTAAGTTATAATCTGAATTTTTTCCGTTCTAAATTGCAACCCAATGTCAAGATTATGGTAATGGTAAAGGCATTTGGTTATGGCAATGGCGGACTGGAAATCGCTAAATTATTAGAGCACCATAAAGTAGATTACTTAGGAGTCGCTTTTGCCGATGAAGGCATCTCATTAAAAAATGGAGGCATCCGCTTACCTATTATGGTCTTGAACCCTGAAAGTACAAGTTATTCTTCGATAATTCAACATCAATTAGAACCCGAGATTTACAACCTCAAAGGACTTCACAATTTCATAAAAATAGCCGAGCAAAAAAAATTAAAAAATTTCCCCATTCATATAAAAGTAGATACAGGTATGCACCGTTTGGGCTTTGAACGCAACGATATCGATGAATTAATTCAAACGCTTAAAGGCAATACTTCTGTTCAAGTCAAAAGTATTTTGTCTCATATGGCAACTAGTGATGACGCCAAACATTATGATTTTGCCTTAAAGCAAATTAATCTTTTTGATGAATTATCGTCTAAAATCATGACCGAACTACAGATACACCCAATAAGGCATATTTTAAACACTTCAGGTATAAGTAATTTTCCCGAAGCACAATTCAATATGGTCCGTTTAGGAATCGGAATTTACGGCGTCTCAAATGACACCGAAGAGCAAAAATACTTAGAAAATGTAGGCACTTTAAAATCCATTATCTCTCAAATTCGCACCATTCCCGCAGGAGACAGTGTCGGTTACGGCAGACGCTTTATGGCCGAAAAAGAAACTAAAATTGCCACAATCCCCATTGGTTATGCCGATGGAATTTCGAGAGCCTGGGGTAATGGCGTGGGTTATGTAACTATAAAAAACCAGAAAGCCCAAATTGTAGGAAGCGTGTGTATGGATATGCTTATGGTGGACGTATCAATCATTCCATGCAACGAAGGAGATGACGTTATTATCTTTGGCGAAAGCCCAACCGTTTCAGAAATGGCACACCATCTAAATACAATACCATATGAAGTACTTACAAGCATTTCTCAACGTGTAAAACGTGTCTTTTACAGATAAAAATGGTTTTTTCATCCAAAAAACACTAATTTATCTTACTATTATTTGTACATTAGTTTTCAAGTTTAACTTAACAAAAATTAATATATGGGATTTTTCAGCGATTTTAAAGCTTCTTTGATGAAAGGAGACGTTTTAAGTTTAGCAACCGCCGTAGTAATTGGCGGAGCTTTTGGTAAAGTTATTGGTTCAGCAGTTGAAGATATCATCATGCCAATAGTAGGTTTACTTACAGGTGGTGTCGATTTTACAACTAAATTTATCTCACTTGATGGTAATTCATATGAAACTCTTGACGCAGCCAAAGAAGCAGGCGCAGCAGTATTAACTTATGGAAACTTAGTGCAAGCTGTTATCAATTTTGTAATTATTGCTTTCTTTGTATTTGTTGTTTTAAGAGCAGCAGAAGCAATGAAAAAGAAAGAAGAAGCGGCACCAGCCCCTCCAGCAGGTCCAACACAAGAGGAATTGCTAACTCAAATTAGAGATTTATTAAAAAAATAATTTCCGCTACATTATATATTCTAACTAAACCGCTTCTTAATGGAGGCGGTTTTTCTTTTATAAAACTACTAATTAGTACCAATTAGAAAGATTCTAAAACAAAAAGTATCTTTATACAATTTGCGACTAATAAAATAATTGTATTTTTATACTTTAATATTCCAATTGAAATTCAACACCTTGAAGCATTATTACATTTTACTATTAATCCTGTTTTCATCTTGTCAATATTTTGACAAGCAATTACCTTCAGAAAAGGAATTATTACAAAAGGAATTAAAATCCATTAATTGGAAAGAAGTTGATGAATATCCTTCGTTTGTAGACTGTAATAAAGTTGAAGGAAAAATAGAACGTCAAAAATGTTTTTTTCAGTTTTTAACGGAGTTAATTCAGGAAAAAATCCAAATTGACACTCTTTCCATATTATACCCAGAATTAGATACGATCGAGGTCAAAGTGACCGTGTTCCCTAATTCAAGAATACAATTTGAACCTTTATTTCCTAAAGATTCTGTCACCTACGATACCGTAAAAATAGATAGCATTCTAAAGCGAAGACTCGTTGGTTTTCCAAAAGTAAATCCAGCTATAAAACGTGGTATTCCTGTTAAAACACAATTCATATTACCTGTAATCATTAAAGTCGAATAATGCCATTTACATTTTCACATGCAGCTGTTGTTTTGCCTTATTTAAAAAACAAAAAACTGTCTGCAACAGCTTTAATAGCAGGCACGATGTCTCCTGATTTTGAATATTTTTTTCGAATGAAAATGCAAAGTCAAATCAGTCATACATTTATAGGTATATTTATACTCGACTTGCCCTTAGCCCTAATGGTCATGTTCTTATTTCATCAAATTATTAAAAGAAGCTTAATTCAAAACTTACCTGCTTTTTTTCAAAAAAGAATGTATGAACTAGCAAATTCAAACTGGCTAACCTATTTCAAAAACAATGCTTTCATTGTGTTTTATTCTTTTATACTCGGTACATTAACCCATATTTTATGGGACTCAATAACGCATTGGGATGGTTTTTTGGTCCAAAGGTCAACATTTTTAAGCAGCTCACTTTATGGCATCCCACTATATAGTTTAGCACAACATCTGAGTTCTTTGATAGGAATGATTTGCATACTATATTTTTTCTATCGACTCCCAGAATCAAAAGAAGATACACATCTTATAAATTGGAAATACTGGCTGTGGAGTTTGTTTAGCACAGTAGTATTCTTCGCTATTCGTTTGTCTTTTGGAATTCAACAAGATGAGATTGCCACAATCGTAGTAAGTTTGATATCTTCAGGAGTTCTAGGACTTTCAGTGGGAGGATTAGTATTCAAAAACAATAGAATAATTACTTCTTAAAAACTCTTCCTTTCCATTCATACTTCCCAAACAAAGAGTATAATGCCACGCTTAGATTAAAAAAAGGATAAATCAGGCTACTTAAAAGCAAATAACGAATTTTGTCACCACTCAAAAAACGATTAGCATCATAAATCATAATACTGTCAACAATAAATTTTGACAAGCAGACAAAAATAAAACTTTGAAAAGTAAACAAACCCAAAGTCAAAAATAGAATTCCCAAAACAATCGCAAAATTTCCAGCGATAACAGCAAAACCCAATCCTATAGCAAACCGACTTTGATAGGAACTCGCTTTAGAAGCCCATCGCACTCTTTGATAAAATAATAACTTCCAACTACTTACCGGCTGCGTACTAACAATAGCTTCTTTAGATTTCAAATAATGAACCTTTTCTGCTGACTGAATAATTGCCTTTTGTAACAAAAAAACATCATCTCCACTAGCAATTTTATCATTCCCATCAAAACCGTTGAGTTCATGAAAAAAAGTTTTAGTATACCCAAAATTAGCCCCATTACACATAAATCCATGCCCCAAGCCAAAACCACCAATGGTAGCAGCTTGTAAACTCGCCAAATCTAGTTGTTGAAAATGATGTAAAAAGGAATCCTGAACTTGGTGAGTAACGGCTCCTGCGAGCATTTCTAACTCATTTTGTTGAATATAATTATCATAAGTCAACAACCAATTTTGTGGAACAATACAATCAGCATCAGTTGTAATTACCCAATTTGTAGTCACTAATTCCATCGCGGTCCTAATTGCATCTTTCTTAGGAGAATTGGATTTTCGAACATTATTTATAACTGAAATCTGGAATTTGAAATTTGAAATTTGAATCTTTTCGGTTGAATCATCATCAACTAAAATAACTTCAAACAAATCTAGAGGGTAATTTAATTTTGAAATACTTTCCAAAAGAATAGGCAAATTAGCTGCTTCATTACGAAAAGGAACTATAATGGTGAATTTTGTTATTGGCTTTAAGCCAAAGGATTTAAAATGTTTTATTTTGAAAAAACCATAATACAATGCTATGATAGAGAGAATATAAAGCAGACAGTTTAAAAATAAAACAATTGAAATCATAGTATTGTATCCAGTTAATCGGTCAGTATTTCAGAAGTCTTAAAATTGAGTACATAAAAACTACCTATAATTACAGGAATGACTACATTCAAAAACCACATCAGTGTTGAAACAAAGATGATAATCCATTCGTTAACTCCCAAAATACCAAAAAAGAATAAAGCCACACTGCCTTTAACTGCAAATTCTAAAAACTGAAAACTTGGCAATGAAGAAGCTAAAAAATAAACCGTTGTAACGGCTGACATCAAGGTTAAATAAGGCAATTCAACATCAAAACCTAAAAACAAAAAATAATATTGATGCGAGAATACCAGATAACGGCAAAAACCAAGTAGAATATTACGTTGGTGAATTTCTTTCGGAATTGCATTAATTTTTCCAATTAACTTTTCAATCGAATATCCTTTAATATTTATCTTCTTTGAAAAAAATAAAACACCGACGATTGAAACACAAATTCCAAATAGTATCGCAACTGTTTTTGAGGTAATAACATGGTACAAAGCATTAAAATACAACAACCCAAAGAGTCCAAAAACCACCGTCAAAACCATTTGAATTCCGTTACAAATAAGGTTTAAAAAAACAACCTTTTTTGCATTTGATTTACTAAAATACAAAGCTTTACCCGCATATTCTCCTACACCATTGGGCGTAAACACACCTGCGGTTAAGGCTGCGAGAACTTGTTTTGTGGATTCAGTAATTGTAATATGGCGAATTTGAGAGGCTAGATTTTGCCATTTCAATATTTCGAAATATCTGTTTAGCACACTAAGCAACAAAATAAAACTAACTCCAAGTACGGATTGATTTTTTTTAAAGACAGACTTAAATTGTACCCAATCTAGTTTATCATTGTTTGCCAATTGATTGTAAATAAAATAAAACGCACCTACTACAATCAAAATTTTAATTAGAAGTACTACGATTTTTTTGGCTTTATGTGAAATCGAAATCATGAATGCAAAGAAACAAATTAAAATCGAGTTTGGAATTTAAAAAATACCAAACAAAAAAGGCTGTGCATATTGCCAGCCTTCACAAATTCTATTAAGATAAAACTAAAATATCAATCCTTTATTTTTTGCCGCTTTGACAAGATCTTCATCGCTACCTTCACTTATGTTCAATAATTCTTTTAAATTTAATTTTCGAACTTCAATGGCATTCAAAGAAATCGGAATATATTGAGTAAGAGCATTGGTCTTAGTACCTTTTGACAAATGAAATAATATTTGTTTATCAAATAAATCTATTTCAATAGTATTATCATGAGACTCCAGCATCTCCAAAATAGACTTACTATAGTATACCTGGTTCTTTATAACTTTATCAAAAGCAAGCAGTAGTTCATCAAAAGTCAAATCATTTTTGATGACTAACCCTCTTGGATTTACATTGCAAATCAAGGTCTTTAACTTCAAAAATTCAGTAAACATGGTTAGCATAATAATCTTGCAATTGGGCATATGATCCAAAATCAACTTTGCTAAATCTTCCCCAGAGTACAAATTCTTTTCTTCATATGAAGGCATACTGATATCTAAAAAAGCGATATCAAAGGAAGACTCAGGATTTGTAATTACATGATAAGCTGATTCACAATCTTTAGCTTCGGATATTGTAAATTCATAATTATCAGGTTCATACCTAGTAATTGCATTTTTATATCCTTGGATAATAAACGGATGATCATCAACAATTAAGATGTTGTTTTTAATTTTAGTTGTGGTAGTAGAATTCGATCCCATTGGCATTATTAAGATGGTATTTGTTTTTCGATTGGAACAGTTATAGTAATTTCTGTACCCTCACCTTGTTTTGATTTTATATTAAATTCACCTTTGCATTCTTTAGTTCTAGAAATCATATTTTGAACTCCAATGCCTTTCTTTTTCAATTTGGTATTAAAGCCAATCCCATCATCCTTTACTATCAGTCTTAAATCACCTTTTATTTTTTTCAATTCAACCGTAATGGTTTTTGCATTGGCATATTTATTAATATTCTGAATTGATTCTTGAATAATTCTAAATACATTAATCTTAATCGCATTCGACAATAAGTCCCATTTAATAGATGAATCAATATTGGAAATTAATTTTGAAGCAAAGGTTTTACGTTGTTCTTCGAATAAATTATCTACGATTGCAACGAAGTTATTAATTAATTCTGATTTTTCCCTATTCAAGTCATGAGAAATTTCACGAATATCTTGTTCAATATTTTTTAATTCGGTTATATAGGCATTTCTTTGTTCGATTGCCATATCATCATTAAACCTATTCAAGCTATCTAAATTCATTCGAACACCAAACATTCTGCCCAAAACTCCGTCATGTAATTCTTGAGCAACCCGTTTTTTCTCCTCTACTCGATTGGCATCGATTGCATTTTGCTGATTGATCATCAAGTTATAAATATCTTCGTTTGCTTTTTGCTGTTGTTGTTTGTAAAGCAGCTCTCTAGTTTTAGTTTTTTGTGCTTTAATAATGTATAAGAACATTCCAAATATGATTAAACCACTAAAAACATATACCAAATTTCGATTTTTTACCTCTAAATCTGAATACTCTCCTTTTATCTTATCCGTTTCATATTCGATTCTAGTGAATTTATTCCCCATACTCCGTTCTATCTTCTGTAGACTATCATTCAAACGTAGGTATTCTTTGGTATATTCAGCTGCTCGCTTAGGTTCTAAAACAGCCAGTTGTTTTAAAGGCGATAAAAAATTCCTAGGATTTTTTGAAATTTGAGCTGTCTTTAAGGCCTCATTTGAAAACTGTAACGCTTTGAGGGTATCCTTTTTATAGGCATAAAACTCCGATAAATGCAATAAACTTGTGATTTTTCCATTTTGAAGATCTAAACTATCTCTTATCTTTAGTGACTTGTAAAATAATTCTGGAATCTCATTAAACTCATTCAATTTAAATTTTGAATAAGCAATATTATCTAATAAAGTAGCATACGTTGAAGGATTCCCAATTAACAGATCCTTTTGATTTAAACCTTGCTCAAAATAATAAATTGCCTTACGGTGATTTTTCATTCGTTGATAAACTAATCCCGTATTATTCAAACTCATAGATTTTGCTTGAAATATACCTGAAATAACGGCATTATCAATTGAAGCATATGCCTTGTCATTATATTCAATAGCTTTATCAAACTCTTCTAATTCACTATAAATCAAACCTAGTAAATTATAGGATTCAAATAACAATTCTTTAGCTTCAATCCCATTAATCCCTCTAATAACGTTGAAAACAGCTATTTCACTACCTGAATAGTCGCTTTGATTGTACTGCAATCCAGCTTTATTCAATCTCGTACGCCCTAGATTATAGGCATCATTAAGCAACAAAAATGATTTTTCCGCCTTAAAATAGTACATATACGCACTATCCGGCATCATTATACCTCCGTAGTAATCTCCTAAATAAGAATAGGATTTGGCAATATAAGTAGTGTCTTTTGCAGCTAAAGACTGTTTTAACAAGACTCGAACTGATTTTTCAAATTCGCCCATGTCGCCCATATTATAATATCGATTGGCAACACGAAGTAGATTGACACGATGCATCGAATCGTTTGTCTGATTAACAACTGTTAGAAATGCCTTCTTGGCATATAATTGCCTGTCAGACGTAGCTAGTTTTTCATCATTAGCCAAATCAAAATATATAGCTAAACTATCCGAATTGGAATCAATAGGCTTATAAGTCGTTTTCTTTTTAGAACAACCTATAATAATAAACAAAAACAATATTATGTATAAATATCTTGACAATCTTTTTTTTGATTTACACCAAAAATAGTAAATTATACATACGAACATAAAAAAAGGCTATCAAATGATAGCCTTTTTTTAAATAACAATCCAATTAAATTTGAATTGCTTATTACTTGATAGTTTATTTAATGAATTAATCTAGCTTTCTATTACTTACAATTCCTCCACCATTTAAATCTAATTTTCTATTGCTTACAATTCCTCCACCATTTAAATCTGATTTTCTATTACTTACAATTCCTCCACCATTTAAATCTGATTTTCTATTACTCACAATTCCTCCACCATCTAAATCTAATTTTCTATTACTTACAATTCCTCCACCATTTAAATCTAATTTTCTATTACTTACAATTCCTCCACCATCTAAAGTAGTTTCAGGAGTTGTGAATGAAGTTAAAACCATTACTAATGCTAATAATCCGATTGATGCGATTGACTTTTTCATAATTTGGGGTTTTTATGTTTTTATACTGTTTTACTTGTTTAAGTGACTAGCGGTTACTGCTTTATCACGATGTAAAACTACACAAGAACCCACTATTCACCTTACAAAAACAGGCGTTTATGGTGGAATGCGCTCATTTGAGAGTGGATGGATATCAAATCTGGGTGGATGGATGGATTTTAAATTTCTAGGTAGTTACCACTTGAAATTTCAGCTATAATTAGGTCGATATTTCCCTTATAAGATTTAGAGAAAGGTAGTTTTATAGCAGTATTTTTAATATAACACACTGAATTTCCGGTATGTATCCTCGAAATACAATGACTATTCACAATATAACTGTTATGAATGCGCACAAAAGGATACGATAACACCCCTTCAAAATGCTTTAAAGTTTTAAAAGCAGTAATCATTTCGCCATTATTCAAATGGATATCGGTCGAATTATTATCCGCTTGGAAATAAGCGATGTCTCGCGTATCGATATACCTATAGTCTCCGTACGACTTAATACATAATATAAGCGGTTCTTTTTGAGCTGTTGTTTCTTGTTGAACTACAGGAACAATAGGCGGCTCAATTGCCAGTTGCGGTAATACTGTTACCGATTCCTCAACTGCACTTGATTTTTCTAACTTGAGAATCGTTTTAATTAAATGAACCCTAGAAACTGGCTTTATTATATAATCCGCTACTTCGTACTGAATAGCATCAAATGCCAAATCTTTTTTCTTTGTGGTAACTATTATTTTGGGAACTACTTTGAGGTAACGATACAATTCGTTAATAAGTACTAAAGAAAGATTACTCTTTTTATCAGCGGGATCAATTTCAAGAAAAACCAATTGTGGATTGTGTTCTAATATTATATTCAACCCTTCTTCGTAATTATTTGCTGAAGCCAAAAAAGTAAGCTCCGAAAAACCATCCGCAACTGCTTTGGTTTCTAAGACACTCTCTTGATTATCGTCAACAATAACGTACGAGTAATTCATGTGTGGTACTTCCTAAATTAAATTAGACCGCACAACTTTAGTTATAGCCGAATATTTCTTTCAACTACTATTAGGTTTAGTATAAATGATAGTTTTGGGGAAACTATATCAAAAAATTGTTTATTCAGCAAAAAAAACAACTTTTTAACAAGCTAAAAATAAACATTTAACTTATTTATTTGTTTACTTAATAATAGAAATCGACGAAATGTTAATAGTCATTGATAAAGGGCAAAAAAATCCGATTAAAAGCGTAAACCATTATTATTCAATACCTAATTTATACCATTATTTCCTACATAGGGATTTTGAAAACAAAAAAAGCCCTCCGAAATGGAAGGCTTTTTAGTATTATATAGAATAGAAAATTACATTTTCATTAGCCAATTTTTCACAGCTACTTCATTTTCTATTATTGATTTCAAATCAGCAATATTAACTCGATCTTGCTTCATTGTGTCTCTATGACGAATGGTTACCGTTTGATCCTCGATAGTCTGATGATCTACTGTGATACAAAACGGCGTCCCTAAGGCATCTTGTCTTCTGTAACGTCTTCCTACCGCATCTTTTTCATCATAGGCTACATTGAAATCCCATTTTAAATCTGCGATGATTTGATGCGCTATTTCAGGTAATCCATCTTTTTTAACCAATGGTAGAACTGCCGCTTTAGTTGGCGCTAAAACTGATGGCAATTTTAAAACAGTTCTTGACGAACCATCCTCTAATACTTCTTCTTTTAATGAAGTAGCAAAAACAGCCAAGAACATTCTATCTAATCCTACTGAAGTTTCTACAACATACGGCACATAATTTTTATTTAACTCTGCATCAAAATACTGTAATTTTCTACCAGAATATTGTTCATGTGCTTTTAAGTCAAAATCAGTACGAGAGTGAATTCCTTCTAATTCTTTGAAACCGAAAGGGAAATTAAATTCAATATCTGCTGCAGCATTAGCATAATGCGCTAATTTCTCATGGTCATGAAAACGGTAGTTCTCTTTACCTAAACCAAGTGACAAATGCCACTTAAGTCTTGCTTCTTTCCAAAACTCGTAATGTTTCATCTCTTCACCTGGACGCACAAAAAATTGCATTTCCATTTGTTCAAACTCACGCATACGGAAAATAAATTGTCTCGCAACAATCTCATTTCGAAACGCCTTACCTGTTTGAGCAATTCCAAAAGGAACCTTCATTCGCCCTGATTTTTGAACATTCAAGAAATTTACAAAAATACCTTGAGCCGTTTCTGGTCGTAAATACAAATCCATTGCTGAATCAGCCGAGGCACCTAATTTGGTTCCAAACATCAAATTAAATTGCTTCACTTCGGTCCAATTACGTGATCCCGAATCTGGACAAGCAATTTCCAATTCTTCAATCAAAGCTTTCACATCAGCCAAATCTTCATTGCCAAGAGAACGAGCCATACGTTCAAGAATCTCTCTTTCTTTGGCTTTGTATTCAACTACTCTTGCGTTTGTAGAAACGAATTCTTGCTCATTAAAAGCCTCTCCAAAACGAACTCTCGCTTTTTCGATTTCCTTGATTGCCTTTTGATTCAGCTTTTCAGCATAATCTTCAATCAAAACATCCGCTCTATATCGTTTTTTTGAATCTTTATTATCTATTAACGGGTCATTAAAAGCATCTACGTGACCTGACGCTTTCCAAGTAGTTGGATGCATCAATATTGCAGCATCTAGTCCTACAATATTATCGTTCATTTGAACCATGGCCTTCCACCAATATTCACGTATGTTCTTTTTTAACTCAACTCCGTTTTGTGCGTAATCATATACAGCACTTAAACCATCGTAAACTTCGCTAGACGGAAAAATAAATCCGTACTCTTTTGCATGCGAAACTACATTCTTAAAAATATCTTCTTGTTTTGCCATGATGCAAAAATATAAAAAGTGAACATAAAAAAAAGAAAATACCTAAAGTTTGAAGCATTGATTTTTATATTTTTATAAATAAATCCCAGAGCCTATGTTACAACCCTTTATAAACCTATTCTTCCCTCCAATTTGTGCGGGCTGTAACGCACTGCTCTTTACCAATGAAAACATCGTTTGCACACATTGTCGCCATGAAATCACAATGACAAACCATCATGAAACTGTAGAAAATGAAGCTTACAAAAAATTTTATGGCAGAATAGCAATCGAACACGCTTCGGCTTTGTTTTATTTCCATAAAAAAGGAATAGTCCAAGAACTCATTCATAATCTAAAATATCGAGGTCATGAAGAAATTGGTACATTAATAGGAGAATGGTACATTGACGACTTGAAAAACATTCCGACATTAAAAACAGCACAATCCATTATCCCTGTTCCACTTCACCCTAAAAAACTTCGCGAACGGGGCTACAACCAAGTTAGTACTTTTGGAAAAGCACTAGCAAAAGGATTAGATATCGAATACAATGACCAATTATTGTTACGAAAACTATACACAAAAACCCAATCAAAAAAAAACTTACTAGGCAGGACAGAAGGAATAGAAACACTATTTGATGTAAACTTCACAGAAAGCGACCATAATAAACATTATATTTTAATTGACGATGTTATCACTACTGGAGCTACACTTGAAGCCTGCTGTAGGGCATTGCAAAAAATTCCCAATATCAAAATTAGTATAATATGTATGGCTATGGCACAATCATAAAATTCTTAATCATTAAATATCAACACTAAAGAATAGCATAACTTAAATAGAACTAAATAATAACAAAATAGAATTTTCTATTCCAAAGTTAAATGTTTAAATTTGGATAAAATTTTATAAATCATTAAATAAAAAACGATATGGCTTTTGAATTACCACAATTACCTTATGCATATGCAGCTTTAGAACCACATATTGATGCAAGAACAATGGAAATCCACCATTCTAAGCACCATAATGCTTATACTACCAATTTGAATGCAGCTATTGCTGGAACAGATATGGAAGGAAAAACAATTGAAAACATCCTTATTAATCTTGACATGAGTAATGGAGCTGTTCGTAACAATGGTGGTGGTTTCTACAACCACAACTTGTTTTGGTCAGTAATGGCACCAAACGCTGGTGGATTACCTACTGGAGAATTGTTAGCTGCTATCGAAAGTGCTTTTGGTTCTTTTGAAGAATTTAAAGCTAAATTTAGCAAAGCAGGAGCAACACAATTTGGTTCAGGATGGGCTTGGCTATGTGTACAAAAAGGTGGAAAACTAGATGTTTGTGGAACTCCAAACCAAGACAACCCTTTAATGCCAGGTGTAGGTTGCGGTGGAACTCCAATCTTAGGAATGGACGTTTGGGAGCATGCTTACTACTTAAACTACCAAAACAGAAGACCAGATTATATTGAAGCTTTTTTCAATGTTATTAACTGGACTGAAGTAGCTAGAAGATACGCTTCAGAGAAATAATCTTTTTTTCTAAAGAAAATAGAGAATAGACAGATAACTGAAAAGTTGTTTGTCTATTTTTTTTGCTCAAAAACCAGTTTCTTCACTTTTCTATAAACCCAGATTACGCATTGAAACACCTATAACATAGATGAAACGGATTTACACAGACTTTTTAATTGTTTTGAAACAAAAAATCAGCAGATATGTCACGTGAAAAAATCAATAAAATCCTAATGCTGATTTTGGGATAAAAAAATTAATTCCAATAAAAAAGACGAATAAACTAATTAGCTCATTCGTCTTTATTCTATATTCTATTCTCTTTTCTCGAAACTTTATTCTAATAAAAAAGGTGGAATTTCTTCCACCCTTTTTGCCCCAAATCTACCATAAACTTAACCTACTAATGTTATGGTGAGTCAAATTTATAGCAGTAATTCATTTTAAACAAAAAATTCAGATGAACAACTAATAAAACCGATTAATTACCTAAATCCGTATTAGTATGCTCTTGCATCTTTTCCTTCATAGAAATTCATGAATGCTCTATTCACTACTCTATTTCCTCCAGGCGTAGGATAATCCCCCGTAAAATACCAATCCCCAAGATTCTTAGGACACGCAACATGCAAGTCTTCAACCGTTTGGAATATAATCTTAACTTCTGCCTTAATTTCAGGCGAACTTAACATTTCAGCGATTTTATTAGAAACTTCTTGTGGTTCGAACGGCTCATAAATAGCTGTAACATAATTAACTACATCAGTATCTTTAAAACTTTCTTGTGCTTTACATTTTGCATACACTTCATCAACGATATGATACATATTTCTTTCTTTTAAAAGCTCTAAAGCAGCTCTAAAAGCAACCAATCCTTCCAATTTAGCCATATCAATTCCATAACAATCTGGAAAACGAATTTGTGGTGCCGAAGAAACAATAACAATTCGCTTTGGATTCAAACGATCCATCATTTTGATAATACTCTTTTTAAGAGTAGTACCTCTTACAATACTATCATCAATAATTACCAAGTTATCCGTAGGCTTAATAACCCCATAGGTCACATCATAAACATGCGCTACTAAATCGTCACGACTACTATCTTCGGTAATAAAAGTTCGAAGTTTCGCGTCTTTAATGGCTACTTTTTCCGTTCTAATTTTTACAGCAAGAAGTTCTCTTAAACTATCTTCAGTAAGTGTATGTCTATTCTTTAAAATATAGTTATTCTTTCTTTGATTCAAGAAATCTTGAGCCGCTTCTACTAAACCATAAAACGAAGTTTCAGCCGTATTAGGTATATATGAGAACACCGTATTATCAGTATCCTGATCAATCGAATCTAAAACTGCAGGCAAGATTAATTTTCCAAGATTTTTTCTTTCTTGATAAATCTCAGCATCACTTCCTCTTGAAAAATAAATACGTTCAAACGAACATGATTTTTTTACAGTAGGAGCTAAGATTTCTTTCATAGAAACGCTTCCATTTTTCTTAATAATCAATGCATTTCCTGGGTCAATTTCTTGCACCTTTTCAAATGGAATATTAAAAACCGTTTGAATCACTGGTCGTTCCGAAGCTACTACAACAACTTCATCATCTTGGTAGTAATAAGCAGGACGTATTCCAGCAGGGTCTCTAAATACAAAAGCATCTCCATGACCTAAAAGTCCCGCCATTGCATAGCCTCCATCTAAATTTTTAGCAGAACGAGCCAAAATTTTAGCAACATCTAATCTTTCAGCAATTATAGGCGACGCTTCTTGTTTGTTATAACCTTCAGCCTTACAATCTTGGTACAATTGCATCACTTCTTTATCTAAAAAGTGACCTATTTTTTCCATCACAGTTACAGTATCCGCCATTTCTTTTGGATGTTGTCCTAACTCAACTAAATTTTGAAAAAGCTCTTTAACATTCGTCATGTTAAAGTTCCCTGCCAAAATCAAATTACGGTGCATCCAGTTACTTTGTCTTAAGAAAGGGTGAACGCTTTCGATACTGTTTTTTCCAAAAGTTCCGTAACGCACATGTCCTAAAAACAATTCACCTATATAAGGGATATTCGCTTTTTGAGCAGCCACATCATCAGCATATTCTGGATGATTTGCCATTTCCTCATTAATCCTTTCATTAATCTGAGTAAAAACATCTTGAATAGGTTGGGATTGATTAGAGCGCACTCTACTGATGTAACGTTCCCCTGGCTCTACATCCATTTTTATACTCGCAAAACCAGCCCCGTCTTGACCACGATTGTGCTGTTTCTCCATCATTAGATACATTTTTTGTATTCCGTAGAATGCTGTACCGTACTTCTCTTTGTAAAATTCAAGCGGTTTAAGTAGTCTAACTAAGGCTATTCCACACTCATGTTTTAATGCGTCGCTCATTGTTGTATTATTTGTAGTATTATTATTTAAAAATCCAATCTCTATTGAAAGTGTACCTTCACTAATTCAATAAATTTTTACAAAACAAAAAAGCCCCATATCATGGGACTTTAAAGCATTATATTTCTATATCAAACTGAGTCAACGATTTAAACTGTTTTAATCTTGACGCTACTTCTTTTTTATCTAAAGCTACCATTCTGTCTGTTCCAAATTTTTCTACACAAAAGGAAGCCAAATTAGAACCATAAATAATAGCGTTCTTCATATTCTCGAACGACACATTTTCGCTTTGGGTAATAAAACCTGTAAAACCACCTGCAAAAGTATCTCCAGCCCCTGTTGGATCAAAAACTTCTTCTAACGGTAAAGCTGGTGCAAAAAACACTTCTTTATCATGAAACAATAAAGCTCCGTGCTCACCTTTTTTTATAACCACATATTGTGGCCCCATAGCTTGAATTTTAGCTGCCGCCTTTACTAACGAATATTCACCTGACAATTGTCTTGCTTCTTCATCATTAATAGTAATAACATCTACACGTTTAATTACTTCCAATAATTCAGGCAGAGCACAATCCATCCAAAAGTTCATCGTATCTAAAACCACTAATTTAGGTTTAGACTCCATTTGATCTAAAACACTACTTTGTACTAACGGATGTAAGTTTCCTAACATCACTACATCAGCATTTTTAAAATCTTGCGGTACTTTGGGTTGAAAATCAGCTAATACATTTAACTGAGTATCTAGGGTGTCTCTAGTATTTAAATCGTTATGATAACGACCACTCCAAAAGAAAGTCTTACCTCCTTTGACAACTTCAAGGCCTGAGATGTCAATATTACGCTCAATTAATAAATCTAAATATTCTTGCGGAAAATCATCTCCAACTACAGAAACTATTGCTGACTGCAAATTAAAAAAAGCAGCCGAAAGTCCAATATAAGTTCCTGCACCTCCTAAAATTTTATCTGTTTTACCAAAAGGAGTCTCAATTGCGTCGAAAGCGACCGTTCCAACAATCAATAATTTGTTCATTATATGAGTTTCGAATTAAAGCGCAAAGATAGTTCATAAGTTTGAAGTTGCAAAGATTCAAACACGCAAAGTTTTCATAAAAATTTCCCCTCTTCTTTTTCATAAAAAGCATCAATAGAAAGCGAGTTATTTTCTGATGCCATAACCGCTAATTGATCACACCTCTCATTTTGAGGATGGTTATTATGCCCTTTAACCCATTTAAAATCAACCTGATGCTTCCTGTAAATAATTAAGAATCGCTTCCACAAATCGGGATTCTTCTTTCCAACAAAACCTTTTTTCTCCCAACCAAAAACCCATTTTTTAACAACCGAATCGATAACATATTTAGAATCAGAAATCACTAAGACTTTAGTATTAGGTGTTTTCAATTTCTCAAGTCCTACTATCACTGCGAGTAACTCCATTCTATTGTTAGTGGTATAACGGAAACCTTCATAAAATTCTTTTCTATAAGAAGTTCCTACTTTTTCCATAACAATCCCATATCCTCCTTTACCAGGATTTCCCTTAGCAGAACCATCTGTATAAATATGAACTTCGTAATTCAATGTATCTTAAAATTTAGGAGTTTTACTTTTGACATTTAAATGAAGTGTAACAATTTTAGATTTGAAAAACTTTTGACAATCAATGACTTTTATAAACTTTTACAAAATCTGAAATCAAAAAATAGTCAATCAACAATCTTAAATTAAACAACTTCAACCAATAGTTTTTCAATCACTTCAGGAAAATGCTTATGCTCTAATTCGTGAATTTTATTAGCAACATCCTCTGGAGTTTCAGAACCTGAAAGCTCAAAGCTCTTTTGAAAGATAATCGCTCCTTCGTCGTAATTTTCATTTACATAATGTATGGTAATTCCAGTTTCTGATTCTTTATTTTGAACAACTGCATTATGCACATGCATACCATACATTCCTTTTCCTCCATATTTAGGCAATAAGGCAGGGTGAACATTTATAACTTTATTAGGATAATCCGCAATAATTGTTTCAGGAAATTTCAATAAAAAACCAGCCAAAACTATTAAATCAGGCTGTATTGAATTTATTTTGTGTAGGAATTCGTTTTCAAATAATTGCGATTTAGAAAATATTTCTGTCTTTATTCCATATTTTTTCACTCTCTCAATCACACCTGCATTTGGGTTATTTGTAAAAACCCCTACAACTGTAACTTTATCACCAGAAGTGAAATATTTTATAATATTTTCGGCATTAGACCCCGATCCAGAAGCAAAAATCACAATTTTTTTCATCATTAATCAAATTATATTTAACGCAAAAAAAGGAATAAAAATCGAAAATAAATAACTTAATAAGGTCTTTATTTCAATTTATTTTTTAAATTAGTTCACACATTTATTAACTAATTGATTGTTTTAAAATAAAGTTTTTTATTTTTGCCGTCAAATTAAATTCTAAAATTAAAGATTATGTCAGACATTGCATCAAGAGTAAAAGCGATTATCGTAGACAAATTAGGCGTTGACGAAAACGAAGTTGTAACAGAAGCAAGCTTCACTAATGATTTAGGAGCTGACTCGTTAGACACAGTTGAGCTTATTATGGAATTCGAAAAAGAATTTGATATTCAAATTCCAGACGATCAAGCAGAGAACATTGCGACTGTTGGTCAAGCTATTTCTTACATCGAAGAAGCTAAAAAATAATAAATAATACACCCGTTTACAAATAAGTATTCGGGTGTTTTTATTATTTCAAATCAAAAATCAAGATTGAAATTCAATCAAAACGATATATAAAATGTAATACCCACTGCTTTTTTGTACCATTACAAAATTTAAAGAGTGGGTTTTATTTGTTTAAAGATAACAAAACACACAAGTTATGGAATTAAGGCGAGTTGTTGTAACAGGTTTAGGTGCTCTTACTCCTATTGGAAATAATATTGAAGAGTATTGGAATGGGCTTATCAATGGTGTTAGCGGAGCTGCTCCCATCACTTACTTTGATGCTTCAAAATTCAAAACTCAATTTGCATGCGAACTAAAAAACTTTAATGTTGAAGATTTTTTAGACCGTAAGGAAGCTAGAAAAATGGATCGTTATGCTCAGTACGCCATGGTCTCCTCAACTGAGGCGATGGAAGACGCTAACTTCGATTTAGACAAAATAGACAAAGACCGTGCAGGAGTGATTTGGGGTTCAGGTATTGGAGGTTTAGAAACTTTCCAAATCGAAGTATTGAACTTTGCTGCGGGAGACGGTACACCTAAATTCAACCCTTTCTTTATTCCTAAAATGATTGGTGACATTGCATGTGGACATATTTCTATTAAATATGGCTTCAGAGGACCAAACTTCGGAACTGTTTCTGCTTGTGCTTCTTCAACTAACGCAATTATCGACGCTTTCAACTACATTCGTTTAGGTCATGCTGACATTATGGTAACAGGTGGCTCTGAAGCTGCTGTAACTATTGCAGGTATGGGAGGTTTTAACGCTTTGCATGCCTTATCGACTAGAAATGACGATCCAAAAACCGCTTCAAGACCTATGGATAAAGACAGAGATGGATTTATTTTAGGAGAAGGAGCTGGAGCTTTAATTTTAGAAGAATACGAACACGCGATAGCTCGTGGTGCCAAAATTTACTGCGAAGTAGGTGGTGGTGGAATGTCTGCAGACGCTCACCACATTACCGCACCTCATCCTGAAGGATTAGGAGCTAGAAATGTAATGTTAAACTGTTTGAGAGACGCTGGTCTTAAACCAACAGATGTAGATGGTGTAAACATGCACGGAACATCGACTCCTCTAGGAGACATCGCTGAATCAAAAGCTATTTTACAAGTATTTGGTGAACATGCTTATACCATGAACCTTAACTCTACAAAATCAATGACTGGTCACTTACTAGGTGCTGCTGGTGCTATTGAAACAATTTCAACTATTCTTTCTATGAAACACGGTATTGTTCCTCCAACAATAAACCATTTCACAGATGACGAAAATATTGATTCAAAATTGAACTTTACTTTTAACACAGCTCAAAAAAGAGAGATGAAAGTCGTAATGAGTAATACTTTTGGTTTTGGTGGTCACAATGCTTGTGTATTGATGAAAAAATTAGAATTGTAATTATTTGTATGCGTATTCTAAAAAAAATATTCTCAAAATCCCGTTCTCAAGAAGACGGGATTTTTTTTGATGCCATTGAAAAAATACTTGGGTTCAAACCAAATAATATCGAGCATTATGAAAAAGCATTTACGCATCGCTCGATAAATAAATTAAGTAACGACGGGAATCCAATAAATTATGAGCGTTTGGAATTCTTAGGAGACGCCATGCTCAGCTCTGTTATTGCCGCACACTTATTCAACAAAGCACCTCTTGGTGATGAAGGATACTTAACCAAAATGCGCTCTAAAATCGTGAGTAGAGAGCACCTAAATGAACTAGGCAAAGACCTTAATCTCATCCGATTTGTAAAAAGCAAAGTTCCAGTAAATCATTTTGGAGAAAACATTCATGGCAACATCTTTGAATCATTGATTGGGGCAATCTACCTTGATAGAGGCTATATTTACTGTGAGAAATTTATACAAAAAAGAGTAATCATTCCTTATGTTGATATTTCAAGACTTGAAGGTAAAGTAATCAGCTACAAAAGCTTAATAATCGAATGGTGTCAAAAAGAAAAGAAAATATTTCATTATGATATTTTTGAAGATAACGCCATTGACGGACAACGCCTATTTGGTGTAAAACTTAGCATCGACGATAAAGTGGTTGCCAAGGCCAGGGCCACCTCAAAAAAGAAGGCAGAAGAAAAAGCATCACAGCGTGCTTATTTCGCTTTTCAATCACAAATGAACAAAAAGTAGGAAAAACAAACCAAAACTACAACGTTTGCGTTTAGAAATTAACTAAATCATTACAATATCAGTACTTATACTTAGATAGAAATGCTATATTTACATCTTGATTTGGAAATATTATGGCTATTCACAAATTAGAAATTGGCGAGTTTGACGAAATAGATTACGATCTTATTGCGATACACACGGCATTAGAAGATTATCGATTAGCCTATTTCATCAATCAAAAGCTGCCCATTATTTTAGGCAAAAGTAAAGATGAAGTTCATATACAGATAAAAGATGGAGAAACACAATTTTCTAGATTTTATTATTATGACACCGAGAATACTGTTTCATGGAATTTAATCCAAAACAAAAATGAAGTTTTTCAACAGAAACGAGAAACAACACAGGATTTGTTTTCAGAGACAGCATTAGAAATGGCTACAAAAGTCTACTTACTTCCTGAATTTAAAAAAGCAGATTATTTTTTAAAAATAGAAAACACTGAAGACATGATAAATGTCTCCGAAATAAAACAAATATTAAATACAATTGAGGACATAACAACAGCCTATGCCGTTGATACGAATCAAATAAAATCAAAAAACAATTTAATTTTTTAACAACAATGAGTACAAACAAAAAAACCAAAATTGTAGCTACCCTAGGACCGGCGTGTAGCACAAGAGAGATCATCAAAGATATGATTGATGCTGGAGTAAATGTCTTCAGAATTAATTTTTCTCATGCGGATTATGAAGGTGTAAAGGAGAAAATCAACATCATTAGAAGTCTTAATGAAGAATTTGGTTATGCAACAGCAATATTGGCGGATTTACAAGGACCAAAACTTCGTGTAGGAGTTATGGAAGATGGAATTGTAGTTAATGACGGTGATACCATTACTTTTACTACCGCTGAAGATATTATTGGTACTGCTGATAGAGTATTCATGAAATACCAAAACTTTCCTAATGATGTTAATCCAGGAGAGAGAATCTTATTAGATGACGGTAAACTTATTTTTGAAATCCTTTCAACTGACAAGAAAACAGAAGTAGTAGCTAAAGTTATCCAAGGAGGTGAATTAAAATCTAAAAAAGGGGTTAACCTTCCAAATACAAAAATTTCTCTTCCAGCATTGACCGAAAAAGATATTGCAGATGCTATTTTCGCAATTGGACAAAAAGTAGACTGGATTGCACTTTCATTTGTAAAAACACCTCAGGATTTAAAAGACCTACAGGATTTAATTGCTGAGCATTCTGAATACAAAATTCCAATCGTTGCCAAAATCGAGATGCCAGAGGCACTTGAAAACATGGATAAAATTGTTGCTTATTGTGATGGTTTAATGGTAGCTCGTGGAGATCTAGGAGTTGAACTTCCTGCTCATGAAGTACCTTTAGTTCAAAAAGACTTAATCCGTAGAGCAAAAATGGCTCGTATTCCAGTTATTGTTGCTACTCAAATGATGGAAACAATGATCACTAGCTTAACTCCAACCAGAGCTGAAGTAAATGACGTTGCTAACTCTGTAATGGATGGTGCCGATGCTGTTATGCTTTCTGGAGAAACAGCTGCAGGAAACTACCCAGTTCAAGTAATTCAAAAAATGACTCAAATCATTGAAGCAGTTGAAGATGCTCCAGTAATTCAAGTTCCACAAAACACACCACAAATTAGAACAAACCGTTTTATCACTAAAACAATTTGTCGTCAAGCAGCTATTATAGCGAACACTATGGGAGCTAAAGCAATTTGTACCATGACTAATAGTGGATATACAGCTTTCCAAGTTTCTGCTTGGAGACCTGCTTCTCACATTCTTGTATTTACATCTAACAGAAGAATCCTTACTCAACTAAGTTTACTATGGGGAGTAAAAACATTTTACTACGATCAAGATGTAAGCACTGATGATACAGTAACAGATGTTAATAAGATTGTAACAGCATCAGGATTAGTTGAAAAAGGAGATTTCCTTATCAACTTAGCGGCTATGCCTATCAAAGAAAAAGGAATGGTTAATACCCTAAGAATTTCTGAAATAGTATAATCACCACTATATAAAACTAAAAAATCCGTCTTGTTCGTTTACAAGACGGATTTTTTTATGATTCTAAAATATTTATTTTACTTAACAAAGTGTTTACTCACACCTTGTACTTTAAGTACATAAGTTCCTTTAGAAAGAGTACTGACATCTAATTTATAAGCAGAATCAAAACAGAAATATTCTAAAACTACTTTTCCTTGAATATTGACTACCTGAATCTTTCCTAATATTTGATTCTCAAGATAGATATTGAGATAATCACCACTAACAGGAACAGGAAAAATTCTTAAGTTTTGATCTCTCAATTTATTTTTTGACAATCCTAAAGACCCACTACCACCAAAGCCTACTTTTACACCAACATCCGCTACTGTATAAGGCAAGCGAGTTCCGCCTGCTCCAAACTCCTCAGCGCCTGCATCAAAGGCTGTAGGACGAATCCCGTCTAAAATATCTTTTGTTAAGAAAGAATAAGTTCCTACCCCCGCATTAATTGCAGCACTTCCTGATTTTATTCTGTAAAAATCGGTATCACTTGTCAACAAACCTGATGTAACGAATTGATTATTTGATAATATCCCATTTAAAGTCCACGTACCTGATTGCCTTATATTTCCCGTATAGGTATATGGATATGACGAATTAGCAGCAATAAGTTCGTTAATGGCAATTTTAGTCGAGCCATTCATCAGAAAGATATTATTGGCTACTAACAAGTCAAGAGGTGGCAAAGTTTGACTACCGCCACCCACTCTAATACCGAAATCACAATTTACAAAAGTGTTATTAAGAATCGTAGCATTTTTCACCTGATAATACCCATTTAAAGGAGAACTAGCTTGCCCTTTCATAATATTGATACCTCCCAAATTACTAGAAGTACTGCTACCACTAGCACTTAGTTTTGTAGAGTTTACTCCTTCAATATAATTATTATATATTTTATGGTTTTCACCTATCACACGTATTCCTCCTGAAAAATTATTATTGTTCGCAAAAAAGTAATTGCCGTACACCTCGCAATTATCACCGTGTCTAAGTGTTAAGGAGCCACTATAATTCCTAAAAGTATTATTGTAGTATTTATTATTACCACTTTTATTAGAGATAATCTCTATCTCACCTTGCCAGTTATTAAATAAATTATCATAAACTTCGGTAAATGAATCTGATAAAGATGTACTACTGTTTCCTATTCGTATTGCATCTTGATCATTGTGATCATCAACATAGTCACCAACTATTCTTCTATCACTAAAATAGTTATGATGAATTTTGGAATAATTAGCCGTTGAAGCGTCTCTGTTATCATTAATCACACTACCTATTCCTTTTTTATTTACAAATGTGCAATAACTAATTTCGTTATATTGTCCATACAGCAATACCCATTTAAACGTTAATCCTGTACCACCATCTGCAGGTAATTTATCCGATTGAGCTGCTGTTCCGTTATATCCGTCAATTTTTACATTTGTAAGAGTACAATAATTACAAAGATTACTGCTATCATACCTAAATTTAACAACGGGTTCAATAGTGGTACCACTTGTCACTAAGGAATTGGGATTTCTAAAAACCACACCTTGAAATGTGATATATGCACTACCCATTGCAACTCTTGAATTTCCTTCAAAAAAGACTTGACCTGGATTTGCAGCTTTTACGACAATAGGATTTGCGGCTGTTCCAGTTCGTTTTATATTTATAAAAGCATCGGTATAGGTACCATCTGCAATAATAATAGTGGTAACCGTCCCAGCATTGATTCGGTTAACAGCACTTAATAAATCCGTTTTATTTGTAACAGTTTCCTGCTGAGCATTAACGGACAAGGTAATCACTAAAATAAATAGTCGTAATAGGAGTAATTTTTTAATCTTCACTGAAATAATTGAATTATAATTAGTTATAAATAATTCATAAACTTAATAAATAATTCTCGTAAAGAAGCAAAAACAGGCTTAAATTGGTTAACCAATTAACGTTTTGAGGAACAAATCTTACTAGACCAGAGTATAATTTCACATCTTTTGAAACTCAAAATCCATAAAAAAAACCTCGTTTAAAACAAATTAAACGAGGTTTGTAAATTATTCAAATAAGTCGCAAGACTAAACCACTCTCACTACAAAATAATTCTTCTTCCCACTTTGCAACAATACAAATTGGCCGTTAATTAAATCATTAGTACCAAGAACATAATCTTCTTTTACTTTTTCTTTATTTATCGAAATAGAATTTGCCGTCAACGCTCTTCTTGCTTCTCCATTCGATTTAAAGAATCCTGTTTTTTCATTCAAAACAGTAATAATTTCAATTCCAACTTCAATCTCTGTTCTTGCAATTTCTGCTTGTGGTACACCATCAAAAACCTCTAAAAAAGTAGCTTCATCTAAGGTTTTCAAATCTTCAGCTGTTGCATTTCCAAAAAGAATTGTAGACGCTTTTTGAGCTTTTTCTAATTCTTCTTTTGAATGAACAAAAGTAGTCAACTCTTCTGCCAATCTTTTTTGCAACACTCGTAAATGAGGTGCTATTTGGTGTTCAACAATTAATGCTTCGATAGTTTCTTTGTCTAAAAAAGTAAAGATTTTGATGTACTTCTCAGCATCAACATCAGTGGTATTCAACCAAAATTGATAAAACTTATAAACCGAAGTTTTATCTGCTGTTAACCAAACATTTCCGCCTTCAGATTTCCCAAACTTAGAACCATCGGCTTTTGTAATCAAAGGACAAGTCATCGCAAAAGCTTTCGCTTCTTCACCAACATTCATACGACGTACTAATTCGGTGCCTGTGGTAATATTTCCCCATTGGTCAGAACCTCCCATTTGTAACAAACAGTTGTATTCTTTATGCAAATGGTAAAAATCATATCCTTGAATCAATTGGTAGGTAAACTCCGTAAACGACATTCCTTCACCTTCACCATTAATACGTTTTTTCACAGAATCTTTGGCCATCATATAATTAACCGTAATTCTTTTACCCACATCGCGAGCAAAATTGATAAAAGACAAATCTTTCATCCAGTCGTAATTATTAACTAACACAGGCGCATTAACTTCTGTTGCATTAAAATCTAAAAAGCGGCCTAAAACTCCTTTAATTCCTTCAACATTACGGGTCAAAGTAACTTCGTCTAATAAATTACGCTCATCTGATTTTCCAGATGGATCTCCAATCATACCTGTTGCCCCTCCTACCAAAGCGATAGGTTTATGTCCGAAATTTTTAAGGTGTACCAAAAGAATAATAGGCACCAAACTACCAATATGCAATGAATCTGATGTAGGATCAAATCCAATATAAGTAGCAGTCATTTCTTTTAAAAGTTGTTCTTCGGTTCCAGGCATAATGTCGTGAACTAAACCACGCCATTGTAATTCGGAAATAATATTTTTCATCTTTATAATCAGTTTACTTCATCAGTTCAGCCTTTCAGGCTTCGAGTGCGCAAATATAACAATATGAACTGCAAAAATCAATTACAATGACCATCAAAAAAAATAAACAGATGGAGACATTGCCCTTTTATAAAATTGAAGTCAATTTGCTTTGGCTAGTATCGCATTAAGTATACCTTTTTACATATAAAACAACCGAACTCGAATTAAAAACTTTACCTATTGGCGACTTCGACACAAATAGGTATATTTACCAAATGATTTTAGTTACGGGAGGCACAGGTTTAGTGGGCGCACATTTATTACTTCATTTGGTTGAAAATGAAGAAAAAGTACGTGCTCTTTATCGTACTCCTCAAAGTATTGAAAAAACGAAATCTCTTTTCTCACTTTACAAAAAAGAAACTTTATTTTCTCGAATTGACTGGTTCGAAGGCGATATTACTGATATCCCATCGTTAGAAAGAGCATTTATTGATATCGACTATGTCTATCATTGTGCTGCCATTATTTCTTTTGATCCAAAAGACGAAAATGCCATGCGAAAAACCAATATCGAAGGAACAGCCAATATTGTCAATTTTTGCATCGACAAAAACATCCAAAAACTATGTCATTTCAGTTCTACTTCAGCCTTAGGCGATTTAGCAGAACATGAAACTATAATTACCGAAGAAACAGAGTGGAACCCCGAAAAACCACACTCAGACTATGCTATTTCAAAATATGGAGCCGAAATGGAATTATGGCGCGGACAACAAGAAGGCTTAAACAGCATCATCATAAACCCTGGAATTATCCTTGGCCCTGGTTTTTATAATCAAGGAAGTGGTTTGTTATTTCAAAAAGTCTCCAAAGGGCTACCTTATTACACCGACGGTACAACTGGTTTTATTGCCGTAACCGATGTGGTTCGAATAGCGGTTGAACTCATGCAAAGTGCTATTTCAAATCAGCGATACACGCTTATTGCCGAAAATTGTAGCTTTAGAGATATCATTTACACAATGAGTGACGCACTACATAAAAAACGCCCTCAAACTCATTTAAAACCTTGGTTAATAGAAATTGCTTGGCGCATCGATTGGATTAAGTCGGCTCTTTTCAAAACTAAAAGAAAACTAACTCGATACACTGCTAAGTCTTCCTACACAAAAACGACCTTTTCAAATGAAAAAATAAAAGCTGATTTAAAAACCAGCTTTTTAGATATTCATCAATATATTAAGGATATTTCTAAATTGAAAAATTAATCTAGTACCCCTTCATCTTTTGTCTTTGCCCCTTCTTCAAGTCGTTCTTTTAAACTTTTCTTTCTTTTTAATGAATCAGAAACCCTCTTCTCCTTAAGTGAAAGATTTTTTTTGTTTTCTTCTCGATTGATTATTGTATCCAGTTTTATTCTCTCGTTATTTATCCTTTCGGTTACCTGATCAAACATTTTTTTATACTCCTTATAATTAGACGTATAATAATTATTGTTTTGTATAAATTGGGCGCTATCTATTTTATATTTTTTATAAATATATTCCAATTCATTTGTATCATACCCTTCTAATTGACTTTGGCTTTGATACTTCATAGCATTCAAAAGAGATAAATCATACATTATATCAACCATCACTCCTTTTTCAATAAGATGCTCTGGTTTTTGAATGACTTCCTCTTTGCAGCCTGCAAAAAACAATAATAAAACGATGAAAACTGATTTTCTCATGGTGTTAGAAATTCCTGTCAAACAACAATCTTTTACCAGCCTTGGTGTTTTTAACTTTAAAATTGTTATAAACCAATTGACCGTTAACAAAAGTATGCGTGATTCTAGATTTAAAAGTAAATCCTTCAAATGGAGACCAACCACATTTGGCCAAAATATTTTCTTTCTTAACTCCCCAAGGCAATCCTGCATTGACAATCACTAAATCAGCATAATATCCTTCTCTAATAAAACCACGTTTTTCAATTTGGAAAATTTTAGCTGGATTATGACACATTTTTTCGACGATTTTCTCAATGCTAATCTTACCCTGATGAAACGCCTCAAACATAGCCACTACTGCATGTTGTACAAGAGGTCCTCCTGAAGGTGCTTTTAAATAAGGTTGCTTTTTCTCTTCTAAAGTATGTGGTGCATGGTCTGTAGCAATTACATCAATGCGGTCGTCTAACAATGCTTTCCATAGTGCCTCTCTATCATCAGCTGTTTTAACAGCAGGATTCCATTTTATCATATTGCCTTTGGTTGCATAATCATCATTTGTAAACCACAAATGGTGCACACATACTTCAGCAGTAATTTTCTTTTCTTCTAATGGAATTTTATTGGTAAACAAATCCATTTCCATAGCAGTCGAAAGGTGAAAGATATGCAAACGAGCACCAGTCTTTTTAGCCAACTCAATTGCTTTTGAAGACGATTTATAGCAAGCCTCAGTCGAACGAATTAAATGGTGTGCTGTTACAGGAACATCATCCCCGTATTCAGCAATATATTTTGCCGTATTTTCCTTAATCGTTGCTTCATCTTCACAATGAACAGCAATTAACAAAGGCGTGCTTGAAAATATTTTCTCTAAAGTAGCTTCATTATCCACCAACATATTCCCAGTTGACGAACCCAAAAATATTTTGATACCCGCAACATTTTTTGGGTTGGTTTTCAAAACCTCTTCTAAATTATCATTAGTTGCCCCCATCATAAACGAGTAATTCGCATACGATTTTTGAGCAGCCACTTGATATTTTTCTTCTAAAATTTCTTGAGTAACAGCATTAGGAACTGTATTTGGCTGTTCGATAAATGAAGTAATCCCACCAGCTACAGCTGCTTTAGATTCTGATTCAATATCCCCTTTATGCGTTAATCCTGGCTCTCTAAAATGAACTTGATCGTCAATTGCACCTGGCATCAAATAATTTCCTTCGGCATCAATAATCATATAATCAGATGATTTTGCACTAATGCTTTCTGAAATTTCAACAATTAAGTCATTTTCAATTAAAACATCGCCCTCAAAAATCACCCCTTCATTTACTATTTTGGCATTCTTAATTAAAACCCTATTCATTGTATTTGTATTATAATGTATTAAATATTTTTTTCAATCTAAGTGATATCACTCCAAAAACAGCCTCTACGATAATTGAATTACTCATCTTAGACTGCCCTTTGGTTCTATCGGTAAAAATAATAGGAACTTCAGCTATACTAAACTTTTTACAATAGGTCCTGTATTTCATTTCTATTTGGAAAGCATAGCCTACAAACTTGATTTTATCAAGATTAATAGTCTCTAACACCTGTTTTTTATAACATACAAAACCAGCAGTTGCATCATGAATTTGCATTCCAGTAATCATACGAACATAGACAGATGCAAAATAGGACATCAAAACTCTGTTCAATGGCCAATTGACCACATTAACACCTGTTTTATAACGAGAACCAATAGCTAAATCAGCATCACCAAAATGGCAAGCATTATATAATTTTTCTAAATCATTCGGGTTGTGTGAAAAATCAGCATCCATTTCAAATATAAACTCATACCCTCTTTCAATTGCCCATTTAAAACCATGAACATAAGCAGTACCTAAGCCCGATTTTTTCATTCGTTTTTCCAAAAACAATCGCCCTTCAAATTCTGACTGGAGTAGCATCACTTTATCAGCAGTGTGATCTGGCGAATTATCATCTATAATAAGTACATGAAAATTTTTATGCTGCGATAACACTGCGCGAATGATACTTTCGATATTTTCAATTTCGTTATAGGTCGGAATTATAACAATACAGTCGCTCATATTTCAACTAATTTCACCGCAAAAGTAAACTTTTTAATGCATTTGTATGATAATAAATCTATAATAAAAAGTTTGAATCAAAAAATTACTAATTTTGCTCCACTATGACAGAACATTTACTTCATCCGAGGATAGTTGAAAGCAAGGATTGGGCTACAATATTATTTGTATTGTCTTTTTTGCTTATTACGGTTACCAAATCGACAAACGAGAATCGTTTTGGAGATTTTATGAAACTTATATTTTCAGACAAATACTCCAAAATATACCGTGACTCTAGTCATTTAATGAGTGGGTTTACTCTTTCTTTATTTATTGTACACGCCATTTCTTTTGCTTTTTTCATTCAATTAACCTTGACTATTTTTGGCTATGCATCTAAAACAGATTACCTTCTTTATATCCAAATAATTACTTTTGTTGTTTTCTTCATTTTATCAAAATATTTGATTGAAAAAATCATTGCCACTGCTTTTAACATTGAAGAGTTTGTAGAACAATTTAACTTACAAAAAGTTACATATCGAACATATATTGGATTGCTCATCCTTCCTTTTAACATTATTTTATTCTACAACGAAAGTATTCCTGTAATAATTCCACAATTAATAATAGCTATAGTGTTGGTTTTCAGCGTAGTAACTTACCTGATGTCAATAAAAAATTATCAAAATATAATATTCAGTAAGTTGTTTTATTTTATTTTATATCTTTGCACTCTCGAAATAGCACCCTATTTTTTGATGTATTATTGGTACACAAAAAGTATCGCTTAGAAACTGTTAAAATATGAAAGTGAAAACTATTTTGGTGTCACAACCTGAGCCTAAAGTTGAAAATTCTCCTTATTATGAATTACAACAAAAGCATAAAATAAAAATTGATTTCAGACCTTTTATCCATATAGAAGGAGTAAATGCTAAAGAGATTCGTCTTCAAAAAATCGACCTCAACAACTATACTGCAATTATTTTAACTAGTAGAAATGCTGTTGATCATTTTTTCAGAGTAGCCGATGAAATGCGTTATAAAGTTCCTGAAACTTTAAAATATTTTTGCCAATCAGAAGCAGTTGCCTACTACTTGCAAAAATACGTGGTTTACAGAAAACGTAAAATCTATGTTGGAGCCAAAGATTTTGCTGACTTATCTCCATTGATTAAAAAGTATAAGGATGAAAAATTCCTTTTGCCTGCCTCAGACCAATTAAATGCTGATGCCCCAATTACTTTAGATAACCTAAAAGTAGATTGGACTCAAGCAACTTTTTACAAAACCGTAATGAGTGATTTGTCTGATTTAGCAGATGTTTATTATGATGTATTGGCTTTTTTCAGTCCAACAGGAATCAAATCATTATTCAAAAATTTTCCTGATTTCAAACAAAACAATACTCGCATAGCAGTATTTGGAAGTTCGACTCAAAAAGAAGCTTTAGACAACGGATTGCGAATTGACATTCTTGCTCCAACACCTGACACACCTTCTATGACAATGGCTTTGGAAAAATACATTGTAGAAGCAAATAAGACAAAATAAGATAACCTTATTCAATATAATACTAAAACCGCAATGAAAAATTGCGGTTTTTTTTTGTGCGAAAAAAACACTAATTTATAAAATAAATGGCGTTATGCAGCAAAGAGGCGCTGCAGTGCCCTATCCCCAATACATCTCTACACAAAACGACACAATACTATTCACAACAAAAAAATCCCAAACCCCAATCGTAGAACAGACAAACGACCAGTGATATGTTGACGTAGAGAGGCACTGCAGTGCCTCTCTACTACACAAAATAACACAACACATATGAAAACAAAAAAATCCAAACCCCAATCGTAAAAATTGGAATTTGGAATTTTATATTTTTTCTGGATTTCGCTTTATAATTTAATCTCTTCTATTGCCTCCTAGATAAATTGAAAGATAATACAACAGTGTCGCAATAGACCCTAGAGCCGCAACCAAATAGGTTCGTGCTGCCCATTTTAAAGCATCTTTAGCACCTGCTTGCTCTTGTTGTGTCAACATTCTTTTGTTTTCTAACCAAGCCAAGGCACGATTACTCGCATCGTATTCTACTGGTAACGTAATAATCGAAAAAACAGTCGTTGTGGCAAACAATATAATTCCAATTAACAACAACTGCGGAAAACTCTCTAAAAGTAAAATCCCTCCAAGCAACACCCACTGCATATAGGTCGAAGCCACGTTTACAAACGGTACTAACTTGGAACGCATCGTTAACCACTCATAACCCACAGCATGCTGGACGGCGTGACCACATTCGTGTGCCGCTACTGCTGCCGCTGCTGCATTACGCTGATTGTATACTGCCTCACTTAAATTGACCGTTTTATCCATCGGATTGTAATGATCCGTTAAACGGCCAGGTGTTGAAATAACACGCACATCGTAAATCCCGTTATCCGCAAGCATTTTTTGAGCAATCTCGGCACCACTCATGCCGTTCTGTAAATGTAACTTAGAATAATGTTCGAATTTACTTTTGAGTCTCGAACTTACTAACCAACTCGCTAGCATAATCATACCAGCCAATATCATATATCCCATTCCCATATTTTATATTTTTTATTGATTTCTAATTTAGTTTAAATTTATCAAAATGTGCACCAATTTTAAAAAATGCCAAATTGACATTTTTAAAAGGAAATTCCAATACTAAAAATTCCAAATCCCAAACGTACTGCGAATAGGCATTATGTAAAGAGGCACTGCAGTGCCTCTCTATACAGAAAAAAATTCCAAATTGTGATATTCCAAATTCCAACCGTATCCCGCAAAGAGGCACTGCAGTGCCTCTCTACAATATAACATTCCTTTTACAACAAAAAAAATCCCAAATCCCAATTACACTTCGATCCTTCGACAAACTCAGGACAGGCTGAGCTCAGTGTGACAATTGGAATTTGGAATTTAAAATATTGGAATTTCTCTTATTTGGCTATCCTACCAAATTGATAATTTTCCCTGGAACGATAATCACCTTATTCGGTGTTCTACCGTCTAATTGTTTTTGCGTTCTTTCGTCTTGCATTACAATTTCTTCGATTTGATCTTTGGTTAAATCCAAAGGCAATTTGATGGTGAAACGCATTTTTCCATTGAAAGAAACAGGGTACTCTTTTTCAGATTCTATCAAATGTTTTTCTTCGAATTTTGGAAAAGCTACCGTAGCAATCGAACCTTCATGTCCTAAAGCCGACCATAATTCTTCAGCGATATGCGGCGCATATGACGAAATCACAATCGCCAACGGCTCTAAAATTGCACGAGAATGACAACCTTGCGTTGACAATTCGTTTACACAAATCATAAACTGAGAAACCGAGGTATTGAAAGAGAAACTCTCGATATCCTCAGACACTTTTTTAATGGTTTTGTGTAATGATTTTAGATTATCTTTCGTTGGTTCATCATTAGTTACAATCAATCCCGACTCATCAAAATACAGACGCCATAATTTTTTTAGGAAACCAAATACTCCCGAAATACCGGCCGTATTCCATGGTTTTGCTTGTTCCAATGGCCCTAAGAACATTTCGTATAAACGCAAGGTATCTGCTCCGTATTCATTACAAATATTGTCTGGAGTCACTACATTGTATTTGGATTTTGACATTTTTTCGACTTCACGACCTACAATGTATTTCCCGTTTTCATCACAAATGAATTCAGCATTAGCGTATTCCTCTCTAAATTTTTTAAATTTTTCAATATCCAATTCATCAGAAGCATTTACAAAGGAAACATCTGTATGAATTGGCTGAACTGCTTGTCCTTCAATTTTATTTTTAGAAACAAAAGTATTTGTCCCTTCCAATCTATACACAAAAGCACTCGTCCCCAAAATCATTCCCTGATTAATCAGTTTTTTGAATGGCTCTTCGGTTGGAGCAAAACCTTTGTCTTTTAGGAATTTATTCCAAAAACGAGAATACAATAAGTGACCCGTAGCATGCTCGCTTCCACCAATATATAAATCCACCGATTCCCAGTATTTCAAGGCCTCTTGACTCGCAAATTCGGTTTCGTTTTTAGCATCCATATAACGCATCCAATACCAAGAACTTCCTGCCCAACCTGGCATGGTGTTTAACTCTAAAGGGAAAATGGTCACATTGTCTATCAACTGATTACTAACCACTGTACACTGAACACTATCCCAGGCCCAAACCGTAGCATTTCCTAATGGAGGCAAACCATCTTCTGTTGGCAAATATTTCTCCACTTCTGGCAAAATGATAGGCAAATGTTGCGCATCAATCATCTGTGGCAAACCATCCACATAATATACTGGGAAAGGCTCTCCCCAATAACGTTGACGCGAAAAAACCGCATCACGCAAACGGTAATTGATTTTACCATACCCTTGACATAGTTTTTCTAATTCTTCAATTACTTTTTGAGTTCCTTTTTTATAACCTAATCCGTTTAAGAAATCAGAGTTTACTAATTCAAAACCTTCTTTACCTCCAAAAGCTGCTTCCGAGATGTCTTTATCAAAAATGTTCTTGATGTCCTGCATTCCGTTTTGACCTTTAAAGAAATTAGCAAAAGCATAATCTCTCTCATCACCACAAGGCACCGCCATTACAGCCCCTGTTCCGTAACCTGCCAAAACATAATCCCCAATCCAAACTGGAATAGCTTCTTTAGTAAACGGATGTTCTGCATAAGCTCCCGTAAACACACCCGAGATGGTTTTTACATCGGCCATACGCTCACGCTCCGAACGCTTGGCTGTTTTTTCGATATAGGCTTCCACAGCTGCTTTTTGTTCTGGAGTTGTGATTTTGGCTACCAATTCGTGTTCTGGCGCCAAAGTCATAAACGTCACTCCAAAAATAGTATCAGGACGAGTGGTGAATACCGAAATATTTTCTTGATGTCCATTCACTTTAAAAGAAACCATCGCCCCTACTGATTTTCCAATCCAGTTGCGTTGACTTTCTTTAATACTTTCTGTCCAATCAATTTCATTTAAACCTTGCAATAAACGCTCTGCATAAGCCGAAATACGCATGCTCCACTGGGTCATTTTTTTTCGAACCACCGGATAGCCACCACGTTCTGAAACGCCGTTGATGATTTCGTCATTAGCCAAAACCGTCCCTAATCCCGGACACCAGTTTACTTCGGTTTCTGCTAGGTAGGTCATTCGGTACTGCAATAGTATTTTTTCCTGCTGCGCTTTCGCGAAAGCGTTCCATTCTGATGCAGAAAATGGAGTAATATTATCATCACAAACAGCATTCACATTTCCATTTCCTTCTTTTTCAAAAATCGAAATTAAGGTCGAAATACCTTCTGCTTTGTCTGAACTTTTATTATACCAAGAGTTGAACAACTGGATAAAAATCCATTGTGTATGTTTATAATAATCAGGATTGGATGTGCGTACTTCACGGTCCCAATCATATGAAAATCCTATTTTGTCCAATTGCTTTCTGTAACCTGCAATTTGGTTTCCTTCTTTATCAAAACCACCGTCAATATTCACACGAGTTGTATCTTCTGGACGTTGTCCTGTTTGAATCGCATATTGCTCTGCTGGCAATCCAAAACTATCGTAGCCCATTGGGTGCAACACATTAAAACCTTGATGTCTTTTGTATCTCGAATACACATCCGAAGCAATATACCCTAACGGATGCCCCACGTGCAATCCCGCTCCTGATGGATAAGGAAACATGTCAAGTACATAATGTTTTGGTTTTTCAGAAGTGTTGGATGCTGCAAAAGTTTTATTATCAGCCCAGTATTGTTGCCATTTGGCTTCGATTTCGTTCGGATTGTATTTCATTTCAAAGTTTCAAAGTTGCAAAGTTGCAAAGTTTCTAAGGTTTTATTGCTTGATTTTCAGTTGGCAAATTTACGTTTATTGTAAATTGTACGAAAGGAATTTAATGAAAAGAAGAAATAAATAAATATCTCAATAAATACTAAGTAATAATACTTACTTTTGGAAAATTATTTTTATTTATCCAAATCCTCATATAATGGACTATACTTCTATTCTGTTGTTATTCTTATTAGCATTGGTTGCTTTCTTATATTCATCTGTAGGTCACGGAGGTGCCAGTGGATACCTAGCCATTATGGCTATTGCAGGTGTTGCTCCTCATATGATGAAACAATCAGCATTAATCATGAACTTAGCTGTATCCTTATTTTCTTTTATTGGTTTTTATAAGGCGGGATATTTTAGAATAAAACTGTTTCTCCCCTTTATGATAGCAAGTATACCAATGGCTTTTTGGGGCGGCACGATGAGCTTACCTGATTCAATCTATAAAAAAATATTAGCTGTATGCATTTTTATATCCATCATTAGATTGTTGTATCAATTTGAAGACAAAGACAAACCTAATCGTGAAATTCCTCTATGGGCAGGACTACTTTCGGGCGGAAGTATCGGTTTACTTTCAGGACTTTTGGGCATTGGAGGTGGGATAATCCTCAGCCCCTTAATGCTTTTGATGCGTTGGTCAAAATTAAAAGAAACGGCTGCCGTGTCAGCACTATTTATTTTTGTTAATTCGGTTTCAGGTCTTTATGGTCAGGTTCAAAAAGAAGGTCTTTTTATTCCAAAAGAATTACAAGTCGCTGTTCTAGCTACCATCATAGGAGGTTTATTAGGCTCTTATTTTGGAAGTCAAAAATTTAACAACAAAACACTAAAATACCTTTTAGCAGTCGGACTAACAATTGCGAGTTTAAAACTACTATTTACTTAAAACGACAGCTTTTTCTAAAAATGTTTTAAAAATCTCCGCTTTATGACACGAAACTTAAAACTTTGAACGTTATTAACTTCAAATAAAGAAATTCTTTATTATTTTTACCGCATAATTAAAATAGACTATGAGTTCTTCATTTGATAAGTTTCAAAAACGCAGATTAATTTCTTCTTATTTTTCGGTTGTCCTAAGCATCTTCTTGGTTTTGTTTCTTCTGGGAATACTAGGACTTTTCATCATTAATTCTCAAAAATTAGCCAACGATTTTAAGGAAAAAATTGCTATGACAGTTTTCTTCAAAAATGAAGCTAACGAAGATGATTTAAAACGTTTTGGTGAAGAACTAAAAAAAGAGGCTTTCGCAAAGTCTTCTGTTTATGTAAGTAAAGAACAAGCAGCAAAACAACATACGGACATCATTGGAGAAGACTTTTTGACTTTTCTCGGTGAAAATCCATTGCAAAACTCTTATGACATTCACTTAAAAGCTAGTTATGTTGAGAAAGATAGTATATCGAAAATTGAAAGTAAGTTTCGCGAAAACCAAATGATTTCGGATATCGTTTATGACAAACAATTAGTCAACTTAGTTAACGACAACATCAAAAAAGTGAGTATGTGGATTTTAATCATCAGCGGCTTTTTGACTTTTATTGCCGTTTTGTTAATCAACAGTTCATTGCGTTTATCAATATATTCTAACCGTTTCATCATCAAAACCATGCAAATGGTGGGTGCCACTAAATCTTTTATTCGCAAACCATTTGTAATGCGTAGTATCAAACTAGGGATTCTGGGGGCGGTTTTAGCTATTTTGGCATTAATTGGTGTTTTAGCTTATGTAGAAACGAATTTTCCAGACTTACAAATTTTAGACAACAAACTTATGATTGCAGCTGTGTTAATTGGTGTTTTTGGTCTTGGTGTTTTAATCACTTGGATTAGTACTCATTTTGCCACGCAACGTTTCTTGAATTTAAGAACAGACGATTTATATTAGTATTCAGTTTACAGTAATAAATATTCAGTAAATTCTGGAGAAAACAAAAATATAAAATGATGAAAGACAATAAACAAGAATTCTTATTTGATAAAGTAAACTACAAAATTCTTTTGATAGGAATTGGAGTAATTGCCCTAGGTTTTATCCTAATGTCAGGCGGAGGAAGTGATGACCCAAATGTGTTTAACGAAGATGTTTTTAACTTCCGAAGAATCAGATTAGCACCTACAACTGTTCTAATTGGATTTGGAATTACCATTTATTCGATCCTTAAAAGCCCTAAAAAATAGTTTGCAGTTTCAGTTGTAAGTTTGCAGTAAAAGCAAATTTAAAAAAACTGAATACTAAAAAACTGAACATTGAATACTAAAAAATGAACACACTTCAAGCCATTATCCTTGCTATTATAGAAGGAATTACTGAGTTCTTACCCGTATCTTCAACTGGACATATGATTATCGCATCTTCCTTTTTTGGAATTGCTCAAGAAGATTTTACCAAACTTTTTACTATTGTCATTCAGCTAGGAGCGATTCTTTCAGTGGTGATTCTATATTTCAAGCGTTTTTTTCAAACCTTTGATTTTTATTATAAATTATTAGTTGCCTTTATTCCGGCAGTTGTTTTAGGATTATTACTGAGTGATAAGATTGATGAGTTACTTGAAAACCCTATAACGGTAGCAGTTTCTCTTTTGGTAGGAGGTATAATTCTTTTAAAAGTTGATGATTGGTACAACAAGTCCGAAGAAACTGAAATCACTTATTTAAAAGCCTTAAAAATTGGATTATTTCAATGTCTTGCCATGGTCCCAGGAGTTTCCCGCTCGGGTGCGAGTATCGTAGGCGGAATGTCTCAAAAATTATCTAGAACTACAGCTGCTGAATTTTCTTTTTTCCTTGCTGTTCCTACGATGTTTGGCGCTACAGTAAAAAAATGTTACGACTATTACAAAGACGGTTTCGTATTAAACCAGGAGCAAATTAACATCTTAATTATTGGAAATGTAATTGCTTTTATTGTAGCCATGTTGGCCATCAAAAGTTTTATTGATTTCTTAAGTAAAAAAGGATTCAAAATCTTTGGTTACTACCGTATTGCCGTTGGAATCATACTCTTAGTAATTCATTATTTTATTCATCCTTTGACCATCATCTAATGACTGTAGAAGACTACTTAAGCGGACAAATAATTCTAATTGACAAGCCCCTAAAATGGAGTTCGTTTCAAGCAGTGAATAAATTAAAATATGCCCTTATTAATAAAGTAGGCCTTCCTAAGAAATTTAAAATTGGACATGCCGGAACCTTAGACCCTTTGGCCACAGGATTACTCATCATATGTACTGGGAAATTCACCAAAAGAATCACCGAAATTCAAGGTCAAGCCAAAGAATATACTGGAACTTTTCATATCGGAGCCACCACTCCTTCCTACGATTTGGAAACCGAAATTGATCAAACCTACCCGACCTCACATATTGACGAAGCACTTATTCACGAAACAATAAAGCAATTTTTGGGCGAAATTGACCAAAAACCGCCTATTTTTTCCGCTATAAAAAAAGATGGAGTGCGCCTATACGAACATGCACGTGCAGGAGAATCTATTGAAATCGCTTCTAGAAAAACAACGATTCACGAATTTGAAATCACCCGAATCGAATTACCTGAAGTAGATTTTAGAGTAGTTTGCAGCAAGGGAACCTATATTCGCTCCTTAGCTTATGATTTTGGGAAAGCAATGCACTCTGGCTCCCATTTGACAGCGCTACGCCGAACTAAAATAGGAGATTACGATGTGACTAATGCCATTGATGTTACTTTATTTGAACAAAGTCTGAAGCTGTAACATCAAAACATGAAAAAACACACAATAAAAACAATACTGAATTTATCATGTATTTTTAATTAACCGTTCTGTCTTTTAATGAATAAACTTTCACTATTTACACTAGATTAATAGTGAGAGATATGTTCATTACCGAATAGTAAACGAGAGAACCAATCATACAGTTTTTCGAAGAATTTTTTCATGACGATGTTTTTTAAATTGTTAAACAAATTAGTAAACACCATAAAAAAAGCAACTTTTATAGATAGATTTATCTGGGTGTCACTAAGATACGATTTTTTTTCAATAAAAAAAACATTTCCGCTAAAACTGCTAAGATAAGTACCAATAGGCTTTATAAACGGAATAGACCAAAAATTAACCGAATTAAAACCATTACAAATGATCAAAACTTGCCATCATAGCTGTAATTTCTTTTTGAACCGATACACCTTTGTCATGCAAATACCACAATTGTAGTTCTGTTTTTGCTTCCTCATTAATCTCACCATATTTCTTTTTATACTCCTTAATTAAATCCAAAGCACCTTCTGGACGAGGTCCCCAATCCCCAAGCACGGAAGTGGTTTCTTTATCAATAATAATCAATTTAGGAATCGACCTAGTATTATTGGTCAAGAACAAATTCATCAGAGCATCATTTTCATCACGAAGAACAATTTTAAGATCAATTTTCCCATTTGAGACCAGCGCCATCTTATGTAAGATAGGCACTATTTGAGCAGCATCGCCGCACCATCCTTCCGAAAGTACCACCCAAATATATTCTTTTTTCAAAGTCTCTAAATGAACACTACATTCAGGGATTATTTTTATTGTTTTATCTAATCGACTCATCCGTGTATCGTTCAATTTACTATACTGAGTCAAAGCTTCAGTTTGTTCTAAACCTGTAGATTTTTGTTCAGTCAATAAATCAGAGACTAATTTTCGGTATTCTAAATAGGAATGACTATTAAATAAGGCTTTTGCAATTATTGTTTTCATAGCTCTTTTATTGTTTTCAAGTAAATTTAGGACAAAAAAACCATTTAAATCTGATAAAAATCACCTTCCAAACAATCAAAAAGTGTATTTTTATGAAAAGATTACGCAACATATGAATTTAGATAAAAAGTCAATTGGCCTTGTACTTTCCGGCGGAGGAGCCAAAGGAATTGCTCATGCAGGTGCCATCAAATTTTTGGAAGAAAAAAATATCATCCCAGAGCGAATAGCTGGCACAAGTGCTGGGTCCATCGTAGGTGCTTTATACTCTTTTGGAAAAACACCTGCAGAGATTTTATCTTTTTTTCAATCTATTTATATCTTTCACTGGAGACATCTTACCTTCAAAAAAGCAGGCTTGATTGATTCGGAATCTTTCTACGCCGACTTTTACTCTATTTTTCAAGATGCCACTCTTGGTGATTTGAAAATCCCTTTACAAGTCACCGCAACCAATATGGTTAGAGGAAGGTTAAAAATCTTCAAACCTTCTACAAAAATTGTCGATGCGCTTATCGCCTCGGCCGCTTTTCCTGGAATCATCTCTCCTTACGAAATCAATGGAGAAACCTATAGCGATGGCGGTATTTTAAACCATTTCCCATCGGATGTTTTGTATGGTCAATGTGAAAATATTATTGGTATTTATGTGAGTCCGATTCAAAAGATTAAAGCAGCCGACCTAAATTCTATTCGAGCAGTAACAACAAGGGCTTTCGATATCTTTTCTGCTAATTCGGACATCCAAAAATTTACCGTTTGCGATTGGGTTATAAAACCCGAAGAATTATGTATTTACAGCACTTTTGAGACCAATAAAGACCGAATGGAAGCGATATTCAATATTGGCTACGAAGCGGCCAAAAACTCATTTGAAGAGCTGTCTAAAAAGAAACTTTCAGTGAAGTAATTAGTTTTTTTTTTTAATGTGAACGTTTCACAAAGAGGCTCAATAGAAATACAGAGATTCACGAAGGTTTTAAAATACAGTAGCCAAAACCTTGTCTTTTTGACGATACGAGGGCTCGAGCGATAGCGAACAGCCGAAGCAATCTCCACAACAAGATGGATTAAAATCTTTCCCTACAATATAAGCCGAGCCTACGGCTCTTTGAAATATTTTACACGATCAATTGCAATTCTATATGTTGTTTAAGTGGTAAAGTTCCGTAGGAACGATATATTTTGTAGCCCCGAAATTTATTTCGGGGGAAATAAGATTGACAGACAATCTAAAGTCCCGTAGGGACGGCATATATGAATCACAAAGATTAGCAAAGTTTATAAAGCACTATAACCACAATCTTGTCTTTCCGACGAAAGGAGCAATCTCCACAACAGGATGGATTAAAATCCATCCCTACAATATAAGCCGAGCCTACGGCTCTTTGAAATATTTTATACAATCAATTGAAATTCTATATCTTGTTTAAGTGGTAAAGTTCCGTAGGAACGATATATTTTGTAGCCCCGAAATTTATTTCGGGGGAATAAGATTGACAGACAATCTAAAGTCTCGTAGGGACGGCATATATGAATCAGAAAGATTAGCAAAGTTTACAAAGCACTGTAACCACAATCTTGTCTTTCTTGACGAAGGAAGAATCTCCACAACAGGATGGATTAAAATCCATCCCTATAAAATAAGCCGAGCCTACGACTCTTTGAAATATTTTATACAATCAATTGAAATTCTATATGTTGTTTAAGTGGTAAAGTTCCGTAGGAACGATATATTTTTAGCCCCGAAATTTATTTCGGGGAAATAAAATTGACAGACAATCTGAAGTCCCGTAGGTACGGTATATATGAATAACATTTACAAAGATTAAAAGCCAGTAACCACAATTTTGTCTTTCCGATGATAGGAGCAATCTCCACAACAGGATGGATTAAAATCCATCCCTACAATATGAGCCGAGCCTACGACTCTTTGAAATATTTTACACGATCAATTGCAATTCTATATCTTGTTTAAGTGGTAAAGTTCCGTAGGAACGATATATTTTTAGCCCCGAAATTTATTTCGGGGAATAAATTGACACGCAACCTAAAGTCCCATAGGGACGGTATATATGAATAACATTCACAAAGGTTATCAAGCCCAGTAACCACAATCTTGTCTTTCCAATGATAGGAGAAACCTCCACAACAGGATGGATTAAAATCCATCCCTACAATATGAGCCGAGCCTACGGCTCTTTGAAATATTTTATACAATCAATTGAAATTCTATATGTTGTTTAAGTGGTAAAGTTCCGTAGGAACGATATATTTTGTAGCCCCGAAATTTATTTCGGGGGAATAAGATTGACAGACAATCTAAAGTCCCGTAGGGACGGCATATATGAATCACAAAGATTAGCAAAGTTTATAAAGCACTGTAACCACAATCTTGTCTTTCAAACGATAGGAAGACTCGAGCGATAGCGAACAGGCGAAGCAATCTCCACAACAGGATGGATTAAAATCCATCCCTACAAAATGAACCGAGCCTACGGGTCTTTGAAATATTTTACACGATCAATTGAAATTCTATATGTTGTTTAAGTGGTAAAGTTCCGTAGGAACGATATATTTTTAGCCCCGAAATTTATTTCGGGGAATAAATTGACACGCAACCTAAAGTCCCATAGGGACGGTATATATAAATAACAAAGATTAGCAAAGTTTATAAAGCTCTGTAACCACAATTTTGTCTTTCAGACGACAGGAAGACTCGAGCGATAGCGAACAGGCAAAGCAATCTCCAAAAGTAACTAAAGCACTGTACTTGCCAATCGTTATGGCGCAAAGTCGAAGACATTTACTCAACAGCATTCCACCCCAACTTGAGGTGCCAAACTGACTCATCAAGTTATCGAACTTTTGTGTACTAAGTTGAAACATGAAATCTTCGGGGCTCACAGAAAAAATACTAAGAGTCATAAAATTTATAAAGCCCAGTAACCACAATCTTGTCTTTCCGACGATAGGAGAAACCTCCGCAAGTGACTAAAGTACTGTATTTATCAATCATTGTGGCGCAAAGTCAGAGACATTTGCGCAGCAGCTACACTTTGAGGAGCTGGGACATTTGCAGTAGCTACACTTTGAGGAACTGACAACCTGTACACACAAGTACGAAACACTTACTATATTAAGGATATTATGTCCGTGTCACTTTGATTTTGTTCATCTAGGTGATTTTCTAGTTCAATGATTTTATGTTTAATATTCTCTTTATAACTTATAATAAAAGGTTGAATGTCTTCTTTTGCCAATTTTGCTCTTGCAAATTCTGAAAGTTTTTCTGATTCTTTATCAGCATTTTTTTCATCTTCAATACGAGGATTGTACTTCCTAAATTGTTCTGAAAAGTACTCACTTTTTTTTATCAAATCGTCAGTTCTTATAATAGAATAAAATGATTCATACACACTTCTTAAATTAATGAAGTTATCTATTATTTTATTTGTGTTGATAGTTTTTAATTCGACTTTTTTTAAGTAATCTTTCAAAAAAGGTAGAATACCATATTTTATAACACCTTCCTCATCTAATTCTGACAACAGAAGATGAAAATTATCCTTTGAATTCATGCCAAAACTATGGTCTTTTGTTAATGAATTTATTATTTTTTTGTAAACCACTTTTTTGTTCTCGACACTCTTTAATGATGATATATATGTAGCTGTAAAATACTCTTGCAATGAACGATGCGGAAAAGTAAATTCTGTTCCATCTTGATTAATTATTCCTATGGCAACTTGTAAATCATTAATTAATTCAAGTTGCTAGTTGCTGTAGTATAAAAACAAAGCAGAGGTTAAGTAAATTTGTTTTGCGAACCAATAAACCTCCCCAATGCTTTGTAAAGACAAAATTATATCAATTTTTTGTTTAATAGATGATATTTTACAAGGAATTCAACATGTTGAAGATGTAAGAAGACAAGTTAGTGATAGCGAAATTATCTTGACTGCAATAGTTTCTTCAACGAGTTTTTATGGTAATCATTGCTCTGCTATAAAATTTATGAAACAATATGGATTCATCCCTAATATGCTTGATAAGAGTAGATTCAATAGACGTTTACATAAAGTTGGAAAACTTTTATACGAGTTATTTGAGATAGTAAGTTCTTATTTTAAAGATTTCTGTTGTGAAATGCATTATATCATTGATTCTTTTCCTGTTTCAGTTTGCAACAATATGAGGATTACAAATTGTAAGATTGTTTCAGGTAATAAATGGAGAGGCTATACTGCCAGTATGCGAAGTTATTTTTATGGAGTAAAAGTACAATTACTCACCACAAAGGATGGGATTCCAATAGCTTTTCATTTCACGCCAGGAAAAACTGGCGATGCAAAAGCTTTAGGGAAAATGATTGATAAATTACATGTAGAAGCTTCATTATATGGTGATAGTGCCTATACAGATTACGGACTAGAAGACATTGCATTAAATAAAAAATGCATCTTATTAAAAATTCAACGTAAGTCAAATGCTAAAAGAATTGATACGCTAGAACAAAAAAACGAAAAACTCAAGATGAGGAAAAGAGTAGAAACAACAATAAGTGATATAAAGAAAATGTTTCCAAGAACAATTCATGCTGTTACATTAGAAGGTTTTTTAATAAAACTAACACTATTTGTCTTTGGACTACAATTAAATAAGGCTATTAACTAGCAACTTGAATTAATTAATTTATGATTTATAAAATCAATTGATTTCTTTTTATCTTTAATAAGATCTAATTTCTCATTTAAATAATGATTAGTAAAGATAAATTTTTGTTCAAAATAAGATATGAAAGAGAATAGTTCAAGAACCTCAATAATTTGTTCTTTTGATAAACCACTTTGTTTCTCTCGGACAAAAGCAAGTTTGGACATACTATCATGAACCGAGAACAATGCGTCAAAAACTTGACTATAAAAAGCACTTCTTTTTTGAGGAATACTGGAATAAGATTGAAACGTTAATATAAACATCGAAAGCAATAAAGGATTGCTTAGAAAAGTTTTATACGCGCTATTTTCTGGACTATTTATTGCCTCAATAATTTTCTCTTGCAGTTCTTTTTCTTGAGATGGAATTTGTTTAGCTATAAATTGATTAATATCCTCATCTGATAATTCACAAACTTCAAAATTGTGAAATAAGGGAAGTAAATCTATCTCTGTATATGGTCTAGATGTAAGTAAGTAATTATTTTTGTTATAAAGTTTAACCAAGTCATCAATTTCCTTTGTGAGTTTTTCTTTTTTAGTAGATGTTATCTCATCATATCCATCTAAAAAGAATACAAAATCACCTGATTTCATTAACCTCTCAATTATATTATCACCAGACGATAATCTATTTAGTTTAAATATCTTTTCCTTAATAAAGTCAATTAATGAACCATTATGATCGTTTAAATATCTTAATTCTACTTTGATTGGAATTTTATAATCTGAATCGATTGAATTTAAAAATAGATATTTTACAATTGTACTCTTTCCGCTTCCTGCATTTCCTATTAAAGTTACGAATTGATTTTTTTCAAAAAGCTTTGCGATCGAATTTGTTGCTATTCTTGATTCATTTCTTATGCCAGAATATAAACGATGTTCATTAATAATTCCATTTCTTTTGGTTTTACCACATTTACGTATAAATAAAGGTTGATAAAATTCTTTTAATCGTTTCGGTTCTACTCTGTGAAGTAACGTTTTAGAAATTGAATTTCTGTTATATTCTTCGACTTGATATTCTAAAATATTGTTAGAAATAGTATGTTTTATTTCTTCAGTAAAATCTTTGGTAATATTTGTAAACAATTTTGTTAATTGTCCGCTTATAATTCCTTTAACAAATGATGTTATTTCCATAGTTTATTTTCAAATTACATTTAATTAGTTCGTTAGCATAACAAATATCATACTTTATTCTGTCTCAAATATAAGAAAAACATTCCTACAAAAAACAAAATCCCCTCCTTAGCCCTGACAGCAGCGGCATCCTTGTGGCGGCAGGCGTTAAGCCGCCACAAGATATAGCGAATGGCAGGAACAATCCTTCCTGAAACCACCTAACCTTCTGCTCCAAAAAAAACAAAAAAAACAGCAATAAATCAAGATCTATTGCTGTAATGTATGTGGTTTCCGAAAATTTCGGGAGGGCGTTTATCCTAATAAGTCCAAAACGAACGATGGGAATAAACCAAGGGCGATATTCAGTACAATAGCGATGATGGCTACGGCATAGATTACGACTGGGGTTGCTGTTCTAGCTTCGTTTGGCTCCTTGTTGTACATCGCTAGGATGAGTTTGAAGTAATAGCCCACACTGATGATGGAGTTGATTACCGCTACGATTACTAATGATAAATAGCCAGCTTGGATAGTGTTGTTGAACAAAAACAATTTTGCAAAGAATCCTGCGAATATAGGAATACCTGCCATAGACAATAATGAGGCTGTCAATATAGCGGCCAATAGCGGGTTTGTTTTTCCTAGACCATGGAAATTGTTGATGTCCTCGTTATGTTTGTTGTAACACACGTATAACACCACGCTGAAGGCTGCAATACCTGCCAACGCATACGCCGAAGTATAATACAATAAAGTTCCTGCTGCGTTTTCGGTATTCAATAAAGTCATTAACATAAAACCGGCATGCGAGATTCCTGAGAAGGCTAGCATACGTTTTACATTCACTTGGCGCAAGGCCATGATGTTCCCCACGGTCATCGATGCCATAGATACGATTACGATTACGAGTTGAAATTGATCTGAAATTTCAGCATTCATTATCGTTAGTAATTTGAATAGAGTTGCAATAGCTACAACTTTGGCCAAGGTACTCATTAAAGCAGTGGTCAATGCTGGCGAACCTTCGTACACGTCTGGAGCCCAAAAGTGGAAAGGCACTGCTGCGATCTTAAAGAACATTCCGATGGTTACTAAGATGATTCCAATAGGAAACCAGATAGGCAATTCAGCTGAATATGATAATTCACTGATTTCGATCACGTCAAAAGTTCCCATGGCTCCGTAGATCAAACAGATTCCGAATAGGATGATTCCAGAAGCGAAAGATCCCATTAGGAAGTATTTCATTCCGGCTTCATTGCTTTTTATATTTTTTCTGTCGCTTGACGCCAAAACATATAACGAGATAGACAAGACTTCGATTCCAAGAAAGAACATCGCTAAGTTCCCGAAAGAAACCATGGCTACTGCTCCTGCAAGTAAAAATATTTTGATAGCAATAAAATCAGATATTTGAGATTGGTGGAATTCATAAAATTTATGCCCCAAAGCAATCAAGAAAATGGCAAGAATAATAAACAAACCACTGAAGGCAGTTGAAAATTTACTTACCACAATCATATTGTTGTAATAGGATGCTGGATTGCTGAATTCAGTTGCATTCAGTCCCAAAACAGCCAATAGGCCAATGATGCTTATCGGGATAATGGCTTTTCTGAAGTCGAAAATTTCAAATAAAAGGCATAAAATACCTAGTCCTATTATAGCTATTAATGTACTCATTGTTTTTGTTGATTTAGGAATTTAGTGATTTGATTTGAAATCATTTTCAGCTAATACCCTAATTTATTTTTACTATTAATCTACTCTTCTGTATGATAATTGAATTCGGATTACTTCTGAAATCAAAAATCGTTAATCTTCAATCTTAAATCTAACTTCTATTGATCACCGCTAGAATATTCTCCAAGCTCGGCGTAATCAAATCGTTAATCGGTTTTGGATACAAACCAAAAACGAACAATACCGCAACGATAATTACTAACACTGCTATCTCGTTGAAATTCACTTCGGCGAAAGCCTTCGTATTGGTTTCTCCTAACATCACATGTTGGTACATTTTTAACATATAGTAAGCGCCTAAAATGATGGTGGTTCCACCTAATACAGCGAACCAAATATTGATTTGTGACAAACTATATAAAACAGTAAACTCACCCACAAAGTTGAAAGTCGTAGGCAAAGCTACTGACGCCAACACTAAAATCATGAATAAAGAAGCAAACTTAGGGGTTTGAGAACGAATTCCGCCCATCTCTGCAATCGTTCTTGTTTCGTATCTTCTGTAAATGATTTCGGCTACAAAGAATAAACCAACCACTACAAAACCGTGTGCTATCATTTGTAAAACGGCTCCACGCAAACCGTCAAGGTTCAAAGCATAAGCTCCCGCTGCAATTAACCCCACGTGTGCAAGTGACGAATACGCTAATAATTTTTTTAAATCTTTTTGACGTAACGCTACAATCGAACCGTAAATCACACCTGCAATCCCAAGACCTATCATGATATTCATATGACCTTTGGCTGCTATTGGTGCAATTGGTAATTGCCAACGGATTACACTGTACAATCCCATTTTTAACATAATTCCCGATAGTAACATGGTTCCCACAGTTGGTGCTTTTTGGTACACCTTGGCTTGCCAAGTATGAAAAGGAATCAACGGAATCTTAATTGCATAGGCTAAAAAGAAGGCGGCAAAAATCCAAACTTGTTCGTCAGCCGTTAAGTTTAATTTGTATAAATCTTCGATTATTAAACTACCTGCTTTTTGGTACAAATACACAAAAGCAATTAGCATGAATAACGAACCCGCCAATGTATAGATAAAGAATTTAACTACTGCCGCTTTACGGTCTTCGGCATCACCGTTACCCCAAATTAAAGCGATAAAGTAAATTGGAATCAAAGCTAGCTCCCAAAAGATATAATATAAAAGTCCGTCAGCTGCTAAGAAGGTTCCCACCATCGCAAAAGCCATGAATAAGATTAAACCATAGATGCTTTTAGCATTTTTAAATGTAGTTCCAAAAGAAGATAAAATAATCAACGGCGTCAAAGCGGTAGTCAGTAACAACATCGCCATCGCCAAACCATCGGCTGCTAATGCTAAAGAAACTTTAGGCTGATTAATCCAAGGTGCTATATAACTAATGTTTTCACCTAGGTTGAATAGATTTAACAACATCAAACTATAACCCAAAGCCACAACGCTGAAAATAAAGGCTACTTTTGAGGCCATTTTATCCCCTGAAAGGTAGGTTATAAAGGCTCCAACTAAAAGGATTATTAATATAAGAGATACGTTCATAGTATATAATTATTGAGCTAAAAATAAATAGGTTACAATGGCACAAAGTCCTAAAACAAAAGCAAAAACGTATAGTCCAATACTTCCGCTGTGTACTTTTTTTCCTTGATAGCCTAATTCGTTAGTTAATTTTCCAAATCCAAAAACAACTGATGACAATCCAGTTTCTATATAATTGATAAACAATCTAGACAAACTGTTGATAGATTTTACAAAAACAGCATCGTAAATTTCATCTACATAATATTTGTTGTAAAGCGTTTTTGAGAAACCTGTAATCGCTTCGTCTGCTTCAGGAACTTGTTTTTGTTTCAAATATTTAGAAAAAGCAATTCCTATTCCAATCAATCCACCAACAACTGCAATCGCCATAAGTGCATATTCTTGTGTTCCAAAGTGGTGTGCTTCATGTGCTTCTTTCGAAAATAAAGGTGCTAAATATCCGTTTAACCAGCTATTGGTTGGCAAACTAATCAATCCACCTATTGCAGCTAGAATAGCCAAAACAATTAACGGGAAAGTGATTAAAGCGGGACTTTCGTGTAAATGACTTTTTTGATTGTCCGTTCCTCTAAAATCGTTGAAGAATGTCAAATATAACAAACGGAACATATAGAACGCCGTAAGTAAGGACGCTAACGAAGCAATAACCCATAATACTTTGTTGTGCTCAAATGCTACCATTAAGATTTCATCTTTCGAAAAGAAACCTGAAAAAGGAGGAATTCCAGAAATTGCTAATGATGAAATTAAAAATGTTATGAAAGTGATTCCCATCCATTTTTTCAAACCACCCATGTTGCGCATGTCTTGTTCGCCATGCAAAGCGTGTATCACAGAACCTGATCCTAAGAACAAACAAGCCTTGAAGAAAGCGTGTGTAATCACGTGGAAAACGGCTACTTCATAAGCACCTAAGCCCAAAGCCAAGAACATAAGTCCTAATTGAGAAACTGTTGAGTAAGCCAATACTTTCTTGATATCCGTTTGTACTAATGCAATTGTCGCAGCTACAAGAGAAGTAACAGCACCTACAATGGCGATGATGTTTTGAACTTCTGGAGCCAAATCAAATACATAGTTCAATCTGGTAATCATAAAAATTCCAGCCGTTACCATCGTAGCCGCGTGAATCAAAGCCGAAACCGGTGTAGGTCCCGCCATCGCATCAGGCAACCAAGTGTATAATGGGATTTGCGCTGATTTTCCACAAGCTCCAATGAACAAACAGAAAGCCGCAACCGATAATAAAGTTAAATCCATGTTAGAAGCGGCAGAGATTGCCGTTTTCAAACTAGCATAATCCAAAGTCGAAAACATCGAACCTAAGATGAAAATCCCAATTAGCAATCCTAAATCCCCAATACGGTTCATGATAAAAGCCTTCTTAGCCGCATCATTGTAGTCTTGATTTTTGTGCCAAAATCCAATCAATAAATACGAGCATAATCCAACACCTTCCCAACCAATGAACAGCACCAATAAGTTGCTACCCATCACCAAGCTAATCATAAAGAAGATAAACAGATTCAAATACGCAAAAAACTTGTGCATATTCTCATCGTCGTGCATATAGCTGATGGAGTATAAGTGAATCAAAGAACCAATTCCCGTTACAAACAATAACCAAAGCACCGATAATTGGTCTAATAAAAAACCAAAGTCTACTTTGAAATGGCTAATCTGAATCCAATCAAATAAGGAAACTTGGATGGCTTCTTGAGTGGCATTAATGCGAGAGAAAAAGTAAAGTGTCACGGCAAAAGAAAAAGCAACCGTCAAAGTTCCTATAATTCCTGATGCTGTTTTACCAACCGCTTTCCCGAAGAAAATATTAAATAAAAACCCTAAAAAAGGAGCTAATAATAAGAGTAAAGCTAAATTTGTATTCATTATAGTTTATCCTTTTAAATTTTTTAATTTGTCGATGCTTATCGAACCTATATTCTTGAAAATCGATACCAAAATCGCTAGTCCTACCGCTACTTCGGCAGCAGCAACCGCCATCGAGAAAAAGACAAAAATTTGCCCTTGCGCATCCTGATGATAGGTAGAGAAAGCCACAAACAATAAGTTAACAGCATTCAACATAATTTCGATAGACATAAATACAATAATAGCATTACGGCGGTACAATACTCCAAAAATCCCAATACAAAAAAGGATTACTGAAAGAAAAATATAATTTTCAATACCTATTTCGTTTAATATATTGCCCATTATTTTTCGGTTTTTTGTTTTTTAGATAGTAAAACAGCTCCAATCATTGCTACTAATAATAAGATAGAAGCAAATTCAAATGGCACCATGTATTCGTTCAGCAATACTTTTCCAAGTACTTTTATAGATTGGTAATCTTCGCCTGTTGTGGTGTATTCACCCACAATCGGTTTCGAATCAATAAACACTTTGATTAATACCAAGCACACCAAACTGAAAGCCACAATAGCACCCAATCGAGTCACACGCGGACGGTGCACTTCCTTTTTTTCGTTCAAATTCATCAACATAATCGTAAACAGGAACAAAATCATAATCGCACCCGAATATACTATCACGTGTACAATCGCTAAAAACTGAGAATTTAATAATAAGTAATGACCTGCAATCGAGAAAAAACAAATCACAAGATAAAGTGCACTGTGTATAGGATTTCGGCTAAAAACAGTCAAAAAAGCTGTCGATAAAGTGATGGCCGCCAAAACACAAAATATAATAAGTATTGTTGACATTAATTAGCGTTTTTAAGTTGAGTATTTTTCATGGCTACATCTAAGGGCATTACCAAACGGTCTTTACCAAAAATGAAATCTTCCCTATCGTAGCTCGCTGGAACTAACACCTTCGAAGTAGTTAAATAAATCGCGTCTTTAGGACAAGCCTCTTCGCACAACCCACAAAAAATACAACGCAACATATTGATTTCGTAGATTTCAGCATATTTTTCCTCACGGTACAAATGTTTTTCATCAGGCTTACGCTCCGCAGCCTTCATCGTAATCGCTTCAGCAGGACACGAAAGCGCACACAACCCACAAGCTGTACAATTTTCTCTCCCTTGCTCATCGCGTTTCAACTGGTGTTGCCCTCGGTACACCGGACTCATCGTACGCACCTGCTCAGGGTACTGAATCGTAACTTTTCTTGAAAACAAATGCTTTAATGTAATCCACAATCCCTTAAAGATTGCAATGATGTACATCCGTTCTAAAAAACTCATCTCTTTGTGAGAGACTTGCTTTTTTCTTCCCGATAAGGATATGGTTTCTATTGCCATTTTTTAATTTTTATTTTTTGTAGCTAATCCTGCTATCCGCTCTATCTTGTGGGGGCCATAGGCCAGCCCCCACAAGGATGCCGCTTCTATCAGGGCTAGGGTATTCTGCTATTATTTACTTTTTACTTTCAATTTGAAGATTTGTTTTCAAAACAACACTTCTAATTTTCATGTTCTATTCCATTTAAAAATTTAAGTAAAGCTTAATAAACTTAATTTCTTAATGGTGAAATTTTAATGGTTTCAATTGGAATACTTAAAATCCTAAAAACACCGCAATCTCCGCTCTCAATATCACAATTCCCGTGATGATGATATTGAATATCGACAACGGAATCAATATTTTCCATCCCAAATGCATCAACTGATCGTATCTAAATCTTGGAATCGTCCATCTTACCCACATATAGAAAAAGATGAAGAAACATATTTTGGCAAACAAAACACCAATTCCAATCACATTTCCAATGTTGACACCATAATTTTCAATTACCCATTCCATTCCAGGATAGTTGTATGCTCCAAAGAACAATACCGCCAAAATAGTTGATGAAATAAACATATTCGCATATTCAGCAAATAAGTAGAAACCCATTTTCATCGAAGAATACTCTGTATGGTATCCTCCAATCAATTCCGTTTCACATTCCGCTAAATCGAATGGTGTTCTATTGGTTTCAGCAAAAGCACAAATCAAAAAGATGAAGAACGATAAAGGTTGGTAAAACACATTCCAATTCATCCCTGATTGTTGTGCTGCGATTTCTTTCAAACTCAAACTTCCAGTCATCATCAACAAAGCAATGATAGACAATCCCATCGCTACCTCGTAAGATACCATTTGCGAAGCCGCACGTACCGCACCAATCAATGAAAACTTGTTATTGGAAGCCCATCCCCCAATCATGATGCCGTAAACACCCAATGAAATGATTCCGAAAACGTATAACAACGCCACATCAATATCCGTAGCTTGCAAGATTACATCACGACCAAAAACATGTAATTTATCTCCCCACGGAATCACGGCGCTCGTCATCAAAGCAGTAGCCATCGCAATGGCAGGCCCTACATAAAACAAAAAGATATTAGGCGTATTGGGTTCAAATTCTTCTTTAGAGAATAACTTCAATCCATCAGCTAGTGGTTGTAACAATCCTCCTTTACCGGCTCTGTTCGGGCCAATACGGTCTTGCAACCAAGCCGCAACCTTACGTTCTGCTAGTGTTGAATACATCGCCATGACCATCGTAATGGCAAAAACAACAAGAATAACAATGCTTTTTTCTATAATAATTGCTGTATCCATTTCTTATGCATTAGAGTTATTCGTTTGCTCTTCTTTTCCGTTTTGCAAAGGAATAGCCGACATACTTATTTTTTTACGGTCTTGCTCTCTCCCTTTTAAGATACCTTCTTCGGTATTGATAGTAACCGTTTCTAATTTTTGTGTGTAGTTATTTTGATTGATAACCGAATCTTTATCAAATTCTCTTGGCCCCTCAATCACCCAGTCAGCGGGATCTTTGTGGTCAAAACGACAGCTGTTGCAAATGAATTCTTCTACTTCATGGTATTGGTCTTTACGACCAGTCACTCTTTGAATTTCGTTACCAAACATCCAAACCGTAGTTTTTCCACAACATTTGTCGCAATCTCTGTGCGCATTGTAGGGCTTGTTGAACCAAACTCTCGATTTGAATCTAAAAGTCTTGTCGGTCAACGCTCCTACCGGACACACATCAATCATGTTACCAGAGAATTCATTATCAATCGCTTTTGAGATGCAAGTCGAAATATTCGCGTGATCACCTCTGTCCATCACACCATGTACTCTGTTGTCTGTCAATTGATCAGCCACTTGCACACAACGTTGACACAAAATACAACGGTTCATGTGTAATTGAATATTCGGACCGATATCTTCTGGTTCAAAGGTTCTTTTTTCTTCAATAAAACGGGTTTTTGATTTTCCGTGCTCAAAGCTTAAGTCCTGCAAATCGCATTCTCCCGCTTGGTCACATACAGGACAGTCTAAGGGGTGGTTAATCAATAAAAATTCCGTCACCGACTGACGCGCTTCACGCACACGGTCAGAGTTTTTACTGTTCACTTCCATTCCGTCCATACAGCCCGTTACGCACGAAGCCATTAATTTTGGCATCGGTCTTGGGTCGGCATCACTACCTTTGGCTACTTCGACCAAACAACAACGGCATTTTCCACCGCTCCCTTTTAGTTTAGAGTAATAGCACATCGCTGGAGGAACAGACTCTCCACCAATCATACGTGCCGCTTGCAAGATGGTTGTTCCTGCTTCAACTTCAATTTCTTGACCGTCTATTGTTACTTTCATTTATCTTTTGGTTTAAAGTTTCAGGTTTAAAGTTTCAAGTTGTTGGACGTAAAACTTTAAATATGAAAATTTAGATACTATTTTTTTTAGTTTAAGGTTTAAAAGTTTGAAGTTGTTAGACTTGAAACTAAAAAATCTTGAAACTTGAAACTATTCTATACTGTTTGTTTCGTCACCAAATGCTTTACGCTTGAAAACGGTTCAGCTACAAAGTGATTTCTGTTTTTAATTTTTTCAGGGAAACGAACATGATATTCAAATTCGTCTCTAAAATGACGAATCGCAGCTGCTACTGGCCAGGATGCGGCATCACCTAATGGACAAATCGTGTTTCCTTCAATTTTTGATTGAATGCTCCACAATAAATCAATATCTTCTTCACGTCCTTGACCGTTTTCAATACGCCACAACACTTTCTCTAACCAACCTGTACCTTCACGGCAAGGGGTACATTGACCACAACTTTCATGGTGGTAAAAACGAGAAAAATTCCAAGTATTTCTAACAATACAAGCCGTATCATCATATACAATAAAACCTCCTGAACCCAACATTGATCCGGTAGCAAAACCACCATCACTTAAAGACTCATACGTCATCAAACGATCTTCACCGTTAGCTGTTTTGAAAATCAAGTCAGCTGGTAAAATTGGCACAGAAGAACCTCCTGGCACCAGTGCTTTCAAAGGTCGGTCAGAATACATTCCTCCTAAATATTCGTCAGAATTCATGAATTCATCCACGCTTAATCCCAATTCAATTTCGTAAACTCCTGGGTTTTTAATATGCCCTGAAGCCGAAATTAATTTGGTTCCCGTAGAACGGCCCACACCTATTTTGGCATAATCATCGCCTGAATTGTTTACAATCCAAGGCACAGAGGCAATTGTTTCTACATTGTTTACAACGGTAGGGTTTGCCCATAATCCTGAAACCGCAGGGAAAGGTGGTTTGATACGAGGATTTCCTCTTTTCCCTTCTAAGGATTCAATCAAAGCCGTTTCTTCACCACAGATGTAAGCTCCAGCACCACAGTGAACGTGTAGTTCTAAGTCGTAACCCGAACCTAATATATTTTTTCCTAACCATCCTGCCGCTTTGGCTTCAGCGATGGCTCTTTCTAAAATTTTGAAAACCCACATGTACTCTCCACGAATGTAGATGTACGAAAGGTTAGCCCCCAAAGCAAAACTAGAAGTAATCATTCCTTCAATCAATAAATGTGGAATAAATTCCATCAAATAACGATCTTTGAAAGTCCCTGGTTCTGATTCGTCGGCGTTGCAAACTAAATGTCTTGGTTTTCCTGATTTTTTGTCAATAAAACTCCATTTCATTCCAGCAGGGAAACCCGCACCACCACGACCACGAAGTCCCGATTTTTTTACTTCTTCAACCACTTCATCAGGCGTCATTTTTTTCAAAGCTTTCTCTACAGAGGCATAACCGCCTTCTTTACGATAGACTTCGTAGGTTTTGATTCCTGGAACGTTGATTTTATCTAATAATATTTTTTGAGACATCTTATTTATCGTGTAATATTATTTTATTATCTCTACAATCAGCAATTAACTGATCGATTTTATCTTTGGTTAAATGTTCTTGGTAAAAATCACCTAGTTGCATCATAGGTGCATAGCCACAAGCCCCTAAACACTCTACACCACGTACTTCAAAAAGTCCATCAGCGGTAGGTTCTCCAATGCCAACACCTAGTTTTTCACAGGTATAATCCATCAAATCCTCCGTACCTCTTAAACAACAAGAAGACGTTTGGCAAAATTCAAACATGTATTTCCCAATAGGACGACGGTTGTACATCGTATAAAAAGTAACCACTTCATATACTTCTACGGGTTTGATATTCAAAATCTCAGCTACTTTGTCTTGCAATTCAATACTCAACCAGTTGTCGTGAGCATCTTGAACCTCGTGCAAAACAGGTAATAAAGCTGATTTTCTTTTATCTTCTGGATAATGACTGATTAATTCATTGATGCGAGCCATCAATGCGTCAGTTATGTTTATCTCTTGTTTGTGATGTGTTCTTTCCATTCTCTATTTTAGATTTTAGATTTAGGATTTAGGATTTAAATAGGGTTACCGAGATAATCCGTCTTTCCTAAAATGCCCAAAATCTATATGTCTTATTTCTTAATCAATATTTTTTCTAAAATCCCAAATCTTAAATCTTAATTCCCAAATTTCAATTCCTAAATCCTTAATCTTAATTCCTTAATTTTAAGCATCTAATTCTCCAGCAATTACATTTAAACTTGATAAAATCACAATCGCATCTGATAACAAAGCGCCTTTGATCATCTCTGGATAGGCTTGGTAATAGATAAAACAAGGTCTTCTAAAATGCAATCGGTACGGTGTACGGCTTCCATCGGTAATTAAATAGAATCCTAGTTCTCCATTTCCACCTTCTACGGGATGGTAAATTTCGGCCACTGGAACAGGAACTTCACCCATCACAATTTTAAAGTGATAAATCAACGATTCCATATTGTTGTACACATCTTCTTTTGGAGGCAAATAGTAATCAGGAACTTCAGCATGGTATTCGTTTCCTTCTGGCATTTTGGCCAAAGCCTGACGAATAATGCTTAAACTTTCCCATACTTCGGCATTACGCACACAAAAACGATCATAAGTATCACCTGATTTTCCTACTGGAATTTCGAATTCAAAATCTTCATAAGAACTGTATGGTTGTGCTACACGCACATCGTAATCTACTCCAGCAGCACGTAAGTTAGGCCCTGTAAATCCGTAAGCCATTGCTTTTTCGGCTGTAATTGGACCTACATTAACCGTTCTATCAATAAAAATTCTGTTTCTTTCAAAAAGGTTTTCGAATTCTTTCCAAGCCGGTGGAAATTCTTCTAAGAAGGTGTTTAATAATTCAAATGCTTTAGGTGTCCAGTCTCTTTCAAAACCACCCAAACGTCCCATATTAGTTGTCAAACGAGCCCCACAAATTTCTTCGTAGATTTCGTAAACTTTCTCTCTAAATTGGAACACATATAAAAATCCAGTGTAAGCTCCTGTATCTACCCCAAGAATAGAATTACAAATGATGTGGTCTGTAATACGTGCCAACTCCATGACAATAACTCTTAAATACTGCGCTCTTTTTGGAACTTCAATATTTAATAATTTTTCTAAAGTCATCCACCATCCCATGTTGTTGATAGGAGAGGAGCAATAGTTCATACGGTCTGTAAGCGGCGTAATTTGATAAAACGGACGATTTTCAGCGATTTTTTCAAAAGCACGGTGAATGTATCCAATGGTAGGTTCAGCTTCCAAGATACGTTCTCCATCCATCAATAAAATATTTTGAAAAATACCGTGGGTTGCAGGATGCGTAGGTCCTAAATTCAGAATCGAAAGCTCGCTTCCGTCTTCATTTAGTTTCTCTTTCATTATTTTAGCATAGCGATGCTCTGGTGGTAATAATAGTTCTGACATTTATAGCATGTGAAAAATTATATATTGTATCTTTTTTAGCAATTGCTAGTTGTTCTTCCAAAGAATCTATCGTCTTTGTCGGTACGTCCTCCATCTTCCAATGGAAATTCTTTTCGCATTGGAAAAGAAGTCATTTCATCCATATTCAAAATACGTTTTAATTGTGGATGACCAATGAAATTTACACCGTAAAAATCATAGGTTTCTCTTTCCATCCAATTGGAAGTGGGGAATATAGTTGTAATGGATTTTATTTCAGGATTAGAACCGCTGATGAAGGCTTTGATTCTGATTCTTGTATTTTCATACCAATTATGCATATGATACACAATTGCCATTTGTCTTTCTACTTCGTTATCTGGGTAATGTACACCACATAAGTCTGTTAAAAAGTGAAAACGCAAATCTGTATCATTTTTCAAAAAAAGGATAATGGCAGTTATTTTGTCCGCAGGAACCTCAACAGATAAAATATCTCTTTCTTGTTTGAAAACAAAAGGAATATCACTGAATGTAGCGGTTAATTTGTCTTGAATTTGAGCTGTTTCTAATGCCATCTTGATTATTTGATATTATATGAAGCTAGTAATTCTTGGTATTCAGGTGAACTTCTTCTTCGTACCGATTCTGATTTTACTAGTTCTTGCAATTTCATTACACCTTCTACAATTTGTTCTGGTCTTGGAGGACATCCAGGAACATAAACATCAACTGGAATTACTTTATCAATACCTTGTAAAACAGAATATGTATCAAAAATACCTCCCGAAGAAGCACAAGCACCAACAGCCATTACCCAACGAGGCTCAGCCATTTGCTCATAAACCTGACGTAAAATAGGACCCATTTTTTTAGATATTGTCCCCATTACCATTAGCATATCGGCTTGACGAGGAGAAAAACTCACACGCTCAGAACCAAATCGAGCCAAATCATAATGCGAAGCCATTGTTGCCATAAATTCGATTCCACAACAAGAAGTAGCAAAAGGCAAAGGCCAAAGCGAGTTTGCTCTTGCCAAACCAACCACATCGTTTAATTTGGTTGCAAAAAAACCTTCTCCAACAACGCCTTCTGGAGGCGCAACCATATTTGTTTTAGATTCAGTCATCTTTATATTTTATATTTAGAATTTTAGCCTTAGGACTTGCCAATGCTAAAATCTGTATTTTAATAAATCCTAAATTAGGAAATCTCAAATCCTAAATTTCACTATTCCCACTCCAAAGCTTTCTTCTTGATGATATAAAAGAATCCCACCAAAAGTAAAAGCATAAAAACAATCATTTTTAAAAGCCCTTCCATTCCCAATTCCTTGAAATTGATTGCCCAAGGATATAAGAAAATAACTTCAACATCAAATAAAACAAACAATATAGCAACTAAGAAGTACTTAACAGAGAAAGGAATACGAGCATTACCAACAGATTCGATACCACACTCAAAGTTGCGGTCTTTATTTGCCGACCTCCTTTTAGGCCCTAATTTCCCTGATACAACTATAGTTCCTGCAACAAATCCTACAGCTAATAAACACTGCATAAAAATTGGAATGTAATTTAATTGGTCGGTAAGCATATATTTGTTATATTATAGTTTTATTTTAGGTACAAAGATAGGATTCGATTAGCGAAATCACAACATTAGATTAAGAATAAGTTATAATTTTTTGCTAAATTTTGCGTTATTTATAATTTTTCTTTTTAGAAATCCGTACTCCACATTTTCAAAAATTTTAAGCAAAAAAAAACGTCCCAACATTAGTTGGAACGTTTTTTAAACATTCGTTGGCAATAAAAAATGAATTTTTATCTTAGATAACTGCTACTTGAGCAGCAACTTTACCTTTTCTTCCTTCTTCTTCTTCGTAACTAACTCTGTCACCTTCGCGTAATTCTTCCGCGTTGATTCCTGAAGCGTGAACGAAAATGTCTTTTCCTGTTTCTTCGTCTGTAATGAATCCGTAACCTTTAGACTCATTGAAAAATTTAACTGTACCTGTACGCATTGTAATAGTAATAATAATTTATAATGAGACAAATGTAATATTTAATACAATACAATCATCATTATTGTGTATTTTTTTGTAAAAATAATTGATATTCAGTGTTTTCGCTTAATTATTTATGTCCAAATTGATGTGTAGTTCCTTTAATTGTTGACTATCAATTTGTGAAGGCGCATCAATCATTACATCTCTTCCTGAGTTGTTTTTTGGGAAAGCAATAAAGTCTCTGATGGTCTCTTGACCTCCTAAAATTGCTACTAATCGATCTAAACCAAAAGCCAATCCCCCATGTGGTGGCGCTCCAAATTGGAAGGCATCCATCAAGAATCCAAATTGTGCTTTCGCTTCCTCTTCGGTAAACCCTAAATATTTAAACATTAATTGTTGGGTCTCTTTATCATGAATACGAATTGATCCACCACCTATTTCATTTCCATTCAATACCATATCATACGCATTGGCACGCACATCAGCAGGATTGGTTTCTAATAAATGCATGTCCTCAGGTTTTGGAGAGGTAAACGGATGGTGCATAGCATGGTAACGGTTACTTTCTTCATCAAATTCTAATAATGGAAAATCAACCACCCATAACGGCGCAAATTCATCTGGTTTTCTTAATCCTAGGCGTGTTGCTAATTCCATACGCAAAGCAGAAAGTTGCGCTCTGGTTTTGTTAGCTGGACCCGATAACACAAAAATCATATCACCTGCTTTGGCCCCTGTCACTTTAGCCCAGTTGGCCAAATCTTCTTGGTCGTAAAATTTATCTACTGATGATTTATAGGTTCCGTCTTCGTTGCATTTAGCATACACCATTCCTGACGCACCTACTTGTGGGCGTTTTACCCAGTCAATCAAAGCATCGATTTCTTTACGAGTATAATTTCCCGCTCCTGCAACAGCAATACCAACTACCAATTCAGCCGCATTAAAAACTGGAAATTCTTTGTGTTGAGCAAATTCATTCAACTCACCAAACTCCATTCCAAAACGAATGTCTGGCTTATCATTTCCGTAGGTTTTCATCGCATGCTCATAAGTCATACGCGGGAATTTATCTACTTCTACTCCTTTAAGTTCTTTTAGCAAATGACGGGTTAGACCTTCGAATATATTCAAAATATCTTCTTGCTCTACAAAAGCCATTTCGCAATCGATTTGTGTAAACTCTGGTTGTCTATCTGCACGCAAATCCTCATCACGGAAACACTTCACAATTTGGAAATACTTATCCATGCCACCTACCATCAACAATTGCTTGAAGGTTTGTGGTGATTGTGGCAAAGCATAAAACTGCCCTTCATTCATACGAGACGGCACAACGAAATCTCTAGCTCCCTCTGGAGTCGATTTGATTAAATAAGGCGTTTCCACTTCGCAGAAATCCAAATCAGATAAATATTTACGTACTTCCATCGCTACTTTATGACGGAACAACAAACTGTTTTTTACAGGATTTCTTCGAATGTCTAGATAACGGTATTTCATTCGGATGTCTTCACCACCATCCGTTTCGTCTTCAATGGTAAATGGAGGCGTTATCGCAGCATTCAATATCGTTAACTCTGAAACTAAAATCTCGATTTCACCAGTAGGAATGTTTTTGTTCTTGGCTTCACGCTCAATCACAGTTCCTTTTACTTGAATAACAAATTCTCTTCCTAGCGTTTTTGCTAATTCAAAAACAGTTTTATCTGTACGTCCTTCGTCAAAAATAAGCTGAGTGATACCGTAACGATCTCTCAAATCAACCCAGTTCATAAATCCTTTGTCTCTGGATTTTTGTACCCAACCCGCAAGTGTAACTTCGGTGTTAATGTGTGATGCGTTCAGTTCGCCGCAATTATGACTTCTATACATGATAAAAATTTTAGATTATTCGTTTTCTCGTTTTTGAGAACGGATGCAAATTTAGGACTAATTATGAAGAATGAATTGAGAATTTTTGCTTTTTTAAGTTAAAAACAAAATATCTATGCAAAATCCCAATGTTAAGTTTTTACTCAATGTTATTAAATTGTTACCAAATTGTTTTTTTAATGTAAATTCCTTCTTATATTTGTTATATCATCAGTTTAACCCTTTAAATTCTCAATAAAATGAAAAAATATATAATGATTACCCTATTATTGGTTTCAGGAATGTTATTCTCTCAAAACCTCCAACCAAAACTAGAGGCCGTAAACAATATGGTTAAAGCCACGTATTTTCATGAAAATGGTCAAATCATGCAAGAAGGTTTCTTTAAAAATGGAAAACTTCAGGGCGAATGGACTTCCTATGATCAGGAAGGAAACAAAACAGCCATTGCAATCTACGATAAAGGACAAAAAACAGGGAAATGGTTCTTCTGGAATAAGAGTTCTTTGAATGAAGTCGATTTTACCAATAACAAAATTGCAGCTGTAAAAAACTGGAAAAGAGAAGCTATTGCAAATGACGAATAGAAAATTTGTCATCTCCCTAAGGAATTTAAGGCTTTCGTAATCAACGAAAGCCTTTTTTATTTTGTCAAAATAAATTTCCAATGTTAAGTTTTTGTCTATGTTATGAAATTGTTACCAAATTGTTTTTTTAACGTAAGTAAAGTTTTTACATTTGAAAAACAAACCTTAAAAACTTTAAACCATGAAAAAATATATAGTATTAGGAGCCGTTTTACTTTCAGGAATGTTATTTGCTAATGAAGGAAAACCAAAATTAGAAGTTGCAAAAAACAATACCGTTATGGCTACTTATTATTATGAGAATGGTCAAGTCCAACAACAAGGTACTTTTAAAGACGGAAAACTTCACGGCGAATGGATTTCCTACGATGAAACTGGTAATAAAATCGCTATCGCACAATATAGTAACGGAGCAAAAGTGGGAAAATGGTTCTTATGGAACGATAGCTCATTAAACGAAATAGATTATACTGCTAATAAAATTGTAGCAGTAAAAAACTGGAAAAAAGACGCTATAGTAACTAATTAGTTCAGTTGTATTCTTGTCAAAAAGGCTGTATGAAATATTGATTTCAAACAGCCTTTTTTTTATGAATTTTAATTCTGAATTAATATTTTACAGTGCCTACTGAATTCATTACCCTAACAATCTTAGATTTTCGCCCATTGATATATGACGAAGAACTAGTTGCTTTATACTTTCTAGGATTTGGTAATATAGCTGCAATTCCAGCTGCTTGTATTGGGGTTAAACTTGTACAATCTTTTCGATACCAATACTGTGCTGCAGCTTGTGCACCGTAAATTCCATCCCCCATCTCAATACTATTAAGATAGACTTCCATAATACGCTCTTTTCCCCAAATAAGTTCAATTAGAACAGTAAAATAAGCTTCAAGTCCTTTTCTCAAATAACTTCGTCCTTGCCAAAGAAAAACATTCTTAGCTGTTTGTTGGGATATGGTACTACCCCCTTTTATTCTACGGCCTCTTTCGTTGTTTTTGTATGCCTTTTGCATTGCTGTAAAATCAAATCCGTTGTGTCGTAAGAACAAACCATCCTCACTAGCGATGACTGCTTTTTGCAAATTCATAGAAATGTTCTCAAGAGGTTCCCAGTCGTGACTAAAAACAGCATCTTTACCAGAAGTTTTATTTTCGATAATTCGAATAACCATAAGAGGAGTCAATGGCACTGGAACAAATTTAAAAACTACTACAAAAAATATTGAAATTCCAAAAAACCATAGAATCACCTTCAAAAGGAAAAGTTTAATTTTACTACCCATAGAGCTAGAATTTTGTTTTTTTACTGGATTTTTATCAGATTTCTTCGGTCTTACTTTTGCTCCCATTATTTAAGTATATCTTTTTAAAAAATGTATAATTTCATTAAAACTACTTGAATTGTAAAATTAATCAGATAAACTACAACAAATCCAAAATGCTAATAAAATTCAAAGATACAATCAATTCTAATCTTGCAAAATAAACTTCAAAAAATCATAAAAATATCGGTAGAGAGATTAATATTTTTTCCGTATAATAAAATAAAATATGTATTCTTGTAAAGTATTTCTAACGAAAAAAGTTTTGATTAAAAACATTATCCTCTCAACTATGAATAATACAAAACGCTTTTGGAATAAAATAAAAATTACAAATAACTCTCTTTTATTAATTGTTCAATTATTAACCATCAGCACTTGTTTTTCACAATGGAAAACCGCGGAAGCAAACAATATTAAGAACGACATTTTGATTATCTACGATGTTATCTACGAAAGAAATTTAACAGCCGAAGAACAAAATTCAACAGACTTTATAACCGAAATCACTGTCACTTTCAATAAAGACAAAATGATTGAAAGACAACTTAAGAACAAATCACAGATTCAGTCTTTCAAACTTTATGATTATAATAAACGTAAAGTATATAGCAATTCTATTTTAAGTACTTTTAAAAAAAGTATAGAATACGATTTTACAGAACCCAAAATTAGTGTAGAAGCTTTTCCAAATATCGAAGACAAAAAAATATGTGATTTAGCATGTGAAAAAGGTTTTGTCATTATAAATGGAAAACCCAAAGAAATAATGTACACCAATAAATTAGGTTTAAGATATTGCAAAGAGTTTAAAATAGACGGCTTTTTACTTCAATATCCTGGTTATAGTAAACAATTTGGACATTTTATGGTGGTAGCCAAAAGTATTTACTATGAAAAATTACCTGAAAATTTTTACTCTTTGGAAGGTTTTGAAATTCAAACTTTGGATGAATACAAAAAAAGTAAAAATGAATCCGAAGAGAGATATAAAGCCCTTAGAGAAAAAAATATTGGCAATAAAGCCTCTTTTCTTAAAGATTACACTATATATAGCAAAAAAATAGACACCAAAAAAATGCTTGGTGATGTTGTTGTTCTTAATTTTTGGTTTACAACTTGTGCTCCTTGTAAAGCCGAAATCCCAAAACTCAATGAACTAAAAGAAAAATACAAAGATCAAAAAGTACATTTCATAGCCATAGCCTTAGACACTAATGATAAAATAGATGATTTTTTCAAAAGGCTTAAACTCAATTATGACGTTATCGCTGAAGGGAGAACTATCGCATCCGACTTTAATGTAACTTCTTACCCCACCAATATTGTTATCGATAAAAAAGGAATTATACAATTATTTGAGGTAGGTTATAAATCGGATATTATCTCTAGAATGTCCAAAGTAATTGATAATGCGAATGCGGAATAAAGACAATGAATGGAACTGAACTTTTTTAAATAACAGTACACTTTCATTATTCACTATGCTGTGAACCCAAATTACAACAATCATCATTAAGCACCAAATCAACTGATTTTCAGATAATAATAGTAAATTTTATAATATTAATAAATAACACTATATTTACTATTACCTATTTTTTGATTTCAAAAAAAACATAAAATGATGTCTAAAATCTGTTCGTTTTTCTTTATATTTTTTATTCTGAGTTGTTCCTCACAAGTTAAACATGATGACATTCTATTAGCTGACGAGGAAGTAAAGTACCGCTTTGAATCTGTTGCAACAGGAATAAGCATTCCTTGGGGCATGGTCATGTTAGCTGACGGCAGTTTATTAGTAACTGAAAAAAGTGGGACGCTTTTTCATGTTAAAAATGGTGTAAACACTGAAATAAAAAATACACCTGATGTATTCAAACGTGGTCAAGGTGGACTCCTAGATATTGCGTTACATCCCAATTACGAAAAAACAGGATGGATTTATTTTACTTATTCTTACGGACTTAGCGAAGGCGCAAATACGAAACTCATAAGAGCAAAATTAGTGGATGGCAGTTTGACACAAATTGAAGATTTATACACCGCAGCACCCGACACTAATGGTCCAAATCATTTTGGTTCCCGCATCGCTTTTGACAATGAAGGCCATCTTTATTTTAGCATAGGTGAACGAAATAGAAAATTTGATAATCCACAAGATATCAATCGTGATGGAGGTAAAATCTATCGCTTGCTAGATGATGGAAAAATCCCCACTGACAATCCGTTTGTCGGCAAAGCAGGAGCTAAAGAAGCTATTTATTCCTATGGACATCGCAATCCTCAAGGAGTGACTAAAAACCCAACGACAGGTGAAATTTGGACTCACGAACATGGGCCTAAAGGAGGTGATGAAATCAACATCATTAAGAAAGGAGCAAATTATGGCTGGCCTGTAATTACCTATGGTATTAACTATGATGGCTCAATTTTAAGTGATATTACTGAAAAAGCAGGAATGGAACAACCATTGTATTATTGGACACCTTCCATTGCTCCTTGCGGAATGACCTTTGTTACTGGTGATAAATATCCTGATTGGAAAGGACATTTACTTGTAGGCTCTTTGAAATTCCAATATTTAGAACTCCTTAAACTGAATGGAAATACAGTAATCAAGAGACAAAAAATCGCCACTGATATTGGTCGTGTAAGAAACGTAATCCAAGGCCATGATGGTTACCTCTATTTGGCTGTGGAACAAAAGGGAATCTTTAGAATTATACCTAATTAACTATGAAATTTAATCAATTTTATTTTTTGACTTGCCCAGTTTTAGTAAGCTTTGCATTTTTTGTTTCATCGAGTTCTGTATTAGAAAAAGAAAATAGTACCAACTACATCAACCTTAGTTCTCAACAACAAAAAACAGAATTACAAAAGAGCATAAACAGAGGTAAAGACATCTATGCTGATTTTTGTATCCAATGTCATTTAGCAAACGGAAAAGGCGACAAGCTTAATTTTCCTCCACTTGATGGTTCCGACTGGCTCATCAAAAAACGAAAACAAAGTATACATGCCGTGAAGTATGGTCAAACTGGACCAATAGTCGTTAACGGAAAAAAATACAATAATACGATGCCTGAAATGGGTCTGGAAAACCAAGAAGTAGCTGATGTTATGAATTACATTATGAATTCATGGTCTAACAAACAAACTAAAATAGTTACCCTTGAAGAAGTAAAGTCGATTCCCAAAGACTAAATTTAATTAAAAAGATAGGTAAAACTTGCTCCGCCGTATAGGTTTCTTGGATTTCCTGGATAATAATAACGTGGCGAAGCACCGCTAAAACCAACCGCATTTGGTAAAACACTTGAAGCGTACTTTTCGTTTAAGATATTCTGCATCCCTATGTTCATTTCTGTCTTTACCTTTTTTAGTAGAATAAAAGCATAAGTAACCTTGGTATTTAGTAATTGGTAATTTTCAGTGTATTTTGAATTGGCATCATTCAAAGCCATTTTTCCAAAAAAAACATAGTTTGCATTCCAATTCAATCCGAAATTAGATTTTAAATCAAACCCTAGATTCCATTGCACATCAGGAACAGCAGGCAAGTTATTTCCAGAGAAATCGCTATCCTTATCTATAAACTCATCAAACTTAAAGTTATTGATTGCTCCTGAAAAATAGGGTTGAATTTGAATGTTTGAATTAGGAATCCATTTATAGTTGACCAAGAATTCAATCCCCCGATGGGAACTTTTCCCTGCATTAATTCCCATGTATTGATCGTCTGCAAAACGTCTGGCTACTAATAAATTTTCAACATTCATAGTATAAAACACAAACTCGGTATAGAGTTTAGAATTTAAAAAAACACCTTTGAACCCCAGCTCATAGTTCACCCCTATTTCCGGTTTTAAACTTGTATTGATTTGCCCCTCGGGCGTTAATGTTTCCGCAACAGTCGGTGTTGAGAACCCTTTACTAATGGATGAAAATAGGTTTTTCCCTTTTGCAATTGCATAAGACAGACCTAAACGGGGTGACCAAATTGACCCAAAACTATACTTTTTTTCATCCATATTATTTTCAACAAAAACATCGTTTTGCTGATAATTGGTTCTATTTAATGCCAAGCCCGATTCTAAAAACAACTTGCTGGTAAGCTGTATATTCATTTGGATAAAAGCATTCGAATTGTTTCTATTTTGATTGATTTCACTAAATCGATCTCCCTGAATACTTCCTTGACCTGGCTGTGACTTATATAAATTTTTATAAAGTGAAAAGTCATAGTTTTCGGTTAAATATTCTACGCCCAAACTAAAAGTAGTTGGATAGGAAAACAATTGAGTCGAATGATTAACCTTTGACCTAAATCCAAATAAAAAACTGTTGTCTTTTAAAATGTCAAAAGGCCGAGCTTCATAGCCATTTTTGAACGATGAAGAAATACTAGAATTCCAAGTCCAGTTTTCCGTAAAATTATGTTGGTGACCTAACCCCATCACTAATTTGTCATAAGACTCAAATCCTTTAGCCTCTCCCCATGTTGTTGCTGCTTTTTGAGGAGCATTGTTAAAATCCATTTCGCTAATAGAACTTGGAATAAAAGCTTTCAATCGTGTTCCAATAGCAAAAAGAGACAATATATCCTTTTTCGAAATATGGTGCTTTCCAAATAGATTCAATGACTTTCGGTCATATCTACTGTTTGCTCTATAACCTTCATTATGCAAATCAACATAATTGGTATAAAAACTTGATTTCTTATCGCTATAGCCCGCACTGACTGTCTGTTTCAATAATTCAAAACTTCCTACTGTCGTCCCCGCTTTAACAAATGAATTATCAGAAGGACTTGTGTTCGCCAGTAAGTTAATTACCCCTCCTAACCCTGCTCCAAAACTAGTTGAATTAGGACCTTTGATAATTTCAATTTTCCCTATTGCTTCTAAATCAATATCTTCTAATGTTGTTTCTCCCTCAGTACTAGTAAGCGGAATTTCTTCAAAATAGGCTTTGATTCGAGTGGTACTATATTGCGATCTAGAACCAACAGCACGGATGCTTATTTTATTGGTATTCAGCGAGCCTTGTTGCATAAATACTCCTGGAATCTTGTTGAGAACTGGGGTAAGAATGATGCCATCAGACATTTTGATTTCTTCCCTTGAAATGATGGAAATAGATGAAGCCGAATTTTGAATTGAGCTTTGAATAGGTAAACTTTTGACAATTAGTTCTGACAACCCTATAGTATCATTCTTTATTTGCCCCAAAAGACTTTGATCATTCAAAAGAATAAGAAAAAAAACAAAATAAAAGGATACTATTTTAGTCATTTTCATAAAACGGTTTTAAATTAAATAGTTGTACAATATCAATCTTTAGAACAATAAATTTCCTTTTTAATGATTCGTTACAATAAAAAACCCTTGTAAATTTATACTTTACAAGGGTTACTATTTTATTCTTAGTGGAGAAGATGGGGCTCGAACCCACGACCTCTTGACTGCCAGTCAAGCACTCTAGCCAACTGAGCTACATCCCCATTAGTTTCACAAATATAATATAATAAGTCATCCAAAAAAGGAAATTCTAATAATTCGGCTATCAATAACAAACCATAAGCCTAATATTTTTAACTTTACATCAAAGAAATCCCTATGGCAGTGCAAGAAACAATTGGAATCGTAACGACAAGCATTCAAAACAAGACCGCAACACTCACTTTTGGACATCCAGCGAGCAATTCGTTTCCCAGAAATTTACTCGACCAACTTACGGAGCAAATCAATACATTGAGCACTAATCAGGAAGTTTCAGTTATCGTTTTGCAAAGTCAAGGCAATGGCGCTTTTTGTGCTGGAGCCTCTTTTGACGAACTTTTGGCGGTACAAACCCCTGAGCAAGGCACACATTTTTTCTCAGGATTTGCTCTTTTGTTAAACGCCATGCGCAACTGTTGTAAAATCATTGTGGGTCGCGTCCAAGGCAAAGCCGTGGGTGGCGGTGTAGGTATTATAGCTGCTTGTGATTACGTTTTTGCCACTGAAACCAGTGCTATCAAACTGTCTGAAATCGCCATTGGTATAGGCCCTTTTGTTATAGAGCCTGCTGTCAGTCACAAAATTGGGAAAACTGCTATGAGTCAGTTGGCACTTGCGCCACACACATGGAAAACCGCAGCATGGGCGAACGAAAAAGGTCTTTTTTCCGAAATTTTTGATAACCAAGAAATAGTAGATAAAAACCTAAATTCTTTTGTCGAAAAACTAGCATCCTACCATCCCGAAGCCCTATACGAAATGAAAAAAGTTCTTTGGGAAGGCACTGAAAATTGGGATACACTCTTATTCGAAAGAGCCGAAATCTCAGGAAAACTAGTCCTTTCTGATTTTACTAAAAACGCTTTAAGTCAGTTTAAGAAATAATTTTTTTAGGAGCTATTCCTGCTGTCCGCTATATCTTTATTGCCCGAAAAAGGGCAATAAAGGATGCCGCTTCCATCAGGGCTAAGCCAAACTCATGAGTTTTATAACCGCAGATTCGCTAATTTTTTAATTAAATTTTACTTAATATTAACCGCTTTAAGCGGTATTAGCGCAAATAAATCAGTCCTAATATTAATATAAAAATCTGCGAATTAGCGGTTAACTTTTATAAGATTTTTTAAAACTGTTTGAGTCAATTCTTGTGAAATAATCATTAGTGCTTAATTATCATTTCTATTCACTAAATTTGCATTCAAAATAAAACAAAATGAGCAACATTAGAATCACCAAACAATTTAGTTTCGAAACCGGTCACGCCCTTTATGGATATGATGGAAAATGTAAAAATGTTCACGGTCATAGTTATAAATTGTCGGTAACCGTAATGGGGCGCCCTATTACTGATCGTTCTCATGTGAAATTTGGAATGGTGATTGACTTCTCTGATTTGAAAAAAATCGTAAAAGAAGAAATCGTTGATCAATTTGATCATGCCACTGTTTTCAACGAAACCACACCTCATATAGAATTAGCCAAAGAATTAAAAAACCGTGGTCATCATGTCATTTTGGTAGATTATCAGCCTACAAGTGAAAATATGGTTATTGATTTTTCAAATAGAATTAAGGGACGTTTACCTGAAGGAATTGAGTTATTTTCGCTAAAATTACAAGAAACAGATTCATCATTTGCAGAATGGTTTGCTAGTGATAATCTATAAAGTTTCAATTACTCAAATCCCAAATTCCAAAATTTGATATTTTTTAAATGACAAGTAATAAGAAAATATATTTCGCTTCCGACCAACATTTTGGAGCACCTACAGCCGAATTAAGTTTGCCACGCGAAAAGAAATTTGTTGCTTGGTTAGACGAAGTAAAGCAAGATGCCGAAGCTATTTTTTTATTGGGTGATTTATTCGATTTTTGGTTCGAATATAAAACTGTTGTCCCTAAAGGTTTTGTGCGTGTTTTAGGCAAACTAGCTGAAATTAGCGACAGCGGTATTCCTATATACTTTTTCGTAGGAAACCACGATTTGTGGATGCATGATTATTTCCAAAAAGAATTGAAAATCCCAGTGTATCACGATAATCAAGAATTCACTTTTGGAGGTAAAACTTTTTTGATTGGTCATGGTGACGGAAAAGGTCCTGGTGACATGGGATACAAACGCATGAAAAAAGTATTTACCAATCCGTTTTCAAAATGGTTGTTCCGCTGGTTACATCCCGATATTGGCGTACGATTGGCACAATATTTATCGGTAAAAAATAAATTAATTTCTGGTGCTGATGATGTTAAATTCTTAGGCGAAGACAACGAATGGCTTATTTTATATGCCAAACGAAAACTGGAAACCAAGCACTACAACTACCTCATCTTTGGACACCGCCACTTACCAATGATTCATCCTGTGGGCGAAAATGCTGATTATGTGAATCTAGGTGATTGGATTACTTACTTTACGTATGGCGTTTTTGATGGTGAAAATTTCGAATTAAAAGAATACCACTAATTCAAACCCGCTCCCCATAAATAACTTTCCAAATCAATTTTAAACAAAGCAGTAGAAACTAGGTTGTTCATCTGTATCATTTCATTGATGGAAAGCGCCAAATCAACTTCTTTAAAAGGTGTTTTGACTAAATATTTAGAACAACTAGCTTTGAATTCGCAATCATCACAACAGTAGTTTTGATTGTAACTCTCTTCAATTAAACACTTAAAAGCGGTTAGTTCCTCAGGATTCATTTGTAAACCCGTTTCTTTAAAAACGAGTTGTACTTTGTCTTTTAGTATCTCTTTCTCTACTTTCCAAAAAAATGCAACGCCAAATTCGTTTTGATATATGGGATGTATATCTTTCATAATAATGTTATCTGAAAACAAATATAAAAATTATTTATATTTAATCTAAATAAATATAGTGTTTTAACAAATAATACTACTATCGTTTTTATGGAGACGGTATCTAATTCTTCTTGAAAGCAATAAACATAATGGATAGCCCTGATGGAAGCGGCATCCTTGTGGCGGCGGGATTTATGCCGCCACAAGATATAGCGGACAGCAGGACAAATCTTTCTTGATTAGCGGAATCTTTTTGCTCCTTGAACATAATCTATTCTTCGTCTTCGATATCTTTATTAAGATCTAGATTTCTAAACGTTGGCGATAAAGTTCCTGTCAAAATTACAACTAGTAAAGTCATACTTCCTCCAAAAACTACAGCGGTAACGGTTCCCATTAATCGCGCTGTTAAACCACTTTCAAAGGCTCCTAATTCATTAGAAGAACCCACAAACATCGAGTTTACTGCCGATACTCGACCACGCATATGGTCAGGCGTTTTTAGAAATAAAATGGTTTGACGAATCACTACAGATATTCCATCGAATACACCACTTAAAAACAAGGCTAATAGTGACACCCAAAAAATAGTAGAAAGTCCAAATACAATTATTGAGACACCAAAACCAAAGATAGCAGCTAGCAATTTAATCCCTGCATTGGTGTTTAATGGAACATAAGCAGTAACTAACATGGTCAGAAAAGCACCTACTGCGGGTGCGGCTCTAAGGAAACCAAATCCCTCAGGCCCAACTTTAAGAATATCTTGGGCAAATACGGGCAATAAAGCCACTGCTCCACCAAAAAGTACAGCCACCATATCTAAGGTAATCGCTCCTAAAACGGTTTTGTTATTAAACACAAATTTGATTCCCTCAGACAAACTCTGCATAACCGGTTCGCCAATTTTTGGATTCAAAATAGGTTTTCTCTCTATCTGGGTTAAACCTAACAAGGCAATAACTGAACAGATAAAAACAGAACACATCGACCAGTGTACCCCAATTAAATGAATAGAAAAACCAGCAGCAGCAGGCCCTACCACAGAACCAACTTGCCAAACCGAACTACTCCAAGTAGCGGCATTCGAATAGGCTTTTTTGGGAACAATTAACGATAAAAGAGAGAATATTGTTGGCCCTAAAAAAGCACGAACCAAACCGCCTAAAAAGACCATAAAATAAATTCCGTAAAGAACGGTTTGCGTTTCAAAATCAGCAATTACCGCTGGCCAAGTCAATAAAAACAAGCCAAAACTAACCACTGAAAAGGCGAGAATACATTTTAAGAGCATGCCTTTTTTTTCTTTTTGATCTACAATATGCCCCGCAAATAAGGCTAAGGCAACCGCAGGAATAACTTCCATTAACCCAATTAATCCTAATGAAAGAGGATCTTTGGTAATACTATACACCTGCCATTCGATTACGATAAATTGCATGGACCAAGCAAATACCATCGCGAAGCGCACTAATAAAAAGGTGTTGAATTCCTTGTATCGTAAGGCTTCGTAAGGGTCTTTTTTTATTTTTTCAAAACTCATGCTCTAATATCTTTTAATCGTAATTGTGTTGTTATTTTTCCGTTCCATTCGTTTTCGTCTATACAATAGGCTAGTTCAAATGGTTTTTGGTCTGTAACCATAGGCATTTTATTTCCTAAACCAAATCCGATGGCAGCTAGGCCTTCACTATTGTTTTGCTTTACAAAAAGCCTGATGTGTTCATCTTGTTGCCCCATGGTTTTGCCATAGCCAGTATCCTTGACGTTCTTGCTCAAGAAAACAGGAGTCATATTTTGTGGACCAAAAGGTTCAAATTGTTTTAAAATCCGAATCAATTTGGGTGTAATTTGGTTAAAGTCGATTTCAGCATCGATTTCGATTTCTGGAATCCGTTGCTCTGGAAGGATGGTTTCTTGTACTTGTTTCTCAAAGGCGTTTTTGAATTGATTGTAATTCTCAGCTTTCAAAGTCATTCCTGCGGCATACATATGTCCTCCAAATTGCTCTAAATGTTCCGAACAAGCTTCGAGTGCGTTATAAACATCAAAACCTTTTACAGAACGTGCCGAAGCGGCATATTTATCGCCACTTTTAGTAAAAACCAAAGTTGGTCGGTAATAATTCTCAATCAATCGAGAGGCCACAATCCCGATAACCCCTTTATGCCAATCTTCTTTGAAAACAACCGTTGAGAACCTTTCTTCTTCGTTTTGTTCGATGATTTGGCTTAAGGCTTCTTTAGTGATTTGTTGGTCTAATCCTTTACGATCAGAGTTGTATTGCTCAATTTCGGATGCAAATTGTTGGGCTTGCTCAAAGTCGAATTCCGTTAACAATTCGACCGCATGATTCCCATGTTTGATACGACCAGCTGCGTTAATTCGGGGTGCTACTATAAAAACAACATCTGTAATATCGAGGGTTTGTTTTTTTACTTGGTGTACCAAAGCTTTAATTCCGGGACGAGGATTCTCATTGATAACCTTTAGCCCAAAATGAGCCAAAACTCTATTCTCTCCTGTCATTGGAACAATATCAGCCGCAATGGCGGTAGCCACCAAATCTAAATACGGAATCAAATCCTCTATCGTTTCGTCTCTATTCTGACCTAAAGCTTGGATTAGTTTGAAACCGACACCACAACCACACAATTCGTCATAAGGATAATGGCAATCGCTTCTTTTTGGGTCTAGAATAGCCACTGCTTCTGGCAAAGTATCGCCAGGGCGGTGGTGATCGCAAATAATAAAATCGATGTTTTTTTCTTTGGCGTATGCCACATGTTCAATCGATTTGATACCACAATCCAGCGCAATAATTAATGAAAAACCATTGTCCTCTGCATAATCAATTCCTTTGAATGAAACGCCATACCCCTCCAAATAACGGTCTGGAATATAAGTGGCAACATTGGAATAATGCGATTTTAAATAAGCCGAAACTAAGGAAACGGCCGTTGTACCATCGACATCATAATCCCCAAAAACCAAGATATTTTCGTTATTCTGAATAGCATTTTCTATTCGTAGCACCGCTTTGTCCATATCCTTCATCAAGTACGGATCATGCAAATGCTCGAGTGATGGACGAAAAAAGGCTTTGGCTTCTTCAAAGGTTTCAATCCCGCGTTGCACTAATAAAGTGGCTACAAAATCTTCCACATTTAAGGCTTGTGCCAAATGTTTTATTTTATCTTCGGAAGGTTTTGGTTTTAAAGTCCAACGCATTGCTTTTTTTGTTTAAAGTTTCAGGTTTAAAGATTATTTAAAATCTAAAGCAATCCCTTCAAATTCAATTCCGTCCCAGCCGTATTTCATAAAATTGCGGATATTTTGGTGGCTGTCTCCTTCTGGATCACCCAAAACTTCTTCAAAATAATAGCTCCCAAAACAAGCTAATGTTTCTTCTTTTGTCAGCTGTTGCATTTGGGCGAAAGCAAATAATTTACAAGAACCTGAATTAGTTCCTGCTGCATTATAAGTATCTCCGTTTTTGAAAGCGGTTGGCGTAAAATTGTAATTTTCTTCAATTACTGCCATCGTTTCAGCGAAAGCAATTTCGCTTGGCGTTTCTTGTAATTTAGCTCTGAAAGCTGCTAAGGTCATCGTACTAGTCATTTATTCGTCTTTTTGGAATTTACTTTTTTTCGGTTCTTTTATAATGGGCTTGCCACCAATAACGACAACAATTTCGCCACGTGGTGCTGTTTTTTCAAAATGTGTTAGCACTTCACGAGCCGTTCCTCGCACATTTTCTTCATGTAGTTTAGATAATTCTCTCGACACACAGATAGGACGTTCTTCACCAAAATAGGTAATAAATTCTGCCAAGGTTTTAACCAATTTATGTGGTGACACATAGAGAATCATGGTTCTCGTTTCTTCGGCAAGTTCTAAGTATCGAGTTTGGCGCCCTTTTTTTTCAGGTAAAAAACCTTCAAAAACAAACTTATCATTAGGCAAACCACTGTTGACCAAGGCAGGCACAAAGGCCGTTGCACCCGGTAAACATTCCACCGCGATGCCGTTTTCAATACAAGCACGCGTGAGTAAAAAACCAGGGTCGGAAATAGCTGGTGTTCCTGCATCCGAAATCAAAGCGATGGTTTCACCCGCTTTTAATCGGGCAATAATGTTTTCGGTGGTTTTGTGTTCGTTATGCATATGGTGACTATGCATATGGGTACTAATCTCAAAATGTTTCAAGAGTTTTCCGCTCGTACGCGTATCTTCGGCTAGAATCAAGTCGGCTTCTTTTAGAATTCGGATGGCTCTAAAAGTCATGTCTTCAAGATTGCCAATGGGCGTAGGAACGATATATAATTTTGACATAGTCAGTCTAACATTGGTTTTTAATAATCATTAGCCACAATTTTAAAAAAATAGATTTTTTATAGTGGCCTATTTTTTAAACACATAGAGACATAGGTTTTTGCTTGTGAAAAGTCGCTCTGCTTAGGATAGAAAATCATAGCATTACCAAAGAACATACACTTTGTTTGAAATATTCTATTAGCTCTACAATTATTCTACTTTGAAGCTTATTAAAAACTAAATATATAACTACAATTTAATTTTCTAATCTAATGTATTCAACAACAATTCTATGAATTACTATGTTAAGCAAAGCGTTTTTTAAGTTTTACAAAAACCTATGTCTCTATGTGTTTAAATTATTTTTACTGGAATTTACAAAAATTTCTTCTCGATAATTTCCATAAAACGCTCTTCGTAGTCTTCTTTACCTTGCCAATCATTGTAATCAGGTTTTACCATTTCGTCAATGAAAGCTTTGGTTTCATAGAAATTATCAAAGGTATTTAGTTGGCTCAACACACGATTATAATCTTCACGGCTATTACCAAAAAGGTGTTTTACAAAAGCAATTTGGTCATTCAAATCGATTTCAATTCCTTTAGAAAATTTATCGTTTAATGAAACAATTTTAGGAGTTGCTCTTTCTACTACTTTTTCAGTTGTTATAGTATTGTCATTGTTTGATTCCTCAAAACGACTATAGGTATTGACTGGTTCAAAAACAGGTTCTTTAGGCACTGCAGGAACATCCTCTACTTTTACAAATTGAGGTTCGCTATAATCAGCCCCTAATAAATCTTCAAAAGAAATCTGAATTGTTTCTGGTTTTTTAGCAGTTACTATTTCTTCTACTTTAGGCTCGTCAATTTCTTCCTCTAATTCAAAGGCAGGTTTAAAAGCTGGAGGACTTACTATTTCTGGTTTTTCTTCCTCAATCGTTTCTTCGGCTACTGGAACTTCCGCTACGATTTCTTCTACTTCTTCTGCTACAACTTCTTCTGCTACAACTTCTTCGGTAATTACTTCTGTTGGCTCAATTTCTGCAATAGGCTCTTCTATAACTTGAACTTCTTCAACTTTTTCATCCATTGCCACTATTTCTGCAGGCTCTTCTGTAGCTTGAACTTCTTCAACTGTTTCTTCTGACGCCACATTAATTTCTTCTTGTATTGGTGCTTCAGTAGGAATTTCAGCAATTAGGTTTTCTTCTAAAACAGCTGCTACTTCAGGTGTAAGATTGTCTTGGTTATCATAAAACTTTTCGATATCGTCAACAATTGCAGCCTGACCAATAGTTGGTTTTGCTTCCCCATACTGTTCTTCCACAAATCTCAAAACGGCAAGTTTCTCATATAATTTTTGGGTTTCCAAAAACAATTGGTTGACATCGGATTTATTCTTTAATTGAAGTATTCTGTGTGCAATGCTGATTAAATCGGCTTCCAATCTTTTTTTCATAACAGTAGAATTATAATATATAGCGAATTTTGTATGTGTTTTAGTACTCTAAAAAGGACTTGGTTTTATCTATGCTTAACGGATTAAAATATTTTTTAAACACGGATTACATCAGATTATATGAAAAACATTATTTCTTAAATTTCACGAATCTGCCTTAGGCGGATAAAAAATAAGTGTCATTTCATTTAAACACTTTTTTTATTTGTGTAATTCGTGTTTAACTTTTTTAATACAGTTACCCGTTTTAATGATGCCAAACCCCTTTAATTGATAAAATTTTTCTACTTTTGAGATGCTACAAAAGTATAAAATATTATGTGCTTTTATCAAAGTACAAAGTAATAAAAACTATTCATTTTTTAAGTAAGAAAAAGACAAAATGTTTCTCGAAAATACAGTAAATCATAAAGAACAATTTGGGTGGATTGAAGTGATTAGTGGTTCCATGTTTTCGGGCAAAACAGAAGAATTAATCCGAAGGCTCAAAAGAGCACAATTTGCCAAACAAAAAGTCGAAATTTTTAAACCTTCAATCGATACGCGTTACCACGAACATATGGTGATTTCTCATGATGCCAATGAATTTCGTTCTACGCCGGTTCCTGCAGCCGCAAATATTGCCATATTAGCTCAAGGTTGCGATGTAATTGGTATTGATGAAGCACAATTTTTTGATGACGAAATAGTAACAGTCTGCAATGATTTGGCCAATCAAGGAATTCGTGTGATTGTAGCTGGATTGGACATGGATTTTAAAGGAAATCCTTTTGGCCCCATGCCTGCACTAATGGCAACTGCCGAATATGTGACCAAAGTTCACGCCGTTTGCACCCGAACTGGAAATCTAGCACACTATAGTTTTAGAAAAAACGATAACGACAATCTTGTTATGCTAGGCGAAACCGAAGAATACGAGCCACTGAGTAGGGCCGCTTATTATCATGCAGTGCGGGAAGTCCTCTCCCCGGCCCTCTCCAAAGGAGAGGGAGACAAAACGAAATAGGAGTCTATATTTAACAAACCCCTTTCTGATGGCTCAGAAAGGCTTTTGTTTGTACAAATATTTTATTAATTAACGACTAAATCAAAAATCGTTGATCAGCAATCTTCAATCTGCAATCTTAAATCTTTTTTCTCATTCTCGCCACAGGAATATCGAGTTGTTCTCTGTATTTAGCAATGGTTCTTCGAGCGATTGGATAGCCTTTTTCTTTGAGTAATTCGGCTAGTTGATCATCTGGATAGGGTTTTTTCTTGTCTTCTTCTTCGATGATATTTTGCAATATTTTTTTGATTTCTAAAGTCGAAACATCTTCTCCTTGGTCGTTTTTCATCGCTTCAGAGAAAAATTCCTTAATCAACTTCGTTCCATAAGGTGTTTCCACATATTTACTATTGGCCACACGGGAAATAGTCGAGATGTCCAATCCTACTAAATCCGCGATATCTTTCAAAATCATCGGTTTTAATTTGGTTTCATCTCCATCTAAGAAATACTCTTCTTGGTAATGCATAATCGCATTCATCGTCACAAACAAGGTTTCTTGACGCTGTCTAATCGCATCAATAAACCATTTGGCCGAATCTAATTTTTGTTTGATAAACTGCACCGCATCTTTTTGGTCATTCGATTTGTCACGAGAATCTTTATAAGTACGCAACATGTCTTGGTAATCTTTGGACACATGAAGGGAAGGTGCATTTCTGCCGTTAAGCGTTAATTCCAATTCACCATCGACAATTCGGATAGCAAAATCAGGTACCACATTTTCAGTCACCTTATTATTTCCCGTAAATGAACCACCTGGTTTAGGATTCAAACGTTCGATTTCATGAACAGCTTTTTTAAGCTGTTCGTTGGACACATTGTATTTCTGAATCAGTTTATCGTAATGTTTTTTGGTAAAAGCATCAAACTGATTTTCGATAATATCAATCGCTAAATCTACATATTCCGTTGGGGTTTTATGTTTCAGCTGCAACAACAAACATTCTTGTAAGTCACGAGCCCCCACACCTGATGGTTCGAGTTCGTGTATCACATAGAGCATTTTTTCAACCATTTCTTCGTCGGTATAAATACCTTGGGTAAAAGCCATATCGTCTACAATGTCTGGAATACTTCTGCGAATATACCCCATATCATCAATGCTTCCCACCAAGAATTCCGCAATCTCACGTTCGTTATCGTCTAGAATAAAGGTATTAAGCTGATTGATTAAATCTTGATGAAAACTTACAGAAGCCACAATAGGAGACTCCCGATCATCATCGTCATCGCTATAATTATTGGCCTGCGTTTTATAATCAGGTATATCATCGTCACTCAAATACTCATCGATGTTGATGTCGTCTGCTTCTATTCTATCTGATTCATCATCATAATCGTCGTAGTCATCGTTTTCAAATTCATCATTCTCATAGATTTCATCCTCATCATTTCCCGATTCCAAAGCGGGATTTTCATTCATTTCTTCTAACAAACGTTGCTCGAAAGCTTGCGTAGGCAATTGAATTAACTTCATCAGCTGGATTTGCTGTGGAGATAATTTCTGTGATAATTTTAAATTTAAGAATTGCTTTAGCATTTTTATTGTTTAAAAGTTTAAGGTTTCAAGTTTCAAGTTGCAGAACGGTCAACAACTTGAAACTTTAAACCTGAAACAAAATTTTAGAATTCTGCATTCCCAGGCGTTCTCGGGAAAGGAATCACGTCACGGATATTCGTCATACCCGTTACAAACAACACCAATCGCTCGAAACCAAGACCAAAACCAGAGTGCACCGCACTACCAAAACGTCTGGTGTCTAAGTACCATGATAATTCTTTTTCGTCGATACCAATGGCTTTCATTTTTTCGACCAATACATCCAAACGTTCTTCTCTTTGTGAACCTCCTACGATTTCTCCAATGCCAGGAAAAAGAATATCCATAGCGCGAACGGTTTCTTTTCCTGGCTCTGTATTGTCGTTCAAGCGCATGTAAAACGCTTTGATATTCGCTGGGTAATCAAACAAGATTACTGGGCATTTAAAATGTTTTTCCACCAAATAACGTTCGTGCTCTGATTGTAAATCGGCACCCCATTCATTGATGATGTAATTAAATTTTTTCTTTTTATTAGGTGTCGAATCCCTCAAAATATCGATCGCCTCTGTGTAAGATACGCGTTTGAAATTGTTTTCCAAAACAAAATTCAATTTCTCTAACAGCGTCATTTCGCTTCTTTCCGCCTGTGGTTTCGATTTTTCTTCGTCCAACAAACGGGATTCTAAGAACTTTAAATCCTCTGGACATTTGTCCATCGCGTATTTAATCACGTACTGAATAAAATCTTCCGCCAAGTCCATATTGGCATCCAAATCGTTGAAAGCCACCTCGGGCTCAATCATCCAGAATTCCGCCAAATGACGAGAAGTATTCGAATTCTCAGCTCTAAACGTTGGGCCAAAAGTATAAATCTGTCCCAATGCCATCGCAAAAGTCTCGCCTTCTAGCTGTCCTGAAACGGTTAGGTTAGTGTGTTTACCAAAAAAATCTTTTTTGTAATCAATCTCACCTTCTTCATTTTTCGGCAAATTGTCTATGGGCAATGAGGTTACCTGAAACATTTCTCCAGCACCCTCGGCATCTGCTCCCGTGATGATAGGCGTAGTCACATATACAAATCCTTTTTCCTGAAAGTAACTATGTACCGCAAACGACAAAACCGAACGCACCCGCATAATCGCCCCAAAAGCATTCGTACGCACTCTCAAATGCGCATTTTCACGCAAAAATTCCAGCGAATGTTTTTTTGGTTGCATTGGAAATTTCTCTGGGTCTGAATCCCCTAAGATGTCAAGTTTGCTTACCTGAATCTCAAAACTTTGTCCAGCTCCTTTACTCGGCACCAAGGTTCCCGTAACCGAAACCGCAGCACCCGTCGTTATTCTTTTTAATATTTCGTCTGGTGTATTTTCAAAATCCACCACACATTGTATGTTGTTGATGGTCGAACCATCATTCAAAGCTATAAATTGATTGTTTCTAAAAGTTCTTACCCATCCTTTTGCATTCACTTCCTGCAGCGTCGTAGTACTGGCAAGCAAGTCTTTAACTTTTGTATGCTTCATTTATGTATCAATAACGATTAAAATAAGTTCCTTTCTCAGACACAAATATAATTCATTTTTTCAAAGGATTTTGTCACAATAAAGTTAATTAGGAGCTATTTCCAGCTATCCGCTATATCTTTTACTTTTGAAAAAAAAGTAAAAGGATGCCGCTTCTATCTGGGCTAGGGATTTGTGGAATCATCGTTTATCATCACAAAATTATTCTCAAGATTTATTATTTCACAAAGACACACTAAGGAAACACAGAGCGTCACGAAGGTTTTAAATGGATGAATGTTTTACAGACGATTTATATGTCGTCCCTACGGGACTTTATAATATATATCAATATTATTTCCCCCGAAATAAATTTCGGGGCTATAAGATATGTCGTTCCTACGGAACTTTACCATGTAAATCGGGGATAGAAATTCAATTCTTTTTTACGGGCATGTACAAGAGCCTTGGGCTCGGCTCCTATTGTAGGGATGGATTTTAATCCATCCACAATTGAAGGTCATGTCTAATCCACAACGTTTGTTATTCCCTAGGAATCTCAGGATTAGTGAGCGGTTTGTTTGAGACGCTTACAGTCTGACATAAACAGTCTAAAATCTAAGTGCAGAATTTGATAATCTTTGTTAGCACGAATAATAAATTCACGCTAACAGATTTAATAAGTTAAGGTATATGTTAAATTTTCAAATTTCTTTGGGTTTAAAATAAAACTTCCTGAATTAAGGATATCAGAATTGCTATTAAATGTTTTATACAAAACCCAATCTACCTTGTTTTCTTCATTACCAAATAACCTAAATACCTTATTTGAATTATTTATTGCTTGAATATATTCTCGTACAAACTGTAATTCCCCATTAATTATTATAAAAAAAGTACTTGAACTTGGGTATACAGCATCTGTTTTAAAATTAACATTTACCCATGCTTCAGGATGAATTATATACTCAAAATCACCGTAATTGTTTAATTGTTTTGACCAATACATTGGCTTTTCTATAGTGACTTTTTCGAATGCCTTTTTAGGAAAACTACAGTTACAGCTACCATTACTATCGGTTACACATGATGATAACAATATTTCATTTATACAACCTACATACTGATCATAACCCTTACAATAATAAGTACTAAACTTTACCCCCGGCAAAGGCAAATTAGTTTTATACTCTTTAACTTTAATTGCAACCTTTTCGCCTAAATTATCACCTGAAAGTAAATCCAAGTTTTTATCTGACGAGCATTTTATGTTAAAAAATAAAAAAATAAAAATCGATATGTATAAAATATACTTTTTCATTTTACAAGACGACATTAATAATATACAACTACGAAATGAATTTGATTTTAGTATAAAAAACAACAAGCTAATTTAAGAAATTAAAAACAAATAAGTTGTTAAAATACTGACCATAAGATAATTAAGTTAACTGCCCCTGACAGGAGCGGCATCCTTGTGGCGGCGGGCGGGTACGAGTTAGAAACTCACACTAGCCTTTATATTTATCTATGCTTGTGTCAGCTGAGTATTTCACAAAGGCACACTAAGAAAACACAGAGCGTCACGAAGGTTATTAATGGATGAATGTTGTACAGACGATTTATATGTCGTCCCTACGGGACTTTATAATACATATCAATATTATTTCCCCCGAAATAAATTTCGGGGCTATAAGATATGTCGTTCCTACGGAACTTTCCCATCTAAATCGGGGATAGAAATTCAATTCTTTTTTACGGACATGTACAAGAGCCGTAGGCTCGGCTCATATTGTAGGGATGGATTTTAATCCATCCACAATTGATGGCCATGTCTAATCCACACAGTTTGTCATTTCGTAGGAACCTAAGGCTTTGTATGCGCTTTGTATGAGACGCTTAGAGCGTGACAAAGATTGGTTATATTTTATATAGCGTATTTGCCAATCTTTGTGGGTACGAGTTAGAAACTCGCACTAGCCTCTTATATTTATCTATGCTTGCGTCAGCTGAGTATTTCACAAAGACACACTAAGGAAACACAGAGCGTCACTAAGGTTTTTAATCAATGAATGTTGTACAGACGATTTATATGTCGTCCCTACGGGACTTTATAATACATATCAATATCATTTTCCCCGAAATAAATTTCGGGGCTACAAAATATGTCGTTCCTACGGAACTTTCCCATGTAAATCGGGGATAGAAATTCAATTCTTTTTTACGGACATGTACAAGAGCCGTAGGCTCGGCTCATATTGTAGGGATGGATTTTAATCCGTCCACAATTGATGGCCATGTCTAATCCACACAGTTTGTCATTTCGTAGGAATCTAAGGCTTTGTATGCGCTTTGTATGAGACGCTTAGAGCGTGACAAAGATTGGTTATAATCTAAGTAGAATATTTACCAATCTTTGTGGGTACGAGTTAGAAACTCGCACTAGCCTCTTATATTTATCTATGCTTGCGTCAGCTGAGTATTTCACAAAGGCACACTAAGAAAACACAGAGCGTCACGAAGGTTATTAATGGATGAATGTTGTACAGACGATTTATATGTCGTCCCTACGGGACTTTATAATACATATCAATATTATTTCCCCCGAAATAAATTTCGGGGCTATAAGATATGTCGTTCCTACGGAACTTTCCCATTTAAATCGGGGATAGAAATTCAATTCTTTTTTACGGACATGTACAAGAGCCGTAGGCTCGGCTCATATTGTAGGGATGGATTTTAATCCATCCACAATTGATGGCCATGTCTAATCCACACAGTTTGTCATTTCGAAGGAATCTCAGGCTTTGTATGCGCTTTGTATGAGACGCTTAGAGCGTGACAAAGATTGGAAATATTTTATGTAGCGTAATTGCCAATCTTTATGGGTACGAGTTAGAAACTCGCACTAGCCTTTTATATTAATCTATACTTGCGCCAGCTGGGGCTACAAGATATGTCGTTCCTACGGAACTTTCCCATGTAAATCGGGGATAGAAATTCAATTCTTTTTTACGGACATGTACAAGAGCCGTAGGCTCGGCTCATATTGTAGGGATGGATTTTAATCCGTCCACAATTGATGGCCATGTCTAATCCACACAGTTTGTCATTTCGTAGGAATCTAAGGCTTTGTATGCGCTTTGTATGAGACGCTTAGAGCGTGACAAAGATTGGAAATATTTTATGTAGCGTATTTGCTAATCTTTGCGGGTACGAGTTAGAAACTCGCACTAGCCTTTATATTTATCTATGCTTGCGCCAGCTGGGGATTAAAGATGCGTAATTTTTCGGTTAAACACAAAATTTGCAAATACAAAACCAACTTTCCATTAATCCTAAAACCCCAATCTTGCCAAACGGCTGTTACATGCAGCTTTACTACTATTTAGTTCTTTTTTCCTCGGACTTTATCTCTTTCTTTTTCGTAAAATTTTGCGTCGGCTCTTTTTCCATCTGCTGCAGCTTTCGTACTTGCATCACTTAGTTGTCTTGCTGCTTCATTACGCTGTGCCTCGGTCATGTTCTTTCCTTTGCCATCAATTGAATTTGCATCCTTAATTGTTTTAGCCGTTTCTTTAGCTGTTGGAGAAACATTGTTCTTTCCGTCTTTCACTTTGCTATCTTTGCCATTTCTATCAGCGTTTCCACCACCACCTTCTCGACCACTTTTAGCTCCAGCAGGAGCTCGACCTGCTCCAGCAGGCTCACGACTAGGACCTTCTTGGGCACTTGCTAATATTGTTGTCAAAGCAAAACATAAGAATAAAAATACTGTCTTTTTCATATTTAGTTATTTAGTTTAAAGTTGCATGTAACGTCAGTCTGTGAAAAAACTAACATTTATTTCCATCAAATATAAGTAAATAATTTTATTGTTAGCAAGAAAAGTTGTATGTTTAAATATGCAACATATCACAGGAATTCCTCGTAACCAAATGGTGTTTTCTAGTTTCGAAGACACTATTTTACCCAATAATCCCGTTCGTTTTGTAGATGCTTTTGTGGAGGCATTAGATATGGAATCTTTGGGTTTTACTGTTCAGACTCTGAAAGTCGAGGGTCGCCCCAGCTTTGATACTAAAATCTTCCTTAAAATCTATTTATATGGCTATTTGAACGGGCTTAGAAGTTCACGAAAACTCGAAAAAGAATGTGTAAGAAACATCGAATTGCAATGGCTTTTGTGTGGTCTTATGCCGAATTACCACAGTATTTCGGATTTTAGAAAACAGAATCCATCAGGATTGCGAAAACTCTTCAAACTCTTTGTTTCCTTTCTTAAAGATACCGATTTAATAGCAGGCGAAATCATCGCTATTGATGGCACAAAAAGCAGAGCACACAATAGCAAGAAAGCTAATTTTAGCCAAAAGAAAATAGAACGACATTTGGCTTATATCGAAGAAAAAACACAAGAATATTTAGCGCAATTAGACCAAAACGACTCGCAAGATAATGGGATTTCAATTGCTAACATTCAAGATAAAATAGAACGATTAAAGCAGAATAAAATAGGCTATGAGCTACTAGAAGAAAAACTAAAAGCTAGTGGAGAGCCTCAGATAAGTACCACCGATGAAGATGCTCGAGCCTTATTGGTTCAAGGCGTAGTGGTAGAAGTAAGCTACAACATACAAGCGGCGGTAGATAGCAAACACAACTTGGTTGTTGCCACTCATACTATCAATCGGAATGATCTCAACGCTTTGGGAGCTATTGCTGTTGAAGCAAAAGAAAATTTGGGAGTAAAAACCTTTACCGCTTTGGTTGACAAAGGCTATCATAATGGTAGAGAAATCACTCAATGTAAAAACCACAATATCACCACCATTGTCGCACATCCTACCCCAGGAAGAGCTAAAGATAGTGTTACCCAACCAGACTATTTAGTGGCTCAATTTCAGTACAATAAATTAGATGACACGTATACCTGTCCCCAAGGAGAAACCTTAAAAACAACAGGAAGATGGCATAAAAAAAGTGGTCGAACAGAACAAAGTGGTTACCTATTTAAGAAATACCGAACACCAGCCTGCAAGGATTGTCCCGTAAAACACCTTTGTACCAGTAGAGCGGGAGGACGGGAAATAGACCGAAGCGAATATGCCGATGCCGTAGAAGAAAACAACCAGCGTTATCAAGAAAACCCACAACTGTACCGAACTAGGCAGGAGATTAACGAGCATATCTTCGGGACTATTAAGAGACAATGGGGGTATAACCACACCAATTTAACGGGACTGGAAAAAGTAAATGGCGAACATAGTCTAATTATGCTTGTCTATAACATCAAACGCACGATAAATATTCTTGGCGTTCCCGATTTGATTGATAAAATCAAGAACTGGAAGTCACCTTACAAGGCAAAAACCTTGTTTTTACTAAAAACGACTTATTTAAAGTTAAATACAGCCTCCAATTTTTATCAACTGAAATTTACAGCCTAAAAAAAAGAGCCTTCTTAAAAAGGCTTTATTGGGGTTGTAGTACTGTATAATTTATGGATTTTTGGAGAAAATAGAGGTTTTTTCACAGCCTGACGTTATGTCGCTTGGCGAGGTTGCGAAATTCGTAACCTTATATTTTCTGTTAAAGATAAAATTTCTTGCGAAACGTGAACGTGAATCTACCACAAAATTAGCAATCTTGCCAAACGGCTGTTGTAGCCAGTACTTTTCTACACAATACTTAATAGGTCAGTGAACATTTCTGTAAATTCATGTTTTTCAACACCATTATCGTTATACTTTTCAACTTCTCTTATTTGGTTTACTGTCATAAGAGTCCAATAGTCTTCAAGTACATTTTGTTTTCTAGATATTTTTTGAGCTGCTATTAATACTTTGGCGTCGCAAGTATCGGTAAAAGTAAAGGTACTTCCAGCTGGTAAATTAAGAACATCAAGATGTATATAATTTTCAGGTTCACGCTTTAATGTTAGATATGCTTTTACTCCCTTATCTTTTAATTCTTGGATTGTGTTAACGTTGGCTTGTTCTTCATTTGTGCCTTTATCAGAATCCAATATAACACCATAAGGAATTGCAAATTGTTCGATAAGACGAAGTGTTGTCCAATGTTTTAAATTACCACAACCTCCAATAGGAACTATTGCTATTCTTTTATCTTCAAATGTATGTGTAATGTGACCTCCACTTTTAAGTTGAGTAGCTGTATGGTTTACAAATGCAACATCACTTTTACCTTCTACTAACAAAATTGCATTTGCATTTTTAGAAATAGGGTCAGCTAAAATGCCTAATGTATCAGCAACTTTTATAAATACATCTTCAGTCCCCAACTCCACAGTTCTATCATTTCCATTCTTTTGAATAAAACGCAAACTATTCAGTGGAATTAAGCCAGCTAGGGCAGGAGTATGTGTTGTTAAGATTATTTGAGAATTACCTGTATTTGATAATTCTTTAAATGCTTCAATAAGCATTTCTTGATGGTCAGGATGTTGAGAGGTTTCAGGCTCTTCAAAGGCAAAAATTATTTGATTACCTTGATTTTGAGCTCTCAATCTTTCAGCTTCCGCTCTAAAGAAGTTTAGTAGAATTAGTCGACGAATTCCGCTACCTCGCTTGTTAATTGGTATGTCTTCTTCAGATTTTATAGTTAATTTAAATTGCGAATCAAATTTTGGTTCGGTTTTAAATTCGGGAATTAGTGCATTTGCTAACTCAGGAGACATTTCTCTAAGTTTTTCTAATGTTCTATTTGCTGTATCGATAGCTTTATTTCTAACCTGTTCTTTTATATATTCAAGTTCTGCTGTTAATTCAGATAAAGCTTGTTGAACAGCAATTTTCATCGGGTCAGTTACTTCTTTATCATCATCTTTACTTTGTCTGTCTGATTGAAAAAGAGCGTATAACGGTAAATAAGATTTTAAAGTGTCAAAGACTTTTTTGGTATCTTCTTTATCAACTAGCAATTCTGTTTCTTGTAGTTCGAGATTCTCGAATGAGTTCCAAATAGCAAGGCGAATTGATGAATTTATATTTCCATTAAAATTTTCCGATGGAATATTTAAGGTTTGAGTAGCTCTTTGTTTTAGTTCAGTTTTTTTAAGAGTTAATAAATCATTTCCATTTTCAATTGTTGGGTGATTACAAATTATGTATACTTTCTCTTTTGGTTTCGCAGCTGTGGCTGGAAATACCTTTTTAATTTCAAGCCTATTTTCCGAATTTAGTAAGTATTCAGCAGCAAGACTTGTAGGATTTGCTGCATCAATTATTAAATCATCTGGGAAGCCTGAAAATACACAAGATATTTCAATTTGATTGTTATCGGCATTAACATTTAAATCTTCTCTTTCACAGGAAACTAGTGAATTATTGAAAAATATTTCTAGAGCTTCCAGAATTGTAGATTTGCCGGCATCGTTTTTTCCAATAAATGCTGTCAAGTTAGAAACTGGAATTATAGTTTCAGATTGATAACCTCTAAAGTTTTTGATTTTTATAGTTTCTAATTTCATACAGTTTTTTTAGTATTGGCTACAACTTGTATATACTCGCTACAAAGTAGCGACAATTCACCTGATTTTGGGTAGATTCTCGCTATAATGAAGCGCATTAATATTTCTCCAAATATATAAAAAACATCCAAACAAAAACAGAATTTTCTCACTAGCCCTGATTGAGGCGGCATCCTCGTAGTGAAACGGAGAGATACAGCCGAAAGCAGGAACAATCATTCCTGAAAATGCCAAATCTTCTGCGCCTAAAACAAAAAAATCCCGTTTACCAAGGCAAACGGGATTGTGAATTTTATGCTTAAATCTTTAATTCTTCTCTAGGTCTAGGATTAAGTTGGCTATAAGGGCTGTCCATCCTGTTTGGTGGGAAGCGCCAAGTCCTTTACCCGTATCACCATCAAAGAACTCATAGAACATATGCTCGTTTCTGAAATGTTCGTCTTTGGCGAAATGGTTTTCTAGGTCATCCGAATGGTATTGGAATTTACCCTCTGAATTACGTTCGAAAAGCTTGATTAAGCGTTTCGTCAATTCGTTAGCGATTTCCTTTAGGTTCATTTTTACACCTGAACCGGTTGGGAATTCATAAACGTAGGTTGGGCCGTAGAAGGTATAGTATTTACGCAAAGACGTAATAATCATATAATTCAGTGGCATCCAGATAGGACCACGCCAGTTAGAGTTACCACCAAACATATTCGAACGGCTTTCGCCTGGTTCGTACTGAATGCGGTGATGCCCTTCGTTTCCAAATATAAAAGGATTTTCCTCATGGTATTTTGACAGTGAACGGATTCCATAATCTGAAAGGAACTCTTTTTCGTCCAATAAACGCACTAGAAGGTGTTCCAACCTAAATCCACGCATGATAGAAAATAGATAATTCCCCTCTTCATTTGCGCTTTCTAAGTTCGAAATTAAGGAAGCCAAATCTGGGCGGGTTCTGATGATTTCGTTAGCACGTCTTCGGAAGTCTTTTAATTCTTCGAATAGGTTTTTATTCATGATTTCGACTGCAAACAATGGAATAACTCCCACTAATGAGCGTACTCTCAAACGTTCTGCACTGCCATCAGCCATTTCGACTACATCATAGTAGAAATTGTCTTCATCATCCCAAAGCGAAATATCTTTTTTACCAATATGGTGCATCGCCCAAGCAATGTTCAAGAAATGACGGAAAAACTTAGCCGATACTTCTTCGTATATTTTGTTAGTTTTGGCTAATTCTAGCGACATGCGCAACATATTCAAAGAGAACATCGCCATCCAGCTCGTAGCATCAGCTTGTTGCATTTTTTTGATTCCCTCAGGCATGTGGTTTCTATCAAAAACCCCAATGTTATCCAGACCCAAAAATCCGCCTTCAAACAAATCAGTACCACTGGTATCTTTTTGGTTTACCCACCAAGTAAAGTTGATCAAGAGTTTTTGAAAGGCTTTTTCAAGAAATGCTGTATCTGCTTTTCCTGTGCGTTCTTTGTCTTTGTCATAAACCGTCCAAACAGCCCAAGAGTGAACAGGAGGATTCACATCGCTAAAATTCCATTCGTAAGCTGGAATTTGGCCATTAGGGTGCATATAACTTTCTTGTAGGACTAGCAACAGTTGTTGTTTGGCAAAACAAGGATCGATTTCGACAAAAGAGGCCATGTGAAAAGCCAAATCCCAAGCGGCATACCAAGGATATTCCCATTTGTCGGGCATCGAAATAATATGGCGGTTATTAAGGTGTTGCCAGCTATAATTACGGGAGTCCTTACTTCTATGAGTAGGATCTTCGTCCGTTCCTCCAAAAATCCATTTGTGTATGTTGTAGTAATAAAACTGCTTGGTCCACAACAAACCTGAGAAAGCGCTTTTTGCAATGGCTTGGTGCTCCTTAGGAATGTCTTTGCTTATGACACCATCATAAAAGGTTTCGCATTCTTTTTTTCTTGCTTCAAATAGATTGTCAAAATCAGTCCAAGGATTTTCTAAAGCAACATTGCTCAAACGTATTTTGATGCTCTTTTCTTCCCCTGCTTTTAGTTCTAATTTATGCCAAATAGCTGCTTTGGTCCCCAGTTTTTCGGGATTTACAGTTGCATCTCCATTTATAACGTGATTGTTAATTCCGTCTTTGACGTATTCGTATTCATTAGGAGCGTGATAAATACGTTCGTTATTGGTTTCGTTTTCGCAGAAAAGTTGTTCGCCCTTGTTATGGTACAAATAATAATCGCCGTTTCGGGTACTTCTAGAAAGTATTGTATTTTCAGAAACCGAATGCATATTCGGTCTCGGATGCCTGTTGTTGTGTTTCCAGAAATTACGGAACCAAAGATGCGGCAATACATGTATCTCTGCCGTGTCTTTTCCTCTATTGACCACCGTCACTTTCATCAAGATATCATCAATATCAGCTTTTGCATATTCGATAAAACAATCAAAATAAGCATTATCTTTAAAGCTATCAGTATCCAGAAGTTCAAACTCTGCATCTTCACGACCGCGAATATTGTTTTGTATTATTTCCTCATAAGGAAATTCATTCTGAGGATATTTATATAGATATTTATTATAGGAATGCGTTGGCGTTGAAATCTGATGAAAATAAAGTTCCTTAACATCTTCTCCGTGATTTCCTTGGTTATTGGTAAGCCCAAATAAACGTTCTTTTATAATCGGATCTTTTCCGTTCCAAAAAGCGGGTGCCAAGCACAAAATTTCACGGGAGTCGCAAAAACCACCAATCCCTTCTTCACCCCATCGATATGCATTACTACGGGCTTTATCATGGTTGATAAATTCCCATGCATTACCGTCGTTGCTATAATCTTCACGGACAGTTCCCCATTGTCTTTCGGCCAAATATGGGCCCCATTTTTTCCAATTTTTGTAATTGTTAGCAACAGCTAATTTATCTGTTTCAGACATTGTATGAGCCATATTTTTTACGTACTAGTTAAGTGGTATTTATGTTATAAAACCCTTTTTTAAATCTTCTTTATTAGGTTGATTTAATTTTGGTCATTAATAAAAATAAGGAATTTATTTCGCAATTGACTAGCCTATTGAAAACTATTATCTAATTGTTTATATAGCTAGAATTCTTTTTGTGATTCGAAAAAAAAACAGCCTTTTTTTATGGAACCGCTATTGTAATAATTGAAATTTTAGCTGTTGTTTTGAACGTGAACATCCATTTGTGGAAATGGGATATTTAAGTTGTAATCAGCAAACTTAGTATATACTTTTTCATTCATATCAAAGAATACTCCCCAATAATCAGGACCATCAACCCAAACTCTCACTGTAAAATTTACAGAACTATCAGCAAGTTCCGAAAGACCAATGAAAGGCGCAGGCTCTTTTAAAATTCGTGCATCATCAGCAATAAAATCATTGATAGCTCTTTTAAAATTTTCTACATCATCGCCATAAGCAATTCCAAATGTCCAGTCGACTCTTCGGGTAGGTTCAGCAGAAAAGTTTGTCAAGGCACCTGTCGAAAGAGGTCCATTAGGGATAATCACTAATTTTTTATCAGAGGTATTTAACATGGTGGCAAAAATGCTAATCTCTTTTACGGTTCCTACATACCCTTGTGCTTCTATAAAATCTCCAATTTTGAATGGTTTAAGAATTAAAATAATAACTCCACCAGCAAAATTCTGAAGTGTTCCAGATAACGCCATACCTACAGCCAAACCAGCCGCACCAATGATAGCTACAAACGAGGTCATTTGTATACCAATCATTCCCATGACAGTGATGGCTACTAATGCTTTTAAGACAATATTTGTTATGCTTGTTAAAAACGGAACCAGAGATTGATCCATTTTAGATTTCTCTAATGATTTCCCAACGGCTTTAGTGACTATTCTTGTAACCCATAATCCAATTACCAATACTATAATTCCCCCTATTAATTTAGGAGCGTATTCAAAACCAAAGTCGGTTATTTTATCAAAATATTTGTTTACAACAGTTACTTGCTGGTCTATTTCCATATTAATTAGATTTTTATTTTCTATTAGTTAGGCTTTTCGATTTTGCCCCGTTTTTTGAGTGGTTGCTGGACTCCACTTTTGAAATCATTAGCATGCCTTGAAGATGTTCAAATGATAGAATTTCACTTATTGAGTTTACTGCAAGATTTGAACGAAATCAAAGCGCAAAGATACTTATTTAAAAGCGAAACATAATAAAAGCTGGTTATTTTGCATGATTAAGCCCGTTGCAACGACGGGCTTAGCATATAAATCATAACCATTTTGTATTTTATTTATCTTCAATAGTACTCAAAACATCAATCGTAGGTTCTTTGAATTCTTGTTCATTAGCCAAGGTTTTATTTAACGTTAAAACCAAACAAGGCAATAGCATTAAGTTGGACAACATTCCAAAACCTAAGGTCATCGCAATTAAACCTCCCAAGGCCACAGTACCTCCAAATTCGGACAATAGAAAAACAGAGAAACCCGCAAAAAGCACTACCGAAGTATAGAACATACTCACACCCGCTTCTCGAATGGTTGCGAAAACAGATTTTTTAATCTTCCATTTGTTATTAGTAAGTTCTTGGCGGTATTGAGCCAAAAAGTGAATCGTATCATCAACCGATAATCCAAAGGCAATACTAAAAACCAATATCGTTGAAGGCTTCAACGGAATTCCAAAATACCCCATTAATCCTGCGGTAATCACCAGCGGTAATAAATTTGGAATTACCGACACTATTACCATCTTGAATGAACGGAACATGAAAACCATCAGTAAGCAAATCAAGAAAATAGCAAAAAGCAAAGACATTAATAAATTCTCCAATAGGTATTTTGTTCCTTTTTCAAAAACCAAAGCTTTACCTGTCATCACTACATCATAACGGTCTTTAGGGAAAATCTCATTGGTTTTAGCCAGAAGCTTTTCTTCAATTTTAGCCATATTTCCTGTTCCAATATCTTTCATAAAAGTGGTGATTCTAGCCGTTTGTCCCGTGCTGTCCACATAACTTTTCATGATATTGTTTTTGGTGTCTTTGGTCGCGTTTTTGGCGTAGCTCAAAATAAAACTTTGCTCCTGTGAAGAAGGCAATTCATAATAGTCAGGATTACCATTATAGTAAGCTTGTTTTGAATATTTGACCAAATTTAAAATAGAAATAGGCTTTGATAATTCTGGAATCTCCTCAATCGTTTTTTGCAATTCATCCATCTTTCGAAGAGTCGAAGCTTTCATCACTCCTTTTTTCCTTTTGGTATCAATAGTAATTTCAAGCGGCATTACACCATTGAATTCCTCTTCGAAAAACAAAATATCTTTGAAAAAACTCGTGTTTTGAGGCATGTCTTCAATCAAACTCCCTGATGTTTTAATTTTTAGTGCTCCAAATGAACTAATGATAAATAAAACAACCGCAACAGCATACACATATCGACGGTTGTATTTTACCATTTTTTCAATCCATTGAATGAAAACTTTGGTATAATTACGACTTAAATGTTCTAAATGCTTATCCTTAGGAACTGGTTGATAGCTATAATAAATTGGAATGGTAATCAGGCACAAAAAGAACAAGGCCATAATACTCAACGAAGAAATAATTCCAAATTCTTTCAGCAATTCACTATTAGTGATGATAAAGGTTGCAAAACCAGCTGCTGTGGTCAAGTTAGTCATTAAGGTCGCTGTACCTACTTTGGTAATTACACGTTGCAAAGAACGCGCTTTGTTTCCGTGAGCGACATATTCTTGTTGGTATTTGTTGGTGAGAAAAATACAGTTGGGAATCCCAATAACAATTACTAATGTTGGCACTAATGCGGTAAGAACTGTAATTTGATAATGAAACAATCCAAGCAATCCAAAAGTCCACATCACACCTACTATGACTATTAGTATCGCAATTAAAGTGGCTCTAAATGAACGGAAGAAGAAAAAGAATATCATCGAAGTAATCAAAAGGGATACACCAATGAACAAACTTATTTCATCCAGAATACTAAGTGCATTTAGCGTACGGATATAAGGCATACCCGAAACCCGCAAATCAATGCCTGTTTCTTTTTCGAAAGCTTCAATTTTTGGAATAAAATCATTTACAATATAGGTTTTTCGAGCTGCGGTATTCACAATTTCCTTGTCCATATATATCGCAGAACGAAGGGTACCATTATTTTTGTTGAATAACAGTCCCTCATAAAAAGGCATGTTTTCAAACAAGTCTTTTTTGATGGTATTCAAATAAGCGGTAGAATTTGTTTTTTTGACATCCACAAAAGGAACCATCTCAAAAGTTTGAAGAGAATCATTTTTTTTGAGTTGCTTCAAATCATTGATGGATACGACCAAATCAATTTCTTTATGATTCTTGATATCAGTCATCAATTTGTTCCAAGCAGCAAATGCTTTGGGAGTAAAAAACGCATCGTCTTTGACCCCTACAACAATCAGATTTCCTTCTTCACCAAATTTATCTAAAAAAGCATTGTATTCATTGTTAATACTATTATCATCAGGAAGTAAGTTAGCTTCACTGAATGAAAACTGAATGTTTTTCCATTGCAAAGCCAAGAAAACGGTGATGACTATGATGAAACCAAGTATGGCAAGTCTGTTTTTAAGTACAATTCTAGCGATAAATTCCCAAAACCCTACTTTAAATAATTTTTTCATATAATGTTTAAAATGGGTGCAAATGTAGTGAAAACCACCCCGAAAGCGTAATTTACACCTAAATTTTAAATCAAATTTAGGGTTTTACAGAGGTTTTCGAGAACTAAAAAAGAAAATTTTAGGCATGTAAAACATATTGGAGAATTTAGCATCTTTGTGGTGGATTTAAATACTAATATTTAGGTATCATGGAGTTGAAAAATTATAAAAACACCTTGTTCTATATAGGTGTCACTGGCGGTTTTACCGCTTTGATATATTGGATATTAAACAAAGGAAAATTACTTGAAGCTAAGGAAAAAATAGCGATTGTATCTAACGAAAATGACTCATGGAAAGACTTCCTTGATTCGATGGCGCATAACTTCCAAGATCCACTAGCTATATTGCTAGCTCAAATTGTCATGATTATCTTGACAGCTCGTTTTTTTGGCTGGATATTTAAACGTATTGGTCAGCCTACCGTTATTGGTGAAATCATTGCTGGAATCGTACTGGGCCCCTCCTTAGTGGGGATGTATTTTCCCGAATTTTCGGCCGCTTTGTTTCCAATGGAATCATTAGGGAATTTGAAATTTCTAAGCCAAATAGGATTAATCCTTTTCATGTTTGTCATTGGAATGGAATTAGACATAAAAGTTTTAAAGAATAAGGCTAGCGAAGCGATTGTGATTAGCCATGCCAGTATTGTTATACCATTTGCAATGGGGATTGGACTGTCTTATTTTGTCTACAATCAATTTGCGCCTGCAGGTGTCGAATTCCTTTCTTTTAGCTTATTCATGGGAATCGCTATGAGTATTACCGCTTTTCCTGTTTTAGCCCGTATTGTTCAAGAACGTGGCATTCATAAAACACGATTGGGAGCTATTGTAATTACTTGTGCAGCAGCCGATGACATTACTGCTTGGTGTTTACTTGCTGTGGTAATTGCCATTGTAAAAGCAGGTGACTTTGTTGGTTCGTTATATGTAATTTCCTTAGCACTACTCTATGTTTTGGCGATGATTTATATCGTTAAACCTTTTTTAAAACGCATTGGAGATTTATACGCAGAGAAAGAGACTATCGGAAAACCTGTGATGGCGATTTTCTTTTTGTTGTTAATCTTATCTTCATATGCTACTGAAGTGATTGGAATTCACGCCTTGTTCGGCGCCTTTATGATGGGTTCCATTATGCCAGATCTTTCTAAATTCCGATTGATATTTATTGAAAAAGTAGAAGATGTATCTGTTATTCTACTCTTGCCTTTGTTCTTTGTTTATACTGGATTAAATACACAAGTAGGCTTAATCAATGATGCGTATTTATGGAAAGTCACGGCTGCTATTATTGTAGTTGCAGTGATTGGAAAGTTTCTTGGAAGCGCTTTGGCAGCAAAATTTGTAGGCCAAAATTGGCATGATAGCTTGACCATTGGCGCCTTAATGAACACCCGAGGATTAATGGAATTAATTGTTCTGAATATTGGTTTGGAACTAAAAGTATTAACTCCCGAGGTATTTACGATGATGGTAATAATGGCATTGGTCACAACTTTTATGACAGGTCCGGCATTGAATTTACTTGATTTTCTTTTCAAAAAGAACCGCGAAACGGAACTAGAAGAAGAAATAGATAGCGACAAATACCGTGTCTTGATTTCTTTTGGAAACATCGAAAAAGGAAAATCATTATTGCGATTAGCCAATAATTTGACCAAAAAACAAAAAACAACTTCCTCTCTAACGGCTTTGCATTTATCTCAAAGTGACGAACTGCATTCCTTTAACATGGAAGAAATTGAAAAAGAGAGCTTTGAACCAATTTTTGAGGAATCCAACCAACTAGGACTTGAGATAGACCCTATTTTCAGGGTAACTAGCGATATCGAAACTGAAATTGCAGATATCGCCAATCAAGGTGATTTTGATTTGCTTTTAGTAGGCTTAGGAAAATCAATTTTTGAAGGAACGCTTTTAGGAAAAGTAATTGGTTTCACAACTCGTATAATAAATCCGGATCGATTGATTGATAAGTTTAAAGGAAAAGAAGGCTTGTTTGAAAACTCCCCTTTCGATGAACGAACTAGGCAGATTGTAACCAAAACCAAGAAACCTCTAGGAATCTTAATCGACAATGAGTTTCAGGATGCCAATCATGTTTTTGTGCCAATTTTAAAATCAGATGACTCTGTTTTGATTGATTATGTTCAAAAATTAATCTTTAATAACAACTCCAAAGTCACTGTTTTAGACATGTATGGCTTTGCTAAAAACAATTTTGTAATTCAAAGCGCTATTGTCTCTTTATTACAAAAATACCCTAATAACATCAGTGTCATTACCGAAAAAGGCATTAATGTCACATTTTTAAACCAACAGGATTTAATGCTAATTAGTTTAGAAAGTTGGAAAACAATTTTGGGAACAAACAACGATTGGTTGATTGATGTACCATCGGTATTAATTATCAAACCTTAATAATGAGTTGGATTTTATTAATCATTGGAGGATTATTTGAAGTGGCTTTTGCTTCTTGTTTAGGCAAAGCCAAAGAAACATCTGGTGCCGAATCTACTTATTGGATGTTAGGATTTTTAGCTTCACTAAGCATTAGCATGTTTTTACTGTACAAAGCCACTCAGGTACTACCAATCGGAACAGCCTATGCTGTTTGGACTGGGATTGGTGCTGTAGGAACGGTTTTGGTTGGTATTTTTATTTTCAAAGAACCTGCTACTTTTTGGAGAATCTTTTTTATATCGACACTGATTTGTTCTATTATTGGATTAAAATATGTGTCAAGCCACTAAAGCCCTAAATTCAACACAAAACTCAACTTGATAGCGATATTATCTTCAAATTTAGCCAACTGATTTGGGCCATAGCGATAAAAAGCAGATAGTCCTAACCCATTAAATATTTGGTTGAGTTCCAATCCAGATTCAAAAAAACCATCGTTTAAGGTTTTATAATCTAGTCCTACATGCTGTTCAGGTTTTTCAAGATTTCCCCAAGCCATTCTAGAAACCAAAACAAAGGAAGGCTTTACCTTTGAAAATAATTTCACCCTATTAAAACTGTGCTTGAATTGAAAAGACACAAATTCACTAGAGAAAAATTCATTAAAATACATGGTTTCAAAACTGTTTTTACCGGCAAAGGTAACACGTTGCATAATGGTCTCCTTAGTAATATTATTAGGTGATGTATTGTATAAATGTGTAAGTGGCACATCACCTAAAGCATATCCTGCTTGCAATAGTAGATTGGTTTTTTGACCATTCAAATATTTCTTTTCATACTCTGTTTTAAAATCAAACTTGCTAAACTGAAAGTCATTTTGAAAGAATTTCGGCAATGCTTGGGTGTATTGAAAAGTAAATTTTGGAAATCGTTTTTCGATTTCAATCTTTCCAGTAGGTGTTTGCATATAATCACTAAAAGGATTCCATTGTAAGGATACTTTAGCGGTCGTCATTTCAAAATAAGAGTACAACTTACTATTCAAATTATACGCGTAATCAAATTTTGGTTCGACCTGCGTATAGGACAGCTCCCAAATGCTTTCTGTTTTAGGAATGATAGCTGTTTCAATATAAGTCCGCCAACTCACATAGTTATAGAAAGTACTAATATTAATTGGTCGAGGGTCATAGAGTTTGAATGGAACTTTATCAATCAAAAATAATGTACTGGCAATTTCGCGCACATCATCAGTATAGGAAGCACCAATCCAAGAATTCGAAAATTTACCGATACGTACGGCACTTCCAAGATGGTATTTAAAAATTCCGTCCTTGGTCCCATAAGCACTATAGCCATCGATTTTGAATTTTCTAGAAAATTGCTCGTTGGTCACTCCTCCAAAACCAAATCGGAAGCCTTCGTAATTATTGTATCTAAAAATTTTGCGTAAATCAATATCAAAATACGGCACTGGCAAATAACCATTAATAATTTTTCGGCCAAAGCGCACTTTACTTTCAATACGCTTTTTGAGCGCTAGGCTATCTAAGGATAGATAGGTTTTTTGCTCTCGAAGATTTAGTTTATCTATCCGATAGGAATCCCAAAATTGCTCCGACTTATTAAGTGCATCATCTTTGATTTCGATCGAAATAAATGATTTTTTGACTTCAAATGAAGTATTGTACTGGACATCAAAATTATTAGTTTTGGAAAGCAAATACACATAATCTGAAGGCTGTTTCTTCCGCGCTTTAAAATTTTCTTCATAGTCCCCATCAAACTGAATCGTTCCTCCTAAAATTTTGATATCATCGTCATTTTTCCCTTTTACAATCTTAAAGGTTTTATTCATTGGAAACCAAATCCCTTGCTCAGGAACATATTTAAATTCATGAGTTCCACTGATATCCAACACTCCCTTGATACGCATAATGGCTTTAGCAATGGCATAACTTTGTTGGTCTACAAAAAGGACACCTTCAAGCCCCGAAGCTTTACTTTTCTTTTTGTTTTTAAAATGAATCATATAAGTGGGACGACCATCAATAGCAATACTATCCAGTAAGCTATACCTATAGTCTAAAAGTGCATCATTTGCAATTGGACTGTTGTATTGCGTTTCAAAAAGTTCGTAATTAGAATCATAAACAGAAAAAGATTGTAAGTTGAAACCAATAACTTCATAGATAGGATGCTTTAAACCTGCCATTTGTGTTCCTAAAATAGTCTCCTTTAAAGACTTATTTTTAAATTGAAATCGAGAAACTTTCTCCGTTTGAAACAAATGATGTTTGCTTATTAGCTCTTTAAATTTATAATTAGTAGAATCAATTTTATTAAAAACTGTTCGTCCTTTTTTAATGGTGAATAAGGAATCTAATTTCCCGTTAATAGAGTCTGGATGAGCTGTAACAATGAGTTTATTGTAAGCTTTGAATTCAAAACTACTAAGTTTGTCCTTGGGGTTGTTCTTGCTTTTATTTGCAATGGTTTTTTTTATAATTTCAATTACGTCCCCGTTTTTAGAATTTGAAACCTGAGCTGATTTGTCCTTTTTAGGCTGAAGAAAGACAGTGTAGAACTTTTTGTCATTGATGATAGAAACCTTTGATTTCAGGTACCCTATAGAAGTAACTTCAAAATAGTTGCTGTCATTATAATTCGTAATAATAAATTTCCCATCAACATCCCCTATTATGCTTTGATTACCATTTTTTATGGTTACAAACGGCAAAACTTTAAACGTGTCCGCATCTTTTACGACCCCAATCAAACTATTTTGTGAATAGCTAAAGGCTGTAAAAAACAAAAACAACAAGGGAATTAGAAATATTTGCTTGAAATTTTTCAAATTTTCATATCATAAATAGTATTAAACTTTTTCTTTATTCATTTTTAACAAGTTACGGTTTCTACAGGTAACGTATAATAAAAGTTGGAACCTTTATTTAATTCAGTAACCACTCCAATTGTTCCATGGTGTAAGCTAATGATTTGTTTCGCAATGGCAAGACCTAAACCTGAACTATTTTCACCATTTGTTGGCTGAGTGCTCGTCTTTTGAAAATAATTAAATAATTTATTTTTTTCAGCTTCTGGAATTCCTTTTCCTTGGTCTATGACTTCGGTATAAATTTGGTTGTCATTGTTTAAAGAAATCCTAACCACAATCTCACTTTCGGGATAGGAAAATTTGATTGCATTGGTTAGTAAATTATTAAACACCTGAGATAACAACAACTTATCAAAACCAACAACTACATTTTCAAGAGCAGGTTCAAATTTTATATTTATTTTCTTTTTACTAGCCAATAACTGATTAAAAACAATTTGCTTGTTTATAAAACCAATATAATCGTTTTCCTCCCTTTTCAATTCTAACTTCCCTGATTCTATTACTGAAACGTTCAATAGGTTTTTTAGAATCCCTAAAGTAGTATGACTCAAATCTTTTATAATCGTTAAACTTTCTTCCATTTCAGCATCCATTTGCTCCTTTTGATTCTCTAGCAATAAGTCGGAAAACGAATAAATTGTACCAATAGGATTTGCTAAATCATGGGCTGCAATACCTATAAACTTGTTCTTTTCATCGTTTAATAGGTTTAGTTTTTTATTCATTTTGATAATAGTACGCTCTCTGTTTTTTAGAAAATGTAGCAGCAACCCTATAGCGGTAAAATAAGAAAAACGAACAAAGGAATTCCAAATTGGATATAAAACAGAGCTGTAGCTTCTAGTATGATAATCTGACCAAAACCAAATTGTCCCAGCAAAAAGGGACATCAAAACAATCTCATACACTTTTGAAGTTCGCTTTACCGAAAGCAAAAGAATTGGAAAAACATAAAAAAGTGAAAACGACAGTTCTGACCCAGTAAAATAATCTATACCTCCAATAATAAGAATCGAAATGATTATTACACCATATAATAAAGGTTTGCTATCGAGGATTTTCATGCGTGGTATCTATGTTTTCTGCCTACAAAGGTAAATAGTTGAAAGTTTTAGCTACTAAGGATTTGATAATTATTTTCTATTTTTAAATGTTCATCTGCTATCACAATAGCCATGATTCTTATAATGAGGCGATAGGTTTAAGAGATTTTGTTTTTATTTATATAAATGGAGTTTGACTACCAAAAGTGACACCCCTAAAAACAAAAAAAATCCGTTTACAAATGCAAACGGATTTTAAACAATTTTATTTCAAAAATTAGACTTTCATTATCTCAGCCTCCTTCACTGCTAAAACTTCGTCAATATTTTTGATAAACGAATTCGTTAAGTTTTGCACCTTCTCTTCGGCACTTTTACAAATATCTTCAGAAGTTCCTTCTTTTTCAAGTTTTTTAATCTCAGTATTAGCATCTTTACGAGCATTACGAACACTGATTTTGGCGTCTTCGGCTTCAGCTTTAGCTTGCTTTGCTAATTCACGTCTTCTATCTTCTGTCAATGGTGGAACACTGATGATGATAACATCTCCGTTATTCATTGGGTTAAAACCAAGATTAGCAACCATAATCGCTTTTTCGATAGGTTGTAACATATTCTTTTCAAAAGGCTGCAACGTAATTGTACGAGCATCAGGAACACTGATTTTTGCCACCTGAGAAAGCGGTGTCGAAGAACCATAATAATCAACAAAAACACTACCTAACATTGCTGGCGATGCTTTTCCTGCACGAATATTTAGAAATGCTTTTTCTAAATGCTCAATAGAACCCTCCATGGATTCTTGTGTACTATCTAATATAAAATCAATTTCTTCAGTCATTGTTTAGAATTTTAGATCTTTAGATTTTTTAGATCTTTAGTTTGCTAGTACGTCTAACAATCTAAATAGTCTAATAGTCCAAGATAAGTCTATTATATATTTACTACAGTTCCTATGTTGTCTCCGTTACAAATTTTTTCAAGGTTCCCCATTTTGTTCATGTCAAAAATCACAATTGGAAGTTTGTTTTCTTGACTCAAAGTAAAGGCTGTTGTATCCATTACATTCAATCCTTTTTTCAACACATCATCAAATGAAATTGTGTCAAACTTAATAGCTGCCGCATTTTTCTCTGGGTCACTATCATAAACACCATCTACACGTGTTCCTTTTAGAATCACATCAGCGTTGATTTCAACACCTCTTAATACTGCAGCAGTATCTGTAGTAAAGTAAGGGTTTCCTGTTCCTGCTCCAAAGATTACAATTCTTCCTTTCTCCAGGTGACGTACCGCTCTACGCTTGATATATGGTTCAGCAATTGCTTCAATTTTCAAAGCTGTTTGCAATCTTGTCAACATTCCTTTATCTTCCAGAGCACCTTGCAAAGCCATTCCATTGATAATCGTGGCCAACATTCCCATATAATCTCCTTGCACTCTATCCATACCAGCACTAGCTCCAGCTACACCTCTAAAGATATTTCCTCCTCCAATTACGATGGCAATTTCTACCCCTTTGTCGTGAATTTTCTTGATTTCTTCGGCATATTCAGCTAATCTAACTGGGTCAATTCCGTATTGTCTTTCTCCCATTAAAGCTTCGCCACTTAATTTCAGAAGAATCCTTTTATATTTCATGTCTTTGTTGAGTTGTTTGGTGCAAATATAGTCATATTCTTTTTTTTTGAAATAGTGTCGACTAATTTTTATAAATTAAGTTCAAGCTAGCTATTTTTATTGCTTTATGGTTGCTCAAAATTATTTTGGAGTGTTCTCCGCAAAAAAGCTCCGGTCAGGCTGTAGGCTTTCTGCTGCTATCCCTTACCCGATATTTAGGACAAAAGAGCTCTATTTTACACTTAAAAAATAAATCACTTCATCACCAAAACTATAATATCGTACTGATGATATAATCTTTCTCCGCGATTTTGTCGTAAACATCTTTGCTGAACATGTAGAGTTTAGAGGGTTTTTTGGAACCACCACTTTTTCGTTTGTCTTCCAGCGGTACAATATAAGGTTTACTGATGGCTTTTTTTCTGAAATTTCGGTTGTCTAATTCTATGTTTAACAATATTTCAAAAGCCGTTTGAAGTTCATTTAGCGTAAATTTAACTGGAACCAAATCAAACATAATAGGCTCGGTCATGATTTTACTTTGCAAATCTTCAAAAGCATCCTGAATGATAAAACGATGGTCAAAACCAACTTCTGGTAAGGCTTTCACAGGAAACCATCTCAAATCACTATCTCTATCAAAAACAATATTCTCTTTTGGTAAAGTCAAATAATACACTACCGTTACGGTTCGCACTTCGGCGCCTTGACTTCTAATCCACAATAAATCCTTATCAGCTTGTAGTCGTTTTTGATTCCCGTAGGTTCTGAATTGTTTTTTATTGGCAAAATTGAGTCCTGAAATCTCCGCTAAAATCCTATTGGCAGACTCTCCTAAATTATTACATTTAAAAACATTTTCACCAGGCAACACCCAGTCATCAATAGCAGGATAATTATCATTATACAAGTTTAAGGTTCTCTTGCGAAGCAAAACGCTAAGACTATCTGCTCCGAGCCCAAAAATCACACAGTCTACAGATAAGTTACTTATTTTTCTAAAGTCCATAATTCAAAATTGGATTTTGCAATACCTCCTTGCATCTTACAAATATAGTTTTTTTACCATTTTTATTGGTCTTACTGCCGCATAAATCTGCAGGCTTTTTTCTAACACGAATTACACTAATTTACACGAAAAATTACTGTTTAAAATTCCTCGTATAAGCCTTAGACTGATAAATTCGTGTAATTCAAAAACACAACTCTTTATAGCTTGTGGTAATTCATGTAATTTGTTTCTCTTTTTTACCATATGTATTATACAAATACACACCCCTTGAAATGCTAAATTTAAAATATAATTATGTATTTTTAAGGTTTTAAAAAAAACATTTATAGCATACCCAAAACTATGGCAAAATCCTATTATCTCAATGCTGAAAACTTAAGTTTATTGCCTTCTGATGTATCTGTTCCTTCTTACGACAGAAACCAAATAAAAACCAGTATTTTACACATAGGAGTTAGTAATTTTCACCGCTCACATCAAGCGTACTATATTCACGAACTCATCGATAAACATAAAGAACTAAACTATGGCATTTGTGGTGTCGATTTATTGGATTCTGACCGAAAAATTTACAACATTCTAAAAGACCAAGACGGACTGTACACCTTATATACCAAAGAACCGAATGGTTCACACAAAGCCAAGATAATTGGTTCTATAGTCGAATATTTCTTTGGCCCCGAAAATCCTTTGGCTGTTATCGAAAAAATGGCACATCCTGATATCAAAATCATTTCCCTGACGATTGCTGAAGACGGCTATCACCTGAACGAAATCACAGGTGAATTTGACATCAACCATCCAGGAGTGACTGAGGATATCAAAAACCCTTTTAGTCCGAAAACCGTTTTTGGATACCTAACCCAATCTTTTAAATTACGTAAACTACGCAACCTGCCAGGCTGTACGATTCTGTCTTGTGACAACATCAAATCAAATGGTGATACAATGAAACAATCATTATTTAATTATGTTAGCAAAACCGAACCTGAATTACTCGATTGGATTTCAAAAAACACCAGCTTCCCCAATACCATGGTCGATAGAATTACTCCTATCACCAACTCCAAAGACATTAGCACATTAAAAGAAGATTTTTTTGTTGATGACCAATGGCCAGTGGTTTGTGAATCTTTTTCGCAATGGGTTATAGAAGACCAATTTATACAAGGCAGACCTGCTTGGGATAAGGTAGGCGTACAATACACCCAAAACATTGCTCCATTTGAAAACCTAAAACTCCGTTTATTAAATGCCAGCCACACGATACTGGGAATTCTAGGAACTCTGCATGGATACAAAACCGTATTTGAAACCGCAAATGACCCTGATTTTATATCGTTCTTGAAAATGTATATGGACGAAGAAGTAACACCAACACTAACCGATTCCGATAAAAAGAGCATCGAGAACTACAAAAAAAGTTTGGTTTCCCGTTTCTTGAATCCTCATATTAATGACCAATTGTTCAGGATTTGCCAAGAAAGCTCTGCCAAGGTACCTTTGTTTATATTGCCTACGGTTAAACACCAATTAGAGAACGAAAAGAACGTTAAGAGAGCTGCTTTTGTCATTGCTGCATGGGCGCGATATAATGATGGTGTGGATGATAATGACAATCCTTATGATATTACAGACACTCAGAGTGGTACCTTGATTAGAACAGCAGCACTTTCAATCCAAAACCCGATAAAATTCCTTGAAATCAAATCCATTTTTGAAGATTTAAGTGAAAACGAAACCTTTAGCTCCTATTACCTAGAAGCTTTGACACAACTGAGAAATGATAAGGTAAAAACATGCATTAAAAATTGGAACGCAAATTAAAATCATGTAGTTCTATTCGATACTTGATTTCAAGAAAAGATATTCAAATACCAAAGCAATAACATTATGAATATAAAAAGATTTGTCCATACAAAAATCTGTATGTTTTCTAAAATCTTTGAGTGTTTTATTGCGTTTTGATGAAAGCTATGCAATTATTTTAAAATTTATTTTTATAAGTTTAAACTTAATTGTAATTTACCAAAATGAAAAACGTCCTATTAACTAACCAAACCAACGAATTGTTTAGTAGTAATTATTAACACTAAAGAAGATGAAAATAGGACTGTACTTTGGAACTTTTAATCCCATGCATGTGGGACATTTGATTATCGCCAATCATATTGTAGAACATACTGATTTGGATCAAATCTGGATGGTGGTTACCCCACACAATCCTTTAAAGAAAAAATCTACTTTGCTAGATGATTACCATCGTTTGCACATGGTGCATCTAGCTACCGAAAATTATCCAAAGATTAAACCTTCGGATATAGAGTTCAAATTGCCACAACCCAATTACACCATCAATACTTTGGTGTATCTAGAAGAGAAATATGCAAATTATGAATTTGCATTAATCATGGGCGAAGACAATTTGAAATCACTTCACAAATGGAAAAACTACGAGATGATTTTGAAAAATTACAATCTTTATGTCTATCCTAGGGTATCCACTGAAGCTGAAAATTTAGAATTCAAAGACCATCCTAAAATTAAAATGGTAGACGCACCAGTAGTAGAGATTTCTTCGACTTTTATTCGCGATTGTATCAAAGACGGTAAAAATATTCGTCCGCTGCTACCAACGAAGGTATGGGAATACATAGACCACAATTTGTTTTATAAAAAATAAACGGTTTAACTAAGTCAAAACCTCTTGAATAATTTTGGTGATTTCGGTTAAGATTTCATCAAAATTGTTGTTTTTTCGGCACATCACATAAACAGTGGTAGTGGGCATTTTTTCACTATCCCATAAAAGCTGTAATTTATTTTGCGCCACAAATGATTTTACATTGCAGTTCCAACTGATGCCGATGCCTGTATTTTTAGAAATCGTTTCCAGCATTTCAAATTCGGATGGGATGATGTAATTTGCAATCAAAGAAGGTCGCTTTTTGTCAAAAACATAGAGCCAAAACAATTTGATATGCGGAATTTTAGCATCAAAACTATACCATCTTTTTTCGTTTAACCAAGTTTCTGCAGCAGTCCAATCTTTGGCTTTGAGGTACTTTTGAAATTCAGAAGCATCAATAGTATTAGAACCTATAATTACAGGCTTTATCTCACCCACTTTTTCTTGAATAGTGTCATAAGTATCTATCTTCTGAGTGGTAATAGCAAAATCTAATTTTTTAGAATTCACCAACTCAAATAAAGAATTATCCTCTTGAAAGTGGAAATCAATAAAATCAAATTTGGAAACCAAAACACTTCCAATACTGCTAAACAAATGTTTCGAAATCCCCACCGATATCAATCTATTGGCATTAAAAGCTTTGGCTCTAAATCCGTTTTCTACATTTTCTAAACGGTCTAAGGCTTCAATAATCAGGTTGTTGAGCAAATTAGCATATTCTGTAGGCTCTACACCTTTAGATTTACGATTAAAGAGTTTATAACCCACATGCGCTTCAAGCATACTGATTTGCTGACTTACAGCTGGCTGACTAATAAACAGTTCTTTAGCAGCAAGTGAAAAATTTCCATTCTTATAAACCGACTTAAAAGTGCGATACCATTCTAGATTGACCATGATATAAGTATATTTATAACAAACATAATTTAAATTATTTTTACTGATAGCACTTTAGCCCTAAATTTGTATAAACAAATAAAAATATGAAAAAAATAAATCTACTAGCTTTAGTATTAATTATGGTCAGTGCCTTTAACGGAACTGCTCAAAAAAACAATAAAATCAAGATGAAAAAAGTATTATTTGTCGTTACCAGTCACAGTGAACTAGGGAATACAGGTGAAAAAACAGGATTTTGGACAGAAGAATTTGCAGCACCTTATTATGAATTATTAGATAAAGGCGTCCAAATTGATATTGCCACTCCAAAAGGAGGTCAGCCCCCAATTGACCCGAAGAGTGAAGATCCATCTTTCGCTACCGAAGACACCAAACGTTTTGACAATGACAGCGAATTATTGGCAAAATTAAAAAACACTAAAAAATTAGCTGAGGTGGCAGCATCAGATTACGACGCTGTTTTTTACCCAGGAGGTCACGGGCCACTCTGGGATTTGGCTACCGATAAAAATTCGGCTGCTTTGATTGCGACTTTTTATAGCAATAACAAGCCAGTTGCCTTTGTATGTCACTCTCCAGCGGTTTTGAAAAACGTAAAAGTGAATGGTGATTATTTAGTAAAAGGAAAAAAACTTACGGGTTTCTCCAATACTGAAGAAGCAGCGGTAGGATTGACAGATGTCGTTCCTTTTTTACTAGAAGATGCCTTACAAGCCAATGGCGCTATCTACTCTAAAGGAGCTGACTGGGGTTCTTATGTAGTTGAAGACGGATTATTAATTACAGGACAAAACCCAGCTTCTTCTAAGTTAGTTGCTGAAAAATTATTACACCAATTAAACAAGAAAAACTAAGATGTTAAACTTTCAATATTACAATCCTACCAATTATGTATTTGGCAAGGGACAAATCGAACAATTAGGAAAATTAGTTCCTGAAGGAGCCAAAGTTCTTCTAGCTTACGGAGGAGGAAGTATTTTTAAAAACGGAATTCACCAGCAAGTTGTGGACGCCTTGAAAGGGTACGAAATCATTGAGTTTGGAGGAATCGAGCCCAATCCACATTATGAAACCTTGATGAAAGCAGTGGAAGTAATCAAAGAACAAAATATTGATTTCATTCTAGCTGTAGGTGGTGGTTCAGTGATTGATGGTGTTAAGTTTATTTCAGGAGCTGTAAAGTTTGAAGGCGATCCATCGGAAATTCTTAAAAAACGAATCTTACTTACGGATGTATCCAAAGTAATTCCTTTTGGAACCGTATTAACCTTGCCTGCTACAGGAAGCGAAATGAATTCGGGAGCAGTAGTTACTATTAAGAGCACTCAAGAAAAATTAGCTTTTGGTGGAAGTGCTTTGTTTCCAAAATTCTCTATTTGTGACCCTACAGTCATTCAATCACTACCTAAAAGACAATTAGAAAACGGCGTTGTTGATGCTTTCACGCATGTGTTAGAACAATATTTAACTTATCCTCATGAAGGTTATCTACAAGACCGAATCGCTGAAGGGATATTACAAACCCTAATTGAAGTAGGACCAAAAGTAGTAGCCAACCCAACTGATTATGCTTTGGCCTCCAATTTTATGTGGAGTTGTACGATGGCATTGAATGGTTTGATTCAAAAAGGGGTGCCAAATGATTGGGCGACACACATGATTGGTCATGAATTGACAGCGATGTACGACATTGATCACGCTAGAACCTTGGCGATTATCGGACCTAATTTATACAAAGTGATGTTTGATACCAAAAAACAAAAGTTGGCTCAATATGGTAAACGCATCTACAACCTAGAAGGAACAGAAGAAGAAATTGCAAATGCAGCCATCGCTAAAACAGTTGCATTTTTCCACACCATGGGAATGGATACTAAACTTTCGGATTATACTAAAGACTTTAGCAATACCGCTGATTTTATCGCGAATCGTTTTGCCGAAAGAGGATGGAAAGCATTGGGCGAAAGACAAAATGTTACCGTTGAAAAAGTAAAAGAAATTGTTGAATTAAGTTACTAATTCAAAAATCTGAATAATCGGATAAAAAAAGGCGTTCTGGATTTTCCAGGACGCCTTTTGGTTTTATAAGAATGTATGTAGGCAATTAGCGGTTATTTTATTTCAATTTGGACAACATCATTCATAGGTTTCCAATCTTTTTGAGCCTCTCTTCCACCTAGTAGGTATATTTTGTCTTTATATTCAAAAACCCCATAATTATAAATTCTTCCTAATGCTAAATCATTATAGGATTCTTCATATGTATTTTTTAATGGGTCATAACGATATATTTTTTTAAAAATTTCTGATTTAAATCCGTCCACATTTGAACCAGATATAAATATAAATCTTTCTTTATAAACTATTCCTTTTTGAAATCTTTTTATATATTCTCCTAATTCTTCAAGGGTAATCCACATATCTTTTTCAATGTTATACTTTAACATCACTTTTGGAGAGTCTCCCCAAACATAAAATTCATTATTATATTTTAATGAATTTGGGGTTTGAATTTTTTTTGGCATTTCTGCACCTTTAGACCATTTTTTAGTTTTTGTATCTAAAATTTGAACATCAGATAAAGACCGAGTATCCTTCTTTTCCTTATCTAAAGCATAACCTCCCATTATATAAATTTTATCTTCAAATGTTTCAGCAGTACACCAATACATTCCAAAAGGAAGTTTTAAACTTTCTTCCCAAATATTTTTCTCAATATCATATACTTGAATTAAATCGCTAAATTCTGTACCACCAATTAAATATATTTTTTTACCTACTAATATAGATTTTGCAACTGGTTGTGATTTTGGGATAACATTAATTTTTGTCCAAGAATCTTTTTCAATGTCATAAACACACACATCTCCGTAGTTGTAATCTTCTTTGCTTCCTCTATTTCTATATGTGTCTAAAAAAGCATAGATTTTTCCATTATACAATTCTGCTCCAAAATCATAAGCAGGGAAAGGCATGCTTTCTTTGATGGTTAATTGAAACTGAAATTGTTTACTATCTGGAATAAATTTCACCTTATTAATTTTATCAGGGTTTGTTATTTGTAACCTGTTATCAATCGTGTTAGGTATATTTAATAGAGGCTTTTTTGTTTTACAAGAAAGTAAGGTAATTGCAAGGATTATTATTTGCAAAAATAATTTTTTCATGAGTAATTTTTTTGGTTAATATGGGTAGAATATGTTCAGCAGCTTACTTTAGTATATTATTTAATTAGAGTTTAATGATGATTTCCTGTTGTTTTGTAAAATAACAGCATATATTTTTACTAAATTTCTTATTGCCGAAAGCGACAGGAATTGCTTAAGAAAAAAACAAAATGCTATTATTTAAAGACTAAAATAATCAGTATCAATGAGTTATTAATATAATCTTTAAAGTCATAGGGTAAAAAACGCATTATGGATTTTTTAGATGCCTTTTTTGTTTTACACCTAAATGATTATTGGTAGTAAGGAGTTTATTTTAATTCAATTTCGATAACATTATTCATTGGATTCCATTCTTGATCTTCTCTTCCGCCAAGCAAATATATTTTATCTTTATATGCAAAAACACCATAATTATAATGTCTTCCTATCTTTAAGTCATTAAAGGATTCTTCATAAATTTTAGTTATTGGGTCATATTGATAAATCTTTTTACTACTTTTTGATTTTAAACCACTCTCGTTTTGACCAGATATAAATATAAATTTATTTTTATAAACAATCCCTTCTTGTGCACCTTTTACATAATCATTTAATTCACTAACATTAATCCACATATCTTTTACAATGTTATATTTTAACATCACTTTTGGATTGATATCCCATACATAAAACTCATTATTATATTTTAATGAATTTGGCGTTTGCATTTTTCTTGGCATTTCAGCACCTTTAGTCCAACTTTTTGTTTTAGTGTCAAAAATTTGAACATCTGATAAAAAGCGTGTCCCCTTCTTTTCTTTGTAATCTGCATATCCTCCCATTATATAAATTTTATCTTCAAATGTTTCAGCAGTACACCAATACATTCCGAAAGGAAGTTTTAAACTTTCTTCCCAAATATTTTTCTCAATATCATATACTTGAATTAAATCGCTGAATTCTGTACCACCAATTAAATATATTTTTTTACCTACTAATATAGATTTTGTTACTGGTTGTGATTTTGGGATGACATTAATTTTTGTCCAAGAATCTTTTTCTATGTCATATACACACACATCACCGTGATTGTGATCTTTGTTGCTATATCTATTTCTATATGTATCTAAAAAAGCATAGATTTTTCCATTATACAATTCTGCTCCAAAATCATATTCAGGGAAAGGCATGCTTTCTTTAATGTTCAATTGAAATTGTTTACTTTCAGGAACAAATTTCACCTTATTAATTTTATCAGGGTTTGTAATTTGTAACCTGTTTTCCCTATTTGTAAAGGACTCCTTTCGGGTGGTAAGGTTATCATCTATTGTTGTTTTTTTTGATTTACAAGAATAGAAAGTAATTGTAAGAATTATGATTTGGATAATTGTTTTTCTCATGGATCACTTTTTTAGCTAATATAGATAAATTACTACAATATAGTTTTTGTCAAACGTATAATATTTTTAAAGGAAATTAGATTTTTTTGTATTCCTTTAGTAATAAGCAATACAGCCGATTTTATTGCAAAACGTTTTGCTGAAAGAGGTTGTGCTGGCTTAGGCGAAAGACAAAATGTTACCGTTGAAAAAGCAAAAGAAATTGTTGAATTAAGTTACTAATTCAAAAATCTGAATAATCGGATAAAAAAAGGCGTTCTGGATTTTCCAGGACGCCTTTTTCATTACTCCAAAAACAAAACTAACTATGGTAAATGATATTTTATTTCAAAATATTCATTTATAGTAATTTAGAACGGTTTTAAAATCGTTATATTGTGAATCATTTAAAATAAATCAATTTTTATTTTTGAAATTCTGTTTTGCAATCTAAAAAAAAACAGCATGCTTACAATTGATTTATTATTTGATTCATCCATTTTTAAGTACTTTTGGCTAAATTTAATTTGAAAAATGAGCGAAACTAAAAAATTTGCAGTAATTGGTGGTGGAAGTTGGGCAACAGCAATTACTAAGATGTTGTGTAATAACCTAACAGAAGTAGCTTGGTATATGCGTAATGAAGCTGCGGTGGAGCACATTAGCACCTACAAACACAATCCAAATTATTTAAGTTCAGTTGAGTTTGACATCCAAAAGTTAAAACTGACTACCGATATCAACGAAGCGGTAGCCTACGCTGATTATCTGATATTTGCGATTCCTTCGGCATTTTTAGAAGCCGAATTACAAAACCTAACCGTTTCTTTACAAGATAAAATCATTTTCTCGGCTATCAAAGGAATTGTTCCTGAAACGAGTTTGATTGTGGGTGAACATTTTCATCATACTTATGAAATTCCTTATTACAATATTGGTGTAATCACAGGGCCTTGTCATGCGGAAGAAGTGGCTTTGGAACGTCTGTCATATTTGACAATTGCTTGTGGTGATGCCGAAAAAGCAAAAACTGTAGCGGATAATTTGTCTAGTAACTATATCAAAACTAAAATCACAGACGACATTATCGGAACTGAATATGCTGCTATGCTTAAGAATATCTACGCCATTGCAGCTGGTATCGCTCACGGTTTGGGTTATGGTGATAATTTCCAGTCGGTGATGATGAGTAACGGGATTCGTGAAATGAAGAAATTCATCAAAAAGGTCCATAAGATGAAACGTAATATCAACGATTCGGCTTATTTAGGCGATTTGTTGGTGACAGGTTATTCAGTTTTTTCTAGAAATAGAATGTTTGGAAACATGATTGGGAAAGGATACACGGTAAAAAGCGCCATGATGGAAATGAGTATGGTAGCAGAAGGTTATTATGCTACCAAAAGTGCTTATAAACTAAATCAAGGCTACGGCGCTAAAACACCAATCATAGATGCGGTTTATGCCGTTTTATATGAAAATAAAAATGCCAAAAAAGTTTTCAAAGACCTAACGGATAAGCTAGATTAGTCTAATTATAAAAATATACAAAAGCCACTTTCAGAAATTAATTGAAGTGGCTTTTTTTGTATTATAGAAGGTTTTAAAGAAGAAGAATACATTCAAAACCTATGAATTTTCAAGTTAAATTTATATATTGCTGATAACAACTAGTGTAATCATTTTAGCATTTTATAATTATGGAAAAAGAGGAAGGAGTAGTAAACAATGTAACAACACAAACTACAAGTTTACTGGAAAAAATTTCGATTGAAAACTTATTAGGATATATAGAAAAATACGGCTTACCCGTTTTATACGCCATATTAATATACATTATAGGTTCATGGGTAATTAAAAGAATAACCAAAGTATTGAAAAAGGTAATGATGCAACATCATTACGATGCCTCTCTACAAGTCTTCTTGTTTAACCTCGTTACTTGGGCGTTAAAGATTTTCTTAATAATAACGGTCATCTCCACACTTGGAGTCGAAACCACGAGTTTAGCAGCAGTGATTGCCGCCGCAGGTTTGGCAGTGGGATTGGCCTTGCAAGGCTCACTTTCTAATTTTGCTGGAGGAGTTTTAATAATAATGTTTAAACCTTATAAGATTGGTGATTTAATTGAAGCTCAAGGTGTATTAGGAACAGTCAAACAAATCGAAATTTTCACCACAAAAATGATAACACCACAAAACAAATTGGCAATTATCCCCAACGGCGCTATGGCAAATGGAAATATTATCAATTACACTGCCGAGGGAAAAATGCGTGTAGATGTGACAATTGGCGTAGGTTATGGTGAAGATATTAAAAGAACCAAAGAAGTGCTTTTGGAAGTATTGACTTCTAACCCGAAAGTATTAACAGAACCAGCACCGTCTGTAAGCGTTTCAGAATTAGCCGATAGTTCGATAAATTTTGCTGTCAGACCCTTTGCAGCACCCGAAGATTATTGGGCAGTATATTTTGAAACCTTAGAAAAAGCTAAAATAGCCCTAGACAAAGCAGGTATCGAAATTCCATACCCACACAGAGTTACTATTGCCAAACAAGCCTAATCATTTTATTACAAAAACAAAAGGTTGCCCGATAAAGGCAACCTTTTTTTATACTTTTTTTCTTAGCGTCTTAGCGGTAAAATAATTATCTAACAATAACCCCATCTACAAATAGAATCGGTACTTCTTCAACAGCAGTTTCGTTAATAGCATTCGCTTTAAAAATAAATTTCTTATCATAAAGAGTATTCCCAATGAAATACGTCAACATAAACTCGTTGTTGAGTGCTAATACACTTTTTTCAATCATTTCTACCTTCACAACTGATACCGCAGGAACTTGAACAAAAGCATGTCTTAAAAGCGATGTTTTCTTCATTTCGCCATCCAAAGTACCAAAAGCTTTAGATACGACCATAACACTGTCGATATCAAAGTCACTGTCGTTGACTAGATATACATACCAAACTTTTTCCATAAAGTCGTCACTCCATTCTTGGACTGCGGCTACAAATACGTTTTCTACTTCGGGGATGGTGATGTCAGCTTTCATTTTTCTTCAGGGTCTGAGATATTGAGGTTCTGAGGCACTAAGTAACTTAGAATCTTAGGACCTTTCAAAAACTATATTGAACTTTTAAATTGCTCTAAGAAACGCACGTCGTTTTCATAAAACATACGGATATCACCAATTTGGTACAACAACATTGCGATACGTTCAACTCCCATTCCAAAGGCAAAACCGTTGTATTCATCAGGATTGATACCACAGTTTTTAAGAACATTAGGATCAACCATTCCGCAACCACCTATTTCTAACCAACCGGTTCCTTTAGTGATACGGTAATCTGTTTCGGTTTTTAAACCCCAGTAAATGTCGATTTCGGCACTTGGTTCTGTAAACGGGAAATACGAAGGACGTAGGCGAATTTTAGACTTCCCAAACATCTCTTTCGTAAAATATAATAGTGTTTGCTTCAAGTCGGCAAACGAAACATCTTTGTCAATGTACAAACCTTCCACTTGGTGGAAAATACAGTGCGAACGCGCTGATACAGCTTCGTTACGGAAAACTCTTCCTGGCGAAATAGTACGAATAGGCGGTTTGTTCTCTTCCATATAACGCACCTGAACTGAAGACGTATGCGTACGCAATAAAATATCAGGATTAGTCTGAATGAAAAAAGTATCCTGCATATCACGCGCCGGATGGTATTCTGGCAGGTTCAAAGCCGTAAAGTTATGCCAATCATCCTCAATTTCTGGACCTTCAGAAACGTTGAATCCTACAGTCGAGAAAATATCGATAATTTGGTTTTTTACAATCGAAATTGGGTGACGAGAACCAATGATTACTGGCTCAGCTGAACGGGTCAAATCGCCATATATTCCTTTCGCTTCGTCTTTGCTTTCAAGTGATTCTTGGATGCTTTTTACTTTTTCTTCAGCTGTAGTTTTTAGCAAGTTAATCACTTGACCAAATTCCTTTTTTTGCTCGTTTGGCACATTTTTAAATTCAGCAAAAAGGTCTTTCAATAGTCCTTTGCTTCCTATAAATTTGATACGAAAACTTTCTAAATCAGCTGGGTTTTGGGTTGTAAAAGCTTCTGCTTCGCCAATATATTCTTTTATCTTGTCTATCATTTCCATTCCGTAATTGAGTCTGCAAATTTATGAAAAAGTTATAAGTTATGAGTTATAAGTGATAAGGTTTTATTTTGACCAAACTAACTGCTGCTATCTGACCACTAAAAACTGAAAACTGACCACTATTCAATAACCTCTCGCTCTATAAAATAATTCACAATCGCCTCTTTCATCAAGACTGTTTGTTCTCCCGCTTTCAATGGTGGCAATTCTTCTTTCACTTTGTAATGAGGCCAGCCTTCCTCATCAAAAAACTCAAATTCATAGTATCCATAAGGCTCCAGCAAGCGGCAAATAGCAATGTGCATCAAGTTCAATTTTTCATCTTTCTTGAATTCGCGGTGCAATTTCCCCAGTTCCTGAACTCCAATTAAGTAAATTATAGCATCTAAATCCAAATCTTCCCCTTGTGAAAATTGGTCCGAAAGTATCGTAACAAGCTGTTCCCAGCGTTCTTTAAGTTGTGTGTCTCTTGACATTTTATTGTTAATTGTAGATTAACGATTTCTGATTTTCAAAAAAAGCATCCCGTTATTTATCGCAAAGATAACAAGTTGACAAGCATTCGTTTTATAATCCAAAGGTTATTTTTTCTTATATGACTATCCGTTATGTGTACCAAAAAAATATAATCTTTTTTACACCATTAAGAAATTAAGAAAATTAAGTTTTTAAGCTTAACTAACCTTAATTTCTTAATGGTTTGTAATAAAAACAACTTTATTTTTATTGTAAGGTTACAAAATTTTTAATTGGTATTAGAAACGGATAGTCATATTTTCTTATTTGGGCGTGCCACCTCCATACAAAGGGGCTTATCTTAGTTTGCGGTTATTCAGCCCCTTTGTATGGAGCTGTCGGGCTTTCCGCGCTACTTCGGTAGACTGCTGCAATCCCTCACGCAAAACCCACAAAAGATGTTATATTTGCGCCCTATTGTAAACACAAGATTTATGAGTTTTTTGGACATTGTTTTAGGAGGATTATTGCTTTATGGACTATTTAAAGGAATCAAAAACGGACTTTTCGCTGAGTTGGCTTCTTTTCTTTCGTTGATTTTAGGGATTTACTTAGCCATTAAATTTTCATTTATCATCCGTGAAGTACTGTCCAGCGTCTTTCCTTGGTCGCCTAAATCAATTGAGATTTTTGCCTTTGCACTCACCTTTATCGGAGTAGTGATTGGCGTGCATCTTCTAGCCAAAGTATTTACCAGCATGATGAGTTTTGCGTTTTTAGGTTGGGTAAACCGTCTCGCAGGTGGTTTTTTCAGTGTTTTGAAAACCATTTTGATTCTGAGCGTAGTGTTTAATATTTTTTACAAAATTAATTTCAACAACTGGCTCGTAAAACAAGAAACTTTTGATAATTCGATGTTTTATAATCCTATTCAAAAAGTATCTCAATTCGTTTTCCCAAAACTAGAAACCTGGTACGACGATGTCAAAGCCAAAGCCACTCAACCCAAACCTGAAACTTCAGATAAAAAATAATTTAGTTTTAGAAAACATTGGTTACCAAAAAATAAAAACCATTAAGAAATGAAGTTTCATTAAGTTCAACGCTTAATTTTCTTAATCTCTTAATAGTTCAAAAAAGTTTTTTAAATCTGTGCTAATCTGTGCAATCTGTGTTTAGAAATCCTTATTTCACTTCCTTAATGGTTTGCGCGTCAATCCAGCCTTCAGTACCATCTGTCAACTGAATTTTTTTCCATTTAGCAACCGTCTCCATTACAAAAACTTTTGTTCCTTCGTGTAAAACCACAACGGCACTACTCGCTTTTTGAGGTTCGCTATAGACTTCGGCTATATCTGCAAAAACAATAGCGGGTTTTTCATTCTCCCAATGGCTTTTTTCAAATAAGGCAGCAGCAACACTAATTAGTAAAAACACTAAAAAGAGAAACATTCCAAAGAAAAATAATCTTTTGGCTTGGGTGAAAGCAGAAAAATAATAACCCACAAAAGCCAATAAGAACAAAACAGAGAAACTAATTGCAATCCATGCCCAAGTATTGTAATGATAAATCCCTGTGAAGTCTCTAAGCAATTTGGCAAAGCCCACTTTAGGAACGACTTTAATTTCGTCAATCGTACGTTTTTGAGCAAATTTTAAATTGTTAATCACATCGGCATCATCTGGATGTAAGACCAAGGCTTTTTCATAATTGTAAATAGCAGGTGCCACTTTGTTGAGTTTGTAATAACAATTCCCCAAATTAAAATACACTTCTGCTGAATGTTGTTTGGATTGTAATATACTCTCGTAAGCAACAACGGCTTCTTTGTATTTGCCATTTTGGTACAAACTATTAGCCTTCTCAAAACTTCCTTGTGCAAAGAAAACTTGAGTGATTAGTAAAACAGTTATATAAAGTAAATTTTTCATTTTTTTATTTTGTGTACTTTGTGCTTCCTTAGTGCTCTTTGTGTTTAAAAAAAGTAGTGATTAAATCTCTAAGAAATCTGCTTTTCTAAATCTGCAATAATCAACACTGCCTTATTAAAATCATCTTGAATTGCCGTGCTTGATGCTGGTGCATAACGAGCAAATTCACAGTTTTCTGTAAGGTTGATGAAATCAGACACGGTTTCTGGTTTTACATTTTTAGCTAACAAAATTTCGGTAATATTCTCTTTACTCATTTCTGAGGTTTCGATATGCAATTTAGCTTTCAAGAAATTATGCATCGCTTTTTCAAGAGCCACATAGAATGGTTCTTTGTTTGCTATTTGCTTTTTAGCTTCTCCTAAATATTTCTTCGCTAATCTGTTGTTTGCTTTGATGCGGTTTCCAAAAACGTCACTGTCAATAGCTTCTTTTTTCTTTTTAGCCAAAATGATTATTGGAACCAATAAAAAAGGTAAAAACAGTAAGCCGTAAAACAAATTAGAGCCTAAGAAATCATCTTGCTCCATTGAAACCAATTCTGTTTTCGTTTTTACATATTTGAATTGATTAGGAACAATAACCGTATTTTTTGCGGTGCTATCATTCGCTTCTCTAGTATCTGTTGGTCCATCAAGAACATTAATCATAATCTCAGGCGAACTGATGGTTTTATAGCTATTAGAATCCAAATCAAAATAACTAAACTGCAACGGCTTGATAGGATAGGTGCCTTTGTATTGTGGCACAATGGTATAACTATCCGAAATACTTCCAGTCATTCCTGATAGTGGCGTTTCCACTTTTTCAGTATGCACGGCGTCATACATCTCTAAGGCATTTGGCACCACTGGCTTCGGCAAAGTGAAGAGTTTTAAGTTTCCTTTTCCAACAGCACTAACAACCAAATCTAAACTTTCGCCATTTTTCAAACTAGTTTTACTTGGAGTCACTTTAAAATCAAAACGTCCAACGGCCCCTGTAAAATCAGCGGGTTTTCCTGCTTCAGGAAGTGCTTTTACGTTAATAGTTTTACTACCTGCTGATACACTTTTACTACTTTCAGTAATTAATTGTCTACCAAAAATATCTCTACGATTGGACGGTAATTGTACATCAATATCAAGGCTCAACGGTTCGATATTGAGTTTCCCAGATTTTTGTGGATATAAGACCGTTTTTCGCAAAACTGCAAAACGGTAACGTTCTCCTTTGAACATCCCCTCTTCCACCACTAACTCTTTGACATCAATGTTTTGAGACCAAAAGTTGTTGTATTTAGGTTTCGCTAATTCTTTAAAATTCGTAATTCCAATGTTGTAACTAAAGTATAGTTTGTAAACAACCGTAATCGGTTCGTTGACATACGGATTGGTTTTAGAGATTTCCGCCACCAAATACAAGTTGTTATCAGCCGAAACCGTAACATCGTTCGGGTCTTTAGGTTGCTGAATAGCGTCAGTGACATTGATTTTTATGGGTGCCGTTTTATAAACTTTTCCCTCGTATTCAATTGTAGCCTGCTTGATGGTGATGTTTCCTTTATGAGTAGGCACCAAAAAATAAGAGTACACTTTCTCAAAAGAGCTTCTTCCGTTAATCCATGATTGACTCACAGATTGGCTTGGACCCGCAATAACACGAAAACCTTCAAAAGAAGGTTCGTTGAAATTATCACCGTCGATATTCATAAAGAAATCAATACGCAATCGTTCGTTTAGTCCTAGCGTATTTTTGCTTACTCTGGCTTCAAACTGAACCTGAGCTATAATCGCTTGACAACTTAATAGTATGAAGACTAAAAAATGTTTCATTGTATATTACTGTGAATATTGTTTTGTTGTTATTATGAGTTTACCAGTCTTTATCAGTATCTACTGGTTTTCCTTTTACTTTATTAGCGTTTACTTTTCCTTGAATTTTCTTTTCTTCGTTATTTACAGCGTCTAATAGGTTTTGTAAACGTTCTTTAGAAATCCCTCCAGGCGTTGGTTTAGGCTGACCATCTTCAGGTTTGTCTCCTTTGTTTTGGTCTTTTTTGTCTTTATCACCATCTTTTTTATCCTTGTCTTTATCGCCTTTATCGTCGTTTTTATCTTTGTTATCGCCGTCTTTTTTGTCTTTGTTTTTATCGTCTTTTTTATCTTTATCCTTGTCTTTATTTTTATCCTTGTTGTCGTTTTTAGGAGGATTCTCTTTTAGCATTTTCTTAGCCAAGGCAAAATTATATCTCGTTTCTTCATCCGAAGGATTGTTGCGTAACGCATTTTTATAAGCTTCAACCGCTTGGGTATAATCCTTCTCTTTCATAAACACATTTCCTAAGTTGTGATAAGCTTTGTGTTTTTGAGCTCTAGAATTATTCTCTTCTATTGCTTTTGCGTAAGCGAATTTCGCTTCTGAAGGTTGATTTTGTTTGTAAATAGCATTTCCTAAATTATATTTGGCTATTTTTTTATTTCCAAATTTAGCATTCGAAATTCTGTAATTAGCTTCAGCATCTACAAATTTACTTGCTGCATATTCCTCATTTGCTTTAGGTAAAATATTGTCTTTTTCTTGTGCATTCAAAGTCGCTAATCCTGCGGTTAGGATTAGTGAAAATAGAAAGCTATATTTTTGTAAAAAAATCATTTTGTGTGTTTTATTCGTTAAATAAGTTCAGCTTTTTAACCCAGTTTGTTTTTCTCTCTAATAAGAAAACGTCAACAAAAAGAAGTATAAAAGCAAATCCTAAAAACCACTGAAATTGTGATTGAAAATCGGCCATTTGTGTAGCTTCAAATTCGGTTTTTTGAATGTTATCCAAAGTGTTTTTGATGTATTCCATCGTTTCTTTAGTATTATTACCATTCACATAGCCTCCTTTGGTTGTTTTCGCAATGGTTTCAAGGCTAACTTGATTCAATTTAGTTACAACAACATCACCATTTTTATCTCTTTGGTAACTTTCTATTACGCCATTTCTTTTCAACGGAATAGTAGCTCCTTTTTCGGTTCCAACACCAATGGTGATAATACGCATGCCTTGTTTGTTAGCTTCTTCGGCTGCTGCCAATGCTCCTTCAGAATGGTCTTCACCATCCGAAATCAAGATTAACAGTTTACTTGTTTTGCTTTTGTCATCAAAATAGGTTGCTGATAATTGAATCGCTTCTTCTAGCGAAGTTCCTTTGGAAGACACCATATCAGGACTCATGCTTTGCAAAAACATTTTGGCTACACTATAATCTGTTGTGATAGGCAATACAGGAAAAGCACTTCCTGCATAAGCCACAATCCCGATGCGGTCGTTCCCTAACTGATTGATGATTTGTGAAACCAGTTGTTTGCTTTTCTCTAAACGGCTAGGAGCAATATCTTCGGCAAGCATACTTTTGGATACATCCATAGCAAAAACAATGTCGATACCCTCTCTTTTTACCGTTTCCATTTTTGTACCAATCTTAGGATTTACTAGCCCTAAAATCAATCCAACCATAGCCAACAAGAACACAATCAATTTTAAAACTGGTTTAAAAACAGAACGTTCCGGACTTAATTTGTTGATGGATTCAATATCTCCAAACTCCTTTTGTTTTTTTCTTTTCCAATACATATTGTACAAGAATAAAAGGACTACTAAAGGCAGTAGAATGAAGAGGTATAAATATTTTGATTCGTCTAATTCCATATTTTTTTTAACCACTAAGGACACAAAGTTTACACTAGGGTCACTATGTTATTGTTTTTTTTATGTTTAAATTAAAACCAAGTTTCACTTAATTTAAAGGCCTCTATTAGATTTTGTGTTCTTTGTGTGGCCTTTGTGCTCTTTGTGTTTCAATTAAATAAAACTCTTGTAAACCGTATTTCGCAATCCAATTTCTACCAAAAGCAAAAGACCTGCTAACAGCACAAGAGGTCTGAATTTTTCGTCGTAATCGTAAAATTTCAATTCTTCGATTTCGGTTGTTTCAAGCTTGTTAATTTCAGCATATATTTCGGCTAATTTACTGTTGCTTGTCGCTCTAAAATATTTCCCTTCGGTTTTTCTGGCGATACTTTGCATCAACCTTTCGTCAATTTCGACTTTCATTCTTTGGAATAAAAACTGACCATTAGGAGCTACTGCGTACGGGAATTCAGCCATTCCGTTGGTTCCAATACCGATAGTATAGACTTTAATTCCGTATTGTTTGGCAATATCAGCTGCTGTTTCTGGTTCGATAAAACCCGCATTATTGACACCATCGGTCAAAAGAATGATAACTTTACTTTTGGCTTTGCTATCTTTCAAACGGTTTACGGCTGTTGCCAATCCCATTCCGATTCCTGTTCCGTCTTGTAGAACTTGGTCGTATTTGATGCTTTTAATCGCTTCAAGAACCACCGCTTTATCACTTGTTACAGGTGTTTTAGTATACGCCTCGGAAGCATAAACCACTAAACCAATACGGTCATTAGGTCGCTCGGAAGCAAAATTTCCAGCCACTTCTTTCAAAGCTTCCATACGGTTGGGCTTTAAATCTTTGGCCAGCATACTCCCCGAAACATCGACTGCCATTACAATATCAATTCCTTTGGTCGTTTTAGTTTTATTACTGATATCAACTGTTCGAGGTCTTGCTAAAGCTACTATCAACAAACTTAAAGCTAGAATACGAAGTACCCCTAAATAAGGTTTCAATCTAGCCATTAGGGTAGTCGAACCTTTAAACCCCTTGGTTGAACTAATTTTTAAGGTAGCCGATTGGTGTTTTCTTTTCCAAAAGAGCCAAGCAATAGCAAATGGAATTAAAAGAAACAGCCAAAAAAATTCTGGATTTAAAAATGTGATGTTTCCCATTAGTTATTGAGTTGTTTTAATTCTACCGAACTTAATATTCGTTCGACAATTTCATTTGCATATTTATCCCCTTCTTCATGTAAAATCATGATTTGCTGTAAACCACCATCTTGCCCAAAAAGTAAGATTTCATAGTATAGCTGCGTACTTGTTTTAGTGTTAGAATCAAGCTTAACAAAAGTACCGTATGCCTTAACACCTTTGACCCCTTCAGGAGTTTCAAAATCTTCTTGTTTGACAATCATATTTTGTGCGCCTTGTGCTTCAATACTTTGAATAGTTACTTCAACGGCTTTATTCAAGTCGGTTTGTGTATCTTGTTTGTACTTCATGGTCGAAACCATAATATAGAAGTTGTCTAAAAAGCTTCCGTATCCAAAAGACTGCATCTCTTTAACCAACGCCAAACCGTTTTTAGGTAAAGATTTGGTCAAATCCATACGTTTTAAAACCTTAGGCGTTTCGACAATTACGGACGGATTACCATATTCGCTTTTAATCCATTCGCCTTCTAATAATTCCTTGGTTGGATGTCCAATGATGGTATCTTTAACATAATCAAAACCTTTAGTGGCAATAAAGAAAAGTAAGGTTGCCATCAAAATAAATAAAACGGATGCAAGAGAAATGGCAATGCGCTTTTTGCGTTGTTTCTCTAATTGTTGCGCTACTTGTTTTTGTCTTTGCACTTCGTTCAATAGCATTTCCTCTTCGTTTTGAACTTCGACAGGGATGGCGCTATCCAGAACAACAATGGCTTTTTGGATTTTGTTGCGGTCTTCGGTAATTTCAAATTCCATTGGTTTTGATTTGGCGAACTTAACCAAATCGGCTTGCTTTAATACACGCTCCAAGTTTTCGATGGTTTCTTGCGAAAGCTTCATTTTCTTTTTGATAGAAGCCGCTTTAAGCCCCGCAATCAGTTCAGATGTTGTGCTTTCCATTGCTGGAATTTCAATAGCTTCCTCGATATAGTTACGAGCAATATCAGTCAATTCACTGTAATATTCTTTGATTTCTCCTTTTTGCCAAAGTCCTTTTTGCTCCAGCGTATTCATTAAAATTGTCGCTTTTTCGATAGGTGTTTTATACACTTCTTCTTCGATTTTTTTCTTTTGGTGTTTTTTCATGTACCAATACACACCTGTACCAATAGCTCCTAAAATGATAATTGCCAAAAGGTATTTCCACCAATTTCCTATAGGTTTTTCTACCTCAACAATGTCCTTGATGTCGTACATCTTTTGTTTCAGAGTATCCACTTGGACATTGGCCACTTCCACCGGAATAGAATCTGTCAAAAAGGCTTTGTTGTTGATTAAGATTTTAATACTTGGAATCGTATAGCGTCCAGAATCAAATTGCGTTAATCCATATCGTTTAATCAATTCATAACGGTCGTCTTTTTTAACCGTATCAATTGGATAGGAACGAATCACTTCAAGCGCTCCTATGTTTTTCAATTTTGGGAACACCACTTTTGACAAAGTATCGACATTGGTTTTAACGGTTAGTTTAAACTCGGCACCAATCTTGTTTTTAGTAGTGTCAATACTTGTTTCTACTCCTTTTTGTTGACCAAATACAAAAGCAGAAAAAAGTAAAAATATGTAGAGTGTTTTTTTCATTGATGTTTAATGTTTTCCTCTCCCCAGCCCTCTTCATAGGAGAGGGCGTCGAGACTGGAATTCCTTTTCTATTTATTCCAGTCTCCTCCCCTTTGGGGAGGTTGGGTGGGGATGATTACCTCGATTTAAAATAACCTAATAGTTTAGTAACATAACTCTCATCTACTCTCGTGTTTACAATACCAGAGCCTGATTTTCTAAATGTTTCTTTAAAGTAATTCAATTGGTCAAGATAGTATTTCTCATAATTCATACGAACTGTTTTGGAGCTAGTATCTACTAGAACTGTTTCGCCTGTTTCAGCATCTGTCATTTCGACCATACCTAGATTTGGCATTTTTTCTTCACGCACATCATAAACCCTGATTCCTGTAATGTCATGCTTTTTGGAAGCAATTTTCAAAGTATGTTCGTAATCCATTACCATAAAATCCGACATTAAGAAAACGATGGCTTTCTTTTTTTGTGTGCTTGATAAAAATTTTAGGGCTTGCGCCAAATCGGTTTTGTTGCTCTTAGGATGGAATTCAATCAACTCGCGAATGATACGCAGTACATGGGAACGTCCTTTTTTGGGAGGAATGTATAATTCGATTTGGTCAGAAAATAAAATAAGTCCAATCTTATCGTTGTTTGTTGTCGCCGAAAATGCCATGGTAGCGGCAATTTCAGTAATGATATCTTTTTTGAATTGTTTATTCGAACCAAAACTCTCCGAACCTGAAATATCAACCATTAGCATCATGGTCAATTCGCGTTCTTCTTCAAAAACTTTCACATGAGCTTCGTTATAACGAGCGGTCACATTCCAGTCAATCGCACGAATATCATCACCATATTGGTATTGGCGTACTTCACTAAAAGTCATTCCACGTCCTTTGAAAGAAGTATGGTACTCCCCTGAGAAGATATGATCACTCAATCTTCGGGTCTTGATTTCAATTTTCCGTACTTTTTTTAAAAGGTCTTTTGTATCCATTCTTTAGAGTGTTCAGTATTCAGTTAATTTAGTGTTCAGTTATCCAGTTTCATTTGAAACTGACTACTTAAGAGCTGTTCACTGCCTACTAAATTTAAGGTACTTCTACTTCGTTTACGATTTTGTTGATGATATCCATAGAGGTGATATTCTCTGCTTCGGCTTCATAAGTGATTCCGATTCTGTGACGCAATACATCGTGTACTACGGCGCGAACATCTTCAGGGATTACATATCCACGACGTTTGATAAACGCATAACATTTAGCAGCTGTAGCCAAGTTGATACTTCCACGAGGAGAAGAACCAAAACTAATTAACGGCTTTAATTCGGCTAATTTGTATTTCTCAGGGTAACGAGTAGCGAAAACAATATCTAGAATGTATTTTTCAATTTTTTCGTCCATGTAAACTTCACGAACGGCTTCTTGAGCTCGCAATATTTGATCTACCGAAACGACTTGGTTTACTTTTTCGTAAGCCCCTTTAAGGTTTTGACGAATAACCAAACGCTCTTCATCCATTTTTGGATAATCGATAACGGTTTTAAGCATAAAACGATCGACTTGCGCTTCTGGAAGCTGATAGGTTCCTTCTTGCTCTACAGGGTTTTGAGTCGCTAATACTAAGAATGGTCGTTCTAGTTTGAAAGTAGTATCGCCAATGGTAACTTGCTTTTCTTGCATCGCCTCTAGCAAAGCAGATTGTACTTTAGCAGGAGCACGGTTAATCTCATCGGCTAAAACGAAATTAGCAAAAATAGGCCCCTTTTTGATGGAGAATTCATTTTGCTTGATGTTGTATATCATGGTTCCTACCACATCGGCAGGTAATAAGTCTGGCGTAAATTGAATTCGGCTAAAACTACCGTGTACGGCTTGTGATAGGGTATTGATGGCTAATGTTTTTGCTAAACCAGGAACCCCTTCAAGAAGGATATGTCCTTGACCTAAAAGTCCAATTAACAAACGTTCTACCATGTGTTTTTGTCCAACAATCACTTTATTCATCTCCATTGTAAGAAGGTCGATAAAAGCACTTTCTCTTTCTATTTTTTCATTGATCGCTCTAATGTCTAAAGTAGCTGTATTTTCTTCCATTATCATATTTTTAAAACCTTGTGATTAATGCTCTGTTTTTGGTAGTGCAAATTGAATTTTTTTTTAAAGGAACGATGTTAAAAAATGGTTAAAACTTCAAGCAAATGCCTAATTTTAAGGACGAATTGTGATACAATTTTTAAAATTTTAAGAACATTAGAGAAATGTCAAAATAATCAATGAATCCTTATTCTTTAATGAGGAAAATTCGAATCTAACAATAGTATTCGAATTGAATAATAGGAAATTAGCTTTTGACGAAATAAAAAAAGACAACCCGAAGGCTGTCTTTATGATTATTTAGTTTGGATTGATTTAAAGTGGTGGGCTACTATCAAGAACAATATCACCTATGTTGGTTATCATACCATTTGTTACCACAACATTTGTGATCGTTTTTATAGCTTTTCCTGACGCCACATCTGGCGTTATTGTGACTGTATAGGTTCCGGCAGGAAGTCCGTAGAGTTGAAAAGTTCCTTCAAGATTGGTATAAGCTGAAACAGTGGTTTCTCCCACTTGTACAGAAGCCATTGCTTGTAAATCATTTTCTAATGGTGGATTAATAGTTCCTCTAATTATTCCTGAGGTTGCAGAGGTTGAAATGTTTATTACAGGATGAAGGTTGAATTTCCCTGAATTCCCAGCTTTTACAATTGATTTATCAACATCAAAATCCATCATGAATTCGTAAACGATTCCAGGCATTAAAGTTTCATTAATTTTTAGTTTTAATCCTGATTGCTGTGCACTAGGAGTATCTAAGTGATAAACAACTCCATTCTTTTTTACAGTATTATTATCCCCAAGTATTAGCCGAATTTGTCCCACATAACCAGAGGGAACATCACCTTCCGCAATCAATAAACTGTGACCTCCTGTGAGCTCCAGTAAATTGTAAGTCCCTTTTCCAATATCCCCTAGACTAACCCAACCACTTTTATCATTGTCATCTGTAGAAGCTTTCATTAATACATCAACCACTTCTATATAAACCTCTTCATAATCTCCTGGAGCATCCGTTAATCGCACCATGACTTTTGAAGTTTCTGCTGAATCTTTGCTGTTCTCACAGCTTATATTTAGCAAACATACTAATGTAATTGCTAAAAAACTTGCGAAGTAAAACTTTATCCTTTTCATATCATTCAGTTGTTTAAATTAGTATATTATTTACGTAAATTTAGCGAAAATAATTCGGTTTTAGTGTAAATTTCTTGATTAATATAACCACAAACACCTTAATTATCAAATGATTAACAAACGTCTTTTAGTAAAAAACCTACTAGCTCACAATGATGAGAGCAGTTTTTATGATAAAAAAAGACAGTTGAATCTCCATACAAGAGAAGGCAAAGCAAAGTTCTTAAAACACATTTGTGCCTTATCCAATTCAAATCCAGCAAATAACTCTTATATCGTGGTAGGCGTTGAAGATTTAGATAATGAGATTGTAGGTGATGATTTCTTTGACGACAGTCGGATTCAAAATTTAGTCAACGCATACTTAGAAAATCCACCAAAGATTCAATACGAAAACGTTCCTTTTCCAAATTTACCCAAAGATAAAGTCGTGGGACTGGTTACTATAAAACCAAAGAAAAACATTTCCTTTTTCAAAAAAGGCATTCATACCATTCCTGTCAACAGTGTTTTTATTCGAATTGGTAGTAATACCATGCCTACAGAGGAAAAGGTAGAAAAGAATTTTCAAAATACCGAAACGGTTATTGGAATTGAAAACCAATCCCGAAACACTATTCAACACACCCTTGATGGTTTTTATGATTTTATGAATTTTCGCCACAAAGATATGGCGCCCAAATACAAGGTTTTCAAAGAGTTGTTTGTGATTTGTTGGGCAGGAATTCCAAAGATAGTAAGGAATACAACCTATCTATCGCGTGTGGATATAGAGCTTATAAACGAGCAAATTAAATTGTTTTATTCGGCTCAAGATGTAGTCACCATTACATACGACGAACATTCGTTTACCATCACAGAGTATGTCCCTTTAGGACTTAACGACAAAACAAGTTATTACCCACTAGAGCAACAACGCATTTATTTTTATGAAAATGGCTATTATAAAATTGAAAGCGAAATGTTGTTTCAGCCACCCGAGTTCAATAAAAAAATGCTGTTTCATATTTATAATTCTAATATTTCATTGTTGAAAAAATTAGAAAAAGGAATACCGTTAACTACCCGAGAAAAACAAGATTTGGAGAATTTACCTTCTACATTTATGATTTGTTACCTAAATGGTTTTGAGGAAGCTAAACAAAAACTCATTGAAGCAAAATTGCTTTTAAAACCTTTTCCTAAAATTTATTTGTCATTTAAGGAAGCCTTACGAGTTTTGAGAAAAATGAAGTATGATGTGAAGTAGTTTGGATTATTTTCTTATTTTTATAAAAAAGGAAAAGTCCTTAGAGAAATATTGGATATAAATGAGAACATTAGTAATAGGAGATATTCATGGTGGTTTGCGTGCTTTGCACCAAATTATAGAAAGAGCCAAGGTGACACCAAAAGACACTTTGATATTTTTAGGTGATTATGTAGATGGCTGGAGCCAATCACCACAGGTAATAGATTATCTTATCGAATTAAAAACGACCAACAATTGTATTTTCATCAGAGGAAATCATGACGAATTATTACTGCATTGGCTAAAGGACAATAAGGATAATGAACTCTGGTATCAACATGGAGGAGAAGCAACGGTAACCGCTTACGAACAAGTAAATAAGACAACGATTCAATTGCATATTGATTTCCTACTTTCATTGGACGATTATTATCTTGATGAAAAAAATAGATTATTTATACATGCGGGTTTTACTAATATGAATGGAATACGTTACGAGTATTTTTCTAAACAGTTTTACTGGGATAGAACGCTTTGGGAAACGGCGCTTTCATTAAATCCAGCAATTAAACCGAATGACTTGTTGTACCCTAAGCGACTTACTTTATATGATGAAATTTATATTGGACATACTCCAGTAACTCGAATCAATAAGATGGTGCCAGTACAAAAGGCGTGTATTTGGAATATGGATACAGGTGCTGCCTTCAAAGGCCCCTTGACAATTATGGATGTTAATACTAAAGAATTTTGGCAGAGTGAGCCAGTTTGCAACTTATATTTTGACGAGAAAGGTAGGAATTAAAATTATTGTTTAGTTTTGTAAGTGAATTATTAATCAATCTGTAAATTATGAAAAAGATTTTTACTTTGTTATTATTGTCATCTGTTATGTTTGTGAATGCTCAAGCTTTTAACGGTAAAGGTGACACCAAGTTTGATATTGGAGCTAATATTCAAAATGGAGGTTCTGGAATCCGTTTATCGACCGATTTTGGATTAGGAGAAAGTATGTCTTTTGGTTTTGTAACCTCTTATTTGCTATCTGTTAGTGAAAATCAAGTTGGAGACAAACCTGATTTTGAAGATCGTTTTGACCTAAAAGCCCGTTTTAATGCAAATTTAGGAAGTGTTTTTCAATTTGATGAAAATTTGGATATCTATCCTGGATTGGATATTAGTTTGAAAAACTTTGGAGCACATTTAGGTGCACGTTACTTTTTTGCTGGTGGTTTTGGATTGTTTAGCGAAATTGGACTTCCTATTGCAAAATACGACCCTACTACATACGGATTTCAAAATTTAAACAATCAATTTGTATTTAATGTTGGTGTTTCTTTTAATTTGTAAAAATATAAATCAACAAATTTTAAAAGGCAATTGAAGTGATTCAATTGCCTTTTTCTTTTAATCTATCTAAAGTTTTATTCCAAGTTTGAAATTTTGAGTACCTATTCCCAAATTTACATTCAAATTGTTTTTGCTGTAAAAAACAGAGAAGCTCAAATCACCCATGAATGGGAAGAGGAGTTGTATAAATACATAACAGGAATTGTACAGAATAAAGGACAAAAAATAGTAGCCATTAATGGAATGCCAGATCATATCCATATTTTTATCGGTATGAAGCCTTCTTGCTGCTTATCTGATTTGGTTAGAGAAATAAAAAAATCTTCAAATAGTTTTATAAACGAAAAAGGCTTTTGTAAATATAAGTTTGAATGGCAAGAAGGATTTGGAGCTTTTTCATATTAGTCACTCTTCATTAGATAATGTGATAAAATAACCCAAAAGAACATCATTCAAAAAGAAGTTTTAAACATGAGTATATTGATTTTTTGGAGAAATTCAATGTTGAATTCAAAAAGGAATATCTATTTGAATGGATGGTATAAAATGGAATCCGAAGGATTCTAATGTTTATAGAAAATCAATTAGCAACGTTTATACGACCCCTTCGGGGTCGAACAAACACAAACCATATTTTCTATAAACATTTGACCTTTCCAAGGTCAACAATAAATGAATATTTCATTTTATTAAGGCGAAGATTTACATTTATCACAAATCAAATTTTATTCCTTGTGCCAATGGCAAACTTGTACCGTAATTAATGGTGTTTGTTTGTCGGCGCATATAGACTTTCCAAGCATCTGAACCGGATTCTCTACCGCCCCCTGTTTCTTTTTCTCCTCCAAAAGCACCACCGATTTCGGCACCTGAAGTTCCTATGTTTACATTGGCGATACCGCAATCGGAACCTTGTGCTGATAAAAACAACTCCGCTTCTCTCAGATTATTCGTCATTATGGCCGAAGATAATCCTTGGGCAACACCGTTTTGTAATTCGATGGCATTGTCAACTGTTCCATTGTATTTGATTAAATACAGAATGGGTGCAAAAGTTTCGTGCTGTACAATTTCATACTGATTTTCGACTTCGGCAATAGCTGGCTGTACATAACAACCGCTTTCATAACCTTCGCCCGAAAGAACGCCTCCATGAACAATAATTTTCCCGCCTTCAGTATGGATTTTTTCTAGTGCCATTTCGTATTTCCAAACGGCATTTTTATCAATTAGTGGTCCCACATGGTTGTTTTCGTCCAATGGATTTCCAATACGCAATTGTTTGTAGGCAGAAACTAAGCTTTCTTTGACTTTGTCATACACACTTTCGTGAATGATTAAACGGCGCGTGGATGTACAACGTTGTCCTGCTGTCCCTACGGCTCCAAAAACTGCCCCTATGATAGTCATTTTAATATCCGCATCTGGGGTGACGATGATGGCGTTATTTCCCCCGAGTTCCAATAATGATTTTCCCAATCTCGCTGCAACGGTTTGAGCGACAGTTTTCCCCATAATGGTTGAACCAGTGGCGGAAATCAAAGGAATTCGGGTGTCCTTAGTCATCATTTCGCCTACGGTGTAATCTCCGTTGATAAGACATGAAATACCTTCGGCTAAATTGTTTTCTTTTAAAACTTCAGCAATGATATTTTGACAAGCGATTCCACAAAGGGGTGTTTTTTCGGATGGTTTCCAAATACAAACATCTCCACAAATCCAAGCAAGTGCCGTATTCCAAGCCCAAACTGCTACTGGAAAGTTGAAAGCCGAAATGATTCCGACGATTCCTAATGGATGGTATTGTTCGTACATACGATGATTCGGACGCTCTGAATGCATCGTAAGTCCGTGCAATTGACGCGATAATCCCACAGCAAAATCGCAGATATCGATCATTTCTTGGACTTCTCCATAGCCTTCTTGGAGCGATTTCCCCATTTCATAAGAAACCAGTTTTCCTAAAGCTTCTTTGTTTTGGCGGAGTTTGTCTCCAAATTGCCGTACCATTTCACCACGCTTGGGTGCTGGAATTTGGCGAAATTGTTTAAAGGCCTCTTGCGCGGTTTGAATTACTTTTTCATAATCCTCAGCGGAGGTAGTGGTAACTAACGAAATTAATTGACCATCCACAGGGGAATGACTTTCGAAGATCGTTCCATTAGAAAAGGAATCAACTCCTGTTGAAGTTCCTAAATTAAGATCTTTGATTCCTAACTGTGTTAAGGCTTCTTGAATTCCGAATGGGTTGGATTGCGTTGGCATTGTTGCTTGAATTGAATAAAAATCATTTTGTGAAATAGGATGTTTTAGCCCCGATAGAAGCGGCATCCTTGTGGCGGCGGGCATTTATGCCGCCACAAGATAAAGCGGATAGCGGGAAATAGCTCCTTAAAATATTAAATAAATCTCGGGTCAGTTTCCATTACCGTACCACAATTGTCACAGGTTCTTAATTCCTCTGAACCATAAAAATGTTTAAAGTGAGTTAGAAAATCTTTCTCAATATCGTGGAGTTCAAAATGTACTTCGTATAGTTTATGGTTGCAATTGTCGCAGTGCCAAAGGAGTCCGTCCTTGAGCCCGAGTCCCTTACGTTTGCGTTCGATTACAAGTCCAATAGAACCTTCGGAACGAACGGGTGAATGGGGCACTTGAGCTGGGTGCAGGTACATATCGCCCGCATGAAGTTCCATTTCTTTGCGTTGGCCGTCTTCTTGAATGATGACTTTGATGGAGCCTTCTATTTGATAAAAAAGTTCTTCGGTTTCGTTGTAATGGTAGTCTTTACGTGCGTTAGGCCCAGCAACAATCATCACGATATAATCACCAGATTCTTTGTAAAGGTTGCGGTTACCTACCGGCGGTTTGAGTAAATGACGGTTTTCGTCAATCCATTTATGTAGGTTGAAAGGAGGTGCTATGGCCATTTTAGAATGCTTTTTGAATGTGAAGAGCTAAGGTACGGATTTTACCGCTAGGGCGCAAAGGCACTAAAGATTTTTGATGGCTAGCTTAAACACAAAGGGCACTAAGAACACAAAGGTTTTACTGTTATGACGGAATTAAAACATTTAAGAAATATAAGAGCATCTAAGCGGGTTGACTTTCTGACAATGATTTCTTTAAATTTTTCTGATTTCTTAAATCTGTGTTTCTTTTTTTAAATTATTTATTTGGTTAAAGACGCGTTGGGTGTAATTAAAGATCTTTAAGTATCAGTAGAATTTCTTCTTCATTGCTTAGTAACTTAGCGGTAAAATCTTAGTGAGCTTGGTGCATTCTTAGTGCCCTTTGTGTTTAAAAAATTATCGCCTTTTGTCCTCTTTAATCAAATAAATGTAAACCGGGAAATGGTCGCTAAATCCCACCTCGGTAGCAGAATGGCGTTTAGGATAGCCTTTGTATAAACCTGTAGTTTGGATTAAAAAGGGTTTGTTGTAAATACCCGCTTTCCAGAATTGGTATTTTGAAAAATCGCTTTGGATTAGGGAATGCGTAACCATTATTTGGTCAAAAATATCCCAACTGTCTCTAAAAGCAATTGTGCCTAGTCCTTGATTTGCCATTTCTTCAAACGGATTGTAGATGCCCAGTAGCGGAACTTCTTCTTTCTTAGCTTTAGCGTTAAGTTCTCTTTTAATGCTGTTGTTGAAAGGGCTGTCATTAAGGTCACCCAAAGTGATGACTTTTGCTTTTGGATTGATACGTTGTAGGGAATCAATGATTCTACGATTTAAAGCACCAGCGGCTTCACGCAGCGGACTCGATTTTTTCTCACCACCAGAGCGTGAAGGCCAGTGATTGACAATAATGTGGATTTCTTCATTATCAAGAAAACCCGTTACTAAAAGTTGGTCACGAGTAAAAATTCTATTGTTTTGAGTTTGAGGTTGGAGATCGTCCTCTCTGTTGTCATTTACAATTGCTTTTGGAATTGCTTTTTGGTCTTTGTTATAAAGAATCAACGGAATATTAACATAAGAAGTAGGTTTGAAATATTGTTTTTGATACAATAAAGCAACGTCGATTCCTCGTTTATCTGGCGAATCGTAATGAATGATGCCATAGTCTTTGTTAATAATGAGTGGTTGTTTGATTACATCTTCCAGTACAGCGCGATTTTCTATTTCAGAACAACCAATGAGTGTTGGAGAATTGGGATTGTCAGCACTTCCTATTTCGGCTAGGACTCTGGATAAATTGAGTAGTTTTTGATGGTATTTTTTTGAAGTCCAACGTTGAAATCCAGTTGGTGTCCATTCATCATCATGTGTTGTGGGGTCGTTGATCGTATCAAATAAGTTTTCAAAATTATAGAAAGCAATGGTGTGGATGTTGAATTTTTTCGATTGGGCGTTGCTATTTAGTGATAGACATAATGCTCCAAAAAGTATATAATACAAAGCCTTCATAGCAAGTAATGTTTAGTAGGTAAACATGAGTCAAAAAGAATAACCGCAAATTCGCAGATTTATTGAAATACATTGAATACATTAATTTGCGCTAATTCCGTTTAAAGCGGCTCAATTGAAATAAAATTTGCGCCACGAGCGATAGCGAATAGTTAATGCAATCTGCGGTAAAAACCGAAGCGTTATTCTTAGATGATTTCGTAGTAAAAATACTAAAACAAAATTAGTTTATTCAAAGTATTTTTAAAAACCTTATATTTGTTTTGTCCTATATTAGGGCCAACTCATTTTTAATTATTTTGCAAAAGAAAAATATGCATATTCCGCACATTTGGTGTCCTTTTAATACCTTAAATTGGCATCCTTGCCTATTTTTATTTTTTGCTTTTTTTAGTTTAAACTGCCAATCTCAAATTTCTATGATTACACCTGCTTATTTGCAAAAAGGAGACACTATCGCTATTGTTTCAACCGCTCGAAAAAATCCTGTAGATAACTTAAAACCTACTATCGATTTATTACACAGTTGGGGACTTGAAGTAGTAATTGGCAAAACGATAGGTCTTGAACAAAACCAATTGGCTGGAAGTGACGAAGAACGTGCCGCTGACTTTCAAGTTCAAATGGACAATCCGAATATCAAAGCCATTTGGTGTGTGCGTGGCGGTTATGGTACTGTTCGTATGATTGATATGTTAGACTTTACTAAATTCAAACAAAATCCGAAGTGGATTGTCGGATTTAGCGATGTAACGGTTTTACACAATCATTTGAATACAATGGGATACAAATCTATTCATGGTATTATGCCTATAAGTGTTCCAAAAGCTTCAAAAGAAGCCATAGAGAGCTTGCGAATTTCATTGTTTGGAGAGAAATTATGTTATCGCATCGCACCTCATGCCATGAATAAATTGGGCACAGCTACAGGTGAGCTTGTTGGTGGGAATTTATCGATTTTATACAGTTTGTTTGGTTCGCCATCAGCGATTGATTGTAAGGATAAAATTCTTTTTATCGAAGACTTAGACGAATACCTATACCATGTAGATCGTATGATGCTGAATCTAAAACGCAATGGTTGTTTGGAAAGCATCAAAGGGATACTTGTGGGTGCGATGAGCAGTATGAAAGACAATGACATTCCTTGGGGTAAAAATGCACTTGAAATAATTGAAGATGTAACCAAAGACTTCAACATCCCCATTGTTTACAATTTTCCAGCGGGTCATATACAAGATAATCGCGCTTTAATTTTAGGAAACACTATTACAATTGATGTAAATGCAACTAAAACCACTGTTGTCTTTGAATAATTTTTCTCCAAAGTCAATTCAGAAGCCTATAGATATATTTGTTTTTTAAACAAAACAGAAATAAATCCATTATTTTAAAAACCTAGTACAAATACTTATTTTTTGAATTTTTTCAGTTAAAAGTTACTAATGGCTGCACACAATGAATTAGGTAAATTAGGAGAAGAAATGGCGGTAAATTTTCTAAAAGAAAATGGATATACCGTTTTAGACCGAAATTGGCGGTTTCAAAAAGCCGAAATCGATATAGTTTGTCAGAAAAATGAAACCCTCGCAATTGTCGAAGTTAAGACTCGTTCATCGATAGAAATTGGTTTACCAATTGAAGCAGTCAATTCGAAGAAAATCCGACTACTTACAAGGGCTGTAGACGAATACGTATGCGCAAAAAATTTGGATTTGGAGGTTCGTTTTGATGTGATTTCAATCCACAAGGATAAGAATTCCTTTGTAATAGAACACCTTACAGATGCTTTTTTTCATTTTTAGACGATATTTTTACGTGTTATATTTGTAACAAATTGTTTTTTATTTATCTTTGCACCAGTTTTTAACAAAAAGCGCAGAGAAAAACTGCTGAATCTAAGTAAAAATACGTATATCAATTATGAAAACTGTATCGTCAATTGTAGAGAATTACATCAAGACAAAGCCTTTTTTATTGAATGCTTTATCGCTAGGGATTATTAATCTAACTTCATTGTCTAGAAATATCATGTCAGAATTAGAAAGTGAGTTCGGCAAAGAAGTAAAACAAGGGGCTGTAGTAATGTCTTTGAAGCGATTAACTGAGGAGTTGGATTTTAGACTCAATCATAAAATCAATAAAGTAATTAAAAATATTGGTGAGATTACTGTACGTTCTGCTTTGACTGATTATGCTTTTGCGATTTCAGAAACAGTTTTAAACAAACAAGCAGAGTTACTAGCAGACATCAATGCTTTTCCAGATGTTTTTTATACTTCGTCAAGAGGTGTGAACGAAATCAATATCGTGGTGAGTAATACTGTAAATACATTAGTAGATAAACATTTTACTAACGAAAAATTACTTCAAAAAATTGAAAATTTAGCTTCAATTACGGTTAAATTACCAAAAGAAAACATAGTGATTCCTGGAATCTATTATTTTATTTTCCAACGTTTGGCTTGGGAAGGAATTATCATCAACGAAGTAATCTCTACTTCAAATGAATTCACCATTTTAGTAAGTGAAGAGCAAGTAGATGTAGCGTTCAAGGTTATTAAGGATTTGAAAAACTAACAATCAACATAAACCTTTTTAAGGAAGCCATCAGATTTTTATCTGCTGGCTTTTTTTATGGACGAATTCCGAATAACAAGTTCTGGTTCTAAGATTTTAATTTGATTTGCTTTAATCGTCGATTTACTTTCGATTTGTTCAAAAAGTAGCGAAGATGCAATTTTCCCCATCTCAAAATCGGGTTGCTTGATGGTCGTCAACGAAGGTTCCATAACAGCCGAAATGGGTTCGTTACTAAATCCAACAAAAGCAATATCTTGTGGAATTTGGATTCCATTTTCTTTTAAATACTGCATAGCACTTATAGCTGCAGTATCATTTCCAGAAAATACAGCGTCTACCTTTGGGAGTTCTAATATTTTTTTGGCCAATACAATTCCGTCTTCTTGCATCAAATGCGATTCTAGAATGTACTCTTCTTGAATTGGAATTCCGTATTTTACCAAGGCGGCTTTATAACCGTTGGTTCTTTTGATGTATAATTCTAATTCCTTCGGTCCAGAAAAATGAACAATATTTCTACACCCTTGTTGAATAAGGTGCTCGGTTGCTTCAAAACTTATTTTGTAATCATCAATAATGATATTGGTACTGTGGGCTAAAGTACAAGGTCGGTCAAAAAAGAGTATCGGAAATCCTTGCTTTTGGTATTCTTTAAAATGATCATAACTGGTCGTCTCCATCGAAATCGAAATCAAAATTCCGTCCACTCTATTCGAAGATAAGGTTTCCATCAATTTTTTTTCGCGTTCAAAACTTTCTAAAGATTGGCAAATAATCACATCATACCCCGCATCAAAAGCAGTTTCCTCAATCCCAGCAATTACCGAAGAGAAAAAGTGTCTCGAAATACGAGGAACAATGACACCGATACTATGTGTTTTATTAGTACGTAATTTTGAAGCCAAGCTATTGCGTTGGTACCCCATCTCCTGTGCCTTTTTTGCAATTTTGTCTTTTGTTTTTTGAGAAACTCGTGGACTATTGTTAAGTGCTCTAGACACCGTTGAACTATCAATTCCTAACGCTTTAGAAATATCATGTATGGTTACATTATTGTTTTTCATGGTCATTTATTGCGTCCAAAGATAAGTATTAATTTGAAAAAATATTATTGCCCTGCAATTGGTTAGTTTCAAATATAGTGAATAAAAAACAAAATACAATCGATTGTATTTTGAAAAAATATTTTTATATTTACCAAAATTTAAAAACCACTAAGGATGAAAAATAAATATGAATCTCGATATGCGGCATCTCCAACAGAGGTAAAATCGTATGATACAGAAAAATTACGCTCTGAATTTTTAATCGAAAATGTAATGGAGGAGGATAAATTAAACTTAGTTTACTCCCATTATGATCGTTTTATAATAGGAGGAGTCGTTCCAGTAACTAAAAGTATTGAATTAGAAAGCATCGACCAATTGAAAGCAAGCTACTTCTTAGAAAGAAGAGAACTTGGAATCATCAATATTGGCGGAAAAGGAACAGTTACCGTTAATGGAGAAGCTTACGAATTGGATCATAAAGAAGCATTATACGTAGGTCAAGGAAATGAAAAAGTAGTTTTTTCTAGTGTTGATGGAGCAAGTCCAGCGATGTTTTACATCAACTCCACCCCAGCGCATAAAGCATATCCAATTAAGAAAATCGGTATTAACGATGTAGAGGTAGTAGAACTAGGAGCGCCTGAAACAGCAAATGCACGTACTTTAAGAAAATATATAGTAAATAGTGTGGTTGATGTTTGTCAATTGCAAATGGGAATGACTTCATTGAAGCCAGGAAGTGTTTGGAACACCATGCCAGCTCACGTGCACGATCGTAGAATGGAAGTGTATTTCTATTTTGAAATTCCAGAAAACCAAGCCGTTTGTCACTTCATGGGACAACCACAAGAAACACGTCATATTTGGATGAATAATAACCAAGCTGTAATTTCTCCACCATGGTCTATTCACTCGGGTTCAGGGACTAGTAACTACTCATTTATTTGGGGAATGGCGGGTGAAAACTTAGACTATGGAGATATGGATTTTTGTAAGATAACCGAATTAAGATAACTAAAAAAAAAAAGATACAACTATGTCAATTAATTTATTTGATTTAACAGGAAAAACAGCTCTTGTAACGGGAGCGGTTCACGGATTAGGAATGGCCATGGCCAAAGGTTTAGGTCAAGCAGGCGCAAAGATTGTAGTAAATGATCGCTCATCAAGAGAAACAGTAGATAAAGCAGTAGCAGAATACAAATCAGTTGGCATTGACGCTTACGGATACATATTTGATGTTACTGATGAAGCAGCAGTTATTGCTAATATTGCTAAAATTGAAGCCGAAGTAGGACCTATTGATATTTTGATTAACAATGCTGGAATTATCAAAAGAATCCCAATGGTTGATATGGAAGTAGCGGATTTCGAGGAAGTAATAAAAGTAGATTTAGTAAGTCCATTTATTGTTTCAAGAACTGTTGTCAAAGGAATGATTCAACGCGGTAATGGTGGTAAAATTATCAATATTTGCTCAATGATGAGTGAATTAGGTAGAGATTCTGTAAGTGCTTATGCTGCTGCAAAAGGAGGTTTGAAAATGTTAACCAAAAATATGGCTACAGAATGGGCTAGGTTTAATATTCAAACAAACGGAATAGGACCTGGTTATTTTGCAACCAGCCAAACAGCTCCCATTCGTGTAGATGGACATCCTTTTAATGATTTTATTATTGGAAGAACTCCAGCAGCTCGTTGGGGAGAACCTGAAGATTTACAAGGTGCTGCTATATTTTTGAGTTCAAAAGCGAGTGATTTCGTAAATGGACATATTTTATATGTAGATGGCGGAATTTTAGCAACCATCGGAAAACCTTCTAACGAAGCCTAATACTATTATACTATGACAACCATGACCTCATTAAAAACCATAGGCGGTCTTGTTTTCGCTTTTGCATTATTTTCGTTTGCTCCAAAAGAGAAAGTAATTCTGGTAAAAGTAAAGAACAACTTGAATAAAGTACGTTCTTATGAAACCGTTACACTAACCAAGTCTTTTTTGAAAGTAGATGATTTGAACCCGTTAGGCATTCGAGATAAAAAAACAGGAAAACTAGTGGTAACACAATTAGTTGATGTTGACGGAGACGGAACCATGGACGAATTGTTATTTCAACCAGTCGTATCAGCTAAAACTACGCAAGAGTTCGAGGTGATTTCTGTTACGGCTTCAGAGAGACCTCAAGCCCCAGACTATTGCTATTCTCGTTTTGTACCCGAACGTACTGATGATTATACTTGGGAAAACAACAAAGTTGCCTTTAGAGTATATGGTCCAGTAGCTCAAAAAATGATTGAGGACAAAATTAAAGGAGGAACTTTGTCTAGTGGTGTTGATGCTTGGTTAAAAAGAGTAGAGTATCCGATTATCAATAGATGGTACAAAAAAGCAACTGATAAAACAGGATCTTACCATGAAGACACTGGTGAAGGTTTAGATAATTTTCACGTGGGTGTCAGCAGAGGTGTGGGCGGAATTGCAGTTAAAGTAAAAGACCAGTATTACTATGGTAAAAACTACACAGCATGGAGAACCATCACAACAGGGCCTATTCGAACAAGTTTTTATTTGAAATACGAAGATTGGGATGCTAACGGTAATAAAATTGTAGAGTCAAAAGTCATTAGTTTGGACCTAGGAAGTCATTTTTCAAAATTCGAAACTTCATTAGAAGGAACTAAGAAAATTGAAGCAGGACTAACCCTTCATGAAAAAAAAGGAAAGGTTACAGGCAATAAGAAAAACGGATGGGTAAGCTATTACGAGCCTATAGGTGATTCTGAAATAGGAACTGCGATTGTAGCTTCAAAAAAATACTTCTGTAATTTTGAAACCTACGATACGCCAAAACCTGATTTGAGTAATGCCTACGCTACTTTGAAAGTTAAAAATAATAAGGTGGTTTATTATGCTGGTTTCGCTTGGAAAAAACAAGGCGACATCAAAAATGCTCAAGAATGGCAAGAATACTTGAACCAGTTTTCTGAAAACATCAATAATCCATTAGAAGTTTCGTTAGTGAAATAATACTCTTTTGAAAAACGATTTTTTTTACCACAAATTACACTGATTACCACAAATTATTACGAGTTTGAAAAATCAGTTTAGTTTGTGGTTTTTTATTTTTTATAAGCCCTAGGAATTTTGGAACATTGATTCAAGAAATCAGAGAAATTTAAAAAATCTTTGTGTCCTTTGTGAATCCTTAGTGCGCTTTGTGTTTAAGTTTTACGCCCAGCTTATATGCTCTTCAATCTCTTATATGGTTTAAAAAAACAGGAACACAGATTCAAGAAATCAGAGAAATTTAAAAAATCTTTGTGTCCTTTGTGAATCTTAGTGCGCTTTGTGTTTAAGTTTTGCGCCCAGCTTATATGCTCTTCAATCTCTTATATGGTTTAAAAAAACAGGAACACAGATTTGATAAATCAGAGAAATTTAAAAAATCTTTGTGTCCTTTGTGAATCTTAGTGCGCTTTGTGTTTAAGTTTTGCGCCCAGCTTATATGCTCTTCAATCTCTTATATGGTTTAAAAAAACAGGAACACAGATTCAAGAAATCAGAGAAATTTAAAAAATCTTTGTGTCCTTTGTGAATCCTTAGTGCGCTTTGTGTTTAAGTTTTACATCCAGCTTAAATGCTCTTCAATCTCTTATATGGTTTAAAAAAACAGGAACACAGATTTAATAAATCAGAGAAATTTAAAAAATCTTTGTGTCCTTTGTGAATCCTTAGTGCGCTTTGTGTTTAAGTTTTACATCCAGCTTAAATGCTCTTCAATCTCTTATATGGTTTAAAAAAACAGGAACACAGATTTAATAAATCAGAGAAATTTAAAAAATCTTTGTGTCCTTTGTGAATCCTTAGTGCGCTTCGTGTTTAAGTTTTGCATCCAGCTTATATGCCTTATAATGGTTTAAAAAAACAGGAACACAGATTTGATAAATCAGAGTAATTTTAAAAAATCTTTGTGTCCTTTGTGAATCCTTTGTGCGCTTTGCGTTTAAGTTTTCGTCCAGCTTATAAGTCTTATATGGTTTAAAAAATCTTTGTGTCCTTTGTGATTCCTTAGTGCGCTTCGTGTTTAAGTTTTACGTCTAGCTTATATGGCTTAAAAAAAAGTTGGTGTCCTTTGTGGTTAATCCTTACTTTTGCACCATGATACAATGGATACAGCAACTGTTTTCACCAACAAAAATCGAAGACCCAACCGATAGCATGAAAAAATATTTAATAGTAGGACTAGGTAATATAGGCGTTGAATATGTTAACACCCGCCACAATATAGGTTTTAAAGCACTAGATTTTTTTGCTAGAAAAGAATCCCTTTCGTTTGAAACTGTAAAACTAGGCGCCTTGGCCGAATACAAATTCAAAGGCAGAACTTTTTTACTTTTGAAACCCAACACCTATATGAATCTCAGCGGAAAAGCCGTGAAATATTGGCTAGACAAAGAGAATATCCCACTCGAGAACCTTTTTGTGATTACCGATGATTTGAATCTTTCTTTCGGTACCGTTCGCATCAAACCCAAAGGCAGCGACGGTGGTCACAACGGATTAAAGAATATCAATTTGGTATTGAATACTAACCAATACGCCCGTTTTCGTTTTGGTATCAGCGACCAATTCAAAAAAGGACAACAAGTGGATTATGTACTTGGAGAATGGGACGAGGAGGAAACCAGCAAACTTCCAGAACGTCTTGAACTCGCTGCCGAAGTCATCAAATCTTTCGGTACAGCTGGTCTCGAAAATACGATGAACGCCTTCAACGGAAAATAATAAACAAAAAAGAGAGCTCGGAAGAAACTCTCTTTTTTTATGCGCCTATTCCAGTTATCCGCTATAGCCCTCTGTCATCCGGTTTTTTTTTACTAGGTCAGTACAGGAGCTTCCTGCGGTCGCTCTGTACTTCCCGTAAAAAATAACCGCATTCCTTCGGGGCTGCCGCTACTACCTGGGGCGAAACGTACAGGGTAATTTTTATCTTCGGCGTATATCCGTTTAATTCTATTTAACTCTTTTAAGCGGTACTTTATATTCTAAAAAATCTGCTAAATCTGCAAAAATCTGCGTGAAAAATTGAGCACGCAGATTTGGCATATTTTCGTGGATAATAGTTTAAACTGTTTGTTAAAGTCCGTCCAGTTTCTTGAAATCTGTGGAATAATAATTAATTACAACCATCAATTCCACAGCTATCACCTTCCTCAGTATTCAATAAAGTCAATTTAGGCCCAAAATCACCTTCTTCCCAAACCTTTTCTAAAGTCTTTACAAAGGTCTCCACATGTTGTGCTCCTGAAACCGCATATTTATCATCAAACACAAAAAATGGTACACCCTGAATCCCTATCTGCTGTGCCATCATCATATCTTGTTTAACGGCATCTCCATAAGCATCAGAGTTCAAAACACCTTCTACTAGTTCTTTGTTCATGCCTACTTCTTGTCCTAAGGCGCTTAAGGTTGCCAAATCATCCACATTCTTTCCGTCAGTTAAATACGCTTTGAATAATAATTCTTTTAAGGCGTCTCCTAAACCGTGTTTTTTGGCCAAATGCAATAAGCGGTGTGCGTTGTACGAGTTCGCCAAAATCGCTTTGTCAAAATTGAAATCCAATCCCGAATTTTTAGCGTTTTGAGTCATATTATCGACCATTTCCTTAGCCCATTCGCGGTCTTTACGGTATTTTTCGGCAAGATGGTCGTAAATGTTATCATCTGCTGATGCTACAAAGTTGGCGTCTAATTGAAAACTTTTCCACTCGATATCGACCGCCTCTTGATGACCAAATTGTGCTAAAGCACCCTCAATCCTTCTTTTTCCTATATAACAATACGGACACATAATATCCGACCATATTTGAATTTTTAATTTGTTTTCCATTGCTGTTAAATATTTGTATATACAAATGTAAAGCGATTTATGGTAAAAATAATGCTGTTTAGGATTAATTTAGGATTTAGTGGTTGATAAATTTAGATGCGTTCGGAGGTATTCTACCGTTCGATTGCCTAATTTTGTATTATGTATGCACTAGTCGATTGTAACAACTTTTACGCCTCTTGTGAGCGGGTTTTTCGTCCTGAATTGAATGGAAAACCAGTGGTTATTCTGTCTAATAATGACGGCTGTGTCATAGCGCGCAGTAACGAAGCCAAAGAAGCAGGAGTTCCTATGGGTGCGCCAGCCTTCCAAATCAAAGACCTCATACGCGATAAAAAGATTCAGGTTTTTTCGTCCAATTACGCACTTTATGGAGACTTAAGCAATCGGGTAATGGCAATTTTAGGACAGTTCACCCCTAATCTTGAGATTTACAGTATCGACGAAGCTTTCCTGAATTTTGACGGTCTTGCTGTAGCGGACTTTCATAACTACGGCATTCAGATGAAACAGCGTATTCACAAATGGGTAGGCCTTCCTGTATGCATCGGTTTTGCCAATACTAAAGCATTGGCCAAAGTGGCGAATAAAATTGCAAAGAAATTTCAAGACCGCACTTCAGGGGTGCATATAATCGATTCGGATGAAAAACGCATCAAAGCCTTGAAATGGACCAAAATTGAAGACGTTTGGGGCATTGGTTACCAAACCATCAAAAAAGTCAAATTACGAAATATCCATACCGCTTATGATTTTATTCAGCCCCAACACGAGGCTTGGATTAAAAAAGAAATGGGCGTGATAGGTATGCGATTGAAATATGAACTGGAGGGGAATTCGGTATTGGATTTGGAACCCATTGTGGAACAGAAAAAAAGCATATCCGTGACCCGTAGCTTTCCCAAACAAATCGCTGATTTTGATTTGCTTCGCGAAAGAATAACCACCTTTGCCGTCGTTTGTGCCGAAAAATTACGCAAACAAAAATCTTGTTGCCATACCATTATTGTGATGTTAGTGATTGACAAACACCGCGTAGAAACCAATAAATATTATTTTAATGCAGCAGTCAATCTGCCCTTTGGAACACATTCTAGTTTGACTATTGCCAATGAAGCTGTTCGTTTATTAAAACAATTACACAAAGGAAATGAGCATTTGAAATTCAAAAAAGCGGGTGTTATCGTCAAGGGACTTACGGATGAAAACAAAAAGCAATTCCAACTTTTTGAAGACGAGAATCCTAAGCATCTCGCTTTGATGCAGGTTATGGACCGAATCAATCATAAGCTGGGAGCTACCAAAATCAAGTTGGCTTCCCAAAATTTAAAATTGACCTGGGACATGAATCAAAATCATTTATCACCCAAATACACTACTAATTATAAAGATATTCTAGAAATCAATGTCGGCTAAAAAAGAAAATAAACTCCTATTCTATAAACCAGATTACGAAAGTGATTTGCGCATCCCCTTTATTCCAGATGGCGTTTCGGCTGGTTTTCCTTCGCCTGCAGCCGATTTTATGGAAAACAACATTGACCTTAATAAAGAGTTAAGCGAAAATCCGCTGGCTACTTTTTATATCAAAGTCAAAGGCAACTCGATGATTGATGCTGGAATACACGATAAAGATGTGTTAGTGGTAGACAGAAGCTTGGAACCTCAAAATAACAAAATTGCCGTTTGCTTTATAGATGGTGAGTTTACCGTAAAGCGCATCAAACTGGAGAAAGACTGCTTGTTCCTCATGCCTGAGAACACTAATTATACCCCCATTAAAATAAACGAAGACAATCAATTAATCATTTGGGGCATTGTGACCTATGTGATTAAAAAAATGTAATACCTATAAAATAAGATCTACAGCCAACCAATCTATCGATAAGGTTTAACCTATTGCTATAATTATTTTTAAACACTTAGAAACATCTTTTTTTATCGTTTGGAATAAGATGTTAGACTTCAACTTAGCAAAATATAGCTATGTGACCCCAGACAAAAGCTCGAATTATCGAAACAATTGTGCACTATCGCACTTTTTCTATGATTATAGGTGTCTGATTTTTGTTTTTATGAAATACACCCAACGGCTAAGAATTGTTTTTTTTAGTAAAAGTTAAATTTAGATATCCCAAAAGCCAAAAATGATGGTTTTTGGGATTTTTTTGTGCAAATAGCAGCGTTCGCATCTGATTTTTTAGGCCTAAATACCGTTTTTTTGGATGTGGTTTTAAACTTCAGTATCAGTTTTTTCTCCTTTTACACTTATTAAACGTATTTTTTACGTAATTAGTTATTCTCCTAAAAGCCTTGAAATATATGGGATAATAGCAAAAAAAGAATTTTAATTTTGCATTAAACGTTTTTTTTAGACTTATTATTTTTATTTATGTCAAAAATAGTTCTATCTTTGTTTTAATAAAGCGTACAAAATACGTTTTATTAAAACGAACTAACAAACAACTAAGATTTATTAATTATGAAACATTTAACCAAAACCTCAGCAGTTTTAACAGGGATTAAACAGAGGCAAAAAACTATTGTACAACTACTTACTTTCGCATTGCTTTTTAGTGTAAATGGAATTCAGGCACAAAAAAACAAAAATGAGGTGTTCAAAAAAACAAAGGCAGTTGATGAAAATTATGAGGCATTTTCATTTGGATTGCGTTTAAAAAACATGCACTTATGGCATGGATTTGTTGTAACACCTGGTCCAATGGTAGCCACTAATTTAGAATTCAACAGTAGAGATAAAAAATTCACCTTTGGTTTATGGGGTGGTGCTGGATCAGCTTCTGATGTTACCAATAAAGCAGGGGACCAAGTAGGTGCACATTACAAAGAATTCTCCATCTATACAGCTTATCATTTTACAGACAAATTTTTCATAGAAGCAGTAACACACAATAACTATACTGGTGTTGAAGAGCGTGGTGATGTATTACATTATTGGAGTTACGACAAAACACAAGGATATAATTTCGTAGATTTAAACTTTGGTTACCAAGTTTCAAAAAGCACCTCTTTATATTTAGCAACGATTCTTGCAGGTGGTTCAGGAGATTATGAAGTACAATCAGATGGTTCATTTAAAGACTCTTACACTCATTACTTAGAAGTTAAAAGTAAAGTATGGAAGAAGAACCAAAGCTGTCTTTCCCTTTTTGCCGGAGGAGCATGGTCATTTGTAACAGATAAAACATTTTATACAGAAGGTAAGGGTAACTTCATTAATGTTGGAGCAGTCCTTTCTAAAAATGTAAAATTAGGAAACTATGTTTTACCAGTGGACGTAACAGCGATGTGGAATCCAGAAAAACAAAAAACAGTTCTTCAAGTTGACTTAAAATTATTATAAAATCAAAAATACATTAACAATCAAAACTAAAAAATATGAAAACATTACTGAAAAAATTGGTTAAGCCATTATTGATGTTGGCAATTATTACAAGCGCAACTAGCTGTATTGATAAAGATAAAAATACAAAAGAGGAAACTGAAGTTACCGAAAACACTGGAGGAAAATTTGAAAGTGAGAAGGACTTAAAAGGAATGAAAATTGGATATTGTACTCCTTCATTAGATGCACCTTACTACCAAGCGCTTTTGACAAGTATTAAAGAAACTACCGAAGCTAACGGAATGACATTTTTGTCTGCAGATGGCCAAGGAGATATCAACAAGCAAATTGCAGCTGTTGAAGATTTAATTACAAAAGGGGTTGATGCCTTATTATTAAATCCAAAAGATCCTGATGCATTAGTTGGAGTAACAAAATTGGCTGCAAAAGCTGGAATCCCGGTATTTATTATTGACAGTTCTATTGATCCTTCTGCTGAATATGTAACAACAATTCAGTCCAACAACTTGGCTAATGGAGAATTAGCTGGAGAGTGGGTAGCAAAGAAATTTGGAGCTAAGAAAATGAAAATTGCCTTATTAAGTGGTAATGCAGGAAATCCAGTAGGAAGAACTCGTAAGCAAGGACTTTTACAAGGTATTGCTGAAGAGCAATTAAGATCTTTAGGATATATCGACCTTAATGTAAAAACACAAATGTATACTGATTGGACCTATGCAGGCGGATTGAAAGCGATGGAAGATGTATTGGTAGCGCATCCAGATATTAATGTGGTATTGACAGAATCTGATGTTTGTGTATTGGGTGCTATTAAAGCAATCGCTCAAGCAGGAAAAACAAATGACATTTTGATTGTAGCAGGTGCTGATGGTCAAAAAGAAGCGATTAAATATATAATGGATACTAATTTTTACGGTTGTACAGCAATGAATAGTCCAGTTCAAATTGGAAAAAATTCGGTTGAATGTGCAATTCAATACATCAATGGTAAAAGAGATTTCCCAAAAACATCATATACCGCTCCTTTATTAATTACAAAAGAAAACGCTGCTCAGTATTACAATCCTAAAGCATTGTTTTAATAGTACAAAACTAAACTAGTATGGAAAATATGAAAAGTGAATACCGAGTTGAAATGACAGGAATAACCAAGAGTTTTGGTGTTGTTTCAGTACTTGAAGGGGTTAATTTAAAAATAAAGCATGGAGAAATCCATGCTTTACTCGGCGAGAATGGTGCAGGAAAATCTACATTAGTTAAAATCCTAAGTGGTGTACACCAAAAGGATAGTGGTACAGTCTTGCTAAATGGAGAAGAAATTAATCCAAAAAACACACACTATGGCCAAATGTTAGGAATTAGTGTGGTGTATCAAGAATTGTCCTTAGTAAATGACTTATCAGTTGCTGAAAATATTTATTTACACAAATTAGGAGCTAGTAAATTTTGGATGAACTGGAAACAAATCACAAAAGATGCTCAAGATTTAATTGATTCCTTAGGTTTTGAAATTGATGCTTCGGCAATGGTTAGAAATTTAAGTATTGTTCAAAAACAAGTAGTCGAAATAGCCAAAGCACTGTCAGAAGATACCAAAGTATTGATTTTGGATGAGCCTACTACAGTATTTGATCCAAATGATGCTCAGAAATTGTTTGACAACCTTCTAAGACTTAAAAAAGAAGGAATGTCTATCGTGTACATTTCACACCATTTGGATGAAATATTCAAAATAGCAGATACCATTACGGTACTTAAAGATGGTGTAGACACAGGAAGTATGGCTACCAAAGACATTGATAAAGACAATGTTATTAAGTTGATGATTGGGCGAGATTTAGAGGATTTATATCCTACACGTGAGCCAAATACGAGTGTCAATCCTGTATTTGAAGTTAAAAACCTTTACGGAAGTGATGGTTTTGTAAAAGATGTCTCTTTCTCTGTTCGTCCTGGTGAAGTACTTGGAATTGCAGGTTTAGGAGGAAGCGGAAGAACCGAAATGGCAAAACTTATTTTTGGTGCCGATAAAAAGAAATCGGGGACATTAATTCTAAACGGAAAAGAAATCACAACAAACACACCTGTTGATGCTGTGAAACACGAAATAGGATTTGTGTCTGAAGACAGAAAAGAAGAAGGTGTGTTTTTACCTCTTTCTATTAGAAAAAATATAAGTATAACCAGTTTTAGCCCTATTTCAAGCAAACTAGGTTTTATAAATAATCAAAAAGAATTTGATAACGTTCTTGGTTTAATCGGGAAACTGAATATTAAAACACCAAGTTGTGAAGTGGATGTCAAAAATTTATCTGGAGGAAATCAGCAAAAAGTAGCTTTAGCAAAATGGCTAAGTATTGATAGCAAACTGATTATTATTGACGAACCAACAAGAGGTGTGGATGTAGGTGCTAAAGTAGAGATTTACAACCTTATAAACGAAGTAGCTAAAAAAGGAGTTGGTGTTGTTGTTATTTCTTCAGATATGCCTGAAATTATGGGAATTGCAGACCGAATTCTAGTGATGCATAAGGGAACCATCTTTGGCGAATTGCCGAAAGAAAAATTCTCAGAAGAAAACATTTTAAGGTATTCGATTGGCGAAGCATTAAAACAATAAATAATAATTACTAAAATATCAAAACAATGAATTTATCTATAAAACAACAGTCTAGCGGTTCTGGTGGAATCCTAAATTTTTTAATCAAATACAATACGATTTTTATATTTGTTATGCTGGTTATTTTCTCAGCATTAATTTCTGATGTATTTTTTACAGAAACCAATCTTTCTAATTTACTAAAACAAGTATCCGGTATTGGAATTATTAGTATCGGAATGTTAATTGTAATTCTTACTGGCGGTATTGACCTTTCTGTAGGTTCTATGGTGGCTTTATTAGCCGTAACTTTTGCTCTTTTGATTAATACGGTCATATTACCTGTAGCGATATTAGCAACCATTATTTTAGGTTTTGCCTTGGGTAGTTTATCTGGCTACTTAGTTGCTTATCAAAAAATGGCACCTTTTATAGCCACCTTAGCCTTGATGACCGTAGCTAGAGGATTAGGATTTATTTATTCTAAAGGTTCTCCTGTAACATTTGATTCTCCAGGTGGAGAGTTCATGTCTGATTTTGCTAATAAATCAACTCTTGGGATTCCAAATATTGCCATCGTATTTTTCATAATCGTTGCAATGGCATCGGTAATGCTACGTTATAATGTCTTTGGACGTTTAGTTATCGCAATGGGAAGTAACGAAGAAGCTTCTCGTTTGTCTGGAATTAAAGTAAACAAATACAAGTTTTTGGTTTACGCTATCTCAGGCTCATTAGCCGCTATTGCCGCAGTGATTACTGCTTCAAGAACCAACTTAGGGTCTCCTAACATGGGAGTAGCTTGGGAATTAGATGCCATTGCAGCAGTTGTTATTGGTGGTGCTAGTTTAAATGGAGGAAAAGGAACAGCCATCAACACACTTATGGGAGTTCTTATCTTAGGACTAATTGGAAATATCTTAAACCTATTAAACGTACCTTCTTATCCACAACAAGTTGTCAAAGGTGGAATCATCATTCTAGCCGTATTATTTCAAAAATTCGAAGGAAAAAAATAAGCATCATGGAACATTATAAATTAAATAACAGAAATGTCTCAAACATTTCTGAAAGGGTTTCTACGCCCCAATATAATCGAGAAAATATAAAAACTGGAATAGTTCACGTAGGTGTTGGAGGTTTTCATAGAGCACACCAAGCCATGTATTTAGACCAATTATTACATGATGCATCCAATTCAAATTGGGGAATTTGCGGAGTCGCTTTGTTGCATTTTGACCAAAAAATTTACAACACTCTAAAGGACCAAGACGGTTTGTATACACTTGTTGTAAAAGAATTGGATGGCACTTTAACCAAAAGGGTAATAGGCTCAATTACAGAGTATTTATACGCTCCTGATAGTCCTAAAGCAGTTATTGAAAAAATGGCAAGTCCAGACGTTAAAATTATCACACTAACGATTACCGAAGGTGGATATAATTTGAACGAAGCCACAGGTGCTTTTAATCTAGACAATCCTCAAATTATACACGATAGTAAAAATGCAGCTGCACCAGTAACCATTTTTGGGTATTTGACACAAGCATTAAAACTACGTAAAGAAACAAATAGCGGACCAATTACCATCCTTTCTTGTGATAATATCGAAGGAAATGGAGATGTGGCTAAGAAAATGTTATTGTCGTATGTACAGTTTGCTGAGCCTGAATTATTAGATTGGATTAATGCTAATGTTTCGTTCCCAAACAGTATGGTGGATAGAATCACGCCAGCAACAGTTCCTTCAGACATTAGTCACTTAGCTGAAACTTCAGGAATTGAAGATCAATGGCCAGTGGTTTGTGAGTCATTTCAACAATGGGTAGTTGAAGATAACTTTATTGCCGGAAGACCTAATTTAGAATCGGTAGGAGTTCAGTTTGTAACGGATGTTGAGCCATTCGAAAAAATGAAACTAGGTTTGCTGAATGCTGGACATTCTGTAATTGGAATTTTAGGAGGTTTAATGGGGTATTCAACTATTGATGAAGCCATTAGTAACCCTGCAATTGCTACATTCTTATCTATTTATTTAGATAATGAAGTAACACCAATTCTTCATGGTCTTGACGGAATGGATTTGCCTAAATACAAAAAAACATTAATCGAAAGATTTAGTAATATTTATATCAAAGATCAAATTGATAGAATCTGTTCGGAAAGTTCGGCTAAAATCCCTAAATTTATTTTACCAACAGTTTATGAGCAGTTAAAATCAACAGGAACAATTAATTATGCGGCATTTGTTATCGCAGCTTGGGCTATTTATAGTTTAGGATTGAATGAAAAGAACGAAGCTATAAACATCAAAGATGCACAGCAAGACGTACTTTTTGAACAAGCTTTATTAGCTAAAAACAATCCAGAAGTATTTTTAGCGCAAGAAGCCGTTTTTGGTAATTTAAGTAAATCAGCTGTTTTTTGTGAAGCTTTTACAAAAGCCTACAAAGATATCATCGCTTTTGGTGTAGAGAAATGTATAGTGGAGATGAATAGCAACTTTTTAATTAAGAAATAATGATAAAAGCAACCTGTTTTGGAGAAGTTTTGTGGGATGTGTTTCCAACGCATAAAAAAATTGGGGGAGCACCCCTCAATGTTGCTGTGAGATTAGAGTCTATGAAAAATGAGGTCTCTATTATCAGTAAAATTGGAAACGATAAAAAGGGAAGGAAGTTAATTGATTTTTTGAAAGTTAACCATGTGGATACAACTGGAATCCAAATAGATTCTGAATTTAAAACAGGAAAAGTCAAAGTAGTCTTAGACGACAGTGGCTCTGCTTCTTATACCATTAATCACCCAAGAGCTTGGGACAAAATCGAATTAACCGAAACGGCTCAAAACCTAACCAAGGATGCTGATGCTTTCATCTACGGTAGTCTCGCTTCTAGAGATGAAGTATCAAGAAACACCTTGTATGAGCTATTGAAAATCGCGAAATATAAAATTTTTGATGTCAACTTGCGTAAGCCGCATTATACGGCCGAGGTGTTGTCACATTTAATGAATGAAGCCGATTTTATAAAGTTTAATGATGACGAAATCTACGAAATCGCAGACCTAATAGGACCTAGTTCGCCATCATTTGACCAAACCGTTTTGTTTATTGCAGAACAAACCAATACCAAATGCATTTGTGTAACCCGCGGAAGTCAAGGTGCTGTTTTATACTTTGATGGTACGTTTTATTACAATTCAGGATACCAAATCGTGGTAGTTGATACTGTAGGTGCTGGAGATTCATTCCTTGCAACTCTAATCAATAAAATCATGAAAAAAGCAGACCCTCAAGACGCCTTGGATTACGCCTGTGCCATTGGTGCTTTAGTCGCCAGTCACGAAGGTGCAAACCCAATTATTGAGGAAGAAGAAATAACTAATTTGATGGGGAAGTCGTTAACCTAAAAATCAATTTTGTTTGAATATAATTTACAATTAACTTGAACTACTTAAGAAACTTCATGATGCAAATCATGGAGTTTCTTATTTTAGGTAATGTGGTCAAAAATGTTGTATAAACTCAAAATCTGCATTAGGATTTTATTGATTTTTTCACGCAGACCTGTCTGCCGAAAGGGAGATTAGATAAATTTCCGCAGATTTTATTTTACAAAAACAATTAAAAAATCTGTGTAAATCCGTTTTGGCTGTGTTCTAATGCGCAATCTAGGTTAAAACAACCAAATAGTGACTAAAAAATAAAACCATTAAAAAATTAAGTTTCATTAAGCACTATGCTTAACTTTTCTTAATCTCCTAATGGTTCTAAAAACGTTTATGACTTATATGTTTAATCAAACATTAGCGACAAAGCTTATTCATTCACAAACTTATTCACTAAATCGTACGCTTCTTTCAACGCCACTTCCAGATCATAATTCTTGATAACAACATCAAATTGTGGAGCTGTAGCTAGTTCTACGTGTGCTTTGGCGATACGCATGTTGATTTTGTCTTCGCTTTCAGTAGAACGTTCTTTAAGTCTTCGTTTTAGTTCATCGACACTGGGTGGTTTTACAAAAACGGCTAGAGTTTCTTCAGGGAATTTGTGTTTGATGCGTAAACCTCCTGCCACATCGATATCAAAAATCACATTTTTGCCCAAAGCCCAAATACGTTCTACTTCACTCTTAAGCGTCCCATAGAAATTATCACGATAGACTTCTTCCCATTCTACGAAATCTTCGTTTTTGATGTGTTGTTTGAATTCTTCGAGAGAAATAAAGTAATAATCTTTTCCGCTTACTTCCTCGCCACGTGCTTCACGGGTAGCAGCCGAAATAGAAAATTCTAAATTCAAATCTTCTTGTTTTAATAAATGCCTTACTATAGTTGTTTTTCCTGAACCTGATGGCGCAGAGAATACGATTAATTTTCCTTTTTTCATTTTATGCTGAATTTATTTCAGTATCTTTTTTTTACCACTAATTACACCAATTAACTAGCCTACTCTTGTCTTTTTTGGCACAAATTAAAAACTATTTACCCATTTTTTAACTGTTACTAATATCCAAAAAAGTATTATAAAACGTTCAAAACCTGTTCTTTAATTTTTTCTAATTCGTCCTTCATTTGAACGACTAGTTTTTGCATTTGAGCATGATTAGACTTAGAGCCCATCGTGTTGATTTCACGTCCCATTTCTTGGGTGATGAATCCTAGTTTACGACCATTGGCTTCGCTTCCATTGATGGTTTCTAGAAAGTAGTCTAAATGATTTGTCAATCGCACTTTTTCCTCAGTGATGTCTAATTTCTCTAAATAGTAAATTAGTTCTTGTTCGAAACGATTTTCGTCCACATTGACTTCAAGTTCAGCAATGGCAGTTTGCAAACGCTCTTTGATAGCCGCCACACGTTCAGGATCTAACTCCAAAGCTTCGTTCATGTATTGACGGATATTAGCAATACGCAATTGGAATTCTTTTTCCAATGATGCTCCTTCGTCTCTACGGAAGTTTTTTATGTTTTGAACCGCCTCTTCAATTACGGCTTGGATTTGAATCCAATCGTTAGGGTCGATTTCTTCTCTTTCGATTTTCATGGTGTCTGGCATGCGCACCGCCATTTTCATCAATTCGGTTTCATCTGCGTCAGCGTATACTTCACGTAGTTGATTGATGTATGCTTTTACGATAGGCACATTGACTTTGTTTGAAGTTTGTTCTGCAGTGCTTTCGATAAAAATAGAAAAATCTACTTTTCCTCTTTCGAGTTTGGTGGCCAACTGGGTACGCAATCCCAATTCCATTTCGCGGTAAACTGAAGGCATGCGCACATTCAAATCTAAACCTTTGCTGTTTAATGATTTTACTTCGATGGTAACTTTCTTGGTTGGTAATTGCAAAGTGGCTTTACCAAAACCGGTCATTGATTGTATCATAAATTTTTATAAATGTGCTCAAAGATAAGGAAAAAGTTTTTTTGGTAATTAGAGGTGTTTTACATGATACAAACCTCATCATTTATCCTAAATACTTCTCGATACATTTTGATTTATCAAACATTCTCGTTAATTCAAATTTATTCAAATCAAAACACTCGAAGTGACGAACCTAAATGACTAAAACGTACATTTTGAAACGTCAGTTCGAGTGATTTTTAAGAGTTTGCGACAGCTTAACTCTTAAAAATTGTATCGAGAACCACGTCAACTGGATGAGAAAAACCTTTTAAGCCCCCAAAGCTTTCATCACTTTCAACATATTTTGCTGGCTGTTGCCAATGAAAACTTCGCCATTGATGATAAAAACGGGACGACTCAAGAAGGTGTAGTGCTCTAGAAGATATTTTTTATAATCGGCTTCGGTTAGATTTTTATCCTTTAAGCCTAGTGTTTTGTACAAAACGGCTTTTTTGCTAAAAAGAGCTTCATAACTTCCTGCTAGTTGGTACAACTCCTCTATTTCATGCTCTGTTAGCGGATTTTGTTTGATGTCGTGAAAGACTAAATCATTGTCTTTGGGTAATGTTTTGATGATTTTTCGGCAGGTATCGCAGCTGGCTAAATAGTATATTTTGTTCATGATAATAGATTTTCTTGTTGCAAAGTAACTTTATTTAAGGGGGAAATTGTTTATTTTTATCGAAAAATATAAAAAATGAAACCCAATTTTGAACTCTCTAGAACGCAACGAAAAATAGTTGGTTCTTTTTTAGAAAACTACAGTTTAGAACAACTTAATGTCATTCCAACAGGATTTACCAATAACTTATTTTGGAATATTGCTCATATCGTGGTGACCCAACAACTGCTAGTCTATAAATTATCTGGACTGCCAATGATTGTTTCAGACGAATTAGTCGAAAAATACAAAAAAGGAACTTCCGTTACCGCTCCTGCTACTGCCGAAGAGCTTGCAGAAGTTAAACGCTTATTAACCGAAACAATTGCGCAAACGGAAAAAGATTATGCCAACGGACTTTTTAAAAATTATTCGGACTACCCTACTTCTACTGGTTATGTGATTACAAGCGCTGAGGACGCTATTGACTTTAATAGTTTCCACGAAGGATTGCATATTGGGGTGATGATGAGTATCAGGAAGTTTGTTTAGAGAAAAATTGAATCTCAGTCGATACAAAAGCTATTCATTAAGGATAGCTTTTTTTATTTTAATTACCCATTAAACACTGTGAAATCATTTCTCCTCCCCTTTCCCCATGTTCCGTGATGAAAACATTGTGTTCTAACCAAGGAAAAGTCTCTTCAACTTTATATTCGATTTAATTCTTTTATATTTGTTAAACGACTTTCAGGCTCAAAGTCAAAAGCATCCCAATATAATGCGAAACCAACTGTAGCTTTAAAATAAATGGCAATGAACATCAAAACCTTAATACTGATTATAATTAATAGTTTAATTGCCTTGGTTATTACGTTGTTGTCTTTTTCTTCGTACCAACAGTTTTCAAGGGTTTTAGACGATCGTGTGTTGTTGCAATTAAACTCCATTAAAACCCTCAAGAAAAACCAGATTGAGCATTTATTGAAATCAGAATGGGAGCGTTTTGAGGCTTCCAAATCAGCCAATCCAAGCCTTGACAGTACCGTTTTAAAGCTTCCTGACAGTATTACAAACAGGGACGGAATTCACGATTTCACCCCTTATCATGTGGATAAAAAAACAACGATTGGTTTTGTGTCTCATTCGAAAGCGGGGACGAAAATTAAAATCCTAGATTACAACAAAATAAAAGATATTCTTCTTGAACGTACCGGAATGGGAGCCAGCGGAGAATCCTATCTCGTTGGGTCTGATTATAGAATGCGGTCTCAATCTCGTTTTTATCCTAATAAAATTCCTCATAGCTTAGCTGTTAATACCAAAGGCGTAACCAATGCTTTTAAGGGCATCAATGGCAGAGGCGTTTTTGAAGATTATAGAGGGGTCGATGTTTATAGTGTGTACAGTTTGCTTGATATTCCGAATTTAAAGATAGCTATACTATCGGAAATGGATGTCGATGAAGTCACAGTTCCTTTAAAACAATTGAGGCTACGACTTGCGGGTATAACCTTGGGTATTTTTTTATTAGGGATTATGCTTTCACTTTTTCTGACCCGAATTATTACCAATCCCATAAAAAACATGCAAAAAAGTCTCCGCATTATGGCCGAAGGAGATTATAACCAAACGAATGAATTTATAAAAAATTCTAAGGAAATAAAGGAAATGTTTGAGGCGCTGGCAAATTTGAAAGCCTCTTTGCAAGGAGCCGTAAAATTCTCGGATGCTATTGGAAAAATGAATTTGAATACCAAATACAAACCTAAAAGTTCCAACGACCTTTTGGGGAAAAGTCTTTTGGCGATGCGGGATAAGCTGATAGAATTCCGAAACAATGAAGAAAATACCAGAATCCAATCCAAACGAATGTTGGTTGAGGGTATGGAAAACGAAAGACGTCGTCTATCGCGGGAGTTGCATGATGGTGTAGGTCCCTATTTAACCTCTTTGAAACACTACATTGAAAACCGAGTGGAAAACGAAGAGAAAAAAGCAGAAATGAAAAAAATTGTGGATGAAACCATTTCTGAAATCCGATTGATGTCCAATGCCTTAATGCCGGCTTCGATAGACGATTTTGGAATTGGGGTCACTTTGACGAATTTTATCGAAAGTCTGAAAAAATCGACTAACGTAACCATTGAATACGAAGATTTAACCCAACAGGAAGGTTCTAATATTACCAACCATCAAGCCATTAACCTGTTTAGAATATGCCAGGAGTTAATCAACAATTCGTTAAAACACGCTCAAGCCAAGAACATCCGAATTACACTTTCAGAATTTGATGAGTTTATTTCGTTGTTTTATTTTGATGACGGTATTGGGTTTGACATTAATACAGTTATATTAGGTTCTGGAATTAGCAACATCAAAGAGCGAGTAGAAATTTGCAATGGTAAAATTACCATTGATGCCACCCCTGGAAATACGAGTTTTGAAATTGAATTACCTATAGAATTATGAACGAAATCAAATTAATCATAGCCGATGACCATGAGCTTTTTCGAAATGGACTCGCTGAGTTGTTACGAAAACACGAAGATATCCAGATAGTTAAAAGTGTAGGTGATGGTGTGGCCTTTATGGAGCTTGTTAAAAAGCAGTTTGAGGCTGATATTGTATTGCTGGATATTACGATGCCCCAACTGGACGGTTTTGAGGTGTTGAAAGAATTAAAAAACCTGGATGCTGACATCAAACCCATTGTGATTTCGATGCACGATGATGGGAATTACATCGCCAAATGTGCCAAAATGGGCGCTTACGGCTACCTATTGAAAAACACCGATGAAGCCGAATTGATTTTGGCTATTCGAACGGTGTCCCAAGGGAAGAAGTATTTTAGTGCCGAAATTTCTGAAAAGATGATCAACTTCATGTCTACACAAAGTATCAGTGAAGCTATTTTGTCCAATAAAGAATCCGAAGTTTTAGGTTTGATTTCCAAAGGCTTAACCACTAAAGAAATTGCAGCCAAACTCTTTGTGAGTTCCCGAACCATAGAAACACATCGCGCCAATATTTTGAAAAAACTGGAAGTAAAAAACACCGCCGAACTCATCAAAAAAGCCACCCAATTGCGTTTAATATAAAACCCAGAATTCGTATTGGATAGGTATTATTGTTTTTGTCACGCAGATTATCACCGATTTGTTGCTAAAACAATTAAAAAAACCGTTTCATCAGTATTATCCGTGTCCCAATATGTAGTCTATCCGTATTTATACGGATGCAAATAGGGTAGATTCCCATAATCCTGAATGCCTCTTATTGGATGTAACTTTGTCAAGAACCATAAAAAATAATTGACATGAAAAAAGTAGCATTGATTTTAGGAGTTTTGATAGTTTCATTGAATGCATTTGCAACTGGGGGAAAAGACGTAAAGCAAAATGAATTAAAAGGCCCTGCTTATAAAAACTATAAAGCTTGGATGCACAATATAGTGCCAACAAAAATATATTCAGATAATAATAAAGAAACACTTCAAGGCCCTGCCTACAAGAACAATCAAGCTTGGAAAAACACTTCCAATCAAGAATTGGTTGTCGTAAAAACAACGGGCAGTGAAAAACAAAAGCTAACAGGACCAGCTTTCAAAAACCATGGCCCTTGGAGCAAAAAAGTACAATAAAAGTTGTTTGTAATCCCTAAGGATTCAAAATCCTTACTCAAACTAAAAAGCCGTCCGAAAAGTATTTTTTTCGGGCGGTTTTTGGTTTGGAGAACTCGTTACCTATTACTCTTCAATAAAGTAAGTATTGAAATTTTATTACTTCTCCTGTTCGATCAATGCTCTCGGGTCCCCGTGATTTTAACGGATTCGTTATTATGAAAATTATACTTTTAACAGAATTAAATCATAAAACATTAATCGTGTTTCTAATGTAGAAGCCGCATCAAGTCCTGTGAATTCTTTTTCCTGATCTTCGGTACTGAAAAGAGGTATAAAACCATTATCTGAATAATATTTTAATGGCCCAAGTGTGTTATAGGAATCGACTACAATAAAACGACAACCTGTTTTGTTTGCTCCATCTATAAACCAAGATTTAATAAAATTCATGAGTTGTTTACCGGTACGATCAATTTCTCCTGGAACATTTCTAAAATACTTATTTACCCCTAACCTTCCAATTAAAACTGCCGGATAGGATTTCATTTGCTTTTGTCTCGGAATATCCTTGATTACTTTTTTCTTTCTGGAATTAGGCAGAAAAGTTGTTTTGATACTATCGTTTGAAATAGTAAATGCACAAACAATTATTTTAGGATTTTCATCTAAGGTAAAGCAATAGGTTTTGCCTAGTAATTCGGATTGGTAATTAAGGGCATCATTTTGAAAAAAATCATTTAAATCCTCGTTACCACAATCAAAGGGTTCGCAGGAAGCCACAACTTCTTCGTTATAAACTTGAAGTGTACAATTATCAAACAGGAAACCCAAGACAGAATTATATTTTTGCTTTGGCTAAAATTTTAGACGCAGTTGACAATTGCTTGGAAAAATCTACAGAAGATTTTTTTGCAGAATTTGCAATAACCGTAGCGGTAAAAGCTTTAGCAGCTTTTTCCTTAAGTACAGGTATTGATTTGATTGCAATTGCCATAATTAGTTTATTTAGTTGTACAAAAGTATAAAATGCTATAGCAAAAACAATACATTAGTATTATAATTTAACATATCTATTTAATCCTAAACAAAGTAGTTAGTTAATTATCTTGAATATAATCGTGTTTTATATCGTCAATTAGAGTTGTAAAATAACTTAATTTATCACTAATAACATCCAATGAAGATTTCATACAATTAACAGAAGATTGACCAAAAGAGAATTCAATTTTAGAATTAATAACACTAACTTTTTTGGATATGGTTTTAACTTCTTTACTAATGGATAAGCAAATGAAAATTACAGTTTAAGTTAAGCTACATTTTTGCAAAATAATTTTCTTGTTACTATCAATACTGTTTCCTTACTTTATAATTAATAAGCTTTTAAACAAAATCTAATTTAGACTTCAACAAATTTTTGAACGAATTAATACCCGAATTTGATAATAAAAGCCATTAAAATTGTAGATTTGATCACCAAACTTTAACTCAATTCGGTAAAATGAATTTAAACTTTGACTTAAAAAAAGCAGAAGGTTATTCGAGTAAATCCCAAATAGCAAGAGTCTTGACCGAAAATTGGGTTAAAGAAAATTCATATTGCCCTTGTTGTGGGGCATTGCCTATTATCGAATACAGCAACAATCGACCAGTTGCTGACTTTTATTGTTCAGTATGTGCTGAAGAATTTGAATTAAAGAGTAAAAATGGAAATTTAGGACGCATTATTAATGATGGCGCCTACGAAACTATGATTTCAAGAATTACATCGGATACGAATCCTAATTTTTTCTTCTTAAGCTATAATAAAAGCTTTGCTGTTGAGAATTTTTTAGTGATTCCAAAACATTTTTTTACTCCTGAAATAATTATAAAAAGAAATCCGCTTAAAGACACAGCCAAAAGAGCAGGCTGGATAGGTTGTACTATTGACATTTCAAAAGTACCTGAAAGTGGTAGAATTTTTATTGTCGAAAATTCAAAAATAATTGAGCAAGATAAAGTAAATATTAAATTACAACGAACTGATTTTTTAAAAAGTAAAAGTTTAGATGCGCGAGGTTGGATATTAGATGTTTTAAATTGCGTTGAAGATATTAAAAAGCCAACTTTCACCTTAGACGAATTGTATGCTTTTGAAAATAAGTTAAAAGATAAATATCCAAATAACAACCATATCAAGGATAAAATTCGTCAGCAATTGCAATTTTTAAGAGACAAAGGACTAATCGAATTTAACGGTAGAGGTAATTACACAAAAATAGAATTATGAAAAAATACATTTTTATTACACCCGAAGGAAATACAACTTCACCTAATAATGAAGAAGTTGAAAACATGCAAGTGATAGGAATCATTGAAGACGTTACAAACGAAGATGAGGCTTTAAAAAAACTCCTTCAAGAAAACAGTTGGATTTTTGATTGTGATTTTAATGTCGCTGAATTCATTTGTTACGAAATAAAATAGATTATTTCAAATATAAAAACCTACCTGCTATTCCAGCATTTTTAAGAATTTCGGCATTTTCTTTACCATACGCTATAAATACACTTGGCGCTCCAGGAGTTCCTGCTTGAACACCTGAAACATGATAAAATTTAATTCTACCCTTTACGAACAAAACTGCATCAGCATCATCCCAAATATGATTAAAGAAACACTTCGTCTCTGTTCTAGCAAAAATTAAAGCGATTCCGTTTCCATGGTTTTTTAATTTCTCCAACCATAATTCCATTCCTTTGCCATAGGGAGGATTTAAATACACTCTTCCAAACCAATTTTTTCTTAAACCATCGTCTTCTATAGTAAAATTGGTTTTCGCATGTACAAAAGGAGGATTCACAGGACTACAAGGATCCAAATCAAAAATCCCTAGTTGTTTCACTAATTCAGGAGGTGTAAGCCATTCGACTTTTGTATTTTCTGAGCGTTCAAATGAGGTATCCATTTCTTTAAATTTTATTTTTCAAAGAAATAATTAAAAAAACATCTACACAACACACAATAAGTGTGATCCTGTTAAAATTTGATTGTGCGAAATACTTCTATCTTAAAATCATCTTTTACCCCACTATAAGACACACCTAAGAACATTACCGTAAAAAAATGGATGAAAGCCTATTGCGAGGAATACCGTTTAAAAACGGTGGATTATTTGCCTTTTTTGACTTGGGAAGAGAATGTGTTTTAGAATCCCAAATCCCCGCCCCAGATAGAAACGACAGCCCCGAGAATGGGGGTGCTATTTTTACTGCTGCTAGAGAGCGACCAGCGGAAGCTCCTCTAGCGGCTTAGTAAAAAAGCAAGCCCATGGAGGGCTATAGTGGATAGCTGGAATAGGCACATAAAAAAACAACTTATTATTAAATCCAGTCTTTCTAATTTCTCGCTTAAAGCAAAAGCTGCCTAGCTCACAAAAGGACATAAAAAAACCCGATACTTTCGCATCAGGTTTCTAATGTAGCTCCTCCGCCGCGGCGGACTCGAACCAAGTCCAGAAAAGTTCCGAGCATAAAAAAACCCGATACTTTCGCATCAGGCTTCTATTGTAGCTCCTCCGCCGCGGCGGACTCGAACCAAGTCCAGAAAAGTTCCGAGCATAAAAAAACCCGATACTTTCGTATCGGGTTTCTAATGTAGCTCCTCCGCCGCGGCGGACTCGAACCAAGTCCAGAAAAGTTCCGAGCATAAAAAAACCCGATACTTTCGTATCGGGTTTCCAATGTAGCTCCTCCGCCGCGGCGGACTCGAACCAAGTCCAAAAAAATTTCGAGCATAAAAAAACCCGACACTTTCGTATCGGGTTTCTAATGTAGCTCCTCCGCCGCGGCGGACTCGAACCAAGTCCAAAAAAGTTCCGAGCATAAAAAAACCCGATACTTTCGCATCAGGCTTCTAATGTAGCTCCTCCGCCGCGGCGGACTCGAACCAAGTCCAGAAAAGTTCCGAGCATAAAAAAACCCGATACTTTCGTATCGGGTTTCTAATGTAGCTCCTCCGCCGCGGCGGACTCGAACCAAGTCCAAAAAAATTTCGAGCATAAAAAAACCCGATACTTTCGTATCGGGTTTCTAATGTAGCTCCTCCGCCGTGGCGGACTCGAACCAAGTCCAGAAAAGTTCCGAGCATAAAAAAACCCGATACTTTCGTATCGGGTTTCTAATGTAGCTCCTCCGCCGCGGCGGACTCGAACCAAGTCCAGAAAAGTTCCGAGCATAAAAAAACCCGATACTTTCGTATCGGGTTTCTAATGTAGCTCCTCCGCCGCGGCGGACTCGAACCAAGTCCAAAAAAATTTCGAGCATAAAAAAACCCGATACTTTCGTATCGGGTTTCTAATGTAGCTCCTCCGCCGTGGCGGACTCGAACCAAGTCCAGAAAAGTTCCGAGCATAAAAAAACCCGATACTTTCGTATCGGGTTTCTAATGTAGCTCCCCCTCTTGGGCTCGAACCAAGGACCGTTATACTAATAAATTCAAGACTTTAGGTTGTTTCACTTTTTTATGTTACCGAATTGTATGCCTTTTTATTAATTTTCCTATATTTAGAAATTATTTATATTATGGTTAATCATTATTATGGTATTCAAAGATATTAAATTTCCCCTAACTTTAAAAGTATCATCAACGAGTGATATGATTCCTTTTGAATTTTTTGGTGAAGTTATTCCAATATCAAAGAAAATACAATTCAAATTAGGTTATTTTAGTTCAAATTCTATAAGTACTTTATCTTATGGCTTTGCTCAATTTATATACAATGGTGGTACGATAGATTTTTTAATTAATCATTTTGTTTCTGAAAATGACTACAAATTGATTAATGACGAATTCGTTTTAGAACCAGATTTTTATAATTCGATCCAGCAAAACATACTTAATGATATAGAGCGACTTAACGATGTTCTCACAAAAAAACAGGTTAACCATTTTTATAATTGTTTAAGGTATTTGATTGACCATAATAGAATAAGCATTATTCCAGTAACTACAAAAAACGGAGAGATTTCACACTACAAGGAAGCTTTGTTTTGGGACAACGAAGACAATGTAATTAATATCATTGGCAGTTGCAATTTTACTTATAAAGGTATTGTTTGTAATGGCGAAAGCTTTGTTATTAACCGTTCTTGGGGAGAAGCTTCCGAAAGAGCCAATATTAAAAATGAAATTAAGGATTATGAAAAAATATTTAAAAAAGAATCAAAGGATTTTATTTATTTGAATCCAGAGAAACTTATCAATATAATAAAGCAAAAATCTATATCGCTTGATGAAAAGCAGCTTTTAGATGAAGAGCTAAATCTTGTTGAATTAAATAGCGAAGTATATACTGAGGAAGAGCATAAAATTAAAAAGGTTACTAATGCTCTAAAAGAGAAATTTAACAAAACTGTCTTTAAAATTGTTAATGAACCACGATTTCCTCCACCTTACAAGCCTAGAGAATATCAAGTTAATGCCTATAATAATTGGGTTGATAATGATTTTACTGGTGTTTTTGGGATGGCAACTGGAACTGGTAAAACAAAGACTTCTCTGAACTGTGTGCTAAATGAGTATAAAAAAACTAACAATTATTTTGTGGTTATTTTAGTACCATCGATAGCGTTACTTAATCAATGGGAAGAAGAAGTTTTGTCTTTTAACTTCCAGAATATTATTAAAATTGGCGGTGGAAATAATTGGGAAAAAGAATTTTCAAATTATGTCAGTAATTTTAATGCTGGATTAAGAAAAAACATTGTGATAATTTCTACTTATTCGAGTTTTACTTCTAGTAAATTTCAAAAGTATTTCAAAAAAGTAGAACAAGAATTTATTCTAATTGCTGACGAAGCCCACAATATGGGCGCAAAAAACATAAAATCTGCAATGAATAATTCATTGATTAAAAAAAGGATTGGTTTATCTGCAACTCCTAAAAGAATTTATGATCCCGAAGGAACGGAATTTATAGATACATTCTTTAATGATAAAGAACCTTATATATATAGCTTTACAATGAAAGAAGCTATGGATAACGATTTTTTGTGCAACTATAGATATTACCCTGTAATTGTTGAATTAAACGAAGATGAGTTAGAGGAGTATATTGAAATTTCAAAGAAACTTTTGAGGTATTTTGATTTTGAAAAAGGCGAATTTAAAAAAGACCCAATAGTTGAGATTTTACTTTTAAAACGAAAAAACATCATTCATAAGGCAAACAATAAAATTGAATGTTTTAGAAACATTTTGCTTGAATTAAAACAAATCAATAAACTGAAATATATTTTTACTTACATACCGGAAGGTTATGTTTATGAGGAAGATGGCACATCTGAACGAATGCTAAATAAATTTTTAATTGCCGGAAATGAGACATTACCAAATTTAAAAATGAATTCATATATAGGGGGTGAGCAAAATTTGAATGATTTGTTAAGAGGTTTTTCAGAAGGAAAAATAGATATGTTATTTGCAATGAAAATGCTAGATGAAGGTGTTGATGTTCCAAGAGCAGAAGTTGGAATTTTTGCGAGTAGTACAGGAAATCCAAGACAATTTATACAGCGAAGAGGTAGATTATTAAGAAAACACGATGATAAACCTTTCTCAACAATTTACGATATGGTAGTAATACCAAGATTAAATGACAACAATGTTGAACTTTATAATATGGAACGAAATCTTGTTCATAATGAATTGAGAAGAGTTGGCTATTTTGCAAGTTTAGCGTTAAATTTTTATGACTCAAAACAAGCTTTAGAACACGTTTGTTTTAAATATGATTTGGATTTAGACACAATAATAAACGAACTTTAAAATGGATAGAAATAAAGTATTAAAAGAGATATTGGCTGACGAAGAGCTTTGCAAAAAGTATAACATAAAAGATGTTGATAAGCTAACTACTAATGCTCCGTATTATAACAAATTAGTTGAAGTTCTATCGGTTATTATAAACGAGAATGATAATAATTTGAGTGATTCGCAGATTTACAAAAAAATTAAAAATATTCATAACATAGGCTAATTATGGCATCAATTATTAATAGTATTTCATTCAAGAATTTTTTCAATTACTATGGAGATTATTTTGAAACTCGATATGATTTTGAAGAAGGAGTTAACATTATTGTAGCAGATAATGGAGCTGGAAAATCTAAATTTTTCAATGCTTTTTTATGGTTGTTCTATGACCAGATATTAGATTCAGACGACAAAATAAAGAAAGGTATAAAAGATATTGCTGTAAAAATTATATCTGATAAAGCCAAAAACGAAACTCCTATTGGGGATAGTATTGAAACAGGAATCCAAATAGAATATTCTAATGGAAGGTTTAAATATCAAATAACAAAATCTTTTACGGCAACTCGTATTAGCGAAAGTATAACATCATTTGATAGTTGGCAAATTACAATCAACGATGTCGAAGTAAATCGAACTGATCATATTTTACCAAAATACACTCCTGTTTATGATGCAGATGAAAAATCAAGCATAATCAAACAACTTATTCGTCCAGATTTAAGACAATATTCCTTTTTTCAAGGAGAGGAAGTTGACAGTATAATTGATTTTGGTAAAAAATCAAGTATTGAAGAGGCAGTAAGGACTTTAACAGATATTAGTAACTATGAAGAATTAGTAACCTTAACCAGGGATTTTAAAGAAAAGGCTGAAAAAGACTTGAATAAGCAAACTAAATCCAATTCAGACCATAACGAAAGATTAGATAAAGCAATCAAGTTTAAACAAGATGAAGAGGGAAAATTAGCGATCGAAAATATTAAGCTCGGTGAGTTTGAAAAATTATACGATGATGCTGAACACGAAAAAAATGATCTTGAACAAAATTTTTCTAATGCGGAAAAAAGAAATGAATTAGATACTAAAATAAAAGAGAAAACTAGAAAAACTACAGATGTTGGTAATGAATATAATACTTTTTTAGATAGTATTAATAATAGGTTTTTTGATGGTAATTTTTCGTGGATTTCATTAGGTTTTGATTCTGTTGTAGACGATTTTCAAAATAAAATTCAAAAGTTTAGAGATATTCATTATGAGAAAAAAGCATTATTGAATATCAATAATGACCCCAATAAACATTTTCATTTCTTACCTGTAAATTCACCAGATAGTGTTTCTCTAAAGAGTATGATTGACCACGAGCATTGCTATGTTTGTAATAGACCTGCACCTGTAGGTTCTGAAGAATATGATTTTATAGTTAGACTTAAAAATAGACCTGTAGAAATTAAAAATGAAACTGAATTTGTGAAAAATAATTTGGACAGTTTTTTTAGTGATTTACAAATTAATGCTCAACCTTTTTACAATAAAATTTCTAATATAAATGACAGTATTCTTCAAACCAGAGAAAAAGAAACTTCTTTAAATGAAAGGTTAACTAAATTAAAAAAAGAACTAAAATCATTAAAAGATCAACGAAAAGATATTCTGATTTCTGGTAGTAATGGCGAAGATTCACTAACTATTATCAACAGATATAAAGGCGCTATAAGACGAATCGCAGATTCTTCTAATCAGATAGAACGATTAAAAGATAATATTAAAAGATTAAAAAACAATATTCATAACACCGAAAAAGAAATTCAATCTCTACGACCAAGTAATATTCCAGAGGGATATTTATTGAATTATGAAATTAGTTCTGATCTAGCTGATGCCACTGAAAAAGCAAAAAACAGAGTTTTTGATAATATGGTTAGTTTACTTGAAAAATATGCTAATGAGCACTTCCAAAGCTTAATAAAATACAATGATTTAGCGGGTGGAATATTAAAATTTGAGAAATCGCCTTCAGGTTCAATTCTGTTTAATTATATGGACAGTAAAGGAAATGTAGTACACGGTAGTTCGGAAGGATTTCAACGTATGAAGAAATTTTCTGTAGTTATGGCAGTTATTTCTGCAAATACAGCAAAATATAATTATCCCTTATTAGCTGATGCTCCTATTTCTGCTTTTGGAGAAGGATTTACAGAAGGGTTCTTTGAAGCTACAGGAAATGTATTTCCACAAAGCATAGTATTAGTTAAAGATCTATACAAAGGAAATGATAAAATGAAAATTAATGATTTGGGGAAAAAATTATTGAAAGATCCATTGGTAAAAACTATGTATGTAAATCAAGTAACTGAAGGAGTTGAACAAGTGGATTTAATTACAACTAAAATAAAATTGAAATAATGACAAGTCAAGAATTTAAATCGAACCTTTTGATAAAAAGACCTCGTTATGCTAATAGTAGAATTCCAATTATTGAAATTTTAGCAAATAAAGGAAGTAGAACTTCAGAGTATAGTCAATTTGGACCTATATATGAATTGTATATTTATGCTTTTATGTTAGGTCTAAAAAATAATTTAAAGTTACCATTACCTCCAAGAGATTTGACTACGGACTTTTTAGAATTGGGAAAGTGGAAAAGAGATTCTTCATTAGTCGATTTTTTAATGATGATTATTTTTACTAGAAGTGAAGAAATAGGTTTTGATTGGAATGAAATGGAAGATATGCAAGAAGCCGATTTGAATACTGTAATTTCAAAAATCATCACTTTTATTGAAGAGTATGCTAATGGCGGGTTAGAACATCTACACGATTTATTGGATAAAGGTCAATTGGAAAATTCGCATTATATGTTTATTGATTTGTATAAAATTTAATTTTTAATTATGATTAATTCTTTTGATGGTTTAATAGATAAAGCTTTAGAAAGTTGGTTTCAAAATTTGTTTACAAATGAATTAAAATTACTTGATTATTATCCTTCACCTGGTCAAATAAGTTTAACTGATTTAGATCCTAGCCAAGATGCTGGAAATCATCTCGAGATTGATGGAATACTTTTAATAAATAAAACTTGTGTGATTTTAGAATATACTGGACAAAGTTCTTCTTTTACTGATAAAATAAAGAAATTCACAAGAAACTGTAATTTATTAATTAATAGCACTCATTTATCATTATCAGAAAAATTTAAATTATTAGGAGTTCCAGAAGATAAAATTATTGATTTTGAAGAAGTTAATAATTGGAAATTTGTTTATTTTGGAACTTCATTAAAATTTGAAGCTGAAAATTATACTAGGAATAAATTTCCTGACTATCCTAAGATCCAATCTAAATTATTTATCTTCAACTATTCCCAGATTGAATATTTAAGACAATTAACAAACTTAATAGGAGATTTTGCAATAAATGAATTATTGTCAGCTTTAAATTTTTTGCCAGCTGATTTAGATGAAGTAGAAGAATCATTTTATTTAGATTTTATTAAAGCTGAAAATAAAATTATTGCAACTGACACCACAATCAAAGCAGATGTATATCTTCTCAAATTTAAAATATCTGAATTACTGAGAATTGCACGTGTTTCGAGATATGAAGGTATTCCATTTATTTTTGAAGAAGAAAATGAAAGCTATCAAAGATTACTTATTGAAAGTAAATTAAAAAATATTGCGAGCAATTTCATATTAGATAATAAGCGAAAATTTTTTCCAAATACAATTACTTTAGTGTTAACTCAAGATTGTGTGGAAGAAACGATTACAAATAATTTAAAATTAAAACTTCCAAAAAAATTCAGTTCTATAGATATCATTGATGGACAGCATAGGTTATTTGGATACACTAAATCAAACATAAGTGACACAACAAGAAATAATTCCGAAATTCTAGCAACAGCAATTAAATTTCAAACGAGCGATCAGAAACAAATAACACGAAATTCAGCAAAAGTTTTTTGTGAAATAAATTCTAATCAAGCTAAAGTTAAAAACAACCTTATCTATCTAATAAAGTATGATGTTCTTGGTGAAAGAAACGAAGCTGCAATTGCTGGCAAAGTAATCTTATTGTGTAACAATAGGCCAGACAGGAATGCCTTAGGCAACATTTTTTTGACTAATTCTTTGAAGAAAAAGAATAAATTTGGTTATCCATGTGTACCAATAACAACAATTATTGATAATGACTTGATACCTTTCATTAAAGGTTTAAACACAAATGGAGTTGCAATTGATGATGCTATTTACTTATCTATTTTTGAAAACACAAGAGCATATTACACTTCAAACCCTGATAGTTTAAATACTAAAGTTAAATCTATTTTAGAAACCTATTTTTCTAACATTCAAACAGTTTTTAAAAAGGATTGGTGCGCGGGAACTAATTCATACTTAATTTCTTCAAAATTTATCTCAACATTTATTAGGCTATTGAGATATAATTTATTTGAGAAAGGTAAATCTTTAAGCGATATGACTCTGATTTTACGTGATTTAAAAATTTCAATTGATACGATTTCTAATCCTACTACAAATAATGCATCCTTTCCAAAAGGAAATATAAAAATTCCAACAACAAAACATGGAATTAATACGATTTTTGAATTCTTAAAAGACACTACTTCCTTTAAGTGATAAAGCTATTTAACGAGTAATTGCTCTTTAAACTGAACTTGCATCTAATTTAGTGCATTGTACTAAACTGTTTCACTTAAACCAAAATTTATCTTTTCTGTTAAAAAATCAAAACCATCTATGTTAGAGCGGTTGTTTACTTCCTCATTTAAAAGTTGTAAACCATCATCTACATGCATTTTGATATAACGACCAATATCTTTGTCTGTCTTATATAAACCATAATGAACACAAACTAAACCTAGATATATATCGTAATACTCTCCGAAGAGAACTGATTTAGAATATTCTTTACCACCAGCATCTTTGATGTCGTTTAAGTCTAATTTTTTATCTTGAGATAAGGAATACGTATACGCCATTCTTGCAATTACATTTTCGGTACCTAAGCCCAGTTTACGAGTTAACAAGGCAACCACTTCTTTATTTTCTTTACTAGTTTTAATTTGCGTAAACATCTTGCTCTTGTTTTAAATGAGTAAATAATTGGTCAACAGCATAGGGTTTAAAGCTTGAACCGTTGTTGTGGTTTTCAATCACAAAAACCTTGTTCACGTTAGGTTTTAAATAGTCGTATTCCAATTCAGATAATTCTTTTTCCAACAAAGGAAACAAAACCACTTGCTCCGAAATTGCCGGATAAAACTCTTTAATAATATTTTTAGAATGGTATTTGTCAAACTTCTGTAATGGGCTATCAATAAAGACTGGAAATCTAATTCCTGATTCATCAACTAAAGCTTTTAATAAAGCAGTGGCATATAATTGTTGCTCTCCCTTAGATAATGAATCTTTATCTATTATTTCGTCGTTTTTATTCAGCAAATCAATATCCATCACATCATCAACTACGTTTACTCGTACATTATAAATAAAGTCGCTTTTATGCATAATTTTTTTCAAACCAAGCAATATTGATTTTTGTAAAGAAAACTTTTTATCTTCTTTAATTTTTTGGATAATTGTATTAATTTTTAAAAGTAATATTTCTGTTACTTCAAATTTCTTTTGGTCGGTTTCAACCAACTTGAAATTCTTTTCGTATTCCGACAACACTTTTCTATTGGAGGCTAATTTGGTATTCATAACATCTACAGCCTCTATTAATTTGCCTTTTTCAAGGTTTAAATCTGTGATTTTTTTCTCAACAGCTATTTTTTCTTCACGCAATTTTTGAGCTAAAGGATTATCTTTTCTAGCTTCTGCTTGTTTAATCTGTTGGTAAACTTTAGAAAGATACATTCTATTGTTTTTCTCTTCTTGAACCACAGCACTAAACTGACTTGAAAAAGCTCCTTTGATATTATTAAAAACTGCATCAAAGTTTCTAAATTGTTCTGTGGTATAATCTAAAAGTACTACGCCTGAAGTATTCGATTGTTTTATAGTTTCCTTCTCTAAAATGGATTGTTTTAGTGCTTCTTCCACCTTAAGCTTTGCATTACTATCTAGGTTTAAAGCTTCTAGTTTATTTAATAAAATAGTAGAGAATGAATTCAATTCTTCTACTAGGACTACTTTGTCAATAGAATTATTATTTGTATTATGTTCAAATTCTAATTGTTCTTTTAGCTGCACTAATTTTTTACCTGCAATTACTAATGGTGCAATGTCCATTAGTTTTTTTAATTTGCTTTTTATCTCAACAGATTCTTCTTTTAAAACATCTCTTTCAGACTTCATTAACTGAAGTTCTTCTAGCGTAATTCCATTTCCTTCCCTAATTAACTTTTCTTGAAGGCTGTCACTGGTTAATTTATGATTAGCAATTTCACGATCAATGTTAGCTTTTTTTTCTTGATTAAATTCAATTAATTCAACTAATTCAGCTTCATTATCGGTTAGTTCAAACAATTTGGTTTGTTCTACTTTATTGGCGCCACTTCGTCTGAGTTTAGTCAATAAAGTTTCTAAATTCTTTTTTAAATCTTCATATTTCTTAATTCCTAAAACTTCGGAGTATGCTTTACTGAGATTTTTTAATTCCGATTTTGATTTTGCTTCTGCAAGTGAAACTATTTTTTCTGCATCAAAAAAGAAGAATTTGGCAATTTCACGGGGTAAAATAAAATCATTGATAAAGACTTCAAAACCGACTTCTTTGGTTAATTCATTTTCTAAGCCATCAATAAAAATTCTTAATTCTTCTATTTCTGTTCTTAAATTATAAGATCTTCTAATTACTACAGATTTACAAGGAATAGAAGGAATTAAAATATCTTTTAACTCTATTTCAACAAAGAATATTGAACTTATTGTTTTATTATTTTCGAAATCTGATTTTATTTCTCTATTTAAAAGTGTCTTTAAAAAATTATCATAGCCACCAGCATTCTTGATGTCTCTTTTGTATTTGTCTTCTACTTCACTCATCATTTTTCCATAGAATACCCAGATAAGAGAAGTCAAAAAAGTAGTCTTCCCAAAACCGTTTTTACCAGCTACAATACTAATGTTTTTAGCTGTATTTGGAGCAAAATTTATTTCGTTCACCCCTTTATAAATTCTAAAGTTTTGGAATTTTATTTTATTTATTTTCATAGCCCATTCTCATTTACAAAACTTTCAATTCTTTTTTCTACATCGTTATGTAATCCATATTTAGAAAGCATTAGTGTTTTTGTTTCCTGTAAAGTAATTAAATTATCAATTAAATGATAATAACCTGGCTCTTCTTCACAAACTTCTCTCAAGATTCTGCGCTCAGTATCATCAAGAGATTTGATGTTGTTGGTACTAATCTCTTTGTTGTAAATTTTCTTATATAAGTCGCCCACAGTATGGTCAAAATAACCATCTCTATTCCATGTTACTTGAATAGCGATTAATTCTTGATTATTAATTAATGTAATATGTGGTCTTTCTTTTTGAACTTCCTTTTGAACCTGCAATAAATCTTTTAAAATTTGATATCTGTATTCCAAAGTATAATTACCATTAAAAGTTCCATCTTCTCTAACTGCTTCCTGACCATTTCTTCTTGTGTCTGAACGGTTTTCAGAAATATTTCTACCTTCAACTAGTCTATTTCTAAATGCTAATAAAGGTTCCATCCAGTTTTGACCATTATTTACTAATGACGACATTGATTTGTCATTTTTTACAACAGTGCAGGTCCAACAACCAAAACGGCTTTGCCCACAAGAATTGTGTTCCTTGTTTACAACAACTGTAGGACATTCATAATCATCCGCACTAGCATCCGCATATATTTTGAAAAGAATTGAATTATCAAATCCCCAAGGAGATTTCACTGTATTTATGATATACCAAATTTCATCGACAATCATTTCTTTAATAGGAGCATAAGTGTAAGTGTTAACAGATGTTTGATGTTTGGACAATCTTTTACCTGTTACTTCATGTCTTCGAATTGATCTTTCTCGTGTAGCACTTTCATCATATCTTGTTCCTAGTAAAACAATAGCTTCCCCCATTTGGTCTATTTGTTCAACTAAAAAATTAGAAGTAGGGCGTATTTTTAGCTTATCTGTACACCATCTAAAAGCACTATTTGGAACTGGATAACCTTTCCCAATTACGTTGATCCAAAAAGTTTCTTCGAGTTTTGGAGTTGTTTTTTGAACGAAAATTGGTAAGTCTTGGTCTCTTGCAGCTTCACTAATTTTCGCAAGAACATCTTCAACGTAATTTGCAATAATGGGGTTTTCAACCATTGTATCGTTACAAACTACATAAACTTTTCTTTTTAATTGAAAAGGGAAAGGTAAGTCTTGTCTAATTCTTTGGAGAGCTATCCAGACTAACATTAGTAAAACGGTAGAGTCTTTTCCTCCACTAAAGCCTATTATCCAAGGTCTCTCAGACTTGTCAGCATAAGCATATTGGTCTATGATTTCTGCTATTATACCTTCTACTTTTTTATTTTTTATTGGAGTCATTTTTTTTTGCTATAAAAACAAAAATAGGCATTTTTTTATAGTAATATTTTATAGGTCTTGTTTATTTTTTAAAAGTTTGCAAACAAAAAGACGGCTTGTACATCGTCTTTAATTTTTGCTTTTATAAGTATTCCCAAATAAATTTCCCGCTATTTTTTTGCTAGAATAATGTGTTATATAATTAAGATTTTTTTTTGTCCTGTCCTCATAATAGTATACTTTTAGGACATTGTGTATTTACACATGATTATTTTAGTTTTTAGTACTATAAAGTTATTTTGATGAAAACTGAACCTACCCCGAATAATAGCAATGATGTGATTTTAGAAAACATTTCTACTTCTAGTCTTGGTATCAATGGTGAATTTGACAGCTTGTTTAATGCTTTAGAAAACACCTCTCCCAAGAAAGTTATTGATGGATATAAAAGTATGTATGACGCATTTGAATTATACAACCTAGAGATAGATAATGTACCAAAATTACTAGATCCTTTTTTTCAAAAAGTTGGGCTAGCATCTTTAGTAGGGACTTCTGATTGCGGTAAATCCACTTTTCTAAGACAACTTAGTTTGAGTATCGTTTTACAAAAAGAAACTTTTATTGGATGTAAATTAAATTGTAAAAGCAATAAGGTCATATATGTTAGTACAGAAGATGATTCTAATTCCGTTAGTGCAGCAATAAGGAAACAAATTCAATACTTGATGGTTCAGGAAGCTAATCTGGATTTAAATAAATTAAAAAAATTAAAATTCATTTTTGACACTGAAAATCTTCTAGATATATTGGCGTTGAGTTTAGAAGAAGAACCTTGCGACCTAATCGTTATTGATGCATTTACAGATGTATTTGCCAAAGAGATAAATGCTAATACACAGGTTCGTCAATTTTTAAATGAATATGACAAGCTTGCTAAAAAACATAACTGCCTAATTATATTTCTACATCACATTGGTAAAAATACTCAAAAGAATACTCCAAATAAAGACAGTATCATTGGCTCACAAGCTTTTGAAGCTAAAATGAGATGTGTAATTGAACTTAGACCAAATAGTCACAAAGAGAATTGTAAAGATTTGTGGGTGTTGAAAGCTAATTTTTTAGATAGTTCTTTTAAAAAGAAAAGTTATGTGTTGGAAATGACTGAAGATTTAATTTTTAAAGAAACTGGGGAAAGAAATAGTAAGGGACAAAATTTTAAAAAAGATAATACGGCAATTGTTGATAAAGTACTAGATCTTAAAAACAAAGGTTTATCAGTAAGACAGATTGAAGCCGAATTAAAAGACACTGAATTTAAGGTTAGTAAATCTGTTGTAGGGGAAATAATTAAAGAGAACAATAAAAAGAAGTAAATAAACCAAAAAAGACAGCCTTGTGAGCTGTCTTAATTTTTATATATAGTTCCAAATAAATCCTCCTGAGCTTTTACGTTCAGCACGACAACAACGGGCAATACAGGTTTTGGATATTCCTGTTAATCTGGATGCTTCGGATGCTGATTTAAAAGTTTCAATAAATTCTTGATTTAAAGAATATTGATTGACAGCTTTTACTCGGAAATCTGTTTTTGGAATTATTTTTTCTAATAGTCTATAAGACCAGAAACAGCCATCATACATCGTGGAATTTAAACATGCACTTGAAATTCTCCGTTTGTCTATTCCTAATGTTTCTTTAATTTCAGTTAAACTATTATATGTTTCAATTAGAATTCCATTTTCATTGTATTGATAAACTAGCTTTTGAAAACCTCCACCACAATCACCGTTGTAGCCTTCCTCTAGCGCTTTGAAATCATAAATATACATAGTTTCCTTTTCAGCTAATTCGTTCGGATTTGAGGCTGTATCGAGTTGTTGCCAGGTGAAAGCTTCAGGACCATAAGTCCCGATTGCTTCTTGAAAATAACTACCAACTTTTTTATTTGCTTTTTGAATGTGATCTTGTTTACGCTCTTCTAAAGATTTGGTCGTAGCACCGATATAACATTCTCCTGATATCGTATTTTGTGCTTTGTATATGATATAATTTTTGTTTTCCATTTTCTTGAATTTTATGGAAGAGAGGCGGGTAGGGTAAGTGATTTTTAATAAAAAGATGCTTTTAAAAATATAATTAAGATTCAATTTGTTGTTATAAAGTGTTTAAAAATACCTACCCTCCTTACCTTCTTACCCTACTTGTTTTATTTTAATTTTATGATATACTTCCAACCTCCTGATATCTTCTTTTTATTAAATCCTTTTGAGGTCATTATTTTGCCAATTTCAATGGGGCTAATTTTTTGAAATATTTTTTTACGATTTTTGATTTGTTCAATTATATCGCTGGCATTATAATAAATTATATCAGTTTCATCATTAGAGGGTATTTCAAATAAATCGTCAATCCATTCTTCTTCTTCACAAGATTGTTTGAACATTTTATTATTTTCCTCTAATCTCGAAATATCTTCTAAATCAAAATAGTATTTAAAATTTTCTTTCAAAAGATGCATTACTTGACTATAAACTAAGTCCATATTTATGTGAAAATCTCGTCTAAAAGCTTTTGCTTCAAAACATAAAAATCTTCTGTTACCCGTAACATCCATTAAAATTTCATTATGATTTGAACTACCAACAAAGGAAGCTCGTCTTACATAATTTTCAGTATAATGTCCGTAGGCTCTTCTTTCAGAGACAACCCCTTTGGTGATCATTTCTTTAAAAAGTTCAATTTGTTTTTTATTGAAAGATGCTAATTCATCTAAATTGATTATTAACCTTTCTGATAAAAGTAAATTGTTGTCTTTGTTATTGGGTTGAATAGTTCCACTGTAGAAATATTCTTTTAATTTATTTGGAATTAATTTTTCCATCCAAGTAGTTTTTCCAATACCTTGTGCACCAGTAAAAATTAAAATTGCTTGATTAGTAGTTTTATCTTCAATCGCACAGGCAACCATTGCAACTAACCATTTCTTAAATGCCCATGCAAAATCCTCTTGGTTTGTTGTGTCAACGGTATCAATTAATTGTTGGATGTAATCTATTTGCTCATCCCATTTTGGAAGATTATCAAAATAGTCTGTAAAAGGATTAAATTGTGGCACATAATCAGACTCTAAAAGTGATTTAATATCTGATTGTGAGCACGGAATACTATTGTTGTTCAATTCACGTTTTATAGAATTGATTTTATAACTGTTCAAAAGTTTATAATCGGTATCGATTTGTTCTTTTATAAACGTTCTGTTTGTTAGTACATTATAATGGAATGAATATCTATTATTTAGATAGTTTTCTATTATCATATTGTTTGTTTTTTATATTTTTATAATTCTCTCCTCTTTATCATAAACGGTCTTTCATTTGGTCGAGAGTTATTACCATACTTTACTATTCAAACGTATCTGAAAAGCAGGGAGCTTCAATTTCTGTTATTGCAAACAATTGAATTGAAAATATTTAGTGTTTTACGCTATGTCATATTGCATAATTTAAAAAGTTAATACTCATAATAAATTTAATTATTTATAATATCAAATTGATGTGAATTGTCTAGTTAGGAAGTGGATTGAAATTAATGTTGAGAAAATAACTACAGAAAGTGTAGTGGTAGTCAAGTTAATGATGACTAAAATATTATTGTATTCTTGCTTAATATTTTTTTGATTTCAGATAATCAAAGGAGTCTGTTTAGTCAGACTAAGCTATGAAGAGCTAATGCTAAGTGTTTTATAGACTTTTTAGAAAGTTTTGACACGGTTATAAAGGTAAATTTGAAATCTTGTGCAAAGATAAGGAATTATTTTGGATTTACCAAATAATTTCCTACTTTATTTCGATAAAATTGTAAAATAATTACTTAATGCAAGTGTAAATTAGAAAAAACGGATGAAAGCACAGGTTTTGTACAATCATCCGCTAGCAATGCTAACATTTTCAATTGCTTTTTGATGTAGGAGAGGCAGTTTCAAAAGATTGGATAACAAAAAAGTATAACTCCTTTGCCTATTTATACTAGAATATCAAAATGATAATAATAGTAGGCTTCATTACTAATTATATAAACGGTTTTTAACTCAATTGTGACTTTGATTTCATCTACAAAAACGAATTGTCCTGTTTTGAGTGTACCAATATCTTGTAGAACCAGTACTTCAAATGGACAAAACAGTTTTATTAAAGTGTTTTTCCACGTAATAACATAGATTTCTAGAGGAGAACTGTATTTTAACAGCTCAGCCAACTCTTTTTTTGTCATTTTTTGTCTAAATTTTTATTTTTTTAAAAGGACAAATTCTAAATAAATCTCAATATAAAAGCTATGGTGATACTAACGAAGGAACCAGTTGTCCGCGTCATTTTTAATGAAATTTGCGAGGTAATTGATAAACTCGTATGCATTTACATTTTTTTCAAAATTCGTATCAATATAACTGCTTTTATTAGCCTCTGTAAATAAATTATATAATCTCCAAAAGTCAATAGTTCCATTTTCAAATCTCGCAAAGTTGGGGTCAATATGATAATCCTTTATAATTGAGTTGATTTGATTGTCATTAATGTTTAAATGGAAGAGGTTGCTTTTAGCCTCTTTATCTAAGAAAGAGTATAGTTTCATTTTTCCAATAAGGTGGGCGAATTCAGTTTCATTAATAGAGAGGCTACTCATTTCGTTCATCTGTTGCAGATGTTTCTTTTTATCATAACTGTTTATTAGCTCATAGACTTTAGCTTTTAATTCTAAAACTGAAGACACACGAATATCTTGTTTTAGACCATCTGTGGAAATACATAGGTTCGTGCAAACAGTATTCTGAAAACCTATGAAAACTTTAAATTTCTCTATGGATTTTTTGCTAAAAAGATTTTCCTGATTGTAGGATCGAACTCCACCTATAGTTAAGTTGAGTTGGTTGCCATTTATCATTTCGCTTATTTCAGGTATTTCAATTACAAAAGCCATACGTTCGTAATACAATGTCTTTTCGTGCTCTAAGAGCTCTTTTGCAGGCTTTCCAACGGCAGAAGGAATTCTACCTTTAATTTGATGGCTTACCCTTATTTCGGGCTTTAAAACACCTTTATAGTCTAAAATTTCTTCGACAACTTCTTTTGCACTTTGAATAAATTCATAGTGGCTAATAGTTGATTCGTTATCTTTAGCAAATACTGGAATAATGCATTCGGATTTGAGATGATCTAAATCCACTTCTGTAGTATTTGCGTCAATAAAGTTCCTCTTTGGAAATACTATGATTTCTCCCTCATCAATTACTTGATGGATTGGATTATTTAATACTAAATTCATTTTCTTGTGTATTAGGTTGTTGGATAATTTGTTCGTTTGGGATTATTTGATTGGCTGGATTATCGATTGTTTCTTTTCTTGCAACAATTAAGGGATACAATTCTTTACTCAAATGAGGGTATTGATTATAAATTAATTTTAAATTATCAGACGTTTCACAATTCTCTATTTCAGCTTTAATCTTGTCTAATGAAATCCCTTGATTACACCAGTCTATCAATTTTTTACCTGTTGATGAATTAATAATGAATTCAGGTTTACCAGAGAAAAGTTCTGTTCTATCTTTTGATGCCTGTACTAAATGTTTATCGTTTAGAAATTCAAAATTTACGGTAAGTTCGTACTCAAAGCCTTCTCTTGTTATAGCTTTCGTTCCAAGTTTCATAACTTTAGTTTTGCCGTTTCCGTCCTTGTCTAAGCTATAATCAACTTTACTTCTTGAAGTGGTAATTAAATGGCACTTTGAAAGGATAATTGCATCAATGAAAGTGTTGTGCCTAGGTGTTACCTTAGCCCAATCTTGGAATCGTCCACCTAATTGTTCGTGAATCTCCAAACAACCGCCTTTTCCTTGCCATTCGTGACTTATCGAGTCGATAATGATTAATTCGATATCTGAATTTTCACAAAGCTTAATAGCTTCTAAATAGCGTTCGGGAGAAAATGGTTCATCTAGTGATAATACATTGAACTCTCCAAGATGCGAGTAAAGACTTGCTGATTTATTTTCTGTATCTATTAAGGCAATTTTATTCCAATCATTTGTAATTCCATACGCCAATAATAAGGCTGAATAGGTTTTACCAAATCCACTAGGACCAGATAATCCAATTCTTAATTTTACTTGATGTCTTTGTGCTTTTTGTAATTGCATAATTTTACTTTTTAAATTTTAATTAGGTATTTTTTAAATTCTTTGGATAAAAAAAAAGGAACCTCATTGCTGAAGTTCCTTAATATATTATCTGTTTTTGAGCTGTTTTAGTACACCTCTTCTGGTTTAATTACGTTATCATTAATGATAGCGTCTTCATCGGATAAATACTCATAACGATGATTCATCTCAACAATCTCGCCTGTTGCACGATCAGTGTATTCGTAAGTTTCAACTTCTACTTTTCTAACTTGTCCAGAAAGTTGTGTGCCAATTAATGACTTACATGTAGTTTCGTTAAATGTACACGCAAGATTTGTGGTTTTTGCAGTAAGATAAGTTCTTCCACTTTCTTTACTCTTAACAGCTTCAACTCCACCTTGAACAACAAGTGAATAAAATTTTTCTCCATTTTCTTTTTGGAATTCCTTGTAATCTACAATTGTAACCATGGTTTTAATAATTTAATAAGATTGAACAAATGATTTAAATTAGCAATATTTTGGAAGAGGTTTATTTTAAATTCCAAATATCACTGGGCGGGTATATCCCAAAATTTGAAAAAAGTGGGGATGATGTTTTTGTTGATAAGCGTATTCGACAAAAAAAAAAATTTTTAAAAATTTTTAAAAATAAAAAAAGGCTCAACTTTATAGTGTTGAACCTTTTAGTAGTAGAGTGTATTGATTAAGGAAATCTTAAAATGGCATCGTTTCGATGTAAATAGAATTCTCAGATTCTCTTACTCTTAAACTCAGTCTTGAATGCTTGTGTACACTATCGTATAAATTATAATGTCTTGTATCTTTTTCATCCTCCCAATCTGGTATTTCAATTTTAAAATTCATTGGCTCAACTGAATTAGACTTAGCGGTAATCAGCATCTTTTCAAAAAAAATATAGAATTTACTTTTATCTGTAGCATCCGTAATAACTATTTCGGATTGTAAATAGGGCTTGAAAAGCTTTGCATCGAAAGTTAAGCAAGATTCAATGAGTTTGTTTAGGATGATTTCTTTGGTGTATCCATCCATTGATAGGTGCCTATTGTTTCGTGAACTAATATATGTGTTTAAAGTTAAAGGTCAGAATTTTGTTTTTTTAGGGAAAGGGGATAAAGTACTTTATTTTTTAGTGAAGTTGATTTGCGTATTAACAAAATATATAACTCTTAAAATCCAAGCTGTAGTTCTTGCATTTAGGACAGTAGTTATTTACCTGATTCAACTTCAAATCAAAATTTTGAAAAATTAATTTTTGTTCATTATCTCCTTTTAACTGTTCATCGCAATAGAAAATGTAATTTTGATTATCTTTCTCTAAAAAGTAATTTACACTTTTTAATTCTTCCGTAGTTTTATCATACACTGGTACGGGATTATTTGTTTGGAAATCGAATTTTCCTCCTCCATATTTAAAACTTGTTTTGTATTTGCAAATTTTACAGTTTGCTTTTAGTATTTCTGCCATAATATCGATTCTTTTTTGATTTAGTCATGTTAAATTGAAATTTATCAAGTGCAGAACCTTATTTAAATTCAGATAAATACTTAATTCTAGTTGCAGATATTGACAGTAGTTTTTATGCCTCAGGAATAGTATATTCAAATAATTTCTCAATATAATTCTTTTCATCTTTTTCAAAAGATTCTAGGAAAGATCCTTTATTAACTTTTAAGTATTTTGAATTGTACGGTAAACTTATGTCGTTAAAATTACCTGTTTTATGTCCACAGAGTATATTATTAATACAAGAAGCACATTTTTTTGGATTTCTAATATTAATATCGAATTCTAAATTTTTATTTCTTAAAAAAGATTTTATTTTCAGATATATTTTATTCAAATTGATTTGATGCTCCTCATTTTTATAGAATATTTTAAAGCTACATTTAGTTATATTTCTTTTATTTTCTTCTATTTCGTACTTCCAATAAATTAATATACCATAATCAATTTCATAATCGGCTATTCCATAAACATAAGATAATAGCTGGTTTATATGATTATCATATCCTATTTGTTTTTCTCTTTCATTTCTATTTTTTTTGTGTACATCACCATAGTACTCTGTATTTCGGTAATTAATAAATTGTTTTGGTATGTAATGATATTTTTCTTCAATAACAAAGATTTTGTTTGTAGTTCTATCGCGCAATATAAAATCTGGTTGACCAATAAAGTTTCCTCTTGAACTTTTAAAATATTTAACTTTGTCATTTGGTGAATGACCACTATAAAGTATATCACAATTTTTTAATATATCACTTAACGTTTTAAAGCTCTCATCATAGTATATTTTTTCGATACTATTTACTTGTTCTTTTTTAGATTTATTAAAAATCATTGAATTGATAAAACTTGTTTCGTGTAATTCTAAACCGATTTTTGCTGAAGCTAAAGTTTTATATTTAATTGATCTAGAAATTGCAAAACTAACTGGACAGTATGTGAAATTTGCAATATCTGATGCTGAAATATAAATTGAGTTTGTTTCAATAATATCATATAATTCATTTTTTTTTATCATTATTTCAAGCTTTAGATAGTCGAAAATAGAAAAAGATTCAGCTTCAAAAAATTCACCATTGTCTTTGTATATAATACTTAAAATTGCATTCTTAGGAATTACTCTTTCCACATTGTTATATAGTATCATTAAATATTCACAATTAGCTAAATCTTTAAATTTTTTATAAGATTTTAGTAATTGATTAAAATATTCCATCATAAATTTATCCGTATTAGACTTTAAAATTTGATTAAAATTTAATTGGTCTAAAAGGGAATTAATAAATACTTTCTGATTAGATGTGAAATTCATATTAGTTTCCTGCTATTTTTTAATATCATCTCTAGATTACAATTTGCATAAATTGATTATCCCATATTATTTATTTTTACTAAACAAAAAAATTATTAACCCAATTACACCGATTATAATTGCAAATTTTATTACGATTGATGCTAATTCGCCAATTGCATATAGTTGAAGAGTAATTGCACCAAAAAAACCTTCGCCAACTATAAGACCTTTCAGCCCCCATAGAATCACAAAAAACAAAACGATTCCAATAATATTTTTTACATCGTCACTCATAACCTTTAGAATAAATTTATATGTATCTGTTTATAAGTGTATAATATGAGTTAGCACATATAATACAAACAGCACTATCGCAATTTTAATTATGGTCTGACCCCAATCAACTTCTTCTTTAACAACTTTAGATATATGAATAACTTCATATTGGTTATCATCAACTAAATCACTAAGTTCATCGTCCATCATTAAATCTTCATTTAATTGACTGATATATTTAGTTGCCTGATGCCTCCATTGAAAACCTACATTTAAAGTTGAATAATCGTAGTTATCTTGAATAACATATTGTATTTCAGACTCATTACAATTAATTGGTCTGAAATCACTTATTTTTTTCATTGCATATTTTTTAAATTCCTACTCATAAAGCTTTTCAGTTACACCCAGTTTTTTTTATTGGTTTCTGGACACAATTTTATTAATTCAAAAGTAGGCAAATTTGCCTATCTATAAAATAACTTATTCAACGAATTTTATTTCGTGGATAATCATGACAGAAATACTATTTTAATAAACTTTGGAAAAAATCTCCGTTTAACCAGATTGGCTAAGGGTTTTACTCAAGAACAATTGGCTAATGAACTAGGTATTGAGATTTCTCAAATTAGTAGAATTGAAAGAGGTGTGATTAACACCTCTATTACAACCCTTTATTCTATTTCTAAAGTTTTAAATATTGATATTTCTGAACTCTTTGTTTGTGATGGAAACTAACTAGTGAGAAATCTATTCAAATTTAATTTATTGAATTTGATTTGTTTTACGGTTTACCACAATCAAATATCTTTTATTTACAATCGTTTAAAATATTTTAATTCGTCATCATTGTATTGATTTACCACTACCAATTCATCTTTTGTTAAAGTAACAATTTTTTCAGACCCAGTTAAGACTTCTGTTTTTGGATTATAGTATTTAATGTAATCTCCATCAACTTTATAAATATAATTTTGTACATCTCCATTTTCAGTAATTATACAGGCGTTATTCTGAAATTCATAATTCAAATCACTAATTGGGTCTGCTCCGGTATCAGTATATGTTACTCCGTTTTCAACTCTTTTGTAATTATGCCATTTTCCAATAATGGTAGTCGTCTGTTTTGAATCATCTTGATTGTCCGAACTACAACTTGTAGTTAATGAGAGCGCTCCAATAAATAGTAATACTAAGGTTTTTTTGAATTTAACTGTTTGTTTCATTTTATGGTTTTTTATTTCTTACTCATAAGGCTTTTCAGGTTCGCCCCGTTTTTTTTATTGGTAGCTGAACTCCAATTTTTAATAACTGCTAATTTTATTACAAGAATAAAATGTATTATTGCAGTGTATCTTCGATTTTAGTTATAACATTTCCAGTATAGGTATAAGTGGCTACGAAACCTGAATCGTTACTTTCGCTTATTATTTTTTACCATCGTATTTGTAGGTAAGTGTTGAAATATCATTTACTCTATAGTTTTTAATTATTTTTTTAACCAAGATAATATTAGATGATTGAGTTTCTTTTTCACTTTCGCTATCAGAACTACATGATATTATAGCACCAATTATTGAGAATGCAAGAATTATTTTTTTTGTTTTCATTTATTTTAGTTTTTTTTTTAATTTATATAATAATTTCTATTTGCCATAAACAAACCTAAATCAAAATTTTACATTCTTTTTACGGTTACCCGTAAGTCCAATTTTTTATTTTACTGTATAGTCGTTGTCATTTGCTTATTCATTTGAAAACCACGTCTATTCTTACAAATAAACAGCTATTATATGCATATCACAATACCCACTTTTAGTGATATTCTGTAATTTTTAACTTTAATTTATTCATCTCCTCGCTAACTTTCTTTTGAACCACCTTACCATAGCTTTCCTGTGTTATTGTCATATTAGAGTGACCCAATAGTTCTGATACTATTTCCATAGGCACATCATTATATAATAGAACTGTTGATGCAAAAGTTTTTCTAGCAATGTGATGGGTTAATCGTTTATTGATTCCTGAAATATCAGCAATCTCTTTGAGGTAGGAATTGAATTTCTGATTGCTAATAGTTGGAAATATGCGATTATTATCAGAAGTGTATTTTTCTATGATTTCCTGCGCTTTAGGTAGTATAGGAATAGAGATTTGACCTTGTGTTTTCTCACGCATCATCTGAATCCAATTCATTCCATCAAATCCTATTTGAATATGTTGTTTTCTTAGGTTAGCCATTTCATTATATGCTAAACCTGTGTAGCAACAGAAAATAAATAGATCTTGCACAAAACTCAATCTTTTTTGACTCATAATAGCTTCTTCAAAGGTTTTCAGTTCCGCTGTAGATAGAAATATAACTGTTTTACGGACTGTTTTGGGCTTATGTAATATAAAGGGGTCTCTATCTAAATAACCTTCTGAAATCGCTTGTTTAATGGGCGTTCTAAACCTTTGAATAGTTTTATTGATGGTAATTTGACTTTGTTTCTTTTCAGTCTTTAAATAGTACTCAAAATCATCCAAAAACTGCAAACCCAATTCATCTAGTGGAAAGTCAGTTTTTCTAAATTTCCATTTCAAAAATGCTTCAAGATGATTTCCAACATATACAAATTTGTTATAGGTACTATCTTTAAGTTCTAGTCCTACTAATTTTTTTATTTTCAATAAATACTGTTTGTAATAGTAGAGTATGTTTTCTTTTTTCTTGATTTCTTTACCAAGGTATTTATCAAGAATGTCTTGAATTGTAAATACGTTGTCTTCTAATTTTAAAACTCCATAAGCATTATTAATTTTTGATTTTATATTATCAAGTAAGGAATTGTAAAGTGATGCTGTTTTATGAGTCTTTAAAACAAATTGTTTTTTGGAATTCCAATATATACTTTCAATATGGATGCCTGTACTAAATTGTTTTCTAATTCCATTTAAAGTAATTCTACAATATAATGGAGATTGGTTTTTCTTATTAGTTCTATTTTTTGCTTGAACAAATAAAATGTTGAAGTTTTCTGTTGTCATAACTTTTGAGTTTAAGTCAGACATACAATTTGGAGGTATAAAAAAGTGTAACCTTTTGAAAAAATAGATGTTACCTAATGTGTTACCTTTTTCTCAAAATAAGCTGTCAAAGTTGTCAAAACAGAAATACCATTTTTCTATTAAGAATCTTTGTAAAGTGTCGATTTCGTTGACTTATAGCCAAAAAAAAAGACCTTACAAATGTAAGATCTTTTCTAATGTAGCTCCCCCTCTTGGGCTCGAACCAAGGACCCTCTGATTAACAGTCAGATGCTCTAACCAACTGAGCTAAGGAGGAAACTTTATAATTTAAATGCGTACAGGTATGTTTGTGTGCTTAATTTGAACGTTGTGTTTGTTTGTTTAAGCGGTTGCAAAGATAGGGCTAAATTTGATATCTGCAAGCGTTTTTTAAATTTTTTTTCATTTTTTTTATCTCCCAATTATTGCCTTGTAAATATCGTTTCCGTTAGCAAATAGTAAGAGTGATATAAGTAAAACAAAACCAACCATTTGTGCATTCTCTAGGAATTTGTCCGACGGTTTTTTGCCACTTAGCATTTCGTATAATAAAAATAATACATGTCCACCATCAAGAGCCGGAATAGGCAATAAGTTCATTACACCAAGCATAATCGATAACAAAGCCGTGATTGTCCAAAACACTTCCCAGCTCCAAGTACTTGGAAAAATATCAAATATGGCTTTAAATCCTCCTACTTGTTTGTAAGCGCCTGTATCAGGATTGAAAATCATTTGCAATTGTTTTCCGTAACCTACCAACTGGTCTTTTCCTTTTTGGATTCCCACTGGAATAGATTCTAAGAAACCGTATTCTTGTTTGCTTACTTTATAGTAGCCTAATTTCTCTAATGAGTCCATTCCTAAACCTCCCACTTGCACACCAATTTTTCCTTCGGCACTGATTTTTAAAGGAACTGGAACTTCTTTTTGGTCACGCAAAACGGTTGCTGTAATGGTTTTGTTTTTATTGTTGTCCAAAATCGTTTTGGCCTCATCAAAATACTTCACTTTTTGACCGTTCAAAGTCAATATCAAATCTTTAGGTTGCAAAGCGGTATTCTCTGATTCTGGAGCTACAGCACCAATTACAAAGGGCATACGAATTGACACTAAAGAACCTTTTTCTACTTTGGATAATTGGTCAATAAAGTCATTTGGCATCGTGATGGTTTGTTCAGCGCCGTTTCTCTCGATAAGCACTTTTTTACCCATGATGATTTTCATGTTGATTTCGTTGTCAAACTTGGTAATTTTCTCCCCATCGACAGCCAAAATATTATCTCCTGTTTGGAAACCTGCTTTTTGCAAAACGGGATTTTCAATCAACAGACCATCTTTTAAATCAGACATCGCTACATAAGTATCTCCATACGTAAACGCCATTCCGATATAAATAATAAAAGCCAAGATAAAGTTTACCGTTACCCCTCCTAACATGATAATCAAACGTTGCCAAGCTGGCTTAGAGCGAAATTCCCAAGGTTGTGGCGGCAAAGCCATTTGCTCCTTGTCCATACTCTCGTCAATCATCCCAGAGATTTTCACATAACCTCCTAGTGGCAACCAACCGATTCCGTATTCTGTTCCTCCGATTGTTTTCTTTAAAAGTGAAAATTTAACGTCAAAAAACAAATAGAATTTTTCGACTCTGGTTTTAAATAATTTAGCGGGAATAAAATGCCCTAGTTCGTGAAGAATAATAAGTAATGACAAGCTCAATAAAAACTGAGACAACTTGATAAATAAATCCATTTTTAAATTTTAATTCTTTTTTTGACTCACAAAAGTAAGCTATTCTATTTTATTTCTTTTGCAATAATACACTATAACCTTTTAAATGTTTGTTAATTAATGAAGAAATCAAGTCTGTTTTTCGTTTATCCCCACTAAATTTGTTTTTATCAAAAGAGAATGGCATTCTATAAGATATTATAGTTCCAAAAAAGACTAATTTTCAGCTTAACAATTCTAAACTAACTTTCGAAACTAAAAATACCATGCAAAAAATCAAAACAGCACTACTCTCTTACGGCATGTCGGGCAAGGTGTTTCATGCTCCTTTTATAAACTTACATCCTGGATTTGAACTTTTGGGTTCTTGGGAACGCAGTTCTAAATTAATCCAAGCCGATTATCCCGAAGTAAAAAGCTATCCGAGTCTTGAAAGCGTTCTTGGAAGTGATGCCGACTTGGTTATCGTCAACACGCCCACCGCTACTCATTATGAGTTTGCCAAAAAAGTATTGCTCGCAGGCAAACATGCTATTGTCGAAAAAGCGTTTACCACCACCGTTGCCGAAGCCGAAGAATTAAAGGCTTTGGCAGAAGAAAATGGACTAAAATTAGCTGTTTTCCAAAACCGTAGATGGGACAGCGATTTTAAAACTGTAAAAAAAATACTGGACGAAGGAAGCCTTGGTGAAATCGTAGAAGCCGAATTCCACTTTGACCGCTACAATCCAAATTTAAGTCCAAAACAACACAAAGAAGTCATAAGTTCTGGTTCTGGAATTTTGAAAGACCTAGGTCCACATTTGATTGATCAAGCGCTATGTTTGTTTGGATTACCAAAAGCGGTCTATGCTAACATTCGCATCACCAGAGAGCATTCGCTTGTTGATGATTGGATGGATGTGACGTTGCAATACCCAAATCTAACGGTTAGATTAAAAGCAGGTGTATTCAACCGCGAACCTATTCCTTCTTTTATTCTACACGGTAAGACAGGGTCGTTCTTAAAAACGCGTGGCGATGTTCAAGAAGACCTTTTGAAACTGGATTACAAACCTAATTTAGATGATTGGGGAACAGAAGCGAGTGGAAACGAAGGTTTACTACATACTGAAATTGATGGTGAAATTATTCGAAAAAAAATACCAACGCTTCAAGGGAACTACTACGATTATTTTGACGGTATGTACCAAGCCATCACCCAAAACACCATCGAACCCGTAACCGCACAAGAAGGAATCCAAGTCATGCAAATCATCGAAGCTGCCATTCAAAGTCAGGCAGAAAAGATAATCGTGTCATTGTAAAATAATGTCTTTGGAATAAAATGATACTGTGTAAAGACGCACTGTAGTGCGTCTCTACAATAAACCCAAAATCCGCATTAGGATTGTATTGATTTTTTTCACGCAGATTTGGCAGATTTACGCAGATTTTAACTAGAGCCGCACTGCAGTGCGGCTCTACAATAAATCAAACCTTTTGATTTTGTTTACACTAAATGTAACTTCTCTAGGAAATAGATTTTGTATTTTTGCATCTTCATTTAAAAAACAAAAAATTGATTTTTTTCAATATCACTAGCCCATTTAAGGCCAAAGGAGAATACAAAAAGAGCTTCAAAAATGCTAAAGCTTCTTATCTCAACCGCGTGCGCTTTGCGATTTCGATGTATTATTTTGGAAAAGGACTTTGTTTTTCTTCTTTTGCCAGTCGAATTCCCGACCTTAAAACAGCACTTAACCTTAGTGATGCTGCTTTAGGAACTATTTTATTTGCCGTACCACTTGGTCAGTTGGCAATAATGGGTTTTTCAGGGAAAATTGTCACCCGTTTTGGGAGTAATTTAGTTTTACTAATCACTACTTTTTTATACGTATTTAGTCTCTCCAATATAGGTTTGTCAACGCAAGCTTGGCATTTAGGATTGGCGTTATTTGCCTTTGGAATTTTTGCTAATATTACCAACATTGCGGTAAATACTCAAGGTGTTTATGCCGAAAAGTTATTCAAACGCACCATCATGTCTTCGTTTCATGGGATGTGGAGTTTTGCAGGTTTTATTGGTGCTTTAATTGGCTTAGGAATGTTGGCCTTAAAATTGACCCCTTACCAACATTTTCTAATCATTTTACTTGTTGTTACCACGCTGATTGGTTTCAACTATAAGTACCTCATTCGCGCTAAAGAAGTCCTTAAAGACGGAAAGAAAAAGTTTTTCTCAAAACCCGACAAAAACTTATTAATGCTTGGGGTGATTGGCTTTTGTTGTATGGCAAGCGAAGGCGTAATGTTTGATTGGAGTGGCGTTTATTTTAAAGATATTGTCAAAGCCCCTGGTCCTTTGGTCATTATAGGATATACTTCATTCATGATAATGATGGCTACAGGACGATTTTTGGGAGATAAAATCATCCTGAAATATGGTCGAAAATTAATTCTTCAAATTAGTGGTGTTTTGATTTCTACTGGATTATTTACAGCGGTTTTATTTCCGTATATTATCCCTTGTGCTTTTGCATTTATGCTTGTTGGTATTGGTGTAGCTACGGTTGTTCCAACTCTTTTTAGCATTGCTGGCAAAAACCCTAATTTACCTCCTAGTGAGTCTATTACTATTGTTTCGAGTGTGAGTTTCTTAGGATTTTTAATGGGACCACCAATCATTGGTTATATCGCTGAGGCTTTTGGTCTTCGATTTTCGTTTGCTTTTATTGGGGTATTTGGGGTATTAATATCCTTTATGGTAAGCAAAATAAAATTAATACAAGAAGCTACTTAAAGTTAAGGTATACCTATTTTTAGGAGCAGGACAGTTGTCCCTTTCAAGAACGTCTCCTCCTGCTGTCCGCTGTATCTCTTGCTTTTCGCCACGGCGAATGCAAGAGGATGCCGCTTCCATCAGGGCTATGAATAACGATTTATTTTCATAAGTAAAACAGGTATTAAATCTAATACCATTTAAGATTAGGAACCCCATTGTTGATTGTAATACAGGTCTGGGTGAGGGATAACAATGAAAACCCCACAGCCCGACGAAGGAGGTGCGAGGAGTTGTAATGAATAGCCCGACCGTAGCTTTTGCGGAGGGCACCCCAAAAATAAAAATTGTGTTAGATAAAACTAAAAATCCCTTTTGAAACGAATTCAAAAGGGATTTCTATATTGTGTCGATAAGTTTTAGAATCCATAATTAGCTCCTAAGCCAAAAACTTCTCTTACCTGTACTCCTTGTATTGAATTATCGTCATATATCGCTTGAACTGCAATATTAGCAGTTAGGTATTTATTGATTTTCATCACCACATTCAATTGATAATCAACGTCAACATTTTGTGGGTCTTCCAGATAATTAGAGTATAAATTCAGTCGGTTCTCAAAGGTTACATTGGTCATCAAATTAAATTTATAGTAAGCAGAGATACTGGCACCAAATTCAAATCTAGAGGTATCACCTTGCTTTACACCAAAGGACGGACCTAGTTCGGTAAAATGATTGTCAACTAGAATTAATTTACCTGTTGCTGGAGCAAAATTAACACTAAGATTATCATTTTTCTTCCAAAGCATTCCGGGACCAAATTGAAAATAAGCCGGGGAGAAAAAATGAGACAAACGAATCGTATTGGTTTTATCAAATCCAGTGTCCATTTGAGTTTTGAAATTAAAAAACATCGAGTAATACCATTGCCCCGAAGCTTTTTTACCCCAAAGCGAATTTAATTCCAAGCGATCATCTGTCTTGGCCATTTTTGAATCACCCTTGATTTTACTTAATCCGTATGCCATTATAAATTTGTTATCCCAAACAACAGCTTCCTTTTTATAATTAAAATCGTAATTAAGCCCAAAATTCCCTGCCACATTTGAAGTACCCCCCCCTAACCATTCTTTATTATATGAGGATTGATTAAACAACAAGGATATATTTCCTTTTTTGACCCAATGCTTTTCATCTTCTTTTGGTTTTTCCTGAGCTTGTAAGGATAAAAAGATTAAAAGCAAACTGATTGAAAATAAGATGTTTTTCATGTTTTAAAGAATTTGATTCTCGTAAATATAAAAAAAATGCTGCTTAAAAAGCAGCATAAAGCCTAAGAATTAGGCTGTTTTCTACAAAATCATTCTTACTTTTTGGGTGCTTTGAATAAAGGCACTGCAGAACAAGCTTCACCGTACATGATACTACGAGCAAAAGGCTGTAAATAATGAGCCGCTAAAACATAAGCACGCATAGGAACGGGCTTGCGCGAACATCCTTTTATAATAACTGATTTGTCTTGATAAGCGGCATAATCAATTTTAGGAAGCAACTCTTCATACAAACTAGCTTCGATATCTTCCAAAGTACCATTGATAATTTTCTTGGCAAATGGCGCCAATTGGATCGCTACCAAAATAGAAGCCCAAGCCGGAACAATTGCATCAGTACTGCAATGAATTGCAACCAACTGGTCTTGGTATTGTGACCAATCGTGATTTTTAAGCGCTTCTCTAAAGTCTTTTTCTTTTAACAAAAAACCTTCAATAAGCCATTGTGAAATATCAATTTGAGCGCGAATTCCCTTTGGATAATAATCCTCCAAATCAAAAACCTCTAATTTACTCTCGGCTACTTTATTTATTATTTCGTCCATTACTAAAGTTTCAGGTTTAAAGTTTAAAGTTTCAGGTTCCCTCGTGTAGCGAACTTGAAACTTTAAACTTTGAAACAAATTTTTACAGCATTCCCAATTCTAATTTAGCTTCTTCACTCATCAAGTCTTTGCTCCATGGTGGGTCAAAAGTGATTTCTACCTCAGCATCTCTAATATGCTCAATTTTTTTCACTTTTTCCTCTACTTCTCTTGGCAAACTCTCCGCCACAGGGCAGTTTGGAGAAGTCAATGTCATTAATATTTTCACGTCAAAATCCGTACTAACCATGACATCATAGATTAATCCTAATTCATATATATCCACAGGAATCTCAGGGTCGTAAATCGTTTTTAAAACTTTTACAATTGATTCTCCTAATTCGTTTGTGTCTATTTGTTGTTCCATTATTTTTTTGTTTTTTCAAACATATAAGTCATTTAAGTTTTACTTTTCTGACTTTATACATTTAGATTTTATTATTCTTCAATACTTCTATATAATTCATTCACTAAAGTTTTTTGACCTTCGAAATAAATATTTTTAACATTAAAATTAATTAATAATCCCATTGGAGCTTTCAATAAGTTCATATAAGTTAGTAATTGCGCTTCAAAAAGTGAACTCATTTCAGAAACTGATTTCAATTCTACTACTAATGCGTTTTCTACAAATAAATCACACCTTAACTTAGACTCTAATTCATACCCTTTATATTTTAAAGGTATTGCTAATTCGGAGACAAAATTTATTTTTCGTAATTCAAGTTCTTTTTTTAAACATTGATGATACACAGATTCCAATAGGCCTGGGCCTATACTTTTATGAACTTCTATAGCGGCTCCGTTCAACTCATAAACTAAATCTTTCAACCCACTTTTCGTTATACACATAACTAATCGTTTTTTAATCAAATAAATATAGTTTAAGTTTATTTAAGATAAAAAACTTACATGACTTATATGGTTGAAAAAAAGTTCTAAAAAAATCAAGCCTTAGCATTGAATGCTATAGCATACATCTTAATGTTTTTAATCATCGATACCAATCCATTCGCTCTTGTAGGAGACAAATGTTCTTTTAACCCTATTTCGTCAATAAAACTCATGTCAGCGTCAATGATATCAGCTGCTTTTTGATTGGAGAATACTCGGATTAAAATGGCTATGATCCCTTTGGTTAAAATCGCATCGCTATCAGCAGTGAAAACGATGGCATCTTCATTTTGCTCTCCTTTCAACCACACTTTGGATTGACAGCCTTTGATTAGATTATCTTCGGTTTTATATTCTTCTTTGATGAGGGGTAATTTTTTACCCAATTCGATGATGTATTCGTAACGCTCCATCCAGTCATCAAACATCGAAAACTCATCTACTATTTCGTCTTGTATTGCTTTAATTGTCATTGTTTTGTTTTGCAAAAGAATTTATTTTTTCTACTATTTCTTTTATTGTTTCTGGAGGAAAGCCATGGTCAAACGAAGCCGACTCATAGTTTTTCTCTTTATACCTTATATTCATATTGGCTATTGCCGCACCGTCATGAAATCGTTTTTGTGTTGGGGATTTTAAACTTTTAAGCTGTTCTAAATCTACCTTTTGAAACAGAGCCACAAAGGCTTTCCAATCCGCATCAGATATTTTTATTTTCTGAGGTTTTTCATTTCCTGAACGGTCATTGGTAATCATTGCCTCTTGATTACTAATGGTTATTTTTTGATAAAACCCTCTCGTATTGGCTACATATTCTACTATCGCTTTTTTCAAATCTTCATCTGAATGTTCGCAACAGCTCTTTGAAATAAAAAGACTGAAAAGCAATAGTGAGAGTATTTTCATGATTTATTCCTTTATGACAACATCATCTGGGCTTTCTTCACCCCTTCTACCAAACTATCTATTTCTTCTTTGGTATTATAAAAAGAGAAAGAAGCACGAATGGTTCCTGGAATATCAAAAAACTGCATTATCGGTTGTGCACAATGATGTCCGGTACGAACAGCAATCCCTAATTTATCAATAATGGAACCAATGTCATACGGATGAATCCCTGCGATATTAAATGAAATTACGGATGTTTTATTTTTGGATGTTCCATAAATACGCAATCCTTCAATTTCTAATAAACGTTTGGTAGCATATTCCAATAACTCCAATTCTTGTTTTTGAATGTTCTCAAAACCTACAGAATTCATATAATCAATTGCCGTACCTAAAACGATTCCACCGGCAATATTAGGCGTTCCCGCTTCAAACTTATGGGGCAAATCAGCATAAGTTGTTTTTTCGAAAGAGACTTCCTTAATCATCTCCCCTCCTCCTTGATAAGGCGGTAGTTTATTCAACCATGCTTCTTTTCCGTATAAAATTCCAGTTCCTGTAGGACCACACATTTTATGACCAGAGAACACATAAAAATCACAATCCAAAGCTTGAACATCAGGTTTGATATGCGGTACGGCTTGCGCGCCATCAATCAAAATAGCTGCTCCTACTTCATGCGCTTTTTCAATCATGTATTTCACAGGATTGACTGTTCCTAAAGCATTTGAAATATGATTCACGGTAACGATTTTTGTTTTATCCGATAACAATTTATCGTATTCCGCCATAATCAATTCCCCGTCTTCATTCATCGGAATGACTCTTAGAGTAGCTCCTGTTTTTTCGCAAAGCATTTGCCAAGGCACAATATTACTATGATGTTCCAATGAAGAAACGACCACCTCATCACCTGGCTTTAAAATAGAAGCAAAACCATTGGCAACCAAATTAATTCCGAAAGTGGTACCTGAAGTAAACAACACTTCATGTGCATGTTCCGCATTGATATGTGCTTTTACTTTGCCACGCGCTACTTCATAGGCATCTGTAGCCAACTGGCTTAGGGTATGTACTCCACGATGAATATTGGCATTAATTTCTTGGTAATATTGAGTTATTGCATCAATTACCACTTGTGGTTTTTGAGAGGTTGCTCCGTTATCGAAATATACTAAAGGTTTTCCGTTTACTTTTTGAGAGAGAATAGGAAAATCGGCTCTTATTTTTTGTATGTCTAACATAATTATTTAGAAAAATTCTAAATACAAAAGTACTAATTCTAAATTGTTTTAGCCACGAATTCACGAATTTTTAGGATTTGATTATAATATACTTTTTTACAACAATTAATCCTATACGATTCTCTACATATCTTCATAATTGTCGCTGAAAAATAACTAAATTGCAGCAAAACCAATTGAAAATGAAAAGAATAGTCAAATTTTCAATCTTAACAATAGCCTTTATTCTAATTTATTTTGGATGGACTACCTATCCCAAATTAGATTTAATATCTGGTTTTTCGTCCAAAAATGTTGCTTCGGCCTATTTTATTGACAATCGTTCACTAGAACAAATTGAAGCTGAAGATAATGATATTGACCTAGTAAGATTTGCAACCAATAGTATTTATGGAAAAGATCAATATTCTACAGCATCCGTTTTTGGCATAAGAAAACGAAAAACAATTTACCACGAAGGCCTTGGAGCTACTTTAATCAACGATGATTTTGATACTAACAAACCATATTTAGTTCCAAAACGATTGCCCTCAAAACCAGGTTTCTACCCCTATGGTGACCTTAAGCCCCGAGATACAGTTTTTACCAATATTAATTATCAAACATTAAATACAGCTGTCAAAAATGCCTTTGACATTGGCGACCAAAAACACAAAAGAACTCGCGCTGTTGTCGTCATTTATAAGGACAAAATTGTAGCAGAAAAATACGCTTCTGGTTTTAATGAAAAGAGCAAACTTTTAGGTTGGTCTATGACCAAAAGCGTTACGAGTGCGATTTTTGGTGTCTTGGCAAAACAAGGAAAATTTGATATCTACAAACCTGCCCCTATTCCCGAATGGCAACGAGACAGCCGAAAATACATTACAACTCACAATTTACTCCAGATGAATTCAGGCTTAGCCTGGGTCGAAAATTACAAAACCATTTGTGATGTTACTCGAATGCTTTTTCAATCCAAAGACATGGGAAAAGTACAACTGCACAAACTTGCCACTTACAACCCCAACACCCACTGGAATTATTCCTCGGGAACCACCAATTTATTAGCCAAAATTTTGCGTGGCGAATTCAAAAATCACCAAGACTATTTGGATTTTTGGTACACTAATCTCATCGACAAAATAGGCATGCACTCGATGCTGATTGAAACCGATATGACTGGAAATTATGTAGGCTCATCTTACGGATGGGCAACTGCTAGGGATTGGGGGAAATTTGGGTTACTGTATTTACATCAAGGGAATTGGAATGGCGAACAAATTCTTGATTCAACTTGGGTCGATTATTCTAAAACACCCACTGCTACTTCCAAAAACGGATATGGTGCCCATTTTTGGCTGAATGCTGGAGGTAAATTCCCAGATGTTCCTCGAGATATGTATTACTGTAGCGGGTTTCAAGGTCAAATGATTGCTATTATTCCATCAAAAGAATTGGTCATTGTTCGCTTGGGATTGAAAGGTGACGAAGGTTTTGATTTTAATTTGTTTTTGAAAGAGATTGTGGCGAGTATTAAAAAATAAAAACTCCTGATGTTTTTCAACAAAAGGAGCTTCATTTAAAAATTTTACAATATTTATCTGCTATATATATACGCCTCCAAAGCTTTTAACTCTTCGTCACTCATCGCTTTAGTAATCGCAAAATTTGCTTTCATCACTTCGTATTGACTTGGATCTACAATAGGTTCTCCTTCACCTTTTAGGAATTTGATGATGTCGCTGTTTTTATCTTTATAGATTTTGGCAATTTCTTGAACACTTGGCCCAATCAATTTGGTCTCGACTTTATGACAAGCAGTGCAATTACCTTTGCCATTGAAAATAACCTCTCCTAACTCTTCGGGTTTTTGATTAGACGCTGGCATTCCTTCTGAATCAATTGTTATTTCTTGTTTTCCAAAAGGTTCTGCTTCTTTATTTTTACAAGCAAAACTGAGAAGTACTAAACTAAGTAGGAGTATTTTTTTCATCTTATATAGTTATTATTGAGTCTCAAATTTAAGTTTTATCATCCAACTAAAGAATGATAATTGTCAGTTTATTGATTCAAAAGTATCGCTGCTTCTTTGGCAAAATAAGTCGAAATTAAACTTGCTCCTGCTCTTTTGATACACATCAATTGCTCCATCATGATTTTGTCATTATCTAGCCAACCTTTTTCGGCAGCAGCCTTAATCATTGCATATTCTCCAGAAACATGATAAACTGTTACGGGAACATTGACTGCATTTTTGACTTCACGAACGATATCTAAATAGGCAATTCCGGGTTTCACCATCACCATATCAGCGCCTTCTTCAACATCCCAAACGGCTTCTTTAATCGCTTCGATGCGATTAGCATAATCCATTTGATAGGTTTTTTTGTCTTTTGGCACTTCGACAGGCTCAGCATTAGTTGTAGTGTCTTTTGGTGCGCTATCCAACGCATCACGGAAAGGCCCATAAAACGCCGAAGCATACTTAGCCGAATAGCTCATAATCCCTACATTGTGGAAACCTGCTGCATCCAATCCTTGGCGCAAACGCAAAACACGTCCGTCCATCATATCTGAAGGAGCAACGAAATCGGCTCCTGCCTGAGCGTGAGAAACGGCCATTTTGACCAAAGCTTCTACAGTTGAATCGTTCTCGACATCGCCATTAGCAATAATACCATCGTGACCGTAAATCGAATAGGGGTCTAAAGCCACATCGGGCATGACAATCATCTCTGGACAAGCCGCTTTGATGGCGCGAATGGTTTGTTGCATTAATCCATTAGGATTCCATGCTTCAACACCTTTATTGTCTTTTAAATTATCACTAACTTTTACATAAATGTTTACCGCACGAATACCTAAAGCAAACAATTCCTTAACCTCTTCTACCGTTAAATCAATCGAACGGCGAAAAATCCCAGGCATTGATGGGATTTCGACTTTTACGTTTTCGCCTTCAGCTACAAACATAGGAAACATAAAATCGGCTGGAGATAAAGTGGTTTCTCTAACTAAACTTCTTATGGATTCGTTTACTCTTAAACGGCGACCTCTGTGTATTGGGAACATATTATATTTGTTTAAAGCTCCATAGGAGCGTTATATTTATAGTAATTTGTTATTTATATTAGATATGAACCCCGTAGGGGTGACATCTTTATATTATATTAAACATCATCAAATAGATATAGATTATTATAATCTATATCAAATGCCTTTAAAAAATCAACATATTCTTCTTTGAAAGTTTTCTTTTTATGATGTTCTTCTTGGTTTTGTATATAATTAATAACGTTTGTCAATTGAGAGTGGTTGTATGAAAAAGCACCAAAACCTGTTTGCCATTCAAATTTACCATTTATCCATTTTTTGTCATTTATAAAACGAGAAGAATTTGCTTTTATACTTCTAACTAAATCAGACAACGATTTATCTGGCTTTAATCCAATCAATATATGAACATGGTCAGGCATTCCATTAATAGCAATTAATTTTTGACCTTCATTGGTTACAATTCCTGTGATATATTTATATAATTCATCCTTCCAATTTTTAGAAATCAAATTTTGTCTGCCTTTTACGGCAAAAACAATATGAATATAAATTTGAGAATAGGTGTTTGCCATAATTTATTTCAAAATTTAAATCAAAAAATTATATGTCACCCCTATGGGGTTCTTATAAAAACATCAAATATTTGTTATAAATATACCGCTCCTACGGTTGCTATAAATATAACGCTCCTACGGAGCTCAAACAAAAAAAAACTTCCCTTTGCTATAAATATGTCGCTTCTACGAAGCTAACCAATCAACTGGATTTTCAAGCTATAAATATAACGCTCCTACGGTTGCTATAAATATAACGCTCCTACGGAGCTCAATCAAAAAAAAAATTCCCTTTCTATAAATATGTCGCTTCTACGAAGCTAACCAATCAACTGGATTTTCAAGGACTTTTATTAATTTTTCTTCTTCGCTTCCTGCCTCTGGATGATGATCGTACACCCATTGCACATGTGGTGGTAATGACATCAAGATAGATTCGATTCTGCCATTAGTTTTTAAGCCAAATAAAGTACCTTTGTCGTGTACCAAATTGAACTCAACATAACGACCGCGACGAATTTCTTGCCATGTTCTTTGTTCTGGTGTATAGGGTAATTTTTTTCTTTTTTCCACAATAGGAACATACGCTTGAAGGAAACTATTCCCAACTTCGGATACAAAGTTGAACCAGTTTTCCATGCTCATATCGTCAGTCGCTTTACAATAATCAAAAAACAAACCTCCTATTCCACGTGCTTCATTGCGATGTGCATTCCAGAAATAAGTATCACATTGCTTTTTATATTTTGGATAAAAATCCAAATTATGTTTATCACAGGCTGTTTTACAAGTTTGATGAAAATGTTTGGCATCTTCTTCAAATAGATAATAAGGCGTTAAATCTTGTCCGCCACCAAACCATTGTTGGATTACCTTTCGAGGACCTGTACTGAGCTCTGTCGAACTTGTGCTGAGCTCTGTCGAAGCATACATTTCAAAATAACGCCAATTGGCATGCACCGTAGGTACCATTGGGTTTTTAGGATGCAAAACCAAACTTAATCCGCATGCAAAAAAATCGGCTTCTCCTACGCCAAACATCTTTTGCATGGCTTCGGGTAATTTTCCATGAACCGCTGATATATTGACACCGCCTTTTTCAAAAACGTTTCCGTTCTCAATTACACGTGTTCTTCCTCCGCCACCTTCTGGTCGTTCCCAAAGATCTTCTTTAAATTTGGCTTGACCATCAACTGCTTCTAATCCTGCAACGATGGAGTCTTGAAGGTTTTGTATGTATTGGTAAAATTGTTCTTTCATTGTTGTTTATCTAATCATCAACGGATTAAAATCCGTTGCTACAATATGTGTCGTTCCTACGGAACTTATAAACTTTTGCAAGTTATATGGCGTGACTGAACACTAATTCCTGAACACTGTCTACTGCCCGTACTCCTTCACAGCATCAATAAACGCCTTAGCATGATCTACAGGAATATTTGGCAAAATACCGTGACCTAAATTCACGATGTATTTGTCTTTGCCAAATTCGTCAATCATTTCGTGAACCATTTTCTTGATTACCGGAATTGGCGATAACAATCTTGATGGATCAAAATTCCCTTGCAAAGTGATATTTCCACCTGAAAGGTATCTTGCATTTCTAGGCGAACACGTCCAATCTACTCCTAAGGCAGAAGCACGGCTTTTTCCCATTTCGTTTAAAGCGAACCAACATCCTTTTCCGAAAACAATAACTGGTGCGTCATCAGCCAAAGCTTCAACGATTTGGTTGATGTATTTCCATGAAAATTCTTGATAGTCTGTTGGTGACAACATACCTCCCCAAGAGTCAAAAATCTGAACGGCATTTACTCCTGATTTTACTTTTTCTTTTAGGTATAAAATAGTGGTGTCGGTGATTTTTTGCAAAAGTACATGGGCTGCTTCTGGATGTTGGAAACAAAATCCTTTGGCCATATCAAAACTTTTTGATCCTCTTCCTTCTACTGCATAACACATAATTGTCCACGGCGAACCTGCAAATCCAATCAAAGGCACCTCATCATTCAACATTTCCTTAGTCAATTTGATGGCATCAAAAACGTAGCCTAAAGTTTCATGAACATCAGGAACAATCACTTTTTCCACATCTTGAATCGTGCGGATAGGATTAGGCACAAACGGACCAAAATTAGGTTTCATCTCTACATCAATTCCCATGGCTTGTGGAATCACTAAGATATCCGAAAATAAAATAGCAGCATCTGGCGCAATTCTACGTATCGGTTGTACGGTAATTTCGGCAGCCAACTCTGGCGTTTGACAACGGGTGAAAAAATCATATTTATCACGCAAAGCGATAAATTCAGGTAAATACCTTCCCGCCTGACGCATCATCCATACTGGCGGACGTTGTACTGTTTCTCCTTTTAATGCTCTTAAAAATAAGTCGTTTTTTATCATTTTCATATTATTGGCTAGTAGCTTTTGGCTTTTAGCTGATGGATTATTTTATTTTATTTATTCTAATTACCTTCTTCAGGCATCGGTTTGTAATACTGAATTACTTCGAAAATCACCTCCTCAATGGTTGGGATTTCAGGAATTACAATGTTTTTAATTTTCTTTGCTTCTAGTGCTGATGCGGTGGTTGTTCCTATACAAAAGCACACTTCCTTTTTGATTTTGTTGTTGGTCAAATAACTCTCCACAGCCGAGGGACTGAAGAACATAATTCCATCAAAATTTTCTTGGGCTGATATTTTGAAAGGAGCCAACTGGGTTTCGTACACTTCTATTTCGTTAAAGGTGATACCTGCGTTTTTTAAAGCTTGTGGCAAAGTTTCCCTACGCAAATTTCCACTTAAAAAAGTGTAACTTTCTTTGTTATATATTAAGGTGATGATTTCGGCCAATTCAGAGGCATAATCCATATAGACATCCACTGTAAAACCGTTTGCTTCTAGTAATTCTTTGGTTTTAATCCCAACACAAAAAACAGGTTTTGTTTTTAGAACTTCCCAACCCTTTTGTTCCATCAAACTCAAAACTGCATTTTGACTACTAAAAATCAAATTGTTATTGATAGAATTCAGTTCGAAAAGGTTGTTTTTTATTTCGATAAAATCTTGTTCCAATAAATCAAAATCAGCATCCAGAAATACTTGTCTTTGCTCTGCAGATAATGTTTTGGTAGCTAATATGCTGATTTGGCTCATTATTTCTTTAATTTACTTTTAATTTCGGCCATCAATGCTGCTCCACCATTATCTAAGATTTCTTTAGCGGCATAAAATCCTAGTTTTTTCCATTCTTCGATAGGAACGATTTTATCCACTTCCATTTTTTGTTTTCCATCTAACGAAAATAATGCCCCTTGAAAATGAATTGTATCATCTTCGTCATTGTATTTGGCCAATGCCCCAATTGGCGCTGTACAACCACCTTCTAATGTTCGTAAAAATTGGCGTTCAATATAAGTTGCAATTTCGGTTTCGATATCATTCAAATGCGATAACGCATCCAAAGTAAAATTATCGTTGCCCATCGCCACAACAAGCATTGCTCCTTGTGCAGGTGCGGGAATCATCCAGTCTAAAGCGATATGATTTTCAGGATTTAGATTGATGCGTTCTAGTCCAGCCGCTGCAAATACAGCACCATTCCAGTCGTTATCGGCTAATTTTTGCATGCGCAAATTAACATTTCCGCGTAAGTCGACTACCTTATGATTAGGATATTTATTCAACCATTGTGCTTGACGACGCAAACTTCCGGTTGCAATGGTACCGGTTCCTTGTAGAAAATCAAGGTTTCCTTTGTAAGCCAAAACATCGACGGTATTGGCTCTTTCCAAAACGGCCGCTTGCACAATCCCTGTTGGTAAAGCCGTTGGCACATCTTTCATAGAATGCACCGCAATATCAACATCGCCATTTATCATGGCAACATCGAGTGTTTTCGTAAAAATTCCTGTGATTCCTAGTTCGTATAATGGCTTATCTAAAACAATATCTCCTGTAGATTTTACAGCAACAATTTTGGTTTTAAACCCCAAATCATTTAGTTTTTTTTGAACAGTATGGGCTTGCCACAAAGCCAATTCACTATCTCGAGTACCTATACGTATTGTTTTTTCTGCCATTTTTATTTTTTAACTTAAATAATGTCACCATTATTTATCTATTTTGAACCATTAAGGAATTAAGGTTATTAAGCTTTGTCTTTATTCTTATGTTAATCTTTAAAAATATTTTGTTTTTCCTTTTCTAACCATTAAGAAATTAAGGTTATTAAGCCTTGTGGTTATTCTTCTGCTAATCTTGAAAAATATTCGTTTACGAATGGTTTCAGTGATTTTGTTATGTTAGTGGTATTGAAATTAACCAGTAATCCTTGAGGTTTTTCTAATAATTTCATATACGTTAACAACTGCGCTTCATGAATAGGTAATATATCTTCAATTGCTTTCAATTCCACAACTATTGAGTCATTAACCAATAAATCTATTCTTAAATTAGACTCTAAAACTAAATCATCATACTCGATCTTAACAATCAATTGTTGTTTAACATCGTAGCCGTTTTTCTCTAATTCATATTTCAAACATTGTTCATAAACACTTTCTAAAAGTCCTGGGCCTAATTTTTTATGAACTTTTATAGCATAACCTGTAATTTCAAAAGATAACTGTGTAATCTCCTTTTTAGTCATTATACATAAAGTATTATCGATTTAGAACTAAATGAAACTTAATTTCTTAATGGTTTAATTTGAATAATGGTTATTTAACCGCAGCTTCAATTTTGAAAACTCGTTCAATCCATTCGATGCTTTCATCTACCATAGTGCCTTCATCTTTCAAATGGTTGGCAAAATGAGTAGTAATCTTTTGAATAATTCGAGCGCTTATGATTTCGGCTTGTTCTTCGTTGAAATCGGCAATTTTTTTGCTTTGAAAATTCAACTCGGCTTTTTTAATGTCGTTTAATTTCGCTTTCAATGCGTTGATTGTTGGCGCAAATTTTCGTCCTTTAGTCCAAGTAATAAATTCCTCTTTTATCTCTTCAATAATGGCCTCTGCTTCAGGAATGTGTTTTTTACGGTTTTCCAATGTTTCATCGGTCAATTCAGAAAGATAATCCATATGAATTAAAGTTACACCTTCTAGCTCTTCTACATCTTCATTCACATTTTTTGGAATCGATAAATCCAAAATCAACAACGGTTTTTTAAGATTTAAGATTGCCTTGTCCACGGTTGGGTTTTGTGCCCCAGTAGCGACAACCAAAACATCGGCTTTTTGTAATTCTAGGTGTAATTCTGAATAATCTTTTACAATTAAATTCAATTTACCTGCTAGTTTTTCAGCCTTGTCTTTGGTTCTATTGATAAGGGTAATATGCTCGTTTTTGGTGTGTTTAACCAAATTTTCGCAAGTGTTACGTCCTATTTTTCCAGTTCCAAAAAGAAGGATATTTTTGTTCCCGATATCTTCCACATTTTTCAAAATGTATTGTACAGAGGCAAAAGAAACTGAGGTTGCTCCTGAACTGATTTCGGTATTGGTTTTGATTTTTTTACTCGCTTGAATCACGGCATTGACTAGCCTTTCCATAAAATTATTAACCAGTCCTAATGCTTTTGCGTGAATAAAACTCGTTTTAATTTGGGAGATAATTTCAAAATCCCCTAGAATTTGGCTATCTAAGCCCGTACCCACTCTAAAGATGTGATTGATGGCTTCTTGATTTTTATAAACAAAACCTACTCTTTGAAACTCTTCAATACTCCCTTGACTATTTTCACAAATCAATTTGATTAACTGAAAAGGATGCTCCGCAAACCCATATACTTCAGTACGATTACAAGTCGAAGTTACCACTAAGCTCTCTATCCCTTCGGCTTTAGCTTGTTCCAATAACTGCGTTTTGGCAACAGCATCCAAACTAAATCTACCTCTAGTTTCAGCATCTGCTTTCCTATAGCTTAATCCTACTGCGTAAAAATAATGATGTTTTGATGTTAGGGTTTTTTCCATAAATTGCCTTTTCTAAAGAAAGTGCAACAAAATTATTACTATAGTATCGATAAAAGTAACGCTAGAAGTTCTTTTTATGTCGCTGTATGTTTTTTTAACACCAAAGCCCTTATTTTGTTTAAATTATTCTATTTTTGTACTGAAATCAACGATTTGTATCGGCTCTGTTTAGAGTCGTTCTAAATAATAGAAGCTGATTTTTATCATCTTTTAAATAAAAAAATGTCGCTATGGGTTCTCAAGAAATAATAAAAATAGAAGACGATTTTATATTAATTCGCTTTCAAAATGATGGTTCAGAACCATTTTTTGCACAACGCGAAGTGAGTAGCGGATTAATTCAATTTCATTTCGGGCTCAAAGGAAATGCAAAATTCATCTTTAACCAAGGGAATTACACTCTAGAATTAAAAGAAGAAAAATCGCTGCTTTTATACAATCCTCAAAAAGAATTACCTCTTAATTTGGAACTAGCACCTAATTCATGGGTAATATCCTTAATTATTTCCATCAAAAAATTTCATGCCTTGTTTTCTGCCGAAGCGGATTACATCACTTTTTTGAGCGGTGATAATAAAGACAAAAAATATTATAACGAGGGAAACATCAGCCCGTCTATGGCTATTGTACTTAGTCAGCTGTTTCATTACAACTTACATCCATCGATTAAAAACCTCTACTATAAAGGAAAGGGATATGAATTATTGAGTTTGTATTTTAACCGCACCGAAGATCCCAATGCTGAACAATGTCCTTTCCTAACCGATGAAGACAATGTACTTAAAATACGAAAAGCCAAAGAAATCATTCTCGCTAATATGGCTGAACCCCCAGGATTACAAGAATTAGCCGACCAAGTGGGCTTGAATTTGAAGAAACTTAAAATGGGTTTCAAACAAATTTATGGCGATACTGTTTATGGTTTTCTCTTTGATTACAAAATGGATTCGGCTCGAAAACTACTCGACAGCGGTTCTTATAATGTAAATGAAGTAGGATTAAAAATTGGTTACAGCACTGGAAGCCACTTTATAGCAGCTTTCAAAAAGAAATTTGGAACTACACCAAAGAAATATTTGATGTCTATCAATCCAAACAGTTAATTCTCCATTGATTTTGAATATTAAACAATAAATAAAAATGAGTTAATATGAGTTTAAAAAGATAGTCATTGAATTATTTTTGTAACTCATTTTGAATACCATATAAAACAAAGAAAAAACAAATGAAAGGCGCATTATTAATCAACTTAGGCTCACCAGAAAGCCCAACACCAAAGGATGTAAAACCGTATTTAGACGAATTTTTAATGGACAAATACGTGATTGACGTTCCGTTTTTGTTGCGTGCCTTAATTGTTCGTGGTATCATTTTAAGAAAAAGACCAGAGAAATCAGCAGAAGCTTATGCCAAAATTTGGTGGGAAGAAGGTTCGCCATTAATTGTCCTTTCAAAACGAATGTTTAAAAAAGTGAAGCCTAAGGTAGCCATCCCAATGGCGTTATCAATGCGTTATGGAAATCCTGATATTTACTCTGGATTAAAAGAATTAGCAGACAAAGGTGTGACCGAAGTATTGCTTTTCCCTTTATACCCGCATCATGCGATGTCATCAACCGTAACAGTGTTGGAAAAAGCAGAGGAAATTAGAAAGAAGCATTTTCCAAACATGAAATTTTCATCAATTCCTGCTTTTTATAATAAACCGGATTATATCAAAAATTTATCAGACTCAATCAAAAGTCATTTGGCCAATTTTGAATACGACCATTTATTGTTTTCGTACCACGGTTTGCCTGAGCGTCACATTCGCAAAACAGATGTAACCAAATCACATTGTAAAATCGACGGTTCTTGTTGCAACACACCATCACCAGCTCATGAATTTTGCTACCGTCACCAATGTTATGAAACTACAAAACTGGTAACCGAAGCATTAGGTATTCCGAAAGAAAAGTACAGTCAAACTTTTCAATCACGATTGGCTGGAGACAAATGGCTAGAGCCTTATACGGATGTTGAAATCAATAAACTACCCGAAAAAGGAATAAAAAAACTGGCAGTTGTAACACCCGCTTTTGTAGCTGACTGTTTAGAAACATTAGAAGAAATTGCCATGGAGGCCAACCACGAATTCAAAGCACACGGAGGCGAAGATTTCTTTGCTGTTCCTTGTTTGAATGATTCCGATGAATGGTGCACTACTGTGAGTAATTGGATTAACGACTGGGCGAAGTAAAAAATTTGTTTCAGGTTTCAGGTTTCAAGTTGCATGATAAACTTGAAACCTGAAACTTGAAACTTTCAAACAACAAAAATGGAACTCTACAACTACCTTAAATCCCTTCACCTCATCTTTGTCATCACTTGGTTTGCGGGACTTTTTTATATTGTTCGTTTGTTTGTGTACCAAATTGAAGCGGCAGACAAACCCTCGCCTGAAAAAGAAATTTTGCAAAAGCAATACAAAATCATGACCTATCGATTATGGTACATTATTACTTGGCCATCTGCGATATTGGCTAGTGTTTTTGCTTTTTGGATGTTGTTGTTTACACCTATAGGAAATGCTTGGTTGCAAATGCCTTGGATGCATGTGAAACTTGGCTTTGTTTTTGTGCTCTACTTGTATCACGGTAAATGCCATCAAATTTTCAAGCAATTGCAAAATGACGAGGTAAAATACAGTACCAACTTTATGCGTTTGTGGAATGAAGGAGCAACAATTATACTTTTTGCAGTCGTTTTTCTGGTGGTATTAAAAAATGCCGTAAATTGGATTTATGGTGTAATCGGGATTGTACTGTTTTCAGTTTTGATTATGTTAGGATTCAAATTTTATAAAAAAATTAGAGAAAAGAACAGTGGTCAGTAATCAGTTTTTAGTATTCAGAAATAATGAGAACACTGAATACTAAACAGCAAAACTGTCTGAAAACTCAAAATCTGAACACTGAATACTAAAAAATAATATGCTGAAAAACTTTAAAATAGCAATGCTATCACTACGCATTCGAATCTTCCTTTCGATGATAGTAGTAATTATTGTAGCTTCTATTTTACTAGCTTCTATTTCTATTATACAGTTTAAAAACGAAGCCAAAGAATACCATCAAGAACGATTAGAACGCAAAGAAAATGCCGTAAGAGAACATATTAACTATGTACTTTCAACAACTACCTACCCTCTTACAACCGAAAATTTAGATTTGATATTCAAGGACAAAATCCATGAATTAGCCCATATCCATAATATCGAAATCAACATTTACAGTCTGGATGGTATATTATTAAAATCGTCAAAAGAAACATTTTCAGTAGACAAGTCAGCCTTACCCATTCCGAAATACATCTTGAAATTAGTACGTTCTTCTATTGAAAAACGATATGTAGACATTAAAACCATCAATGGTACCAAAAACCGTTCTTCATTTACTCAGATTAAAGACGATAAATTCAAACCTTTGGGTATCCTAAATCTTCCCTATCTTGAAGATGATGGTTATTATGACAAAGAATTACAAAGCTTTTTAATTCGTTTGGGGCAGGTGTATTCCTTTATGCTGATAGTCGCCTTTGCATTAGCCTATTTTTTGTCAGCCTATATTACCAAATCCTTAAAAACGATTTCAGACAAACTATACGAAACAACTTTAAGTCAGAAGAATAAAAAAATTGTTTTAGAGGCTAGCAGTAAAGAAATTAATTCCTTGATAGCCGCTTATAACCGAATGGTAGACGAACTTGAGATAAGTGCCGTAAAATTAGCGCAAAGCGAAAGAGAAGAAGCTTGGCGCGAAATGGCCAAACAGGTAGCGCATGAAATCAAGAACCCTCTGACACCAATGCGTTTGACTGTACAAAGTTTCCAACGTAGATTTGACCCCAACGACCCTGACATCCAACAAAAGATGAAGGACTACTCCGATACTTTAATTCAGCAAATCGATACGATGACCGCAGTGGCATCGGCTTTCTCCAATTTTGCATCAATGCCTGCCCAGCAAAACGAAACCTTAAATGTGGTTGAAGTGGTCGAATTGACATTAGATATTTTCAATGAAGCCCAAATTATTTTTGAAGCCGAATCACCTGAGATTATTTCGAAAATAGACCGTACACAATTGATTCGAATTGTGACCAATTTAGTTAAAAATGCCATTCAATCAATTTCCGAGGAACAAGAAAACAAAACCGTTTTTGTTTCTGTAAAAAAAGAAAATGAAAACGTCCTAATCATTGTTGAAGACAATGGTAAAGGAATTAAACCCGAGGATTTTCCTCGTATTTTCGAACCTAAATTCACCACTAAGAGTAGCGGAATGGGATTAGGACTAGGGATTATCAAAAACATCATTGAAAATTACAAAGGAACGATTACCTTTGAGTCTACCCACGGACAAGGAACCCGATTTACTGTTTCGCTTCCTATCATTAACTCTTAAATTTAATATTATGAGCTACAAAAACATTCTAGTTACTTTTACAAAAAGTCTAGCATTACTAACTATAAATCGTCCTACCAAACTAAATGCTTTAAACAAAGAGACCATTCATGAGTTACATCTCGCTCTTGAAGAATTAGAAAACAATTCTGAAATCAGAGTTATTATACTCACAGGAAGTGGCGAAAAAGCCTTTGTTGCAGGTGCTGACATTTCAGAATTTGCCCATTTTTCAGTTGAAGAAGGTGCTCAATTAGCTGCTCAAGGGCAAGAAACACTGTTTAATTTTGTTGAAAATCTGCGCACACCTGTTATTGCTGCCATCAATGGTTTTGCATTAGGTGGTGGATTAGAATTAGCCATGGCTTGTCATTTTAGAGTTGCTTCTGATAATGCTAAAATGGGATTACCCGAAGTGACTTTGGGATTAATTCCAGGATATGGAGGAACACAACGTTTACCCCAATTGGTTGGAAAAGGTCGTGCTATGGAAATGATTCTCACTGCTGGCATGATTCCAGCTGAAGAGGCCCATAGAATTGGACTTGTAAACCACGTAGTTCCTCAAGACGAACTTCTTGCTTTTTGCGAAAGCATTGCTCAAAAAATCATCAAAAATGCACCAATAGCCATCAGTAAAGCAATCAATGCGATTAACGCCAACTTTAAAGAAGGAGTAAACGGTTTTGATACCGAAATAAAATCCTTTGGAAGATGTTTTGGAACCGCTGATTTTAAAGAAGGAACAACTGCCTTTTTGGAAAAGAGAAAAGCAGTTTTTACTGGCGAATAATTAAATTTAAAAAAACGAATATGTCCTTCCAACCCCTTTTTGTAGTCTTTTGGGAAAAAGTAATCGAAAGTATCCAAAACGGCACTTTTGCTAAATTGACTTTTGCTAAGACCATTGGCGACACCGAATTAAAGAATATTTATGTAAGACCTGTTATTACAGAAAATGACACTTTTAAAATGTCATGTATCGCTCGATATAAAAAGGAGGAAATTGAAAGTTTTCATTCCCTAGAGGATTCTTTTGCAATTCTAGCGCCTTATATGAACAATCCGTTTTTGACGGCTCTTTTATTCACAACTGAAAATGATATTACTTTCAAACTCAACAAAAAAAGAGTCCCTAGTATCATCGAACAAGCGCCAACCTTCAAAAATGCTTCAGATGTGATTATGGAGATGAAGGAGAAAGGGATAATTTAGAAAGTATCCAGTGATCAGTTTTATAGTGTTCAGCATTTCTGATGACTTAAAACCTAAATACTGAACACTACTTTTCCCCTTCCCATTCCGCATAAAACTGCGATAGAAACCCTTCCATATATCGGTGTCGTTCTTCTGCTATTTTCTTACCTGAGGTGGTATTCATTTTATCTTTTAGCAACAATAGTTTTTCATAAAAATGATTAATTGTTGGTGCTTGACTGTTTTTGTATTCCTCTTTGCTCATATTCATGTTTGGCGCAATTTGGGGGTCATACATGCCTCTATTTTTAAATCCTCCATAATTGAAAGCTCTAGCAATTCCAATCGCACCTATCGCGTCTAAACGATCGGCATCCTGCACAATGTCTAATTCTTTAGAACTGAATTTTTGTTCGACCTTACCCCCTTTAAAAGATATATTTTCGATGATGTTCAAAACATGAACAATAATTGACTCATCTACATTTTCTGATTCTAAAAAAAGGCGAGCTGTTTTTGGGCCAATCGCTTCGTCACCATCATGAAATTTACTGTCGGCGATATCGTGAAGCAAAGCACTTAATTTTACTATTGTTAAATCACATTCTTCCTCCTTGGCTATCAAAAGTGCATTTTTATACACTCTTTCAATATGAAACCAATCGTGGCCTCCTTCGGCACTTTGAAGTTTATCTTTTACGAAAGTGATTGTTTTACTAATTAAATCTTGACTCATTATGGCTGTTTTTATATATAAAAATGCTGATTTCAAAGTTTTAAAACTTCAAAATCAGCAGTATGTTTTTGTTTAATTCAAATTAAAGCATTTGACTTAAAAAGAACCTCAGATTCGCAAATTTCCTTTTTAGATAAAATTTGCCAATCTGCGGTTATTAAAAGTTTTGTAAAGGTAGATCGTTAATCAAAAATTTACAATCTCGCTGGTTCTACCCATTTAAAGATATGAGATTCAGCCGGAATAACAATTCTTTCAGAAATTCTCGCCATTCTCGCTGGTAATTTCATCAAGTAATCACGGGCTTTCTCTGCTTCATCAGTCAATCCTACAATTTTATCGATTTCCCATTTGTCAATCAATTTTTGTAAAATTTCAACATAATCCTGAGCTGTATAAACCCCAATACGTTGAGCCGAATCTGAAAATTGTTCAAAGGCCGTTCCAATTTTTTGACCTGATTCTCTTAAGAAATGAGCAGGCATCACAATTTTTTGCTTCATCATGTATTGGAAAGCCAACATCATTTCGCTAGGATCTACTTTAAATATTTCGCTCACAAAATGGCTATATGCATGGTGGTGACGCATCTCATCACCCGCAATCATTTTACACATTTTAGCGAGTTTTTTATCTCCATAGCTTTTTGCTAATTGCGATACTCTATTGTGCGAAACATAAGTGGCTAATTCTTGAAAACTAGTATAAACGAAGTTTTTATAAGGGTCTCTTCCCGTTCCAATATCAAAACCATCGTTGATTAAATGCTGTGTAGTCATCTCCACTTCACGCATGTTTACACGACCTGAAAGATAAATATACTTATTTAACAAATCCCCATGACGGTTTTCCTCACCTGTCCATTCGCGAACCCATTTTGCCCAGCCGTTTCTCTCTAAGTTATCCACACCTTCCACTTCCATCAACCAGTTTTCATATGTCGGCAAAGCCTCTTCGGTAATCATATCACCTACTAAAGACACCCAAAAATCATATGGCAAATCTTTCGATATTTCACGCAATTCTCTTACCTCTTCTAGAAAGTTATCACTTTCCGAATTAGGCAAAAAATCAGAAGGTTGCCAGATTTGTTCCACCGGTATTAAATACTGATCAACAAAGCTGTCCACTTTCTGTTCAAGGAACTGCATTACTTCTAATCTGATATTTTTTATTGACATTTTATTTATTTTAAAATTGTATTCCTTTTACTACTGCTTGTTCCGTTTGTTCCATTATTTCATTAAAAGTAAAATCACTCACTTTTAATGGAGTATGAATTTCAAAACTAAGATGATTTCCTAAACCTACAGGGAAAAATCCAAAGCGAACCATTTTCCAAGAATTATTAATACTTATCGGAACGACATAAGCCGAAGGTGCGTATTTACATAATATTTTTAATCCACTTTGTGCAAACTCTTTAGGGACGCCTGTTTTGCTTCTTGTTCCTTCAGGAAAAATAACAGCCGAGCGTTTATTTGTTTCTATATATTCAGATAAACCTTTGATTAAAGGGATTGCTTGTTTTGGGTCTTTTCTATCAATAAGAACCGAACCACCATGACGTAAATTGTATGAAACACTTGGAATTCCTTTTCCTAACTCTATCTTACTTACAAATTTACAATGAAAACGCCTCAAAAACCAAATCATTGCTATAATATCGTACATACTTTGATGATTTGCCACAAAAATCAAGGGAACGCCCTGCGGAATTGCTTCTCTATTTTTAATCGTATAGGTTGTTCCTACTAAGTTAGTACATTTTAACAATAGAAAATTCAAATAGTCAACACTTTTTTTATGTGCTTGATACCCAAAAAAACGCAAACAAATCCATTGTATCGGATGAAATATAATTAATATAAGCCCAAAAAGCAAATAGTATATGACAGATATAGGGTATGAAACTATTTTTTGCATGCAATAAAAATTAGGCTGCAAAAGTAACAAATAAATTATTAGTGCTAATTAATTCCTAAACAATAATAGAATTAAGCTTAAATTGTACCTTTGTGCGTATAAATCCTAGCCTATTTTTAATCAAACAGATGAAATTTACTTACCCCAAAGAAGAAAAACTTAAGAGTAAAATCAAAATTGGATTACTTTTCTCTGAGGGAAGGTCTGTTTCCAAATATCCGCTGCGATTAGTATATTTTGCTGGAGCTGTAGGTGAAGATACAAAAACACAGTTTGGAGTATCTGTTTCTAAAAAACACTTCAAAAAAGCAGTCGACAGAAATTATTTTAAAAGAGTCCTTCGTGAGACCTATCGCCTTAACAAACATTTATTGCTGGACAACTTAGACCAGCCGTACTCATTTATGTTGTTCTACCAATCCAAAGACCGATTGAGTTTTGATGAAATCAACACCAAAACCATTCAATTATTTGAAAAATTTCTGTTACAAATAAAAAAACAAGAATAAGTATAGTTTTTTGTATTTTTAACCTTACCATCATTTCACTTTAAAATCAAAAAAATGAAGTCTGTTTTCAAGAAAAAAGTAATCATTCCCATAGTAGCTTCTGCCTTTTTATTTGTTGGTGTGAGTTTTCAAGACAATTTTTTTGAAATTGCAAAACAGATTGAAATTTTCACCACTTTATTCAAAGAACTTAACACTAACTACGTTGATGAAACCAATCCAGGTGACTTGATGGACAAAGCGATTAAAGCAATGTTAACTAGCCTAGACCCCTACACCGTTTATTTTAACGAGCAGGATGTCATGAAATTCAAAATCAATAACACAGGTGAATACACTGGCATTGGCGCTATGATTACTCGTAAAGAAGGAAAGATAATCATTAAAGAGGTTTATAAAAACTTCCCTGCAGATAAAGCTGGAATCAAAGCTGGTGATGAAATTATTCAAATTGGTGATGTTGTTCTATCAGATTTTAAAGAAGACGCTTCTCAACTCTTTAAAGGGGCTAAAAACACTCAAATTAATGTCCAATTCCTGCGTCAAGGCAAAAAGAATACCGCTAAAATAGTTTTGGATGAAGTCGAAATCAAGTCGGTTCCTTTTTATGCTAAAATCGATGACAAAACAGGTTATATCGTTTTGGCTCATTTCAACAAAAAGGCATCAAACGAAACCAAAGAAGCTTTATTAGACTTAAAAAAACAAGGTGCCGAAAGAATCGTATTGGATCTAAGAGGAAACCCTGGAGGACTGTTGAACGAAGCTGTGAATATTTGCAATCTATTCGTTCCAAAAAACGAAGTAATTGTAACCACTAAATCAAAAATTGACAAATACAACAACACCTATAAAACCGCTTTTGAACCTGTTGACACTCAAATTCCATTAGCTATTATTATTAATAGCAAAAGCGCTTCAGCATCCGAAATTGTTTCTGGAGCCTTACAAGATTTAGACCGTGCAGTAATCGTAGGCAGTCGTAGTTTCGGTAAAGGATTAGTACAAAAACCTGTTGACTTAACTTATAGCACTCAATTGAAAGTTACAATTTCGCGTTATTATACTCCTTCGGGTCGATGTATTCAAGCGTTAGATTATGCCCATAAAGACAAAAATGGTCAAGCTATTCGAACAGAAGAAAAAAACTATACCGCATTTAAAACCCGTAAAGGACGAACGGTTTATGATGGAGGTGGTATTTTTCCAGATATTGAGATTGAGGAAACAAAGTCAAGTCCTATCGCTGATGCTTTGGTTAAAAACGATGCCATTTTCAATTATGCAACCGTTTATTATTACAAAAACCCAAACTTAAACGACCAAATACCGAGTTTTACAGACGCCCATTATCAAGATTTTAAAAACTACATTAAAACCCAAAATATCGATTTTAATACCGAAACTGATTTAGCTCTAAAAAACACCTTAGCTATTGCTAAAAAAGAAAAAATTGATACTGCCATTTTAAATGAATACGAACAGTTATTAGCATCGCTTCAAAAAAGTGAAGTAGAGCAATTGGATAAAAATAAACTTGAAATCAAAAATTTGATATTGGATGAAATCATCAAGCGGTACCAATACCAAGAAGGACTATACCAATATTATTTAAAAAACAGCTTTGAGGTAAAAAAAGCTGCAAGCATCTTAAACAATCCTACTGAATACCTGAAAATATTAAAAATGTAATGTCAAAGCTCTTTCAAATAATCGCTTTACTAACTATTGGACTTCTTACTGCTCAAGAAAAGAAAATAGAGACTGTTTACTTTAATTTTGATAAATATGATCTAGAAAAATCACAGGAAGAGATCGTGTATCAATTTCTTAAAACCATTGATACCACAAGAATAGAATCTGTTCAAATATATGGTTACTGTGATGATAGAGGGAATAACGACTACAACTATAAATTATCCGAAAAACGAGTAGAAACGGTTAGGACCATCCTGACGAATAATGGTTTCAATAAAAATAAAATTGTCATCATTGAAGGACGTGGTCGTGTCCTAATTGAAAAAGACACCATTGAAGATATCGAAAAAACAAGAGCAGAAAACCGTCGAGTGGATTTATTAATTGTTCCCAAAAACAGCTTCGGGAATGGTATTTACAACTCCTTACAAGACAGTCACCAAGTAGGTGATCGCATCTATTTTGAAAATATTCATTTTGATTTAGGAAGTAGTAAACTAACCCATTCATCAATAAAAGAACTGGATATCATTGTTGGAAAACTAAGCAAAAATAAAACTCTAGAGTTTGAAATCAGAGGTCATGTGTGTTGTACACCAGAATATTTTGATGACGCCATTGATATTAGTACCTACGAAAGAAAACTATCTGTAAATCGGGCTAAGACAGTTTTCTTCTATTTATTATCCAAAAACATTAATAGCCTTAGAATGTCCTATAAAGGATGCGGAAATAAATTTCCTTTAGGCAAAGGAGACGAAATGGACAGAAGGGTCGAATTTTTAATTACTAAAATATAACTCACCGTTTCACAATCGAAACGGATTTAATAATGGCTTCCAATTCATGCATTAAATCGCGTTTTTCTTTGGAAGGTGAATAACAGAATCCTTCTAAAACTAAAATACGTCCATACTCTTCGTCTACAATCGTATAATTAATAAACGGACCAGACATGAAATCATTCTTCAACTCCCAGGTTCCTTTCATTTCATAAGTTGTTTTGCCATCCAATTTTATCTTGAAAAAATAGGGCGCATACGCCTCTTCTGTCATCATATCTGTATCAACATCTTTTCCATGAATGTACAATCGACCGATAGAGTCACGCATACTAATTATATTGGAAACCAAATTATTCTTATTGATAACACGAGGAATAGGCACTTGATAAATTAACAAACTACTACTACCACTAATAATATCTTTTTTCAACCACAAGAAAGCAGCTTCATGGAGCGCATATTTATAATCCGATGGAACATCAAGATTGATATGAAATTTGTTGTTGATTATCTTCGGATTTAGCACCGATTTTTTAATCATTCGCTGGCTTTCTTCAATCTCTGCCTGACGAATAACAGCAATAATAGTCGGGCTTTGTTTTTCTATAATGGTTAAGATATCATCAACCGTACGGCCTGATATATGAAATACATTTTGCGGTGTAGCGTATTGATCCGTGATGATTTCAAATTTATTAATCTCTTCTTTTTTAACCACAATAATATTGCGGCTATCCGTCATAAATCCTTCCAATAGTTTGGCTGGATATTGATTAATATTAAAAAGAGGCTCTTCCTGTGGGAGTCCAATCACAGGTGACGCAAACTTATTTCGAATGCTATCACCCACAACCCCATTCCACAATTGGTCATCAATAACAATAGAAATACTATTTATGGTACCCGTTGCTTTTTTAAGCACATCCTCCTCCTTATTCTTACAAGAAAAAAGGCAAACTGAAATAACGAGAAATAAAAAATGGACTTTGTTCATAATCGTAAAATTACAAAACAAAACCCATTTTTATATGAGATTTTAAACTAATATCTGGTCAAGCGTATAAAAAAATCAAACTCTAATTCAACGAATTATCACGAATTAAAAAACGTTTTATTTCCACTAAATAGGACTTTGTGAAATTTATCAAAAACTCGAGTTTGTGTTATTCGTGTCTTTGTAATGTATTATCCGTTTATTTTTAACTTCATACCCGGTTTAATACCTTCGCTGCTGATATCGTTCCATTTTTTCAAATCAGCAATCGTAACTCCAGGGTATTTTTTGGCAATGCTATACAAAGTATCTCCTTTTTGAACATAATAGTCTGTCACTTCTTTTTTAGCAACTTTTGCAAAACTATCTACTTTTTTAAAAGAATTAACACTAGCATAAGATGTATTGATAGCTGGCTCATTTTTGGCCACAATTAACGATTTACCTACGGCAACACTATTCGTTGTCAATTTATTCCATTGTTTCAATTCATCTAATGAACTACCAAACTTTTTAGCGATATTTCCAAGATTATCTCCTTTTTGAACTACGTACTCAATATTCTTCAACACCACTGTTGGAGCTGTTGTCGTGACCTCTTCGTTTGATTGATTTTTGATTTTAAGTTTTGCTCCCAATGCGATAGCGGTACTTGACAATTCATTCCATTCAAGCAAATCGGCTACGGTTACATTATAAGTTCTAGCTATCGAATTTAGATTGTCTCCCTTTTGGACAATGTAAGAGTTTACGCCTTCAACTGATTCTTCTTCATTGTGAGCAACCAACTCCTCTTTGTTATTTTTAGATTCTGCAATTGCAACTTTCTGATTTGCAATCGTAGGTACTGCCACTTTGTTTGCTTTAACCACTGAATCTACAGCAGCAATTTTCAAATTTTCACCATAGGAAATTGAACTACTCTTAAGGTTATTCCATTTCATTAAGTCCTCAATACTGACATCATATTTATTTGCAATTACACTCAAGTTATCACCTTGTTGTACTTTATAGAACTGAGTGTTGGATGGCGTTAACTTTAAAGAATCTTTTTTAGGAATTGATCTTGAAGCAATAGCTTCTGATTTTCTAAAAATACGCCCTTCTTTTATATCTAATTCATGTTGAACATAAGCATAAATCTTATCTTCATTAGAGGTAAAAACGGCTATTTTTTCTTTTGGTAATCGTAAGAAATGAATTTTATCATGATAAGCCGGAATAACATCAATTTTGTACGATGGGTTCAATAATTTCAATTGATCTATTGATACATCCAAAACATCTGAAATTTGTTTAAATGACATTTCTCTTTTTACTGCAATCGTATCTGTTCTAAAAAGTTTTAAAAGATTTTTATTAGGCTTAATACCATGTTCTTTATGGTATTCATAAATATACATTGTTGCTAAAAAAGCAGGAACATAGCCTTGCGTTTCTTTTGGTAAATACTCTTTAATATCCCAAAAATTCTGCTTGCCACCAGAACGTCTAATAGCTTTAGAAACATTCCCTGGACCTGAATTATACGAAGCTAATACCAATTCCCAATCTCCAAAAATAGCATACATCTTAGCCATATACTCTGCTGCTGCATCCGAAGCTTTTAATGGATCACTTCTTTCGTCTACATAAGAATCAACATTTAAGTTGTATTCTTTCCCAGTTTGATACATAAATTGCCACAACCCTGTAGCTCCTACTTTTGAAACTGCTCTTGGATTTAAAGCCGATTCAACTATTGACAAATATTTAACTTCAAGGGGAACATTTTTTTTAGCAAGTGCCTCTTCAAACATCGGGAAGTAATAATCAGAAACAGCCATTAAGCGTTCGTATGATTTTTTTCGATATTTTAAATAGGATTTAATTACGTTTTCTAAGTTTTCGTTGTATTGAATTCTGAAAGGCGATTTCTTATCCATTTCTGCCAAACGTGACTTCAATAATTCTGTAGACAAATCATAATCTACTTTTTTACTACTATCCACATTGAGCATCTCATTGGCCATTTCATTATACAACCCTAAATCTGTCAACTCTTGCATCCAACGCTGCTCAACACAAGCTGCTAAATCATCTTTTACAAAAGTCTTTTTGATTGAATCTAAGTAGGAAATGTTTTTCTCTAAAACAGCAATTCCTTTGTTTTCAGCAAGTTCTTGCGAAAACAAAGGAATTGATAGTAATAAAGAAAGTGATATTGTGATACTTTTTATAGTCATATTTTCTTTAGTTAATACGCTTATTCATAAGTTATTAAGAATAAATTAATGCAAACATACTACGTATTAACTAAAAAAAACTATAAATATTGTTAAAAATAACAATTTTAGTCTAAAATTGCAGCGATACCCGGTAAAACGCGACCTTCAAGCATCTCAAGCATAGCTCCACCACCTGTTGAAACGTAGCTTACTTTGTCCTCAAAACCGAATTGTTTTACTGCAGCAACTGAATCTCCACCACCTACAAGTGAGAAAGCTCCGTTAGCTGTAGACTCTGCAATATAGTCTCCTAATGCGATTGTTCCTTTAGCAAAAGTTTCCATTTCAAAAACTCCTAATGGACCATTCCAAAGAATAGTTTTAGATTCCAAGATTACTTTTTTGAAGTTTTCCAATGATTTTGGACCTGCATCAAGACCTTCCCATCCATCAGGAATTTCTCTTACATCAACTACCTGAGTATTCGCAGTATTTGAGAAATCATCTCCAATCACTACATCAACAGGAATATGAATTTGAACTCCTTTTTCTTTTGCTAAACGCAAAATTTCTAAAGCTAATTCTTGTTTGTCATCTTCACAAATAGAGTTTCCTACTTTTCCTCCTTGCGCTTTCACGAAAGTAAAAGTCATACCTCCACCGATAATCATGTGGTCTACTTTATCCAAGATATTTTCGATTACAGTAATTTTTGAAGATACTTTAGAACCTCCTAAAACTGCTGTTACTGGTTTTTCGCTATCTTTCAATACTTTATTGATGCTTTCAATTTCTTTAGCCAATAAAGACCCGAAACATTTAGCTGTTGGGAAGAATTGTGCAATAATAGTTGTTGAAGCATGTGCTCTGTGCGCTGTTCCAAAAGCATCATTTACATAAATATCTCCTAATGAAGCCAATTCTTTTGCGAAAGCAACATCTCCAGCTTCTTCTTCAGCATGAAAACGTAAATTTTCTAATAATAAAACTTCACCTGCTTTTAAGTCGTTTGCAGCGGCAGTAGCTACTTCACCTACACAGTTTGCAGCAAATTTCACAGGAACTCCAAGAATTTCTGAAGTTGTTGCTAAGATGTGTTTTAATGAAAACTTATCTTCAGCACCTTTTGGTCTTCCTAGGTGAGACATCAAAATAACGCTTCCACCATCAGCAAGAATTTTATCAATAGTTGCTTTTGCAGAAACGATACGAGTCGTATCAGTTATATTGAAATTTTCGTCCAAAGGCACGTTAAAATCAACACGGATAATTGCTTTTTTATTATTAAAATCAAAGTCGTTTAAAGTCTTCATTAGATTTATTTTAAGTTTATTTTTGTTCAAAGAATAGCAAATATAGAACTTTTAGATTAGTAAAATATTTGATTAATCTAAAAAATAGACAGTTTTAATAACGAAAACGATATAACTCAATTATTTATTTACATTATAAAGTACGGAAACGCATTTTTATACAAAATAACTTCAAATTGTGTTTTTAAAACAGAATAAAAATTCAGAACAAACATTTTAAAAGATTTTACCACGAATTCACGAATTACAATTTATAGAATTAAAACTCGCTACTTGTCAAACAGAATAAAGAATACTAGGCTTTTGTCTTCCAAATAATCTTAAAATTCGTGAATTCGTGGCATTTTAAAAATCCTCTACTTGTCGAGAAACTTTGCTTATTAATATTTTTGACTAAACCATTTTCTGCTATCTTTGCTTTATGCTATTTTCTGAAATTTTAGGACAAGAACACATCAAAAACCACCTGACTCAAAGTGCTAGTTCAGGACGTATTCCGCACGCTCAATTGTTTGTAGGACCAGAAGGAAGTGGTACTTTACCCATGGCGATTGCCTATGCGCAATACATATTGTGCAACAATCAAAACGGAGAAAACACAGGTGAAAATGCAGCTTGTAATCTTAAGTTTGATAAAATAGCACATCCTGATTTGCATTTTGCCTACCCTACTGTAACGACCAATGAAATCAAGAAAAACCCTAAAAGCATTGATTTTATTGCGGATTGGAGAGAATTCATTTTGCAACAACCTTACGGAGGTTTATTTGATTGGTACGCCGTTTTAGGAGTCGAAAACAAACAAGGAGAAATCAGGGTTGATGATGCTCAGGAAATCCTAAAATCACTGTCTTTGAAGTCCTACGAAGGAGGACATAAGATTATGATTGTTTGGATGGCGGACAAACTCAATATTTCGGCTTCCAATAAGTTATTAAAATTATTAGAAGAGCCACCAGAGAAAACTATTTTTATTTTAATTAGTGAAAACGAAGAGGACATCATCCAAACGATTCGTTCCCGTTGCCAAATTTTACATTTTAATGGATTAAGCCAAGCTGTCATTGCAGAAGCTTTGGTTGCTAGAGAAAATATTGATCCGAATCAAGCACAAAAAATAGCCCATCAAGCACAAGGAAATTTCAACAAAGCCTTGCATTTGCTACATGATGATAGCGAAGAATTCCCATTTGAAGAATGGTTTGTAACCTGGGTTAGAGCCGCTTTCAGGGCCAAAAAAGATGCTTCAGCCATACAGGATTTAATTCTTTGGAGTGAAAAAATAGCTGCACTAGGTAGAGAAAGTCAAAAGAAGTTCTTAGAGTTTTGCATCGAAATTTTTCGTCAAGCCTTGATGATGAATTATGAAGCCGTCGAATTAGTTTATTTTGAACCAAAAGTACCAAAGTTCAAATTAGAAAACTTTGCTCCTTTTGTTAACGGCAATAACATCCAAGATATTTACAACGAAATTTCGGAAGCGATGTACCATGTGGAACGCAACGGAAATGCCAAAATAATTTTAACCGATTTATCTATTAAACTAACCCGTCTTATCCATAAAAAATAACGATTATGAACAACGTAGCATCCATCTTGATTTTGATATTCTTTGGGATTACATTTTTGCAATCCAGCTATGAAAAACTATTTTATTGGGAAGACAATATCACCTGGCTTAAAGAGCATTTTTCAAAAACGCGTTTAAAAAACCATGTAAAAATTGCCTTAATCCATTTGGTCATCATGGAATTAATATCGACTATTTTGTGTTTTGTAGGTTGTATCCAACTATTCATAAACGACGGTCGCTTATTTGGATTTTACGGAGCCGTATTTTCGTCAATCACTTTAATCATGATGTTATTTGGACAGCGATTAGCTAAAGATTATGATGGTGCTCGTACAATTGTCATCTATTTTATACCTGCCGTTATGGCCGTGTATTGGTTGAACTAAAACAATTTCAAAAAATCAAAAGTAATGACAATCAAAAACTAGCTATTGTCAACAACACTATTCTAAAATGACTGCAAAAACTCCTGCCGAATCCTTAACCGTATTGACCGACTTGGTTTTACCAAGTGAGACCAATCATATTCATAATTTATTTGGAGGAGAGCTTTTATCTCGAATGGATCGTGCTGCTAGTATCTCAGCGCAACGCCATTCCAGAAACATAGCCGTAACCGCCTCGGTCAATCATGTAGCTTTTACCAAGGCTATTTTACTAGGAAGTGTTGTGACCATCGAAGCCAAGGTTTCCAGAGCTTTTAATAGTTCGATGGAAGTGTACATTGATGTTTGGGTAGAAGACAGAGAATCAGGAATTAAATCCAAAGCCAATGAGGCGATTTATACCTTTGTAGCTGTAAATGAAACAGGAAAACCCGTAATAGTTCCTCCTATTATTCCTGAAACTGACATTGAAAAAGAACGGTACGATGGTGCCCTTAGACGCAAACAACTGAGTTTATTACTGGCTGGCAAAATAAAACCTAGTGAAGCCACTGAACTTAGGGCGTTGTTTGTGTAACCATACAACTTCCAACAAAATTCACCTTAAAAAAATTAAGAGTAGTCAAAACTTCACTTTTCTTAATTTCTTAAATAGTAGTTTTCATTTAGTATACTCAAATACTAATACAGCTATTGCTCAACTGTTTATGTTGAAAACAATTTCCTCTTCTTTATTTAGATTAAATACAAATAGTTTGGTGATTTAAAAATAAGTTATTAAATTCGCAGCCTATTTAATACCGTTGCATTATATGTCTCAAGTTCATTTTAGTCAAGAATTTTTATTTGAAACCTCAAAAGGATACAGTTATCAATGTGATACAACTAATACCATAGTTATCAATTTTAGTGATACTATTGTTAAGTATAGTGTTCGTGATTTTTTGATTTTTCAAAGAAAAGTAAATAGTGTTGCCATACTTGACATGATATATGATTTATCAGATTCAGCAGATTTTAAACTGATTGAAAACAACAAAACAAATTTTTCAAGAAACCTTACCATTTGCGAAATCGTTCAGTTGAGAGAATTATTAAATGGAACCAAATTTACCCTCGTACTTCATTCTATGCTTAACGAAGTATTGAGTGATGTGATGGTATAACCTCAAAATTACTTCCTAGCCCCGCCCTCTCATTTTATTTAGATTGAATTCAAATTTTGAATCAATAGCGCAATAGTAGGATTTATTGCGTAAATTTGATAGTAACTAAAAATTGAAGAAAATGAAAGATTTATTGAGAACAAACTCTTCACTTCACGAGGGAATAGAAAAACTATTAAACATACAAGCTAAGATAGAGAGCGATGCGTCTAACAAATATTTGGCTATGGCCGCTTGGTTAGACCGAAACGGATTTGCAAACACCGCTGATTATTTGTACAAACAAGCTGAAGAAGAGCGTGAGCACTTTCTTAAAGTTTTCAAATACATCACAGAGATGGGCGGAATTGCCGTAACTCCAACTGTAAGTGAAGTACAACAAGAATTTCGCTCTATGAAAGAAGTTTTTGAAATTGCACTACAAAATGAAATTACAGTTACTAATGCTGTCAATAAGATAGTTGCAAAATGCCGCACTGAAAATGATTATGCTACCGAAGAATTTATGATGTGGTACGTAAAAGAACAAAGAGAGGAAGAAAAAAATGCAAGACGTGCCCTAGAACTTTTTGAATTAATTGATGAAAATTCAGGTTCTGGAAAATTTGAATTAGACAAAGAAATTGCAAAAATTGGTGCAATCGAATAAATTACGATTATTACTTAAAGTAAGCTCTTATTTTTACAAATAGGAGCTTTTTTTATGCCTTCAATTTTTCCATTATTTTTTCGGCTTGACTTAGGGTTACTTTTTCATGCCATTGATTTTCCGATTGATTATATACTATAGGCGCACACTTACAACGGTCGCTGCATTCGATATTAAAAACCTCAATTTCATGTTTCAACCCCTGTTCTTTGATTGTATGTTTGAAGTATTTTTTTATCTCTTTGTGCTTCCCACATTTACTTCCGTTGCAAATAAAAATGGCTTTTTTAGGAAATTCTTTCGCGCTCATATCTCATTCCGTTTAGATAACAAAGATAAATCTTAAAATTGATTTTATAAAAGGTTTTATGCGCCTATTCCAGCACTTCGCTTTAGCCCTCGGTTGGAATGCTTTTTTTACACGGCACTAGAGGAGCTTCTTGCGGTCGCTCTCTAGCACCAGTAAAAAATAGCAATCCAATCCTCGGGGCTACCGCTACGGTCTGGGGCGAATTGATTGATGAATGTAGATTAACGCTTTTCGACACGAATGATAGCGAACTGACGGAGCATATCAGATTTTCTGTTAGTAAATAAAAATTCAATGATTATATTGATTAGTACTTCTAAAATCAACAATCTTAAATAATAACGTTCTTCCTAGCCCCAACAGCAGTGGAAAGCTATTGCAGGTTGAAAATCACTTTTTATGGTAGTGGCAGAGCGACCAGCGGAAGCTCCTGCCAGTGCCAATAAAAAGGATTTGAAACCAAAATACTTGAAACGAATGGTGGGAATAGCTCCTAATAAAAGGATTTCTAAAAAGTGAATAAAAATATTTTGAAAAGCGGATTTTGCATCAAAAATTAAGTATTTTTACGAAATAGTTTTTTCTAAAAAAGAAACAACTAATACTACAGAAAGCTCTAGTTATGAGTTTTTTAAGTAAACGACATAATAGCAATTAATGAAAGAAAAGGTAAAAGACACGATGAGTTCAGAGAAAGAAGCCAAATTAAAAGCGTTACAGTTAACGTTAGATAAATTAGATAAAACCTACGGAAAAGGTACGGTAATGAAAATGGGAGACAAGGCGATTGTGGAGGTTGAGACCATTTCGTCTGGTTCATTAGGAGTTGATTTAGCTTTAGGTGTAGGTGGTTATCCTAAAGGACGTATCATTGAAATCTACGGACCTGAATCTTCTGGAAAAACGACTTTGACACTTCATGCTATTGCTGAGGCTCAAAAAGCAGGTGGAATTGCAGCTTTTATTGATGCGGAACATGCTTTTGACAGAGGTTATGCTGAGAAATTAGGCGTTGATATTGAAAACTTAATCATCTCGCAACCAGATAACGGAGAACAAGCTCTTGAAATTGCTGAAAACTTAATTCGCTCAGGAGCGATTGATATTGTGGTAATTGACTCGGTTGCTGCTTTGACTCCTAAGAGTGAGATTGAAGGCGAAATGGGTGATTCTAAAATGGGATTACACGCTCGTTTGATGTCACAAGCTTTGCGTAAATTAACAGGAACGATTAGCAAAACAAATTGTACGGTTTTCTTCATCAACCAGTTGAGAGAGAAAATTGGGGTAATGTTTGGAAATCCTGAAACGACAACAGGTGGTAACGCCTTGAAATTTTATGCATCGGTACGTTTAGACATTCGTCGTTCAACTCAAATTAAAGATGGTGAGAATGTTTTAGGTAATAGAACCAAAGTAAAAATCGTAAAAAACAAAGTAGCACCGCCATTTAAAACGGCCGAATTTGACATTATGTACGGAGAAGGTGTTTCTAAAACAGGTGAAATTCTGGATTTAGCGGTGGAGTTTGAAATCGTTAAAAAATCAGGTTCATGGTTTAGCTACGGTGATACTAAGTTAGGACAAGGTCGTGATGCTGTGAAAACATTAATCAAAGACAATCCTGAATTAGCTGAGGAACTAGAAGTGAAAATTAAAGCTAGAATTAAAGAGATTGGCGATAACTAATCTGCTTTAAAAATAAATATGAGATGCCCGAATTGATGATTCGGGCATTTTTTTTTTAACTTTAAATACGTAATTGAATAACTGACGCAACCTTTTTTATCTCTTTTCATCTTATGTAAAATATCACCTATTTAGTAACCCATAAATTTTGAAAAAATGAAAAAGATATTATTATTTTTAACGCTAATGGTGGCTTTTTCCAGCTGCAGCCTAGATAATGACACCCCAGACACATACACCTTTAGTGTATTACCCGTTGAAAGCTATGAAGTTCCTGCTAGTTTCACTCTTGGGCAAACCTATGAAATCAAATTAAAATACCAAAAACCTAGTTCCTGCCATATTTTCCAAGGGATATACTATACTAAAGATTTAAATAAAAGAACAATCGCTATACAAGCCGCTGTAAAAGACAATCAAGTATGTACGCTTGAAGTTCCTCCATTATCTGAAGCTTCATTTAACTTTTTAGTTACCAGCACAGGTTCCTATGTCTTTAAATTTTACAAAGGAAAAGATACTAATGGCGAAAATATATTTGAAGAAGTAGAAATTCAAGTAGTCGATTAACCAATAGCTATTCTCTGTGGTATTAGAAGAACTCATTAGTAAATGTAAAAACAACAACCCCAAAGCGCAGGAACAATTGTATAGATTGTTTGCAAATAAGCTCTTTGGGGTTTGTTTGAAATACTCTAGTAATTATGCTGATGCTCAGGATAATTTACAAGATGGGTTTATAATCATATTTAAAAAAATAGAACAGTATAGCGGCAAAGGTTCCTTTGAAGGTTGGTGCAAAAGAATCATGATTAATAATGCCCTACAGAAGTTCAAAGGCATTCGCTATATGGAAGTCTTGAACGAATCCATTCCAGATGAAGTCGTAGAAATTGAAGACGAAACCGTTCCATTGGACTATTTGATGCAAATCATTCAAGAACTCCCACACCAATACCGAATCGTATTCAGCCTCTATGTATTAGATGGCTATTCCCATCAAGAAATTAGCGAAATGCTCTCTATTTCAACCGGAACAACCAAATCCAACCTACACAGAGCACGACTTATCCTAAAAGAGAAAATAGAAAAGAGAATTTCCAATCATCAAGAATCATCGGCAACATGAAAGAGAAAAAAAATATCGACCGATTGTTTCAAGAACAATTAAAAGACTTTGAGGCAACGCCAAACAGTCAAGTATGGCAGAATATTCAAGCTGAATTAAATCAAGAAAAGAAAAAAAGACGTTTACTTCCTTTCTGGCTAAAATATGCTGGTATTGCTGCCGCTTTGGTCTTAGGTGTTTTTATGCTAAAAACAGGGTTCCAAAAGGACTTAACACCAACAAATACTCCCATCGTTAAAGGTCAAGACTCTAATCAAAATCGAAGTATAGACAAAGACCCTTCTATAAAAAAGGAGGCTAAAATAATCCAAGAAGAAGCTTTGGTAACTAATGAAAACATTCCTTCAAAAAACGAAGCAAACCAAATCAATACTAATACAAAAAGAAATAAATACAACAGTACACAAAATAAATCTCCAAAAGAGAATACTGCCAACGAAAAAAACGATGTTGTAGCACAACAAAGAACGCTACTGGCTGAAAATAATTCAAAAACGACTAAAGACCTATTAGAAACAGTAGTAAAAAACAACACAGAATCAAAAGTTGTAGATGCTACTAACGCCAACGCAGATAAAAAAGAAGCCGCTACCAAAACAGTGGAAGAAAAGAATGAACTAGAGGAAATCTTAAAAACGAAAACAGAAAAGAAAACCGAATTGGCATCTATTTCCAAAAATAAATGGCAAATTACCCCAAACATCGCCCCTATTTACCTGAATACAAACTCAGGTGGTTCAGCTATTGACAATCAATTTTCGGATAATGAAAAAACAGCCGAAAAAAGCCTTAGTTATGGGCTTGGGATAAACTATGCTATTAATTCAAAAATTGCCATTCGAACTGGAATTAATAAAGTCGTTCTTGGATATAATACAACTGATATTACGTACTCACCAGGTTTAGCAACTAACAGTATAACTACTATTAACTATCTACCAAGCAATGCCGTTGAAATCAAAAATGAAGCGAGTTTTAATACTTTAAATTCAACCGAAAAAAGCATTCAAAACACCACTACAGGTTCCATCAATCAAACGATGGGGTATTATGAATTTCCATTAGAAATTTCATATTCTTTGTTGGACAAGAAATTTGGAATCAGTCTTATTGGTGGTTTTAGCACATTGTTTTTGGATGAAAATAAAATCTCATTAGTATCCTCTCAATCTAATGTGGAATTAGGAGAAGCAAACAATTTAAATAAAATTCACTTGAGTTCCAATTTTGGTGTAGGATTCAAATACCAACTGTTTCCTTCGATTCAATTTCATTTTGAACCTACCATAAAATACCAAATGAATACTTTTTCAAGCCAATCCAATAATTTTAAACCTGTCTTTCTTGGATTGTACTCGGGAGTAAGTTATCGCTTTTAGGATTGAATAGATTCAATTGATTCAAAATAACCTCTCTCGTTTCGTCTCTTAGGTTTTTTCTGTCCAAAGCAGTTTTTCCAATAGTTTCAATTGGTTTATGAACTTTGACACGCATCACACCCGGACTTCCGCTGAAGAAAGTATACGAAAAGCGTTTTTTATTATCAGCAAAAGTAATGGGAAGAATTGGGATTTGATGGTCTATCGCCAATCGGAAAGCGCCATCTTTAAAAGTATCCAAAATCATAGATTCATCACTTGGCACTCCCCCTTCAGGAAAAATGCATACGCTCAATCCCATATTCAATCTTTTTTGAGCTTTCTTGAAAACCTCGTTTTTGCTTTTCGAACAATTTCTATCTACTAAAATACAAGTGCGTTTGTAAAAAAATCCAAACAACGGAATTTTAGCTAACTCTTGCTTACCAACAAAAACAAAAGGATTTTTGATCACGGCCAACATCAACATAATATCGGTCATCGAAGTATGATTTGCCACAATCATATAACTTCTTTTCGGATCTATTTTTTGTTCTTTTTTAATTTTATAATAAAATCCCATTCCAAAAAGAATAAACTTAGCCCAAATACGAGCCATCTTGAAAAAATAGGGGTAGCTATTATACGAAATGATAGAAATAACCAAAAATGGAAACATTATCAATATAGGCACGGCCATTAGGATATAGAACCAAATGCGCCATAAAATCCAAAAAATAATCTTGATGATTTTCATAAGTTTCATAAGTTCAAAAATAAGGAAATACTAAACTATTATTGACAAAAAATATTAATTAAAATAATTCATGGATGATAGGATTTAAATAGTTTCTTTTTTTTGAACACAGATTATATAAATGAGAAAAAACCATAAAATCTCTTAGTTTTACTTTGTGCTTATCTTTGCGCCCTTTGCGGTTATAAAAACATTGCGGTTATTAAATTCCCCTTGACTATTGCAAAAAACTTTACGAACTTTGCGATTAAGAAAAACACACAATGGCAAAAATACTTACCGGAGTTCAAAGCACCGGAACACCACATTTAGGAAACTTACTAGGAGCAATTATTCCAGCGATAGCATTATCCAATAATCCCGAAAACGAATCTTTTCTTTTTATAGCCGACTTACATTCGATTACCCAAATAAAAAACGGCGAAACCTTAAGCAACAATACGTATAGCACTGCTGCTGCTTGGCTAGCTTGTGGACTAAATGTTGATAAAGTAACGTTTTACAGACAGTCTGACGTACCTCAAACAACCGAATTAACTTGGTATTTGAGTTGTTTTTTCCCTTTTCAAAGGTTGACTTTGGCACACTCTTTCAAAGACAAATCTGATAGATTAGACGATGTCAATGCTGGTTTATTTTCGTACCCAATGTTAATGGCTGCTGATATCTTAATATACGATGCCGAAATTGTTCCCGTTGGGAAAGATCAATTGCAACATCTTGAAATCACTCGCGATGTGGCTTCTCGTTTTAATCACCAAATGGGCGAAACCTTTGTGCTTCCTGAAGCCAAAATTCAAGAAAACAGCATGTTGATTCCAGGTACAAATGGAGGTAAAATGAGTAAATCTGCGAATAACATCATCAATATTTTCTTGGACGACAAAGCTTTACGCAAACAAATCATGAGTATCGAAACGGATAGTACACCTCTTGAAGAACCTAAAAATCCAGATACCTGTAATGCTTTTGCAATCTATTCTCTATTAGCTTCAGCTGAACAAATCGAAGCGATGAGAGCTAATTATCTGGGTGGAAATTATGGTTATGGTCATGCTAAACAAGCTTTGTATGAACTTATTTGCGAAACTTTTAAAACCGAAAGAGAAAAGTACAATTACTACATGAACAACCTTCCAGAAGTGGATGCCTTATTAAAAATTGGTGCTGATAAAGCGGGAATTGTCGCTTCAGGAGTATTGAGTAGAGTTAGAGAAAAATTAGGATTTAGCGCTTAAAAACATCCTTTAAAATATTAAAAGCACGAAGATAATTTTTCTATCGTGCTTTTTTTATGGCTCTAAGTTGTCTTCTATTTTCGCTACCACATCCGATACTGAAATCGTTCGCATGGCGTCTTCATAACCAGGCACGATTTTATTACCATAAACTGATGTAGGCAATAAGGGATATTGTTTTCTATCAGCAGTCAAAGCATTTGATAGTGGTTGATTAAAAGGCATAAATCCCGCATACGGATGGGTTGCTCCCCAAAGCGTAACCACCTTCACTCCTAGCATGGCCGCAATATGTGCATTTCCTGAATCCATAGAAAGCATTACATCAAGATTACTCATGAGTTCTAGTTCCTGTTTGAATTTAATTTTACCCGCCATATTAATGACATTCGATTTACCTGCCGCAAAAGCATCTAAAATTTCGATTTCTTTTTTCCCTCCACCAAAAAGCAGAATTGTATAATTCGACTTTTTAGAAAGTTCCGTAATTACCTCTTGCATCAAGTCTTGAGGATAGACTTTAGCACCATATTGAGCAAATGGAGCGATTCCAATCAGTTTTTCAGGATTACCCACCATTGCATTTAAATCATCGCTTAAAACGGCTTTTTTAGGGAATTCAGGTTGAGTTAAATCAATTGAGAATCCTAATTGAGCAAAAACGGTACAATGATTTTCAAACATAGTGGGTAAAGGTTCAAAAATCTTATTTTCAGCTCTGGTCAACGCTTTCTTGCCTTCGCGTCCTTTATCAACAGCTGCAACTTTTTTTCCGCTTAAAGCAAATAAAGTGCGAACCACCTTAGAACGCAACACATTATGCAAGTCGGCAAAAGCATCAATATCTTGTTTTTTTAGTTCGTTAAACAAACGAACCAAGCCTAAAAAACCTTTGTGCTTCACTTTTTCATCAAAAGCAAAAAAAGAAACATTGGGAATATCTTCAAAAAAAGGCTGAAAAAAAGGTCTGGAAACCACTGTGATTTTTACCTCTGGATACTGTTTTACAAAAGCTCGTAAAACAGGAACCGTCATGGCGACATCTCCCATTGCGGATAGTCTCATGACGGCTATATGTTCTATTTTATTTGGCAAACTAAAAGCCAATTATTTCTTCCCTTGGTACAAAACTGGATTCAATTCATCATCATTGTACATTTTCATTTGCTTGTACACTTTCATGAATTTATCACCGTTTTCAATATCCGTCAACAAATCATCAATCGCTGTTGACAAATCTGTTCTTTGTTCTAGTAATATATTCAATTTCGCCTGACATTTATCTCTGTGATCTTGCGAAGCCTCAGCACGAGTTGCTTCTTCTGTCATATGATAAATTTTCAACGCCAGAATAGACAAACGGTCAAAAGCCCAAGCAGGACTTTCTGAGTTTATTTTTGCCTCATCTTTCACCACTACTTTGCTATATTTTTGCAAAAAGTAGCTGTCAATATATTCCACCATATCGGTACGCTCTTGGTTTGAAGCATCAATTCTTCTCTTCAAAGTCAAAGCCGCTACTGGGTCAATATTTGGGTCGCGAATGATATCTTCAAAATGCCATTGCACCGTATCAATCCAGTTTTTTAAATAAAGCAAATGCTCGAATTGCTCCTTTGGATAAGGATTATTGATAGGCTGATCTACATTATCAAACTGATGATAATCTTTAATACTTTGTTCGAAAACAGAATAGGCTAATTTTGAAAACATATCTTTAGTTTTAAGTGTAGCAAAGATACTTTTTATACTTTTATAAAAAAATTACATTTCAACTTTCTATAACAACCCTTCAAACAGAAGGTTATTAGGAATAAAATGAAGTTTTTGGGCCTAATCCAGCCATTCGCTTTAGCCCTTGTTCAAAATGCTTTTTTTACTAGGTCGTGGCAGGAGCTTCCTCTGGTCGCTCTGCCTCTCCCGTAAAAAATAGCCTTTTTCACGCGGGGCTGCCGCTACTGTCTAGGGCAAAACACGAACCAACAAATAATACCTCAATGCAAATCCATCATATATCCGAAAAAAATAGCGTCCTCAACCACTTCTTAGGACAAATACGCCATCTTGCTATCCAACAAGACCGAATGCGTTTTCGTCGAAACATAGAACGCATAGGTGAAATTATGGCTTACGAAATCAGTCAAGAATTAACCTATCAACCTATTGCTGTGCAAACACCACTGGGAATCAAAGAAACTACTGAAATTGCAAATCCCATTGTAATCTGTTCCATCCTAAGAGCAGGCTTGCCCATGCATCAAGGTTTTTTAAATTATTTTGATCAAGCCGAGAATGGGTTTATCTCTGCCTACAGACATCATCCCAATGATGATGATTATTTCGATATCAAAGTCGAATATCAAGCCATAGGAAACTATGACAACAGTACTTTAATTTTAGTTGACCCCATGCTTGCCACCGGACAATCCATTGTTGCTGTTTTTAACAAACTCATAGAAAAAGGAAACCCAAAAGAAATTCATCTAGCCGTAATCATTGCCGCTCCCGAAGGTATTGCGCATCTTGAAGAGCATCTTCCTGAAAATTGCCATCTTTGGATAGCCTCCATTGACGAAAAACTAAACGAACATAGCTACATTATTCCAGGACTAGGCGATGCAGGTGATTTGGCTTACGGAAATAAATTATAACTGAGAGAAAAAAGCAAACAAGCTACACAATATAAAGACTCCTAAAACGAGTTCTTGTTTTAATTTTAATTGTGGCAATTCAATATGATTTGTTGCCATAATTGATAAAGGCGCTATCGTAAAAACTAGTAAATCATTACTCTTATTTGGCGAAACAATAAAAACCAAGGCACCTATAAAGAAAGAGGCTATAATCGTTTTATAAGTATCTTGTATAACTACTGGCTTGCTTGAAACTGTCGCAATCATAGACACAACAAAAAACAGTGCAATGGTTGCATAAATAGACAACGCAGCATTTTGATAATTATTAGTAAAATAATTAATTTCAGTTGTTACCACTCTCCCTTTATCCACAGTTTCAATAATACTAAAATCAAATAGTATTGAAGCTATCACACCTATGATTCCCACAGTAAACAAAGCAATAAATGGCAATACCCAATTTCGATAATCTCTTGCGACATGAAATATTATAGAAATAAATACTAAGGCTAAATATAATATGCACCAGAATTGAAATAAGGAAGCTACTAATATCCATAGCGAAGCATCAAATATTTTTTCTTTGGAAGCCTTTAACGAATGAAGTGAAATTAGTCGTCTTAATGCCAAAAGCACAAAAAAATTGGCTACAATTAAATTGTAATCATTGAATAATGATGGAAAGAATATTAAAAATAAAAGATAAAATAATATTGTAAAACTACTGTCTTTTGAAAGTCCGTTTTTCTTTGATATAAAATTGGTCATAAAAACAGAACCAATAATCAATACCAATAATCCTGCTTTTTCCAGTATAGAAGCAACCGAATCTAACCAGGTTGAATCTTGAAAATGATAGACAAAAAAGAAAACTAGTATTAAAATTAGTACTAAGATGAAATTTAATAGTGTAGATTTTTTAAAAACACTTGTAATCATAAGGATATTTTATACTTTTGTGACTGTAAATATACTATTTGTTTAAAAAGGAAGGCTTCAAGTTGAAAAGATTCTTTTAAAAAACGGATTTACAGACGATTAAATTATAAAAAACAACATAATTTTTACGATATGAAAGCATTTTTCGAAGGAATTCAATACCTATTTGTTAATATTTTATTTGCTCCTTTAGATTTTTTACGTTCACTTGAACTTAAAACTTGGTTTGTAGCAAACACTATTAACTGGATATTTATGATTATTTGTACCGCTGCAATGGTATACTGGATCAAACAATTAAGAATTTTTGATGAAGCTGGAACAGAAAATCAAGATACTACAGCACATTCATTCTTGAAATAATATATCAAGATTACTATTGGTAATAATAGTTCTTGAATTTAAAAAATCCTCAATCATAAATAATTAGATTGAGGATTTTTTTATGGGGTTACAATAAGTCGTTCCCTATATCTTTTCTGAAATTCATCTTATCAAAATGAATTTTTTCGATGTTTTTATACGATTTGGCTAAAGCCTCTGGGAAAGTAGCTCCATAAGAAGTAATGGCCATGACACGTCCACCGTTAGTCACTACATCATTCCCTTCTAATTTTGTTCCTGCATGGAATACAATCGAATCTGTGATAGTATCAAATCCAGTCATCACTTTTCCTTTTTCAAAATCTTCAGGGTAACCACCAGAGACTAACATCACTGTTGTAGCACTTCTTTCATCCACTTCAAGTGAAATTTGGTCTAACTTTTCATTGGATACAGCCAAAAATAACTCTACTAAATCGGTTTTCAATCTTGGAATTACCACTTCGGTTTCTGGGTCACCCATTCTAACATTGTATTCAATTACGATAGGTTCGTTGTTAACATTGATCAAACCAATGAAAACAAACCCTTTGTATTCGATTCCATCTTTCTGGAAACCTTCGATAGTAGGTTTTACGATTCGTGTTTCAATTTTTTCCATCAACACAGCATCAACATAAGGTACTGGAGAAACGGCTCCCATACCACCTGTATTCAATCCTGTATCGCCTTCACCAATACGTTTGTAATCTTTGGCAGTAGGTAAGATTTTATAACTTTTTCCGTCTGTAAGTACAAAACAGCTTAATTCTATTCCATCCAAGAATTCTTCGATAACCACTTTTGAACTAGCGGCACCAAATTTTTGACCTACAAGCATGTTTCTCAACTCCTCTTGTGCTTCGGCCAAATCTTGAATAATTAAAACGCCTTTTCCTGCTGCTAATCCATCCGCTTTTAAAACAAAAGGTGGTTTTAAAGTCGAAAGGAACGCACATCCTTCCTCTACTGTTTCAGCTGTAAAACTATCGTAAGCAGCCGTTGGTATGTTGTGTTTTACTAAAAATTCTTTAGCAAACTCTTTACTTCCTTCTAATTGAGCACCAATTTTTGACGGTCCAATCACTGGAATATGTGCCAACTGGTCATCATTTTTGAAAAAATCAAAAACCCCTTTAACCAAAGGATCTTCTGGTCCTACAACAACCATGTCTATTTTTTTATCTAGAACTAAAGATTTAATAGCGTCAAAATCAGTTGGGCTAATAGCCACATTTGTTGCAATAGAAGCAGTTCCTGCATTTCCTGGTGCTACATATAGCGTATCACAAAGTGGACTTTGAATCATTTTCCATGCAAATGCATGTTCTCTTCCTCCTGAGCCTAATAGTAAAATAGTCATCTGTTGTATTTTTATAGATTATTTCATTTTTTAAATGATGGTGCAAAAATAATTGGTTTTGAATGGAAATTAGAATTAATTTTAAAAAATTATCATTTACGCACTATTTACTAGATAGTTTAGTACTATTTTTGATGAAACAAATGTCCTAATGTTTTCACTTTTTGATTTATCGCTTCGACTCAATCGCTTTCCTATAAAGAAAGCCAAAGCTGATTTGGAAAAAATTGTTAACCTTTCTGAAAGAGAAAAAACTGTTTTTATTGAAAATCAAAAAAAAACAATTGTTGATTTCCATCTAAAGAATAACCCTTTTTACAAAAAACTGGCAGGTGCATCAACAGCTGAAAACTGGGAAACGCTTCCTGTTTTGAACAAGAAAAACCTTCAACAGCCATTAAAAAATAGACTCTCTAAAAACTATTCAGTAAATGCAATTTATTTGAATAAAACCTCAGGATCTAGTGGGACTCCTTTTATTTTTGCCAAAGATAAATATTGCCATGCCTTGACTTGGGCTTCAAATTTCATGCGTTTTGGATGGTATGACATTAACCTTAACACCTCCTATCAAGCCCGTTTTTATGGTATTCCAAAAGATTTCTTAGGTCATAGTAAAGAACGTTTCAAAGATTTTTTGAGTCGTCGTTATCGTTTTTCTGTTTTTAATTTGTCTGATGAAGTTTTAAATGAATTTTTAACCAAATTTAAAACCAAAAAATTTGATTATATCAATGGATACACAAGTTCCATAGTTTTATTTGCTAAATTTTTACAAAAGAAAAATATTATTCTAAAGGATCTTTGTCCTAGTTTAAAAGTTTGCATGGTAACTTCTGAGATGCTGTTTGAAGAAGATAAAATACTATTAGAAAAACAGCTAGGCATTCCGATTGTAAATGAATATGGAGCATCAGAATTAGATTTAATTGCTTTTCAAAACACCAATGGTGAATGGCAAATCAACTCTGAAACACTCTTTATTGAAATTTTAGATGAGAACAATAAGGTTTTACCCTATGGTTCTGAAGGTCGTATTGTAATTACATCTTTGTTTAATAAAGCCCATCCTTTCATTCGATATGATATTGGTGATATCGGGATTTTAGATGAAAAAAGTACATTAGAAAAACCAATCCTTAAAAAATTAATAGGGAGAACTAATGATGTGGCGCTCTTACCTAGTGGAAAAAAATCACCGGGTTTGATTTTTTACTATGTTACCAAGAGTATTATTGAAGATGATGGTAATGTAAAAGAATTTACCATAACTCAAACTCAAACAGATAGTTTTGATGTTAATTATATTAGCGACTATCCCTTAAGTCAACCCCAGGTTGAGAAAATACAAGCGGCAATTATTTCCTATTTGGAACCCAATTTGAAATTTAATTTTATTCGGAAAACGTCCTTAAAAAGAAATAAAAGAGGAAAATTAAAGCAATTTACTTCTGAATTGGCAACTGCTTAATATAAAATGGTTTTATTACTAATTGCGTAAATAAAAACACCGACATACAACCAAGGGCCAAAAACCAATTGAATCCGTGATATTGTTTATAAACAGCAAAATTATGTTTGACCAAATCAAATTTGGAAGCCGAAATCGAATTTTGTCTTACTCGATAATAAGCCAAACTTTCAGGCAAGGCTTGTGCTTTTTTAATTTTTTTTAAAATTGTAAGCCAATGCATCCAATCTTGACGTTTTCTAATGGACGAAATAGGAATTTTACCAAAAAATTGTGTGTCATAAATCCCTGTTAGATTGCCTACATAATTACAGAAAAACAATTGTCTATAGGTCATATTTTGAGGCGGATTCACCCTTTTCAGTAAGGAATTGCCCTCTTCATCTATACAATCATAGGAAGAAAATGTAAAAGGGATTCTTTTTTGAACCAAAAAATCAAGTTGTTTTTGGAGTTTTTCAGGCAGCCATAAATCATCTGCATCTAAAAATGCTATATAACGTCCTTTAGCATACGATAACGCCTTATTTCGAGCTACTCCAGTGCCAGAATTAGCCTCCAATTGATGCAAATGTATTCTAGAGTCTGTATTAATGATTTTGTTAATTATTTCAACTGTACTGTCTGTTGATGCATCATCGACTAAGATAATTTCCCAATTAGTAAAAGTTTGGTTTTGAACAGACTCAATTGCCTCTGTAATAAATTTTTCAGAATTGAATGTTGGAATTATTATAGAAACTAAATTGCTCATTTAATATGCTTTTTCGTCTCCACTTATTATATTAACTACTGTTTGGAAAATAATTTTTAAATCCAAAAATAAAGACCAATTTTCAATATAATATATATCAAATTTTACTCTATTGATTATGTCTTCATCTTTTTCAACCTCTCCTCTATACCCCTTAGTTTGTGCTAAGCCAGTAATTCCTGGTACTATAAAATGACGAACCATAAATTTATCGATTCGTTCAGCATACATATTAGAATGACTAACCATATGAGGTCTTGGCCCTACAACAGACATATCTCCTAGTAAAACATTGAAAAATTGTGGTAATTCATCAATACTTGTCTTGCGAATAAATTTCCCTACTTTAGTTATTCTAGGATCATTTTTAGAAACCTGATTGATATCAGCAGTTTTATTAATTTTCATAGATCGAAATTTGTAACAAACAAACTCTTCATTATTCAATCCTTTTCTTATTTGTTTAAAAAAGATAGGTCCTTTACTTTCCATTTTAATCCAAAAAGCAATTATTGGAATTAACCAAGACATTATTCCAACTATAATGAATAATGAAAAAACAATATCAAAAATACGCTTCCCAATTTTATTTATTGGATCGTCTAATGAAATAACTCTTTGGGGTATTACAGGAATCGTATCATAATACTCGAAATTTGCATTTAATGATAAGAGTCTTTTTTCATCTGGAATAAACTTCAATGTTTTTAAATTATTATCAGCAAAATAAATAAATTCATTAATTTCCTTAGTCGTTAAATCTACTAAAGAACAATAAATTTCATCGATTCGATTATCGTTTACAAATAGAAAAAACTCTTTTAATTTTTCAGATTTATTAGAATCTAGATTAAAAATTTTTACTAATTCATAACCATAATCTGGATTATCCTCAAAAAAATGCTGTAAAGGTTCAATATTCTTTTGTCTTCCTATCAATAATACTCTCCTAAAATTGCCTTTAAATAAAAGACGAAACTTTCTTAAAAAGAAATAAATAAATAATTTAAAAATGAGTATTAATGTAATAGAGGAAATTGAAAAAAACAATACTCTATTAAAGCTTAAATCTTGAGTATAATAAAAAGCTAACGCTAAGCAACTTACTGTAAATAAAAAAGCTTGTTTTAATGCGCAATTCAGAATAGAAATTACTTTTGTATACCTATAAACCTCATAAAAACCTAATTGTAAAGCTATTACAAACCATGACAAAGTCATGAAGAAGGCATAGAAATTTTCAAAAATAGGAATACCTGAAATGTATGCTGATAAAACATTGATGGTAATCAAGTCTAATAAGCATGAAAAAGGTCGTATGTAACCTGAATATCTTCCAGTTTTAGTTTTCAATTATAACGGTTTTTTCAAAAAAAATTATTTGAATAGCAACTAAAAAACTCAAAGAAAAAAGGAAAGTGTATTTTTCTGATCATAGACATTTAAATAAATTAACAAATAATTATGTTAAACGAGCTTTTGACGATATTATTTTATATAATCTGAAAAATCTTTGTGTTCTTCCTTTAATAATTCTTCTTTGGGTAAAGCTTTGAAATATTCGTAGGTGATTTTCATTCCTTCGGCTCTATTAACCTTGGCTTCCCAGCCTAATAATTCTTTGGCTTTTGAAGTGTCCGGTTGACGTTGTAAAGGATCGTTTATTGGTAAGGGGTGATATACAATTTTTTGATTGGTACCTGTTAATTTAATAATCTCCTCAGCAAAATCTTTAATTGTAATTTCATCTGGGTTTCCAATGTTTACAGGATATACATAATCAGAATGTAGCAATCTAAAAATACCTTCGACCTGGTCATCAACATAACAAAAAGAACGTGTTTGCATACCGTCACCAAAAATAGTTAAATCTTCTCCTCTAAGTGCTTGACCAATAAAGGCAGGAATTACACGTCCATCATTGAGGCGCATTCTAGGCCCGTAAGTATTGAAAATTCGAACGATTCGTGTTTCTACACCATGAAAAGTATGATACGCCATAGTAATAGATTCTTGAAAACGTTTGGCTTCATCATATACACCTCTTGGTCCTATGGTGTTTACATTACCATAGTATTCCTCTGTTTGAGGATGAACTAATGGATCTCCATAAATTTCTGAAGTTGAAGCAATCAAAATTCTGGCTTTTTTCACACGAGCTAATCCGAGAAGATTATGTGTTCCTAACGAACCTACTTTTAAAGTTTGAATAGGGATTTTCAAGTAATCAATTGGACTTGCCGGTGAAGCAAAATGTAAAATATAATCTAATTGTCCGGGAATATGAACAAACTTCGTGATATCATGATGATAGAATTCAAAATTCTCTAATTTGAATAAATGCTCAATGTTTTTAAGGTCACCTGTTATAAGATTATCCATCCCAATAACATTGTAGCCCTCTTTGATAAAACGATCGCATAAATGTGAACCTAAGAACCCAGCAGCTCCTGTTATAAGTATTCTTTTCATAATAGACTATATTGTATTGGGCAAATATAGCTTAAATGGGGTACGAAAAAAACTCTTTATTAAATATGATTTTTTAAATTAATATGTTCAATATATTTTTTTTCGATAAAACTTTTCATTTCCTTTTCAAATCTATCTTTAGAAAATTGAAGAGCATGTTCTCTAATGAATTTGTAATCAAAATTTATTTTTTGAAATTCAACTACTGCTTCCCTAATCATTTTCGAGGCTTGTTCATTAAAAAAAACACCTGTTTTTCCTTCAATAACTGTTTCTAATGTACCTCCTTTTTTTAAAGCAATTACAGGGGTTCCACAAGATTGCGCTTCAACAGGGATAATACCAAAATCTTCTTCAGCAGCAAATACAAAACATTTGGCATTTTGTAAATATGACTTTAATTTAAAATTATCAACATAGCCTAAAAATTCAATATTACTTTTGGCCATCTTTTGAAGCTTAAAAAATTCAGGGCCATCCCCTGCCACAACTAATTTTAATTCTGGCAATTCATTAAAGGCTTGAATAATTAATTCGGTTTTTTTATAAGAAACTAAACGAGAAGCCGTAAAAAAATAGTCTTCTTTTTGTTCTTTAAAACTAAAAAAGTCAACATCTACAGGTGGATAAATAACGGTAGACTCCCGGTTATAAATGTTTTTTATTCTTTGGGCTATGAATTTAGAATTTGCAATAAAATGATTTACACGACCTACATTTTGTAAGTCCCATATTCGCATTTTTTTTAAAACATATTTAGCATATTTCCCTTTTAACCCTTTATTAAATCCAGAATCTTGTAAATATTGATTTTGCAAGTCCCAAGCATAACGCATAGGTGAATGACAATAACAAATATGCAATTGGTCAGAATTTGTCATTACACCTTTTGCAATAGAAGAAGAAGAGCTTAATACTAAATCATAAGCTGTTAAATCGAATTGTTCAATCGCTAAAGGAAACAATTGTAGAAATTTACGGTGATTTTTATTAGCTGTTGGAAGTTTTTGAATAAAACTAGTGGTTACTTTTTTACCTTGGAGAATATATTCTCGATCCTCTTTTGACAAAAAATCAATTAATGCAAAGTGATCAAAGTCATTCCATACATTGTTTAGAGAATGAATAACCTTCTCTGCTCCTCCATTTACATAATACCAATCACTTATTAATGCTTTTTTCATTTACAATTTATTGTAGAAATTTTGGGTAATTTAAAAACGTTTTTTAAGGAAACAAACTTACTGAACCACATAAAAAATCATTTTATATTTTCAAATCCAAATTTATGATTACTAATAGAGTTTAACCAAGTGTATTTTTTTAACTGAACATCCCTGAACTTACTCATTCTAATTTTAAAATCCTCTGAATTCAAACAATTTACCATTTTTTCAGCTAATTCAGTAGGATTATTTGGGTCAAAATATACAACTGACTCTCCCCCTACTTCTTTCAAACTTGCCGCATTGGAACTAACCACTAATGTATTTGCAGCTAAAGCTTCTAATACTGGCAATCCAAAACCTTCATACAAAGAAGGAAAAACAAATAAAGCAGCTTGTTGGTAATATTTTGGTAAATTTAAATCATCAACATAACCCGTAAAAACAATATGTTTTTCTAACTTATTTGTAATAATAAATTCATCAATTTGTTTGTCTTTAGTTATAAATCCTTCTTTTTGTCCGACAATAAGTATTTTATATTTTAATTTAAACTCTTCAGATAGAGAATTATATGCCTTTAATAAAACAATTAAGTTTTTATGTGGTTTAATATTTCCTACATATAAAATATAATCTTCAAAATCTTTAAAACCGTCCTCAATTGTCTTTTTTTGATAAAAAGAAGCGTCAACTCCACAATAAACTACTTTTATTTTTTTAGGATTGACTTTTGTATGTTTAATTATTTCACTTTTTGAAAATTGGGATACTGTAAAAATAATACTTGAATTATTCACTGCTTTTTTTAATAGTAAAAAAGCATATACCTTCTTAATTCTTGAAATCGGAGAAACTCCAACTAAATGGTTTACATCATGGATAGTTACAATTTTTTTTTTGGCTCTAGTTCCCAATAAGGGTACATTAAAATGGGGACTCCAAAAAAAATCGCATTTAGGAATTATAAAGGGATATAATAATTGTTCTTCCAATGAATAAATTTTAGCATTAAATTCAATTATTTCAACTTTTTTAGACCATTCAAATTTTTTTAATTCATTACTGTTACCCAATACGATAACTTGTTTAAAACAACCTAAAATCCCTGGGATAACGTTTTTTAAGTAAGTTCCTATTCCTGATGCATTAATTAAGCGTAAATCAATAACTATTTTCATGATATAAATAAAATACTTTTAATAAGTTAAAACAAGTAAAAATAAACAATAAAATCTCTTTTAATTAAAAGAAATAATTCATTGATATCTTAAATATTAGTTTTATAATTTCATATTTAAAAAAAAAGTACTTTTGAAAAAAATTTTAGATATGAAAAATATAAGTTTTATAATTATTATTTCGCTTTTTGTAATTTCTTGTCAAGAACCTCAACAAAAATCTGTTGAAAAAGATCATAAAGGAAAATACCAAATGACAGTTCTTCAAAGAACTGACACAGGTGAAGTTTGTTTATTTGTTCTAGACACAGAAACAGGAAGTGTTACAATGAGAAATGATAAATCAGGTTCGTGGACACCTCAAGGTAGCCCAGAAGATGCTATTGATAAATCACTTTAAAAAAAACTTGGCTCCAAAATAATGGAGCCTTTATTTTAATTAGTTTGGTTAAAAACGTCTTTCTAAGCTTCGGCATTAATTTTATAAATTTTCTATTTCCTGTAATTTTAATTCCATATTATATTAATATTTTTGGAATTACTAATTATGGACTAATTGCTATTTCTCTATCATTAATAAATTATATTTCAGTAATAAATGACTATTCTTGGAGCGTTTTAGGACCAGTTCAAATAGGTAAATTAGCATCTGATTCAAATGCTATTAGTAAATACATTTCAACTGTTATAAATACAAAATTTATATTAACAATACCTTCCTTTATTTTACTCTTTGGATTTGTTCATTTATACCATGACATAAAAGACAATACAATACTGTTTCTTTCTCTTTTTGCAATGCTTTTTTCTCGAACTCAAAATGCACATTGGATATTTATTGGTCTAAATAAAGTCTCGGTATACTTTATCATTAATACTATTTTTAAAGTTGGTGCTATTGCTACAATATTTCTATTCATTAAAACTAAAGATTCTTTTAAAATTTTATTTTTTATACTAGGGTTATTTGATAGTTTAATCTTTCTTGTTTCCTATGTTTATTTATATTTAAAGGAAAATTACCGATATACCTATACCTCTATTCATTTAATTCATTGTGAAATAAAGAATGGTTTCAAAATGTTTTTAACCAATCTTACGGTCTGCAGTATTTTAAATTCAGGAACTCTTATTTTAGGTTTGTTTTTTGAATCAAAAATTATTGGAATGTATAGTGTTGCAGAAAAGATAATTATGCTAAGTAAGCATTGTATTGGTGTATTATTTCAAGGTGTTTTTCCTAAAGTTTGCAAAATAAGTATTTCAAATGTACGAGAATTAAATAAAAACCTCTTATTAATATTTAAGTCTTATTTTGTTATATTCTCCTTTGGAACATTGATAATGATTATTTTTTCGGAACAAATTATTTCTATTTTAAGCAGTGTAAATATTTCCGAATCTAGTAGATATTTGATTCTTCTTTCACCAATTCCACTAATATCAGCTTTAAATCAATCTGCATACATTACCTTGGTACTTCATGAAAAGAAAAATATATATTTTTTTGGGTATTTTATTGGTTTAATTATTAATATTACCCTTTCATTCATATTATCTTATTTCTATGAAGTAGAAGGTATAATTACGACTCTTATTATAACTGAGTTGTTTATTACTATATTTCTAAATTACTATGTTTATCAAGATAAAAATTTAAATTTCTTCCTCAAAAATGATTAAAGTTGGTTTATTAGTTTCTTATGATTTCAAGTATTTATATAAATCTATTCCTTTAATATACGACAATTCTGATATTATCGTTCTTGCTGTTGATAAAGATAGACTAACTTGGAGTGGTAATCCTTTAGTTATAGATCCAGCTTTTTTTGAATGGATTAAAAAAATTGATGTTTGTAATAAAATTAAAATTTACGAAGATACTTTCTTTATACCCGAAAACTCTCCATCTGAAAACGACACTAGAGAACGAAACTTGCTAGCAAAAGCTATGGGAGAGGGCGGCTGGCATATTCAAATTGATAGTGATGAATATTTTAATGACTTTAAAGGTTTTGTAACTTTTTTGAAAAATAACAATTCCTATTTAAAAAACCCTGCCAAAAATCCTATAGAAATTCACGTACAATGGATTACCTTATTTAAAAAAGTAGATAATGGCTTTTTATATATCAAAGATTCATATGATGCCATTGAAGTGGCTACAAATTACCCAAAGTACAAGTACATGAGGGCAACTAGACATCCAAAAAAAATAATTACAAAATTTATTCTTCTTCACCAATCTTGGGCACGTGATGAAAACGAAATCTTTACCAAAATCACGAACTGGTCTCATCGAGATGATACTGATAATAAAGCTTTTTATGAGTTTTGGAAAAATATAAATTTAACCAACTATTCTAAAATAAAAAATTTCCATGAAAGTAATCCTCCAAAGTGGAAATCATTAGAATTTGTAGCTGAAAACGAGATTGATTCGCTAAAAATAGATATTAATGATTTTGATTTATTCAAACTAAAATTAAAAAAATATCTAATCCAATTTATGCGAGAAAACTTTTCTCCCTCGCTTCAAAATAAAATAAAAAAATTGTTTATAAAAATGACCAAATAATGGAAGGGATTAATACTAAAAAAATAGCTGTAAATTCTTTATATCTTTTGGCTTTCTCATCAATATTATATTCGTTTGAAGCTATACAATCTATTATAATAGCTATTACAAGTCTATCTTTAGTTTTATTATACAATCCCAAACATTTATTCTTTACGAAGGAGAAGTTGCCATTAGTAATTTCTTTTATCCTAATATTAGGTTTTAATCTTGTTTTTTATAACTCTAAAAGTATTAAGTTAATCACAAATGGTTTAATTTTATTTATAATACCGTTATTCAGCTGTTTTTTATATCAATCAGAACTGTTTATTAGAAATAAACAACGAATATTACTGACTTACAGTATTTGTATTAGTTTGATAACCACGTATATAATTCTATTTTATATAAAAGACATTCCTAATCATCATTTTGATTGGTATTTAGTACGATTTAATTTAGAACAACAAATTAAAATACATGGTACTTATATCAGTTTATGGATTTCGATAGCTTTCCTTTTTATTACTGATTATATTATACACTTAAAAAAGATAAAATTAAAATATGGTTTAATCATTTTACAACTTACATCATTAATGAGTTTAATTATTGTTAATAGTAGAATGATACTATTCTCTACAATTTTATTAAGCTTTTTACAAATTTATTTTTATTTCCATAAAAAAATAAAAACGTACAAACTAATAATACCATTACTACTAACAACAATACTAATATCATTATTTTCAAATCGTTACAAAGACGACATACTTTTTTTATATAAAAACTCAATAAAAGATTCTTCTCGTTATACGATTTGTTATTGCTCCATAGAAACCATTAAAAAGTCACATTATTTAGGTTTAAACAATGAAACTATTCAGGAAAAACTTAATGATTGTTATGATAAATATGGGTTTAAGGAGCTTTCAAAAGAGAATATTAATTCACATAATCAATACCTAGATTTTTTTTTAAAAGGAGGGTTGGTTTTATTTATTTCGTTCCTTTCAATATTATTAATCAAATTATATAAATCATTCAAAACAAAAAACTTTTTATATTTCTTGATTACCTTATTATTTACTTTCTCTTTCCTAACCGAAAATATTTTAGTACGTCAATATGGTATTTATATTTATCTGTTTTGTGATATTCTATTTCTGGGTTCTATTTTGGGAAATAAAAGCCATTGTTGCGATAAAATAGAAAAAAGCTAATGTTGGTATCAATAACATACAACCGTCGCTTAAACACACAAATAAATAGATAATAACACCTAGTATATAAACATAAGTATTATTTCGTGTTTGGAAAAATAAATAAATAGGTGTAAAAAAAGAAAAACAAAAAAGGAACAATCCAACTATACCAAACTGTCTAAAAATAGATAAATATACAATCTCATCAATAATAGTATAAGCACTATTACCTAACAACGATATTTCATTAAATTTCCTAATTTGAATTATCCTACCTCCAAAATTTGGATCAAGTATAAATCCTCCTAAAGAACCATATTGAAAATATCTTGTCATCAATAAAGATCCTAATATGAGTAATAATATCCCGATTGAAAAATAAATTTTAACTAATTGAAAAAGTCTATTTCTGTACTGTATTAAAAAATAAAATATTAAACCAATCCAAACGGTACGGGATAAAGTCAAAAACAAAGCCAAAATAACAATTACAATTTTAATTCTTGATTTAGTGTTTTTATAAAAAACAGGAAAAAGCATCAACAAACAAACTCCAAAAATATTACCATTGTTATAAGTCGAAATTAATTTACTTACTGAACCTCTTTGATTAAATTTTGATCTTGATAATTCCCCTAAATCTCCAGCATTTACAGTAAAATAAGGGATTTCATAAAAACTTCCCGTAAGCTGTTTAAATATGAATAAAAAAATTCCATAAGCTGCCACTATTAAAACACCGTTTGCAAGTAGTTTTTCAATGTATTTACTGTCTATTTTAGCCAAAAAATAACCAATAACTAAATAAAATAAAAAGGGCAAAAAAACGAAACTAATATAAAACGCAATCAGATTCCCTAAAGAACCATTATATCCAAAAATTAATAAATGTACCGTAAAAAAAAGAACAAATGGTAAAGTAGCCAAATAACACATATAATGACTGCTATTGATACTAAAATTATATTTGTTAATTAGAATGAAAATAGCTAAAAAAAAGACAATTCCTAGATATAAATATCCCCAAGTAATAGGTACACCCGCTAATTTAAATCCACCCTTTGGAATTAAAACTAATAGAAAAAAACCAATGAAAAATAAAATTTCTCTTAGTCTAACATTGTTCAATTTAAGGTGTAAAATATTTTTCATCAATTATTAAACTTATCTTAATAATTCCTTTTGTTTAATATAGAAACGTTTAACAGAAATTCCTAAAATAAACAGTACAAGAAATAATAACGGTACAACTATTTTGAATTTACCCTCAAAATTATTATTATATATGATGTTTGTGGTAATTGAACTTTCTTTTACTATTTTATTATCACTAATTAATTCTATATTAAGATTCCCAATCTCCTTGAGTAAGGTTTCTTTAGTTTTAATAATTTCATTCAATTGTAAATCCTCATTATAGAATACTAAATTAGATTTAACTTTTTGGTTTTTTGAATTAGAAAAATTATCAATTATTCCATCTATTTGAAGAACCATTTTTTGATTTTCTTTTATCTTCTGCTTGATATTATTGATTTTTGAAACCTTAATTTCTTCATAAAAATCACTTGTATTCAAAAACTTAAGTATGGATTCTATTATTTTTTGATCTTTTAGTTCCGTAGTTGTTGTTAATCTAATAATATAAAAAGGATAATTTTTGTTTGTGGTTGATTCTTTAACAATTGATTTTAAATCACCGTTATTCGTAATTAATTTTAAAACTTCTAAATTTTGTTCATTGTTATTAACAAATTTAAATACATCAACAATTGGTTCTACAGTTATCTTCTCTAGCCCTGAATTTTTTAGTTTTTCTTGTTCTTCAAAAAAAGAAAAATCTTTTGACTGAATTCTAGATTGAATTAAATCAATTTTTGAATATAAATAATCTACACTTCCAAAATTTGGTTTCACTATTAACTGATGGTTATAGGTTTTCTTGTTAATATCCAAATACATCCCTATCCCAAACCCTAAAAGGATTAAAATAAATAGTATAATGGCATTTTTTATAAAAAACTGAATAGCCCTAAAAATTGAAGCATTGATATTATCAAAAAAACGTCCTATTTTTTTTGAAATTTGTACTAAATCAATTTCTTGATCTTCAGTATTCTGAGGTACATTTGTATTCATATAATTCCTATTTTACTTTATGTTGAATATTTGTTCTAAAATCTTAATTGTAATCAAATAAGTTGGCTTAACGCCTGTCGTACCTAGTCCTCCTGAAGCAAGTGTACTTCCGGTTTCTAAAGGATTATCTGAAGCATAATAAGCATAACGCACCTTAACATCCTTTGGTATACTCTTCCTAATTTTTGAAGCCGATTGAATAGCCTTTTGATAATGTGAACCTTCCATTTCTAAACCAATTACTCCCCAGGTAGAATCATGAAAAAACTTCAATAAATCCTTGTTTTGCAAGGAAGTTCCCAAAACTGTAATCATAGGTCCTGAAAATACACGAATACCATTACCCTCAAACATATCTACTGTTAACTCATTTTCAAAAAAATAATTATCAGCTGTTCCTTCATTGATATGAGCATTAGGAATCATAATATCTCCTTTTCCTCCTTCTAGGATTCCAGCTTTGCCCATAATCGAAACTGATTCTACTTGAAGTAATATATCCTTCTTATATGGCTTTAAAAGTTCATCAATGGTCTCATAGGCTTGTTCTCCAAAAGCATAATCCATCACAATCAATACGGGTTTTTTATCCCCAAAATTTGCATTAGGAAAGGAAGTTAATGTCCAATCAATCTTGGCTGTATCAAAAATTTGAACATCTATATTCGTTCTTGAAGTATCCGGTAAGCTAATCATGCCGTTATTCAAAGCATATGCTTCAACTATGCTTCGAAGTTCTTGGGCATCAGATTTGCTCAACTCCTCATAAATAGAAATTTCAGGCATTCCATTTACCTTCGATTTTAAAGCTGTCTTTGCAAAAATTGAATTCATTACAGAGTGCATATTGGCACTAATAACATGAATGGGTCTATCCAAGAGCTCATTTTCTTTTAAAACCTCCTTTATTTGAGTTGCCCAAATATCACCGTGAATGTGATGGCCCAATCGCTCTCTCAAGATTGGACTAAAAGTGATGGTTCTTTTATTGTTTTCGCTAACTTCTTCAATAGCTAATTTTCCTAGCCAATAAACAATGTGCAAAAAGCGATCTGGTGCTTCATCGGTCCCAAAAGCATCATAAATATCGGAGATATCTTCAAAAGTTCGACCCAAAATATTAGCTGTATGAGATATCGTTTTTTCTCTTTCGATTAAACTCAATTTCTTTTTTTGAAAAACCGCTTTTTCAAGTTTTGCCCAATCGCTCGATACTTCACCACCTTCTTCCATTAACACTCGTCTTCTAATTTTATGTGATTCGATAAAAATAAAAGTGAGATGTGTCAAAATATCATAAATGTCAGAGCGACCTCTAGTAATTTCGATATGCATTAAATCATCATCGATACGATAACAATTTCTTCTACGTTTGGGTGGAATAATGGCTTTGAAATGTGATTTTCCATAGCCTTCATGAGAGGTCAAATTGATAAATCGGCATTCTTCAATTCCTAATGGCAAACGCTCTATGACATATAAAAGTCCTTTGAGTTCTGCTTTTTCATCAGCAATATGGCCATATATTTCAGGACGTAACGCAAGCAAAGCCTCTCTTAAACTGTCTCCCGAAATCCCCATAGGTTTGTAAAACCCTCTATTAAATAAATGACGCATCGTGATATACAATTTTTCAATTGCAGCCGAAGACTCTTGAGCACGGGTAATCATTAAATTTTTAGTTTCTTTCATTTTATAGTAGGTAATAAATCAACAATTTTTCTATCATTGGCTAATCTAGGGACTTTATTTTGTCCTCCTAATTTCCCTATTGATTTCATATACTCTTGAAAGCCGTTTGTAGCTACTTTGGTAATAACCACCTTTTGCAAAATATTGCCCACAATCAAATCATCATAATAGATGTTTTGTTTTCGCATGGCATTATCAATCGCTTCCGCAAAAGCTTTACTATCTGTGGGTTCTTTTTCAAATTCGATAAACCATTCGTGATACGGCAATCCACTTTCGGGGTTAATTTGTGGCGCCACTGTAAATTCATTCACACGAATATCCGTTCCTTCCATCGCTTCTTGCAAAGCACTTTCTACTTCCTTACCAATGACATGCTCACCAAAAGCTGAAATATAATGCTTAATACGTCCGGAAACTATTACTCGATATGGTTTTAAAGAAGTAAATTGAACGGTATCTCCAATATTGTATCCCCAAAGTCCCGCATTGGTTGAAATAATAAGTACATAATTAACACCTAATTCTACTTCACCTATGGTATACCTTCTTGGTTTATCCGAATAAAATTCGTCACTTTTTATAAATTCATAGAAAATTCCAGAATTCAAAAGCAACAACATTCCTTTTTCGGTCTGAGAATCTTGGTAAGCAAAGAAACCTTCCGAAGCTGGAAAAAGTTCGATACTAGGTACTTTTCGACCAATTAAATTTTCAAATTTGGCACGATATGGTTCGTAATTCACACCCCCATAAATAAATAAATTGAAGTTCTTGAAAATCTCTCCTACGGGCTTCCCTCCTTTTTGTTGTAAACGCTCAAAATACATTTGAACCCAAGACGGAATTCCTGAAATAACCGTCATATTTTGATTGTAGGTTTCCTCGACAATCGCATCAATTTTAGCTTCCCAATCTTCCATACAATTGGTTTCCCATGATGGCATTCGGTTTTTTTGAAGGTATTTTGGAACAAAATGCGCTACAATTCCTGAAAGTCTTCCAAATTGGATTCCGTTTTTTTCTTCTAAAATTGGACTTCCTTGTAGGAAAATCATTTTTCCAGAAACAAAATCAGCTTTGCCTGTTTCATGGATATAATGTAAAATCGCATCGCGAGCTGCTTCGATATGATAGGGCATAGATTCCTTAGTCAGCGGAATATATTTCGCTCCCGAAGTCGTACCTGAAGTTTTGGCAAAATAAAGAGGTTTCCCTTTCCAAAGAATATCAGATTCTCCCTTGACAACTTTTTCTATATAGTTTTTTAGCCCTTCATAGTCCCTAACAGGAACTTGATTAGCAAAATCTTCGTAATTTTTTATTTGGTCAAAATGGTGGTCAATACCAAATTCAGTTTTTCTAGCCGTTTTGATCAAATCCTCAAAAACTGCTTGTTGAGTAGCAATAGGATTAGTAGTCCAAGATTGGGTCTTTTTAAATACTCTTTTAGCAAATAATTGAGCAGCTACTGATTTTATTGACATTCTATTTTCGTTTTTTGGTAGTTTGTTGCTTTTCTTTAGCTAATTGGGTTGCCGCTTTTTCTGCTGCATCTACTTGTTCTCTAAGTTTTAATTCTTCTTCCGAAGCCGTCATTTTGAGTTGTGGTGCAGGTTCTTCATTCAAATTTAAAATAGAATCCTTATTAAATTTAGCATATTCTAATTGTCCATTGAGTACTTTTTGAATGGACTGAATATAGGCTTCATTTTTCTTCAACGCCTCAATTAATGAATCTGATTTCAACGACAATTCAGTAGCATCTCTTTTTAATTTTGAAGATGAATACCCTGGAATATATTCTCTTAAAGGTGTAAATGCAATAATAAAAGTAGTAATTGAAATTAAAATAATAGCACCCAAAGTAGCCACGACAAATACATTCATCAAGGTTAATTTAAGTGAAAAAATTTCCTCAAAAGTGTCTTCATTCAAAATCACCAAACGGTTTTTTGTGAATAATTTTTTTTGTAGTTTTTTACGTTTTAATCGCTTTTCAGACATACTTTTTTCTCAATATGACACAAATATAATAATTAATGCAAACGAAATAGTTTTCGAAGGCTGTTCGTCACAAAACTTAATCAATTATGCATTTTAATATATATTTAACTCACCTAAAAATAAATATTTAGATGAAACAGACTTTCTATTAAGGAATTCTGTTTACCTTTGTAGCTAGATTATTTTAAAAATTAGCTTCGGCATAAATTATTCAATCATGGGAAGATTTGGAGTTACAGAAATCCTAGTTATATTGGCAGTGGTATTATTACTTTTTGGAGGTAAAAAAATTCCAGAATTAATGAAAGGTTTAGGAAGCGGACTTAAGGAATTTAAAAATGCTGCTAAAGACGATTCTGCTACAGATAAAAAAGAAGACAGCAAAGAAGAAACTAAATAAGAAATATCGTTTCTTATTTGAATCCCAAACTCTAATAATGTATTAGAATTTGGGATTTTTTTTATGTTTGATTTAAATGTTATTGTTCTTTAATTAGCGATTTGATTCACTTGCAGCGAGAAAACTATATAAAATTTGATTGTGTACCCCCATTAAATCACCATCGTCAACTGAATACGTTTTCTATCCTCATCGACCTCAGTCACTTTTACAGTTACATGTTGGTGTAACTTCACCACTTCGTTTACGTCGCTTACAAAGCCTGCTTTGAGCTGAGAGATGTGAACCAAACCACTTTCTTTAATTCCTAAATCAACAAAACAACCAAAATTGGTAATGTTATTGACAATTCCGTTTAAGATCATTCCAGTTTTTAAGTCTTTGATGGTTTTTACATTTGGATCAAATTCAAAAACTTTAGCTGACTTTCTTGGATCTAATCCTGGTTTTTCAAGCTCTTTGATAATATCTTTTAGGGTTAGCAACCCTATTTCTGGAGTGATATAATTCTCTGGTTTTATCAAAGCTGTTTTCACTTTGTCACCAATCAAATCACTGACTTTTAATTTCAAATCTTTAGCCATTTTCTCTACAATCGAATAGGCTTCAGGATGAACAGCTGAATTGTCCAATGGATTTTTTCCATCTTTAATTCGGATAAAAGCTGCTCCTTGTTGAAAGGCTTTTTCTCCCAAACGAGGTACTTTTTTCAATTGTTTTCTGTCTTCAAATGGGCCGTTTTCAGAACGATACGTCACAATGTTTTCTGCCAGCTTCTCTCCTATTCCACTCACATAACTCAACAAATGCTTACTCGCCGTATTGATGTTAATTCCCACCGAGTTCACACAACGAATCACTGTTGAATCCAGTTCTTCTTTCAACTTGGATTGATCTACATCATGTTGGTATTGGCCTACGCCAATAGCTTTAGGGTCTATTTTTACCAATTCGGCCAAAGGATCAGAAAGTCTTCTCCCGATCGAAACCGAACCTCGAACCGTTACATCATAATTAGGAAACTCCTCACGAGCAATTTTTGAAGCTGAATATACAGATGCTCCTGCTTCTGAAACAATGAAAACCTGTACTGGTCTATCAAAAGCAATTTTTTTAATAAAAAATTCGGTTTCTCTCGACGCAGTTCCATTTCCAATAGAAATAGCATCAATGTTATACGCATTGACCATCGATTTTATTTTTTTCATCGCCATCGCAGTTTCATTCTGTGGCGCATGTGGATAAATAGTTTCATTATATAACAAATCTCCTTTTTCATCCAAGCAAACAATCTTACAACCACTTCTAAAACCTGGATCAATGGCTAAAATTCGCTTTTCACCCAAAGGTGGTGCCAATAACAACTGACCAAGATTATTAGCAAAAACCTGTATTGAATTGGCATCGGCCTTAGCCTTCGCTTCCTGTAAGGTTTCGTTAGAAATAGCGGGTTGCAACAAGCGTTTATAACTATCTTCAATCGCTAGTTGTACATGAGGCGTAGTTGCATTTTGGCTTTTCAACACCAATTCGTCAATAATATCATAAGCTTCGTCTAAATCTACTTCGACTTTAAACTTGATAAAACCTTCATTTTCCGCACGCAACATCGCTAATAATCGATGTGCTGGAGCTTTGCTAATAGGCTCTGACCAATCAAAATATTGATTGAATTTTTGAGCGCCTTCCTCCTCTTTTTTGGACTTGACAACCTTAGTTGTAATGGTGGCTTTACGTTGGTACAAGCGACGCAATTGCTTTCTAACAAAGATATTTTCATTTATCCATTCGGCAATAATGTCTCTTGCGCCTTGCAAAGCGGCCTCTTCATTGATGACGTTTTCATTCAAATATTTAGTTGACAAGAAATCAACATCATCATTATTTTGTGCCATGATAATTTTGGCCAAAGGCTCTAAACCATTTTCACGAGCGACATCAGCCTTGGTTTTTTTCTTCTTTTTAAAAGGCAAATAAAAATCCTCTAGCTCTTGTAAATCAAATGATTGTTGGATTTTTTTCTCTAATTCAGGTGTTAATGCTTTTTGTTCTTCAATTGACTTAAGAATTGCCTCTTTACGTTTTACAATCGCTTCGTACTCTTTTTGAAGTTTAGCAATTAGTTCAATTTGGGTTTCATCCAAATTTCCTGTGGTGTCTTTTCGATAACGAGAAATAAACGGTATCGTACAATCTTCTTCTAATAATTGAACGGTTTTTTGAATGTTTATGGCTGCTGTTGGAACAGACTTGGCGATGAATTGTATGTTTGTCATTATTTAAATTTTTAGTAAATAATGCGAGATTCTTGTAAAATCTCGCATTATTTACAACTTATATGATTTTATAATTTTATTGAAATTTTTAGATTTAATGAAATTATGTTTTATTTTATTTACTTGAATTTTTTCCAAAAAACCTAAACTTTCCAAATTATTTAAATCAGCCCTAGCGGTGAAATTTGAAATACAAAATCTATTTTCTATTTCTTTACTACTTAAAACTCTATCTGAATCTTCACTTATAATTTTTAAAATCTGTGCTTGTCTGTCATTTACATTTGGAATCTTAATAAACTTTGCAGCTTGTATGACTTCTTTTTGCTTTCGACCTATGTATTCTTTCAAACTAATAAATGCTTTTTCCATTGTTTTTAAATGATAAGTGATAAAATAAGTCATATCATTTTCATCTATTTCAGTATACATAAAAGCTTTTTCATATTGATTTTTAGTATCCTTAATGATTGTTGAAATGGCAAGATATTCAGTTAACCAATATCCGTTTTTTAGCATATACCAATAAAAAAGAGCTCTAGCAGTTCGTCCATTACCATCGCTAAAAGGATGAATCCATCCAATCATAAAATGTATAATAATACCTTTAATGATGGGATGTATAAATATTTTTTGATCTTTATTGAAAAAATCACATAACTCATTTATCAATCCTTCTATTTCTTGATGGTTGGGTGGAGTATGAACAACTTCACTATTAGAATAATTTACAACATAAATTTCATCATTTACTCTAAATACGCCTTCTTCGTGTTTATTATCTAAAGTATCATTTGAAATCAAATTATGAATGTAAAGTAATTTTTCTGGAGTTAAATCATCTGATTTATTTTGCACAATATGTTTCATTGTAACAAAATTATTCATAATCATTTGTTCCGATTTACTTTTTGGCTTCAACTCTTTTTGAATCATTTCTTTAGCCTTTTTTCGAGTCGTATTAGCGCCTTCCATTTGACTGCTCGAAATAGCTTCTTCCATGATGGAACTAATCATGAACTTTGTTTTATCAGTCTCAGCAATACCAATATTACTTCCTAGATTTCCTCCAATATTCAAATCACAATAATGTAGTAATTGGTGAATAAAATCAGTTGAACTAAATTGAAAACTATTCTTTCCAAAAGTAACAGTTTGTGAATTTAAAATTCTAGCCATCTTTATAGCGCTCCAATATTCTTGTGGACTTGCAATCTTAGTTTTATACTTGATCTTATCCCAATATAAGTAAGCATCATTTATTTCCTTCAACTCTCCATTATCGCGCAATTGATTATACAAAGCAAAAGTTTTTTCATCATATTTATATGCTGGTGAAGACTCTATCATACAAGTATTTTTTTGCTAATTTATGTAAATAATGCGAGATTCTCGTAAAATCTCGCATTATTTACTTATTTTATCTTTGTTATCTAAATAATATCTTTGAAACTTAAATTGAGTTAAATGACTATTTTATTCTACTGTTTTTTGATTATAAATACACTGGCCTTTTTAGTGATAGGTTATGATAAATATTTAGCTAAAAAACATAAAAGAAGAATAGCTGAAAAAACATTGTTAAGCTTCGTTTTTATTGGCGGAACAATTGGTTCTGGTTTAGGAATGTTAACCTTTAGACATAAAACAACAAAAACTTCCTATTTATGGAAGTTTTGGGGAATTGTAATATTTCAAATTGGAGTTTTATACCTTCTTTTTACTAATGGAATAATTCCTTTCAAATAATAAAATTCAATTTATAAATGTTTTAAAAACGACTGAACATTTATATTCAATGACTGAATTAATAGAAAAAAAACCGCAAAACAACTCGTTTAAATAGTCATTTTGCGGTCTTAGTTATAATAGCATTACTTAACTACAAGCAATTTTATTCACTCTATTTTGGTGTCTTCCACCTTCAAATTCAGTATTTAAGAAAGTATCAACAATTTCTAATGCTTGTTGAATAGAAGTATAACGAGCTGGAATACTTACGATATTGGCATCATTATGCTGTCTTGTTAAAGCAGCAATTTCTTTAATCCAACACAATCCTGCACGTACATTTTGATGTTTATTAGCCGACATTGAAATTCCGTTTCCGCTTCCGCAAATTAAAATTCCATAGTCCGCCTTACCTTCAGCTACATCAGTAGCAACTGGATGAGCAAAATCAGGATAATCAACACTGTCTTCAGTATCAGTTCCGTAATTAGTCACTTCATATCCTTTTGCCTCTAGCATTTTTACGATTGCTTTTTTGTACTCTGGACCAGCGTGATCGTTTCCTATTGAAATTTTCATTCTCTATTATATTAAGTTGTGGGTGCAAATTTACCAAAAGATTCTTTAAATTCAGAATATTGAGAATGTTGTTTCTATTTTGAAATTAAAATAAAAGATATACTAAAAACATAATCAACTATAAATCCCCTATTTTCAATGAATTGCGAGTTATCAACAAATTGTAATAACTCATAAATAACTGATAATCAATAAATATAATTAAATAATAATGTTAAAAAAATAGATTGTTAATAATGGTTTATAATCCCTTGATTTTCAGTTAACCTTATGTTAACATAAAATGTTAATAAGTTGAGAAAGAAAATTAGAAGTATTTTTTGGTTGTAAAAGAAAAAAATGTAATCCAAAACCGAAAGTTATAAACCTAAAAAAGTTTGAACGATTTTTAGAAAAGTTATAAACATAAAAAGATAGTTTATTAATACTATTTTAAAAAATACTTATTTACAATTCTATTTCATTTTTGATTATTAACCATTGTTAATTAAAATTCAAATAGTGTTTATTATTAAACCATTAGCTAAAATTAACTATGTTAATAACTCTTGATAACAAGGAAAAACTGAATTACAATATACTTTTTCTAAAATTTATTGGCACTATTAACAAGCTATAATAACAAACAATAATTTAATTAATTTAAAATTTTCTTTTTGTTGTATTTAATATATGTTGACAACTTTGAAAAAATTAAACGATTCTCAAATTGTTATCGTATTTCATTTCTTGAAGAATCAATTTGATTTTTTCAAAATCGTTTGGATGAACTTTCAATTTGATTCCGCCTAAAGCTGTTGAGTACATCGGAGCAAAGGAAGACATGATTTCGTTTTCAAAAAAATATTGAAAGCCCTCTTGATCTAATCGATGTTTAAGTATTTCGATTTGATGCGTGTAATCAAAAACGGCTATGGTTACAAATGTTTCCATGATTTGAATCTTTGTTTATAAAGATAGTTGAAATGCTTGACATCTTGATAATGAGTTATTGAGTAACAATGGTGAATAAGTTGTGAAAACTTAGTGAAATTGATATTTTACACAAGTGACAGCTAACAGGATAAGTAATTAAGATTTGGTTTTTATTAAATAACTGAATGTTCGTTTTTATTTGTTTGTTAATCAAAAATCTTAATTGCAATAGTCTCAAGTAAACGTTATATTTTATTTAATTTGCTAACACAAATCGTTATAACTGTTAACTATTTTGTAATTTCGAATTTTAAGAAAAGAAATATGGGAAAAAGATTAAGAAAGCCAATAAAGAAACAACAGGACTTCTCAGATAAAATTATAAAAATACTATCGAATAGCGCTAATAAAGCCTTTAACTACAAACAAATAGCAGCCAAATTAGAAAAAGACGATACTCAAAGTCGGAATCAAATTATTAAAGATTTAAAGTTTCTAGCTGCTAATAAAAAAATAACTGAAACGGAACCTGGTCAGTATTTAATCAAAGCTGAAAGTAAAGAATATTACGAAGGAAAAATAGATATGACAAGTCGTAAAACGGCTTATTTTATTTGTGATGAATTTGAAGAAGATATTTTTATTCCAACGAATAACTTGAATCATGCTTTAGACAAGGATATTGTAAAAGTTTACATTTATAATCGTAGGCGAGGGAAACGCCCTGAAGGTGAAGTAATTGAAATTGTAGAAAGAGCCAAAACCGATTTTGTTGGGGTTATTGACATTCAAAAAAACTTTGCTTTTGTATCAACTGCTAATCCAAAAATGTATACTGATATTTTTATTCCAAAAGATAAAATAGCAGAGGCAGAGCAAGGTGATGTTGTACTAGTTCATATTGAAGATTGGCCAAAAAGAGCCGATAGTCCATTTGGTAAAGTGATAAAAGTACTGGGTAAACCCGGAGAGCACGATACGGAGATTCATGCTATTTTGGCTGAATATGGTTTGCCAGCCGAGTTTCCTATTGAAGTAGAGACCTATGCACAAAAAATAGATACATCTATAACCGAAGCCGAAATTGCCAACCGTCGCGATATGCGTGATACGCTTACGTTTACAATTGACCCTAAAGATGCCAAAGATTTTGATGATGCCTTATCATTCAAGCAATTAGAAAATGGTAATTACGAAATAGGAATTCATATTGCCGATGTTTCATATTATTTAGAAGAAGGAACGATACTGGATGATGAAGCTTATCAAAGAGCAACATCAGTGTATTTAGTAGATAGGGTAGTGCCTATGTTGCCCGAAGTTTTATCTAATTTTGCTTGTTCGTTACGTCCACAAGAAGAGAAATATACGTTCTCAGCGGTTTTTGAAATAACCGAAAAGTGTCAAGTTGTCAACCAATGGTTCGGAAGAACGGTGATTTTCTCTGACCAACGTTTTGCTTATGAAGAAGCACAATATATCATAGAAACAAAAGACGATACAATTCCTGAAGAAATATCAATTACAGGTAGTTCTTATCAAGTTTCACCAGAAATTGTCTCAGCGACGCTTAAATTAGATGAATTAGCCAAGATTTTCCGTCGTAAAAGAATGAATGATGGAGCCATATCATTTGATAAAGTTGAAGTAAAATTTAATTTAGATGCAGAAGGTGAACCAGAAGGTGTTTATTTTAAAATTTCCAAAGATGCTAATCATTTGATTGAAGAATTCATGCTTTTGGCCAATAGGAGAGTGGCAGAATACATTGGAAAACAAAAGAAAACGTTTATTTATCGTATTCACGATGAACCCAATGAAGACAAATTAATAGCCATGCAAACCGTGATTGCTAAGTTTGGTTATAAAATTGATTTCAGAAACAAAGATGATATTTCGAAATCATTGAATAAATTGATGGAAGATGTAAGTGGAAAAAAAGAGCAAAATTTAATTGATACGTTAGCGATTCGTTCGATGAGTAAAGCTAAATATTCCACGGATAATATTGGGCATTACGGACTTGCTTTTGATTATTATTCACATTTTACTTCGCCTATACGTCGTTATCCTGATGTGATGGTACATCGTTTATTGCAATTTTATCTTGATGGAGGAAAATCAGCCGATGAAGAATTGTATGAAACCAAGTGTTTACACTGTTCGACGATGGAAGGTTTAGCAACTAATGCTGAAAGAGATTCTATCAAATATATGCAAGTTAAATACATGCAAGATCATAAAGATCAAGAGTTCTTGGGGGTTATTTCGGGAGTTACAGAATGGGGAATTTATGTTGAAATTGTCGAAAATAAATGCGAAGGAATGGTTCGTACTAGAGATATAAAAGAAGATTATTATTCATTTGATGAAAAACAATATGCCTTAGTGGGTGCCACTTCGGAACGATTATTGCAATTAGGAGACGAAATCTACGTTACTGTTAAAAATGCCGATTTAGTAAAAAAACAATTGGATTTCAATTTTGTTAAAAGAAATGAGTAAAAAATAGCCACTAATTACATTTATTAATGTCATTCGCAAAATTAGTGGCTGCCAAAAAAATTAAAAATGAAAAAAGTATGGATTGTAGCCTTAGTGATTGTATCTCAAATCACTTTTGGACAGGTTACTAAGAGTTTAGGAGATTTTAATGCAATTAGTGTTTTTGATAAGGTGAATGTCAAATTAATTGCAAGTAATGAAAATAAAATTGTCATCAAGGGAAGTAGAGCTTCTGAATTAGAAACCGTGAATAAGAATGGAGAATTAAAGATAAGAATGCCTTTTCCAAAATTATTATCAGGTGATGATATTATGGTGCAATTGTATTTTAAAAATATTGATGATGTAAGTGCTAGTGAAGGTTCATTTGTATCTAGTGATGCTGTTTTTAAAGCTACCATTATGAATATTAGTGCAAAGGAAGGAGCTGAAGTACATTTAGAAATTGATGCTGAAAAAGCGAATGTAAAAGCCGTTACAGGTGCAATTATTGAATTATCAGGTAAAGCCAATAATCAAGATGTAACCATTACAGCTGGAGGAATCTTAGAAGCAGCTGATTTACATACTTCTCAAACCACAATTAACGTTTCTGCTGGAGGAAATGCAGAAATTTATGCAACAACCTTAGTAGACGCAAAAGTAAGAGCTGGCGGTACAATTAAGATTTACGGAAAACCAAAACAAGTAAATAAAGCAACTGTACTGGGAGGAAAAATAGAAGAAATGAATTAAATTGCATTCTTTTATTAGACAATAAATTTAAAATCTTAATGATAAACGATATTTTATCTGGTATTCCTTGGGGAATATTTTTAAGTTTTATGATTGGCCCAGTTTTTTTTATTTTACTTGAAACCAGTATTATAAAAGGATTTAGAGCTGCCATAGTATTTGACTTAGGAGTTGTTTTAGCGGATATTTTTTTCCTTTCTATTGCTTATTTAGGAAGTTATAGAATGATTAAAAGCTTGCAAGATCAACCTTCAATTTTCATTTTTGGAGGTATGTTAATGCTTGCTTATGGAATTATTTCTTTTGTTAAATTAAAAAAAGAAAAGAAAATAAATACTAAAGCTATTGACAATGAAATTATCCGTAAAAACTACTTGAGTTTATTTTTTAAAGGTTTCTTTTTAAATATTATCAATATAGGTGTTTTAGGATTTTGGTTAGCTGTTATTATATCTGTTGGCCCTAAATTAGAAATGCAAACTTCCAGAATGTTAACCTTTTTCATCACTGTAATTGTTACTTATTTGTTAGTAGATAGTTTGAAAATAGTATTAGCTAAACAATTAAAAAGCAAGATGACACCTTCTAATATTCTTAGAATTAAAAAAGGTATTACTATTGTTTTAATGGTTTTTGGAGTGGTTTTAATGATCCAAGGATTCTTTCCTGGTGAAAAGGAAAGAGCTAAACAAATTATTCAAAAAATAGAAATAAAGAAATAATAGAACGCTCCTAGTGAGCGTTTTTTTATGCCTACTAGTTAATAAATATTAAGAAATAAAGAAGAATTATGACTTAACTACCCTTAATTTCTTATTGTTATTAAATCTTATGTTTATTTAATTTTTTTTTAAAACTAAACATAAAAAAAAGAGATAGATTTTTGTAGCTTTTAAGAGTTATCGTGGATCAAGTCAAAAAGTTGTGGGGAAATATTAAATTTCGATATTTGTGTTTTAAATTAAATGCAAATGAAAGATTCCTTAGTTGAACTTCTCAAGTTATTGTTGCCAGAAATTATCGTTGATTATTTTGAACTTACTTCTTATGAAAAAGGTGAAGAAATTCTTCATTTATACTTAAAAGAGATTAATTCGATTCCAAAAGAATACCGTCAAAACAAATTAAGTTCAAAAGGTTTTTTTGATGAGATAACTGTTCAAGATTTTCCAATACGTGGACATCAAGTGTACCTACACATTACTCGTAGAAGATGGCTTAACGAAGATACTGGACAAGTTGTATTTAGAGATTGGAATTTAGTAGCAGACGGAACTCGGGTAACACAGGAGTTTGCGTCTTTTTTAAAAGAAATCAATAGATTCAAAGCCTAATGATTGTAATGCTATCGCCTCTTTCTATGGTGTCAAAGGCAAAAACCTACTATATCAATACAAGGATTTCTTAAGTGATTTTAAAATCTGGAATCAAAAAGCACATGCGAAACAATGGCTTATTTTTCCTGAAAACATTGGAAAACGGTTATCTATTGATGAAACCTCTCTTTCTAATGGCGAGCTTTACACCGTTTTAACAAACAAAGCTGCTAACGGTAGAAAAGGCACTATAGTAGCGATGGTTGCTGGAACAAAAGCAGAAACAGTAATTGCAATTATTGAAAAAATCCCTCTTAAACAACGAAACCTAGTTAATGAAATAACATTGGACATGGCTGGTAATATGGGATTAATTGCTAAAAAATGTTTTCCTAAAGCAATACAAGTGACCGACCGCTTTCATGTTCAAAAACTTGCCACTGAAGCTTTGCAAGAGATCAGAATTAAACACCGATGGAAAGCTATAGACCAAGAAAACGAAGCAATGGAACAAGCTAAAAGCAGCAAAACGAAGTATGAACCAAAAATATTAACCAACGGCGATACCCTCAAACAACTACTAGCTAGGAGTCGTTATTTTTTATACAAAAACAAATCAAAATGGTCTCAGAACCAAAAAGAACGTGCGGACTTATTATTCAATTTATATCCCGATATTCATAAAGCATACAATCTAACACAAGACTTACGCAATATCTTTGAAAACACAACTGATAAAATAATTGCTTTTACTAGACTGGCCAAATGGCATGAAAAAGTAAATCAATCAGGATTTAAGTCTTTCAACACAATATCTCGAACCATAACCAATCATTATCAAAACATATTAAACTATTTTGACAACAGAAGTACTAATGCTTCGGCAGAATCCTTCAATGCCAAAATAAAAGCTTTTAGGTCGCAGTTTAGAGGAGTTAGAAACATTGAGTTTTTCCTTTTTAGGCTAACTAATATTTATGCTTAATTTTTGTCGCTCCACAGGTTTTAGGATTGATCCGTTATCGTCTGGATTCGAACCTAAACTTTATTTAATTTTTCTTAAAAATTAGACATAAAAAAAAGAGATACATTTCTGTATCTCTTCTTGAGGCATCGTCCGGATTCGAACCGGAGTAGGAGCTTTTGCAGAGCCCAGCCTAGCCGCTCGGCCACGACGCCAATTATTTATTGGATTGCAAATGTACTATAAAATTTCCAAAATGCAAATTTCAAATTCCTTTTTAGAGTAATTATTATAATATGTTGGAATTCGGAATTTTAATACTTTGGGAATTTAATTTCTATTCTCTTCTAATTGTATTGTAACAGATTCAACATCACCACCAATAGGAGGATTTAATTTTGATACACCTAATATTACTTTAGTTATTTGTGGAATCTCTTTAAATACACGATTGATAATTCTTTTTCCCACATGTTCTAATAATTGCGAACGAATAGCCATTTCCTCAACTACAATTTTGTTTAAATGTACATAATCAACAGTATCTTTTAAGTCATCAGATAGACAAGAAGTAGTCAAATCAGTTTTAATTTCGAGATCAACAGAGTAATCAGAACCTATTTTTGATTCTTCGACTAAGCAACCGTGAAAAGAGAAAGTACGTATGTTTTTTAATTTAATAATGCCCATAATTTTACGTTTGAAGTATATTATTTACTGTTCAAAGTTAAGTGTGACAAACTTTAAACTTTAAACTATTTTAAACTTGCTTTTTTTATCTTTGCTAAAATAAAACAAAATAATGGCCACCGAAGAAAAATCACTTAATTTTATAGAACAAATCATTGAAGAAAGTTTAGCTACAGGTTTTCCACAAGACCAATTGCGTTTTCGTTTTCCTCCAGAACCTAATGGTTATTTACATATTGGTCATGCCAAATCCATTTGTTTGAATTTTGGATTAGGGTTAAAGTACAATGCGCCAGTTAACTTACGTTTTGACGATACAAACCCAGCCAAAGAAGAGCAAGAGTATGTAGATGCTATCAAAGAGGATTTACAATGGTTAGGTTTTAATTGGGCTGAAGAGCGTTACGCCTCTGATTATTTTCAAGAACTATATGATTGGGCTATACTTTTGATTAAAAAAGGGAAAGCTTATGTAGATAGTCAATCTTCGGAAGATATGGCTTCTCAAAAAGGGACGCCTACTCAACCAGGTGTTGATGGTCCTTATAGAAACCGTTCTATTGAAGAAAATTTAACCTTATTCGAAGGGATGAAAAATGGTGATTTTCCAGAAGGAAGTCATATTTTACGTGCCAAAATTGATATGTCTTCTTCTAATATGTTGATGCGTGATCCTATCATGTACCGCGTTTTACACAAAGAACATCATCGTACAGGAAATGATTGGTGTATTTATCCAATGTATGATTATACGCATGGTGAAAGTGATTATATAGAGCAAGTATCGCATTCTATTTGTACGCTTGAATTTGTCATGCATAGAGAGTTATATGATTGGTTTTTGGATCAAATTTATGACGACACTAAAGTTAGACCACATCAATACGAGTTTGCTCGTTTGAACTTGAATTACACTGTTATGAGCAAACGTAAATTGTTACAGTTAGTTCAAGATAATATTGTAGCTGGCTGGGATGACCCTAGAATGCCTACTATTTCAGGATTAAGAAGAAGAGGGTATACACCAGCTTCCATCCGTAAGTTTTGTGAAAACATAGGTGTTGCTAAACGTGAAAATATTATTGATTATTCTTTGTTGGAATTCTGTTTACGTGATGATTTGAATAAAAAGGCTGCTCGTGTGATGGCCGTTTTAGACCCTGTAAAAGTTGTTATTACCAATTACCCTGAAGGGAAAGAAGAATTACTTGACGCTGAGAATAATCAAGAAGATGAAACAGCAGGTTATAGAAAAGTTCCTTTTTCAAAAGAAATTTATATTGAAAGAGAAGACTTTTTAGAGGTTGCTCCACCAAAATATTTTAGGTTAAGTTTAGGTAATGAAGTGCGTCTTAAAAATGCCTATATCATTAAAGGGAAATCTGTTGTAAAAGATGAAAATGGTGTTATTACCGAGATTCATGTCACTTATGATGAAGATTCAAGAAGTGGAAGTGGGAGTGAAGCTTCACAACGTAAAGTAGCAGGAACTTTGCATTGGGTTTCTATAGCTCATGCCATTCCAGCAGAAGTTCGTTTGTATGATCGTTTGTTTATTGATGAAGCTCCAGATAGTCATAAAGAGAAGAGTTTCTTAGATTTTTTAAATGTTAATTCGTTGCAACTAACGACAGCTTATGTAGAACCTAGTTTAGCTACGGTAAAATCTGGGGATAAATTTCAGTTTCAACGTTTGGGGTATTTTGCTGTTGATAAAGACAGTTCAAGCTCTAAATTAGTATTTAATAAAACAGTTGGTTTAAAAGATGCATGGGAAGAAAAAGGAAAAAAAGATAACAATAGCATTAATAATGCTTTAAAAGATATTAATAAGTATTTTAAAGTCGCTACTAGAGAAGAACGCATTGCGATTCGACAAGCAATAGGGGAGACCTTAGCTGGAATTTCTAACTATAGTTTATTGCAAAATTCATTCAAAAAGAACATCAATAACAATAAAGCATCCTTGTTATTTTCAAATTTTATTTTGAAATATGCTCCTCTTAAATCATCAGATTATGATAAAGAGGATCTTTCTAAATTGTATCTTATGTCTCTTAAAAGCGAATCAACATTTGTTCGTTCAAGAGCACTTCTAAATTTGTCTAATTTGAATTATGATTTGGAGTTTTTAAATTCATTTAAAGAGGAAGTTTTAAAATTACAAGCAAATCCACCTAAAAGCTCAACAGTACGAGAAAAGGAATTCATAGAACAATTTCTAAATAAATTATAACTATCAAAAGCGCTTTAATCAGCGCTTTTTTTTATTATTCTAATTTTTTATTATTATTTTAAATTGAATAGTTTTTATCAATTAAAAATAGCTTTTATATCTTTATTTTAAGGCTTAATTTTTTAGATTTGATATACTTTCACCTCTTTAATAAAAAGAATAAAGCAATTGCTTTTTAAATCATTTTATAAGATTGATTGGCCTTTTTTAAGTCCTTTTTAATAATTTTTAAATATTCTATTCTCTATTTTTGTTTTGAAGTCATTTTTTGGTTTCTACTTAAATAAATAAGACATGAAATTATTTTTTTAAAACAAATGCAATTTTAAAATAGCGTTCCTATTCACACCACAAATTTTTTTAAAGTTTAGTTTAATCTTAAAAGTAGCCTAAAGTTATTTTTTTGCTGAAATTTTTTTAGCATATCTACTTCTCAATTTGAGTATTCATTTATTATTATTAAAATAGAGTGAAGGATAATATAAAGCATGGCTTATAATTATTAGCTTTTTTACTATTAACCTCTGGGTTAATTTTTGATTTTTTTTTATGATTTATTGGAATTATAGTCATAATCAATTGTTTATAATGCAAATATTCTTTATATTTATGCTAAATTTTAAAAAATAGTAAGCTATGTCAAATAATACAGGAAACACATTGTTAGCCCTTATAACAGGAGCTATAGTTGGAGCAGGAGTTGGAATTTTGTTTGCTCCAGATAAAGGATCTAAAACCAGAGGAAAAATAAAAGATGGTTATCATGATGCTGAAAAAGAATTGAAAAAAAAATTCGAGTCTCTATCAGAAGAAGTAAAGAATAAATTTACCACTGCAAAAATTGATTTAGAAGGTAGTTATGATGATTTGCTTTCAAATATGAGTTACAAAACAGAAGATATTATCTCTTTTCTTGAAGTTAAACTAGCCGAATTAAAAAACAAAAATGCTAAACTTCAAAAATAATTGTTTATAGTAATATAACTCAATATTAAATATATCAATATGGCTTTTGAAGAAATAAAAGAAAATGCAGAACACATACAGAATGAATTTCATTCTTATGTTGAAAACAGTCTTACTTATTATAAATTAAAGGTTTTCAAACTTATTATGAAATCTTTAATGACTATTTTTAAGTTTACGTTGCTTTTAGCTATTCTTTTAATGGTTTTGTTCTTTGGTTCAATAGGTTTAGCTTTTGCTTTAAGTACTTATTTTGAAAGTTATATTATGGGATTTTCTGCTGTTGCATTAGGTTATTTTGTGATTGGTTTACTATTCCTTTTATTGAATAAGAAATGGATAGAAGTACTTCTTTTAAAGAAATTTTCTAACATTTTTTTTAATAATTAATTATGGCTAAAAAAATATATAGTTCTTTTGAACAAATAGATACTGATCTTGAAATTTTAAGTATTGAAAAAGAAATTAATTACCAAAAAATAATTTTAGGTTTTCATAAGACCAAAGAACAGTTTACACCTTCTGGTCTGACTAAGAACGTTTTTAGTACTTTTAAAAGTATCTATTCGGGTATCTATTCAGGTATATCAAATACAAATAATACTGTTTTAACCATTGTTATTCCTTTGTTGATAAAATGGATATTAAACAAAAAAAGAAGCCGTTAAGCTTCTTTTTTTTATTTAAGATAATTCGTTTTTATTCAGTTTCATCATCTTCATTATTTTCATCTTCATAACCCGATTCAATGATAGGATCCGGTTTTTTCGTTTCTTCTTTTGCTCTTTTACGATTTCCTTTCTTCATCATTTCACCCACTTGATTTGAAGCACTAAATGAAGCTACCATATTATTCAACATTTCGCTTCCTGCTTGTGGTGAATTTGGCAATAAGATTAAGTTTGAATTGGTATCAGCTCCAATGGCTTGTAAGGTATCATAATGTTGGGTAACCACAATTAAAGCTGAAGCTTCTTGAGAGTTGATACCCACACGGTTTAAAACATCTACACTTTCAACTAATCCTCTAGCAATTTCACGTCTTTGGTCGGCTATACCTTGTCCTTGTAAACGTTTGCTTTCTGCTTCTGCTTTGGCTTTGGCTACAATTCTAATTCTTGATGCTTCTGCTTCAAATTCGGCTACTGTTTTTTCTCTATCAGCAGCATTGATACGGTTCATCGCATTTTTTACTTGAATATCAGGGTCAATATCAGTAACCAAGGTATTAATGATAGTATATCCATAGGTTGTCATGGCCTCATTCAATTCCCTTTTTACAGCAATAGCAATATCATCTTTACGTTCAAAAACATCATCTAATTTTAGTTTAGGTACCTCGGCACGAACGACATCAAATACATAGGATGTAATTTGATCATGTGGAAATTCTAATTTATAGAAAGCATCATAAACTGTTTCTTTAACAACCATGAATTGAACTGAAACTTTCAGTTTAACAAATACATTGTCCTTAGTTTTAGTTTCGATAATAACATCTAATTGTTGAATTTTTAAGTTCACTCGTCCAGCTATATTATCAATTAGCGGGATTTTAAGTTGTAAACCAGAATGACGAATACTTAAAAATTTTCCAAATCGTTCTACAATTACCGCAGTTTGTTGCTTGACAGTAAAGAAGGATGATAGGAATATAAAAAAGCCTAAAACGAGAAAAATAATAAAGGAAATGCCCATTTTTTTAATTTTTTGTTGATTATTCCTCTAAATTAACAAAAAAACTTTAGGTTTGTGTTAGTTCAAAATTATTATATGAAAAATAGACTACTTATTGCATTTCTCTTTTTATCAACCATTTATACTCATGCTCAATATGGTTATAGGGATTCTAATCGAATTGGTATTACTATTGGTGTCAATCAAATGACTTTAAATACAGATAATTTTCAAACAAAAGCTGAAACTGGTTGGAACGGTGGATTATCGATGCGTGGAAATTTCTATAACAGTTGGGATATGATTTATGCAATGCAGTTCAGTGAAAATAATTTTTCTGTTGCAACCAAGTATAATGGAATTATCGATGAAGATGTAAAATACAAATTACCCTCTGCTCAAATTAGTTTGCAATTGAGTTATGTAATTTTAGAAAATCATTTAAGTTTCGAATTTGGTCCTATTGTTCAATTAAATGGAAAACTTAAATTAGATGCTGATAAAGAAAATAATACGATCAATGGTACAACTTTAAGAGCGATTGATATTATTGACGTTTCTAAGTTTAATTTATTTCCAACTGTTGGAATTACAGCAGGAGGGAAGCACCTTCGTTTTAATGTTTCCTATCAATATGGGGTAACTAATTTATTAGGGAATTTAAATTCTAATAATCAAGGCAACAATTTGAGAGGAAATGCAAGTATAATTAATGGAAATATGATTATTTATTTATAGTCGACAATTTTTAATTTCACAACACTAAAAAAATAAACCATTAAGTAATTAAGAAAAGTTAAGCCTTAACTTTTCTTAATTACTTAATGGTTTTAATAGGTAACCTATTTTAATGTTTTGTTTTTACAAACTAGCAATCGCTTTATTAATCCTAGCAATCGTTTCTTCTTTTCCAATTACTTCAACGATATCAAATAGGTGAGGGCCTTTTAAAGCGCCAACCAAACTCAAACGGAAAGGTTGCATTACTTTCCCCATTCCAATCTCGTTTTTAGTCATCCATTCTTTAACAATCGTTTCAATGTTTACTGAAGTAAAATCTTCAATACCTTCAAGAACTGTAATTAAATTTTGCATGAATCCTGGTGTTTCCTCTTTCCAGTTTTTAGATGCTTTCGCATCATATTCCGTTGGAGCTACCAAAAAGAAATCACTCATTTCCCAAAATTCCGACACAAAATGCGCTCTTTCTTTGATTAGCGATACAATTTTAGTTAAAACAGCTTCTGATACCGAAATATTCTTTTCATTCAAAATTTTAGCATATTCTGCCGCTAAAACAGCGTCATCCGCTTTAATTAAGTATTGGTGATTGAACCATTTGTTCTTTTCAGGATCAAATTTGGCTCCAGATTTATGCACTCTGTCTAAATCAAATGCTTCTACCAATTCTTCTAATGAAAATAATTCTTTGTCGGTTCCGTCATTCCAACCTAATAAAGCTAAGAAGTTAACAACAGCCTCCGGGAAAAATCCTTTCTCTCTATATCCAGATGATATGCCTTCTTCTGTTTTCCATTCTAATGGGAAAACTGGAAAACCTAATTTATCACCATCACGTTTGGATAACTTTCCGTTTCCAACAGGTTTCAAAATCAAAGGTAAATGCGCAAATTCAGGAGCAGGCCAACCAAATGCATGGTATAATAAAACGTGCAATGGCATTGATGGTAACCATTCTTCACCACGAATTACGTGTGTTGTTTCCATCAAATGATCATCAACAATATTTGCCAAATGATAAGTTGGCATGCCATCACTTTTAAACAAAACTTTGTCATCAAGTAAGTTCGTGTCAAATTTCACATGACCACGAATGATATCTTTCAAATGCAAAATTTCATCCACTGGCGTTTTAAAACGAATCACATAGGCTTCACCAGCAGCAATTCTCTTAGCTGTTTCTTCTGCAGAAATAGCTAATGAAGTATCCAGTTTTTCTCTGTTGTGGTGGTTGTATATAAACGTTTTTCCTTTTTCTTCGTGCTCTTTTCTGTGAGCATCCAATGCTTCGGCAGTATCAAATGCATAGTATGCCCAACCTGAATCAATCAATTGGTCAGCATATTGTTGGTACAATTCTTTACGTTCGCTCTGACGATAAGGACCAAATTTTTCATTTTTCCCCACCGTTTCATCCGGAGCAATTCCTAACCATTCTAGGGCTTCCATGATGTAACTCTCAGCACCAGGAACAAATCGGTTTTGATCGGTGTCTTCAATTCTCAAAAAGAACGTTCCACCATGTTTTTTGGCAAATAAATAATTGAATAAAGCGGTACGCACACCGCCAATATGTAAGGGTCCCGTTGGGCTTGGTGCAAAACGCACTCTAACTTGCTTTGACATTTTTTGTAAATTTTGGTGCAAAGATACAATTTATAATGGCTTTTTTTATTTGGGCGTGCCAGCAGTAAAGAAAGGGGCTTATTTTTCTTTGTGCGTATAAAGCCCCTTTGTTTACTGCTGTCGGGCTTTCACTGCTACTTCGGTAGCTTAGTTCAATCCCTCACGCATACGCACATCAGTGTTATTTTTTTCTAAATACGGCGCTGTAGGAGCGTTGGTCAAAATTCAAATTGGCGGTGGTTTATGAACATTCAAAAATCAATATGTTAACTACTTGTTAGTTATCGATATAAAATAGTACTTTTATTGGTTATTATAATGTTAACATTACAATTTTGGAATATTCAAATGTTATTTATCAAAAGTTAGAAGCTTTTATCAAGAAATACTACACTAATGAACTCATTCGTGGTAGCGTTATCTTCATTGGTTTGGGGTTGATCTATTTATTATTCACGCTTTTTGTAGAATATTTTCTTTGGTTACAACCTTTGGCAAGAACGATTCTTTTTTGGACTTTCGTTGGAGTAGAGGTATTTCTATTTTTTAGATTTATACTTTTCCCCATTTCTAAATTGTTAAAACTTCAAAAAGGAATTGATTACAAACAAGCATCAATTATCATTGGAAATCATTTTTCTGAAGTAAGTGACCAATTAACAAACTTTCTGCAATTGTCCAATGACAATTCAAAATCCGAATTGCTTCTGGCTTCAATCGAACAAAAAGCAAATGCATTACAACCCATTTCTTTTGGCAAAGCCATTGATTTTTCTGAGAATAAAAAATATTTACCACTAGCGCTTATTCCTGTTTTGCTATTTTCTTTTTTGTATCTGTCAGGAAATAACCAAATCATTTCTCAAAGTTTGAATAGAGTAGTCCATTATAATCAAGCTTTTGTTCCACCAGCACCTTTTGAATTTGTGGTTCTTAATTCTAAATTACAAACTCAGGAGCAGCAGGATTTTGTATTGCAAATAAAAACCATTGGGAAGCTCGTTCCGGAAAACGCTACGATCCATATTGGAAATGAAAGTTATTTTTTAGAGAACATTAAGGATGGCGAATTTCAATTTACAATCCCAAAACCTAATGAAGATGTATTGTTTCACGTGGAGGCAAATGGTGTTCGTTCTATGGATTATGAATTAAAAGTGGTTGCAGTTCCTTCCATTTCTAATTTTTTGATGCAATTAACATATCCTTCGTACTTAAATAAAAAATCTGAAATCATTCAAGGAACAGGAAATGCTATCGTTCCAGAAGGAACAAAAATAAGTTGGAAACTAACTACACAAGCCACTCAAAAAGTGGAATTGGAGATTGATAACAATCGTGTTTCTTTCAATTCGAATGAAAACAGCTTCACTTTATCCAAAATAGTAACTCAAAATACAGAATATCAAATTATTACTTCGAATTCTAGCATTAAGAATTTCGAAAAATTACAATACCAACTCAATGTTGTCAAAGATCAGCATCCTAGCATCAATGTTTCCTTTGCTCCTGATAGTTTAAAGATTCAAAAGAATTATGTTTTGGGTCAAATTGCTGATGACAATGGTTTACACAAATTACAAATCGTTTATTACGAGCATGACAAACCAGCAAATGCTAAACGTGGAACAATTCCGTTGAAAAGTAAAATTGTGGACCAATTTATTTTTTCATTTCCTGGCAATCTTCCTGTTCAGCAAGGAGTAAATTATGATTATTATTTTGAAGTTTTTGATAATGATGTTTTACATGGATATAAATCTTCGAAGTCTTCCGTTTTCTCCAATCGCATTGCAACTGAAATGGAGAAGGCTGATTCCATTTTAGAACAACAATCTGATAATATTAATGGATTACAGAAATCACTAAAAGATCAAAAGAAGCAATTTTCGGATATTGATAAATTACAAAAACTAGGTAAAGAGAAAACTAATTTCGAATTTAAAGAACAACAAAACGTAATCGATTTTATCAATCGTCAAAAGAAACAGGACGAAATGATGAAACAATTTACGGAGAAAATGAAAGAGAATCTAGAAGAGTTTAAATCAAAATCGAATGATGAATTCAAAGAAGAATTGAAAAAACGTTTGGAGAATGCTAATAAAGATTTAGAAAAAAATCAAAAACTGTTGGACGAACTTAAAGCGTTAAATGATAAAATTAAGAAAGAAGATTTATTAGAAAAGCTCGATAAGTTCAAACAAAATAGTAAAAACCAAACCAAGAGTTTAGAACAATTAGTAGAACTAACTAAAAAGTATTATGTTGAAAAAAAGGCTGAACAAATTGCCGATAAGTTAGACAAGCTAGCCGACAAGCAAAACAAATTATCTGATAATGAAAGGGAAAATTCTGCAGAAAAACAAAAAGACATTAATGAAGCTTTTGATAAAATTCACGAGGATTTAGATAAACTAGATAAAGAAAACAAGGAATTAAAAAAGCCTTTAGATTTACCTAATGACGATGCAGCTGAAAAAAGTATTAAAGATGATTTGCAAAAAGCATCAGATGAATTAAAAAAAGATAATGCTTCTAAAGCAAAACCAAAACAGAAATCGGCTGCTCAAAAGATGAAGTCCATGTCAAAGAAAATGGGGCAAAGTTTAGCAGGTGGGGAGCAGGAACAATTAGAAGAAGATGTAAAAATGTTACGTCAAATATTAGACAATCTTTTAGCCTTTTCTAAATCGGAAGAAGATTTGATGTTGCAATTTAGAAGTCTTAAATCGGGAGCACCTTCATTTAACAAAAACATAAAGCTACAACAAAACTTAAAATTGCAATTTAAACATGTTGATGATAGTTTGTTTGCAATGTCCTTACGTAACCCCAAATTGGGAGAAAATATTACTAAGGAAATTGGAAATATTCAATACAATATCGATAAATCTTTAGATAGTTTTACTGATTCTAATGTTGCAAAAGGATTATCTCATCAGCAATATGCTATTGCATCAACTAATGTTTTAGGTGATTTTCTAAGTGAGATTCTTTCTAATATGCAAATGTCTTTATCTGGTTCTTCAGGAGGTAAGCCTAAACCAGGACAAGGTGATGGAGATGGAATGCAACTGCCAGATATTATCAAGAAACAAAAAGGTCTTGGTGATAAGATGAAGGATGGGATGAAGGCAGGTGAGAAAGATGGGAATGGTAAAGAGGGTAAAAAAGGTTCTGAAGGTAAATCAGGAAAAGGCGGTTCTCAAGAAGGAAATGATGGTGAAGATGGTGAAGGGGATGCTAAAGCGATTATGGAGATCTATAAAGAGCAAATGCAATTGAGGGAATCATTAGAAAATGAATTAAAAAAGCAGGGTCTTGGAGGTAGTGGTCACAATGCTTTAGAACAAATGAAACAGATAGAAAAGCAATTATTAAACAAGGGGTTTAATAATGAAGTGTTACAACGGATGTTGAATGTGCAGCAAGATTTATTAAAATTAGAAACAGCTATTCAACAACAAAACCAAGATAACAAACGTGAATCAGAATCCAATAAAAAGGATTTTCAAAACCGTTCTAATGCCTTGCCTAAGCCTTTGTTAGATTATTTAAATAGCATTGAAATTTTAAATAGACAATCATTACCTTTGCGCTCTAATTTTGAACAAAAAGTTCAAGAATATTTTAATAAGAAATGATTAGTTTTAATTACGAAAATGAATTCAGTTTAGAAAACGAAGAAGTTTATGCCTCTTGGTTGTCTTCAGTAATTGAGTCCGAGAACAAGAAAGAAGGGGAGATAAATTATATCTTTTGTGATGATGATTACCTTCACAAGATTAATTTAGAATATCTGAATCATGATACCTTAACGGATATTATCAGCTTTGATTATTCAATGGGTAATGAATTGCATGGTGATATTTTCGTTTCCGTAGAACGAGTGGAAGATAATGCTAAGGATTTTAATGTTTCGTTCGAGGAAGAATTAAAAAGAGTTTTGGTCCACGGTGTATTACATTACTGTGGTTATAAAGATAAAACAGAAGATGACGAGGCTTTAATGCGCTCTAAAGAGGAAGAGAAAATGAAGATGTTCCACGTGAAACATTAGATTAAGGATTGTTGATTTTTGATTAAGGATTTATAAAATATTACAAATTGTTTCACGTGGAACATTGTTAGTTAATTCGTTTTTAAACAATCCTAATTCCTAAATAAGAATTCCTAAATTGAATATGTTTCACGTGGAACAATATAAATAGAATTGATTTTTGGGCAATCTAAAAGTTAATTCTAAAACAAAATATAAAAAATGTTTTTAGAAGAGTACGATGTAATTGTGGTAGGTGCAGGACATGCAGGTTCAGAAGCTGCAGCAGCAGCGGCTAATTTGGGTTCGAAAACTTTGTTGGTTACAATGAGTTTGCAGAACATTGCACAGATGTCTTGCAATCCTGCTATGGGCGGAATTGCCAAAGGACAAATAGTGCGTGAGATTGATGCCCTTGGTGGATACTCTGGAATTGTTTCAGATAAAACTGCGATTCAATTCAAGATGTTGAACAAGTCAAAAGGTCCTGCAATGTGGTCTCCAAGAGTTCAGTCTGACCGTATGCGTTTTGCTGAAGAGTGGAGAATGATGTTAGAAGGAACGCCAAATCTTGATTTTTATCAAGAGATGGTTAAAGGTTTGATAATCGAAAACGGCAAGATAAAAGGAATCAAAACTTCCTTAGGAGTAGAGATTAGGTCTAAGTCGGTGGTCTTGACAAACGGAACTTTTTTGAACGGTTTGATTCATATTGGAGACAAACAATTTGGAGGAGGTAGAGCTGGAGAAAGTGCTGCTTATGGAGTAACTGAAGATTTGGTTAATGAAGGTTTTGAAGCAGGCCGAATGAAAACAGGAACGCCTCCAAGGGTAGATGGTCGTTCGTTGGATTACTCCAAAATGAATGAAGAAAAAGGAGATGAACGTCCTGATAAGTTCTCTTATTCTGATGAAACAAAACCGTTGATTCACCAACGTTCTTGTCATATGACCTACACTTCTTTGGATGTGCATGATATTTTGAGAGAAGGTTTTGATCGTTCACCAATGTTTAATGGTCGTATCAAAAGTATCGGTCCAAGATATTGTCCTTCTATCGAAGATAAAATCAATCGCTTTGCTGATAAAGAACGCCACCAATTATTTGTCGAGCCTGAAGGTTGGAATACTTGTGAGGTATACGTGAATGGATTTTCAACTTCGTTGCCTGAAGATATTCAGTTTAAAGCTTTGCGTTCTGTTGCCGGATTTGAAAAGGTGAAATTCTTCCGTCCTGGATATGCAATCGAGTATGATTATTTTCCGCCAACACAATTAAAACATACTTTGGAAACTAAATTAGTGGAAGGATTATATTTCGCTGGTCAGATAAATGGAACTACTGGATATGAAGAAGCGGCCTCTCAAGGTTTGATGGCGGGTATCAATGCGCACTTAAAAGTACACGAAAAAGATCCGTTTATTTTGAAACGCGACGAAGCATATATTGGTGTTTTGATTGATGATTTGATTACTAAAGGAACTGAAGAGCCATATCGAATGTTTACTTCTCGTGCTGAATATAGAACCTTATTGCGTCAAGATAATGCCGATTATCGATTGACTCCAATGTCAAATGCTATCGGTTTAGCTTCGGATAAACGTATGCGTCGAATGGAACATAAGTTTAATCAATCTGAAAAAATGGTCAATTTCTTCAAAGAAACGAGTGTAACGATTGGAGAAACTAATCCTATTTTGGAATCAAAAGGAACAGCTGCTATTTCGCAAGGTGACAAAATGTTTAAAATATTTTCTCGACCACAAATCGATTTAGAGGATATGATGCGATTTGAAAAAGTAAAAACCTATATTGAAGAGAACGATGTCGATCAAGAAATTTTAGAACAAGCCGAAATTCAAGTAAAATATTCAGGTTATATCGAAAAGGAAAGAAACAACGCTGATAAGTTAACCAGACTAGAAGATGTAAAAATTCCTGAAGATTTTGATTACCATAAAATCAAATCGATGTCAATTGAAGCCAAACAAAAATTATCAAAGATTCGTCCTGTAACTATTTCGCAAGCATCGCGTATTAGTGGAGTGTCTCCAAGCGATATTTCGGTGTTGTTAGTGTATATGGGAAGGTAGTTAGTGTTCAGTGTTTAGTTATTTAGTAGTCAGTTACCGCTGTTCTGATTACTAAATAACTGAACACAGAACACTTTTTTACAACATTGTTCCACGTGAAACTCTTTAGGTTTTTATTTACTAACCCCTTGGTAATACTGATAAAATGATTACTAACTAACTGATTATTGACCACTATAAAATGAATATTTTAAACAAAAAACATTTTCTTACTGTAAAAGACCATTCGGTTTCTCAAGAAGTTTTTGAACTTTATCATGATGAAGTTTTGGATATGTTGATTACACATCCGCAACCGAGTTTGGATGTTTTAGGTAAATATTACGAAAGTGAAGATTATATTTCGCATACCGATAACAAACGTTCGTTATTTGAAAAAGCCTATCATTTTGTAAAAGGGATTGCACTGAAGAATAAATTGAATTTAATTAATTCGATGCAAAAGTCTCAAGGTCGTATTTTAGATATTGGAGCAGGAACAGGAGATTTTTTAAATGTGGCCAAAGACAACGGTTGGAAAACAATCGGAATTGAACCTAGCGATAGGGCAAAAGGAATTGCAATCAAAAAAGGAATTGAATTTGTAAACGCCACAACCGATTTAGAAAATCATTCTTTTGATGTCATTACGATGTGGCATGTTTTAGAACATGTACCCGATTTAGATTTTCAAATCAAAGAATTGAAACGACTTTTAAAACCAAGCGGAACTTTAATCGTTGCGGTGCCAAATTATAAATCTTTCGACGCAAAACATTATGGTGCCTTTTGGGCGGCTTATGATGTGCCCATTCATTTTTGGCATTTCTCAAAAAAGTCCATCCAAAGTCTTTTTCAAAAAGAAGGAATGGATTTAGAAAAAATCCTTCCCATGAAATTTGATTCTTTTTATGTGAGTTTGCTTTCAGAAAAATACAAAACAGGGAAAATGAATTTTGTAAAAGCATTTTTTATAGGATTGCAGTCTAATTTGAAAGCAAAACACAATTTGGAGTATTCCTCCCATATTTACGTGCTAAAAAACAGCTAAAATTGATTTTAAGTGGTTTTAAGCGCTGTTTTCTATTTAAAATATGGATTATGTGTCCGTTTTTTTGAAATTCGCTTAAAATTAATCTAATGAAGCCGATTTTTATAGCTTAAAATTATCTAAAATTTTATTACAATAAGGAAATCTAATAGTTTAAAAATAAGCCAAAATCTAAAGAATTTTAGGATGCTACTTATTTTTTTATATTTTTGTTCCAATCACAAATAATCACAAATACACCAAAATGAAATCAGAGATTCACGAATACCAAAAAACAAATAAAAACAGCATGAGTAAAAAAGTACTATTTATTATCGCGATGGCAGTTTCAGTTTTTTCTTGTCAGAAAGCGGTAGAAGTAAAAGAAGCTAAAACAGCTTATGTTGATACTTCAGAATTAATGAAAGAATACACAGAGGCAAAAGACCTTGAAGCAAAATATAAAGCACAGTCTGAAGAAAAAGGAAGACAATTAGAAGCAGAGATTAATCGTTTTAAACAAGACGCTGCTAATTTCCAATCGCAAGCACAAGCTAACGGTCAAGAATGGGCACAAAAAAGAGCGGCTGAATTGCAAAAAAGAGAGCAACAACTAGGTTATGCACAACAAGCATTGGCTCAACAACTACAACAAGAAAGTGGAGCTGAAATGGATACCCTAGTAACGGGTGTTAAAAAATTCATCAAAGACTACGGTAAAAAGAACGGTTACACATACATTTTTGGAACAGGTGATGTAGCTTCTATTTTATATGCTGAAGATAAATTAGATATCACTAAGGAAATCATCAAAGCGTTAAACGACAAATACAAGTCGGCTGATAAAAAAGAGGACAAAGAAGAGAAAGCAGAAAAAGCAGAAGCTAAAAAATAGTTTTCGCTTAATATAGTAACAAATCGGTTTGAAAGTAATTTTAAACCGATTTTTTTTGTTTCTATATTATGGTAAATTAGTTAATTTCAATGTATTAGAGGATAAAATTGAGTCTGTTTTTTTATTGAATATCTCATTAATTTGATAATTCAATAAAACTTAACTAAAATGAATTCGAAAAAAATTTTTTCACTGTTGCTTCTTGTTGTTTGTTTTTCGGTTTTGAGTCAAAATAAGCCGTATATACTATCTCCAGATTCTAGTAAAAAATGGAAACTACAAACTAATTTATCTGATGAATTTAATTCAAAATCAATTGATTGGAATAATAAATGGCTACTTAAAAAAGTTCTTCCAAATGTAAATGCTTGGAAATGGAACAATGAAGCGAATGTAAATATTGTAAATAATGCCGCAGAAATTACAATGCGTCATAATACTGATAATGTTCCTGTTGCGGGTACATATTTTAATTCGGGTATTTTAAAATCTAAAGATACTTTTACTACTGGTTTTGTTGAAGTTAGAATGAAAGGGGCGACAATCAATGTTCCAGGGATGGATAATGGTAGAGGAGTTTGTCCTTCGTTTTGGTTGTATAGTGATTTTGATAGAAATGTTGAAGAAGGCCAAACTGTTTATTCTGAAATTGATGTAGTCGAATTGCAGCAATTTGATTATTTTAAAGGGGAGCAAGATGATATTTTTGATATGGATCTTAACTTACACATGGTAATCAAAGAAAATGGTAAAGATGTTTGGTATCGTCCAAAACAAAGAGTAGAAACCCAAAAAAACCATTATACAGCTTCATTTGACCCTAGATTAGATTATCATATTTACGGTTGTGAGGTGACAAAAACTGAAATCAATTGGTATATTGATGGGGTGAAGGTGGCTACTAAGCCTAATGGACATTGGAATCGTCCTATGAATGTTACGATGTCTTTAGGACTTAGAGTTCCTTTTGTTAAATTCATGAACAATAGATTCGAACCAGTTGACCCATTGGTTGATGAGCGTGCCAAAAAGCAACTTGCAGGAATGCCCACTTCTATGTCTGTTGATTATGTTCGTGTTTGGAAATAAATATTTCACAAGAACAGTAGTATAACATACTGTTGTGATATATTCTCTGTGTAAAGCTATTTGAAAAGTCATTTTCGAATAGTTTTTTTTTAATAGGTTAATTTCAACTTGCTACAGGATAATTTCAGTATGTTTTTTACTGTTATTTCTCTTTTTATTTGGGTTTATTAACTTAACCCAAATATTATGAATTTTAAACCAAAATCGTTAGTACTGCTTTTAGTAGTATCTTCTTTTGTCTATGGACAACAAACCCCTTTTATAAATTCTCCCGACCCTAATAAACAGTGGGAATTGCAGTCTAATTTGTCGGACGAATTTAATAGTTCTACGATTGATTGGGCCAATAAATGGAACTATGCCAATAATTTACCGATTGTAAATGCCTGGAAATGGAATAACAACAGCAATGTTAAGATTGTGAATAACGCAGCTGAAATTAAAATGAGTCACAATACCAATAATGTTCCTGTAGATGGTACTTATTTTAATTCGGGTATTTTAAAATCCAAAAGTACTTTTACAACAGGTTTTGTTGAAGTAAAAATGAAAGGAGCTGTAATCAATATTCCAGGAGCTGACAACGGACGTGGAGTATGTCCTTCCTTTTGGCTTTATAGTGATTTTAATGACGCTGCTGCAGAAGGCAAGACCGTATATTCTGAAATTGATGTGGTCGAATTGCAACAATTTGATTATTTCAACGGAGAACAAGATGATATTTTTGACATGGATCTTAACTTACATTTGGTTTTAAAAGAAGGGGGAAAACGAGTTTGGTATAGACCAAAACAGAATGTAGCCACTCAAAAAAATCATTACACCGCTTCATTTAATCCAACTTTAGGCTACCATGTTTATGGATGCGAAGTAACTGATACTGAAATCACATGGTATGTAGATGGCAAAAAAGTAGCAACAAAACCTAATACTCATTGGAATTTACCCATGTATGTGACAGTTTCTTTAGGGCTTAGAGTTCCTTTTGTAACTTTTTTAGATAATAAATTTGAACCTATAAATCCAGTAACTGATGCTCGTGCCAAAAAGCAACTTCCAGCTATTCCTACGTCAATGTCAGTAGATTATATTCGTGTTTGGAAAAGGGCGACTACTAGTTCAGTCAATAGCAATACTACATCAACAACTTCTACTGGATATAATGGCAGTATCAGGGTTTTCTTAGATCAGTCTAAGGATAATATGAATATTATTTTGGATAATTTTTCGGGTCAATCACAAATAAAATTATTTGATATGTCGGGCAATCAACTGCTTAATACTACTTCTAATCTTTCTACGATCGTTTTATCAACCAGTGCTTATCCTGATGGAGCTTATATTATTAATGTCATTAATTCAAATGGCACTTACTCTCAAAAGATTTTCATTAAATAAATTAAAATAAACTACTTGATATAAAGCTGTTTGAAAAGAAATTTTCGAGCAGCTTTTTTATTTCGTAATTATTGTATTTTTACATTTCTAATTTTACACGCCATGCAAACTACAACCGAAGCCTCAAAATACACCTTGCAATTTATCAATCAAACCCAGCGTTCCATCTTCCTCACAGGAAAAGCAGGAACCGGAAAAACCACTTTGTTACGCCAAATCATTGAAACCACCCATAAAAACACGGTGGTCGTGGCGCCTACGGGCATTGCTGCGCTTAATGCGGGCGGTGTAACGATTCATTCGATGTTTCAATTGCCGTTTGGCGGATTTATTCCGTCCTTTAATGTTGATTCTCAGTTTACCGATAGAGTTAAATTCGAATCCAAAGATACCTTGCGCCGTCATTTCAGAATGAACGGAGTCAAGAAAGCCGTCATTCGCAATATGGAATTGCTCGTGATTGACGAAGTCAGCATGCTCCGTGCTGATTTACTGGACGCTATCGATTTTATGATGCAAACCGTTCGTAAAAAATCACAACCTTTTGGAGGAGTTCAAGTTTTGTATATTGGCGATTTATTGCAATTACCGCCAGTGATTCGAGACGAAGAGTGGAGCACCTTGCGCCAGTATTACAAAGGGAAATTCTTTTTCCATTCCCATGTCGTACAGCAAAGTCCACCGTTGTATATTGAATTATCCAAAATTTTCCGTCAGAACGATGAAACCTTCATTTCGGTTTTAAATAATCTGCGCAACAACACCATTACGCCTCAGGACATGGAGGTGCTCAATCAATACGTCCAACCCAATTTTGACCTCAAAGCCAACAAAGGTTATATTACCCTAACAACTCATAATGCCAAGGCCGACACGATGAATGCCCAAGCTCTGGAAGATTTAGAAGGGAAATTAGTCAATTACAAACCCGAAATCACGGGCGATTTTCCAGAAAAAATGTATCCGCTCGATGAAGTGTTGCAACTGAAAGTGGGCGCACAGGTGATGTTTGTCAAAAACGACCTCTCTTTCGAAAAAAAATATTTCAACGGAAAAATGGGAATCATCCAGTCGCTTTCGTCTCACGAAATCCGAGTGCATTTTCCCGAAGAAAACAAAACCATCGAGGTCGAAAAATACGAATGGCAAAACATCCGTTACAAAGTCGATGAACTGACTAAGGAAATAGAGGAGGAGGTTTTGGGGACTTTTGTACACTATCCCATCAAACTCGCTTGGGCGATTACCGTGCATAAAAGTCAAGGTCTGACCTTTGATAAAGCAGCGATTGATGTTTCGCAAGTTTTTATGCCCGGGCAAGCTTATGTCGCCTTATCGCGTTTGCGTTCGTTAAATGGGCTTATTTTGCTTTCTCCGTTGCGTATGAACGGAATTTCGAACGATGAAGAAGTGATGGAATACGCCCAAAACAAAGCCACCGACGAGCTTTTGAAAAATTCCCTGCATTTTGAAACCAAAAATTTCATCCATAATTACCTGATAAACAGTTTCGAATGGCATGATTTGGCACAAGAATGGCGCAATCACAAATACAGTTACAACGGCGACACCGAATCCAAGCTAAAATCCAAACACTCCCTTTGGGCCGACAAGCAGTTTCAAGCTATGGATAGTTTGCTTGCACCTTCGCAAAAATTCGTCCACCAACTCAACAAAATTTTCAATACCGAAACCGTCGATTTAATTCATGTGAGCCAGCGCATCGAGGCGGCTTTCAATTATTTCCTAGCGCCTATGGACGAATTGGTTTTCGAAATTCTGTGGAAAATCGAAGAAGTCAAACGTACCCAAAAAGCCAAAACTCTATTCGAAGAACTCAAAATCCTCGAAGAATTACAATCCAAAGCAGTCTTGCGCTTGATGAAAGCCAAATTGCTCATCGAAACCGTGGTAGCGGGCGAACCTATTTCGAAGGAAAAATTAACTTCCAGCGACATCAAGCATTACCTGTCCCGAAAAACCAATGCCATCCAATCGCAGTTCAAAGAAACCCACGTCACTTTGATCGAAGACGAAGCCGATGCCAACCGCTATACTTCAAAAAAAAAAACCGACAAGAAGGAACCCAAAAAATCCACCGTTCAAGAAACCTACGACTTGTGGCTACAAAAAAACACAATTAAAGAAATTGCCGCCATTAGAAAACTCACACAGGAAACCATTTTAAGTCATTTAACGAAGTTAATCAACGCTAAAACTATCACGATAAACGATGTTTTGCCCGAAGATAAAATTCAAGAATTAACCGAAGCCTTCCATGGCTACCAAGAAGAATCGGTTTCACCACTAAAAGAAAAATATGGCGAAAAATTCAGCTGGGAAGAACTGAGAATGTTCAAGGCAAGTTTGAATTAGTTTTTTTTGGAGGTGCTGAGTTGCTAAGGTTCTGAGAGACTAAGGGTTTTTTGGAGCAGACGATTGGGTATTTTCAGGATTGATTGTTCCTGCCATACGCTCTATCTTGTGGCGGCTTAACGCCTGCCGCCACAAGGATGCCGCTGCTGTCAGGGCTAGTGAGAAAATTCTGTTTTTATATTGATGATTTTTATATATTTGGGAAAAAGTAATACTCAACAACAGTTGAGCAGATTTACCCATAATTGGTTGTATAAGTTCAACTAGAAGAGTAAAAACTGAGTATATAAACGAGTTGTGGTAATTACTAATCAACAAACCGTTGAATTTCATATATGGAAAACAAGTTTTGCTATAAATGTGATAAAGTTGCGACTTCGAGAGAACATGTGCCGCCTATTTGCCTATTTCCGGAGGCAAAAGATGTAATGGGATTAAATTTTAGAAAAGATTTAATAACTGTGCCTTCTTGTGACGAGCACAACTCGAAGAAGTCACACGATGATGAATTTTTAATGCTATCAATTGCAGGAATTGTTGGTAACAATCTTGTTGGTTATTTACAAAGCCAAACAAAAGTTGATAGAGCAATCAGAAGAAAATGCAAAGACTTTTTAAATAAAGAAGTTATTAAAAATTATACGCATCAAACTTTAAAGTCAAAAAGTGGCAGAAAGTATCCAGTTCTTTATGGAAATCCAAACTATGATAGATTAGTAAGTTGTTTTGAGCATATCGCTTATGGAATATATTTTCATGAATTTGGAGAACGTTTTAATGGTATCGTAAAAATGCTATTGGGTTTTATAAGTTATAATGACAAGAATACTCAAACCATGACAGAAATGGTTAAGGAAAAGTTTAGAGTAGATGAAATTTCAAAAGGTATAAAAGGAGAAAATCCAGCAATCTTCAAATATCAATTTTTTGAACCTGACCAATTTGGATTAATCGGAATGGTAATGACTTTTTATGAAGGAACTGAAGCTTTTGTCGCTTTTCAGCCTAAAAACTCAAAGGAACCTTTTGACCTTTCATTGTCTTTGTTAAATGCTGGAATTCCTACATTCATAGAAGTCGGAGGCAAAACTTTCGAGTTTAACAAAAAGTAACTACCGCTAACAGCCGTAGCCGTTGCCCCCAGCTAGCGCGCAATGTCATTAAGTTAAGGAAAAAACATCCTGTTTTGTCATTCCGACGAAGGAGGAATCACACTAGTTGCTCACGTTATGTGATTTCTCCTTCGTCGAAATGACAAAAAAAAAGCTTAACTTAATGACATTGCGCTCGCGTTAGCGGAGGGAAACGTTACCAGTAACTTTTGCGCAAAAAACGAAAAAAATTGATTTTAATACCAATTATTGGTACCTTTGGTAAAAACAATAATTATGGCACGAAATACATCAATATTATTAGGTGACTATTTTGAAAACTTTATTAATGAACAAATTTCTACAGGAAAATATAGTTCAGTAAGTGAAGTTGTTAGAACTGCTTTAAGAGTTTTTGAGCAAGAAGAAACTAAAAAAAAATCTCTAATCAATGAACTTAAAATTGGTGAAAAGAGCAGTAAAATCAGCAATTTTGACCGCCATAAAAATCTTGAAATGCTAAAAGCTAATTTTCAAAAATAATGTCAGAGTATATAATTAGTGAAAAGGCATTAGAAGACATTAATAACATTTGGATTTATACAGCAGAAAATTGGTCCGTTGAACAAGCAGATCGATATTATAACTTAATCATTGACGAAATTGAATATATCGTCAATGATTTAGATATGGCTTGTGACTTTGGGAAAATCCGAAAGTCATATAAATATTCAAAAGTGAAATCACATTTAATTTTCTTTAAAAAAGACAAAACGAATCTAATTGAAGTCGTTAGAGTTTTACACGAAAGAATGGATATTGAAAGCAGATTAGCGGAATAAATAAAAAAACTCGATCACGCTGACTTACCCGATCGCTCTGACTTGCCACAACCAGCTCCGCAAAGTGTAGCTCGCTGCGCAAATGTCTCTGACTTTGCGCCCACACAGTTTGCAAATAAAGTATTTGAAATACGAACAGGCGAAGCAATCTCCACATAGATTTTCTACAAAGTTTGGCAATGCAATCATCGATTATAGGTAATCTTTGTCACGCTGAAAGCGTCCCAAGCAAAGAGCTTACTGCAACTGAGATTCCTCCGGAATGACAAAAGTTACGTAATAGAATTATCATTTTTTATCTTACCGACATAGGAGAACACAAAAACTAGCGCAACTTAACAAACGATTTATAAAACTATTTCCTTTTCACCACATATTGATTTTCCCAATCCATGGTTTTGATGGCTGACATGCGGTTTGTGGTGTCCATGTACACGCGGAGTTCTTTGTTGGCTACTTTTTTGCTGTATAAGGCTTTGTAACGATAAACGGTGGTTTGATCATCGGTTAATTTGTAGATTTCGACGAGTTGTATGTCGATAAATTCACCGTAATATTGGCGGTATCGAGTACAAATGGTCGAAATAGCTTCGATGGTAATGTTATTGATAACGCTTCTCGTAGCTTCAGAAGTGTTATAAGGCTTAAATTTGGACGTGTTACAGGTGTTTAATAATCTTTTGCCTAAATCGTATGCTTTTTGCTTTTGGGAGCTTTTAACGGCGTTTAAATTAAGTTTTATGTAAGGAGCAGCCGGTTTTTCTTCTAAAACATCTTCGACTTCTTTGGTGGCTTCTTCTGTTTTCTCTGTGATGGGTAAGGTGGTGGTAACTACTTTTTTGGATTTACAACTTATAAATAGGGTAATTGTGAGTAGTATAATGATTTTTTTCATGCTTGTATGCTTTGTTGAATGTTCATTTGAAATAAAAACAAAATCGTTACATCAAATATCAGGCCGTTTAGATAGTTAAAATATTGATTAATAACAGATAATAGATTACTTGTTGTATTTTGAAATTGTTTTAAATTCTGGTTTTTATTGAATATATAACTAGTTTGAGTCGGTTTTATTGTTTTAAGTTTCAAGAACTGTTTTAGACTACATTCGTTATTTTGAAAACTATTGCCCTAGCCCAGATGGGAACGGCATCCTTTTGTGATTGCCTTAGCAATCACAAAAGATAGAGTGGACAGCTGGAAAAAGCTCCAAAAAATGAACATAAAAAACCCCAAAATGCTGATGCTTTTTGGGGTCGTTATATTTTTATAAAGATTCAATCAGTAGCCAAGCTTCGGGATTGTCTTTTTCTTGTATTTCTTTTTTGGCTTGTTCTGCTTCTGCAAAAGTAGCGTAGCTTCCGTAGAGCACAGGGTATAAACCGTGTTTGTTTTGTGGAATTCTTTTGGCTTTGTATCCTAAATTAGACAAGCGTTTGAATATTTTTTCAGCGTTTTTTTCATCTCTAAAAGCACCTGCCATTACATGATAGGACATTTTAGTTTCTTTGATAGAAAGAGTCACTGCAGGAAGCGGGTTTTGGATAAAGAAAGTAGCTTCTTGAATCTTGGTTTCTACTTGTTTTTGAACGGCTTTTTCAACGATAGTTTTTTGGTTGGCCATTTCATTTTGATACAATGGGTAGCCTACAGAACCAGTTAATCCCAATCCAAGAACAAATATAGCAGCGTATTTCAAGAATGAACGGCTGTTGTTATGTTCTGGTTCAAAAACAATCACTTCTTTTTCTTCCACAGTTTCAATATGCTGTGCTACTTCTCTTTTTATCAAAGGAGAAACAAACGAACTCAAACCGAATGAAGAGGTTAGGTAATTGTTTTGGTCTAATGGTTTGAAAACAACATGGTTTTCAGTGTTTAAACTCAACTCACCAATGTTTTTTAAAGTAAGCTGACCGTTTTGTTCCATTGCTTTCTTCCAGTTCAATACTTCATGTTGGATAGCACTTACAGCATAGCTATAAGAGGTTTTTTCAACATGAGCAATATGATTGGCTAATAAACCATCATTATTTTTAATGTTGGAATTAAAAGAAATGAATTTTTTTGGTGGAAAAAATGAATGTGAACTTTCAACCCATTTAGCGGATTGAATTTCAGTCAAAAAAGCACCGAAACCAGGTACGGTAACGCATTGGTGACGGTATAAAAGCTGGGCGATGTAGTGTTCGATATTCATACTTACAAAGTTATACAATGAAAATAGTTATCAAAATTTTATTCACAATTTTTATTAACAATTGCAGTATTTTTTTATACTTTTCAGAAACAATTCATTAGCATGACAGAACAGGAATTATTTTACGTTTTAGCGCTCCAAAGAGTCGATGGAGTGGGCGATATTATGGCCAAAAAACTACTTACACATTGTGGAACTGCCGAAAATGTTTTCCAATCGAAAGCACAACATTTGGCTTCGATTGATGGAGTAGGGAGTATGTTGTTGAAAAGTCTTAAAGACAAAACCGTTTTTGAAAAAGCTGAAAAAGAATTGGCTTTTATTCGGGCAAATAATATTAAGACTCAATTTTTTCAAGAAGAAGGCTATCCTGAGCGATTGAAACATTGTTTTGATAGTCCTGTTATGTTATTTACTTCTGGAAATATCGATTTGACTAATCGAAAACTGATAAGTATTGTGGGAACAAGGCAAATCACTTCTTATGGAACCGAATTTTGTCGGAAACTAATCGAGGATTTGGCTCCTTTAAATCCGGTTATTGTGAGTGGTTTTGCTTATGGTGTGGATATTGTCGCGCATCAATTAGCGATGGAGCATAACTTACAAACCATTGGCGTGGTAGCACATGGACTGAACCAAATTTATCCTAAACCTCACAAAAAATATGTAGCCAAAGTCGAAGAAAACGGTGGTTTTATGACCGAATTCTGGAGTACGACCAATCCTGATAAAGAGAATTTTGTACGTCGCAATCGAATTGTAGCGGGAATGACCGAAGCGACTATCGTCATTGAGTCAGCCGAAAGAGGAGGTTCATTGATAACTGCAAATATGGCTAATGATTACAATCGCGATGTGTTTGCAGTTCCAGGTAGAGTGACTGATAAATACAGTCAAGGCTGTAATTATTTGATAAAAACTCAAAAAGCAAATGTACTGACCAGTGCTGCCGATTTGGTTTATATGTTGAATTGGGATATTAAAGAAGAGACCAAACCAATTCAAAAACAGTTGTTCGTTTCCCTCGATAATGACGAACAAAAAGTGTATGATTACCTCCTTAAAACAGGCAAAGAATTAATGGATATCATTGCGTTGAATTGTGATTTTCCTATTTACCGCATATCAGGATTGTTACTCAATATGGAACTCAAAGGTGTTATTCGACCGTTGCCAGGAAAAATGTTTGAGGCGATTTAGGGGCTCACCACAAAGGGCACGAAGGAATTACGAAGATTCACTAAGCTTTTGTTTTAAATTTTTGGAGCAGAAAGATTAGTTTTTTTAGGAAAGTTAGTCCTGCTATCCGCTGCAATCTTGTGGGGGCGAAACGCCAGCCCCCACAAGGATTTCCACTTCTATCAGGGCTCATGAGGAAACTGAAGTGATTTTATGTAAAGTATAGTGCAAAAAAAAAAAGCTTTGACAACTTTCAAAAAGTTGTCAAAGCTAAATAATGTACATATTCTAAAGATATGATTGGTCGGTTTTTATGACGTTTTTAGTTGAAATAGGCTTCGACCCTTCGATATACTCAGGGCAGGCTTAGCTCAGCCTGACAATGGAAACAACTTCCACTTCAATAACTGAGAACCTCAGTATCTTAGTGTCTCAGAACCTAATTAAACATCATCAAAATCGATATAAATCGTATCCGATGTTGGGTGAGCTTGACAAGTTAAGATTAAACCATCGGCAATTTCTTTGTCTGTCAAAATAGAGTTTTTCTTCATTTCGGCAGTTCCTACGGTAACTCTCGCCAAACAACTGCTGCAAATTCCACCTTGGCAAGAATATGGAGCGTCAATTCCTTTTTTCAATGAAGCTTCAAGGATAGTTTGTTTTTGTGACATTTCAAAACTAGTCTCTTCGTCATCCACCATCACAGTGATTTTTGAGTGTCCCTCTAGTGAATCTTTGATTTCGATTTCTTGAGAAGAAGCTGTAAAAAGCTCAAAATTGATTGCTGATTCTTTTACGTTTTTCTCTTTCAACACATCCGAAACGGTATTGATCATTTCCTCTGGACCACACAAATAGAATTTTTCAAATTCCAATTCTTTGTGTTTGTTGTTTAAAGCAAAATTAACTACAGATTTATCAATACGACCAAACAAAGCATTATCTACTTTTACTCGGCTATATACATAATCTACAAAAAAGCGACTTACATACTGTAAATGTAAATCATGTAATTCTTGATGAAAAATGGTTTCTTCAGGTGATTTATTACCGTAAACAAGGACAAAAGTACTTTTAGGTTCGCTTTTTAATACCGATTTGATTATCGACATAACAGGAGTAATTCCACTTCCAGAAGCAAAAGCGATATAGCTTTTTTGTCTATCAGCTTCAGGTTCGAAAGTAAATTTACCTTCTGGTTTTCCTACTTCAAGGACATCACCAGCTTTTAGTTTTGTATTTGCAAATTGTGAAAAAGCCCCGTCTTGTACCGCTTTAACAGCGATACGAAGTTCACCACTTTCTGGTGAAGAACAAATAGAATAGGCTCTACGGATTTCCTTACCGTCTAATGTTAATCTTAAATTCAGGTATTGTCCTGCTATGAAAGAGTAGCTAGATTTTAATTCTTCAGGAACATTAAAAAGAATAGAAACAGCATTTGCCGTTTCGCGTTTTACTTCTTTTATAATTAATTTTAAAAATGAAGGCATCTGATTATATTTTTTACAAAAGTAGGAAACCCGAAATAAATGTAGTCGATTCAGCTTGAATTTTTTTAACAGAACTCATTTTTCTGGCTAATAATTTTGATTTAAGGGGTAATATTTTGCTCAATTGAAGTGATTGTAAACTGATGGAGATGTTTTTCGAGGGATAAATTTCTATATTTCAAAAAGAAACGTATTTTTACCAGTCATTATACTAAATAAGTATTTTAGTAGTTAATTGATAAAAAATAAATACAATTGAAAACCAACATAATTTATTCTTCAATTTCATTGAGCCTTTTTATTCTTTTAGGAGTTTCATGCTCAACTAAAAGGGATACTTTTTTATCAAGAAACTCACATGCTTTAAGTACGAAATACAATATTTTGTATAACGGAGAAATTGGTCTAGAAAAAGGAGTAGTCGGAATAAGTTCTGATGATAACGATAATTTCTGGAAACGTTTACCAATTGAAAAAATGCAATTCAAAGAAGAGAATGGTAAGAAAACAAAAAACGCCGATTTTGAATTAGCAGAAAAAAAAGCGACTAAAGCCATCCAGAAACATTCGATGAATATTGATGGAACCGAAAGAAACTTCCAAACGGATGAAGCCTATTTATTGTTAGGGAAATCGCGTTATTACGACCAACGTTTTATTCCAGCCTTGGATGCTTTCAACTACATTTTATATAAATATCCAGCAAGTAGCCGAATATATGAGGCTAAAATATGGCGTGAAAAAACCAATATGCGTCTAGGAAATGATGCCTTGGTAGTAACTAATATGAATCGTCTTTTGAGTTTGGGTAAACTTGACAAGCAAATTTTGTCGGATGCTAATGCATTGCTAGCAGAAGCTTATTTGAATCTTGGCCAAAAAGACAGTGCTGTTGTCAAACTTGATTTGGCCGAAAAATTTTCAAAAAAGAATGCTCAAAGAGCTCGTTATCGTTTTATTTTAGGGCAACTGCATGAAGAATTAGGTAATTCTCAAAAAGCAATAAAAAGTTATGAATCGGTTATTGCAATGAATCGTAAAGCCGAAAGAAAATATGTGATTCATGCCCAAGCCAAAAAAGCACAACTGTTTGATTTTCAAAATGGAGATACATTGGTATTCTTAAAAACATTTGATAAATTATTGAAAGACAGAGAAAATCGTCCGTTCCTAGATGTGTTGAATCACCAAATGGGAATTTTTTATGACAAACAAGACAATCAAAAAGAGGCTTTACACTTTTATAACACTTCATTAAAAAAAGCCAGTGGAGACCAGTATTTAGTAGCATCTAATTATCGCAATATTGCCAATATGTACTTTCGAAATGCAAAGTACCCTATGGCTGCAAAATATTATGATAGTACATTGACTAAAATGAATGAAAAAAGCAGGGAGCATATTCACATCACTAAAGTTCGAAAAGATTTAGACGATGTGATTTTATATGAAACCATTGCAAAACGAAATGATAGTATTATCAAAGTTTTTTCAATGTCAAATTCAGATAGACAGGCTTATTTTGAAAAATATATAGTAGCGCTTAAAAAATCGGATGAAGAAAAACGTAAAGCTTTTGAAAAGCAATTACAGATTCAAAAAAACATTGAAAAAAATAGCAAATCAAATCCAACTGATGTTGCGGTTTCAGACGCCAATGCACCCAAGCAGAGAGCCGCTGTTTTACCACCATCGTTAGGAGGAAATCAAGGGGGAGTCCTTTTCTATTTTTACAATCCTACGACCGTTTCCTTTGGTAAGTTAGCTTTCAAAAGCAGTTGGGGCTCACGTTCTTTAGGTGGAAACTGGCGTATGTCATCGGCTTCTTCAGAACAAATTGCTACTAAAGATGTAAACGAGCAAGAGCAAGCTAGTGATGAAAAGAACAAAAAAGAAGAAGTAATCGCAGAATATACTACCGATTTTTACTTAGAACAACTTCCTGCTAGTCAAAAAGAGAAAGATAGTATTCACAAAGAACGCAATTTTGCTTATTACCAATTAGGTGTTATTTATAAAGAAAAGTTCAAAGAATATCAATTAGCTACAACAAAACTAGAACAGTTATTAAGACAAAATCCAGAAGAAAAGCTAGTGCTGCCTACCTTGTATAATTTGTATAAAATTTACGAGATAACGAATAAAAATAAAGCAGCAGAAATAAAAAATGCAATTTTAACCCAGTTTCCAAACTCTCGTTATGCACAAATTATAGGGAATTCAAAGGCTGCAGATCTAGCTAATGATAGTCCGGAAAAAGTATATGAGAAGGTTTATGCTTTGTATAATGATGACAAATTTGAATTGGTTTTAGAGCAAACAGATGTTTTAATTAATCAATTTTCAGGAGATGAAATTGTATCGAAGTTAGAGTTTTTACGAGCTAATGCGATAGGAAAATTAAGAGGAGTAACGGCTTATAAAAACGCTTTGCAATACGTTGCGGATAATTATCCAAATAGTGAAGAAGGAAAAAAATCGTTGGAAATTGTTAAAACGCAAGTACCTCTTTTAGAAAACATGACCTTCAATACATTGGAATCCAAAAATTGGAAAATTCTATATAAACTTTCAAAATCAGAGGATGCTAAAGCTAAATTATTGGAGGATAAGATAAAGAAATTTATTGCCCATGAAAATGCTAAAAATTTAGATTACAGTTTTGAAGGTTATAAAGAAAAGGAGGAATTTTTAGTAATTAAGGGCGCAAATTCAGAAGCCTATGCAACTATTATAAGTTCTCGTTTGAAAGAATACAAAGACTATAAAATTGAAGAACCAGCAATAGTTCTATCGAATGAGAATTATAAAGTGGTTCAAATCAAGAAAAATCTAACCGATTATTTAGCGTTAAAAAAAGATGCTACAACCAAATAGTGTCTACAATATCAATTAAAAACACGTTAAAATAGATTTATTACGCTTTATATTTTGTCATACCAGAACATTCGCAGCATTCGTAGTCAAACTCAAAAAAACAATAATTATGTTTGATAAAAAAGCCAAATCCTATACCGATCTTTTAGGGAAAACAAATAGAATTGTTGAAGGCACTACCATTAAAGGTGATATTATTTCACAGGCTGATTTTAGATTGGATGGAGAGTTAATTGGTAATTTTCAATCGACAGGAAAGTTGGTAATTGGTCCTTCAGGGAGTATAACAGGCGATGTTATTTGCAAAAATGCAGATATCGAAGGAAAGTTTAATGGAAAGATTCAAGTTGCCGAAATTTTGAATGTGAAATCCAAAGCGAGTATTCACGGAGAGGTAGCCGTAGGAAAATTGTCTGTTGAACCAGGGGCCGAATTTAGTGCTTCTTGTATAATGAAGGATAACATAAAAAAACTGATGCTTACAGATGGAAAAGAAACCCCAAAAAAAGAAATCGAGTAAGTGGATAGCGCTTATTAATATTCCCATTCAAATGGGTGCCATTATTTTTTTGTTTGCCTATTTAGGAGATTGGTTAGATGAAAATCATCCAAGCCCTAAAGTGTATTACAATAAAATATTAGTTATGGTAGGTGTTGTCTTAGCATTATATAATGTCATCAGACAAGTTAACGAGATTAGCAAATCAGAATAAAGAGCGCTAAAGTAGATTGGATTTTTCAGTCTTTATTTTAGTACAAATACCTATATGAACTTAAAAAAATACAAACCCCTACTTTTTTTATTTGTCTTGACTTTTATTGCTTTTGTAGTACATAAGCTGTTTTTTGTGTTTTTAAGTATTCGTGATGATGCATTTGTTTATTCTATTGAAACACTATATTTATTGTTTTTTGGGTCGTCAGTACTGGTCTTTATAGTGATGTTAGAGGTAAAAGAGCGGAGTTTTGATAATGTTGGAATGTCATTTCTACTAGTTACAAATCTCAAATTAGTGTTTTTCTATATTCTTTTAAAGCCAATTCTTGAAGTCGAGACTTATGAAAATACAATTGAGAAAATTAATTTTTTTGGGATGTTTATTCTTTTTTTAGCAATAGAAACCATTCTAACTATAAGAATTTTAAACGAAAAACAATAATTTGACCTCTAATTGATGAAACCTCAAAAAATATTTTTTATATTCTTTTGAATATTAATAAAAAATGTACCTTTGCACCAAATTTTAGAAACGTAAAAAAATAACATATTTAACAGTTATGGTGATTTCATTCAAACCACTTAGATTTCTTTTAGTAGTTTTAGTCGCTTGTCTTCCTTTACGAAGCCTTGCAAATCCTGAAGTTGATTCTGTACAAGTACAGACTGAAGTTGCGCATGAAGCAGCAGCTGTTGAAGGGCATCACGAAGGAGCTCATGCAGAACCTACAGATGTAAAGTCTAAAATTAAAGCTTTCGTTAATCATCACGTTTTAGATTCTCACGATTTTTCTTTGACTCAAGATGATGAAACAGGAGAAGCTTGGGGATTTTCATTACCAGTTATTTTATGGGATAATGGATTACATATTTTTTCTTCGGCTAAATTTCACCACGGTAAAGAAGTTGCAGAATCTAACGGTAACTACTACGCTCTAAATCATCATGATGGTAAAATATACAGAACAGATGCTTCTGGTACTATCACTGAAAATGAAGAAACAGGTTTTCCTGAAAATGTTCGTCCAATCGATTTTTCTATTACTAAAACTGTAGTTTCTATTTTTGCAGCAGCATTATTAATGTTATGGTTGTTCAGCAGTTTAGCTAAATCATATGCTAAAAACGGAGGTATCGCTTCTGGTCCTGGACGTATTTTTGAGCCAATTGTATTGTATGTTCGTGACGAAATTGCAATTCCAAATATTGGTGAGAAAAAATACAAAAACTATATGAGTTATTTATTGACGATATTTTTCTTTGTATTGTTCTTAAATATCTTCGGATTGACTCCACTAGGAATTAATGCTACAGGTAACTTAACGATTACTTTCTCATTAGCATTTTTAACATTCTTAATTACAAATTTCACAGCTAATAAAAATTATTGGGGACACATTTTCTGGATGCCAGGTGTGCCAAAAGCAATGCGTATTATTTTAGCGCCTATTGAATTGTTAGGAATTTTTATCAAACCTTTCTCGTTAATGATACGTTTGTATGCAAATATCTTTGCAGGACACATTGTATTGATGAGTATTATTGGTTTAATGTTTATCTTTAAAAGCTGGATTGGAAGTAGCTTGTCATTTGGATTGTCATTCTTACTTTCTATTCTTGAAATATTAGTAGCTTTTTTACAAGCGTATATCTTCACGATGTTATCTGCACTTTACTTTGGTTCTGCTGTAGAAGAGCATCATCATGAAGAAGCGCACCATTAATAGTTAACTGTTTAACTGTTTATTTGTCGAATCAATTTAACCGATTAAGCAAATAACCGATTAAACTATAAATTGAATGTTTAATTTTTAATATATATATCATGGAAATTCCACAAATTATTGGAGCTGGATTAATCGTTATCGGAGCAGGTTTAGGTATTGGTAAAATTGGTAGTTCAGCAATGGACGCTATTGCTCGTCAACCAGAAGCTTCAGGAAAAATCCAAACAGCTATGCTTATTGCAGCTGCACTTATTGAGGGTATTGGTTTCGCTGCGTTATTCGCATCTTAATTAAAACACAAAAGGCAATAGTTGCAACGGTTGGTTGTAACTATTGTTTTTAAAATTAAAACATTAGATTGCATATTTGCAATTAGTTCAAAATCAGAATATAAAATTTATACTTATATACAATGGAAAAGTTAATAAATCAGTTTGAGTTTGGTTTGTTTTTTTGGCAAATTTTAATATTTGTTGGATTAATACTTTTGTTAAAAAAATTCGCGTGGAAGCCAATTCTTGATGCTGTAAACGAAAGAGAAGAGGGAATTAAAAATGCATTACTGTCTGCTGAAAACGCAAGACAAGAAATGCAAAATTTGCAAGCTGATAACCAACGTATATTGCAAGAAGCAAGACTTGAGCGTGACAACATGCTTAAAGATGCTCGCGAAATGAAGGAGAAAATGGTTGCAGATGCAAAATCTGAAGCGCAAGCACAAGGTCTTAAGATGATTGAGCAAGCAAAATCAGCTATTGAAAGTGAAAAAAATGCAGCTATGGCTGAATTGAAACTACAAGTTTCAACTTTATCGTTGAACATTGCAGAGAAATTATTGAAAGATGAATTATCTAACAAAGAAGCTCAAACTAAATTAGTTGAGAAAATGTTAGGTGATGTAAAGATAAACTAATCATTATGGCAAGTACAAGAGCAGCAATTCGTTATGCAAAAGCGATTTTAGACTTAGCAAACTCAATAGGTATTGCCGATGTAGTTAATAAGGATATGAAATCTATTGCTTCAACAATCGAAAGTAATTTGGAATTGAGTACTTTTATTCAAAACCCTACTACTACTGTTGATGTAAAAGAATCAGTATTATTAGAAGTTTTCGCTGATGTTAATGGAGTAACTAAAGGCTTATTTCATTTGTTATTTGAAAACAAAAGATTTGAAATTCTAGGAGCAGTTGCTCAAGAATTTAGCAGATTATATGATGAAAGCATTGGTGTACAAGTAGTAAAAGTAACTACTGCTTTTCCAATGGATGTAGCCCTTGAAGCTAAAGTTTTAGCTAAAATTGCGACACTTTCGGATAAAAAAATTGCAATTGAAAGTAATATAGATCCTTCTATCATTGGAGGTTTTATCTTAAGAATAGGCGATCAGCAATACAATGCTTCGATAGCTAACAGATTACAAGTATTAAAAAGAGAGTTAAGTAACTAGTTTTATTGCACATTTAAGTGTCTAAATTATAAATTAAGATGGCGGAAATCAAACCTGCTGAAATTTCAGCAATATTAAGAAAGCAAGTAGAAGGTTTTGAATCTGGCGCTACGCTAGAGGAAGTAGGAACCGTACTTCAAGTTGGAGATGGTATTGCTCGTATTTACGGGCTTTCTAATGTTCAATATGGAGAGTTGGTAGAATTTGAAAATGGTCTTGAGGCTATTGTATTGAATCTTGAAGAAGATAACGTAGGTGTGGTACTTTTAGGACCATCAACTGGTATCAAAGAAGGTTCAACTGCAAAAAGAACACAACGTATCGCTTCTCTTAAAGTTGGAGAGCAAATGGTAGGACGTGTAGTAAACACTTTAGGTTTTCCAATTGATGGAAAAGGTCCTATCGGTGGAGACTTATACGAAATGCCATTAGAAAGAAAAGCTCCTGGTGTTGTATTTCGTCAGCCAGTAACTGAGCCATTACAAACAGGTGTAAAAGCAGTTGATGCGATGATTCCTGTAGGTCGTGGACAACGTGAGCTTGTTATTGGTGACCGTCAAACTGGTAAATCAACAGTTTGTATCGATACCATCTTAAATCAAAAAGAATTTTATGATGCAGGGAAACCAGTTTTCTGTATCTATGTAGCGATTGGACAAAAAGCTTCTACAGTAGCAGGTATTGCTAAAATGTTAGAAGAAAAAGGTGCAATGGCTTATACTGTAATCGTTGCTGCTAATGCTTCTGATCCAGCTCCAATGCAAGTGTACGCTCCTTTCGCAGGTGCTGCAATTGGTGAGTACTTTAGAGATTCAGGTCGTCCAGCATTAATTGTTTATGATGATTTATCTAAACAAGCGGTAGCTTACCGTGAGGTGTCTCTTTTATTAAGAAGACCTCCAGGACGTGAGGCTTACCCTGGTGACGTTTTCTACTTACACTCTCGTTTATTAGAGCGTGCTTGTAAAGTAATTGCTGATGACGGAATTGCTAAAAACATGAATGATTTACCAGATTCTATCAAAGGAATCGTTAAAGGTGGTGGTTCATTAACAGCTTTACCAATTATCGAAACTCAAGCTGGTGACGTTTCTGCTTATATCCCAACAAACGTAATTTCGATTACAGATGGTCAAATTTTCTTGGATGGAGATTTGTTTAACTCGGGAGTTCGTCCAGCGATTAACGTAGGTATTTCGGTATCTCGTGTGGGTGGTAACGCTCAAATTAAATCAATGAAAAAAGTATCTGGTACTTTAAAACTAGATCAAGCTCAATTCCGTGAATTGGAAGCGTTTGCTAAGTTTGGTTCTGACCTTGATGCTGTTACTTTGAACGTAATTGAAAAAGGAAAAAGAAACGTTGAAATCTTGAAACAAGGTTTAAATGACCCTTATACTGTTGAAGACCAAGTTGCTATTATTTACGCTGGTTCTAAAAACTTATTGAGAAATGTTCCTGTGAACAAAGTAAAAGAATTTGAAAAAGACTTTTTATCATTCTTGAACAACAAACACAGAGCTACTCTTGATGCTTTAAAAGCAGGTAAATTAACAGATGAAATTACAGATGTAATCGAAACTGTAGCAAAAGAAGTATCAGCAAAATATAACTAAAAAGTACTAAGTGAAAAGTATTAAGTATCAAGATTATCGCGATACTTAATACTTGATACTTAAATCTTAATACAATAAACATGGCAAATTTAAAGGAAATCCGTAATAGAATTACTTCCGTTTCATCTACGATGCAAATTACATCGGCAATGAAAATGGTTTCTGCAGCAAAGCTAAAGAAAGCACAAGATGCAATCACTGCAATGCGCCCTTATGCCGAAAAATTAACTGAATTATTACAAAGCCTTTCTGCTACTCTAGATGGTAATGCTGGAGGTGAATTTACGACACAACGTGAAGTAAAAAAAGTATTAATTGTTGCTATAACTTCAAATAGAGGTTTATGTGGTGCTTTTAATACTAATGTAATTAAGGAGGCTAAAAACCGTGCTGAATATTATGCTGGAAAACAGGTTGATTTTTTTGCTATTGGTAAAAAAGGAAACGATGTTTTAGGTAAAACAGGTTCGGTTATTGATAATCAAAGTAGTGTTTTTGATGACTTGACCTTTGATAATGTGGCAACTATTGCTGATACTTTAACTCAAAAGTTTGTTTCTGGAGAGTATGATAAGATTGAATTGATTTACAATCAATTTAAAAATGCAGCTACACAAATTGTTCAAACTGAGCAGTTCTTGCCTTTGGCACCAGTAAAATCAGATTTAAACATTGCACCAGCTGATTATATCTTTGAACCTTCAAAAGAAGAAATTGTATTGACTTTGATTCCTAAATCGTTGAAAACACAATTATACAAAGGAATCCGTGATTCATTTGCTTCTGAACATGGAGCTCGTATGACTGCAATGCATAAAGCAACTGATAATGCAACTGAATTAAGAAATCAATTGAAATTAACGTATAACAAAGCACGTCAAGCTGCTATTACTAATGAGATCCTTGAGATTGTTGGTGGAGCTGAAGCTTTGAACGGATAATTTTATTTTCTATATTTTAATTAAAGCCACATTTAGATGTGGCTTTTTTTTGTGCTGTATTTATAAGTATTTTTTTAGAAAAATTTATGATTTTGGCTAATTGTATTATGATATTGTTGTTGTAATGTTATTTTTTTATACATTCGCCCGAATTTAACCTGAAATAGTATGAATAATTACCCACTAGAACTTTCGGAAAAAATATTAAATAATCTTAAGTCTGGTCAAGACACTAAAGAGTTGAGAAGAGAATTATATTTTATTAGAGCCAATCGTTTAAATAAGTATTTATATAATGACGAGTTGAAAAAAACGTTTTGGATTAATATTTATAATGCCTATTTGCTTTTACTAGAGGAAGAAAGAGGTCTTGATAAGAATTCATTTAAAGTAAAAAGAGTCCGTATCGGTTACAATCATATTTCATTAAACGATATTGAGAATAAAATCATAAAAGTCAATCCTATTAATGATTATCTTAAAATGTTTAGTTTTTTTAAATCGCCATTTATCAAACAAGTGGCCATTGAAAAACCAGATAAAACGATTAAAGATCAACTATATAAAAACCGTAATAAAAGTCTAATTTAAATTAGACTTTTATTGTATTTAGTCTTATCGCTTTTTGAAATTATATTTTTAAATCTTTTTATGCTCATAATAAAAAAAGATAACTAATGATTCTCTTTGCTAGGATGATTAAACCAAAGAAATGGTTATTTTTGCTTTTTAAAATAAATAGGTAACCATTTTGGGATTATATAAAAAACTTTTTAAACAAACAGCGATTTATGGTTTGGCAACAGTGTTGCCAAGGATGTTTAGTTTTTTATTAGTTCCTCTTTATACTAATTTACTCCCTAAAGCCGAGTACGGTAAAGTGTCAATTATTTTTGCTTGGATGATATTTTTCAATGTTATTCTGGCTTATGGTATGGAAACCGCATTTTTTAGGTTTTATAACAATGAAACCAATAAGAGGTCAGTTATTGAAACATCCATGATTTCAATTTTTTGGACTACGATTGTTTTCTTATTTATAGCGCTTTTATTCCGAACTACTTTAGCCGATTGGTCTGGGATTGATTCACAATACATTACTTATACCATATGGATTTTAGCACTTGATGCTTTGGTAATTATCCCTTTTTCAAAATTAAGAGCTTATCAGAAACCAATGGTATATGCGATGATCAAAATTGGAAATGTTTTGGTTAATCTAATTTTGAGTGTTTTATTCTTGTTGTATTTTCCAAAATTAATTCAATCAAATCCAAAGAGTTTTGTAAGTTCATTATATATAGATAACTTCGAAATTGGTTATATTTTTCTAGCCAATATTATCGCTAGCTTACTAACATTTGTTATTTTATCTCCTGATTATGTTTTCTTAAAATGGAAATTTGATTTTAGCCTTTGGAAAAAAATGTTGCGTTATGGATTGCCAATTATGGTCGCAGGAATTGCTTTTGCTATCAACGAGCAATTTGATAAGATTTTGTTAGCCAAATTACTTCCTGCTAAAATTGCAGAGGCCGAAGTAGGGGTGTATTCTGCTTGTTATAAATTAGGCTTATTTATGGTTTTATATCGCACGGCTTATACCTTAGGAATTGAGCCATTCTTCTTTAGTCATGCCTCTGATAAAAACGCACCACATACTTATGCTATGGTTACCAAGTATTTTGTCATTTTTGGTTCGTTTATTCTTTTGACAGTAATCGTTTTTGCCGACTTGTTTAAATTCTTGATGATTCGCGATTCTTCGTATTGGGTTGCAATGAAAGTGGTTCCACTAATTATTTTGGCTAACTTCTTTTTAGGGATTTATACTAATCTTTCAGTTTGGTACAAATTAATAGACAAAACCTATATTGGTGCTTATATCTCAATAACGGGTGCCATCATCACCTTGATTCTGAATTTTCTTTTAATTCCATCTATGAGTTATTATGGTTCGGCAATTGCGACAATTGGTGCATATGGAAGTATGATGACAATTTCTTATTATTTGGGAAATAAATATTATCCGATACCCTATGACATGAAAAAAATTGGTAGTTATTTAGGCTTGTCCATCTTTTTTTCAGTGCTTTCTTTTTATAAGTTTAGAGAAAATTATTTTGTAGGTATAGCATTGTTACTCGTATTCTTATATTTTATTTATTACAACGAAAAAGAAACATTAACCTCTATTTTGAATCGAAAAACTAAATCGGAATGAAAATAAACATTATCAATAAATCCCAACACGCTTTGCCTAGCTATGAAACCATCGCTTCAGCAGGAATGGATTTAAGAGCAAATTTGACCGAGAGCATAACATTACAGCCTTTAGAAAGAACCATAGTTAAAACAGGCCTTTTTATCGAATTGCCGATAGGTTACGAAGCACAAGTAAGACCAAGAAGTGGTTTGGCCTTTAAAAACGGAATTACAGTGCTTAATAGCCCTGGAACTGTAGATGCAGACTACCGTGGCGAAATAGGAGTGATTTTGGTTAATTTATCCAATCAAGCTTTTGAAATCCAAAACGGAGAACGCATAGCTCAGTTGATTATTGCCAAACATGAACGTGCAGAATGGACAGCAGTAGAAGAGTTATCAGAGACTTCAAGAGGTGCTGGTGGTTTTGGAAGTACGGGTGTGAAATAGTTTGTAGTTTTCAGTTGCAGTAAGAAGTTTGGTAGCAATCAATTTAAAGATAAAATAATATAATAAAACCTTCGTGAATTTTGCATGTCATCCTGAGCTTGTCGAAGGACTTTGCGAACTTTGTGTTTAAATAAAAATAAAAAATGAAAATAATAGTTCCAATGGCAGGACGTGGTTCACGTCTTCGTCCACATAGTTTAACAGTACCTAAGCCTTTAATTCCCGTAGCTGGAAAACCGATTGTTCACCGTTTGGTGGAGGATATCGCAAAAATATTAAAAGAGCCTATTGAAGAAATTGCTTTTGTATTGGGTGACCCTGCCTTTTTTGGTGATGACGTTGTCAAAAGCTTAGAAGAATTAGCAACAGGTTTAGGAGCAAGAGCTTCTATTTACCGTCAAGATTTACCGCTTGGAACTGGTCATGCGATTATGTGTGCCAAAGAATCTTTATCAGGTCCAGCTGTAATTGCTTATGCAGATACGTTAATCAGAGCCGATTTTGAATTAGATCCTACTGCTGATGCGGTAATTTGGGTAAAACAAGTCGATGAGCCAGAGGCTTATGGAGTGGTAAAATTAAATGCTAATAATGAAATCGTTGAATTGGTTGAAAAACCTAAAGAATTTGTAAGCGATAGAGCCGTTATTGGAATTTACTATTTCAAAGAAGTAGGGGACTTGAAAAAAGAATTGCAAGGCGTTTTGGATAACAACATTCAAAATGGTGGCGAATACCAAATTAATGATGGTATCAAAGCGATGATGGCAAACGGTAAAGTTTTCAAAACTGGAAGCGTTGACGAATGGATGGATTGTGGCAATAAAAATGTTACGGTTGAAACCAATTCTAGAATGCTTGGTTTTTTACAAGCTGATGGAGAAAACTTAGTCGCTCAGAATGCGAAATTAGAAAACGCGACGATTATTCCACCTTGTTTTATTGGCGATGATGTTGTTTTAATCAATGCTACTGTGGGACCAAATGTTTCTTTAGGAAAAGGTTCTCATGTAATCGACAGTACGATTAAAAATAGCTTGATTCAAACACATGCTCATATTAAAAATGCCAATTTAGATTATGCTATGATTGGAAATCATGTCAACTTTGATGGAAATTTTACTAGTGTAAGCATTGGAGATTATTCGGTTTTAGAATAATTTTTTTATTGAGGTGTTTTTTAAACACATAGAATCATAGGTTTTTTAGTTTCAATGTAGGCGTTTTACTTAGTTTAGATAATCAAAGCTGTACACTGTAGAACAATTTATACAATTGTGATTTAAAATAAGACCACAGGTTAATCTTTTTAATCTGTGGCTATAATTTATTGACAACAAGATTTGTGATAATTTGTGTAATTTGTGGTTTTAAAAAAAATGATAAGAAAATCGGTTTTATCGCTGTTGTTTTTGGTTTTGCTTGGCAATGCTACTACTGCATTGGCACAAACTGAGAATGATTACGTTAAAACTGATAAAGACAAATTTCAGGATCATTTTTATGAAGCCTTAAAGCAAAAGGGAATTGAAAATTACGACAAAGCCATTCTGGCTTTAGAAAAGTGTTTGAAATTAGAACCTGAAAATGCGACCGTTCACTTTGAATTGGGGAAAAATTATTTGGCATTAAAAAAATATAGCAATGCCCAAACAGCTTTTGAAAAAGCGACCCAAATTGACCCTACTAACAAATGGTTTTGGATAGGTATTTACGATGTAAATTATGCAACCAAAGACTATTTGGGAGCCATTCCCACGATTAACAAGCTGATTAGTTTTGATCCAAAATTCAAGGAAGACTTAACTTCTTTGTATATGAATACGGCTCAATTTGATAAAGCCTTAGCATTAATTAATGAACTAAATGAAACCGTTGGCAAGTCAGACCGACGTGAATCCTATAAAATCCAGATTTTATCACAGGGAAAGTACCAAAATGCTGAGATTCAAAATTTATTGGAACAAATCAAGAAAAATCCAAAGGAAGAATCTAATTATGTCAATCTAATTTACTTTTATTCCAAGAATAATGAGATTGATAAAGTTTTGGAAACTGCACGACAATTAGAAACGGCAATACCTACATCGGAATGGGCGCAAGTAAGTTTGTTTAAATTCCATATAGAAAATAAAGATGGCGATAAAGCTGTCAAGGCTATGAATATTGTTTTGGCTAGTGCCAAAATAGATTCCAAAATAAAACACCGTATCTTCAATGAGTTTTTAATTTTTGTCAATTCAAATCCACAGTATGAATCAGAGGTAGAGAAAGCTATTGGTTATTTTGATGCTGATTCAGAGATAGATGTATCTAAAGAAGTGGGTAAATATTACCATTCGAAAAAAGAATGGGCCAAAGCCATTAAATATTACGAACTTTCAAATAGTAAAAGTGAAAAAATAGATGTTGAAAACAACCTACTTTTGCTACAAGCATATACAGATATGAATCAATTTGACGTTGTATTAAGAAAAGCATCTGATTTGATTGATTTTTTTCCAAATCAACCACAGTTTTATTATTTTTCAGGTTTGGCATACAACCAACTTAAACAATTTAAAAAAGCAACGGAAGTGCTCGAAATGGGTATGGATTTTGTAGTTGAAGATAGGAAATTAGAAATTAATTTTAATATTCAACTAGGAGAAGCCTACAACGGTTTAGGGAATAATTCCAAAAAGGAATTTTATTTCTCTAAAGCCAACCAATTATTAAAAAACAAATAATGACAACAACCTCTTTTTTTAAAAGAAACTTCTTTGTGTTAACTTTGGTTAGCAGTCTTGCTTTAGTATCTTGTAAATCAAAGCAAACCTTTGTGCAAAATGTAGATTCAGAAGCTGTTATAGGATTAAAAACCAATGCAGTAATTGAAAAATTGTACGCAAATAAAGCCGATTTCAAAACAGTTTATATCAAATCTGATGCAAGTTTTGATAACGGCAATCAATCACAAAATGTTACAGCCGAAATTCGCATTAAAAAAGACGAGCAAATCTTAGTGAGCATTCGTTTTTTAGGAATAACGATGGCCAAAGCATCTATCACACCAAAGACAGTGAGTTATTATGAAAAAATTAAAGGAACTTATTTTGAAGGTGATTTTAGTACTTTGAGTCAATGGTTAGGAACTGATTTGAATTATGATAAAATTCAAAATATGCTGATGGGAGAATCTCTTGATGACTTAAAAAAAGGCAAATACAATCAAACTATGGCCGAACAATTGTACCGATTGGATGATAAAGCAAATAATTCGACCCAAAAAACGTTCTACATTGATGCGGCTAATTTTAAAATTAAAAAACAAGAAGTAGCACAAACTGATAAAGCCAGAAAAATACAAATTGAGTACGCAAATTTCAGCCTATTTAACGCTTTAATTATGCCTACAAACGTTCAAATACATGCGATACAGGAAAAAGGAAAAACCGAAATTAATTTAGATTATACTTCGGTTTCTTTCAACGAAGAACTTTCTTTTCCATATAGTGTCCCAAATGGCTACAAAAGAATTTTAATTAATTAAATTTGCAAAAATATATTTTCAAGATGCCAAAGTTTTTTCTAAGCCTCGTTTTATTGTGCATGACTTCTGTCCTTTGGAGTCAATCGTCTCAACAAGAAAAGTTGGAGCAGCGCAAAGCCCAAATTCAAAGGGAAATTAAGGATAATGAGAAGATGTTAAAGTCGGTTCAGTCCAAAGAAAAATCAGCGATGAATGTGTATTTGATTCAAAAAAACAAAATCAGGCTGAAAGAGAATTTGATTAGTACTACAGAAAAACAAACCAAGTTGTTGGCCAATGATATGTATTTGAATCAACTTAAAATCAATAAACTGAATAAAGAATTATTGGTTTTAAAAGAAGATTATGCAAAAAAGATTGTACAATCCTATAAAAGCCGTTCAGAGCAAAGCCGTGCTATGTTTATTTTGTCTTCAGAAAACTTTTTGCAGGCTTTCAAAAGAGTTCAATATTTAAAGCAATACACTAATTTTAGAAAAGAACAAGGCGAAGAAATAAAAGGCAAATCTATAGAATTGACGGCCGTCAATAAAAAATTAAATGAACAAAAAGTCGCCAAACAAAAACTTCTTGAAGAGAATAAAAAAGAACGTGCTTCGCTTGAACTAGAGAAAATAGAGCAAGAAAAATTAGTTAATTCAATTAAAAAAGATAAAAACCGAATCGTATCTGAAATTCGTAAAAAACAAAGTGAGTCTAAAAATATAGACCGCCAGATTGATCGATTGATTCGTGAAGCCATTGCCGAAGCGAATAGAAAAGCTGCTGAGGCAAAAGCAAAAGCACTTGCTGAAGCAAAAGCTGCGGCTGCTGCAGAAGCCGCTGCAAAAGCGCCAAAATCATCTAAAAAAGCTGCGCCAGTACCTGTAGAAGAGGTTAAGGCACCTGTTGTTTCTCGTTCAGAGGTTTCTTCGTCTAGAATTGAGTTGACGCCAGAATCCAAATTAATTGCCGATAGTTTTAGAGCAAACAAAGGTAATTTACCTTGGCCAGTCGAAAAAGGATTTGTTTCTTTAGGCTATGGAGATCAAGCGCACCCTATTTACAATACGTTGGTAATTCACAACAGTGGTGTCGAAATCACAACTGAAGAAGGTGCCAATGCAAGAGCCGTTTTTGGAGGTGAAGTGGCCAGTGTAATGATTTTGTCACCAGTGAATAAGGCTGTAATGATTCAGCATGGAGATTACTTCACTGTTTATCAAAATTTAAGTACAGTATCGGTAAATAAAGGAGATAAAGTACATATAAAGCAAAGTTTGGGTCGTGTAAGAACGAGTGGCGAAACTGGGAAAACAGTTATCAAGTTTTTATTGCTGCAAAATACCACTTATTCTAATCCACAAGGGTGGTTGTCTAATATGTAATTTGTAGATTATCTAAAAAATATAAAGCTTCCAAAAGTCAAATTTTGGAAGCTTTTTTGTTTGGAGCTAGTTACTTCCAAGGTTCTTTTTGTCCTAGATTATGCATTTGGACCTGGATAACAGGATGAAAAGGATTTACACAGATTTTTTTAATTGTTTTATAATATAAAATCTGCTGTCGGCAGACAGGTCATGGCTATTTATTTAAATATAGTTTTAAGAAGCATTTAAGTATTGTGTTTTAAGTGAAAAACAAATTATTTGGTTGTAGTGTTGTTTGTGTTTAAATCGTCTTTAAAACGCCTTAAAATGACTGTAAAAACAAAAGTCCTTCACTGTTGCAAGCCTTTTGTTTTTACTATACAAATAGGAACTTATTTTTGATAATTGGGTTATTACTGCTTAAAAAAGGTGTGTTTCTTTGTAATGAAAGCTAGAAAAATGATAAAATATATTTGCATGAAGGATGGAAGCGGCATCCTTTTGTGCAGCGGTAGCGGAACAAAAGATACAGCGGACAGCCTGACCCTGATGTAACGGAGTGGAAGCAGGGACATGCCCAAAAAAAATCCCTCTTGCTATCAACAAAAGGGATTTTGGTAATTAGGTTGAAGGAATTATTCGTCGTCCTTATCTTCTTTTTCAATGGCATCCTTGTAATCAGGGTACAAGAATTTGTTGTAAGGGAAACGGGTGATGTGAATTTGCCTTACGGCTTCATAAACACGTTCTCTAAATTCTTCAAAGTTCTGTTTATTAGTGGCTGATATAAACAATGCATTGGCTTCTCCTACACGGCTCATCCAAGTCAATTTCCACTCGTTAAGGGTATAATGTTTTTGTGATTTTTCGGTAATCAAATCGTCTTCGTCAATTGTCAAATGGCGGTAAGCATCGATTTTGTTAAACACCATAATGGTTGGTTTATCGTGTGCTTTGATATCCATTAACGTTTGGTTAACAGAGGCGATATGGTCTTCAAAATCAGGATGTGAAATATCAACTACGTGTAATAATAAATCGGCTTCGCGCACTTCGTCAAGAGTACTTTTGAAGGAATCAACAAGTTGTGTAGGCAATTTACGGATGAATCCAACGGTATCAGAAAGCAAAAAAGGCAAGTTTTTAATCACAACTTTACGTACCGTAGTATCTAGTGTTGCAAAGAGTTTGTTTTCAACAAACACATCGCTTTTTCCAACAGCATTCATCAAGGTTGATTTACCCACATTGGTATATCCTACAAGAGCGACACGCACCATTGCACCACGGTTACTGCGTTGCACTCCCATTTGTTTGTCAATAGTTTTGATTTTATCTTTCAAAAGAGAGATTCTATCGCGTACAATACGTCTATCTGTTTCAATCTCCGTTTCTCCAGGTCCACGCATCCCGATACCCCCTTTTTGACGCTCTAAGTGAGTCCACATCCCTGAAAGGCGTGGTAATAGATATTGACATTGAGCCAGTTCTACTTGTGTTCTAGCATAAGAAGTCTCTGCACGTTGTGCAAAAATATCAAGGATAAGGTTGGTTCTATCAAGTACTTTACAATCTGGAATTAATTTCGAGATATTTTTTTGTTGAGAAGGCGAAAGTTCATCATCAAAAATCAAAGTCGAAACTTGGTTCTCCTTGATATAATACATGATTTCCTCTAGTTTTCCTGTTCCTACAAAGGTTTTTGGATTGGGTTTATCGGTTTTTTGCGAAAAGCGTTTGACTACTTGTCCTCCAGCAGTGAATGTCAAAAACTCTAATTCGTCGAGGTACTCATTGAGTTTGTCCTCAGATTGATTTTGAGTGATGATACCTACAATGGCCGTTTTTTCGAAATTGATTACTTCTTTTTCTAACATAATATGGAATAAGCTGCAAATTTAGCGATTTGCTTTGTAGTAACGAATGTAAATTATTTTATTCTTTGTAACGGAGATATTTTCCTAAGATACACAAAGAAGCGCAAATCTACAGTATCTCTTAGAATAATTTTGTGTTGTAGTTTTGCGCTTCGTTGTAAATAATTGCTATTTTATTTAATCTACTTTAATTAAGTGAATATCAAAAATAAGTACTGAGTTTCCTGGGATTGGTCCTCTGTCTTCGCTTCCATAACCTAAATCAGAAGGGATTAAGAGCATTCCTTTTCCACCTTCTTTAAAATAGGTAATTCCCTCTGTCCATCCAGGGATTACTTGACCTAATCCAAACGAAATTCCTTCAGCACCGCTTTGGTCAAAAACATTTCCATCTGTAAAGTACCCTTTATAAGCAACTGTAACATTTGATTCGGCTGTAGGTTGTGCTCCAGTTCCTTCTTCGGTAATTACATAGTACAATCCAGAGTCTGTTTTTTTGGCGGTTAAATTATTTTTAGCTAGGTAGTCTTGTATTTGTTGGTCGTTATTGGCAACCGAATGGGTTGTTTCAGTTGTTTCTTCGTTATTGTCTTTCTTTTTACAAGAAGTAACGGATAATGTCAAAGCAACGGCTAAAAGTGCAAATTTCATCATGATAAATTGAGTTTTATTTAATTGTTTTATTGTTGATTTTAATGAGTTTTGGTGTCTAATTTATACTAATCAAATGTATTTCAAAGATTAGTACTGAGCCTCCCGGGATACCATTGTAATTATAACTTCCGTAGGCGAGATGTGAAGGAATCAAAAGCAATCCTTTGCCTCCTTCTTTGAAATATGTAATTCCTTCGGTCCAACCTCTGATTACTCTTTGTAAACTAAAACTAATACCTGCGTCAGTACTTTTATCAAAAAGTTGGCCATTAATAAAACTTCCTTTATAGGCAACAGTAACAGTTGAAGTGGCTGTAGGTTGGGCTCCAGTTCCTTCTTCGGTAATCACATAATACAAGCCAGAATTACTTCTGGTAGCCGTTAAATTATTTGTTGCAATATAATCGGTGATTTCTTGTTCGTTTTTCGTAACATAATCAATGGTTTCATAGTCATTCTTGGAACAGGATGTTACAATTAGAAAGGTGATTGCTAATAGGATTTGTTTCATTATTGGTTGGTTTTTTGCAAATGTATGGTATTTAACCAATACTAAAATTCTAATTAAATCATAAATTTAGCAGCTTTTTTTAGCTCTGAGAATTGATTGTATTCTGTTAGAAGCATAGTATAAAAAATGAAGATGTTTAAAAATCTTAGTGAATCTTAGTGTTGCCTTTGTGTTCTTTGTGGTTAATGCACCCCTTGTACAAACTTATTTTTATCTCCAAAAATCTGAACATCATCTACTTGAAAAGCGCCATCCAGTGTAGTGGTTTTCCCAGAACCAATGTATTTGAAAGCAATGTTAATTTTGCCTGTATAGCCTGATAAATCTACGCCTCCTGAACCTATAAACTGATACCAAGGCGTTGCTTGCTTAGGCAAGTTAAATGGTACTTTTATCCAAGTCGCTTTGGCATAATCAATACCGTTAAAGTTGGTCGAAATATAAACCTCCAAAGTGTTTAGTGGTGAATCAACATCGAGATGGTGTTGTGCTGTTCTAAAAGTAAGGACTTCATTCGTGTGCAAGTCCATATCAATTTTGGGCGAAATCAACCAAGCAATATTTGAAGCTACTTTGGTGCCGCTAATGGCAAATTCGGCACAGCCATTTCCATTATATACGGCTCCTCTCCAAAATAAAGAACCTGCTTGGACAAAATTTGACCAACCCGGAAGACTGACATTCGTATTTTCAGTAACCGATTGAAAATCCTCAGTAAAAAACGGAATCGCTCGGGTTCCAGTCATTTCAATATCTTTTTCAGAACGCGCTAGTAATTGGTAATCAGAACCAAATTTAGTCAGGATACCTCTCACTTTTCCTTTTCCTGTAGGTATAGTAGTTGTTGCAAATCGAGCATAGCTGCTGGTTCTCAAATAGACTTGATTACCATTTTTGTCAACCAAGTTCCAGTTGGTACCACCACCAACGTTGTTGGCATCTTCATAAAATTTTCTACCAATGGCTTCTTCAGCAAATTGAACATCCTCTAGTTCAATCAACGTATTCAGGTTAGAAGGGTTTAATAACTCTGGAATCGTTAGGTTTTTGATTAATTGACTTTCGTCCAAGGTTGTACAGGAAGGGAAAAGTACGTTCTTATAATCATTTTGCGATAAGCGTCCCACGGTTGCTTCATTGAAGGCATTGGCATAAATACTGCCAATTCGAAGTCCGTCAAAATACAAATCGGTATATTGATTTTTTAGTTTTAGATAGACTTTATTGCCCACCCGATAATCAATATACAAGTTACTGGCATCCACAGGAACACTAAAACCGATAGCAGGGGAGGAGGCTGTAGCCAATGTTTGAAATGAAATCGTCTTGAAAAAATTTCCATATTCATCTGTCGAAACCACATAGGCTTCTATAATATCATCATAAGCATATTTGGTAACCACCGTATTGGCGGTTTTATAGACATCGTATACGGTTCGATTGGTTTTTAAATCGGGTTGATTGCATACCAATTGCGGAATACTGCTTTCTTCGGAAATACATGAAGTGAAGCCTAAAAATATCAATATGAATCCTGCTCTAATTTGATAGTTGATTTTCATAAACAAACGATTTATTATAAACTATAATTAAGGTTGAAATAATAGGTACGGCCGTAACCGTTGTAATATTTGTTGCCAAAAGAAGGCGTGCCGCTAGACACATCTTGATCGCGTTGTCGGTAATTAGCATTGCGGGATTGTTCGTATCCACCAGTTTTATATTTGGTATCCAACACATTATTGATGCTAAAAAACAATCCTAAATATTTCTTGCGAAGACGCCAAGATTTCCCTCCAATCACATTTAGCAAAGCAACAGGATCTAGTTTTTCTTGTTCCAAAAGTGCTTTGGCTCGTTCTTCAGTAGCTTCAGGAAAGGGGAAACCGCTGGCAGGATTGGTATAAAACCGAGTCGTTCTCGCTATTGGCGAAACATCAACATAATGGTCGTTAAGGTAATTGGCATTGGCGGCTAGCCACCAGTATTTAGGGTCACGGTATTCTATATTCCAGCTGTAAGCTTGTTGTGGCATTCCAGCTTGTTTGTAATTTTTGAGTTGGGTTTTACCAAAATCAAAACTAGGATTTTGATTGTCAATTGTAGATAAAGCATCGTTGTTAACCGTCAAATTTGGATTGTTAGCATAGATGAACTGTCCGTAGGCGGCAGCAAAACTGGTTTTAAGTGTTGTCGTAATTGGATATTCTAAACTCCACTCGAGTCCTATGTTTTTCTTGTCAAGTTGTGTCAATGTTTGTCCTACAAAAGCATTGGTATTGGTGTAACCAGCACCATTATCAAAAATCCCTTCTGCGTAGAAAAAGGTGGTGTTCGTTGCGTTTTTCAAATTGACATAATAGGCGGTTAATCGTGATTGTACTTTAGGGGAACGGTAATAATAAGAAGCATCAAGGCTGTTGAGAGTTTCACTTTGCAGTCCCTGCACAACGGAATTATTTAAGCGAGCATTCGAAAAACTATTTCTTAACGAAGGTGCTTTTGTCAAATGTGCCGCATTAAAAGTTACCGATTGTTTGCCTGATATTTTAAGGACTAAACCTCCCTTGAAGCCGCTGTTCTCAAAAGTAATTTTTTGGCTTTTGCCAAAGGAAATCTGTTCATAAAGTCCATTTTTGTACAAGCCTTCGCGTTGGTATTTCGTATTCGAAAAGCTTTGTGCTAAATAAAAATCTATGCGGTTATAGGTAAATTTGAATTGAGTGAAAGCATCCAAAGTTGTAGCAAAATAGTTAAAATTATACCCGTAAGAATCTCCTACACCCACTTTTCGGGTGGGGTTATTCAAGTCGGATTGGGCTTGATTGCCTTTGTAAAACGCATCAATATCTTCAAAATAAGCACCACCAAGCAAGTCTGTAAGTTTTTGATAGTTATGGGAATTAAGATTCGAAAACGAAGCACCGGCATTCATACTAAGATGATCGCTAAGTTGGGTGGTAAAAATCGTGTTAGCGACAGCTGTTTTATCGTCGGTACGATCCTCGTAGAGGACGTAATGACTTTGTGCAGGTTGATAGCCCGTGATTTTTCCGTTCGAATCTAGTATCGGACTTTGATTGGCTCGGTATAACCCTTGCCAATCAATTTGAGGTTGGGCTAAAAATTGAAGTTTGTTCTTTTCAGCATTTTCAAAATCTGGCGTAAAAGCACCGGAGTATTCACCATTATCAGAAGCATAAAGCGAACTGTAATAACTCGGTAACTTTCGATAATAAGTAGGGTCGGGGCTGTTGGCGTTTTGATAGTCAATATTGCTATTGCTTAGTTTTCCAAATTGATACATCAAACTTGTGTTGAGGTTGCTGTGGTCATTGATGGAAAAATAGTGATTCAGCATCAAAATGGGTTCCTCGATGGTTTTGACGCGGGCATTTCTTTTTTCTCCGTTTTGATAGCCCCAATACGGATTGTAAGTGCTTGATGTTAATTCAATAACTTCATTTGTATTAGCCGCATTTTTACCTCTTTGGTTGGGCGTATAAATTCCGGTAAAATTTAAGGCGTGTTGATCGTTTAGTTTCTTTTCGATACTAATAAAAGCTGAATTCGCATCATAAGTAGTACCTTCAAAATAACCTTCATTTGCCCAACGCTTCCCCGCCGAAATCACGTAAGCCCAACCTTTCGCATTCATCCCAGAAGCATGTGTTACCATCGTGCGCCAACTATAATTGCTATTGGTAGCGGACAATGTGATGCGAGTACCAGCTCTGTAGATGGAAGCTCGGGTGTTGATTTCTTGTGTGCCTAATATTCCTCCAAAACCATAATCGGAGGCGGTTGTTCCTAAGGTCCATTCTTGATTACGAGTGGCATCGTTAAGACCGCCCCAATTGCTCCATTGTGGTCTGCCGTCGTAGATTTTGTTCATCTTAACGCCATTGATGAGGGTATAGGCTTGTTCGCTATCTAATCCACGAACTTTAAAACGGGCTTGGCCCCAGTTAAAAGCCGCTGCTTGTTGAAAAGCATCTTTGGTAGACTGCAATAAGCCCGAAGTGCTTTCGGTGCCGCCATTGTCCTCATTTAAGTCGTTTTCAAAAATCCGTATGGTATTGCTTTGTTGTTCGGTAATTATATCTTCTTCAAGGAGGATGGAGCCTAAATTCAGTATTTCAGTTGTTTTGATAGTTATGGGAATTAAGGCATCTTTATAACCTTGGGTATGAATTAACAACAAAATGTCGCCAGAAACGACCTCGTTGATGATAAAGCTTCCATTGGGATTTGTTAACTGCATTAGGTTAGTGTTCTGAATAGAAACGACAGCATTTGCTAAAGGTTGCAAGGTCTTGGAGTCGAGAACAGTTCCCGAAATAGCAGTTTTATTTTGGCTCCATGCCGATAGGGAAATAAATAAAAAGAAGAGTAATTTTATATTCATACACAAATTCCATTTTTAAAAACAACTTGACTTAGCCTTATTTGATTAAGGCTTGAATTTAAAATAAAATTTGTTTTTTGGAAATATGTGGTATTGGATGTGTGATACTAAAGTAAGAAAAAAATGATTTAGAATTTATTTGGTTGTAATTTTTTTCTGAGTGAAGATTAAGTTGTTTCACAAAGGGACAGAAAGAAAAAACACAGAGATACACAGAAGTCTTTAAAAATCTTAGGTTGTGATAATTATAGTCCGTAAAGTTTGTTGTTCTGAAGGAGAATCTCAAGTATAATGGGGACTTTTTGTAGGACGCATACAGCGTGACAAAGCTTGGTTGTAATACTATGTCGTCCCTATGGGACTTTGTTGTCTATGTCAATACATTACCCCGAAATAAATTTCGGGGCTACAAAATGTGCCGTTCCTACGGAACTTTATCATGTAAATAGGTTTGGAAATTTAATTCGTTTTATAAATAATAGTCAAGAGCCGTAGGCTCGGCTCAGATTGTAGGGATGGATTTTAATCCATTCACAATTGATGGTCATTTTTAACCATAAAGTTTGTCATTCCGTAGGAATCTGAGGTGTGGTGAGCACTTTGTGTAGGACGCTTACAGCGTGACAAAGATTGGTTTGTTTGTTGTGTGTTTGCCAATCTGTGTAGGTATGAGTTAGAAACTCGCACTAGCCGTTGTGTTTATTTATGCCCGTGTCAGCTGGGGCTAGCTGAGGGCTTTTTTATAACCATTTATATTGAGATAATTAACAATTTTTAATTTTACTTCATTTTTAATTTTCTTACTTTCATAAATATTTAATAGAGCCTCAGTTTCTTCTCCTTCTCTGAAAATTGATTTTGCTTTTGATAGTCTAGATTTTTGTGAATTTATGGTGAAGCTGTTATATACAGTGTAATTGTTTGATATTTCTTCATAAGATACCTCTATGTTTTTAATTAATTCAGGATACAATACAGTTGCAAAAATTTCTTTTCCTATAGCTCTTAAAGTATTTTCTAATTTAATTTCTAGATCGATTTCAGATCGCTCATTTTCTAAATTCTTTTCTACAGTTAGCTTTTCCATCTTCTTTAAATCAATTTTTTTAGAAATTATTTTTTTTTCATTTATTGGTTTTTCAAACCATTGAATGTTAGTAATAAACGATTTTGATTCTTCAATGTTATATTCAATTGATAAATTGTCAAATTCCTCATATTCAATTGGGTAGCCTTTTTTTATCTGTTTCCTTACAAAATTAATTAATTCATTTTCTTCTCCAATATTTTTTCCTGAGTAACTTAATTGGTTTTTTTTAGGAACTAAAAAAGAATTAAATGGATGTATTAGTCGTAAAAAATGTGCTTTTAAAATTCTTAATTGATTAGAAGTTAATTTTTCATTTATATGCCGAATTCTATCTTCTTTTTGAAATTCGATTCTTGGAGGGTTAGGAAATAGTGTTTTGAGGTCTAAATCGTTGTAACCATACCCTGTTGGCTTAATATGCGCTTGATACCATCCTTTGACGTTAAGCTTAGCTCTTATTGCATCTTTAGGAGTGTAAAAGCAAAGTTCTTTTTCTTCTGACACCTGACCAAACCCTACAATTAATTTTTTTTGACTTAATAGTTTTTTTAGGTCAAGTGATGAATAATTGATATTTGCTAATTTCATTTCAGCAAAAAGTAATGTGAATGTATTATCACAAAAACTAACCTTCATATTATCACTATATTCTGTTAAGAATCCTCTCCTTTGTAATTCATAATTCTTTTTGGTGTATGAACCATAAAGCCGTATAAAAAATATAGGGTCGTTGCTATTTATATATTCAACTAAAGTATGATGTATTTCTTTAATTAGTTTTGAGTTTTCAAATTGAGGTCTAATTAATTTATCATATAATTCAGGAATATTTTCTGCAAACCCATTATTAACTTTAGAAAGGTCTATTTTTTTTATGTTTTCAAATGGAAGCATTCCGTATAATTTTTAGCAAAAATTTATTTATCTGACAAAAGCATACAACGCTACCCAAATAAAGGTAAGTTTTATGATTATTATCACTCATTATTTAGAATCAAATATAAGAAAAACACCAATATAAAAACAAAATACCCTAATTAGCCCTGACAGCAGCGGCATCCTTGTGGCGGCAGGCGTTAAGCCGCCACAAGATATAGCGAATGGCAGGAACAATCATTCCTGAAAACACCTGATGTTCTGCTCCTAAAAACAGCTATAAATGACAAAGAGCACAAAGTATAAAACCATGTGCTCCTTGTGGAGTTTTAGTGAACTTTGTGGTTCAGTAATCTATAAATCGAATCCTAATTTCACGCCTAGTTTGTTGGCGATGATTTTAGTGATACGTTGTTTTAATTCGGGTATTTTGATGCCTTCGATAACCGAGTTGGAGAACGCGTACATCAATAAGGCTTTGGCTTCTTTTTGAGGGATTCCGCGTTGTTGCATGTAGAACAAAGCGGTTTCGTCTAATTGTCCTACGGTACAACCGTGTGAACATTTTACGTCATCAGCAAAGATTTCCAACTGTGGCTTAGCGTTGATGGTTGCTTTATCACTCAACAAAATGTTGTTGCTTTTTTGGAAGGCATTGGTTTTTTGCGCTTCTTTCTCAACAAATACTTTTCCGTTGAAAACACCTGTAGAACGGTCAGAGAAAATTCCTTTATAATCTTGGAAACTCTCGCAGTTTGGTTCTGCGTGATTTACCAAGGTATAGTGGTCTACGTGTTGCTTGTCGCCAATAATCGTGATTCCGTTTAGGGTACTTGTTAAACGTTCTCCAAAATGGAAGAAGTTCAAGTTGTTACGGGTTAAGTTTCCACCGAAAGAGAAGGTATGCACATAAACATGACTTTCTTTTTGTTGTGAAACATAAGTATTGTCGATTAGGTTTGCTTCCGAAGCATCGTTTTGGATTTTGTAATAATCTACAATGGCACGTTTTTGAGCAAAAATCTCAGTAACTGCGTTAGTCAATACTGGATTTTCGTTTAAACTTTGGTGGCGCTCGATGATTTGTACGTGTGAATTTTCACCAACGATAACTAAATTTCGAGGTTGTACCATCAAAGCGGCTTCGTTACCTGTTGAGAAATACATGATTTCGATAGGTTTGTCGGCTACTTTGCTTTTTGGGATATTGATATAGGCTCCTTCAGCAGCAAAAGCAGTATTCAAGGTCGTCAAACTCTCGTCTTTACTAGCGATTTTGTTGAAGTAATTATCAATAATCATTTTGTATTTTGGTTTGTTTAATGCTGATGACATTAAGCAAACATCGATTCCGTCATGTGTTGTAGAAGACAAATTCGAACTGAAAACACCGTCAATAAATACGACTTTATAGGTGTCTACTTCGTGTAAAAAGTATTTTTTTACGTCTTTGAATTCAACCGCTGATTCGTTTTTTGGGAATACCGTAAAGTCATTTTTTAAGATGGCGTTTAACGAAGTGTATTTCCAAGATTCTTCTTTTTTGGTAGGGAATCCTTTATTTTCAAAGTTTTTTAGGGCTTCAGTACGTACATCGTGTAATTGTGCATGCACATCGATACGCTCTTCAAACGCCATAAAAGACGATACTAATTTTTCTTTTAAATCCATTTTTCTATAGTTTGTTTAAAGTTTAAGGTTTAAAAGTTTAAAGTTATCTTGTGGTAACTTTAAACTTTAAACTTTAAACAAAAATTATGCTTCCTGCTCTTGTTTGATCCAGTCGTATCCTTTTTCTTCAAGCTCATGTGCTAATGAAGCGTCACCTGATTTTACAATTTTTCCGTTTAGTAAAACGTGAACGTAATCAGGGATGATATAATCTAATAAACGTTGGTAGTGTGTAATTACTACTACTGCGTTTTTATCGCTTTTAAGCTTGTTTACTCCGTTAGCAACGATACGCAAAGCATCAATATCCAATCCTGAATCAGTTTCGTCAAGGATGGCTACTTTTGGCTCTAACATTGCCATTTGGAAAATCTCGTTACGTTTTTTCTCTCCTCCTGAAAAACCTTCGTTTAGGGAACGAGAAAGAAACTTACGGTCAATTTCTAATAATTCTGATTTTTCACGAATTAACTTCAACATTTCGTTAGCTGGCATTTCGTCTTGACCTTTGGCTTTACGAGTTTCGTTGATTGCTGAACGCATAAAGTTTGTTACCGAAACACCTGGAATTTCAACTGGGTATTGGAACGAAAGGAAAACTCCTTTGTGTGCTCTTTCTTCTGGAGCTAAATCAGCTAGGTCTTCTCCATCCAAGAATACTTGGCCATCTGTTACTTCGTAATTCTCGTTACCAGCAATAATAGCTGATAAAGTACTTTTTCCAGCACCGTTAGGTCCCATGATAGCGTGAACTTCTCCCGCTTTTACCTCAAGGTTGATTCCTTTTAATATTTCTTTGTCACCTATTGAGGCGTGTAGATTCTTGATTGATAACATTATTTTTTTTGTTTAAAGTTTCAGGTTTCAAGTTTTCTATAACGTAACTTAAATCCTTTGCGATCTTTTTTATTTAATTATTATATAAATTTGTTTTCTGTTTTAACTTTTATGGATATAGTAAGCTCTGTATGAATTTTGCTCTTTTATCCCAATTTTTATCAAAAATAAAAGAGTGTCTTCTTAATTCAGTTGCCAAACAATCTAGCGAGTTTATCTTAATAAAACCATTTCGTTGAATATCTAAAAACAACATTCCTAGATAGTGTTCATTAGTTATAACTTGATTTTTCTTTTTTTTATCAATATTTAAAAACATTGGTTTTAATGATAAATTTAAAAAGTCATTAAATTCCGTTGCATTGATTATTTTAATTTCTAAAACATTACTCATTTTAAAAATAGACTTTTAAGAATTTTATTTCCATAAATCATCTAATTCTTCCATAGTCATTTTTATTCCTTTTCCATCTCTAATACTTTGTTCAGCTTCCAAAATCTCTTTTACAAATTCAGGATTATATGGTTTATCAATCTTTTCTTCGATGTCAAAACCAAGCGATTTTGCCAATGATTTCAACACTGGAAAATCTTTTTTCTTTACATTTTTTAAAATGAGATCCATAATAATTGTAATTTAATGTTGATTTTTCAAATTTACAAAAAACTATCCGACAGAACCTTCAAGCGAAATTTCTAGTAATTTTTGAGCTTCAACAGCAAATTCCATTGGTAACTTATTCAATACATCTTTACTGAAACCGTTTACGATTAAAGCGATAGCTTTCTCCGTTGGAATTCCACGTTGGTTACAATAGAAAACTTGGTCTTCACCAATTTTACTTGTTGTTGCTTCGTGTTCTATTTTGGCTGTTGGATTTTTACTTTCGATATATGGAAAAGTATGCGCTCCACAATTGTTCCCCATTAATAATGAGTCACATTGAGAGAAGTTACGAGCATTTTCGGCTCTTGGACTGATTTGTACCAATCCTCTATAACTGTTTTGTGATTTTCCTGCTGAGATACCTTTGGAAATGATGGTCGATTTGGTGTTTTTACCCAAGTGAATCATCTTAGTTCCAGTATCGGCTTGTTGGAAATTATTAGTAACGGCAATCGAATAAAATTCACCTACTGAATTATCTCCTTTTAATACACAAGAAGGATATTTCCAAGTAATAGCAGACCCTGTTTCTACCTGAGTCCAAGAAATTTTAGCATTAGTTTCGCATAAACCTCTTTTGGTTACAAAATTGTAAACCCCACCTTTTCCTTCTTTGTTTCCAGGGAACCAGTTTTGAACGGTAGAATATTTAATTTCGGCATCGTCCAAAGCAATTAGTTCAACTACCGCAGCGTGTAATTGATTTTCATCACGACTAGGAGCTGTACAACCTTCTAAGTACGATACATAACTTCCTTCGTCAGCAATAACTAAAGTTCTTTCGAACTGTCCTGTTCCTGCTTGATTGATACGGAAATAAGTAGAAAGTTCCATTGGGCATTTTACACCCTTTGGAATATAACAAAAAGATCCATCTGAGAAAACAGCCGAGTTTAAGGCTGCATAAAAATTATCTCTTTGAGGAACTACAGTTCCAAGATATTTACGAACTAATTCTGGATGCTCTTTGATGGCTTCAGAAATACTCATAAAAATGATTCCTTTTTCGCCTAATGTTTTCTTGAATGTTGTTGCTACCGAAACAGAATCGACAACAATATCCATAGCCACATTATTCATCATTTTTTGCTCATCGACAGAAATCCCTAGTTTCTTGTACATCTCCAATAATTCTGGATCAACATCATCAAGGGTTTTATTCGGGTCTACCGTTTTTGGAGCTGAATAATAAGAGATAGCCTGAAAATCAGGTTTTACATATTTGACATTCGCCCATTCTGGCTCAATCATTTCTTCCCAAGCTCTAAAAGCTTCGATTCTCCAATCAGTCATCCATTGAGGCTCTTCCTTTTTTTGTGAAATGGCACGAACGATATCTTCATTTAAGCCAATAGGAAAGGTCTCCGATTCTAATTCGGTGTAGAATCCGTACTCGTATTCTTTGTTTTCGAGTTCGATTTTTAAATCGTCTTCAGTATATTTTGACATAGTCTTGTTTAGATTATTTCCTTTTATTTTTAATTCCTATAATGAAAATGATTCACCACAACCACAAGTTCTTGAGGCATTTGGATTGTTGAATACAAATCCTTTTCCGTTTAAACCACCTGAAAATTCTAAAATTGTTCCTGCTAAATACAAGAACGATTTTTTTTCAACAGCGATTGTGATATCATTATCTACAAAAATTTTATCGTCTTCTCCTTTTTGATTGTCAAATTTCAAATCATAAGACAAGCCGGAGCAACCACCACTTTTTACGCCTACTCTCACGTAATCTTTGGCAGCATCAAATCCATCGTCTTTCATTAATTCGATGATTTTCTTTTTAGCAGTATCTGAAACTTTAATCATGTGCTTCTTTTTTATGAATCAACACTAGCTTTTTTAGCTATATTGATTTTGTCTAAATTAACTGCAAAGATAATGTATAAAAACGGTATTGCATAATAGATAACATTTTTATAACTAATGAAGGGATAGAAATTATTTATTTAGTTTTCTTTAGTAAATAAAATAGTATATTTTTATCAAGAATTTTAAATCTGTAAACTGAAACGAAATTATGGAAAACAACTTAGGAAACAATCAAAACTACACACTTGATTTTCACGGAAAAGGAAGTGACTTTTTTGGAATAGTTATAGTCAATTGGCTATTAACCATCCTTACTCTTGGGATTTATTATCCTTGGGCAAAAGCAAAACAATTGCAATTTGTATATAGTGAAACATCTTTAAATGGAGATTCTTTTTCCTTTCATGGAACTGGAAAAGAAATGTTTAAAGGTTTTGTTAAAGCAATTTTGATATTTTTAGTTCTATTGATAGTAGTGATTTCGATAGTGTATATTTTTGATATTGTTTTTTTAGGGCCTTTATTATTCTATGTGGCGATTTTTGCAATTCTACCTTTTGCCATTCACGGTTCTTATCGATATAGAATGTCTCGTACTTCTTGGAGAGGAATTCGATTTGGCTATAGAGGAGATAGAACTGAATTTATTAAATTGTTCTTCAAATGGATTGGACTTACTATAATCACCTTAGGGATTTATGGACCTTGGATGGCGATGAACATGCGAAATTATTTATTAGGAAACGTTCGTTTTGGTGATGCTGAATTTGAGTATGATGGTGATGGAGGTGATTATTTTGTAATGAACCTTAAAGGCTATTTCTTAACTATTTTTACTTTAGGGATTTATATGTTTTGGTGGCAAAAAGAGTTGTTTGAATATTATGTAAATAATTTAAGTTTGAAAAAAGGAGACGATAAAATTAATTTTACGTCAACTGCCACAGGTGGTGATTTTTTCAGCTTAGTAATAGTTAACCTCTTTATTCTTATATTCACACTTGGTTTGGGTTATGCTTGGGTAGCGATGCGTACTTTGAAATTTGTTTTTGAACATGTTGAATTAGATGGAGACCTTGACTTAAACACAATTGTGCAAACAGAAGAAAACTACAAAGATGCAACAGGCGAAGATTTAAGCGATTTCTTAGATTTAGATGCAGTAATGTAATTTTATGAAAAACAAAACAACAGCTGTTTTTTACGACGGCAACTCATCGGCACCTCAAGAAATTGAGGTGTCGTTTGATTTATACAAAGAATCGATTTGCTTTGAGTCAACCGATGGGCAAATGCATAAGTGGCCTATAAAAAATATTAGTTTCGATAAGAGAGGCACAGGGTTGCATTTAGACCATGGCACTGATTTGATTCAGCATCTTAAGATTGTCGACAATCATTTTATTGATGCCATTCAGCTTTTTAGAAAAGAAAAAGGGCAGATAGGTTGGTATCAAAAACTGATGGATTTAGGCATCAGCTTACATTTGATAATTGCGATAGGAATTTTAGCGATTATCGGACTTAGTTATCTGTATGTTATTCCGTGGGTGGGCGAAAAATCAGTAGCGTTAATTCCTGAGGAGTATGATGATCAATTAGGAAGTTCGGCTTGGTTAGAAAACGATTATTTTGTAACCAAAGATTCGTCAAAAACAAAAACTTTAAATGCTTTTGCACAACAATTGGATTTGAATAACAGTAAGAAACTTAAGTTTACTGTTGTAGAATCCGATGAAATTAATGCTTTTGCTTTGCCTGATGGCAACATCGTTGTTTTTACAGGAATTATCAAAGAAATGAAAAATTACGATGAACTAGTTGGACTGTTAGGTCACGAAGCTTCACACGTAAACAATCGGCATTCGATGAAAATGCTTTGTCGAAGCTTGTCGGGCTATTTGTTTGTTTCGCTGATTTTGGGTGATGCGAATGGTGTGATGGCAGTTATTGGAGATAACGTAAATAGTTTTCAATCACTTTCGTTTTCGAGAGAATTTGAGCATCAAGCGGACACCGATGGTTTTAAAATACTAACTAAAAACAAGGTAAATCCAAAAGGAATGTCTAATTTGTTTGAACGATTGCAAAAAGAACAAACCATTGCGATTCCTGAATTTTTGAGTTCACATCCCGTAACGGAAAACCGAATTGATTATATTGAAGGGCTTATTAAAAACAAGAAATATACTTTCGAGGATAATCCTGAATTGAAGAGATTGTTTTTGGAATTGAAGAAGTAAAAACAAAATCTTTCCAAAGTCGCAATGAGGATTCCTTATTGCGACTTTTTTAATAGGAACCACACTCATACATTAAATTAAAAGCCACGAATTCACGAATACTTTGCCTTGTCTTTAAAATAAAAATTCGATACTCATACTAATCAAATTTAGTAAATTGCAATTATTCTTTTAATGACAGACAACCTTCCAACACTTTTAAAACAATGAAACTATACCCAATAGAAACTGGAAATTTTAAACTCGATGGCGGTGCTATGTTTGGTGTAGTTCCTAAAATCATTTGGAACAAAACCAATCCTGCCGATGCTAATAATCTAATCGACATGGCAGCGAGATGTTTGCTAATTCAAGATGGAAACCGATTAATTTTGATTGATACCGGAATGGGGGATAAGCAGTCTGAAAAGTTTTTTGGGTATTATTCGCTTTGGGGCTCCCATTCTATGGATGCTTCGTTAGCCAAATATGGTTTTCATCGTGATGATATTACCGATGTTTTCCTGACACATCTACATTTTGACCACTGTGGCGGCTGTGTCAATTGGAACAAAACAAAAACCGGCTACGAACCTGCTTTTAAGAATGCCAAATTTTGGACCAATGAAAACCATTGGCAATGGGCAACGGAGCCTAATCCAAGAGAAAAAGCGTCTTTCTTATCCGAAAATATTTTACCCATGCAAGAAAGTGGTCAGTTGCAATTTCTTGAAAAACCAAATTCTGATTTTGGAATTTCAAAAGAGTTAGGATTTGAGATTTTATACGTGGATGGTCATACTGAAAAACAAATGATTCCGCACATTCAATATAAAGATAAAACCATCGTTTTTTGTGCTGATTTATTACCTACAGCAGGCCATATCCCTATTCCATATGTAATGGGTTATGATACACGTCCGTTATTGACCATGCCTGAGAAAACGAAATTTCTAAACACCGCTGCCGATAATATGTATTACTTATTTTTGGAACACGACGCACACAATGAAATCATCACGGTCAAACATACTGAAAAAGGCGTTCGCTTAGACCAAGTATTTGGTTGTGATGAAATCTTATAAACGCAAAAGCCCTATTTTCAAGCTAATGAAAATAGGGCTTTTTCCTGAATAAAACTTTTAGTCTTAATCCACTATTATTTTTTTAACAGTATTGATGCCTTGACTCTGTAAATACACATAATAAATTCCTTTTGGCAAATCAACTAAATCCAAGGTATTGCTGTTTGAATTAGTAGTAAAGGTTGTTGTTTTTACAAATTTCCCTAACACATCATAAATAGTTGCTTTTTCTAAAACAATATTGTCTATAAATAGCTTTTCTTTTGCTGGATTAGGATATAAAACAATTGTATCATAAGCGAAATCATTAACTCCCAATATACAAGTTGTTTTTGAATACATAGTATTTGCATCTTTTGCATCAGCCCAGTTTATATTAGAATAAATCTCATCATCCACTTTTATACAAGACAATGATACATTATTTTTGAAATTGACATTTACTAAATTCGTATTATTTCCATTATTCAAATTTAGTGCAACCAAAGAATTGTTTGAACAATTAATATCTGTTAAATTAGTGTTCTTTGATAAATCTAAATTAACTATTTGATTATTTGAACAACTTAATTTAGTTAAAAACACATTGTTAGAAAGATCTAGAGCCGTTAATTGCGCGGTAGTTGTTGTTTTAGCAGTAGTCGCTTTTTTTGTAATTGTAACTACACCATCACAATAAAGCTCCGTTAGTAAAATGTTCTTAGAAACATTTAAAGCCGTCAATGGATTATTAGAACAATCTAAATATTTTAATGCAGTGTTTTTAGAAATATCTATTGTTGATAATGAATTTCCGCTACAGATTAAAGATTCTAATCCTACAAAATATTCGATTCCTTTTAAATCAGAAATTCCAGAATTAGATATATCTACTGTTTTTAAATTTACGATTTCCGATAATAAGACAGTGCCATTTTTTCCGTCTGTATCAATCCCTAAATCGATTAATTTATCTTCAAATTCACTACTGATTGTTACAGAATAACCAGGGCAATCTTCAGAAAAACTTGCCGTGTCGTCTTTTAAATCAGACCAATAAATTCTTGAATAAATTTCATTATCTACTTGAATACAAGTTAGATTTGGGTTGCCTGTGAATAAAAAATTATAATTAGCTTGATATAAGTTCTGATTAGCTTTTAAATTAAGACTCAACAACTTATTACTGCTACAATAAAGCTTACTTATTCTATAACTTGTAGATGCATCAAAACTTATAAGCTGGTTATTTGAAACATCAAAATCAAAGATACCTTCATTTTGAGACACATCTAAACTAGACAATTTATTTGATTCACAATGCAATTCACGTAGGTATGTGTTTTTAGTAATATCTAAAGTTGTTAATTGATTTGAACCACAATAAAGAGTAGAAATTGCTATATCCGAAAGGTTTAAATCAACTAGATTATTATTATTACAATGCAATGTTTTTAATGCTCTATTTTTAGAAACATCTAAATTTGACAATTTATTTCCACCACAATAAAGTTCATTAAGTTCTGATAAATTAGAAACATCTAAGGCAGTTAATTGATTATCAAAACAACGAAATGTATATAAGCTTGTGTTTTTAGAAATATCTAAGGTTGTTAATTGATTTTCCCAACAATTTAATGAAATCAAAGCTGTGTTTTTAGAGATATCTAAGTTTGTTAATAGATTTGAGTTGCAGGCTAAATTTGTTAAAGACGTATTATTTGTAATATCCAAAGTCTCTAATTTATTATATTGACAATTTAAAGAAGCTAAGTTTATATTTTTAGAAACATCTAAGGTTATTAATTGATTTTCATAACAATATAAAGAAGTTAGAGCTACATTTTTAGAAATATCTAAGGTTGTTAATTGATTTGAGTTACAAGATAATGTTGTCAAGGCTATATTTTTAGACAAATCCAATGTCGTTAACTTATTCGAGTCACAATTCAATTGTTTCAAAGAAACAAAACCTTGTATTCCAGACATGTCAGAAATTAAGTTTCCTGTTACACTTAAGGAAGTTACTGAATCTATTTTAGATGTCAACACTTTTCCATCAATAACTCCTGAATCAATTCCTAGATTAATTAGTCTCTGTTCAAATTTAGCATCGGGAATAAAAGTATAAGCTGATAGAGGTATGCAGTCTATAGAATAAATTGCGGTAATGTCTTTTATATTTGACCAATTTGTATTAGAATACAACTCGTTATCTACAAGAATACAGGTTAAGTTAGGATTAGAAAGGAATGATATTTTAGAATTAGAAAACAACGTGTTTTTGCCATTTTTTAAATTGAGATTTGATAACAAATTATTGTTGCAATAAAATTCCGTAATTACTTTATTCTTGGATATATCTAAAGTTGTTAATTTATTTGAATCACAACTTAAGGATGTAATGGATAGATTTTTGGATACATCTAAAGACACTAATTGATTCGACGAACATGATAATGAAGCTAAGTATATATTTTTAGATACATCTAAATTCGCTATTTTATTGTTTGAGCAATTCAAGATTTCCAATAAAATATTTTTAGAAACATCTAAAATTGTTAATTGATTTCCAGAAACATTCAACGATTTTAAATTTGTAAAATCTTGAATTCCAGATAAATCTGTAATGGTGCTACTTGAAACATCAAGAGTACTTAAGTTTGTAATACGAGTTGTTAATATCTTTCCGTTTTTCCCATCTATATCAATGCCTAAAGAAATCAGTTTATCTTCAAATTTTGAATCAGGAATCATAGTAAATGGACCACAAAATAAATTATAATTTGTTGTTGCATCTTTTTTAGTAGACCAGTTTAGATTTGAATAATTCTCATTGTCAACTTCAATGCATTTCAAATTGATATTATTTCTAAAATCATAGTTTGTAAATAGATTATTTTTCCCATTTTTTAAATTCAATTGGGTTAATAAATTATTTTCGCATGTGATTTCTCTTAAGAGCAAGTTTATTGTTATGTCTAGTTTTGCAAGTTTATTGTTTCCACAATACAATGAAATCAATGAACTATTCTGAGTAACATCTATGGTTGTAAGGAGATTGTTATTACATTTTAGTATTGATAATGAATAATTATAATTAACATTCAGATTGGTTAATTGGTTACCCTCAACTTCAAGCATTTTTAATTTGTAAAGATTATTAATGTCCAAATTGGTCAATTTATTTGCATTGGCTTTCAATGTTACTAAAGAATCTTGGTTCCATAATTCTAAAGTTTGTAATTGATTAGCTGAAAAATCTAAAGTTATTAATTCAGTATTTTCGGTTAGATCTAAATTTTTTAAAAGATTATTACTACAATTTAAAGTTTTAATCTTTTTTAATGAAGAGCTATTTAAAGTATTGATTTGATTGTTTGAAATGTTTAATGTTTCTAAATTTAAAAAATTTCCAATTCCAGTTAAATCAGTTATATAGCTATTTGAGACATCGAGTGCAGTTAATGCAATTATACTTGAGGTTAAAACTTTACCGTTTATACCATCAGTATCAATACCTAGGGAAATTAATTTGTTTTCAAAATTGGAATCTGGAATAGAAGTATAAGATGGTCCACAAGAATTTGAGTAAACAGTAGTGTTGTCTGTAAAATCAGCCCAATTTGCTGTCGAGTAAGTTGGATTATCTACCTGAATACAATTTAGTAGCGGGTTATTTCTGAAATCACAAAATAGTGTTTGAAAATTTGTATTGTTTCCATTTTTAAGATTCAAACTAATTAAATTATTCTTAGAACAAAACACTCCTGCTAAAATAGGGTTTTTTGAGACATCAAGACTTGTCAAAAAGTTTTCAGAACATAATACACTTGTAAGAAATGGTAAATTCGAAAGATCTAAACTAGTTAATTTATTGGCTCTACAATCTATTGACCTCAATTTAGTATTTTTTGATAAATCTAAATTTGTTAATAAATTTAGATAACAAGATAAAGAGGTTAATGACGTAAAACCTTCAATTCCAGTTAAATCAGTAATGTTTAAAAATGACACATTTAATGATGCAATGGTATTAATACTTGATGTTAAAACTTTTCCATTTTGTCCGTCTTTATCAATGCCCTGTGTTATCAATGCATTTTCAAATTTAACATCAGGAATTAAAGTGTATTGGGCGATAGAATTTAAACTAGCCAAAAACAACAGAATAAATAATTTGATTTTCATAGGAGTATTATTAGGATAATAATATCAAAAATAACAAATATAAATCATTTTCCTACATTGTATTGTTAAAATTAAATCATTTTAAATTATAAATTTAAAATTACTTTAGTCTGAAGTTGACATCAATTATTACCTATTTTTAGAACACGACGCACACAACGAAATCATCACGGTAAAGCAAACCGAAAAAGGAGTTCGTTTAGACCAAGTATTTGGTTGTGATGAAATCTTAATCTAGTGTTAACCTAAAGTAATTTTAAAAAAAAATCAGTACTTTCGACCTCAATTAATACTTTAACTCAATGGCTATGAATAGCATTAAATTACTTTTTATATCTGCATTTACAATGCTTGTTTTAGCGGGATGTAGCACCCAAAAATCTATTGTCAATTATAGTAAATTAACCCCGATAAGCGCTCCTCTTAATGTTAAGAAAAAAGTTGCTCTTAAAGAAACAGAATTAAAACGTTGGAGTCATCTTGATATCGTAAAAGATACCGTTCCTGGAATGAGTGTTGATAAAGCTTATGCTGAACTATTAAAAAACAGATTAGGTGAAAAAGTGATTGTTGCGATTGTAGATTCAGGTGTGGATATTGAACACGAAGATTTAAAATCAGTAGTTTGGACTAATCCTAAAGAAATTCCTGGTAACGGAATTGACGATGATAATAATGGTTATGTAGATGATATTCACGGTTGGAATTTTCTAGGAAACATTATCAAAGAAAATTTAGAATACGAAAGAATCGTAAAAAATCCAAGTTTGGTTGATGAGGCAACTTACTTACAGGCAAAAGCTGAAAACGATAAAAAAACATCCGAAGCTAGCGCTGGTAAAGGGAGATATGAAGAAATGCTTTCTGCTCTAAAATCCTCGGATGAAGTGGTTTCCAAAGAATTAAAGAAAAACAATTATACTGTAGAAGAAGTAAAAGCAATTAACTCTACAGATGCCGAAGTTGTAAAAGCAAAAAACACAATTCAAAGAATGTTTTCTTTTGGGATGCCAATAAAAGATTTGAAGGCTGCATTACAAGATGAAATCGATAAAGCTAATGCCGCTTTGAGTGGTGAAAACCTAAAACAAGATTACCGAAAAATTTTAGGGGATAACCCTAATGACATTACAGATACTAAATATGGTGATAACAACGTAATGGGGCCAGATAAAAACGAGGCTGTTCACGGTACACATGTTTCTGGAATTGTAGCTCAAGTGCGTCATAACAAAATAGGTGGTGATGGTGTGGCAAATAATGTTGCGATTATGGCTATTCGCGCTGTTCCAGATGGAGACGAATACGACAAAGATATTGCGTTAGCCATTCGCTATGCTGTAGATAATGGAGCTAAAGTAATCAACGGTAGTTTCGGAAAAGCCTATTCTCCACAAAAGCATTGGGTTTTTGACGCTATCAAATACGCAGCCGAAAAAGATGTTTTGATTGTTCATGCGGCAGGAAATTCTTCAAAGAACATCGATTATTTTGATAATTTCCCGAATGATTCTGAGGACAAAAAAACTGAGATTTCAGATAATTTAATTACCGTAGGGGCTTTGAATTATGAGTATAGCAATAAGTTGGTTGCTAAGTTTTCAAATATTGGTAAAATCAATGTAGATGTTTTTGCACCTGGAGTTCAAATCTATGCTTCAACTCCAAACAACAGTTATAAATACTTGCAAGGAACTTCGATGGCATCACCAAATGTGGCTGGTGTAGCGGCTTTGATACGTTCGTATTATCCAAAATTAACAGCTACACAAGTAAAACACATTCTAATGGACTCAGGAGTAGCGGTTCCACTTGAGGTTATCGTGGGTGGTAACAATCAAGATATTCGTCCATTTGCTGAATTGTCCAAAACTGGAAAAATTGTAAACGCTTATAACGCCTTGTTGATGGCTGATAAAATCTCAAAAAACTAATTTTTTAATAATCTATTCATAAGGAAGGGCTGCTGTTCTTCCTTTTTTTATTTAAAAAAGTATGAAGAATAAATTCTATTTTCTCTTTTTCAGTGTATTCCAACTTGGAACTAACTATGCTCAAAACAATAGTTATTGGCAACAACAAGTTGATTATTTTATGGAAGTTAGTGTTGATGTCGAAAGTTATCAATACGTTGGTAAACAAAAATTAGTCTATACCAATAATTCATCAGAAACACTTAAGAAAGTCTATTACCATTTGTACAACAATGCTTTTCAACCGGGAAGCGAAATGGATGCCCGTTTGCATTATATCAAAGATCCTGATGCTCGTATGGTAACTAAAAGTAAAGAAAGTCGCATTCAAAATTTAAAACCCAACGAAATTGGTTATTTAAAAATCAACAATTTCAAGCAAGATGGACTTGATGCAATAACCAAAACTACTGGAACTATTTTAGAAGTGATTTTGGCTAAGCCAATACAACCTAATTCTACAACCACATTTACGCTAGATTTTGAAGGACAAATTCCATTGCAAATACGTCGCTCTGGTAGGAATAATTCTGAAGCTGTTGCGCTGTCCATGTCGCAATGGTATCCAAAAATAGCCGAATTTGATTTTGAAGGTTGGCATGCAGACCCTTATATTGCTCGTGAATTTCACGGTGTTTGGGGGAATTTTGAAGTAAAAATTACCATCGACAAAGAGTACACACTGGGTGGAACGGGCTATTTGCAAAATCCAAACCAAATAGGGCATGGTTATCAAGATAAAGGCATAAATGTGGTTTACCCTAAGAGAACCAAAACACTTACTTGGCATTTTGTTGCGCCTATGGTGCATGACTTTACTTGGGCAGCCGACCCCAATTTTGCTCATGATGTTTTCAAAGGACCTAACGATGTCGATTTGCATTTTATCTATAAAAATGTACCAGAAACCGTTGAAAAATGGAAACAATTGCAACCTATGATGGCTAATGTAATGGATTTATACAACCAAAAAATAGGCAATTATCCATATGAACAATATTCTTTTATTCAAGGGGGTGATGGCGGAATGGAATACGGTATGTGTACGCTGATATTAGGAAACGGAACTCTGGAGGGCATTTTTGGAACTGCTACGCATGAATTAGGACATTCTTGGTTTCAGCATGTTTTAGCCTCTAATGAAGCTAAACATCCGTGGATGGATGAAGGTTTTACCACTTATATTGAAGACTGGGTTTTGAATGAACTAGCGAACAAAAAACAAGCCAATCCTTTTGAGGGGAATTATAGGGCCTATTATTATCTAGTCAATTCTGGCAAAGAGCAGCCCCTTACCACTCATGCTGATCGCTATGATGAAAACAGGTCTTACAGCATTGCTTCTTATGTCAAAGGTTGTTTGTTTTTATCTCAATTGAGCTATCTTATCGGTGAAGACAATTTGGATAAGACCTTAAAACGATTTTATCAGGATTTTAAATTCAAACATCCTACACCAAATGATATTAAGAGAACTGCTGAGCGTGTTTCGGGTGCCGAATTGGATTGGTATTTAACTGATTGGACACAAACCACTAATACAATCGATTATGGCATCAAAGAAGTGAATGAAAGTATTGGGTACAATGGAGTTGAAACCTTGATAAATCTAGAGCGAATAGGTCGTATTCCAATGCCTATTGATATTGTAGTCGAATACAAAGACGGTAGTAAAGAGAGTTTTTATATTCCGCTGCGAATGATGCATTTTGAAAAAGAAAATCCAACTCCCGAAATCAAAAGAACGGTCTTAAAAGATTGGGCTTGGGCTGAATCTAAATATGTTTTTTCAATTCCTAAAACAAAAGCTACAATAAAAAAAATCACTATCGATCCTAGTGGTTTGATGGCCGATGTGAAGCAGGATAATAATATTTACAAGAACTAAAAAAAGCCCCATTAGAAATCATTCTAATGGGGCTTTTGCTATTGTTTTAGCAATAAATAGCTATGCTTATTGATCGTCTAAATTTATTCTTTGATGAATTTTGCAATTCCAGCATCAGTTACTAATAAGTAAACGCCATTAGCTAAACTTGAAACATCAATACTTCCAGTTGCTTCAGTTTCTAAAACAGTTGCTCCTGCAAGGTTAACAACTCTGTATTTTTTAGTCACTACATCTGTACCAATGTTCAAAATTGAAGAAACTGGATTAGGGCTTACATTTGCAGCAATTGAAGCTTTATTGAAGTCTTTAACTCCTAGAGTTACTGTTGGGTTTTTAGTAACGTTAAGTTTGCTTATTTTAACTCGATTTAAACCTGCAGCATCAAAGAATCCTTGAGCCCAATTTAAAAAATAAGCACCTGATCCAGTTAATGCAGCATAAACATCTCCTTGAATACCCATGGTAGTTTCACCAACTGCTGATACAGCACCTGATACAGTATTCCTAATACGTGCTTTTTTTACAGTAGACGCAGCATCAGCCCCAACGGTATATTCAATAATTATTTCATAAGGCCCTACAATAGTTCCTTGTGGAATGGTTGTAGCTGTAGCATAACTACTACCCGAGCCTGTCATAACTAAATTTGGTGAAGTGGGTACAAGTATAATACCATCTCGTTTAGAGCCAATATTAGCTTTAATTTCTGATAATACTTTCGTATTTGTTAAACCTACAATACAAATGTTTTTAGCATCTACAAATGCCGTTCCTCCAAATCCAAGTTCAGCAGTTATTGATATTTTATCTCCACTTACGGCTGTGATAGGAGTGTTGTGTACTGCCCAAGTAAAATTAGCACCTGTCCATACATTAGCAGGAGATCCTGCAGCATCAATTTGCCATTTCGTAGTAAGGGTATTATGTCCTGAAATCCAAATATTACCCACGGTAGTATTTAAATCTGTTGCGTCAGTAGCTCCTGTATAAGCTGGACCACTGAAATTTTCATTGATAATTGTCGTTTGTGCCATTAATTGTGCACTTGAAAATCCAATAAGCGCTACAAAAAGGCTTATTTTTTTAAGTAATTGTTTTTTCATAATATTAAAGTTTTAATTAATAAGTGTAAAATTATTTATTAAAACCGCAGTCATATTGCTCTAAAATATCCGTCTATAAGTCAATTTTACCTTATCTAAAAAACTAAACAACAAACAATTAGTATGTTTTCTTGTAAATTTTAGGTGTGTAATGCCTAAAATAAACGAGCTCTTATTTCTTTCAAACTTTATTTAAGGCTATAGTTTTGTATCTTAAAAAAATAAATTAGTTTTGAAAAAAAACTCATGAAATCATTTGATGTAGCTATTATTGGTAGTGGACCCGCTGGTGCTTCGGCCGCTTTTGAATTGTCTAAAAGTGGTATTTCGACTGTTATTATCGAGAAAGAGACTCTGCCTCGTTATAAAACCTGTGGTGGTGGCTTCGTTTTTCGAGGTCGAAAAAACATGCCTTTTGATATCGCATCAGTAGTGGATAAAGAGTTTTTTGAAATTGACACCTACTTTTCCAAAAAGCATAGTCATATCACGACCAAAAGAGATCAACCCATTATAAGTATGGTGATGCGTGATGCTTTTGATAATTTAATTGTCGAAAAAGCCAAAGAAAACGGTGTGACTCTTTTACAAAATCACAAAGTAGAATCGATTACTTTTGGAGACATCCAAACCCTACATACATCAGAAGGTGATATAACTGCAAAATTTATTATTGCTGCCGATGGCGCTTTGAGTCCCATTGCAAAAATGGCAGGCTGGAGCGAAACTAGAACTATTATTCCGGCACTAGAATATGAAGTTGAGGTTCCTCAAGCTGATTTTGAACGTTTGTCCCAAAATGTACGTTTTGACCTTGATGCCATTCCGTATGGTTATGGTTGGTGTTTTCCTAAAAAAAATCATCTTTCAATAGGGGTTGGTGTTTTTACCAAAACACATGACAAAATTAATCTAAAGCAACATTATGCTGACTATTTAAAAACGCTTGGTATTACTGAAATTCTAACTGAAGCGGCCCACGGTTTTGTGATTCCTGTTTCTCCAAGAACGGATTGTTTTGTTCAAAAAAATGTCTTCTTAACAGGGGATGCTGCAGGACTAGCAGATCCATTAGTAGCCGAAGGGATTTCAAACGCCATTTTGAGTGGTGTATTAGCTGCCAAAGCCATTATTGAAAGTGACTTGGATGCTGATAAAGCCGCTGCTTTGTATACTGAAAAATTGGAAGAAACTATTCTTCCAGAAGTAAGAACAGGAGTTTTGATTTCTCATTTATTTTACCACCAAAAAAGAGTCAGAAACATAATTCTTAAAAAATACGGTCAATTTGTAGCTGATGCGATGGCCGATGTTTTTATGGGCATTCGAACCTATCCAAAAGATTATAAAGCATCTCTTCGACGAAAAATAAAAGAAGTCTTATTCTAAAATAGGAACGATTCGTAATTCAATGATTTTGTTTGTAACTTTGCGCCACTTTAATCGTAGTGTCAAATCGTTATTATTCCAATTTTTGTGAAAGCAAATTTAACATAAAAGCGATGTTCTAGCGAGAGGATCAAAAATACATTTCACAAATATGAAACATATCGTTGCTTGTTTTCTGGGGTTGGTACTTCTTCTATTTTCTTGCCAAGACAAGAATGAAAAACGTATTGCAGAAAACAAAAAAGAAATGGCTAGAAAAGAAATCATCTTTTCGACCATTGAGAAAGCTTGGATTTTTTACGATGAACCTATCAACGAAACAGCCGAAGAAACCGTTAAAAATTGGAACGAATTGCGCCTTTTTTTAGCGGAACTATCCAAAAAACCAAAGAAAACCATTGGTGCTTTTCAGCAAAAAGCAAAAGCCATTTCAAAGGCAGCGATGAATTTGAACACTAATATACCCTTGCAATTTGATAAACCTCAAATCAAAAGCCGAATTGCAGTCGTAATTACCAAAGTTCGTATGTTGGATTTGTATATTAACTTAGACAGAATCCCAAGTGAAAAAGTAGTCCAACTTATAGGAGAAATCAACAGAGAGCTAGCCACATTGCAAAGAGAAATGGACAAAACCGTCGAAAAAAGCAAGATTCCTCTTGAAGAAGGCGAAGCCGATTTAAAGCGAATGTTAGATAGTACCAGAGCTATTCCAAACACGATTCCAAACACTGAAACAATTATCATTGAGTAAAGCAGCCCTATATAAAACCTATGACAATTTGCCTAAAATTGAGCAGATTGCCACGCAAATTCAACAGAAAAACGCACTGAAACTGCATTTACAGGGTTTGCTAGGATCAGCGGTTTCTTTTGTGATGCAAGCCTTGTTCAAGAAAACAGCCTTGCCTTTTTTATTTGTTTTGGACAACAAAGAAGAAGCCGCTTATTTCTTGAACGACCTTGAACAAATGATTGGCGACCAAGATGTGTTGTTTTTCCCAGGTTCTTTTCGTCGTCCGTACCAAATTGAAGAAACCGATAATGCTAATGTTTTGCTACGTGCCGAAGTGCTCAACCGCATCAACTCACGAAAAAAACCAGCGATTATTGTTAGTTATCCCGAAGCTTTATTCGAAAAAGTAGTTACCCGCAAGGATTTAGATAAGAACACCTTAAAAGTAAGCGTCGGTGATAAAATTTCGATTGATTTTATCAACGAAGTCTTATTTGAATACGAATTCAAAAGAGTCGATTTTATTACCGAGCCTGGCGAGTTTTCTGTTCGTGGCGGTATTGTCGATGTGTTTTCGTTTTCGAATGACAATCCGTACCGAATCGAATTTTTTGGAAACGAAGTTGATAGTATTCGAACCTTTGATGTGGCGACCCAACTTTCGATAGAAATCCAAAAGAAAATCACGATTATTCCCAATGTGGAAAACAAAGTTTTTCAAGAAAACCGAGAATCTTTCTTGGATTATATTTCCGAAAAAACCGTGCTTTTCATTCAAAATACAGAGGGATTCTTGTCACAATTAGACAAACAATTTGCTAAGGCAGAAGAAGCTTTTGAAAAATTATCCAAAGACATCAAGCACGCCACACCAGAGCAATTGTTTTTGAATCAAAAATCGTTTATCCATCGTGCGTTGGACTTTTCGATTGTCGAATTGGCTTCCAAGCCAATCTTTAAAACTACGCAGAAATTCGAATTTCACATTCAGCCACAACCGTCTTTCAACAAGCAGTTTGATTTGTTGCTGAACAATCTGAGTGAAAATCATTTCAACGGATTGACCAATTATTTGTTTTGTTCGAATGACGCTCAGGCAAAACGTTTTCATGACATCTTCGAAACCTTGGATGAAACCAATGCCGAAAATATTCGCAAACAATACAACACCGTCGTACTTCCGTTATACCAAGGATTCATTGACGAAGAAAACCAAATCGCCTGTTATACCGATCACCAGATTTTTGAGCGTTATCATAAATTCAACATAAAGAACGGCTATTCGAAAAAACAAAATATTACCCTCAAGGAATTAACCACGCTTTCTGTAGGTGATTATGTGACGCATATCGACCACGGAATTGGGAAATTTGGAGGTTTACAAAAAATACAAGTCGAAGGCAAAACTCAGGAAACCATTAAGTTGGTGTATGCCGATAACGACATTGTCTATGTGAGCATTCACTCATTGCACAAGGTTTCTAAATACAATGGCAAAGACGGCACACCACCCAAAATTTACAAATTAGGGTCGAATGCCTGGAAAGCTTTAAAACAAAAAACCAAAGCCAGAGTCAAACATGTGGCTTTCAATTTGATTCAGTTGTATGCCAAAAGACGTTTGGACAAAGGCTTTCAATTTGCACCCGACAGTTATTTGCAAAACGAATTAGAAAGTTCGTTTATCTACGAAGACACACCCGACCAATACAAATCGACCCAAGAAGTCAAAGCCGACATGGAGAGTGATCGCCCTATGGATAGATTAGTTTGTGGTGACGTAGGTTTTGGAAAAACTGAGGTGGCCATTCGTGCCGCCTTCAAAGCGGTGGACAATAGCAAGCAGGTTGCCGTTTTGGTTCCAACCACTATTTTGGCTTACCAACATTATAGAACCTTTACCGAACGATTAAAGGATATGCCGGTTTCTGTTGGTTACCTGAACCGTTTTAGAACCGCAAAACAAAAAGCACAAACACTGAAAGATTTAGCCGAAGGCAAACTCGATATCGTCATCGGAACCCATCAATTGGTCAACAAAAATGTCGTTTTTAAAGATTTGGGATTATTGATTGTCGATGAAGAACAAAAATTTGGTGTCAACGTCAAAGACAAGCTCAAAACCATTGCCGCCAATATTGATACACTGACCCTAACCGCAACGCCTATCCCGAGAACCTTACAGTTTTCGCTCATGGCAGCCCGTGATTTATCAGTGATTACCACGCCTCCACCCAATCGTTATCCTATCGAAACACATGTGGTAGGCTTTAGCGAAGAAACCATTCGGGATGCGATTTCGTATGAAATTCAGCGTAACGGACAAGTATTTTTCATCAACAACCGCATCGAAAACATCAAGGAAATTGCAGGTATGATTCAGCGTCTTGTACCCAATGCCCGTGTGGGAATTGGTCACGGACAAATGGACGGTAAAAAACTCGAAGAACTGATGCTTGCCTTCATGAACGGCGAGTTTGATGTACTCGTAGCCACCACCATCATCGAAAGCGGATTGGACGTTCCCAACGCTAACACGATTTTCATCAACAATGCCAATAACTTCGGACTGTCTGACCTCCACCAAATGCGTGGTCGTGTGGGACGTTCCGACAAGAAAGCGTTTTGTTATTTCATCTGTCCGCCCTACTCGGCGATGACCGAGGATGCCCGCAAGCGTATCCAGGCCTTAGAGCAGTTTAACGAACTCGGTAGCGGATTCAATATCGCCATGAAAGACCTCGAAATTCGTGGTGCCGGGGATTTATTGGGTGGCGAACAATCGGGTTTTATCAACGAAATAGGTTTTGACACCTACCAAAAAATCCTAAACGAAGCCATCGAAGAACTCAAAGAAAACGAGTTCAAAGACCTATATCCTGAGGAAAACAACATCGAAACCAAAGAATACGTCAAAGACCTTCAAATCGACACCGATTTTGAGCTTTTATTCTCTGACGAATACATCAACAACATCTCGGAGCGACTCAACCTCTACAACGAACTGGGCGCCATCAAGAGCGAAGAAGCGCTACAAGTCTTCCAAACCAAATTGATCGACCGTTTTGGTCCTATGCCACCGCGCGCCATCGCCTTGATGAACAGCATTCGCATCAAGTGGATTGCTAGTCAAATTGGTATTGAAAAATTGGTCATGAAACAAGGCAAAATGATCTGCTATTTCGTCTCAGACCAGCAATCCGATTATTACCAGTCCAACCGTTTTCACAAAGTATTGCAGTTTGTACAAAAACACCCCAACCTCTGCAAAATGAAAGAAAAACAAACAGCAAACGGTTTGCGCCTCCTCTTAACTTTTGACGAAGTTAAACAGACTAGAAAAGCCCTAGAACTCATGCAAATGCTAGGCGGAATAGAATCGTAATTTTTTTTTAGAAGCAGAAGATTTGGCTTTTTTAGGAATGATTGTTCCTGCCATTCGCTATATCTTGTGGCGGCTTAACGCTTGCCGCCACAAGGATGCCGCTGCTGTCAGGGCTAATTAGAGCGTTTTGTTTTTTTATTGGTGATTTTTCTAATTTTTTCAGGACGGATTAAAATCCATCCCTACAATATAAGCCGAGCCTACGGCTCTTTATAGTCGATACTGAATAAACCATCTATTTTAAACACAATGTGCACGGTAAAGTTCCGTAGGAACGACATATCTTGTTGCCCCGAAATTTATTTCGGGGAAATGATATTAACATGGATTCAAAAGTCCCGTAGGGACGACACATAAATCGTATGTAAAATATTCATCAAAGAGTATATTTACCCATCCATCTAACGTCTGTTCGCTCAGATTTATCACATAAATTTACACAGATATTTATCGGTGCGGACAAAGATTGGTTAATACGCCCAATCTTTGTCACGCTCTAAGCGTCTCGCACAAAGCGCTCACCACACTTGAGATTCCTACGGATTGATAAACTTTACTGATTGTTGTTGACTAAACTAAATACTTAATTATCTTTTGTGTAGCTCTGTGCTTTTCCTTTGTGAATCTTTGTTAATTAATGACATATAATATTCTGATTAGAAAAGCATAGCTACCGCGCAACTGTATTTGAACCAGATTGTTATATCTTGGCTGGTTGTAATTTTTCGGGGACTCTGCATCTGAAGACAAACTTTTGTATATTTGAAAAAAGTTTGAAATGACAACAAAAGAGAAAATATTAAAAACACTTAAATCTAACAAACTAAAGCTTTCGAAATTTGGTATTCGAAAAGTTGGTTTGTTTGGTTCTTATATTCTCAATGAGCAGTCTAGCGAAAGTGATATAGATTTGTTGATTGATTTTGAACCTGAAAAAGAAAATTTTGATAATTATATGGCCGTTTATGATTTGTTTGAAAAAATTTTCAAAAACGAAAAAATTGAAGTTGTTACTAAAAACGGCTTAAGCCCATATATTGGCCCACAAATTTTAAAAGAAGTTCAATATGTCTAAAGATCCAAAAGAATTTTTAAGGCATATTATAGACGAATGTTCATACATAGTCTCTGTTAGCAAAAACTTAACGTTTGATAATTTCGTTGAAGATGAAACTTTAAAACGCGCAGTTGTCCGAAGTTTAGAAATTATAGGAGAAGCTACAAAGAAAATTCCAGCTGACTTTAAAGATAAGTGGAAAACCATACAGTGGAAAAATATGGCTGGAATGCGTGACAGACTTATTCACGATTATATGGGGGTAAACTACAGCATAGTTTGGGATGTCATGAAAAATAAAATTCCAGAAATACACAAAGAAATTTCAAGTTTTCTATCAAAAGAATAGAAAAAATCGCAACTCCATAAAGTGTAGGTGCTGGGCAAAAGTCTATGCCTTTGTGCCCACAAAAACTCGGCAAATTCGCAACATAAATTTCTGCTAACTACACAAAGCGCTCACCACACCATAGATTCTTTTGGAATGACAAACTTTGCGGATTGTTGTTGACTAAACTAAATACTTAATTATCTTTTGTGTAGCTCTGTGCTTTTCCTTTGTGAATCTTTGTGAAACAATGACATAATATAGGCTTGCTCGAGCTCTCGTTAATTTGAAAGTTAAGTTTGAGGTTAGTATAAATTTAAAAGAAACTTGGTGCTACTTTGTGTAATTAATTCAAGTTGCTAGTTGCTGTAGTATAAAAACAAAGCAGAGGTTAAGTAAATTTGTTTTGCGAACCAATAAACCTCCCCAATGCTTTGTAAAGACAAAATTATATCAATTTTTTGTTTAATAGATGATATTTTACAAGGAATTCAACATGTTGAAGATGTAAGAAGACAAGTTAGTGATAGCGAAATTATCTTGACTGCAATAGTTTCTTCAACGAGTTTTTATGGTAATCATTGCTCTGCTATAAAATTTATGAAACAATATGGATTCATCCCTAATATGCTTGATAAGAGTAGATTCAATAGACGTTTACATAAAGTTGGAAAACTTTTATACGAGTTATTTGAGATAGTAAGTTCTTATTTTAAAGATTTCTGTTGTGAAATGCATTATATCATTGATTCTTTTCCTGTTTCAGTTTGCAACAATATGAGGATTACAAATTGTAAGATTGTTTCAGGTAATAAATGGAGAGGCTATACTGCCAGTATGCGAAGTTATTTTTATGGAGTAAAAGTACAATTACTCACCACAAAGGATGGGATTCCAATAGCTTTTCATTTCACGCCAGGAAAAACTGGCGATGCAAAAGCTTTAGGGAAAATGATTGATAAATTACATGTAGAAGCTTCATTATATGGTGATAGTGCCTATACAGATTACGGACTAGAAGACATTGCATTAAATAAAAAATGCATCTTATTAAAAATTCAACGTAAGTCAAATGCTAAAAGAATTGATACGCTAGAACAAAAAAACGAAAAACTCAAGATGAGGAAAAGAGTAGAAACAACAATAAGTGATATAAAGAAAATGTTTCCAAGAACAATTCATGCTGTTACATTAGAAGGTTTTTTAATAAAACTAACACTATTTGTCTTTGGACTACAATTAAATAAGGCTATTAACTAGCAACTTGAATTAATTACAACTTTCAGTCTTATTTAAAACATTCGCTCTTGACAGAATAGGGTCCAAAAATAACAGTCTTGATTTTTAGGCTTTAAAAGCTATAAAAATGATAAATATCATTCGTATTCTTATTATAATATGTATTTTTGCAATCTTAATTCAATCTAAATAAGACTTGCGTACCACAATCAATTCTCTCAAAAAAGGCGAAAAAGCCATTATCAAAGATTTTGATATTGATATCATTCCGTTAAAGCTTCTCGAAATGGGTTGTTTACCCGGCAATATGGTGGAGTTGTTGCAAATAGCTCCTTTTGGAGATCCTTTGTATTTAGACATAAATGGCTCTCATCTTGCTATTCGAGTGGAAACTGCCGCTGAAATTGAAGTTGAATTAGTCCAAATCAAACTTTAAAATGATTAACGAGAATATCAATGTTGCCTTAATAGGAAACCCTAATGTGGGAAAAACTTCGGTTTTTAATCAATTAACGGGTTTGAATCAGCAAGTAGGGAACTACCCCGGCATTACTGTTGAGAAAAAAATAGGTTTTTGTAAATTACCCAACAATATCAAAGCTAATATTCTTGATTTACCAGGAACTTATAGCTTAAACGCCAGTTCTATTGATGAGAATGTGGTGATTGAATTGCTTTTAAATAAAAATGATAAATTATATCCTGATGTTGCTCTAGTAGTAACTGATGTTGAGAATTTAAAGCGAAATCTACTTCTTTTTACCCAAATCAAAGACCTTGAAATTCCTACTATACTAGTCATTAATATGGCCGACAGAATGGAACAAAAAGGAATTACTTTAAATATTCCGTATTTAGAAGAACATTTGAAGACTAAAATTGCCTTGGTGAGTTCTCGTAAGGGTTTTGGAATTCAAGAATTAAAAAAACTAATAGTTACTTATAAAACCATTTCAAGCGAACCTTGTTTGAATGCTTCTGTGATTGACACGGAGTATTTTGATAGTTTGCGTAAGGCATTCCCTAATCAGTTATTGTATAAATTATGGTTGGTTATCACGCAAGACGTAAATTTTTTGAACTTAGAACGTAAGGAAATTCAAAGTTCGTTTACGAAGTCCCATTCGGATTTAAAGCGTCTTCAACAAAAAGAAACCATCAAAAGGTATCAATTCATCAATGATGTGTTGAAAGAAGGTTTGGAGGTAAATACTGAGATAGCTAGAGATTTCCGTTCAAAACTCGACCGTGTGCTTACGCATAAAGTTTGGGGTTATGTGATTTTCTTTGCTATTTTGTTTATCATTTTCCAATCTATTTTTGAATGGTCAAAAATCCCAATGGATTTTATTGATGCGACTTTTGCTTCCTTGAGTTCATTAGCATCTGCAAATTTACCAGAAGGAGTTTTTACAAATTTACTTTCGCAGGGAATTATACCTGGAATCGGAGGTATCTTGATATTTATACCTCAAATTGCCTTTTTGTTTTTATTTATATCCATCTTAGAAGAAAGTGGATACATGAGCCGTGTGGTGTTCTTAATGGATAAAATCATGCGAAAATTTGGTTTGTCAGGCAAAAGTGTGGTGCCTTTAATTTCGGGTACAGCTTGTGCTATTCCAGCCATTATGGCGACTCGAAACATCGAAAACTGGAAAGAACGATTAATTACTATTTTGGTAACACCATTTACAACCTGTTCGGCTAGGTTGCCTGTATATGCGATTATTATTGCCTTGGTCATTCCTGATGAATATGCTTTAGGATTCCTAAACCTTCAAGGTCTTACGTTGATGTTGTTGTATTTATTGGGTTTTGGAATGGCTATTTTTGCTGCTTATGTTTTAAACAAAGTGATGAAAATAAAAGGGAAGACTTTCTTTGTAGTGGAAATGCCTAATTATAAATTACCCATGTTTAAGAACGTTTCGATTAATGTAATCGAAAAAACGAAAGCTTTCGTGTTTGGTGCGGGTAAAATCATCTTGGCTATATCCATCGTTTTATGGTTTATGGCTTCATACGGTCCCGGAAAAAGCTTTAATGAAGCAGATGCAATATTGCGTTCAAAAGTCGAAAACAGTTCGTTAGGAGAGTTTGAAATGAACAATAAGATTGCTTCTTATAAACTTGAAAATTCGTATATTGGTATCATGGGGAAGACCATTGAGCCAGTAATTTCGCCTCTAGGTTATGATTGGAAAATAGGGATTGCTATTATTAGTTCATTTGCTGCTAGAGAGGTTTTTGTTGGTACCTTGGCTACAATTTATAGTGTAGGAGGGACGGAAAACGAGGATACTATTAAAACAAAAATGGGAGCCGAAATTAATCCTATTACAGGAAATAAAATATTCAATTTCGCCTCGGGAATCTCGTTACTCTTGTTTTATGCTTTCGCTTTGCAATGTGCTAGTACATTGGCGATTACCAAAAAGGAAACCAACTCATGGAAGTGGCCATTGACACAATTAATCTTTATGAGTGGGTTTGCCTATATCGTAGCTTTAATTGCATTTCAATTTTTAAAATAAACTAATATGCAGGAATTTTTAGCTTTTAGTGCTTTAGCAATAGCGCTTGCTTTTTTAATCAAGAAGTTTTTCTGGAAGAAGAAACAAAAGTCGAAAAAAGACTGTGGTGGAGACGATTGTGGTTGTCATTAAACAGCGTATTTTTGAAAAAAACATAAAAATAAAACCGCCAATTCTAATCCTTAATTTTAGAATTGGCGGTTTTTTTTATTGTAATACTGAATTTTATCTAAGCAAAGAGGCTCTTTCATTTTGAAGAGCATCTACTTTTTGACGCTGACTTTCAATATCAGCTGTTTTTGACTCAATCATTTTTAGATTTTCCTCAATCTCTCTTTCTTTTTTAGCGACTAAGTCTTTAGCTTTTTCAATGTCTTTAGAGGCTTTCTCGTTGTCTTTGGATAAATCTTCTTTGTCGTCTTCTAGTTTTCTTAAGATTTTATCTTCCTCTTTTAAGATTTCATCCATTCGTAATTCTGAGGCCTTTAGGGCAATACGTTTTACAATTTCATTGGCGTAAGCAAATTTCTCTGGGCTATAGGCATTATCTAAGAATACACCACCAAGATTAAAATAAGCGGTATAATTGTATCCATCGTCTTTTTTTTCTAGAAGTTGATGAATGTCAATCGTATTAGGGCTTATTTCTCCAATAGAAGCATTATCTAAATAAAATTCATCAGAACGTTTTACTTTTCTGGTTTTTCCTTTATAGGGTTTTGTAATCTCGTCTATTGCATCTTCAATATGATCTTCGGATACTTTTGGAATAAATATTTCTATTCCGGGTTGTGTTCCTTGACTCATAGTTTTTCTCACAGACATCGTGGTAAAATCTTGTGCGAATCCCAAACTAGTTGAGATTATTGCAAATAATGTAATTTTGATATTCATATAAACTTGTTTTTGTTGTACTAAACAATTTACAAAAACAAAAGGAGAATTCCTAATTTAACTTCACAAATATATTGCTAGCAATCTTATTCGAAATACTTAAAATGGTGTTATCTACTTTGATTTTTAAAGATAAATCGAATTCTTCTTTTTCTATAAATTCAATTTGTGAGCCAAGTGAAATCGCTTGTTTGTCTAAGTATTTTAAAAATTCTGAAGAAGTGTCTTTTACACCTACACAAATTCCTATTTGATTTGCGGTTAATTCAGAGAGTAATTGTTTTTCAATTTTTTGAATTTGACCTTGAGCATCTGGAATAGGGTCACCGTGTGGGTCTTCAGTAGGGTTTCCGAGGAAATCGTCGAGTTTGTTAATCAGTTTTTCGGATTTGATATGTTCTAATTGTTCAGCAATATCGTGCACTTCGTCCCAAGAAAAATCAAGTTTTTCAACTAAAAACACCTCCCATAGTCGGTGTTTTCGAACAATCATCTTGGCTGCCAAGCCTCCTTTTATAGTTAAGGAAACGCCTTGGTATCTTTTGTAGTTTACCAAGTCTTTTTCGGCCAGTTTTTTTATCATATCGGTAACAGATGAAGCCTTGGTTTCCATTGTTTCAGCAATGGCATTGGTGCTCACATCAGTATTGGTGCTACTGGTTAAATGATAAATGGCTTTGAGGTAGTTTTCTTCTGAGTGCGTCATTTATATAGGTTCTAAGATTCTAAGATTCTAAGACACTAAGTTGAAAGATTTCAAAAAAACCTTAGAAGCTTAGCATCTCATATTCTTAGTGTCTATTTTTTTACAATCAACAAAGGTATCGAAATTTTGTGACGCAGTTTATCTACAGTTGTCCCTAAAATTAAATCTTTGAAACCGGTATGTCCATGTGTTCCCATTACAAGGATGTCAAAATCTCCTTTATCAATTAGTAGAGGAATGGTTTTGTCTGGTGTCCCAAAACCGAGTTGGACGCTAACTTTAAAGCCTTTGTCAATTAACATCTCTTGGTATTGGATTAATAATTTCTCGTCGATGGAAGTTTCGTGGTCATCCGCATCATCACCATAAATAAGTGCTCCTACCGTTTCAACGACGTGAATTAAAGTGTAATTAGCAGCTGTCCCTCCGAGTTCAAAGGCGCTATTCAAGGCAACTTCATCGGCAGTCGTAAAGTCGACTGCTACGGCAATATCTTTTTTCGAATAGATAGCCGCTTTTGAAAATTGTAATTTCAAATGGTGAGGCGAATGGTTGTGAATGTTGGTTTTCGATTTGGTTACAAAAGGTTTAAAAACGATGTATAACAATAAAATTAAAAAACTAATGGCTAATGGTACTACCGTAAGCCATAATATTGTAGGGTTTTCGGAGGTTTCTAACCACCCTTTGATTTCATCATAAACTAATTTTGCATTCAAGGAGACAATGATAGTTGCTACAATCCAAGAAGCGATTTGTGTCAGTTTTCCAATATGAAATCCTTTCATTTTGGTTTTGTCACTTACAAAATGGATTAGCGGAATAATAGCAAATCCCAGTTGTAAACTCAATATCACCTGACTCAAAATCAATAATTTTCCAGTGACACTTTCGCCAAAAATGGTAATGACGATAACAGCGGGTACAATCGCAATTAGGCGGGTAATAATTCTGCGAACCCATGGCTGTATTCTTAGGTTTAGATAGCCCTCCATAACGATTTGTCCAGCCAATGTACCTGTAATAGTGGAACTTTGTCCAGCAGCAATTAAGGCTACTGCAAATAAAATAGGAGCCCATTTTGTTCCTAATAATGGTTGGAGAAAGCGATGAGCATCTTGAATTTCGGCTACTTCATACATGCCCACTTTGTAGAATGTGGCTGCTGCCAATATTAAAATTGCTGCGTTGACAAAGAATGCCAAGTTTAACGCAATAGTCGAATCGATTAAATTGTATTTTAAGGCTTGTTTGATTCCAACTTTGGAACGATCAAATTTTCGTGTTTGTACCAAAGAAGAATGAAGATACAAATTGTGTGGCATCACCGTTGCTCCAATGATACCTATAGCAATATATAGGGCCGTTTCATTTGGCATCGTTGGGATAAGTCCTAGAACAACATCTCCAATGACAGGCTGTGCAAAAATCATCTCAAAAATAAAGGAAACACCTATGACTGCTACCAAAGTGATGATAAAAGCCTCCATTTTTCGGATGCCTTTATTGATTAAAAACAATAATAGGAAGGTGTCCAAAACCGTAATCATCACCCCTTCGATTAGCGGAATATCAAATAATAAATTGATACCAATGGCCATACCCAAAACCTCGGCCAAGTCACAGGCCGCAATGGCAATCTCTGCCAAAAAATATAAAATGTAATTGATAAACGGCGAATAAGTCTCCCTTGAGGCTTGTGCCAAATCGCGCTGGGTAACAATTCCTAGTCGTGCACTTAAACTTTGAAGTAATAAAGCCATGATATTACTCATCAACAATACCCAAAGTAAGGCATAACCAAATTGACTACCTCCGGCAATATCTGTCGCCCAGTTTCCTGGATCCATATAACCGACACTAATTAAATAGGCCGGGCCAAAAAAGGCAACTATTTTTTTGAAAACTGATTTTTTATTCTGAGTAGTAACCGATTCGTGTACTTCTTCTAATGATTTGCTCATTTTTAGTGGTTTGAGGCAAATATAAATCTATTTTTTTGTTTTATAAAATATAATTTTTAGATTTGCCTAAATTTTAAATTAAATCATAACTAAAATATTATTGTGAAAAATCTAATTCTTGCTTTCTGTTTGTTAATCAGTAATGTTATAATGGCTCAGTCAGAAATAAAAGGGACTGTTGTAAGTGATGGTAGGCCATTGCAAATGGCAAATGTCATTCTGAGAAAGTCAAACAAAGCCACTGTGACTAATGAAAAGGGAAGTTACACACTAAAAAATATTCTTCCAGGAAATTATGAAGTGATCGTGTCTTACACGGGTTTCAAAACTGAGAAGATTGCTATTACAGTTGCAGATAGCACTGAATTAATTGTTGATTTTGAATTAAAAGAAACGCATTCATTAGACGAAGTCGTGGTTACTGGAACACTTAAACCAGTTAGCAGGCTAGAAAGTGCAGTACCAGTTGAGGTTTATAAAACTTCATTTTTCAAGAAAAATCCAACTGCCAATGTTTTTGATGCTATGCAGAATGTCAATGGAGTACGACCACAATTAAACTGTAACATTTGCAATACGGGAGACATCCATATTAATGGTCTTGAAGGTCCTTATACTTTGGTGTTAATTGATGGAATGCCTATTGTGAGTGGGTTGTCTACTGTTTATGGATTGTCGGGAATTCCGAATTCTCTTTTGGAGAGAATTGAAATAGTAAAAGGACCAGCTTCTTCTTTATATGGTAGTGAAGCAGTAGGAGGGCTAATCAATATTATTACCAAAAACCCAAACAATGCGCCTTTATTTTCAGCTGATTCATTTGTGACGGATTGGGGTGAATGGAATTTGGATTTGGGATTTAAAGGAAATGTTGGAAAGACAGCATCTGTTTTAACGGGAGTAAATTATTTTAATTATAGCAATCCTATTGATAACAACCATGATAATTTTACCGATGTGACCTTACAAGACCGAGTGTCCGCGTTTCAAAAATGGAATTTTAATAGAAAAAGCAACAAATTGCTATCCCTTGCAGGTCGTTATTTTTATGAAGACCGATGGGGAGGTGAGTTGCAATGGAACAAATCTTACCGTGGTGGTGATGAGGTTTATGGCGAAAGTATTTATACCAAACGTTGGGAGTTGTTAGGAGCTTATGATTTGCCAACTGTAGAAAAAATGCGTTTCAGTTTCTCCTATACTGACCACGATCAAAATTCGGTTTACGGAGATATGCCTTTTTTAGCGCAACAACGTATCGGTTTTGGGCAACTGACTTGGGATAAAAAAATAAACAAAAACGATTTGCTTTTTGGAACTGCTTTGCGTTATCAATATTACGATGACAATACTACGGCAACAATTGAAGAAGATATCAATTGGATTCCGAGTTTATTTGTACAAGACGAAATTGCCTTCAATGACACTCACAAAATACTGTTGGGTGCTCGTTACGATTACAATCGCAATCACGGAAATATATTTACTCCTAGATTTGCTTACAAATGGAAAATAAACGATAACAATATTTTGCGTTTTAACACCGGAACAGGTTTCCGAATTGTAAATTTATTTACCGAAGAACACGCAGCACTAACGGGTTCACGTGATGTCATTGTGCTGGAAGAATTAAAGCCGGAACGTTCGTATAATGCTAATTTGAATTACTTAAAAAAAATATATACAGGAAACGGAAATTTTATAGGGCTAGAAACAACGGCTTGGTACACCCGTTTTAGTAATTCTATTATACCAGATTATGATACAAATCCTAATCAGATTATCTACAAGAATTTAGATGGTCATGCTGTCACTAAAGGAGTTAGTGCCAATGTGGATATGATTTTTTATAATGGTTTGAAATTGATTTTGGGTGCGACCTATATGGATGTGACGAAAACGGAAGATGAGGTTACAACTCAGCAAATTTTAACTGAAAAATTCTCGGGTACTTGGGCGATTTCGTATCGCATTAGTGATTTGTTTTTGGATGTGGATTATACTGGAAATGTTTATGGCCCGATGCGTTTGCCTCGTTTGGGTGACTTAGATCCAAGAAGCGAATTTTCGCCTACATGGAGCGTTCAAAACATTCAGTTTACTTTTAATAAGTTTAAGAATATCGAAATTTATGCAGGAGTTAAGAATCTGTTGAATTGGACACCTAACAAGGGAAATCCTTTTATTATCGCAAGAGCTAATGATCCTTTTGATAAAAATGTGCAATTTGATGGAAACGGAAACGTACAGGCTACAGCTGACAATCCTTATGCACTGACTTTTGACCCAGGATATGTGTATGGACCTAACCAAGGCATTCGAAGCTTTTTTGGTTTACGATATACGTTGCGATAAAATTTTAAAACAGAAAGTCATATAGGTTTATTGTTGTTGCTTAAAGCTTATGTGCCTTATATGTTTAAATAAAAGAGTAGTTATGAAAAAGTTGTTTTTGATTTGCTGTTTCTGGATGGTTACAATGCTCAACGGGTATGCGCAATTGAAAGTTTATAGCTTTGAAGAAGTTGCTCAGTTGTCACAAGTAAATCCGAAGCCAATTGTGGTTTTTGTGCATACTTCTTGGTGCAAATTTTGCAAAATGATGGAGCAAACAACTTTCAAAAATAAGAAGGTCATTGAGGAACTAAACCAACGTTTCTATTTTGTTTCCTTAGATGCTGAAACCCGAAATGCTATTTGGTTTAATGACCATCTATTTCAATTCAAGCCTACGGGAACAACAACGGGAGTACATGAATTAGCAACTGCATTGGCTACTATAAATGGAATCGTTTCCTATCCTACGCTTAGTATATTAGATACAGAACTAAGCATTGTTTTTCAAAAAAACGCCTATTTGGATGCTAAAACGGTTTTATTAGTTTTAGCACAATTTAATCATTAAAGGCACTCTAGGGCGGTGCCTTTCTTTTTTTCTACTCTCCAAATTTGCCCTGAAGTATTGGCTTCATTTGCTAAATAAGGCATATTGATGAAATCTCCATTTCGATGTAAATCAATGTATTTATTAACGCCATTAAAAAAGGTGCTAACTTTAAACGAGTTTTCTTCAGATACACTTTCTTTGATTTCCCAAATTCGACCAGAATATTTTTCTTCGCTAACGACGATTAATAAGCCATTAAAAACTCCTCCGTTAATTACATCCAACCACATATTCATTCCAAAAAGAGAAGTTCTTAGTCGAAAGCAATCCTCCATTTCAGTCTTTTCAAGTAACCAATGCTGACCTGAGAAATCTGCCATCGAAATAAGATGTGGCATATAGCTAAAGCGTCCTCGATTGAAAATATCTAAGGCCATTTTTTCTTTCTCTAATAAAGTGTACAATTGATAGTGAAGTGTGGTATCTATTTTCATGGTATTTGATTTTAAAAATTAGTGCTTTTGGGAAGCATCAAATGATTGAAATCAAAAATCCGTAATTCTTCGAAAGCAGAAATTTAAAATGGTATTAAAGAGCTTTTTAATGTCATAAGATAGTGGAAAAGTAAGTGTAAGTTCTTTGTGAATTCAATTTTTTGAAGCCTATACTTTGTGATTGTCTCTTTTCTAGCTTTTAAACTATTGAACTATAACAAAACTTTATTATACAAACTAGTGAGTTCGTTTGAAACTTCGTAACTTTGTATCGGTTTTTACAAAGAAAAAAAAATAGTTAATTTAAAATAAAATATCATGTATCCAGAAGAAATGGTAAGACCTATGCAAGCTGAATTGACAATGGCGGGTTTTCAAGATTTACATAATGCTGAAGCGGTTGATAATGCTATAAAGGCAGAAGGAACTACATTAGTGGTGATTAATTCTGTTTGTGGTTGTGCTGCAAGAAATGCACGTCCAGGAGCTAAAATGAGTTTAGAAGGTGCTAAAAAACCAGATCATTTAATCACTGTTTTTGCTGGAGTTGACAAAGATGCTGTTGATGCAGCAAGACAACATATGTTTCCTTTTCCTCCATCATCACCTGCAATGGCGTTATTCAAAAACGGAGAATTAGTACATATGTTAGAACGTCACCACATTGAAGGTCGTCCAGCTGAAATGATTGCAGAGAACTTGCAAGATGCTTATAACGAGTATTGCTAAGATTACGGTTTAAACACCAAGGTCACAAAGAAGGCACTAAGATCACTATGAAAAAGTGAATCTAAAACTTAACCGCAGATTTACAGATTTATTATTTGTGAAACTGCGGTTTTTTATTGTTTAAACACATAGAGTCATAGTTTTTGTTTTAAAGACCTAAAGTCACTTCGTTTTTTATAGAAAATCATAGCTATGTGAACCATTTATTGGTCTATCTTTCCTTTTTAACAATGTTTCTATGAGTTTTTAAATTTTTAAATTTTGACAAAAGATTTGCAAACCATCCAGTTTACCGTTATTGACAACGGCACCGAAATCCCTATTACAACCCGTCACGGCAGTCATCCTAATTTGATGTTTTTATTGAAAGAAAAACTGAATTTGGATTCCTTTGGGGAATGTGGTGGTGTGGGGCGTTGCGCTACTTGCGTGGTGGAAACTGATGGCATTAAAGGAAAGTCAATGATTAAAGAACGCAACGAGCCTACTACTTTGAGTAAATTAGGGTTTGAGGAAGAGAACATCAGGTTATCTTGTCAATTGTATGTTACGGCGGATCTTGAGGGAGCGGTAATCACACTTTTGGAAGAGTAAGCGTTAATGAACCACAAAAGCCCTAGGTACTATCTTTAAAACCTAATTTATTTTGATTAATTTTTCAATATATTTGTTTTAGCAGAGAGGAAGCATACTGCGATTTTTCGTTGAATGTTTACCTTGTTTAGCCTCAACTTGTTTGGGGCTAATTTTTTTATCCATTTTTGCGTTTGTGCCTTTTTCAAAGGCAAGCAGAGAAGAAAGCTCCTGTTCCTTTTCTTGAATATTTATTCGATAATTAGTATCGTATCGTTTATTTTTCTTCCACAAATGATAGACCATTACTAATAATTTTTTCTGTACCGCTACATAACTTTTCATTTTTATGGCGTGTTTTTCAAAAGTCCTATTATACAAATCTAAAAACGGTTTTTCTTTACATGTTATAACTATTAAAGACGGCATATGAAGAGCTCTTCTTATTCTTGAATTCCCTTTTTTAGATATCTTAGTCTTTCCAACCCTAGTTCCTGATTGAGCTTCAACAACATCATAACCAGCATAAGAAACTAATTGCTTATAGTTTTTAAATAGCTCAAAACCATTAGTTTCTGCTATTAGAGTTGCTATAGTTAAGTATCCTATTCCTTTAATTGCCAAGATATTTAAGCATTTATTATAAACTACAGCATCAGATTTAAGATGTAATTTCATTTTTTTATCTAATTCTTTCAACTGAGCATCAAACAGAGTTATAGTGCTTTTAAGTTGATCAATCAATAAATCGGAACGATACATCGAGTGTTCTAATGCATGGATTTGATTACTTATGACCGTTTTTAATTCTTGTATATTTTGATGCTGTCTGGTGTAGTGACGTAATTCATAATAGTAGCGTCCTAATGGCTCCCAAAGGCTTAAGCATTGTTCAGCTCCCATTTGTGCCAATCCTCTAGCGTCAATACTATCATTCTTAGATTTTAAACCCAAACATTCTAAGTATTTCTTTGCCTTATTAGGTAAAACTATAGATAGTTTATATCCTTTTTCAAATAAATATAACGCACAATTTTCATGATAGACACCTGTGGCTTCCATACAAACAACCAAAGGCAAATCCATCTCTTTATGCCATTTTGTTATCCAAGAGTCTAAACTTTCAAAACCAGAAACAGTGTTGTTAAAGGTTATTTTAGACTTAAACTGAACTTGTTGGTTCTCATCAATGACACAAATTGATCCATCAATTTTGCTACTAGAAACATCTAATCCCACAGAATACTTTAAAATCATAACTTTTTGATTTTTAGATAAACAAAAAACTACATGGGTCTTGGCTCATTAGTTATACTGCATCTAAATTAAAAACCTAGTGCTTAAGTACTATTGCGACTTGAAATGTAATTAAAATGAAGTTGATTAACCTAGCTTACAATATCGTATTAAACGTATCTGGCCCCGATAGAATTTTGCAACTTCATTTTGTTTATCAATTATTACTATTTTAAAGATACGTATTTTATCATTTTGTAACTATAACAAAGATATGAGCCCCGATAAAAGTGAAAATCCTTGTGGGGGCTTTTGTTTTGCCCCCACAAGATTGTAACGTATAGCGGGAAATAGCTCCTGAAAATACTCGCCGCAAATTTACTAATTTAAATGTTTTAGATTCTTGATAAATTTTTAATTTGCGCTAATTTTAATCTTTACTATTTAGTATTTGATTATTTTAATTTGCTAATTAGCGGTTATTTTTGTCCCTTTTCCGTACTTTTGCAAAAATAATTTATCACACTTAAAACGTTTATAGCATGCAACTGTATAACACCTTAAGCGCAGATGAAAGAGCCGAACTGATTGATCAGGCGGGTAAACAACGACTCACGTTGTCTTTTTATGCGTATGCCAAAATTGAAGATCCTAAAAAATTTCGCGACGATTTATTTATAGCCTGGAACGCACTCGATGCCCTTGGCCGTACCTATGTAGCACACGAAGGTATTAATGCTCAAATGAGTGTTCCTGCCGAAAATTTTGAAGCTTTTAGAGACACACTTGAAGTTTATGATTTCATGAAAGGCATTCGCTTGAATGTAGCCGTGGAGCACGATGACCACTCTTTCTTAAAACTGACGGTTAAGGTGCGTGATAAGATTGTTGCTGATGGTTTGAATGACGAAACTTTTGATGTAACCAACAAAGGTGTGCATTTGAAAGCGAAGGAATTCAACGAAATATTAGAAAATCCAGATACGATTGTTGTCGATTTTAGAAATCATTACGAGAGTGAAATAGGTCATTTTAAAAACGCCATAACTCCTGATGTGGAAACTTTTAGGGAGTCGTTGCCTATTATTAACGAACAATTAAAAGATTTTAAAGAAGATAAAAACCTAGTAATGTATTGCACGGGTGGAATCCGTTGTGAAAAAGCTTCGGCTTACTTTAAACACCAAGGTTTTAAAAATGTATACCAACTAGAAGGCGGAATCATTCAGTATGCCAAACAAATCAAAGAAGAAGGTTTAGAAAGCAAATTTGTAGGTAAGAATTTTGTTTTTGACAACCGTTTAGGTGAAAGAATTACTGACGATATTATCGCGCAGTGTCATCAATGCGGAAAACCTTGTGATAATCATACCAATTGTGAAAATGACGGTTGCCATTTGTTGTTTATTCAATGTGACGAATGTAAGGCCGCCATGGATAACTGTTGTTCTATGGAATGTCTTGAGATTACGCGTATGCCACTGGTGGATCAAGTACGACTAAGATCAGGAAAACAAGTAGGAAATAAAGTATTCAGAAAAGGAAAATCAGATAAATTGAAGTTCAAACATTCCGGTGAATTAGCTGATTTAGCCATAGGAACAGCAACAAAACCGGCTGATATTAGACAAAAAATAAAAGTCAAAAAAGTATTGGTAGGTAAAGTAGACCATTACTATGTAAAAGCACAGGTAGGTCTTTTTTCTATTGAAAATAAAGAATTGAATGTGGGTGACAAAATCATTATTTCTGGACCTACAACCGGTGTTCAAGAATTGGTTTTAGAAAAAATGATTGTTAATGATAGCAAAGCAACAACAGCCAAAGCAGGTGATAAAGTTACATTTGCAGTACCATTTAGAGTGCGATTATCAGATAAATTGTATAAAATTTTTCAAGACTAAGCGTTATCATTAACTCTTTTAAATAAAAACTTCTAGTTCAAAAACCATTTGTACTAGAAGTTTTTTGTTTTATATGAAATTGTCTAGTTAGTATCTAGTCTTGTTTTATTTCCCAATGTATTTCCTAGCTTATTTTTACAGGTAAAACATAAACAACCAACTTGATAAGTTTAGAAATTGCATTATGAAAACTATTAATCAAAACCCACTGAGAGTACTCCTCTTTTTATCCGTTACCTTTAATTTTTACGCTCAAGTAAATGTAAAATTAGATTTAAATGTGAAACATAGTGTAGGAGGTATATCTACTTTTGAACGTTGGAAATTTATTACTACACACGCTAATCAATCAGAAGGAGAATGGAATGGAGATAATGTTCTACCCGATTTAAAGAATGATTTTTTAAATGGTAGGGATGTCTATTTAGGAAGAGATACTGGTGGCATCACTTATAATTTAAATCAAGTAAAAGAAGACCCAACAAGACCCGGTTTTGCAGACCCCGCTGATATTACTTCCAAAGGAACAGCTTCAAAAAATAGCTTTGCCGCAAACACCAGTCTTCATCCATATGAGAGTAGAAAGAACTGGATTATTTGCGCACAATTGCATCCTTTTTGGACAGGAGCGGAACAAAAAGCAACAGGGAAAGGTTGGAAATTAGCCAATGCAACTGCTACAGGTGAATATATGGGGCGTTATATTACTGCTTTTCATGGTGGAAACGGACAAAAACTACCCTCTTTTGTCGAAGTAATCAATGAGCCTGATTACGATCTTTTAGGAGGATTGAAAGAATACACAAAATCCATTAATGAAATTGCTGTTTTTCATAATGATGTGGCCGCAGCTATTAGAGCTCAAATTCCGAATATACGAATTGGAGGTTATACTAATGCTTTTCCCGAATTTGAAGTAGGGAATTTTCAAAGATGGATAAACCGTGACAAAATGTTTATGGATGTTGCGGGAGCCAATATGGATTTTTGGTCAATTCATCTTTATGATTTTCCTTCTATTAATGGTGGAAAAAAACAATTGCGTTCCGGTAGCAATATCGAGGCTACTTTTGATATGATGGATCAATACAGCATGATGAAATTTAATAAAACAAAACCTTATGTGATTTCAGAATATGGTGCACAAACCCATGATTATAACAACAGTCAATGGAGTTCTTATAGAGATTGGTTAATTCTTAAAGGCATGAATTCGCAATTAATGTCTTTTCTGGAAAGACCAAATACAATTGATATTGCAATTCCTTTTGTAATTACAAAGGCCGAATGGGGTTTTAACGCTACTACTGGTGTTCCATACACCCACCGTTTAATGCGAAAAACAAATGAACCTGCGAGTTATACTGGACAATGGACTTATACTGATTTGGTTAAATTTTATGATTTATGGAAAAATGTAAAAGGAACTAGAGTTTATATTAAGCCAGATAATTTAGATGTTTTGGCCAATGCCTACATCGATGGTAATAAAGGATATGTGATTTTGAATAATTTAAATTTCCAACCCACTACAGTAAACTTGAATCTCTTTGATACAAACAATATTGTCATCACTAGTATCAATAAGAAGCATTTGACAGTAATTAATAACAATGCTACATTGGAAGAAAGCTTGGTTTCGCTTCCGCTAACTTCGGTAACATTAGGAGCAGAATCTACTATTATTTTAGAATATACTTTTGCAAATGCGATTGCGATTAACGAAACCGCTGATGAGACAAAATATTTTGCCACTACTTATTTACAGCCTATTGTGGCGAATCAACCAGTAGTCTTTCAGGTTAATAATGTTCAAAAAAGCACTTATGGTGATGCGGTTTTAAGAATTGGTTTAGGGAGAGATCATGGACAATCATTAAGTCCTATCGTAAAAGTTAATAACACTAGTATTACAGTTCCTATAAATTTTCGTGGTTACAATCAAGCGCAAAGAGAACGTTTCTTTGGAGTGTTAGAAATTCCTGTTCCTTATAGCTTGTTAACGACTAATAATCAAATTTCGGTTCAATTACCTGATTCTGGTGGACATATCAGTTCTGTGGCTTTACAAGTGTTTAATTTTAGTAAAAATATTTTATCCGTAGCATCGAATACGTTCCAAGATGATAAAAAAATTACAGTATATCCAAATCCTGTGGATGAGGAAATTTTGATACAATCTTCGTCAGAAAACATTCTCAATGCAACAGCAATGATTTATAGTGTTTCTGGACAGTTAGTACAAGAATCGATGGTAGATACTAATGGGAAAATAAATGTTAGCAAACTTCCTAAAGGACTTTACGGTATTCGCCTTACGAAAGGGAATAAAAAAATAGGTACAGCAAAATTTTCAAAAAAATAGCATAAAATTTTATTTCGGTTTTAAAAAAGAAGCCAAATCGATTTTTATTGATTTGGCTTCAGGGACTTATATTCTTGCAACTGATGTTGGTACCGCAAAAATAATTAAAGAATAACAATTATCTATTTAAAATTTTATCCTATCAAAAGACTGCCATTCTGAGCAGTCTTTTTTTTTGAGTAAACTATTATGTACATATGAGCATAGAATGAGGAGCCAAAGTTATGGGTTTAGAATTGCTGTATTAACTTCAAAAAATCCAACATTCCTAACTCGGTCTGGTATTCTGGCAAAAACAAAAATAACGATCATTTATGGAACTCAAAAACTAGTAGGAGGTGAAATATCATTTTTTACAAAATTTAATAGCTTATGTAAGTTTATTGTACTTTATAATAAATATACTGCTATTAAAATTCATTCATTAACCAATACTGCCTATTGATAATCTCTTGCACGAAACGAATATTGACGATTGCTGCCGACTAGAAAAATTAGAAACATGAGTTCATTAATTGAATTCTAAATCGTTTTAAATCATGCCTAAGTCACTATTTATAAATAAAAAAGAACTGCTGCTACCATTTTTTTCATAATCAACATCTGAATATTAAATATTTTATTGACACGATTTATAATAGACAAACAAATTTTTTAACTAGAAAAAAAATTATCAAGACAGAAGTAGTATTTAATATTTTTGTTTACATTTGAAACAGGTTTCTTATTTGAATACTTTAAATTCGATATTTAACCTAAAATCTATTTATTAATTAACAACAAACAAAAAATTATGAAAAAAGTTATTTTAATGCTTACTGTCTTATTTGCAACAGCAGTAGCAACAGCACAAACGTCAACTTTAAAGATTGTTAAAATCAACAACATGACACCAGCTGAATTCAAAAATTCACATCCAGTACTTAAAAAAGGAGAAACATTAATGCTGACGGTTAGTTTTTCTAACATTCTTAAAGATCGAAAAGACACCCGTGTAAGAGCACGAGTTTTGAATGATTTTGCATTAATTGATGGTTCAACAGAAGCATTCAAACAAGTTAGCACTTCAACAGAAATCCAGACTGTGGAAATTCCACTAATCATTCCTAATGTAAGCGAGGAAATTAAGACAGCACGTATTCAAGTGTTAGCCTTTGGTAATAAACCAGATGGTAGCGAAGGAAATATTTTTGGGTATGTACCACCATTTGAATTAAAATAAAAGAATACAACTCTTTGTCAAAACATTATTTTGGCAAAGAGTTGTAGCTTAAACTTTAAATTAGTTATCAACCAAATTTAATTATTATGAAAAAAATTACTTTATTATTTATTACACTAATAGCATCTGCTTTTGCAGTTCAAGCTCAAACTTCCGCAATAGTTATTAGGCAAATTAACGGAATTGATACTGCCACTTATTTAGCTGATCACCCAGAAATTTTAGAAAACACAACATTAAGTTTAACTGTTGATTATACAAATATAATTTCAAGTCCAACTTTTGGATTAAACTTAAGAACAAGAATACTAGATTGGACAACTTATGGTGTAATTGCTGGAGCTCCAAATATGGATACACCAATTACTACAAGCACTTCGTTGCAAACAGTTACCTTTAATTTTGTAGTACCGTTGGTAACTGCTGATCTTAAAGTACGTCTTCAAACCTTAGGGAGAGATAGCGGTGGAACCGCTAACGTTTTTGCTTATGCTGCAAATGGATTTACTATTAAAAATGATCCTACACTTTCTACAAATAACTTCGAGAAAAGTAAATTATCAAATTCTTTCTATAGCCAATCAGAAAATTCAATTATAATCAATGATGAAGTTACAGGAGAGTTTATTGTTTCTGATTTGTCGGGAAAAACAGTGTTAAGCGGAACAATTAGTCCAAAAATTAATGTTAGTTCGTTAGCTTCTGGATTGTATGTTTTATCTACAAAAAGTGGCGTTTTGAAATTCGCTAAATAAAAAAACAAAAAAAATAAGTGAATAAATAGATTTTAAAAAGGCTGTCCAAAAGGACAGCCTCTTTTTTTTGCTTAAAAATTAAGACGAAACCCTCATTTTAACAATTGCAACTTTCCTTTAAAAAATACTATCTTTACCAATTAATCGTTTTAAGAACTTAAGTTGTGTCTTTCACAACACTACATATAAAATTATGGCATGTACAAGTTGTTCAACTTCTGATGGTGGCGCACCGAAGGGTTGTAAAAATAATGGGACTTGCGGCACCGATAGCTGCAACAAATTAACGGTTTTTGATTGGCTTTCGAATATGAGTATGCCAAATGGAGAAGCTCCATTTGACTGTGTTGAAGTTCGTTTTAAAAATGGTCGAAAAGAGTTTTTTAGAAATACTGAAAAATTGACGCTGAGTATGGGAGATATTGTGGCAACTGTCGCTTCTCCTGGACATGATATTGGAATTGTAACTTTGACTGGCGAGTTAGTTCGTATTCAAATGAAGAAAAAAGGGGTAAACCCAACTAGCAATGAGGTTCCAAAAATTTACCGAAAAGCATCTCAAAAAGATATCGACATTTGGTCAGCCGCTCGTGATAGAGAGGAGCCAATGAAGGTTCGTGCTCGTGAACTTGCAATTCAGCACAAACTGGAAATGAAAATTTCTGATATTGAATTTCAAGGTGATGGATCAAAAGCGACTTTTTACTATACTGCAAATGACCGTGTAGACTTCCGACTTTTGATTAAAGATTTTGCCAAAGAGTTCAGCACCAGAGTCGAAATGAAGCAAGTGGGTTTCCGTCAGGAAGCGGCTCGTTTGGGAGGAATTGGTTCTTGTGGTAGAGAATTATGTTGTTCTACTTGGTTGACTGATTTTAGAAGTGTCAATACTTCGGCTGCACGTTACCAACAACTATCTTTAAATCCGCAAAAACTAGCGGGTCAATGCGGAAAATTGAAATGTTGTTTGAATTATGAGCTAGACACTTATATGGATACCTTAAAAGGGTTTCCAGATTTTGACACCAAATTAGTGACTGAAAAAGGAGATGCTATTTGTCAAAAACAAGATATCTTTAAAGGTTTAATGTGGTTTGCGTATACCAATAATTTTGCACATTGGCATGTACTAAAAATTGACAAAGTACGAGAAATCATTGCCGAGAATAAACAGAAAAAGAAAGTTTCTGCCCTTGAGGATTTTGCTATCGAAATCATTCAAGAGAGAGAAAAAGACTTCAACAATGCTATGGGGCAAGAGAGTTTGACACGTTTTGATCAGCCTAAGAAAAAGAAAAAAACAAACCGCAAACCTAAAATTGCTGCTGAAAAATCTAATGCTGAGGTTGGGGCAAAAGCGAATCAAGAGAAAAAGCCAAATACGAACAAACCAAATAATAATAAGTCTAGGCCTAATAATAGAAAGCCCAATAACAATAAAAACACGGGTAACGGTGAAAACAAACCCAATCCACAACCTAGAAAACCTATAATTATTACTAAAAATGAGAATAAAAAGTAGTTTTTTAATTCTTCTTATTGCGGTACTTCTTATCTCCTGTGACAAAAAGAGAGTTTTTGATGAATACAAATCGGTAGGAAGCGCTTGGCATAAAGATAGTATTGTTTCTTTTGATTTGCCTGAATTGGATTCGACACAACGTTACGATTTGTTTATTAATCTAAGAGACAACAACAATTATCCTTACAATAATTTATTTTTGATTGTTACTTTAGAAAAACCGAATGGCTATACCAAAGTAGATACCTTAGAGTACGAAATGGCAGCGCCAGATGGCACTTTATTAGGGGAAGGTTTTACTGATATAAAAGAAAGTAAATTGTTTTATAAAGAAGGAGTTCGATTTCGCGGAAAATACAAAGTCAATATAAAGCAAGCGGTGAGAGAATCTGGTAAAGTGCCTGGAGTGACACAACTAGAAGGTATTACCGAAATTGGATTAAGAATAGAAAAAAAAGAATAGATAGTAAAAGTTATGGCTACTAAAAAAAATAATCAAATTAATTCCATCGAAAAGGATTTTAAATATTATACTAAAACCTTTTGGAGATTTTTCTTTTATGGATTAGGCGGTATTGCAGTCTTTTTTCTGTTTGCTTCATGGGGAATTTTTGGTTCAATGCCTTCTTTTGAGGACTTAGAGAATCCAGATTCCAATTTAGCGACTGAAATTATTTCTTCAGATGGCGTTATAATTGGTAAATATTTTCAAAAAAACAGATCGCAATTAAAATATTCTGATCTACCTAAAAACCTTGTAGACGCTCTTGTCGCTACAGAGGATGAGCGTTTTTACGAACACTCTGGTATTGATGGAAGAGGAACGCTAAGAGCAATTGCTAGCTTAGGAACTAGCGGTGGTGCCAGTACCTTGACTCAGCAATTAGCCAAACAATTATTTCATGGTGAAGGTTCTAAGTTTTTGCCTTTTAGAATTGTACAAAAAGCCAAAGAATGGATTATCGCCATCCGATTGGAAAGACAGTATACTAAGAACGAAATCTTAGCTATGTATTGTAATGTCTATGATTTTGGAAATTATTCAGTAGGTGTAAGTTCAGCTGCTCAAACGTATTTTTCGAAAAGCCCGAAAGAATTAACAATTGATGAGTCAGCTATTTTGGTTGGAATGTTCAAGAATTCAGGTTTGTACAATCCTGTTCGTAATCCTCAAGGTGTGAAAAACCGTCGTAATGTGGTTTTGGCACAAATGGCAAAATCCAAAATGATTACCAATGAACAAAAAGTGAAACTACAAGCTTTACCGATTGCATTAAAATTCAAATTAGAAAGTCATCGCGAAGGAACTGCGACTTACTTCAGAGAATATCTTCGTGATTATATGAAGAAATGGGCAGTTGATAACAAGAAGCCAGATGGTTCAGATTACGACATTTATAAAGATGGATTAAAAATTTATACCACTATTGATTCTCGTATGCAATTGCATGCTGAAGAAGCGGTGGAGAAGCATATGGCAAACTTGCAAGAAGAGTTTTTTCTTCAAGCAAAAACGAATAAGAATGCACCATTTGTCAATATTTCTGATGCTGAAACCCAACGAATTTTAAAACAAGCTATGAAATCTTCAAGCCGTTGGGCAGTTTTAAAGTCAAATGATAAAAGTGATGAAGAAATTGAAGAATCTTTTTATAAAGAAGCAAAAATGACGGTTTTCACTTGGAAGGGTGAAAGAGACACCATCATGAAACCTATCGATTCTATCCGTTATTACAAACACTTTTTACAATCGGGATTGATGGCTATGGAGCCTCAAACGGGTAATATCAAGGCTTGGGTAGGTGGAATTAATTATAAATATTTCCAGTATGATCACGTTGCGCAAGGTGCAAGACAGGTGGGTTCAACATTCAAACCATTTGTATACGCAACTGCTATTGAGCATTTGAATATGTCTCCTTGTGATTCTATTATTGATGCTCCTTTTACAATGCCGGCAGGACGTCATCATGCTACAGAAGCATGGTCACCAAAAAACTCGGATAATAAATACCGCGGAATGGTTACTTTAAAGAAGGCTTTGGCGAATTCAATTAATACGGTATCTGCCAAACTGATGGATAAAGTGGGCCCTGAAGCTGTTGTTGATTTGACTCATAAATTAGGGGTAAAATCACAAATTCCTATTCAAGCTTCGATTGCTTTAGGAGCTGTAGAAATCACCGTTGAAGACATGGTGGCGGCTTATGGAACTTTTGCGAATCAAGGAGTGTATAATAAACCTCAATTTTTAAATCGTATCGAAGATAAAAGTGGTGTGGTAATTTACGAACCTATCCCTGAATCTCATGACGTATTAAATAAAGATATTGCCTTTGCGGTAATTAAATTGTTGGAAGGCGTTACCGAAGGTGGTTCTGGATCTCGATTACGTACGGAGTACGGAGGAAGTGGTGACAACCGATGGACAGGTTACCCTTATAAGTTTACCAACCCTATTGCAGGTAAAACAGGAACCACACAAAACCAATCTGATGGATGGTTTATGGGAATGGTTCCTAATCTAGTGACAGGTGTTTGGGTAGGTTGCGAGGATCGTTCGGCACGTTTCAAAAGTATTACGTATGGTCAAGGAGCTACTGCTGCCTTGCCTATCTGGGGTTATTTCATGAAATTGTGTTATGCAGATCCTGAACTAAAGGTGTCTAAAGAAAACTTTGATAGGCCGGCAAATTTATCTATTAAAGTAGATTGTTATGTGCCAAGAGTAGTAAAAGATTCGACAGCTACAAAACAAGATACCGAAGAATTTTCATTTTAAATCAATGCTTTTTTGTAACTTTCAGATTCACTCAAATCGATTGAAATAATTTGAAAGTATGATTAACAAAAAGGTAAATACGGTTCAAGAGGCGCTGCAGGGAGTTCAAAACGGTATGACAATTCTCTTTGGAGGATTTGGATTATGTGGTATCCCTGAAAATGCTATTGCCGAATTAGTAAATAAAGAAATTAATCAACTTACCTGCGTTTCTAACAACGCAGGAGTTGATGATTTTGGTTTGGGTTTGCTTTTGCAAAAAAAACAAATCAAAAAAATGATCTCCTCCTATGTGGGAGAGAATGCCGAATTTGAGCGCCAAATGCTCTCAGGCGAACTCGATGTGGAATTGATTCCGCAGGGTACGCTAGCAGAACGTTGTCGTGCCGCCCAGGCAGGAATCCCCGCTTTTTATACACCCGCTGGTTACGGTACTGAGGTAGCAAGCGGCAAAGAAACACGAGAATTTAACGGAAAAATGTATGTCTTGGAGCACGCCTTTCAAGCTGATTTTGCTATTGTAAAAGCTTGGAAAGGAGACACTGCAGGAAATCTTATTTTCAAAGGTACGGCTCGGAATTTTAATCCCGTTATGTGTGGTGCTGCCAAAATCACTATCGCCGAAGTTGAAGAACTTGTCGAAGCAGGAACATTAGATCCTAATCAAATTCATATTCCAGGCATCTTTGTAAAACGCATTTTTCAAGGAGAAAAATACGAGAAGCGGATTGAACAACTTACAGTGAGGATGAGAGAATAGTGTTCAGTTAGCAGTTCTTAGTGTTCAGTAAGTGAGAACAACTTATATTTAAATAGATTATTTTTAGTGTTTTAGATTCAAACAACTTAAATGCTCTTATATTTCTTATATGGTTAAAATAGTATTCTGTTGACAGTTTTAAGTATTCAGTAAGTGAGAAAAACTTATATGCCTTATATGGTTTAAAAAAATAAAATATGTTAGACAAAATCGGAATCGCAAAACGCATCGCGCAGGAACTACAAGACGGCTATTATGTCAACCTGGGCATCGGAATCCCAACGCTTGTGGCTAATTATATCCCAAAAGGAATTAACATTGAAATACAAAGCGAAAACGGGGTTCTAGGCATGGGGCCTTTTCCTTTTGAAGGAGAAGAAGATGCTGATATCATCAATGCAGGGAAGCAAACCATTACCACATTGGCGGGAGCCAGTTTTTTTGACTCGGCTATGAGTTTTGGAATGATACGAGGGAAACACGTCGATTTAACCGTTTTAGGTGCTATGGAAGTGGCGGAAAATGGCGATATAGCCAACTGGAAAATCCCCGGCAAAATGGTTAAAGGAATGGGTGGTGCGATGGATTTGGTCTCTTCTGCCGAAAACATCATTGTAGCTATGATGCATGTCAACAAAGCAGGCCAATCTAAAATCCTCAAAAAATGCAGCTTGCCCCTAACAGGTGTAGGATGCGTTAAAAAAATAGTTACGGAACTGGCCGTTCTCGAAGTAACTCCAAAAGGCTTTAAACTCTTAGAACGTGCGCCAGGGGTTTCTATTGAACATATTATTGCCTCAACTGAAGCGGAATTGATTGTAGAAGGGGAAATTCCGGAGATGGTGATTGATTAAACTCAAAGATTTAATTAATTATGAAACATATTGTTTACTTGTTTTTTAAAAGTTTTATTAGTCTTTTATTAGCCTTTGTTTTTTTTAAATTTTGGCAGTTAACAATGAAAAAAAGAATTAGAAATCAGAATATTCATGATTCTTTATATAATAGGAATAAAATATTTGAAACTAAAATTTCTGGATGGTTTATAATATTAATATTAATTTTTCTTTCAATAAAATTTTTTATAGAAGCTTTAAAATTTATTTAAAAAAACATAATAATGCTATACGTAAATTTTAAATGGTTAATAATTCCTTTAGTTTTTATTGGCTTGGGATTATTCGTAAAATATTCTAATAACCCTAAAATATTTAGCGTAAAAAAATATTCAAGATCTCTAATAATAATTGGAGTTGTTCTTTTTGTGCTGAATCTTATTTTGAATCTTAAAAAATGAGTATTCCAAATATGAAGTGTTGTTGTAAACGTTTGTCGTGTTCATAAATAGTTTTACAATTAGTGTAATAATAGATGAGTTTATTTCCGGAAGATACATAACGCCTAGTCCTGATAGCAGTGAAAAGCCTTTGCGAATTGAAAACCAATTTTTCTTGCACTGGCAGAGCGACCAGAGGAAGCTCCTGCCAGTGCTTAGAAAAAAGGTTTGAAATTGCAAAGCTTGTAACGGATAGCAGGGAATAACTCCAAAAAAATAAACCGCAAATTCACAAATTAGAAATCTGCGAATCTGCGGTTAAAAATTATAAACTTAGTATCTCAGTGCCTTAGCACCTCAATATCTTCAATTACAAATTCTCAAAGAAATCATTTCCTTTATCATCGGTGATAATAAACGCTGGGAAATCTTTGATGGTGATTTTACGAACGGCTTCCATTCCTAATTCTTCAAAATCCACGACTTCTACCGAAAGGATGTTTTCTTTCGCTAAAATAGCGGCAGGCCCTCCGATAGAGCCTAAATAGAATCCACCGTAAGTTTTACATGCGTTCATTACCTCTTTGGTACGGTTTCCTTTGGCAAGCATCACCATACTTCCGCCATTTTTTTGGAACTCTTCAACATAGACATCCATACGTCCCGCAGTAGTTGGTCCAAAACTTCCTGATGGCATTCCGTCTGGTGTTTTAGCAGGTCCCGCATAATATACTGGGTGGTTTTTAAAATAATCTGGCATCGGTTTACCAGCATCTAGTAATTCTTTGATTTTAGCGTGTGCAATATCACGAGCGACAATCAAAGTCCCGTTTAATTTTAAACGTGTTTTGATAGGGTATTGCGATAATTTTTTAAGGATGTCAGCCATTGGTTGGTTCAAATCAATTTCAACCGCTTCTTCCAAATGGGGTGGTGTAGCAGGTAATAATCGTGCAGGATTTACTTCTAATTGCTCAACAAAAATCCCCTCTTTGGTAATTTTTCCTTTGATATTTCTGTCAGCGGAACAAGAAACACCTAATCCTACTGGACACGAAGCAGCATGACGTGGCAAACGAATCACACGAACATCATGAGTGAAATATTTACCTCCAAACTGCGCTCCAATAGCACTTTCTTGACAAATCAATTGCACTCTTTTTTCCCATTCTAAATCACGGAAGGCTTGACCTGCCATGTTTCCAGAGGTAGGAAGATTGTCAAAATAACCTGCAGATGCTTTTTTTACAGCGGCTAAATTAGCTTCGGCCGAAGTTCCTCCAATCACTAATGCTAAGTGATACGGCGGACAAGCGGATGTTCCTAAATCCATGATTTTAGCACGAACAAAAGCATCCATCGATTTTTCATTCAATAAGGATTTTGTTTGTTGGTACAAATAGGTTTTATTGGCAGAACCTCCTCCTTTTGCTAAAAATAGGAATTCATAGGAAGCTCCTTTTTTAGCATAAATATCAATTTGTGCTGGAAGATTGGAACCTGAGTTCTTTTCTTCAAACATACTAATCGGTACAATTTGAGAGTAACGTAAGTTGCGCTCTTGGTAGGTGTTGAAAATTCCTTTTGATAACCATTCGGCATCGTCCACTCCTGTATAGACATTTTCTCCTTTTTTAGCCATCACGATTGCCGTTCCTGTATCTTGACAAGAAGGCAATTCGCCATCAATTGCTACCACTGCATTTTGCAACAAATTATAAGCAACAAAACGGTCGTTATCTGTCGCTTCAGGATCGTCAAGAATGGCTCTTAATTTTTCTAAGTGAGATGTACGCAACATAAACGAAACATCTTTTAATGCTTCTTGTGCTAATAATTCCAATCCTTTTGGGTCAACCGTCAAAATCTCGCGGTCACCTAATTTTTCTACTTTTACGTAATCAGAAGTTATTTTACGGTATTGTGTATCGTCTTTTAAAATGGGATACGGGTCTTGATATATAAAGTCCATTTATGTGTTTTTTTAGAATCCCAAATATAAGAATTGTAGAAGGAAATTCATGTGATTTATATCAACTTATGTTTTAGAATTGTTATAAAATAATAGGTGTTATGGGTTCTTGCAGTTGTTAGTTGTATTTGTAAATTAAAATAATATGTACCATCACTACGTGATTTATACATAGCATAGAGCCGTAGGCTCGGTTCATATTAAATCTTCAAAAGTATACCTTGCATCAAATGGGATTTCAAATTTATTTAGAAAATCTAAATATTCATCATGAAAACTTTGCCTCTTATGATGGTCTTCTTGGTTAGCAATGTATTTATAAACTGCACCCATTTGAGAATGACTATATGAGAAAACGCCATAGCCTTCTTGCCATTCAAATCTTGAAGAAGTCAAACTATGATCGTTAATATATTTAGAAGATTTAGCCTTTACCGTTTTCATTAGCTCTGAAATGGAAACCGTTGGTTTCAAACCTAAAAAACAATGAACGTGATCTTCAACTCCATTCACAATAATTGTTTTGCAACCTGTTTCATTTATTAAATTGCCTATAACACCAAGTAAGGTTGATCTCCATTCATCAGCAATAACTGCTTCACGGTATTTAACTGCAAAAACAACTTGAAGGTAGACTTGATGATAGGTGTTTGCCATTATTTGGTCTTTTATGAACCGTTCCTACGGAACTCTATTTTTCTTATTTCATTCCATCAACGGATTAAAATCCGTTGCTACAATATGTGTCGTCCCTATGGGACTCAAATATTAAACAGAGCCGAAGGTTCAGGATTAATTCGTAGGCTACAAAACGTTTATTATTTTCATCGTTATTTTCATCATCATTTTAAAAAAACCAACTAGCTACAAAAATCGCTGTAATCACACAGATTAAATCAACCCATAGCATGATTGGTAAGGCATAACGAGTGTTTTTGATGTTTACAGAGCCAAAATAAACCGCAATCACATAGAACGTACTTTCGGCACTACACTGGAAAATACTACTTAATCTTCCGGTCATCGAATCGGCGCCAAAGGTATTCATCGAATCGATCAAAAATCCACGCGAACCTGCAGAACTAAAAGGACGTAACAAGGCTACGGGTAAGGCATCGGTAATTTCTTTGTTAACTCCCAAATTTGAAAAAATAAAAGCAATTCCATTGCTAATAATTTCAAATAAACCACTGTTTCTAAATAAAGAAATGGCTACTAACATTCCCAAAACATAAGGAAAAATCACAACTCCTGTTTTGACACCATTATTTGCCCCTACTACAAAGGTTTCGTAAACGGTTGTATTGGCATCGGCAAATTTCTTTTCTTTTACCATTGATAAAATCAAAGTATAGGCAATAATGGCAATTAATATCAATGCAGAAAGGTTAGAAGTGAAATAGCTTTTTCCTATTAAATCCAAATGATTCACATACAACAACAACCCAATAATCCCTCCAATCAACGTGATTAAACCTACCGCCAAAGAGGCGCTCTTGAAGTTGATTTTTTGTTTCAGCCCGACAATAATAAATGCAGCAATAGTACCGATAAAAGAAGTAATGATACAAGGCAACATCACATCGGCTGGATTGGCAGCATTAGCGGCAGCTCGGTATCCAATAATAGACGTCGCTATCAATGTCAGTCCCGAAGCATGCAAGCACATAAACATAATTTGCGCATCACTGGCTTGGTCTTTATCGGGATTTATTTCTTGTAAACTTTGCATGGCTTTTAAACCAAAAGGAGTGGCAGCCGAATCTAACCCTAAAAAATTAGCGGCAAAGTTCATCGTCATATAAGAAATTGATGGGTGGTTTTTAGGAATACTTGGAAATACTTTTACGAATACTGGACTCAATACGACAGCCAGTTTTTCTGTAGCTCCTGAGATGATTAAAAGTTCCATCAACCCACAGAAAAAGGCTAAATAAGCAATCAATGGCAAGACTAAATCGACTAAAGTGTATTTACAAGTGGGTAATAATCCATCTGCTTTTTGAACTCCGCTGAATATTTTTACGGTTTTGTTGGAATATACATAAGTTGTATCTGGATTAGACAAATCACGATTGACAATCATGGTTTTGTCTGTTTTTAATTCGATGCTATCGCGTACAAAAACCGGAATTTGGTCTAAATATTTTTCAGATACTAAAATTGGGTCTCCTTTTTGTCCATTTAATACAAAATCAATGGTGTAATTGTTTCCTGTAAACAAAGCAAAAACAACAAATACAATGGACGAAATGAAAATCGCCAACCAAAATCTACTTAATACCATAATTTATAATTTTTGTAAATGTATATATTTTAAAAGTACAGGTTAAAATTTACTATTAGAAAATAAATATTTTTATTTATATTTAATAAAAAAACACTTTTCATTTGTTACTTTTGCAGTACAAAAAGAATAAATCTCAATGTTATGGAAACTTTAAAAGTTATTTTAATGTCTCTCTCAACTTCGTTTGGACTAGTTAAACAACAAGTAGTTGGTACATTTGGAAGAGACACTTCTATGGTTGACAAAGAAGTAGTTGATGTGATTTTATCTAATTCTGAGAACAAGGAAAAACTTATTAAAAGATTAAACCAAAACAATCATTCTTCGGTTGAGATAGAAATCAATGGAAATGAATTTAATTTTATTAATTAAAATGAATTTATGGAAGAAATAGCGTGGAACTCTGTTATACTTTTTTTGCTATTTGTTTTTCCTGGTATTGTATTTAGAAGATTTTATTTTGTTGGTGAATTTTCAAAACAATTTTATTCATCTAATTGGATCAATACTTTTTATATCAGTTTAATTCCAGGCTTAGTCATACAAGTTCTTTCTTATGTTATTTTTATAAATCTAATTTATAGAAAATTAAATCCTCAAGAAACTCAAAATTTTAATAATTACAAGTTTTTAAATACAATTTATTCCAAATTAAAAAGTGATTCTTTGCCCAAAGAGCTATTTGATATTGAATTAATATGTTGGATATTAGGCTATATGTCCGTTGTAATTTTTATTTCTTTTATTATTGCTCAATTATGTTGGAAAATAGTAAGAACTTTAGACTGGGACAAAAAATATTCACCTTTAAGATTCAATAACTATTGGCATTATTATTTAAGTGGAGAATCCTTAAAATTTAAAGATTTTAGAGGTATTCTTCCCAATCAAAAAGTTTTACTAACAGAGGCTGATGTTTTAGTTGATATAGGAAATGAAGGAACAAAGCTTTATAAAGGCTTTTTAAGACAACATACTATTTGTAAAAATTCTGGTGACCTAAAAGCTATATATCTTACAGATGTTAGACGATATAGAAAAGATATACCTCCAAATAATATTAGAGAAGTACCAGGACATATAATGATTATTCCTGCTGAAAAAATCTTAAATATTAATTTAACATATATCACAAAAGAAGCAAAGAAAATCAATTATATCACATTAATTTCCACAATTTTAAATTTAACAATATTGTTGTTTTTAATGTATAATCCATCCAATATCTTTTTAAGGAATACTACAATTTTTGGTGGTATCATTGGAAGATTATGGCTCTTTTTTGCATGGCTTATAATATCAGCTATTATTGATACTTTTATCAATTCTCAAAATCATGCAAATCTTAAGTCAGTAAGAATTAGTTTAATAGTCTTCTTTTTAATGATACTTCTTGTTATATATCTTTTCTTCTATATGTAATTTTATTTATATTTTACACGTGAATAATTTCCTCCTCAATCAACAACTCTTCCCTTCGTAATCTCAGAAATATTTGTGCCACAGCGATCGTATCTTTTTCGCAATAGGTTACAATGCGGTCGATGTCTTTTTCGACATAAAAAACATGCCCTACCTGACTGCCGTCGATGTCGCCCTTAGGAGACGGAATTCCGAGTACTTTACACATCAATTTTAAAGAGGTATAATGCTTGTAATCGCCAAACTTCCATAACTCCAAGGTATCGAGATGTGGGATTTCCCAAGGTTTTTTGCCAAATAAATTCAGCTTGTTTGGAATTTCAATATTATTGATAATCATCCGCCTCGCCATAAAGGGAATGTCAAATTCTTTGGCATTATGTCCACATAATAGATGTTGGGGTTGATTAAAATGATTGTTGATTAGGTTATTAAAATCCTTTAAAATTTTCTTTTCCTCTCCAAAAAATGAGGTCACTCTAAAATTTCGAATGTCATTTTTATTGGCAAAAAAACCAACGGAGATACAGACAATTTTTCCAAACTCCGCCCAAATTCCCGCACGGTCATAAAATTCTTCGGCAGTGTAATCGTCTTTGCGTTGGTATTGTGTTTTTTGTTCGTACAAAGCTTTCATTTCGTCATCTAAAGAATTGAAATCTTCGGTTTCAGGAACGGTTTCTATATCGAGAAAAAGAATATTATTGAGGTTTATTTTTTCTATCATTTGTTATCAAATTTATTTTTGTTCAAGCATAGCATAAGCTTCATCTATGTATAAATAAAAATCATCGGTATGAGGTGATCCATTAGTATTTTGGTGTTCAGTACGACCCAGTCTAACGATAATTAAATCGTCTTGAGGGATTACAATCACGTATTGCCCTAAATGACCGCGCATATTAAATATTTTTTTGTTTTTATAATCGCTTAGCCACCAGCCATAACCGTATTGAGGTGAATCTTTAAATCTTGGTGTTGTGGATTTTTCTACAAAAGCACTGTCGAGAATTTGTGTTCCGTTCCAATTTCCTTTTTGCAAATATAATTTTCCGAAACGGGCAAAATCTCTAGCGTTACTAGCAATACAACAATAGGCTTTGACCATGCCGTTTTCAGAATCGGTTTGCCAAAGTGCGTCGTTTTCCATTCCTAATGGTTTCCAGAAAGATTCCGTAACATAATCAGCCAAACTTTTTCCTGTCGCTTTTTCAATGCACATGGCAAGCAGTTGTGTATTACCACTAAGATATTTATAGGTTTTGCCAGGAGCTTCAATTCCCTTTAATCCCAGAATAAGTTGGCTTAAATTTTCATCAAAATAAGCTCGGGTTGTAATAGAAAAAGGGCTGTAATAGGATTCGTCCCAGTTCAATCCTGAAGCCATCGAAGCCAAATCACCCAAGGTTATTTGAGCCGTTTTTCCTTTTTTAAATTCAGGGAAAAAATCGGTTAGTTTTTGGTCTAAACTATTAATCTTTCCGTCTTTAATCGCCTTTCCTAAACAAGCCGTTACAATACTTTTGGCCATCGAAAAAGAATTAGACTTGGAATCCTTAGTATAATTGTCATAATAGTTTTCGCTCCAAATGCTATCCTTTTTAATCAGAACAAAGGCAACAGTTCCTGTTTGTTTATGCCAATCTTCTAATCTTTGAGTAGGTTTTGTTTGGTTGTATTCTTTGGAGATATGCCAAGCTTGTGGCTGTTCTCCTTTTTCAATCTTTCGATTGTTAAAATAGTTGTAATCGTCTAAGAAAGCTGTGGTGTGCCCGTTGAAATAAGTTATTCTAACAGCCTTAAACAAATAATCAAATTGAAAAAGATACAAAGACAGTGTTAGAATTAGTGCCAAAGCCAATAATCCAATTAAGATTTTTTTAAATACTCTCATAAATCACATCTAGGTTTCAGTACGAATTTACACAATTATTGTTTCAATTTACAATAAAAGTGTTTGTTGTTGCGAAGGATTTTCATGTTCCAATAACCATTTTTTTCGCCATAAACCACCAGCATATCCCGTGAGCGAACCATCTGTTCCAATGACTCTGTGGCAAGGAACAACAATCCATAAAGGATTTTTGCCATTGGTGGAAGCCACTGCCCGAATGGCTTTGACATCTCCTAATTTTTTGGATAAATCTAAATAACTGATCGTCTTTCCATAGGGAATTTCGATTAAAGCCTGCCAAACTTTTTGTTGGAATTCGGTTCCCTGTGGATTGAGTTTAAAGTTAAAATGAGTTCGATTTCCTTCAAAATACTCTTGTAGTTGTGTTACGGCATTTCGTAAAATAACAGGGATTTCTGTACTTATTTTACCTTCATCTGCAATCGTTATTTTTGCTATGCCGTTTTCGTCACCTATAATTGTAGCGATTCCTAAAGGGGTTTTGAAGTGCGTGATTTCCATAGCTTTTTTATTGAATAGCAAATTACTGAAAGTTTTGGTTTGATAAGGCTAAGAATTGATGTTAGTTTGCCACGAATTTACGAATTTGAGTTTTGTAAAAATAAGTATGGTTATAGATTTGAAATCTTAAGGAAACTATTCGTGAAATCCCGGCTCATTAAATTTTTCCCTTAAGTGTTTCAGGAATCTCCTTTTTTAAAAAAGCAATTGCTGTTTTAGAAATGTCAGAGACATGGTTTTTGGGAGTCGCCAATAATATATCGGTAAAAAGGGGAATTGTCTTTAATTCGATACAACCTAATTCAGGAAACAAATGACTTCTTAAAATAGATGTTGGAACAATGGAAACTCCTAAACCATTTTTTACCAATTGAATAATAGAAGAAACATTATTCGATTCATGAACCACTTTTGGAGTAAAACCAAAATGTGCACATATTTGAAGTAAATTTTCATAGTACTGAGGAGCGTAATCTTTATTGAAAAATACAAAAGTGCTTTCGCTTAAAGTAGGGATATCTTGTTCTTTTTCAATGATATAGAGGTTTTTGTTGAATACTAAAGAAAAACTGTCTTTGAACCAAAGTTGGGTTGCAATTTTTGGCGAATGCAATGGTGCACGTACAATTCCTAAATCAATTTTTAAATCTTCGATAGCGTTAATTTGCTTGATAGTGGGTACTTCATATAATCTAAAACGAACATAAGGATATTGTTCCGTTAAATGTTGAACCAAGTTCGAAATGGCTCCTGAGAAAGTTGAACTAACATAAGCAATTCGAAATTCACCACTTTGATTTTCGCTTATTTTCTTGGTTTGAGTATTGATTCGTTCCAAGTTTTTTATTAGTTCACGAACTTCTTTTTCGTAGAATTTCCCTGCTTCGGTTAGTGCCACTCTTTTGTTGTTGCGCTCAAAAAGGGTAGCGCCAAGTTCTGTTTCCAATTCTTTGATTTGGCGACTTAAAGGCGGTTGTGAAATGAATAATTTTTCGGCAGCGCGTACAAAGCTCAACTCTTCGGCTAGCTTTAAGAAATATTTTAAATGACGTAACTCCATAAATACTTTTTAAGTATTGATTAATGACAAAATAAGTCTTTTTGTGTCATATATAAAAGTAATAGGTTTGTAAAAAACAATCGTTATGAAAAAATCAACAGTTACGGAAATCAAAGCACGTTTTGATAAAGAAGTCGAACGTTTTTCGAATTTAGAAACAGGACAAGTTGCTACTATTGATGCGCAAATTTCTTTAGAATTATTGACATCGGCGGCCAAAGCCATTAAGCCAGATGCAAATCATGTTCTTGATTTGGGTTGTGGCGGCGGAAATTATACTTTAAAGATGTTGACCAAAGTACCTAATTTGGATTGTACCTTAATTGATTTGAGTCAAAATATGCTTGACAAAGCGCAGGAACGCGTGTCTGAAATGACTAACGGAAAAGTAAATTGTATTCAAGGTGATATTCGGGAAATCGATTTGGCTCGAGATCATTTTGATATTATTTTAGCTGGAGCGGTTTTACATCATTTGAGAGAGGATGCCGACTGGGAGTTTGTTTTCCGAAAATTATACGATAGTTTAAAGCCAGGTGGTTGTTTGATGATTTCGGATTTGATTGTTCAAGAAAATGATTCGGTTACAGCGTTGGTTTGGGAAAAATATGGGGAGTATCTTAAAGAAGTGGGAGGGGAAACCTATCAACAAAAAGTTTTTGATTACATCGAAATTGAAGACAGTCCAAGATCGATGACGTATCAATTAGAATTGATGAAGAAAGTAGGTTTTTCGAGTACCGAAATCTTGCATAAAAATAGTTGTTTTGGTGCCTTTGGAGGGGTGAAGTAATTACACTCTTAGTAGTCCACGGAATCCTCTAACAGCATAATAGGAGCCAGCACCGTTATGATAGACAAAGACAGTGTTATAACGGAAGTCGGCAAATAGAGCGCCACCAAGTTTTCGGATAGCAGTAGGTGTGACTATCCAACTGGATGTTTTAGTATCAAAATCACCGAGTTGTTGTAAGTTACGGTATTGCTCTTCTGTCAATAAATGGATGCCCATAGCCGTGGCCATATCGATTGCATTGTGTGCTGGTTTATGCTCTTTTCTAGAATTTAAACCTTCAAGGTCGTAGCAAATGCTTCTACGGCCTTTTGGGGTTTCTGGAGAACAATCCACAAAAAGATATTCACTAGTATTATCATCAAAACCCACAACGTCAGGTTCTCCGCCAGTGTTTTCCATTTCGTTAAGCGACCAGAGTTTTTCAGGTTGCTCTTGTAGTTTTTTCTCAATGGAATTCCAATCCAAATTTTCATGACGTTTTTTGTTTTTCTCAAAACGAAGTTTCAATAGTTCAATTAGGACTTGTTGTTGTTCGGTTGGCAAAACTTTTGTGGTTTCTGTTGACATGAGATTGGTGTTTTGAATGACGTTTAAAGTTAAATAATATTTCCTAAAAATCACAAAAACGCCCTCTTTAGCCCTGACAGTAGCGGAATCCTTGTGGCGGCGGGCATTTATGCCGCCACAAGATTTGAGCGAATGGCAGGTACAATCATTCCTGAAAAAGCGAAATGTTGTGCTCCTAAAAAAACAATTATTTATCGGAATCTTGATTGCTTAGGAAATCGATGTCTTGGATAAGGCGTTGAATATCCTCTTGTTTTGTGCCATCATAAAAACCACGTACTCGACGTTTGGTATCGACTAGCACAAAGTTTTCTGTGTGAACCATATCGTATAATTCCTCTGGCTTGCCCAGTTTTACGGCGAGATAGGATTTTCTAGCCATGGTGTAGATTTCTTTTTTGTCGCCAGTGACTAAGTTCCATTTTTTGTCTTTTACACCGTATTTTATAGCGTATTTTTTCAAAACAGGAACGCTGTCCGTTTCAGGAAAAACCGTATGGGACAGCAGCATGACTTTTGGGTTGTCTAAAATGGCTTTTTGAACTTCAAATAAATTTTTAGACATTTTTGGGCAAATAGAACCGCAGGTGGTAAAGAAAAAATCGGCTACATAAATTTTGCCTTCATAATCTTTTTGGGTGATGGTATCTCCGTTTTGATTGATAAACGAAAAATCAGCGATGGTATGGTATTTACTCACGTATTGCACCGTACTGTCCACCAATTCAGGGTTGACATCAGCAGGGTTATAGATGGGTAAGGTCTTGATGGGTTTTAAAGCGCCGTAAAATAAATAAAGCGTAATGGCCGAAAAAACGATGAATACGCCTATGAATTTACGATATCTGTAGAAAATAGATTTCATTATTTTTTTGTGCAAAAATACAAAACAGGTTCTGAAATTGCTGTTAATTTATTTTATTAATATGTTGGTTTTTTTGCGACTCTTACGCAAGGATTGATTGACTAAGTACAATCCAAATAAGGTTACGGCACCACCTAAAGCTATCGATAAGGTTAAAGGTTCGTCAAAAATAACAGCTCCCAAAAGGACTGCTACCACGGGATTCATGTAAGCATAAATACTGCTAATTTCGGGTGGAAGATTTTGTAAGGTGTAAATAAAAATAGTAAAGGTTATCAATGAACCAACGACAACTAGATACGCTACTGCAAGCCAAGTGTCAACTGGAATTTCGCTGATGTTGATGGAGATTCCAGTGGCTCCATTATAGGCGAATAGTAGGATGCTAGAAATAAACATTTGGAATCCTAAGCTGTAATACGGATTATAAGAAGCTGCTTTTTTCTTAGTGTAAAGTGTTCCAAAAGCCCATGTGATGGTTGCCGTCACCGAAAGTAAAATGCCTAGCCTGAATTCGGGGATTAAAAAATCAGCCAAATATTCGTAAAAGATGATACATACTCCGCCAAAACTTATTAAAAGACCTATTACGGCTAATTTTGCTATTCTTTCACCGCGACAAAAGGCTATAATTACAACCCAGATAGGAAAAATAGCGGCAATTATGGCACCGAGTCCGCTACTGATGTATTTTACTCCTGCCGTGCTTAGTCCGTTACTTAGCGAAAAATTCAGTATGGCAAGGATGATAATGGTATTCCATTGTTTGCCTTTTGGCCAAGGGGCTTTTTTATATAAGAAAAAGAGGATATATAGTAACCCTGCAATAAATTGGCGGATAGCTGCCATCTGGATTCCTGGAATATAACGTACGCCTTCTTTGGAAGCAATCCAAGTAGTTCCCCAAAAAAAACCAACCCATAGTAGCGCTAGTATCGGTAAACCGATGGCATTTAATTTAGTCGTAAATGCGGTTTTGAATTTTGTTATCACTATAAATCAAGTTGAATAAATTGGTAATCTAAGAGTTGGATTAACCGGTCAGACAAAATGGTTTTTCCAACCGATGGTATCGATTCGTTGAATGTGGGTGGTGTTAAATTACTTTCCAATGCTTTTTGGGTGTAATATTCTTTCCGACTTGGGTGATTGGGTGTTACAGCGTTTAATTGTATTCCCCAAGAATTAGTATCCAAAATTCTAAGGATAATTCCAATACAATCATCTAGATGAATTAAGTTAATAGGAGCTTCTGGATTAGCAACATTTTCTTTACCTGCCAAAAATCGTGCAGGATTTCTATCAGGACCTATTAAGCCTCCAAAACGTAAAATGGTTGTTTTGAAATGGGGGTTTTGGTTTAAAAGCGTCTCTATTTCGGCCAATTGTTTGCCGCTTTCGGTAACTGGGGATAGGGGTGTTTCGTCGTTGATAGTCGCATTTGCATCCCCAAACACAGCTGTTGAGCTAATGAAAAGCAGGTTTTTGACGGTTGAATTTTCAATGTAGGGCAATAGGTTTTCTATCTTTTTGACAAATGAATTTTTATTGGCATCCGAATAATCTTTGTTTTTTCCTCTTAATTTAGGTGGGATAGCGATAATTAAGGTTTCGCTTTCAGCTAAAAAGTCATCTACAGGAGCGGAGAAATTTTCCGTTTCGAGTGCAATGGGAAAATGGGTAATTCCTGCGATTTCTAGTAAGTCTTGTTTGTCAACTGAAGTAGTTGAGCCTTTTACCACATATCCTTCTTGGATTAAGGCTTTCGCCAAAGGCAATCCTAACCATCCACATCCTAGTACACTTACTTTTGTCATCATACAGCTTATTTTCTATTGCAAAAGTAAGGGATTGAACTCTTATTACCTTATACCAGTATCAATGTTTATGTCTAATGGTGTTGTTTCCATATTTTTGATGGTAACAGTAGCAGGTAAGTTTTTACCAAATCGATGTTGCTTTTCTAAATCGATGATATAGCTTCCTACGGGGAGTTCAATAGTATAATTTCCATTTAATTCGGGTTGTAAAACGGCAATTTTTTCTTTTTTATCCAAGGTCCAAATATAGATAGGCCAATTGTCATAAGTTTCTTTTGTGGGGATGCATTCGGGTTTTGGAGGGATGGTTTCGACTGGACATAGAGGACCAATGTTAATTTTACCTTCCAAAATACCTTTATCGGTTACCTGTGTTGTTTCACAACTCCATAAAACTATGAAAAACACTATCGATAAACATAGGACGTGTTTCATTTTGATTGTTTTTAGATGGTTGATATTCTATATAAAGGTACGATGTTTTTTTATTTGTCAACGCTTGAATGACTATAGGCTGTCTGTTATAATTGTCTTAGTTGTTGTGGTTTTAGGCACAGTAATAGAAGGAGTTTTAGCTTTTACAGCTTTTGGTATAATAGTTTGTTTGACACATATAGCGTCGGTAAGAACAAAAGGAGTAGGCATCATCCAAGGCGATCTCGGGTTCATTTGGAACAAAGGATTTTGCATTAGGTCAAACGAACTTTCGAGTAACTGCATGTCAAAAATATTTGCCCGATTGAGGTTGAATTCCATTTCGAGTGGTTGATTGTTTACAAGATAATAGCTTAAGATTTTCTTTCCGTTGCGGTTCATCTTGTTCGTTGTTTGTTCGAGTTGTGATACGCCATTGGCTTTAAAATGGTAAAAATCCATTTTTTCGTTGGCAAAAATATCCAAGCGATTCACCTTTCGGTTGGGTGTAATTTTAATTTTGAAATGGCGTAGGTTCCCTACGATACTATCTTTCAAGAAGGTAATAGTTGCGGGTTGAATTACTTTAAATGGAGCATCTGCTTTAAAAGTAAAAGGGTTGTTGTATTTGCTGAATAGTGGAATTTCATTTTGAATTTTTGCATTCTCAGGATTGTTTCCAAGATAGGATTTTGTCCAGTTGTCTAAATTTTTATCGTAGGTCAGCCAGTATGCTTTTTGAACATTGGTATCATACAGATAGACTAAGCTATTAGATTTAGCCTTTCCTTTTTCGTAACCCGAATTTAAATGTGCTTTCGCAAAAAAGCCTAAGCTAATTAATAAAAAAGCCAATGACCATTGTCCTTTTTTGGCGAAAGTGCCAAATACAGGAAGTAATAATCCGAAAGTTAAAACAGTTAAAATAGCGCTTCCGAAAAGGATTTTTAACCCCAAGCCAACGGGAAACATATAAATAAAGGGAGCAATGATAAATAAAGTAGGTATGCTTAGTATTAAATTAAACCAACGATTGGTTCTTTGAGTAAGAATAAAATAACCGAATATAAAGAGTCCGAAATAGATTGGGATTATTAAAAATCCAGCACCTTCTAAGTAGAATGCAATTGCGCCATTAATCAGTAGCCAAACGAATAGTGGTGCTATATAATTGCTCATGGTCACTTTCTTTGCAGAAAAAAAGTGATATGCTCCTAGGCTAATTGACAATGTTAAAAAGACAAAGGCAGCGATATAATCATGGCCATTATAAGTAAATCCATTTAGTAAATCTTGGTATTGCGGATAAAGCAGCAATAACCCTTTCCATCCAAAAAAAGTAATTGCCCCAGATAAAGTTAAAGCAATTAAAAAAGGAATAAACCCTTTAGCTACCGTTTTGAATTCTAAAATGCGTTTTGCAATACCCACAAATAGCAACAAAATAAAAAGTCCAAGAGCAATGTAAAGCATCGGTTGGATCCAATCAAATGGGTAGTGAATGAATGCAAAAGGAACCGAAAAATAAACTTCGTCTTGTGTGGATTGTGTCGAATTTAAATTGGTATTCGAAAAATAATTCAACAAAGGAAATAAATACGAGCCCTGATGAGCTAGACTGTTTTTGCTTAGATGTTGAAAGTCATCTTGAGCAGTATGATAGTTGTAATGACCATCAATAAAAGCAAAATTAAAACCTTGGATATTTCCTTTTTCTCTAAATACGGTTAAATCAGTATCGTTTGGTAGCATTTTATAAATGCTATACATGAGCGAATTAGAAACGGGAAAGTGAATACCAGCATTAGCAAATTCATTTACTAGGCCTGCATTTCCTTTGTTAGTTTCCATCAGCATATAACTTGGCCCTGAAGTTCCTCTTGCTTCAAAGTTAAGGACGAGTCCAATTTTATTTGCCCATTGATGCTGTGTTACAAATAGTGCTGCTCCATTTAATCCTAATTCCTCTGCATCCGAAAACAATATAATAATGTCATTTTTATGCGTTTTTTTCGAATGTAAAAAGGCACGAACACTTTCCAAGATTGTTGCAACGCCTGAACCTGCATCACTAGCTCCAAAAGAAGACGAATGCGGAGCGCTATCATAATGTGTTAACAATAGGAGTGCTTTAGAGTTGTTACTTCCTTTAATTCGAGCTATAATATTTTTTGAATAAACCAAGTTGCCCCAATCTGTTAAAGTAAAGCCTTCTTGTATACTAGGTTCTAATCCTAGCTTGCGAAGTTCTTGCTGTAGATAGTGTGCTACTTGCTCGTGGTTTTGGGTTCCAATAGAATGTGGTTGTTTTGCAATGGCTTCGACTTTGGTTAAAGCCCTTTTGGTTGAAAATTCATTGGGTGGAATTTCAGATTCTAAACCCCATTGTGGCATCATACTGAAATAGCTGATTCCTAAAATTACCAATAGGAATATAACAGCAAAAAGGGAGGAATACTTTTTTTTCATGATAATGGTGTTGGAGTATTAGATGTCTTTTTTAACTAGCATATAAAAATCATTGTCCAAAAGCATATAGCCTTGGTCATACAAAAAATAATAGGTATTCCCTGTTTTAGTTTTTAAAATATTGGTAAAAAAATCAAAATCAAAGCCTAAACTCAATAGTTTGGTTTTCGTTGTTTTGGATTTCCCCTCAGTATTTAGTCCCGAAAGTATACGGTAGTTTTTGCGCAATTTATTGTTGATATTACGCATATAGTTGTTACTGTCTTTGTTTATTTTATTGTTATAAGCATTTCGACAGCCATCGCTACAAAACTTTTTGTCCTCTCGGCCTACTATTTTTTCACCACATTCTAAACAGTTTTTCATATTTAGCTTTTTAATTTTTTAATCTTATATAGATCATGACGACGGTCTTTTAGAATTTTCACACTTCCGTGTTCGTGTAGTTCTTTTAGTAAATCTAAATCGACATCAACTATCAGCGTCATTTCGGTATTAGGTGTCGTCTCTGCTTTAATACCATTACTTGGGAAAGCAAAATCAGACGGGGTGAATACCGCTGTTTGAGCATATTGTATGTCCATGTTATTTACTTTTGGTAGGTTACCAACGCAACCTGCAATAGCCACATAGCATTCGTTCTCAATAGCTCTAGCTTGTGCGCAATGTTTTACTCGGGTGTAGCCATTTTGTGTGTCTGTTAAGAAAGGGACAAAAAGGATATTCATTCCTTCGTCAGACATTAATCGTGATAATTCTGGAAATTCTACATCATAGCATATCATAATTCCTATTTTTCCACAATCTGAATCAAAGGTTTGTATTGTGTTTCCTCCAGTGATTCCCCAATGAAAGACTTCATTTGGTGTGATGTGTATTTTGGTATAGGTTTCGTAGGTACCGCCTCTTTTACATAAAAATCCCGAATTATATAAGACACCATCAACCAAGTTTGGCATACTTCCAGTGATGATGTTGATGTTGTATGCAATAGCCAGTTCTTGGAATCGTTTTCTGATGGGTTCGGCATATTTAGCAAGTTCTCTAATTGCATCAGCTTCTGATAAATGATTGTAATCAGCCATTAATGGTGCGATAAACAATTCAGGGAAAACAGCAAAATCGCTACCATAACCTGAAACGGCATCGATAAAAAATTCAGACTGTTCAAATAATGCTTCTAAGTCTTTTAGTGGACGCATTTGCCATTGAATCAATCCTAATCTAATAACTGTTTTTTCGGTGTTAATGATTTTTGGACTTTCGTCATAATAAATATTATTCCACTCAAGTAAAACGGCAAATTCTTTGGATTTTCTGTCGCCTTCTAGATAATTTTTCATGATTCGCATCACGTGAAAATCATTGCTTAATTGAAAAGAAAGTACGGGGTCGTGAATTTCTTTTCTTTTTACCTTGTCGATATAAGCTTTTGGTGTTAATTCGCTAGCGTATTTTCCATAATTTGGAATTCTACCAGCAAATACAATAGATTTTAGGTTTAATTGTTCGCAGATTTCTTTTCGAGCATCATACATACGACGTCCTAAACGCAGTCCACGGTATTTTGGATCAACAAAAACATCGATTCCGTACAATACTTCTCCTTTATAGGTGTGAGTAGAGAAAGTATAGTTTCCTGTTATTTTAGCATAATCATGGTTTTTTTCAACTAGTTCTTCACGAACAATTAGTGATAAAGCAGAACCAACTACAACATCGTCAACGATGATAACTAATTGTCCTTCGGGGAATATTTTCAATAACTTTTTAACTTCTGATTCGTCCCAATAATTATCCGCCATTTCGGGATAAGATTGCATCATGGATTTTTTTAGTTCTTTATAGTCTTCGATTTTTAAATTTCGTAACTCGACTTTGTTGATTTCTGCTTGCATAAAAATATCTGATTTTCGCTAAGTTACAAAAAATAAGTTTCCATTTACAAACGTTTACAAATATTTACAACCGAAAGTAATTGTGTATTAACCGACTTTGTTTTGAGAGCTGTTGCATCTTTGCCATGTTGATTTGAACGAAGGATTCAAACATTTTACTAACATTTAATTATATACGCCATGAACGCATTAAGAAACAAAGTACAGTTAATTGGACATTTAGGAAACGACCCAGAAATCAAAACTTTTGATGGAGGTAAAAAATTAGCCAACTTTACATTAGCCACAAATGAAAGTTATAAAAATGACAAAGGAGAAAAGGTAGAAGAAACCCAATGGCATAAAGTTGTGGCTTGGGGGAAAACCGCAGAAATTATTGAAAAGTATGTAACAAAAGGAAAGGAAATTGCCGTTGAAGGCAAGCTTACGCATCGAAGCTACGATGATAAAAATGGAGAGAAACGTTATATTACTGAAGTTGTAGTTTCTGAATTGCTGATGTTAGGTAAGTAGTAATGTTTGCCTTTTTTAAGTCCCAGTTATTGGTTTTTTTAAACTGATGACTGGGACTTTTATTTTTTTACTTTTAAAGAACAATATGAAGAGTGTTAAAAAGCAACCTAGCTAAATGACAAACTGAATTAGAGTTGTAAATCAATTAATAGGCCCATTCGTTATTAATTGTTGAATGTCTCTGTCAAATAGATACAACCCCCCTTTGTCATCGCCAATAAGGTTTATTTTGTCTAAGATGTTTTTTGCTTGTGATTCTTCTTCTACCTGTTCAGCAACATACCATTGTAAAAAGTTATGAGTAGCATAATCTTTTTCAGAAAAACTAAGATGTACTAGTTCATTGATGGATTCAGATACAAAGACCTCATGATTGTACAGTTCTTCAAACATTTCTTGAAAGGTGTCATAAGTTGTTTTGGGAGCTTTTAGTTCTGAAACTTGAGCATGACCACCTCTTTCATTAATGAATTTAAAAATTTTTAGCATATGCATGCGTTCTTCGTCGGACTGTGCATACATGAATTTCGAAATTCCTTCTAATCCATGAGTTTCAGCCCATGAAGCCATTGAAAGATATATCTGTGAAGATTCGGCTTCTATTCGAACTTGTTTGTTCAGTGCGGTTTCGATTTTTTTGGACAGCATAATATGGTGTTTCTTGTAAAGTTACAAAAAATCAACAAATGAGTTTTCAATTTAAAGGCTATTTAACTTTAAAATAGAGGAATAAAAAAAGACTCCAAAGGATAATTCCTTTGGAGTCTAGTATAAAATATTTTTTTAAATATTATTTTATGTTGAAAGTAACTCTTCTTACTAGTTTTCTAGCAGCATCAGAGTTTTTGTCTACTGAAGTATCTTCACCAGCAGCAACAACATTTAATCTTGAAGCATCAATACCAGATTTCAATAAAGTTTCTTTTACATTATTTGCTCTAGTTGCAGATAATTTGTTGTTATAAGTTGTGCTTCCAATTTCATCAGCGTGTCCAATGATATCAACAGAAGAAGAAGGGTTATTTCTTAAGTAAGTTAAAACGTAAGAAATAGATTCTGTAGATTCTGAGTTTGGAGTTGTTTTGTTGAAGTCAAAGAAAACAGATACATAACCACCGTTAACTAGGTTTTTGATAGTTTGGCTATCAACACCATTTGAAGTGTTAGCCTTATATTTAGCGTCAACGTATTTTTCAATTTCGTCTGGAATACCGTTTTTGTTCAAATCAATAGCGCGACCTTTAGTGTCTACCATTACACCAGTAATTGAGTTTGGTTCAGCATCTAAATAATCAACAACACCATCTCTGTCAGTATCATTGTTCATTGTTTCAAGCTCAGCAACTCTTTGCTCTAAAGAAACTAAATCTTTGTCTTTAATAACAATCCAGTCAGCATGTTTTTCACTTTTTCCAATGTAGTAAGTAAGTCCTACAGTAGCATTAAGCATAACTCCAAATGGATAGTTAGCACCTGATTTTCCGTCAAAGTTCAAATTTTGTCTTGCATTTACAATTCCAGATGCATCTGCTGTAAGAGCAAAATGGTCAGATAATCTTGCTTGAGCTGTTAAACCTGCCATTGCATTAATTACAGTGTTTTTAGTAGAACCACTTTTTATTTGTCCTGCCCCAAGACCTCCATGAGCTAATAATCCAATAGTATTAGTCCAAGTTTCAAAGTTCATGATGCGACCTAAGTTTGCAACCCCTTGAATGTTAGCTCTTAAGTATTCAGCGTCAAAAGCAGGAGTGTTGTTTTTTTCTTGAAAACTATTGTATGAAACATCTCCTTTAATACCAAATTTGTTGTTGATCATGTATCTTACTCCTAAATCGACAGTATAAGGTGAAACAAATTCAAAGACATAACCTGGAGTTCCATTATTAATAGGTTTGTTAAAACCGCCTGCTAATTCGATAGACCATTTGTTAAAGTCTTGAGTTTTGTCATTTTTGACCTCATTTTGTGCGCTTACCGCTGATACAGCTGAAGCCAAAGCTAAAGTAAATATAAGTTTTTTCATCATTTTAAATTTTTTATAAAAATAGTTTTTTTTTTTAAATTAGAAATGTAAATATATTAAAATAGTTTGTGATTTTATCATATAACAAGCGGTAAATGCTAGATTTTTTTTGTAAAATAGTCTGTTTGTTTAGTAATTAATAAAATATTTCGGTTTTGCGTTAAGAGGTTGTTAATGATATGGACTGATTTTTGAGTATTTGTCAATCTGTTTTTGATTTTTGTTTTTTTTAAATGTATTCTAATTTTATGCTTGATACGTAGGTTTATTCTGTTGTTATCGAATCAGTTTTAGTATTTCAGTGATTTTTGAAATGCTCTGAAAGTTATGATGTACGATTTTATGGTCTATTTTTTCATGAGCCCAAGTGGTATGAAAGGGCACATGGACAGCACGGGAGCCAATACCAAGTACCGGCAATACATCTGATTTTAATGAATTACCAATCATCAAAAACTCTTGGGGTTGAATTTCAAGCCTTTTTAATAAATCCAAATAATCGATTTCTTGTTTGTCTGACATGACTTCGATATGATGAAAATATTTACCTAAGCCAGAGTTGTGTAATTTACGGCGTTGGTCTAATAAATCACCTTTAGTAGCGACTACTAATTTGTATTTTCCATATAATGCTTCAAGGGTTTCTTCAACACCTTCTAATAGTACGATAGGTTTGTCAAATAATTCCTTTCCGTATTGCACAATTTTAGCAATAATTTCAATAGGAATGGTATTGTTGGAAATGGTCATTGCTGCTTCAATCATCGATAATATATAACCTTTGATACCATATCCGTAACGAGGTAAATTTTCGATTTCGATTCGAAAGAGTTCTTGTGAAATTCCTTGGTGTGAGAGATAATCACTCATTAAAGCACAAAATTTCTCTTCTGTTTCGGCAAAATAGGTTTCGTTTATAAATAAGGTGTCGTCAGCATCGAAGGCAATAACTTTTAAACTCATGGTTTTGTGTTTTTTAAAGAAATAGGTTTGTTATAAAAGGTAATTCGTATTCCTAAAAGTAGAAAAACGGCACCAATAATCCTATCCCAACTCATTTTTTCGTCCAAAAAAAGCCAAGCTAATAAGGTTGCTAGAACTGCTTGACCTAGTAAACTTAAGGAAACTCGGGTAGCACGTAAATGTTGGGTCGCGTAACTGATAAGTAACCAGGCGGTCAATTGACAAATGGCGCCTTGTATGAATAAGACGCCCCAAGCAATAGGTGAAAATCCTGTAAAAGGTTCTCTGCTAACTCCACAAACTATAAATAGGAAAAAACTAGAGGATACAAGAACCAAGGTCATAAACGAAAGGACATCAACCTGCGTTAAAATATGCTTACTAATTAAGATATAGGTTGCATATAAAACACCTGAGAAGACCGCAAGTGTAAATGCTAAATCGAAATTGAGTTTGGCAAATACATCAAAACCTACTAGAATAACCATCCCTAATAAGGCTACTGCTGTTCCAATCCAAAAATTAATGGCGGGTTTGTTTTTTAAAAAAATGAAAGACCCCATTCCAACCCAAACAGGCGAAAGATTGGCTAACAAGGTAGCTTGAGTGGCGGATGATTTTTGAATGGCAATATTCCAAATAGCGATATCTGTGGCAAATACAATCCCACTAACAATCGCTAGAGTTACGATTCTAGTTTTGGGTAATTGAAACTTTTTGGTAATAATAGTATAAGGTAATAGGAGTAAAGCAGCAATAAACATTCTGTAAAAAGCAGATATTAGTCCTGTCGTCAGTTGCAAACGCACCAAAATAGGAAAGATCGAAATACAGAGTATGCCGAGTGCTAAAGCTAATTTTGGTTTTGCATTTTTCATTATTGTATCTGATAAAAACAACAATTGCCACTGTAAATTGGTGGCAATTGATTATATATAGTGTACCATTAAATAATTAACTTTAATTGCTTAATGGTTTTAAAAAATAATAATGTTTAACTAATCATCTCCCCATTAGCAACACCTTCAGCATCTGGATTGATGAAAACTAATTTTCCTTCGGTGTTCGTTCCCATCAAAATCATCCCTTGACTTTCCACACCTCGTAAGGCTCTTGGTGCCAAGTTCACTAAAACCGAAACGCGTTTCCCAATAATGTCTTCAGGTTTGAAGCTTTCTGCAATTCCTGAAACAATTGTGCGTACATCAATTCCAGTATCTACTTTCAAGACCAATAATTTGTTGGCTTTTGGCATTTTTTCAGCTTCTAAAATCGTTCCTACTCTGATATCCATTTTAGCAAAATCCTCAAACTGAATCGTCTCTTTTTGTGGTTCTGCTTTTTTGTTTTCGGCTATGTTGGCTGTTTTTGTTGCTTCCAATTTGTCTATTTGTTTTTGTATTTCTTCGTCTTCGATTTTTGAAAATAATAATTCGGCTTGCCCTATTTGGTGCCCAGCAGGAAGTAAATTCCAATCTTCAAAATCCAAATTCCAATGGTTGATTTGAATGTTCAACATCTTTAATAACTTCTGAGAAGTAAACGGTAAAAACGGTTCGCATAAACTAGCCAAAGCTGCGGCAATTTGCAAGGCCACATACATTTGAGTTTGCACACGCTCTGGATTTTCTTTGACCATTTTCCAAGGCTCTTCATCGGCTAGGTATTTATTTCCTAAACGAGCAGCATTCATCATTTCGCTCAAGGCTTCTCTAAAACGGTAACGCTCTACAGAACTCGAAATTACTGCTGGATAGGCCTTTAATTCTGCCAAAGTAGCTTCATCCACTTCACTCAATTCATTAGGAGCAGGAACCACACCATTGTAATATTTATTCGTAAGAACTACAACACGATTAATGAAGTTTCCAAAAATCGCCACCAACTCATTATTATTTCTAGCTTGGAAATCTTTCCAAGTAAAGTCGTTGTCTTTGGTTTCGGGTGCGTTTGAAGTTAATGCATAACGCAACACATCTTGCTGATTTGGAAATTCTTCCAAATATTCGTGCAACCAAACCGCCCAGTTTTTAGAAGTAGATAATTTATTTCCTTCCAAGTTTAAGAACTCATTTGCAGGTACGTTGTCTGGCAAAATATAACTTCCTTCGGCTTTTAACATCGCTGGGAAAATTACACAGTGAAAAACAATATTGTCTTTCCCGATAAAGTGAACCAACTTTGTGTCTTGATCTTTCCAATACGGTTCCCAATCTTTTCCTTCACGTAAAGCCCATTCTTTGGTTGCCGAGATGTAGCCAATAGGAGCGTCAAACCATACATATAATTTCTTACCTTCAGCACCTTCAACAGGAACATCAATTCCCCAGTCTAGGTCACGAGTTACTGCACGAGGCTCTAATCCGCCGTCTATCCAAGATTTTACTTGACCATAAACATTCGATTTCCAGTCATTTTTATGTCCTTCTAGAATCCACTCTCTCAAGAAAGCATCGTATCGATCCAAAGGTAAAAACCAGTGTTTGGTAGCTTTCATGATAGGTGTTTCACCTGTAATGGTTGATTTTGGGTTAATCAAATCAGTCGCATTCAAGGTCGAACCACATTTTTCACATTGATCTCCGTAAGCCTCTTCATTTCCACATTTTGGGCACGTTCCTATAACAAAACGATCTGCTAGGAATTGATCTGCTTTCGCATCGTATAATTGTTCGGTTACTTCTTCAATGAAATCGCCTTTTTCGTATAATGTTCTAAAGAATTCCGAAGCCGTATTATGATGAATTTTAGCCGAAGTTCTCGAGTAATTGTCAAAAGAAACCCCAAAATCTGAAAACGATTGGCGAATAATACCATCGTATTTATCGATTACTTCTTGAGGCGTGATGCCTTCTTTCTTTGCTTTCATTGAGATGGCAACACCATGCTCGTCACTTCCGCACACAAAAAGCACCTCTCTACCTTGCGCTCTCAAGTAGCGAGAATAAATATCAGCCGGCACATAAACACCCGCCAAATGCCCAATGTGAATAGGGCCGTTAGTATAAGGCAAAGCCGCCGTAATCGTATATCTTTTTGGATTTTGTAACATAAAATTATTTTTATTGAGCGCAAAAATAAGATTTTTTATGATAAGGTCGGTAGGGACAATACGCGACTTGTCCGTACGGTGGTAAAAAAATCGTGTTTTTTGTTATTTATATAGAATTCCCTATTCCAGCCATCTTATGTTTTTAAATTTAGGATTGTACGAAATCATTATCTTTGCAATCTGGATTAAATGAAATATATCATGCCCAAAGGACCTGAAAAAAATACTAAGAACAAGGCTTTGCATACCAAATTGCTCAATCGGAAAAAAGCCAAATTGCAAGAAGAGAAAAAAGCAAAGGCTATGCGCTTGAAAGTTTTGGTTGCTAAAATGAATGAGCAGAAGAATAATGACGAATCAATTGCTAAATAACTAACAGCATTCAAGAATCTGTGGTAATTTGTGTAATTTGTGGATAAAAATAAAAGGCAACTCAATTATTTCCCCGAAATTTGCAATCCACCTTTTAAATAAAACTCAAAATGGAATTCGGAAGCATCATCATTTCAGAAACAGCCGCTAGCAGCGAAAACCCTCAAGACGTTATCAACTCTAATATTTCGGTGATTAACCTAATGCGTGAAGAGAAAATCGATGATGATTTTATTCATGAAGATGCCTTGATGAGTTATTATTTGGATTATTATTACTCTAATTGTGTAGAGGGCAATTTTGCACAATTCATTCACAATTCGCGTTGGAACACTGAGTTAAACGAATTAATAGAGGAAGGTTTGGCGTTGATTGGAGCCAAGAACCATTTGGAGCTTTTTAAACAACAATGCAAAAAAGTCCAATTGATGAGTAGCGTAAAACGTGAAAAATTCTTCAAATCAAAATTGGAAGGGGTTAATCCGATTCGTGATATCTTAAACAATGATACTTTTTTCGAATTAGAAGAAAATCTAGCGCAACTCAATGCGGATTTTCTTAAAAATCATCCAGACACGCAAATACTTTCAGTAGATGCTATGTTCGAGCTTTTAGAGGATTATTTGGGTCGCGAAATTAAAAGAGTTTAATTTTATTAAATCCCCGAAAAGTATGGGGTGTATAAGATTAATTTAGATTGCTCCATTTATTATAGTATTCAAAGCTTGATAATCGAATCTGCCAGTACCCTTAATTTTATCTTATTTATTAGATAAAATGTTAATTTATTAACGCAGTTTTTTTATTTATTAAAAATAACGCTATATTTGACAAACCAAATTGGTTTACCAATTTGGTTTGTGAATTAACAACAATCAACATACTTATGAAATTGAAAATCAACCGTTTTCTAAAAGGATTAGCTGTTGCTATTACATTATTTGTAATTCAAAATGCAGTTGGTCAAGGGCACCCATCTTTAGTTCTAACTAAAAAAGGAGTGTCTGAAATTCGTTCGAAATTAGGTAAAGTGCCTCTTTTTGATGCTACTTTGGCAGATGTAAAGGCAGAAGTTGATGCCGAAATCGCTTTGGGAATTATTACGCCTATACCAAAAGATTTTTCAGGGGGGTACACTCATGAGCGTCACAAGAAGAACTTTTTGATTATACAAAAAGCGGGTGTTTTATATCAAATTTTAAACGATAAAAAATATGCTGTTTATGTTCGTGATATGTTATTGGCTTATACCAAAATGTATCCAACCTTACCTTTGCATCCACAAACCCGTTCCTATGCTCGTGGGAAATTGTTTTGGCAAGCTTTAAACGATGCCAATTGGTTAGTATATACGAGTCAAGCTTATGATTGTGTTTACGATTTCATTAGCGCTTCTGATCGCGATAAAATAGAAAAAGATTTGTTTAAACCTTTTGCTGATTTTATTTCTATTGGTTCCCCTCAATTTTTTGATAGGGTACATAATCACAGTACTTGGGGAAATGTTGGTGTGGGGATGATAGCACTAGTAATGAATGATGCCGAACTACTTGATCGTGCTTTAAATGGTTTAAAAGAGAATGGATTGCCGCCTGGGATGAAAGACAATGATGGTGGTTTAATTAAGAAAGAAGGACAAAAAACGGGGTTTTTAGCTAATGTTGATGAGCCTTTCTCACCAGATGGTTATTATACCGAAGGGCCGTATTATCAAAGATATGCGATGTATCCATTTATGGTTTTTGCGGAAGCATTACAAAATACCAAACCTGAATTAAAGATTTTCGAATATAAAAATGGGATTCTTATCAAAGCGGTTTATGCATTGTTAAATTTGACCAATTCAGCAGGTGAATTTTTCCCATTAAATGATGGTCAAAAAGGAATGTCATATTATTCAAGAGAATTAGTCTCGGTAGTTGATATTGCTTACTTGTTTGGAGGTAAAGATCCATCTTTATTGTCTATTGCTGAAAAACAAGGAAGAGTCCAATTAGATAATTCAGGTATGGCAGTGGCATTAGCAGTTAAAAAAGGTTTGGCTAAGCCATTTGAAAAAAAATCAATCGATTTGTCAGATGGTCCAGAGGGAAAAGATGGCGGAGTTGCTATTATTCGAAATAAAAACAAAGGAAGTGAATTGACCTTGGTAATGAAATATGCAGCCCAAGGATTAAGTCACGGACATTTTGATAAACTTTCATTCTCATATTATAACAACAGTTCAGAGATTTTTCAAGATTATGGTTTAGCACGATTTGTAAATATTGAGCAAAAAGGTGGTGGAAATTATCTGAAAGAAAATACCAGTTGGGCAAAACAGACTATTGCTCATAATACGATAGTTCAAAATGAAGTATCTCATTTTAAAGCGGATTTTGAAACTGGAAATCAATTTTCGTCTAAGAAGTATTTGTATGATGTTTCAAATCCAAAACTACAAATAATTAGTGCAACTGAAGCAAATGCTTATCCAGGGACAAAAATGCACCGTACTATGGTATTGGTTGAAGATGAAGGATATGAAAAGCCAGTTTTGTTAGATATTTTTCAAATTGATTCAGATAAAGCCAACCAATATGATTTACCTTTCTATTATGGTGGGCAAATGATGTCTTCTAATTTTGCTTATGAAACACCAAAAACATTAGAGCCGTTAGGGAAGTCTTATGGTTATCAACATCTATGGAAAGAAGGAGTAGGAAAAGCTACTGCGGAGAATACTAAAATTTCATGGTTGGATAATGGTATATTTTATTCTTTGACTTCGGCAACAAAGCCTAATGATGAATTGTTATTCGTGCGCTTAGGTGCAAATGATCCTAATTTTAATCTTCGTAGGGATTCAGGTTTTATTATTCGTAAAAAAGAAAGTCAAAAGGCTACTTTTGTAACTGTAACAGAGAGTCACGGAAGTTATAGTCCAGTAACTGAAAATGCAACTAATGCTTTTAGTTCTGTTGAAAATGTAGAATTAATTTATGAAGATGCAGATTATGTGGCTGTGACTATCAAAAATAAAAACGGAAAGACAATTTTGTTTATTATAGCAACTACAAATAATTCAAGTACTGATAAACATCAAATTAAAATAGGTGAGACAACATATACTTGGGTTGGAACACATTATAAAACAACAAATTAATTTTGGTTTAAATTCTGTTAAGAATTATGTTTTAGGAAAAAAGGGTATTCGTCAATGAATACCCTTTTTTTTGGTTTTAATCTTTTTGAAACCAATAAATTAGTGTATGAATTGGACTTTTTAGATAGTAATTTATAAATAAATGGTGATTTAGTTTTTTTTAATGAAAATAGTTCTTATATTTGGTTTCCCAAATTGGTTTACCAAATTGGTATTAAAGGCGTAATCATCCTTGCATTTTGCAATGCTTAAGTAATTTAAAAAGAATTAAAATGGATTTAAATTTTTCAAAAACAGCTGTCCTTGTAATGTGTGCTGTAGTTGCTATCGGTTATAGTCAAGATAAAAAGTCTAAAAAGAAAACCGCTAATATTGATTTATCACATTGGACGGTAACCGTTCCTGAGGAAGATCCTAATAAGCCTGGAAAGCCAATACAGTTAGGGTATCCAGAGATTTTGGATTACAATAACATTGAGGGGGTGAAGAAGTATATGTATGATGATCCAAAAGATAAGTCAATCGTTTTTTATGCTTATCCATCGGGAACTTCAACGGCTAACAGTCATTATTCAAGGTCAGAGCTAAGAGAAACGATGGTTGTAGGAGATAACAATGTAAATTGGACATTTGCTCAAGGTGGATATTTTAAAGGGACTTATGCTATTGAAGATATTTCAAAAGAACCAGATGGGAAGTACAGTCGTGTAATTATTGCCCAAATTCACGGAAGATTGACCAATGAGCAACGTCAATTAATTGGCCAAAAAGATAATAATGCCGCACCGATTTTGAAAATTTATTGGGACAAAGGAAAGATACGTGTAAAAACAAAGGTGCTAAAAGATTTGAATGCAGAATATAAAGATATGCTTTCTGATCATGCATGGGGAGATGATGAAGGTCGAAACTTTAAAGAAAAAGTTGATTTCAACAAATTTACTTTAGAAATTAAAGTCTCTGATGGTCGTTTAGAAGTTGTTCTAAATGGTACTGAATCATTTGTTTATGATGATATCCATATAAAAAAATGGGGTGTTTTTGAGAATTATTTCAAGGCTGGGAACTATTTTCAATCAAAAACCCCTGGTACATTTGCAAAAGTTAAGATTTATTCTTTGGAAGCAACTCATTAACAGTTATTTAGTGTAAGGTTTTTTATTTTTTCTTTTTTGTTTTTGTATTGTTTTTTTTATAATTTTACGAACCAATCTGGTTAACCAGATAATTTTTAAAAATTGAATTATGAAATTAGAAGTAGTCACAAGAAAAGATAATAAAGAATCCTTAAATTCAATAATCGCTAAGATTAGAGAATATATCAATTATAAGAATCTCGAACCACAAGACAAATTACCTTCAGAGCGTATGTTGTCTGAAAAGTTTGGCGTGAGTAGAAGCAGTGTACGTGAAGCTATCCAAAAATTGGAGTTTTATGGAATATTGAAATCTATTCCTCAAAGCGGAACTTTTGTGGCTGATATCGGGATTATAGCTATTAACGGAATAATAGATGATATTTTGAGATTAGGAGGATCCGATTTTAAATCGTTAGTTGAAACAAGAATTTTAATAGAATTGAAAACAGTTCGGTTAGCTGCGACTAGAAGAACTGAAGAAGATTTAGTTCAGATAAAAGCTGCTCTTGATGCCTATTCAGAAAAGGCTTTAAAAGGAGAAGATGCAGTGCAAGAAGATTTAATTTTTCATCTAGCAATTGCTAGGGCTAGTGGGAATAGTACCATGAATAATATGATGTTGATTATTATACCAGAAATTTTAATCAATTTTGAAAAGTATCATGTGTGTGAAAAAAGTAGTGATGAAACGGCTAAAAGAATAAAGGAGCATACTGCTATTTATGAAGCTATTATTGCTCAAGACACACAATTGGCAAAACAAAAAATGAAGGAGCATTTTAAAGCACTATATGAATATTGCTATAATGTTTAAGAGATAAAATAAAAATTTAGTAAAATAGGGATTTCTGTATAGATTATTCTGATTCCTAAAATAACACTTTTTTATATTGTATAATTCATTTCACCTTATTGAAAAATAGAGGTACAGGTATTTTTTGGCTTTTTTAAAAAGTAAACCAAGATTAAAAATAAACGATAAGACTATGAAAATTAAAGGATTAAGATGGTGGATTATTGGATTGATTATGATCATCACAATAATTAATTACTTGGATAGAGGTACGCTCAATTATATGTGGGTAGCCAATATAGAGTATCAATTAGTGGATGAAATAAAAATTGATTCCAAAGAAAATCAAGCTCAATTTATGGCTAAAGATAGTACCTATCTGTTAGTTTCTAAAAGAGGTGAAAAAATTGTACAGAAGGCTGCGTTGGTCAATTTTAAAGATGATGGACAGATTGTTGTGAATCGTCAGGGTATTGCCTATGAATTAGGCATTGTCGATAAAGATGCTTCACCTGAAGAAGCGTCAAGACAAGCCAAAGAGCAATTGGGAATTATCACTATTTTCTTTATGATAGCTTATGGTTTTAGTCAATTATTTTCTGGGAAGTTATATGATAGAATTGGTACACGTCGTGGTTTTGTTACCTCAGTATTGGTTTGGGGTCTAGCAGATGCTCTTACGTCTTTAGCACAAGGAAAAGTTTCTTTGACAGGATTTAGAATGATGCTTGGATTAGGGGAAGCAGGTCCTTGGCCAGGTGCTACTAAGAGTAATGCCGAATGGTTTCCTCAAAAAGAAAGAGCTTTTGCACAAGGTCTTTTTGGAGCTGCAGCATCAATAGGTTCTATTCTTGCACCAATTGTTATTTTGTCTTTATACATGTCAATTGGTTGGAAAATGACATTCGTAGTTGTTGGGGTCTTGGGAATTTCTTGGTTGGTGCCTTGGTTGATTATTAATACTAAAGGACCGAAAGAACATAAGTGGATTACTGAAGAAGAACGTGAATATATTGTAAGCAATCAACCAGAGTCTAAGGTGACTAACGAAGTTGGAAAAACATGGGGTGAGCTTCTTGCAAATAGAAAAAATTACTCTGTAATTCTAGGACGTTTTTTCCTAGATCCTATTTGGTGGATGTTTGTTACGTTTCTTCCAATGTATTTAGTAGAAGAATTTAACTTGAACATTAAAGAGTTGGCCTTTTCAGCTTGGGTACCTTATTTAGGCGCGATGATTGGTAGTATTTCTGGTGGTTGGTTCTCTGGTTATTTAATACGTAACGGAGCAACAGTTGATAGAGCAAGAAAAGTAGCCATGTTGTTAGGTGGTGCTATTATTGTTCCGTCAGTAATTGCATCGGTGATGGTTCCAAATGCTACTTTGGCTGTAATATTAATGGCTTTCGTACTAGGTGGTTTTCAGTTTACAATGACAAATCTTCAAACCTTACCAAGTGACTTACACGGTGGAAAATCAGTTGGTTCGTTAGCAGGTTTAGGAGGTGCATCAGCAGTATTAGGAACTATATTGGCAATTTTATTTGCTGGTCAGATTTCTAGTTGGCCTTTATTGTTTGGATTGTTAGCGGCTTTAGTACCGTTGTCATTATTGTCTGTTTTCTTGACAGTAGGCAAAATTGAACAAATAAAATAAGTATAAATTAAATTAAATAGAATAAAAATGGGTAAAGTAGAAGGTAAAGTAGCAGTTATTACTGGTGCAACTGGAGGAATTGGTTTCGAAGTTGCTAAAAGATTAGGTAAAGATGGATATACTGTAATTTTAAATGGTATTGATGATAAAGCAGGTGCTGAAAGAATAGCAGAACTTACTTCAGAAGGAATTACAGCTGAATATTACGGTTTTGACGCTACAAATGATGAAGCGGTAACTGAAAACATCAATAAAATAGGTGAAAAGTACGGTAAAATTGATGCTTTAATTAATAATACTGGTGGAATTGGTGTAAGAGCTAGATTTGAAGAAATGACAACAGCAGAATATAAATTTGTTATGGCTTTGAACCTTGATTCAGTATTTTTTGCTTCAAGAGCTGCTATTCCTTTCCTTAAAAAAGGTGAAAACGCTTCAATCATTAACTATACATCAAATGCTGCTTGGAATGGTGCGGGACCAGGTGCTGGTATCTATGCAACTTCAAAAGGTGGGGTTCAATCGATTACTAGAGCTTTAGCTAAAGATTTAGCTGAGTACGGTATTAGAGTGAATGCTGTATCTCCTGGTACAATTGATACTCCTTTCCATGCACAAATTAAAGCTACTAAGCCTGAAGTTTTTGCTTCTTGGAAAAGTAGTGTATTATTAGGTAGATTAGGAGCGCCAGAAGAAGTAGCTGGTGTTATATCTTTCTTAGTAAGTGATGATGCTTCTTTCATAACTGCTGAAACTATCCAAATTGGTGGAGGTCAAGCTTTAGGAATATAAATAGATTTATCCAAAATAGATTACTTTGGTAATTGTTTTTAATCATCGTAAGATTGAAATAAGATTTTACGATGATTTAACAAAATCCAAAGTTCTTGTGAATGTGAGTACATATAGTTTTTTGCATTAGAAGGTAAAACTTGTGAAGTGCTAATTTTAGTGATGTATCTGATATTTAATAGACTTTCTCCCAGTTGTGGATTAATGTTGAGGACATTGGAGAATTAGTTTTTGGCTAAAAAAAAATCTGATTTAGTTTTAAAAAAAGTTACTTTTGAACCTTCTTTCGAAAACGATTGAAGGTTTTTTTATATATTTTTAGCTTAGCTAAAACAATGTTAATCAATTTGGAAATAATTAAGATGAAAAAAGTGATCACTTTTGGTGAAATTTTACTCCGTTTGTCTACAGAAAGACATTTACGATTTTCTCAAGCGGAATCTTTTAAAGCTACCTACGGAGGTGGAGAGTTTAACGTAGCAGTATCATTAGTCAATTATGGTATGAATGCTGAATATGTTACTAAAATTCCTGACAATGAAATAGGTATTAGTGCTTTGAAAGAAATGCGTAAATTAGATGTAGGTTGTGATAATGTCTTGTTTGGAGGTGATAGGTTAGGTATTTATTTCTTAGAGACAGGAACTAGTACTCGTGCTAGTAATGTTATTTACGATAGAGCAAATAGTTCTATGTCAAGCCTTCAAAAAGGAGAGTTTGATTGGAAGGAAATATTAAAAGGAGCTACATGGTTTCATTGGAGCGGTATCACACCAGCACTTTCTGAATCTGCTGCTGAAGCTTGTCTTGAAGCCATTAAGGTTGCTCACGATATGGGATTAACTATTTCTACGGATTTGAATTATCGTGCTAAACTTTGGCAATATGGTAAACAACCGAAAGAAGTTATGCCAGAAATGTTAAAGTATAGCAATGTGATTCTAGGAGATATTGATACGGCTTATTTTATGTTGGGGTTAGATAAAGTTGATCCTGATTATAAGGATAGTGCAGCATTACCAGCTCTATATGATAAAATCTTCGATATGTGTCCTGAAATGAAATATGTTGCAACTACTTTGCGCTATTCTGTTAGTGCTTCGCACCAACGCATTGGGGGAGTAATGTATGATGGAAAAACTATTTTCAATGCAGAAGTTCAAGAAGTAACTCCTGTTGTTGATAGAGTAGGAAGTGGAGACGCCTTTATGGGTGGATTGATTTATGGTTTGAATGAAGAGCCATTAGACAAACAAAGAGCATTAAACTTTGCTGTTGCGGCTTGTTGTTTAAAACACACTATAGCAGGAGATTATAATTTAGTAACAAAACCAGAAATTGAAAAATTACTTTCAGGGGATTTTTCAGGAAAAGTATCAAGATAAAAATAAATAAAATGGCACAATTTACACGAATTGAAGTAGCACAAGTAATGAAAGAAACAGGTCTCGTACCTTTGTTTTATCATAAAGATATCGAAGTGAGTAAGCAAGTGATGAAGGCTTGTTATGATGGTGGAGCTCGTTTGTTGGAATTTACAAGTAGAGGAGATTTTGCTCATGAAATCTTTACCGCTTTAGTTAAATATGCTATTGCAGAATTACCTGGTATGGTATTAGGAGTAGGTTCGGTTACAGATGCAGCTGCGGCTTCTTTATATATGCAGTTGGGAGCTAATTTTATTGTGACGCCAGTATTTAGAGAGGATATAGCTATTGTATGTAATCGCCGTAAAGTGATGTGGTCACCTGGTTGTGGGTCATTAACTGAAATTGCTAGAGCTGAAGAAATGGGATGTGAAGTAGTGAAGTTATTCCCAGGGGAATTATACGGTCCTGCTTTTATCAACGGAATCAAAGGGCCTCAACCTTGGACAACTATTATGCCAACTGGTGGGGTGTCACCAACTCGTGAAAGTTTAACTGAGTGGTTTAAAGCCGGTGCAGTTTGTGTTGGTATGGGGTCAAAACTTGTTAAAGCAGAAGCCGATGGTAAATTTGATTTAGCTAAGATTGAATCTTTAACTAGAGAATGTATAGAAATAATAAAAGAATTGAAAAAATAGAATTCTTCTAAAATAGGATTAGTAGTAATACTAATTGATTATAAACCCAACTTGCATGTATTTGTAAGTTGGGTTTTTTTAAATTCAGTAGCTTGGTGTTTGTGGTATTTTTTTGATTAAAAATTCACATAAGTAGATAGTAAATCTTGGTTCTTTTTTAATGACTGTATGTTAAAATTTTATGATATATAGGTTTATTCTGTCTGTTTATCCTAAAAATTAATTATGCTGAATCTCTGTCATAGTCAATGTTTGTTCATTAAAACTTCATTTTTTTTATTGCTAATAAATTTTTCCTGCTTTTTTTAATTAATATCGTTTCATTTATTGAAATTTAATGGTGTTTTTTGAATAAATCATATAAAATATTTTTTTAACATAATTATAAGACTTATATTTGGCGAACCAGATTGGTTTGTCAGTGTAGCGAATCAATAATGTCTAATTTCTAAACCCAAAAAATTATTTTAAAAATGAAATGCACAATTTAATTTAAAAGATTATTTAAGAATTAATCAATCATTTTAATCACAAACAAATTAACCATGAATTTAAAAACTAAACTTATTTTAATGCTAATGATGATATTTAATATATCATTATTTGCGCAAGGCGGATATATATTATCCGGTACGGTAGTAGATGGAGGTAAAATGCCTATCCCTGGTGCTAATGTAATTATAGCTAATTCTACAAAAGGCGCCTCAACCGATATTGATGGAAAGTTCAGATTGGAAGTTAAATCTGGAGATGTACTTCAAGTTTCGTACATAGGTTTCAAAATGCAATCAATTAAGATTACAAATCAAAAGACTCTTAACATTGTACTAGCTGATAGTTCTAATGAATTGGAAGAAATTGTAGTTGTTGGATATGGAACCCGTAAAAAATCACATCTTACAGGAGCAATTGCAAAAATTGGTGGTGAGGATGTTGCAGCTGTACAAGCTAGTCGTGTTGATGAAGCGTTGGCTGGTAAGTTATCAGGTGTAAGAATCCAAGCTCAAGATGGAGCGCCAGGTTCAGATCCTAAGATTCAAATTAGAGCTGCATCATCTGTTAACGGTAATTCTAGTCCGTTGATTGTTGTAGATGGATATCCTATTTCAGGAAGTATTGCAACTATTAATCCAAATGATATCGAGAGTTTAGAGGTATTAAAAGATGCTGCTTCAGCTGCTATTTATGGTTCTAGAGGGGCTAATGGTGTAATTTTGGTTACAACCAAAAAAGGTAAAGCAGGTAAGCCTAGTTTTAGCTACAATGCTTACTCAAGTGTGTCGAATAGATACGTGAAAGACAATGTACAAATGACTGCTAGTGAATGGGGGAATAAATTAGAATCGGGTATAGCTGATGGTACTTATAATGTTTCAGGAGTGAATGCAGGTCTTTTAAACTATAGAATTAATGCTTTTAAAAATGCACCTGATGTTTTAGCTGTAGAAGATTGGCTTTTCCGCACTGGAAAAAGTATTAGTAATGATTTCAGCATGAGTGGAGGTACTGAGGATGTGAAATATTTTGCGTCACTTGGTCATCAAAATATTGAGGGCATAGTAATTACTCAAGGTTTTGAGAAAATTAATGCACGTATGAACGTTGATGCTAAATTAGGAGAGAAATTCAAAACAGGAGTAAGTTTTAATGGATTTACATCTAAAAGAGATATTGTAGGTTGGGATATGAGAGATCTTATTAGGGCTTATAATATTAGTCCTATTTACCATACGGCAGCTTCTATCGCCTTTGTTCAACAATTAGATGCTCAAAGAGCAGCTTTGTCAACTTCAGGTGTACCTGGACTTAGTAGTTCATTTGACTCTGGTTATAGAGCAGGTCCTGATTCTCCATTTAATAAAAGTATTTATACTTTACAACCAGGTATGACTGCGCAAGATTGGCATTATGGAAGAGCTGGTAATGGTATTGGAGGGACAGGTGATGCTGGTCCTGCAACAAAGTTAGACAACACAGACCGTTATCAAAAAACGTATTTTGCTAACATAAATACTTATTTACAATATAGTCTTCTAGAAGGGTTAAATTTAAAAACTGTTTTGGGAGCTGATCTTAATGATGTTCAAGATTATTACTGGAGAGGTTTAGAGTCAGATTCTCAGGCACGTTCTAATCAAACTAATTTAGATCAAACAGAATTAAAACAATCTTCAGTATTAAGTGAAACTACTTTGAGTTATACCAAAGAAATGGGTAAACATGAGATATCTGCTGTAGCTGGTGTTGAATTTCAAAGTATTTATTACAAAGGAGTTTCTTTAGCTGGAACTAATGTGCCATTTAGAGATGTTATTGATTATAGCTTATTTGATCCTGCGGATATAACTGTAAGAGAAAGAGACGAGACCATAATTAGAAAAAGTGTTTTCGGAAGAGTGAATTATGCGTATGACGATCGTTATTTGGCGTCGGTATCGGTAAGAAGAGATGGTGATTCTCGTTTTGGTGCTAATAAAAAATACCAAACGTTTCCGGCGGTTTCTTTAGGATGGAATGTGCACAAAGAGTCATTTTACAAATCAGATTTATTGAGCTTGGTAAAACTAAGATTTAGTACAGGGTCCTTAGGGACTACTTCTGATTTAGGAGCGTATAATTCATTGAGTCTTTTGCGACCTCAAGCAACCGTGTTTGGAACCGGTTTTCTACTTCCTAGCGATGTTGCAAATCCCGATTTAACCTGGCAAACCAATACTGAGACAAACTTTGGTGTTGATTTTGGAATTACAAATAATCGTTTCAGATTGAGTGTTGATTATTATACCTCAGATATTCAAGATATCTTAATTAATCAAAGTGTGTCAGAAGTACTTGGAACTCCTTCAATAAGACTTAATTCAGGTGATGTAAGAAGCTCTGGATTAGAGTTTGAATTATCTGCAGGTCTTGTGCAAAATAATGATTTCTCATGGGATGTTTCTGCCAACTTATCTACAGTAAAAACTGAAATTAAAGATTTAGGTGGTTTGACTGAATTGCCAAGACAAATTTATGGTCAGAGTGGTAGAGGACCTGTTTTTAGAAACTATGTAGGAGGAGGTATTGGTGAAATGTGGGGAATTCAAACTCTTGGAAAAGTTGAAGATAAATATATGAATGATCCAAGTTTACTTATTGGCATGAGTAGTTCTGCTTTTTATGTTAAAGATCAACAGTCTCCTGGTGAGCCTGGATATGGTGTTATTGATAAAACCAAAACAGTTGCTGAAGGTGGAGATTTAGTTAAAATAGGACAAAATACACCAGACTTCTACTGGGGATTGAACAGTTCATTTAAATATAAAGATTTTGATATGTCATTCCAATTACAAGGATCTCACGGAGCGGAGGTTTGGAATGTTGATCCAATTTATTGGAATTCAGAATTTGGTGGAAGATTAAGTACTCGTTTTGATGCAGAGTATAATGCTCCTGAAGGGACCCCAGGAAAAGGTATTGCGGAGCATAATGGATTACCTTATTTAGATTCAAATAATCAATTAGATGCGCAAATTCAAGACGCTTCTTATGTTGCTTTGAGAAACCTTACAATAGGATATTCTTTTAAATCAGAATTGGCTGCTAAAGTAGGTGTAAGTTCTGCAAGGGTGTATGCTGCTGCTACTAACCTATTATATTTAATGGGGAAAGATTATACTTCTTTTAATCCAGAGGGTGTGGATACTACCAATACTGGTTATGCAGGTCCTACTACCTATGGAGTACAAGTAGGTGCAAGTCCTATAGTTAGAAGCTTTACGCTAGGATTAAATGTTAACTTTTAAAAAAGAAAAAATGAAAAGAGTATATATATTATTATTTGGATTAGTGTTGTTAACAACAGCATGTGATAATGATTTGGATCAAGTTCCACCAAATATCGCTAGATCAAATTCTTTAAAAGATTTTCAGGGAGTTTTAAATGCAGCATATTACTATCAGATAGGTTCTGTAACACCTATGGCGGTAATGGGTGACTTCAGGGCTGACAATGCGAAAATGTTTGAGTCTCCCTATACGGAATTTGATATTTACGGGCCTAATTTAACGGCAATGGATAATCAATTTTTCCGTCCGTTCTATGCGGCTATGTACAAGGCTATATTGAGTACAAACAACGTTATTGAAAACTCTTCAAATGCTACACATGTGGCTGAAGCTAAATTTTTAAGAGCTTTGTCTTACTTTAAACTAGTGCGCGTTTTTGGAGATGTTGTCGTATTTACAGGGACAACGCCAAATATACCTGATATCCCGACTTATGATTTAAAAAGACGACCAGTTGCTGATGTTTATAACAACGTAATTATTCCTGATTTGATGGCTGCTCGAGATGCTTTAAGTGCTACAAGATCTTCTACTGGAAGAGCAACAAAGTATGCGGCACAAGGATTGCTTGGAAAAGTGTATATGCAAATGGGTAATTTTACTCTTGCTACACCAGAACTAGCTGCTGTTGTAAATGCTGCTGCAGCGATGGGCTCATCGTCAACGACACAGTTTCATTTACGCCCAACTTATGCTGGTGTTTTTGGGAGTACAAATGATTTGAATTCAGAAATTCTTTTTGCAACTCAAATTTCAAGTTCAATAATAGACGAATATGGATTTACTGAGTTTTGGTCATGGTATCTTGGACAAGATACAAAATCACAATCACCTGTTGATCCACGTTTAGTTTCTGCTTATGATAATGGAGATGATAGGAAATCGGTAAATATTCTTCAATCAGGAGCTAGAATTATATCTCCAAAATACAATCAAGCAAACGGTCCTAATCATGACTGGATTGAACTAAGATTAGCAGATATTATTTTGTTGTATGCAGAAGCCTTAAATGAAACGACGAATGCAAGTGGATTAAATTCAGCAAGTATTTTAGCTAGATTGGATCCTATTAGAACTAGAGCAGGGTTAACTTCTTTAAGTGGTACAGCATTAACTCAAGCTGCTGTTAGAACTGCAATTCTAAATGAAAGAAGGTTAGAGTTGGCTTTTGAGGGACAAAGATGGTTTGATTTAGTGAGAACAGGAACTGTAAATGCTGAAATGGGTGTCACAATTGATAGTAAGTATCATTTGTTTCCTGTTCCAATTTCAGAAATATTAGCAACTAATGGAATAATTACACAAAACTCTGGTTACTAATGTTATATGGTTTTTAAAATAATAAATCTAAATAATGCAGTAAATTGTATTGTTTCTGGGCAGTAAGCCTTAAAAAAGATTTATTTCAAAAAAAGTTAAATTTAGTTTTCTATATAAATACCGACATGAAATTCATGTCGGTATTTTTTTTGTTTTTATTTCTAGTATCTAAGTTGTTGTATGTCAATAATGTAGTTGATGGGGGTGATTTCTGATTTGACTGTTTTTTAGGTGTTAATTTTTGTGTTTTTAATTTTTTTAATAAATAATTATCATATATTTGGTTTTTCAAATTGGTAAACCAATATGGTTTTCCATACCAACCAACCAACCAAAAAAATTATAATGAAAAAAATTACTATTTTAAAAACCAATTCGTTAAACCAAATTATGGTGTTAATGTGTTTTCTGTTTTTTAATGCATTGCAAGCACAAACGACCTATACGAGTGCAAGTGCTTTAATCACAGCTGTAAAAGCGGCGGGAACCACTGGGGGAACTTTTATTCTTAAAAATGGAAGTTATTCTAACTTTCAAGGAGGGTTTACAGATTTAAATCAAACTACCTCCAATCCAATTATTATCAAAGCAGAGACTGTTGGAGGGGTTACTTTGACAGGGAATTCATATTTTACTTTTAAAAGATGCGCTCATATAACTGTTGAAGGCTTTAATATTATTGCCACTGGTTCAAGTACTTTGGTAAAACTTGAAGGATCGAATAATATCAGAATTACAAGAAATGTATTTGATTTGACTACAACAGTTGCTATCAAATGGGTGTATATTGGAGGTGTTTGGGACGATACTGTTTTCCCTTATAACAATCCGAGTCACCACAATCGTATTGATCATAATACCTTTCAAAACAAGCGCACCGCTGGTCATTACATAACCATAGATGGTAATAATTCAAAACATCAATCGCAATACGATCGTATTGATCATAATTATTTCAAAGACAATGGTCCTAGAGCGGTTAATGAACAGGAATCTATTAGAGTGGGTTGGAGTGATATGTCTAAGTCAAGTGGTTTTACAACGGTAGAATATAACTTATTTGAAAATTGTGATGGAGATCCTGAAATTGTATCAGTGAAATCTTGTGACAATATCATCAGACACAACACTTTTAGAGGTAGCTATGGAACATTGTCTTTCAGACATGGAAACAGAAATAGAGCAGAGGGGAATTACTTCTTTGGTAATGGTCGTGAAATAGGAAATGCTCCAGCTCCTAACGAGTCAACCAAATTATATACCGGAGGAATGAGAGTTTATGGTACAGATCACGTTATAATCAATAATTACTTTGAAGGACTGAACGGAACTAAATGGGATGCGCCAATTACCTTGACTCAAGGAGATGCAATTGAAGGAAGTAGTTCTGATTTAACCAAGCATTACAGAATAGAACGCCTTTTGGTTGCTTATAATACTTTGGTAAATAATGATCAAGGAATCGAAATAGGGTTTTCTAATAATGGTGCCTATGGCCAAAAAATGAAAGATGTTACAATTGCAAATAATCTTATTACTAGTGATAGAAATAGTTTGGTAAAAATAGTGGATGGTAAGGACCAAGGTTCTGATATAACTTGGAAAAATAACCTGATGTACCCTACTGGAAGTGCCACTTTAATTTCAGGTGCCACTACTACCACACTGTCAAGTAGCAGTCAGGTGATTAATGAAAATCCTAATTTAGTGTTTAATAGCGCTACGGGCACATGGAAATCTACGGCCTCAACTCCGCTTTATGCAAATGCTTCTTCAGTTGCTAATGAGCAAGATATTGATGGGCAATCTAGACCTTCAACGAGTAATCCTGGTGCTGACCATTTTAGCATGGAATCAGTTCGCTATATGCCAATGACAACAGCAACAGTTGGGCCTTCTGCTTATGAAAACATTCCTCTTGCTTTGTCTGCAATAAATAGTTTTTCCATAGGGGAGGGGAGTCAAACCACAAACGTAACTACAAATCTTAGTTGGACAGCAACCGTTGATAGTCCAAGTTGGTTAAGTGTAAATAATGCTTCAGGAACTGGTAATGGCTCTATTGTAATTACTGCTACCGCAAATAATTCTGGTGCTACTAGAGCGGGGCTTTTAACAGTGACCGGAGACGGTATTGATCCTGTGACTTTAACTGTAACACAGGTTGGTCCTACACTTACTTTATCAGCTATTTCAAATTTAGTAGCTGCTGGAGAGAGCAAAATGACAACAGTTAGTTCAAATGTTGCTTGGACTGCTAGTATTGATAATCCTAGTTGGTTGAGCATTAGCCCAAGTTCGGGAACAAACAACGGTTCAATAACGGTTACAGCTACGGCCAATACAACAACAACTTCTAGATCAGGAACCTTAACTGTTATTGGTGGAGGATTAACAAGAACCTTAACGATTACTCAAGATGGGAAACCTTCTGGAGCTGTATTAATAAATGCTGGTGTTGCAGGAGCACCTGTAACGGTGACGGCGACTCAAGAACAAGTTGACGCTACTCGTTCTAATTACGCTATAAATACTTTGGATAAAGATACAGGTACAAGATGGTCTGATTTAGGGACAGGTAGTACAACAGCTCCTTATGGGGTGTTGACTTATGATTTTGGAGGAGTATATACTTTGGAATCAATTAAAATTGCTACAACTGGTACTTCGACTAAGTTTTATTATTATGGTATTCAATTTTCTATTGATGGAGTGAATTATTCAACAATGGTAGATGTAACAAGTGATTTAGGAACAGCTTTCAAAACCTATTTATTTACTGATCAAGCAAGATATGTGAAAATTACAGGTAAAGGGAATAACTCTTCTGCGTTTTCAACTATTTCCGAAATTGAATTTTACGGTCAAGCTGTTTTATCCGTAAAGAAGAACCAACTTAACAATGCTTTTACTGTTTATCCTAATCCAGTTTCTGCTACTTTGTATATGCAATCTTCATTGATAAATGCTAGTCACGCAATAATGTATACTATGGATGGCAAGGAAGTTTTGAATAGTAAATTAACAAGTTCTGATGCTTCACTTTTCTCTATGGATGTAAGTAGTCTTCAAAACGGAACTTATTTATTGAAAATCCTAAACGAGTCTGGAGCTATTGTGGGAACTAAAATGGTTTTGGTTAAAAACTAGTTTCTAGTTATATATTGTAGGTCACTAGTGTCCACTTAAAATAAGCTGAAAACCAGCTGGTTAATATTTTGTTCATTGACATTATTGTAATCTGATTTCATAAGTAATTCATTTATAGATGTTTTATCGAGTAATGATGCAGATAAAATTTGTAGAATTTCGTAAGTAGAACGATTGATTTTTAAATCTTTCGAGATTATAGAAACTAAACAGTAAGTTATAATTGCTACATTAATTTGGATCCGAACAGCATTTTCTGTTGTTCCCCAAAAGGTCTTAACTTTTAGGTGTTGTTTTATCCATTTAAAGAACAATTCAACTTGCCATCTTTGTTTGTAAAGTAATGCGATATCTTCAGCGGATAGTTCAAAATTATTTGTCAAAAAGATCAACGTCTTTTTATTTTCACAATCGAAAAATTTAATTTTTCGTATCTTTTCTGGGTAATCTTTCGAAGTATAAAAACCTTCTATTTTTCCAATTTGGTCATATTTAATTCCTGTTGTTTTGTCAACTTTTTGAGAATACATTCTTTTGAATTTTACATTAGATTTTGCTCTAACTACAAAGTAAGCATTAGCTTTTGTAATGCGAAAAAGTCGTTCATAATCAACATACGCTCGGTCAAAAATGTAATAAGCAAATGGCTCATAATCTATAACATCCATTGCGTTAACATCGTGCACATTTGCCTCTGTAATATGAATAAATACAGGTATCTGTGTGCTAACATCAAAAAGAGTGTGCAACTTTATTCCAGCTTTGGTTTTTCGGAAATGAGCCCAACAAAACACGCTCAAACATAGATCTATTGTTGAAGAGTCAAAGGCATAAATATTACCTTTAATTTCAAAAGTATCATTGCTGTTTTTATCTTGAGCAATTAATATTAAATGATTAGCAAACTCCTCAAATATTTTAAAATTGCGATTTTCATTAGCCTTGGATAAATTGCTACGAGTCACGTTTTTGCCAAATCCTAAATGATATGATTTTGATTGATGTGCTTCTATAACAATTATCAAATCTCTTAAACTTTCTCTAGCTGAAAGTTGACCAAAAATCATACATAATAATTGATTCCAACAAGTAAAATGTTTGACCGATTTATTGCCTAAATATTTAGCAGCTAACCTATCAAAAACACGCTGTGGTAGAAATTCAACCAATTGAGAGAAAACATATTTACCCTGATTCATATTCGTAATGTTGAATTACGAACATAATAATCATTTCAAATCGTCACGCTCAAATATGACTCTTAAAATACAGATTTACAATAATTTCAAAGAACTTATTTTATTTTTTAGTGGACACTAGTGATTGTAGGTTATTAATTATATATGTAATAACATGTTGTTATATAGTAGTTTCGTGAAAATATTTTTTTAAAGAATGTTTTTTAAAACTAAATATAATCTTTATATTTGGTATGCTAAACTGGTTATCCAGTTTGGCATGCCATTATTCTTACTAATTTTAAAATTTATATTATGAAAAAAAAATTACTTTTATTAGCCGCTTTGGCTTTTGGCTCATTTAGCTCTTTTGGGCAAGTAATCATGTATGAGCCGTTTAATTATGCTCTTACTGATCCTGTTTATCCTACTGCTCCTGCAGCAAATCAATTAATAGGGAAAACATTAACTGGCGTAGGGACATGGCAAGCTGCATCATCAACTAATGCTAATTTTAATGATTGGATTGAAGCTCAAACTATGTCAATTACAGGAATGCCTGCTCCTGTCGGTAATTCTTTTATTTGGAAAGGAGCTAGTAATAAGCCGCTTATTGTTTGGCCTACTTCTCAAACTTCAGGTAAAATATATTACTCATTGATTATTAGAGTAGTCGGTTGGGCATCAACTCAAGCTCCTGATGCATATGGAAAGCAAATGGTCTCTTTGGCAGGTGATATTCCAACAGGTACTAATCCGTCAGTTAAATATCTTGCAGCTTTATGTGTTAAAGGAAATCAAAGTACAGCTGGAGCGACTAGTTACCATTTTGGATTAAGCAATAGTCATATTTCAAGTACTTCGGTAGTAGGTACAAACGTAGTTTGGACTGCAGGTACGTTTGCTTTTGATGTACCACATTTAGTAGTGTTAAGTTATGATATAGCTACAGGTAAATCTGATTTATATATTGATCCAACTGTGAGTGCTACAGAACCTACAAGTCCTTCGTTAACATTGACTGATGGTACTGTAACATCTGTTGGTGGATTTTATATAAGACAAGATAGTAATGCAGCAACTCCTCCTACAGGAATTGATGAAATAAGAGTAACAAAAACATGGGCTGAAGCTGTAGGTAAGGTTCCTTTAAGCGTAGCTAAAAACGACATCGAAGGATTAAAAGTTTATCCTAACCCTGTTACTGATGGAAAATTATTAATTAGTTCAGCTAGTAGTGATGTAAAACTAGTTACATTTTACAATGTACTTGGTTCTCAAGTTTTAGAAAAAGAAGTAACTTCTGGATTGTTAGATGTATCTAGTCTTCCTAAAGGAGTATATGTTTTGAAAATTACCGAAGCTGGAAAAACAAGTACAAGAAAAGTAGTTATTGACTAAGGGTTGGTACTGATTTTTTTAGAAATAAAACAAAAAGATCGTCTCCTTGAGACGGTCTTTTTTGTATTATAGAGCATTGTTTTAAGTTTTTGACTTTGTCCCTTTTTATATGAAACATTTCCTTAAATTTGCGTACTTTATGGAAAATAGATACTAGAGTTATAAAAATCAAACTATGTTACAAATTGCATTTATTAGAGAGAATCAGGAGAAAGTAATCCAAGCTTTGGCAAAAAGAAATATGGATGCCAAAACTGTGGTGGAAGCGGTAATACAATTAGACGAAAAACGTCGTGCTTCCCAAGTTGAAATGGACAATGTTTTAGCTGAATCTAATAAATTATCCAAGGACATAGGGGGATTGATGAAAAATGGCGAAAAAGCGAAAGCAGCCGTTTTAAAAGAAAAAACAGTATCACTTAAAGAGAAAAGTAAGGAATTAGCAGAAGTTGTTGAATCTTTGGCTAATGAACTTACAGAGAAATTATATACGTTACCCAATCTTCCAGCTGACATTGTTCCAGAAGGAAAAACACCCGAAGAAAACCTAAATATTTTTGAAGCTGGTGAAGTTCCTGTTCTGCACGAAGGAGCACAACCACACTGGGAATTGGTTAAAAAATACGACATCATTGATTTTGAATTAGGAAACAAAATCACAGGAGCAGGTTTTCCTGTTTATAAAGGAAAAGGGGCTCGTTTGCAACGTGCTCTAATCAATTATTTCTTGGATAAAAATACCGCTGCGGGTTACAATGAAGTGCAAGTGCCTCATTTTGTAAATGAAGCGTCAGCTTATGGAACGGGGCAATTGCCTGACAAAGAAGGGCAAATGTACCATGATGCAACGGATAATTTATATTTGATTCCAACGGCAGAGGTTCCTGTAACCAATTTGTTCAGAGATGTAATTTTAAACGAAAATGAGCTACCTATATTGACTACAGCTTATACCCCTTGTTTTCGTCGGGAAGCGGGTTCTTATGGAGCTCATGTACGTGGATTGAATCGTTTGCATCAATTTGATAAAGTCGAAATTGTACGTGTAGAACATCCAGAGAAATCATACGAAGCGCTAGATGGAATGGTTGAACACGTGAAAGATATCTTGAATGAATTGAAATTGCCATACAGAATATTACGTTTATGTGGTGGTGATATGGGATTCACTTCGGCACTGACTTATGATTTTGAGGTATTTTCAACAGCGCAAGATCGTTGGTTGGAAATTTCATCAGTGTCTAATTTTGAAACCTTTCAAGCAAATCGTTTGAAATTGCGTTTCAAAGACAAAGATGGTAAAAACCAATTAGCACATACGCTAAATGGAAGTGCATTGGCTTTGCCAAGAGTTCTTGCAGGAATACTTGAAAATTATCAAACACCAGAAGGAATCGTTATTCCAGAAGTATTGCGTTCGTACTGTGGATTTGATATTATAAATTAAATTTTATAAAAATTTAAAATAGAGTAACCATTAAGAAATTAAGAGTCATTAAGCTTAATAGCCTTAATTTCTTAATGGTTTATTTTTTGTCAATTAAATGTTTTAATTGCAAAATTGTCTTTGATTAAAAAACTGAAATATGAAAAACATTTTTATCTATATTGTTTTATTATCATCAGTTTTTGTGTTTTCACAAAACGAGCAATTAGCACAGTACTACTACGACAAAGGCGATTTTGAAAAAGCCAAAATCAGTTATCAAGAGTTACTAGAAAGCGTTCCTCAAAACCAACAATATTTTCTCCGTACCATAGATTGTTACCAACAATTACAACAATTTGAAGTTGCTGAAAAAGCAATATCCAATCGATTATCACAATACAAACAAGCCAATTTATTGGTTGAATTAGGGTATAACTTTCAATTACAGAAAAACGATCTCAAAGCCAAAGACTATTACAATCAGGCGATTGATAAAATTAACTTGAATCCGTATGAAGTCTATGCTGTTGCGCAGTCTTTTGAAAAAAAAGTATTGCTAGAAGAGGCTTTGAAAGCGTATGAAATTGCGGAGTTAAAGATGCCTAATCTAAATTTTAATTATCAAAAAGGATTGCTTTACGGTCAATTAGGGAATATGGAAAAGATGATTGAAACTTTTCTAGACGAAGCCTATAAAACCCCTCAAAATTCTATTTTAATCCAAAATCAAATGTCGCGTTTCATGACTGATGAAGCGGATACTAATTTTGGTGATTTATTGCGAAAAGCTTTAGTTATACGAGTGCAAAAAAGTCAAGATCTTTTTTGGAATCACTATTTGAGTTGGTATTATGTACAACAAAAGGAATTTTCAAAAGCATTTATTCAAGAAAAATCCATCTATAAGCGTAACCCAGAATCATTATCTAACATTGTCAATTTAGCACAATTGAGCATTGAAGAAGAAGATTCGGAAACAGCAAAGACGATATTAGATTTTGTTTTAGAAAACACCAAAGATTTGGAATTACTACTACAGGCCAATTCCTATTTGATGAAAATGAAAATTGAAAAAGCGTTGCCAAAAGACTATCCACTGATTTATGCTGAAATGGATGCTTTGCTCAAACAATATGAAATCAGTCCATTTAGTTTATCTTTGCAGCTGATTCAAGCGCATTTTGTGGCTTTTAATTTGAAAAAACCAGAGGAAGCTAAAACGATTGTTAAAAAGGCACTCGATTTGCCTTTAAACATTTACCAGCAAGCACAAGTCAAAATGGAATTGGCGGATATTTTGCTTTTCGAAGAAAAATTCAATCAAGCTTTGTTGTATTATTCTCAAATAGAGTTGGATTTAAAAAATGATGCGGTAGCACATGAAGCTAGTTTGAAAGCGGCCAAAACCAGTTATTTTAAAGCTGATTTTCCATGGGCTTTAAAACAGTTTAAAGAATTGAAATCGGCCAGTACGCAATTGATTGCTAATGATGCTTTAGAATATTTTCTGTTGATCAACGACAATACAGTAGCTGATTCAACTCAAATGGCTTTAAAAGAATTTGCCAAAGGGGATTATTTGTTGTATCAAAATAGAAATGAGGAAGCGATTAAACAGTTTCAATCTATTTTAAAGAAATACAAAGGTCAGGAAATTGAAGCTGTAACTTTGTTGCGCTTGGGAAAAGTATATGAAAAGTTAGGTGATTTTACTTTGGCGTTAAGCCAATATCAAGCGATAATCACTGAACATAATGACGGAATTTATATTGATGAAGCTTTGTATTTTTCGGCTGAGATTTATAATAAAAAATTAAAAACGCCCGAGATGGCAAAACCCTTATACGAGAAGATACTCTTTAATCATGAAGACAGTATTTATTTTGTAGAAGCGCGAAAAAGTTTTAGAGAACTTAGAGGAGATAAGAATTTGTAAATAAGGTTAATCGGTTAATTGTTTAGAGTTTAATCGTTTAAGAAAAGGTTTAATGGGTTAATTGTTTAGAGTTTAATCGTTTAATAAAAAGTTTAATGAGTTAACCAGTTAACCGATTAATCAAATAACCGATTAACCAATTACCCAAAAAAAGAAAACATGATAATATACAACGTAACTACCAATATACACGAAAGCGTACACGACCAATGGATGATTTGGATGCAGCACAAGCACATTCCAGAAATGATTGCAACTGGAAAGTTTGTTTCAGCTAGATTAGTGCGTGTTTTGGTTGAGGAAGAAATGGGAGGAGTGACCTATTCCACACAATACACTACAGATAGTAAAGAAACTTTGGAACTTTATTACCTTGAAGATGCGCCTGCTTTACAAGCCGAAGGACAAAAACTCTTTGGAGAGAAAATGTTGACCTTCCGCACAGAGTTACAAGTGGTTTCGGAACATTAATTTTAGTGGTTAGTTACAGTTTGCAGTACTCAGTCAGGAAAGCAAAAGGTTAACACAATTGTTCATTAATTAGAAAAGTTAAATAAAATATAGTACACAAATTCCAACTGCCGAAGGCAGATTCGTGAAATTTTCAATGAACAGTTTTCGTGTAAATTAGTGAAATTCGTGTAAAAACGAAGATGCGCTAATAATCAATCAAGCAAAAATCTTAGTGAACCTCGTGCCTACTTTGAGTCTTTGCGGTTAAATAAAAAAAATGGAAAAAGTAAAAGCAAAAAAACACCTCGGGCAGCATTTCTTGAAAGATGAAAGCATCGCCAAAGATATCGCTGACACGCTGAATTTAGAAGGCTACGAGGATGTGCTAGAGATAGGGCCGGGAATGGGAGTGCTTACGAAGTATTTGTTGGAAAAACCAGTGAATACGTATGTGGTCGAAATTGATACAGAATCCGTAGACTATTTGGGAGTTAACTATCCGAAGTTGGAAGGGAAAATCATTTCTAAGGATTTCTTAAAATATGATATTAATGAAATTTTCGCTGGTAAGCAATTCGCTATTGTTGGGAATTTCCCCTATAACATCTCGACTCAAATTGTTTTTCGAATGTTGGAATACAAAGAGCAAATTCCAGAGTTTGCAGGGATGTTTCAAAAAGAAGTAGCTGAGCGTATTTGCGAGAAAAAAGGAAGTAAGACTTACGGAATTTTATCTGTTTTGGCACAAGCGTTTTATGATGCTGAATATTTGTTTACTGTGGATGAAAATGTATTCAATCCGCCGCCAAAAGTAAAATCAGGTGTTTTGCGTTTGCGTCGAAAAGCAGATTTCAGTTTGCCATGTGGTGAAAAATTATTTTTCACTGTGGTAAAGACCGCTTTTCAACAACGTAGAAAGACTTTGCGCAACAGTTTAAAAACCTTAAATTTGTCCGACAAATTGCGTGAAGAGGAGGTTTTTAATCTTCGTCCTGAACAATTGAGCGTAGAACAGTTTATCGAACTTACTCAAAAAATAGAAGCCGATGGAATTTAAAATCAGTAAAGAATTAATACACGAACTAGAGCAGCACATTGTCAATAAAAACGATAGGGAACTTGAAGTTTTATTGAATGATATGCACCATGCTGATATAGCGGAGGTATTAGACGAACTTGATTTTGATGAGGCAACCTATATTTTTAAGGTATTAGATTCGGAGAAAACGGCAGAGATTCTTCTAGAACTAGAAGATGATTTACGTGAAAATATATTAAGCCGCCTTTCGGCAAAAGAGATTGCTGAGGAGCTAGATGAGTTAAATACCGATGATGCTGCGGATATTATCGCAGAGCTTTCTCAATCCAAAAAAGAAGAGGTAATCTCAGAATTAGAGGATATTGAGCACGCCAAGGATATTATCGACTTGTTGCGTTACGATGAAGATACGGCAGGTGGATTGATGGGGAAAGAGCTTGTGAAGGTGAATGAAAACTGGAATGTTCTTACCTGTGTTAAAGAAATGCGTGCCCAAGCCGAAAATGTTTCAAGAGTACATTCCATATATGTGGTAGATGACGAAAATAGATTGAAAGGACGTTTGTCTCTCAAAGATTTATTGACTACTTCAACCAAGGCTCAGATATCTGAGATTTATATCAAAAACGTGACCTCAGTAAGTGTAGATGCCGAAGATGTTGAGGTGGCGAGAATCATGCAAAAATACGACTTAGAGGCCATTCCAGTAGTGGATGCTATGGGGCGCTTAGTAGGACGAATTACTATTGATGATATTATTGATGTAATCCGTGAGGAAGCCGACAAAGATTACCAGTTGGCTGCGGGTATCTCCCAAGACGTTGAGGCCGATGATAGTATTCTAGAGTTGACCAAAGCACGTTTGCCTTGGTTGGTTTTAGCGCTTTTAGGAGGATTTATTACCGTGAGAGTTTTGGGCCTTTTTGAAGGTGCTATGGCTGAGCACGGAAAGTTATTTTTCTTTACACCGCTAATTGCCGCGATGGCAGGAAATGTTGGTGTACAATCTTCTGCGATTATCGTTCAAGGTTTGGCAAATGATACCTTGAGTGGTTCGTTATTCAACCGATTGATAAAAGAAATTTCCTTGAGTTTGTTAAACGGTTCCATCTTGGCAGCGATTTTATTTTTGGGAAGTTTTTTTATATTAGACGAACCTGTGATTATCGGTTTTGTTATTTGTTGTGCATTGATTTCAGTAATTATTATAGCCTCATTGATAGGAACATTTATTCCGTTGTTGTTAGATAAATTCGGAATTGATCCCGCTTTGGCAACAGGTCCTTTCATTACAACAAGCAATGATATTTGCGGGATTTTAATTTATTTCTCCATTGCTAAAATGATCTTAGGATTTTAATTAAAAAAAGTTTAAACACATAGGAACATAGGTAAAAAGGAGTTCATAGACCAATACATTGGTTCACAAAGCTATGATTTGCTATAAAAAGTAAAACGCCTATAGCACTTTTCAAAAGCTATGTCTCTATGTGTTTTAAAAAAGAATACGTTTTATATTTAATAGATAAACCATGAAAATACACATTATAGGAGGAGGAAACCTAGGCGTATCAGTAGCAGTAGGAATCGCTAAATTTACCCAAAACAACCAAGTTACTGTTACTAGACGAAACGTGGCTAATATCAAACATCTTGAAGGTTTAGGAATCACCGTTTCTTCGGATAACAAACATGATATTCAAGAAGCTGATATCATTGTTTTAACCATCAAACCGTATCAAGTGGATACTGTTTTGGCCGAAATTCTTCCTGTAATTTCTAATAAAACTATTGCTTCTGCTGTAAGTGGATTGTCTATTGAAGCCTTGCAAAACAAAATAGGAAAAGACCATCAAGCCATCCGAATCATGCCAAATATTGCGGCACAATTTGGAGCTTCGGCAACTTGTATTTCTTACCAAGAAGAAAATGCTGCTTACGGGCAGAAAGTAGTTACTTTATTCGAAGGATTAGGTACTGCTCCAGTAATCGACGAAAAGTTGATGGATGCTGCTACAGTTTTAGCTGCAAGCGGAACTGCCTTCGCTTTGCGTTATATGCGTGCTTCAATGCAAGCGGGAATCGAAATTGGTTTTGACTGGAAAACGGCTTTGGCTATCTCGGCCCAAACCGTTAAAGGTGCAGCCGAAATGTTAATGGAAGAACAGATTCATCCAGAACAACTAATCGACCGTGTTACCACACCACAAGGATGTACGATTGCTGGATTAAGCGAAATGGAATCTCACGGTTTTAGTTCTTCATTAATCCGTGGAATCAAAGCAGCTTTGAAAAAAATTAAAGGGAACTAAGTTGCTATAAACACAAAGGTTCTTAAACAGATAAGTCATATAAGTTTTTTAAATCATTTAAGAGATTTAAGAACATCTAAGTTGCCATACTTGTAATCTATTTTTTTCTAGATACTATATTGAAAAAATATCAAATGAAAACCTTGTGCCCTTAGTGCCTTCTTAGTGGGTTTAGTGTTTAAATAATTTACACAATGAATGAAATAAAGATTCTCCATATAGACAGCAATAATCCCATCATGATGGAGCAATTGCAAGCGGCAGGTTTTACCAACCACGAAGATTTCAAATCTTCAAAGGAGGAAATCGAAGCCAAGATTCAGGATTATCAAGGTATTGTTATTCGCAGTCGTTTTAAGATTGATAAAAGCTTTCTTGATAAAGCGACTAATTTGCAATTTATAGCTAGAGTAGGAGCAGGATTAGAAAGTATTGATTGCGAATATGCCGAGTCTAAAAATATCACCCTGATTGCTGCTCCCGAAGGAAATCGGAATGCGGTAGGCGAACATACCTTAGGAATGATTTTGTCGCTTTTTAACAACCTGAATCAAGCCGACAGAGAAATCCGTTCTGGACAATGGAATCGTGAATCCAACCGCGGTCATGAACTTGACGGAAAAACAGTAGGAATCATTGGTTATGGTAATATGGGAAAATCCTTTGCCAAAAAACTACTTGGTTTTGATGTTACAACACTTTGTTATGATATTAAAGAAAATGTGGGAGACGAAAATGCCAAACAGGTTTCGTTAGTGGAGTTTCAGCAAAAAGTAGATGTAGTAAGTTTGCATCTTCCATGGACGCCAGAAACCAATAAAATGGTTGATGCCGCTTTTATTGCTGCTTTTGCAAAGCCTTTTTGGATTTTGAACACCTCGAGAGGAAAAAACATCGTTACTGATGATATGGTAGCTGCCATGAAGTCTGGAAAGGTGTTAGGAGCCGGACTTGATGTTTTGGAATATGAAAAAGCATCATTCGAGACTCTATTTCAGGAAAACGAAACCCCCGAAGCTTTCCAGTATTTATTAAATGCTTCTAATGTAATCTTAAGCCCACATGTGGCAGGATGGACTTTTGAAAGTCATAAACGATTGGCTCAAGTGATTGTCGATAAGATTTTAGCGAAATATACATTTGCTTAAATACAAAGAACACTAAGAAGGCGCTAAGAACACAATATTTATCTTAACCACAAAGGGCACTAAGAAGGTACTAAGTTCACAAGGCTTTTTTTTTCTAGTTTTATGTTTTAGTAGGATGCTAGGTTTTTTTAAGTCCTTCAGCTTTTATGCACTTCTAATTCTTAAATGTTTTAAAAACAGCATTAGATAAAAACTTAAATGACTTATATGTTTATTTAAAATGATAAATGATTGTTCTAATGTTTTGACCAATTACCGTTTGTCGAGTTTTTGTCCATTCATGCTGAGGCTTTCGATAAATTTTCATAAATTTAAAGTAAGAAAACCAATAAAACACGAGTTATGGAACATTCAAAACACGAATATTGGAATCAACAGCAATCTGTTCAAGAAGATAATAAAAGATTAGCAGCAGGGATATTAGCGATATTATTAGCTCCTTTTGGAGTGCATAAATTTCTATTAGGATATAACAAAGAAGGAATTTTATGGCTCATCATAAGTGCCGTAACTTTTGGTACTTTGACAGGTTTTTTAGGGATAATTGAGGGGGTAATTTATTTAACAAAATCAGATAAGGAGTTTTATAACACCTATCAATTACATAAAAGGAAATGGTTTTAAAACAGAAAAAGTCTCGAAATTTCGAGACTTTTTCTGTTTAGATTTTATTCAGAATCTTCTTTTTCAGCTAGTTTTTGTTCTAGCTCTGCTTGGAACTCTTCCATTACGGGTTTCATCGTGCTTTCGGGGATGTCTTCAATTCTGATGTACATTAATCCATCAATGGCATTGTTAAATAAAGGATCCACATTAAAAGCGACTACTCTAGCGTTTTGTTTGATGTATTTTTTGATTAATACTGGTAATCGCAATACACCTGGCTCTAGCTCATCAATAATTTTGTCAAACTTATTTAAGTCGGCTTCTGTTTCGTTGAAAATAAAATCTTTGTCGGCATCCTTCAGTTTTACTTTATAGGCTTTTTTAGGATGAATATATTGTGCGATATATGGATCATAATAGTTTGATTTCATAAACTGAATCATCAATGATTTAGAGAAATCCGAAAACTGATTACTAATACTCACCCCGCCCATCAAGAATTTGTGTTCTGGGAAACGAAGTGTAGTATGGATAATACCTTTCCATAATAGGAACAAAGGCATTGGCTTTTGTTGGTATTCTTTGATGATAAAAGCTCTACCCATTTCGATGGTTTTGCTCATCATATCGTGTAACTCTGGCTCAAAACGAAAGAGTTCATTCAGGTAAAAACCTTCAATGCCGTGATTTTTATATATTTCAGACCCCAATCCCATACGATAAGCACCAGCAATTTTTTTAGCATCTTCGTCCCATAAAAATAGGTGGTGGTAGTATTGGTCAAATTTGTCCAAGTCAATAGATTCATTAGTTCCTTCACCTACTTCTCTAAAGGTAATTTCTCTTAAACGCCCAATTTCATGTAAGATATTCGGTATTTTATCGGCAGGAGCAAAAAAGACTTCATAGTTTTTGCTTTGTAGCATTCTGCAATTCGCAGTACGTAGTGCGGTAACTTCGGTAATGATGTTTTCTGTATTGGCTGGAGTAACAATCTCTTTTGGGCTTTTTGGTAGTTTTAAGTTAGGTGTGCTTAATAGCTTGCTTTCTTTTTCAAAAGGATTGGCAAGCATATAGGTTTTTTTTCTTAAAAACTCTGAATATGATTCAATCGTTTTGTATTCGTTTTGTTCGTTTACCGAAATTGCTTTACCGATACGAACTTTAATTACACGGTTTTTTTGGCTAAAAAGCTCTGATGGTAATTTAGCTGTTCGTAAAGTGTCGCTTATTTTAGAAAGGATATAAAAAAGGCTACTGTTTTTGGCATGGAAATAAATTGGGACAACAGGAACTTGTGCCTTTCTGATTACTTTCATAGCGCCTTCTTCCCATGGTTTGTCGACCATTAATTGGCCGTCTTTATAACTTGAAACTTCACCAGCAGGAAACATACCTAATGGTTTTTCGTCACTCAAATGACGAAGTGTTTCTTTGATTCCTATCACGCTCGATTTAGCATCCTTATGATTTTCAAAAGGATTAACGGGCATGATGTATTGTTTAAGTGGTTCTATTCTGTGTAAAAGAAAATTGGCAATAATCTTGAAATTAGGTTCTCTTTCAAGCATTAATTTTAATAATAGTATACCATCAATACCTCCAAGTGGATGGTTTGAGATAGTAATGTAGGCACCGTCTTTTGGGATTCGTTTTAAATCGTCTTCGGGAATTTCAAACTTAATTTGTAAGTCGTCTAAAACACCATTTAAAAAATCGACTTCTTTTAAATGTTTATTTCTATTATAAACTTTGTTTAAAGTCGATATTTTTAGAATTTTCATTAGTAGCCAACCTGAAAAAGTTCCTAAAATCCCGTATTTTTCAATATTGATAGCTTTTGCAACTTCTTTGGCAGTAACTAGACCCATATGTTTTTGATTTTTGAGCGAAAAACAAAGATAGAAAAAAACTCCATTATTCGACTATGAGCGTATTCAATTTTCCAGTTTTATACGCTATCCCTCTTATTTTTTAGTACTTTTGAAACAATCAAAAATTAATACTTATATGAAGATTATATCGTATAACGTCAATGGAATTCGGGCAGCTATTTCTAAAGGATTCATTGACTGGTTACAACAGGCAAATCCAGATGTGATTTGTCTACAAGAAATAAAAGCAACTCCAGAGCAAATTCCCTTGGCAGATTTTGAAGCCGCAGGCTATCCCTATCATTATTGGTATCCAGCTACCAAAAAAGGCTATAGTGGGGTTGCCGTTTTGTCAAAAATAAAACCCAATAATGTAGTTTATGGCACAGGAATTGAGCACATGGATTTCGAAGGTAGAAATCTTAGACTCGATTTTGATACGGTTTCGGTAATGAGTTTGTATTTGCCTTCAGGGACAAACAGTGAACGGTTGAGTCATAAGTTTATGTATATGGATGATTTTCAAAATTATATAAACGATTTGAAAAAAGAAATTCCAAATCTTGTAATCTGTGGTGATTATAATATTTGTCATGAGGCAATAGATATTCACGATCCAGTGCGAAATAAAAAAGTATCGGGATTTTTACCAGAAGAAAGAGCTTGGTTAGATGCTTTTCTAAAAAATGGATTTATTGATAGTTTCCGTTTTTTAAACAAAGAACCTGATAATTATACCTGGTGGACTATGCGTTTTCCATCGGCAAGATTAAACAATAAAGGCTGGCGTATTGACTATTGTTTAGTAAGTGAACCAATGAAAGACAGGATTCAAAGAGCGTTGATATTGCCTGAGGCCAAACACTCTGATCATTGTCCTATTGTAGTAGAAGTAGAATAAATTTAAAATAAATTTAAAATAAATTAATCTTTAAATATATCAATAATGATAAAAAATATTGCTGTCGGACTCTTAGTCCTGTCTCTTTCGACTTCATGTGTTTCAAAAAAAATATACACCGATTTAGAAAATAAGTACACAGACCTGAAAAAAGAAAACAGAAGTTTATCAGATGAAAATGAAGAACTTTTAAAAAGCAAAAATCAATTAGAATTAGATCGAGATGGGTTGAATGCTGAATTAAGTAAGGTAAAATCGGAGCGTGAAAAATTAAAAGCTGAATATGCTGCACTCAATGATAAATGGAATGCTCTTGATGCGTCGTATAAAGCTTTAGAAAAAAATAGTAATGAAGCCTTGCAATCTAATATGAGCAAGAACAGAGAGTTGTTGTCGCAATTGGATGCAAAGTCAAAAGCTTTAGCAATTGAACAAGAACGGTTGAATAAAAGTGCTCAGCGTTTGCAAGAGTTAGAATCTTTGATTGCTGCCAAAGAAGAAAGCATGCGTAAACTAAAAGAAACACTTTCTAAAGCACTAAATAGTTTTGAAGGAAAAGGCTTGACTGTTGAACAAAAAAACGGGAAGGTTTATGTGTCAATGGAAAACAAATTGTTATTTAATTCAGGTAGTTGGAATGTTGGTACAGAAGGGCGTAAAGCTGTTGTAGAAGTTGGAAAGGTATTAGGTGAGAATCCAGATATTTCAGTTCTTATTGAAGGTCATACTGATGATGATCCATTTGTGAGTTCAGGTTCTATTGCTAATAACTGGGATTTGTCTACAAAGAGAGCTACTTCGATTGTTAATATTTTGAGTGAAAATAGCGCTATCAATAAAAAGAATTTAACCGCTGCTGGTCGTGGAGAGTTTTCTCCTTTAGCATCCAATGCTACAGCTGAAGGAAAAGCAAAAAACCGTAGAATTGAAATAATTCTGACGCCTAGATTAGATGAGATTTCTAAGATGTTGAATGAAATAGATTAATATCAAATAGGATGTTTTAATTTTAAAGCAGTAGTAAACATTAGTTTGCTACTGCTTTTTTTATCCGTATTGCATTTGAAATCAATCCTATTGTTTACAGCTATAGCTAATGTAAACTTTTAATTAAGTTGCAAATAAAATAGTTAGAAAGTTGTCGTATTCAAACATATTAGTAATAGATTTATATCAAAAATAAAAAATTGAAAGAGAGTCATATTTTTAAGAGAGAAACCTTAGTTCAGCAAATTGAACTAGAATCTAATTGGGATGTTATCATTATTGGCGGTGGCGCTACAGGATTAGGCGTGGCGTTAGATAGTGTAACTCGAGGGTTTAAAACACTTTTATTAGAACAGGTAGATTTTGCAAAAGGCACCTCAAGTCGAAGTACCAAGTTGCTTCATGGTGGTGTGCGTTATTTGGCTCAAGGAAATATTGATTTAGTTAAAGAGGCATTACATGAGAGAGGTTTGTTGCTAAAAAATGCTCCTCATTTAGTGAGTAATCAATCATTCATAATTCCAAATTACAGTTGGTGGGACACAATTAAATATACAATAGGCCTTAAAGTATACGATGCTTTAGCGGGAAAATTGAGTTTTGGGAAATCAATCCATATTGGTAAAAAGGAAACTTTAGCCAGGTTAAGTACCATTAAAGAAGAGGGGCTAAAAGGGAGTGTGTTGTATCATGATGGGCAATTTGACGATGCTAGACTAGCTATAAATATTGCTCAAACTGCTATCGAACAGGGAGCTACTGTTTTGAATCATTTTAAAGTGAATCGGTTAATAAAGGACAGCAATGGAATGGTAATGGGAGTAGTGGCTGTTGATGAGGAGACTAAAGTTACCTATTCTTTAAACTCCAAAGTAGTGATTAATGCTACAGGAGTATTTACCGATGAAATTTTAAAAATGGATAATTCCAAATCAAAAAATATTGTACGTCCTAGTCAAGGAATTCATTTGGTTTTAGATAAATCCTTTTTGCCAGGAAAAAATGCCATTATGATTCCAAAAACGAAGGATGGTAGAGTGTTGTTTTTAGTGCCGTGGCATGATAAAGTGGTGGTAGGTACAACTGATACTTTGTTAGATAGCCACAGTTTAGAGCCAAAAGCTTTGGACAAAGAAGTGGATTTTATTATTAGTACGGCAAACCATTATCTAACCAAAAAAGTAAGTAAAACTGAAGTGTTAAGCATTTTTGCGGGCTTAAGACCTCTAGCAGCTCCTAGCGATAAGTCTGAAAAAACAAAGGAAATTTCTAGAAGTCATAAAATTATTATTTCAAAATCTGAATTGATAACAATCACAGGAGGAAAATGGACGACTTACAGACGAATGGCTCAGGATACTATAAACAAAGCCATAACAATTGGAAAGTTAAAAAAAAGTTCCTGCAAAACGAAGTCTGTAAAAATCCATGGTGCTATTGCCTCTAATGATAAAGTCCAACATTTATACATTTATGGTAGTGACCAAGAGAAAATTCAACGTTTAATCGCAGATATACCTGAATTAGGTGAAAGACTTCACGAACGATTTCCATATACAAAAGCTGAAGTTATTTGGGCGATTCGAAACGAAATGGCTCGAACAGTTGAAGATATTTTGGCAAGACGGGTTCGAACGCTGTTTTTAGACGCTCGGGCAACATTAGAAATAATTCCGATGGTTGCTGCGATGTTGGCTGAGGAATTAAACAAAGATGAATTATGGGAACAACAGCAAATTAAAGAATTTACCAATATTGCGAATCAATATGTTTTATAAGAGTGGAGAATGATTCATCTTTAATTATAATGATTAGTAAAATTAGAATTCTATGAAATTATAAGAAAAGCTTAAGGTTTGTGTTTAGACCTTTTTCAGTTTTTTAAATACTTTTGCAATTATACTTTGATACGATATAATGAAATACAATAAATTACCACATACTGCTGTAAAAGTTAGTGAAGTTTGTCTTGGAACAATGACTTTTGGTCAACAAAATACAGAAGCCGAAGGCCATGCACAGATGGATTATGCATTTGAAAAAGGGGTTAACTTTTTTGATACCGCCGAAATGTATTCGATACCTGGTCATAAAGAAACTTATGGAAGTACAGAGAAAATTATTGGAACATGGTTTAAGAATTCTGGAAAAAGAGAGAAAGTAATATTAGCTACTAAAATTGCTGGACCAAGTCCTATCTTTGGGTATATGCGTGAAAAATTAGATTTTTCGCCAGAGAGTATTCAGTATGCTTTAGATAATAGTTTGAAGCGCTTGCAAACAGATTATATTGATTTGTACCAATTGCATTGGCCTGAGCGCAAGACGAATTATTTTGGACACCGTGGATTTAAGGTTCAAGATGATTCTTGGGACGATAATATCCATCAAGTACTAGAGACTTTGGACGGATTTATTAAACAAGGAAAAATTAAGCATATTGGTGTTTCAAATGAATCTGCTTGGGGGCTTATGCGATTTTTAGAGGAAAGCAAGTACCACAATTTGCCTCGTATTTCTACGGTTCAAAATCCGTATTCATTATTGAATCGTCTTTTTGAAGGAGGTTCGGCTGAAGTGTGTCATCGTGAAGGAGTGGGGCTTTTGGCATATTCTCCATTAGCTTTTGGTGTTTTGTCAGGTAAGTTTTTAACTGGTGAAAATCATCCTAAGGCGCGTATCAAATTGTTTCCACAATATTCAAGATACAGTAGCGAACAATGTACACAAGCGACTCGTTTGTATGAAGAAATAGCAAAGAAACACGGTTTGACTTTAACTCAATTGGCATTAGCATTTGTCAATAATCAACCCTTTATGGCTAGTACTATAATTGGAGCTACTACAATGTCACAATTAAAAGAAAATATCGATGCTTTTACGATTAAACTTTCGGATGAAATTTTAGCCGAAATAGAAGGAGTACAGGCAATTTTTCCTGATCCAGCGCCGTAAATTATTTAAACACTAAGACACGAAGTAGTCGCAAAGTCCACAAAGTAATTATAGTTCTTTGTGGACTTTTTTTGGAAAACCATTTAGATTTATGAATAATAATAAAATTATAATGGCAACTTCACATTCAGTGAATCTTTAGCTGTGGAATCTTTGACTTTTATATTTAAAAAATTCCTTGCATTCCCAGAAATCGAAAAAGGAATGGCTTGACCGATAGTGTCTTCGGAGGTTAGTAGTCCTCTTCTAAGCATTAAATTTATAAAAAAACGTTCTTGATTTGTAGCATATTGTTTGAGTTTGCCTTGTCCGTCAAACTGATACATGAATTTATTAGGATTTGGAATGATTCGGGCTAGGTACAAACATTCATTTAAGGTTAAGTCAATAGGCTTTTTTTGAAAATAAAATTGTGCAGCTTCACCAATGCCATATACATTTGGCCCCCATTCGATAATATTGAAATAAACTTCGAGCATGCGCTCTTTACTTGCAATGCGATTGTTTTCGAGTAAATAAACCAATAAAATTTCTTCTAGTTTTCTGGATAATGTCTTTTCTCGAGTCAGGAAAACATTTTTTATCAATTGCATGCTAATGGTGCTAGCACCTCTTGAGAATTTTTTAGTTCGAATATTTTTAAGAATAGATTGCTTGAAAGCTTCATTTATGAATCCACGATGATTGAAGAACGACGGATCTTCAGACGTTAGTACGCTTTTTTGTAAATAAGGTGAGATTTGGTCAAGCGAAACATAATTTGGATTAGCTGCGCCAACCAAAATAGGGCGTTGCAGTACGTCTTTGATAATGGCGCGATAGGTAAATTCGCTATTCAATTTGTTGAGGTTCGCCTCGCCATATTTTGTGATACGTAAATTTTCTTTCTTCAAATTACTATCAAAAACGAGTTGATTGGGTTTGTTTTGGTTGAATTTAAAATTTAGTTTGTATTCAAAATTCCCTGTTGCTTCCATGCCTTGGAAGTTAGTAAACAATCCATCAGGTAAGGAGGTAATGAAGTCTTGCGCTTTCATTTTTGGAATACTAACTTTTAACTTGTAAATAGTGTCTTCTTCCGTATCGTAAGCAAGATAAGGGTGTAGTTTTATTTTGTTTAATTGAACAGTCGAACTACTGTCAACAGAAATAAAATCAGAACCTAAAAGGAAACGGTAGTCAAAGCGTGCATTTTGAATAACAACGTCTTTTCTCGCTATTTTTGGATGATTTATTTTTAAGTTGACAATAGAAGCAAAACCATCTAAATGAAATTCACCACTACTTTTTTTTATGTTTTGGATGTTAAGTCTAATCGAGTCAAAGCTAGAGATGAGGTTATAGCGTTCGTCAAAATAGGGTAATTTTATAGCGCCCGAATCGATATTGAAAAAACGAATGTCGGCTTTTTTATTTCGGGGGTCAGCCAAGCCTTTAATTTTCCATCGTTGTGAAAAAGTATTGGTTTGAACATTAATTGCGGTTTCTAGTTGCTTATTGATTAGAACTAGTTTTTTAATGTCAATTTTCGCTTTTTTTCCATTGTCATCTAGTTTGAAAACAAGATTTTCAACGTTCATATCGGTAGGAATAAGGTTTAGGACCTTTGTAATGATTCGATTGGCAAAAGAAGCATAATTGCGTTTGTCGTTATCTTTGATTTCTGTGCTGTCTTTTTTGATAAAAGCGGCAAAATTCTTTAGTTTTCCTTTTTGCGTAAGCTGCACATAGCCATTGTTGATTTCTAAAGTTCCTAATTGTACTTCGCCTAGAAATAAACGCCAAAAATTAACAGAGGTTTTGATTTTATGGATATTGAAAAGCGTATCAGTATTCTTTGGAGCAAGAACAACTTCGGATAATTCAATTCCAGACAAACCTTCGAAACTTGCTTTTTTTATTGTAAAATTGCTATTGTATTCTGTAGAGGCTTTTGTGGTTGTTTTTGCTAGGACTTGTTCCAAAAGTGTGTTTCTAAAAAAATAAACACAAGTCAAAAACAATACAATGAGTATTACAGTTATTTTAGATAAAAGAACTAATTTTTGCTTTATTGTTCTCATGGGTAATGAATGATTATACTATCCAAACAACATGCTAGCAACATCTTCAATTTTGGTTACGAGCTGTATTTTGATACCTGGGTTTTTCAAAGCTATTTTATTGTATTTAGATACAAAGATAGTTGAGAATCCTAATTTTTCGGCTTCTTGAATACGTTGATCCACACGGTTTACAGGGCGTATTTCACCAGACAATCCTACTTCGCCAGCAAAACAAAAGCCTTTATCAACAGGGATGTCTTCGTTTGATGATAAAATTGCAGCAACGACTGCTAAATCAATAGCAGGATCATCTACTGAGATTCCTCCTGTGACATTCAAGAATACGTCTTTGGCGCCAAGCCTAAAACCAGCTCTTTTTTCAAGAACTGCCAAAATCATATTCAACCTTTTTGCGTTATAGCCAGTGGTACTTCGTTGAGGTGTTCCATAAACAGCCGTGCTTACTAAGGATTGGATTTCAATCATCAAGGGTCGCATGCCTTCAAGAGTTGTGGCAATAGCGGTTCCTGATAATTCTTCGTCTTTATGTGAAATTAATATTTCGGATGGGTTCGATACTTCACGCAATCCGCTGCCGAGCATTTCATAAATTCCGATTTCGGCAGTTGAACCAAAACGGTTTTTGAGTGAACGTAAAATACGATATACATGATTTCTGTCGCCTTCAAATTGAAGTACGGTATCAACCATATGTTCTAAAATCTTTGGACCTGCAATAGTTCCATCTTTGGTAATATGACCAATAAGGATTACGGGAATATTTGATTCTTTGGCGAATTTGATCAATTCAGCAGTGGTTTCCCGAATTTGAGAAATACTTCCTGCAGTGGATTCAATATAGTCGGTATGAAGCGTTTGAATAGAATCGATAATGACAATTTCAGGTTCAATCGCTTCGATTTGTTTGAAAATGTTTTGTGTTTTGGTTTCCGTAAGAATATAGCAATTGTCGCTTGAATTCGTAATGCGTTCTGCTCGCATCTTGATTTGCTTTTGACTCTCCTCTCCAGAAACGTACAAGGTTTTATAAGGTAGTTTTAAGGAAATTTGAAGTAATAAAGTACTTTTTCCAATTCCAGGTTCTCCGCCCAAAAGAGTCAATGAGCCAGGAACCAATCCTCCGCCAAGAACTCGATTTAATTCGGCATCGGTTGTGTTCATGCGAATTTCCTGAGTCGAATCAATTTCTTTTATTTTTAAAGGTTTGGATGCTCGATTGGTAGGTGAACTTTCTGTTTTCCAAGCAACTTTTTCTTGTTTTTGAATAATTTCTTCAGCGATGGTGTTCCATTCTTTACAAGAATTACATTGGCCTTGCCATTTAGCATATTGAGCTCCGCAATTTTGACAAAAAAAGGTGGTTTTTACTTTTGACATTGCTTTAAATAAAAAAATAAAAGTTGATTAAGGGGTGAATTGTATTTGGTCAAAAATAACTAAAAATATATGAAATTAGGGGTGTATCTTGAATTTAAGATTACTTTGGCAAAATGCTATATAATGCAACAAGGAGTATGTTATTTAGAAACATACTCCTTGTTGTGAAAGTAATTTTTTTATAACTAAGTTAACGAATTGTCTTTTTCATTTGGGAAAATAATCCACGGTTTGAAGGTTTTTGCCTCTTCAAAATCTAAGGTTGCATACGATATAATGATGATAATATCGTCTTTTTGAACCTTTCTAGCTGCTGGGCCATTAAGTGTGATTTCTCCTGAGTTTCTTTCTCCTTTAATTGCGTAAGTGTCAAAACGTTCTCCGTTATTAATGTTTACAATTGCTACTTTTTCTCCTTCAATAATGTTAGAAGCTTCTAGTAGTGTTTCATCGATGGTAATACTGCCTATGTAATTTAAATCGGCACCAGTTACTTTTACTCGATGGATTTTTGATTTTAGTACTTGAATTTGCATGGCACAAAAGTAAATTATTTTAGCGAAATGGTATCAATCAATCTGATATTATTAACAAATACGGCTATAAATGCGCGATAATTTTTATCTTTTGATTTCTCAATACAAGGTAATAAGCTATCTTCTTCTGCTATTTGAAAGTATTCTAATTCGAATGTGGGATGGTTGTTAAATACTTCATTTACCCATTCTGTGACCTCTGTTGCGCTTTTGTTTTGAAACAGTAATTCGGCGTTTTTTAGGGTTTTGTAAATGACGCTGGCTTCAGAACGTTGCTCAGGGCTAAGTCTTTCGTTTCTAGAGCTCATTGCTAATCCATTTTCTTCTCGGTGGATTGGGCAGCCAATAATGTTCACCGGAAGATTGTTTTTTTGAGTCATTTTCTTGACTATTTGTAGTTGCTGGAAATCTTTTTCGCCAAAATAGGCGTTATTTGGTTGTACGATTTCAAACAAGCGCTTTACGATGGTGCCCACTCCGTCAAAATGTCCAGGTCTAAATTTGCCTTCCATTTGATTTTCTAAACCATCAAAATCAAATGATTCAGAGCTTACGTTTTCTTCGTATATGTCTTCAACAGTTGGAGCATAAATTATAATGTCAGGATTTAATGCTTCAATTTTTTTAGTGTCAGATTCGAGTGTTCGGGGGTATTTTTTTAAGTCTTCAGGATTGTTGAACTGTGTTGGATTAACAAAAATACTGACTACCGTTTTTTGATTTTCATTTAATGATTGTTGCATCAAAGAAAGGTGTCCTTGATGTAATGCACCCATAGTAGGTACAAAGCCAATGGAGGTGTTTTTGTTTTTAATGGACTTTAAAAAAGTCATCAAAGCTGCTTTTCCGGAGAAAATGGGCATGGCTGTTTTATTAAAATTAACTGCAAACATAATATTTTAGTTAATAACTGCATAAAATTTTGTAATTTTGCATGGTTTTTATTGCCAATAAATAAAGCAAATTACAATATGAAAGACAAGAGGATATTATATGTATCATCTGAAGTGGTGCCTTATCTTGCTGAAAATGAAGTTTCTTTGATGTCATACGATGTTCCGAAGATGGTAAATGATCAAGGAGGACAAATCAGGATTTTTATGCCTAGATACGGAAATATTAATGAAAGAAGACATCAATTACATGAGGTAATCAGGCTTTCTGGGATGAATTTGGTAGTGAATGACTTAGATATGCCGTTGATTATCAAAGTTGCTTCAATTCCTAAAGAAAGAATTCAGGTTTATTTTATAGATAATGATGAGTATTTTAAAAGAAAAGCAACTTTTGCAGACGAAGATGGTGTGATGTACCCTGATAATGATGAACGAGCTATTTTCTTTGCTAAAGGTGTGGTTGAAACCGTTAAGAAATTAAATTGGGTTCCAGATATCATTCATGTTCACGGTTGGATGGCGGCCATGTTGCCTATTTATATGAAGCATTTCTACAAAAATGAAGCTTTGTTTTCTGATACAAAAATAGTGACCTCTGTTTATAGTCAGTCTTTTGATGGGACTTTAGATGCAGAAATGATTAATAAAGTTCAACTTGATGGTGTTCCTGCAGATTCAGTTTCTGATTTAAGTACGCCAGATTATGAGAATATTATAAAAGCAACCGTTAAACATTCTGATGGTGTAATAATAGCATCAGATAGTCTTTCTCCAAGTTTAACAAAATTTATAGAATCTTCCGGCAAACCTTTTTTACCTTTCGTGCCCAAAGATGCTTTTGCGGAAGCATATAGTAATTTTTACAATAATGAAATTCTATAATTAAACTTTTATATCAAAATATGTACAATATTTCTTTTTTCAAGAGAGTCCTTTTTATTTGTAGTGTTGTTTTAGTGTATTCTTGTGATAAAGATTATAATTCTATTGGGGATAGTTTGGTTGGAGGAAGTCACTTTGATTTCGATAAATATACTTCGAATGTAGTGGTTTACAATCAAAAAATTTCAGCTATTCAGTCTAATAATCAAGCTGTAAATCCATTAGGGATTTATGAAAATCCTGATTTTGGAACCACAACAGCTAATTTTGTAACTCAAGTGAGTTTGTCTAGTGTGAACCCTACTGTTATAAATCCAGTAACTGCTACAGTAGAGAGTGTTGTACTATCGATTCCTTATTTTGTTGATGCTACGCAAACCGTTACAAATACAGATGGGACTCATACTTATGTTCTAGATTCTATTTATGGGAGTAGTGCAGGTAAGATGAAGTTAAGTGTTTTTCGTTCAGGTTACTATTTGAGAAATTTGGATCCAATTGGTGGTTTTGTTGATGCTCAAAAATATTATACCGATCAAAATTCCGTTTTTAGTACAGCTAAAATTGGAACTCGATTAAATACTGATGCAGCTGTAAGTCAAAATGATGAGTTTTTCTTTGATAATAGCGAAGAGGCAACAACTACAACTGTTGATGGTGTTACGACAACAACTTATGCGGCACCAGCAATGCGTTTGAAACTAAATGCGAGTTATTTTAAAACAGCTATCATTGATGCGGTAGCTTCTGGTAAGCTGATTTCTAATGATGTTTTCAGGGATTATTTTAGAGGATTGTATTTTCAAGTTGAAAAATCAGGTACGAGTCCTGCTAATTTGGCGATGCTTAATTTTGCAGGAGGAACAATAACAATTAAGTACAAAGATGAAACATCAGCAACGGATAATACAATGATTGAACGATCAATTGTACTTAATTTGACGGGAAACACTGTAAGCTTATTAGAGCAATCAGATACAAAAGCAGCTTATACAGATGCCATTAATTCTAGTAATAGTACAACAGGAGATAGCAAACTTTTTGTAAAAGGAGGCGAGGGTTCAATGGCTGTTTTAAAGTTGTTTGAAGATGGTGATCTTGCGACTATTAAAAATAATGGTTGGTTAATCAACGAGGCAAATTTGATTTTTCATGTCGATAAAACTACCTTTACTGGTACATACGAACCACAACGTCTTTATTTGTATGATTTAAATAATAATAGGCCATTAGTTGATTATTATGATACTTCGACAGGTACAACAGCTAAAAATGGGAAAACTATTTATGGTGGGATACTTGCGAAGGATGCTTCAGGAAATAGTTATTATAAATTTAGAATAACGAATCATGTTAGAAATTTAATTCAAAAGGATTCTACAAATATAAAATTAGGTCTTGTTGTTACAGAAGCAATATCCAATATTACTTCTGTAAAATTAAAAACAGCAACGCCAATTACTACTATTTCACAAGCCCCTCAAGCTTCTGTTATGAATCCATTAGGGACGATTTTATTTGGAAACAACATTCCTGTTAGTGATCCAAATTATGATAAGCGTTTGAAATTAGAAATTTATTATACAAAACCAAATTAATCTAGATATATGTGTGGAATTGTTGGATATATAGGTCATAGAGAAGCGTACCCAATTGTAATTAAAGGGTTAAAGCGATTAGAATATAGAGGATATGATAGTGCAGGTGTCATGACCTATGATGGTGAATCAGTTTCTGTATGTAAAACAAAAGGAAAAGTAGCTGACCTTGAAGCTAAGGCAGATGCTGAATGCAATAGTAAAGGAACTATTGGAATGGGGCATACCCGTTGGGCAACTCATGGTGTGCCAAACGATGTAAATTCTCATCCACATGTATCTAATTCAGGTAATTTAGTTATTATCCATAATGGTATTATCGAAAATTATGCGCCTTTAAAAGAGGAGTTAATTAATAGAGGTTATTCTTTTAAATCGGATACTGATACCGAAGTTTTAGTGAATTTGATTGAAGAAATTCAAAAAAATGAAAATCTAAAGTTAGGCAAAGCTGTTCAGGTGGCTCTTAATCAAGTTGTAGGAGCGTATGCAATTGCGGTATTTGATATTAAAAGACCTAATGAGATAGTTGTTGCTCGATTAGGAAGTCCACTTGCTATTGGTGTAGGTGAAGGGGAGTATTTTATTGCTTCTGATGCTTCACCATTTATCGAGTATACTTCAAATGCTGTTTATTTAGAGGACGGTGAAATGGCAATTATCAGAAAAGAGAAGCCATTAAAGGTGGTGAAATTGCATGATGATTCTTTGGTAGATCCTTATATTCAAGAGTTGCAAATGAATTTGGAACAAATTGAAAAAGGTGGTTATGATCATTTTATGATGAAAGAAATCTTTGAACAGCCTAATGTAATAAAAGATACTTATAGAGGTAGATTACATGCTGATAAGGGATTAATTCAAATGGCTGGGGTTGAGGATAACTTAGAAAAATTCCTGAATGCTAAACGTATTATAATTATTGCATGTGGAACTTCGTGGCATGCTGGTTTAGTTGCGGAGTATATTTTTGAGGAATTTGCTCGTATTTCTGTTGAAGTTGAATATGCTTCGGAGTTTAGATATCGTAATCCTATTATAAATAATGATGACGTGGTTATTGCTATTTCACAATCAGGTGAAACGGCTGATACCATGGCAGCTATAAAATTAGCTAAAGAAGCTGGTGCATTTGTATTTGGAGTTTGTAATGTTGTAGGTTCTTCTATTTCTAGAGAAACTCACGCAGGGGCTTATACCCATGCTGGTCCAGAAATTGGGGTGGCTTCTACAAAAGCATTCACAACTCAGATAACTGTGTTAACAATGATAGCGCTTCGCTTAGCTAAAGCAAAAGGAACTTTGTCTCATTCTGATTTCCACCGCTATTTGTTGGAATTAGAATTAATTCCAGAAAAAGTAAAAGACGCATTAGGTACAAATGAAATTGCAAAAGAAATTGCTGCTACTTTCAAAGAGGTATCGAATTGTTTGTATTTGGGTAGAGGTTATAATTTCCCAGTAGCACTTGAAGGAGCTTTAAAATTAAAAGAAATATCGTATATTCATGCGGAAGGTTATCCTGCTGCTGAGATGAAACATGGTCCTATTGCTTTAATTGACGAGCATATGCCAGTTATTGTAGTGGCTCCTATCCAAGGACATTACGACAAAATTGTAAGTAATATTCAAGAAATTAAATCAAGAAGTGGAAGAATTATTGCTATTGTAACTAAAGGTGATACTGAGGTTCGAAAATTAGCAGATTATGTAATTGAAATTCCTGAAACTTCTGATGCATTATCTCCATTGATTACTACTATTCCTTTACAGTTGTTGTCTTATCATATTGCAGTGCTTAGAGAGTGTAATGTGGATCAACCTCGAAATTTAGCAAAGTCGGTTACTGTTGAATAATGAAAATTATTAAATAAAGCATAAAAAAAACGAGAATTTTCTCGTTTTTTTTATGCTTTATTTTTGAGGGCTATTTTTGTGAAATTTTTATTTTAAGCCTATATATTGTATGCACGCATAGTATATTTTTTGGTAATTAACTAATATGTTGGTTTTTAGTTAATGAAAAAGGGGGTTATTTGATTTTTCTTTATTAAGAATAAGGACTTGTATTTAGTTTTTTGAGTTTATTATTGTTAAATATTTCAAAATATTATTATATTAGTTATGAGAAATCTTAAAAATTCGTCCCCATGAAAAATCATTTAATTTTTTTATTGTTTTTGTTTTGTAGTGCCAGTTTTGGGCAAAATTCTATTACCGGTTCAGTTGTGAATAGTAATAATGAAGCCGTTCTTGGTGCTAATGTTGGTATAAAAGGAGATCCCTCCGGTACAATTACGGATAGTGAAGGTAAATTTGTCCTTAAATCTTCGAAAAAACTTCCATGGTCAGTCCAGATTTCTTGTGTTGGTTATGAGTCCCAAAGTGTAATGGTTAGTTCGAATAAGCAAAATATTAACATTGTATTAAAAGCTGAACAAACCAAATTAAATGAAGTGGTGATTTCTGCCTCAAGAGCACCTGAAAGAATTTTTGAGTCTCCGGTTACTGTTGAAAGAATGAGTTTAAGAGAGATAAAAAAAACTGCTTCTCCAAGTTTCTATGATGGAATTGAAAATATGAAAGAAGTTCATATGAATACCAGTAGTTTAACTTTTAAGTCTATCAATACAAGGGGTTTTGCAACAGTTGCTAATGAACGCTTTTTGCAATTAGTGGATGGTATGGATAATTCTTCCCCGCTTTTGAATTTTGTTTTGGGGAATATGATAGGTGTTTCTGAGATTGATATTCAAAATGTGGAATTATTACCAGGAGCTTCATCTGCTTTATATGGAGCTAATGCGTTTAACGGTGTTATGTTTATGAATAGTAAGAGCCCGTTCATTTATCAAGGAATTTCAACTTATTTCAAATATGGGCAAACAAGTCAAGAAGCGGCTGGGACTAATGGGTTTTATGATTTTGGTATAAGAATGGCACATGCTTTTGATAAGCATTTTGCGGCAAAGTTTAATTTTACCCATTTAGAAGGTACTGATTGGTATGCTACAAATTATAATGATTATAAAAATGGTGTTGTGACTGGTCAGACAAGAACGAATCCAGGATATAATGGTTTGAATGTGTATGGTGATGAGTTTACACAAAACTTAGCGTCTCTAGCTCCTACATTAGTTTCTTCGATTCCGTCATTAAATACAGCTGTTTCTAGAACAGGATATAATGAGGTGGATTTAACAGATAATAAAGCTGGAAATACTAAAGTTGATTTTTCACTTCATTTCCGTCCTTTAGGCGATGAGAGTTTAGAGGTGATTTGGTTAAGTAAATTTGGATTAGGAAATGCAGTCTATCAAGGAGGGAATAGGTATTATTTAAATAACTTTTTTATGCAACAGCATAAGTTAGAAATTAAAGGTAAGAACTTTTTTGTACGAGGGTATACCACTACTGAGGATGGAGGAGAGTCCTATGATATGACTTTTACTGCTTGGAATATAAATAATGCATGGAAATCAAATAAACAATGGTATACAGATTATTTGACCAATTATGTTGGTGCATATTCAGGTGGTGTAACTGGAATAACTCCAGGGAATGTTTCTGCATCTCATGCATTTGCGCGTACTCAGGCTGATGTTGGAAGATTGATTCCAGGGACAGCTGCCTTCCAATCAGCATTTGATAAGGTAATCGCTGAGCCAGATGCAGTGAAAGGGTCTAAATTAGTTGATAATTCTAAAATTTACCATTCTGATGTTAATTATAATTTTAGAGATGTTATAAAATTTGCCGAGTTTCAGGTTGGAGGTTCTTATAGACAGTATTTATTGAATTCACACGGAAGGATTTATACAGATGCTAACAGTGGAATTGATTATAGTGAATATGGGCTTTATACTCAAGTACAAAAAAAATTATTGGATGATAGATTAAAATTTACTGGATCTATACGTTATGATAAATCTGAAAATTTTGAAGGTAATTATTCTCCAAGGGTGTCAGTTGTTTATGCGGTGGGTGAGGAAAAGGTACATAATCTTAGAGTTTCTTATCAAACAGGTTTTAGAAATCCTGGAACTCAAGATCAATATATAGGGTTTAATATAGGGCCATTATTATTGTTAGGTTCTGCTCCAGATAATTTGTTGAGGTATTCTGAGACATTACCAGTTTCTACCGCAGGACAATTTTATACAGGTGCAGCAACTGTAAAAGTAAATGGTGAAAACGCTTATTATAATTCGTATACTAGAACTTCTGTTGAGGCTTTTGCAGCTTTCGCAGCAGCAAATCCTACAAACCTACCTGGGGCTGCGGCATTATTGAAAAAAACGAATGTTGGCTTAGTTAAGCCTGAACAAGTAAAAGCAATCGAATTAGGGTACCGTTCACAAATTCAGAAAGTATATGTGGATGTTAATGGGTATTTTAATGTGTATAATGATTTTATAGGTAGAGCAACGGCTCTAGCGCCTTTGTATGGTAAAGCTAGTGAGTCTTTTAATTTTGTTACTGGAGCGCCGACCTATACTACTAATCCAGAAGTGCAAAGTTTAGTCGCGATTCGAAATGCTGATTATAGAGCTTATCAATTGTATACGAATACACCATTGGAAATTCGATCTTATGGGGTCGGAATTGGATTGTCAAAAAAGTTTTTTGGTAATTATGATATAGGTGTTAGCTATAATTATGCTGAGTTTGAATTTGATCAGTCTCAGGATCCAAGTTTTCAAGCGGGATTTAATACGCCTAAGAATAGGGTTAAAGCTTCTATTGGAAATGATAAGTTGTTTGAAAACTTTGGTTTTAATTTAAGTGGAAGATGGAATAGTGAATATTTATGGGAGTCATCATTTGCTACTGGAATGGTTGCTTCGGCTACAGTAATTGATGCGCAGGTAAATTATAGTTTTCCTTCTATTAAATCTGTGTTGAAAATTGGAGCTGCTAATTTAGGTGGAAAAGAATATACTCAAGTATTGGGTGCGGGTGCAATTGGAAGACAAATATTTGCATCGTTTACTATCAAACCATAAAATATATTTAGAAATTTAATACAAAACCACCTGTTTTTATAGCAAGGTGGTTTTTGTTTTTTTGGTAAATTCTTTGAATTTTCTAGTGTGATAATCGATTGTTTAAAAAAATCATCTTTTTTATATAAAAAATTATTGATTTTTTGTTTTAAAAATTTATCTTTGCACTCTGAAAAAAGCACCCAGTCAATTGAAATTGATTGTTTGTATTCATAAACCTAATTAGCTATTTAATAAATACATAAGTAATGTCAAAAGTAATAGGAAAAGTTGCGCAAATCATTGGTCCTGTAGTCGATGTGGTTTTCAACGGTAAAGATGTTGAACTTCCAAAAATTTATGATTCATTGGAAATCATAAAAAAAGATGGTACTAAGTTAATTCTTGAAGTGCAATCTCATATTGGTGAAAATACAGTTCGTACCATATCTATGGACTCAACAGATGGTTTGAGTAGAGGTTATGAAGTAGTGGGAACAGGTAATCCTATTCAAATGCCAATTGGAGCAGATGTTTACGGACGTTTGTTTAATGTAGTAGGTGATGCTATCGACGGTTTGCCAGAATTACCTAAAACAGGTGAGAATGGTATGTCAATTCACCGTCAAGCTCCAAAATTCGAAGATTTAGCAACTTCATCTGAAGTTTTATTTACAGGGATTAAAGTAATCGATTTGATTGAGCCTTATGCAAAAGGAGGTAAAATTGGATTGTTTGGTGGTGCAGGAGTAGGTAAAACAGTATTGATTCAGGAGTTGATTAACAATATTGCAAAAGGTCACGGTGGACTTTCAGTATTCGCAGGAGTAGGAGAAAGAACACGTGAAGGAAATGACTTGCTTCGTGAGATGTTAGAGTCAGGTATTATTAAATACGGTGAGGAATTCATGCACTCTATGGAAAATGGAGGATGGGATTTATCTAAAGTTGATTTGCCAGGAATGAGAGAGTCTAAAGCTACTTTCGTTTTCGGACAAATGAATGAGCCTCCTGGAGCTCGTGCTCGTGTAGCGCTTTCTGGATTGTCTATCGCTGAATACTTCCGTGATGGAGCTGGTTCTGACCAAGGTAAAGATGTATTATTCTTCGTTGATAATATCTTCCGTTTTACACAAGCAGGTTCTGAGGTTTCGGCACTTTTAGGTCGTATGCCATCTGCGGTAGGTTACCAACCAACATTAGCAACTGAAATGGGTGCGATGCAAGAGCGTATCACATCAACAAATAAAGGGTCTATTACATCTGTACAAGCGGTTTACGTTCCTGCGGATGACTTAACTGACCCGGCGCCAGCAACAACATTTGCTCACTTAGATGCTACTACTGTATTGTCTCGTAAGATTGCTGAGTTAGGTATTTATCCTGCGGTTGATCCATTGGATTCTACTTCTCGTATCTTGACTCCTCAAGTATTAGGAAATGAGCATTATGACTGTGCACAAAGAGTGAAAGAAATTCTTCAAAAATACAAGCAATTGCAAGATATTATCGCGATTTTAGGTATGGAAGAATTGTCTGAAGAAGATAAATTAGCTGTTTCTAGAGCACGTCGTGTACAACGTTTCTTGTCTCAACCTTTCCACGTAGCGGAGCAATTTACAGGTATTCCTGGAGTATTGGTTGATATTAAAGATACTATCAAAGGATTTAATATGATTATTGATGGTGAATTAGATCACTTACCAGAATCAGCATTTAACCTTAAAGGTACTATTGAAGAAGCTATCGAAGCTGGAGAAAAAATGTTAGCAGAAGCTTAAAATCAGTTGGCAGTTTTCAGTTGGTAGTTTTCAAGACTCCTAACTTCTAACTTCTAACTTCTAACTCAAATAATATGATTTTAGAAATAGTATCACCAGAAGCGTCTTTATTCAAAGGAGAAATAACTTCAATCACTGTTCCAGGTGTTGATGGTAGTTTTCAGATTTTAAATAATCACGCTCCAATAGTATCAATCCTTCAAAAAGGAACGGTAAGTATTGCTGCTCCTAGTTTTAAGTTTAGCAAAGAATCTGCTGATTTGTTTACCAAATTAAATGATCAAAACTATACTTTAGCGATCAATTCAGGAACTATTGAAATGAAAGACAACAAAGTGATTGTTTTAGCTGACTAAAATAATCTAGATTTTATAAAAGAAAGACTATCCGAAAGGATGGTCTTTTTTGTTTTTAAGAATGTTTTTTGTTTTTCGGGATAAAAGATATAATAGTGGTAATTGATTACACAGCTATATTGATGATTGATTTCAAGTTAAACCGCCGTAGAATCAAAATCAAACTTTAGTCTTTGTAATTAACTAACGATTAAAAATAGCATGTAAATGAAAAGAGAGAAACAATCTATGAGGTGGATTGTTTCTCGCTTTGTTTTTTTGTAAAGGATATAATTCTATTCAACCAGTATTTTTGTGATGATTTTCTTTTCTGCCACCGCTGTTTCTAAAAAGTAAAGGCCTGATTGTGCATTTGGAATTTGAATGAATTCTTCAAAAAGATTAGTTTTTGGGTATTCATTTTGAAATAATAATTTACCTAGTATATCATGTATTTTTATTTGAACGGTACTACTAGAGTCGCTGGTGAATTTTACTTTAAAAGTACCGTTGTTTGGGTTGCTAAATGCCATAAAATCCAGTATTCTAAATTCAGGTTGTTTTAAAATGAAGCTCTTCTCACAGATAGTTATAGATGCGGAGTTTAAAGTTCCTGTGTCATCTGTAAAAGCATCTCTTATTCTAAAAGTCCATGTGCCGCTTGGATTCTCACCATTAAATGCGGATAAGTTTTCAAATGGAGTGACTGTTTGAGCTGTAGATACACCACATTTCAGTTCAGTACCAGAGTCGTCAAACGTAAGTGAAAGGGTTCCGTTGGTATCGTTACAACTCCTCTCTAAGAGCTTTACAGTTGTGCCTTGTGGGCTTACAACCTCCATCTGGATATCTGATATAAAAGCATGTGTTAAATCTACTTTAAAATTAATGTCAGACACTTCTCCTGTGGTTGTGGGGTAGTTTATAGTACGTGTTGTATATGCTGATTTTTCTGGTATTGCAAATGGAGCAGCATAAGTATACGAATTGCAAGTATTTGATACGGTATAGCCGATGGCAAATGATTTGCTATTAACGGCATAAAAAATATTGTTGACTGGTTCGATTAATATGCGACAATTTTTTTCAGTTACATTTGGGACAGTAACGATTTCAGAGCCATCATTTGGTGTATTTGAAGCTAGAATTGTTGGAAAAGTTAATCCTCCATCATACGAGAGTTTTATATTTATGTTCGCTGCACCTGCTAAAGTATTCGAATTATTTACGCTCCAAGTTATAGTTTGATTCGAACCTTGCGGCCATTCAATGTCCTCGCTATTTTGAGATGTAATTGCAAATGGACCAATATTTCCGCTTACTGTTACAATCATTTCATCGCTATTGGTTTGGGCTGTTCCCATTGCGGCATTATCTCTACCTGTCAAAACAAAATGTAAAGTTCTAGCGACATTAGAAACGGATTCCCAACTACTGGTCAATTTATTGGCTAGAACATTACTATAAGGAGGCATATAACGTGTTGGACTGTTTGCTGGTGCAATTGACCTGAATAACGGTCCATTTGTTTTTGTTGAAACAGCATAACTATTGTCTTTGTTTGCTGAAGTCGCTGAATCATTTTGTTCCCAACAATAAGTAATGGTGTCACCATCGCTGTCTGAGCCTGTGCCTTTTAAAATGAACGCTGTGCCTTTTGGGATGGTATAGTCAGCTCCAGCATTAATTTGTGGAGGATTATTGGTAATGGTTGTACTAGTTGGGCATGATTTAGTGGCTAGATTGTTTTGAATTTGTAAAATATTGGCATAAGCAAAATAGCTGTCTGAATAGGCTTGAATATCATATTGTTCAGTAACACCTGCATATCCCATGATAGTTGATCCACTTCCAGGTTCTACACTAACGCCTGTGCCTTCTATTTCATATGAAAAGGAATGATTTGCGCCTAATTGATGTCCCATTTCATGGGCTACAAAATCAATATCGAATGCTTCTCCTTCGGGTTTGCCGTTTGAGGGAGAGGTGTAAGCACTTCCTTTTCCATAAGGGTCAGAAACACTCGGGTTTATACAAACACAACCTATGCATCCAGCATTACCTCCACCTCCTGAAGCACCAAATAAGTGGCCGATATCGTAACCACTATTAGTGATAACTGTAGTTAAAGTATTTTGTAATTCTAGCGCCCAATTGTCTAAGGATGATGCGTTCGAATAAGGGTCGGTAGCTGGGTTGGTATAGATGATAAGGTTGTTATTAGCGATGATATTTAATTTTACGGCTAAATCTCTATTAAAAATTGCATTTACTCTAGTCATAGTAGCATTCATACCTGCAAGTGCGTCAGCTGTAGTTGCAGTGGGGCCGCCAAAATATCGTGCATATTCGCCTGTACATGATAAAGCAAGTCTTAGCGTTTTGAAAACCTTATTGTTTGACGAGATTTTGGCTGTTTTGCTTAGTAAGTCTTTATTTAATGCAACATCTTCTGTTTTACAACTTAGAGGTAATTCACCTTTATTTCTAGTTTTAGATGATATTACTACATAAAGTGATGGGTCTTCTGAGTATGTTTCAATAAATTCAGTAGCATTGTCAGCTCGAAGGATGATTGTTTGAATGCCTTTTGGGGAAAGACTGAAATTTAATCTTGCTTTATTGTCTGTGATTCCTTTTCCTTCGTAAGCCCGAATGTCGGGAAATTTGTCTTGTAGTTCAGGTTCAAAGTTAGAGTATTCAGAAACCGTAAATTTTTCTAAATCACCATTTTTATTAGGAATGCTAATTTCGACTGCTGTTTTTTTTGCTGTTTTATTTGTTATACTTGTCAATGACTGCTTGAAAGAGTTTAAATCTAATCGGTAAAGAGTTGGTTCCTTAATAGTAATACTGCTAAGTTTTTTACTGGTAGTGGATTCATTTGTTACTTTTTGCCAAGGAGATTGTGTCTGAGCGTAAAAAGAGATATGACAAATAAAAACGAATATAAATAGTGCTTGATTCCTCATGATAAGATGATATATGACTTCAAAAATAAGGAAATCATAATTCCAAAACTTTTATTTCAATTAATTATTTTTAAAATAGAATGAAAGAATGCTTTTCTGTCACTAAAAACAGAAAAACCTTTATAAAAAACCTTAAAATCAATTCGTGAAACTTCTACAATTAAAATAGATACTATAAATTTGCAAAACCATAAAACAACAACATTGAATATTTTTCATTCCATAGAAGATTTTAGTTCCTCCAAAAAAACAATACTGACTTTAGGTACATTTGATGGTGTTCATATAGGTCATAAAAAAATATTAGATAAACTGATTCAGAATACTCAAAATAAGGAATATGAAAGCCTTGTTTTGACTTTTTTTCCACATCCTAGGATGGTTCTTCAGGATAAATCTGAGATTAAGTTGTTGAATACGATTCCTGAAAAGATTGAACTTTTAGAGTCTATTGGAATTGAGAATCTTGTTATTCACCCTTTTGACGAGAGTTTTTCAAGGTTAACAGCAGAAGAGTTTGTTGAAAAAATTCTAGTTAATCAATTTCATATTCATAAAATAATTATTGGTTACGACCATCGTTTTGGAAGAAATAGAACAGCAAATATTGATGATTTGATTGGTTTTGGTCAAAAATATGGTTTTGAAGTTGAGCAAATATCTGTTCAGGAACTAAATGCAATTTCAGTAAGTTCGACAAAAGTTAGAAAAGCTATTGTTGAAGGAAATATAGGTCTTGCTAATAGCTATTTGGGATATGAATACTTTCTAACGGGTACTGTTGTTGAAGGAAAACGTTTAGGTAGAACGATAGGTTTTCCTACGGCTAATTTGGATATTAAAGAAGAGTACAAGCTTATCCCTTCGAATGGTGTTTATGTTGTAAAAAGTTCTATTAATGGAGAAACTGTTTTTGGGATAATGAATATTGGTGTAAACCCAACAGTAGGGACAAATCCAGTGTCTATCGAAGTTTATTTTTTAGATTTTGACGGAGATTTATACAGCCAAGAATTAAAGATTTCTATTTTACATTATATTCGTGAGGAACAAAAATTTGATTCTATTGACATTCTAAAAAATCAAATTCAAAAAGATAAAGAAATAGCTGAAGCATATATAAGACAATTACAATAGTTTGTAAAAGAAATCATAGTTTGATTCCTGTATTTTCTTTTTTTTGCGTAAATTTGAGATGTATTCCATTGTTTATTAGAGAGGTATTGATTAACTTTTAAATTTAAACAGATGAAAATGTCAAAAGAATTTTTTAACGGATTTCTGATTTTTTTGGGTATTGGGATCTACTTTTTAGTGATAGAGTTCTCAGGTTTAGCTAATTTGTACTATTTGCGTTTCTTCAATATTCTATTTGTATTTTATGGTGCCGATCGTACCCTGAAGTCAAATTTCGCTGAAGGCAAGCTTATGATTTCTGAGAATGCCATTTCGGCGCTTTTTACTGCACTTATAGGTGTTTTTTTGAGTATCATCGGACTTATTGCTTATAGTTATATGCAAGGAGGGGATGAGTATGTACAAACATTATCTAAGACCTTGCTATTTGGAGGAGACCCTTCCATAATGACCTATTCAATTTCGTTACTTTTTGAAGGAATTGTTTCTGCAGTAATTGTAACCTTTATTTTAATGTTGAGTTGGGAAACCCGATATGCTTCGGATAAACATCAGAATTTATAATAAAAGCTAAATTCATGTTTGCTGGAAGTGAGGTTTAATTACAGTATTTTTTAAAATAGTAATTAATTCAAGTTGCTAGTTGCTGTAGTATAAAAACAAAGCAGAGGTTAAGTAAATTTGTTTTGCGAACCAATAAACCTCCCCAATGCTTTGTAAAGACAAAATTATATCAATTTTTTGTTTAATAGATGATATTTTACAAGGAATTCAACATGTTGAAGATGTAAGAAGACAAGTTAGTGATAGCGAAATTATCTTGACTGCAATAGTTTCTTCAACGAGTTTTTATGGTAATCATTGCTCTGCTATAAAATTTATGAAACAATATGGATTCATCCCTAATATGCTTGATAAGAGTAGATTCAATAGACGTTTACATAAAGTTGGAAAACTTTTATACGAGTTATTTGAGATAGTAAGTTCTTATTTTAAAGATTTCTGTTGTGAAATGCATTATATCATTGATTCTTTTCCTGTTTCAGTTTGCAACAATATGAGGATTACAAATTGTAAGATTGTTTCAGGTAATAAATGGAGAGGCTATACTGCCAGTATGCGAAGTTATTTTTATGGAGTAAAAGTACAATTACTCACCACAAAGGATGGGATTCCAATAGCTTTTCATTTCACGCCAGGAAAAACTGGCGATGCAAAAGCTTTAGGGAAAATGATTGATAAATTACATGTAGAAGCTTCATTATATGGTGATAGTGCCTATACAGATTACGGACTAGAAGACATTGCATTAAATAAAAAATGCATCTTATTAAAAATTCAACGTAAGTCAAATGCTAAAAGAATTGATACGCTAGAACAAAAAAACGAAAAACTCAAGATGAGGAAAAGAGTAGAAACAACAATAAGTGATATAAAGAAAATGTTTCCAAGAACAATTCATGCTGTTACATTAGAAGGTTTTTTAATAAAACTAACACTATTTGTCTTTGGACTACAATTAAATAAGGCTATTAACTAGCAACTTGAATTAATTAATATAAAAAATAGAACTAATGAAAGCATCAAAAGAAATTTTAAACGGGATTCTAATATTTGGTGGAATTGCTATTTATTTTTTACTAATGAATGCTTTAGGCTACGCTGATTTGTTCTATTTACGGTTATTTAATGTCTTTTTTGTATTCTATGGCGTGAATAGGACAATTGAAATGAATATTGCTCAGGGAGAGAAAAAGTTTGTCAGTAACGCAGTTTCAGCAATGATGACTTCTATTGTTGGAGTAGTTTTAAGTGTTGTTGGATTAGTGATATATAGTTATATGAAAGGTGGAGATTCCTATGTGCATTCCTTGTCTAAAACTTTCTTGTTTGGAGGAAATCCTTCGATTGAAGCCTATTCTATTTGTCTGCTTTTCGAAGGTATCGCTTCATCTGTAATTGTTACGATGTTGTTGATGCTTTATTGGAACAATAGTCTTACAACAGACTAGTTAATCTATCTTGATATTTATTGGTTTTTGCTTTTCAGAATTTTAGATTGCTTCATTAGAACAATTTGACTACTTTTGGTGCATTAAAAAATCGCATCGATGAGTATCACAAAACACAATTGGACAAAAGACGAAATTATTGCTGTATATAATAAACCTATGATGGACTTGCTGTATGAAGCAGCATCTATTCATAGAGAGCATCATGACCCTAATGTTGTTCAGGTTTCGACATTATTATCTATTAAAACTGGTGGTTGTCCTGAAGATTGTGGATATTGTCCTCAAGCGGCACGTTATCATACAGATATCGAAGGGAACGACTTAATGTCGGTAAGTCAGGTAAAAGCACAGGCATTACGTGCTAAATCTGGTGGTTCTTCACGTGTATGTATGGGAGCTGCTTGGAGAAATGTAAAAGACGGACCAGAGTTTGATCAGGTGTTAGAAATGGTTCGTACGATCAATAAATTAGATATGGAAGTATGTTGTACCCTAGGTATGATTACCGAAAATCAAGCACAACGTTTGGCGGAAGCAGGTTTGTATGCGTACAATCATAATTTAGACACTTCAGAAGAATATTATAAAGAAGTTATTTCAACACGTGGTTTCGAAGATCGTCTTCAAACTATTGAGAATGTACGTAAAACAAATGTAACGGTTTGTAGTGGTGGAATTATTGGAATGGGAGAAAGTATAGAGGATAGAGCTGGAATGCTTGTGGCGCTTTCTACTTTGAATCCACAACCAGAATCAGTGCCTATTAATGCATTGGTAGCTGTAGAAGGGACTCCACTTGAAGAAGAAAAACCAGTTGAAATTTGGGAGATGATTCGTATGGTAGCTACCACTCGTATCATTATGCCTGAAACTCAAGTTCGTTTGTCAGCAGGGAGAATGAATATGAGTAGAGAAGGTCAAGCAATGTGCTTCTTTGCTGGTGCTAATTCAATTTTTGCGGGTGATAAACTACTTACCACTCCTAATCCAGATGTTGATGAAGACATGAGAATGTTTGAAATGTTAGGATTGAATCCTCAAAAACCGTTTACTAAAGTTTCTCAGCCACAAACAGTAGAAGCTTCTGATTCGCAGTTTGCGCCATTAGGTGAAAAGCCAAAGTGGTCTAGACCAGGTCATGAAATTGAAAGAAATTTAGAAGCCTCACAAAAAGGAAAATAATAGTTCAAAACCATTCGTCTTCGCGAATGGTTTTTTTTTGGAATTGAAATTAGTAGATTACTTTTTTAATCTGTTCTAGTCCATTTTGCAATATTATTTTGATGAATAGAATTTGACTGCGAAAAGTTAAATCTTGGAAGCTAAATTCTTTCTGATTAATATTTTCTCTCTTTGTTATTTGGTCACCTAATAGGTTTGAAATGATAACTTTTTTTAAGTTTTCATTTAGTGATTGTATTTTTAAAGTATTGTTTTTAACGCTTACTACAATAGTATTGCTCAGAGATAAAGTTGTTTTTTTTGATAAAAGTTTATTAGTAAATCTCAGAATAAACCGATTGTCAAAAATTCCTTTTTCAGTATGAAAAGTATAGTGTCCTTCTTTTAAATTGGTTATTGTGTTTTTAAAAGTATCTTCGAGAAAGATGTTTTTATTTTCAAATAAACCATCAATTTGATTAATTGCAATAGTATAGTCGGTAGAAATAGCAGAACGATAACCTAAATTTATTTTATCAGATTCGTCAAATGGAATAGCTCTACCTTGAATGACTAATTTTTTATCTTCATTGATGGAATAAAAATCAAGATAAGGATTACTATCAAAGGTTTCTCCGTCATAATTTGTGTCAATTCCGTTGGTGGCATTAGGCAAGTATCCAATTAGCAATTGTTTAAATGCACCTTGAGTATTGGTTAAATTCAACCAAATTCTATTTTTTTCAATATTCTTTCCCGATTTAGTAAGTGTGTTGTATTTGAAGAATTGAGAATTATCTAAAGGGTTATTTGATCCATCAACACGCATACTGTTGTTGAAAATGGCTGTCCCAGGAATCTTGCTAGTTACAAAAAAACCTTGGCCAGCTGCAATCTTCCCATTGGGAATATTTGTGTTTAAACCGCCAGAAATAGTAGGTGTTTGTATAGCTGCAACACCACCTGTTAAGTTGTATGAGGCATAATCATCAGATGTATAGGCATAGGTTCCTGTACCAGCTGTTCCGTTAGTGATATTGGTGCTTTTTTGGATAGCTGTATTATGAGTCCAAAAGTAGATTGTTCCGTCAATAATGGCACTGTTCTCAAGAATAAAAGCATCAGCGTTTATTGCGCTAGGATACGGATTCCCTATTAGATTAGAAGATTTGATGCCGTTAATAGGGATGTTAATGGTTCCGTTATTTGGAGTGCCAACGAATGTAGCTAAATAAGTGCTTGGAGTAGTTGGTGCTTTATGACTCTCTGGGCCTCGTATGATATAACCAATGCCTGGACTCATTTTAGTTGAAGCACTTTCCTGTTTCCAATTATCTGCTATTGCGTTGTATGAATACCATTTTCCATTTAGGGTATTTGGCGATACTGCTCCAATTGTGAAGTTTAATACTGGTGAGGACCAATAGGTGTAATCTAGATTACTAATTGGAGTTGTTTCTCGTTTATAGTTAATATTTCCAGAGTTGACACTATTATCGTTGACTTGTATTAAATTAGCGTTGTTTTCAAAAGTGAGCGAGCCATTATTTATGTTTAATTGATTTGCAATTTTAATGGAATGATTTGGTTGTAGAACCACATTACCTGAGTTAACAGTACAACTACATGATTCTATATCAACAGTACTGATGTAATTTCCGTTAAAAATGATATGTTGATTTAAATTAGGATTCCCATTTGTCCATGAACTACCGTTCCAACTAGTTGTGTTTGATAGTATTGAAGTTTCGTTTGTAGAGGGCGAATAACAATAGCCATTTGAAATTTTATATTTATAATTTCCTGCAGTAAGATTTGAAATAATGCAGGTTGAGCCATAACCTGATGATCGTATCAAAACGTCATTTTGAAATAAATCCCATGGTTCTGTAGCGGGTAAATTTTTTAAGTGAATTGTACCTGTTGAATTGGGACAGTTTGCTTGAATTATTGTTTCTATAGTTGGTGTAGATAGATTGCAACTAACAGTGCCGTTAAAAGTAAAATCATTAATACTAAAAGTTCCTGTGGTTGCACTTCCTCCCCAAGCGTAAAATCGGAAGCTAATGCTTGAAATTATATTTTGAAATTTGGAACCTGATAGGTCAATAGGGGTAGGGGTGGTTTCTAATCCATTGTTAGTTATTGTAGGTGAACTAATGTTAGTTGTAAATCCGTCTAAACTTGACCGAAAAGCAAAGTTGACCGGTCCAGCAATTAATGAAACTTGAGCTTTGTATTCCAAATTTTTAAAATCAATTTTATAGCCAGGATTTGGTATTAAGGTAAATTCAAAGTAATCATTAGTGTCAATCGAACTTGTGTTCCAGTCTCTTGCATTGTAACGGTTGATACCTGTGTTTCCATTTAAACCAGGTCCTCGGCCTATTCCAGATACACTAATATTATCATCGATGAGTTGACCGTTTGTATAAGGATTTGTAAGACTAGGATTAGTGTCGGTTATTGCGTTTTTAAATATACTTTGTCCAAAAGAAACATTAATATTTGCTAGAATAATTATAATAAAAAGAAATAAAGGTCTCATTCTGTTATAACTTAGAAGTTTGTGTTTTAAAGTTATAATGAAATGATAATTCTTACAATACCCACTTTCGGTGATTTTTTTAAGCAAAAACCTGTCTTCCGATAGCTAGGGTTATCAAAGTATTTCGCTAAGCAAACAAAGGGATTTTTTAGATTTATTGAATTTCTTTAATCTGTGTTCCGAAATTCATTGTGAAGATTGTCAAAGTTTTGCAATGCAATCAATGATGTTTTTTATTAAGAATTTATGTGGGTTGTTTTATAATATTGATGGAAAAGCAAAAAAAATCCCGCCAAAAGACGGGATTTGAAATTAAAAGTTTCTCTTAGTTAATGATTTTTTGGCTATAAGTTTGACCGTTTTCAAGACTTACTTTTACTATTAAAACTTGTTCAGTAGAATTTAAATTATCAACGATTACTTCTGAATTATTTATTTTAGACTTCTCCAAAATCAATTTTCCAGAAATATCAAAAAGTTGCACTTTGTTAATTAATCCAACTGATGATAGTACTGTGATTTGTTCATTTTTTTGAAAAATTACAATTCCATTTTCTGTAGCGGTATAATCATTTGTTCCTAAAGTTGCTTTGTCAAGGTAGCTTACAGCAAAACGATCGTTGAAAGTTCCTTTTTGAGTCGTAAATGTATAGGCTCCATTCTTTAGGTTATGAGTGGTATTTGTTAGTTTGTCTTCTAAATAAACTGTCATTGTACTCAATAAACCATCTGTTTTATCAATTGAGATAGTAAATTCTCCTGCAATGGTGGAACGGTATCCAATAGGTACAATATCAGTTTGTTGAATAGGTAAGGCTCTACCTTGAATGGTTAAAAGATTCTTGTTGTTGATACTGTAAAAATCTATATAGCTATTTCCGTCATAACTAATTCCATCATATCCTCTGTCATAATCATTGGTTGCCCCTGTTATGTATCCTATTAACATTTGTTTGTATGCCCCTTGGGAATTGGATAGATTTAACCAAATTCGGTTTTTTTCTATTTTGTTAGTTGTGGTTGTTTTTGCCGTTTTTGAACCTGACGCTGGTCTGAAAAAGTTTGAGTTGTCAAGGGTTTCTCCGCTTGTAGCTAACCTCATACTATTGTTGAAAGTGGCAGTTCCACCACTTCCATTACCATCAGCAAAAAAACCTTGACCAGCAGCAATTGTACCAGATGTTCCTCCAGTACCTCCTGTTAAATTGTAGGTAGAATAATCATCTGATGTGTAGGCATATTTTCCAGAACCAGCTTTATTAGGATCAATTCCTGTTGCTAATTGAATGGCACTAGCATGTGTCCAAAAGTATAATGTACCTTCGAGAACACTGCTGTTGGCAGTTAAAAAAGCATCAGCATCAATTGCTGAAGGATAGGGATTTCCAATAAGATTTGATTTTCCAATTCCAGCTACTCCAATTCCAATAATACCATTATTTGGTTTTCCATTAAATGAGGCCGTTTGGCTAAATTTGGAACCAGTTGTTAATCCAGTACCTGAACCTCTAACAATATATCCTTTACTTGGAGACATTGTACTGCCAGCAGATTCCTTTACCCATGAATTGCCTGAAGCATTAAAGGAATAATATAAAGTTCCAGTTTGAATTCCTCCTAAAGTAAATCCAGACACAGGTGATGACCAATATACATAATCCGTATTTAATATTAAAGGTGTTGTTCTTTGGTATGTTATATTTCCAGAATTGATAGCATTGTCATTGATTTGAACTAAGCTGGCGTTGTTTTGAAATGTTAGAGTTCCTGGGCCTAATACATCTACTTCATTAGTTATTGTCATAGTACCACCTGATCCTATAACAACATTTGCTCCTCCTGTAATCTTACAAGAACAACCCTTGATATCTGCACTAGAATTATAATCATGTGTGAATTTTAATTCTTGAGTAAAATCAGGAGTTCCTGCAGTCCAAGAACTTCCATCCCAAGTATTAGTTAAAGCTGGATTAATAACAACATTTACCGTTGTCGAACTACAACTTCCATTAGAAATAGCAAAATTATAATTTCCAGCTGCCAATGTTGCTATTGTTTGTGATCCTCCACCTGTAATGGCGTAATTAGCATTCGTATCTCCTGTTTGAACAATATTTCCTGTAGATGGCAAACCATTCAATTGTACACTTCCTGTAGATATAACGCAAGTAGGATGGGTTATAGTTCCAACTGTTGGAATTGAGGGAGTTTCTGGCTGGTTGTTAATTGTGAAATTAGTGGCTAAGGAAGTACAGGTTGAATTATTTGTTGTTATAGAATAAGTACCTGAAGGTGCTGTTACTAACGCTCCTGATCTAGTAACTCCGTTTGAAGGAGAAATTGTATAACTATATGACGCATTATAATTTGTAATTGTAAAGCTACCAGTTGTTGTAGTACAAGTTGGTTGAGAGATGGTACCAATTGAAGGTGCAGAAAAGGACAATGTAGCAATACTCATAGTGCTTGAATTTTCACTTGTTCCACAGCTAGAATTTAGCGCTCTTACTCTGTAGTAATATGTCGTTGAAGGATTAAGCCCTGTTATGGAACGGGATGTTGTATTTCCTACGTCTAAATTGTTGTACCCACTTACAAAATTTGTAAATGCATTGTCAGTTGCCACATCTAGAAAATATTTGGTAGTATTAGAGGCTGAATTCCATTGTGCATTAAAGCTACTACATGTTGCGTTATTAGCAGTGCCAGTAGGAGGAGTAGCTATTGACAATGTAGAAATATTCATAGTACCCGAATTTTCACTTGTTCCACAGCTAGAATTTAGTGCTCTTACTCTGTAATAATATGTCGTAGAAGGATTAAGCCCAGTCACTGAACGGGATGTTGTATTTCCTACGTCTAAATTGTTATATCCACTTACAAAATTTGTAAAAGCCATATCAGTTGCCACATCTAAAAAATATTTGGTAGTGTTAGAAGCTGAATTCCATTGTGCATTAAAGCTACTACATGTTGCGTTATTAGCAGTGCCAGTAGGAGGAGTAGCTATTGACAATGTAGAAATATTCATAGTACCCGAATTTTCACTTGTTCCACAGCTAGAATTTAGTGCTCTTACTCTGTAATAATATGTCGTAGAAGGATTAAGCCCAGTCACTGAACGGGATGTTGTATTTCCTACGTCTAAATTGTTATATCCACTTACAAAATTTGTAAAAGCCATATCAGTTGCCACATCTAAAAAATATTTGGTAGTGTTAGAAGCTGAATTCCATTGTGCATTGAAGCTACTGCATGTTGAGTTATTAGCAGTGCTAGTAGTAGGAATAGCAATTGCTAAAGTGGCAATATTCATAGTACCCGAATTTTCACTTGTTCCACAGCTAGAATTTAGTGCTCTTACTCTGTAATAATATGTTGTAGAAGGATTAAGTCCTGTTACTGAATGGGATGTTGTATTTCCCACGTCTAAATTACTATATCCGCTTACAAGATTTGTGAATGCATTATCTGTTGCTACATCTAAAAAATATTTGGTGGTGTTAGTTGCTGAATTCCATTTTGCATTAAAACTACTACATGTTGCGTTATCTGGAGTTCCTGTTGCTGGAATTGCAATAGTCAAAGTCGAAATATTTATTGTTCCAGAATTTCCAGAATTTCCACAATTAGAATTGTTTGCCCTTACTCTGTAATAGTATGTGGTAGATGGGTTTAGTCCTGTTACTGAGCGAGATGTAGTGTTGCCGACATCTAAATTACTATATCCGCTTACAAGATTTGTGAATGCATTATCAGTTGCCACATCTAGAAAATATTTGGTGGTGTTAGTTGCTGAATTCCATTTAGCATTGAAGCTGCTACATGTTACATTATCAGGACTTAAAGTAGACGGTATAGAGGCTAAAGAATTAACAGTGACTGTAATTGAAGCACAACTAGTATTATTACAAATGCCTTCATATCTTACAAAATAAGTTGTATTAGTGGTTGGAGAAACGGTAATGCTGTTTCCCGTTCCTACTAAAGTTCCGTTACATACCCCAGAGTACCATTTAGCACTAGCGTTTGTTCCCGCAGTTCCTCCACTCAAAGTTAAAGTTGTAGAGTTGCCATTACAAATGGTTGTTGTTCCTGAGATACTTGTTGGTGCTACCGATGGTTGATTTACAATTACCGTCACAGTATTAGAATTTACTGGAGGACATCCACCACTAGTTACTACCGCGCGATAATATCGAGTTGCAGTCAAAGAACCCATTTGAGCACTACTTAAAGTTGAAGATGTTGCTCCTGAGATATTAGTAAAAGAACTACTATCTGTAGAAGATTGCCATTGTATTGTCCCAGTATTTCCTGATAAAGTAATATTCGAAGGCGTGCTTCCATTGCAAATGGATTGGTTTGATGAAGCTGTTCCTGCAACAGTAGTAGGGTCAATAGATAATGTAATGTAATTAGAGTTTTTTGTGCATCCGCTCACAGTTACTTTTACTCTATATTTGTTTCCAGCCATAGCGGCAGTTACATTATTAAGAGATAAAGTAGAAGTGGTTTGACCAGATATATTATTCCAACCTGAAGACCCACTATTAAGTTGCCATTGATATGAAGGTGAACTTCCACTTGATGAAATTGTAACGGTAACGTTTCCTCCAACACATGTTGATATATTTGAACTAGGATCAGTTATTGTAAAAGATGCACAGGTTGAACCATAAATAATTGTGTTTACTAAATTTATTAATGTAGCTCCTTCAGAACTTGGAAGTTGATCGCCTGGAGTAACATTGTTGTTAATGGATGTGGGTGTGATTGAAACAGTAGCATTTGGATTTACGGCATAAATTTGTCCTTCTCCTGTACCTCCTGTTAAGGCAATATCTCCAATAATATTTCCTCCAACAATTACATTTCCTTGTTTTTGCAATTCTGAAGTTGCAGGGCTTAATAAATCTCCTGTAATTATAATATCGCTTTTCCAAAAATCAGTCGTGCCATTGTTGTTGTAGTTTCCAAATACAACTAACAATGCAGAACTTCCTCCTGTTGGCATTTGAAATTTCCCGCCTGAATTAACGATAAAATTTCCCCATGATGGATTGCTTCCCACATATAATGATTCACCATCATTAATGTTTAAAGTGCCACTGATATTAATGCTTTGGGCTACAGCATTTATGTTAATTGTAGCAGTTTTTCCAGAAGGAATTATTACATCATCGTTTGCTGAAGGTACACCTGAAGGACTCCAGTTGGTAGCCGTATTCCAATTTCCGTTATTAGAAGTAAAAGTTTTAGTTACTCCATAACATATGTTTTGAATTATGAACAATAAAAAAACAAAAAATGTTTTTTTAAAAGAGGTGTTGAAAAGAAAAACGCTATAGTCAGTAAAAATTCGCCTCATAAAAAATATTGATTTCGTGGTAAATCGTATTGTATTTTTCAATTTTTAATAAAAAAATGTGAAATTTGGTGCAAGATTAGCGGTATTTTATAAAATAAAAAATTAAAGCCGTTTATGTGCGGATTTTGCCGATAAAATGCATATTTTTTTAAATTGGTTAACCGCCTATTTTATTGGGTTTTTTGATTTTTTCATGTGTATAATTACTATCTTTTGTGTTTTGAAATTTGATTTGAAGTTTTATTTAATATTTACGTTAAAAAAGATGATACGGTTTTATGAAAATGAAAGATTAGTTATTTTTTTAGGTAGTTTTTGATTTGTTTAAAATGGTTAGTTTATTGTAAATATTAATGTTTAAATTTCGCTTCTCTTATGAAAGATATATACACCATTAAAGAAGCGCTCCAAAAAATAGAGCATTACTGTGCTTATCAAGATCGTTGCCATGAAGAAGTAATCTCTAAATTGCGCGAAATGAAAATGGAGGCGAACGAAATCGACCAAATTATCAGTCAGTTAATAACCGATAATTTCCTGAACGAAGAGCGTTTTGCACGCAGTTTTGCAAGAGGGAAACACCGCATCAAACATTGGGGTAAAATCCGTATTACCAACGAATTAAAACTTCGAAAAATAAATCAAACGCTAATCAATATTGCTTTAAAAGAAATCACTCCTGAGGAATATGAGGAGAATTTCAACACCTTCACACTCAAACATTGGGACTCGTTAACCGAAACCAATCAGATGAAAAAACGGAAAAAGTTTTGCGATTATTTTTTAAGAAGAGGGTTTGAAAGCTTCTTGATTTACGATAGAATGAAAGAGCTAGAAGGGAGTTAACAGCAACGGTGTTATAAAAAAGTTTAACCACAAAGAACACAAAGGAGGCACAAAGGTTCACAAAGTTTTTTACCGTTAAGACGTTAAGGCACTAAGAGTTTTTTTAGCCTAAAGGTGATAAATCTGTTTTTATCCGCGTTGTAGCTTTAGCCAACCGTAATATCTGCGTCCAATATCAAACAAAGCAATTCAAAGATTTTTTAAAATTTCTTTAATTTCTATTATCTGTGTTCCAAAAAAAATTAAATAGTCAACAATACGCTAACGGCATTCCCACCAAAACCTACTGCATTTACCAGTACTTTACGAATCATTCTCCCCGTTTCCTGCGTTTTTGCAAAAGGTACAGCAACAAACGTATTCTGTTGTATCATCATAATAGCCAACTCAATACTCAACATGCCCGAAGTGCCAAAAGTATGTCCGATTTTCCATTTATTTGAAGTCAGTAAGGGTAGGCTTTCGCCAAACACTTTTTCAATCGCTTTGTACTCTGTCAAGTCACCTTTGACTGTTCCAGGCGCGTGCATCACAATCGCGTCAACGGTAGCCAAATCAGTATCTTTCAAAGCCATTATCATCGATTTTTGAAAACAAACCGCTTCAGCCGAAATAGAAATATTGTGTTCTAAAATTTCGGTAGCATACCCAATACATTCTACATACGCCAGTGCATTTTCTTTTTCACCCAACTCTAAACAACAAACAGACGCCCCTTCGCCCAAAATCATCGTACTTCGTTTTTTATCTAAATCTAGGGAACGATTCGGGTATTCATCATCCAGTTGCGAATAGATTTTTAAGGCGCGCATTTGTCCAATCGTAAAATCGGTTAAAGGCGCTTCACTGCCACCCACTAAAAATTGTTCAGCCATACCAGCGCGTAACCAAGCCACCCCGTTTAATAACGAATGCAAAGCCGTAGAGCAAGTGATAGAATGCGAAATCTCAGGTCCTGAAGTCTGTAAATCATGTGCTACCCAAGACGAAATATTACCTAAAGTAGTAGTCGGAGAAGCCAAAGTTTGCGCTTTCCCCGTTTCCAGATAATCTTTGTAATGTTTCTCAAACAACTCCGTCGCCCCACGAGAAGAACCAATATTAATCCCGAAAGCCGACCCTTTTTTCCATCCAGCTTGCGCCATCGCTTTTCGGGAAGCCGCCATCGCAAGTAAAACACTTTTGTCAAGTGATTTATATTTTACATCGGACAATCGTAATTCCTCTAACAACAAAGTGTCATCAGCTGAAATTGCACCAACAATAGTTTCTTGATGATCCAAAAACTGTTTCGAAAAACAATTTGCAGTATTCAAATAGTTGTTCCAAATCAACTCAGGTTGAGATCCCAAAGGTGATACAGAAGCAAGGGCGGTAATCGCTATTTTTTGTGACAAAATAATAGTTGTTTAATGAGTAAAACTAACAATTTAATAGAGTTAGAAAAAAAACTAACCATTAAGAGATTAAGAAAATTAAGGAGTAGCTTAATGAAGCTTAATCTCTTAATGGTTTAAAATAGGAATCTATATGTTTGAAAAATCTTAAATGATTTCTAATGCATTTTCAATAACGTGATATACTTTGTTCAGTTGTTGATCAGTCATCACATACGGAGGCAAAACATACACAATATTCCCAACCGGTCGCAGTATCACACCGTTTTCAATAAAGAAATCATATAACAAGTTACGCATCGATCCGTAATAACTTTCTTGACTGTCCGTTTTGATTTCGATTGCCAAAATCACACCCAGAACCCGAGTCGTTTTGACTTTGTGATGCTGTTTCATTTTGGCTTCAAAAACCAAATGATTGGCGTGCACTCGTTTCAAATTCTCCTGCATTTCTTCAGATTGGAGTAATTCCAAACTCGCCAGTGCCGCAGCACAACCCGTAGGATTCGCTGTAAAAGTATGTCCGTGAAACAAGGCTTTGTTGATGTCATCATCGTAAAAACAATCAAAAATCTCTTGTGTAAAACTCGTAATCGCCATCGGGATGGTTCCGCCTGTCAAAGCTTTCGATATACACATCATATCCGGTTGTTGTTCCAAATAGTCACAAGCAAAATTACGTCCCGTTTTTCCAAAACCCGTCATCACTTCATCTGCAATTGTAAATACTTCATTAGCTTTACAAATCGCCATCAATTGGTCTAGGATTTCAGGAGCATACATCACCATTCCCGCAGCACCTTGCACTAAAGGTTCAAAAATAAAAGCCGCACATTCATTCGTTGCCGCTAATTTTTCTAAAGCTTCAATACTTTTGGCTTCATTTCCAGCCGTAGGTACCGGAATCCGAACCACTTCAATCAACGAATCTTTAAACGCTTCCGTAAAAAACGAAATTCCACTGGCCGCCATCGCTCCAAAAGTATCCCCATGAAAGGCATCTTCAAAAGCAATGATTTTGGTTTTCTTGATTCCTTGGTTAAAAAAATATTGCATGCTTACTTTGATTGCAATCTCTACCGAGGTTGAACCGTTGTCAGAGTAAAAAAGTTTCTGCTGATTATTAGGCAATATTTCGATGAGTTTTTCCGAAAGCACCACTGCTGGTTCGTGGGTAAATCCACCAAAAAGCACATGTTCAAGTGTGGTCAATTGTTTGTAAATCGCGTCAGCAATAAAGCGGTTGGCGTGTCCAAAAGGATTTACCCACCAGGATGCAATCGCATCAATATATTCTTTTCCATCCTCGTCCCACAATAACGCGCCTTCTCCACGAGCAATCGCAATAGGCGTTCGCGAAGTTTTATGTTGTGTATAAGGATGCCAATTGTGTTTTAAATTTCGTGCTGCTAAAGTCATAAGTATAAACTATGCCGCAAAGATACACAGTCCCCATAAAACAGCCGACTCTTTTAACAGGAATATCTCTTTGGGCGTGCCACCACTAGCAAAGGGGCTTACTTTCCTTTGCGTTGATACAGCCCCTTTGCTACTGCTGTCGGGCTTTCCGCGCTACTTTGGTAGCCAGCTTCAATCCCTCACGCGGGACTCAGGACAACATCAAGTGCCGATTTATAAATTCACGTTTTTATTAGCCCACGGATGTTGCATATTTACTCGGATGCAATATGAAATTTTATTTTCCGCAATTTTGAGGTTTGCCTTTTAATAAAGATTAGCTCTTAATAAAAATCGGTGTTAATCGTTAAATCAGTGTGCCATTTTATTGCAATCCCAAAAGCTTTTCTCTAAAACGTTCCGCATATTCCTTGATGACATTTTTATCAAAATAAGGTTCTTGCTCAATCCGACCTAGGTAGTTAACACCTGTTTTGTTTAAAATAATCGTTTCGGTCGCTAGGTTTTCATCTCCGCTAAAAACAATTCCAGCAATCTCAATTTTTCTGTTTTGTAAAGCCTCAATAGTCAATAAGGTATGGTTGATGCTTCCTAAATAATGTCTAGAAACTACCACCACTTTATAATCCGGCTGAATCAAATCAATCACCATGTCCGTAGAATTGAAAGGAACGAAAATACCGCCCGCGCCTTCAATAACAAGGTGTTCGTTAGTGTATTCTGGTAATTTTATTTGGTTGATATCAATGGTGATTCCATCGAGTTCTGCTGCCAAATGTGGGCTTGCAGGTGTGTTCAAAGCATAACTGTTCTTATGAAAAACCGATTTCTCATTCGATACATACGACCGTACTTTATGCGTATCTGAGTTTTCTAAATCGCCGGCCTGAACGGGTTTCCAATAATCAGCTTCGAGAGCTTCGGTGATAATTGCAGAGGCAACTGTTTTGCCTACATCAGTAGATATTCCTGTTATAAATAATTTCATAGTAATGGGCCGCAGATCATACGGATTTAACCGATTATCACGGATTTTTTTTATTAATTTTTCTGTCGTTTGTGTATAGAATGCGTTTGAATTCGGGATTTTCTCCAAAATTTAAAACGAGACCTACCTCAATTTCTGTTGCTTTTAGGTAATTCATGATTTGTGCAATATGAGCACTCATCAAAAGTTCGCAAGCTTTTAATTCTACAATTACTTTATCTTCTACTAGTAAATCAGCATAATACTCACCAACTAGTTGATTTTTGAAATAGACTTTTATTGGTTTTTGAGCTTCCACTTTTAATCCAAGTGACTTTAATTCAAAATACATAGCATTTTGATACACTTTTTCTAAAAAGCCATATCCTAATTGATTGTAAACGTCAAAGTAGACTTTTAATATTAAGTCAGTTAAAGCTTTGTGAAGTAGGTTTGACATAAAACATCAGTATTGGTAGTGAACTGAGCTAAAATACAAAAAATACTTATGAATAGATTTAAGTGAAATATTTTTTTATTAGAGATAATACGATTATTTAACCATAAGAAAATAAAATTATCAGTGTCTATCAGTAAAATCCGTTTAATCTGTGGGCTACAAAAAAACCAACGATCCTAATGTATTCAATAGCTCCGTTATTTCCTCTTCGGTATTGTAGCTATGTAAGCAAAACCGCAATCGTTCTTGTCCTTCGGGAACGGTAGGGGAAAGTATGGCTTTTACATCAAAACCTTTTTCTTGTAATTGACTCGCTATGTTTTTTACTTTTTCGTTTCCTGGAATGATAGCGCATTGTATCGCCGATTTGGAACGAACAAACATAGGTTGTAATCCTGCTAACTTCTTTTGTTGGTTGAAAACGGTGATGTTGTTTCGTAATTTCTCAATCGACTGAGATTGCGTTTCTAAGTTTTTATAAGCTATTCCTATCGTTGCAACTGCATGTGGGCTCAATCCTGTGGTATAGATAAAACTACGGGCAAAATTGACTAGATAGGTTTTCAAGTCGGTTGTGCCTAAAACTGCGGCTCCGTGACAACCAAGACCTTTTCCAAAAGTCATGATGCGGGCAAATACTTTGTCTTGTAGTTCTAAATATTGTACTAAGCCTTCTCCTTTGTCTCCAAAAACGCCTAATGCATGGGCTTCGTCTATTACTAAATGACAATTGTACTTTTCAGTCAGTGTGGTCAATTCTTCAAGGTTTGGTGTGTCGCCGTCCATGGAGAAAATACTTTCGGTAACAATATAGACTTCGACAAGCTCAGTCTGACATCGTTGTATGAGTCGCTCTAAATCTTCAAAGTCGTTATGGGTGTATTTATAGGCTTTAGCATTTGATAATTGGATTCCGTCGCGGATGGAAGCGTGACAAAGTTCGTCATAGAAAATAAAATCTCCTTTTTGAGGAACGGAACTAAAAAAACCAACATTGGCATCATAACCTGAATTAAAAACCAAAGCCGATTCTGTTTGATGAAAACAGGCAATTTCGTTTTCGACTACAGTGTAAACAGGGTGGTTTCCCGAAATTAATCGAGAACCCGTGGCACCGTTTTGATTCCACTGATGGTGGAGTAAGTATTCATGGGTTTCATCGAAAATGGCTTGTGATTTTGAGAATCCTATATAATCATTAGATGAAAAGTCAATAGGTGAGCGTGTGCTTCCTAATTGCCTTAAGGAGTTGGATTGTATTCTTTTTTCCAGTTTGGCTACAAGTTGCGGCGGAATTCTTTTCATGCTTCAAAGGTAGTATGATTTTGGATAAAAATTTAATGCTTTAAAAATTTTTGGACACAGATAAAAAGAAATGGTTTTAAGACTTTAACAATAGTGTTGCTAACTTGGTGAAGCGACCAGAATATACGATTTAAAAAGCCACGAATTCACGAATTAAATTTCGTAATTCGTGGCTATTATTTATTCAACTCAAAAGAGAAGTTAAATAGAATTGAAAAATTCTCTCGAATTATTTTCTATTTCGGTGAAATGAAAATCTGTGTAAAAATATAAGCACGCAGATTTGGCAGTTTTTCGCGGATACTGATTTTGATTTTTTGTCGAGTTAAAAATAGCAGCGTTGTTGTGATAATTAAAATCGTTATTGGAGCTACAACTGCCCTAGCCCTGATAGAAGTGGAAATCCTTGTGGCGGCAGGCGTTAAGCCGCCACAAGATTGAAACGTATAGCAGGAATAGCTCCTAAAAAACAATACTCTAATTTGAAATTTAGGCATAAAAAAAAGACTGTCTTTGTGGGACAGTCTTTTAGTTTTATTTGAAAAAATATTATTTTTTCTTTCCTTTTGCAGGTCCTGCTTTTGCAGCTTTTGCAGCTTCTTGAGCCGCTTTCATAGCCGCACGAGAAATCTTCACTTGACAGATAACAGTGTTGTCTGGGTGCATGATTTTAAAGTTTGGAGTAGGAACTTTAGTAATGTATAATTTGTTACCCATATCCAATGGAGTAATGTCAGCTTCAACGAAATCTGGAAGATTTGCTGGTAACGCTCTTACTTTTAATTTACGGTTGTTCATACGTAAATCTCCACCTGCCATAACACCTTTTGATTTTCCAGTTACTTTTACTGGAACTTCAATAGTGATTTCTTTGTTATCAAAGATTTGAAAGAAATCAATGTGTAAAATTTTGTCAGACACTGGGTGAACCTGAATGTCTTGTAAAATTGCATTGAAAGATTTTCCATTTCCAAGATCGATCACAACTGTGTGTGCGTTTGGAGTGTAAATCAATGATTTGAATGCTTTTTCTTCTGCAGAAAAGTGCACTGGTTGATCTCCTCCGTATAAAACGCAAGGAACCGCTCCAGCATTACGTAAGGCTTTAGTAGCAACTTTGCCCACGCTTTCTCTTTCTGATCCTTTAATTGTAATCGACTTCATTTTTGTATATATAATTATTAATAATTCTTGTTTGTGCTTAAAGTGTTTGACGACTTTAAGTCTTTTTTACATCAAAAACTTCCCGCTAATCGAGTTGTTGTGTTGTACCATATGCATTACTTCTGCAAAAAGAGGCGCGCAACTTACGGCTTTGATTTTCTTAGATTCTTTTTTCAACGGAATTGAATCAGTTACGATTAATTCGCTTAATTGAGAGTTTTCGATTTTTTCGTAAGCAGCACCTGATAAGATAGCATGAGTACAAATTGCTCTTACGCTCAATGCTCCTTTTTCGATCATCAAATCAGCAGCTTTTGCTAATGTTCCTCCTGTGTCGATCATATCGTCTACTAGGATTACATTTTTTCCTTTTACTTCACCGATTAGCTCCATTGTCTCGATAACATTGGCAGCTTTACGTTGTTTGTAGCAAATTACGACTTCTGAATTTAAAAATTTAGAATAGGCATATGCTCTTTTAGAACCACCCATATCAGGTGAAGCAATCATAAGATTGTCTAATTTTAAGCTTTTAATATAAGGAAGGAAAATAGTTGAAGCAAATAAATGGTCTACTGGTTTTTCAAAGAATCCTTGGATTTGATCTGCGTGCAAGTCCATAGTCATGATGCGAGTAGCTCCAGCAGTCTCGAGCATTTTTGCTATCAATTTTGCTCCAATCGGAACTCTTGGTTTGTCTTTTCTGTCTTGTCTTGCCCAACCAAAGTAAGGGATAACAGCTGTAATATGTCTTGCTGATGCACGTTTTGCAGCGTCAATCATCAATAACAATTCCATTAAATTATCTGTAGAAGGGAAGGTAGAGCAAACTAGGAATACACGAAGTCCTCTGATAGACTCTTCAAAAGAAGGTTGGAATTCGCCATCACTATAATGTGACATAGTCATTTTTCCTAAAGGGATTCCGTACTCCTTAGCTATTTTTTCAGCTAGATAGACACTTTGTGAAGAAGAAAAGATTTTAGCTTCTGACTCTATGTGTGACATTTAATTTGTTGTTTTTGTTCCGTTGCTCTCATACAGATTCGCTATATTGTTTTTTATAGCTTATTATTTGTATTTACCTCGGATATAATTAGTTAGTGTCTCTTGTTTTAACGAGCTGCAAATTTATAAAAAATAATCAACTCTGAAAGGAAAAATTTAAGTATTTTTAGTTGGAGCTTTAAATATTTTTTATACATTTGCACCGTGTTAAAGGAATCGATGGTTGATTTACAATCTCCTCTTTTATTGCGTTGAGATAATTGTTATTATCTTTGTCTGCTAAGCCCGGATGGCGGAATTGGTAGACGCGCTGGTCTCAAACACCTGTGGGAAACCGTGCCGGTTCGACTCCGGCTCCGGGTACAAAAACCGCTTCGAAAGAAGCGGTTTTTTTTTGTTTTATATCTAAATTTGTTATTGCTGCTGTTGTTCTTGCTGCTGGTATAAATGGTCAATATAATCCAATTGTTCTTGTACTTCAGTTGAAACCTCTTGAAGTTGAACATCATTAATTTCTTCAAAATGCCTGCCGTCCTCGTAGCCAATAGAAACGCATACGGATAGGGTTTGCTTGGCTAATCCTTTAAAAGTTCCTTTTACAGGAGTGCAATCGGAAAAATTTAATCCTACAGAAAGTTTGACATGGTTGTCCATCGTCCAGATATTATTGGTTGGGTCAATCCCTAGCCAACCTTGTATAGGGGAGTAGATTTCTACCCAAGCGTGGGTGGCTCCTTCACCTCTCATGCCACTTTGATTTGGACAAATATAACCACTAACATAACGAGCGGGAATTCCTAGAGTTCGCATTAGTTGGAGTAGGAGATGTGCAAAATCTTGGCATACTCCTTTTTTTAATTCTAAAATTTCATCTAGTGTAGTGTTTATTGTGGTAATCCCTTTAGTATATGTAAAATGAGTGTAAATATATTCATTGCATTCTTGTGCTAATGTGATAATGGTTTTGTTTTCAGTTCCTATATTTTTTAATATCTGTTCAATTTCATCTTGTTTTTTGATGTCTTCGGGATAAGAAAATCTCGTTAAGCTGATGCTTTTTTCTTTTTCATTTATTAAATCTTTTACCGTTGCGTGATCAATCTCTGGGATTTTGAGGGAATGACTAACACGTACTAACATTCTGCTTTCTATGCACATTTCGGTATGGGCTTCAAGGGTGTTGAAATTCCCGACTCTATTACCATGATAATCTTCCGAAATGATTACTTCAGGATTGTTAGTGATTAAGAGTTGGTATTGTAGCACATCTTGATTTACAAAATGATGCGGAAATAAACGAATTTCGTTTATACTTTCCTTAATAGGCCAATTGTATTGATATTTAGTGATGTGAACGATTTTGAAAACTGCCATTGATTTTAGGTATAAGAAAAGAATAATTTAGAAAAGTCAGTCGAAAATGCATTCAATTGTAATTTAGTGTCTTCGAGTACGTGTTGCAATTGTTGATTGGTTAGATGATGATAATCCGTAAACTCCACGGCACTCTTGAGACGCCCAAAATGGTTGCGCATGGTTCGTGCTTCACTCAAATGATTGTCTTTAAATAAACAATTAAGACTCGTTTCAATTAGTCCCAAGGTGTAAATTACAGAATGAGCAAAATCTTTATTAAAGATAACTTGTTGAACTACTTTGCGGTTGTGTGGAATATTACTATAGCTTTTCATGTATAATTCATATCCTGATAATGAAAGCAGTAGTTTTCTCCAATAGAGGAAATCTTCGTCTCCTTCTAGGTTAAAATTTATGGGTTTATAATAGGCTTGTGTAAAAGTGATGGTTTGCAAACATCGTTCTAAGTTTTTTCCAATACTTGAAAAACACCAGCCTAAACCTCTAGGCATAGTCACGTGAAAAATTCCGTTATACAATAAGAAATCTTTGTTAAGTTTGGATAAAATACCAATGGCTTCCGCTGTTTCTAAGCGTTGTGGGAGTTCGGGAGCATTTATGTAATGATACATTGAGTTGATATGTTCCCAAAGTTCTTTGGTAATTTTATCCTGAGAACCTCTCGCATTTTCACGGGCTCGGGTAATTAGATTCTTTACTGAATTGACGTTTTTGGCATCGCAAATTATGTATTTCAGGACATAATTGGTATTGTATTGTACTTGGTTTATTTCCTCATCAGATAAATCAGTGTAATATTCTAATAAGGGTTTATAGCCTTGATGGTCATTTGTTTCTTGGTCAAATGACATAATATAAAGTGTATTGAGTGTGAGCAGCATTCCGTCTGTTCGTTCCATGTATCTATTGAGCCAATAGATGCCATCGGCCACTCGGCTGAGCATATTTACTTCCATAATAGTATCGTTTAAAGGTGAATGTCAATCAAAATTATTTCATAATCCAGGTGTCTTTACTACCGCCTCCTTGTGAAGAGTTGACGACTAAGGAGCCCTCAGTTAACGCCACTCGTGTGAGTCCGCCAGGGACGATTTCAACTCCTTTAGGACCACAAAGGGCGTAGGGACGTAAATCCACATGGCGTAATTTTAATTCACCATCAATAAAGCAAGGCACTGTGCTGAGTTGGATAATGGGCTGCGCAATGAAGTTACGAGGGTTGTCTATGATGGCAATTTTAGCAGCGTCAAGTTCTTCTTGGCTAGCTTTATTTCCCATAATCATTCCGTAACCACCACTTTGATTGGTTTCTTTGATGACCATGTTCTCCATATTAGCAAATACATGTTCGCGTTCTTCTTTATTCTCCATTTGATAGGTGGGGACATTTTTTAATATTGGTTCTTCGTTCAAATAATACTGAATCATTTGAGGAACATAAGCATAGACTGCTTTGTCATCGGCAACACCATTTCCTACGGCATTGACCAAGGCCACATTTCCAGCTTTATAAGCGCTGATAAGTCCTGGGATTCCAAGAGTACTATCGGGTTTAAAAACTAATGGGTCTAAATATTCATCGTCTAGTCTTCTGTAAATAACATCCACCTGATGCAAGCCAGAGGTGGTTTTCATATAAACTTTGTTATTGTTTACAACCAAATCACGTCCTTCCACTAATGGAATTCCCATTTGTCTAGCTAAAAAAGTATGTTCGTAATAAGCCGAGTTATAAATTCCGGGTGTCAGTAAGACGACATTGGGATTTGAAATGGCTCTTGGCGAAAGCGATACAAGGATGTTGTGAAAAATCATCGGATAATTCACGACCATGCTCACATTATTGCTTTTGAACATTTCGGGAAAAACTCGCTTGGTTATTTCGCGATTTTCAAGCATATAACTTACGCCACTGGGGCAACGTAAATTGTCTTCCAAGACATAAAATTCACCTTCGGCACCCCGAATCAAATCTATTCCAGCTATATGTACATGAATGTCGTGTGGTAATTTAATACCGTGAACTTCGGGGATATAATGCGGGCAAGAGGCAATTAAAGAGGCAGGGATAATTCCATCTTTAATAATTAATTGTGCGTTATAAATATCCTCCAAGAATAAGTTGAGGGCTTTTAATCGCTGAGCAATACCAGTTTCGACTTCTAGCCAATCTCTTTGTGTTATGATTCTAGGGATGATATCAAAAGGGAATATCCTTTCGATTCCTTCATCATTATCACTATAAACTGTAAAAGTGATTCCTTGATTCATGAAAATTTCCGAAGCTTGCTTTTGTTTTTGCGTAAGCTTTTCTAGGTTTAAACTTTCTAATGTTTGAAGTACTTGACGATATGGTTCTCTCACTCCTTCTTTAGAAAACATCTCATCCCATCCTTTCGGGTTTAAATTGGGTGTTAATTTTATCATACCCTTAATTATTAAAAATTTAAACAAATGTTGTTTTTAGTTATAAAATTATAGCTAATACACTAATTTACTTGTTTTTTTATTTCAAAAAACGGATTTTGTTGTTTATTTTATAATAATTATCACTTTGATTTTAAAACTAAACTTTTTTATAGATTCATGTTTTTCTTACCTTAATTTTTGCGATTTATTGATATTGCTAATTGTGTTAAATCCTTAAAACTGGTTAACCACTTTTAGGGTTCGCCTATTTTTTTAGTTATCTTTGCTTTAAATATATAGGAACACTCTCGATAGTGTGGTTCTATTTATAACTTAAAGTATCCAAGATAATGTCTGAAACTCAAAAATTTTACGCCTTTAATCCTTCGAATAACCAAAAATTAGAAGGAGAATTTTCAAATACAACTAAAGAAGCACTAAATGATGTGGTAGCACAAGCCGTTACTGCTTTTGATAGTTACCGAAAAAAAGATAAAAATAGTATTGCTGATTTTTTAGAAAAAATAGGAGAAGAAATTTTGAATCTAGGGGATGCTTTATTGGAAAGATGTCATCTTGAAACCGCTTTGCCAATGGCTAGGTTACAAGGGGAAAGAGGACGAACAGTAGGACAATTAAAACTTTTTGCTGATTTTGTACGCGAAGGTTCATGGGTTGATGCTAAAATTGAAACAGCACAGCCAGAGAGAAGTCCGCTGCCTAAATCAGACATTCGTCAAATGTTAGTGCCAATTGGACCAGTTGCGGTTTTTGGAGCGAGTAATTTTCCATTAGCGTTTTCAGTAGCAGGTGGTGATACAGCTTCGGCTTTGGCTGCTGGTTGTCCGGTTATTTTTAAAGGTCATCCAGCTCATCCTGGTACATCGGCGATGGTGGCGACTGCCTTTGAAAAGGCGATTGAAAAATGTGGTATGCCCAAAGGTACTTTTGCGTTGGTACAAGGAAATACAAATGAATTTGGAGCTAATTTAGTGCAACATTCAGCGATAAAAGCGGTTGGTTTTACGGGGTCATTTGCGGGAGGAAAAGCCTTATTTGATTTGGCGAATGCCAGACCAGAACCGATTCCTGTTTTTGCCGAAATGGGAAGTACAAATCCAGTATTTATTTTGCCAGAAATTTTAAAACAAAAAGGAAGAGTTATTGCAGCTGGGATGGCGGTTTCTATCGCTCAAGGAGTAGGGCAGTTTTGTACCAATCCAGGTTTGGCTTTTGTTGAAAAATCAGAAGCTACTTCTGTTTTTAGTACTACATTGGCACAAAAAATAAATGAAACAGCTGCTGGAACGATGTTGACTGCGGGAATTTCAAAAAATTATAATAAGAATATAGAAAATACTTTAGCTTTAGAAAATGTGTCTTTGCTTGCCAAAGGTCAGTCTTCGGATTTGAGTAATACGGCGCAGGCTACTGTTTTTAAGGTATCGATGCAAACGTATACTGAGAATGCAGTTTTAGCTGAAGAAAATTTTGGCCCTTCGCAAGTTTTGGTTGAAGCCAATACAAAAGCTGAGGTTCTAGAAGCAGCACGAAATTTAGAAGGGCATTTGACGGCGACTATTCATGGAACTCCTGCCGATTTTGAAAATTATAAAGAATTGTTTTCGATTTTGGAATTAAAAGTGGGTAGAATCTTAGTTAATGGTTTTCCTACAGGGGTTGAGGTTTGTCATGCCATGGTGCATGGTGGTCCTTATCCATCTACCACTGCTCCACAGACTACTTCAGTGGGAACTTTAGCAATTAAGAGATTTGTTCGTCCTGTTTGTTATCAAGATTATCCTTCGTTCTTGCTTCCTGAAGCTTTGAAAGATGAAAACCCTTATTCTATTTGGAGATTAGTGGATGGTGTTTTCACAAAATAAAAATTTATGTATACGGTGAAAATCGCAAATTAGTGTCATGCTAGTTTGCGATTTTTTTATGGAATGTTGTTTATTGATTCTTTTTCCATTCTTCATAATCTACTAAGGTCTGCTCATGAGTAGGAGGATAGAGTCCGATGATGGTTCTGCCTTCGGCTACTTTTTCTAAAACAAAATTTTCAAAGCGAGTCATTTCGATACATTCATCAGCTACTTCATCTACTATATGTGCAGGAATAACCATGACGCCATCTTCATCACCTACAAGGACGTCACCTGGAAATACGGCAACATCGCCACATCCAATAGGTATATTAATGTCTAAGGCTTCATGTAATGTTAAGTTTGTAGCAGCCGATGGGCGGTTATGGTACGATGGAAAATCCAAGTTGGCAATTGAGGCCGAATCTCTAAAACCGCCATCGGTTACAATTCCTGCCGCTCCTCTCATCATTAATCGAGTGACTAAAATATCTCCTGCCGATGCAGCTCTAGCGTCTTTGCGGCTATCGATAACTAATACGCTTCCTGGAGGACAGGTTTCAATGGCGACTCTTTGGGGGTGGTCTGCGTTTCTAAAAATACTCATTGGGTTACGGTCTTCTCTAGCTGGAATGTATCGTAGCGTAAAGGCTTCCCCTACCATTGTTGGTTTTCCTGCCTTTAATGGTCTAACGTCTTGTATGGATTGGTTTTTAAACCCTCTTTTATATAAACAGCTTGCTATAGTTGGGGTGCTTACCGTTTTTAGTTTTTCCCTTGTAGTTATTGATAATCCGTTCATTTTAGTTTTTTTTTAAATAATATGGTGTGATAATAAATAAATATGCTTATATTTGGAAACCCAAACTGGTAAACCAATTTGGTTTTTGTAAAGGTATACTATTTGTTTAAAAGTATTTTTATACAAGGTCAAAATTTACTGTTTATCTTTTAATTTGGTGTTCAAAAATTAATAAAATTATAATTATAATGAAGAAATTATTTTTCTTAAGTGTTGCTTTTTTATTGTTTGCATTCAACGGAAATGCTAAAAGTATCAAAGTAAATAATCAAGCAGAATTGCAAGCTGCAATAAAAAATGCGGTAGCTGGAGACGAAATTATTCTGGCCAATGGAGTTTGGAAAGATGTTCAGATTAAATTTACAGGGAATGGAACTTCTACGGCTCCTATAGTTTTGCGTGCTGAAACAGTTGGAAAAGTAACGATTGAAGGAGTTTCAGACTTAAAACTTGGCGGTACCTATCTTGAGGTTAAAGGATTGTATTTCAAAAATGGATATACGCCATCGGCTACAGTAATAGACTTTCATATTGATAAAAAGAATATTGCTAATCACTGTAAAGTAAGTCAATGTGTGATCGAAGATTTCACACAATTAAATAGAGTGCGAGATGATCATTGGGTAGAGTTCTGGGGAAGAAACAATCAATTGGACCACTGTTATATTACAGGGAAATCAAACCAAGGACCAACGATTATGGTTATTTTAAAAGGGAATGAACATATTAATAATCATCACCAGATAACAAACAATCATTTTGGGCCACGTCCAAGAAAAGGGGGACCACATGGTGAGACAATTCAGGTTGGAGATAGTGGCACTTCGATGGCGCCCTCATTTACTTTAATAGCGAATAATTTTTTTGAAAGATGTGATGGTGAGGTTGAGATTATTTCGAACAAATCTAACAACAACGAATATAGAAACAACATTTTTTATAAATCAGAAGGGTCATTAGTATTGCGTCATGGTAATTACTGTACTATCGATGGGAATATTTTTATTGGTGATGAAAACTCTGATTTTATGGGAGGTGTACGTGTAGTAAATACAGGTCATTGGATTACAAATAATTATTTTTATAAAATAAAAGGAGAAGAGTTTCGTAGCGCATTAGCGGTTATGAATGGTGTTCCAAAATCACCACAAAACCGATACAATCAAGTAACAGATGCGGTGATTGCCTACAATACCTTTGTTGATTGTATTACTCCTTGGCAGTTTAGTGTTGGAGCCAATATGAATAAAAGTGATGTTTTGCCAGCACAAGAAATTCGTTCAGCTAGACCTGATAGAATTGTAGTGGCAAATAACATAATTTACAATCAAACGCCAAATGACTTCCCAATTAAAGCGTATGACAAAGTGGATGGGGTATTGTTTAAAAATAACATTCTAAACAGTCCAAATAATAGTGATGTTAAAGACAAAGGAATTCAAACAGAAAGTATCACTGTTGCTAAAATGTCTGATTGGTTGTATGTTCCTACAGTAAACAAAACTTCAGACTATAAAGGGTTTGATTTCGAAAATATCAAAAAAGATCTTTTTGGAAATGATAGAGAGGCAGCTAATGTTGTTGGTGCAATTATTTTGCCAGTGAATAAAAAGAAAGGGAGTATAGATGTTAAAGACTATGGGACAAATTGGTTTCCAATAAAAACAGCTACAGAAGCTCCAAAGACAGTCCAAGTAACGAATACTAAAGAGTTGGTTAGTGCTTTGGATAAAGCGACTGCCGGAACTATTATCGAATTGAAAAAAGGAGTTTATGCATTAGATGCTTCTTTGGTCATCAATAAATCGGTTACGATTAAGGCAAAAGATAAAAAATCAAAAGCAACTCTTGTGTATAAAGGAGAAGCTAAAAGTCCTGTTTTCTTAATGGAACCAAAAGGGAATTTGAGATTAGAAAACATGATTTTAAAAGGAAATAAAGAGCAATATGCTTTTGCTACTTTACAAAAAAATATGAAAAGCGCTTACAATTTATGGGTAAACAATGTCGAAATTAATGAATTTGACACGGTGTTAAACGCTTACAAAGATGCTTTTGCGGATACTATTTCTATTGATAATTCTATTGTTAAAAATTGTAAAAGAGGTATTCGTTTAGCGGATGAAGATGAAGATTTAGGAGAGTATAACGCAGAGTTTGTCTATATTAAGAATTCTAAATTTGATGCAATTCAATCTAGTATTCTAGATTATTACCGTGGGGGATATGATGAATCTACAATTGGGGGTAATTTAGTTTTTGAAAATAACACAGTTACTAATTCTGGAAAAGAGGAGCCAACAGGGATTTTAGTAAAAACTAGAGGTATTGTGAACGTGTCTATTGCTAAAAACAGTTTTGTTAATAACCCAGTTACATTGATAGCATTGTTGTGGGGAGAAAAAGGGCAAGCTCCAAAAGACAATAATATCAAAAATTCAGGTGAGTTTAAAATCGAAGAGAATTTAAAACAAAAAATGATGTATTAAGGTTAGTAGTTAAATTAGTTTTTTATAAATAGTTTTTTTTTTTAGTTAAAAGGATTTCTGTGAAAACAGGAATCCTTTTTTATTACAACAACTTTATTTGGAATTTTTTAATGGATTGAATGACGATTTACGAACAATCAAATTGGTTTTGATTTCGATTGTTTTGTGATTGACGGTGTTTTCGTTGTTGATTTCATCAATTAGATATTTAACTGCTATTTCTCCGATACGATTTCCTGGTTGGTCAATACTGGATAATTTAGGTTTGATAATGCTTGCTAAAATCGTGTTGCTGAAACCTACTACTGCAATTTCTTCAGGGATTTTTATCTTATTTTTTTTGAGTTCTTTGATAGCGCCTATACCTGCTTCGTCGATAATGGTAAAGATGCCGTCGGGTTTATTTTGCAGACTCAATAATATAGTGGTTTGTCGTTTTCCTTCTTCAATAGACAAGTCTTCAGAACTAAGTATAATACTTTCGTCAATTTCTATTTTGTGTTTTCGTAAGGCTCTTAAATAGCCTTGAAATCTTCTTTCGGACACATTGGAGCTATCTGTTTCTTTGATGATAGCAATTCTTTTTTTACCTGTATTGATGAGATGTTCTACTGCCTGAAAAGCGGCATCCTCATCGTCAATAATGATTTGGGTACAGGGTACTTTATTCGAAATTCGGTCAAATAAAATAAGCGGAATATGTTTCATCATTTCAAGAATCTCATCGACATTCTTCGTTTTTTTGGTTAATGATAATAAAACGCCATCAACACCAAATTGAATCATGGTTTCTAATAATTCAGCTTGTTTTTGGTCACTATTGAATGACTCACAAATAATTACTTTATAGCCGTTTAATTCGGCGCTGGAGATAATTCCTCTTAATAAAGTCGCCGTAAAAGGGTGTTCGATATTTGGAATTATTACTCCTATTATGTTGGTTTTATGTGACCGAAAACCTTTGGCAAAAAGATTTGGAGCGTATTTTACTTTGGCTGCATAGGCTTTGACGAGCTCTTTGGTTTCGTCACTAATGTCCGAATGGTTGTTCAAGGCACGTGAAACGGTTGAAATAGATAATTCTAAATCAGACGCTATTTTTTTTAGGGTAATAATATTTTTTTTGCTCATATATTAGTATATTCTCTGTAAAAGTAACTAATATTTTTTTGTTCGCAAACGTTTCCGCAAACGTTTGCATTGATTTTCGGTAAATTTTAAGTATCAAAAGGATGGATTGATTTATAAATTAGCTGAACAAATAACCACAAAAATTAATTTAATCAACCAGCGTTATGAAAAATTATATCAAAGTATTTTTGCTGTTAATAGGAACCTATTCCTATTCTCAAACCACTGTAAAAGGTACAGTGACCGATGAAAAGAACAATCCAATTCCAATGGCTAATGTTGTTGTAGTAGGAGTTAATGTAGGAGCGACTACCGATTTAGATGGTAATTATAGCTTTACAACTAAATTAACGGGCGAACAAAAACTAAAAGTAGTTTACATTGGCTATTTTCCTCAAACCAAAACAGTTAAACTAAACGGACAAACGGTTGTGAATTTTGTTCTAAAAGAAAGTATTGAGACACTTGATGAAGTCGTTTTAACAGCAACATCTGTAAAACGTTCTCAAAAAGAGACTCCTGTTTCAGTTACTTCAATTAGTGCAAAAGAAATGACTAAAATTAATACTAGTAGTCAAGCTAACATCTTGAGAAGTGTGCCAGGAATTACTACTGAGAATGGTGGTGGTGAGGTTGCTTCGAATGTGTTCGTTAGAGGTTTGCCTTCTGGTGGACAGTTTCAATTTAACCCATTACAAATTGACGGGATGCCGGTATTATCCACTTTTGGACTGAATTCATCTGCGCATGATGTTTATTTTAGAACAGATATTGGTGTAAAAGGTTTGGAATTTATTCGTGGAGGTTCATCAGTATTATACGGTGCAGGTTCAGTAGCGGGTATTATTAACTATACAAGTGTTACAGGTTCAGCAACGCCTAAGAACATTTTGAAAATGGAAGTAGGTACAAATTCTAGATACAAAGCTGATTTCTTGTCAAGTGGTCAATTAGGAGGGAAAGATTCTGATTTGTTTTATGCTATTACTGGTTTTTACCGTTACGACCAAGGGCCAATCAAAACAGGATTGCCTACTGAAGGATACCAAATTAGAGGTAATGTGAAAAAAGTAACCAAAAAAGGTTCTATCACATTCTCAGGACAAGTGATTGATGATAAAGTACAATTCTTTTTGCCTTACCCATTACAAGGAGGTTCAAGAGAAAGACCTATTGGGAATAATGGTCAAGAAATCATGACGTTACAAACGGCTGCAGCTGCGGATATCTCATACGCTACACCAAACGGGATTTTCAAGTCAAACATCAAAGATGGAGTGGCTACCAAAGGAGGTTACTTTATGACAAATTTTGTTCATGAATTTAATGATTCTTTTTCAGTTGATGCTAAAATCAGAAAATCAAATTACAAACATCAATTTAACTTTTTTACTGATGGTAGTGGACTAAATCCTGCTAATTTCAAAGTTGTAGAAACACAACAACAATATAAAGATGCAAGAGGATTGACTTCTGGGAATTTCACCTACTTGAATGGAACTCCTTTGGCTGCAAACGCTTTATTGTTTGAAAACAGAATTATTGATAGAGTACGTCCGTTAGATGAATTGGTTTCAGAAGTGAAATTAATTAACAAAATTGGGAATCATACCGTAACTGCTGGAACTTTTATGTCTAGATCATCAGCAGGTGATATGAATGTGACAACTAGTTATTTGAGTGAATACAATAACAGTCCAGAATTAATCAACCTTTCAGGTTATACAATTAACGGTGTTACTAATAGAGGTACAGGTTATTTAAACAAAAATATTACTAGTGACAAATTGGCTTTCTTCTTAACAGACCAAATTAAATTAGAAAACTGGAATTTTGATATTGGTGTAAGACACGAAAGAGCTTCAGGTACTGTTGAAAACGAAAAAACAGCTTCATTTAAAGTAGCTAATACGGGAATCAACAATATGGATAATGTGGTTTGGGGAACAGGTGAATATCAAAGAGCAAAAGTTGCTACTGATGACTATGCTATTTCATTGGCCGCTTTGTATAAAGTAAATACTGACTTAAGTGTTTATGGTAACTTTTCAAAAGGATATTTCTTTCCAGAATTACGTTCTATAAAATTTGATGCAAAAGGGAAACCATCATCTTATTCTCCAGAGAAAATTGTTCAAGCTGAGGCAGGGATTAAATATGGAAAAGGTTCATTGTCAGGAACGGTTGCGCTTTATTCTGCTAATTTATATGATAGAAGAAACATTCAATTTATCAATAACCCAGATAACTCAGGAAGTTTTATCGAAAAAGTGGATTTACAAGATACACAATCATATGGTATTGAATCTACTTGGAATTGGAGATTTGTGCCAGGATTCAGCTTCAATGGTACTTTGACTTATCAAAAACATGAATTGACCAAATCTGAAAATAACCCAACCTTCGTAGGGAATAAATTAGCAAGACAGCCTAATGTAATGTCTAAATTAGGATTGGCTTATGACAAATCAAATTTTGATGCCAACCTTGATTATAGCTATGCAGGTGATAAATATACTAACGATTCTAATACCATTAAATTACAAGGATTTGGTATCGTCGATTTAAGTTTAGGATACACATTCAACCTTGGAAAAGATAATGAGACATTACGTATAGGAGCGCAAAGTTTTAACTTAATGAATTCAGCTGGAATTACTGAAGGTTCTCCTAGACTTGGAGACAATCAAACAGATGAGGCATTTTTCGTAGGAAGACCAATTATCCCAAGAACAGCTTTAATGAGCTTGACCTTCAATTTCTAAAAATATAATACATAAGGATGTTCTTTGAAAGAAGAGCATCCTTAAATAAAAAACAACTGTTATGGCTACTGATTTAAAAAAAGAAGCTCAAGATATTTTAAATGACAATTTTCAAGCTGGAGGTTATACAATTCCTTGTAAAGGCTTATATCCTTTTCAATGGAAATGGGATTCTGGTTTTATAGCGCTTGGATTTGCTCATTATGATATGGAAAAAGCAAAAGCGGAAATGAAAACGCTACTAGACGCACAATGGAGTAATGGTTTTATTCCCCATATTGTTTTTCATCAAAAAAGTGATTCTTATTTCCCTGGTCCAGATTTTCACCAAGCCGAGTTACATCCTCTCTCTAACAAGCAATACCCGTCAACCGGTATGACGCAGCCGCCTGTATTGGGTTTTACATTAGAAAAAATGTATAAAATTGCCAAGGATAAGACGGATGTACTACACTTCATTAAGGAAAATATTGGTAGAGTATACGACAACCACAACTATTTTTATAAAAATAGAGACCCGAAAAATGAAGGCTTGGTGTACATCTACCACAACTGGGAATCAGGAACAGATAATTCGCCTTTATGGGATGATATTTGGGAGACGATGAATCCGCCAGAATATACTTTTGAACGCCGTGATACCACTCATGTTGATGCTTCGCAAAGGCCATCAAAAAGAGAATACGATCATTATTTACACATAATTGATATTGCAAAAGAACATAACTATGATGATGCTAAAATTGCTGAGTTGTCACCGTTTTTAGTTCAAGATCCGCTTTTTAACGCAATGTTGATTAAATCCAATGAAGCCTTAATTGATTTGTATAAAATCATTGGTGGAAATGAGGATAAAGTTGCACAATTAGAACAATGGCAAGCAAAAAGTATGGCTTCTTTTAATGAAAAATTATATGACAATGAGTTAGGTGCTTATATACATTATGATTTAAGAAACGAAAGACCGATACAATTTGTAAGTTCATCATCATTCTCGCCTTTGTTTGCTGGTATTCCAACCAAAGAACAAGCTGCTACGATAATAAAAACGATGATGGATAAATTTGGGGGTGATGATATGTATTTATGTGCTTCCTTTGATCCAACACACGAACGTTTCAATCCTAAAAAATATTGGAGAGGGCCGGTTTGGATTAATTTAAACTGGATGTTGTATTACGGATTGCTGGATTATGGATATGATGATATTGCAGCAAGAGTAAAATCAGATAGTATTGAATTATTATCAAAAGTAGGTTTTTATGAGTATTTTAATCCAATGAAAGCAGCCTATGAAGTGGAGCAAAAGGGCTATGGAGGAGGGAATTTTTCCTGGAGCGCTGCTTTGTATTTGGATTTGATAAATAATTAATTTTTTAAATTAACGTATTATGAACTGGATAGACTATACAGTGGTTTTCGTTTACCTAATTGCTTTTCTAGGATTAGGCTTTTTATTCAAAGAAAATAAAGATGCTAAAGATTATTTCTTAGGAGGTAAAAGCATGGGGTGGTTTCCATTAAGTTTATCTGCCATGGCGACCCAACTCTCTGCAATTAGTTTTATTTCTGCTCCTGCCTTTGTTGGTTTGGCGCAAGGAGGTGGAATGAAATGGTTGACCTTTGAGTTGGCAGTTCCATTGGCTATGATTGGAATTATTTTAATTATAGTTCCGCCCTTATATCGCGCTAATATTGTAAGTATTTACGAATTTGTTGAAAGACGTTTCTCGACTTCAACGCGTATTGTTTTAAGTATTGTTTTTCAAATTAGCCGCTCATTATCAACAGGTGTAGGGGTTTATACCATTGCGATTATATTGCAGTCCGTTTTGAATATAAGTTTTCACTGGACTATATTATTGATTACAGTGATTACCATTGTTTACTCATTTATGGGAGGGATGAAAGCTGTTGTTTGGGGTGATGCTATCCAAATGATGATTCTTTTTGGAGGATTGATAATTTGTATTGTTTATGGCTGGAATTTGTTGGGTGAAAATCCTGCATTTACAGGTTTTGATAGTGAAAGATTACAAGTAATTGATTTGCCTAATTTAGGGCTCAATGGTGATACCTATGGTTTTTTACCAATGGTGTTAGGGGGATTATTTTTGTACCTTTCTTATTATGGTACGGATCAAACACAAGCGCAACGTTTACTGTCGGCTAGAGATGAAAAAACGGCTAAGAAAATATTGTTAGCCAATGGTTTGTTGCGATTTCCTGTGGTATTGACTTATTGTGTAATGGGACTAATTATAGGTGCATTGGTACAATTAACACCAGATTTTTTAGGTGATATTACAGCCATGACCCAAAAACACTATCCTGTAGAATTTGCAAAATCAGGCATTAAACCTGATTTAATGATACCAGTATTTATTATCAAATATTTGCCACATGGATTAATTGGAGTGCTGATTGTTGGGATTTTATCTGCAGCGATGTCATCTATCAGTTCCACTATAAATTCCTTGGGAGCAGTAACAGTGGAAGATCTTTTTAATAGAGGAAAAGAAAAATTGAGTGAAGCCAAGTACATGGCATATTCAAAAATTTCTATCGTATTTTGGGGATTTGTATGTATTGCTTCGGCTTACCTTTTTGGAGATAGCGGAGGAACAGTAATTGAATTAATCAATACCATTTCATCACAGTTTTACGGGCCTATTTTAGCGACGTTTATTATTGCTATTTTGGTCAAAAGAGTCAATTATATTGGGATGAATGTTGGGATTATTGGAGGTGTTGTCATCAATGTTTTGATTAAATATTTTTGCGAAGATATTTTCTGGATTTGGTTTAATCTTACTGGTTTTGTCTTGACATTTGTTTTGGCATTAGTCTTTAGTTCGTTGTCTAAATCTGCTAAAAATGAAGACTTTAATATCGAATTTAAAATCGAAAAAAAGGATGTTTTGTCCAAAGATGTATTAATTCTTGCTTCATTTTTTGTAGTGATACTGGTAATTAGTTTGAATTTACGTTCGCTATTATCGTTGATTTAATGAAAAGGTAAATTGTAAAGGCAACAAAAAAATTATAAAAATGAAAGTAGTAATAGCTCCAGATAAATTTAAAGGTTCACTTTCAGCAATGGAAGTTTGTAATGCTATTGAAGCAGGGATTCATCAATACAATCCCGCAATCGAAACGATAAAACATCCATTAGCAGATGGTGGCGAAGGGACTTTGACTATTTTGCAAAATCATTTCAACCTCAAGTCGGTTTCAGTAATGGTAAAAGATCCTTTGTTTAGAGATATAACAACTACTTATAAGCATAATGAAAGTACTGCTTTTATAGAAATGGCAAATGCTTCAGGTTTGCAGTTATTGGAAGAAAGTAAAAGAAATTGTTGTCATACCACTACATTTGGAACTGGGCAATTAATTTTAGATGCCATAAAAAAAGGCTTCAAAAATATTGTTTTGTTCATTGGTGGAAGCGCTACAAATGACGGAGGAGTTGGAATGGCATCAGCATTAGGTTATCGATTTTATTCAGAGTCTGGGGAAGAAATTGTGCCCATTGGAGAAGAACTGATTTATATCAATTCTATTGATAGTCAAAAGTTGCTATTTGATATTAAAGATGTTAATGTTACTGTGGTTTGCGATGTAAAAAATCCACTTTATGGACCTAATGGTGCGGCTTTTGTTTATGGTAGCCAAAAAGGAGCTTCTGCGGCAGAGATAGAAATGCTGGATGCAGGGTTGTATAATTTTAGCAAACAAGTTTCTAAATATTTGAATATGGATGTAGGAGAAATGGAGGGAGCTGGGGCAGCAGGAGGTTTAGGCGCGGGAGCTGTTTGTTTTTTGAATGCGAAAATGCAGTCAGGAATCGATTTTGTAATGGAACAAACAGGATTTAATAAACTTTTAGATGATACTATCGACTTAATTATTACAGGAGAAGGTAGTGTTGACAAACAGACGATTGAAGGTAAGGTTATCAAAGGTGTTAGCGAAAGAGCAAATCAAGCTCAAATTCCGTTTTTTATTATTGCAGGGGTGGTGAAGGATGAAGCGTTAATAAAAAGCAATTTGAAACCTAAAGATGTGGTTTCTATTATGGGGCTTGGTGTTGCTGTCGAGGAGGCAATTAAAAATGCTCCTCACTACTTGAAAAAATTAAGTTGTCAGTTATTGGAAACCTATGGTGAGAAATAAGTATCTTTCAGTAATTAGACTTTTAGATATTAAACTAAAGAAATAAATAAAAATGAACTTCAATATTTTACCTACAATGGATAAAAAGGCTGTATTTGAAATCATTGCAGCAGATTTAAATAATCATAATTTTAAGATAATCAAACAAGATGAAACTAGGCCTTGGGGAGGTTTTTTTGTAATAGATGAAAGTCAAGCTGCTGTTTTTGCAAAAATGTTTTTTCCGAATCTTGAAATGGAGGATATTCAAATTACAAATAAATTGAGTCCAAAGATTTTGGTTGTTGCACCAAACAAAAGATTGTCATGGCAGTACCATTTTAGAAGGTCAGAAATCTGGAAAGTAATCAGTGGTGTTGTTGGAGTAAAAACAAGTTTGACCGATGAGGAAGGTGAGATTCAAGAATTAAGTTCTGGGTCTTTTATTCAAATGGATAAAGGAGAACGTCATCGTTTAATTGGTTTGGATTCATGGGGTATTGTAGCTGAAATTTGGCAACATACAGATTTAAATCAGCCTTCGGATGAAGATGATATTGTTAGACTTCAGGATGATTTTGGAAGGTAGTTTTTTATTTTGTTAAATAAATGAAATTCTTAATTTAAGGGGAGTTGAGGTGGTTTTTAAGGATTATTGATTAGGTTATTTATTTGTTAAATGGTGTTTTAAACCTAATTTTAGATTAAATTTGATGTTCCATAATCGTTACATTAAACTAATTAAAATTAAATACAAATGGACGCAACTTCATCAATTTCAAAAGTTCTTCGATGGGGAATCATAGGCTGCGGCAATGTAACTGAGGTAAAAAGTGGTCCAGCTTATCAAAAAGTATTAGGCTTTGAATTACTAGCAGTAATGCGACGTGATGCTGAAAAATGTGCGGATTATGCACTTAGACATGGAGTAAAAAAACAATATGTTGATGCTGATGCTTTAATCAATGATCCAGAAATAGATGCAATTTATATTGCAACACCTCCTGATTCACATAAATATTATGCTTTAAAAGTAGCCGAAGCAAGGAAGCCTTGTTGCATTGAAAAACCTATGGCGCCTTCTTATGAGGATAGTTTGTTTATTTACAATGCTTTTGCCGAAAGAGAAATTCCTTTATTTGTAGCCTACTATCGTCGTTCTTTACCTCGTTTCGAGCAGGTTAAAAAATGGATTGATGAAAATGAAGTGGGTACAATTCGACATATTAGTTGGCATTTGAGTAAAGCGACTTCACTGGAAGATTTGTCTGGGGAATACAATTGGAGAACCGATGCGCTAGTTGCTAAAGGGGGATACTTTGATGATTTAGCAAGTCATGGTATTGATTTATTTGAATACTTGTTGGGCGATATTAAAGATGTAGCGGGATTCAATACTAATCAGCAAGGATTGTATACTGCTAAAGACGCAATCGTAGCATCGTGGATACATGAGTCTGGAATAACAGGTACTGGGAGTTGGAATTTTGGTTGTGCAATTCGAGAAGATAAGGTTCAAATTGTGGGAAGTAAAGGAAAGATTGAATTTGCAATTTTTGATGAAAATCCTATCTTTCTGAGTAATGAAAAAGGAATTACAGAGCAATTTATCAATCATCCTGAAAATGTACAGTTCTATCATGTTCAAAATATGAGAGATCATCTTTTTGGAAACGGAATGCATCCTTCGACTGGCAAGTCCGCATTACACACGAGTTGGGTTTTGGATAAGATTTTAGGATCTCAGTTGTAATGTTAAAATGATAATTTTAAACGAATAAATTTTGTAAATAGTTGTTTTTAAGTTTGTTAATGCTTAGATTTGTATGTGTAAAAGTGCAAATTCGAAACTATAATATAGGCTTTCTCTTTTTTAAGATGTTAGAGAAAGTGAAAAATCCCAATTCTAATTTTAGGATTGGGATTTTTATTTTTTATTGCAAATAGTAGATGTATCCTACATTAAGCCAGACTAGCCAGTCATTAGCTTTATTTTCTTTGTAAATTTCTGGATTAGGATTCAAGCCGTCGACCCAGTTTGAGAAAAAGTATTGAAATCGTAAATCAATCATTAAATCGCGTAAAGGGGTTAATTTATAACGTGTTCCAACACTACTTACAATGGACCAAACAGAGTTACTTTCATTGGAGAACCCATAAGGACGGTTGTCTGATGGAGTCAAATACTTGGGATAGGTAGATAAAGGTGTCCCTAATTCTCCTAATGTGCTATAAGCTTTAGCATTGTAATAACTAAATTGGGCACCAAGGCTAATAAATGGACCAATACTCCCAACTCGGGCAGTGAAATCTCGAATGCTTAACGGGAAATACTCTAATTGCATACCAATATTGGTTAGTTGTGTACTTCCTTTCATGGCTCTCAATTGGTCGGCACCAAGTGAGGTTCTTTCATCTGAAACCCATTTACCAAAATGCTCTAAATCAGTTTTATTATAAGATAGTTCACTTCTTAATTTGAAATGATCATTAAAATAGGTTTCTGGGGTATAACAATTACATTCAGCGGCATAAGAGAAATTAATGTAGTGAATAATTCCAATACCTAATCCTGTATTCCCAGCGTTGGTTTTAGAGTCATAACGTTGTCCATAATCGGATTGAAAAGCAATTGGTCCAGCGATAATTCCCACTTCATGTGAAAAGCCTAATTGGGCACTTGTTTTATTTGAAAAACCTAATAAAATAAGCAATATGTAAAAGAAGTGTTTAGGCATTTTGTTGAAATTACAAGTCTTGACAAATATATAAAATACTAAGCATCAATTAAATTTAAATTTTTAAAATTAAGCTAAATAAATGCTTTTAGTTTTCGGTTATTTGAAAGTAATTCAATATTTTTTTATAATTTTAAACGAATGAGCGTTTTTTATAAATGTATTTTTGTATTATGCTAATCAGAACCTATTGCTTAATGTTCTTAATTTAATAATTATGTCAAAAAGTATCCAGAAATTTATTGAAGAAGTTACTCGAAAAAACCCCAATGAACCTGAATTTTTACAGGCAGTTTATGAGGTTGCAGAAACTGTTATTCCGTTTATAGAGGCGAATGAAAAATATCAAAATAAGATGCTATTAGAAAGGATGGTAGAGTCAGATCGAACTATTATTTTTAGAGTAACATGGATTGATGATAAAGGGCAGACTCAGGTAAATAGAGGATATCGAATTCAAATGAATTCGGCCATTGGTCCTTATAAAGGAGGGCTTCGTTTTCATCCCTCAGTAAATCTAAGTATTTTAAAATTTTTAGCTTTTGAACAAACCTTTAAAAATAGTTTAACCACTTTGCCTATGGGGGGTGGGAAAGGAGGCTCAGACTTTGATCCTAAAGGGAAATCCGATAATGAAGTGATGCGTTTTTGTCAAAGTTTCATGATAGAATTAGCAAAGCATATTGGACCATACACTGATGTTCCTGCTGGAGATATAGGTGTTGGAGCAAGAGAAATAGGTTATTTGTTTGGTCAATATAAAAGGTTGCAAAATGAATTTACAGGAGTATTGACAGGGAAAGGAATTTCATATGGGGGTTCTTTAGTTAGGCCAGAAGCTACAGGCTATGGGGCGGTCTATTTTGCTCAAAGTATGTTGGCAACAAAAGGAGATAGTGTCAAGGGAAAAACGTTTGTGATATCTGGTTCTGGAAATGTAGCACAATATGCAGTCGAAAAAGCAAATCAATTAGGAGGTAAGGTGGTGACAATGTCTGACTCAGGAGGGTATATATATGATGCTGACGGGATTAATGCTGAAAAGCTAGCACATATCATGCATATCAAAAATCAACTAAGAGGCAGGATTAGTGAATATGTCAATAAGTATCCTAAAGCAAAATTTGTTGCTGATTTAGCTCCATGGAAGGTTAAATGTGATATTGCTATGCCGTGTGCTACTCAAAATGAAATTAAAGAAGTGGATGCAAAAGTGCTAATTGCAAATGGCTGTTCCTGTGTGACCGAAGGCGCTAACATGCCAACAACCATAGAGGCATTGCTAGTTTTTCAAAAAGCTAGAATATTGTTTTCTCCAGGTAAGGCCTCAAATGCAGGAGGTGTTGCAACTTCAGGTTTAGAAATGTCGCAAAATTCCTTGCGATTGAATTGGACAGCAGATGAAGTTGATGAAAAATTGAAAGGAATCATCTCGTCGATTCATGCTTCTTGCGTTAAGTATGGTTCTGACGGGACGGGTTACGTAGATTATGTAAAAGGAGCCAATATAGCTGGCTTTGTAAAAGTAGCCGATGCAATGTTGGCACAAGGAATAGTCTAGTTTAGACGTAAATATTTGTCCTCCTATACGTTCGCTAATTATTTTTAGTGATGTATAGGAGGCTTTTTTTTATTGTTTGAAACTCGATTCTTTTCTTTGTCTTATATTTGTGAACTTAAATAGAAAAATAATGAAAAAAGAAGTTTTAAGTTTTTTGTTGTTGTTAATGATGCAATTGGGTTTTTCTCAGACTAATTTGTCATGGCAAGGGTATTTTTCATACAACGAAATTAAAGATATATCTGCAAGTGCAACTTCAATTGTTTCGGCTTCTGAGAATGCATTATTCTCTATAAATACAACTTCAAATGAAATTAAAACCACTACTACTGTTGATGGCCTTTCGGGAGAATCAATAAGTGCGTTGTATTATAGTTCAGCCTTAAATAAAACACTTGTAGGTTATCAAAATGGTTTGATGACAGTGGTCGACGAATCTACAGGAAAGATTTTAAAAGTAGTTGATATTTTAAACAAACAACTTCCTTCCAGTATAAAAAAAGTAAATCATTTTATGGAGTATCAAGGAATTGTATATGTGTCCTGTGATTTTGGGATCGTACAGTTTAATTTGAATACGATGCTTTTTGGCGATACTTATTTTATAGGTGATAATGGTGCTGAAATTAAGGTTACTCAAACAGCTGTTTTTAATGGGTATTTATATGCTGCAACTATTAGTGGTATTAAAAGAGCTTTGGTTGCAAATAAAAATTTAATAGATTTTAATCAATGGGAACAAGTGACTTCTGGAAGCTGGGTGGGTATTGAAACTTTTGGAACAGAGTTGGTTGCTGTAAATGAATCGGGAAGTATTTTTAAATATAGTAATAATGCATTTGTAAATACTAAGAATCTCAATCAAACAATTAATGATGTGAGAGCTGTAGGCGGTTATCTTTTGGTGACGAGTTCTAGTAGTGTTTATGTCTATAATAATCAATTGGTGTTGATTCGCCAAATTGACAATAGTCAGGTCTCTGAGGCTGTTTCAAGTTTTGTATGCGCAACAGTAATTGGTGATAGAATTTATATTGGTACAAAAGAAAATGGTTTGTATTCAAGTACAATAACAGTATCATCTAGTTTTATTAATGTAACACCTTCAGGACCGTCTAAGAATAATATTTTCGCAATAGATGTAGCTCCGAATTCGCTTTGGGCTGTTTATGGTTTTTATAATATTTTTTATGATCCATATCCATTAAAAACGTTTGGGTTAAGTAAATTCAGTTCAAATGGTTGGTTGAATATCCCGTATCAAAATGTTTTTGGGGCAAAATCGATGAGTCATATTTTGATAAATCCCAATAACGAAAATGAAGTTTATGCAAGTTCATATTTTTCTGGTTTGTTGAAAATTGTAAATGATGAGCCTGTGATTTTGTATAATGAAAAGAATAGTGGTCTAGAAACCTTAACTTTTATTGGTCCAAATTATATTGATGTACGAATCAATGGAACGGCCTTTGATAAGAATGGAGATTTGTGGGTTACAAATAGCTTAGTTAAGAATGGTTTAAAAGTGCTAAGGTCTAATGGAGATTGGCAAAAATTCTCAACAGTGACAATCTTAGGTTCTAATAGTGAAGAAGAGCCATTTGGTAAGATTGTAATTGATAAAAATGGAACTAAATGGATGGGAACTTATAAAGATGGAGTGGTTGGTTTTAACGAAAAAACTAATGTTTTTAAGAGGTTTGGTTTTGGTGAAAATGAGGGGAATATGCCTTCTAATGATACCAGAGCAGTGGCTGTTGATAATAATGGACAGCTTTGGGTGGGAACATCGAAAGGTTTGAGGGTTTTGTCAAATGTTAATAGTTTTCAAACCGATGATAAATTAACCACAAAAGCTGTGATAATTTTGGAAGATGGTTTGGCTCAAGAATTAATGTACGAACAATTTATTACAGATATTGTGGTTGATGGAGCAAATAATAAGTGGATTGCTACTATTGATTCGGGTTTGTTTTTAGTGTCTCCTGATGGTCAAAAAACAATTTATCACTTTACAGTAAATAATTCTCCCTTGCCAAGTAATACTATAAATGATGTAGTAATTAGAGGGACTACAGGTGAGGTTTTTATAGCGACAGCAAAAGGATTAGTTTCGTTTAAAGGGATAGCTACTAAGGCAAGTGCTGATTTGAGTAATGCTTATGTCTATCCTAACCCAGTAAGGCCAGGGTATCAAGGAACTGTGAAAATTTCAGGTTTAATCGATAAGGCAAATGTTAAAATAACGGATGTAGAAGGGAATTTAGTCTATGAAACTATATCTGAAGGAGGAACAATCGAGTGGGATACTACTGCTTTTGGGAATTATAAAGTAGCTTCGGGTGTGTATATGATTTTTATATCTGCTGAAGACGGTATTGAGACAAAAATAAAAAAAGTGATGATTGTTCGATAATAATTAACCTCCATAAAGAGTGATTTTAATTTACTAATTTAATGTTATTCAAAACCAAAGCAATTGTCATATCCTCTTTAAAATTCCAAGAAAAAAGTTTGATTGTCAAATGTTTTACACTGTCTAGCGGACTCAAATCTTATTTTGTTAGAAATGCATTTGCAGGAAGAAAAGTCAATAAAAAAATAGCTTATTTTCAGCCACTTTCTATTTTAGAGATTGAGGCGGTTCATAAAAATAAAGGGACTTTGGAAAATTTTAAGGAAATTAAAATAAGTACCCCTTTTCAGACAGTCCATACTGATATTTACAAGAGTACCATGGTTTTGTTTCTTTCAGAAGTATTGTATCATTCGATACATGAAGAGGAAAAAAACGAACCTCTTTTTGATTTTTTAGAAACCGCTTTGTTGTGGTTGGATCATCATGACGAAATAGCTAATTTCCATTTGATATTATTATTAGAAATAACAAAGTATTTAGGTTTCTATCCTGATATTTCAAATATTGATATGCCGTTTTTCGAAATGAGAGAAGGGAATTTTACACCTTTTATTGGAGTTGATACGTTGACAGAACATCAAACCAGTTTGTTTCGAAAATTGATAAACTTGAAATTTGATAATATTGAAAAGGTTTTTCATGTAGTAGAGCGTCAAATTATTTTAAAAATTCTAATGGATTATTATAGATTTCACTTGGATGGTTTTAGAAATCCAAAATCATTAGAAGTTTTGAAGGAGGTTTTTTCTTGAAAATAATTTCAAATTATAGTAGCTATAATGCTAAAATCACAAACTTTTGCCTTTTCGCTTTTGCCTATTTACTATAAATGACTACTTTCGCAAATCGATTAAAGAAAAGGACAAAATGAGCTCAAAATTTACTGAATACAAAGGACTTGACTTGCCAACGGTAGCGTCAGAAGTTCTTGATTTTTGGAAAGAAAAAAACATATTTGAAAAAAGTGTAACGACAAGGGAAGGTGCTGAACCTTTTGTGTTTTTTGAAGGGCCACCTTCAGCAAACGGATTACCAGGAATACACCACGTAATGGCTCGTGCCATCAAAGATATTTTTTGTAGATATAAAACTCAAAAAGGTTTCCAAGTTAAGCGTAAAGCGGGTTGGGACACGCACGGTTTACCTGTGGAATTAGGAACCGAGAAAGAATTAAATATTACCAAAGAAGATATTGGAACCAAAATTACCGTAGCAGAGTATAACGAAGCCTGTAAAAAAACAGTAATGCGTTATACCGATGTTTGGAATGATTTGACCGAAAAAATGGGGTATTGGGTAGATATGGAAGATCCATACATTACCTATAAATCCAAATATATGGAATCGGTTTGGTGGTTGTTGAAGCAAATATACAACAAGGATTTGATGTACAAAGGCTACACTATTCAACCCTATTCTCCAAAAGCAGGAACTGGATTGTCCTCACACGAAGTGAATCAACCAGGGTCTTACCGTGATGTGACTGATACTACGATTGTAGCCCAGTTTACTACAGTGCTTTATCCTAATGGAGAAACTGAAGAAAATACAGTTGAAAAAGCTTTCAAGTTGAAATATCCACTTTTTAATGGAGAAGGTTCAATGAGAGGTCGTTTTCAATTTTTAGCATGGACTACAACTCCTTGGACCTTACCATCAAATACCGCTTTGACGGTTGGTCCAAAGATTGACTATGTGTTGGTGAAAACCTTCAATCAATATACTTTTAAGCATATAAATGTTATTCTTGCTAAAAATTTAGTAGGAAAGCAATTTGGGAAAGGATTTTTTGCGAGTGAAGAAGCAGCCGATTTTGAAAATTACAAAGCAGGTGATAAAAAAATACCTTATCAAGTTGTTGCCGAAGCAAAAGGTGCTGATTTAGTAGGCATTCGTTACGAGCAATTATTGCCTTTGGCTTTGCCATACCAAAATCCTGAAAATGCGTTTAGAGTGATTTCTGGTGATTTTGTTACCACCGAAGACGGAACAGGAATTGTACATACTGCCCCTACTTTTGGTGCTGATGATGCTAAAGTTGCTAAAGAAGCTACTCCTGAAGTTCCTCCAATGTTGGTGTTAGATGCTAATGAGACTCCTGTGCCATTGGTAGATTTACAAGGTAGATTTATTGAAGGCTTGGGCGAATACTCAGGTAAATACGTTAAAAATGAATATTATAACGATGGCGAAGCTCCAGAACGTTCGGTTGATGTGGAGATTGCTATTCGTTTAAAAGAAGAAAATAAAGCCTTCAAGGTAGAGAAATACGTTCACAGTTACCCACATTGTTGGAGAACTGATAAGCCTATCTTATATTACCCATTAGACTCTTGGTTTATAGAAATTACCAAAGTTCGCGACCGTATGTTCGACTTGAACGAAACTATCAACTGGAAGCCAAAAGCAACTGGTGAAGGTCGTTTTGGGAACTGGTTGAAAAATGCGAACGATTGGAATTTATCCCGTTCAAGATACTGGGGAATTCCGTTGCCAATTTGGAGAACCGAGGATAAACAAGAGGAAATTTTGATTGGTTCGGTAGAAGAATTGTATAACGAAATTGAAAAAGCCATCGCTGCAGGTGTTCAAAAAGAAAATCCATTCAAAGGATTTGAAATTGGTAACATGGCCGAATCGAATTACGATTTGATTGATTTGCATAAAAATGTGGTCGATGCAATTACTTTGGTTTCTGCTTCGGGCAAACCAATGAAACGTGAAGCCGATTTGATTGATGTTTGGTTTGACTCAGGAGCAATGCCGTATGCACAATGGCATTATCCTTTTGAAAACAAAGAAAAAATAGACGGAAACCAAGATTTTCCAGCGAATTTTATTGCTGAGGGAGTGGATCAAACTCGTGGATGGTTTTATACCTTACACGCTATTGGAACCTTGGTTTTTGATAAAATTGCCTATAAAAATGTTGTTTCGAATGGTTTGGTATTGGACAAAAACGGACAAAAAATGTCTAAACGTCTCGGGAATGCGATTGATCCATTTGTGACTTTGGCGGAATATGGTCCTGATGCTACGCGTTGGTATATGATTTCGAACGCCAATCCTTGGGATAACCTAAAGTTTGACTTAGAAGGGATTGCTGAGGTACGTCGTAAGTTTTTTGGAACACTTTATAATACCTATTCATTCTTTAGTTTGTATGCCAATATTGACGGATTCAAATACGATGAAGCTGAGGTTCCAATGAACGAAAGACCAGAAATTGACCAATGGATTATTTCGGAGTTGAATACTTTGATAAAAGACGTGGATGGTTTCTATGCTGATTACGAACCTACAAAAGCAGCTCGCGCTATATCGGATTTCGTACAAGAAAATCTAAGTAACTGGTATGTGCGTTTGTGTCGTCGTCGTTTTTGGAAAGGTGAATATGCACAAGATAAAATTGCTGCTTATCAAACACTTTACACTTGTTTGTTAACTGTAAGTAAATTAAGTGCTCCAATAGCACCATTCTTCATGGATAAGCTTTACAGAGATTTAACAAACGCAACACAATCAGAACAATTTGACAGTGTACATTTGTCGGAATTTCCAAAATACGTTGAAAACTTTGTTGATAAATCACTTGAGAGCAAAATGCAGAAAGCGCAGACGATCTCATCACTAGTTTTATCACTTAGAAAGAAGGAGATGATTAAGGTGCGTCAACCTTTGCAAAAGGTAATGATTCCAGTACTTGACAACAATCAGCGATTGGAAATTGAGGCTATTTCAGACCTAATTAAAGCAGAGGTAAATGTGAAAGAAATTCAACTTTTAGATGATGCTTCAGGGGTGTTAGTAAAACAGATAAAGCCTAATTTTAAAGCATTAGGACCACGTTTCGGTAAGGATATGGGGCTGATTTCTAAGCGAATACAGGTTTTTACGGCCGATGAAATTAGTCAGATGGAGCGCGAAGGAAGCTTAGTTGTTGAAATTGCAGGAAATCCCGTAACTTTAACATTGGAAGATGTGGAGATTAGTTCTCAAGATATTGAGGGTTGGTTGGTAGCAAATTCGAATGGAATTACGGTGGCTTTGGATATTGTAATTTCACCTGAATTGAAAAGTGAAGGAATTTCAAGAGAACTTGTCAATAGAATTCAAAATATTCGAAAAGATTCAGGTTTTGAAGTTACTGATAAAATTAAGGTGCATTTGCAAAACAATAGCATTTTGGAAGCAGCTGTGAATGGAAATCTGAATTATATCAAGTCAGAAACCTTGACGGAAGCCTTGGTTTTTGAGGAAAATATAAAAAATGGCATTGAAATTGAGTTTGATGATATAAAAACAATAATAACGATTACTAAATAATAAGGGTATGATTGATGAAGCTACACGATACTCAGACGCCGACTTGGCAGAGTTCAAAGAAATTATTCTAAATAAAATAGAGAAAGCACAAGCTGATTTAGATTTAATCAAAAGTGCCTATATGAATGATTTGAATAATGGTACTGATGATACATCGCCAACATTCAAAGCATTTGAAGAAGGTAGCGAGACCATGTCTAAAGAGGCAAACTCACAATTAGCAATTCGTCAAGAAAAGTTTATTCGTGACTTGAAAAATGCATTATTCCGTGTAGAAAATAAAACCTACGGAATATGTAAAGTAACAGGAAAGTTAATTGGGAAAGAAAGATTGAAAATCGTTCCTCATGCAACTATGAGCATCGAAGCTAAAAACTTGCAACGATAATAGTTTATATTCCAATTTTAAAATTCCAAATTCCAATACAATTATTGGGATTTGGAATTTATTGTTTTGTCTTTTATTATTCTCTATTTTTGCGCACTTAAAATTTTTAAAATGTCATTACGAAATGCATCTTTACTGATCTTCATTATTTTGATGGTGGATCAATTTTCAAAAATTTATATCAAAACTAATTTTATCTTAGGAGAAGAAGTTGAGGTTTTCAGTTGGTTTAAAATTCTATTTGTTGAAAATGAGGGGATGGCTTGGGGAACAAGGATTCCAGGTGAATATGGTAAGTTGTTTTTGACTGTATTTAGACTTTTTGCTGTGGGAGGAATAGGATATTGGTTATGGGATTCTGTTGAACGTAAACATAGCTCTAATTATTTGATTGTGGCTATTGCGTTAATTCTAGCTGGAGCCTTTGGTAATATTATTGATTCTGTTTTTTACGGAGTTGTTTTTGATGATAGTCATTCCCAATTGGCAACTTTATTCAGTGATCAACCTTATGGGAAGTATTTTCATGGAAAGGTAGTGGATTTGTTCTATTTTCCTATTTGGCAAGGTAATTTACCTAGTTGGTTGCCTATATGGGGAGGAAAAGATTTCACATTTTTTAACGCTATTTTTAATGTAGCTGATGTAGCTATTTCGACAGGTGTAGGGATATTAATTGTTTTTAATAAAAAAGCATTTCACAATAACCATTAATCGGTATACGTTCTAATTTAAAAAGACCAATTCTAGTTTTTAGAATTGGTCTTTTTTTGGGTTAAAAAGAGTAGTTTTTTTCAGGAGTGACACAATAATCTAGTGTAACGTCGCCTTCAAAAACATCGCTAATTTCTTCTTCACTTTCGAAAAAAGACAGTCCAATTTTAACGGTTTCTGGTAAGCATTCTGATAGGAATCGGTCGTAAAAACCTTTGCCGTAGCCTACCCGATGTCCTCTTTGGTCGAAAGCTAATAAAGGAACAAAAACGACTTCTATTTTTTTTGATGGTACCTCTATGCCATCAACGGGTTCGGGAATATTGTACTCATTTTTTTTGATTTTAGTATTATCAGTCAATAAAAAATGAGTCATTTTTCGGGTTTCAAAATCGGTTTTCGAAATGATTGTTTCCTTGTCTTTGCCTGAAAGTAGGTGTAGGATTAACTCAGTGTCCACTTCTCGTTGTTCTTCTATTGGGAGAAAAACATGAAAATAAGTCTTTTCCCAAATAGGCAATTTGAGTAAGGAATTGGCAATAGCCAAGCTTTTATCTTCAATTTCGATATCGCTAAGGTTTTGTCTTAGTTTTTTATACTTTAAACGTAATTCTTTCTTACTGCTTTTCATTCAAAATACTTTTGGATAGGTGATAAACGGCATCACCTTGATATACAATAGGCGAATGGTTGGCGTTGATGATGTAGCCGTCATTTGGGGCTTTTACTTTTTGTTCGAATTTCCCAAAAGGATCTGTAATAGTAGCTAAAACTTCTCCCTTTTTTACAAACTGTCCAATCTTGTTATGGTCATGAAGTAGGCCCGAACATTTTGCACGCAACCAGGTAGATTTGTTGATGTAAATACTGTCTGTTTCTTTAAATTTTGGTTGGTGTTTTAAGTCAAGCATTCCTAAGAATGAAAGTACTCTTTTGACTCCTTCAATTCCTGTTTCGGCTACGGCATCATTGATGTCTAATGATTTTCCACCTTCAAAAAGGAGTATTTTAACATTCAATTTTTGGCTTGAATTCCTAAAAGAACCCGCAATATTTTTCGAAAACAAAGTAAAAGGAGCATTGAAGACATCTGCGAGTACTTTTAATTCTTCGTTATCTGGTATGAGTCGTATTTGCGGCGCATTGAAACGGCTGGCGCCACCTGCGTGAAAATCAATGGCGTAATCAACAACAGGCATAATATCATTCATTAGGTGAAAAGCAAAACGGCTCGCTAGAGATCCTTTCTTTCGTCCAGGGAAAACGCGATTTAAATCTCGGCCATCTGGAAATTGACGCGACATATTGATATATCCAAACATGTTAATGATAGGGATACAAATGATAGTGCCACGCTTGGGTTTGTTTATTTTTTTGGTAATAAGTTGCCTTACGATTTCGACTCCATTAATTTCGTCTCCGTGAATTCCAGCCGAGAAAAGTACAGTTGGACCATCTATTTTAGAACGTTGGATGATGATTGGAATTTTGAGCTTAGCAGCATTATGCATTTTAGCAATTTCCATATCAATGGTTTTGCTTTCGCCAGGTAAAATCGTTTCTCCGAGAATTGTAATGGTTTTGCTTGTTTTCATATCGAAATAAAGGCTAAATGTAAAAATTATTATTTGGAATTCGTAAATTTGAATCAAATCAATATTTTGATATTGTTAAATTCGATTTTTGGAATCAATAATAATCGATTTAGAACCCTTGTGAAATAATAACTAATGCTTAAACCCAGTCTTGATCTTCAAATTCAAACGCTTCCTGATGGGCCAGGTGTCTATCAATATTATGACAAGGATGGAAAAATTTTATATGTTGGCAAAGCCAAGAATTTAAAAAAACGAGTTTCATCTTATTTTAATAAAATTCATGATACGGCAAAGACAAATGTCTTGGTAAAAAAAATTGTTACCATAAAACATATTGTTGTTCCAACTGAGACGGATGCACTTTTGCTTGAAAATAATTTGATTAAAACGCTACAACCTAGATATAATGTGTTGTTGCGTGATGATAAAAGTTATCCGTGGATTTGTATCAAAAAAGAGCCATTTTCAAGGATATTTGCCACCCGAAGAATGGTCAAAGACGGTTCGGAATATTTTGGACCTTATACTAGTTTTAAAACCGTAAATACTATTTTAGAACTAATTAAAGAATTGTATCCACTTCGAACTTGTAATTTTGATTTGAGTCCATCAAATATTAATTCGGGGAAGTTTAAAGTTTGTTTGGAATATCATATAGGCAATTGTAAAGGTCCTTGTGAAGGTTTTGAAAGCTTAGAGAATTACCAGAAACAAGTTGATGCTGTTAGAGAAATTCTGAAAGGGAATTTCAAAAACAGTATGAAAGATTTCAAAAAGGTAATGATGGAATTAGCTCAAGATATGCATTTTGAAGAAGCCCAAAAAATCAAGGAAAAGATTGAAGTGCTTGAAAACTATCAATCTCGTTCTACTATTGTTAATCCAAAAATAACCAACATTGATGTGTTTTCTATCGTTTCTGATGAAGGTGCGGCTTATGTTAACTTTCTTCAAATTTCTCATGGCTCCATCATTCGTTCCCATACAATGGAAATGAAAAAAAAACTGGATGAAACCGATGAGGAACTATTGGAATTGGCAGTGGTGGAACTTAGAGAGCGTTTTCAATTGCTGTCCAAAGAAGTTATTGTTCCATTCCCGATTGATTTAGGTGCGAATATCAAAATTACAGTACCACAATTAGGGGATAAAAAACAGATTTTAGATTTGTCGGTGCGAAATGCTAAATTTTATAGAATTGAACAATTGAAACAGTTGCAAATTGTAGACCCTGATCGACATACCAATCGAATTATGGCACAAATGCAGAAAGATTTACGATTGTCAGTGGAACCACGTCATATAGAATGTTTTGATAATTCCAATATTCAAGGAACGAATCCCGTTTCGGCTTGTGTGGTTTTTAAAGACGGGAAACCAAGTAAAAAGGATTACCGTCATTTTAATATCAAAACGGTTGAGGGACCTGATGATTTTGCTTCGATGGAAGAGGTAGTCTACCGTCGATATAAAAGATTATTGGATGAAAAAGAACCCTTACCACAGTTAATTATTATTGATGGAGGTAAAGGTCAATTGTCATCGGCTTTAAAGAGTTTAGATGCATTAGGGTTAAGGGGGGAAATTGCTATTATAGGTATTGCAAAACGACTTGAAGAGCTATTTTACCCAGGTGATTCAGTGCCTTTATATTTGGATAAAAAATCAGAAACCTTAAAGGTGATTCAGCAATTAAGAAATGAGGCACACCGTTTCGGGATTACACACCATAGAGATAGAAGAAGTAAAGAAGCTTTGAATTCTTCAATTGAGTCAATTCCTGGCATTGGTGAAAAAACGATGCTAACCCTGATTCAGCATTTTAAAAGTGTTAAAAGATTGAAATTAGTGAGTGAAAAAGAAATTTCGGACGTTATTGGTGTGTCCAAAGCCAAAAAAATTGTCGAATTTTACAAAACTAGAACCGATTAAATAATATTACGATATTAAAAAAGTACTTTACTATGAAAAAATATATACTACTTATACTTATATTTTTCTCAGGACTCCAATTGTTTTCTCAAGAACAAAAGAGACCTAAAGTAGGTTTGGTTTTAAGCGGTGGAGGTGCTAAAGGATTTGCACATATAGGTGTTTTGAAAGTGCTTGAAGAAGTTGGTATTAAAGTGGATTATATAGGCGGGACAAGTATGGGAGCAATTGTTGGAGGGATTTATGCCTCTGGTTATAATGCAGCCCAAGTGGATTCTATCTTTAAGGCAACAAATTTTGACGAGTTATTAAATGACTATGTGCCTAGAGCCTCCAAAAATTTCTATGAAAAACGTAATGATGAAGTATATGCTTTAGTGTTGCCTTTTGACAAATTTAGAATTGGAATTCCAGAGGCGCTTTCGAAAGGAATTTATAATTTCAACTTATTGAGTAAGTTGACGCGCAATGTTAGGCATATAAGAGATTTTAATCAATTGCCAACTCCTTTTTTATGCATAGGCTCTAATATAGAAACAGGTAAGCAGGTTGTTTTGAATAAAGGTAATCTAGCTCAAGCCATGATCATCAGTGCTGCTTTTCCATCGTTATTTTCGCCTATAGAATTAAATGACGAGTTACTAGTTGATGGGGGAGTAACTAATAATTATCCCATTGACGAAGTAAAAGCTTTGGGAGCAGATATTATCATTGGTGTGGATGTTCAAGACGATTTGCTTACAAAAACGGGCTTGAATGATGCAACAAGAATCTTGGTTCAAATTACAAATCTTCATTCGATTGAGAAGATGAAAAGAAATGTGATGAAAACGGATATTTATATCAAGCCAGATATAAAGAATTATGGGGTTATTTCATTTGATTTAGGTGAGGAAATCGTGAAAAAAGGTGAGGAAGCTGCCTTTTCGGTTTATGAAAAACTAAAAGCATTGGTAGATGACGGTGAAAAATATGTGAAACCTCCTTTGGTGCTTAAGGATCAAATCCTTAAAATAAAGAAAATAAATTGTAACGAATTAGAAAATTATACAAGGGATTATATTATTGGGAAGCTACGTTTTAAGCCCGACACAGAAATTACGTATAAACAATTAGAAAGAGGAATTACCAATATTGATGCTACTCATAATTTTAGTAGTATAGATTATTATTTAAGTCCAAATATTGAAGGAGGAGATGATTTGAATTTGGTACTGAGAGAAGAACCTATTAAATCATTTTTAAAGTTTGGATTGCATTATGATGAATTGTTTAAAAGCGCTGTTTTGGTTAATGTTACTCAAAAGAAACGTTTTTTTAAAAATGATATCGCTTCATTAGATATCGTATTAGGAGATAATGTGAGGTATAACTTTGATTATTATGTTGAGAATGGGTACAATTTTAGTGTAGGTTTCAAATCTCAGTTTAATCAATTTAATCGAAATGTTACAAATAGTAAAGGGAATTTAGATTTTGTGCCTATCGGTCAGAGTACTATAAATGTTGATTTTTGGGACTTGACTAATCAGGCTTATTTTCAATCTTTATTTTTACAAGAATTTTTAATTGGAGGAGGTTTTGAACTTAAATTTCTGAAAATTGACTCAGAAACGCTTTCAAATAATAATCCCACTATCGATAATAGTAATTATCTCAGTGCTTTTGGGTACTTGAAATTTGATAGCTTTGACGACAAACATTTTCCTAAAAAAGGATTGTATTTTTCGGGTGATATTCAAACCTATTTACTGTCTTCTGATTACTCAAAAGAATTTAATCCTTATACTATAGTGAAAGGGGGTTTTGGGGGTGCTTTTTCGATTTGTAAAGATTTCACATTTACTATTAAAAATGAAGCAGGTTTTACCTTAGGTGATAAAAGTGTTTCATTCTTGAATTTTGTGTTAGGAGGTTATGGATTTAATCCAATAAATAATTTTAGACCCTTTTATGGGTATGATTTTTTGAGTTTAGGGGGAAATAGCTATATCAAATCTACGGGAAGTTTGGATTATGAATTTTATAAGAACAATCACTTTAATTTCTCAGCTAATTTTGCAAATTTGGGAGATAAAATATTTAAGAACATAAATGACTGGGTCTCTGTGCCTAAGTATTCTGGATATGCAGTGGGATATGGGTTGGAAACCGTTATAGGGCCTATTGAATTCAAACACTCTTGGTCGCCTGATAATACAACAGGATTTTCATGGATTAGTGTTGGTTTTTTGTTTTAGTCTATAGTGTGAAAAGGGAGTGTTTTATTATCGCAACACTTTTCGGTTATAATTATGGGGATAATATAAAAAAGTAACATTTTTTATATTATGTAAAAAAATAACCGTTTTTATGAATCAACTTCATAAATCGTATCAAAAATATCTATTTTTGTGTAAATAATTCAGTGTTCTTGTCTAACTTTGTAATCACAAAACGGAAGGGGTGGTTTCCTTCCTATTTGATATAAATTTCATAATTTATAGTTTTTTGGTTAGTTAATAGTATAAAAACTCAGTCATTAATTTGACTGAGTTTTTATGTTTTAATATATTTGGAACAAAATTTGTATTCCTCTAATCAATAATAGAAAAAGTAAATTATGAAAAAGTTCGTACTCTTCTTAATATTGATTCCCCTTTTTAGTTTTGACAAGCGTAATGATGATGCATTTGGTCCAGGTGAGTGGTTTAAATTCCGTATTCACTATGGTTTTGTCAATGCGGGTTATGCTACCCTAGAAGTTAAAGAAGCTGTCATTGATAGTAAAAAAGTTTTTCATGTTATAGGAAAGGGGTATACTACAGGAATGTCTCGATTTTTTTTCAAAGTAGATGATTTGTATGAAAGTTACATTGATAAAGAAACAGGAAGCCCCTATCAATTTGTGAGAAAAATTGACGAAGGAGGCTATACCAAAAACCAAGAAGGTTTTTTTAATCAGTCTGCCAATAAGATTACAGTTAAAGATTATAAAAACAGAAGTGAAAAAACCTTTGTGATTCCTGATAAAACACAGGATATCTTATCTTCTTTTTATTATTTAAGAAATCACCCGAGCATAGATAAAATGAAAATCGGGGAATCTATCTCTATTGATATGTTTTTTGACGATGAAACCACAAAATTTAAGTTAAAGTATATAGGTCGTGAAGATATTACCACTAAATTTGGCGTCGTTCCTTCAATGATATTTAGACCATTAGTGCAATCGGGTCGTGTTTTTAAGGAACAAGAGAGTTTAACCGTCTGGATTTCAGATGATGACAATAGATTGCCTGTTCGAATAAAAGCAAGTTTAGCAGTGGGGTCAATAAAAGCAGATTTGGATGCGTTTAAAGGACTGAGCAATCCATTTAAAATAAAAATGTAATGAACATTAATGAGAGTACGAGCGATATTTTAAAGAATATTGAATTAAAATATGATGCTATTGATTTAAAAACGGATACACAACTCGAGGGACTGCTTTGGTCAAAACCAATTACCTATTGGGATTATATGCAAACAGATGCTTTGCTGAATTTGCAAATTCAAAGAACTGTATTGCCTGATGAAATGGTTTTTATTCTTTATCATCAAGTAAATGAGTTAACCTTTAAGATGATTCTTTGGGAGATTGATCAAATCGCGAGTACACAGGATATTCAAGCCACATTTTTTGCCGAAAGATTGACAAGGATTAGTCGTTATTTTGATATGTTAACCACTTCGTTTAACATTATGGAAAACGGAATGGAAATCGATCAATACATGAAATTTCGAAACACACTTACTCCAGCCAGTGGATTCCAAAGTGCACAATACCGATTAATAGAATTTGCTACTACAGATTTAGTAAATTTAGTAGATTATAGATACAGAAAAACTATCGATGCGGCTACCTCAATTGAAGAGGTTTTCGAAAAACTATATTGGCAAGCGGCTGGTAAAGATCATAAAACAGGAAAGAAATCATATACTTTAGAAGCGTTTGAGAAAAAGTATAAGGCTACTTTTATGACTTTTATGGAAGAACATAAAAGCTGTAATATTTGGCGAAAATTCAAAGAGCTTTCAGACGAAGACCAAAAATCAACTGAGTTAGTAGAAGCCATGAGACAATTGGATTACACTATTAATATCACTTGGGTAATGCAGCATTTGCGAGTGGCTATAAAATACATTGATCAAAGTGGTCAAGGCAACGGTGAGGCTACTGGTGGAAGTGATTGGAGAAAATACATGCATCCTCAATACCAAAAAAGAATATTTTTCCCAGAATTATGGTCTGATGAAGAATTAGATAATTGGGGAAAAGAGAAATAAATAAATCGTAAAAAAAAAGGAATTTTAGTTTGAAGCAAATCGCATTAACCATCATCGTACTAGTTAGTCTGTTTTCATGTAATAAAGTAGAAAAAAAGACTGAAGCAGTTAAAGTAGAAAAAATTAAAAAAGCAGATCGTTCTGATTTTGGTTTTAACTATGATGATTTTAATGTAGTTCAAGATACAGTTAAAAAAGGCGATACATTTGGAACGATTATCGAAAAACAAAACATTGGCGATAGAAAAGTATATGAAATTGTTCAAAGTGTAAAGGATACTTTTGATGTGAGAGTCATTCGTCCTAATAGAGCTTATACGATGTTGCGTTCTAAGGATAAAACGAATAAACTTCAGGTTTTTGTGTATCAGCCAGATGCTTTGAATTATTATATTTTTGATTTTCGAGATTCTACTATTGTAGCATATAAAAAAACAAGACCGATTACCCTCAAGAGACGTGCCATAGGAGGTGTGCTGAAAGGGTCTTTGTCTGAAACGTTAGATAAATCAGGAGTTGATGCGGGATTAGCGAGTCAGATTACCAAAATCTATTCGTGGACTATTGACTTTTTTAAATTAAAAAAAGGAGATCGTTTTGGAATTGTTTTTAAAGAGCGATATATCAATGACTCTATTTATGATGGAGTGGAAGAACTAGAGGCTAGTTTTTTCGAATACAAAGGAAAGATAAATTATGCCTTTCCATTTGTCAAAGATGCTTCCACTGGGAAAATCGATTATTATGATGATGAGGGGAAAACCTTAAAGAATTTCTTTTTGAAAACTCCTATTAAGTTTAGTAGACTTACCTCTCGCTTTACAATGAATCGTTTTCATCCCGTACAAAAACGTTGGAAAGCCCATAAAGGAACAGATTATGCTGCGCCTACAGGAACACCAATTACGACAACTGCTTCTGGTGTAGTCGAAATGACGGGTTATACGGCTGGAAACGGTAATTATGTGAAGGTAAAACATAATAGCACCTATTCTACTCAATATTTACATATGTCAAAAATATTAGTTCGAAGAGGTCAACGTGTTAATCAAGGAGATGCGATAGGAAGAGTAGGGAGTACTGGTTTGGCAACAGGTCCTCATGTATGCTATCGTTTTTGGAAAAACGGTGTGCAAGTGGATCCATTGGGGTTGAATTTGCCTACTGGAGAGTCATTGTCGGGTGCTAATAAAGGACGTTTTTTTGCTGGAATTGAACCTTTGAAAAGGGAGTTAGATAGTATAGGAAATTTGTAGGTAGAGTATACTTATTGTAAAAATCCGTTAGAAAATGAGAATCAGTATTTAATAAATAGCGATTCTCATTTTTTTTATTCATAGCTTTTAAAATGTTATTTAATTTAAAAGCATTTATCTATTAAAAGGAATTTCAGTATTTTTACGGTCAATAAAAAAACTTGAACTAAAAATTAAATGGCATTAAAGACAATTAACCCAACAGAGACCACTTCTTGGACTAAGCTCCAAAAACACTATGAGGCAATACGTAATATTTCTATGCAAGAAATGTTTAAAGAAGATGCTTCAAGAACAGATAATTTTAACATCAAATGGAATGATTTCTTGATTGATTATTCAAAGAATAATATCAATGCAGAGACTATGACTTTGTTGCAAGAATTAGCCAATGAAGTAGGATTGAAAACGGCTATTGCTGATTATTTTGGCGGTGAAATCATCAATAAAACTGAAAATAGAGCAGTGCTTCATACTGCTTTAAGGGCAAAAGAAACTGAAGTTGTAAATGTAAACGGCGTAAATGTAATTCCTGAAGTTTACGAAGTGAAAGCTAAAATCAAAGCGTTTACTAATGAAGTAGTTTCGGGTGCTCGCAAGGGTTATACTGGAAAAGCTTTTACTGATGTGGTAAACATTGGTATTGGTGGTTCAGACTTAGGGCCGGCTATGGTTGTTGAAGCTTTGCAGTTTTACAAAAATGATTTGAATGTACATTTTGTTTCCAATGTTGATGGAGATCATGTAAACGAAATCATCAAAAAATTAAATCCAGAAACTACCCTTTTTGTAATTGTTTCAAAAACATTTACAACTCAAGAAACGCTTACGAATTCAGAAACCATCAGAAAATGGTTTTTAAATTCAGCTACTCAAGAAGATGTGGCTAAGCATTTCGTTGCGGTTTCTACTAATATGCAAAAAGTAACGGAGTTCGGTATCAATCCAGATAATGTTTTTCCAATGTGGGACTGGGTTGGAGGTCGTTTTTCTTTATGGAGTGCGGTAGGTTTAACAATCAGTTTAGCTGTAGGTTATGATAATTACGAGCAATTATTGAATGGAGCTAACGAAATGGATACCCATTTCAAAACAGCTGACTTTGATAAAAATGCTCCTGTAATATTAGCTTTGTTGAGTGTTTGGTATAATAATTTCTTTGGAGCTGAAAGTGAAGCTTTGATTCCTTATACACAATATTTGCAAAAATTAGCCCCTTACTTACAGCAAGGAACTATGGAAAGTAATGGTAAAAGTGTAGGTAGAGATGGGAAGCCTGTAGATTATCAAACAGGAACCATTATTTGGGGTGAGCCAGGAACAAATTCGCAACACGCGTTTTTTCAATTAATTCACCAAGGTACTAAGTTGATTCCATCTGATTTTATCGGTTTCGTAAAACCTCTTTATGGAGACGAAGGACATCATGATAAACTAATGTCAAATTTCTTTGCGCAAACCGAAGCCTTATTGCACGGGAAAACGGCTGAACAAGTGCAAGCTGAGTTTGATAAACAAGGATTAGATGCTGCTACTGCAAGTTATTTGTTGCCTTTCAAAGTATTTACAGGTAACAAACCAACAAATACAATCTTAATTGATAAATTGACTCCAAAAACACTAGGGTCAATGATTGCGATGTACGAGCACAAAATTTTTGTACAAGGAATTATTTGGAATATCTTTAGTTTTGACCAGTGGGGAGTAGAGTTAGGAAAGCAATTAGCTAATTCTATTTTGGATGAAATCAATACTAAAACAGTTAAAACTCATGATAGTTCGACTTCGTTTTTGTTAAACTATTTTTTGAAAAATAAATAAAAAACAATTTGGCTTCAGTTTAAAAGAAGTTAAAAAAGTCTTAAGCCTTAACTCTATTAGGAGTTAGGGCTTTTTTTTATGACTATTTTGTTTATATTTGTTTTAAAAAAATAAATATTTATGTACGAGTTTATTCAGAAATTCCACTCAGGTTGGGCTTATATGGCTCTTTTGTTATTGATTATTGCAGTTGCTAATGCAGCTATAGGATTGTTAGGTGATAAAGAATTTACACCAAAAGATCGAAAAATTGCAATCATGGGATTGATAGGAACTCATACACAATTATTGATAGGATTGATTTTATATTTTGTCTCGCCTTTGGGGCTTTCTTCATTAGGACAAATGAGCGATAAAATTTTGCGATTAACATCATTAGAACATCCGCTTATTAACATCATTGCAATCACTCTGATTACCATTGGATGGTCTAAACATAAAAAACTAACTACTAGTAAATCTAAATTTAAAACTTTCTCTGTGTATTATGGAGTAGGTTTGTTGCTTATTTTGAGTAGGTTACCTTGGGGGCTTTGGCTGTAACAAGGTAAGAACTCTGTCTTTCTTAGAGAGTTCTTGTAATGAGGTATGGTTTTTGTAAAATAGTTTACAACCCAAAAATTCAAAATGAGAAAATCGATAACATTATTTTTTTTAGTAGCTGTTATAGGACTTGCGACCTGTCAAAGTTCTATTGTAGAGAAATTGAAATCTTCTTTGCTAAAAACAACAGTTACTAAAGATACTGTTAGAACGAATAAAGATACTGTTCGAACTGAAAAATTAAAATTGAAGTTCTACAAGAAGGATGCTAATGCTTCTTATTATGCGGATAAGTTTAATGGAAAGAAAACCGCTAGTGGAGAAAAATTTGATAATAATTCTTATACTGCGGCTCATCGTAAATTCCCATTTGGAACCAAATTAAAAGTGACTAATCAAGCCAGTGGAAAGTCCATCATTGTTGAGGTGACTGATAGAGGTCCTTTCTCTAGAGGGCGTGAAATTGATTTAACCAAACGCGGTTTTATGGAAATCGCAAAAAACAAAGGTATCGGTGTAATGGTTGTTACCATTGAAGAAGTGGTAAATTAATTACCATTTAACAAACGGATTTTGACTCAAATACGAGTTGTAATACCGTTTGTCGTTTGTTACTTCTTCTCCTAGCCAATCCGGTTTTTCAAAAGATTCATTCTCTGATTTTAGCTCAATTTCAGCCATAACCAAGCCTTCATTTTCTCCGTAAAATTCATCTACTTCAAAAACGTGTTGGTTTTGTTTAACCTCAAATCGCGTTTTGTCAATAATTCCTTTTTCGCATAATAACAGCAGTTTTTCAGCTTCGTCTACAGGAATTTCTTTTTCCCATTCAAATCGTGACATTCCAGTTGCGTTTGAGGCTCCTTTTATGGTCAAGAATGCCTTATCTTCTTTAATGCGGATTCTAACCGTTCTTTCAGGAACAGAGCTCAAATAGCCTTGTTTAATGCGTTTTTTTGAAAAAGCACTTTCTTTATAAGAAGTAGATGTTACTAGAAATTTACGTTCTATTTCAATCATAGGTATCATGGTTTGAGACCGCAAATTACTTCATTTTTTCTAAATCTATACAAAGTTCTTTTTAAGAAGCTATTCCAGTCGTACGCTATAGCCCTCTTCAAAAAGCTTTTTTTACTAGGTCGTTACAGGAGCTTCCTCCGGTCGCTCTGTAACTTCCGTAAAAATCAGCTTTTTTTCATCGGGGCTGCCGCTTCCACCTGGGCTATAGTGCTAGCGATGGTATATTTTAAATTTTTCAGTTTTTTTGCTTTTAGTGAGTAAAAAATCTGTTCGAATCTGTTTAATCCGTGTCATCTGTGTTTCATTCTAGGGGATCTAATTAATTATTTTGGCAATAATTTTAAGTTAATTTCCTTCTTCACACCCTATTCCTAATTAAATTTGTAACATGGATCAACCAATAGCAAATCGGAAAATTATTCACATTGATATGGATGCTTTTTTTGCATCTGTAGAGCAATTGGATAATCCTGATTTAAGAGGCAAAGCCATTGCTGTTGGAGGTGCTGAAAATCGTGGAGTAGTATCTGCTGCCAGTTATGAAGCAAGGAAATTTGGAGTTCGTTCTGCTATTAGTGGCGTTTTAGCTAAAAAGTACTGTCCCGAATTGATTTTTGTGCGTCCTCGTTTTGAGCGATACAAAGAAATTTCGAAGAAAATCCATGCCATATTTAAGGAATACACAGATATGATTGAGCCTTTGTCACTTGACGAAGCGTATCTTGATGTGACGCAAAATAAAAAAGGAAATCCTAGTGCAAGTATGTTGGCTGAGGAAATCAGAACCCGAATATTTAATGAAGTAGGACTAACTGCTTCGGCAGGAATTTCAGTGAATAAATTTGTTGCCAAAATAGCCAGTGATTATAACAAACCCAATGGCCAAAAAACCGTTAATCCTGATGAGGTAGAAACTTTTTTAGAAGTGCTTCCTATTCGAAAATTCTACGGAGTAGGAAAGGTAACAACCGAAAAAATGTACCAACTCGGTATTTTCACAGGAGCCGACTTAAAGTCGAAATCCTTAGAATTTCTGGAAAGTCATTTTGGCAAATCAGGTACTTATTATTACTATGTGGTGAGAGGGATTCACAACAGCGAAGTCAAGTCCAATAGAATATCAAAATCAGTCGCTGCTGAGCATACTTTTGAGACCAATCTTTCTTCGGAAGTATTTATGTTGGAACAACTGGATAAAATCGCTGTTTCGTTAGAAAAACGATTAAAAAAGAACCAGGTTTCGGGCAAAACCGTTACACTCAAAATTAAATACAGTGATTTCACCCAACAAACAAGGAGTAAAACCTTGCCTTATTTTATAGCTGATAAAGGGTTGATTTTGGAGGCTGTAAAGGAATTGTTGTACCAAGAGCGAATGAAAGACTCTGTTCGTTTATTAGGTATCTCAATGAGCAATCTAAATACCGAAGTCAAAAAAGCAGTAGTGGCAGTGCAATTGAAATTCAATTTCTAGTTTTTACCGCAAAGTTTTTTTACCGCTATGGCGCTATGGCGCAAAGTTTTTTTTTATTTCTAAAATCTGTGTTCCAAAATTTAGTGATGTACTTAATAAAAGAACCCCTTCCAGCAAGGAAGGAGTTCTGAATATTGTATAAATTTATCAAATAGATGTTTGTTTCTATAAAAAGACACAAAGCAATTTACGCAAGTAATGTTCGCATTGTCTCCCTCTCCTTAGGAGAGGGCCGGGGAGAGGATATTTAGTCTTTACTCGATAGTTTCGAAAGCAATCTCAAGAACTCAATATATAACCAAACTAGTGTAATCATTAAGCCCATTGCGCCAAACCATTCCATGTATTTAGGCATTTTTTCTTGAACTCCTTTTTCGATTCTGTCAAAATCTAAGAAGATGTTCAATGCGGCGATGATAATTACAAAAACGCTGATTCCGATGCTCATCATGGAATTGCCGTAATGTACCGGTTGAAAGCTGGTAAACATAGAAACCAACCAAGAGATAAGGTAGTAAGTGGCAATAGCAAAAGTTGCCGCTAAAACAACCGACTTGAATTGCTCAGTTACTTTTACAATTTTGTATTTGTATAAGCCTAAACAAACTAAGAAAGTGGCAAATGTAGCTCCAACGGCTTGAATGACAATGCCTGGATATTGCGCTTCAAAAATAGCGGATATTCCACCGATAAATAAACCTTCAAATAAGGCGTATCCAGGAGCTAAATAACCAGAGTATTGAGGTTTGAACGCTGCAATAACTACTAGAACCAGTCCAATAATAGCGCCGCCAATTGCTGGTAAAAGAGGGTTCATTCCGTTGAATGCCATCCACCAGATCACCATAGCTGAAGCAGTTAATAATAAAAATAATAATGCAGTTTTATTGATAGTCCCAGAAATGCTCATTTGTTGGTCGTAATCAATAACTGTAGCATTGTGTACTTGTTCAGCTCTTGTGGTGGCCGAAAAAGATTTATTGTTTAAAAACGGGTTTCTTGATTTAAAATTCATTGTATAAATTATTTAATGACCTCAAATATAATCTAAAAAAATGGAGCTTCAAAAAAGGGTAGTGCAAATAATAATTAAAAAAAAGTTAAACACGGATTTCACGAATTTTCACAAATTTGATTATTGAGAAAATTAATTACTCTAATTTTATTTGTCTTAGATAGATTCTTGTATTTTAAAAATATTATTTTCCGAGTATTTAAATCACCATCAAATTACAACCTCTTATATCGCTATTGTCAAAACGGCCCAATACCTCGAACGAGTTATTAGGGTATTTTTTGCCTAAATCTTGGGTGGCGATAAAGGCGCAGGAATTGATGTTGGCTAAGTCAATAACATTGATTCCGCCAGTTTTGCCAGTTTTAATATAGGAAAGGGCATCCTCAGTATCGCGAACAAGGATTTGCATCCAAGCGGGACATTCAAATATGCCGTTTCCAAGAGAATAAGCTTGTGAAAGTAGTTCTGTCATACCGTACTCAGAATGGATGGCATTTACTCCAAAACCTTCGCAAAGTTGTTGGTGTAATTCTTCTCGAATCATTTCTTTGCGTTTGCCTTTCATACCTCCAGTTTCCATGATGATGGTGTTTTGAAGTTTGAATTGGTGTTTCTCAATTAAATCGAGTAGGGCGTACGTTACTCCAATCAGAATTACATTTTGTCCCGATTCGTCAAGTGTAATTAGGTTTTTGATCAATTCGTCATGATTGTGTAGGTAAAACCCACTTTCAGGACGATTGCTGCGCTGAATCAAATCATCAACCATGTGTATTAATGACGAGCCTTCGCGTTCTAAGTAAGAAGGAAGTAATGCTAGTATGACATAGTCTTCGATATTGCCATAAAATTCAGAAAATGCTTTTTGGTAACTCTCTTCGTAAATGGATACATCGGTAACAAGATGCTTACTGGTAATCATTCCAGTAGTTCCGCTACTAGTGAAAGTAGTTTCAATAGGATTAGTATTACTTACAACTTCGTGACTTTTGAAAAACTGAATAGGTAAAAACGGAATTTGTTGTAGTGATTTTACTTTTTGAACATCGGTTTTTAAATGTTTACAAAATTCTTGATATACTTGATTGTTTTCGTATTGATAACGAAAGGTTTTTAAAGCGATTTTTTCAAATTGCTTTTGAGAAGAAATCGTAAATATATCAGTAGTTGTAATCAAGTTTTTTATGCAAAAATACTAAATTGAAATAAAAAAGCTCCAAGAATAAGTTGGAGCATTTTTTAATATATTTTTAGTAATTATTATCGTACTATTAATTTTCTTGTGGCTGAAGCACTATCTTCAATTATTTTGATAATATAAACTCCAGGTGATAAACTTGAAACATTTAGCTCTCTTCCGCTAAGTTGAGTTTGTAGTATTTTTTTTCCAAGTAAATCAAAAATGATGATTTCTTTATTAGAGTCATTTTTAGTTGAAATAGATACTTTGCCACTATTCACAGGGTTTGGGTACAAGTTTAAGCCCTCAATAGTGGAGCTTTCTTGAGTTTTTGGCAATTGTTTTGAATCCTGAGCTTTTACGCTAAAGGAACCAAGAAACGCCATTAAGAGAATAATATAAAAGTAGTTTTTTGCCATCGCATCTATTTGTACTAGGTAAATGTAGAAAAAAAATTGTTATAAACAAAAAAACCTCTCGATTTCGAGAGGTTTTTGTAATCTGTTTTTATTAGGAATTATTTTGTCCAGTCTGCCCAAGTAGGTAGAGTAGCACCGTTTCCAGCTCCAGTTTGATTAGTTACATAAGCAGCAGTAGTATTGTTTGCAGTAACAAAGTTTACTCCGTTTACTTTGAAATCTCCTGCAGCAATTCTAGCTGTAGCTCCTGAATTTGTGTCTAATTTAGCAAATACTGGAATCCCGTCAACAAATAAGTTTGTGTAAGTTTGTTTTCCACCACCTTCTTTAAAGTTGATTGCTTTTTCAGAAGCTGTAAATTTAGCAGCTGATCCTTTTACAATTGAGATGTTAGAGATTTTAGCATCAGTCATTGGTAAAGCGATATCGTTTTGACCATTGTTAGATCCTTCAACTCCTCCATAAGATACACCATTGATGTAAACATTTGTAATTGTTCCGATGTATCCATCAGCGAAATCCAATGAATCATCATAAGAATTTACAAGTACTAAATTAGAAGCATTTACTGCACCACCAAAGAACTCTACTGCATCATCACCACTTTCAAAAGTATAGATGTTAGATACTTCAGTTCCTCTACCTACTCCAAAGAAAGAAACACCGTTGTATTCTTTACTGTCACTAAATTTAGATCCAGTGTAAGAAATCTTCAAATAGTTGATTTTCCCAGATGAATCATCGTTATTGTTTCCTCCGTACAATAATCCACCTACTTCAGATGTTCCATTGTCACCAGTGTTTACTTTTGCATCTCCACAGATAATTAAACCACCCCAGTTTCCTTCAGTAGGTACATCTTTTCCTGATGTCATTACTACAGGTTTAGCAGCTGTACCGTTGATGAAGATTTTTGCACCTCTTTCTACAGCAATAAATAAAGTTTTAGCTTTTTCAGTGTCAGCTGTTGGGTCAGATTTAATTATTGTTCCAGCAGGAATTACTAATGAAGCTCCAGATCTAACGATTAATCCACCTGTTAATGTGTAGGTTTTTGTACCGTCTAAAGTTACAGTTTCTTTGTTTGTAATCTCACCTTTTAAATCATTCACTTTTAAATCAAAAGCAGTTGAAGAAGTTGTTTCTGTATTATTATCACTAGTACAGCTTGTAAATGCAATGGTTGCTACCGTTAAAATTGCTAAAATTGATTTTTTCATTTTTTCTTTAATTTTGTTTATGTTTTTTAACACCACAAAGAAACATAGTTATAGTTTTTATGAGGTTAAGCGATTATTACTTTGCTGTTAAGGATTTCAGTTTTTTAAAATTTTTCATTAACGTTAAATTTACACCTGTTTTTAAGGCATAAAAAAATGGGGAGTTGATTATCAACTCCCCATTTTTGTACTTGTTATTTTATGACGTTATTAGAATTTGTATTTTAAAGATAAACTTAAGTTTGAACCTATTTTGTAAGAGCTAGCTAGTACATCAGCTGTTTTTATTACTGGAGCTTGGCTTTGGTCTGTAAATCTTTTGTAAACTGGATTTAATATGTTTTTATATGACAAACCTAGATTTAGTTTTTTAGTCAGATTAGATTTTATAATAAAGTCTAATCTTCCAATTGATTTATCGATCAGGTTTCCTCTTTCGGATGTACCTATTACGGCTAGTTTGTCTGAAACATATGCATAGGTTAAAGTTGCAGTAAGATCTTTGTCGTTTTTAAATTCTTTAGTGTACGATATGTCGGTATTCACTAAGAAATCAGCTGCACCTGAAAGATTTGAGTTTTTATAAGTGAAGTTAGCACCAAAACCATTTTCTTTTAATACTTTGTCATTGCTTAGATCCATATTTTGGTACATGTAAGAACCGTTAAAGCCAAAAGCTAATTTTTGTTTTAAATTATTAGCATCAATGTTTTCAAAAATATTCTTTCTAAATTCTAATTCAATTCCAGCTACTACGGCTTTCTCTCCTGTATTTGCCCAAGTAATGTTACCTGAAGAAGAGTTAGTGAACATTTCGTTAATTGGATTTTGTATTAATTTTCCAAAAGCTGTTACCGAAAGAATTTCGTCATTACTAGGGTATAATTCCCAGCTTAAATCGGCATTGTAATTAGTAGAGGCATACAGCTTATCGTTACCTTCATAACTTTGTCCTACTTCTTGAAACAGGATTTTTACTTTTTCTTTAAATTGAGGTAAAGTATAGGTATTACTTGCTGCAAATTTTAAATTTTGTTTGTCATTTAACTTATACTTAGCAATGATACTTGGTAGAAACTTTACTGGTGAATAAGTGCTTCCTGTTCCGTCAGGTGCATCTAGACTTACGTAGTATACATATTGTTCAATTTGTTCAAATCGACCTCCTAAGATGATAGAAAGTTTTTCGGTGAAATCATATTGTACATTTCCGTAAAGAGCATGAATATTCAAGTGTCCATTGTAAAATTGAGTTAATTTACTTGAACTATCTCCGCTTGTAAAGTCAAAATTACTCGCATTCAAGTATAAATCAGTATTATTGAATCCCTCTTTTGTGAAAAGAGTTTTATTTGTCACTGGAAAAAAGGAGTATTGTTGAGAATTAAAATTAACATCTTTCAATTTGCCTGAATAACCTAATGTGGCTTTTCCTTTAAATGAATCATCAGTTGTTTTAGAGAAGTTGTACGTTCCTGAAACGTTTGCTGACCATTCTTTTTCTTTCAAGCTTTGAAAATAACGGTGGTTGTTTATACTTGAGTTTTTGAAGAAAGTATAATCCGTAGATCCGTCACTTGAGGGAACAAAAGTGTTTTGCATACGGTCAGGAATAGTGTTGTCAAGGATTGTATAGCCTAACGCCCAGTTTGTATTGAATTTTTCGTTGTATTTGTGTTTTCCTAATAATTGATTTACAATTAACTGTGTTTTGTTAAAAGTACCACGTTTAATAAAACCAATTTGGTCTAATCCTGGGAATTCAATGTTGAATCCTTCGTATTCACTGTAATCTTGTGAAGTTGAGTTTAAAAATAAAGAAGTGTAAAGGATTGAGTTGTTATTGTTGATTTTATAATCAGCGGTTCCCATCACAGTTGAGTTGGTGTTGTATTCAAATGTTTTTCTAAAGTAATCAGTATTGGCAGCACCTTGAGCCGTGATTGTTGTTCTGTAAATACCTTCGTTATATTTGTTATCAGCATCAAATCCGGCAGTTATGAAAGTACCAATACTACCATTTTCACCTACGTTAAATTTTTTTCCTGCTGATAAAGAAAGGCTATTGTTTAAAGTGTTTTTTCGTTCTTTTCTATCCCAGCTAGTACTAAAATTATATGGTAACAAAGGATTGTTTGGAGCAGATATTTTGTTGAAACCAAGGTAGGAAGGTCCATCTTGTAAGTAGAAGTTGTCTAGTTTTGCTACATTAGTATTTGATCCAACTCCTACACCAACTTGTATAAATGAAGCTCCATTCATTTTTTTAGATATAATATCAACATTAGCTCCTCCAAAGTCAGCATAATTTTGAGATTCAAATGTTTTACTAATTCCTACGGATTCAACAATATCTGTTGAGAATATATCTAAAAGGATGTTTTTATTTTTTGGGTTGTTAGATGGTAATGGCAATCCATTTAAGGTTGTTACATTATAGCGATCTCCTAGTCCTCTAACAAAAACACTTCCTGAGCCTTCTTGTTTTGTTACTCCACTTACTTTAGTTACTGCTGATGCGACGTCACTAACCCCTTTTCGAGATAATTCCTGTGCTCCAATAGATTGTTTGATTTCAACGGCATTTTTTTGATTTAATAGTAGAGCTGTTTCTTTTTCTCTATTTACTTTAGTGGTAATAATAACATCTTCTAGTTTATATCCGCCAGCTGAAAGTGCTTTATTGATAATTATTGTTTTATCTGCAACTACTGTTACAGGGACCTCTAAAGGTTCGTACCCTACAAAGCTAAATTGAATAATATAGTTTCCAGGTAAAACAGATAAAGTGTATTTACCGTCTATATCTGTAGTTGTATTTGCTTTTGTTCCTTTTAGAACTACGTTTGCAAAAGGTAAAGTTTCATTGTTTGACTCTTTATCAGTAAGTACTCCAGTAATGGTGCCTTTGCTTTGTGCGAATGAAAGTGTACAGATGAAAAATGTTAAAATGAATAATTTAAGTTTCATAGTTTTATTAAATTTTTTGCAAAGTAACGGGCTTATTGTAAAGTTGAAGTTAATCAGTTGTTACGATTACGTTCGTTAAATATTAACAAAAGGTTATCATATTAAATTAGCGTAAATCCGTCTTTACCACGATTATTTTATTGTTATATTTACAATCGCAATTGTAATCATTGGCTTTAAAAAACCAACAAATACCAATGATTTAACCTTATTTTGCTATTTTATGAAAAAGAAAAACACAAAGATTTTATTGGTTGATGATGAACCAGATATTTTAGAGATTGTAGGCTATAATCTTTCTCAAGAAGGGTACCAAATTGTTACTGCCAGTAACGGGAAAGAAGCCATTGCAAAAGCTAAGAAAGAACTGCCAGATTTAATTATTATGGACGTCATGATGCCTGAAATGGATGGCATGGAGGCTTGCGAGAATATTCGAAAAATTCCCGAACTAAGTAATGTGATTATTACTTTTTTAACGGCTAGAAGTGAAGATTATTCACAGGTTGCTGGTTTTGATGTTGGTGCTGATGATTATATAACGAAACCTATCAAGCCAAAATTATTAGTTAGTAAAGTAAAAGCTTTGTTGCGAAGACTTGTAGAGGCTGAACAGGATAGCGAAACACTTAATGTAGGAGGTATCGAAATTAACCGTGAAGAATATAAAATTGTAATGGACGGTCTTGAGATTGCTTTGCCAAGAAAAGAATTTGAGTTATTCTATCTGTTAGCTTCTAAGCCTGGTAAGGTTTTTAAAAGAGATGAGATACTCGATAAGGTTTGGGGTAATGAAGTCGTTGTAGGTGGACGAACTATTGATGTGCATATTCGTAAGCTTAGAGAGAAAATAGGTGAAGAATTATTCAAAACAATAAAAGGAGTAGGTTATAAATTTGAAGTTTAGCTAGATTGCTTACTTTTATACGTGAAAGAATTGTGTTGCTCTTCCTTATGAATATAACAGTGGTGTTAGAAAATGAAAATTAGTTTTAAAAAAACATATAAGTTTGCTGTAAAGTCGTCTTTTTACATCAGCATGTTTTCTACAGGCTTTGTTATTCTGTTAGTGGCAATCATGTATCAACCAGCAGTGTCAAAGTTGGTTACTTTGGGGGTGATATTTAGTTTTATTCTATTTATATTTTCATTTTTAGTTTTGCAGTATCGTGTAGAGCGATTTATATATCGACGTGTCAAAAAAATCTACGATGATGTATCTTTATTAGAAGCAAGTACTTTGATCAATCAGCCTATAACTACTGATATGGAAACTTTATCTAGAGAGATCAAAAAGTTTGCTACAGATAAAAAACTTGAAATCGAATTGCTTCAGGTTCGTGAGGAATATCGCAGAGAGTTTTTAGGGAATGTTTCTCATGAATTAAAGACTCCTTTATTTACTGTTCAAGGTTATATTTCTACACTTTTAGATGGTGCAATGGAGGATAAATTGATTCGAAAAAAGTATTTAAAACGTGCCGAAAAAGGGGTTGAGCGATTAATTTATATCGTGGAAGATTTAGATATGATTACTAAATTAGAAGCTGGAGATTTGAATCTGGAATATTCAGAATTTGATATTTATGAGTTAATTCAAAACGTTTTTGACCTACTGGAGATTAAAGCCGATAAGAAGAATATTTCTTTAAGTTTTGAAAGTAGACCAAGTTTGCCAAACTATGTTGTGGGAGATAAAGACAGAATACAACAAGTTATTGAGAATCTAATTGTCAATTCTATTAAGTATGGAAAAGAGAATGGTTCTACTGAGGTTTCGGTTGTGAATTTAACTAAGAAAAAAGTTTTGGTTCGAATAAGTGATGATGGTGGTGGAATTGCAAAGCATCATTTGCCTCGACTTTTTGAGCGTTTTTATAGAGTAAATAAAAGTGGTTCTAGAGAAGAAGGTGGTTCGGGATTAGGATTGGCAATAGTAAAACACATTGTTGAAGCGCATAAAGAGAAAATATATGTTGAAAGTGAAGTAGGGGTTGGCTCTGAATTTTCGTTCACACTTGAAAAGATGTATAAAAAGAAAGAGAATAAAGTAAGGGTGTAAATCCCCATTATAATTTATTAAAAGTAGCAGTAAAAATGCGACTCAGTCTATTCTGAGTCGCATTTTTTTTATTTGTTAAGTTGTGAAAATGAGTGTTTTTTCTTGCGATTATATCGGTTTTTTAGATAACCTAATCTTAATATTAAGTTAACATTAGCAACCTGTCCTTGTCATATGTTTGCAAAAAAATAACAAAATAATAATAATTTAAAAACCACCATTAAAAAAATAAGGTAATGCTTATAAATTAAAATGAGGGGCTAATTGATTTAACAATGAAAAAAAATATTTTTATAGTAATCGCTCTCTTGGTGTTAGTGACTATTACTAATGCACAAACAACCACTGAAGTTAAAAAAGAGGTAACTCCAGCGACTAAAAAATGGTTTGAAACTATTAGTTTACGTGGGTATATGCAAGTGAGATATAATAAACTATTAGAAACTAATTCTGATTTAGGTTGTGAGCAATGTGATAAATCTTGGGGAGGAAACAATAGTTTTTTTATTCGAAGAGGACGTTTAGTATTTTCGGGTAATGTACATGATCGTGTGTACATATACATACAACCTGATTTTGCTTCTTCAGCTTCAACGACAAGTAATAACTTTTTGCAAATTAGAGATGCTTATGCTGATATATCTTTAGATAGTAAAAAAGAATTTAGATTTAGAGTAGGGCAAAGTAAAGTGCCTTACGGATTTGAAAATATGCAGTCAAGTCAAAATCGTTTGGCCTTAGATCGTAATGATGCATTGAATAGTGCTGTTGCAAACGAGCGTGATTTAGGGGTGATGTTTTATTGGGCGCCTAAAGGGAAAAGAGAATTATTCTCTAAATTAGTTAGCGACGGACTTAAAGGTTCAGGGGATTATGGTGTGGTAGGTCTTGGTGTTTACAATGGTCAAACGGCAAATAGAGCCGAAGCTAATAATAACCAACACATTGTAGGTCGTGTTTCTTATCCTTTTGAATTTAAAAACGGACAGGTATTTGAGGCGGGAATTCAAGGGTATACTGGTAAATATGTTGTGCAGTCTATCAGTACTAGTAAAAATGTAATTACCAAACCTAATGGTGAATATTTAGACCAACGTGCTGCGGCAAGTATAGTATTGTACCCAAAACCTTTTGGATTGCAAGCTGAGTATAATATTGGAACAGGTCCTGAGTATAACAAAACTAATAATACAATTGAGCAAAAAAAATTACATGGTGGATATGTACAGGCTTTCTATAATTTGAAAGCAGAGCAACAAGTGATTCTTCCTTTTGTTAAGTATCAAATGTATAGAGGTGGAAAAAAACAAGAATTGGATGCTAGAAGTTATTCAGTAAATGATTTAGAAATTGGTGTAGAATGGCAGCCGTATAAAAATGTTGAATTAGTAGCTGACTATACTATTTCTAATAGAAGATATGAAGATGCAATTAAACCTATTAATGATCAAACTGGAAACTTATTAAGGTTACAACTTCAAATTAATTTCTAGTATCTATTTAAGTTAATCTTATTTAAAGCTTCTTAAGTCTGTAACAGATTTAAGAAGCTTTTTTTTGTGTTAAAGTATTGTTTTTAGTATATAATATTTAGTTGCAAAATTAATTTTCGGGAGAGTAATCGACTCATTATGAACAAAAAAACCTATAAAAATAATAATTATCAGGTTGATTTTATCTTTCATATGATTTTGCTGAATAGCCTGTAATTACCTGTAAATAAAGGGGTTAACTATTTTTTATTTTTGCTTTTTGGGTTAGATTACTTTTTGTTTTCATTATGGTAACGTTAATTTAATATCGTCCTTTTTTATTAACATTAGTTTTGCATCGTAATAACACAATGATAACTAATTGTTAAAATGAAAAAATTTTTATTGAGTATTTCGCTATTGTTTTCTTTAATTACAATGGCACAAGAAGTGAAGAAAACCGTACCAGCAAAGTCAATTTTAGAAAACTATTATATGTCAGGAAAGAAACTAGGTTTTACAGCCGCTGATAGTTTGTTTCAAATGAATATTGGGTTTAGAGTTCAAAGTAGAATTGGATTCGGAAAAGAAGAAGGGAAGTCGGGAGTGGCTGAAGGTGAAATTAGAAGAATGCGATTGAAACTAGATGGTTTTGTGGTTGATCCTAAGTTTGGTTACAAAGTAGAGCTTGGTTTTTCGGCAAGAGATATAGGTACGGTAGCTGTGGGAAACAGTGGAAATGTGATTTTGGATGGGGTATTCTTTTATCATCCTAATTCTGATTTGACATTTGCCTTTGGTCAAACAAAGTTACCAGGGAATAACCAACGTGTCATTTCTTCAGGGTCATTAGAGCTTACTGACCGTAGTATTAATAACTCTAAATTTAATATCGACCGTGATTTTGGATTTTTTGTAGAGTATGCTAAAGTGAAAAAAGAAAGTTTTTATTATGGTTTCAAAGGGGCTATTTCTAAAGGAGAAGGTCGTAACTGGGTAAAAACATCTGATGATGGAATTGCATTAACAGGAAAGTTAGAATTATTTCCTTTGGGTGCATTTACTAAAAACGGTTCTAATTTTGAGGCCGATTTGATGAGAGAGAAATCACCAAAATTAATGCTTTCAGGTGCATTTAGTCAAAATAATAATGCCCTGCGTTCTCAAGGACAGTTAGGGAGCAGCTTGTATGAGTCAAGAACTTTGAAGTCTGTATTTGTAGATGCTGTATTTAAATATAATGGATGGTCTGCTGTAGGTGCTTATATGTCAAGAGCTGCTAAAGATCCAATAACTGTTGATGCCTCAGATATTAGTAAAACTCAGGCTGTTTTTGTAGGGCATGGTTATGATGCTCAATTGAGTTATCTTTTTCCGTCAGAATATCAAGTTATAGGTCGTTTTTCTACGCAAAAAGTACATGACGATATTAAAACCAAAAGTCCAAATATGGATGAGTATACTATAGGTGTATCTAAATATTTATTTGGTCATAAAATGAAAGTGCAAACGGAATTGTCTTATGATGCTGTAAATAAATTTGGTTCTAGTACCTCTAATAACTGGTTTGCTCGTTTCCAAGTTGAAATTGGGTTGTAGCAAATCATAGATAAAACTGTAAAAGTATAAAGATTGAATAATATTGGCTTAACATAGAGTTAATATTGGGTAGTTACTTTTGCGCAAAATAAATAATCAAAAACAAGTAAATATCAAATGAATAAATTTAAACTATTTTTAATATTACCATTGATTGGTATGTTAAGTTGCGGTAAAGCAAAAACTGAAAATAAAGGAGAAGCTAATGCTGAGGCTGAAGTTTCTGTAACTATCAAAGGAAGTGATACAGTTTTGCCTTTGGCTCAAAAAGAAGCTGAAGAGTTGATGAAGAATGATGCTAATGTAAGTATTACTGTTGTTGGTGGTGGTTCAGGTGTAGGGTTAACTGCTTTGATTGATGGAACTACTGATATTGCAATGGCTTCTAGAGATTTGAAAACTGATGAAAAATTAAAATTTGCTGAGTCTAAAACTGAAATCGAAAAAGTAATTATTGCTTTTGATGCATTAGCAGTAATTGTTAATCCAGCAAATGGTGTGTCTAAATTGACTCGTGAGCAATTGGAGAAAATTTATACTGGTGAGATTAAAAACTGGAAAGAAGTAGGTGGAGCTGATGAGAAAATTGTTGCTTATTCTAGAGAATCTTCTTCAGGAACTTATGAGTTTTTTAAAGAAGAAGTTATGGATAAGAAAAACTACGCAACGGATATCTTGAGTTTACCTGCAACAGGAGCTATTGTTCAGGCAGTAGGTCAAACAAAAGGAGCGATTGGTTACGTAGGTTTAGCTTATGAAACTAAAGAGGTGAAGCAAGTAGCGGTATCTTATGATCAAGGGAAAAACTTCATTGAGCCTTCTGTAGCAAGTGCAAAAGATAAAACATATCCAATTTCAAGACCGTTGTTTTACATGTATAATAAAACAAATGCTGCTAAAGTAAAATCAATTATTGATTATGCTTTGTCTGAAGCTGGTCAGAAAAATGTATCTGAAATAGGATATGTACCATTGAACTAAGTAAAAGGTTAATTATTACATGATTATATGAGGCTATCCATTTTGGGTAGCCTTTTTAGTTTTTAGGTAATCCTTGCTTTACAAAAACAGTTCGCTTAACATTAAGTTAACATAAGGTTAATGGTGTATGAACATTAGAGGGCTAGGTCTGGCGTAATTTTGTCAAAAATTAAATTTACTGATTTGAAAACAAATTTAAAGCAGATTAAAGAAAAAATAATTGAGTCTATCTTGATGCTTAGTAGTGTAACTACCAGTATTACAGTAGTGTTGATTGTCTTTTTTTTATTTATTGAAGGAGCTGGTGTTTTTAATAGAAAGCCTATTGATGATGGTTTTTTGTTAGCAGTCGAAGCTACTAATCCAGTAAAAAAGTTATCACCTTCTCAAGTCAAAGATGTTTATGATCAAAAGATAACAAACTGGAAAGAACTAGGTGGTGAAGATAGAGCCATCGTATTGTTCAGAACTTCGGATATTACAGATTATTATACTGAAGAAGAATTGGGAGAAAATTTTGAATATTTCCCTCAAAAAATAAATGAACTTATTGCTAAAACTCCAGGTATCATTGCTTTTTTCTCAGAAACCTATAAGGCAAAAGACTTTGCTGGTGTCGAATTAGATATAGATAAAATAACGGTTGCTAGTTTTTTGTCAGGTGAAGAATGGTTTCCTACGGCTCAACCAATTGCTCAAATGGGAGTGAAACCCTTAATCTATGGTACACTTTGGGTAAGTTTTGGAGCTATCTTAATTGCTCTACCTATCGGACTTGCTGCTGCAATATTTTTGAGTGAAATAGCTAATAAAAGAACACGTAACCTGTTAAAGCCTTTAATTGAATTACTTGCTGGAATTCCATCTGTAGTTTATGGTTTCTTTGGTTTGGTTATTATTGTTCCTTTAATACAAAGTACTTTTAATTTACCAGTTGGAGAAACGGCTTTAGCAGGAAGTGTGGTGTTAGCGATTATGGCTTTGCCTACAATCATCACTATTTCTGAAGATGCTATGCGTAATACACCTAGAGCAATGAAAGAAGCTAGCTTGGCTTTGGGAGCAAGTCATTGGCAAACAATTTATAAAGTTGTGATTCCATATTCTGCTTCAGGGATTACTGCAGGAGCTATTTTGGGTATTGGTCGTGCTATTGGTGAAACTATGGCGGTATTGATGGTAACGGGTAATGCAGCTGTTATTCCGAATTCATTTTTAGCACCTGTTAGAACAATTCCTGCTACCATTGCAGCTGAATTAGGTGAAGCGCCAAATGGTGGATTGCATTATGAAGCATTATTTGCATTAGGATGTATTTTGTTTATCATCACTTTTGGGATTAATATGTTGGTAGAATTAGTTACCAATAGAAAATCACATAAAAAACACTAATTATGAGTACTAATAATCTAGTTAAGAAAAAAAGAAGAAGTCAGAATATCGCTTTTGGAATTTTTAGTTTCATCAGTTATAGTATTGTGGCGCTGTTATTTGTTATTTTAGCTTTCATTGTTATCAAAGGTATTGGAGTAATTAGTTGGGAATTTATTTCTGAGATGCCAAAAGAAGGAATGACTAGCGGAGGGATTTTTCCAGCCATTGTAGGAACTGTATGTTTGGTATTAGTTAGTATGGTTTTTGCATTTCCTGTTGGAGTTTTAGCGGCTTTATATATGAATGAATATGTAAAAGAAGGATGGCCAAAAAAAATAATTAAACAAATGACAAACAATTTAGCAGGTGTTCCTTCTATTGTTTTTGGACTTTTTGGAATGTCCTTATTTGTAAATAAATTAGGTTTTGGAGATTCGATTTTAGCAGGGGGACTAACCTTGGGATTATTAGTATTACCTGTTGTTATTCGTACTACTGAAGAATCTTTAAAATCAGTTGACGATACGTTTAGACAAGCTAGTTTAGGTCTGGGTGCGAGTAAATGGCAAACCACTAGAAACGTTGTGTTCCCAATTGCATTTCCTAATATTATTACCGGTTTGATTTTGTCTATTGGTCGTGTTTCGGGTGAAACGGCTCCAATTTTATTTACAGTGGCTGCGTATTTTTTGCCTAAATTGCCGTCCTCAATATTTGATCAAGCTATGGCGTTGCCATACCACTTATATGTAATTTCAACCAGCGGAACAAATATTGAAGCTTCAAGAGCAATGGCTTATGGAACTGCACTTATTTTGATTATAATTGTATTAATTTCCAATTTATTAGCGAATAAGCTTCGTAAATATTATGGAAAAAAAGTAAAAATGAACTAACATGCATAAAATAGTATCACAAAACGTAAATTTTTATTACGGAGAATCTCAAGCTTTACACGATATTTCTTTATCGATGAAAGAGAATACGGTGACAGCACTAATTGGTCCTTCTGGTTGTGGAAAATCAACCTATTTGCGTTTACTGAATCGAATGAATGATTTGATAGATAATACCCATATGTCTGGGACGATTACTATTGATGGTAATGATATTTATGAGAAACAGACTAATGTTGATGATTTGAGAAAAAATGTGGGTATGGTTTTTCAAAAACCAAATCCATTTCCAAAATCAATATTTGAAAATGTAGCTTATGGTTTAAGAGTTAACGGAATTAACGATAAGAAAATTATCGAAGAGCGCGTTATTACTTCTATCAAACAAGTAGCGCTTTGGGAAGAAGTAAAAGATAAATTGCACAAATCAGCATTTGAATTGTCTGGAGGACAACAACAACGTTTGTGTATTGCCCGTGCTTTGGCAATTCAGCCATCGGTTTTGTTAATGGATGAGCCAACTTCTGCATTGGACCCTATTTCAACTTCAAAAGTGGAGGAGCTTATTTATGAATTGAAAAAACAATATACAATCGTTATCGTTACACATAACATGCAACAAGCAGGACGTGTAAGTGATAATACTGCTTTTTTCTATATGGGAGAGTTAATTGAGTTTGACAAGACCAAAACCATATTCACAAAACCAAGTAAAAAACAAACAGAAGATTATATAACAGGAAGATTTGGTTAATCAATAGTAAAAATTATTATCTTCCAATCTTTAAACAAAATACAATGGCATCACACTTAGAAACTGAACTAGGGAAACTTAGAGAAATAATAATAAAAATTGGTAATTTGGCAGAAAGCCAAATTAGTGAAGCAGTTAAATCAATACTTTCAGAACCTTTTTCAGAAGTGAAAGAAGTGAAGAAAACGGAAAATAAAATTGACAAATTGGATGTAAAAATCGATGATATATGTCAAGGTGTATTTGCTTTACAGCAACCTGTTGCCTCAGATTTAAGGTTTATTATGTCGGCAATGCAAATCAGTAATGAAATAGAACGTATTGGTGATTTAGCAATGAGTATCATTAAACAATCTAAGAACATTAAGGAGAAGCACGAATTGGTGTCTAGGTTTAAAGTTGATGAAATTGCTAAAGCTGTAGAAGTGATTACAGCTAAGATGAATGTATGTTTTAAAGAACTAGATGCATCTATTATTGAAGAAATTTTTGGTATAAATAACATCATTAAAAGTCAAAGTACAGCTGCTATCGAAGATATCATTGGTGAAATGAAAAGTAATTCGAAGACAGTGGTTTCAGGTACGCATCTTATAATTGCTTTAAAGCATATGGAACGTATTGCTGACCATAATTCAAATGTAGCGGAGTCTATTTACTTTATGATTAATGCAAAAACCATTAAGCACGAAAAGTTTATTGATAAAAAATAATTCGCTAGAAATAATTGATTTAAGAACTGATATTAAACTTTTTTGAGGTTTAATTATCAGTTTTTTTATTTAAATATTTTTAATAACTCTTCCCATTCAACAGTAGTTTTAGTATTTTTTAGTCCTGTGTATTGTGGTATTTTTTCTAAATCCTCAATTCTAAAATCTACTTGATATGCAAATGGCGCAACACCTTCCTGTTCTAATTTTGAAGCTAAATATTCCTGTTCATATTGTCCAGGTGTAGGGATGAAAAAAGCTTTTTTTTCCAATTTAGTCAAGTCCATTATAGAGGTATAACCTGAGCGACATAAAACGGATTCGCTTTCATTTATACTTTTTTCAATTTGTTCGCTACTCATGAAATTATAAAAAGTAACATTTTCGTATTCTTCTTTTTTTTGTTCTTTTTCTATGATTCCTTTGATGTAAAGTATCTTGCCTTTATATCTCTTTATTTCATTTTGTAATAGATTGTCAAGTATGCCCCGTTGAGGTTCTGGTCCTGAAAGGATAATCATTAAATCAAATTGTTTTGGCTCCATCTTTTTAATAAACCTGCTAATTGGCCCGATGTGTTTTAGTGTCAATTTTTTATTGGAGCTATGACTAAGTCTTCCGGCTAAATTTGGCTCATTAAGGTTGTCTGGAATCCAACATTCGCGGTATTTTTTTATGAAATATTGATGAATAAAAGAGCTTAGCCATGTTGTTTTTCCTGTTAAAACATTTACTTGATGTGTTAGATAGACTGATGGAACTTTTGAAGAATAACATCCTAGGCGATTATCAGAAATAATTCCATCGATGTTATATTGTTCAATCCATTTGGTAATTATCTTCTGTTCTTTTAAAATGGCTTTTGTGATTTTAGGAAGGCTTAAAAGAAGTTTCCATTTGAAATATTTTCCCTTTTTTGGGTATTGAATTTTGTAAGAAGGTAATTCTAAGGACTTTATGTTTGGGAATTCTTTTTTGAGCATATTCAAAGCATCTCCGTCTGAAGCTATAATTAAGTTGTAGTTAAAATTTTGTAATACTTTAATAATTGGAATACAGCGTGTAGCATGTCCTAATCCCCAGTTTAATGGGGTGATTAGAATTTTTTTACTGTAGCTCTTAGTGCTCATTTTTTATTTTTTTTTTGAAAGATACTAATTGTAGAGTTTCGAAAATGACTGAATGATTTTTATGTTTTGAAAAAAATGTTATTTCTTAAAGTTTTATTAAAATATTAATTTAATGTTATGTTATAGGTTTGTTATAGTCATGAAATTAATGCTTTTTATAAGAATAATTTATTAAAAATACACTTAAACAGTAGAAACTGTTATTTCATCGATTTTGTAAGGATTTTATCTTTTGAATAATGTACTTTCGCGGTGGATTTTAAAAAACGACTAGTTTTAATACTGTTGAAAGGTATTAAAAAAAGAAAATTGTGTTTTTTAAGGGATACAAAAATTAAAATGTACTTATGAAAAAGAACTACACTAATTATTTGACTATAAACAATAGAATAGAAGTTATTTTATGTCTTTTGTTTATTATGTTGTTTTCCAATTTTGCGGTTGCTCAAACACCAAAGTTTACAACACCAACATTGAAATCAGGAACTGATAAACAAGTTGGGGCCAAATATTTATATCCAATTGTAACTACGGTTGATGGAAATAATGTAGATGCAATTGTGACAATTGTTTCTATAAATAATGCGTCAATTGTAGATGTTGATAATCCAACAAATGGAGGATTAATAGATCGTTTTCAGCCTGTTGTAAATACCTCTTCAGCAAATGGATATGTTGAATATGAATTTAGTTTTTACAAAAGTGGTACGTACGGAACAGCTCAAGAATTAAAAATTGATTTGGGCTCGTTTATATTAGAAGCATTAGATCTGGATGGGAATGAGTTTTTTGATGTAGCAAGACCTAATAACGAAAGTTATACTTTAGAAAGTAATTCTTATATAACAGTTTCTACGGTAGGTGCTTATACGAGATTTCAAGGCCCAAGTAATTCTGTGGATCCTATTAGTATTACAAATACACGATACATTGCTGCAGTTAACTTTGGTACACTTAATTCGATTAGATTTAGACTTGGAAATAGTGGTACATCAAGTAATAGACAAAGTTCAATTAGTTTTGGGGAAGTTAGTTTTGTTATACCTAAAGCACCTATTGCAAACAACGATTCAGCATTATGTAAACCTTATGGAGCTGTATCATTAGATGTAACGCTAAACGATACCGATTCAAATCAAAATATTGATAAGTCTAAAGTTGATTTGAATTTAGCACTAACTTCCTCAGGTATTCAAAATTCATTAGTTGTAGCTGGTGAGGGTACTTGGTCTGTTACAGCAGCAGGAATTGTTACCTTTACTCCGTTAGCTACTTTTAAATCTAATCCAACACCTATTTATTATACAATAAATGATTTGACGGGTTTAACATCAAATGAAGCTAAGATAACCATAACTTACACTCCATCAGCTCCAACTGTAACTGTTGTTAACAATTGTGATGGTACATCTACTTTAACCGCATCAAATTATACAGGAAGTTTGTTGTGGAACAATAATGCTACAACAGCTTCTGTCACCGTTAGTACAGCAGGGACATATACAGTTACTCAAACTGTTAATGGTTGTACAAGTGCTACTGGTTCAGGAATTGCTGCACCAAAAACAAGACCATCAGCACCAACAGTAAATGTAGTTAACAATTGTAATGGTACATCTACTTTAACTGCGTCAAATTATACAGGAAGTTTGTTGTGGAGCAATAATGCTACAACAGCTTCTATCACCGTTAGTACAGCAGGGACATATACAGTTACTCAAACTGTTAATGGTTGTACAAGTGCTACAGGTTCAGGAGTTGCGGCTCCAAAGACAACACCATCAGCACCAACAGTAAATGTGGTTGACAATTGTAATGGTACATCTACTTTAACTGCGTCAAATTATACAGGAAGTTTGTTGTGGAGCAATAATGCTATAACAGCTTCTATCACCGTTAGTACAGCTGGAACATATACAGTTACTCAAACTGTTAATGGTTGTACAAGTGCTACTGGTTCAGGAATTGCTGCACCAAAAACAAGACCATCAGCACCAACAGTAAATGTAGTTAACAATTGTAATGGTACATCTACTTTAACTGCGTCAAATTATACAGGAAGTTTGTTGTGGAGCAATAATGCTACAACAGCTTCTGTCACCGTTAGTACAGCAGGAACATATACAGTTACTCAAACAGTTAATGGTTGTACAAGTGCTACAGGTTCAGGAGTTGCGGCTCCAAAGACAACACCATCAGCACCAACAGTAAATGTGGTTGACAATTGTAATGGTACATCTACTTTAACAGCATCAAATTATACAGGAAGTTTGTTGTGGAGCAATAATGCTACAACAGCTTCTATCACCGTTAGTACAGCAGGAACATATACAGTTACTCAAACAGTTAATGGTTGTACAAGTGCTACAGGTTCAGGAGTTGCGGCTCCAAAGACAACACCATCAGCACCAACAGTAAATGTAGTTAACAATTGTAATGGTACATCTACTTTAACTGCGTCAAATTATACAGGAAGTTTGTTGTGGAGCAATAATGCTACAACAGCTTCTATCACCGTTAGTACAGCTGGAACATATACAGTTACTCAAACTGTTAATGGTTGTACAAGTGTTACAGGTTCAGGAGTTGCGGCTCCAAAGACAACACCATCAGCACCAACAGTAAATGTGGTTGACAATTGTAATGGTACATCTACTTTAACTGCATCAAATTATACGGGAAGTTTGTTGTGGAGTAATAATGCTACAACAGCATCTATAACAGTTAGTACAGCAGGAACATACACAGTTACTCAAACTGTGAATGGTTGTACGAGTGCTACAGGTTCAGGAGTTGCGGCTCCAAAGACCACGCCATCAGCGCCAACAGTAAATGTAGTTAACAATTGTAATGGAACATCAACACTAACGGCATCAAATTATACAGGAAGTTTGTTGTGGAGCAATAATGCTACAACAGCATCTATTACCGTTAGTACAGCAGGAACATACACAGTTACTCAAACTGTAAATAGTTGTACGAGTGCTACAGGTTCAGGAGTTGCGGCTCCAAAGACCACGCCATCAGCGCCAAATTATTTGATATCTTCTCAGCCAAGTTGTGAAACACCAGTAGGAAGTGTTTTATTAAGTGGATTACCAACTGGAAATTGGATTATAAATCCTGGGAATATAAGTGGTAATACGTCAACTAGAACTATTTCTGGATTAGAACCAGGTACCTATAATTTTACAGTGACTAATGCTCAAGGATGTATTTCTCAAACAACTTCAAATGTTGTAATAAATAATTTTATTTGTGCTATTGACGATGCAGGTACCGCAGTAAACGGATTTACAGGTGGAACCTCTTTAGCAAACGTATTAGCCAACGATAAATTAAACGGAGCGATTGTTGATCCAACGAAAGTGAGTACGACTTTTGTAAGTGCAACAAACGTAGGTGTTACTTTAGATGGAACAACTGTAAAAGTAGCAGCTGGAACTCCAGCAGGTAACTATGAGTTGGTTTACAAAATCTGTGAAAAAATAAATCCAGCGAACTGTGACGAAGCGAAAGTAACTGTTACAGTAACTAAACCAGCAATTGATGCTATTGACGATGCAGGAACTTCTGTAAACGGATTTACAGGCGGAACAGCCTTAGCAAACGTATTGGTAAATGATAAATTAAACGGAGCGATTGTTGACCCAGCTAAAGTGAACACGACTTTTGTTAGTGCAACAAACGCAGGAATCACCTTAGATGGAACAGCTGTAAAAGTAGCAGCGGGAACACCAGCAGGTAATTATGAACTGATCTATAAAATCTGTGAAATAACCAACCCAACAAACTGTGAGGAAGCGAAAGTAACCGTAACCGTTACTAAACCAGCCATCGATGCTATTGACGATGCAGGAACAGCGGTAAACGGATTTACAGGAGGAACAGCTTTAGCAAACGTATTGGTAAATGATAAATTAAATGGAGCAATTGTTGACCCAACGAAAGTGAATACGACTTTTGTAAGTGCAACAAACGTTGGTATTACCTTAGATGGAACAACTGTAAAAGTAGCAGCTGGAACTCCAGCGGGAGAATATTCATTAGTTTACAAGATTTGTGAAAAATTGAATACTAACAATTGTGATGATGCTATCGTAACCGTAACTGTTACCAAACCAGAAATTGATGCGATTGACGATGCAGGAACCTCAGTAAACGGATTTACAGGTGGAACCTCTTTAGCCAACGTATTGGTAAATGATAAATTAAATGGAGCAATTGTTGACCCAACGAAAGTGAACACGACTTTTGTAAGTGCAACAAACGTTGGTGTTACTTTAGATGGAACAACTGTAAAAGTAGCTGCGGGAACACCAGCAGGTAACTATGAGTTGGTTTACAAAATCTGTGAAATAACCAACCCAACGAACTGTGACGAAGCGAAAGTAACTGTTACAGTAACCAAACCAGAAATTGACGCGATTGACGATGTAGGAACCTCAGTAAACGGATTTACAGGTGGAATCTCTTTAGCAAACGTATTGGTAAATGATAAATTAAACGGAGCGATTGTTGACCCAACCAAAGTGAACACGACTTTTGTAAGCGCAACCAATCCAGGTATTACCTTAGATGGAACAGCTGTAAAAGTAGTAGCAGGTACACCAGCAGGAGACTATTCATTAGTTTACAAGATTTGTGAAAAATTGAATACAAACAATTGTGATGATGCTGTAGTCACCGTAACCGTAACCAAACCAGTAATAGATGCTATTGACGATGCAGGAACAGCGGTAAACGGATTTACAGGTGGAACTGCTTTTGCAAACGTATTAACAAATGATAAATTAAACGGAGCGATTGTTGACCCAACCAAAGTGAACACGACTTTTGTAAGCGCAACCAATGCAGGAATCACCTTAGATGGAACATCAGTAAAAGTAGCCGCAGGAACACCAGCAGGAAACTATGAGTTGGTTTATAAAATCTGTGAAAAAACTAACCCATCCAACTGTGACGAAGCGAAAGTAACTGTTACAGTAACCAAACCAGCAATTGATGCGATTGACGATGCAGGAACAGCAGTAAACGGATTTACAGGTGGAACAGCTTTAGCCAACGTATTAGTAAACGATAAATTAAACGGAGCAATTGTTGACCCAACCAAAGTGAACACGACTTTTGTAAGTGCAACAAACGTTGGTATTACCTTAGACGGTACAGCTGTAAAAGTAGCAGCGGGAACACCAGCAGGTAGTTACGAACTGATCTATAAAATCTGTGAAAAAATAAACCCAGCGAACTGTGATGAAGCGAAAGTAACTGTTACAGTAACTAAACCAGAAATCGATGCGATTGATGATGCAGGAACCTCAGTAAACGGATTTACGGGTGGAACCGCTTTAGCAAACGTATTGGTAAATGATAAATTAAACGGAGCTATTGTTGATCCAACGAAAGTGAATACGACTTTTGTAAGTGCAACAAACGTTGGTATTACCTTAGACGGAACAGCTGTAAAAGTAGCTGCGGGTACTCCAGCAGGAAACTATGAGTTGGTTTACAAAATCTGTGAAATAACCAATCCAACAAACTGTGACGAAGCGAAAGTTACCGTAGCGGTTACTAAACCAATCATTGATGCGATTGACGATGTAGCGAGTAGTCCAGTAAATGGTATCGTTGGTGGTATTGCAGTGCCTAATGTATTAGCAAACGATAAATTGAACGGAGCGATTGTTGACCCATCGAAAGTGAATACCACTTTTGTAAGCGCTACTAATCCAGGTATTACCTTAGACGGTACAGCTGTAAAAGTAGCAGCAGGAACACCAGCAGGTAGTTACGAACTCATTTATAAAATCTGTGAAATAACCAACCCAACGAACTGTGACGAAGCAAAAGTAACCTTAAGCGTTTCAGCAGCGACTATTGACGCTATTGACGATGCAGGAACCTCAGTAAACGGATTTACAGGTGGAACAGCTTTAGCAAACGTATTGGTAAACGATAAATTAAACGGAGCGATTGTTGACCCAACCAAAGTGAATACGACTTTTGTTAGCGCAACAAACACAGGAATCACCTTAGATGTTACAGCTGTGAAAGTAGCTGCGGGAACTCCAGCAGGTAACTATGAGTTGGTTTACAAAATCTGTGAAAAAATAAACCCAGCGAACTGTGATGAAGCGAAAGTAACTGTTACAGTAACTAAACCAGAAATCGATGCGATTGACGATGCAGGTACCGCAGTAAACGGATTTACAGGTGGAACAGCCTTAGCAAACGTATTGGTAAACGATAAATTAAACGGAGCAATTGTTGACCCAACCAAGGTGAATACGACTTTTGTTAGCGCAACAAACACAGGAATCACCTTAGATGGAACAGCTGTAAAAGTAGCTGCGGGAACACCAGCAGGAGACTACTCATTAGTTTACAAGATTTGTGAAAAATTGAATACAAACAATTGTGATGATGCTGTTGTCACGGTAACGGTTACCAAACCAGCAATAGAAGCGATTGACGATGCAGGAACAGCTGTAAACGGATTTACAGGAGGCACCGCTTTAGCCAACGTATTGGTAAATGATAAATTAAACGGAGCGATTGTTGACCCAACCAAAGTGAACACGACTTTTGTTAGCGCAACAAACACAGGAATCACCTTAGATGTTACAGCTGTGAAAGTAGCTGCGGGAACTCCAGCAGGTAACTATGAGTTGGTTTACAAAATCTGTGAAAAAATAAACCCAGCGAACTGTGATGAAGCGAAAGTAACTGTTACAGTAACTAAACCAGAAATCGATGCGATTGACGATGCAGGTACCTCAGTAAACGGATTTACAGGTGGAACAGCCTTAGCAAACGTATTGGTAAACGATAAATTAAACGGAGCAATTGTTGACCCAACCAAGGTGAATACGACTTTTGTTAGCGCAACAAACACAGGAATCACCTTAGATGGAACAGCTGTAAAAGTAGCTGCGGGAACACCAGCAGGAGACTACTCATTAGTTTACAAGATTTGTGAAAAATTGAATACAAACAATTGTGATGATGCTGTTGTCACGGTAACGGTTACCAAACCAGCAATAGAAGCGATTGACGATGCAGGAACAGCTGTAAACGGATTTACAGGAGGCACCGCTTTAGCCAACGTATTAGCAAACGATAAATTAAACGGAGCGATTGTTGACCCAACCAAAGTGAATACCACTTTTGTAAGTGCTACTAATCCAGGTATTACCTTAGACGGTACAGCTGTAAAAGTAGCAGCGGGAACACCAGCAGGTAATTATGAACTGATCTATAAAATCTGTGAAAAAACCAACCCAGCGAACTGTGATGAAGCAAAAGTAACCTTAAGCGTTTCAGCAGCGACAATTGAAGCAATTGACGATGCAGGAACAGCGGTAAACGGATATGACGGTGGGACAGCTTTAGCAAACGTATTGGTAAATGATAAATTAAACGGATCGATTGTTGACCCAGCTAAAGTGAACACGACTTTTGTAAGTGCAACAAACACAGGAATCACTTTAGACGGAACAACTGTAAAAGTAGCAGCAGGTACACCAGCAGGAGACTACTCATTAGTTTACAAGATTTGTGAAAAATTGAATACAAACAATTGTGATGATGCTGTAGTCACCGTAACCGTTACCAAACCAGTAATAGATGCTATTGACGATGCAGGAACAGCGGTAAACGGATTTACAGGTGGAACTGCTTTTGCAAACGTATTAACAAATGATAAATTAAACGGAGTAATTGTTGACCCAATCAAAGTGAACACGACTTTTGTAAGCGCAACCAATACAGGAATCACCTTAGACGGAACAACTGTAAAAGTAGCTGCGGGAACTCCAGCAGGTAGTTATGAACTCATCTATAAAATTTGTGAAATAACCAACCCAACGAACTGTGACGAAGCGAAAGTGACCGTAAATGTATATGAACCGTCAATTTCTATTACCAAAGATGGGGTTTATAATGACTTTAATGGTGATAAAATTGTAAATGTAGGTGACCAGATTTTATACAAATTTGTTGTTAAGAATACGGGTGGTGCAATATTGACTAACGTTACCGTTACGGATAACAATGCTACAGTATCAGGAGGTCCAATTGCTATTTTAGCTGTAGGTGCGGTTGATAGTACAACTTTTACGGCTGTTCATACCGTTACTCAGGACGATATCAATAAAGGAATTGTGTATAACTTAGCAACTGCAACAGGAACACCTCCAAAAGGAACCCCAGTTACAGGGACTTCGACAGATCCTACACCTTGTGTGACCTGTCCAAAAGAGCCAACTTGTTTGAATTGTACGATGACCGAATTGAAACAAGCGCCAAGTATTTCAATCACAAAAGATGGTAAATATGAGGATAAGAATAACGATGGAATTACGAATGTAGGAGATGTAATTGTTTACAATTTTGTAGTTCGCAACACAGGAAATGTGCCGTTAACGAATGTTACTGTAACGGATAACAATGCTACAGTATCAGGAGGACCAATTGCTAGTTTAGCTGTTGGCGCGTTTGATAGTACAACTTTTACGGCTGTTCATACCGTTACTCAGGACGATATCAATAAAGGAATTGTGTATAACTTAGCTACTGCAACAGGTACGCCTCCACAAGGGCCTCCAGTTACTGGAACTTCGACAGATCCTACACCTTGTGCAACTTGTCCAAAAGAGCCAACTTGTTTGGATTGTACGATGACCGAATTGAAACAAACGCCAAGTATTTCAATCACAAAAGATGGTAAATATGAGGATAAGAATAACGATGGAATTACGAATGTAGGAGATGTAATTGTTTACAATTTTGTAGTTCGCAACACAGGAAATGTACCATTAATGAATGTTACTGTAACGGATAACAATGCAACAGTATCAGGAGGACCAATTGCTAGTTTAGCTGTTGGCGCGTTTGACAGTACAACTTTTACGGCTGTTCATACCGTTACTCAGGACGATATCAATAAAGGAATTGTGTACAACTTAGCAACTGCAACAGGAACACCTCCAAAAGGAACACCAGTTACAGGGACTTCGACAGATCCTACACCTTGTGTGACCTGTCCAAAAGAACCAACTTGTTTGGATTGTACGATGACCGAATTGAAACAAACGCCAAGTATTTCAATCACAAAAGACGGTAAATATGAGGATAAGAATAACGATGGAATTACGAATGTAGGAGATGTAATTGTTTACAATTTCGTAGTTCGCAACACAGGAAATGTACCATTAACGAATGTTACTGTAACGGATAACAATGCAACAGTATCAGGAGGACCAATTGCTAGTTTAGCTGTTGGCGCGGTTGATAGTACAACTTTTACGGCTGTTCATACCGTTACTCAGGACGATATCAATAAAGGAATTGTGTATAACTTAGCTACTGCAACAGGTACGCCTCCACAAGGGCCTCCAGTTACTGGAACTTCGACAGATCCTACACCTTGTGCAACTTGTCCAAAAGAGCCAACTTGTTTGGATTGTACGATGACTGAATTGAAACAAACGCCAAGTATTTCAATCACAAAAGATGGTAAATATGAGGATAAGAATAACGATGGAATAACGAATGTAGGAGATGTAATTGTTTACAATTTTGTAGTTCGCAACACAGGAAATGTACCATTAACGAATGTTACTGTAACGGATAACAATGCTACCGTATCAGGAGGGCCAATTGCTAGTTTAGCTGTTGGCGCGGTTGACAGTACAACTTTTACAGCTGTTCATACCGTTACTCAGGAGGATATCAACAAAGGAATTGTGTACAACTTAGCTACAGCAACAGGAACACCTCCAAAAGGAACTCCAGTTACAGGAACTTCGACAGACCCAACACCTTGTGCAACTTGTCCAAAAGAACCAACTTGTTTGGATTGTACGATGACCGAATTGAAACAAATGCCAAGTATTTCAATCACAAAAGATGGTAAATATGAGGATAAGAATAACGATGGAATAACGAATGTAGGAGATGTTATTGTTTACAATTTTGTAATTCGCAATACAGGAAATGTACCATTAATGAATGTTACTGTAACGGATAACAATGCTACCGTATCAGGAGGGCCAATTGCTAGTTTAACTGTTGGTGCGGTTGACAGTACAACTTTTACAGCTGTTCATACTGTTACTCAAAATGATATTGATGAAGGAATTGTGTACAACTTAGCTACAGCAACAGGAACGCCTCCAAAAGGAACTCCAGTTACAGGAACTTCGACAGACCCAACACCTTGTGCAACCTGTCCAAAAGAACCAACGTGTTTGGATTGTACGATTGTAGAATTAGTGAGAACTCCAGCTATCAGTATTATTAAAACAGGAATTTTTAATGATGAAAATAAAGATGGATTTACACAAGTTGGTGAAACAATTACGTACCAATTTGAAATTAAAAATATTGGTAACGTTGCCTTATTTAATGTTTCGGTAACCGACTTAATGCCTGGATTAGTGCTTTCAGGGAATACGATTCCAGTGTTAAATGTTGGTCAAGTTAACACATCAGCATACACTGCGACTTATGTAATTACAAGGGATGATATAATTGCATTAGCTGTTTCTAATCAAGCTTCGGTAAGAGGTGTTGATGCTAGAGGTGCTTTAGCAACCGATGAATCCACTTATGTTGTTGACCTGCCAATAATTGGAGGTGTTATAGGTTGTGAAGTTATTCCGTTTAAAGCAGTTTCGCCTAACGGAGACGGTGATAATGATGTGTTTTATATTAGTGGATTGGATTGTTATCCTGATAATAACGTTCAAATTTATAACCGTTGGGGAGTACTTGTTTTTGAAAGAGACAATTATAACAATACTGACCGAGCATTTAAAGGAGTTTCAGAGGGTAGAGTTACAGTAAGTCAATCTACTGAATTACCTACAGGGACATATTACTATGTATTCAGATATAAGGATAGTGAAGCTAATCTTCATGAAAAAGCAGGATACTTATATTTAAATAGATAATCAAAATCATAAGAAAAACTCTTTGGATTTTAAATAGAAAAAGATGAGAAATAAATTATCAATACTGGTTTTAATGCTTCTTACAAGCATTAGCTACGCTCAACAAGATTCACAGTTTACGCAATATATGTACAATACTATGGCAGTCAATCCTGCCTATGCTGGAATGAGAGAAAAAATGAGCATTTTTGCATTACACCGCACCCAATGGGTAGGCTTGGAAGGAGCGCCTACTACTAATAATGTATCGTTACATACACCTATCAATGGGGGGGATATGGGGTTTGGTGTTTCTATTCTGAATGATAAAATTGGCCCTTCTGATGAAACGGATATAGGTGTTAATTTCTCTTACAATATTCAAACTTCAGAAAGATATAAATTAGCATTTGGATTAAAAGCTTCGGTCAATCTATTGGATATTGATTTTAATAAATTGACTTATTTGACACCAGATAATAGTTTCGAAGCGAGTATTGATAATAAATTTTCGCCCAACATAGGAGCTGGAATTTACTTTTATTCCGATAACACATATATTGGTTTGTCTATTCCTAATTTTATCGAAACCAAACATTTTGATAGATATGCAGGTAATGGCTCAGTTAGCTATATCGCTAAAGAACGTTTGCATTATTTTTTAACAGCTGGACACGTTTTTGACTTAACTGGTGATATTAAATTTAAGCCAGCCATTTTGACCAAAATGACACAAGGAGCTCCTCTGCAAGTAGATGCATCTCTTAATTTTATGTTTAATGAGAAATTTGTTTTAGGAGCAGCATACCGATGGAGTGCGGCACTTAGTGGTATGGCAGGCTTTCAAATCACTGACGGATGGTTCGTAGGATATAGTTATGATTTTGAAACAACACGTTTGGCTCATTTTAACAAAGGGTCTCATGAGATTTTCTTACGATATGAGTTGTTTAATAAATACGATCGAATTGTTTCTCCTCGATTCTTCTAAAAATTAGTTACATGAAAAATTATATATACATCACTTTTTTATTAGTTGTTTTTACTAAAGGTTTTGCTCAGAAAGCTAGTGTCGCAGCTGCAGATAAAAAATACGAACGCTTTGCTTATATTGATGCTATCGCTACCTATGAACGTATTGCTGCAAAAGGATATAAAGATGAAAAGATGTTTCAAAAATTAGGAAACGCTTATTATTTTAATGCCGAATTAGGTAAGGCTGAAAAATGGTACACGGAGTTGTTTGATATGAATAAAGATCAAACAGGTGAGTATTGTTACCGTTATGCTCAATGTTTAAAGTCAATTGGGGATTATAAAAAGGCTGATAAGATTTTAGAACTTTATACTAAAAAATCAGGAAACGATCAGAGAGCAAAATTATTCGCGAATGATAAAAACTATTTAGAAGAGATAAAAGAAAATTCGGGTCGTTTTGCTATTGAAGATGCAGGAATTAATTCTGGTTTTTCAGATTATGGTACGACTTTCTTGGGTGATAAATTAATTTTTGCTTCTTCAAGAGAAGTAGTGGGGGCTTCTAAAAAGGTTTTTACTTGGACCAATCAAGCTTTTACAAATTTATATGCTTCAAAGGTTAGTCCAGAAGGAAGATTAGAAGAACCAGTACTTTTTGACAATAAAATTAATTCTAAATTCCACGAATCAACTCCTGTTTTTACAAGTGATGGGAAAACGATGTATTTCACACGAAACAACTTCATTGATGGTAAAAAAGGGAAGAACAGTGAACGTGTAACCTTATTGAAAATTTACAAAGCCACATGGGAAGATAATGAATGGAAAAATGTAGTGGAATTACCATTTAATAGCGATGATTATAGTGTCGCACATCCAGCATTAAGTATCGATGAAAAAGAATTGTATTTTGCCTCCAATATGCCAGGAACAGTTGGGCAATCGGATTTATTTAAGGTAAGTATTAATAATGATGGGACTTATTCAACTCCAGTTAATTTAGGTGTTGGGATTAATACTGAAGGAAGAGAAACATTCCCTTTTATTTCAGATGATAATAAATTGTATTTTTCGTCAGATGGACGTCCAGGGTTAGGAGGTTTAGATGTCTATGTTTCCAAAATAGAAGGTACTAGTTTTGGTAAGGTGGAAAATATCGGTGCGCCTATCAATGGAACACAGGATGATTTTGGTTTCTTTATGGACAGTAAAAGTAAAGTTGGTTTTTTTACTTCGAATAGAGCTGGCGGAAAAGGATACGATGATATATATAAGTTTAGCGAAATCAGATGTAGTCAAGTGCTGATGGGAGCGATTACTGATTTAGAAACAAAGATGCCTATACCTAATGCCAAAGTGAGTTTGTTTGATAGAAACAATCAAATCATTGGGACCACTTCTGCTAATGCTTCGGGTGATTATCACTTTGATGTGGAATGTGGAAAAACATATACTGTAAGAGCTGAAAAACCGCATTATGAAACTAATGAGGCATCTGTGGAGGTGCCAAAGGTTAATGGTAAAATTAATCAACCTATTGCCTTAAACAAGGAGGGTTGTGAATTAACGGTTGGAGTTGATTTAGCGAAGTGTTTTGGAATTAAAATGATTTATTTTGATTTGGATAAATCCAATATTCGAAAAGATGCGGCTATCGATTTAGAAAAAATATTAGATGTAATGCTTCAATATCCGCAAATTAAAATTGATATCCGTTCGCATACTGACAGCCGTCAAACATTTAAATATAACGAGTCATTATCAGACCGAAGAGCTAAATCTACTATGGCTTGGTTAATCAGTAAAGGCGTTAGGGCAGATAGATTAACAGCAAAAGGATACGGAGAGTATCAGCTGATTAATAAATGTGCTGATGGAGTTGAATGTACCGAAGAAGAACATCAACTAAACAGACGTAGTGAGTTTATCGTAATTTCGATAGACTAATCAATAGATTTATAAATAGAAAGGTCATCTTGAAAAAGATGGCCTTTTTATTTTGTTTAATTTTGATTAGATAAACCAATTGATCTATTGAATAGCGACATTAATTCTATGATGTTTTTAATATTTAGTTTTTGGTATATTTTATATTTATGAGTACTTACAGTAGTTAACTGGATGTTTAGTTTATTAGCTATTTCGATGTTACCATCTCCTTTTACTAATAATTCGGAAATCTCTAATTCTCTTTTAGATAGTTTATCCAATGGATTGAATGTCTCTTTATTAGTTGAAGCATTGATAAGCGCATTTACAATATCAGTAGTGAGGTAATTACCAGTTTTAAGAATAGTGTCTACCGCTTTAATGATTTTCTTTCGGTCACTTAATTTATTGATGTAGCCATTAGCCCCTGCAACAATATAAGGGCAAGCGTGAGTTTCTTCATCGTATACTGAGAAAATTAAAATTTTAGCAAAGGGTTGAATTTTTTTTATTTCTGAAATCATCCCTGTGTTTTTTCCACCTGGAATGTTGATGTCTAAAATGATCAAGTCAAACTTTTGAACATCAAGTATTGCTAGTGTTTCTTTATAGTCTTCTGTTGTTGAGATATTTAGGTATTTAAATTTTTCTTCTAAAATTATAGAAACACCTGTTCTAACTACTAAATGATCGTCAACAATTAAGATATTTTTCTGCATGTTTTTTATAATTTAGTTAATGACTTTTTATTTCGCATGTTTTAATTCAATTGTAATGGTAGTTCCTTTATTTGGAATACTTGAGAAGAATATTTTTCCCTTAATAATGATTAATAATTCTAATACTAAATGAAGGCCAATGCCATAAGTGCTAAGGATTAATTTTTCAGGATCTCTATTTTTAAATAGGTTGGTATAATAGTCTATTATGTCTTGATTCATTCCGATGCCAGTATCTTTTATCCAATAAGTTGTTTTAAATTGGTCAGATTGAGCTCCTAGTTCAATTGTACCTTTAGAAGTGTTTTTAATGGCGTTATCAAGTAGGTTGTGTATTATGATCGACATAATTCGAATATTAATTGTTGAATGTAAATCCTTGCAACTAACATTTTTTATTATGATTTCTTTGCTTAATGCCATTTCTTCAAAAAAATCTTTTTTATTTTCGAATAGGCTGTGAATAGAATATGGTTTTTGGATATAATCTCTATCCTCCATATAAATTTTGGAGTACTGAATTAATGTTTTGGTAAAGTCATATAATTGAGAACTGGATTTATATATTGAATTGGCATATTTATTTGAAACGGTATCATTGTTTTTTAGTGTTTCTTTACTGAGGTGTTTGGATATTAATTGGATATATTTTAGAGGGCTTCTAATATCATGACTGATGGTGCCTATTATTTTTTTATGTTGAATTATTCCCGTGGATAGGTCTTCTTTTGCATTCTCTAAATCTTTTATAATTAACTTAAGTTGTTTTTTTCGTCTATTGAGTTTTTGTTTTGAAAAGATTAATTTTTTAATCATTGAACTATAGTAAAAACTAACAGAACATATAATTATTAAAATGAAAAAAATATTGGTAAATAAGAGATATTTTTTGATTTTTCTAGTGCCATAACCAAAGGACTCCGAAAAAGCATCTTGATTGATATTAGACTCATGTGTAAGAGCCATTATTCGAGATAAATAACCACGCTTTTCTTTTCTGTCTAGTTTCTCTTTTTGAAGCCTCGAATTTATTTCAAGTCCAATTTTGTAAAGTTGATTATTTAAGTAATCTCCTTTCTCCCACTCAATTACTGCTTTTTTGAAAAATGGAAAAGATTTAAAATTTTTAAAAAGCCAGATCATATCATCTATGTCCTCTTCATGGTTTCTCCCTTCTCTAAAGCCTTCTCTAACAATTTCATCATCAAGGTTTTTTTGAAGTGAAATACGTGCTTTTGCATCGCCTAAAGGAATGCTTAAGTCTTTTTTAAAGTTTATCCAGTAATTTTTTTCTCCAGTAAGTAGGTGCGTTATCAAATTGATTACAGCGCATTTATGACCCTTAGAGTAATGAGATTCACCATTGACATATGCCCTTGTGGCGGATAACGTTTTAATAGTATAAAAATTTATTAATATCAACATCGAACAAGAGATGATGATAATTAAGTAGAATGTAAATGTCTTTGTTTGAAGCAGACTTTGAGTACGGAGTATGTTGAAAGTTTTTTCCAATAAGGGTTTGACTTTAGTTTGTTTGTGCATTCTAGATGTTTAAGAAAATTCAAACATTGTTATGGACGAAAGATATAAATTCATTATTCGTATGAATCTTGAATTGTAACAAATATAAGACATTAATATTTATGTTTTGTAGGAAATAATATGATTAAATAGTAGTTTTTTGATTAAATTTTTATAGTATTAAATCTATGGTTATGTAGGTTTATTTTTAGATATTTTGATGTTTGTTCGTATATGAATAAAGTAATTTTGTTTTTGATAGATAGTTGTGCCCCTACTTAAATCAATTTTGTAATCTAATTACTGTACGAAATTTTGTGTTTAAAAAAAGGGTATTTGCCTATCTGAAACACAATTTAAAGTAATAGATTATGAGAAAATTTTACCCTGAATCATTAATTGAAAATTTTATTGAAAACATTAGCTCTAGAATAAGATTCAATAAAATTGTATTTTTCTTAGGTGTTGTTTTGATGTCTGCAAATTCATTTGGGCAATGTAATATTGAAACACCTAGTCCGTTTATTTCTGATAATTATGATGGATTGACAGTAAGTAAGTCCTCTACAGGTGTATGTACAGGATTGCTAGGGTGTGGTATATCAAATGAAGCAAATTTAATTGATGCTGATTTGACTAATTATGCTACTGCTAATTTTGGAGTTAGTGCTGGTGTATTGCATAAATTAAGAGTAAAGGATAGTAATACAACCTACATAGCTGGTTCTTTTGCCGGATTTAAAATAGGCATTGGTAATGGGTTACTTTCTTTGAGTTTACTAAATGGAATTTCGATAAATACCTATAGTGGTACGACACTCAAAGAAACATTTTCGGGAGCATCATTATTGAGTCTTGATTTATTGCCAGGATCTGGTGATTATATTATAGGTTTCAATACAAATCAATCCTTTGACACCATTGAAATCGTATTAAGTGGTGTGGTTAATTTACTAAATTCTACAAAAATTTATCATGCAGTATTAAGAGAATATTGTGCTGGACCTGCATTAGATTGTAATGTGGCAACTACATTAAGTTTGCCAACATATCCTGTTATAATTGATCATGCAAATACGGGAATGTCAGGTATTAGTGTTGGTAGTATTGGTAATGTAGATAATGTAATTAGTTCTAGTACGACAGATTTTGCAACGATTAATTTAACTGTTGGGTTGTTGGCCTCTGGAAGTATTGCTGTCAAAGATCAAATTACTGATTATCCATCAGGTACTTATGCGGGTTTCGAAATTGAGAATTCAAATTTAGTTAGTGTCTCTGCCCTTGGCAATATGGTGATTTCAACTTATTTGAATGGAGTCTTTAGAGAACAATTTTCAGGGAATAATTTAGTTGTAAATGGGACTTTACTCAGTTCAAACGGTCGTTATAAATTAGGTTTTGTGAGTACTAAGTCATTTGATGAAGTAAAGATAACTGTAAATCAGACTGTAGGGATTAATTTAGGTACAACTAAAGTATATGGGGCTATTTATGAGAAATTTTGTGCTGGTCCCGCTTTAGCTTGTAATACACAAACAGCGGTTTCGGTACCTGAATATCCAGTATTTATTAATGGTGAAAATACAGGTATTGACGGAATTGCCTGTGTCTTATGCAGTGTGAGTAATCAGGATAATTTAATTGACCAAGACAGTTCCAATTTTGCTACTGTTAATTTGACTGCTGGAGTAGGGACAAGTGGAAGTCTTTCTGTAAAAGATCAAATTACCGATTATCCAATCGGAACTTTTGCAGGTTATACAATCGAAAATCCTTCATTACTTGCTGTAAATGCATTTGATGCTATACGAATCAAAACATATCTAAATGGGGTGTTACAAGAATCTAAATCAGGTAATGGTCCTTTGATTTCAGTAGATACTAATTTATTAGTTGGAACCAGTAAACAAACAATTGGTTTTGTTTCCACAAAAGCATTTGACGAAGTACAAATTACCTTGACAAATTTAGTTTCTGTGAACTTAGGAACGGTTAAGGTTTATAATGCAGTTTTTCAAAAGTTTTGTGAGCCAATTGTAGAATGTAATAAAACCTATGATTGGTCTACCCCAGATTTTCCAGTGACAATAAACGGTGATAACACAGGTATTGATGGAGTTGCTTGTGTGGCATGTGCCATTAATAACACTAATAATTTATTAACAGCTGATACAACTGATTTTGCTAATATTAGTATTGTTGCAGGAGTACTTGGTTCAGGTTCTGTTGCTGTAAAAGATCAATTGTATACGTATCCGCAAGGAACTTATGCTGGATTCAGAATTAAAGACTTGAATACTTTAGCTCAAGTAAATCTTTTTCAAGGATTATCTATTGCTACCTATAATAATGGTGTTTTGCAAGAATTGAAATCTGCTGGTGATATACTTGATTTGGGACTTTTAGGAATTCCTGTTTTAGGGACAGGTCCAGGAACTTATAATGTAGGATTTCAAGCTTCATTAGAATTTGACGAAATTAGACTAACAGTAAATTCAATCGCAAGTGTAATAAATTCTATCAATGTCTATGGTGCTTTTGTAAATACTGCCAATAGTGATGGAGGTTCAGGCAGTGCATTGCAGTGTAATTCATCTTCTATTTCGATTACTAAAGAAGGAATATATGTAGATGCCAACTTGGATAGTATTGTAAATGTAGGAGATAAAATTGTATATACTTTTGATATTAAAAACACAGGTTTTGAAACCTTGACAAATGTTACCGTCACTGATGATAATGCGACTGTTTCAGGTACTGCAATTCCATCATTGGCAGCAGGTGAAAATAATACAACTGCGTTTACAGCTGAATATTTAATATCACAAGCTGATATTGATGCGGGTGTGGTTTATAATTTAGCCACAGCAACAGGAACACCTCCTGTAGGAATGGATGTGACAGCGACATCAACTGATCCAACGCCATGTGCAACTTGTCCAGTGATTCCAACTTGTCTTACTTGTACAGCAACTCCGTTGATACAAACACCAAAATTAGGATTTGTTAAAACAGGAGTTTATAATGGCGATCCAACTAAAGCGAAGATAGGAGATGTAATTACTTATACGTTTACAGTAACCAATACAGGAAATGTAACTGTAGAGAATGTATTAATTAATGATGCTAAATTGGGAGTAACTGATTTAGCAATAGTACCAAGCTCTTTAGCTCCTTTAGGTGTTGGTGTAATTACTCAAGATTATGTAGTAACGCAAGGGGACATTGATTCAGGAAAGGTAACGAATACGGCTATTGCTAAAGGTCAAGATACTTTAGGGAATGATGTTCAAGATATCTCAGGAACCACAGTTGATAATGATACAAATACAGTAACTGATTTACCTACAGCGGGGAAAATCGTATTTGTTAAAACAGGAGTTTATAATGGTGATGTTACTAAAGCTAAAGCAGGAGATATTATAACTTATACTTTTACAGTCACCAATACTGGAAATGTATCTGTAGAGGATATAGTAGTTAATGACGCTAAATTAGGCGTGACCAATTTAGCGATTGTTCCAAATACTTTAGCGCCACTAGGAGTTGGAGTAATTACAAAAGATTATATCGTAACTCAGGACGATGTTAACGCTGGAAAAGTAACTAATTCTGCTATAGCAAAAGGAGAAGATCCTGATGGAAATACGGTTCAAGATATTTCAGGAACAACAATCGATAATGATATTAGCACGGTTACGAACTTACCTCAGACCCCAAAATTAGCTTTTGTTAAAGAAGGACTATATAAAGGAGACCCGACCAAGGCAAAAGTAGGTGATATAATCACTTATACTTTCACGGTGACAAATACAGGAAATGTAACGGTTAATAATATCCTTATTAATGATGCTAAATTAGGAATGACTAATTTACCTACTGTCCCAAGTAATTTATTACCTCTGGGTGTTGGAGTAATTACTAAAGATTATGTGCTAACTCAGGCTGATATTGATGCTGGAAAAGTAACGAATACGGCAATTGCCAAAGGTCAAGATTCATTAGGGAATACAGTTCAAGATACTTCGGGTACAGCTATAGATAATGATGACAGTACTGTAACAAACTTACCACAATTAGGAAAATTAAGTTTTTTAAAAGAAGCTGTTTATAAGGGAGATGTTACTAAAGCTAAAGTAGGAGATATTATAACTTATACTTTTACGATTACCAATACTGGAAATGTTACTTTAAGTGCTATAGGTATTATGGATGCCAAACTAGGTGTTAATAATGTAGCTGTTGTACCAAGTACTTTAGCTCCACTTCAAGATGGAATAATAACTTACGATTATGCAGTTACCCAAGCAGATATTGATGCAGGAAATGTAACGAATACTGCCATTGCAAAAGGAAAAGATCCACAAGGTATCGAAGTACAAGATATTTCAGGTACAACAGTGGATACTGATGATAGCACAGTGACTGATTTACCACAAACAAGCAAAATAGCTTTTGTTAAAACAGGAGTGTATAACGGTGATGTTGCCAAAGCTAAAGTAGGAGATAAAATCACTTATACTTTTACGGTGACCAATACAGGAAATGTTACAGTAGCCAATATTTTAATTAATGACACAAAATTAGGAGTAACTGATTTACCTCTAGTGCCAATTACTTTAGCGCCATTGGGAGTAGGAATAGCAACTCTAGATTATATTGTAACTCAAGAAGATATCGATGCAGGGAAGGTAACCAATACTGCCATCGCCAAAGGGCAAGATTTATTAGGAAATGATGTTCAGGATACTTCAGGAACTACAATTGATAATGACGACATCACCGTAACTACTTTACCGCAAATAGGGAAAATAGCTTTTGTTAAAACAGGAGTATATAACGGTGATGTTACTAAAGCCAAAGTAGGAGATAAGGTTACTTATACTTTTACAGTGACCAATACAGGAAATCAAACGGTAAAGGATATCGTTATTAACGATGCCAAGCTGGGAGTAACGGATTTGTCTATTGTACCAAACACTTTGAAACCATTAGAATTTGGTGTAATCACACAAGATTATGTCGTGACTCAAGCAGATATCGATGCAGGAAAAGTTACGAATACAGCTATTGCCAAAGGAAAAGATCCACAAGATAATGATGTTCAAGATATTTCTGGTACTACAGTTGATAATGATGATAGTACCATAACAACTTTACCTCAAATGGGAGCTTTAGCTTTTGTGAAAACAGGAGACTATAAAGGAGCTCCAACCAAAGCAGTAGTAGGCGATAAAATAACTTATACATTTACAGTAACCAATACAGGAAATGTAACTGTAAATAATATTTTGATTAATGATGCTAAACTAGGAGTCACAAATTTGGCAATAGTGCCAAGTACATTAGGCCCTTTGGAAGTTGGAGTTGTAACTCAAGATTATACAGTCACTCAGTTGGATATTGATTCAGGTAAGGTAACAAATACCGCCATTGCAAAAGGACAGGATTTATTAGGTAATGATGTTCAGGACATTTCTGGTACTGCTGTTAATAATAATATCAGTACAGTAACCAATTTGCCGACAGCAGGAAAATTAGTGTTCTTAAAAGAAGGGGTTTATAATGGTGATGCTGCAAAAGCAAAAGTAGGAGATAAGATTACATATACTTTCACTATTACAAACACAGGGAATGTAACTGTAAACAATATTCTTATTAATGATTCAAAATTAGGATTGACTGATGTAGCATTAGTGCCAAGTACTTTAGCACCAACTGAATTTGGAATAATGACTAGAGATTATATTGTGACTCAAGCAGATATTGATGCTGGAAAAGTAACCAACAGCGCTATTGCAAGAGGACAAGATCTAGAAGGAAATAATGTTCAAGATACTTCAGGAACAACTATAGATAATGATGATAGTACAGTTACAAATTTACCACAAAAAGGAGCTTTGGCTTTTGTGAAAACAGGAGACTATATGGGTGATGTTACCAAAGCTAAAGTTGGCGATGTAATCAAATATACATTTACAGTGACTAATACTGGTAATCTAACGGTAAATAATGTACGCATAAACGATACTAAATTAGGAGTAACTGATTTAGCAATAGTGCCAAGTAATTTAGTTCCATTAGAATTTGGTATGATCACGAAAGATTATGTTGTAACTCAAGAAGATATCGATGCAGGAAAGGTAACCAATACTGCCATCGCCAAAGGTCAAGATTTATTAGGTAATGATGTTCAGGATACTTCAGGAACTACAATTGATAATGACGACAGCACCATAACTACTTTACCGCAAGAAGGGAAATTAGCTTTTGTAAAAACAGGAGTATATAACGGTGATGTTACTAAAGCAAAAGTAGGTGATAAGATTACTTATACTTTTACAGTAACCAATACAGGTAATCTAACGGTTATGGATATCATTATTAATGATGCCAAGCTGGGAGTAACTGATTTGCCTATTGTACCAAGCACTTTGAAACCATTAGAGTTTGGTGTAATCACACAAGATTATTTCGTTACTCAAGCCGATATCGATGCTGGAAAAGTTACAAATACAGCTATTGCCAAAGGAAAAGATCCACAAGGTATCGAAGTACAAGATATTTCAGGTACAACAGTGGATACTGATGATAGCACAGTGACTGATTTACCACAAACAAACAAAATAGCTTTTGTTAAAACAGGAGTGTATAACGGTGATGTTACTAAAGCGAAAGTAGGGGATACTATCACATATACATTTACAGTAACCAATACCGGGAATGTAACGGTAAGTAATATTGTGATTAACGATGCTAAATTAGAAGTTACTGATTTAGGAATTGTACCAAGTACATTGTTACCATTAGATGAAGGTGTAATTACAAAAGAGTATGAAGTTACTCAAGCGGATATTGATGCTGGAAAAGTAATAAATACCGCCATTGCTAAAGGACAAGATCCACAAGGAAATAATGTAGAGGATACTTCTGGGACTTCAATAGATAATGATGATAGCACAGAAACTAATTTACCTCAAAAGTCAAGTATTGCATTAGTTAAAACAGCAGTTCTTCCAGCTAATGTAGCAGTAGGTCAGTCTATTGTTTATACTTTCTCAGTGACTAATACAGGAAATACAATTATTAAAGATATCAAAATAACAGATCCTTTAACAGACTTGATTCTTCCTATTAGTGAAATAGCAATTCTTGCTCCAGGTGCAACTAATAATTCTATTGTAGGAACTTATTTAATTAAACAATTGGATATTAATGCAGGTCAAGTTGTGAATTCAGCTTTAGCTGTAGGGAAAAATCCAGAAGGGAATGAGGTTAGTGATGTTTCAGGTACTACAGTCACAACTGATGACCCTACAATTACTAAATTAATACAAACACCGTCGATTAGCTTAACTAAAGATGGAGCGTATGAAGATACAAATGCTGATGGTATTGCAAGTGTTGGAGACAAGATTAAATATGTTTTCGAAGTTAAAAACACAGGAAATACTGTATTGACAAATGTGATAGTGACTGATACAAAAGTTAGTGTTCAAGGTGTAATGATTCCGACTTTAGGGGTTGGTGTTTCAAATAATACAGGATTCACAGCAGAATACTTTATTACACAAGACGATATTAATAAAGGCTATGTTTATAATTTGGCTGAAGTAAATGCATTTGCTTCAAATGGAGCTCTAATTAGCAATACTTCGACAGACCCAACAATTAATAGTGCTTTCCCAATCTATCCTACTTGTTCAATGTGCACAATAACAGCAGTGCCTCAATCTCCAAAAATTGCATTGATGATGACAGGAGTATTTGAAGATACGAATGGAGATGGTCAGGCACAAATAGGGGAAACCATTAGATATACTTATACCGTAATGAATATCGGTAATGTACCACTTACCAATGTATGGGTTCAAGATGAAGTTTTAGGTCACGGAATTGCTGATGGGGCAATAAATCTTCCAATTGGAGCAACTGATAAAACAACTTTTTCAGCGGTATATAATATCACTCAAAATGATATTATTCAAGGGTTTTCGATGAATCAATCAAAAGTATTTGGTACAAGTCCTTTGGGTATAATTGTACAAGATATGTCAGATGATACGAGTCCATTTGAAGACGATCCAACAGTATTGGGAGTGAAGGGATGTGATGTTAAAGTATTTAATGCGGTTTCACCTGATGGAGATGGCTTAAATGACTTTTTCAGAATTCAAGGTATAGACTGTTATCCAGATAATACGGTCCAAATATTTGATCGATGGGGAGTTAAAGTATTTGAAGTTCAGGGATATGATAATGACACAAGAGCCTTCCGTGGAAAATCAGAAGGAAGGGTGACCGTAAGTCAGTCAGATGGATTACCAAGCGGAACCTATTTTTACGCTATTAAGTATGTAGACAAGAATAATAATGGATTTAATAAATCAGGTTACTTGGAGTTAATCAATGAGTAAAAGTAGCCGGTTTAAAAAAGGTTCTATTAGAATAATTTAAAAAAAATAGTATGAAAGCAAATTCAATAATAATTCTTCTATTGTTAGTAATGGTGTCAGGTTTTGCTCAGCAACAAGCGCAGTACACGCATTATATGTATAATACAATCAATATAAATCCTGCTTATGCAGGTAGCCGTGGGGTAACAAGTATATTTGGCTTACATAGAACCCAATGGGTAGGGTTAGATGGGGCTCCTGTTACTAATGCAGTCTCGATAAATTCACCTATCGAAAATTCACGACTTGGAATAGGATTATCGTTTGTAAATGACAAAATTGGAGCTTCTGATCAGAACAGTATTTCAGCGGATGTGTCTTATACTGTCCCAACTTCTGAAACAGGCAAACTTTCATTTGGTTTAAAAGCAACTGCTGACTTACTAAATGTAGATTTTACTAAATTAAACAGATATGATTTAAACGATCCAAAATTTCAGAATAATATTGACAATGTTTTTTCTCCCAATTTTGGCGCGGGAATCTATTATCATACTGATAAAATGTATGTTGGATTTTCTGTTCCTAACTTTTTAGAGGTTCGACATTTTGATGATAACACTTCTGCGGCAGTAGGCCAGCGTTTGCATTATTATTTAATAGGAGGGTATGTGTTTGAATTTAGTCCAACTGTCAAATTCAAACCTGCCTTTTTAACTAAAATGGTGTCAGGAGCACCTTTGCAAGTAGATTTATCTGCTAATGTTTTGTTGCAAGATAAGTTTACCCTTGGTCTAGCTTGGAGATGGGATGCTGCAGCATCAGCTATGGCAGGAATTCAAGTAAATAATGGACTTTTTGTTGGCTATGGTTATGATTTTGAAACGACAAAATTATCTCATTATAATTCAGGTTCACATGAGATATTTTTGCGATTTGATTTGTTTAAAATTCAAAATAAAATAGTAACACCAAGATTTTTCTAAAAAACAGCATATGAAAAAGAATTACATAATAGTATTGTTATTGAGTTTAGTCACAATACAACTATCCGCACAAAATAGTCTTATAGAAATCAAAGCTGATAAAGAGTACGATCGATATGCTTATATAGACGCCATAAAAACCTATGAGCGTATGTATGAAAAAGGATACAAGTCAAAAGACATCTTGTTGAAATTAGCCAACGCTTATTACTTTAACGGTGATTTAGAAAATGCTGCTAAGCGATACACGGAGCTTTTTGAATTGAATCCTATTGTAGTTCCAGAATGTTACTATCGATATGCTCAGTCTTTAAAATCGATTAAGGAATATAAAAAAGCCGATGAGATGATGGCTATTTTTAATAAGGAAAATGGAAACGATACGAGAGCGAAATTAGCAGCGAGCCAAAAAGACTATCTAGCTGTTATCAAGAAAAACTCAGGAAGGTATATTATCGAGAATGCAGGAATTAACTCTAAGTACTCTGATTATGGAACAGCTTATTACAAAAACAAAATCGTATTTACTTCAGCAAGAGATACAGGAAGTTTTGTAAAAAGAGTAGATCCTTGGACAGGTGAATGGTTTACTAATTTGTACGAGTCGGAGGTAAGTGCTGATGGTACACTTCATTCGGTTCAACATCTTTCAAAAAAGTTGAATACTAAATTTCATGAATCAACTCCTGTTTTTACTAAAGATGGGAAAACCGCTTATTTTACTCGCAATAATTACAACAACGGTAAAAGAGGAAAAGACGCAACTGAGACGACTTTGTTGAAAGTTTATAAAGCTACTTTGAAGGGCGATAAATGGGAGGATACAACCGAATTGCCTTTTAATAGTGATAATTACAGCGTGGCACATCCGAGCTTAAGTGCTGACGAAAAAACATTGTATTTTGCTTCTGATATGCCAGGGACTTTTGGTCAATCGGATATTTTTAAAGTGAGTATTAATGACGATGGAACTTATGGAACTCCTGAAAACTTAGGAAAAGGAATTAATACAGAAGGAAAAGAAACCTTTCCTTTTATTTCGGATAAAAACGAATTGTATTTTGCTTCAGACGGTCATCCTGGTTTAGGAGGTTTAGATGTTTTCGTATCAAAAGCTAAACAAGACGGAAGCTTTAAAGATGTTCTCAACGTAGGAGAACCATTGAATAGTTCAAATGATGATTTCGGGTTGTTAATGGATACGAAATCTAAAATAGGATATGTGACTTCAAATAGAGAAGGGGGAATGGGGAGTGATGATATTTATAAGGTGAAAGAAATAAAACCAATTGAATATCCATGCGAACAATTTATGACTGGTATTGTTACTGATTTAGAGACTGGAGAACCTATTGCGAACTCTAAAGCAACACTTTCAGATAGTAGTTATAAATTAATCAAAACGGTAACGACAAACAAAGATGGTAAGTTCGATTTTGGTCAAATAGATTGTGATTCAAAATACTATATTAAAACAGAGAAAGAAGCGTATAATGTAGAGGAAACTCCTGTTGTTGTCGCAGATAATTCAGGGACAACGGTGGTTCCTATTTCACTCGAAAGAACACTTAAGAAAGTAACGGTTGGGGATGATTTAGCGAAAGCTTTTGGGATAAAAATTATTTATTTTGATTTGAATAAGTTCAACATTCGTTCAGATGCGGCTTTAGAATTATCTAAAATTCTAGATGTGATGCTTCAAAACCCAACGATAAAAATTGATATTCGCTCTCATACGGACAGTCGACAAAGTGATGCTTATAACAAGAAATTATCAGAAAGCAGAGCGGAGTCCACTAAAAATTGGTTAATTCAAAACGGAATTGAAAAATCACGTTTGACAGCTAAAGGGTATGGAGAATCTCTGTTGGTCAATAGATGTACTGACGGAGTAGAATGTACAGAAGAAGAACATCAAGCAAATAGACGTAGTGAATTTGTTATTGTGTCTATGAATTAAAATAATTAGTTGGGTTAAATTTGATTGTGGGTAGAAGGAGTATCGTCAAATGATGATGCTCCTTCTTTTTTGCCCTTTTTAAAAATAAGCTCTCAATTGAATGTTTCCAGTATGTATCGTTTTAGTCGTTTCACTTTTTCGTCCCAGATAATTGAAGTTGATGTCTAGGAATTGCGTGATATTTTTTTGTAAAAGCAACTTCCATACAATGTTCTGACCTGTTTGTAGTCCTTCTAACATTTGAAATCCAACAGACGAAAATGCATCACCGTCAAATTTGTTTTGGTAAAATGAAACCTCTCCATTAAAAGTGAAATTCTTTTTTCCAGAATAAGAAAGGGAGGTTCCAAAACGATTTTGCAATAATGATTCTGAATTTCCTATTTGGTTTTTCTTACTTTGTAATTCATAAAACAAATCCCAACTGGTGTTTTTTGAAAATATATAACTGATTTTTGGACTCAATTGATATCCTGAAATGGTATAGTTTTTCAACGGATAATTCTCGGAACTTACTTTCGTTGAAATTGTATTTATGGATGAATTAAATAACCAGCTTTTGCGATACAGATGTGTATACTGAAATTGGTGTGAGCTGTTGTCTGATTCCTGTGTTCCATTTGAAAGTAGGTTTTTTGCCTTATTCTCTAAGTAAGTATAGGTAACCGAATGGTCTTGTTTTCCGCGATTGTAAAACAAAGTATTTCTAAAGCTGGAGCTCAAACCTAAGACATTATTTTTGGAATTAGTAAATGGATTCAAATCAAAATTATCACCTTCATTTTTAGTTTTCCGATTGATTAAAAAAGAGGTTTGATTGTAGAAAAAGGAAGCCCACTTTTGGAAGCCTGTTTTGTTTTGCCACTGATTAGGATTCAAAATAACAGATTGTGAAAACTTCGTTTGATGTGTTTTAATGTACACCAAATTTGGTAAAAAGACCTGAATGTATTTGGCTTGATCTACAAATGGAGCTACCTCAAATTCTTGTAATTCTTGAATGCCGTTATTATTATAATCATTCCACATATACACACCTTGTCCGTCCGCAACTTCTAGAAAGGTAAATTCTTGTTGAGGTAAGGTTCCAGAATTGGTTTCATAAGCACTGGAACTCTGAATCAGCTGATTGAAAAAACGGTCGTTAAATACTACTCTTGAGTTCAAAGTGGATTCTTTTCTTTTGGTAGCATTAACGTATTCCAATACTCTATAATTAGCATATACGCTTAAATCACTGGTGCTTGTTTGAATTAGTTTGGATTTTAAAAAGTAGGAATTCGAATTGTTAACCCGTTGCAATAATCCGTTTTGGATACTGTCATTACTTCTTTTTAAAAGGCCTATTTCTACATATACTTTGGTGCTATCACCTCGACCAGTAAAAACACCATATTCATTGAATCTTTGACTTAATGCCGCAAATACATTAGTTGTTTTGTTTTTAGATTGGTTGTCCTCGATTCGGTTGCTACCACCAATCCAGTTTTTGCCAAAATGATAGCGTACCTGAGTTTGGTTTCGAATAAATGTAGATTCATTGGTTGAACTGTCGCTTTTTAAATAACTGCCTAGCGAATTGATGTTCCATGCTCTTAACTGGAATAATCCATTTACGATATGTCGGCTACCTGAGAAATTATCGGAGAAATCTAGTTTTTCAAATTGATATGTTAGCGTGCCATTGCTATTCGAATTTGCATTTGGACTTAAATTAAAATTCAATCCAGAGACCAATAGGCTTTGATTCCCTGTAAGTGTTGTTTCTAAATTCCAATCTCGGTCAAATTCAATGGTGTAAAGGCGTTCTATTGAGCTAAAATCTTTTTGTATGAATTGGTATTTACCAAAGGCATCGATCTTCCATTTTTTAGAAAATAGTCTTTGTTTTGCATTGATTTTTCCACTTAAACCTTGGTTGTTTGAATCGTCAAGGGTAGAGAAAAGGTTTTTGTCGTTATTACTAATGGCTATTTCAAAGTCAACCACCGTTTTTTCTGTAGGATTGTATTTTCCTAAAAATGTGGCTACTTGTATTTTGTTGGGAGCCACGAGCTGGATAATAGGTGAGTAGTTTCCCTGTGGTATGCCATTTATAGGGGCAATATATTCGTAAATTTTGGTAATACTAGAACTGTTTTTTAATACATAATTTCCATTATTATTTCCAACTAAAGTAAAATTTACGTTAAAAAGTTCGTCATCAGCATTGTTCGAATATTCAAAAAAAGTGAGGCCGTCGATGGTTCTTTTTATATATAAAATCTTGTTTTCTGAATAGCTATCAGCATAGGCAGAAGGAGCGACCATCGCCGCAGAATCATCACCCGCATTAGATAAAATTTGAACCTGTTCTGGTGATAGGTTTTGTTGTACGGGTTGGTTTTTTACATCATTTTCAGAATATAAATATCCAGCCAAACTCCATTTTTTATCTTCATGGGATGCCCCTGCATAAGTGACAAAACGAGTGTAATTACGATCCGTATATTGGTATTCAATTGCAATTCTCATTTCGGAGGTAATCGTAAAAAGTGGGGTAAAAGTAATTTCTCCAGCGTTGTAATCAATGGTATAGTCATTGTTCTCACCTCTTTTTAACAGACGTCCGTTGACATACACTCTTTCAGACCCTGAGATGACTAAAACATACAACTCTCCACTTTGTCCTTTTAATTTATAAGGTCCTTGGCTCCCTTCAATTCCTTTAAAGCTACTTTTAGCATATTGTCCGCGTACGAGTGCAGCCGAGGCAAATACGTTGGTTTTGCTTTCTTCGGTTCCAAAATCAAAATTAGCGGCAAGACCTTGTACTTTTTTATTGAAATTAAGGAATTGTGTTTGGTTGTTTTCAAGGAAAATATCACCAGCCCTAATATTCCATTTTTCACTAAAGAGTTCCATGAAAATATTATCAAACTGATCTAGTTTTTGGGAATAACCACCATTTTGTATCGGAATATTACTGTCTTGTAGCGAAGCACGTAAGCTCACTTTCTCGGATAGTTTTCCTGTGATTTGTAGGTCTAAATTTGAATTTAAAACAGCATTTTGATTGCTCCCGATGGTAATACCTCGAGTAATACTTCCTGATGTATTGAGTCCGTCAAAAGGGACGTTTTTTTTCGCAAGGTTATTGTCAATTTTGTACAATGGTTGAGTTGAAACATCATTGCTGACGACGCTGCTAGAATCGTATATTTTATATTCCTTGGTTAAAAAATCAGGGTATGTTAAATAATGGATTGTTATAGAGCCTTCATAATTGACTAAAAAAGATTCTTTGAAAAGGAGGTAACTTTTTTGAAAATCAACTATATAATTATCACTGCTTATAATATTTTTTTGTGTATCAATTACCTCAAAACGACTAGGGTTTATGCTAAAAGGTTCTATATGTATAGTATCCCTCGAAATAGGAAACTCCTTAGTTTTATACAATACATTATTTTCCTGAGCGAAAACTCTGGGGAAATATGATATAAGTATTAAAAAAAGTAATTTTTTTAACATAGAGAATATAACGTCAATATGTCAAAAGTAGTGTATTTTATGCGTTTTATATATTTAACCACAAAGACTATCAATTTAACCACAAAGAACACAAAGAAGGCACTAAGACCCACTAAGATTTTATTGAGATTCATTCTGCGATAATCTGTGTTTGAAATTTCGATTTAGTAGTACGGCTTTGTGCTCTATCTCAAGTGAAACGACTGATTTAGTCTATAAAAACGATGTCCCTAACCTCCGCTGAGTGTAGTTGAATTGTTTTTTAAAAAAAAAATTCAACACAAATAGTACAATTTAGTTAGTACAATTCGTGTTGAATTTAATATGATTTATAAGACTATCGTAATCTGCGATAATTTGTGTTGAAATGCTATTTCTCGCTTGTGATGATTTGCATTGTTTCAGTACTCACTTGTTTCAAAATTACATTTTTACCACTTTCTACTGTTTCAGCTGCTTTGTCGTTAAAGTGTCTGATGGTGTAAAGTGTTACGTGCTCACTAAAATCTACTTTGAATCTTTTAGAAAGTACCGCATTCAAATCTTTGAAATTCCCGAATTTATCTTCCACACAAACTGAGAAACTAATCGCCGAGTTCTGAATCAAATTCACTTTGATTTTATATTGGTGAAACAAAGCGAATATTTCACTGATGTGCTCTTCCATGATGAAAGAGAAGTCAATTGACGAAAGAGAAATTAAAAGTTGATCTCTTTTTACGATGAAACAAGGTAGGTATGGTTCTAAAGCGGCTCCTTTTGTTACTACAGTTCCTTTTAACAATGGATTGATAAAAGATTTAACATACAAAGGAATTTCTTTTTTCTGAAGTGGTTGTAAGGTTTTTGGGTGAATAACCGTTGCTCCGTAAAAAGCCAATTCGATTGCTTCTCTGTACGATATTTGGTTTAACAAACTGGCGTTTTCAAAATATCTAGGATCTGCATTCATTACTCCAGGAACATCTTTCCAGATGGTTACACTTTCTGCATTCAAACAATAAGCAAAAATCGCAGCCGTATAATCAGAACCTTCACGGCCTAATGTAGTTGTAAAGTTATTTTCGTCAGAACCCAAGAATCCTTGTGTAATGTTTAAGATTTTTCTTTTTACGTTTTTAGAAATGTTCTTTTGTGTTAATTCCCAATCTACTTCAGCATCTCTGTAGTTAGCATCTGTTTTTACAAAATTACGTACATCAATCCATTGAGTTTGAATTCCCATGAAACTCATATAATGACTCAAAACCGTAGTCGAAATCAACTCACCGTAGCTTACTACTTGGTCGTAAACAAAGTTGTAATTAGGAGATTTGTTATGAGATAAAAAGTACTCTAGCTCTGAAAATTGAGTGTTTACAGCTTGAAATACTTCATGTTTTTCATCTTCAAACAAATCCATTAGGATTTGATTGTGGTATTTTTTTACTTCTTGAACTGAAGATTGTAGCGAAGGTGATTTTTCAAAATAGTCTTTGATAACTAATTCAAGGGCATTAGTTGTTTTTCCCATGGCAGAAACAACTAGCAATACATCTTCATATCCTACTTTTTGTAAAACATCATAAACGTTTTTAATTCCTTCTGCATCTTTCACAGAAGCACCACCAAACTTAAATACTCTCATGTTTTTTTATTGTAAATGTTTAATTTTTTAATTTTTTTTGGCAAAATTAATAATTCTATCTTCATCAAGCCTTACAAGTTGCCATTCTTTTAAGATTTCCGCACCCGACTCTAAATAAAAGTCAATGGCAGGGGTATTCCAGTCTAAAACATTCCATTCTAGTCGTTTTACTTTTTCATTACGAGCTAGTTCAACCATTTTAAAAAGTAATGCCTTCCCAATTCCGCTTCCTCGAAAGTCCTCGGTTACAATTAAATCTTCCAGATGAAGGCTTTTTCCTTTCCAAGTTGAATACTTATAATAGTATAAAGCCATTCCCACTATTTGTTTGGAATCGTTTTCAGCGACATACACTCCAAATAAAGGATTACTTCCAAATCCGTCTCGAATCAAATCGCTAGTATTGATTAAGACTGCTTCTGGTTCTTTTTCGAAAACTGCTAATTCTTGAATCAGCTTTAAAACAGCCTGCATATCAGTAGAATTTCCTTTTCGAATGTTCATTATTTTGGACTTTAAGTATTTTTATAACAATCTGTTAAATTAATTTTTCAACAAATATACAATACTAACAAATTAAGTAGATTTTATTATTTTCGTTTTCACAAAAAAAACGATATTTGTGACTTCAAACTAACTACAACGATTTCTTAATGGAAGAACGCAACAGAACACTCGGAGAATTTATTATTGAAAATCAGAATGCTTTTCAATATTCATCAGGAGAATTGTCCAGAATTATCAACTCCATTCGCTTAGCGGCAAAGGTGGTAAACTATAAGGTGAACAAAGCCGGTTTGGTTGACATTATTGGAGCAGCTGGAGAACAAAACATTCAAGGTGAAGATCAACAAAAATTAGATGTCTATGCTAATGAGATTTTTATTCAAACTTTAACCAATCGTGAGATTGTATGTGGTATTGCCTCAGAGGAGAATGATGATTTTATCACCATTCAAGGAAACGACAAAAAACATTCTAGTAAGTATGTTGTTTTAATGGATCCTTTAGACGGATCATCTAATATTGATGTAAATGTTTCAGTGGGAACTATTTTTTCGGTTTACCGAAGAGTAACACCAATTGGGACTCCCGTAGCATTAGAAGACTTTTTGCAGCCAGGAACTTGTCAAGTTGCTGCAGGATATGTTATCTACGGTACTTCAACGATGCTTGTGTATACAACAGGGCATGGAGTTAATGGCTTTACGTTAAATCCAGCTATTGGAACCTTCTATTTGTCGCATCCTAATATGCAGTATCCAAAAGATGGAAATATTTATTCTATCAATGAGGGGAATTATATTCAATTTCCACAAGGGGTAAAGGATTATTTAAAATATTGTCAATCTGAAGAAGGAGATCGTCCGTATACTTCAAGATATATTGGAAGTTTGGTTTCGGATATCCACAGAAACATGATTAAAGGAGGAGTTTATATTTATCCAACTAGTTCCAAAGCTCCAAAAGGGAAATTAAGACTGTTGTATGAATGTAATCCTATTGCTTTTATAGTAGAACAAGCAGGAGGAAAAGCTTCTGACGGATACAATCGTATTATGGAATTGAAACCAACAGAACTGCACGAAAGAGTGCCAATCTTTTGTGGAAGTTATAACATGGTTGAAAAAGCGGAAGAATTTATGCGTAATGCTGGTAAAGAATAGTTTGTTTTGAAACAAGCGTCCATAAAAAAAAAGCTCTTGAATAGATTTTCAAGAGCTTTTTTGCTATTTAATATAAAGTGATTATTTATACATGTTTTGCATCTCGTATGCAAAAGTGTCAAAATCTACTTTTTTATCAACTAATGAAAGTGCTTTTGTGATGATGTAATTGATGTTACTTGGGGTAAAACCTAAACCTACTCCAATTTTTTTCAACATTAATTCTTGCTTATCACCTAAATGGTGGTCAACGTGTACCATTCTCGCTAAATCATATAAACGCTCTAATCTTTGCGCATATAAATAAGGTGGGTTGATTGGGTATTTTGTTGGATTCTCTAATATCTCTTCATATTCAGAAGCAGAAATTTCAAGTTTCGTAGCTAGTTTGTCTAAGAAGTTTTTTTCCTCTGGTGCAACCACACCGTCAGCAAGAGCAACACGAACAATGGCAGAAAAATGACCTTTATTTCTCTGTTTGAATTCGCTATCAAATAAATCTGAAAATGACATAATTATTGTTTTTTTATGATACAAATATAATCCAATTTTTAATTTTTTAAATTCTATTTATTATATTTTTAAGACTAATAGGTTTTTCTTCCTAAATAGCCTCTTAGGATGACTATTTATAAGCTCAAATCGGTGGTTTTCAAAATAAATTGTAAGTTTACAGTCCCATATCAATTTAATTTACGGTACCTATGTCTGAATTTTGGATTTATTTTCAATTAGGATTAAAACATATCATTAATGTGTTTTCCTATGATCATGTTTTGTTTTTAATTGCGTTAGCAGTGCCCTTTAGTTTTAAGGATTGGCAACGCCTTTTACTTTTAGTTACTTTGTTTACTGTAGGGCACACGATGTCTTTGTTGTTAGTAGTTTTTGGAATTGTAGCTATCAAGATTAGTGTAGTCGAAATGCTGATTCCTATAACAATATTAATTACAGCTCTTTTTAATTTATTTACAGCTGGTAAAACCAATAAAAAGGAAAGTATTAATCTAATTTTCTTTGTAACCTTGTTTTTTGGGATTATTCACGGATTAGGGTTTTCTACTTATTTTAAATCTATTTTAAGTGGAAGTTCAACTTCTAAATTATTGCCTTTATCTGAATTTGCCTTAGGAATTGAAGCAGCTCAAATTATTGTTGTTTTTGTAGTGCTTATTTTGTCTTATATTGTTCAAACTTTCTTTAGATTTTCAAAAAGAGATTGGGTATTGGTGATGTCAGCATTTATAATTGGTGTGGTATTGCCTATGATTATTGGTAATGAAATTTGGATAAGATAAAAATGGAGAAAATTAAATTGAATAAATACGATAAAGCATACCTTAGAATTGCTACAGAATGGGGGTTGTTGTCTTACTGCAAACGCAAAAAAGTGGGGGCGATTATTGTTAAGGATAGAATGATTATTTCTGATGGATATAACGGAACTCCTTCAGGTTTTGAAAATTGCTGTGAGGATGAAGAAGGATTAACACGTTGGGATGTTTTGCATGCTGAAGCCAATGCTATTTTGAAAGTAGCGAGATCGACTCAGTCATGCGAAGGTGCTACTTTGTATATAACCCTGTCTCCTTGTAAGGAATGCAGTAAGCTGATTCATCAATCTGGAATTAAAAGAGTAGTGTATCATAATGGTTACCGTGATGATTCGGGGATTCAATTCTTGAAGAAAGCGGGTGTGGTGGTGGATCATATTAGTGACTTAGAAGAATAGATGAAATTTAATTCAAAATACATACCAGTTCTTGTTGGCATTAGTTTGGCAATTGGTATTGTTTTGGGTGAAAGAATACATGCTCCAAATGACGGTACTTTTTTGGCTAAAAATAGTTCAAAAACGAAGCTCAATAAACTAATTGACTTTATCGAAAACGAGTATGTTGACGATATTAATACGGATTCTATTGTGAATACTACAGTCGATAGAATCATGGAGCAATTAGACCCACATTCGGTTTATGTTCCTCGTTCTGAACAAGTACGTGTCGTAGAGAATATGCGTGGAGATTTCGTAGGGATTGGCGTAAATTTTTATATGTTTAAAGATACGCTTGCTGTAATTAAACCTGTAGAAAATGGCCCTTCGGCCAGAGCAGGAATAAAAGCGGGTGACCGAATTTTATATGCGGATAAAACCAAACTTTTTGGTCGTAAATTGCCTTCTGACAGTTTGTATTCTAAGTTAAAAGGTGTTCGTGGTTCGACAATTGAACTCTTGGTGTATAGAAAATCGGAACGAAAAAAAATAAATATTAGACTTAAAAGAGATGTTATTCCGCTAAAAAGTGTTGATATTTCTTTAATGCTGAATTCCAAAACGGGTTATATCAAAATCAATCGCTTCGCTGAAACTACCTATGACGAATTTAAATTGGGTTTGATGAGCTTGAAAAAAGCAGGAATGTCCAGTCTTATTGTAGATGTTAGAGGTAATGGTGGAGGTTATTTGGAAAAAGCCGTAGCGATAACTGATGATTTTTTAAAGGAGAATCAATTAATTGTCTTTACAAAAAATAAAAAAGGTAGTATTCAAAACACCTATGCTACGAGAAATGGAAATTTTGAGCATGGAAGACTTTTTGTTTTGATAGACGAAAATAGTGCGTCTGCAAGTGAAATCTTGGCAGGAGCTATTCAAGATAATGATCGTGGAACTATTGTAGGACGTCGTTCTTTTGGAAAAGGACTGGTGCAACGCGAAATGGATTTTGAAGACGGTTCGGCTGTTCGGTTGACAGTTGCACGTTATTACACACCAACAGGTCGTTCGATTCAAAAGTCTTATAAGAAAGGGTTGGAGTCCTATTTTAAAGAATCTGAATCACGATTTTTAACAGGGGAATTGTATGAGAAAGACAGTATAAAAATTGCTGATAGTTTAAAGTTTAAAACCCCAAAAGGTCGTATTGTTTATGGCGGAGGAGGTATTGTTCCTGATGTCTTTGTGCCGTTGGAAGTTGAAGATGCTAATGTGAGCTATTTGATGCAATCTGGAATAGTAGGGAATTTTGTTTTTGAACAATTAGATCAAGATAGAACGCTGTTTAAAAACGTAACTTTTGATTCCTTTCTTGCTAAAATGACCAAAACGGATTTGAATTTTGACGAGTTTCAGCATTTTATTTCTAAAAATAGATTAGTGCTCAATTTAACCCAAAATAAAGAGATTGTTAAGCGATATCTCAATGCCGAATTTGCGCGACAACTTTATGGTGAGAAGTATTACTATCAAATTCTTTTGAAAGAAGATAAGATGGTGAAAACGGTTTTGAGTAAAAATTGATTTAAAATTAAGGATTTGTGAATGCTGAATTAAAAGTTGGAATAACAACGGTTTTTTCGTGTATCTAAGTAAAATCCTAATTCTTAAATCCCGATTCCTAAATATTTTACCTCGTACTATCGTGTGAATGAGTTTGTATGCCATCGTTCCACAATGTCAGTAGGTCTGTGGCAACTGCTGCTCCACTTCCAGCTGCAATTGCAAGTTGACTTCTCCATCCTGCCAAAGTTCCTATGACATAAATGCCATCGGCAACTTTATGGTCAATGTTTTTCAGTTGAATGCGTTGTTTTGCTGGTAGTGCTTTTTGATGTGTTTCTACATACTGCATCAGTCCTTCGATGTTGAACGTATTTGCAGAGCCAATCCCTACAATAATACTTTTTGTTTTGTAGCTATTTTTGTTTGTAAAAACAGTAAAATCAGGAGATTCACCTTCTATTTTGATGACTTTTTCATCAGGAATTTGTGTGATATGCGGGTAGGTATCGGCTAGGTGTTTTGTCGAAGTTTCTAGCAAATTAGCACCAAGTGTTCCAGGAGCAATTCCGTAGGCGTTGTTGAAAAGAGCATCTTGAAGTGCTGACGATTTCTGGTGTGTAATAATTCCAATTTCTTTGTCGTTAACAAAGGCTTTGTTTTTTGCTGAACCTAAAACCAATGCGCAGGATATTCCAGATACACCTCCGCCAATAATAAGAGTGTCAAATTTCATTATTGTCTGTCATTCATTTTTTCTTCAATCTTTTTGGACATTCTAAAGATCAATAGGATTAGAATAGCGCATAAAGAAGCGGCAATCCCGATGAAGGCTACGGCACTATCACCATGAAATGGGTCTTTAAAATCTAACATTGAAATGTTGAAAATAATTAGTGCGACAGCTAAAAACACCAATATGTTGATAAGAATTTTCATAAAATGTTTGTTTTTGATTGTTGTAAAGGCTAGTTGTTAGGGTGTATTTTTGATTTGAATTAGCTTGTAATTGCCTTTACCTGTGATATTATGGGGGTAAAATTATAAAAAATATATTTAAACGAATAAACCTTTAACATTAGCGGCAAATAATTTAACAGCGATAGCTAGTAGTACAACGCCAAAAGTTTTTCGTATTATTCCTAGTCCGTTTTGACCTAGTAATTTTTCAATTTTAGCGGAAGATTTTAGTACAAAGTAAACCACAATAATGTTTAATACTATTGAAATAACAATGTTTATAGTATGAAATTGAGAGCGTAATGAAAGTAAGGTTGTCATGGTTCCTGCTCCTGCAATTAAGGGAAAGGCGATAGGAACAATAGAAGCGGAGCTCGCTTCTTCGTCTCGGTATATTCGGATACCTAAAATCATTTCTAAGGCTAGGAAGAAAAGAACAAACGAACCTGCAACTGCAAAAGAATGGACGTCGATACCTACAATTTGTAGAAATCCTTCTCCTATAAATAAAAATACGAGCATGATGATTCCAGCAACAATAGCAGCTTTTTCGGATTCGATATGGCCGTGTTTTTTGCGTAAGTCAACAATGATGGGTATCGAGCCAACGATGTCAATTACAGCAAATAGCACCATTCCAACTGTAAGTATTTCTTTTAAGTCAAATTGCATATTGTTTTTTTTGCAAAGTTAGGTTATTCCATTTTAATAAAAACTCCTGTTGTTATTGACTTGTTAAAATGGTGATTTTGTCTTTACGCAATGTTAATACCGCAATTTTGCTCCTTCGATTTGCTTTTGTTTGACTACCTTTGCACTTTATAATCACAGTATTTGTAATTCATGTTTCAATTAGGAAAAACCATCGTTTCGGAAGATATTTTAGAGAAAGATTTTGTATGTAATTTATCTGCTTGTAAAGGAGCTTGTTGTGTTGATGGCGATGCTGGAGCACCTTTGAATGAGGAAGAAACTAAGATTTTGGAGGCGATTTATCCAAAGGTAAAGCCCTTTCTTCGTAAAGAAGGAATTGCTGCTATTGAAGCGCAGGGAACTTGGACAAAAGGTACCGATGGAGATCTTGAAACTCCGTTAATTGATAACAAGGATTGTGCGTATGTGATTTTTGATGGTAAAACCGCTTTGTGCGGTATTGAGCAAGCCTATAATCAAGGAATTGTGGATTGGAAAAAACCTGTTTCTTGTCATTTGTATCCAGTAAGAGTAAAGGATTTTACTGAATTTGCTGCTGTGAATTATGACAAATGGGATATTTGTGATGATGCCTGTTCGCTTGGTAAAGAATTAGAAGTTCCAGTCTATAAATTTGTCAAAGAAGCCTTGGTTCGTAGGTTTGGTGAAGATTGGTATGCTGAACTCGAAACGGTTGCAAATGAGCTAAAAAATAATTCTAAAAAAAGATAAAAAAGCCTTTGTTTTCTTTTTTTAAAACCCTATAGTTTTCGGGGGTTCTTCGGTTTTTTGTCTTTTTAAATCATTGATTAAAAAGCTTTTACGGTTTGTGTGAAAAGTGCTTCTAATCTTTCTTGTTGTTAAAAACTAAGGCATATTGTGAATAAGTTTGGCTTTTAATACCCGCAATATTTTGCAATCTTTGTAATCCACAGAATACTTAAATTTATCTTAAAAAATTCAATAATATAAACAATAGCAATGTCGCAAATTGAACCAATTTTACAAGAGAACAAAAATCGTTTCGTAATTTTTCCTATCAAGCACCATGATATATGGGAATGGTATAAAAAAATGGAGGCTAGTTTTTGGACAGCTGAAGAAATCGATTTATCACAAGATTTAAATGACTGGAATAATAAGTTGAGTGATGATGAAAGATATTTCATTAAGCACATCTTAGCTTTTTTTGCAGCTTCAGACGGAATTGTGAATGAGAATTTGGCTGAAAACTTTGTAAATGAAGTTCAGTATGCTGAAGCTAAATTCTTTTATGGTTTCCAAATCATGATGGAAAATATTCATAGTGAAACCTATTCGCTATTAATTGATACTTATGTTAAAGATGAGGCTGAAAAAGATGAGTTGTTCAACGCTTTAGAAGTTTTTCCAGCCATCAAGAAAAAAGCCGACTGGGCTTTAAAATGGATTGAGTCCGATTCATTCGCAGAACGTTTAATTGCTTTTGCAGCAGTAGAAGGGATTTTCTTCTCAGGAGCATTTTGTTCTATCTATTGGTTGAAAAAACGTGGTTTGATGCCAGGTTTAACTTTTTCTAATGAATTGATTTCTCGTGACGAAGGAGTGCACTGTGATTTTGCAGTACACTTACACAATCACCACTTGGTAAACAAAGTGTCTAAAGAAAGAATCAGAACCATCATTGTAGATGCTTTGAATATCGAAAGAGAGTTTATTACAGAGTCATTGCCAGTAAGTTTGATTGGTATGAATGCTACTTTGATGACGCAATATTTAGAGTTTGTTGCTGACAGACTTTTGGTGGAATTAGGTTGTGATAGAGAATACAACACTTCAAATCCATTTGATTTTATGGATATGATTTCGTTGCAAGGAAAAACAAATTTCTTTGAAAAGAAAGTAGCAGAATATCAAAAATCAGGTGTGATGAATAATGATAGTGATGCTCAGAAAATTAGTTTCGACGCTGATTTTTAATTGATTTACCGCTAAGACGCTAGGGCGCAAAGAAGAGAAGCTTTGACGTTTTCAAGTGATTAGTAGTAGAACAAATATAAAACACATTGTGTCTTTGCGCCTTCGCGGTGTAAAATCACTAGTATTACCCGGGATTAGTTTCCCAAAAATAAATTAACAAATACCCAAAAAATAGAAAAGGGATTTTCTGTTTTTTAAAAACAATCGAGCTTATGTATGTAATTAAAAGAGATGGTAGGAAAGAACCAGTAATGTTTGACAAAATCACTGATAGGATTAAAAAACTATGCTATGGTTTGAATGATTTAGTGGATGCTGTTAAGGTGGCAATGCGTGTTATTGAAGGACTTTACGATGGAGTTTCGACATCAGAATTGGACAATTTAGCAGCCGAAACAGCAGCGTCAATGACTATTGCGCACCCTGATTATGCACAGCTAGCAGCTCGTATCGCTATTTCGAATTTACATTCGAATACAAACAAATCGTTCTCAGAAACGATGGACGAAATGTATCATTATGTAAATCCAAGAAATGGTCAAAAAGCACCTTTATTGTCTGAAGAAGTGCATAGAGTAATACAAGAAAATGCAGAATTCTTAAATTCGCATATTATATATAATAGAGATTTTAACTACGATTACTTTGGTTTTAAAACACTAGAGCGTTCGTATTTATTGAAAATCAATGGTAAAATCGTAGAGCGTCCGCAACATATGTTGATGCGTGTGTCTGTGGGGATTCACTTAGATGATTTAGAGTCGGTTTTAGAGACTTATGACTTGATGTCTAAAAAGTTCTTTACTCATGCAACGCCTACATTGTTTAATTCTGGAACACCAAAACCTCAAATGTCTTCTTGCTTCCTTTTGGCAATGAAAGAAGATAGTATTGATGGTATTTATGATACGTTGAAAAACACAGCAAAAATCTCTCAATCTGCAGGTGGTGTAGGACTTTCTATTCACAATGTACGTGCTACGGGTTCTTATATTCGTGGAACGAACGGAACTTCAAACGGAATCGTTCCGATGTTGCGTGTGTTTAACGACACGGCGCGTTATGTAGATCAAGGTGGAGGAAAACGTAAAGGAAGTTTTGCTGTTTATATTGAAACTTGGCATGCAGATATTTTTGACTTCTTGGACTTGAAAAAGAATACAGGAAAAGAAGAAATGCGTGCTAGAGATTTATTCTTCGCGATGTGGACTTCAGATTTATTCATGAAGCGTGTACAAGAAAACGGAAATTGGACTTTAATGTGTCCTAACGAATGTCCTGGTTTGTATGATGTATATGGAGAAGAATTTGAAGCTTTATATACAAGTTATGAGCAAGCTGGTAAAGGAAGAAAAACCATCAAAGCACACGAATTATGGGAGAAAATTCTAGAATCGCAAATCGAAACTGGAACGCCATATATGTTGTACAAAGATGCCGTTAACCGTAAATCAAACCAAAAGAACTTAGGAACGATTCGTTCGTCTAACCTATGTACGGAGATTATGGAATATACTTCTGCTGATGAGGTGGCGGTATGTAACTTAGCTTCACTTTCGTTACCAATGTTTGTTGAAAATGGAGAGTTTGATCACCAAGCGTTGTTTAATGTAACCAAACGAGTAACAAGAAACCTAAATAAAGTAATTGATAGAAATTACTATCCAGTAGTAGAGGCAGAGAATTCTAATTTACGTCACCGCCCTATTGGTCTTGGAGTACAAGGTTTAGCTGATGCTTTCATTATGTTGCGTATGCCATTTACCTCTGACGAAGCCAAAAAACTGAATCAAGAAATTTTCGAAACACTATATTTCGCAGCCGTTACAGCTTCGATGGAAATGGCCAAAGAAGAAGGTCCTTATTCAACTTACCAAGGTTCGCCAATGTCTCAAGGGGAGTTTCAACATAATTTATGGGGAATTCAAGACGAAGAATTATCAGGTCGTTGGGATTGGGCAGCTTTAAGAAAAGAAGTATTACAACACGGGGTTCGTAACTCATTATTAGTAGCGCCTATGCCTACCGCTTCTACTTCTCAAATTTTAGGAAACAATGAAGCATTCGAACCATATACTTCTAATATTTATACTCGTAGAGTGCTTTCAGGTGAATTTATCGTTGTAAACAAACACTTATTGCACGATTTAGTGGAGCGTGGATTGTGGAACGAAAGTTTGAAACAAGAAATCATGCGTCATAATGGTTCTGTTCAAAATATCGATGTGATTCCACAAGATTTGAAAGATTTGTATAAAACAGTTTGGGAAATGTCAATGAAAGATATTATTGATATGTCGCGTCAACGTGGGTATTTTGTAGATCAATCACAATCATTGAACTTGTTCATGCAAAATGCTAATTACTCTAAATTGACTTCGATGCATTTCTACGCTTGGCAATCAGGATTGAAAACAGGAATGTATTATTTGAGAACAAAAGCAGCAGTTGACGCTATCAAGTTTACCTTAAACAACGATAAAAAACAACAACCCGTTGCCGAAGAAGTGAAAACTGAAGCAATTGATATTAACGAATACAAAAAGATGATTCTGCAAGCCCAAGCAGGTGGACCAGAAGATTGTGAAATGTGTGGGTCTTAAATATTTTTATAAAATAGAATAAAGAGTAGAGTATATAGAAAACAGCTATCCAATTTTGGGTAGCTGTTTTTTTTTTTTGGAGTTAATCTCGTTTTTCCTTTCAATCAACAGATGGATGTTATTTTTATGTAGAGCTTATATTATCAGCAAAAATCTGCAAAATCTGCGTGCTTATTTTTCACGCAGATTTTTGCAGATGAGGCAGATTTTATGTAAGAGTAGTAATAGGATTGGTTCAGATTCTAATTAGTAACAGAAAACATCTGTGATAATCTGTAAAATCTGTGTTTTTCCTTTTTTAAACCGTCTCCAATTTCTCCACAGCCAAACGCATTTTCTTAGCAGCATTTACCATTTCGATTAAGGCTTTTTTGGTTTCGTCCCAATGACGTGTTTTTAAACCACAATCTGGATTTACCCAAAGTTGGTTGGCTGGTATCACCGCAGCCGCTTTTTCTAACAAATGAACCATTTCTTCATGAGAAGGCACACGTGGTGAATGAATGTCATAAACGCCAGGTCCAATTTCGTTAGGGTAATTAAAATCAGCAAAAGCATCTAGTAATTCCATTTGCGAACGCGAGCATTCAATCGTAATCACATCGGCATCCATATCCGCAATGTTTTGAATGATGTCGTTAAACTCACTGTAGCACATGTGTGTGTGGATTTGGGTATCGTCAGCAACACCACTAGCCGAAATTCTAAAAGCTTTAATTGCCCAGTCTAGATACTTTGTCCATTCTTCTTTTCGTAAAGGCAATCCTTCGCGTATAGCAGGTTCGTCAATCTGAATAATTTTGATACCAGCAGCTTCTAAATCCACTACTTCATCTCGAATGGCCAAAGCGATTTGCGTACAAGTTTCCGACCTTGGTTGGTCATCACGGACAAACGACCATTGCAAGATGGTAACTGGACCCGTCAGCATTCCTTTGACCCATTTAGGAGTCAATGATTGTGCGTATTCAGCCCATTTAACTGTCATAGGTACAGGACGAGAAACATCTCCATAAATAACGGGTGGTTTCACACAACGGCTACCGTAACTTTGAACCCAGCCATTTTTAGTAAACGCAAAACCGTCCAGTTGTTCGCCAAAATATTCCACCATATCATTGCGTTCAAATTCACCATGAACTAAAACATCAATTCCTGATTTTTCTTGAAAACGAATCGTTTCTTCGGTTTCCTTTTTTAATAAAGCATCGTATTCTTTTGGAGATAAGTCGCCTTTTTTGAACTTGGCTCTCCAGCTACGCACTTCTGGCGTTTGTGGGAACGAACCAATAGTTGTCGTGGGGAACAATGGCAATTGCAAGGCTTGTGCTTGTTTTTCTCTTCGAATAGCAAAGGTGTTGTTTCTTTTAGAGTCATTTTCCTCAATAGATGCCACTCTGTTTTTAACGGCTTCGTTATGGATGATTCTTGATGTTTTTCTTTTTTCATTAGCCAAAGTATTGGCTTCAAATTGTGCTTGGTCATGCTCTGTAATTTCGCCTGAAGCCAAATTACGAAGCACTACGACCTCTTCAATTTTTTGTTTGGCGAAAGCCAACCATTGTTTTACTTCTGCACTTAGATTTGCTTCATTGGTTTCCAAATCCAAATCGCAAGGAGAATGAATCAATGAACAAGAAGGAGCTATCAAAACACGATTCGTTCCTAAAGCATCAATCGCTTTTTGAATCAAGGCTAAGGATTTTTTGAAATCATTTTTCCAAATGTTTCTACCATCAATCACTCCTAACGAAAGTTTAGCAGTAGGCGCTAATAATTTCGAATCTAAAATATCATCCAATTGCAATGGACAACGCACTAAATCCAAATGAAAAGTATCAACAGGTAAAGATAAGGCTGTCGCCAAATTTTCGCCAAAACAATCGAAATAATTCGCTAGATTGATTTTGATATTAGGGAATTGAGCATGGATTTGGTTGTAGGTGTAAACCAATGCTTGGCGTTCTTTGTCGGTAAGGTTTAGGGCTAAAAAGGGTTCGTCAAATTGAATGAAAGTCGCACCTTCATTTTCTAATTTGGTTAGGATTTCGAAGTAAACAGGAAGAAGTTTCTCCAATAGCTCAATTCTGTGGAAACCCGCTTCTTTTTCTTTTCCTAAAAGCAAATAAGAAACAGGTCCAATCAACACGGGTTTAGTTGTGATTCCGATGGCTTTGGCTTCTTTAAACTCTTCAATAATTTTTTCCGAAAACAAATAAAATTCTTGGTCTTTGGTGAATTCAGGAACAATATAGTGGTAGTTGGTGTCAAACCATTTGGTCATTTCCATCGCAACTACGTCTTGATTGTTTTTTTGTGCGCCACGAGCCATGGCAAAATACAAGTCTAAGAAGGTATTGGTTTCGGCAAATTCATGATAGCGTTTTGGAATGGCACCCACAGTTAAACTCAAATCCAGTACTTGGTCGTAAAACGAAAAATCATTCGATGGAATATAGTCAATGCCTGTTTCTGATTGTAATTTCCAGTTGGCTTCACGGATGTTTTTACCCACTTTCAAAAGTTCATCAGCAGGAATTTTTCCTGACCAATACAATTCGTTTACTTTTTTTAATTCTCTTTGGTTTCCAATTCTGGGATAGCCTAAATTATTTGTTTTCATATCTTAGTATTTTTTACTTTACAAATGTATTGTCTTGGTAATTAATACTGAATTAATGAAGTTTATTAAGTAAATTTAACTGTAAAAGTGTATTTTTGAAGTTTTTAAAACTAAAACACATCTTTTAAATTAACTTTTGCCGTAAATTATCCTATGGAAAATCTAGATGCTACAGACATTCAAATCCTAAAACGACTGCAAGCCGACTCGAATATCAACATAAAAGAGCTAGCGGCCGAATTATTCTTGACGACAACTCCTGTTTATGAACGCATCAAAAGACTCGAACGCGAAGGATATATTATGAAATATGTGGCTTTATTAGATAAAAAGAAACTCAAACTAGGAATGACGGTTTTTTGTAATGTACGATTAAAAGAACATGCTCGAAATGTAGGAGCTAATTTTGTAAAAGACATTGTTGCTTTACCTGAAATTATCGAATGCTATAATATAGCAGGAGATTATGATTTTATGCTGAAAATTCTAGTCGAAGACGTTGCGAGTTATCAAGATTTTGTCATGAATAAATTATCAACTATTGAGAATATTGGGAATACCCAAACTATTTTTGTAATGGGGGAAATCAAGAATAGTACGGCTTTGCATTTTTAGAAAATTCTATAAAATAACAAACCGAAAATCCATAACTAAAACAGCGTACAATTGTTTAGGGTTATGAATTTTCGGAAAAAATAAAAAAGGTGTTTTTATTTAATAGTTGCCCATTTTTTATCAATAGCTTTAAGGTATTTAGCTTCGTCTTTGTTCCAAATATCTAAAGTGTTTACTTGTTGTCCGTTGAAATCACCGTTAAAGAATAAGTATAATTTGTTATCGACAATTTTGAAAGTCTCAGGATTGATAGAGAATTTCGAATCTTTTTCAGCTACACCCCAAGCGCAGTATCCGTTACATTGTGGTGCATATTTTTGAGGATTTGCTTTGAATGCTTTTGCATTGGCTTTAGAAGCAAAATAATAGGTTGTTTTTCCAATTTTCTCAGCATTTGCTGCATTTCCTTTCGTGGCTTTGTGGTCTTTAAAATAAGATACGACGTCGTAACCACCAATGGCTAAACCTGATTTGTCTACAGCCTCTACTTGAGCAAAAATACCGTTAGAAAATAAAGCGATAAACGCTACTGCAAGAATTGATTTTAAATTTTTCATTTGTTTTAAATTAAGGATTATTATTGTTTAAATTATTTTATACTGTCAGTTTTTCTGTTGTTAACTCTTGAACCTGCTCAATATTCCATTCGCCTTCAATCATGCGATGTACATAACAGGCGTCTGCTTGTCTGAGTAATTCGGTTTTTTGTTCCTCGGTAAGGTTACCTTCAATTTTAATTCTTCCAGTAACTGTAGTTGATAGTTTTCCTTCAGCGCCACGTTTTACGTTGAGTTCAAATTCGCCATCTACATCTTCGATAGGCCAGTTGTTTTTTCGAGCAATATAGCGTACAGTGGCCACCTTACACATCGCTAAACTAGAAAGGATAAAATCCTCTGGCGAAAAACCTAAATCCGTTCCTTTGCTAGTCAAAGGTTCGTCTCCCGTTACTGAATGTCTTCCGTTTGTAATGAAAGATTGGTAGCCTGATGGCAAATTTTTGATATTTATTTTCTTTCCCATGATATTAGTTTTTTAAGATGTTGTTTAAGTTACTCGAGATTACGGATTTACTGTGCACTCCATTTTGTGTACCTACAATCTCTCCGTTTTTAAAGTAGAACAAAGCAGGAATACTTCTTATTTTAAATTGTGCTGCCAACTCTGGATTTTTATCTACATTGATTTTAGAAATGATGGCTTTGCCTTCAAAATCAGTAGCCAGGGCTTCAAGAGTAGGGTGTAAAGCGGTACAAGGGCCACACCAGTCGGCAAAAAAGTCAACTAGAACAACTGGGTTGTTGTTTATAGTGCTGTCGAAATTTGATTTGTCTAAATGTTGTATCATTTTATGTTGATTTTTTTAATTATATAAATAAGTTGTTTTCATCACAGTAATAATCGTTGATGGCAAGTGCATCACAAAAGTGAGCTTGATCTACAGCAATTAACTGTGGTTTTTCGGCTACTGTTTTTGTTCTAAAAAATGATTTCAAATCACTAATAATAGTTCCTATTGTTTTCATGATTGTGTTGTTTTAATTTGTTAGTACAAAGGTGCGACGAAAGTTCACCTAAGAGTTAGGTCGGATTTCCCGAAGAGTTGGTCATTTTTCCTTTCAAGCCTATTTTATACCAAAAAAGCCTGTTTTTTTAGTTTTTGGAGCAGAAACCAAGGTGCTTTTAGGGTGATCTGTCCCGCTTTCCGTTTCAATCTTTTTGTTTTTGAAAAAAAACAAAAAGGATTTCCACTTTAATCGGGGCTGAGAGGTTTCGTTTGGTTGTTTTAGGGGAGTATTATATGAATCAGATTTGATAGATAGCCCACGGATATTGCAGATTCTACTGATGGGTACGGATTTTCTATTAAGGAATGTGTAGAAGGAAAGAAGGGTTGAAGCCTTTTCTAATACCTTTAGTATTTATAAAAGTGAACAATTTGGCAAAAAACAGTGTAAATCCTAGTTGAGGCTTTATTTCTAATAGAAAACGACTATAGAAATGTTAGTACTTTAAATTCCTTTCTTGAGAGGGGTTAGCACTGTGTTTTCACATAGCTAAATAAAACACATTAAAAATCGATGACCATCAGTAGTATCCGTGAAATTTGTGGGCTATTATTTTAAGAATCTAGCTCCAATTTAAAAGGCCTTCTTGAAATCTGAAGGAGATATTCCTTCCATTTTCTTGAAAAATCGGCTAAAAGCTTGAATGTCATCATAGCCATTATCATAAGCGATTTCTTTGATGCTTTTGTCGGAGTAACGCAGCATACGGCGCGCTTCAAGGATGATGCGGTCTTGAATGATTTGCAAAGGTGATTTTTCGTTGTATTTTTTGAATACGTTGGATAGGGTTTTAGGGCTTTTGTTGAGCATTTCGGCATAATCCGCTACTTGGTGCTTGGTCTTAAAATGACTTTCAACTAAGTAGTTGTACTCACGTACAAGGTCTAGCTGCTGACGGTCAAAGTTGGTTAACTCCGTTTGTTCCTTATAAATTCTTGTCGATAAAATAAGTAAACGGGTAAGCATCATTTGTAGCATATCATTCTGTAGGTTGTCTACAGAGTCCATTTCGACTACAAACATTTTCCATAACAAATCAAATTTCTCGTATTCTGATTCTGGAACACTAATTTGAGGTAATTGTGAAGCACCAAAGAATAAAATGCCCTTGCAACCTACTTCGCTATCATGGCTGGCAATGCAATAAAAAGCACGATTAAAACGGATAAGGCGTACTTTTTTGACCGATATAATTTCGACCTGATGGTACTCCGTCAAAAACAGTATCGTGTTTTTCTTGAAACTTTGTTTTTCACCATCAATCTTTATGCATAGGTCATCTTGAGTCCAAATGATGCTGAGACCATCTTGTATTTTTTCTTTTAATAATTCGCAATTAGTACTGTCAATTTCGGCTAGTCTTACGAATTCATTGAGTTGACCTGTGTATAGCATAAGCTTTTTGGGGTTATAAATCTGTGGTGAGATTTCTATTTTGTACTATTCTAGACGTTTTTGTTCATCTATCCTGACTAGATTTGAGATGTTTTTTAATCAATTGTATATTGACAAAGAAACCCATTCAAAAAATTAAATTTCTGAATGGGTTTCTAAAGGTATGTTTATAGATGTATTTTAAATGCTTAATGCATTTTCTGGTGAAACAACAGTATCTTTCCCATTGACATTAATGGTTAAATCCTCATTGCCATCAACAGAAAAAGTACTTCCACTAGCCGTTACTGCAACTTTTACGATTTGGTTACGGAAATTAATTTTAAACGAATATCCTTTCCATTCTTTTGGGATTTTTGGAGTAAAGTGTAAACGGTTGTTTTTAACTCTCATACCGCCAAATCCTTCTACAATACTCATCCAGGTTCCTGCCATCGAGGTAATATGACACCCTTCTTCCACTTCTTTGTTGTAATCGTCTAAGTCCAAACGAGAGGTTCTAAGGTAGAATTCGTAAGCCATGTCCATTTTGTCTAGTTTGGCTGCTTGAATGGAGTGTACACAAGGCGAAAGCGAACTTTCATGTACCGTAAACGATTCGTAGAACTCAAAATTGCGTTTTAGTTCGTCAATGCTGAAATGATCTTCAAAGAAATAAAAACCTTGCAATACATCGGCTTGTTTGATGTAAGGCGAACGCAATACTCTGTCCCAAGACCATTTTTGGTTAATTGGGCGTTGTGATTTGTCTAAATCTTTCACGCGAACCAATTCTTTGTCCAAGAATCCGTCTTGTTGCAGGTAAATCCCCAATTCTTCTGATTTTGGGAAATACATATTACTAGCCACTTTTTTCCATTCCTGCAATTCAGCATCCGATAATTTTACTTTTTCGATGATGCGTTTGTGGTCTTTTGGGAATTCTATCGCGACTTTCTGAATTTGCTCGTTGGCAAAATCAATACACCATTTGGCGATATAATTCGTGTAAAAATTATTGTTGATGTTGTTTTCGTATTCGTTTGGTCCTGTTACTCCCAAAATCATGTACTGATTTTTCTGTGTAGAGAAACTCGCTCTTTGATGCCAAAAACGGGCAATTCCAATCAAAACTTCTAATCCTTTTTCTGGGATATACGAGTAATCTCCTGTAAAACGGTAGTAGTTGTAAATGGCAAAAGCAATCGCTCCGTTACGGTGAATTTCTTCATGGGTAATTTCCCATTCGTTATGGCATTCCTCGCCATTCATGGTTACCATTGGATACAAAGCCGCTCCATTTTTGAAACCTAGATTTTGTTCGGCATTTTCAATCGCTTTGTCTAATTGATTGTAACGATACGTCAATAAATTACGAGCTACTTCTTGGTCTTTGGTTGCCATGTAAAACGGAATACAATACGCCTCGGTATCCCAGTAAGTAGAACCACCGTATTTTTCGCCTGTGAATCCTTTTGGACCAATATTCAAACGACTATCTTTTCCTAAATAAGTTTGGTTTAATTGAAAGATATTAAAGCGAATTCCTTGTTGTGCTTTCACATCGCCATCAATCGTAATGTCTGACATTTCCCAAATCTTTGCCCAAGCGTCAATTTGGTTTTGTAACAATTGGTTGTAACCAATAGCCAAAGCTTTCTGAATCACTTTTTCGGCTGCTTCCTGAGTGTTTTCGTGGTTTAAAGAAACAGTATAGCCACCTAATTTTTGAATGCTTGATTTTTGACCTTTTGCAACAGCTACTTCATAAGTAAATTGCACTTTGTCTGAGGTTTTGGCTGTAGCCAATGGAGATAAGTTCAAGTTATTGTCGTTTTCTAAAATGCTATTTTGCATAAAAGTCGTGACTTTGAAATGTGTTTTGAAGGTTTGTGCCGTTACAAAAGCTTGATTTTCTTGTTGATTTACATCTAGCGGTTCCCAGAATTTTTCATCCCAGTTCGCATCTTCATTGGTAACTCCAGCGTCAATATAAGGTTTATAGACGATTGTAGCGTCTTGGTTCAATGGCGTAATTTCGTAATTGATAACACCTACTTCGTCTAAATCCAAAGAAAGGAAACGACGAATGTTTACTGCTACTTCGGTTCCATTTTGTAAAGTCGCTACAAAAGAGCGGTTGTACCAACCTTCTTTCATGTTCAATTCACGACGGTAATCTGCAATTTTTGTGCAAGTATGTAAGTCGAATGCTTCGCCGTTGACCTCGATTTCGATACCAATCCAGTTAGGGGCATTCAATACTTTGGCAAAATATTTTGGATAGCCATTTTTCCACCAGCCCACTTTGGTTTTATCCGGATAATAAATTCCGGCTATATAGCTTCCTTGGAATGTTTCGCCAGAATAGTTCTCTTCAAAATTAGCACGTTGTCCCATGGCTCCGTTTCCAATGCTGAACAAACTCTCTGAAGATTTTACTCTTTCGATATCAAATCCTTCTTCTATGATGGACCAATTGTCTGGTTTTATATAATCTTGATTCATGATGTTTTGTGTTGAGGTTTAGTGTTGGTATATCAACCGCTTAACCGATTCTTTTATTGATTAGATTGTCTATAAAGCGTGTTTCGATATGGGTAAAATCTTGAAAAACATATCGCGCTTCATGCAATGTTTTTTCTTCTCCAATGCCTATGCTGATCATTTTTCCGATGTTAGCTGCTTGAATCCCTGCAATCGAATCTTCAAAAACAATAGACTGCTCAGGAAGCATACCTAGGTTTTTGGCAGCAATCAAGAAAACTTCTGGGTCGGGTTTGGCGTTGCTTACGTCATTCCCGTCTACAATGGCATCAAAATAGGAGAGGATGCCTGTTTTTTCTAGTATCGGTCGTGCATTTTTACTGGCAGAACCTAGGGCGATAGGTTGTTGTTTTTCTTTTAAATATTTCAAAATGGGGAATACCCCAGGTAGAATTTCATTTTCGTCCATATCGACTAAGTAGGATAGGTAGTCTTCATTTTTCTGAATCAACCATTTGTCTTTGTCTTCTTGTGAAGCGGTTACATTTCCAAGTCCTAAAATGATGTCTAGAGAACGAACTCTGCTAACACCTTTTAGTAATTCATTGTCTTCTAAACTGAAGTCGATTCCAAGTTCGTTTGCTATTTTTTTCCAAGCCTGAAAATGGTACTTGGCAGTATCTACAATTACTCCGTCTAGGTCGAAAATAAAGGCTTTTTTAGTGGTCATATATCTTGTTTAATAGTCTTGATTTTCATTTTGAGCTCTTTGTAAATATAAAAATTTATTTGAATAAAGGACTTTAAAACAGGTAATTTAAAGGTAAATTTATAACTATAGTAGAAATTGATTTAATAATTGAAAAAAACGTTTATTTGCAAGTTGTGAATTGATTAAAAAGCAAAAAAACCCAATTCTTGCGAATTGGGTTTTTGTTGTGATTGAGAAAATCAATTAAGCTTCAACTTCGAATGGAAGGATTGAAACGTATGATTTGTTGTCTCTTTTCTTTTGGAACTTCACAATTCCATCTACTCTTGCGTGTAGTGTGTGATCTTTACTGATGTAAACATTTTCACCTGGATTGTGTTTAGAACCTCTTTGTCTTACGATGATGTTCCCTGCGATAGCAGCTTGTCCTCCATAAATCTTAACACCTAAACGTTTTGATTCTGATTCTCTACCATTCTTGGAACTACCGACACCTTTCTTGTGAGCCATGACGTATTAGTTTTAATATTGTTATTATTCTTGAGTATCTTCTTTTTTAGCTTTTGGAGCTTTTTTTACTTTTGGAGCTGCCTCTTCAGTAGTTGCTTCTGCTGCTGCTTTTTTAGGAGCTGCTTTTTTAGCACCTGTTGCAGTAATACCTTCAATTACAATTTGAGTAAGATACTGTCTGTGACCGTTTCTTTTCTTGTATCCTTTTCTTCTTTTCTTTTTGAAAACGATAACTTTGTCTCCTTTTAAGTGTTGTAACACTTTAGCTTCTACTGAAGCACCTTCTATAGCTGGGGCGCCTAAAGTTACGTTTCCATTGTCATCTAATAAAAGAACTTTGTCAAAAGATACTTTTGAACCTTCTTCGTTAGCCAAACGGTGAACATAAACCTTTAAGTCTTTGCTTACTTTGAACTGTTGCCCTGCTATCTCTACGATTGCATACATACTGAATGATTTATAAATTTTTAAGGTTGCAAATATACAATTTAATTTTTACTGTGCAATTACTTAAAATAAAAAATATCGTATTTTGTTTGTCGGGTGTGTTTCAAGGGGTTGAACTTAAAAAACAGGTGTAAATTTTTGGTTAAAAACTGAAACAAATCTTCAATCCTAACTAAAAAAAAGTATTTTTGATGGAATTATTGAGGTATTCAAAATACAATTTTTATTAATCTTTATGAAAAAATATATAATGATAGCAACCAGTGCTCTTATGTTAGGCAGCGTGGCTTCTGCACAAAAAATAGCATTCGAAGAATATGACCTTGACAACGGTATGCATGTGATTCTGCATCAGGACAATTCGGCTCCCGTGGTTGTGACTTCGGTAATGTATCATGTAGGTTCGAAAGATGAAAATCCAAACAAGACAGGTTTTGCTCATTTTTTCGAACATTTATTGTTTGAAGGGACAAAGAATATTAAAAGAGGGGAGTGGATGAAAATAGTTTCTTCGAATGGAGGTGTGAATAATGCCAATACATCTGAAGATCGTACCTATTATTATGAAGTTTTCCCTTCTAATAGTTTAGAACTTGGACTTTGGATGGAATCCGAAAGGTTAAGACATCCTGTTATTGGGCAAATAGGAGTGGATACTCAAAAAGGAGTAATCAAAGAAGAAAAAAGGTCGCGTTATGACAATCAGCCTTATGGTTATGTTATCAATGTGGTCAAAGAAAATATGTTTGTTAATCATCCGTACCGTTGGTCTATTATTGGCTCAATGGAACATTTGGAGTCTGCAAAATTAGAAGATTTCCAAATGTTTAATCATAAATTCTATATACCAAACAACGCTGTTCTAGTCGTTGCTGGGGATTTTGAGGGTAAACAGACTAAAGAATGGATTCATAAATATTTTGGCACAATTAAAAGAGGTGAAGAGATAACAAGACCTATATATAAAGAAGAGCCAATTACCAAAACAATAAAGGCGTATTACGAGGATCCTAATATTCAGATTCCAATGGTCTTGGCTTCATACCGAACGCCTTCGATGAAAACTAGAGACGCTCGTGTTTTAGATTTTATTTCGGCTTATTTGAGTGATGGAAAAAGTTCGAAGTTGTATAAGAAAATTGTCGACGAAAAGAAAAAAGCCTTGCAAATAGGTGCTTTCTCCTATAGTCAAGAAGATTATGGTATGTATATCATATATGGCTTGCCTATGGAAGGACATACTAGCGAAGATTTGTTGAAAGAAATGGATGAGGAAATAGAGAAAATTCAAACCAATTTGATTTCTGAGAAAGATTTTCAAAAATTGCAAAATCAGTTCGAAAATCAATATGTCAATAGTAATTCTAGTGTAGAAGGAATTGCTGAAAATTTAGCTAAATATTATCTTTTATATGGTGATATTAGTCTAGTCAACAATGAGATTGATATTTATCACTCTATCACTAGAGAAGAGATTAAAGATGTTGCTAATAGATATTTGAATCTCAATCAACGATTAATTTTAGATTATGTTCCCTCTACCGACGCTCAGAACTAAGTCCGTTATGAAAAATACCAAATACTTATTCATCCTATTGTTACTTACTGGCATTATGCAAGCACAAAATTATACACAACCCAAACCAGGGAAACTACCTACTGTTAATATCAAGAAGCCTCAAATTTTTACTTTGGCCAATGGATTAAAGGTATTGGTGGTGGAAGATCATAAACTTCCAAGAGCAACTTTTAATCTTACTTTGGATAATCCTCCTTTTGTGGAAAAAGAAAAAAAGGGAGTCGATGATTTGACAAGTAGTTTGATGGGGAATGGAAGTACGAATATTTCAAAAGACGATTTCAATGAAGAAATTGATTTTATGGGGGCCAATATCAGTTTGAGTTCAAATGGAGGCTATGCTAGTACACTTTCAAAATATGCCGGTCGTGTTTTAGAATTATTATCTGAAGGGGCTTTGTTTCCTAATTTTACGCAAGAAGAATTAGATAAGGAAAAGGCAAAGATTATTGAAACTCTAAAATCACAAGAAAAGAGTGCCTCTGCTATTGCTAGCCGTGTGGTAGATGCGTTGGCATTTGGTAAAAATCATCCCGCAGGTGAATATATTACGCCTGAGTCTGTAAACAGAGTGACTTTGAACGATGTAAAGGAAAATTACCATACTTATTTTGTTCCTGAAAACGCCTATTTGGTTATCATTGGTGATGTTAAGTTCAATGAAGTCAAAGGAATGGTTGAAAAGCTTTTTGGGAAATGGGAAAAACGTTCTGTTCCAAAACAAAATTATCCTGACCCAGTAAATGTGCCTTTTACGCAAATCAATTTTGTCGATGTGCCCAATGCTTCACAGTCCGAAATCGCCTTGGTAAACACCTTACATCTAAAAATGAATGCTCCTGATTTTTTTCCAGCGGTTATTGCTACTCAAATTCTAGGAGGTGATTATAACAGTAAATTAAATATGAATTTGCGCGAAGCACACGGTTGGACATACGGTGCTAGTTCCTCGATAGGTGTCGATAAATTTGTAACCAAATTGAAATCGTATTCATCAGTACGAAACAGTGCAACAGACAGTGCGGTGGTCGAATTTGTCAAAGAAATTAAAAAAATGCGCACCGAAAAAGTATCAGAGAAATTGTTAAAAGATGTGAAAGCAGGATTTGTAGGTCGTTTTGTAATGAAGGTCGAAAAACCACAATCTGTAGCAAGATATGCGCTGAATATAGAAACAGATGATTTGCCAAAAGACTTCTACGAAAACTATATCAAGAATGTCAATGCCGTAACTCCAGAGGATATTCTGAAAGCAGCAAATAAATATTTCTTAATTGATAACACCCGAATTATCATTGCTGGAAAAGGGGAGGAAGTGCTTCCTGGTTTAGAAAAACTAAACATTCCAATGTTTTATTTTGATAAATTCGGTAACCCAACCGAGAAACCTAACTATTAAAGGAGTGATTCTTTGGGCGTGCCCCTCCGTGAAAAACTACGGGTCGGGCTGTACGTTCCCGCTTTTTATGGGTTGCAAAAGGCAACCCATAAAAGAGCTCCACTGCCATCCCTCACGCAAGACTCTGGTAGAATCATATTTACTAAATAAAGTCGCTATGTATATCTATCCTAAGCAAAGCGTCTTATTCGTAAAGAAAACTCTATGATTCTATGTGTTTAAAAAAAAAACTACTGCTTCCTAGCCGATAAATACACTCCAATCAAAATAATAAAAGCACCGAAAAACTGAACAGGTGTTAATAGCTCGTTGTCCAATAATCCCCAAAAGAAAGCCACAACGGGAATCAAATACGTTACTGAAGCTGCAAAAACAGGAGAAGCAATCTGAATCAGCTTAAAGAAAAGAATATTAGCGATTCCTGTACCTAAAACACCTAAAATAAGTATAAAACCAACAGCTTTCTGCACTTTTTCAATATGTATTTGCTCATTAAAACCTGTGAAATACAAGATAGCTAAAGCAGGTGCCAAAAGCACAATAAAATTCCCCGTAGTAATACTTATGGGGTTTAGGTCAAATAAATATCGTTTTATCAAATTGACATTGGTAGCATAACAAAAGGAAGCCATTATGATTAGCAAGGCATAGTAGTAGTTTTGTTCTGGATGATTTTGTGCGCCATTGTAGACTAGAAGTAAACTTCCTAATAATCCGATAAACACGCCCCAGAGTTGTCTTTTTTGGAAACCAATGCCAAAGAATATAGCGCCAATAACCAAAGTGTTCAATGGAGTTAAAGAATTTAAAATAGAAGTTACAGAGCTGTCTAGTTCTGTCTGAGCAATTGAAAAAAGAAAAGCGGGGAAGAAGGTGCCAAACATTGCAGTTATGGCGATATATTTCCACTTTTGTTTCGGGATTTTAACTAAGCTTTTGAAGCCAATCAGAAGTAAAAAAAAGGAAGCGAAAATAATTCGCAACGAACCCACTTGAATGGCGGTTAGCCCCAGAAGTCCTTTTTTTATTAGTATAAAAGAACTACCCCAAATCAAGGCAAGAACCGATAAGTAAATCCATTTCAATTGTTTTGATTCCATTTTTGTTTATTAGTTTCGTCGAAAAAAAAATAACCACAAATTACATAAATTCCCACAGATTATGGGATTTAAGCTTTTATTACACAAATTAAATTTAGCTTTTAATCATCTAATGATGGAGTGCTTTTTTAGGATTAGTGTAATTATTAAGAACGATGAATTTGTGAAAATTTGTGGTGATCATTTTATTTTAAGTCAAAATTGTAATTATTTTATGAATAAGCGGTAGTTATTTGAGTAATTTTGTAAATATTTTTAAACACAAACTCATGAAAATTTTAAAATCCATTGCAATCATGGCTCTTGCAGGAGTTTTATTGGTTAGCTGCAAAAAAAACTCTGAAGAAGGGGAAAAGATAATTCCTCAAATTGAAGTTAAGGCGCCAAAAGTAAAAAAGGAAATCGCTCCTGAGAATTTACAAGCGGCTACATTTAAAATTGAAGGAATGACTTGTGCTATTGGTTGTGCTAAAACTATTCAAGAAGAATTATCAGATTTAGATGGTGTACAATCGGCTGAAGTTGATTTCGATAAAAAATTAGCGACGGTAACTTTCGATAAAACCATTCAAAATCAATCTTCACTGACTCAAATAGTGCAAGCTACTGGAGACGGATCAACTTATAAGGTTTCAGATTTTCATTAATAATTGTTGATACCTAGGCTGTCTTATAGAGCGCAGTCGAGATGCTAAAATGAAAAAAACGATTAAGAAGCTTGCCTTTTTAATCGTTTTTTTTATGGCCTATATTGAATGAAGGTAAAGTTTTTATCCTTCATTTTTTACAATTAAGAAATGTTTGAGAATGCCTTACTTCCATTTCAATGTTTCCATCAATCGTTGCATATCGTTTTTGATATAACTAGCCGCGGGCATGATAGAGTCAAAATTAGGTTTCGCATAAAAATAAACCGAACCAGTAATGAAATGTTTAGTGCTATCTGTTACATAAAACTGTGAGTTAGTTGCTGCGTTTCCATTTACTTGATAGAACATTCCGTACACTTTTTTATCAGGATTGAGATAAGGTTGTTCTAAGATGTCATCTGCTTTGATGACGTGTTCGTATGTCAATTTTTGGGCGTCTCTTAATAAGCTATTGATGTTTCCGTTTACGGGTTTGTAAGTCAAATAAATTGTAGCTTTCATCTTTGGGTAACTGATACTGAAACCACAATTTTTATCGGCTTTAATGATGGCTTTCGAGTTTATTTCAAAACCAAAGGGACAGTCGTTTTCAAAATTATCGTACTCTGCTTCAGGATAATCTAATCTTAAGTAGCTAGCTGGTTTAGGTAAAACGTTGTCTTTGCAGCTGAAAGTCAATAGAAATATAAAAAAGAGAAGTATGTAAGTAATCGTGTTTCTAAACATTTTTATTTAAAATTTAGCAGCGCTATACATTAATGTAGTGTAACCTTTATTTGTTTGATGCGTTTTTTGTCTAATGTTTCAACGGTGAAAAGGCAGTTTTCGTATGCTATCTTTTGTCCCTTCTTAGGGAAGCTTCCTGTGATTTCAAGGATAAATCCCGCTAAAGTTTCGGCTTCTCCTTTTTTGGATTCAAAGGTGTTTTCGTCTACATCGATAATTCGGTAGAAGTCTTTAAGGTTTATCTTGCCTTCAAAAATATAATTTTTGTCGTCAAGCTGTGAATAGTTTACATCTTCGTCATCAAATTCATCGCTAATGTCACCAACAATTTCTTCGATTACATCTTCTAAGGAAACCAGACCTGAGGTTCCACCATATTCATCAACTACGATCGCTAGATGGTTTTTCATATTTTGAAAATCCTTTAGAAGGTTGTCGAGTTTTTTGTTTTCAGGAACGAAAAATGGTTCTCTGATTAGTGTGGCCCAATCAAAATCTTGTTTGGTAATATGAGGAAGTAAATCTTTTACGAATAATATTCCTTCTATTTGGTCGATATTGTCACGGTAAACAGGAATTCTAGAATAGCCTTTTTCGATAATCTTCGGACAGATTTCAGAAAATGTTTCTGTGATTTCAAGTGCAAATACATCGATACGAGGGCTCATCACTTGTTTGGTGTCTGTGTTTCCAAAGCTTACAATGCCTTCTAGTATTTTTTGTTCTTCGGATGAAGTGTCATCAGATGAGGTGAGTTCTAAAGCTTGAGAAAGTTGGTCAACAGAAAAGCTAGTTTTTTGTTTGCCTAATTTATTGTGTAAATAAACAGTTGCACCGCGCATAGGAATACTTATAGGAGAAAGCATATTGTCTAACACTAAAATAGGTAAGGCGATAAATTCTGCAAATTTGACATTGTTGCGGCTGGCGTAAACTTTTGGTAAGACTTCGCCAAAAAGCAATAATAAGGAAGTGACAACAATAACTTCAAGAATGAATTTAATAACTGGAGAGTCAACATTCGAAAATAGATTGCTTCCGATAAAAGAAAATAAAATTACGACACCTATATTGATAAAGTTATTAGCAACTAAAAGTGTAGCAAGAAGTTTTTTGGGGCGATTGAGTAGTTCAGAAAGGATTTTTCCTTTGGCGTTGTTTTCTTGAATAGAGTCGTCAATGTCTTTTTGTGAAAGCGAAAACAAAGCTACTTCAGCACCAGAAACTATTGCTGAGCAAAAAAGCAAAGCGAGTATTCCGATGAAACCAAACAATAGATCAGTGTCTAATGCGTATGCTAAATTCAAACTGGGCTCTGGGTCCAAATTAAAAAATATTAGTTAAACAATTAAAACGGCAAATCATTTATAGGTAAGTCGTTATTTTGTGCGTCAAAGTTAGTGTTTTTTGGTGATTCAGAAGGCTGATTTTGTTTGTTGTTTTCAGTGTCTTTTTTTGTAGACAGAAAGGTGAATTCGGTTACTTGAATTTCTGTTGTGTATTTTGTGCTCCCATCCTCTGATTGCCACTGTCTCGACTTGATGCGTCCTTCAACGTAAATTTTGTCTCCTTTAGATAAATATTTTTCGCAAATTTCGGCTGCTTTATTTCGAACGACCAAATTATGCCACTCCGTAGAGGTGATTCTTTCGTTAGTAGTTTTGTTAATGTAAACTTCATTAGTAGCTAATGAAAATCTACCGATACAATTTCCTCCGTCAAAATAATGCATCTTAACATCGTCGCCAAGATGACCTATTAACATTACTTTATTTAATGTGCCGTTCATATTATAGTTATGGTATTTCTCTCAAAGATACATTTTTTTGATGCGTTTTTCAATCCTTTTCAATAAAATTATGAATAACAATTGGGAAGGGGAAACTTTTTAATTCTTCTTTGTTAATCCCTTTTTCTACTTTTCCTTTTACTTTGATTTCCCAGAACTTAATATGTAAATGCTGGTGTGATAATTTGTGGATGATACTTTTATCGTTAGGTTCAAGGATGCTTGTGATAGTGTTTTTTTTGAAAAAATCCTTGGTGATGACATTTGAGATATAGTCAAACCCTTCTTCTTTTTCGGTTTCGATTAAAGGGAACTCATATAGGTTATGCCAAATTCCTTTATGTATTCGTTTTTGAATCAGCGTTTGGTTTTCGTCATCTTGTACTACTAAATAGTTGAAGAATCTATTTTTTACCTTTAGTTTTTTGGATTTCACAGGTAATAAGTCCACTTTGTTTTTTTGTAAAGCAGCACAACTAGTATTAAAGACACAAACCGAACAATCTGGATTTTTGGGGACACACTGCAAAGCGCCAAATTCCATAATGGCTTGGTTGAACAAAGCGGGCTTGTCTCTAGGGATTAATTCGGATGCTAGAGCTGTGAATTCTTTTTTGGCGGAAGCCTGAGCTATATCTGTTTCTATATCAAAATATCTGGCTAATACTCGAAATACATTTCCGTCTACAACAGGAACGACTTCATTATATGCAAAGGATGCAATGGCGGCAGCGGTATATTCGCCCACTCCTTTTAATTGTAATAGGTCTTTATAATTGTTTGGGAAAACTCCATTTAATTCAAAGGCGATATATTGTGCTGTTTTGTGGAGATTGCGGGCACGGGAATAATAACCTAATCCTTGCCATAATTTTAACACTTCTTCTTCGTTGGCTTTTGCTAAATCGAAAACAGTTGGGAAAGCCGTGGTAAATGATAAAAAATAAGGCAATCCTTGAGCTACTCGCGTCTGTTGAAGAATGATTTCAGACAGCCAAATAGGGTACGGATTAGTGGTGGTTCTCCATGGTAAATCACGCTTGTTTTGTAAATACCATGAAATTAGAGGGTTATGAAAAATCATTTTTAATTATTTGACAACAAAAGTAAAAGTTTATATGATTAAAATTTAACGATTTAGCTTGATTTATTGTTTTTTAAATTCCTATATTTGCACACTCAAAAAAAATTATTACAAAATAATAAATAGGAAAGAAAATGACGAAAGCAGATATCGTAGCGAAAATTTCAGAAAAACTAGGACTTGAAAAAGGTGATGTTCAAGCAACAGTTGAAACTTTTATGGAAGAAGTAAAAAATTCTTTGGAAACTGGAGATAATGTTTACTTAAGAGGTTTTGGAAGTTTTATCGTAAAAACTAGAGCTGAAAAAACAGGAAGAAATATTTCTAAGAACACTACAATCAAAATTCCTGCACACAATATTCCTGCTTTCAAACCTGCAAAAGTTTTTGTAGAAGGAGTAAAAACGAATAACGAAGCAAAATAATAATATTAATCATAAAATCTAAACGATTATGCCAAGTGGTAAAAAAAGAAAAAGACATAAGGTAGCGACTCACAAACGTAAGAAAAGAGCGAGAGCTAACCGTCACAAAAAGAAAAAGTAGTTTATAACTACTTTTTTCTTTTTAAACGTTCATTGAAATTTGGGAAATTTCAAAAATTCCAAAAAATAAAATCCAAAATCCAAAAATTACGAAGTCAGCAGTGACTTTATTTGGAATTTGGAATTTTAAAATTGGATATTTATCTTTCCCTACCGGGTACAATACCTGTTAAAATATTGTTTAATCCATCCCTATTATTAATTTAGGAATTAGGATTTTTAGATTTAGGATTCAAAAATCCCAAATCCTAAATCCCAAATCCCGAATTGACAGTTCGGATAAAAATTTACAAATGAATAAAGAATTAATCATTCGATCTAGTTCTGATTTCGTAGATTTTGCCTTATTAAAAGATGGAAAACTAATTGAATTACATAAGGAAGAAGAAAAAAGCAACTTTCAAGTAGGTGATATTTTTATTGCCAAAATACGAAAACCAGTTGCTGGTCTTAATGCTGCTTTTGTGAATGTAGGCTTCGAAAAAGATGCCTTTTTACACTATCACGATTTAGGACCTAATTTATCTTCCCAATTGAAATTCATAAAACTTGTAAGCGCAGGTAAATTAAAAGATTTCTCCCTAAAAAACTTTCAGTTTGAAAAAGAGATAGAAAAAGACGGTACGATTACCAGTGTAATTAATGCCAACCAATCTATTCTTGTACAAGTAGTCAAAGAACCTATTTCAACTAAAGGACCTAGAATTAGCGCTGAGCTTTCTCTTGCAGGTCGTTTTATTGTTTTGGTGCCTTTCTCAGATCGCGTTTCTATTTCTCAAAAAATAGAAAACAAAAAAGAAAAAGACAGACTTAAAAAACTGGTACAGTCAATCAAACCGAAGGGATTTGGTGTTATTGTTAGAACAGTAGCCGAAGGCAAAAATACAGCCGAATTAGAAAAAGATTTGCAGAACCTGCTAAGCAGATGGACTGCAATGTGTAAAAAATTACCAACTGCTCATCATCCATCCAAAGTATTAGGAGAGCTCAATAGAGCTTCTTCAATATTAAGAGATGTATTTAATGATACCTTTAGTGGTATTCAAATAGATGATGAAGAGTTGTACCAACAAACAAAGGATTATTTGCAAGAAATTGCGCCTTCCAAACAATCAATTGTTAAGTTTTATCAATCAAAAGACACTCCAATTTTTGAGAAATACAACATCGAGAGACAAATCAAAACATCTTTTGGGAAAACAGTTTCCATGAGTAAAGGGGCTTATCTTATTATCGAACATACCGAAGCTTTGCACGTCATTGACGTAAACAGCGGAAACCGTTCTAATAAAGCCACTAATCAAGAGGATACTGCCATGGAAGTCAACATGATTGCCGCAGCTGAAATCGCAAGACAACTACGTCTGCGTGACATGGGTGGAATTATTGTTATTGATTTTATTGATATGTCTAATCCTGAAAATCGTAAAGTCTTGTTCGACTTCCTGAGGGAAGAAATGAATGATGATAAAGCGAAACACAAGATTTTACCTCCAAGTAAGTTTGGATTAGTCCAAATAACAAGACAAAGGGTAAGACCGGAAGTTAATATCAAAACTAGAGAAGAAGATCCAAACGATGTCAATGGCGAAATTGAAGCGCCAATATTAATCATCGATAAAATCAATTCGGATTTAGAAAGAATATTAAAAACCCACAAAAATGTTGTGCTTAATGTACATCCATTTGTGGCTGCATACCTCAGTAAAGGTTTTCCATCCTTACGTTCAAAATGGTTTTTTGAACATAAGAAATGGGTGAAAATCATACCACGTGACGCTTACACGTACCTAGAATATCATTTCTTTGACAAAAAAGGAAATGCTATAAAAGAATAAACAAAAACCGCTTTTCGAAAGATGAGCGGTTTTTTTGTGATTTTTTGTGAACAGATTTATGGTTTTTTTTGGAGCTATTTCCAGCTGTCCGCTCTATCTTGTGGCGGCATAAATGCCAGCCGCCACAAGGATGCCGCTTCCATCTGGGCTAGGGCAGTTGTACTCGAATTATTATTTTCTTCTTTCAGCAAAAAAACGTTTCATTAAATCAGCCGCTTCATCTGCTAGAACACCACGAACTACTGTAGTTTTTGGATGCAGTTGTCCGCCCATTTTTTCAAAACCACGATGCGTATCACTAGCACCAAAAACAATTTTCGAAACCTGACTCCAATACAAAGCACCCGCGCACATTTGGCAAGGTTCTAAGGTAACATACAGTGTGCAGTCTTTTAAGTATTTACCACCAAGGAAATTGGCTGCTGCTGTAATCGCTTGCATTTCGGCATGAGCGGTTACGTCATTGAGTAATTCGGTTAGGTTGTGGGAACGGGCTATAATTCGGTCGTTGATAACGACTAGTGCACCCACGGGGATTTCACCTTTTTCAAAAGCCATTTCGGCTTCTTGCAAGGCTTTTTTCATGAAGTATTCGTCAGTGAATGGATTTATCATGGAGCAAAAATACGGATTTCGTATTTGTTAAGGGCGATTATAATTGATTAACGCTTTTGTCAATGCTATTGTGATAGTGTTTTTCTATAGGACATGAAGTTGAAAAGAAACACATGAAGATGTGCGATACATTTTTTGTGATACAGTGTCTGCTTAGCGAATCTTCATGGTAGTTATTAATAAAAAACTTCAAATCAGAAATTAGATTTAAAACCGTAAATTTGCGTTTTTGAAATCCTAATGAAAACCAACTTACTCGAACATATTTCCTCTCCAAAAGATTTACGTCTCCTCGACGAAGCACAGCTCCCGCAATTAGCACAAGAACTACGTGATTTTATCATTGGAATTGTGGCGGTTAAAGAAGGGCATTTGGGTGCCAGTTTAGGAGTGGTGGAGTTGACCGTGGCTTTGCATTATGTATTCAATACGCCCGAAGATCTTTTGATTTGGGATGTAGGTCATCAAGCCTATGGTCACAAGATTTTGACAGAACGAAAAGATATTTTTCATACCAATCGTCAATTAGGAGGGATATCTGGTTTCCCAAAAAGGAGTGAAAGTGTGTATGATGCTTTTGGCGTAGGCCATTCCTCTACTTCAATTTCGGCTGCTTTGGGGATGGCAATTGCTTCCAATTTAAAAGGTGAAGTCGATAAACAACACATTGCAGTGATTGGTGATGCTTCTATTGCTTCAGGAATGGCTTTTGAAGGATTGAATCATGCTGGTGTTACAGATGCTAATTTATTGGTGATACTAAATGACAACGCCATTGGGATTGACCCGAGTGTAGGGGCATTAAAAGAATATTTAACCGCTGTAAAAACAGGAAAAAACCACCGTCAAAATAATATTATCAAATCCTTGAATTTTGATTATTCAGGGCCTATTGATGGCAATGATATTTTTGCTGTTGTCAAAGAATTAAAACGATTACAAAAAATAAAAGGGCCTAAGTTTCTTCATATTATCACCACCAAAGGAAAAGGACTCAAGCAAGCCGAAGAAGATCAAGTGAAATACCATGCTCCTGGTAAATTTGATGCTAAATCAGGCGAAATCTATTTAAAGTCAGAGGATGATTTACCACCAAAATACCAAGATGTTTTCGGGTTAACCCTTTTGGATTTGGCACAAAAAAATAAAAAAATAATTGGAATCACACCTGCAATGCCTTCGGGTAGTTCGCTAAAATTCATGATGGACGCCTTGCCAGAACGTGCTTTTGACGTAGGAATTGCGGAACAGCATGCCGTGACTTTGGCAGCCGGAATGGCTACACAAGGCATGATTGTTTATTGTAATATCTATTCGACTTTTATGCAACGCGCTTATGACCAATTGATACATGATGTGGCTTTGCAAAACTTGCCCGTCATTTTTTGTTTGGACAGAGCAGGTTTAGTAGGCGAAGATGGAGCGACTCATCATGGTGTATTTGACTTGGCTTATTTGCGTTGCATCCCTAATTTAATAGTCTATTCGCCTTTGAATGAAATAGATTTGCAAAATATTTTATATACAGCCCAACTCGGATTGAATCATCCTATCGCGATTCGTTATCCTAGAGGTAGAGGAGTTACAGCTAATTGGCAATCGGATTTTTTTAGAAAATATTCTGAAATCGAAATTGGGAAAGCACACTGTTTAAAAGAAGGAACTCAGATAGCTGTTTTATCAAATGGTGCCATTGGTGTAAATGCTTCCTTGGCGATAGAAAACTTAAACAATCCCACTGAAATTGCACATTTTGATTTTGGTTTTGTAAAGCCATTAGACGAAAAAACACTTCATTATATATTTAAAATTTTTAAAAAAATTATAACTATTGAAGATGGCACAATAATTGGTGGCTTTGGCGGAGCGATTTCGGCTTTTGCTACGCAACATGCTTATGCTGTTTCTATTGAGACATTGGGAATACCTGATAACTATGTAGAACAAGGTAAGGTTGCTGAATTACAACAATTATGCAAAATAGACGTTCAAAGTTTAGTAGTTCATTTTGCTAATGCCTTAAACCAATAATTAGAAATTAAAAACAATAGATTTATAATGAAACAATTACATGCAGTTATACTATTCTTGTTAATTACAGTAAATGTGTTTTCACAAAAAATTATTACAACTTTACAACCTTTACCACAGCCAAGTGACTCTGTTTCTCGCTGGGAAAAGAAAAATTCTATAGGTTTCTTTATTTCTGAAATTTTGTTTGTGAACTGGAACGCTGGGGGGACAAGTTCTATTTCGGGTTTAATGAAAACGAAGTTCAACAGAAATTATACCAATGAGAATGTAAGATGGGCCAACGAACTCATCATGCGCTACGGTTTAAATAAACAAGATGGAATCGAACTTCGAAAAACAGAGGATGCCTTTCAGTTTAGTTCTACTTTTGGTTACCGTGAAAATGAGAAATCTAATTGGTACCATAGTGCTAAATTTAATTTCAATACGCAGTTTACAGAAGGATACGCCTATCCTAATAAAGAGGTGTCGGTTTCAGGACCTTTTGCACCAGCCTATTCTTTTCTGGGTGTAGGTGCTGAGTATGCTTCAGAGAAAAAGGATAGACTGTTTTATTTTTCTCCTTTTACTTCAAAAGTCACTTATGTCGCTAACCAACGATTGGCTGATAAAGGTTCTTTTGGTGTGCCCAAGGCGATTTATGACGAAGAAGGCAATTTAGTCAGGCATAGTAAAAAAATAAAATCGGAATTAGGAACCTTGATTACGGCTTATTACAAAAAGAAGATTGCCAAGAATATCAGTTTTGAAAACCGTTTGAGTTTGTATTCAGATTATATTAATAATTATGGGAATGTAGATATTGACTATGATTTGGTTTTAGACTTGGTTGTCAATCAATATGTAAAAACAAATATAGGCGTTCATGTGGTTTATGATGATGATATCAAAGCCAAAGAGGAAATTGATGGAAAACAGGTTACCGTAGGTCCCAAAATGCAATTAAAACAAGTTTTAGGTGTTGGTTTAACCTATACCTTTTAGGGATTATTGTAAACTTGTTTCAGAAGCTATTTACTTCTTAGGTTCATTTCTAATAGTGCTGAAATTGCAATGGTAATTCAATAAAGTAGTTAAAGGAACTAGAATGTTAATTTAAAAAGCCACGAATTCACGAATTAAATTTTCTAATTCATAAATTCGTGGCTATCTTTTTAAAGCTTGTTTGCTTCTAGATTCCTTTTTTACCATTAATAGTATTAAATAATTCCAATGCATTTCCATCTGTCAGCAAAGAAATGTAGTGGCAAATATGCAACAGACGCTCATAGAGATTGTCTTTGTCTAGATGATGTTTTTCAGGTAATAATTTCAGAAGTAAGTTGTCGTAATTTGACGCTTTACCTTCAAAATGATTATTGAATGCCGTGATAAATTTGTCGAGTAAAGTCTGGATTATTTGATACCCTACAATCTCTTTTTCGATAACTTCACGACTTTGATAAATCTTGTCAATGCTAATTTTTATAATATCGTCCATTTGGGCTTTGTATTTGCTTTTGTCCATTAAGGCAAAAGGAAATTTTCCAGCTAAGATGGCTTCTTCATTTTCGATAAAAACATTTACGGCGTCGTTAATTAGACTTCCAATAGCAAGTGCTCTCAAATAACTGATACGGTCTTCCTTAGTTTCAAGGCTCTTGTATTTTGAGGTGCCAATACTGTCTTTGACTAGTTTGATAAGATATTCCAATGCAAAATCTTCAGAAACTAATCCAAGATTGATTCCGTCTTCAAAGTCGATAATCGTGTAACAAATATCATCGGCAGCTTCAACTAAATAAGCCAAAGGATGTCTTTCAAAACCAACATCATTTCCAGATTTATTAGGTATTAATCCTAAATCATTAGCGACATCTTCAAAAAAAGCCTTGTCAGTTTGGAAGAAACCGTATTTTTTGTCTGAAATATTTTTAGTTGGTTTTTTGGGTAAACTCTCTTTTGGGTATTTCATAAAAGCACCCAAAGTCGCATAAGAAATTCGGAGTCCGCCTTCAATTCCAGGACGACTCGCTGTCATTACTGAAAAACCATTAGCATTCCCCTCAAAGTCAATTAAATCTTGCCATTGTTTTGGGCTTAATTTGTCTTTGAAAACCTGTCCATTGCCAATCGAAAAATACTCGCCTATCGCCTTTTCACCCGAATGTCCAAACGGAGGATTTCCTATATCATGTGCCAATGAAGCGGCTGCGACGATGGCTCCAAAATCATTCATATGAAAACCATGGGTTTCCTTAAGATAAGGATGTTTTTCGATGATTTTTTTTCCTACTAATCTCCCAAGAGAACGTCCCACAACTGAAACCTCCAGACTATGTGTCAAACGCGTGTGCACAAAATCAGTTTTTGAAAGCGGAATTACCTGGGTTTTATCCTGTAAACTTCTGAAAGCCGCAGAGAAAATGATTCGGTCGTAATCAACCTCAAATCCTAGTCGGGTGTCGTCTTGTTCTATTCGTAATCTTTTGCCTTTGTCTCCTTGGCGTTTAAGTGATAAAAGTTGTTCCCAGTTCATGGTTTTGTTTTCGATTTTATAACAATTGGAATATTTTCAAAGATAATTAAAACCGCTAAAGATAAAAGGAGGTTTTTAGTTATTTAGTTATGATGAAATTTTCCTATACAAATTAAGAGGTATTGGTTTTTGCTCTTTTAAAAAATTGTATTTTTGAATTTGTCATAAATAATTAGGACCAATAAAAAATGATTTCAAAACCGCAATTACCCATTCAAAGAATAGAACCTCCATTTTGGTATGCAGGTATGCAGAACAAAGAACTAGAGATTTTATTTTACGGTAAAAATATTGGACAGTATTGCGTTTCTGCTTCTGAATCAGGTTTGATAAGGAAGGTGACCAAAACAGAAAATTCCAATTACATTTTTGTGACGGTTGTGGTAAAATGGGATTATGCAAAGGATGTTTTTTTTATTTTCAAAAGAAACACCAAAACTATTTTTACTCAAAAATATAGTTTCAAACAACGTCGTGAAGGATCTGCAGAGCGAAAGGGTTTTGATTCTTCGGATGTAATTTATTTACTGATGCCGGATCGTTTTGCTAATGGAAATGGAGTAAACAATAATGATAAAAATACAGTTGAAAAATACAATCGAGAACTACCCGGTGGAAGACATGGTGGTGATATCAATGGAATTATCCAGCATTTAGATTATATTGAATCCATAGGAGTAACTGCAATTTGGAGTACACCGCTTTGCGAAGATGATGAAGAAGAGTATTCTTATCATTCCTATGCACAATCGGATGTTTATAAAGTAGATCCACGTTTTGGGACAAATGAAGATTATGTTCGTTTATCGGCTTCATTGCATAAACGAGGGATGAAATTGATTCATGATTATGTTACGAATCATTGGGGATTGGCACATTGGATAGTAAAAGATCCTCCAACTAAAGATTGGATAAATACTTTTGAAGACTATTTGCAAACCAATCATAAACGTACCACGGTTTTGGATGTCAACGCAGCCAAGATAGATAGAAAACAATGTATTGAGGGGTGGTTTGTGCCTACGATGCCTGATTTGAATATTACGAATCCTTTGGTTTTGAAATATTTGACTCAAAATGCTGTTTGGTGGATTGAATATGCTAATTTGGATGGTTTGCGGATTGACACCTTTAATTATGCCGAACCCAAGCAAATGGCGCAGTGGACCAAAGCCATTATGGATGAATATCCTAATTTTAATATGGTAGGTGAAATTACGCAACGCAATCACGGTATTTTGGCCTATTGGCAAAAGGATAGTAAAACAGGCCAAATTCATGACTATAATTCTAATTTGCCTTCGGTTATGGATTTTGCCCTTTGTGATTTTTTACAAATGGTATTCAATGAAGATGATGGGAGTTGGGATAGGGGAATGACTCGAATTTATGACTCACTAACGTTTGATTTTTTATACCCCAATGCCTTTAATCTTATGATTTTTGCTGAAAATCACGATTCCAAGCGATTGAATTATTGCTATAATTTTGATGTTCGAAAATATAAAATGGCGATGGTGATTCTCGCAACTGTACGTGGTATTCCACAGCTGTATTATGGTTCTGAGATAGGCATGGGTGGCGATCAGTATTTAGGTGACGCGGATATACGGCAAGATTTTCCTGGTGGCTGGGATGGTGACGAAATAAATGCTTTTAAACCTGAAGAACGTACCGAGTTGCAAAGGGAATATTTTGATTTTACAGCCAAATTATTCAATTGGCGTAAAACAAAAAGCGTTATTCATTATGGAAAAACGACACATTATATCCCAGAAGGTAATGAATATGTTTACTTTAGATATACTGAATCGGAAACATTGATGGTTGTTATCAATAATAGTATTGAATCAATATCTCTTTCAACTGTTCGATTCAAAGAAAATATAGGAGATTATACAATTGGGAAAGTTGTTTTTGAGGATGTCATTTTAGACTTAAAAGAGGATATTACGGTCGAAGGGAAGTCTTTTCGAATCTTAGAATTAAAAAAATAAGCAATATTTATATTGTTTTAGCGGAGTGTATCTTTATTTAAACAACAGTTTATGCTAAAAATAGGGCATCGAGGGGCGAAAGGTCTTGAACCAGAGAATACTTTAATTGGTTTTCAAAAAGCGATTGACTTGCATGTTGATCGAATAGAGTTGGATGTCCATTTAAGTTTAGATGGTGTGTTAATGGTAATTCATGATGAAACCGTTGATAGAACGACTAACGGTAAAGGATTTGTGAACCAACTTACATTGCCCAAACTAAAGCGTTTATGCATAGATAAAGTACATTGTATTCCAACACTAGCAGAGGTTTTAGACCTGATTGACCGTAAATGTGAAGTCAATGTTGAATTAAAAAGTTACGAGTCGGCGGAAAAAGTGGTTGACTTAATTGAGTACTATATTTCGGAAAAAAATTGGACGTACGATCATTTTATAGTTTCTAGTTTTGATTGGAATGCTTTGCAAAAAGTAGTGCATTTGAATCCAAATATCGCGATTGGAGTACTAACCGAAACTGATTTGAATCTAGCCTTGAGTTTTGCGCTCTATATTCAGGCTAAGGCGGTAAATCCCTATTTTCATTTGTTAACCAAAAGAAAAACTGCTAAAATTCAAGAAGAAGGTTTTCAAGTTTGTGCATGGACGGTCAATGAAATCGAAGATATTCGAAAAATAAAAAGTTTTGGAGTTGATGGAATCATAACTGATTTTCCAGATAGATTATAGGTAAATAAAGCCATAGAGATTATTAAAACTTAGTGTTTCTTTATGCTACCTTTGCACCACTTTGTGGTAAAGCTTAAAAAAATGATTCATAATTTTGATATTCTTATAGTCGGTGGTGGTGCAGCAGGATTTTTTACAGCAATCAATATTGCAGAGAAAAACCCAAAAACTAAAATTGCAATTCTTGAACGTGGTAAGGAAGTCCTATCTAAAGTTCGTGTTTCTGGCGGTGGACGTTGCAATGTAACGCACGCTTGTTTTGAACCTAATGAATTAGTGAAGTTTTATCCTCGTGGCGAAAAAGAATTGCGAGGACCTTTTCATCAGTTTTGCTCGGGAGATACTATCGAATGGTTTGAAAAACACGGCGTAGAACTCAAAATTGAGGATGACGGTCGTATGTTCCCTGTTACCGATTCTTCTCAAACTATCATTGATTGTTTTATGGATGCTACACAAAAACTAGGCATAACCGTGCTTACAGGGCAAAGTGTACAATCTATTTACAAAAAAGAAAATTTTTGGAAAGTAGATACTCAAAATGAAAATTATATTGCCCCAAAATTAATCTTAGCCACAGGTAGCAATCCTAAAATCTGGGAAATGCTACAAACTTATGGGCATGCCATCGTGAATCCAGTGCCGTCTTTGTTTACTTTTAATATCAAAGACAGCCGAATCAAAGAATTACCAGGCGTAGCCACTCAAGCAACCGTTACAGTTAAGGATACTAAATTAACTTCAACAGGGCCTTTGTTAATTACCCATTGGGGAATGAGTGGTCCCGCTATTTTGAAATTATCCGCTTGGGGAGCACGCATTTTACACGATAAAAATTATCAGTTTGTTATCTATGTCAATTGGTTAAATGATACCGATACCGATGAGGCCGAACAGCAATTGAAAAAACTAAAACAAGACCAAGCTAAGAAAATGGTGTCTAAAAAATCGCCATTTGACCTAACCAATCGTTTGTGGGAAAGCTTAGTATTGGCATCAGGAATTCAGGCAGAAACCAAGTGGGCTGATTTATCTAAGGCTCAATTGCAAGCCTTAGCAAGCCAATTGACCAAAGGAACTTTTCAAGTCAATGGGAAAAGTACTTTTAAAGAAGAATTTGTAACCGCGGGAGGAATAGATTTAAAAGAAATCAACTTCAAAACCATGGAAAGCAAGCTACATGAGAATCTTTATTTTGCTGGTGAAATTGTAAATATCGATGCGATTACAGGAGGTTTTAATTTCCAAAATGCTTGGACGGCTGGGTTTATTGTGGCCAATGCAATTTAATATTAGTGTTCCGTGTTCCGTTTTTTTTAGTAATCAGTCTGGGCGTTATGCTACTGTCATATTTATTGACTGAGCACTATTTTTGAGTCTGTTCACTAAAAATCTGATCACTGATGACTATCTGTTAAGCCACCAAATATTCCAATTCAGAACCATTGCAAAACTCACCCAAGCCAGATAAGGAAGGAATAAGTAGCCTGATAATTTGTTGATTTTGGAAAATTGGATATACGTTTCATATACAAAAAGCCAAAGTAAAATAATTTCGATTCCAGCTAACATGGGATTCATTAATCCAAAGAATAAATAAGACCAAAGTGCATTTAAAGCGAGTTGTATGGCAAAAACCGTAAGTGCTTTAGTTGTTTTTTCTTTTTCAAAATCCATGCGATCCCAAACCAATCCCGCTGCAATTCCCATCATAATATACAACATGCTCCAAACCGGTGCGAAAATCCAATTGGGTGGGTTGAAACTCGGTTTTATAAGTGTAGGATACCAAGTTTCGATGCTAGAACGGGTAACCATACCCGAAAAATATCCTATCGCTAGGCAGGTCACTACAATACAAAGGATTTTGGTAATCTTATTCATGATACAATAAATTTGAGAATTCAAATGTACTTAAAAACTTTCTATCGATAATTCTATACTGAATATAAACATGATGATTTTATTTCGCCACGAATTCACGAATAAAAGGGCTTAGTTATTTATTAAATTCGTGAATTCGTGGCTTTGTTTAAAACGTTGTAGTTTGTCTTACGATTTCCCTAAAAAAAGTATCTTTGCCCAAAATAATATTTAGATGTTTTCAATCAACGATTTTATACCTTCAACTTATTTGAATTCAATTGAAACTGGTCAATTCCAATGGAGCGCTCCTAGTAATATTGCTTTAGTAAAATATTGGGGTAAGAAAGGACAACAAATTCCTGCCAATCCATCGGTAAGTTTTACTTTGAATAATTGTAAAACGATTACTAAGTTGGCTTTTGCTAAAAAAGACATTTCGACTGCGCTCAATGTGACAGATTCTGGTTTCTCTTTTGATCTATTGTTCGAAGGAAAACCAAAAGAAGATTTTAAACCCAAAATTCAAAAGTTTTTTGAGCGAATAGAAGTCTATTTGCCGTTTTTGAAAGAATATCATTTTACGATTGATACACAAAATACCTTTCCGCATAGTTCAGGGATAGCTTCTTCGGCATCAGGAATGGCAGCTTTGGCGATGAATTTGATGAGTTTGGAAAAAGCCTTACGTCCTGAGATGACCGAGGATTATTTTTATCAAAAAGCGTCTTTTTTAGCGCGATTGGGTTCAGGTAGCGCTTGCCGAAGTGTAAAAGGAGAAGTAGTAGTTTGGGGGCATCAAGCCAATATTACAGGAAGTACTGATTTGTATGGAGTAGAATATCCGCATGTCATTCACGATAATTTCAAGGATTTTCAAGATACGATTTTGTTAGTTGACAAAGGCGAAAAGCAAGTGTCAAGTACGTTAGGACATGATTTAATGCACGGTCATCCTTTTGCAGAACAACGTTTTGCGCAGGCACATGAAAATTTAGATAAGTTAAAAGTCATTTTTGAAAACGGAAATGTAGACGAATTTATAAAAGTAGTCGAAAGCGAAGCGCTGACTTTACATGCTATGATGATGACTTCGATGCCTTATTTCATTTTGATGAAGCCGAATACCTTGCAAATTATCAATGCCATCTGGAAATTCCGTTCGGAGACGCAGATTCCAGTTTGTTTTACATTAGATGCAGGTTCAAATGTGCATGTTTTGTATCCTTATGCGGTTAAAGAAAAAGTATTGCAATTTATTCAGGACGAATTAGTTGGCTATTGTCAAAATGGTCAGTACATTTGTGACCAAATTGGAATTGGTGCAATGCTATTGTAATTTTTGTATCTTTATGCTTTAAGGATAAGATTATGAATATTGAATTAGAAAAAAAAGAATTGATGAAATTATTGGCAGAAACCAATGACGAGTCAATTATTGCGTCTATCAAATCCATTTTTAAAAAAGAAAAGAAAGATTTCTGGGATGAATTGACGGAAAATCAAAAATTCGAAATTGAAGAAGGAGATAGACAAATAGATCGAGGTGAGTTTGTCCTGTATGAAGATATGATGAAAAAATACAGGTAATGAAAAGAGAAGTTGTCTTTTCAAAAAATGCTGAAAAAAGGTTAATTGATTTATTGGATTATTTGGAGTTCAAATGGTCTGTGAAAATTAGAGATAAATTCATTGCAAAATTAGACGAGTCAATTTCTATAATTCAAAATGAACCAGAAATTTTCCCAAAATCTCATGTAAACAAAAATCAATATAGATGTGTTGTTTCAAAACAAACAACTATATATTATAGATACAATTTAAAGCAAATTAAGGTTTTGTCTCTTTTCGACACCAGACAAGACCCAAATAAGATTGACAAAATAAAATAATTATCAACCCCAAATTGCTAATTTAAAATTATATGAAAGGACCTTTGTTTTACTCAAAAATATTACTCTTTGGAGAATACGGAATTATTCGTGACTCTAAAGGGCTTTCGATTCCGTATAATTTTTACAACGGAGCTTTGAAAAGAAATGAAAATCCTTCTGCTGAAGCAATCGCATCAAATGAAAGTTTGAAACGATTTGCAGACTACCTTGAAAAACTACATCTTGAACAACCAGATTTAGTTATTTTTAATTTAGAAGCCTTAAAAAGCGATGTGGCTACAGGAATGTATTTTGATTCAAGTATTCCACAGGGGTATGGAGTAGGGAGTAGTGGTGCTTTGGTAGCGGCTATTTATGATAAATATGCGCAAGATAAAATCACGGTTTTAGAGAATTTAACCCGTGAAAAATTATTACAACTAAAAACTATTTTTTCTCAAATGGAAAGTTTTTTCCATGGGAAAAGTTCAGGTTTAGACCCTTTAAATAGTTATTTGAGTATTCCGATTTTGATTAATTCAAAAGATAATATTGAAGCGACTGGAATCCCAAACCAAAGTTTTGATGGCAAAGGCGCTGTCTTTTTATTAGACTCAGGAATTGTAGGTGAAACAGCACCTATGGTTAATATCTTCATGGAAAACTTAAAAGATAAAGGGTTTCGAGCCATGCTTAAAAACCAATTTGTAAAATATACCGATGCTTGTGTAGATGACTTTTTAGGAGGTGATATAAAATCGTTGTTTACCAATACTAAAAAACTTTCTAAAGTAGTTTTGAATCATTTTAAACCAATGATTCCAGAACAGTTTCACGCACTTTGGCAACAAGGAATTGATACCAATGATTATTATTTAAAATTGTGTGGTTCAGGTGGTGGAGGTTACATTCTTGGATTTACTGAGGATTTAGAAAGAGCCAAAGCTTCTTTGAAAGATTACAAACTAGAAGTAGTCTATCAGTTTTAATTTCGTTTTTCAACTATAAATTTCAAAATAACGTTTGTATTCATTAGAGTATAAACGTTTTCCTTTTTTACAATGCTAAATAGAAAACAAAGGCTATTATTAAAGAAAATCGTGAGTTTATTCTCTGTCATTAGAGGATATAATATTCCGATTATAATTTTGGCACAATATCTTTCAGCTGTTTTTATTTTAGCACCAGATAAAGGAGCCTTGTCTGTTTTGTTAGATGTCGATTTGTTTTTATTAGTTTTTGCTTCGGCGATTACGATAGCTTCGGGTTATATCATCAATAATTTTTATGACAGTCAAAAGGATTTAATCAATCGTCCTAATAAATCGATGTTAGATCGATTAGTGAGTCAGGCCACCAAGTTGAAAGTCTATTTTGTATTGAACTTTATTGCAGCTTTACTAGCACTGTTGGTTTCTTTTAAAGTTTTTTTGTTTTTTTCGGCTTATATATTCCTGATTTGGTTTTATTCACATAAGATTAAAAAGTATACTGTGATTGGGAATTTAACAGCCACTTTAATGGCGGTAATTCCGTTTTTTGCGATTACATTACATTATTATTACAGTTTGACATTTGAGGAGATTATTAATAATAAATCTCATTTTGCAGTCATTTTTGCGCATGCTGCTTTTTTATCGTTACTCATCTTAATTCGCGAAATGATTAAGGATTTAGAAAATATCAAAGGGGATTTGGTTAGTGAATATCAAACAATTCCTGTTCGTTTTGGAGAAAATGTTTCTAAGCAAATCATAACAGTTTTGACAATCTTGACCATATTTCCGGTTTATATCCTTATTGATGTTTATGATGTGGGGTTTATGGATATTTATTTCTATGTGGCCTTGATAGGTTTAATCTTCTTTTTGAGTTATTTGTGGAAATCAAACTCTAAAGAACATTACTTACTATTGCACAATTTACTTAAGTTTTTGATTGTTTCAGGCGTTTTTTGCATTGTCTTGATTGATCCTTCTGTTTTATGGAATGGTAAGCGTTGGTTGATGAATGTTTAGCGATTTCAGCATCATAAGATTAAAATTGATATAATCAGTTATTGATTTAATCAGATAGTTAAATGCATTGGTTTTCTTTTTTTCTACTTTTACTATATGGAAAGGAATGAAATGCAGACACTTCTTTACGAAGGAATCAAAAAGAGGGATTGTGCTACTGAAAAAATCAATGATTTTTTGGTAGTCGAAGCGCCTTTGGAAATTAGTATCAACCAAAGTTCGTTTACAGTGGTGATGCGTACACCGGGAAATGATTTCGAACTGATACGAGGCTTACTCCATGCCGAAGATATTTATCGTTCGGAAGTGAATCTTAAAATGGAAGTCGTATCCGATACTCCAAATGCCTTTACCAAAATTGAAGTGACCATTCCTGAAAAGCTGTTGGGTAATGGCTATATGAATAAGCGCTCCTTATTATCTGTTTCTTCTTGTGGAATATGTGGCAAGCAACAATTGGACGATTTCGAAATTCCTAAAACCAAATTAAAAAACCAACCTCAAATCAATCTGGATAAATTACCTGAAATGTTTGCTATAATGAGCGAACATCAACAAGTTTTTAGTTTGACTGGAGGTTCACATGCAGCCGTTATTTTTGATGAAAACTATGCTTTTTTGACTTTGAAAGAAGACATAGGGCGTCACAATGCCGTGGATAAATGTATTGGGAAATTGATACAAACGAATCAACTCAAATCAGCGGCTTTTATGCTAGTCAGCGGTAGGGTTTCCTATGAGATTATCACCAAAGCTTTTTTTGCCAAAATCAGTACCATCGTAGCGGTTTCGGCTTGTTCGTCCTTGGCGGTAGATTATGCCAAGGAATTCGGAATTTGTCTGATAGGTTTTTCGAGAGATAACAAAGCAACGATTTATTCAAATAATTAAAGCATTTAAGGATAGTTTTATTGTGTTCTGCCACGAATTCACGAATTGAAATTTAGCAATAAACGAAATAATTCGTGAATTCGTGGCTAACTTTTATCGCACAGACTAAAAAAAAATAGTAAATAATCATGACTAAAAAAACAATCGCACAACCACCTGAAAAATTCACTGGAATTAAAGAAACGGATATTCCGCATTCTGCCGTAGGATTCAAAGCAGTCAAGTCGGCTTTGACGCATATGAAAGATGAGGTTGGGATTATGAAAAGCATCGTTTTATTGGCAAAACTAAACCAAAAAGAGGGTTTTGATTGCCCCGGATGTGCGTGGCCAGATCCAGATGAAAAGCGTTCTTTCTTGGCTGAGTATTGTGAAAATGGTGCCAAAGCTGTGGCCGAAGAAGCTACTAAAAACCGTGTCTCGCCTTTGTTTTTCGCGACTCATAGCATTTATGAATTAGGATTATTATCGGATTATGAATTGGGTAAAAAAGGACGTGTAACCCAGCCCATGTATTTACGGGAAGGCGCTACGCATTATGAACCGATTGAATGGGACGAAGCTTTCCAAAAGATTGGAAAAACCTTGAATGGATTGCAATCGCCTGACGAAGCGATTTTTTACACCTCGGGTCGTACGAGTAACGAAGCGGCTTATTTGTACCAATTGTTTGTACGCCAATACGGAACCAATAATTTGCCAGACTGTTCCAATATGTGTCATGAATCCAGTGGTTCAGCACTAGTGGAGACTTTAGGAATCGGGAAAGGTTCAGTGACTTTGGATGATTTTAAACATGCTGATTTGGTAATTGTCATGGGGCAAAATCCAGGAACCAATCATCCTCGAATGTTGACCGCTTTGGGCGAAACCAAACAGCATGGTGGAAAAATTATCAGTGTCAATCCGTTGCCTGAAGTGGGTTTGAAAAACTTTATCGATCCGCAAAACCCGCTGAAATGGTTGGGAAGCGGAATGGATTTGACCGATTTATTCCTGCAAGTCAAAATCAACGGAGATGTCGCTCTTTTGAAAGCGATTCTGATTTTGCTACATCAAAAAGAAAAATTACATCCTGGGACGGTTTTTGACGCTGAGTTTATTCAAAAACAAACCTTAGGTTATGAAGCATTTATAACTGATTTAGAGCGATACGATCTTGTCGATTTGGTCAGTCAAACAGGATTAACGATTGCTGAAATCGAAACAGCAGCGGATATGATTGCTGTCAATAAAAAAATAATTGTCTGCTGGGCAATGGGATTAACCCAACATAAAAACGGTGTCGATAACATTCGGGAAGTAGTGAATTTACTGTTGTTGATGGGAAGCATTGGCAAGCAAGGAGCAGGAACCTGTCCTGTGCGTGGACATTCCAATGTGCAAGGCGATAGAACGATGGGGATTTACGAAAAACCATCCGAAGGCTTTTTGGATGCGCTGGATGCTCATTTTGATTTCAAATCACCTCGAGCACACGGCTATGATGTAGTCGATGCGATTGAAGCCATGCATCAAGGAAAGGCTACATTTTTCTTAGGAATGGGAGGGAATTTTATTTCTGCTACACCAGATACTGAGGTTACTGCTGAGGCCTTGCGCAACTGTGATTTAACCGTACATATTTCGACTAAAATCAACCGTTCTCATTTGATTCACGGTAAGGAAGCTTTGATTTTACCTTGTTTAGGACGAACCGAAAAAGATATTCAAGCTAGTGGTGAACAGTTTGTGTCCGTCGAAAATTCTATGGGCGTGGTTTCTAAATCGGTGGGACATTTGGAACCTTTGTCTGAATTTTTGAAAAGTGAAACTGCTATCGTAGCCGGTATTGCCAAAGCTAGTTTACAGGATTCCAAAGTAAACTGGGAAGCCATGACGGGAAATTATGATTTAATTCGGGACGCCATCGAAGCGACAATTCCTGGTTTTGATAATTTTAACGAACGCGTTCGTATTCCAGGAGGTTTTTATTTACCAAACAACGCCCGTGAAAACGATTTTACCAAAACTTATACGGGTAAGGCTAATTTCACCATCAATCAACTTTCGGATATTGTTTTGCAAAAAGACCAATACTTGATGATGACCATTCGTACACACGATCAATACAATACCACTATTTATGGTCTTGACGACCGTTATCGTGGCATTCTCAACGAAAGACGGGTTGTTTTCATGAACCAAGACGACATGAATGCCGCAGGGTTAAAACACCATGATTTGGTCGATTTAGTCAGTCATTTTGAAGGGCAAGAACGCCGCGCCGAACAGTTTTTGGTGATTCCATACAGCATTCCGAGGCAGTGTACCGCGACTTATTTTCCAGAGACAAATGTCTTGGTGCCATTGCAATCCAAGGCTAGAATTAGTAATACGCCTACTTCTAAGACCGTTGTGATTACGGTGCATAAGAGGGAGTAGTGTTATGCGCTTATTCCAGCTATTCGCTATAGCCCTCCTTCAAAACGCTTTTTTTACTAGGTCACAGCAGGAGCTTCCTCTGGTGGCTCTGCTGTTTCCGTAAAAAATAGCTTTTTTCAGTCGGGGCTACCGCTACTATCTGGGGCGAGGAATTGGGCTTAAAATCAACCTATCAATTGCCCCACTTTATTAACTACTTTGTATTCTAAATCTGTAAATTCATCAAAATGGGCTTCGCCACATTTTATTTTCATTTGCTCGTCAGCACTTAGTTTTGATTTGTCAACTTGTGGTGTTCCAGTGTCTTTGGTTTCTGCTACAAAATAGATTTTGGTGTCGTCTTCAAATACAATAGCCCAATCGGGATTGTAAGTGCCTATGGGTGTTGGGATTTTAAACCAATTAGGCAATTTAAAATAGAATTTTATATTTTCACTCGTTTCACAATCTTTTGCAAATTGACTTTCCACCCCCGAATCCAAGGGCACAAATTCCTCATAGATGGTTTTTGATGTGTCAGATACCTTAAACGAAAAATCATTAAGATATATTTCTAATTCTTGCGCTTCAAACAATGCCATTTCATACTCGGAGCCACCTATTTTTTCATATCGAATCCCGTCAATCATCAAACTGTATAAAATCCTTTTGATAGCTTGAGATGCTAAATCCAAAAATAATTGTGGATTAATTAAAATAGCGCCAATCCTTCCCGATTTACTTAAAATTTCTTGAATAGTCGAACGTGTCAATTCGGTTTTGTTTTGGATATAACCCAAAACATCGGGAATTTTCCAGGAGTAATCGCCATAAGATTCTACTTTTTCGCCCACATAATTAGTACCCACTCCTTCGCCTGTCATCGTAATTCCTATTTTAGTAGAACGAATCGATGGTGCTTTTATTTCGGGCAAATCTTTAATCGCTTTGGCAGCTAGAACAATTAGTTCCTCGGTTTTATAGTCCACTCGATAGGTGGTTTTCTTTTTTAGTTTGTCCCAAATTTCCAAGAATTTTGGGTCGGCTTCAAAACCTTTTCGGTAGTTTATTGGAGTTCTATTGCGGCTATTTTTTATTCTTCCGGTAAAGGCTACGCCACAATCCTCTTCTATTTCTTTTTGCAAGGATTTGGCAAAATCATCATAGGATTCATTTGCAATTACCGTCAATCGGTTGATGTTTTGATCGTAGATTCTTTTTCCTGTTTGGTCTACTGCCAATCGCAATCCTCTTCCTATTTCTTGGCGTTTTTTGACCTCAGATTTGGTTTCGTTTAGCGTACAAATCTGGAAGACATTCGGATTATCCCAACCTTCACGTAGGGCGGAATGCGAAAAGATAAACCGTAGCGAATTGTCTAAGTTTAATAATTTCTCTTTGTCTTTCATTATTAAACTGTAGGTGTCGTCATCTGCTTTGGTTTCACCCGAGGTGTCTTTGAAAGTTCCTTTTTTATCTTGCGAAAAATAACCGTTATGAATCTCGGCTATCGGAAATTTATTGCCTTCTGCAAAGGCTGGTTTACTTATATATTCTTGGTATATTTCCTCAAACCACAACGCAAACTTTCCTTTTATGGCAATTCCCGCAGCATCGTATTGACGGTAATTAGCCACTTTGTCAATAAAAAATAATGACAATACTTTGATGCCCAATTTATTCAGGCGTTTTTCTTTTTTTAAATGCTCTTCAACGGTTTTTCGAATTTGAAATTTCATAACTTCATCATTCAATCCGCCTTGGGTGTCGCCTTTGTAAAGGATATTTCCGTTTGAAAGTGAAATACATTGGTTTGAAGCATCAATTTCGTCCACGATATACCCATCGGCATATATTTCTCTTTCGTTGGAGAGTTTATACAAATCATCGCCCACTTTTACGGTTACCGATTTCTTTTTTACGCCTCCTTTTTCGTTGCTGTTGATGCTTATTTTTGCGGATACTTTGGTTTTGGTAGCCGTTATCGTTTCTACGGTTACAAAAGCATCATTATATGCATTTTCTTCGATGATGGAATCGACTTCAATTTGTTTTACCAATCCTAAATCATACGCTTTTACAGGGTTTAAACTATAGGTCAGGTTGTATTGGTTTTTGTGCGTGGCAGAATAGCGCAGGGTGCACAGCGCTTTTAATTTTTCGATAGCGGCCATACGCTTTTCGGTTTCCATATTTTGGGGTTCATCAACAATTACGATGGGGTTTGTAGCCTGAATAAATTCGACGGGTTTTTGTCCGTTGAGTTTGTCGTTTACTTTATTGATGATGTTTTCGTCTTTGGCAAACGAATCAATATTAATAACCAAAACCTCGATGGTATTGTTGGTTGCAAAACCTCGAAGGGTCGAAACTTTGGTGCTATCATATACCTGAAAACTTACGGGCACATTATCGTACAAGGTTTGAAAATGCTCGTGTGTGATTTCTAAATTTTTCAAAACGCCTTCGCGAATGGCTACCGATGGCACTACAATTACAAATTTCTTGAAACCATACAGTTTGTTCAATTCATAAATGGTACGCAAATAAACGTAGGTTTTTCCCGTTCCTGTTTCCATTTCTACTGAAAAGTGCATGCCATCTAGAGCTTCGGAGATTTTGATTTCGTTTTTGGCTTGTATTTCTTGAAGATTGGCTAATATTTGTTCGGCTGAAACAATAAGATTATTGCTTACCCCTTGAATCAGGGAGGTTTGTTTTTCCTGAAAATCAAAGTTCATAATAGAATCCTCCATCCCTTGTCCTTCAAACAGTTGGGTTATGGATTGTATGGCGTCTTGCTGATACGTTAAATTCGATTCAAAATTAATTTTCATTCGGTGATGCTTTTTAGATTTTCGATTCTTGCTTTGGCTTCTATTAAAATCGAATGTAATTTTTCTTCCAGTTGTTTTTTAGGCGGTAGCGCAGTCCAGTATTCGGCTACCATGATGCCGTCTTTGTGCATTTCTAAAAGTTCTATTTGTTCGTTGCTTTTACCTGCACACAAAATCAAACCAATTGGGGTGTTTTCTCCTTCTTGTTTTTCGTATTTGTTGAGCCACTTTAAATACAATTCCATTTGCCCTTTGTGACTGGGCTTGAATTCACCCAATTTCAATTCAATAGCTACCAATCGTTTTAATGTTCTATGATAAAACAGCAAGTCTAAATAAAAATCTTTTCCGTCTAGAATAATGCGTTTTTGGCGTTCTACAAAAGCAAAACCTTTGCCCATTTCCAGAATAAAAAGTTCTAACTCTTTGATAATGGCGGCTTCTAAATCATTTTCTAAATAGCCGTCTTTTAATCCTAAAAAGTCAAGGAAATAAGGATCTTTGAAGGTGTCTTTGGGGATCGAAAAATTAGTATTTGATTGCAAAGCAGCGATTTCATTTCGCTCGTACCCTTTTCGGTCTATTTGGTTTCTTAACTCCCTTTTGCTCCACCTTTGTTCGATCGATTTTTGAGCATAATACATTCTAGCCTCTTTTGTTTTGAGTGGAATAAGTATTGTAAAATGAGACCAGCTTAATTGTCGTGCCAGTGGTGCGACAATTTCGATTTCTGGAAAAATATCGGCAAATTGCATCATTCGATAGAGGTTTTTTATTTCAAAACTTCTACCATACTTTTCTACTAATTGTGTAGCCACTGGTATTACAATTTGTTTACCATATTCCGCCCTTTCATAGTTTAGAATATGCTTATTTATTTCATTTCCAATATGCCAATAGGTTATCGTAAGGGTACTATTTACTTGTGATACCAGTTGCTGTTTGCCTTGCTCAATAATTTGGGCAAGATTGGTAAATAGTGCTTTGTTTATATCCTTGCTCATTTATATTGTTTTGAATTCTGCTTCTATTTCTTCAATGGTAGGCAAACTGCTTTTTAGATTATCGGGTACTATTTCTGTAAAATTGATTTCGCTTATGCCAATTGGCTTGTTTACATCTCTCAATGCAAATTCAGCTTCGATATTATTTTTATCCTTACAAAGCAAAATCCCTATGGTGGCATTATCGCTTTCGTCTTTTATTAAACTATCTACTGCCGATAAATAAAAGTTGAGTTTGCCTGCATACTCGGGCATAAACTTGGTGTTTTTAAGTTCTATAACCACATAACATTTTAGTTTGGTATGGTAAAAAAGCAAATCGATATAATAATCATTTTGAGCTATTTCTAAATGATATTGTTGTCCTATAAACGCAAAACCTTTGCCTAACTCCAACAAGAATTTTGATATATGTGTTACCAATTGTTTTTCAATATCTTTTTCTTTAAAACCTTCGCTCAATGTTAAAAAATCAAATATATAAGGGTCTTTCAATGTTTGATTTGCTAAATCAGAAAAGGGTTCTGGTAAGGTGTTTTTAAAGTTATTAATAGATTTGCCTTGTCTGTTATATAAGTCAGATTTTATTTGAAGGTCTAAAACGTTTCTGCTCCAATTATTTTCAATCGTTTTTTGGATATAAAACAAGGCTTCGTTTATATTTTTGGATTTGGTAAATATAAAAATATTATGTCCCCACGGTATTTGTCCAACAAGCTGTTGCACAAATGTAAGTTGTTCGTTTTCTTTATTTTGAATTTGTTCGACAGCTTGTTGGACTAATTCCACTGGAGTCTTTTCAGTCTCGTTTTTTAATAGTCCAACAGCTTGTTGGACTATTTGCAAATAATAAAAGTTATAAAATTGTTTGCAATTGAAAATATTGGTTCGAGACAAGCCTTTGATTTCAGGAAACTCATCTTTCAAGTCTTTGGCTACCTGCTCTATCAGTTTACTTCCCCATACATTTTCTTTTTCGGCTATCATATTGCCTAGTTCCCAATAAAAATGGATTAATGCACTGTTTACTGCTAGAGCTGCTTTTATTTGCGAGCTTCTAACTTTCGATTTTAGCTCCACTATCCAGTTACTATACTCTTGCTTTTGCATTTTCATATTATATCGTTTTAAACTCGATACCTGCATCACGCATTTGCAAGACGGTATTGGTCTTGAGTTGGTCGTTGCCTTTGAACAATTTGTCTAGGGCAATTACTTTTTTTGGTTTTATAGTGATTACTGCATCAATGATTTCTTGGGTTGCGTTTTCTAATAGTAACACCAGTTCCTTATCATTGACGGTGTAATAGCCTTCTTGTTTTATGAGCGTGCTATTGAGGTCTTTGCCGCTTTTGAGCAACAACTCATAGGCCATATTCTCGGTGGTGGCGTGAGCAGCCACTGGGTCGATGAACAATTTCATTTGGTCTTCGAGGGCTTGTGCATCTTTGCCTTCTAGTTGTTGCCATTGTTTGAAGTTGCTTTCGTCTAGCTTTAAAACCTTGAATCCTAAATCTTGATTTTTTAATTGCTCGATTTTGGTTTTTAGAGTTTCTATTTCGGTTTTGGTTTCCTCTGTGGGTAACTCGCCTTGCAGTTTTTGTATTTTTCCTTCCGTTTTCTTTATTTCTAATTTAATTTCTTCTTGTAATTTTAAACTAGCTTTACGAATACGGTATTTAGAAACATCTGCAATTGTTTTATAGCCAGCTTTATATGCCTCTCCCTTTTCTTCACACAATTCTGGTAATTGAACGCAAATAAACTTTCTGTTTCCTAAAGTTTCTCTGTTTAAATCCATAATTGCATGACCTGTTGTACCTGAACCAGAAAAGAAATCAAGAATTATATCATCTTCTGCGGTTGCCATTTGAACCATTCTTTGAATGAGTCTTTTAGGTTTTGGAAATGTAAAAATATTTTTACCAATTAATTCAAGCACTTCTTTAGTTCCTTCATCTGTTGTTCCTGTTTCACTATGTTTCCACAGATTTATTGGGACCATTCCTTCGGGTAATTCAGCCAGGAACCTTTTTATTCGAGGAAAATCTTGATCGTTCTTTTTTCCCCAATAAAATCTATTATCTGCAACCATTTCAAGGAATTTTTGTTCATTATATTTCCATGAATTTGTTGGATGGCTATAAACTTTACCAGTATATGGATTGGTAATTTCGTAACCTAAGTTTTGCCTTTCGTCTCTAGTTCTTTGACTTACAAATGAAACACTCGTCCATTTTCCTCTTGGGTCATTGTCAGGATTAGAGTAATCTTCATTTGTTTTTTCACTTCTTGGTTCTCTTAAAACGTTAAGATATTCGTTTTTTCGAAACAACAATAAATGTTCAGTAACTGTTGACATTAATTTAGCGTCATTACTTCTGCCATATCTTTTTTCCCAAACTATACTTGCCACAAAATTCTCCTCCCCAAAAATCTCATTCATCAATAAACGCAGGTTGTGTACTTCATTATCATCGATAGAAACAAAAATAACACCGTCTTGTTTAAGCAGGTTTTTGGCGAGGTAGAGGCGTGGCATCATCATATTGAGCCAGTTGGAGTGGTATTGTCCGTTTTCTTTGCTGTTTTTCTTGAACATGCCGTCCTTGGTCATATAACCGTCTTCGTCTTTGTCGCCTACACGTTTTTCGTATTCCGCTTTGGTTTCTGAGAATTTGTCGGGATAAATAAAGGAGTCATTTCCTGTATTGTAGGGCGGGTCAATGTATATCATTTTGACTTTGCCAAAATAGCTTTTTTGCAATACTTTGAGGACTTCAAGGTTTTCGCCTTCGATAAAAATATTTTGGGTGGTGTCAAAGTCAATACTTTCGTCTTTGGCAGGTATAAGAGTTTTGGTAGTGGGCGTTTGCAACACTTTGAAGGCTTCGCTCTTACCCGCCCAATTAAGCACATAGCGTTCGTGTGCAAAGTTGATGTTTTCGCCCAGGGTTGCTTTTAGTTTTTCCCAGTCAATCTTGCCTTCGGTAAAGGCTTCGGGTAGGATTTGCTGTAAGGCTTGTAGTTTTTCTTGCTCGGGCGTTAGGCTTTTTCCGTCCATATTGTGTGCTGCTTTGTTTTTTGTCTATAATCACAAATGTATCGATTTTATCCTATAAAAATAGCAAAAGGCTACGTTGAAAATAGATAAATTGTTTGGTAGAATGAATTCCTAGCCCTGACTGAAATGGAAAGCCTTGCAGCAACAAAAGCTATTTTTTTCTGGGCATAAAAGAGCGACCAGAGGAAGCTCCTTTTATGACCTAGAAAAAAAGCTTTTTGTGCTAAAAGCTTGAAATGGAAGGCAGGAATAGCTCCTTAAAAATGATTTTGGTAAGAATTATTAGGTAACTCCTTCATTATTAATCTTTAGTAGTTGTGACTTAATGACTTGGAAGTAGCTATTTGCAAAAATATAAATACTATCTTTGCAAACACGAGGCCCTAAGGCCGAACTGACGAAGTAAATTACAGAATATTATGAATAACAAGCAAGGCAGTAATAGAGGAGGAAGTTCTAGACCAGGAGGTTCAAGAACGAATTCGAATAAGCCAACCCGAGGCGGAGCCGAACGGAGCGCAGCTAAACCCGCTATGCAAAAAAGGGCGCAAGGACCTAAAAAAGCTAAAGTAAACACCAAAGTTGTTGAAGAGGAAGCTGCTAAGGCAAAGAAACCAAATCAGGCTCCAAAGAGACAAAAAGAAAAAGACGAAATTCGTTTAAATAAATACATTGCCAACTCAGGGGTGTGTTCGCGTCGTGATGCGGATATTTACATTCAGTCTGGAAATGTAAAAGTAAATGGTATTCCTGTAACCGAAATGGGGTATTTAGTGAAACCAACGGATGAAGTGAATTTTGACGGAGTGAAATTGACTCCTGAGAAAAAAGTATATATCTTATTGAACAAGCCTAAGAACTTTACAACGGCTTTTGATGAAGGTCAGGAATTCCGTAATGTATTGGAGTTGGTAAAAGGTTCGACTACAGCAAAAATTGGTGCCGTGGGGCGTATGGATAAGAACACTACTGGTTTATTGTTGTTTACAAACGATACGGACATGATTCGGAAGTTTAGTTTGCCAACGAATAAATCATCTAAAATTTACCAAGTATCGCTAGATAAAAACTTGAAGTTTGAAGATTTGGAAAAAATCTCGAAAGGTTTGGTTCTTGATGGTCACCGCGTTTTTGTAGAAGAAGTAAGTTATATTGAAGGAGAGGCGAAAAGCGAAATAGGATTGAAATTGCGTTCATCTAACGTGAAAGTGGTTCGTTCCATCTTCGAGCATTTTAATTATGATGTGTTGCGTATTGACCGTGTTGCTTTTGCAGGTTTGACTAAGAAAAACTTGCCAAGAGGTAACTGGAGATTGCTAACAGAACAAGAAATCATCAATTTGAAGAATTCGTAATTAGTTTTAAAAAACTTATTTATAGGACAGTCCCTTTCGTGTGAGCGAAGGGGATTTTTTATATGGTCATTTTGTTCAGGCTGATTTCAGTTTTGAGGCTGTAAAAAGACCATTTATTCTGTTTTAAAAACCATATGTAGATTTTTAATTATGATTAATTAATCAATTTTGTAGGGAGTAAAAGGAATGGTATCGTTTGGTTAACTGGGGAATGAGTTTCGCTTTTTCTTTTGAAAAATAGAGGCTTACAGTTGGTTAGTAGGAGACTGTTTTTTATCAACTAATAATTTAAATAATTAATTATGAAAAAAAATTACATTTTTGGAAAAAAGAAAACGGTAATGGCTGTTTTTATGGTTTTGGTTTGCGGGATGTTCGCAAATAATGTATGGGCACAAGCTACTTATACATGGGTAGGAGGTACTACAGGAAACTGGTCTGACCCTGCAAATTGGACTTCGGCTCCAGATACTCCTGGTACTGTTCCGGGTAATAATCTTGGGGATATAGTTAATATTAATGAAGGGGTGTGTAATTACGATGTAGCTAGCACAACAATTAAACAATTGACATTAGGAAGTACTGTTACTGGGAGTAGTGCGCTTACTTCTCAAGGTGTCTTAAATATTGCAGTTGGAAATGTATTGACTGTAACTCATACTGGAGCAGCTTTGACTATTAAGGGTGGTAAATTGAATAATTTGGGGACTTTGAATTTAAATTCAGGAGCTGCAAACGTCACTATTCTTTGTCAAAAACCTACAAATACAAATCCTTTATTAGATACAGGTTATGCTGGGGCTGGGATTTTGGTAGCTACTACTTCTACTTCTGGAGGATTTGTTAATTTTAATAATTTTGGAACAGCTTCTGTACCTGTTTTGGAATTGAATGCAGCTACTACAACAATAAATTTAGATCAAAGTTTTACCAGTGCTGCAGGAGTGTTTTTAGCATTGGCAGGGGGTAGAGGTAAAATTGCAGGTACTGGTATTATTATGGGGACTTCTCTTTCACCAACTAAGCATCGATTATTTAATATAACAGGAGGTTCTACTTCGGCTTCGACTGACTTTACAAATATTGAGGTGGCTACAGGTACTACTATCAAAGGATTTTGTACTACTGATACGAATACTACTGCTATTACTTTTGCTGGTGCTACGGGTACTACTGCTAATTTAGATAATAAAGGGACGATTATAATGGAAGGGGGATATTCTGCTGGAATTATAGGTAATACTACGGTAACTTCTAACTTATTGAATAGCGGTACAATTACTTTTAATACTACTTTAGGAACGGTAAATGCAATTAATAACAATGTGTCGACTTTGGTAAATACAGGAACGATAAATACAAATGCGGGAACTACTTATAATACGGATATAAAGTCGGTAACAAATACTTTTACATCAGGTAAATTGTCACCTGGAGGAGATGTTGCAAAAGGAGTTATGAATATTGCTGGTTCTTCAGTAGCTTTTGGTACTACAACTTTAAGAATGAACGTTGCGGCGACAGCTAGTGGTGTAGCAGGAACTGATTTTGATCAAATAAATGCTACAGTAGCGGCGGCTTCAATTAATTTAACTGGGACTGTAATAGACCTTACAGGAATTTCATCAAACGCAAATACAACAGTCGATATTATTACAACAAATGCAGGTACAATAACAGGAACACCAACATTCAGTCCTGCATTACCGTTATATTGGACTGCTTCTTATCCAGGGAGTAAAGTGGTGTTGACGTATAATAATCCAACTTTGTCAGTTAAGAAACAAAATGCTTTTGAATTTTCTGTGTATCCAAATCCAGTAAGTGAAGTATTATATATTCAAACACAAGAGGTCTTGAAATCGGCTCAAGTTATTGATGCTTCTGGTAAAGTGGTTTTGACTCAAAACAAACCATCAGAATCAATTAACGTATCTTCTTTGAAAAAAGGAATCTACATGTTGCGTTTGACATCTGAAAAAGGAGTTTCTACTTCAAAAATTGTAAAGAAATAATCCATTACTAACTGATTAGAATAAAGTGCCCATTGCTTGGATGTAGCAATGGGCACTTTTTGTTTGCATTTAATACGTATTATACAAGCTGTATCTCTCTCTACTTTTAAAAAGTATACGAGAACCTCTGTTGTTACAGAAATTCCCGCTTGGATTGCAGAGAGGAAGGGATTCGTGTCTCTCTGTATAATCCTGTATTTACAATGCTTTACAGATTCTTCAATCAAAGTGCACTATTAATTTTGGTTCAATTTGCAAGTTGCAATTGAATACTACTTAAATACGATTTTTTAGCAATAGTCCCTAATAATACTTATTCAAATTTCAACTAGGTTACTATAATTTTCTTAACTAGTATAAGGTTTAACATGTTCATATATCAAACCAGTATAATTAAGGAATTCTTCAATACCATCAGCTGAATTTCGATAAAGATTCCTAGTAATAATTGTGAATATTTATTTTAGCCTATACGCAGTACTTCTACCACTGCCTACTTGTTCCAAAACATTTTTTTGGACAAGGTTTTGCAAATCACGCAGTGCTGTATCAGTTGATGTTTTGGTTATTTTTGCATATTTGGAAACATTTAAGTTTCCGAAGAAATCATCTAATAGCATTTCCAGTATTTTTCGTTGTCGCAAATTAAACTCTGTTTCCTTCTGATTTTTCCAAAATTGAGATCGAGCAATCGTTTTTGCAATAGTTTCATCCGTTTGATCCATAGCACGCATCAGGCAATCTAAAAACCATACGAGCCATGAAGTAATATCAAGCTTGCCTTTTTGAGTACTTTCCAATATATCATAATACTTATTGCGTTCGGCTTGTATCTGTGCCGACATAGAATAAAATCGTTGCGAGCTTTTATCAGCTCGAGCTAGCAACATATCAGTAATAGCACGTGCTATTCGACCATTACCGTCATCAAAAGGGTGTATGGTAACAAACCACAAATGAGCAATTCCCGCTTTGAGTACTAGATCTAGATCTTGTTGCTGCTCTATCCATTCTAAGAACTCAGCCATTTCTCCTGGTACTTTTGAGGCAATGGGTGCTTCAAAATGTATTGTTTCTTTGCCTATAGGCCCAGAAGTTACCTGCATAACATCATCACGCCAAGTGGCGGTTTTTATCTTATACATACCGCTTCGTCCTGTAGGAAATAAGGCAGCATGCCAGTCAAACAATCTATCGGCAGTCAAGGGAACATCAAAACGTTGTGTTGCGTCAAGCATCATTTCTACGACTCCTTCTACATCCCGATCGGCTGTTATTGCTCCAGCAATTTCGATACCTAAACGTCTTGCGATTGAAGAACGTACTTGTTCTGGATTTAAGAGTTCCCCTTCTATCTCACTTGATTTAGTCACATCCATAGTCAATGCCTTAAGCATCGTTTCTTCCTGTATTTGAAATCCAAGTGTTTGCATTTGACCTAAAACTCGTCCTTGACGATGACGAACAGCTCCAAGTATTGCACTGATTGCATCAGCATCCCAAGTAAAAGTAGGCCAGTTTTTCTGTTCGTGTATGTACATAATCACCGCTTATTTGCGGTAAATATAAGACATAATCATTACAACTCCAACTTCTTGCGGTGAATAATCACTCTAATCACCGCAATATTACGGTGATTAGAGTGATTATTCACCGTATAAACTATAATTTTAAAGATAATAAACTTCACAAATAATGAACTAGTTTTACCCTATAGAAAGTACTTCTAACTTACAATATAAGGCTCTACATGTTCGTATATCAAACCAGTATAATCACACGCCTGAACACCTTATTTTTACTTGGGTTTATAAAGGCACATTCATAATAACACAAAAAGTTGTTTTTCAGCAAAATAGGTATTATTTTAGAAGAAACAAACCCCGAAATTGCTCAAAACGAGTCAAAAACGGGGTTTTCTTTTAAAGTGTGATGGCAAAAATAGTACGTTTAAGCGAATTTCAATACAAATTTTCAATTTTTACTATCAATGAAAATTTTGATAGTTTTTACGCCCAATTTTTAAAAACGGATTTGGGTAAAATATACCTTTCAATGCCTTTTTCTGAGCTTAGTCAAGCCTTCAAATTGAAAGATTCTAACAAAGGGACTCATTGTTATTTTAGTCCCAAGGGTAAGATTGCCCTGATGATGTTAAAAAATTACTACGGTTGCTCGGATAAAAAACTTATTGAGCTTTTGAACGGTAATATTTTCATGCAGTTTTTTTGCGACATTCTAATTCCTATAGACAAGCCCCTGACTAATTTTAAAATCGTGAGCCAAATCAGAATGGAACTCTCCAAAGGTTTAAATATTCGAAAGAGTCAAGAAATATTAGCTAAAAACTGGATTCCATTTATGAGTGATTTGGATAAAATTTTTACCGATGCCACTTGTTACGAAAGCGAGGTACGCTTTCCAACTAATCAAAAACTACTATGGGAATGCGTACAATGGAATTACAAACAAATGGAAGCCTTATGTGGTATGTTAAAAATCAAGTTACCAAGAACCAAGTATTTGGATTGGTGTAGACGCTATAATGAATATTCTAAAAAAAGAAAAAAGCAATCAAAACACCGTACAAAAGTAACCAGAGGACTGTTGAAATTATTGTACAAACTTAACGCTGAACTCAATAAAATTGAGAATCAAAATTCTTTTGAAGCTACTAAAAAATACAAAAACCAACGTTCTCTAATCGCTAAGGTGTATCAACAACAGTCTCAAATTTTTAAAACAGGCAAAAGTGTTCCAGATAGAATAATAAGTATTAGTAAAAGCTATATTAGACCTATTGTAAGAGGTAAGGAAGTAAAACAAGTTGAATTTGGAGCCAAAGTCAACAAAATCCAAATTGATGGAATTAATTTTATAGAACATATTCAGTACAGAGCTTTCAATGAAGGTACACGTCTTCAAAGCACGGTTTTTTGCGCTCAAAACTTAACCAAAACTAAAGTAAAAATGCTTGGTGCTGATGCAATTTATGCCACCAATAAAAATCGAACATTCACCACTTCAAACAACATCCAAACCGATTTTGTGCGAAAAGGAAAAGCTGGCAAAAATGAAGAACAGCGTAAAATCTTAGCTAAAGAAATCAAAAAAGAACGCTCCACTCGATTAGAAGGAAGTTTTGGAAAAGAGAAAGAACATTACAATCTAAAAAAGATAAAAGCCAAAACCCAAAAAAGTGAAATGCTTTGGATCTTCTTCGGAATACATACAGGAAATGCCCTGGAAATAGGAAGAAGAATTCTCAAGCAGCAACAAATTTTAGCAGCCTAAAAAAACAAAAAACACCTCCGTGGAGAACGTGCGTCTAGTCAATACCTAAAAAAGACTTTTTTGATACATCAGAGTCCGTGAAAAATAAAAATGACCAATTTTGAAACTCTAAAATTTGGTCATTTTTTTATTTCTTGCAAAAAAGTAGGCTTACTTCTGAATGTGCCTATAAAAAAAATAGGAGCACAATTTATTTCATAAAATAGGTAGTCCGATTTGTATCCCTAGGTATTAGTGCTAAATGAATTGAATGGAAGGATTACGAAACGAAAAACCCCTAAAAACATACGTTTTTAGGGGTTTTATCTTGCTTTAAATTCACTTTAGCAGAGAGGAAGGGATTTGTATAACCTCTCTCATGTAGCGTTATTATTGACTTTACTAAGTGTATTTAATGAAAGTACTCCGAATTGTACCCCTATCAATTTAGTTAGTTTTATACCATTTTGATATAACAAAATTACAAAAAGATAAGATAGATTTTAGTTATGAGCTGTTGTTAATTATAAAATAAAATCGGGACAGAATTTTATCGGTCCCGATTTAGTCGTTTTTAGTTCTTGATTTAGTTTCAAACTAAATCGGGGTATTTAGGGCAATCGTTCAAATTATTCTTTTATAAAACGCTCATTTACAACAGCACCGTTTTCTAAAGTTACTTTAGCTACATAGATACCTGATTTCAAAACACTTACATTTACTTCGTTTCCACCAGCTTGGGAAGCTACATTTTGACCTAACATATTGTAGATCGCTACTGAAGATACATTTTGACCTGAAGCAACATTCAATGTGTTTTGTACTGGGTTTGGATAAACTGAAACGGCATTACTATCTGACTCAAATGAAGAAGTTGATAGAGTAGAATCATAACTAAAAACAATTTCATCAATTAAAATAGTACCTGCATCTGAAGGTCTTCCTGAAGTTGGATTGTCCTCATCTGCAATTCTAATTCTAAAATCGACTATACTTCCTGTCCATGCAGCAATTGTATTCAATGGTATAGCATAGGTTTGATACCCTGCATCGCTAACTGACATAGCATAAGTAGTTGTATTAGTAACAGCTGAATTATTAGTTACAATAATCCCCAATTGATCCGATGTTGCTGAATTATTTTTTAGTTTAATAGTTACCTTGTTATAAGTCGCTGGATTGATTGGAAAACCTGTTAAACTAAATCTTGCAAATTGATTTGCTGTTGGTGTCAATGTAGCGATACCTCCTGTAACAGTAGCAGTTAATTGAGGATCAGTTGACCAACCTTCAGCATTCCCATCAGTATTAAAGAGAAATGCATAATTAAATGCTGGATCAATTCCAAAATTAGCTGTAACGGATTTGTTGTTTGTACCATCTAAAGCAACCACATCAGGATTTGTTGATCCAGTAAGATCACCTGACCAGTTATTGAATACCCAGTGTGTTGCTGGTGTAGCAGTCACTGTAACATTAGTAGGCGATGGATAGGATATTTGATCAGGACTTTTGGCTACGGTTCCAGCACCTGTAACAGCAGTAGTTAATTGTGAACCAGGTGGAATTTGATACGTAAAGTAAACATCATCAATAAAATATGTACTAGCTGAACCGGCAACAAATCTCACATTTGCAGTATTCGTAGCATCTAAACCAGTGGCAAGGAAGCTCACTGTGTCCCATCCTCCAGTTAATGTTTGAGCAGTACCAGTTTTAGTATTTCCAGTTTGAAAAACAATTATTTGAATAGTTGTCCCTGCAGTACCTTTAACTTTAGAAGTTACCAAATAATCTCCTGCTGTCGATGGAACTGTATTTGGTGAAGATTGTGCTCTTCCAGCAGCAGCACCTGCAATAAGTTTCATTGCTCCAGGACCATTATTAAACTCTCCAGCAGCAGTAGTATGTGTAACAGTAGTTCCTGAGCCATTTGCTGTCCAGCCATTAATATTGGCATCAAAAGTATTGTTTGTTACTAATTGAGAAAACCCCAAATATGGCATCAAAGCCAATAATAATAAAATGTAATTTTTTTTCATGATTTCTGTTTTTAAATTAATTAATTAGTATTTATTGTTTATGTATTATTAATTTGTTGTGACTTGTAGTGTTATCTGAGAAAGTGGTTTTAAGTAAGTACAAGCCGTTGCTTAAAGAAGGTAACCTTACCTCTTGATTCCTGTGTTCTAGTGTATAAAGCTGTCCGTTTAAATTGTACAACTCCATTTTTTGGATGTTTTGAGTGGTGGTTATGTTTAAATAATCAGTGACTGGATTGGGGTAAATTGCAAAATCATTCGCTGGATTGAAATCTTCAGTACCTAATGTGATTCCTAATACCACATTTTTTACATCTTCTACCCAAGTTCTATCGGTTACCTTATAAATGGTTTTGCCAGCTTTATCACCAGCACACCAAACGGTAAAGCAAAACCCTAAATCAATTGCTTTTTGAGCTAGGTATCTATGAAACTCAACTCGCGAGGCATTTTCAGGACCACCGTATAAACCTATAGCACCTGTGCTGTAATTAATTCCTCTCTCGTTATCTGCTCCAAATTCTCCTAGGTATATAGGAATACCTTTAGTATCAGACCATGTTTTAACGTACCCAAAATCTTGATCAATTTCAGCCTTATCCGCTGCAGTTCCCCAGTCATAATCATTTTCATTTTGACTTGCCGAAGCCGTAAAGGCTCTTGGCCAATAATAATGAAAAGTGGCGATTATATAGGAATCTGACAAATAGCTATTATTTCCAGACACTCCTAACTGTAGTGGTGCCTCATAAGAGTTTTTCCCTCCTCCATTCACAATAACATTGCGAGTAGGATTAGTTGCTCTAATAATATTCAGAATATAAGTATTGGTAGCATCCACTTGAGCGGCATTCATCGAGAAATAAGCCTCATTCATGATTTCAAATAACAAATTCTCGGATTTATTTTGAAAACGAGTTGAAATGGCTGTCCAAATCGCTCTAAAACGATCTTCGGCAGCTGCTCTATCTGCTCCTGTTTTATAATCAGGATTGGCAACGCCTCCCTTTTTCTCTCTATAACTTTCCCAAAACCAATGATCGCCATGTACATCAATGATGGCTACTAATCCTTTTGACAAAGCCCAATCAGTCACTTGTTCGATTCTATTCAAATAAGAAGCCTCAACTGTATATTGACTCATCGAACCTATATAATTTCCGCTTCCATCTTTATAGACAACATCTTCCAGCTTAGTTGTATGTTCATCAAAGCGTATTGGAATTCTAACGGTTTTAAAACCTGCTGCTGCTACATCATCAAAATAGGATTCTTGTACAGCTGGTGCCCAATTTCCCTCAAAAGGAGCACTTAAAGTATTTCCTAAGTTAATTCCGCGCCCCATTCTTGCTACCATTTGTTGGGGCGTTGCAGCTTGTGCAAATATTTGTAACGTACTTATAAATAGAAATACCGACAAACTGTATGTAGAGTAGTTTTTAATCATTTGGTTTTTTGGTTAATCGGTTTAGTTTTTAGTTAGTCTCTTTTTTCAAAAAACACAAAGTGCTAATTTTATAACTCCTGTGATTTTCTTGAAACTAACTTGGTGTAAAATTAGACCGATTACTCAAAAAGGGGGTTCAATTATTGTCCGATAACGTTTGATTATTGTAATCAATAGCTTGATATAGTTAGAAATACAGTGTTTTAGGTTGGTTTTTCAACTTTTTTATAAAAAGTTATTGCTAGAAGATTAAAATAGTTGAAGTCTTAAAAAAGATGAGATGACAAGTACTTTGTTATTGCTTTTTTGGCACTAAAAAAGATCTTGTAATCCCATATAATTTTCCTGAAGAATAATTTCTGGATCATCTCCTTTTATATGACCCAGTATTCCAAAAGTACCACTATAACCCATTTTTAATATTTTTTCAATCATCTGCTTTTCGAAATTTCGTTGACTAATAGTGATGATTTTAGGCCACTTTTTTTTATTTCGTTAAGGTTTACAAAGAATAAGAGGTAGAAATACTTAAAGTAAAAGACAATTATTTTAGACGGACTATCAATTCCAAAAACTCGTTTAATTTATTTTAAGCATTTCAATGAAGCAATGCCTTGAGCAAAAGAAGTTTATATAATTAATTTAATGGATAAACCAATTATTTGAAACAGCATACCCAATGCATATTCAGTAAAGCATTGGATATTAGTAATCTAAAAAGAGTATTAATAACTATTTAGTTATAGAAAAATCATCAAACTTCTTTCCTGTAAGAGAATTGATTCCTTCAAAATTAAGTTTTCTCCCATTTATTGAAATCAATCCAAAACTTGGAACATGCTCAGAATGCGCAACTATTGTTCCATCTGGACAATTTTTAGGGTCATTAATGTTTACTTTCCATTTCTTTTCTATTTTTCCACCAGCACCAATAGTTATAGAAATGAATCTGTTTTTTAAATTTGTGTATTGGTTTTGATTTTTAATAGAAGCATCGACATTTCCTTCGAAATCAAAAGGTTTTAAACGCTCGTAGGTATGTGCATGACCATTTAAAACTAAATCGACACCATTATTTGCAAAGATTTTGTACAATGCTTTTACGTGTTCATAATCTTCTTTATATGTGCAGCTTTTTCCATTGTGATGCAAGTATACGATAATCCAATCATACTTGTTTTTATTTACTTCTAAAGTGTTTTTTAACCAAGATATTTGTTCCTCAACTTTATAAAAATTACCATTACTAGAGTCTAATCCAATAAATAAAGTATTAGAATAAGTATAACTGTAATAATGCTCATTTCCTGGCAAATGCCATTCCTTTTCAAAATTCTTTTCTGGGTCTGATAACCAATCGTGATTTCCTGTAACTGGATAAAAAGGAGTATTTTTAAAAACTTCCTGAAAGGGCTTAAATAAATGATTGTCATAATTTTTACTTTCACCTTTAGGATATACAATATCTCCTAATCCAAGTCCAAAATCTGGTTTTTTTTCTAATTCTTTTATTCGAGAAGCAGGTTCGCTTGCAAAACTTGATTTTTCTTCTGCACCAATATCTCCTAAAGCATAAAAACTAAATGCAGTTTTATTATTATTAGGTGCACTAGTAAAATAATACTCCAAACCACTTGCTAGCAAATGACCATTTGAGTATATGTTATAATAATAAGTTGTTGACGGTTTTAAGTTAATAAGTGCAACCTCATTGAGTATGTTGCCTTCATGATTAACTATATTGCCTTTTACAACTGTTTTTGCGAATTGATTTTTCTCTTGAAATTCTACATAACAATTTTTTGTAATTGCTGTCGTTTTCCAAGTAATTGTAATTCCTGTGGGGCTTGCCATTTGCAAATAAGGCTGACGTAATAAACCTGGTTTTTCTCCAAAAGGTATAATTTTAACTGTAGTTGAAGAATTATCAATAGTAGGCTTACACGCTACTATTATTAATAAAAATGTAATAATTAACACAACTTTTCTATTCATAATACTTTTTTAAATATGGGAATGCTTTAATAATTGATCGTTTTTAACATTTTATTTTACCATAAAGAAACACTAGTGTCCACTAAAAAATAAAATAAGTTCTTTGAAATTATTGTAAATCTGTATTTTAAGAGTCATATTTGAGCGTGACGATTTGAAATGATTATTATGTTCGTAATTCAACATTACGAATATGAATCAGGGTAAATATGTTTTCTCTCAATTGGTTGAATTTCTACCACAGCGTGTTTTTGATAGGTTAGCTGCTAAATATTTAGGCAATAAATCGGTCAAACATTTTACTTGTTGGAATCAATTATTATGTATGATTTTTGGTCAACTTTCAGCTAGAGAAAGTTTAAGAGATTTGATAATTGTTATAGAAGCACATCAATCAAAATCATATCATTTAGGATTTGGCAAAAACGTGACTCGTAGCAATTTATCCAAGGCTAATGAAAATCGCAATTTTAAAATATTTGAGGAGTTTGCTAATCATTTAATATTAATTGCTCAAGATAAAAACAGCAATGATACTTTTGAAATTAAAGGTAATATTTATGCCTTTGACTCTTCAACAATAGATCTATGTTTGAGCGTGTTTTGTTGGGCTCATTTCCGAAAAACCAAAGCTGGAATAAAGTTGCACACTCTTTTTGATGTTAGCACACAGATACCTGTATTTATTCATATTACAGAGGCAAATGTGCACGATGTTAACGCAATGGATGTTATAGATTATGAGCCATTTGCTTATTACATTTTTGACCGAGCGTATGTTGATTATGAACGACTTTTTCGCATTACAAAAGCTAATGCTTACTTTGTAGTTAGAGCAAAATCTAATGTAAAATTCAAAAGAATGTATTCTCAAAAAGTTGACAAAACAACAGGAATTAAATATGACCAAATTGGAAAAATAGAAGGTTTTTATACTTCGAAAGATTACCCAGAAAAGATACGAAAAATTAAATTTTTCGATTGTGAAAATAAAAAGACGTTGATCTTTTTGACAAATAATTTTGAACTATCCGCTGAAGATATCGCATTACTTTACAAACAAAGATGGCAAGTTGAATTGTTCTTTAAATGGATAAAACAACACCTAAAAGTTAAGACCTTTTGGGGAACAACAGAAAATGCTGTTCGGATCCAAATTAATGTAGCAATTATAACTTACTGTTTAGTTTCTATAATCTCGAAAGATTTAAAAATCAATCGTTCTACTTACGAAATTCTACAAATTTTATCTGCATCATTACTCGATAAAACATCTATAAATGAATTACTTATGAAATCAGATTACAATAATGTCAATGAACAAAATATTAACCAGCTGGTTTTCAGCTTATTTTAAGTGGACACTAGTGATAAAGAAACTAATAATATCAATTTCCAATTACTTTCATTTTTAATAAATTAACATTATGACATTTAATTGACTTTAGGGAAAAGTGTTTGTAATCCCGTATAATTTTCCTGAAGAATCACTTCTGGATCGCCTCCTTTAACATGTCCTAGTATTCCAAAAGGACCTTTGTAACCCATTTTAAATAATTTTTCGATCATTATTTTTTCGAGATTTCCTTGACCAATCGTGATGATTTTAGGCCCTTCTTTTCTCATTCCGTTTAGGTTTACGCACCACAAATAAGGAAACAGTTCCGTTATGTTTTTGCTGTAATTTTCTAAATCATCATGAGCATGATGGAAATTAAAAATAATTCCAAGCTCGTTTTTCGGCAATGCTTTGATGATTTTGATCTGATTTTCGGGTTTGCCAAACCAGCCACCATGATTATATAAAGCTATTTTACAATTTACAGATTTGGCTCTTTGAGACAAATACGCAATCATTTCCGTTGCTTGTTGTAAAGATTCGCCTTCTGATAAGTGGTCAAAATAAGTGGGTTCAAAACCAACCCAGATTTGAGTTTGTACACCTGTTGCTTTCAAATTCTCAAAAACAATTTCACTGTCTGGCTTTAATGCACCAACTTTTTCTTTGTATAAATTGATATACAGCCAAACTGCTTGAATAGAAATCCTTTTTTCTTTGGCTAATTCCCATTCGTGTTTCATGCTGGGAATATGCTGTGGTCTATAACCATAGGCATACTGTTTGTATCCTAACTTTTGAATCATTTCAATACGCTCTTCAGGATTACGCTCTTTGACATCAAAACCTACAATCGACCAAGGAATTATATTTGCTTTTCTAAAAGGATTATTATTATCATGCTTTTTATTATCAACCACTTTACACGCACTGAATACAACACAAATGAGTAAAAAAACAACTATTTGTTTCATGTTTATTTTTTTTTGTAATCTGAATTGACTTTAGGGACTTCATAGCCAGTTTCTTTTTTCCATTTTTCCAATCTACTTTTTAATTTAGCTACTATTTCTGGATTTTTCCCTGAGATTTCTTTAGTTTCATAGGGATCTGTATTTAAATTATAAAGGATGAATGTATTGGTATCTACATCTTCTGTGAGTTTGTAGCCCTCCACTTGAATAACATTTACCCATTTTGAAGCAAATTTTCCAGACTTAACATTGTAATTAGCATAATTGGTATATTCCCAGATCAAAGCATCTCGTTTTGTTTTTTTAGTTTTCCCTAAAAGAATTGGAGTTAAATCTTCCCCATCTAGGATATAATTATCAGGTGCTTTTGTTTTAGTCAATCCTAATAATGTTGGATATATATCCACATGAATAATGGGTTCCGTTGAAACAGAATTTGAAGTGATTTTATTTTTCCATTTAAACATGTATGGAACACGAATACCTCCTTCAAGTGTTTCGCCTTTTACTCCACGATAGGGTTGGTTAAAAATATCACTTTCGGTTTTATAATGTCCATTATCACTAGTAAAAACAATAATGGTATCATCTTCTAAACCTAAATCGTTTAGGGCTTTCATTAATTGTCCAACGCTATCATCTAAACTTTTAATCATTGCCAATACCTGAATTTCATCACTTCCAACATCAGGATTATTCCTTAACTTTTGTTTAAAATGTTCCAAATATTCTGGTTTTGGTTCTAGCGGCTTATGGACTAAATAATAAGGAACATAAGTAAAAAATGGTATTCCTTCTCTAGATTTTTGGCTAATAAAATCAATTGTTTTTTTGGTAATAAAATCAGCAGAATATTCCTTATTATCTACATTGTCTTGATGTGGAGAAGTCTCAAAATTATAATGCCCCGTAATTTCATACCCTTCATCAAACCCTTGATGCGCAATTCCTAAATCATTTTTGCCCAAATGCCATTTTCCATAAGCGGAAGTCGCATAGTTATTATCTTTTAAAGCTTCTGCAATGGTAATTTTCTCCAAAGACAAACCTACTTTTCCTTTTACTCTATTGTTTTCAGGAGGTAAAATAGGCATGACTTGTAATGTCTTCTTATCCGTTTTATATCGATCAGCAACTCTGTAAATTTTATGCCTAGGCACATATTGCCCAGACATAATGGAAGCTCTTGAAGGTGCACAAGTAGGATCGTTAGAATACCCATTGGTAAAGTGCATGCTTTCCGAAAAGAGTTTATCTATGTTTGGCGACTCTACTAATTTATTTCCATAGCAGTTTAAAGCATTAATCCCCAAATCATCTGCCAAAATAAAAACTACATTGGGTGGGCTTTGTACTTTTATTATTGATTTATTTTGCGCCTTGCAATTATGGAAAACCATAGCTAAAAGCAATATTAAAAATATTTTTTTCATTTTAATTGTTTTTATCTTTTTAACCAAAATAATTCATTCCAAATTTCAGGACCTTCGTTTTTTAATGTCTCGCCGTTAGTACTTCTTCCATTTAAAACAATTTTATTTAATGTGGCAGTCAGTTCTTTTCTTTTTTCTGCGTAAGCATTATCAAAATAAAGGTTGTTTTTTTCTGAAGGATCTATAGCTAGATTAAACAAATAGTTGTTCTCTTTTTTAGGGCTTAAATCCAACTTCCAATCGTCTTTTCTAATTGAAAATTGACCTGCAAAATTAGTGTAAACTGATGCTTCTCGTTTATAATCTCTTTTACCTTTTAATAACGGCAAAATACTATAGCTATCGACACCTTGATTGGAGTCGGTTTTAGTATTTACTAAATCAGCACAGGTGGCATACAAATCACCTAACGAAATTGTAGTGCTGTTTTTTGTATTGGCTTTAATTTCTTTTTTCCATTGCACAATAAAAGGCACTGTATGTCCTCCTTGAAATAGCGATGACTTTCGTCCTCGCAATTCTCGACTTGGTTTATGACCAAAAACTTCCTCAAATTCTTCTGGGAAAGAAGATTTAGAAGATCCATTATCTGCTGTAAAAATAATGATAGTATTACCTTCAACTCCTTTCTCTTTTATGGCAGAAACAATTTGTCCAACTGTCCAATCTAGTTCCTGTATAAAATCTCCATAAATACCAGCTTTACTTTTACCTAAGAATTCGTCTCTTGGTAAAACTGGTGTATGCGGTGCCGTTAAAGAAATGTATAAAAAGAAAGGTTTGTTTGAACTATAGTCTTCTATGTAATTTACAGAACGTTTGGTTAACGCCAACATCACATTCTTAGCCTCAAAATCTTTAGCTTTCACGCCTTTTCGCATCATAAGTTGCCCGCCTTCCAAATCATTTTTTTTACCATCTGGAAAATCTGTTCTTTTGCCTTGTGATGGCAATGTTGCATTAGGTATTGTAATGAGTTTATTATTTTTGGAAAAAACATAGGGAGGAAAATCTAACGATGCATTTAATCCAAAGAAATAATCGAAACCACAATCTATTGGTCCACCAGCAAAGGGCTTGTTATAATCAACTTTTTTACTAATATCTTCTTTAAATTGATATGGGTTTTCAGGATCCATTTCTAAATTATCTTTGCCTTCAATTTCCCAGTTCCAGCCCAAATGCCATTTACCAATTATAGCTGTTTCGTAGCCATTTCTTTGCAGTAATTTTGGAGCGGTATCTTTATTTTTATCAATAATTGCTTTAGAATAACCATCTAAAACCCTCGCTTTTAATTTAGTTCTCCAAGAGTATTCGCCAGTCATAATACTGTAACGAGAAGGTGTACATACAGAAGATGTAGTATGCGCATCTGTAAAGGTCATCCCGTTTTTGATCAGCTTATCAATGTTTGGTGTTTTAATTTTGGAGTCGGGATTTAATCCTGATACATCACCAATTCCCATATCATCTGCTAAAATATAAACGATGTTTGGCTTGTTAGCCCGTTTTTGTGCTTTAACAAAAGTGCAAAGAAGAGCTATGGCTGTAATTAAAAGTATTTTATTCATAAGTATTAAATGCTGTAATTTGAATAGATTTTGTTTTCTTTGTAGGTTTTAATCGAATTCCATAAATGGAATTCCCGTTCAGTTTAATTCGAAGACCTTCTCCAATGGTTTTACCTTTATAGCTAGTGTTCCAATTACCACTTTTGTCTTTTGTCTCAATGTAGAACTCACGAATACAATGCGCTCGCATATTTTCGCTCAACAAAACAGTTTTTATAGCTTTAGGTGATTTGAAATCTACTGTTAAGATTGGCTCTTTATCATTTTTAGTAGGTTCCCACCACGATTTTAAATGAATTCCTTCGCTAAACACATTACCAACGTTATTGTAAATTGCATCCCCTTTTTTATTCGGACTAAAAAACGAGGACTCTGAAACCACAAAATCCGTATTTGCAATTGGATTCGCTTCCCATGTTTCTATACGTTCAAAATTGGATGGATTTTCAGCCAAAGTCAGCGCAACGATATTATCAATATTTTTATCAAATTCCGTTTTATCGAAATGTAATACTAACTTTCCATTTTTTATTTCGTGCGATTTGAATCCGTTTGTTATTCCCTCAGAGGTTAAAATTTTAATGGGTAAATTTGGCAATACGATTTCAGCTTTTACATTGTTAGCTATCTTTTCTAAAACATGGATATATAGTTTGTTTCCTATTTGGGTTGATGCTCCAAAATCGCCAGCAATATAAATACCGCGTCTTGTGTTTTTAATCGTATGCCCATAGGTTTTTATCCAATGTCCTACTTTTTTCGCTTCTTCGGCTTCTTTTGCTACAAATTCCCCTTTTTCATTTGGACCTAAATCCAATAATAAATTCCCGCCATTTCCTGCCACTTGAATCAACATACTCAATACCGTTTCATACGGTTTTATTGGTCCTTTTGGACTATACAACCATTTATCAGTCATGGTTAAACAAGCTTCCCAGTATCTGTGATGATTTACTGGTCCTAAACTTTGCTCTGGTGTATCATAATCCCCTCTATCCTCTAAAGGCCAAGCAAAACCAGTTCTAGCATTGCTTACGATTCCAGGTTGCCATTTTTTCATGTCTTTCAGTAAATGGTAACTATCCCATTGCCAATACTTAGTACCTAAATTATCCCAAAACACCCCATCAATTTTACCATATTCTGTAAATAATTGTTTAACATGTTGCTTCATATAAGGAAGATAATTTTCGTAGTGTTTTTCGCGCAAACAATCGGGGTGTGTCCAATCGGGTTGCGAATAATACCAAAAAATCTTAACACCAGCTTTATGCGCTGCATCTGCTAATTCTTTACAAATGTCACGACCAAAAGGCGTATTCATAATCGTATAATCCGAATTTTTAGCATCAAAAAATGCAAATCCATCATGATGCTTAGCAGTAAAAACGATGTATTCAGCTCCCCAATCTTTTACTTGTTGCATCCATTTATCAGCATCAAAATTTACAGGATTAAATTTTTTATATAGAGTGTCGTATATTTCAGCAGGAACACCTCCATTTGCTGGCTTTCCAGCTCCTGGACGCTCTCCGTCTCTTCCCCAACTTAAAGCATCGGTTTCAAAAAGAGCTGGTCCCCAATGTACAAATATCCCTAATTTAGCATCTTTGAACCATTTCATTTCTGCTTCAGTTGCATACAATTCTTTTTGTTGATCTGCAGTTACATACATCGCAGAATCCTGTGCAGGAAAATCCCACTGTGCCTTATAGTTTTTGGTTTTGTTTTGGGCATATCCTAGACTTAGAAAAAAAACAGCGCTAATAATGGTAATAAAGTTTTTCATTTTTATATTTAATTGTTAGATAAAAAGGCATAGTCCGAGTTAATCATTAAAAAACTCCATAAAATAATTATACTTATTTAGAGCCTTCAACATTAATTTTATATTCTGTGTACAATATTTTTTTTAATTGAATAACAGCTTCTCTATATTTGGAATCATTGACAACATTGTTGTTTTCGTCTTTATCTATTTGGTGATCATACAACATATTAGCAATAAAACCATTATCCTCCGCATTTATAAATTCGGTATAACTATAATCAGCTGTTTTTATCGTAAACCCATTTCCTTTTTTTATCAAAATATGGTCTTTCCCTTTTAGCGAAGGATTCTTCAGAATGGGAACCAAACTTTTTCCTTCAATTTGGTTTTCGGGTAGTTTTAAGCCACAAAGTTCTGCTAATGTTGGATAGATATCTACTAGCTCAGTCAATGCATTTGTTTTTGTACCATTATGAGTTGCTTTAGGATTGTAAATGATAAGTGGCACTTGAGTAGAGGTGTTGTAGTTCGTGAACTTTGCCCATTGGGTGTGTTCCTGCAAATTGTAACCATGATCTGAAACCAACACGACAATTGTATTTTTATCTAAATTAAGTTCCTCAACGGTTTTCATGATAGACCCAATTAATGCATCAACATAACTCACGGTGGCATAATAGCCGTGAATCAAATCAATCGCAGTGGCGTCACTTACTTGTCCTTGTTTTGGAATATTGGAATATGCACGCATCTCTGGCCAATTGCTGATTGAAATTTTAGGAGCGTTTTTAGGAATGTAATTATTATAGGGTTGTTTAATTGTTGCTCTATCGTATAAAACACTATACTTTTGAGGCGAATTAAAAGGCAAATGAGGACTGATAAATCCAGCCGCTAAAAAGAAGGGCTTACCCGATTTTTTAAGTTTTTTAAGATCCCGAATGACTTTATTAGTTGTCAAACCATCAATATAAACAGAGTCATTTACATTCGCATTTTCATAGGCAGGACCTGTATTTGTACTTTTATATTCTACTCTGTTTTTAGGAACTTGATAATCTTTCCATAACGATTGCCAATAATCTGTAGGTGCTAATCCTGTATCATTTTTATCAAAAGCATAGGGTCTCCATAAAATGTCCCAATCTCCCATACGGTCATCCAGATGGTGATATACTTTCCCGTCTGACACTGTTGTATAGCCATTATTCTTGAAAAGCATTGGCAGGCTAACCGCATTTGGCGTTTCTTTTTGCACAAAGCTGTCAAAATCTAAAAACCGTTCTTTTGTGGGCAACATACTGGTAAGCATACTGGCACGTGAAGCGCCGCAAACAGGTACATTACAATAGGCATTGTTAAATTGAATTCCTTTGGCCGCTAAGGCATCAATATTTGGAGAATGGATTTGGTTTTTTCCATAACAACCTAATTCAGGTCGCAAATCATCCATATACAATAATAAAACATTGGGTTTTGTATTTATATCAGGAATTTTTGATTTACATCCTACAACTAGAATGGTTGTAAAAAACAGTAAAATAGTGATGCGAGCAAATGAATTCATTTATGATTGACTTTTAAAATTTTAATCATTTATAAAAAAACAAGTAGGAATCTTTAAATTAAAGACACCTACTTATTCTATTGGGTATTTATTATTTGAACACGTTTAGGTTATCAAACCTCCATTGTGTCTTTGTATAAGTGGCATCAAAAGTTTGTTGTATCCTAACCGCTACATGAAAATTGGCTGATGGATTTATGTTGAAACTTTCACGCTTGTACATATTATTATTCAATCCTTGTGCGTACATATTGGCGGCCGTTTCTGTACCAATTACCGTCCATTGACTCGGATTAAAAGTCGCTGAACCGTCATGAGTTGTTGAATAATAAAACGTAACTATTGCATTATTTTGAGCACGTTGCGCATACGAAGCATCAATTTTCATGGTTACCGTTCCTGTTCCATCGTGTAAATATTTTGGAGATATCAGTACATTATCCATTTGTTGAGTTCCAGTAGCTACATAATATACATTCACCCCATTGTCAGAGCTAGCACTTACATTATTTTCATCAGCAAAAAATCCCGCTTTGTTTTGGAAAGATAAAACTTGATTGCTAGCAATTGTTTGTCCGCTTAACGCAAACGATTTCATCCCAGCACTTGCCAATGGACTCACATCAGTAGTATGATCTTCAAATGTTTCCACATGTCCTAGTTTTGCAAAATTGGGATTGAATGTCGTCAAGAAAGCGTATCCTTCAGGAGTATATGTAAAGGTCGTTCCATTCCCGGTATCAACAAATTTTGTAAAATCACCACTCTTAGCATATACACAATGATTCAGTAATAATTTGGTATTGTAAGGAGCGCCTGTAAGCAAATCAGCTAATTTAATAGCTTCGTTATAATCTTGATTTTTATCTCCGTACTCAGTTACCCAAGTTTCCTTGTTGCTATTCAAAATAAAAACATCATCTAAACGCTGTAAACGTGCTGTCGTACCTTCACTATTATTCATGTACACATGATAGATATAAGCATCTACTGATTGGGTGATATTTTGATGCACTTTCGTATTCCATTCATTGGCCCTTGTATTGTTTGGCCCTCCTAAACGACCTATCATCACTGCTCCAATCTTTGCGTTTGGAAATTCAGTTCTTAATTTTGGCACCCAACTATTAATTGTATCTGCATATTCTTTTCCTGTTGGGAATTCAACTTCATATTCTGTGGCATACAATTCATTTCCTAATTCGATGTATTCAACAGGAACATTAGCCGCTTGCATCATCTCGATTTGGTCTTCAACAGAACTATGAACAACATCCAATACAAAAGTTACCTTAGCACCAGTAGCATCCGCTAGAGTTTTTACATCGCCAATGAGGTGGGTAACATTCGAAGCGCTTCCGCCATCAGAAGTCCTTCCAGTTCTCCAATTCCATTTATGGGCTACTGTACCCCCTGGATACCTAAAGATTTTTGGTTTCAAACTCTCAATTAATGGCACGATATTACTGGTGCTAAAGTCAGGAGTATCTAACCAACGTAAGTTGTAACCCGTTAAGACGGTAGAAGTCGTTCCTTTAAAATCTGAAATTTTTGCAGTAAGGTTGTGATCAACTGCTGATTCTGAATCAACAGCATTATCAATTTCATTAGTACTACAACTTTGAAAAAAGGCACACGCCATCATTAACGGTAAAAATAATTTCTTCATAATTTGGTTTTTTGGTTTGGTTAATAGTCTTGTAAATTAACTATTTAACCTCCAAAAAAAGGGTCGAAAAATAGACGGAAATGGTTTGTAAATCATCAAAAGCTTAATACAGAATTAATTCCGTAAGACTTTTACAGAGATTGCATCCCATATTAATATAACGTTTTCGGTGATTCTATACATCGTTTTAGTTTTTTTAAAAAAAGGTAGGCATCTTTAATAAAAAGACACCTACCTATTCTAGTTACTGCTTACTTTACAAAGCTTTATTGCTTAATTACTCTTTTTGTAATAACAGATTCGTTGTTTTCTATTTTTAAAATATAAATACCGGGTGTTCCATTCAAATCAAAACTCATTTGGGAACTAGTGATAGCACTTTTTTGAGTTAATCTTCCTAGGCTATCATAAACTTCAATTTTTCCGTTGTTAGTGTCCGGATTATTTATTTGAAGATTTAAAGTTCTTTCTGTGGGATTTGGGTATAGAACAATATCACTTTCGGTGCTAAAAGATTCATTCTCATTATTAATTAGTTGCTTGCTGACAATTGTTTGTTTAGCTGTACTACCATCATTTTTATAGAGTATTACTAATTGAGGCGCTACAGCTCCTTCTTTACTTGATATTTGCATATAATTAGTGGTAGAACCCGTTAGAGCAAAACTAGCTGTTTTATCTCCTTGTAGCTCATTTATGATGTAATTAGTAACATCTAAATCAAAATTTCCAGAATTGTTAAATGAATAAGAACCTAACGTACTGTTTATGTTTGGTTTGGTATTCCAGGTAATTGTGTTTTCAGACCAATTATCGTTTGATACTTCACTTACATTAACATCACCATTAGTACCTGTATTAGTAACAATAAGTTTTGCAGAAATGATATTGCTAATTCCTGTTAGATTAAATTTTAAATAACTATTTCTGGTATTACTATTTGAAGTAGTTTCTCTTACTTGTATATTTTGTGTAGTGCCATAGTTGATATCGCTATAAGTACCATTTCTTACGTATGCATCATCAATTGCTGTTAAAGTAGTCGTTAATGGTGTGAAATCTAAATTTACTATGTTAGATGCGTTAGACTCGTTGAATGAACGATCCTTTGCTGTTATATAGTAATTATAAGATAGCGTTGTAACGGTGTTATCAGTATAGTTATTTATTCTTATATCCGATGCTATTAAGTTATAAGCTCCACCATTATCTGATCGATAAATTGAATAAGTGTCAAAAGCAGTATCTGTTGATGCATCCCAATTTAATACTGCAGTTCCTGATTGCTTGATTCCAGTTAAGTTTGTTAAAGCATTTGGAGCAGTATTGTCGATCGTCGTATAAAAATAATCATTATTAAGTGTTGAGGCTCCTTCATATATTTCATAACCTGCTGAAATTGATTTTATCCATAAGGTACTTTCACCTACTTTTTGGTTTGCTAAAGTCAATTCTGCAGGATTTAACTGCACATAGGCAATGTAATTTTTAGTACAATCGATAAATTGTTTTAAAGAATGATCTAAATATGGAATAGGTGCACTATTGTCAATTGGAATAAATTTGATATGTACTTTATCGTTTTTATCTACCTCAGGATGTCCTGCAGGATAGTCAAAAAATTTGTAACGTACTGCCCAACTATAAGCAACACCATTAATGTAAAGAGTAAAAGGTTTTATAGGCTTAATTCCTGTTACTGGATCCGGTGTGCCTTCTCTAGCAAAATACCAATACCTACCTCCAGGATTTATAAAATCAGTAAGATCATCTTGCATATAACTTACGTTTTGGATGACTAAATCATAATCTCGTGCATCTGGATCTGGCTCAGATGTTGAGGTTCCGCTATCAAAAATTACGTTAATGGTTGCCCACCATTTATCGTCAGAATCATTGGCATTTGCTTGAGATGTTTTCCAATTAATTCTGAGGTTGTCTGTTAAATCTTGAATTTGGACAGGCATACCGCAAGTATTAACGTTACCAGGAGAGTAAGTGCCACCAGCTTTATAACCTCCTATTGTACCACTTGGATAACCGTCAAAACTGGTGCCTCCTTGATTCGTATAATTAATACTAAACGCAGCTCCTTTACTACTTACTTGTGATGGATCATAAGTCATAGGGGAGTTCTGGTTGTAAACAGGATTAGTGAGCCCAAAATTGTGATTGGATTTAATTAATGTGTTTTGTTTTGTAACAGTGGTCGTTTGTGCATAAAAATAATGAAACGACAACAACAATGCGAAAATGAAAATGGTAATTTTTTTCATAAATAATTTGGTTTTTGGTTGGTTAATAGTATTGTAAATTAAGTACTTAACTCCCAGAAAAAGGGTCAAAAAATAGACAGAAATGGTTTGTAAATCATCAAAAACCTAATTCATAATCAATGCCGTAAGAGTTTTATAGAGATTTCACCCGATATTAATATAACGATTTCGTTAATTACCTACATCGTTTGAATTTTCTAAAGAGAATTAGAAATTGGGAAGGAAAAAATCCAGATTACGCATTGAAACACAGATAACACAGATGAAACGGATTTACACAGATTTTTTTCTTATTTTAAAACATACCATCTGCATGACAAAAAAATCAATAAAATTCTAATGTATATTTTAAAAAAAAGCTCCGATTTCTAAATCGAAGCTTTCTTAAACTTAATAATTACAAACCTTATTTTGCCATCACAATAGCACTGTCTTGAAAACCAATTCTATTGGCAATAATATAAACATAGTGTCCTTTTGGGATTGGAATGGGTTGAGTGTATAAAGTCCATTTGCTACTGACATCAAATTTCTCATCTTTAGATTTTGACATTTTATACGAAATCGAAGCGCTTTTGGTAGCGCATGAAGCGGTTAATACTCCGTTTTTAATACTATAACTTGGCTTTGCTGTTATAGGTTGAGTGTTGTTAGGCCACATTTTAGCAATCATATCCGCTTCAGGAAGTGAACCAAAATCATAGTCTTTTTCAAATTTCTTAATCTCTTGTTTACGCAATTGGTTTAAAACCTTTTGGTAGGCTGGATTTTCAGCTAGGTTGGTCATGCTGTAGGGATCGTTGATGATATCATACAATTCTTCGGTTACTTTGGATTGAAACCAAGACAATTGATATTGGTCTAATTGATTCGCCTCTTTTAATGTCAACATATTCATCATCATAGGCATACTTTTTCTATAACCAACATCTTTGTATTTAGGAAGTTCAGGATGATAGTTTTTGATATACAAATACTTTTCTGTACGTACAGAACGAATTCTATCACTAAACTCATCAAAACGATCCGAAGTCCCGAAAACAAACTCTCTTGATTTACATTCGTACTTTCCTAAAAATGGTCTTCCTTCGATTCCCTTTGGCGGTTTTACATTGGCCAAACTCAATACTGTTGGTCCTAAATCCGTAAATGAAATTAATCGGTCATTTTTAGAAAAGGTCTGACTATTAGGAAGTTTTATAAACAAAGGTGCTTTTAAACCTGATTCATAAATCTCTCTTTTTTGACGTGGCAAAGGGCCGCCGTGATCACTGTAGAAAAAGATAATCGTATCATCATACAAACCATCTTTGATTAATTGGTCGATAATGATTCCTGCATTTTTATCCATAATCTCGATATTGCTATAATGACGGGCTACATCATTACGAACGACAGCATTGTCTGGAAAATAAGGTGGTAAAAACACTTTTGTAGGATCAACTGTTAATGGCAAATCTTTGTTTAACCAAATTCGGCTTTCATGCGTATCCCCTAAATTAAATACCGAAAAAAAAGGCTTTCCTTCTGGTCGATTTCTCCAATGTGCTTTGGGATCATTTTCGTCCCAAGCCGAGATAGGTGCAGCAAATTGATAATCCGTTTTTTGATTATTGGTACAATAATAGCCACTGGCTCTTAAATATTCCGTAAAACATTTTATACCATCAGGAACTACAGCTGAATATTCTCTAATAGTATTTCCTTTTAAGTCTAATACTGGTTCTGGATTTTCTTCACCTCTAGTTGCAACTTCTTTATAACTACGTTTTCCCCATGACATTACATCCTTTGCAGTCCGCATATGCATCGTCCCAATCGAAGAAGGCAGCATGCCTGTAATAATCGCCGAACGACTTGGCGCACAAACTCCTGTTGTGGCAAAAGCATTGGTATAAACAATACTTTTTTGTGCTAATTTATCAAGGTTTGGCGTTTTAGCATTGTGGTCTCCATACATCGAAAGTGTCGGGCTTATATCTTCGCAAACAATCCAAAGAATATTAGGCTGTTTTGTAGTTTGTGCATTTAGTATAAAACAGCATAAAAAGGTGAGTACCGCTAATTTAATTTTCATTATAAAGCTATTTTGATTTGATTTTTAGATTCTGGCTTGACTTCAAAACTGCCTTTGTAGAATTTTCCATCCAAAGTAAAATCATATTGATAGGTTCCATAAAAACCTCTGTCCGAGATTTTACCGTTTGCATCCGTGTTTTTGGAAATATTCGTTTGCCATTTATTATGTACAAGATTCGAATAGGCCTTACCCATTTTAGTCAGTTGAAAATTTTCGTCAAGCAAGCCCGCTTTCGGATTTGATGGTTCATAATATCCCCAAAACAAAAACTCACTCACCGAAGGTTGACTGAAAGCCGCCGTCATATAATCATTGGTATATTGTGCTTTGATATCATCATCTAAGATGTCCAACGTAAATTCTGAAATACTGATTTTTTTACGCAAATCCGAAAAACGATTCAAGATTTCTATCACTTTTTCAGGCGGAGTCAAATCGCTCCCAATATGACTTTGCATACCCACACCATCTAGTAGCCCTCCTGTTTTAGCATCAATCGTTTTTACAAAATTGTAGTACCAATCTTGTTTAGTTTTATTAATCCCACCACCGCTGATGATGCCGTATTCATTAATAAAACGTTCCGCTTTGTGGTCGTATTCTTTTAGTTTTTGAAAGGCTTCAAATAAAATATCCTCCGACCCTCCAAAAATATTTTGCAACTCCTTGTTCGTATAAACTTCGTTCAACACATCCCAATGCGAAATTTTGCCTTTGGTCGCTTCCGTAATACTTTTGATATGACTAAAAACAAGTTCTTTCACCTTTTCAGGATTGTCTTTGTTTGCCCGAATATTTTCACTCATATATCTAAAACTTGGCCAAACCAGCGCATGACCTTTGACCTTGATATTGCTTTCATTTAATTTGTCGATGGCTTCAACTATTATGGGTCTTTTCTTAACCAAAGTCCATTTTTTCATTTTTAAATCATTTTCAAAAACAATGGCAGTAAACATTTTTTGTACGGCATCAAAATGTCTGACGTCTTTAACAATATCCTCGGCATTGATGGCTGCTCCAAAAGAAAAAGCGTGTTTTTGTAAATTGAGATGAACATTGGTGTTTTGAACTTTCTTGCCTTTCACCGAAAATGCTATTTCAAAATTCCCTTTGCGATGCGCTTCAATTCTTTTTTCAGCTTCAACTCGCCAAGGCGCATTAGCTTCCATACCGGCATAGGTAATTTTTGTTTTTGGCAATTTTTCAAAATCAAAATTCTTTGGATACAACTGTAACTGAATGTCTTTAATTTCAAATTTTTGAGGAGTAAAACCAAACAACATCGAAAGCACATCATTGCCATTACTCGTTTTTAAAGCTTTAAAGGGCAAATAATAGGTTTGCCATTTTTGTGACAAACTCACCGTTCTTTGAATTACATCTTTAGGGTCTGAAGACTCTGACTGTTTGTAAATCCACGAAATTTTAGCCTCAGCCGTTTCTAAACTCGATTCTAATGTTCTGGCTTGAAAGGACAATAACATCGGTTGTTCGGGAGTGATATTTTTGGAAATCAATGGAATTCTTACCCCTAAATTATAAATAAACTGAGGTTGTTTTATCGTTGTTGCAATCAATGTTGTCGAATTATTTTCGCTAACCACTTCGACCATTCCTTCTTCCTTGGTTAGTTTCGAATATTTTAATTTAGTACTATCTACTAAACCATCACCACCAGCGGGAATCTCTTGGGCGTTAAGTACAAAAGCCGAACACAGGAAAAGGATTGTATGTAAAAAACTTGATTTCATTCTCATTAATTTATTAAAATTTAGATTTCCAATAGTTTAGTTTTTGCAAAAGCTGTTGGGTTGTTTCGGGTTGTTTTTGGGCAATATTATTGCTTTCCGATGGGTCTTGAACAATATTATACAATTCTGTTTTCCCAGTTTCGTACCAATTAATCAATTTGTAATCGCCTACGCGAATAGCCGATGATTTTGTGTCTCCTGTTTGTGTCGGTCTTGCCTTTGAAGAATGCCAGAAAACAGTTCGTTCTTTTACCTGTTCTTTTTTAGTTAATATAGGTAAAAAACTAATTCCGTCAGTATCTAATTTTTTATGAGCCGTCAAATCGAGTAAGGTTGGAAATACATCCATCAGCATGATTAAGGAATTTTTATCTTCTCTGGGTTCAAAATGATTTTTCCATTTCACCATTAAAGGTACTTTAATTCCTCCTTCGTACAACCATCCTTTTCCCGCACGCAACGGATAATTAGAAGTAGCCAAATCACGTTTGTTAGTCCCGTCATTAGATAAACCTCCATGATCTGATGACAGAATAACCATCGTATTGTCATCAATGTTCAATGTTTTTAGCAATTGAAGAAGTTTACCCACATTCTCATCCATATTTTCGACCATAGCAGCATAAGTAGCATGGTTTTGACGCATTTTAGTTCGGCCTGTTCCTTCATTGATAAATTCGGGTTGGTTTCCGTAATCAAAGGCGTCTATTTCCTGTTGATTGCGTTTTACATCTTCTTCTTTAGCTTCTAATGGTTGGTGAACTGCATAAAAAGCCAGCATCGCCATAAAAGGTTTGTTTTTATCTCTCTTTTGAATGTACTGAACCACTTGCTCAGTTAGCACATCGGTTAAATAATCGCCTTTTTTACTGATTTCGTCTAAATCTTTAATAGGGTCTTTTTCAGAAGTTCCTTTTCCTTTTTTAGGTTGGTTAAACGGATAAATATAACTAATCGGAGAACCTGCTAGTCCTGCTGCCACGGTAGTTTCAAACCCAAAAGTCTTAGGACTACTATCGCCTTCGCCCAAATGCCATTTGCCAAAATAAGCCGTTTGATAACCTGTTTCCTTAATCGCTTTGATTAAGTTTTTGCTGTCTGGAACATTGTTCATTTCGAAACCATCATCTGGAACTTCTCCATTTTGTATTGGATATCCTCCTGTAAGCATCGCATAACGCGAAGGCACACAACGAGGATAATTAGCATACGCATTTTGAAACTGAACGGATTCCTTTGCTAATTGGTCAATATTTGGCGTTTGATAAATTTTAGAACCATTGACACTTAAATCATGATACCCTAGATCATCAACATGGATAATAAGAATGTTTGGTTGTTTTTTTGGAATACTTTCAGAAAAAACACGTGATTTTGATTTACAATTCACTGTAAGTACTACAAAAATCCCAAATAGATACACTTTTGGAAAGTTCATATTTATAAAATTAAGGTATTGTTTTTTTTAAATCTAGATTGTAATTTTAAAACTTAACTATTTTTTTAATTTCTGTCCTTTTATTGGTTTTAATTTTAACTAAATACACTCCTGGAAGCAATGAGCTTAGATTGATGCCATCTCCTGTGAATGTGTCATTGTTATAAACAAGTATTCCTCCAATATTCCAAATAGAGACAGATTCTATCGTGTCTTCACTTTGAATTTTAAGGAAATCCGTAACAGGATTAGGATAAACAGCCGAATTGTTTATGGAATGATTATCAACTCCAAGTGTCGTATTGGCAGCCTCAATAACTGATATTGAAAACTTTTTTATATTCACAATTCCTCCAGTTACACTTCCAATGATGGTAGCAATGTTATTACTAGAATCCCCCTCGTAAACACCAGAAACAGCAGGTGCAGTAGAATAGTATTCCGTTATTGTAGGCTGACCAGCATAAGTAAATAAATTATCAATCTTAACGGTCTCAAAATTAGAATCACTTGTATTGATGATTAGAAGGGCTTCTTTTGTATTACTCTTGAACTTAAAACCATATAATGATTTTACAGAACCCGAAGTAAGAGTGTTATTTTCAAAATTTATTTCTTGAAATACAGTCATATCAGCAGAAGCTTTTGCTACTAATTTTGCTGCAATTCCAACAGGAGCTAATTTCATTGGAGAAAGTACTTTGACAACATTTTTATCAGAAATATAATGATAATCTAATTGTCCTACCTTGTCGCCACTATTCATAAAACTATGTACTAATGCAGCGTATCTAACCGCTGACGCCCATGTCTCATCTGCTATTTCTTTTACTTCACCATATTCGGTATACCATATTTTATAATTGTTAGGTACTAAATTATAATCTGGTAGTTTGTCTATTGGATATTGTATGCCTTCAGCAATGGCAACTTCAGCTGATGGATTGTCTGATATTACAGTTTGAACTCCATAATTAGTGTTTAAATAATGGTGTTGGGTAACGGCATAAATATTACTTTTTAATGAAGCATAATTTGGTTTGTTCAACTCATCAAATACAGTATTGTTCCAAACTTCTCTTGTTTGTGCATTTGATTCTAATTTAGTTGTACATATAGCAAATTTGATGTTTGGGTATTGTGCTTTTATGGCAGCAACTACGCTATTACATTGCTCTACATAGAATTTTGCCGTGAATACTGTGGCGTCTTTTTTAGAATTAGCTTGATAAGGTTGATTTGTTGCAGCATTCCATCCGCCATAATAAAAGCCATTGCTTTCAACAATTTCAAAAATACCCGATTCCTCATTTCCAAAATAAAACTCATTTCCAAGTTCCACTGCATAAGGCTCTTTTCCTTGCGCTACAAATTCAGCTATAGCGGCAAGCATATCATTTATTTTTAAGTTTAGTGTCGCTGTACTTTTAAGTGTTGCTTCGGTAGCATTTACATCTACTCCACTTGCAGGAGTAGGCCTTGCCATATTGACTACATATACAATTTTGGTTCTCGCAGGAAGTACGCTTACAAATCCCGGGATTTTTAGCACTTCGTTATTTGTCCCGTTTTTACCCGCATTTGGAATAAATTTTCCCGTTCTCCAATCCCAGTAATTGGCTTGAGTACCTCCCGGATAACGTACTACATCTGGATTCATCTCAGCAACTAAATTTTTGAATGAATTGTCCGTCCACCAAGTTCCGTTATCTGATCTACGGTTAAATCCAATATCTAAATTGGTTTTATCTTTTACAGTGGTATTTAGAGTCGTCAATTTTTGACTATTAATATTGTTTGTACAAAATAATAGTGCTGTGATTAATGTGAATGTAATTTTATTTATGGTGTACATAGTTTTTGGTTAAAGAAATAGTTTGTTATAGTATTAGTTTGTAGCTGTTTTTGCAAGCTTTACAAAAACAATTCTGTTGTATTTTATGTCTTGAGTTTAATATTGTTTCCTAATCAAATCCAAGAAATCATATTGGGAGAAAAATTTAGTGTAATTTTCTAGTAAATTATAGCTTATTTTTATTAACTTTATTAATCACCTGATAAGCAGGTGTTGGATTCATTTTTGCATCATAAATAGATTGAAAATAACCAGTATTTTTTTTATAACGTTCCCCAACATCCCAAAGATTGAGTGTTACTTGCCCGTTTTTACTTTTTGCGACTAATACATCTACTAGTTGTTGGTACACCCTTTTTTGAACTTGGCGTTCAGATTCCACATTCTTTTTGTGTTTGACCAAATAATCTAATTCGGTTACATGAAAAGCCAATTTATTTTGATGTGCCCAATCAATAAGATTGGCTAGTTTTTGCATCGTAGCCTCGGTATTATCAACAAAATCTTCTCGTTTGGCTCCCAATAACAAATGAGCTTGCCAACCGATACCATCCACACGAAAACCTTTGGAACGGATATACAAAATGGTTTCTTTGACTTTATCCCACATTTTATCTTCCATACCCACCTTCTGGTTGTATACTAATTGGATGTTAGTAGCATTCTTGGTAGCGATTTCAAAGGCTTTAATAATATACAACGGAAATCCATTTTCATCCAATCCCATTTTTAACCAAGGATTTTCCCATTGGTCTGTTCCTTTTTTAGGTCCAAACCAACTGCCATCTGCCAGAATAGTTTCATTGACCACGTCCATCCATTTTACAACTGGTTCGTTATTAAAATGCAAAGCAAAAGCGGTGGCAAATTCAGTTAAATTTGTTTCTAATTCTTTTGGGGTACGATGATCCTCTTTAGCCCATTTTGACGCTTGTGGACTTATGGGGCCATGAAGTCTCACTACTAGTTTATTTTTATTCGCAAATTGTATAAACTCATCAATTTGTTTCCAATTCCAAACATCGGGTTGTGGATGAACTCTAGATTGTTTAGCTGCGTTTGCAGGAGTGAGATATTTAAATTTTTTTAAATAAACCACTTCTTTTTGAGTACGCAATTCATCATAATTTAGAGTCGCTCCAATCAGTAAATTATTAGGTTCAATTGCGAATTTTTGATTCTTATCTGCCTTGAGGGATTTCTCGTTTACTACTCGTTGCTTAGTACTACATGAAAACAAAAAAAACGAACAAACAATAAGAAAATTACACGCTGTGCGAATTAGATTTTTACCACATAGAAACATAGATTTTTACGGTATTTAAAAAGAGTTGTAACGGTTTTAGTTTTCCCATAAATTGCTACGAAAAAAACAATATTTTATTCTATTTATTCTTTAATAGATTTTTCCCTATGACTCTATGTGGTTAAAAAATGCTTTTTGAAATAAATTCAAAAGTTTGATTTTGAATTATTCTTGCTTTTTAGCTGCTTTACGTTCCGCTCTTTTGGCTTCTTTTTTAGCTTCCATTTCAGCCTCTTTTTTAGGAGAAATATTCTCGCCACCTGATTTGTGGTTTGCTTTCATTTTAATTTGATAGTCTTTTTTCCATTTTGTCAGAAGTGCTAATAATTCTGCTTTTTTTTCTGGCATGGTCGCTGCTAAATCATGTTGTTCACCACTATCTTTTTTGATATTGTACAATTCAATCTTACCTGATTCAACAAATTCTAACAATTTATATTCACCTTTACGCACAGCTGATGTTTTGTCGTCACCTGTTTGAGTAGGTCTCGCTTTGTATGAATTCCAATAAACAACTCTATCGTTCCAGTTTTCTTTCTTTGTAATGATGTTTTTAAAGCTCTTTCCGTCAATTCCAGAGATTTCTTTGTTTAATGCTAAATCCGTCAAAGTTGGAAAAATATCCATTCCTAAAACAATTGACTCTTTATCAACAAAAGGTTTTGTATTAGGTACATGAACCATCAATGGAACGCGAAGTCCACCTTCATACAACCAACCTTTCCCTGCTCTTAAAGGGAAATTAGTGGTAGCCACTTCTCTCTTACCTCCTCTAGTTGAAAGTCCACCATGATCAGAAGTCAAAACAATGATGGTATTATCATAAAGTCCTTGATCTTTTAACGCTTTAATCAATTTACCCACATTTTCATCTACATTTTCAACCATACCAGCATACTTAGCATTATCTTGACGCATTTTAGTTTCGGCATGTCCTTCTTTTACATATTCAGGAGTTGAACCAAAATCAAAAGCATTGATTTCTTTTTGATTTCGAGCTTCATCTTCTTTTTTCGCTTCAATTGGCGTATGCACAGCATAGAATGCTAAAACACCCAGAAAGGGTTTGTCTTTTTTACTTTCTTTGATATAAGCAATGGTTCTTTTTGTCAATACATCAGATAAATAATCTCCTTCTTTTGCAAATTTCTCAACATCTTCAATAGGTGCTTTTTCACCTTTTGCTCCTGCTACTCGTTTGGTATTAAAAGGATAAAATTGTTGGTCAGTTGCACCTGCATCACCAGCAGCAAATGATTGGTCATATCCTATTCCTACAGGGCTACTTCCATCAGAACCTAAATGCCATTTTCCAACAAAAAAGGAACTGTACCCATTTGATTTGAAAGTTTTGATGAAGTTTTGTTCTGGATTTAATTTACTCAAATCCCCGTGGTCTTCATTCACAGGATAAGTTCCTGTCATCAATGCATAGCGAGAAGGCACACAACGAGGGTAACTACAATAGCCGTTTTCAAAACTAACTGAAGTTTTCGCAAGGGCATCCATATTGGGTGTTTGGTAAATCTTAGAACCGTTGCTGCTGATGTCGTGATACCCAAAATCATCTACCAGAATAAATAGAATGTTTGGTTTTTTTTGAGCTTCTATTTTTGTTGTAACCAATAAGGCACAACAAACAATTCCTACTATTTTAAAAATATTTTTCATAATACCATTTTTTTAATAAAAGGGAAGAAACAATATCAAAAGATTAAGATTCCTTCCCCCAAACAACTAACTAGTCTTCAAAGTCTTTTTTAGTAAAATTAGGTCCTGCTCCTGATTGGTTTTTATTTCCCATTCCTTTTTTAGCATTTCCAGCTTTCGCGTTGTCTCCTTTAGGCTTGCCTTCTCCGCCGCCTTCTTCTCCACCTTTGTAGGTAGATGGGTGTGCTTTATAAATATTTCTTTTATTGATTTCGTTTAATTTATTTTTTAAACGCTCTTGCAATTCCTTAGCTATAGCTGCATAACTCTTTTCTTTTGCATGATTTTTAGCCTCCAATGGATCAGAAACAAAATCATACAATTCTACCCCAACAATATTTGAAACGTCATACGGTTTTTCAGTATTGTAACCGTTTCCGTGCCATTCCGTATAACGGTATCTTTCGGTTCTTACGGAATACCCCATTTTATCTTTTTGACGTGGGTACTGGCTCAACGCAATTACAGGATTAATATCATTTTTAGGATTAGTATCTAACAATGTTACTAATGATTTTCCATCTGCCTGAGCTGACGGTTTCACATTTACTAAATCAAAAAGTGTCGGAAAAACATCGACTAATTCAACTGGAGTATTCACTTTTACATTTTTGGCAACACCTGGTCCAGAAAAGATAAATGGAATTCTAGTCGCTTGTTCAAAGTTAGAATGTTTGTTCCAAAGCGTATGGTCTCCTAAATGGTAACCATGATCTCCCCATAATACGATTACCGTATTATCTGTTAGTTTAAGTCGGTCTAATTCATCCAGCACTTTCCCTAATTGAGCATCTACATAAGACACACAAGCCATATACCCGTGAATCAATTCTCTTTGTTTGTCCTCAGGCACTCTTTTTCCAACATTCAAATTATCATCAATATCAGAAAAAGCTCTAAGTTCACCAAAAGAATGGTAAGCATAAGCAGGAGTACCATCAATTAAATCTTGATTAGGTGCTAATTTAATATCGGCTCTTTTGTATAAATCCCAATATTTCTTTGGAGCTACAAAAGGTAAATGTGGTTTTTGAAATCCAAGACCTAAAAAGAAAGGTTTGTTTCCTTTGGCAAGCATTTTTAATTTCTTAAGTGCTTCCTGAGTATAAATACCATCTTGGTAAGCTTCGTCAGACACATCAGCTGATTCTGTACTTGGTTTTAATCTTTTGAAGGCGTAATTTCTTTGTGCCATAGATTTTTTCATTCCTTTTTCCTCAGCCTCTTTCATCAACTTCACCATTTCATCTTTGGTCTGCTGACTTTGGTAGTAACCAAAAGCAGGTTCTCCATATTTAGGATCAAAGTTTTCAGGTTGAATGTGTGGAATGCTCCAACTTTTTCCATCATGACCTTCAGCCGTAGAACCTTTATGGTATATTTTACCAATGGCTGTCGTTTCATATCCCTGTGTAATCAAATACTCAGGCATCGAAATTAACTCAGGTGCTGCTTCTCTAAAATCAGTATGTAAATCCCAAACTTTAGTACGATCAGGGTAAGTTCCAGTCATCACACTTGCTCTTGATGGCCCACAAACGGCTTGTTGAACCTCGGCATTTTGAAATATCACACCACTCTTCGCTAATCGGTCAAAATTAGGAGTAATCATTTGTGATTGGCCATACGCATTTAAAAGTGGTTTTAAATCATCAACTGCTATGAATAATATATTCTTTTTATTGGATTGTTGAGCTTGGCTTAATTGAAAACCTAAGCACAATAGCAGTAAAAGGGTGGCTGATTTTTTCATTTTATTTTTTTCTGTTTATTATCGAATTAACATCTTCATCATCTCCATGTCTTTCAATGATTGTGCCGAAATCTTTATCTGTGATTTCTTTGAACTGAGCAATGGTTTTATAATCGCCATTCTTTAGCATCAACTCTTTGAGTTTCGCTTTTAACTGAACAATATCTTTTTTGTAAGCTGGATTGTTTATCACATTATTCATTTGCTGTGGGTCTTTTTCTAAATCATATAATTCCCAAACATCCATTGAATAATAAAAATGAGCCAATGTAAATTTTTGTGTACGAATACCGTAATGAGGTTGTACATGGTGCCAAAATGGGAATTCATAATAGTGATAATACATCGCTTGATCCCAGCTTTTTGGTGTGTTTCCTTCTAGAATTTTCTTAAAACTTTTTCCTTGTACTTTTTCTTTGGTTTTAACCCCTGCTACATCTAAGAAAGTAGGCGCAAAATCCACATTTGAAATGATATCTGTATTTACTGAACCTGGTTTAATCAATTTTGGGTAACGCACTAAGAAAGGCATTCTCAATGACTCTTCATAGATAAAACGTTTGTCAAAAAATCCGTGATCTCCCAGATAGAAACCTTGATCAGATGTCAAAACAACCATGGTATTTTCAGTCAAATTATTATCATCTAGGTATTTTAATACTTTTCCAATGTTATCATCGACCGATTTTACACAGGCTAAATAATCTTTGATGTAAATTTGGTATCTCCATTTACGACCTTCTTCTTTAGTCATTCCTTCTGGCTGTACAATTTCGTCATTTTTAGCACCATAAAATTCCCAAGCTAACTTATCTTTCCCTTTCAACTCAGCAGGAGCAACCAGTTTCATATCTCTTCTTGACAAATGTTCCAATGTCATTTCAGTATCACCAGCGGTTTTTTCACGTCCTTTGTAGTCATCATTAAAAGTGGCTGGATAAGGCATTTCGATATCATCCCAAAGTTTTTCATATTTGGTATCCGGCTCCCATGGTCTGTGTGGGGCTTTGTATTGCAAAAGCATCAAAAACGGTTTTGTTTTATCGCGTTCTTTAGAAAGCCAGTCTAAAGCAAATCCTGTTGTAATGTTTGTAGCATATCCCTTTTCTTTCACATCAACCCCATTTTCATTGTAAACAGGATCCCAATAATGACCTTGTTGTCCTGCTGAGGAATGAAACTTGAACACGTCAAAACCTACTGGATTTGTCCCTAAATGCCATTTACCAAACAAACTTGTTTGATAGTTGTTGTTTTTAAATTCTTGAGGAAACGTCCATTGTTCAGCGTTGAACTGTCCGCCGTATTCGTTTTTGTAATAGCCATTTTGGTTGCTGTATTTCCCTGTCAAGATTGCAGCTCTACTAGGACCACAAATGGCATTGGTACACAATACATCTTCAAAACGCATTCCTTCATTGGCTAATCTATCAATATTAGGGGTAGGTGCAATATCTTTATAAATTCCACCATAAGCGCTAATGGCTTGAATGGTCAAATCATCGGCCATAATATAAATTATATTAGGCTTTTGTGCTGTGTTTTGACTGATTACTTTTGTTTTACAAGACACCAACATTAGTGTACATGCGAATGCTATGGTTGCTTTTCTTAACATCTTAATTGCTTTTTTCTAATACTATTTTATTACCTACATTGATTGAAGTTTTCTTCAATTTCTTATCTTCAGATGAATTTCCAGTCATGATTGTAAAGGTTCCTTCTTCAACAACAAAATTATAGTCCACATCATACATCGCTAAACTTTCAGCAGTAATCTCTAAGCTAACTGTTTTGGATTCTCCTGCTTTAAGCGCCACTCTTTTGTATCCTTTTAATTCTTTGACAGGTCTAGTGAACGAACTTACATCGTCTCTGATGTATAATTGAACCACTTCTTCACCGTCTCTATCTCCAGTATTTTTAACCTCAACTGAAACCGTTATTTTATCCTCTTTTCCTGAAAATTCTTTTTTAGACAATTTAGGCTCCGAAAAACTAAAAGTCGTATAACTTAATCCGTATCCAAAAGGGTGTAAAGGCACTTTTGGCTCTGAATTGTATTTGTGAATATACGAAGTTGGTTTGTAATTGTAAACCATTTGCAATTGTCCTACACTGCGTGGAATGGTTAATGGTAATTTCCCACTTGGGTTTAATTTTCCAAACAAGATTTCAGCAGTTGCTTGACCTGCAAATGCACCTGTTTCCCATGTGTTTAAAACTGCCGCAGCACGTTGTTCTAATTCTGGTTCTGCAATTGGGCTTCCGCTTACATACACTACAATTACTGGTTTCCCTAAATCTAAAATTTTGTTGGCCAATTTCATTTGGTTTCCTGATAATTTTAAAGTCGCACGGTCAATATTTTCCCCCGTTGTTTTGCGGCTCCAATCGTGACGGAAAGAATTTTCCCCTAATACTAAGATAGTCATATCTGCCGTTGCAGCTTTTGATGCAGCGATATTTATTTTCTCATCTGTAATTTCTTTTGAACGGTCACCTGAATCATAATAATTTACTTTATAGCCATTTTCAGTACCTATTTTAGTAATTCCTTCCAGCATGGTAATCACATTCTCCTCTGGTTGTGGAGAAACCCAGTCTCCTAAGGTTGTTTGATTATCAGCATTAGGTCCTGTGATGAAAATAGTTTTTCCGTTACCATTAGCCAGTGGCAAAATGTTCTTTGGATTCGTTTGCAAAACAATTCCTTTTCTTGCTTGCTCTAACGCGTTATTTTGGTGAGATTGAGCAAAGTTTACCGTTTTTGCTTTTTTAACATCTACATAAGGATTTTCAAATAATCCCAATTTGAATTTAGCTTCCAAAATTTTTCTACAAGCAAAATCTACTCTTGAAATATCAATTTTACCTTCTTGAACCAATTCGATTACATATTTATCAAATAGAGGTCCGTGCATATTCATATCCATTCCTGCATTTACTGAAAACTGTACCGCTTCTTTGAAATCTTTCGCCACATGATGCCAAATGGCAATACGCGATATGTCATTCCAATCACTCACATAAAATCCTTTGAAATTCCAGCGATTACGCATTAAATCAGTCATCATAGACTTGTCCATGTGTCCTGGTACTCCTGCTACTTCATTGTGTGCTGCCATGATTGAAAAAATATTAGCTTCTTTTACCGCTCTTCTGTAAGGCGGTAAGAAAATCTCATAGATGGTTCTTTTAGACACATCAGTAGGCGAAGCGTTTAATCCGTTGATGGAAGAACTTCCTGCAATAAGGTGTTTAGCACAAGCAACAACGCTGTTTTTCCCTGTAAAATCATCAGATTGTAATCCTGTAATAGTAGCCACTCCCATGTTCCCCACTAAGTAAGGATCCTCACCATAGGTTTCACCCGTACGTCCCCATCTTGGGTCACGTAACACATCAATATTAGGCGTAAATGACCAATGCATTCCATTAGCTCTCATCTCTAAAGCCGTTTGTTTACTTCCTTCTTTTACCAAAGCATCATCAAATGTGGCCGCTTGTGAAATAGGCGAAGGATAAATCGTAGAACCGCTCACTAATCCATTACCATGAATGGCGTCAATTCCTATTAACAATGGAATTTTCAATGGTGCTTGTTGGGCTAATTTTTGCAATTCATTAGCTTCCTCAGGAGTGACTACGTGCAAAAACGAACCTATTTTCCCTTCAGTTGTCAAACGCGCAATATCCTTGGTTCTTAATCCTGGATAAAAACCCAAAGCATCATTTTTCTCTAATTCCTCTGGAGAAAGTTCAGACTCAGCATGTTTCATGTGCTCTAACCCTACATACTGACACATCTGATAGACTTTTTGTTCCAATGTCATTCGGCTCATCAAGTCATTTATTCTTTCTTCAACAGGAAGCTTTGCATTCAAATAAGGAGGTTTTACAGCATCCGAATTTATTTTCGTGAAGGAAAAAAATGAGCATAGGAGTACTGGCAAGGCTAGTTTCAAGCCTAAATTTCTATTAGTATTCATAAAAAGATTTTTATTTAATCGTTTATCAAATTATTGGTAGATATCTCTGTCAATGGAATTGGAATTTTCAATTGCGTTTCAACATTCGTAAATATTAAATCAGTAGTACTTCCAAAAAACACTGTTGCATTATTATGGTGCGTGATTTGTTCTTGAAAACGACCTAAACCTCGTCTTCTCATATCAAACCATTCATGTCCTTCCCCATTCAATTCATATTCACGCTCTTTCATGATTCTCTCACGGAATGCTTCTTTCGTGGGAACACTTACTGAAGTCCAATCAGCAGGTTGCACTTTAACCCCTGAAGTGGTGGTTCTTGCTCTTAATAAAACTCTATTTACATAAGTATAAGCAGCAGTTGGTCCTGTCAACTCATTTTCAACCTCAGCTCTTAGTAACAACACATCAGCATAACGAAGTAAAATTAAGTTTCTAAAAGTGGTAGTTCCATCATAAGTCAAATCACCATATTTATTTATAGCTGGATAAGAGAAATTTCCTGATTTTTGACGTGGAAAAAGATTTTGCGTTGAACCGTCAGATGTTTTAACATAAGAATTATACACATAAGTAGCATTAATTCTTGGGTCAGCAACAGCATTGTCTAAGTTAATCAAAGCAGCATTATTTCCTGATGGAATAAATACAGCGGGTGCATACACCTTTCCTGAATATTGGATGATATGGTCACTAAACATTTCTTTGTTAGGAAGAATACGTCCAAAAGTTGTAATTCCTTTAGGAACACTCGCATGATCGCTAAGCACAATATCTCTCACAATATCATTAGTTCTTTCTGCTCCTGTATGTCCGTATTGCAATTCAAAGATAGATTCTGAGCTGTTTCTTGCTCCTTCTTTAAACAAATCAGCATAAGTTGTTGCCAGTGTATAACCTCCATTGTTGATTACAAAATCCAATTCGGTTTTTGCTTCTTCCCAAAAGTTAGTGATTGTAGCCGCTGTGATTTCGGCTTCAGTAACTGGATTAAAATTGGCTACTTTAATCGTAGCGCTATTTTCACCAGCCAACGTAACATATACCTTTGCCAAATATGCATTAGCGGCATATTTCAATGGTCGGCCTCCAATGTATTGACCTCTGTCAGGTAATAAGTTAGCTGCTTTTTTCAAGTCACTAATTACTTGATTGTATAATTCTTCTTTTGAACTTTTAGCAACATGAATATTGTCTTTTGTAGAAGGCACTAATTTTATAGGTGCTTCTTCAAACATTCGAACCAAATCAAAATAAACGACTGCTCTTAAAAAATAAGCCTGTCCCAAACTTGTTGCTTCATTTGATAATCCGCTACCTTCAACATTCGCTATCACAATATTAGTTTGATTGATTGTTTGGTACATCCCTAACCACAAAGTACCTAGATTAAGATTGTTATTGGTCACATTTAATTGATTCGCATCAGAATTTGCGCCTTGTTTTGAAAAGTATTTTCCAGAATGAGGCCATAATAGCAAACGTAATCTCCCCCCATAATAGTCGTATCCTTGCAATTGATAATACATTCCGTTTACCGCAGTTTCAGTTCCTTCAGCTGTTGAGAACACTTGCTCTTCAGAATATTGATTTTCTGGAGTGTCTGTTAGTAGATCATTACAACTACTGAAGGGTAGTGTTATAATGAACAAGGCTACTAATTTTATAATTTTATTTGTATTTTTCATTGTGTGAGTTTTTTAGAAAGTTACATTTAAACCAAAAGTGAATGTTCTTTGATTTGGGAAAGAACCCCAATCAATACCAGTCCTCGTAGGGTCAAAAGAAAAACTATTTACCTCTGGATCAAATCCAGAATATTTCGTTAGCAACCATAAATTTTGTCCTGAAAAAGTTAGTTTTAAACTATCAATAAACCCAAAATCTTTTACAGGCACATTATATCCTAAGGTAACATAACTCAATCTTAAGAAGCTTCCGTCCTCCACTTGGCGGTCATTAAAATCAGTTGTATAATTGTAGTTTCCGTAACCGCCTACACCAACATTAGGGTAAGCACCATTTGGATTGGTTACTGGATTAAAAGCATCTTTATAAGCAGTAACAAGCACATTATTTGTCGAGTTATTAGCATACCCTAATTCTAGGATATTTCCATTTGCAATTTGGTTTCCATAAACCCCATTAAACATCGCACTGATTGAAAAATTCTTGTATTCAAATGAAGTACCAAAACCATAAGTAAATTCAGGATTAGGATTTCCAATAATAGTTTTATCCTTATCATCAATATTTCCATCACCATTTTGATCCACAAAATAAACATCTCCTACTCTTAAAGCTCTACCTCCGTATTGCAATGGATTTCCTGAAGGTGTAGCGGTTAATTGCTCATTTGTTCTAATAATCCCTTGGGTTTGGTATCCGTAGAACAAACCTACTTGTTCGCCTTCGATGAAAATATTAGCAGGCTGCTTGAAGTAAGTCCCTCCAGAGATTTGCGCTCCTGTAAAAGCAACAACTCTTCCTAAGTTTCCAAATTCAGCTGGAAGTGTTCCTAAGGTTCCAATTTTGTTTCTATTCACTGAAATATTTCCAAAAACAGACCAATTAAAGTTTTTGTTTTTAATAATATCTGCATTCAAAGAAAGTTCCACCCCTCTATTATCAATATTTCCCTTATTAGTAGTTAAAAGGTCAAATCCTGATGAATCTGGAATATCTGCATTCAATAAAAGATCAGCACTTGTTTTGTAGTAAGCATCAAAAGTTCCTGTTAAACGATCCTTGAAAAAACCAAAATCAATTCCCGCATTGTATTGTATGGCTGTTTCCCATTGCAGTGCAGTGTTGCTTAAATTAGGCGGTACAACAGCCACTAAATTTCCCCCATTAGCATCAGCTAGTGCTGAATTAGGTCTTGACAAAAGGCTTAACGTCCTGTACGAATTGATGTTTTGATTTCCTACCTGTCCGTATCCTAAACGAACTTTTAAGTTAGAAAGCGTTTCATTTCCTTTTAAGAAAGATTCCTCACTTACTTTCCAAGCAAAGGAAACAGCTGGGAAATAGCCCCATTTTTGACCTTCAGCAAATTTTGTACTACCATCCGCTCTGAATGTTCCAGTAAATAAATATTTGTTATAAAGTGTGTAATTCAAACGTCCAATAAAGGAAGCTAAATTTGGGAACTCACTGTCAACAATAAGAGGCGTATTAATTCCTGCAAATGAAATACCATCAGCTCTTAGTGATTTGTCAGCAAAATTTGACCCTGAATATTGTGTGGTTCTTACACTCGTTTTATCAATGATAAATCCAGCGGTAGCATCAATTTTATTATTCTTATTAAAATTCTTTTTGTACATCAAGGTATTATCTACATTATATCTAAAACGATCCAACGTAGAAACACCTGCTAAACCATTTGCATTTCGTCCTTTTAACAAAGCGGTTCCATACCAAAAGCTTCTGTCTTTAGATCTGTAATCACTACCAAAACGCAATCTATAACTAAACGCTTTTGATATTTTATAATCTAATGTTAAGGCTCCTAATATTCGAATGTCTTTTGCATTATCATCATAATCAGCTGTCCAGGCACGAGGTCCATCAAGGAAGTCACTCACATCGCCTTGGTTTTGATTATTGTCTGCTAGATTTAAAATAGGTGCCGCCTGTAATACTTGGCGTACCATACTACTATTTGTAGAACCATTTTCATCAGCTCCTTTAGATGAGTTTAATTGCGTATAATTAGCCGAGAATTTCGCGCCTAATTTTAACCTATCTGATAAATCTTGATTTAGGTTTAAGTTAAAATCTGTGGCTTTAGCTAAGGCATTCGGGAAAGTTCCTTGATTAGATGTAAATCCTCCAGAGATGTAGTAATTTCCTTTATCACCACCCCCAGATGCCGATAATCTGTTTTTCTTCACAATCGATGTTCTATAAGTATCATCTGCCCAGTTTACACCGTTAATTAATTCAGTTGTTCCAGCGTTATACACTTTACCATCAATAATATCGTAAGGTTTTGCTTGACCTAAAGCCAATTTCATATTGTTTTGATAATCCGCATAATCTCTCGTATTCAAAACTTCAATGTTGCGTACCACATTCCCTATTCCTAAAGAGGTAGTGAAATTGAATTTAGCATTTCCTTTTTTACCTTTTTTAGTCGTTACGATAACCACACCATTTGCAGCCCTAGAACCATAAATAGCCGTTGCCGATGCATCTTTTAATATTTCTACACTTTCAATATCGGCTGGATTTACTCCCGGAATTCCTCCTCCCTGTGGAGATGTAAAACCAGTTAAAGGATTTCCTGTATCTTCAGTAGCTGAACTAACAATAATTCCATCAATAACATACAAAGGTTCAGAGTTTCCTGTTAAACTACTCACCCCTCTAATTTTGATAGAATTAGGTGCTCCTGGTTCTGAGCCATTAGCTGTAACTTGTACCCCAGCAGCTCTACCTTTAATAATGTCCTCAATACTCTTTGAATTTTGAGAAATATCATCTGTAGTTTTAACTGTAGTAACAGCGCCTGTTAAATCTCCTTTTTTTACAGAGCCATAACCAATGACAACAATTTCGTCTAATTGGTTTTTACTTTCTTTTAATTCAACTTGAATTTCAGTTTGATTATATACATTTATTTCTTTAGTATTATAACCTATATAACTGATGGAAATTGTAGATGGTGTTTTATCTATCGAGATGGAAAAAACACCATCAAGATTAGTTGTAGTACCTTTTGTAGTACCTTTCAATAAAATTGTAGCACCTGGAAGAGGCATTTTGTTCTCATCCAAAACGGTACCTCTTAATGTTTTTTGTGCGAACATTAAAGTTGGCAACAGAAATAAAATTAGCAGTAATTTGGTTTGGTTCATAATTGGTGTTAATTAAGTTTATGCTAAATTCGTTATTTGCTCTCGCTCAGGGGTTGCAAAAAACATCATAAAAGGTTTGATAATCGTCAAACCCTATGATATTTCACAAAAAAACCAGTAATTAAATGAACGAAATTAAATTTTTGCTGTTCTAAATGAAGTAATTACAATAGGATGGCTTGAAAAACGGTTATTCTTTCTTCAAGCTGTCTAGAAAAGCGCTTGGGGTGGTGTCGTAGAATTTTTTGAAAGAGGTACTAAAGTATTTTGGATTAGAAAATCCCGAACGATAGGCTACTTCTTTGATGCTAAGTTCCCCTTCGATAAGGAGTTTCTTGGCATATTTTAACTTGGTGTGAATAATAAAATCTTGTGGAGACAAATCCACTAAATTTTTAAGTTTCATATAAAGTGAAGTTCTACTCATGCTGAAACTTCCTGACAAATCATGAACAGAAAACAATTCGTTTTCGATATTCTCTAGCACTTTTTCTTCTAAGCTTTTTAAAAACTCTTGATCATTTTTATTTCTAAACAAAGAAGCAGTATCTGTTTCAGTGTCGTGTATGTATTTATCTCTCAATTTTTTTTGCCATTTTAAAATATTAATCATCTTAGCCAATAAAAACTGTGTATCAATAGGTTTTTCAATATATTCTGAAATTCCAGTCTCAATACTTTCTAGTTTTTGTTCTGAATTTTGCAACACAGTAAGCATAATCACTGGAATGTGATTGAGATTGATATCGTCTTTTAATTCACGTGCCATTTGCATACCATCCATTTCAGGCATAATAAGGTCTGTTAGAATCAAATCAGGGAAAATTTGCGAGGCTTTTTCTAATCCTTCTTTTCCGTTTTGGGCCTCATAAATCTGAAAATAAACGCCTAAAGTATTTACAAGTACCGTTCTTAGTTCGTCGTTGTCTTCGACAATTAGGATTTTACTATCACTAAACTCATCAATTTCTAATTGCTCGTTGACCACATCAATGTTGAGTGTGTTTTGGAGAGAAGACATTTTCTTATTGTATTCTTGCTCTTGGTTTTTCAGCAAGACACTAAAAGTAGTTCCTTTGTTTTCTTCGCTAACAAAACTAATGGAGCCTCCTGTTTTTTCTAATAATTTTTTAGTCATCATCAATCCTAAACCTGTTCCAGGGCTTTGGCTATTGACTACATTTCGAGCTCTATAATAGCGTTTCAGAATGAATTTTTGCTGGTCGTTTGGAATCCCAATCCCATCATCTGAAATTTCGATTTTTAATTCTTTGCTTTCTGATTGTTTAATATTGATGACAATCTTTCCACCTTTAAGAGAGTACTTTATGGCATTTGAAATTAAGTTTAAAAGAATTTTATCAAAAATATCTTTGTCAAAATAATACGGTAAATCACCCCATTGATTGTTTACAATAATTTCAATGTTTTTTTCTTCGGTTAATGGTGCAAAATTATTAACCCTCTTAAGAATATGTCTTTCGACCTCTATTTTAGAAACATCTAGTGCTAGATTATCCGTTGAAGTTACTTTTTGAAAATTAAGCATTTGTTCAAAAAGGGAATTGATTCTTTTTACTGTGGTTTTGATTCTTTTTTTAGACTCCTCGCCAGAATCATTTCCTTCGGTCACATTATCCAATGATGCAATCAAGATGGTTAATGGTGTTTTGATTTCGTGGGTAATATTATTGAAGAAATCAATTTGTTCATCAGCATTTTTGTTTTTAATGATGACACTGGTAAAATGAATAATCGCAATAATAATCCCTATTAATAAAAAGAAATAAAATACATAAGCAAGGCTAGTGGCCCACCAAGGAGAAAGAATTTCAATACTTAACACACGCTCTTCTCCGGGAATGGAATATTTGTTATACGCTTTGACTCTAAAAGTATATTGACCCGGACTTAAATTAGTATAAGTCGCTATGGTTTGTAAATTAGGTGTTGACCATTCTTTGTCAAAACCTTCTAATTTCCAGGAATATTTAACCTTTGAAGCGGAGCTATGTGAAATTCCAGTAAATCGTATTTCAATGGAGTTTTCATTGTGCTTTAAAGTAATCGATTTTGTCTCATTGATGTGTTTCAATAATGGTTTGTCCCCTGGATTGATGACTTTATTCGAAAGTTTAAATAGCTCAAATTCAACCTTAGGCTTGTAATTTTGAGTTTTTATCGCATTCGGATTAAACAAGGTAACCCCGTCAACTCCACCAAATGCAAATACACTATCACTGATTTTTTTATAACTTCCATAATTATATTCCGTGCTTGACAATCCATCTTTTTTATCAAAAATATTAATGATGGTGTCCTTTGGAGTTGTCAAAATATGCGCTAGACCTTTGGTCGTACTCACCCAAAAATTAGCATCATTGACAGGAATAATCCCTTGAACAATATCCGAAGGCATTCCAGAGGCAATGGTTAATTTTTTTATTTGCTTGTTTTTAGGATTATAAAAAACCAATCCATCACCGTTACTTGCTATTACTAACCTCTCGTCCTTAGTTTCATAAACCGAATTAATTGTCGAATAAGCTAAAATCTCTTTGTTAGGCTTTAACGGGTCAATTAGCTTAACCTCTTTGGTTGAAGGATTAATGGTGTAAATTCCGTTTTTACCAGCTGCTAAAATATGACCATCACGGGTTTCAATAATCGACCTAACAGTTTGAATTGGGTATGAGCTTATTTGATTTTGAGGACTAATTGCCGTTACATTTCCATCAATTCCACCTACCCAAATATTCCCTTTTGAGTCTTTAAAAATGGTATAAACTCTCGTATGAACTTTGTCATAGTGTTCCACTTTTAAGCTATTGATATTTATTTTGAACAAACCACTATTATAGGTTCCAACCCACATAAATTCACCATCAGCTTGAAAGGCAAGAACAACATCTTGAGTCCCTTCAATTTTATGGGATAAATTATTCAAATGTTGCCAACTATTGTTTTTCTTGTTCAGAATGCTAATCCCCTTAGTTGTTCCAAACCATAGATTTCCATTTTGGTCTTTGGAAATGGATCTTGTAAAATTAGAAACAATACTGTTGCTAGAATTAATTCGATGTTGGATTTTTTGAAAAGGCAATTTATTAGAATCCATATAGTTGATACCACCACCGTAAGTAGCTATCCACAAAATATTTTCTTTACCTAACTCAATGTCATAAATCCCATTGCTTGCTAAGGAATTTTCATTATTAACATCTTCTCTATAATGACTGATTATTTTAAATGAGTCATCTACTTTGTACAATCCATCGCCATCCGTCGCAATGTAAATTGTATGCGCGGAAGTTTTAAGAATATCTTTTATGGGACCGTTATTATTTGTTTTGAAATTAATTAATTGGAATTGATTCAAACTAAGATTCCCTTTGAAAATTTTTCCTGTTTTTGTACCAATTACAAATGAATTATTAATAAAAGCGATAGTAGTGATATTGCTAGGCAAGGAATTAAGTGCTATTTTTTGCAATTGTTTTTTATGAGGGAGGTACGAAAACAAACCTTCACTAGTGCCAAAAATGAGTTTTTCCTTGTAGCTGTACAACGCATCGATGTTCGACATTTTAACAACTAATTCTATTGTATCTGCTTTGGCATTGTATTTCCAAAGTCCGTTTACTGCTCCAATCCAAATTATTCCTTCATTATCTTCGGTGATGCATTTGACTGAGGAGGGATTCGTTTTAGAATTTGATTTTACAATTTTAAAAACATCCAAATCTTTATCATACTTGCAAACGTCATTTTCCAGACCAATCCAAATTTGTTGTTTCGAGTCAATAAATAATTGAGTGATACGATTGTTTAGTTTTTCAGGAAGTCCGTCGTAATTATTATACGTTTTGTAGAATCTAGAATTGTTTTTCAACACCCCTTCCTCAGAGGCAATCCAAAGATTTCCATTTTTGTCCTGCTTGACTGCGTAAGTGATACTTTGGATAGGAATATTTTCGCCTATTAATTGCTGAAATTCTATATTGCTTTGCGCAAACAAAAATTGACAAAAGACAAAACTAAGAATTGATAAAATATGATATTTAATATTCAACATAATGTTATTAGTATGATTTGGGGATCTGCTGATAACTAATTTCATTGAAACATTTCTAATTGATAAATCAAAATTTGCCCCTTTCGAGTTATCATATAAAAGTTATCGTATTAATTTTTTATTAACAATAGAGTATAAATTTAGCAATTTAAACTGTATAATGTTATAAAAATGATAAAAAGCCAAATAATATTAGCATTTTACTTTTTATCATTTGCATCTACATAATTTAAAACCCCATCCTGGTCTCTGTCTCCCAAACCTTCTTCTTTGTCTAAAACCCCGTCATTATCAGAGTCTAAATCGAGATAATTCATGATTCCATCACCATCAGTATCAATCGCTCCTTCAACCTCATCAGGAATTCCGTCAGCATCAGCATCACGAATTAAGATTTTGTCTTTATTTTTTTCAGACATCTCAAAAGGTTTTGTTTTTAACAAAGCCAAACAACCAGCTGCCTCTCCTAAGTTTCTGATGTTTCTTGAAAATTTATGCAATAATGGTTCGTACTTATCTCTTTCAATTGCGGCTAAATTTACCGTTTCGTTAGGATCTACTTCATAATCATATAATTCATAGAAATTTTCTTGACCATTTTTCACCCATTCAATATAACGGTATTTGTCTTGTAATCTATAACCATATCCCATTCCTCTTTGTCCTTGGTACACCGTTATTGCGCCTATTTTAGTTTTGGCTGTAATATCTTTTAATATTGGCACTATACTTCTTCCCTTAAGAGGTCTTCCTGTATTTGTATCATTATTTAAGGGTTGCTCAGGAATTTTCAAACCTGCTAATTCGCATAAAGTAGGATATAAATCTACGGTTGAAACTGGTGCAGTTGTTTTTCCGCTTACATTCTTAGTTGCAGGATTGTAAATAATCAAAGGGGATGATGAAGCAATTTCTAAATTAGAATGTTTGTTCCATCTACCGTGTTCTCCCAAAAATAAACCATGATCACTCCAAAGTACGATAATAGTATTATCAGTCAATTTTAGTTCTTTGACTTTGTCTAAAATCATTCCTACTTGTGCATCAACAAAAGAAGTGGCTGCATAATAACCTTGTTTTAATTTTACCTGATACTCTAGAGTTATTAAACCTGTTGCAGGATCGATATGGTCTTTAATATCCTTACCTTGTATCGTATAGGTTTTTAAATCATCTCTTCCTAAAGGAGCTTTTTGGTTTTTGGCTGGTTCAAATTTGGTATTATTATATAAGTCCCAATATTTCTTTGGTGCTACAAAAGGTTCGTGTGGTTTTTTTAACCCAATAGCCAAAAAGAACGGTTTTTTGTTTGCCGCTAATTGCTCCATCAACTTAATTCCTTCACTTCGGATATTACCGTCGATGTAGTCTTTCTCAGGTAAATCTTCAAAACTCATGGACAATCCGTGATCATCCACTTTATCAACAGGTGAAATATAAGGTATTGACCAAGAAGCTTCATCTTCATCACGCCCTTTAATCTCCCCTTTTTCGTTTATTTTTCCTACCGTTCTAGGGTCATGAATTTTACCTGCTGCAGCAGTCGTGTAGCCATTGTTTCTAAAATATTCAGGCAAAAAGACCACATCTTTTAGTTTAGCTCGTATGGGTTTAAAACCAATAACACCCGTTTCCTCAGGCATTAAACTAGTGGCCAAACAAGACCTTGATGGACCACAAACGGCAAATTGAACCTCATGATTCAAAAAAGTAACTCCGCGTTTGGACAAAGCATCAATATTAGGCGTTATGGCTTGTTTGTCTCCATAACACCCTAAATTTGTTCTTAAGTCATCAATGCAAATCATCAATACATTTGGCTTGCTGTTGGTTGTTTTTTGTGGCCACATACTTAAAGTAACAAATGAGAATAAGATGCTGAGGGTTAAATTGTATTTCATTAGTTCAGTTTTCTTTTTTTTTTTAAGACTTTGTATTTTTTTTTTGGTTTATTAAAATTTCTATATTCGCAAAAGTAATTCCTGTTTTAAAAGACTTTTATGGAGCCGTTTGCACTCCTAGTGGATTCTTTATTTTCTGGCTCCAAGATCTTCCGTCTAAGGGCAAAACATATGCTCTTTCTGCCCAAGCATTCCATTTTGCATCTAATTCTTTTACTTTAGTGGGATGTTTTAAAGCCAAATCATTGATTTCAGAACGGTCATCTTTGAGATTATACAGTTCCCATTTTTTGTGATACGGAAAAGTTTCGATTCCTAAAGATACTAATTTCCAATCACCATCACGCAAACCTTGACTACCAATATGCTCAAAGTAAATGGTTCTTTGATTAGTTGTGTTTTTATTAAAGCTTGATACTAAACTTTTCCCTTCTAATGGGATAATTGTGTTACCATTGTACTTTTTCGGGTAGGTTGCATTTGCCACTTCCAGAAACGTAGGCATAAAGTCTATGACATGTCCTACTTGACTTCTTAGTACTCCTTTTGACTTGATTCCTTTAGGCCAATGCACAATTAATGGTGTTGAAATTCCCCCTTCATGTTGCCATTTTTTATAATTTCTAAATGGAGTATTACTAGTATTTGCCCAAGGTTTTCCATAACTTTCAAATGATTTTTTAGTACCTAAGTCGACTGTTGTTTTACTTTTTCCCCTCGATATGGGTTCCAAACAGCCGCCATTGTCTGAAACAAATAGAATTATGGTATTATCGAATTGCTTATTCTTTTTAAGGGTTTGAATAATTCTTCCAATGCCCTGATCCATACAGTCTATTTGCGCTGCATAAATGGCCATTCGTTTGTCCATTTCTATTTTTTTTTCATCCGAAAGTGATTCCCAATCTTGAATATCAGCATCCTTTTCAGATAATTTAGCCGAAGCTGGAATAATTCCTAATTTCTGCATTTTGTGGAAACGCTCTTTGCGTAATTCATCCCATCCTTTTAGATAAGAGCCTTGGTACTTTTTAATATCTTCAGGTTTTGCATGCAATGGCCAATGAGGCGCCACATGAGCGACATATAGAAATAACGGATTTTTTTTGGTCTTTAGATGATTCTCAATAAAGCTAGTCGCAGTATCATTTATAGCATCGGTAAAATAAAAATGCTGTTTGGACTGTATTTGTTTATTATCCATGAACAGGTTTTCAGGACTAAAATAATCGGATTGCCCTTTTAATACTCCAAAAAAGTGGTCAAAACCTCTTTGCAATGGCCAATTGTGTTTTGGGCTATCTTGTTCGCATTCATCATCTTTATTGACATGCCATTTCCCAGAAATATAGGTAGAATAGCCCGATTTTTTTAATACTTCACCAATTGTAACACACTTAGTATTTATCTCGGCTCTATAGCCTGGCCTTTCTAAATCAGCAACGGTCATCCAACCTAAACCGGTTTGATGCGGATACAAACCCGTTAATAATGAAGTCCTAGTAGGACAACATCTGGAGGTGTTGTAAAACTGTGTATATCGAATTCCATTATTTGCTAAGGCATCTAAATTAGGTGTTTGTATCTCACTTCCATAGCAACCCAAATCTGAAAACCCCATATCATCAGCCATAATCAAAATAATATTGGGACGTTGGTTAGTTATGGAATTTATTGATGTTGTTTTTTTTGTCGTAGGCGTTTCTTTGGATTTACATGAAATACATACAAAGGCTAATAAGAAAATAATTTTGCACATAATTTGAAAAAAGATTTGAAAAAATCATCCAAATACAGGAATAACAGCCTGTTTTTGGATAATTAAATTATTTAATAGTAACCCGTTGGGTCTAATCCAAAAGGAATTGTTTACCGCATAGAACATAGAAATAAAAAATATAATTAAAGAAAGGATAGAAAATACCACTATTTTTCAAATAGCTTGAATGTGTGAAAAGAAAGATATCTATCAAACTCTTTTAAAAACTATAAATTCTATGTTTCTATCTGGTAAATTCATTAGACACAATAGGTTTAATACTATTTCAAAACAAATTATAGATTAATTTTAAATTTATCAATTCGTAAAAGAGATTCTCCTGTATATACTTCGTATCCAGCATTGATACTCTTCAACCAAGCATTGGACAGAGCAACATTCTTTTTGGCTAAAATTTTTAAATCATCACTCATATTAGCATAATCAATATAATCCTTAGTCGCCTGAATAATTGCTTTGACATTGACTTTTAATATAGGCGGTAAAACATTTCCATAAGGAATAAACTTTACATGTGTCTTATCATTTTTGTCCCCAGAATTGGCAAAAAATTTATATCGCACCGCATACTTATAAGTAAGACCATCGATAACTAAATTATAAGGTTTCAAACTTCCATCACTATTTCTAGCAAAATACCAATATGCACCCGATGTTTGTGCGGTTAACTTATTGTCGTCTAAACTATCATCAAAATTTTTATATTGATGCATTACCACTAAATCATAATCTCTATCGGCATCAGCTACATCAGTAGTTTCCGTTCCATAATTATCAAAAATAAAGTTTATTGAAGCCATCCATTTATCATTTTTATCTATTGCGTTTTCTTGACTGGTTTTAAATTCAAAGTTTAAACTGGGGGTTATTTCTGAAATCTTAACAGGCATACCTACCACATTTTTATCAGCAACAATATAACTACCGCCTACTTTTGCACTACCAATAGTGATACTAGGATACGAATCCATTCCTGAACCACCTTGGTCTTTGTATTCTACACTATAACTACCTCCGTAATCTGCATTAAAAAGTTCGTTGAAATAATACATCTTACTAAAATTAGCATCTAGATAATTCTTTAAATAATAATTGGGGATGATTTTCTTAGCGCTTTGAACATATACTTTAGCAAAAGTACTGGTGTCAATTTCATCAGTTGTCACAGGGTCACCATTATTTGGTGGCGTATCAACCACTGGCTCAGAATCATCTGTGGTTGTTGTTTCTATGATATCATCACCACTACTAGAACAACTACTAGCTAATACGAAAATCAACATTAGGAGGATGATTTGTAGCGACCATTTTTTTGAATATTTAATCATGTTTTCTTAAACTATAGATTGGTTTGGTTAGTTTTTTTTATTTTAAAGAACTTCAATTAAAAAAGAACAACTAAAGCTTTTATTAGGTGCTAATTTTTCAATGCCTTTTTTTTGTGTAAAATCTTTATTGTGCGTTTTAAGGTCGGCGATACCATGCCAAGGTTCAATACAAACAAAAGGAGAACTATCATTTATAGACCAAATCCCTAGATATGGAAAATTCTTAAATGTCAGACTTAAGTATTTTTTTTGCGTAGGTTTATGTACAAAAGTTACTTTTGAAAACGGATTGGGATTGAACGTAAGTGAGCCTCTATCAAAGATTGTTTTAGGCAAGGGCATAATTCCTTTTTTATCAAAAACCGAAAAGGAATCACCTTCGTATAAACCATCTACGTTTGAATAGTACTCAGGTTTTATTTGTTTGTCAAAAACCAATTCATATTCTTCTCTTTTTTGATCTCTTTCAAAAGGGCAATTAAAAGCGGGATGTGCTCCAATAGAAAAATAAAGTTCCTCAGTATCCGAAGGGTTTTTTACAGTATAAGTAGTCGATACTATTTTTCCAGACAAACTGTATTTAACTTGAAGAATAAAATCGAAAGGGAATATTTTTTTGGAGTCCGCAGTAGCTCTTTGTTCCAAAGTAATGCTGTTCGCTGTTTTTTCGATTAGTTTAAATTCATTATCTCTAGCAAAACCATGTTGCATCATCGGATATGTTTTTCCTTTATAGACATATTCGTGATCGACTAATCTACCTACAATCGGAAAAAGAATAGGTGATTGTCTAGGCCAAAACTCAGGATTTGCCTGCCATACGTATTCTAAATCAGCAGTCTTACAACTGGTCATTTCTGCTCCTTTAGAATTTACACTAAAAGAAATAAAATCATTCTTAATCGTATAGATGCTGTCTGTTTTTAATGTTTTCAAATCGATATGTATCTTAGAATTATTTGCTTTTGAACAACAAACATTTGCACTTACCATCAGTATAGCCAGCACTATTAATTTACAATTAAAATGAGTTTTAGCTGAATTTTTCAAGTCTTAACAATTTAAGGTTATTGGCAACAATTATTGTTTTACTATTTTAAATGTATCTGAATTAACCTTTAAAAAATAAATCCCTGAACTAAGACTTGAAAGATTGATTCCAGAGTTCGAATCTTCAGAAGTAATCCTATTCGAAAGTAATTTTTGTCCCGCAATATTGTAAACCTCAACAGTATTGATGTTTTCTATACCATCCATATAAATATAATCTTTGACAGGATTGGGGTAAACATTGAATTTTGATATAGCATTATCATTTGTACCTAAACTTGGAAAATATTCAATCGCTCCTAAATCAGGTTGACCATCTCTCGTTTTTCCAAAATAATCAGTAGTGGGTGCAATGTCCTTATTAGCCTTACCAATAGCTTCTGATGAAGACTGTAATCCAAAATCATGGCTTACCGCTAGTTCATCTCCTGCATTGACAAACTTTGGGTTAATAAAATACATATTGGTTTGAATAGAAGTCGCATCTGAGTCTTGATTTAAACTTCCATTTATCCCAAACACTAAATTATTAGAAACAACCACATTCGTTGTTTCTGCGATAGAAATAGGAAATCCGCCCCAAGCATTATCAATGAAAATAATATTGTTTATAAATTTGAAATCATCACTATTATTTCCAGAAGTACTCATTCCAATATTATTTCCTGATTGCTCACCTCCTAGATTTGTTATCGAATTTGTATAAGAATTCATATAACAGGTGTTATTTATAAAATCCATTCGCAAACCCGAATTGCTGTGAATTCCACTATAGCCATTCCAATAAGCCAAATTATTAGCTACTAGAAAACGCCCATAATTCCAACCATTAGCTAAATCATTACGCTGTAACGAAATTCCTTTTCCTTCATCAATCTTTGGTGTAATCAATGTTTTATCAGGTGCCCATGAATAAATCTCATTGTAGTTATGATGTACTTTATTGTTTAAAATGTTTATTCTGTATCCTGGATTGGTATCCAAAAAACCTTGTACACTACTATTGGCATTGGTCACCACCATACCATGGGTTCCAGAAAATGATTTTCGTGAAGTGGCATACACTTCGTTGCCAATGATATTGATATAATCACAATCAGCCACCCTAAAACCATTGCCAGGCGTATGATGCACCTTTAAATTAGTAATATCAATATGATGAACTCTACTCATATACAAACCTCTGGTATCCGTATAAGACGGACGCGAAACGGATATGTTTGATATATCGGGAAGACTTCCGGGTTGGGAATAATTTTGTTCCACCTCAGCATCAGTTGTACCAAATGGCACTCTATAAAGCGTATTAGTAGAAGGATCTTCGCGATACAAAAACTGCAACGCTCGAGCAGTACTATAGGGAATACGATCCACCTCACCCATGATTTCTAATCCTTCAAATTTTAAATACGAGCAATTAGTCACCCTTAAAATATTAGCCCCATCTCCTTTCAGTACTGTATTACTATCATAAGGTTTTATAGTAATGTAATTCCCCGCAGTACCGTTTAAATTGTTGATTCGAATGGTGTTTTCTTGATGCCAAATTTGTGGATCATTGATATTTCCTGAATAAGAGTAGGTAGGATTATAACTTGCATTAGCATAAACTCCCATTATAAGCAAAGTATCTCCAGCACTAAGAACAGTAACGGCTTTTTCAACTGTTTTAAATGGATTGCCTGTAGATAACCCATTATTGGTATTACTCCCTGTTTGCTGATTCACATAATAGGTCGTTTGAGCAACGCCCATATTCGTCAATGCCGTAACAAACAACAGGATTAATAATTTCTTTTTAAAATTCATTTTGGTTAGTTTTTAGTTAGTTTTTTTGATTGTAAAAGAATTTATTCTCATTCTTAGACAACTAACCAAAATTAACCAATCATTCAAAGATTAAGGTTTGATAATTGTTCGTTATAGGTATAGTAATAGTCATTACAGAATCCATTCGAAGGAATTTTATGATATAAAAATATCTTAAAATCATTTAAATGAAAATTACACACTAAATCGACGATGCTCCTAAATCAAACAATATCAAACACATAATACAACTGTTTTAAAATCATCAAATAAACAACAATTGATTTCTGTTCCTTTTTAAACTGGCAAGACCCTATTTTTATATTGTTTTCTGGGTCTCGATTTTGAACCTTGTAATATGATAAAGTATGAATATTTTGAAAGGTTCTAAAAACAAAAAACCTCGAAAACAATAGCGTTTTTGAGGTTTTGATACCTTTTGAATTTTAAATCAGCAGAGAGGAAGGGATTCGAACCCTCGATACAGTTGCCCATATACTAGCTTTCCAGGCTAGCTCTTTCAACCACTCAGACACCTCTCTATTTTGGTTTGCAAATAACTCAAAAAAAAATGAGTTAGAAAAGTAAAAACGCTATTAAATCATTTCGCCGCGTAAAGAAGTTTCAAATAGGGTTTTGAAATCCTTTGGGGCGGTATTTTTACCCAATAAATACATTAGTTTGGTAATAGCAGCTTCGGTGGTGATGTCTTTTCCAGAAATCACACCATGATTTTTTAGTTCTGTGCTGGTTTCGTATTGTCCCATATGAACACTACCGCCAGAACATTGGGTGACATTAATAATATATAATCCTTTATTAATGGCCTTTTCAATCAAATCCAAAAACCATTCTTCTGTTGTTGCATTTCCAGAGCCGTAGGTTTCTAAAATGACTCCTTTTAATGTTGGAATCGACAATATGGCGGTTAGTACCGTTTCGCAAATACCAGGAAAAAGTTTTATTATGACCACATTGGTATCCAAGACATACTCAACTTTTAAGTTAGACGAAGATGATTTAGGTAAAAACAAATCAGAATTCCATTTTAAATGCACCCCAGATTCGGCTAAACAAGGATAATTAGGCGAATTAAATGCCTTAAAATGTTCGGCATTTACTTTGGTTGTACGGTTGCCGCGGAATAGTTTGTATTCAAAATAGAGTCCCACTTCTTGAATAACCGCTTGTCCGTTTTCGCGTAAGGAAGCGATTTGGATAGCGGTAATTAGATTTTCCTTCGCATCCGTTCGCAAATCCCCTATAGGCAGTTGCGAACCCGTAAGGATTACAGGTTTGCCCAAATTTTCGAGCATAAAACTCAAAGCCGATGCGGTATACGACATCGTATCGGAGCCGTGAAGTACTACGAATCCATCAAATGCAGCATAATTATCTTCGATAATCGAAGCTATTTTTGCCCAAAAAGTTGGATTCATGTTGGAGGAGTCAATCAGTTTTTCAAATGAAATAGATGCTATCTCACAGTCCAATTGTTTTAACTCGGGCGTATGTTTTAAAAGTTTGCTAAAATCAAAAGCTTTTAAAGCTCCTGTTTTAAAGTCTTTACTCATACCGATGGTTCCACCAGTATAAATCAGAAGTATTTTAGCTTTGGACTGCATTGTTATACTTTAAACTGTTCACAACAGGGTTTGCGTACATATTCAAAAACCCTTGCAAAGCAACAGGATTTGCAGCATCAATACGTTTTTCCATTCTGCGCTCAAAAACACTCTTTTGATCTTCGGTGTAATATTCTGCAAAAGTCTTGCTGTTGTTGATGATATCGTAAGCGATATAATTTGTAGGCCATAATTTATAATTAGGCAAGATTGAATCATCAATCGCTTGAGCAATCGCTTGGATTTGTTTGTTGGCATTATCGTTTTCAGCGGCGATAATATCAATGGCATCGTTCAACACATCACCAATATGGATATGGATGTGTTTCTTAGGCCCTAGCGCACCACTCAAAATAGTCATAAAATCTTCATTCTCTTGCTTAACATACACCTCATTATTAGCTTCTGCTAATATTTGGGGCATTTTCAAAGCATCAGTTGGGTCGTATTCATACGAAATAGACACAGGAACGATTTTGATTTTCTTGAAATAGTCCATCAAATTTTCTTCGTCTGATCCCATAGCAAGCATTTTCAAAATTCCAGGGTTTGTGGCATCATTTCCGTCTTTGGTCCTTCCTTCACGTTGAGCAATCCAAACCGAACGACTTTCATGTGTCAACAGGTGACCGATGTATTCCGATAACGTTTTTGAGCTTTGTAACATTTCACGAGGAGACAAACCTCTTTGAACTAAGAAATTACGATTCAATTTGGCTAGATCCATTAAGAATGGTTTTTTGACCAAATTATCACCAATGGCTGAAGCGGTCATTACTAATCCATGTTCAAATAATGAAGCGTTCAATAAGGTGGTATCTAATAAAATATCTCTATGATTTGAAATAAAAAGATAAGCTTCTCCTTTTTCTAATTTTTCAAAACCTGAAGTCGAAAGTCCATCAGAACTTTTTTCTAATACTTTTTGTACCGATTGGTATATAAAGTTGCATTGAAAATCACGAATAGAATGCGTTTTTGAGAGTTGCCCTTGCCAAAGTTCATCAGCTACTTCGGGAAAAGAAAAATTCATTAATGATTTCATCATCGGGTGATGAATTAATTTCTTGAGTGTTTCATTTACCTCGGAGTCGTAAAACGGCCGAATCGCATCAAATTTTTGCATTATAGTTATGTTTTAGTCCAAAGCAAAAGAACAAAAAAAAAGTCAAACTAAGGCAATATCCGAATTAAATACCGAAAATAGCTTTAGAATTTTCGGTTGTTTTTTGAGCAATTTCCTCAAAGGTAAGACCGTATATTTCGGCTAATTTTTGTGCTACATTGACGATATAGCTACTTTCGTTTCGTTTGCCTCTAAAAGGCTTGGGAGCCAAATATGGGGAATCTGTCTCAAGGACAATGTGTTGCAAATCGATTTGATGTAAAAACTGGTCGATTTTTCCGTTCTTAAAGGTAACAACACCTCCAATGCCTAATTTCATATTATAGGATATGGCTTGTAAGGCTTGTTCGTAGGTTCCTGTAAAACAATGAAAAATCCCAAATAAATCATCCGATTTTTCTTCTTCCAGAATTTCGAAAATTTCGTCAAAAGAATCTCGGCAATGGATTACAATTGGTAATTTGTACTGTTTTGCCCATTGAATTTGGGTTCTAAAAGCGATTTGCTGCTCTTTTAAGTGGGTTTTGTCCCAATACAAATCAATCCCGATTTCGCCTATGGCGTAGAATTTTCTTTTGGCTAATTCCTCTTTTACATGTTGCAGTTCTTCTTGATAATTGTCTTTGACATAAGTGGGGTGCAAGCCCATCATCAAAAAGACATTCTCAGGGAAATCTTTTTCCAAAGCGTACATGGATGGAGTAGAAGCAGCATCAATCGCAGGAATAAAAAAACGAGAAACTCCCGCGTCAATAGCTCTTTGAATCATTTCGTTTCGATCTTCATTGAATTCTTCTGAATACAAATGCGTATGAGTGTCGGTAAGGATTGTTTTTGTTTCCAAGGTGTTTATTTTGATTGCAAAATTACGAGAATTATATGGGTCAAAAAAATAGAAACAATCAAGACGCACCTACCAATTTTTAAAAAGCCACAAATTCACGAATTTTTGATTTTCTTAATTCGTGAATTCGTGGCGAAAATTTATTTACCTATTTCAATAGATACAAAAAATCGCAAAGCCTTAAATTGAAGTCTTTGCGATTTATTATTTAATCATTTCATTACTATCTTCTTCGAACCCTACTTAATACAAATGAGTATGAGTTTCAGTAAGGATTCTTTTGTCTTCATCGTTTTTATTTTGACTGCATACTTAGGTGAATATACTTAATAGTAAGACGTTGAAGATTTGTTTGCATTTATAAAACTCCTTTATACAAGAGTTTTAGAACCAACCTCATTTTGTTAAATGTAATTAATTACACACAAGGTAACTCATATGTTATAGTTTTAAACCAATTTGTTATAAAAAAGAAATGTTGGAACAACTATTTTTACTTGAAATATCTGTAAATAAAAACTGATGACAATTAAATTGACGCCTATGCTATGATAAGGAAAAGCACAAATAAGTTTGCTAGGCAAATGTTGTTTGAATCATTAATAAAAGTTAAAAAAACAATTAAAAATTTAATAAAATGGAAAAAATAATTTTAACAGTGTTACTGCTGTTTTTTTACAGTTTTACGAATGCCCAAATCACCAAAGGAAATTGGATGGTGGGGGGTAGTGGTAGTTTTAATAATTACAAAAGCACATATGAATATGAAGGTGTTGAATACAGTAGTGAATTAAATTATGCTACTGTTAATTCTGATATAGGTTACTTCTTTCATGATAATATTGTGGCAGGGGCAGCATTAAATTATTATGGGAATTATCCTAAAGGAGACTTTAAGGCAAGTCATAACTATGGAGCAGGGCCTTTTGTAAGGTATTACATTTTAAAACCTGAAAAAGTAATTAATGTTTTTACGCAAGCGGGAGTTATAATAAGAGGGGCAAAAAATTCATCGGGTACATTTGGTCCAAGTTATAGTTATCCTTTTAAAGCAGGAACTGCCATTTTTTTTAATAGTAGTGTAGCTCTAGAATTATCTCTTAACTATAATATTGATAAACTTGATGGAGCTGGTGGTAATCAAAAAACTACTAACAACACATTTACAATAGGAATAGGATTTCAAATACATCTTGAAAAAAAATAATTAATCAAATAAATCTTTACATATGAAATTAATTTTAAAAATATCAAAAATTATTATTTTCTGCTTTTTTTATACAAGCATTTATTCTCAAGTCAGTATAAAGACTGTGAGTCCTCAGAATTTGCAATATACTAATAGTGGTTCTCCCTCAATAACATTGAATAATTGTGGTAATATTGACTTAGGAACAAGTACTAGTACTTCGATTAATATAGGGGTCAAATTAACAAAACCTACAGCCCAAGCAGTGGGTAATAGCACACTTTATGTGTACACTAAAAAATCAAATTCAGATTATCAGGTACAAAGGGGGTTAATACAAGTTCAATCAGGTTTTTGGGGATATGAAAGCCCCACAGAAGAACAATATACAACGTCAGTAAGTTTTTCTATAAATTCATCAGAATTTAATGTTTCTGGAGGGACGTTGTATTTAGAGTTTGTAACTTCAAGTAATTTCAAATCTACTTCATCTTGCATTTATACAATTACTAAAACCCAAGTTCCTACATTTACTCTACCAGTAGCCACAAAAACTATTGTTTGCGGAGCGACAACGCCACAAACGTTTGCCATTACTAATGTGTATAATTCGCCAAATACTACCTATCAGTGGAGTACTAGTGGTTGGAAATACAATGGGAATCCCGTAGGAACATTTAGTACTACTGCCAGTTCTATTTCATTAACACCTAATACCAGTTTGCCATCTAATGTAACAGTTACCCCAATTGTTAATGGTGTTACGTACCCTTCAAAAACAATAACGGTTTCATTGGCTGCATTTAATCCTTATGCTACCATCACAGGTAGTAATGGTTTGTGTGCCAGCAATAGCACAGCTACTTATACGCTTGCTGATGTACCTGCCAACTCTAGCGTGGTATGGAGTTCTTCAAATCCTAGTGTAGCCAGTATAAGTTCACAATCTACAACAAGTGCTACGGTCACTATTAATGTAACATCAGGCAGTTTTATTTTGAAAGCAGATATTACCAATGGTTGTGGTCAAACTAAATCAGTACAAAAAACGATATCTATTACTAATAGCTTACCTATACCTGTGACATTTGGACAAGATCCATCGCCTTCAAAAATTTATGCACAATATGATCCTTGTGTTGTTTATTTTAAAGATTCAGGAAACCTTTTAACATTAGATTCTTCCAATTTTGAAGTAGATTTTGACTCCTATTCTGATTTTTATTTTGAAGGCGTTTATGGCAATGCCTTAGTATTGAATACAGCAATAAGCTCTCCTTATCTTAACTTAAGTTTTAATGCACGAATGAAAAATGATTGTGGATGGGGTGAATGGCAAAATTTTACCTACTTCTTAAATGGCTATGACCCTTATTATAGTGGGTATAGTTTTAGAGTAATATCAAACCCTACTTCTGAACAAATAGAAGTTACAATTGATGAGTCTTCAAAGAAAAAAGATAAAACCACTAAAAACACAGTTGATACCGACATTGAGGACAGCTATACGATTCAAATAGGTGATATTTCAGGAAACGTAAAATACCATAAAGAAAATCTAAAATCAAAAACAAATAAAATAACAACTTCAAACTGGGAACCTGGAGTCTATTATTTAAAAATAACTAATAATAAAGGAGAATCTCAAAACAAAGGTTTTATTGTAAAATAATTATATTAAAATTCATCATAAAGCCTAGATCAAATGATTTTGGTCTAGGCTTTTTTGTCTCTAAATGAATAAATGATGCTCTTATCAATCCAATTTATCCAGCAACTCTTTCACCTTATCATAACCTTCATAATCAGCTGGAATTGTTTTTAACAAGGCTTCACATGCATCGTAGTCTTTTAGTTTTAACTTCAACAACGCTAGATTCCATGTCGCTTTGTCTTTATAGATGGAAGTTCCTGATTGCAATTCATTAAAGACAACCTCAGCTTCTTTTAATTTATTTGTTTCAAGCAACGAAATTCCGTAGTACAACTCGATTTCAGGAGACGGTTTTTCCTTTAAAATAATTTCAAACTGTGTAATTGCTTCTTTATAGTTTTTAGCATTAAAAGCATCTTGCGCTAATTTCAAATTAGCATTGACATCACCTCTTTCTGTAAAATAGGCGTTCTCATGTTGGTTATAATCAGTAAAAATGGGTTTTGAACTATGTAAAAGTACCCAAGCTCCCAATACAATAACAATTGAAGCAGCAACAGAATAGTACCAAGGCTGTAAAGTTCTCAGTTTGGATTTTTTGGTTCTCTTTGGTTTTGAAGCAATTTTGGAAAGGTTTTCTTTGAAAGCATTTCTTTCGGTTTCAATGCCAAATTTCAGGTGTAATTGCAAGTTTACTTCCTTAAAAGTTTCAAAAGAGGCGGCCAATTCTGAATCAGTATCTAATTGTCTTTCGAAGGCCTCTTTTTCAGTACCTGAAAGTTCACCTTGCAAGTATTGGTCGAATAATATATAGCGTTCCTCGTTCATGGCTCTATTATTTTAATGTTGTAAAATGACTTGATTCTTGAATCCATTGTGTCAATTGTCCCGTGCATAATGATTTTTTCTTGCGAACATAACCATAAGTAACATTGAGTTTTTGGGCTACTTCTTCCATTGATTTGAGAGCAAAACTTAACTTCAATACTTCTTGGCATTTTTCGCCAAGCTTTTGAAACATCGCGTCAAAAAGTTGTTGTTGAGACTCAAACAATTCGGTTTCGGCAGCCAGTTCATCAGTGGCTTCTCTATTAGATGTGAAATTATCGTCTAATGTTACCCCTTTATTTGAAGTTTTTTTTAATTCGTTCAGCCATTTTCTTTTGCATAATAGAAAAAAGTAGGCGTCAAACGGACAGGTCAAATGGAGTTTTTTGGCTTTAGCCTGGTCAAACAACACAATCAATACTTCCTGCACTACATCCTGTGCCTGATCTTCATCTCCTGAGTTGTTCTTTATATAATGAATCACCTTAGGGACAAACTTTTTGTAAATAGATTGAATGATAGCCGAATTGTTTTGGGCCAGTCCTTCAATATACATTTGGTCAGGATGAGTTATTGCTTGAGCCATAAAAAATATTTTAACTGCTAATGTAAAAAAAAGAATTTTATAAAAATTCAAGGATGGGTCAGAATATTCGCTTTTAAAACCAAGTTGACTCTTTTTCAGACTAGTATCTGCAGAAATCTGTGTAAATCTGCGTGAAAATTGGCATGCAGATTTACAGAGATTTTATACTTAATAGCCATGAAAAAATCCGTGTAAATCCGCTTATTCTTTATCGTCTGAATGCCAATGTGTAATCTAGGTTTTAACAATTGCTGCTATCAATGCACTAGAGATGATTTCAAAATAATTTTAAAATTCTTCAGATGTAAGGGTAACAATTTAAAACTCCAATTGATATAACCCTATAAACGTTCATTTAAAATGCGGAAAGATGAAAAGATATTTTAAAAAAATAAGACGCTTTTTCTCTTATACACTTTGGAAGATTATTACACGATAAAATAAAATTTTAAAAATAATTCAGATTCAAGGGTAACAAATAGAAAAGCAAGTTGATATGATACTATAAACGCTCTTTAAAACATTTTTAAAAATAATTAAAAAAAAATAAAAATAAGGGGTAACAATTTGAAACAACAAAGTATCTATTTAAAAACAACAAAAAATAAAATTTTAAAAATAATTCAAATTAAAGGGTAACAATATCAAACCCGAATTGATATAACTAAAAAAGAATCAAATAATAATTTTAAAAATTAGAAACCATGAAGACAAATCTTAAAAACATCGGACTTTTATTCTTAGCTGCTTTTTCATTCATTAGTTGTGATAACAATGACCACCCAGCACCAGCTGCAACACCAGCACAATTTGCTGCCGTTAGAGAAGCTGCTTTAGAAGCGCAAACACAAAAATTTACAGCAACCGCAGGAGCAGGAGTTATCACACTTACCTCTGCCAAAGGAGTAACCATTACACTAAATGGAAACTGTTTGATCAAAAACGGACTCCCAGTAACTGGAGCGATAGACATCGAATTTGTCGAGCTTTTTGACAAAGGAACCATGTTAGTAACAAACAAACCTACCATGGGAATCATGCCAAACGGTGACCGTGCCTTGCTAATCTCAGGTGGTGAGTTCTTTATCAACGCTACTCAAGGTGGTGTAAATTTAGTACCTACTTGTAATATTAATTTGAATGTTCCAGCTGCCTTGACAGACGGTGTAGACAATGCCATGACACTATGGAACGGAATCATTGACGAAAAAGGAAACCTAGCTTGGGCTGATGCTCGTGACACTGCAGGCGCAAACGGTGGAAAAGGTGGGGTAGAAGCAGGGCAAAACAATTACTATGTGTCATTTGGAAACTTCGGATGGACAAATGTGGATAAATTCTACAGCGACCCTAGACCTAGAACAACCATTCTTGCCGCTGCACCAGCTGGTTATGACAACACAAATAGTGCGATTTACTTATCTTATGATGGCGAAGGAACCAATGCTTTAGCTAAGCTAGATACCTACACTGCCGCTGGTTTGTTTAGCGAACACTACGGTCAAATCCCAATTGGTTTAGCTTGTCACGTGATTTTTGCCACTGAGGACAACGGACAATGGAGATATGCTATTAAAGCCGTAACCGTTCAGGCAAATGATGTTTATACCTTCACAATGGGCGAAACCACTGTAGGTACCGAAGCACAATTAGTAGCCGCTATCAATGCGATACAATAAATACAGATAATCGATTTTTAAGAAAAAGTGGTGATTTGCTCACCGCTTTTTTTTACTTTTAAAAAAAATAACAATAGGTACTTTGATGGTTTTCAGGAGCTAATCCTGCTGTCCGCTCTATCTTGTGTCGGCATAAATGCCCGCCGCCACAAGGATGCCGCTTCCATCAGGGCTAAAAACGTCTTAGGTCATGAAACAACTTTTGCTCTTTATTATAGGACTTTCATCCATAACAGTTTTGGCACAAACCAAAGTCAAAGATACGGTTGTCCGTCGGGCTATTATTGGCTATATTCAAAACGGAAATCAAGTTAATTTCAAACCCGAAACACCGCCTTTGATTCCCATTGCGGGCGCACCAAAACCTTCCTATTCCTATTTATGGGAAATGGGTGATGGTACCTACAGCAAAGAAGCCGAACCCAAACATACCTATAAAAACAAAGGGACATACAACGCCCGCTTAGCGGTAACCAACAATTACGACAACGGAAAACCACCCGCCACCCGACCTAAAAAAGTCGTGGTCAATGATATTACTACTCCAGTCAATAACAACATCGCTTCCATAGCTGATCAAAACGGTTTTACTCTTCAAAAAAACTGCGATCCCATTCCTGAACAAGAAATGGTCGTGATTCTGAGTTATCAAAACCTAGAGAATTATGTTACTAATGGGAAACTCTATCTTTTCTACAACGAAAAACAATTTAAAAACAACAACTTCGAGTTGGTTGATTTCCGCACACACGCAGGCGAAAGAGAAGTCAAAGAAAATGCGTATGCCGTAGCAAATGAACTAAATGATACACACTCTTATTTAGCTTCAGCCGAAGCCTACAAACCCATAAAAAAATACGAGAACACTACCAATGAAGAGGATTTAGAATTCACTTTGGCGGAAGCCAAAAAAGAATACCGTAACGTTTCTATCTTAGAATTTGACGATACAAATCCTAATGATACCCACAACGTTTTTTACACTTTCAAAACCACGCCCGAAATGATTAAGGATACCAGTGCCACCGTTACCATGCGTGGTATTTATGTCCCAAATAGAAGTTATAAAAATCACAAAGTAAAAAACCTCGAAATGGAAATTGTAACCTCGCACGACCCTAACAAAATGGGTTCAAACGGTAGTTTTATGAATTACCGTTTGGTTCGTTTTAAACGCGTGAATTTCAAAACCCGTTTCCAAAATAACGGCGAAGGTCCAGCTAGAATGATTCGATTAGAGACTGATATTCCTGATATGTTTGATAAAAAGACATTCAAGGTAGAGGATATGTATCCCAAATGTCCCATCTGTCCAAAGGACGAAGTGCCTACAACGAGTTGTCTCGACACCATCATCAAGCAAAAACAGATTTTCTTCACTTTCAAGAACATCTATTTACCTGGAAGCGAACAAAAAAATGTAAAAGAAAAAGATAGCACCAAAGGTTTTGTCAAATACTCGATGAAGTTCAACAAGGATTTCCACAAAGTCAGTACAAAAAGTAGAACTGCGATTATTTTTGATAAAAATGAACCTATTATCACTAATTACGCGACGACAAGATTTCTTCCCGGAATTTCTATTGGGGTAAAATCAGGGTATAATTATTACCCAAGTTTGGAGAATTCTAAAAGTTATTTCCTTGGAGCTACTGTTTCTCCATTCAAATCGTATCGCTTTTATTGGCAAGCCGAGTTGGTGAACAGTTTACATAACTACGATTCCTCCACTAGTGTAACCGAAGAGATTGTTCAGAATTCAAATGGTGTTCGTCAATTTCAACGTACCACGAAAACAACAAGTAATACCAATTTTAACAACGAAATCCCAGTGCTTATTCGTTATAATATCAATAATTTTATAGGCATTGGAGCCGGAATTCAAGCCAATGTCAACGCCTCCGAAAAGCAAGAAGAGAATTCCAAAACCGAATTGTATGAATCGGAGAAGGGGACTTTTCTTATTGGCACCAAAGAAGAATCGGTGGTAAATAATAATTCGTTTACCAATCTTAAAACAGGAGTATTGTTTGATTTAACTCTAGGAGCTGCCAGAATCGGTCCGAGTTTAGGGGCGCGCTATGTGATGAACTTCAAGGAAGATTTCAATTACTTCCAGTTTTATGGAATATGGAAGTTTTAGGTTAATGGCCCACGGATGTTACGGATTAAACTGATGGGTACGGATTTTTCTTGGAACACAGATTTTAGAAATTAATGAAATTTGTAAATCTCTTCTCTTTCTTTGCTTCTTTGTGCTTTAGCGGTTAAAAAAATCTTAGTGTTCTTAGTGATTCCTTAGTGCCCTTTGTGTTTAACTCTATGAAAAGCTTTGTGCCTTGGCGACTTAGCGGTAAAACACGCATCAGTATCAAATCTTAGTGTTCTTAGTGATTCCTTAGTGCCCTTTGTGTTTAACTCTACGAAAAGCTTTGTGCGCCTTGGCGACTTAGCGGTAAAACACGCAACAGTATCAAATCTTAGTGTTCTTAGTGATTCCTTAGTGCCCTTTGTGTTTAAATTCCTAGCGCCTTTGCGTCTTTGCGGTAAAAAAAAACTTAATTCAATTTGAAATTAATCTGCATTTTTTCCAATTCGATTAATAATTCATGAGAGATATTGATTTTCAATCTTCGGCTTGGCATGCTTAATTTAGTAACCACACTAATTTCTTCTACTTCGGTAACTTCAGGTGTTTTGGCAATGCTAATGTCGCTGTTGTCGTCATCGTCCATTTCTTCAATGAAATCTTCATCAGCATCAATGGTGACAGGCGCAACTTCAACCATTCTTTTGATTTTCTCCAATTCCATGATTTCAAAGGTGACCTGATGATCTCCTTTATTATCTTGAAACACCCTATTTAAATGATGAATAAACTCCGTCTTTAGATCAGTAATATTAAGTATCAATGTTAATTTTTTAGAAAAACTCGCCAATACATCTTGTAATTGCTTTACCTCAGTAAATACAATTCGGGGATCTGCTTTTTTACCTGTTTCTTGGTTTACCCAACCCTCTTTTACCATCAATTTGATATACACAAAGTTGTTTTGGAGAAAGAAATGACGGAATTTTAAATAATCTTCACCAAAGATTTTAAACTCATAACTTTCGTCATAACCTTCTAGGGTGAAAATTCCCCAACCTTTTCCATTTTTAGCGACTTTGTGTTGCACATTATTGACAATTCCGCCCACTGTTAAAGGTTTACCTACAAAATACTCTAGGTTTTTGAGGTGTTCTAATTTGGCATTACAAAAATATTTCATCTCAAATTTATAGTCGTCCAAAGGATGCCCTGAGATGTAAATCCCCACGACTTCTTTTTCCTTGGCTAATTTTTCCATTGTACTCCAATCTTCGCAAGGAGGTACCACGGGCTCAGCGATTTGAACATCACTAGCTTCACCAAACAAACTTACTTGAGAGGAGTTTTCGTTTTCTTGAAATTTAGAACCGTAGCGAATGGCTTTTTCATAAAAGGTGATATTATCCCCTTCGGTATGGAAATATTGTGCACGGTGCGTATCACTAAAACAATCAAAACCACCTGCTAGTGCAAGGTTTTCAAATGCTTTTTTATTTGCAGCACGCAAATCGATACGTTTGGCAAGGTCGAAAATGGATTTGTATGGGCCGTCTTTTCGGTTTTCTACAATCGTGGCTACTGCTCCAGCACCTACTCCTTTGATAGCTCCCATTCCAAAACGAACGGCATAATTTTCGTTTACGGTAAATTTGTAATAGGATTCATTTACATCAGGACCTAATACTTGTAAGCCCATACGCTTACATTCTTCCATGAAAAAAGATACCTGTTTGATATCATTCATATTATTCGAAAGTACCGCTGCCATATATTCGGCTGGATAATGCGCTTTCAAATAGGCTGTTTGGTATGCAATCCAAGCATAACAAGTGGAGTGCGACTTGTTGAAGGCGTAACTCGCAAAGGCTTCCCAGTCTTTCCAGATTTTTTCTAAAACTACAGCATCATGTCCTTTGGCAGAAGCTTGTTCCACAAACTTAGGCTTCATTTTGTCAAGGACTTCCTTTTGCTTCTTACCCATCGCCTTACGCAAGACGTCGGCCTCACCTTTGGTAAATCCTGCCAAAGATTGAGACAAAAGCATCACCTGCTCTTGGTAAACGGTAATTCCATAAGTTTCACCAAGGTATTCCTCGCAGGCATCCAAATCGTATTTGATTTCCTCTTCGCCATTTTTTCGTCGAACGAAAGAAGGAATATATTCCAAAGGACCTGGTCGGTACAAGGCATTCATCGCAATCAAATCCCCAAATACGGTAGGCTTCAACTCCTTCATGTATTTTTGCATTCCGGGTGACTCGTATTGGAAAATCCCGACCGTTTCTCCACGCTGGAATAATTCGTATGTTTTGACATCGTCAATAGGGAAGGTGTCGGGATCCAGTGTGATTCCGTTACGGTATTTCACTAGTTTAACGGTGTCTTTGATCAAAGTAAGGGTCTTCAGACCCAAGAAGTCCATCTTCAACAATCCAGCACTTTCAGCCACGGAGTTGTCAAACTGGGTAACATATAAATCCGAATCTTTGGCGGTGGTTACGGGAACAAAATTCGTAATATCCGACGGCGTGATAATCACCCCGCAGGCGTGAATCCCTGTGTTACGCATCGAGCCTTCTAGGATCTTCGCTTGCTGAATAGTTTCTCCGGCCAAGCTGTCTTCGTTGGCAATACCAATTAATTCTTTTACGAGTTCAAATTCATCAGCTCCTTTTAAAGCTTTCTTAACTTCTTCCTCTGGTTCTGAAAGAAAACGGGCTAGATTCCATTTCCCCGGCATCATAGCAGGGATTAACTTGGCAATTCTATCGGCTTCAAAAAGTGGTAAATCCAATACACGAGCCGTATCACGAATAGCAGATTTAGTGGCCATTTTACCGTAAGTGATAATCTGAGCCACTTGATTGGCACCGTATTTATTGATTACATAATCCATGACGCGACCACGACCCTCGTCATCAAAGTCGATATCAATATCGGGCATGGACACACGGTCAGGATTCAAGAAACGCTCAAAAAGCAAATCGTACTTAATAGGGTCAATATTAGTAATTCCCAAACAATAGGCGACAGCCGATCCCGCTGCAGAACCCCTTCCTGGTCCTACAGATACATCCATTTCTCTTGCCTTGGCAATGAAATCCTGTACAATCAAGAAATATCCAGGATATCCGGAATTGGAAATAGTCAGTAGCTCAAAATCCAAACGTTCTTGAATCGATTCGGTGATTTCGCCATAACGTCTTTTTGCCCCTTCCATTGTCAAATGGCGTAGGTATTTGTTTTCTCCACGAACACCACCGTCTTCTTCATCTTCATCGACAACAAATTCTTCGGGAATATCATATTTAGGAAGTAAAACGTCTCTATATAATGAATACGGTTCAACTTTGTCAATGATTTCTTGAATGTTGATAATCGCTTCGGGTAAATCAGCAAAAAGCTGCTTCATTTCCTCACCCGACTTATAATAGTATTCTTGGTTGGGTAAACCGTAGCGGTAACCGCGACCACGACCAATAGGAGTAGCCTGCTTTTCACCATCTTTTACACAGAGCAAAATGTCGTGCGCATTCGCGTCTTGTTTGTTTACATAATAGGTATTGTTAGTCGCGATTATTTTAACGTCATGTTTTTTGGCGAAAGCCAAAAGGGTTTTGTTAACACGATTTTCATCTTCTTGGTTGTGACGCATGAGTTCCAGATAAAAATCAGGACCAAATTGCTCTTTCCACCATATCAAGGCTTCTTCGGCTTGGTTTTCACCAATGTTTAGAATCTTACTCGGGATTTCACCGTATAAGTTTCCAGAAAGTACCATGACGTCTTCCTTGTACTGTTCGACAATTTTTTTGTCAATTCTTGGTACATAATAAAAACCATCTACATTGGCGATGGATGCCATTTTGGCTAGATTATGATACCCTTTTTTGTTTTTTGCCAAGAGTACTACTTGGTAACCATTGTCTTTTTTGGTTTTGTCTTTGTGGTCTTCACAAATATTAAATTCGCAACCTACAATAGGTTTGATTTCGGTTTCTGTTGGTTCTTCACCGTTTTCAATGAGCTCCTTATTTTTGGCTGCTGCCGCTTTGGTGTGATTCATGACCGCACTCACAAAGTGAAAAGCACCCATCATATTGGCTGTATCCGTCATCGCAACGGCCGGCATTTTGAATTTGGCAGTAGCTTTCACAATATCATTTACCCCAATGGTCGATTGCAAAACCGAAAACTGCGTATGGTTGTGCAAATGGGCAAAAGGCACATCGATAAGAATGGCTTTGTTGTCTGAAAGATCTTCTTTGGAGACTGTTTGGGTTTCTGTAGCTCTCAGTTGCTCACGGATTTTATCCGAGGCCGCTTTGAGGTTGATGTGTTTTAATCCAATAAGTTGGATTTCTCTTGGATTATTTTCCTTGAAATTCTTGAAATAATCGGCAGGGACATCGAGTTCTTCTTTTGTGAAAACGTCTCTACGAATTAACTCCAAGAAACAACGGGTCGTTGCTTCCACATCGGCAGTGGCATTATGCGCTTCAGCAAAAGGAACGTTAAATAAGTAACTATGTAATTCGGTCAGTGTTGGTAATTTGAATTTTCCTCCACGACCTCCGGGTAATTGTAATAAAGATGCAGTAACCTCGGTACACGTATCTAAAACTGGCATGGTCGCCATCGGACTTTCAACGCCCATTCGGTGGAATTCGGCTCCCATTATGTTGATATCAAAACCTAAATTTTGACCCACAATAAATTTGGATTTGCTTAAAGCAATATTGAATTTTTCTAGTACTTCCGCAAGCGAGATACCATCGGCTTGGGCTAATTCGGTCGAAATTCCGTGAATACGTTCAGCATCATACGGGATGTTAAATCCATCAGGTTGTACTAAGTAATCTTGATGCTCGATAAGTTTTCCCATCTCATCGTGTAACTGCCAAGCAATCTGGATACAGCGAGGCCAGTTGTCAGAATCCGTGATAGGTGCATTCCAGTTTTTAGGTAATCCAGTAGTTTCGGTATCGAATATTAAGTACATACTTTTGTAAAATCCAAATTAAATAAAATCCAAATTCTAAGTTTTTTGTAATCTTAAAGGGCTGATTTTTTGAGTAATAAAAAGCCTTTAAACTTAAAATAGAGGAACTTCAAATTTAGTTTTTTTTAAAGGAATAACCAGTATAATTTATCAACAATAGTTTTTAATGAATCTTGTGTGGAAATCTAAAAAAATCATCCTTTTTTGTTTGAAAAAAAACAAATTAAGCTAAAATCTTTTTTTTGGATGTCGTAGTATTTAATGCTTAATAAATGTTTTTTTAAGAGAAGCAAAACACTTAATTTTCATTTTTACTCTTGTTTTTGTGTGCATTATAAATTGATCTCAGAATTGATTAAATCGCTTTTCTCTTGATTTTTTTTCAACGTTTTGATTTAATCATGTTTGATAATGCAATTGTTTAACTGAATTCATTGTGAAATCGATAAAATTTTAATTTTAATTTTAAGATAAAGTTTCACTATTCTACTTTTTGGAAAACAAGAATAAAATGGAGTCTCAAATTTAGAATTCGATTAAAATAAGCTGTAAATCACCCTAAAAAACTTTTGGGTATCGTATATAATGTATAATCGAAATTGACAACACGTTTTCTTTTTCTTAAATTTGCGTCCTTGTTAATACAAATACAGTTAGTTAACTGTTGTTGTATAGCCAATTACACTTAAAAAAATATTAAAAATGAGTACTACATTATTTGACAAAGTATGGGATTCGCACGTGGTGCGCAAAATTGAAGATGGACCAGACGTGTTTTTTATTGACCGTCATTTCATCCATGAAGTAACTAGTCCTGTAGCTTTTTTAGGTTTAAAATCTAGAGGCGTTTCGGTTTTATACCCTGAGCGTACTTTTGCTACTGCAGATCACAATACACCAACTATAAACCAACACTTACCAGTTGAAGATGCACTTTCTGCTAATCAATTGAAAGCATTGGAAGATAACTCAGCAGAATACGGTATTTCTCACTGGGGATTGGGGCATCAAAAAAATGGAATTGTACACGTTGTAGGTCCTGAAAACGGAATTACATTACCAGGAGTAACGATTGTTTGTGGGGATTCACATACATCAACCCATGGTGCTTTTGGAGCGATTGCTTTTGGAATCGGAACTTCTGAAGTAGAGATGGTACTTTCTACACAATGTATCATGCAGCCTAAGCCAAAGAAAATGCGTATCAACGTAAATGGTACTTTGAGCAAAGGAGTTACTCCTAAAGATGTTGCTTTGTATATCATTTCAAAATTAACAACTTCAGGAGGTACTGGATATTTTGTTGAGTACGCAGGAAATGTATTCGAAGAAATGTCAATGGAAGGACGTATGACTGTTTGTAACCTTTCTATCGAAATGGGTGCTCGTGGTGGTATGATTGCTCCAGACCAAAAAACATTTGATTATTTAGAAGGTAGATTACACGCTCCTAAAGGAGAAGCTTGGACTAAAGCTGTAGCTTACTGGAAAACGTTGAAAACTGACGAAGGTGCTAAATTTGATGCTGAATTAAACATCAATGCTGAAGATATTGAGCCAATGATTACTTATGGAACTAATCCAGGTATGGGAATTGGTATCACTAAACATATTCCTGCTGCTAATCAAGTTGAAGGTGGTGAGGAAACTTACAAAAAATCGTTGGCATACATGGGATTCCATGAGGATGATGTAATGATTGGAAAACAAATCGATTACGTTTTCTTAGGAAGTTGTACTAACGGACGTATCGAAGATTTTAGAGCTTTTGCTGAAATTGTAAAAGGTCGTAAAAAAGCCGATAATGTGACAGCATGGTTGGTTCCAGGTTCACACGTTGTGGAAGCGCAAATCAAAGAAGAGGGTATCTTAGATATCTTGACTGAAGCTGGTTTCGTATTGCGTCAGCCAGGTTGTTCAGCTTGTTTAGCAATGAACGATGACAAAGTGCCAGCTGGGAAATATGCAGTAAGTACTTCAAACAGAAACTTTGAAGGTCGTCAAGGTCCAGGTTCAAGAACATTGTTAGCTTCTCCAATTATGGCAGCAGCAGCAGCAGTTACTGGAAAATTAACTGACCCTAGAGATTTGTTGTAAAATTTTTCACCGCGAGGGCGCAAAGACGCAAGGAACTATGGAAATAAATCGTTACGAAGACTTAGCAAAAGAAATATTTTCTGCTAGTCTTGAGGTTCATAAATTAATGGGGCCCGGTTTATTAGAATCCGTTTATGAAATGTGTCTTTTGAGAGAATTGCAGTTGAGAAATATTTCAGCAGAATGTCAAGTTATTATTCCTCTACAGTACAAAGGATTTAATTTGTCAAAGGAATATAAAATCGATATTCTAGTTGAAGAACATATAATTATTGAGTTAAAATCGGTTGATGCGATTTTACCAGTACACGAAGCACAGCTGATTTCATATTTGAAATTAGCAGACAAAAGAATGGGGTTTTTAATTAATTTTAATGTTCCATTAATAAAAAGTGGTTTTAGGAGATTTGTAAATAAATATTAATCTTCAAAGATTTAAAAAAAAACAAGCATTGTGCCTTTGCGCCTTTGCAGAAAAATAAATTAATAAAGCATTGCGCCTTAGCGTCTTTGCGGTAAAATAAATCAAATGGCATACGATAAATTTAATATCCTTACCAGTAGTGCAGTGCCACTACCTATTGAAAATGTAGATACAGATCAAATCATCCCTGCTCGTTTCTTGAAAGCTACAAAACGTGAAGGTTTTGGAGACAACCTTTTTAGAGACTGGAGATACAACGGAGACGGTACTCCAAAAGCTGATTTCGTATTAAACGATGCAACTTATTCAGGGAAAATCTTGGTTGGAGGAAAAAACTTTGGTTCTGGTTCTTCTCGTGAGCATGCTGCTTGGGCTGTATACGATTACGGATTCCGTGCGGTAGTTTCTTCTTTCTTTGCTGATATCTTCAAAGGAAACTGTTTGAACATTGGTGTTTTGCCAGTTCAAGTAAGCCCTGAGTTTTCAGCTAAAATCTTCGCTGCTATTGAAGCAGACCCAAAAACAGAATTGGAAATCAATTTGCCTGAGCAAACAATTACTTTGAAAGCGACAGGTGAAAAAGAATCTTTTGATATCAACGGATACAAAAAGAACAATATGTTGAATGGTTTTGATGATATTGATTATTTAACAAATATCAAAGAAGACATTGTTGCTTTTGCAGACAAATTGCCTTACTAAATAAAAAAACAATTAATAAATACGCAGTTACTAAACTTGATTTTACAATCAAGTTTGGTAACTGCTTTTACGATTTTATACTGCTATTCGTTAGGATAGATAAAATAAAACCGCATTAGTATCTAATAGATAATGGAAAAAAGAAAGATTGAAATAATGGATACCACACTTCGTGACGGGGAACAAACCTCAGGAGTGTCTTTTTCTGCCGCAGAAAAATTAACCATTGCCCAATTATTGTTAGAAGAATTACATGTTGATCGTATCGAAATTGCTTCGGCTCGTGTGAGTGAAGGAGAATTTGAAGGGGTTAAAGGGATTATGACTTGGGCACAATCCAAAGGGTATGAAGATAAAATAGAAGTTTTAACTTTTGTGGATAAAGGACTTTCTATCGAATGGATGAAAAAGTCGGGTGCCAAAGTTCAAAATCTTTTGACCAAAGGCTCTTTGAATCACCTAACCCATCAATTAAAAAAGACTCCTGAGGAACATTTTTCAGCAATTGCTGAAAGTATTGCCTTAGCTACTGAGAACGGAATTGCTACCAATGTTTATCTAGAAGATTGGAGTAACGGAATGCGTTATTCTCCTGAATATGTGTTCCAGTATTTAGATTTTATCAGTACGCAGCCTGTTAAAAGAATTTTACTTCCAGATACTTTAGGGGTGTTAATTCCTTCGGATACATTCGATTTTATTTCGACCATTACCAAAAAATATCCTTCGATTCACTTTGATTTTCATGCCCATAATGATTATGATTTAAGTGTTGCCAATGTAATGCAAGCTATAAAAGCGGGCGTGCATGGTTTACATGTTACGGTTAACGGAATGGGAGAAAGAGCAGGTAATGCTCCTCTAGCAAGTACCGTTGCTGTGATTAATGACTTTATGCCTGAAATCGAAATTGGAGTAAAAGAATCTTCTTTATACTCGGTGAGTAAATTGGTAGAAACCTTTACAGGATACAGAATTCCCGCTAATAAACCTATTGTAGGAGATAATGTGTTTACTCAGACAGCTGGTATTCATGCGGATGGTGACAACAAAAAGAATTTGTATTTTAATGACTTGCTTCCAGAGCGTTTTGGAAGAAAGAGAAAATACGCTTTAGGGAAAACCTCTGGGAAAGCTAATATTGAAAAAAATCTTCAAGAGTTAGGATTACAACTCAATGACGAAGACTTAAAATTAGTCACTCAAAGAATCATTGAATTAGGCGATAAAAAAGAAACGGTTACCAAGGAAGATTTGCCTTATATCATTTCGGATGTATTAGACAGTCAGACTTATGAGGAAAAAATTACCGTGGAATCGTATTTATTATCTCATGCAAAGGGAATGCGTCCTTCAACAACTCTTTGTCTAAAAATTGACGGAGAAATCATCGAAGAGCACGCTCAAGGGGATGGTCAATTTGATGCTTTTATGAATGCTTTGGCGAAAATTTATAAAACCAAAAAAATGAGCTTGCCTAAATTGATTGACTATGCGGTGAGAATCCCTCCAGGAAGTAGCTCTGATGCCTTATGCGAAACCATCATCACTTGGACAAGCGAAGGAAAAGAATTCAAAACAAGAGGATTAGATTCAGATCAAACGGTTGCAGCGATTATTGCAACGCAGAAAATGTTGAACGTGGTATAATCCCCACCCCAGCCCTCCCGCCGCGGCGGGGAGGGAGACAATGTCAATAAAAAAAGAACATATTATCATTATTGTTTATCATTTATTCGAAAGAAGAAATGATAAACTTGAAAGAGATTATTAAATAACAAACAAGTAAAGTATAACCCAATCCAATACCCATCTAGTCACCCCCTCCTTAGGAGGGGGCCGGGGGGAGGAAAAAACAATCAATATGAAATTAAATATCGCGCTTTTAGCAGGGGACGGAATCGGACCAGAAGTAATTGAACAAGCAGTAAAAGTATCAGATGCAGTTGCACAAAAATTTGGACATGAAATCACTTGGAAACCAGCTTTAACTGGTGCTGCAGCGATTGATGCAGTTGGTGAGCCTTATCCAGATGCAACGCATGAAATTTGTAAAAATTCTGACGCTGTTTTGTTTGGTGCTATTGGTCACCCAAAATACGATAACGATCCATCTGCACCAGTACGTCCAGAGCAAGGTTTGTTAAAAATGCGTAAAGCATTAGGTTTGTTTGCTAACGTAAGACCTACTTTTACTTTTCCATCTTTATTAGACAAATCTCCATTAAAAAGAGAACGTATCGAAGGAACTGACCTAGTATTCTTAAGAGAGTTAACTGGTGGAATCTACTTTGGAGAAAAAGGAAGAAGAGACGGTGGAGAAACAGCTTATGACAACTGTGTGTACACACGTGAAGAAGTACAACGTTTGGCTAAAAAAGGTTTTGAATTAGCAATGACACGTTCAAAAAGATTGTGTTGTGTTGACAAAGCTAACGTATTGGAAACATCTCGTTTATGGAGAGAAACTGTACAAGCAATGGAAAAAGATTATCCTGAAGTAACAGTTTCTTATGAATTTGTGGATGCTGTAGCCATGCGTTTGGTACAATGGCCAAACTCTTATGACGTATTAATCACTGAAAACTTATTTGGAGACATCTTAACTGATGAAGCTTCTGTAATCTCTGGTTCTATGGGATTAATGCCATCTGCTTCTATGGGAGCTGAGGTATCTTTGTTTGAGCCTATCCACGGTTCATACCCACAAGCTACAGGTTTAAATATTGCAAACCCTATGGCAACTGTTTTATCAGCGGCTATGATGTTTGAAAACTTCGGATTAATGGAAGAAGGAAAAGCAATGAGAGCTTCAGTAAACAAAGCTTTAGAAGCTGGAATCGTTACAGAAGACTTAGCCGATGGTGGAAAAGCTTACGGTACTAAAGAAGTTGGTGACTGGTTGGCTGCTAACATCTAATAATTGTTTCAGGTTTAAAGTTTCAAGTTGATTAACTTGAAGTAATAATAGCTATAGGAAAGCTGTCAATCGTAAGGTTGACAGCTTTTTTTGTTTTATTAGGAGCAGAATGATTGTGCTATCAACAATGGCAGTTCCCGCTATCCACTACAAACGAAGTTCACTGAATTCCGATGTAAATAAATGTTAAGTGAAGTAATCTTGTGGTGGCAAAACGCCAGCCACCACAAGGATTTCCGTTTCTATCGGGGCTATGATTTATGACTGTGCTTCTATTATATTTTTGAATGTTTTTTTCAAGAAAACAACTCCTTTTTTACCAATTCATAATAACTATCACTCACCGGAATTTGGATTGTTCCTAACGAAAGGTCTCTTCCTTTAAGTCCCGTAACCTTATTCCTGTTGACAATATAAGAACGGTGCACCCGAATAAAAATACCCGAGTCCAATGTTTTTTCTAATGATTTTAAGGACTGTAAACTCATTACTTTTCGGGTAGGAGTATGGAAAATTGCATACTCGCTGTCACTTTCTATATGCGATATTTCGTCTACTTTAAGTTTAAATAAGTCATAACCTGATTTTACAGTTATTGTTTTTTCTGCAGATGGGGTGACTTCTTCAGTTTGGATTTTTTGAACTGCCTTTAAAAACCGCTGAAAAGTAATAGGCTTGAGTAAGTAATCAATGGCACTCAGTTCAAAACCTTCTAAAGCATATTCAGAATAAGCCGTGGTAAAAATGATTTTTGTTGATGCCGGAATAAGTTTTGCAAAGTCGGTCCCTTTTATTTCGGGCATTTGAATGTCTAGAAAAACAAGTTTGATGCCTCCTTTTTTCAAACATTCTAAAGCATCTAATGGATTTTCAAAAGAACCAGCCAACTCAAGGAAGTCTAATTTGGCCACATAACTTTGGAGCAATCCTCTTGCTAACTCTTCGTCATCAATAATAATGCATTTATGCATGGGTGTTGATTTTTAGTACGACTTTATATGTATCTTGATTTTCACGAATCACTAATTCGTGCTTTTCAGGATAAAGTAAAGATAATCTTTTTTGTACATTGCGAATCCCTATTCCGCCTACTTTATCTTTGCTAATTGGGGCTTTGTTAAGACTGTTTTCGATTTCAAACAAAATCATTTCGCCTGTTGTTTCAATTTTGATTTCAATAAAGGATTCCTGTGTATTGTGAATATTACTGTGTTTAAAAGCGTTTTCGACAAAAGGAATTAACAACATAGGAACGATTTGCAACTGAGGATTCTCTATTGAAAATTGAGTTGTAATAGGATAGCTTTTGCTGCTTTTTAATTCAAATAATTTAATAAAATCCTCGATATAAGTTACCTCTTTTTCAATGGCGACCATTGGTTTTTCGCATTCGTACAACACATACCTTAGCATATCTGAGAGGTATAAAATACTGTCTTGTGTTTTTTGTGGGTCAATAGCAGACAGCGCATAAATATTATTCAAAGAGTTGAACAAAAAATGCGGATTAATCTGTGATTTTAAGAACTTTAATTCGGTTTCCATTGTCTCAGATTTACTCAAAATTAAGTCTTCTTCTTTCTTTTGTGCAAACGAAAAAGTCTCCACAAAAATCGTCAAAATATAAGAGACTGTAATAATCAAGGAATTGATAAAAAAGGGGCTAGGAGTATTATGTTTTCTTAACTCGTGAGGAGGTGGTGGTCCCCCGTGATGCCTTTCTGGGGGGGCTACAAACTGAGATGAAATAAAAGCAAAAAGCACAATCAATCCTATAGAAAGTATGGCAAATTCAATATGTCTTTTCTTAAATAGAAGGGATGGAGCTAAAACATAAGTTAAACATAATATCAAGAGTGCTTGAAATACATAAGCCAACCAGTTTTCATGAAAAAAATGGATGAATTCCTCTTGGGATAAACCCATAACAATCCATATAACAGCCCAAAAGGAAATCTGAAAAAGCGCTCTAGTAATTTTGTCCATAATGGTGTTTTTTTTGAAAGTCAGATTTCATCTATGTCATTGTTTATAAAGAAAAACAACATTGTATGACTATTTGATACTGCAAATAAAGAAAATAAAAATCAATTCATTTTTGAAAACGGCTATTTTAAAGGCTTAAAAACAGGGGTTTGTGTTCAGATTATTGGTGTTCACTGAAAAGATAGGTTCATTTACTGAATATTTATAATAGGTTGTAAATAAATCGCCAACTTTGTTCTCGATAGCAATAGTAAACTCTATAGAATTATGAAAATAAATAATTTAAAAACAATCCTTTTTAGTGCCTTATTCTTATTGATTGGGACAGTTGTTAGTTTTGGTCAAAATGATGACAAGCCAAAAGACCGTAAACCACCGACAATAGAAGAGCTTTTCAAGCAAATGGATGCTAATAAAGATGGAAAACTTTCAAAAGAAGAAATCAAAGGACCATTGAAGGATGACTTTGCAAAAATAGACACCAATAAAGATGGTTTTCTTACCAAAGAAGAACTTAAAAAAGCTCCTAAACCTGAAGGGAGAAGGCCGGAAAATAAAAACTAATCTAAACAAACTAGTATTATGAAAATGATAAAAACCAACAAAAATTGGGCACTATCAGCCTGTATTGCTTTAAGTATTATTGCTTGCAGTAAAGATGATTCTAATACCACTGATAGTTCATCAACAACTACTACAACTACAACAACTTGTACTGAAATTCCTTCGGTTTTTAGTAGTAATTATAAATCAGCCGTTACCTTGTCTGCAAATTGTACGTCGTTAACCTTAAAGTCAAAAGGAGTACCAGACCACGTAACCCCTTATTGGGGTTCAGGTAATGCGCTCTACGAAGCACAAACAACGGGTCAAACCGTAAATCCGGGTACCTTACAAGAACAAGTTTTTGTAATGACAATTCCGTTAAACCCCGTTGCTGCAACTACAAAGGAAGAAACATCACTAGGGCCAATTGGTATGGCATTGAATGGTGTTGCTATTTATAACGACCGTGAAGGAGGAAACGTACCGGTAGATTCTGGAACATTAAAATCCTTTGACAGAGGAGGGGCGCACAGTGGTCCTGGAGGCTTATATCATTATCATTTTAATGGGGATTTTACTTCTGATGATGATGCTAAATTAATTGGCTGGCTGCGTGATGGTTTCCCTATCTATGGTCGTAAAGACAAAGACGGAACCTATCCTTCTAATTTAGATTCTAATGGAGGTCACACGGGCGCAACTACAGACTATCCAAATGGAATTTATCACTACCACTGTTCGAATGTGAATTATATGGATTCAGGTTTTTACGTGCTAAAAGCAGGAAGTTATCATGGTACTAAAGGAACATTTACTTTTTAAGATTTTTGGTTGGTTACTTTTTGCAACCGTTGTTTTAGGTTGCAAAAAAACGACAGAGGAGGAGGTGGTACAAGCCTCTTCTTTGGTTGTTGTGACTTCAAAAATACCTAACGATACTCTTTCGTCTGATGATAGCAACATCATGCTAGAAAACGGAATTGTATCTTATAAAAATAAAATTTTTTCTGGATATGTGAAGGAGATGTACGGTCTTAATCAAGTCAAGGCGGTTTATTGCTTTTTGAACGGACACCAACACGGCATCACAAAAAGTTATTACATGGACGGTAATCTTAAAGATTCCCGTTCCTATAAAGAGGGTAAAGCCTACGGAAGACATTATGGATTTTGGGAAAATGGACATCAAAAATTTGATTTTATTTACCACAATGACAAACGAGAAGGCCTGCAAAAACAATGGTATGAAAGCGGAAGCCCTTATTGTTTTTTAATGTTCAAAGATGATAAAGAAGACGGAATGCAAAAAGCATGGCGCCAAAACGGAAAGCCTTATATCAATTACGAAGTAAAAGATGGGCATCGTTATGGTTTACAAAAATCAAATTTGTGTTACACCTTAAGAGATGAAAAGTTACAATCCACATTAGAATTTAATAAATAAATCAAGCATGATTTGGGCGTGCCCCTTCGTGAAAAACTACGGGTCGGGCTATTCGTTACAATCTTTTTATTATTCTGCAAAAGCTCCATAATAAAAAGGATTTTCACTTCTATCCCTCACGCAAACACCTTTGTGCAATAAAAGTATAAATTGAGTTACCATGAAAAACACACTCCAATCTAAAATCCTATTGTTGTTCCTTGGACTTGTTTTGTTTTCTTGTCAAGACAATACTAGGAAACTACCCTATTACAATACCGCTGATTTTACACCAGTGTGGGAAATGCCATCGGAGGAAAGTTTTCATAAAATCCGTCCCTTTACACTAACAGACCAAGAAGGGAAATCATTTTCAGAAAAAGACTTAGACGGTAAGATTTGTGTAGTAGATTTCTTTTTTACTTCCTGCCCAGGTATTTGTCCCAAAATGACAAATAGCATGTCAGTCATACAAAAAGAGTTTTTAAATGATGATGATATACTGTTGTTATCCCATTCGGTAACCCCTGAGAAAGATAGTGTGCCTGTTTTAGCAGAATATGCTGAAGAGAAAAAAATCATTTACAACAAATGGAAACTGCTCACAGGTTCCAAAGAGGAGATTTACAACCTAGGACGCAAGTTCTATTTTGTAGAAGAAGACTTAGGTGAAAATAAAGACAGTTCTATTTTTTTACACACTGAAAATTTTGTTTTAATCGACAAAAACCGAATCATTAGAGGGATTTATAATAGCCTAGATCCCACAAGTATGGCTGCGTTGTCAGACGACATTAAAGTACTAAAAGAAGAATAATTATAATCAATATGAAAATGAAAAAACTAAGTATGCTGTTTCTTATTGCAATGCATATAAGCTGTAGTAAGACCGACTCTAGTGAAACAGTATCTTCAACAGGAACGGTAGATATTACAGCTGTTGTTAAGTCTAAATATTTTAATAGCGCTGTGGTGTCTACAAGTGGTAGTAGTATTGTGATTAAAAGTAATGGTTTGCCGGAACACAAAACACCGTATTGGGGCGAGGGCAATGCTTTATACGAAGATTTTCCAACGGGATATCATGCAAATGTCAACACTAGTATGTCTGCGCAAAATTACACGATGACAATTACAGCGAAACCTAGTATTTCTACCACTCATGAAGAAACTACTTTGGGAGCAATTGGTTTAGCGCTAAATGGGGTGCCTATTTACAATGACCGAGAAGGAGGAAATGTAGCACTTGATGCGTTAACGATTACTACATTTGACTATTCTGGAGCACATCCAGGGCCAGGAAAAGATTATCATTATCACACTACCGGTCGTTATACAACAACAGATGATGCTAATTTAGTTGGTTTCTTGAGGGATGGGTTCCCTATTTATGGTCGCAAAGACAAAGACGGAAGCTATCCGTCTAATTTAGATGCTTATGGAGGCCATACAGGTGTTACCGCTGATTTTTCAGAAGCCATATATCACTACCATGCGAGTAATGTTAATTACTTAAACACGGGTTATTATATTTTAAAAGCAGGTGCTTATTATGGTGCTAAAGGTACATTTACACAATAAATGCTTTGATTGAAGTTTGAATTAGTAAAAGGTTTTGGTTGAAGCGAAAAGGGTGTCGATGCAAATTGGCACCTTTTTTATTTCCATAATTTTGAAATCAACTAAGGACCGAATTGGACTTGTAATGTCAGTCTGAGCCTGTCGAAGACCTTCTATAAATGCAGTTTTACAAACTCAATATGCATTAAGTGTAGGGTAAATGATGAAATAGAATTATTCTAGGTTGTTAATGAAGTGGAATTCCATACCAAGATAGTTGAGCAAGCATTAGTTTGCGTCCTATCTTCGATTTTTGTAAGTATTCCTGAAGGAATTGGTGTTGTTCTTCACAGGCTTTCAGCGCCTCGGCAATCAGTCTTTTAGTGTTGGCTAAACTGGCTGAGTTTTCAGTTCCTACTGGCCCTGTACTGTAAATCCCTTCTTGGCATTTTTGTAGCATTTCTTTGGGTACCGAAACCATTTTTTCAATTTGCTCGTCAGGGTAGCTAGGTTTGAATTTGTTATTTCGATAAAAGATAAAATCATTAAACAAAACGATAGCCTGATTGTATTCGGCCACGATGGCATTCATTCTTTCAACGCCTTGATTTTGTATCGAGCCTGTTAAGTTCTTTTTGGTAATGGCTAAATATTCGGTTATTACAGGCGATTTACGTCCGTTAGACTCGATTCTGGCAGTAGATTCAAATAGTTGGTCACTTTCAGGTAATAATTGGTATCGGATGATTTCAGCTTCAAAATCAAAATTTTTCTTAGGCTTATTTGCTTGAATTTTAGCTGAAATAAACTCGTCATTTGTAATAGGCTCAGCCATAAACTGCCACATATAATCAAAGGGAAGATGCGATAGAGCCATTTTACTTGGTTCAACTTTAAACCAATGAGGGTTTAATTTTTTGATAAAAACACCATTTTGTACGCCGCCAGCTCCCCAAGTAGGGTCAAATAAATACCATTTATTATCTATTTTGGAAGCACACCAAGCGTGAGCCAGATTACTGACTTTCCCATTTTGTTTGGTATAGCCTTCAATGATATGTGTTTGTATACCCACTTGATTTGCGATGGATTTGAATACTTCAGCATAATCAATACAAACACCTTTTCTTGATTTTAAGGCTTTGGTTATTTTTTCTTGAGCCGAGATGCTGCCATTTTGTGCAAACATATTTTTTACATCATAGCTGATGTTCGATGCAGTCCAATAAAAAACGGCTCGAATTTTTTCTTCGTCCGTTTTAAAATAGGCCTTGATATAATTGGCAATATGTTCCGTAGAATTGGTAAAATCAGCGGGTATTTCCCTCATTTTTTTATCGACCAATTCGTAATTTGAATTGGTTTGACCAAAGCAAACTAAGGCAGGAAATAAAGTAAAGAGTAGTAGTAGCTGTTTCATCTTGGAAACAGAACTATAAGTTTGCTTGTATTTCTTTTGCTAAAGTTTCAAATTCTGCTTTAGTCAAGGATTCTTTCGATAAAAATCGCATATCATCCATACGATTAATAGGGATGAGGTGTACATGAGCATGAGGTACTTCAAGACCAATTACGGAGATTCCAACTCTATTGCATGGGACTGTTTTTTCAATCGCTAAAGCTACTTTTCGAGCGAACTGCATCAATCCTAAATAATGGGCTTCATCCATGTCAAAAAGCTTGTCAATTTCGGCTTTAGGGATGCAAAGTGTATGCCCTTTAGCGTTTGGATTGACATCTAAAAAAGCTAAAAAGTCATCGTCTTCGGCTATTTTATAACATGGAATTTCTCCGTTTACAATTTTGGTAAAAATAGAACTCATCTTTCAATTGGATTAAAAAGTACTTCTGTCCTTCAGCAAGCTCAGGACAAGCTCAGCTTTGTATGACAATAATTTACTCTCTTGTGATTTCTAAAATCTCAAATTTTAGTACACCATTTGGAACGGTGATTTCGGCAACTTCGCCTACTGATTTTCCTAATAAACCTTTTCCAATTGGAGAGGTAACGGAAATTTTACCCGTTTTTAAATCAGCTTCACTTTCTGCTACCAATGTATAGTTCATTTCCATTCCATTGGCTTGGTTTTTTATTTTTACTTTCGATAAAACCAAAACTTTTGAAAGGTCTAAATTGCTTTCATCAATCAATCTTGCGTTAGCATGAATTTCTTCCAATTTGGCGATTCTCATTTCTAACATTCCTTGGGCTTCTTTGGCTGCATCGTATTCTGCATTTTCAGATAAATCCCCTTTATCTCTGGCTTCGGCTATATCTGCAGAAGCTTTAGGACGCATTACGGTCTTTAAATAATCCAGTTCTTCTCTTAATTTTTTTAATCCTTCTGCTGTATAATAAGATATTGCACTCATAGTTATGTCGTTTATATAAATAGAAAAAATCCCATCAAAACGGGATTCCTTTCCACAAAGATACTATTATTTTTATTAGTCTATAATTATATGTTAATCATATCAAATTCAAAGTTAAATAAATTAAATTTGTTTCACTAATAGTTTCAATTTATTTTAAATCAATGAAAAAAATATTTTTTTTATCCATTTTATTCGTCTTGTTACTGAGTTGTAGCAACAATAATATTAGCAATCAAAATCCTTATATTCCTAACTATACTGTCAATTTAACGATTAATATGGATTTGCCTGCGTATAACAATTTAAAATTTGCTAGTAATGCCATTTATTATTCAGGTGCAGGTGTCAAAGGTATTTTTGTGTTTAATACAGGTAGTGGTTATAACGCCTTTGATGCGGCTTGTCCTAATCAGGTTTTAAGTAGTTGCTCAACAATGACAATCAAAGGGATTAATGTTGTTTGTGCATGTGATAATGAAGAATATAGCTTGTTTACGGGCTTAAGTAGTTTGAGGTATCCATTGAAGCAGTATCGAGTAGAAGTCAATGGGAGTATTTTAAGAATATACAACTAACAAAAAATCCTGAAAATTTCTTTTCAGGCTTTTTTGTTTTAAAGGGAAATCTCTTTAGAATTTTAAGGTAAGACCTGTTAAGAAGTTTATTCCCGCTTGAGGGTAGTAAACAACATATCCACCTCCATAATCCGCACCATCTGAAATATAGTCCACATCAAATATATTATTCAAAAGTCCAGAAAATACAATCGATTTGAAAATTGATTTTGGTTTTATTTCATAAGATAGATTAAAATCATTTATAAAATAAGATTTCAATTTTGATGCAGCGATGTCATTATTTGATAAATACTGTTCACCTACACCTTTGGTAAGTAAGGAAAATTGCAAGTTCTTAATGGGTGAAAAAGTGATATTGTTTCCAAATATTAAATTTGGTGAATAAGCAATATTAGTATCTCCTAAATTGATTAAATCAGTTCCATTTTCCTCAATATAGTTACGGTTTTTATTGGAACTAACTGTGATATTTGGACTGATGAACAAATTTTTCAAAACTGAAATTGTAGCATCTAATTCTATTCCTAATCGGTAACTGTCTCCACTGTTTTTACGAATAGGATTCCCTACATTATCCAGTTGTCCAGTTAATACTAGTTGGTCTTTGTATGCCATATAATATACATTGGCATTAAATCGCACTTGTTTGTTGGCTAATTTCCAACCTAATTCAAAATCATTTAACTTCTCAGGTCTTGGACTTCCGTTTTTGTAATCGCTTCTGTTAGGCTCGCGGTTAGCTCTAGCATATGAAAAATACAAGTTGTTTTGTGAGTCAACTGCATAGGTTAAACCTGCTTTTGGATTAAAGAAATTAAAAGTATCGTTTATATTTCCAGTTTCAATACTATTGGTTTTGTAATTAATATTTCTCAATTGCAAATCTCCGTACAAGCTTAATTGAGGCGTTAATTCATAATTTGCTTTCGCAAAAAAGTTTCCGTCCGTTTTAACCGCATCACTGGAATCATAGATGTCCCCTGTTTGACTATTTGAAGGATATTGTGCCCAAAGAATTTGGTCAAAATGCGCTCCTTCATATTTGTTATAACTACCTCCTAAAACTAGATCCAATTTTCCGTTTTTATAATTTCCTGAAAATGTTGTACCGTAAAAATCATTGTCTAGCCACTTTCGTCTAGTGTAATCTGTTGATGTTATTGTGTTTCCGTTAACAGTGATTGGGTTTAATCCTAGAAATGAAAATTGGGAGTCAGGAGCGTAATATACATTTGTGAATAACCAATCGTCAACAAACTCTTCATAGTATCCTTTTCCTTTGGTGTAATGAAAAGCAAGATTTGTGCTCCAGTGATCTGATATTTTTTCATTCCAATGCAATTGTGCGTGATCCTGATTGTAGTTGTCTACTTGGTTTTCATAAAAACCTTCAAAATCTCCTGTGTCACTATATTTTTCGCCCACAGAATTATACGTTCTTTGTGATGCCATAGTCGTAGCATCGACACCATTCCATGATTGATAAGTACGTTCAAAACCACCAAAAACTAAGGCCTTGATTAAAGTAGTTTTACCTACATAAGTCCCTTGTAAGAAATATGATTTTAAATCTGATGAGGCTCTATCAATATATCCATCTGATTTTAACGTAGACAATCGTCCCGCCAATTCAAAATGTTCGTTCATGAGTCCTGTACTAAATTTTACAGTATGTTTATGAGTGTTAAAACTACCATATGAATTGGATATTTCGCCGTTACTTTGTTTGGCATAATTATCTGTCAGCATATTTAAGCTTGCGCCAAAAGCACCTGCCCCATTGGTCGAAGTTCCTACTCCTCGCTGCAATTGTAAACTTTGAACAGAAGACGCAAAATCAGGTAAATTTACCCAGAATGTGCCTTGGCTCTCAGAGTCATTGTATGAGATTCCGTTGATGGTGACATTGACACGAGTAGCATCACTACCACGAACTCGAATTCCAGAATAACCAATTCCATTTCCTGCATAGGAAGTGCTTACAACCGAAGGCATATAATTCATCAATGTTGGAATATCTTGCCCTAAATTACGAGGAGCAATTTCCTTTTTGTCCATGTTGCTAAAGCTTACTGGCGTTTTTGAAGTAGCACGAACCGCTGAAATTAATACTTCGTCTAGTTGGTTCACTTTGGTTGTATCTTTTACTTGTGCAAAAGAGAAAAGAGAGAAAATAGAAAATAGAAAACTGAAGCTTACTCTTAAAATTAATGAGTTGGCAAGCTTGCGACTTTGCGTCTTTGAAACTAAAATAGTGTTCATCCGTAAATAGATATTACGAATAAAAGGGGGAATTATTCTTTTTGTTAATTGATATTTTGGTTTGATAAAAACAACCGATATTCTGTTTTATCATTTTTCCCTTGACAACATTACTCGTCCAGGTTCGTTGGGTATGATCTCAGCCTTAATTTGAATGTATTTCAGTTTTTAAAATGTATTCAGATATAAGCACCCCTTTGAGACGGCGCAAAATTACAAAAGATTTTGTTTAAAACGCTGCTTTTAAAATTTAGTTCGGAACTATTAAGTTTGTTATATGGAAGTTTTCTTTTAAGTGCAATTCATATTTGACATTAATAGCGATTGTAAATCCAAGCCTTTAATTGGTTTATTCATATAATCCAAAACAAAAGAATAGCCCATCGTTTTTGCTTTGTCGTCTTCTGAGATAGAGCTTGTAACAATGATCACTTTCAATTCCGTAGAATTTAGATTTAAAATTTCTAATACTTGAAAACCATTCATAACTGGCATGTTTAAATCCAGTAAAATTATGGAATGAGTTAATTCACTTTTATTTTCTTGGATATATCTAACAGCATCATCAGCTTTGGTAAAGCTAAGGGATATGCAGTTTTTAAAGTGTTTTTTTATCTCTAATTCAATTAAAAACAACATTATTTTGTCATCATCAATTAATATGAAATCAGGTGTTTTCATTTTTATATTTTTATTGTAACGGTTGTACCAACCCCAGTTTTACTGTAAATTTGAATAGTTCCATTGTAGTTTTCTACAATTAATTTTGTTAAATACAACCCAATTCCACTTCCTGTTTTTTCGTGATGAAAACGTTTAAAAGGTTTGAAAAGATTGTCTTTTTGAAATTCAGAATCAAATCCTATCCCATTATCTTTGATAATAATTAAGCAATTCTCGTTTGATTTTTTGGTTGAAACTTCGATAATTCGCTTTTTTTCAGTATCCTCAGTGGCATATTTTATCGAGTTGCTTAGAATGTTTTGTAATATACTCTTTAAATGTATATCTTTTATCACAAGTGATGGGCATGATGAGAAATCTGATTTTACCTCAATTTGTTTTTCATCAATAAGATATTTCATTTGTAAAATGACTTGATCAAATATTTGCTGAATATCTTGTCTGCTATCAACATTTTCTACAAAACTTTCCTTTTGTCTGACAATTGTTGTCAAGCTATCGATTGTTTCTTTCATCAATTGAATACTAGAACCTGCATTGTTAATTATTTCTATACTTATTTCTGAATCTATGCCTTCCTCTTTTAGGAGTTCAAGTAAGCCTTCGAGACATGTTAAGGGGCTTCTTAGGTCATGAGAGGCAATAAGTGTCAACTGTTTCAATTCGTTATTGTTGATGATCAATTTCTTGTCAACTTCGATTCTTTTTTTTAATTCTAATTTTAGTTTTAGATTTTGTTCGTAAATGTTTTTTTCTACTCGATCTAAAATTTTATTAAATAAAATACACAAGACAAAAATCATTAAAAAGGAAATTAAAGTAATAAAAATGATAATTCTCTTTAAGTCATCAAAATGTAGTGAGCTGTCATGTAGAATAAAGACATAGCCAAATTCTGTTTTATCAAAATTCATCAAAGTGAATGATTTTGATAAATAATTGTTATCGTTTAACTTTAGGTTTGATATTGAATCAGATGTTAATTTTTCCTCTATTATTTCTTTTGGGTACTTAATTTTTTCTGGAAATGTCGACCAACCAATAACTAAGCTGTCATTTCCTTTTTGAAACAAACCATTTTTTTGAATACTATCTTTTCTTCTTTTAGGATTTAACTTTTTTTTCTTTACCAAAAAAAGGTAATCCATATGAGTTTGATTTGCTGTTTGTTGTAAAATCTTGTTGAAGTTCTTGCCAACAGTAATGTAGCCAACTATGGAATTAGTTTTGTCTCGAACAGGTAATATCACTCTTAAATTCACATCAGAATAAGTTCCAGATTCAATGTAGAAATAACTTAAGCCTGTTGCAGACGATTTTTGAAATAAAACACGTTCATTCCAGTAATCTCCAAACTTATCGATTAAGTTTGCTCGTAGAAGAACTTCACCCTCAGTTGAAATAAAGGTTAATAAATCGGAATCTAAATCTTTTTTTAATTTTTTAAAATAGGGGCTTGAAATTTTCTGTAATGTCTTTCTATCATTTTGTTTTAAGGCGTTTATAACAACATCACTGGCGCTAAGTCCGTCCATAAACAACCGCAGACTAATCGCTTCGGATTGTATTTTATCCTTAAACATCGTATCGATGTTTTCGTATTCATAGCTAACATCTTTTTCAATAGCTATTTTCTGTAATTGATATAGACTTATTATGGTAATAACTATGAACAAAAATATAAACACGAAAAAAGGAATAAAAATCGATTTTTTTAACCTCGTAGAGCGAGTTATTTTTTGAATAAGTGATTTTACCTTTTCTTTCATTTCACACCCTGTTTTACAATGTTCAATATACAATTAATCTTATTAATTATGCTGATATGTAGGGTGGAAATTTAGTCTAAATTAGGTTTTTTTCTGAAATCCTTAATTTTGGCGGTATTTTTCTTGTTTTTTAATCTTTTTTTAATGGCAGATTTTGGGATTTTTGTTGATTTTCTAATCTTCGGAATTACTAACCCTTGTTCGATTATAGCTAAAAATCGCTTAACAACGATGCTCTTGTTTTTCAATTGACTTCGGTCTTCGTCACATTGAAGAGTCATAATGTTATCGTTTGTTAATCTGGAGCTTAGCTTAGTTTCTAATAGTATTTTTTCCTCACTAGTGAGTCCTTCAGATTTATTCAAGTCAAATGACAAAATAACTTTAGAAGATACTTTATTTACATTTTGACCGCCAGCACCACTGCTACGAACGGCTTTAAAATCTAATTCCTTTATGAGTTTCTCAATGTTCATGCTTGATTGGAAAACTAATCTCTTTGATGTGCTGGTTTCAGCAAATCATTGACCGTTTTTACGGGATTAAAAGTCAGCAATGGAACTTGTGCAAAAATAGTAAGCCATTGAGCCATAGCACCATTCCATAAGCCCGGTAGTTCATAACCTTTTATGGCTACTCCGCCCACATTTTTGTCTACCACAAAGCCACTATTATGGTCAATAAACTGAGTCAAATCGAACTTTTCTCCTTTGTGGTTTTTGATTCCACAAACTAAATCAACTGGATTGAAATGTGTCGATTCATTGAGTATCTTGGCTTGGTTTTTATCTGATATATCTATTTGATTTGATTCTACTATTTGTAAAGATGCTTCATTTTTGTCGTTCAAAACCCAAAAAGGTCCACCTCCCGGCTCGCCCTCGTTTTTTACCATTCCACAAACACGGATGGGTCTGTTTAGTGCATTTTTAATAAATTCAACTTTGTCTTCAAATGTGTTTTTTTCAAAGTCAGATGAGATCTCTCGATTTAATTTTGCTTTAAAGAATTGTGTTATTTCGGCAATTTTATCCTCAGTAAATGTTCCTTTTTCAATTAGATTTAAATAGTCAAATACTTGGTGCTGAATATCAAGTAAAATTCCAGCCAATGCTTTTTTGTATAAGGCGATATTTTCATTATTGTGTAAAATTACATTGTCGATATTTTTTACAAAAATTATGTCAGCATCTAAGGAATTTAAATTTTGTATCAAAGCACCGTGACCCCCTGGTCTAAATACTAATTTTCCTTTTTCATCTCTAAAAGGATTATTCATCATATCGACTGCAATAGTATCGGTCGATTTATCCTGGAAAGAATAATTTACCGTAACTTTAGTTTGTGTTTCTTTTTCAACTAAATGTTTTACGGAGCTTAATATAGATTCAAATTGTGACAAATGAGATTCGGATACAGTGAAATGAAGATTCGATATTCCATTCACACTAGAATAATAACCACATTCATATAAATGTTCTTCTATTGGAGTGGCAATGTTATTTAAATAAACATGAAAAGGTAAAATCCCTTTTGGTTTATTGGCAAAATCAAAGTAATCGGGTGAGAGTAATATTTTTATGAAATAGTAATTTTTATAATCTCTACTTAAAGAATCAAAGTTAGGATAGACTTCTTTGAGTTTTGTGTAAACTTCTTCAAAGAATGGAAATTTATCCATCCCGACAATAAAAACAGCTAAATCGTTGGCCTTTTTTCTGTTGATATAGGCATTTATAGTTTCGTTTTCAATGTCAAAATCATTCAAGAAAGCGTTCAAAAACTTAAACATTCTAGTTGCTGCACCCGAAGCAGGAACAAACTTTAATAGTTTTAGTTTGGATTTATTGGCGTCAAAAAATAAAGCGCGTGTATGAAAATCACTTTCTGACAAATTGATAATGCCGTTGCCTAAGCTAGCATGTGCATATAAATTAGTCTTCGCAATTCCGTTTTTCAAGAATCCCAATTGTCTTTTTACGTTTTCTAATGGAATACCTTGTTCAGCGATTTGTTTATAATCAGCTTCCGAAAACCCTAAATCAACTCCGTCTAACTCCAATACTTGCGATTTTACTGTATTATTCATACCTACTTATTTTTTGAAAAACAATTGTTAAATTCTTTTTCCAACTTGGGCGGTAAATTTAACATTTTTAAATTAGTTGCCTAAACAATTATTGCCTCCTTTTCATATTTTAATATTTTTCGCCATTCTTGATAGGCTGCAATAGCCAAAAATGTAAAAATTAAGTATTGTAATGATAACATTCCGAGACCTCTATAAGCATATAAAGGAGTAGCAATAGCATCGGCAATGATCCACAATGTCCAGTTCTCAATTTTCTTATTAGCCATAAACCACATTCCTGTAAAAAATAATCCAGAAGTGAAAATATCAACATAATTATCCCAGTTTATTGGGTAATCAAACGTGATGTAAACGGCATAAACAACAAAAATGGTTAGAATAAAGAGTATCAATCCAATTAGTTTTTCCTTCAAAGTTGTTCTTGAAATTGGAATATGCTTGTCGTTTTTATCCTTTTTTGCCCATCGGTACCAGCCGTAAATACTCATGATGGAAAAATAACCGTTAATTAACATATCGCCTAAATAACCTGCTAAAAAGAGTAAGTAAACCGTAATTACTGTGGCAATTAACCCAATGGGATATACTAAAATGTTTTGTTTTTTAGCTAATACTACGCTCCAAATACCACAGACAAAAGCTATGAATTCTAAAATGATTTGATTCATAGGGGTGTTTTGGTAAGCGCTTAAGAAGAAATCTAGCATTTGATTTATGATTGAGGATTAACGATTTTTGATAGAGCAATTACATTGCGTTTTTTACCGCAGATTGCTTCGCCCGTTCGTGGTCACTCGGGTCGCAATTTTAATTATTTACACGCCGCTTAAAGCGGAAATAGCGCTAATTAATGTAACCGTAACTACAAAATAAATTTGCAACCCGAGTGACCACGAACGGGCGAAGCAATCTGCGGTTGTTTTCAATATGTATTTGCGTCAAAGTTTAGATTTAAAAAAATTCAAGTCTTTTTCGAAAGCGGTGCCAATGACGACTAGGTCGGCTCCTGATTTGTATATATTATTTATTTGTTCAAAAGTGATAATGCCGCCGCCAACGATTACTGGAATAGTAAGGTTTTCAGAAATTAGTTCAACCATTTCTGTTGGTACTACTTTTTGTGCTCCACTGCCTGCTTCTAGGTAAATGAGTTTGTTTCCCATCATTTCGGCGGCCTGGGCTGTTGCTAAAGCTAGATTTAGATTGTTTCGTTCTATAGGTTTAGTTTGGCTTACCTTTTCAACCGCTGTAATGGTGCCGCTTTCAATCAAAAGGTAGGCAGTTGGCATGATTTCGAGTTGGCTTTGTTTTAAAATTGGTGCAGCTTTCACTTGATGTTCTATTAAAAAATCTGGATTGCGACCTGATAGCAACGAAAGAAATAAAATTCCATCTGCTTCTTTTGAAATTTGTGAAGGATGTCCAGGAAAAAGTACGATAGGTAACTTTATTTTTTGTTTTAAACGGATAATTAATTCGTCAATTCTGTCGCTTTTAACTAGGCTTCCGCCAATAAAAATATGGGTAGCAGGCGATTGAATAATGTTACCAATTAATAGTTCTAGTTGTTCCCAAATGATTTTATCGGGGTCTAATAAAATGGCTAGAAGCTTTTTTTTGTTGGCTTTAGCATTTACTATTTCTTGATATAGGTTGTTGTTATTTTGCATCAGGTTGTAAAAGTAAAAGCTTTTTTTAGAAGAGCAAGGACTATATTTGTAAAACCAAAATTATTAAATTCAAATTTATGATTGCGATTGACTTATTGGAAGCGTATGGCGGAATTGTCAAGGAATACAATAAATCAGAAATTATTTTTGAGGAAGGGCAAATGCCTACACATTATTACCAAATCCTATCGGGTGAGGTAAAAATGAATAATTATAATGATGAAGGTCGTGAGTTTACACAAGGGATTTTTTATAAAAATCAATGTTTTGGTGAACCGCCTTTGTTTATCAATCAAGTCTATCCTGCCAATGCTATTGCTGTTGAAACCACTCAATTGATTTGTATAACCAAGGCTCGTTTTTTTGAATTATTAGCTGAAAATCCTACCAATAGTCTTGCTATTATTGAGAACCTTGCACAACGATTGTATTATAAAGCGGTTATGGCTGCAGAGATTTCGACTCATGAACCCGAACATCGAGTGTTGCGATTGATAGAATATGCCATTGCTCATTTTGATTTTAAAAAGGATGAAAATGGATACCTCATCCAATTTACTCGACAACAAATAGGAGATTTAACAGGATTGCGTGTGGAAACCGTGATACGCACCATCAAAGCATTGGAGAAAAAAGGGGAACTCCAAATCATCAATAGAAAAGTATATCGAAAAATGCCGTTCTTATGATTTGAGTCATAAATAGAGCAGGAGGTTGGGTTTTATCTTTGTTGTAATAAAAATCAAGATATTATGACAACTTACAACAACCTTTTCAGAACGTTTGATGATAATTTTATAGGATTTGCTACTATGGTAGTTTTGGCGCAAAGCTGCCTCGGAGGTGTTGCCGCCATGAGTGTACTGGCAAACGGAACTTCAATTGGGCAAATGATACAATTAACCATTGTGGTACTAATTAGTATTTTGACGAATACTTCTATCTTGGCACAAATGAAACACAAAACCATTTTTAATCTTACCTTAGCAAGCCTTGTCGTGAATACATTGCTGATTATCATAAATGCTATCTAATGCCAAAAAAAAATATCGAAAACCGAGAAGACATCTCCCTTTTAGTCCGTAGTTTTTATGATAAAATAAGAGCCGATAAGGAAATTGGTCCGTTTTTTAACGAAATGATTACCGACTGGGTGCCTCATTTGGAGAAGTTGACGGACTTTTGGGAAATTAATCTTTTTGGAGGAAAACTATACAAAGGCAATCCGCTGGAAGCGCATAATAAAGTAGACGACCATTTTGGGAATACCATCAGTTCGAATGAATTTGGGATTTGGTTGAATTTATGGTTTGAAACTTTGGAGGAGCATTTTGAAGGCGAAAATGTGGAAATATTAAAACGTAGAGCACGTAAAATGGGGACTTTCTTGATGGTGAGCATTTATGAAAATCGTGCTAAAAATAAGTAGAGATTTTTTTTGAACATAGATTGGGGGGATTAAAGAAATTTATAGAAATAGCTTAGCACCTTTGCGCCTTAGCGGTAAAAGTAAGGAACACAGATTTGAGAAATTAAAGATATTTGTAGAAATCTCTTAGTGTCTTTGCGACTTAGCGGTAAAAAGTAAGGAACACAGATTTGAGAAATTAAATTAATGTATAGAAATCTCTTAGCGCCTTAGCGGTGAAAAAATCTTTGTGACCTTAGTGCCTCCTTAGTGCCCTTCGTGTTTAAATTCCAATGCATACACCAATCCAAAACCCTCAAAAGATTCGTAATAGATATTGAATTTTTTGTCGATGTTTCCAAATATCAAATCGGCTGTGGTGGTGTTGTTTTCTAGGTCGAAAGATTGGACGTTGATATGGTCTTTGAAACTGATTCCTTTTTCGTTTTGGATTTTGAAGATGGCTTCTTTGGCTCCCCAAATAACGGTGAGTTTTTGAACGTATTCGAAGGGGTTATTTTTGTCGAGGTATTCAAATTCTTTTACGGCAAACTTATCGGCGATACGGATGATTTTTTCGCGGTGTAGTTCGATGTCGATTCCCACGGTTTTGTCGCTGATGATAATGGCGGAGAAATGATGCGAATGGGTGATGGAAATATAGTTGTTGTCTTTTAAATGCGGTTTTCCGAATTCGTCATAGTATAAGTCCAAATCATTATATCCTGCTTCTTGCAATAATTTGCGAACACTTAGAAAACCACGTTGGTGCATTTGAGATTTCATGCCTTCTAATCGGGTGCGGTTTTGCATATTGAGTACTACTTCAGAACGGAGTTCGTCAAAAGTTTCAGTTATTTCCCAAACTAAGATTTGGGTGTGGGAATCGAAAAAATGGCTTTTGTATAACGGCATTATTGTGTTATTGCAGGTTTTCTAGGTACTATCTTTAAAACCTAATTTATTTTGATTAATTTTTCAATATATTTGTTTTAGCAGAGAGGAAGCATACTGCGATTTTTCGTTGAATGTTTACCTTGTTTAGCCTCAACTTGTTTGGGGCTAATTTTTTTATCCATTTTTGCGTTTGTGCCTTTTTCAAAGGCAAGCAGAGAAGAAAGCTCCTGTTCCTTTTCTTGAATATTTATTCGATAATTAGTATCGTATCGTTTATTTTTCTTCCACAAATGATAGACCATTACTAATAATTTTTTCTGTACCGCTACATAACTTTTCATTTTTATGGCGTGTTTTTCAAAAGTCCTATTATACAAATCTAAAAACGGTTTTTCTTTACATGTTATAACTATTAAAGACGGCATATGAAGAGCTCTTCTTATTCTTGAATTCCCTTTTTTAGATATCTTAGTCTTTCCAACCCTAGTTCCTGATTGAGCTTCAACAACATCATAACCAGCATAAGAAACTAATTGCTTATAGTTTTTAAATAGCTCAAAACCATTAGTTTCTGCTATTAGAGTTGCTATAGTTAAGTATCCTATTCCTTTAATTGCCAAGATATTTAAGCATTTATTATAAACTACAGCATCAGATTTAAGATGTAATTTCATTTTTTTATCTAATTCTTTCAACTGAGCATCAAACAGAGTTATAGTGCTTTTAAGTTGATCAATCAATAAATCGGAACGATACATCGAGTGTTCTAATGCATGGATTTGATTACTTATGACCGTTTTTAATTCTTGTATATTTTGATGCTGTCTGGTGTAGTGACGTAATTCATAATAGTAGCGTCCTAATGGCTCCCAAAGGCTTAAGCATTGTTCAGCTCCCATTTGTGCCAATCCTCTAGCGTCAATACTATCATTCTTAGATTTTAAACCCAAACATTCTAAGTATTTCTTTGCCTTATTAGGTAAAACTATAGATAGTTTATATCCTTTTTCAAATAAATATAACGCACAATTTTCATGATAGACACCTGTGGCTTCCATACAAACAACCAAAGGCAAATCCATCTCTTTATGCCATTTTGTTATCCAAGAGTCTAAACTTTCAAAACCAGAAACAGTGTTGTTAAAGGTTATTTTAGACTTAAACTGAACTTGTTGGTTCTCATCAATGACACAAATTGATCCATCAATTTTGCTACTAGAAACATCTAATCCCACAGAATACTTTAAAATCATAACTTTTTGATTTTTAGATAAACAAAAAACTACATGGGTCTTGGCTCATTAGTTATACTGCATCTAAATTAAAAACCTAGTGCTTAAGTACTATTGCGACTTGAAATGTAATTAAAATGAAGTTGATTAACCTAGCTTACAATATCGTATTAAACGTATCTGGCCCCGATAGAATTTTGCAACTTCATTTTGTTTATCAATTATTACTATTTTAAAGATACGTATTTTATCATTTTGTAACTATAACAAAGATATGAGCCCCGATAGCAGCGGAAATCCTTGTGGCGGCGGGCATTTATGCCGCCACAAGATTGTAGCGTATAGCGGGAAACAGCTCCAAATGAAGCGCTTATGTTTTTATATTTTGCTGGTTTAGAAAACTTTATGATCGTAAACAATTCATAAATATATGTGAATCCTTTTTAAATCGTAAGTTATTATGTAAATTTGCAAAAAATTTATAATTACAAATATACTATAAATGAGTACATCAACTATGCCTTACGTGGCTTTCAAAGTAAAAGACATTTCTCTTGCGGCTTGGGGAAGAAAAGAAATTGAATTAGCTGAAGCTGAAATGCCAGGTTTAATGGCGCTTCGTGCTGAATATAAAGATGAGCAACCACTTAAAGGTGCTCGTATTGCAGGATGTTTACACATGACGATCCAAACTGCAGTTTTAATTGAGACGTTGATTGCACTTGGTGCTGAGGTGACTTGGTCTTCTTGTAACATTTTCTCAACTCAAGATCAAGCTGCTGCTGCTATTGCTGCTGCTGGAATTCAAGTGTATGCTTGGAAAGGTTTGAACGATGTTGATTTTGACTGGTGTATTGAGCAAACATTATTCTTTGGTGAAGACAGAAAACCATTGAACATGATTCTTGATGACGGTGGAGATTTAACTAATATGGTTATTGATAAATACCCAGAATTAGTTCCTGGAATCAAAGGATTGTCTGAAGAAACAACTACTGGAGTTCACAGATTGTACGAAAGAGTAAAAGCTGGAACATTGCCAATGCCAGCCATTAACGTTAATGACTCAGTTACTAAATCAAAATTTGATAACAAATACGGTTGTAAAGAATCAGCAGTTGATGCAGTGCGTCGTGCAACAGATATCATGCTTGCTGGTAAGAGAGTAATTGTATGTGGATACGGTGACGTAGGTAAAGGTACTGCTGCTTCTTTTAGAGGTGCTGGTTCTATTGTAACCGTAACTGAAATCGACCCAATTTGTGCTTTACAAGCAGCTATGGACGGATTTGAAGTGAAAAAATTAAATACTGTTGTGGGGAATGCTGATATCATCATCACTACAACTGGAAATAAAGATATTATCCAAGGAAGTCACTTTGAGCAAATGAAAGATAAAACGATTGTTTGTAACATTGGACACTTTGATAACGAAATCGATATGGCTTGGTTGAACAAAAACCACGGCGCATCAAAAATCGAAATCAAACCACAAGTTGATAAATATACTATCGCTGGAAAGGATATCATCATCTTGGCTGAAGGTCGTTTGGTAAACCTTGGTTGTGCTACAGGTCACCCAAGTTTTGTAATGAGTAACTCATTTACAAACCAAACTTTGGCTCAAATCGAATTATGGAAAAACAGCGCCGCTTATAACAATGATGTTTATATGTTACCTAAACATTTAGATGAAAAAGTAGCAATGCTTCACTTGGCTAAATTAGGAGTTGAACTAGAGACTTTAACTGAAGAGCAAGCGGCTTACATTGGTGTTGGTGTTGAAGGTCCATTCAAACCAGAATATTACAGATACTAGTTTAAATCTTTTAATATTTCAAACCCGACAGGTTTTTAAAACCTGTCGGGTTTCATATTTTAAAAACCCTTGCATTTATGTGAGGGCTTTTTGTTTTTGGGCGTGACCCTCCGTAAAAACTTCGGGTCGGGCTATCCGTTGCTCTCCTCGCATTATTCCGCTATCGCTTCATAAGGCTGTGGGCTTTCCACTATTATCCCTCACGCGGCAGTTTGCAGTCATTCCTTTTTGGTATGCAAAACTACAAAATGTTATATTTCAAACATTTTGTTATTTTTTGTTAACACCCTTGTTTTAAACTCAATATTACTTACTTTTGCATCTCAATAATTAAGACAACAATAATAAAAATATACGATGAGAATAGCAGTAGTAGGAGCTACCGGTATGGTAGGTGAGATTATGTTAAAAGTTTTAGCAGAACGAAATTTTCCAGTAACCGAATTAATTCCAGTAGCTTCTGAGAAATCAGTAGGAAAAGAAATTGAATTCAAAGGAGCAAAATACAAAGTAGTAGGATTACAAACTGCTGTAGATATGAAAGCGGATATCGCTTTATTTTCTGCAGGAGGAGAAACTTCTTTGACTTGGGCACCAAAATTTGCTGAAGCAGGAACTACTGTAATTGACAACTCATCAGCTTGGAGAATGGATCCTACTAAAAAATTAGTAGTTCCTGAAATCAACGCATCTGAATTAACAAAAGAAGATAAAATTATTGCAAACCCAAACTGTTCGACTATCCAAATGGTATTGGCTTTGGCTCCTTTGCATAAAAAATACAACATCGAGCGTGTGATTGTTTCTACTTACCAATCGATTACTGGAACGGGAGTAAAAGCAGTACAACAATTCGAAAATGAAGTGGCTGGTGTTAAAGGGGATATGGTGTACAAATACGAAATCAACCGTAACTGTATTCCACAATGTGATGTTTTTGAAGCAAACGGATACACTAAAGAAGAGATGAAATTGGTTAAAGAAACTAAAAAAATCTTAGGTGATGACAGCGTAAAAGTAACGGCCACTGCAGTACGTGTGCCAGTTGTAGGTGGACATAGTGAGGCGGTAAACATTGAGTTTAGCAATGACTTCGACGTAAATGAAGTACGCACTATCTTAAGCCAGACTGACGGAGTTACTGTTCAAGATAATTTGGATACCTTCACTTACCCAATGCCAAAATACGCTGAAGGGAAGAACGATGTATTCGTAGGTCGTATTCGTCGTGACGAAAGCCAAGACAATACATTGAACATGTGGATTGTTGCTGACAACTTGAGAAAAGGAGCTGCTACAAACACGATTCAAATCGCTGAATACTTGATTAAAGCAAAACTAGTATAAGCTAATTTTTAAAACATATAAGTCATATAAGTTTTAGAAACAGAAATTTTGAACCATTAAGGGATTAAGAAAAGTTAAGTGTAGCGCTTAATGAAACTTAATATCTTAATGGTTTTTTATTTTAAAAAACTTATATGACTTATATGTTTAATCATTTTCCTCAAAGAAATTCTTTTTTGTTTTCCTACCTTTGCCCCGCATGAAAAAGAATCAGATTGTCATAGCGCTCTCTTTAGTTGTAACCATATTGTTCTCAATAGTGTTGCAATCTTTTCATGCTCATGAACATCATTTGGAGCAATTAGCACAGCCTAAATGCCATCATGAAAGCCAAGGCAATAAATCTCAATTCACACATCAGCATTACAAAGCGGAGGCGTGTAAAGTTTGTCATTTTGCTTTTGGGAGTTATATCACCCCAGAAATTTTTCACTATCAGTTTTACACTGACTACAAATTAATTCCTTATTTCTCGGTAACTGCCAAGAAAATCATTTCTTTTTCAGGTAGTTTATATTCTTTAAGAGGACCGCCAGTATTGTAAAGAATATTAGGTTTACCATTAATTACCGATGGTAGAGATGCACCGCAGTGCATCTTTACTATGAGTTATCTGTGATATATACCTAATAATTCCAATTTACGATTATTCGATTTGTAGAGACGCACTGTAGTGCGTCTAATTAACATTCGTAAAGACGCACTGCAGTGCGTCTCTACTATATTGTCTTTCAGTTTCAATTTATACACATCATCAATGAAAAACTATATCATAGCCCTAGTCTTAGGGTTCACGGCTTTGTTACAAGCACAAAACAAATTATCAGGAACGGTTACAACCAATGACAATCAACCGCTCAAAGGAGTCTCGGTTTATATCGCAGAATTGCACAAAGGAACAACGACTAATGAGCAAGGAGTTTACAGTTTTGCGAATTTGCCTAACGGAAATATAAAACTGAGTTTTATTTTTATAGGTTTTACCACTCAAAATAAAACCATCAATCTTCAAGAAAAAGAGACCCTTTTTGATGTAACGATGGAAGAAACCTTATTCGAAATGGATGAGGTAATTGTGTCCACCGCTTTTAACAAAATCCAATCGCAAAACGTGATGAAAGTCGAACATGCTTCCATCAAAGAATTGCAGCAAAAAGGGACTTCAACTCTAATCGAAGGATTGGCTACTATTCCAGGGGTTTCTCAAGTTTCTACGGGAACCTCGATTGGGAAACCCGTGATTCGTGGTTTGAGTGGGAATCGCGTTTTGGTGTATTCACAAGGTGTACGCATCGAAAACCAACAGTTTGGGGACGAGCATGGGTTGGGACTAAACGATTCAGGTGTCGAAAGTGTTGAGGTTATCAAAGGGCCTGCTTCATTATTATATGGCTCAGACGCTTTGGGAGGAGTGTTGTATTTCAACCCGGAAAAATTTGCGGATGCCCATACGTTCAAAACTAATTTTAGTCAAAAGCTATTTTCGAATACCTTAGGTTCGAATACATCACTTGGTCTAAAAACTTCTACCGAAAACTGGAAATTCTTAGTAAGAGGAAATTATGTTACGCATTCGGATTACACCATTCCAGATGGAGACAGAGTAACGAATTCCCGTTACAATGAAACGGATTTCAAAACAGGATTAGGCTATAGCAATTCGAGTTTTTCAACGGTTTTTAGATACAACTTCAACCGTCTTGATTTAGGATTGCCAGAGGAAATGGGAGAGCAAACAACTACAAAAACTACCGATTATCCTCGTCAAGGAGTGGACAACCATTTGTTGAGTTTGAACTCTGTGGTGTATTTTAAAAATTCCAAACTAGATTTGGATTTGGGCTATATTGCCAATGACCGTCAAGAATTTGAAGACAGTCCAACTGCTATTTTGCAAATGAAACTAAAAACCTTTAATTACAATGCGAAGTATCATTTGCCAAAAGTAGGAAAGATGGAATCTATCGTTGGTGTGCAAGGAATGCATCAAACCAATACCAATTTTGGAGAAGAATATTTAATTCCGGATGCAACTACCAATGATTTAGGAGTTTTTGGAACAGCCAATTACGAGTGGAAATCCAATGTGATTCAGGGTGGAATTCGTTTTGATAATCGAAAATTAAGCAGTTTGGAGCATGGCGAATCGGGTGAAGAAGGTTATTTTCAAGCTATCGACAAATCCTTTGATAGTTTCAATGCCGCATTGGGATACAAAACCAATCTAACCCAAGAGTTAACCTTGCGTCTTAATCTTGCCTCAGGATTTAGAGCACCTAATTTGGCTGAATTATCCTCCAACGGTGTTCACGAAGGAACCAACCGTTACGAAATAGGAAATGCAAACTTAAAAAACGAGCAAAACATTCAAACCGACTTGAACCTAGAGTACAAAAACACCCATTTTGAGTTTTTTGTTAATGGGTTTTACAACCACATCAATAATTACATTTTCACCTCGCCTACAGGAGCGGTTTTGGATGATAATGTGGTTTTTGAATACATTCAAGATGATGCTAAATTGTTCGGTGGAGAAGTAGGTTTGCATTTGCATCCACATCCGTTGGATTGGTTGCATTTTGAAACCAGTTTTGAAACCGTAACAGGTAAAAAACAAAACGGCGATTACCTGCCTTTAATTCCTGCCAACAACTGGAACAACACCATTCGCACCGAATTCTCAATCAAAAACTGGTTAAAAGAAGGATTCGCGACTTTGAATTTGAATACTTTTTTCAATCAAAATAATGTCAGCGGTTTTGAAACAAGTTCAAATGGCTATACACTATTAAATCTTGGTTTAGGCGGAAAACTAACTGTGGGTAAAACCGTTTTCAACTTAAACTTAAACGGAAACAATTTGTTGAACAAAAGCTATATCGCTCACCTTTCTAGATTAAAAACGGATGGAATTCCAAATATTGGAAGGAACATTGTTTTAGGAGTCAACTTCGATATTTTTTAAACATATAAGTTTTTTTGTTTTTAAACCATTTAAGAAAAGTAGGAGCATTTAAGCGTTGAACATATTTTTTGAACCATTAAGGCATTAAGGATATTAAGTTTTTGAACTTATTTCTTATAGCTTTAATGGTTTTTTCTTTTTAGATGATTCTTATATTTTCTTATATGTCTTATATGGTTATTTTTTTTTACACTTAATTTTTCTTAATCTCTTAATGGTTTTATTTTTAAGTGTTAATGGTTACACAGTGCAATTCTTAAATGCTCTTAGATTTCTTATATGGTTAGCCTTTTTCATCATTAGTTAAACTTAATTTTTCTTAACTTCTTAATGGTGAAAATTTTTTAAGTCTGAAATGTTATAAAACTTATATGACTTATATGTTTCAACCGTTTTATCCCTATTTTTGCTAAGCCTTCAATCTAACTCATGAAAAAAATATTCTTTTTAATGACAACAATTTCAGCCTTAGGACAAAATAACATCCAATACCCAAAAACCGAAAAAGGCCCTATAATCGACACCTATTTCGATACCCAAATCCCCGACCCATACCGTTGGCTCGAAGACGACCGCTCACCCGAAACTGCCGCTTGGGTCAAAGCTCAAAACAAAGTGACGTTTGACTATCTAGACCAAATTCCGTTTAGAGATGCAATCAAAAGCCGAATGGAGCAATTATGGAATTACGAAAAACAAAGCGCCCCTTTCAAAGAAGGGAATTACAGCTATTACTATAAAAACAACGGACTCCAAAACCAATCCGTTTTGTACCGAAAAGACAAATCCGGAAAAGAAGAAATCTTCCTAGACCCGAATAGCTTTTCAGCAGATGGAACAACCTCATTGGGCGAAATTAGTTTTTCCAAAGACGGTTCACTCTTGGCATATTCCATTTCAGAGGGCGGAAGCGACTGGCGCAAAGTCATTGTTTTAAACGCCATTACCAAAGAACAAATTGGCGATACGCTGATAGATGTCAAATTCAGTGGCTTGTCATGGTTGGGCAACAAAGGCTTTTATTATTCCAGTTATGAAAAACCCCAAGGAAGCCATCACTCAGCCAAAACCGATCAACACAAACTGTATTTTCATGCCATTGGCACTAGCCAAAAATCAGATATAGTAATCTTTGGCGAAAGCCAAAAACGCCGTTATGTAGGCGGTTCAGTGACCGAGGATGATCGTTATTTAGTCATCACAGCGGCCAATACCACTTACGGAAACGAACTCTACATCAAAGACCTTACAAAGGCCAACAGCCCAATCTTTACTGTAGTGGATAATTTTGAGAGTGACAATAATGTCATCGACAATCAAGGCAGCCAACTCTTTATAGAAACCGACCTGAATGCACCCAACAAACGCATCATCACCGTTGATTTCCAAAACCCAACGGTCGAAAACTGGAAAGATTTCATCCCAGAAACGCAAAACGTATTAAACATCGGCACCGCTGGAGGTTTTTTCTTTGCGCATTATATGCAAGACGCCGTTTCGGTAGTGGAGCAATACAATGGCAAAGGACAAAAGCTAAGAACCATTCAGCTTCCTGATTTAGGAACCGCTTCGGGTTTTAGTGACAAGAAAAAGGAAACGGTTTTGTATTATACTTTTACAAATTACACCACCGCAGGGAATATCTATGCCTTAGACACCCAAACAGGAAAATCAAGCCTATACCGAAAATCAAAAGCCGATTTCCAGTCGGATAATTATGAAACCCACCAAGTGTTTTATACCTCCAAAGATGGAACCAAAATCCCGATGATGATTACCCACAAAAAGGGTATCACCCTCAACGGACAAAACCCAACTATACTTTACGGTTACGGAGGTTTTAACATCAGCCTAACGCCAAGTTTTAGCATCGCCAATGCCGTTTGGATGGAAAACGGCGGCATCTATGCTGTAGCCAACCTTCGTGGAGGTGGCGAATACGGCAAAAAATGGCACGATGCCGGAACCCAGCAACAAAAACAAAACGTTTTTGATGATTTTATCGCCGCGGCCGAATATTTGATAAATAATAAATACACTTCCAAAAACTACCTCGCCATCCGTGGTGGGTCTAACGGAGGTTTGCTTGTAGGTGCTGTCATGACCCAGCGTCCGGACCTCATGCAAGTGGCCCTGCCCGCAGTTAGCGTGCTCGATATGTTGCGCTACCACAGCTTTACCGCAGGCGCAGGCTGGGCATACGATTACGGAACCGCACAGGACAGCAAACCCATGTTCGACTACCTCCGCAACTACTCGCCCGTACACAACGTCAAGGCCGGCACGCACTATCCCGCCACCCTGATTACCACCGGCGACCACGACGATAGAGTAGTGCCCGCACACAGTTTCAAGTTTGCCGCCGAGTTACAAGCCAAACAAACAGGCACCAATCCAACCCTCATTCGCATCGATGTCAAAGCAGGCCACGGCGCCGGAAAATCAGTAGCCGCCACGATACAAGAAAACGTCGATATCCAAGCCTTTACCCTCTATAACATGGGAATCACGCAATTACCAAAATAAGAATTAGGAGCAGAATAAATTCGTTTTACAAGAACGCCTCGTCCCGCTTTCCGTTATATCTCTTGTTCCGCAAGCTCCACAAGAGGATATCACTGCAATCGGGGCTCATATCTTTGTTATAGTTACAAAATGATAAAATACGTATCTTTAAAATAGTAATAATTGATAAACAAAATGAAGTTGCAAAATTCTATCGGGGCCAGATACGTTTAATACGATATTGTAAGCTAGGTTAATCAACTTCATTTTAATTACATTTCAAGTCGCAATAGTACTTAAGCACTAGGTTTTTAATTTAGATGCAGTATAACTAATGAGCCAAGACCCATGTAGTTTTTTGTTTATCTAAAAATCAAAAAGTTATGATTTTAAAGTATTCTGTGGGATTAGATGTTTCTAGTAGCAAAATTGATGGATCAATTTGTGTCATTGATGAGAACCAACAAGTTCAGTTTAAGTCTAAAATAACCTTTAATAACACTGTTTCTGGTTTTGAAAGTTTAGACTCTTGGATAACAAAATGGCATAAAGAGATGGATTTGCCTTTGGTTGTTTGTATGGAAGCCACAGGTGTCTATCATGAAAATTGTGCGTTATATTTATTTGAAAAAGGATATAAACTATCTATAGTTTTACCTAATAAGGCAAAGAAATACTTAGAATGTTTGGGTTTAAAATCTAAGAATGATAGTATTGACGCTAGAGGATTGGCACAAATGGGAGCTGAACAATGCTTAAGCCTTTGGGAGCCATTAGGACGCTACTATTATGAATTACGTCACTACACCAGACAGCATCAAAATATACAAGAATTAAAAACGGTCATAAGTAATCAAATCCATGCATTAGAACACTCGATGTATCGTTCCGATTTATTGATTGATCAACTTAAAAGCACTATAACTCTGTTTGATGCTCAGTTGAAAGAATTAGATAAAAAAATGAAATTACATCTTAAATCTGATGCTGTAGTTTATAATAAATGCTTAAATATCTTGGCAATTAAAGGAATAGGATACTTAACTATAGCAACTCTAATAGCAGAAACTAATGGTTTTGAGCTATTTAAAAACTATAAGCAATTAGTTTCTTATGCTGGTTATGATGTTGTTGAAGCTCAATCAGGAACTAGGGTTGGAAAGACTAAGATATCTAAAAAAGGGAATTCAAGAATAAGAAGAGCTCTTCATATGCCGTCTTTAATAGTTATAACATGTAAAGAAAAACCGTTTTTAGATTTGTATAATAGGACTTTTGAAAAACACGCCATAAAAATGAAAAGTTATGTAGCGGTACAGAAAAAATTATTAGTAATGGTCTATCATTTGTGGAAGAAAAATAAACGATACGATACTAATTATCGAATAAATATTCAAGAAAAGGAACAGGAGCTTTCTTCTCTGCTTGCCTTTGAAAAAGGCACAAACGCAAAAATGGATAAAAAAATTAGCCCCAAACAAGTTGAGGCTAAACAAGGTAAACATTCAACGAAAAATCGCAGTATGCTTCCTCTCTGCTAAAACAAATATATTGAAAAATTAATCAAAATAAATTAGGTTTTAAAGATAGTACCTATTTAGAATGAGTTATTTTCATAATAATAGAAGAACCGTTAATCGATGAGATTGGCGGTTTAATAAAAAATTTTAATTTTAAAAGGAATCATTTTTATTGATAAATTTGAAGACATAGCATTGTGAACAAAAGTTGAATACTAAAATTAATCTATATGGAATTTTCGGAAGTATATGTTTATGGAGACCAACCTACAACATGTCCTGTATGTGGTAATAGAACTGAAATAAAGTCTGAATCTTTAGATTCTAAAAATACGCAGAATCATATATTTCTTACTACTTCATGTGGATTTGAGTTTATTTGTCAAAACGACATAGAATAAAAAATTATGGCAAAAAGACTGTGGACAAAAGAAGAACTAATACTTGCCTTTAATTTATACTTAAAAATTCCCTTTGGAAAAATGCATAGTACAAATAAAGGGATCATTCATCTTGCTGGTTTAATAGATCGTACCCCTAGTTCTATTGCTTTGCGTTTAGTGAATTTTGCGAGCGTTGATCCTGCTTTGCAAGCAAGAGGAATTAAAGGCATGAGTGGCGGTACGAAAATTGTTCAGCCTATTTGGGATGAGTATTTTCATAATCAAGAAGAATTAATCTTTCAAAGTGAAATCATATTAGCCCAAAAAGAAAATATCGATATTGAGGAAAAGTACAACGATCTCTTTTTAGGATTAAAAGATGTAAAAGGGGAGACAAAAATACGAGAAGTCAAAACAAGAGTTAATCAGTCTGTTTTTAGACAAATGATTCTAGCTAATTATAGTAAAAAATGCGCTATTTCAGGAATCGATATTCCTGAATTATTATTAGCAAGTCATATTGTCCCTTGGTCAAAAGATGAAAAGGAAAGATTAAATCCTGAAAATGGTATCTGTCTCTCGGCTTTGTATGATAAAGCATTTGATAAAGGTTTAATAGGTATTAATCAAAACTATCAAGTCATTTTGTCTACTGGTTTGAAAAAGAAAATTAAATCTGATTTTTACCAAATTCATTTTGGAAGTATTGAAAATTTAAAAATTACTGAGCCAGTTAAATATTTACCGAGAAAAGAATTTTTAGAGTTCCATTTAGATACAATTTTTGAAAAATGAAAAACAAGAAAAAATTATTCGCAATTTATAAAAATGGAGAATATTTAGGAAATCAAAAAGGCTTTGACGAAATCGAAGCAATTAAGATTTATATTGTAGAATCTCATTTAGAAAGTTTTTTGGACGATGAGTTGTTTCTGAAACATTATAAAGCTGTTGAAGCAATACAGGATAAGCATTTTTTCAAATCAAGATATATTAATTTATAATATATTTTTCCGCAATATCTACCCGCAATCTTGTCATCTCGACGTAGGAGAGATCTCCGTAAGCTACGTCACGTGCAGGGAATGACATTCTGTGTGTTACATACTTTGTGGAGTTTCTAGCGGAGTTTCCTCGTTCCTCGGAATGACAAGTCTGGGGTTACTGTGTGGAGTTTGATTGTGGAGTTTCTTTGGGGCACAATTTTCATGATGGATTCTTTACTGAGTTTTTTACAATCTTTTTTGTTGCAATTTTTGTGTAATTTTACTTTTTATCCGCAATCTCTACCCGCAAACTTGTCCTCCCGACGTAGGAGGGATCTCCGCAAACTGCATCACGTTTTGAGAATAAGGTACTGTGTTTTATATACTTTGTGGTAATACTAGCGAAGTTCCTTCCTACGTCAGGGTGACAAGTCTGGGGTTACTTAGTGTAGTTTCTTTGTGGATTTAGATTGCGAAGTTTTGGTGTTCTTTTTGTTTCTGCGGTTTTACTTTTTATCCGCAATCCCTACTCGCAAACTTGTCCTCCCGACGTAGGAGGGATCTCCGCAAACTGCATCACGTTTCGAGAATCAAGTACGTTGTGTTACCTACTTTGTGGAGTTTCTAGCAGAGTTTCCTCGTTCCTCGGAATGACAAGTTTAGGATTACTGTGTGGAGTTTCTATGTGGAGTTTGATTGCGAAGTTTTGGTGTTCTTTTTGTTTCTGCGGTTTTACTTTTTATCCGCAATCCCTACTCGCAAACTTGTCCTCCCGACGTAGGAGGGATCTCCACAAACTGCATCACGTTTTGAGAATAAGGTATTTTGTTTTACATACTTTGTGGAGATACTAGCGAAGTTCCTTCCTACGTCAGGATGAGAAGCCTGGGGTTACTGTGTGGAAATTCTTTGTGGATTTTGATTGCGAAGTTTTGGTGTCTTTGTTATTTCTGTGATTTTACTTTTTATCCACAATCCTACGCCCAAACTTGTCATCTCGACGTAGGGGAGATCTCCGCAAACTGCATCATGTTTCGAGAATCAAGTACGTTGTGTTACCTACTTTGTGGAGTTTCTAGCGGAGTTTCCTCGTTCCTCGGAATGACAAGTCTGGGGTTACTGTGTGGAGTTTCTTTGGGGCACAATTTTTATGATGGATTCTTTGCTGAGTTTTTTACAACCTTTTTTGTTGTAATTTTTGTACAATTTTACTTTTTATCCGCAATCCCTACCCGCAAACTTGTCTTCCCGACGTAGGAGGGATCTCCACAAGCTACGTCACGTGTAGGGAATGACATACTGTGTGTTAGTTTCTTTGTAGTAATACTAACGGAGTTTGCTTCGCATGTTCGCTATCGCTCGAGTCCTCGTTCCTCGGAATGACAAGTTTGGGGTTACTATGTGTTTACTGTGAGGGGGTTCTATACAGTTAACTTTTGTTTATTTGTTATTGCATTACTTTGTAAACCTTTATTAAAACATTGCATTTCTCACTCAAATAGTTCATTCAAGAAATTCAAATCGGGGTTGATGGTTTTAATCAAATTTATTTTCTTTTCTCTACGCCAACCTTTGATTTCTTTTTCGCGGGCAATGGCTTCTTGAATCCAAGTAAATTTTTCAAAGTATAACAAATAATGTACTTGATAACGTGAGGTAAAACTAGGATTGTTGTATTCGATATTCTCAGTGTGCTGTTGTAGTCGAACCTTCAAATTATTGGTCACACCAGTGTATAAAACAGTTTTCGCCTTATTGGTGAGAATGTAAATGTAATAGGTGTGAAATCCTTCTTGTTGTTGCATGATACTAAAATACAGAATTTTAGAATAACTACAACTTTCACCCCTTCCTCAACCATCCCGTAACGCTCATTCTTCTTTCGTTAGTTACTAGTACCTCGTGTTCGAGTTCGTTGCTTTTGAAGAAGACGGTTTTGCCTTCGGTAGGTGAGATACTTTGGTTCTTGTCTAGTTGGTGGATGTAAAGCTCGCCACCGTCTTGAATTTTCCAATTGGGGTTGAGGTAGCTAATCATCGAGAATTGTCGGCTGGAATTGTCTTTGAACTGGTCGAGGTGTTTTTTGTAGAAATCTCCGGCTTCGTATAGTGAATAATGAAATTCATAATCGGTGATGCCTGCATAACAACTCTGGTTGAGGTAGAGTACAAAGGCGTCCATCTGTTCAAAAAAACTATTTTCGTGAGCGTCATTGTGTTTTTTGTCTAACCAGTAAATCGTATCACGCCGAATCTTGGCATTCAGTTGTAGTTTGTTATCGTTGCCTATTCCTGCTTCTTGGAGGAGTTCGTTAGCTTCTAGCGTTAAGATGTTTTGGGCTAGGTTTTGGCACAATTCAGTGCTCAGGAAATTGTTGGCAATGCCTACTTTGGTTTCAATATAACTTGAAATCAGGGATTCAAAAGTGTCTTGCATCTTTTATTCTATACTTGAATTGACAAGTTTTTTCTCAAGGTAGTTGTTTATCATGCAATTAAAATTTTATATCGCTAATAAGAATCATAATATTTTATTAATTCCTTCTTTTTTGTAGAAAAAGAATGCTAAATTTGAGAGAAATCAATTTTAAAAAAAGATATATGAAAATTCAATTCAATACGGATAAAAACATCGAAGGACACGAAAGATTAGAAGCCTTTTTTACAACAGAATTAGAAAAAAACCTAGTTCGTTTTCAAGACAAAGTAACTCGATTTGAAGTGCATCTAGGAGATGAAAATAGTGAAAAATATAGTGTTGATGATAAGCGTTGTATGATTGAAGCCCGTCCTGCAGGATTAAATCCAGTTGCTGTAACAGCACATTCAGATAGTATCGAAAAAGCATTTTTCTTAGCTTCGGATAAAATCAAGAAAGCATTGACAACCGTTTTTGAAAAACAAAAAGTACATTAAATATAAAAGCCACAGATTAAAAGGGTTTAGAAAAAATATGTGAAAATCTTTTTAATCGGTAGCAAAAAATAAAGGCAATTATTAATTCGGGAAAAAGCAATCTAAAATTTATTTTTAGGTTGCTTTTTTTTTGCTTAAAAATTGGGAATCTAGAGTCTGAAAATGGCAGACGGATGACACTGATTAAGCCGATTGACACTGATTTTTATAAATTGAACTGTTGGGTTGATTGTCACATTGAACCTGTCGAAATGTAACTTAAGCAAGGTCTTCGACAAGCTCAGACTGACATTTCACTATAATTGACGCGCAGATTTTAATGTAAATTACACCTGATAGGTTATTTAATTAAAAACTTTAGTTGTTTACGTGTAAATCGGTCAAATCCGTGCCATCCGAGGGCTGTCACTCAGAGTGCTTTTAAAATAATATTAGTTCTCGAAAAGTAAAGCGGCTAGTGGTTCATCGCGTCCGTACACATCGTCATAAAAATGCAAGACACCTTCGGTATCTACCCAAGCGGTAAAGTACCCGATATAAACTGGAATTTTGTTTTTGAGGGTGTACCAAGATTCTTTGCCTCTGTTCATGGCTTCTTCGATTTTTTCAGGTGTCCAGTTGGGGTCATCTTTTAGGATGACTTCGGCTAGTTCTTTTGGTTTTTCCACACGGATGCAGCCATGGCTGAAAGCGCGGTCGCGACGGTTAAACAAATGTTTGGAAGGGGTGTCGTGCAAATAAATGGAATTCGAATTCGGAAACAAAAACTTGATGAGTCCCAAAGAGTTTTTTGGCCCTGGTTTCTGGCGTACATGTCCTTCGTTCCATTCCATATTGTGCTTGGCGAGATAGTTAGGGTCTTTGGCTATAGCAGGTTTTATTTCGTTTTTGAGAATGCTGTAAGGTACATTCCAGTAGGGGCTAAACACTATATAGCGCATAGGAGCACTGAAAACTACGGTTTTGTTGACCGTTTTCCCTACTACAACATTTGAGCGGAAATAGGGTTTGCCGTCTTTGAAATAAGTGAGTTCATAAGCTGGAATATTAACGGCGATAATCTCTTTGGATTTGGTAATGTCCTTAGCAATCCAGCGGCAACGCTCCATATTTACAATAAGGGTTTTGATACGTTCAGCAACGGGAATGTTCAAAACTTTGAGATGCGAAGGCAAGATGATAGTGCTCGAGGCGTTTCGGTTGGCTTTTTTGAATTTCAAAACACCTTTCGATAATTCCTCATCGTAAATGGCACTTTTGGAATCTTTTTTTAATTCGCCTGTTAAAAACAAACGGGTTCTTAGTTGGGCAATGGTACGCGAACTGTCGCCAACATTAAGAGATTTGACTGCTGAATCCATGACGATAGGTTCCCAACCTCCTTTTTTTTCGATTTCACGATAGGTTTTTAATACATTTTTAAGCAGGTAGTATTGAGAAAATAATCCGTTTTCGTTTTTCTTAATCAGTGAAGGGTTTACCAAAAGGGAGTCAAGGTATTTGCCGTAAGATTGTTTTTCTCTTGGTAAGAACCATTCCATTTGGTTGGTTTTTTCGGTGTCTAGTCCTTGATAAACCTTGTCTACATAAAAGAAGTATAGAGAAGTGTTAAGGAGTTCAGTTGTAGGATTTGGAGTGTGTGAGCTTGGGGCGATTTCGTAAATCGAATCTAGTTTTTGACGGTAAGGAATACTAGTAAGCACGCCTTCTTCCTCAACATTGATGATTTTGTTATGGAGTAAGCTACCAAATTCATTTACTCCATTTTTATCGTACCATACATAATGAAACTGGTGTTTTTTATATAGTTCACGAACCTCAGTTTGATACTTTTCTAATAAAGGGTGCTTCTTAAAAAACGCGGTTAAATCAGTGCTGTCGAATGCTGGTCGTGTATCTACAGGGATTTCTTCAAGTTCAGTTACACCTGTTTTATCTTTGAATTTATTACAAGAAATAGTAACTACCAATATTAGCAGTACTAAAAGAAAAATAAAACGGGATAACTTTCTCATAAGTTGAAATTTATTGCTTTCAAAACCATGTAAAAATACATCAAAAAAAGCTATTTACGATATTGCTTTTTCAGGATTAATAGGTTGTTTTTTATATGTAACAAGAATTATACCTTATTATTTACTTTCACTTTTTTGAAAAAATGAATTTTGACTTTTTTGATTTTGATGGATTAGCATAAAATTTGTCAAATGGAATTTAATCCACTGGTTTTTGGCGGATTATTCTCAGAAAATAGATGAGTCAGTTTTGGAAGTGCGAATTTTAAAATAATTGGATTCTCAAAAAAATAACAAAATGTTTGATTTTTAATCATTTTAAATTGGATTAAGTCGGCTTGAGTTGTTGATTTGGAGGTGAAATGTTTTTTGTTGTCAAAAAATCAAGCTTTAATTGAAAAAAAATAAATTATTTTTACCTTTGCCCCCTAAATTAATGGGGTAAAATAAATAAAATGAAAATAGAGAGACGTTGGGTTATTTCCTTTATGATTATTAGTTTGATTTGTATTTCTGGTGTTTTCTGGCCTGCGGCATCTGAAACCAATGCAATTTTATCACAATTTGGTACCTTAGACCAAATCGTACCCGCCGATGTGGCTTGGATGCTTACTTCTTGTTGCTTGGTGTTAATCATGACTCCAGGGCTTTCGTTTTTTTACGGTGGAATGGTGGGTAAGAAGAATGTGATTTCGACCATGTTACAAAGTTTTATTTGTATGGGAGTGGTAACCTTGATTTGGGTAGTTGTTGGATTTAGTTTGGCTTTTGGAGAGCCTATAGGTGTTCGTATAGGAGATGGGTTTTACAGTTTTGTGGGTGATCCTAGTTCGTTTGCCTTTATGGATTATGTTAATATTCTACCTCATAAAGATATTGCAGCAACGGTTCCATTTATGTTGTTTGCTTTATTCCAAATGAAATTTGCGGTGATTGCACCAGCGATTATTACAGGTTCGTTTGCAGAACGTGTGCGCTTTATTTCGTATTTACTTTTTATCTGCTTGTTTACCATTTTTATCTATGCACCTCTGTGTCATTCGGTTTGGTATCCAACAGGGATTATAGGTTCATTCTTCGGTGTGAAAGATTTTGCTGGAGGAACGGTAGTACATATGAGTGCTGGTTTTGCTGCTTTGGCAGGAGTAATGGTATTAGGAAAAAGAAATAATAGCAATCATGTACCGACGAATATTCCTTTCGTTTTATTAGGAACAGGGATGTTGTGGTTTGGATGGATTGGTTTTAATGCGGGTTCGTCATTAGAAGCTAATGGAGTAGCAGCAATGGCTTTTGCAACAACAACTACCGCTTCGGCAGCAGCTATGTTGACTTGGATTTTCTTTGATAGGCTAAACGGAAGAAAAGTTTCCGCTCTAGGAGCTTGTATTGGAGCAGTCGTAGGATTGGTTTCAATTACGCCAGCGGCAGGGTATGTATCTGTTCCTGAGAGTATGTTTTTTGGTTTTATAACGGCTTTGGTTTCTAATTATTTAGTGCACTCTAGCTTGTTGCGAAAATTTGATGATACACTTGATGTCTTTGCTTGTCATGGTGTAGGTGGAATTATGGGTATGATTCTAACAGCTATTTTTGCTCATGGTGAAGATGCAAGTTTACTTCACGGTGGTTGGAGTGTTTTTGCACACCATATGACAGCGCTAGTTTTGGTTTCTATCTTTACTTTTTGTGGTGCATTTTTATTATTCAAATTAACCAATAGGATAATCCCGATGCGTGTTTCTCACGAGTCAGAGGTGATAGGGTTGGATATTTCGCAACATGATGAGACCTTGTTTCCTATCGAGTGCTCGGAGTAGTTGTTTTAAACATAAAGTGCACTAAGAAGGCAGGAAGAGCACAAGGTTTTTACCGCAAAGATACTAAGAGATTTTTTTAATTTTTTTAATTTCTAAGATCTGTGTTTCTTGCTTTTACCGCAAAGGCGCTAAGTCATAAAGAAAGGATTTTTAATTAATGTGAAAAATGTAATTCGCAAGAGCGCAAACGAATCCGTGAAAATCAGCGATTTTTTCAACACAATCTAAGCACAAAGAGAGCGAATTAAATCCGTATCATGCGTGTCCCATTTTTCACCGCAATGAAGTAAAGACACTAAGAGATTTATATAAATTTCTTTAATTTCTAAAATCTGTGTTCCTTACTTTTACCGCTAAGTCGCAAAGAAAGGATTTTTAATTAATGTGAAAAATGTAATTCGCAAGAGTGCAAACGAATCCGTGAAAATCAGCGATTTTTTCGATACAATCGAAGCACAAAGAGAGCAAATAAAATCCGTATCATCCGTGTCCCATTTTTCATCGCAATGAAGTAAAGGCACTAAGAGATTTATATAAATTTCTTTAATTTCTAAAATCGGTGTTCCAACTCCATCAGTGCAAATCCTATTAATTCATGTAATCTGTGGCCTAAATATTCTGCACACTAAACCTTTGCAAGTAAATAATTTGTACTCATAACGCACGGTCTTATATATTTCCTTAATTTTGCGCAAATATTTAAAAAATCGTGGGAAGTAAAAATAAATTAAAAAGATTCAAAGAAAACGAAACCTTCAATAACGTTTTTCAGCCAACAAGAGAAGAAGTAGTAGGGAATTTGTTTCCTTTAAGAGGGAAGTGGAATTCAGAATTCTTCAAGAATGACAATCCAATCGTTTTGGAATTAGGTTGTGGAAAAGGAGAGTACTCTGTAGGTCTTGCGGAAAGATATCCTAATAAAAACTTTGTTGGAATTGATATTAAAGGGGCTCGTTTCTGGCGTGGTGCCAAAACGGCTGTAGATACAGGGTTACATAATGTAGCTTTCGTTCGTACCCAAATCGAATTAATCAATCATATTTTTGCTGAAAATGAAGTGGACGAAATCTGGATAACTTTTCCAGACCCACAGATCAAATACAAAAGAACAAAACACCGTATGACCAACTCGGAGTTTTTGAAATTGTATAAAAAAATCCTCAAAAAAGACGGGGTGATGAACCTTAAAACCGATAGTGAATTCATGCACGGATACACTTTAGGATTGCTTCATGGGGAAGGCCACGAAGTACTATATGCAAACCATAATGTGTATGTAAACGAAGGAAGTCCTGAGGAAGTGACGGCGTTTCAGACATTTTACGAAAAACAATATTTAGAAATAAACAAAGCAATTACGTATATTAGATTCAAAATCAAGGACTAGTAAAAAGGTTTTTGTGATTTTATAACGATTGATAAAACCTAATGAATTTTATTCTTCCTTTATTTTTCGGTTTCATTTCAGCAGTTGTAGGGATTATTCCGCCGGGATTAATCAATATGACGGCGGCGAAAGTGAATCTAAAAGAAGGGAAAAGAAATGCCTATTGGTTTGTTCTCGGAGCAGTTACGATTATTTTTTTTCAGGTGTATTTGGCTATTTTCTTTGCCCGTGTGATCAATGCACGTCCTGATATTATTATTTTGCTTCGTGAAATTGGGTTTGTACTTTTCACATTGCTGACCATTTATTTTTTGGCTGTCGCCAAAAAACCTAAAATTAAGAAAACAAAAATCAAGAAAAAGAGCCAAAAGAAACGATTCTTTCTAGGGATGTTGCTTTCGGCTCTTAATTTTTTTCCTATTCCTTATTATGTCTTTGTAAGTGTGACTTTGTCTTCATACCAACTTTTTTCATTTCTAACATCATCGGTATTGGTGTTTGTTAGTGGCGTTGTTTTGGGTTCGGCCTTGGTGTTTTATTTCTATATTTCTTTTTTTCAAAAAATAGAATCTAAAGCCGATTACCTATTGAAAAACATGAACAAAATTATAGGGAGTATAACGGGATTGATTTCAGTTGTGACCTTATTTAATATTGTGAAGTACTACTGGGGATTTTAACCCTCTTCAAAAATCCGTTTTTATATGGATAATACTAATTTCTTCGAACGTGTATATGCTATCGCAAGGCAAATTCCTTATGGCAAGGTGACTTCTTATGGCGCTATCGCCAAGGCTTTGGGAGCAGCTCGATCAGCCAGAATGGTAGGTTGGGCAATGAATGCTTCTCACGGCCGAGAGGATATACCAGCACATCGCGTAGTAAATCGAAAAGGGCTACTTACTGGAAAACATCATTTTGATGGCACAAACCTCATGCAGCAACTACTTGAAAGCGAAGGAGTCAAAATCGTGGATAATCAGATTGTTGATATGGAAAAGCATTTTTGGGAACCTCCTGTTTTTATGGAGTAAATGCTTAAACACAAAGGGCACAAAGGTTTTACAAGGCTCACGAAGAATTTCTTGTCCAATCTATACTTGTTATTGTGTTATAACTCTTTTTACTTTCCAAAGGAGTACTATTTTGTAAAGATTTTCGAGTCAAAAGTTATATTTTATTTGACACTTAGTGTCCCTGCCTGTTGGAAGACAGGTTTGTGGTAAAGGAAATAATACCTTAGTGTTCTTAGTGAAAACGTAGTGTACTTTGTGGTTAAATTACATAACAATAAATCCAATTTAAATGCTTTAAAATAAGAACTTAATCACTTATCTTTGCAATCTGAAATCAGTTTAAATAAACACAATGTTTTGGACTGAAATTACCAATAGAAATTAGGATACAGAATGAAATTAGATAGAAAAGAAATTCTAAAAGCTTTAGAAACGATAACTATAGCTGGCGAAGGAAAGAATATGGTGGAAAGTGGTGCTATTGCTAATGTGCTTACTTTTGGAGACGAAGTAGTGGTAGAGTTGGTTTTAACAACGCCTGCCATGCATATTAAAAAACGTGCTGAAGACGATATTAAGAAAGTGATCTTGGAATTAGTTTCGCCTGAAGCTAAAATTAAAATCAATACCAAAGTACAAGTTCCTGAAAAGGCTGAAATAAAAGGGAAGTCAATTCCTGGAATCAAAAATATCATCGCTGTAGCCTCTGGAAAAGGAGGTGTAGGAAAATCTACTGTAACGGCTAATTTGGCAGTATCATTGGCAAAAATGGGGTTTTCAGTTGGAGTTCTTGATGCAGATATTTATGGTCCATCGATGCCAATAATGTTTGATGTGGAGAATGAAAAACCTATCTCAGTTCTAGTAGACGGAAAGTCAAAAATGAAACCAGTAGAAAGCTACGAAGTGAAAATGCTATCTATCGGGTTTTTTACCTCACCAAGTCAAGCGGTAATCTGGAGAGGTCCAATGGCTTCTAAAGCTTTGAACCAAATGATTTTTGACGCTGATTGGGGAGAATTAGACTTTTTATTAATCGATTTACCTCCAGGAACAGGAGATATCCATCTTTCTATCATGCAATCTTTACCAGTAACAGGTGCAGTTGTCGTGAGTACACCACAAGCAGTTGCTTTGGCCGATGCTAAAAAAGGAGTTTCGATGTTCATGTCTGAGGCAATCAACGTACCGGTTTTAGGAATTATCGAAAACATGGCGTACTTCACACCCGAAGAATTGCCTAATAATAAATACTATATCTTTGGTCAAGAAGGAGCTAAAAACCTAGCCGAAGATTTACAAGTGCCTTTCCTTGGTGAGGTGCCTATCGTTCAATCGATTCGTGAAGCGGGTGATTACGGTCGTCCTGCAGCCATGCAAACAGGTTCTGTAATCGAAACGGTTTTTGAAACCATCACTCGTAAAGTAGTCGAAGAAACGATTAACAGAAATGAAAATTTACCTGCTTCCGAAGCCATTAAAATTACAACTATGGCAGGTTGTTCAGCAGTAAAAAAATAAAATTATGACAACAGAAGAATTAACAAGCAACGTATTGCTAGCACTCGAAGAAATTCGTCCTTTTTTGAACTCTGATGGTGGTGATATCACCTTAGTTTCTATTGAGGATGACAAGCACGTCAAAGTACGTTTAGAAGGTGCTTGCACGAGTTGTAGTGTCAACCAAATGACCTTGAAAGCTGGTGTTGAAACCACTATCAAGAAATTTGCACCACAAATCGAAACCGTTGTCAATATAGCATAATAATAATTTGGGCGTGCCCATTTTAAGGAACAATCCGCCATGGCGGATTATTCCTTAAAATCGTCGGGCTATCCGCGTCCGCCGCGGCGGACTGCTACTATCCCTCACGCAAAACACAGAACTCAACACCCTATACCCTTAAAAATGGATGTATTAATAAAAATCAAAGACAGAGAAGGCGTTGTACACGAATTACAAGCCCCAACTGATATGGCCATGAATATCATGGAATTGTGTAAAGCTTATGAATTACCTGTAGAAGGAACCTGTGGCGGAATGGCCATGTGTGCTTCTTGTCAATGTTACGTTCTTAATGAAGTAGCTTTGCCAGATATGGGAGAAGATGAAGAAGCGATGCTTTCTGAAGCTTTTTACGTAAAGTCAAATAGCCGTTTGGGTTGTCAAATTCCAATCACGGTTGAATTAGAAGGTCTTGAATTAGAATTGGCTCCTGAGAGTTAATCGTTTTACTGATGTTACCAACAAAAAAGTCCCGAAATATTTTCGGGACTTTTTTGTTGGTATTTTTTTATTATGTCGTTGCTAATTTTTTATCAGCAATATGTTCTTCAATAGCATTCCAAAGACCGATGCGTTTTTCAAGAGCTAATTTAGAAACTTCTTCTACTTCTTTCCATTTTTGAGCGTCCTCACCACACAATTCGGTAATCATTTCCATAGCCATTGGGCCATGTTCGTCAGCATCCAATTCGATATGACGTTCGAAATAATAAATTAGCTTACTTAAATCAGTGTCTGGCAAGTTTTCTTGAAAGCTTTTGATGATTGAAGTAAACATACTCGGAATCAAATCCTCTCTACCAAAGGTAAAAGCAGCTGCAATTTCGTGAGGCTTCCCGTGTTCAATTGCATTAAAAGTAAAGTCTAAAAAGGCTTTAATGTTAGGGTGCAAATGACTGGTTTTAATAGCTACGAAAATATTTTGAAGCGAGTTGATTTCGCCTAAGAACTGTTTAATTTCAGTAGTGTTGGCACCACAATCGTCCATGGCTTCAATGTACATCTCATAATGACTCTGACGACGTCCATCGATAGTTACATCCGATTCTTCTGCAAGAACAATTTCGTTAATCAAATAACGTGTTTGTGGATTTGTAGTAGGGAACCAAGGTGTAGTAGTACAAGTCAATTTGGACTGTAATGCTTTCAGCAATGACATAAAATCCCAAACCGCATACACATGACTTTCTAAAAAGCACTGCAAGTCTTCGATGGTTTTTACTTTGTTGTAAAGTGGGTGCTGTAACAGTATGTTTTTCTGTGGTTCTATACTGTTGTTTATGTGTTGAATGTTCATTGGAATAAATTTACTGTAAATATAAAAAAGGTTCTAGTTTTCAAGGGTAATTTTTTGTAATTTTTATCAATACTTAGACGAAATTATAGTAGAACCCTTGTATTAGTATTTACGAATTTATTTCAGTAAAGGTTTTTATATTTTTAAAAGAACAGTAGGTATCAAATTGAATCAATTAAATTAGGCAGGTCACCTCCCTGATGTTACAATAAAACGAAACTGTCAGTTTCTTCAAACCGTTTACTCCTGTCGGACTTTTAATGCTTCATTGGAACCTTATTGTTTGAAGAAAGATAAATAGAGTGTTTTTGTCCTTTGTTTTTTGAGGATAGCAATTATTTAAAAGCTGGAATTCCCGTAATATCCATTCCTGTAATTAATAAATGAATATCGTGGGTTCCCTCATACGTAATCACTGATTCCAAATTCATCATATGACGCATAATGGAATATTCGCCTGTAATACCCATGCCTCCTAAAATTTGGCGTGCTTCGCGTGCAATTTGAATTGCCATGTTAACATTGTTGCGTTTTGCCATTGATATTTGTGCTGTGGTGGCTTTGCCTTCGTTTCGTAAAACCCCCAATCGCCAGGCAAGTAATTGCGCTTTGGTAATTTCAGTAATCATTTCGGCTAGTTTTTTTTGTTGCAGTTGCATACCTGCTATAGGTTTGTCAAACTGGATGCGTTCTTTGGCATAGCGCAAAGCGGTATCGTAACAGTCCATAGCTGCTCCAATCGCACCCCAAGCAATCCCGTATCGGGCAGAATCCAAGCAGCCAAGTGGCGCACTCAATCCCGATTTGTTTGGTAAAATATTTTCTTTAGGAACTTTGACATTATCAAAAATTAACTCTCCCGTGGCTGAAGCACGAAGCGACCATTTATTGTGTGTTTCAGGAGTGGAAAAACCTTCCATGCCACGTTCTACAATCAAACCGTGAATGCGACCCGATTCGTCTTTTGCCCAAACAATAGCGATGTCTGCAAAGGGCGCATTTGATATCCACATTTTGGCACCATTCAATAAAAAATGATCGCCTTTGTCTTTAAAATTAGTAATCATACTTCCTGGGTCGGAACCGTAATTGGGTTCGGTCAAGCCAAAACAACCCATCATTTCGCCTGTTGCTAGTTTGGGTAAATATTTCATGCGTTGCGCTTCATCACCGTATTTCCAAATAGGGTACATCACTAAGGAAGATTGTACAGATGAAGTAGAACGAATTCCTGAATCTCCCCGTTCAATTTCTTGCATTAATAAACCATACGAAATCTGGTCTAAGCCTGCTCCGCCGTATTCGGTTGGAATATAAGGGCCGAAACCGCCTATTTCGCCTAGTCCAGGAATAATCTCTTTAGGAAATTCAGCGCGTTGTGCATAATCTTCTATAATAGGAGAAACCGCTTTCTTGACCCAAGCCCGTGCCGAATCACGCACTAGTTTGTGCTCGTCAGTCAATAAATCGTCTAAGAGGTAATAATCGGGCGCTTGAAATAGGTCTGGCTTCATCTTACTTTATTTAGATTGGGTTTCAAACCTAAATTTAGCGAATTAAAAACAAGAATGCTAGTATGCGATCTTATAATTTTTAAATGCATATCTCGTTTTTTAAATATAGATTTTATAATCTTTCAAATAGGTTGGTTTTTAAGATGAAATACTTCACTTTTTTTGCTGCGAATTCGCGAATTTTTCTACATAATAATTTAATAATTCGTGGCTTTTAAAAACTATTCGATTTTTAAGAGCAATTCATTTACTGGAATAGTAGTATTGAAAAATACCTTATATTTAGTATTTGAAATAACATTCCAAATATTTTAGGCTTTATGATAAAGAAGACACTGTTTTTTTTACTTCTCACGATAACAGTTTTGGGACAAAATACGCAATCACTTGAAGATAGTATTTATCAGGTTATTGATGGTTTTGTGAAGCACCCATCAGTCGAAGCCTTGATAAAACTGAACCAAATGGATCGTCGTTTTTGGAATGATAAACAGCCAAAAACAAAAGAGGAACTTCTGGCAATCGTTATTTTAAACTGCAATAAAGGGTATTATGAATCGCAATTTGGGAAAAATAGAGAAGCTACAGAAAGTTATGAAAAAGCTTGGCAGTTATTCCAAAAAAATAAATTATCCCATTATGATATTGTCGAGTTTTGTTTGAAGCCGTTAGGGAATTTATATACCGTTCAGGGAGATTATGACAATGCTGAAAATATCATAAAACAATATTATTATAGTGCGATAAAAGAAAAAAATCAAAGCCAAAAAATAGCAGCAATACTTAATTTATCAAATGTGTACCAAAGCGCAGGCAAAACAGATTTGGCTATTGATTTAGTTCGAAAAACCATTCAAACCGAAAAATTATCTAAAACCCAAAAAGGGATTTTTGTTACTAATTTGGGGAATAACTATTTATTGAATTACAAAAAAGCATTGGTTACTCAATCGCAAAATCCTTCTGGTTTTAAAAAAATAGAACAAACCTATTTGTATGCGATACAATTGTTACAAGGGGATAAAACACAATCTGAAACCCTGGGGAATTGTTACCGAAATTTAGCGTCACTTTATGTTCAGGAACGACATTATGATAAAGCTAACGACTATTTTGCAGAAGCCAAAAAGTTGTTTTTTGCGACGGTTAATCGTGACCCTCGAAAATTAGCAAAATTATATTATGAGGAAGCCGTTTTGCTTTTTGAACAACAAAAAAGAAAAGAAGCTTCGGCTTTAATTGAAAGTGTTTTTTCAACTTTAATTCCAAAGTATTCGAATACTAAAAATAGCTTACCTAATCAAAAAAGCTTGTATGCAGAGACGATTTTATTAGATGCTTTTGATTTGCAAGCGGCAATTTACTCACAAGAGAACCAGCCTAAAAAAGCTTTAGAAGCCTATGGTCTCGCCTTCTACATTGAAGATTTATTTGCGAATCTATTGATTTATGAAAATTCTAAAATCATTACGCAAACCAGAGTTCGTACCCGAACCGAAAAATGCATTGCACTTTATGATGTTTTATATAAAAAAGAGCACAAACAGGCTTATATCGAATCGGCTTTTCAATTGGCTGAAAAAACAAAATCTACAGTTTTAAAAGACTATTTGTTGAAAACGAAAACAGCTTCCAGAGCGGAGAAATTGCATTTAGAGCAACTCCAAAACTGGACAGTTGAAATTGCGAAAGAGCAGCAAAAAGGAGACTCCGCAGACATTGTTAAGATTAATAAAGCCATTGAAAAACAAAATGAACTGGTTTTATCATTAAAAAAAATAGAATCAGAAAAGGGAGCCACAGAAGCTCCTGAAATCAATATTCAAAATTTGTTTACTAAATTGAAAGACGAGGGTGTTGTTCTGCTTAATTATTTTTCGGGTAGTGAAAAAACCTATTGTTTTACTTTCGAAAACAGCACTATCCAATTAAAGTCATTTAGTAATGATAAAGAAACAACAACTAAAATTTGGAAATTTATTGATTATTTTAAAGATGCTGATGCGATAGTGAATGATGTAAAAGGATACAGCCAGACGGGGAAAATAGTCTATGACATTTTGCAACTTCCCCGCAAAACTGACTTTAAAAAATTATTAATTATTCCTGATGGGATATTGAATTTTGTTTCTTTTGAAGCCTTGATTACAAAAGAATCGACTACGACTAATTTTGCTAAAATGCATTATTTAGTTCAGGATTATGCCATTGGATATAACAATTCGGTTGCTTTTTATTTGAATGAAATTGAGATTGAAAAGCCAAGAAAAAATGTGTTGGGTGTTTTTCCAGTATTTGAAAAAACGGATGATGCGTTGTCTTTTTCAAAAAAAGAAATGGCTTCTATAAAGCGAAATTTTGAAGGGCGATTTTTTGAAAACGAACAGGCTACTTTTGATCATTTCAAAAGTAATGCTAGTAGTTATTCAATTTTACATTTATCAACGCACGCTTCATCGGGAGATGTTGAGACTGCTGCGAGTATTAAATTTTATGACCAAGACATTCTTTATCCTGAATTGTATTCTTTAAAAATTAATCCTGATTTGGTTGTTTTGAGTGCTTGTGAAACAGGTGTAGGGAAACTGTATAAGTCAGAAGGAGCAATGAGTGTTGCTCGAGGGTTTCAGTTTGCAGGAGCTCGAAATTTGCTCTTTTCGTTATGGAAAGTAAATGACTTTACAACTTCGGTTTTTATGGATTATTTCTATAAGTATTGTAATAAAGGGGAGTCATATTTTGAAGCGAATCAAAAAGCGAAGCTCGATTTTTTGGAGGATAAAACGATTTCAAATACTAAAAAATCTCCTTATTATTGGAGTGCTTTTGTATATTATGGTGGAGTTGAGTCTGGGGCAGAAACTTTTAATTATGGGTATCTAATTTTTGGGTTTATAGCAGTAATTGGTTTACTTTTGGGATTCACGCGTTTCAAAAAATGGAAAAAATACAAGAAATCCTAAAACAGGAAAAATACAAGAAAATAAAATTCAAAATTACGAAAACACAACACCTTTTAATTAAGGCAAAAATAAACGGAGTTAAGGGTAATTTTATTTTAGATACGGGTGCTTCTAACAGTTGTATTGGTTTTGAAACAGTAGAAATGTTTCTGGTGGATGCAAAAGATTCTAAAACCAAAGCTTCGGGAGCTGGTGCTAGTGGAATGTTGACCCAATCAGCAAGCAATAATAAAGTACAGCTGGGAACATGGAAAAAAAATAATTTTGATTTAATTATTTTTGATTTGTCACATGTTAATGATGCCCTAATTCAATACAAATCCAAGCCTGTCCATGGTATTATTGGTGCGGATGTTTTATTAAGAGGAAAAGCGATTATCGATTATTATAATCATTATTTGTATTTGCAATAAAAAACAACCATAAAACTAAAATAATATGAAACCAAATTTTAAAATACTAGGAGTACTCATTGGACTGTTATTGTTTTCCTGTACGGAAGATGGGATTGTGAATGAAACGGAAATGACTACTACTCCCATTCAAAACACAGCCAAACCTTCGAGGGGGGTTAGTGAAAAACTGTGGAATTTTGATTCTCTAAATGAATGGGAAGATGCCACTCAAGTAGGGGATAAAAATTATTCTATTGAAAATGGGATTTTAACGATGTTCACGAATGCCAATAGTTGGGATAGAACAAAAATAAAATCAGCAGCAACTTATACAACAGGAGCCTATAGCTGGAGAGTTTATGTACCTGCTATGGGAATAGGTGATAAGGCTAGTATAGGGGCATTTTTATATAATGATGATACTCACGAACTTGATTTTGAAATAGGTTATGGACAGCAAAGTGTTCGAGAGCTTTTGAATGCATCTTCTGATGATTTGTTAGTTTATACTACCTCACAGGCGAATCCTTTTCGTTCAGAAGCTAGAAAGATTAAGCGTGAGCAATGGTATACCTTGTCAATTGAGTTGACTTTAAATTCAAAAAATAAATACATAGCGAACTGGAAAATTGATGGGAATAGTATACAGACGCTACAGCTTAATTATGGGACGAGAGAAAATTTTAAAATATTTTGCAGTGTCGAAAATCTACAATTTATAGGCGATCATATTCCGAATTCTCAAAACTATGCATTATTTGATTTTGTAGAATATAGAGGGAATTAAAACTATACAGTCATAAAAAACTAAAATCCCAAATTCCTATGAACTGGAATTTGGGATTTTTTCATCTAATTATTACCCAAATAATTAGATTGTTTAGAAGTAAGTTTATTATTTTTTTATGAACTTAGACGATGCTGTTTTTCCGTCAACGATTGCTTTTATAATATAGACGCCACTTTTTAAAGAATTGGTATCAATAGTTATTGAATTAGAATTTGGGTTTAAACTTAAGACCTCTTGGCCTAATACATTATAAACTGCAACATTTTCTACAGTGTTTAAAGCTTCGATATTTAAAACATCGGTTACTGGATTAGGATGCATTTTGACATTCAATGATTCAAAAGTTTCTATAGATAAAATAGAACTTGTTAAATAAAGATTGTCAAAGTAGACTGTATGTCCTTTTGAAAGATCAGATGCTGTTCCAAATTTGAACTGAAAGAATTTAGCAGTGCTAAAGCCTGCAATTCCTGTAAAATAGGATAAGGGAATGTTTACACCAACCCATGTATTAAAGACGATTGGAGTGTGATTGTCGTATTTGTAAACGGCTTCGATAACAGGGTTGTCAGAGATTAAATGTAAAGAAAAAGTTTCCGAATTTGTTGTGTAATAATCAAAATGAACATATTGCATGGCGGAAATGTCTTTTTGATTAAAACCTTGACCATATCCTGCCACATCAAAATTAATTTTAAGAGCATTGTTTACTGCTGCTGTCGGGTCAAGATCTACTGCTGTAGCTTCTCCAAAATCATAAAGATAACCAGTAACGGGATAGGTTTCGCTATATAGGGAGATTACTGTAGCTGCATTGGTTTGAGGAATTGGGGCGGCTGGAGGTAATGGTGCAGTCACGTTTAAGGTGGCAGAAACACTTCCTTGAATGTATGGTGAAGAGGCTGCTTGTGTAGCGGTTATTATTGAAGAACCCGCTCCTACTATGGTCACAGTGCGACCGGAAATTGTTGCCACAGCGGAATTACTACTGGAGTATGAAAATGTACCAGTGCTATTACTTGCTGGGTCAACTAAGTCAAATGACACATCGTTAGTAGTTTTTGCCGGGACTGAGAATCCTGTAATGGTTGGTGTTCCTTCAGGTCTCCAAAAGTATAGGTTGTCAAAATATGTCGTTTGATTACCGTTAGGAAAGGCAAAAGGAACCGACTCTAGTTTCATTTGGAAAACATCACTAAAATTTATTCCTGGGAAATTGGTTGCGTTTAAATCGATATCAAAGCTATTCCAGCCCACTAAAGTTGGTGTTAAAGTTATAGCAACTTCAACGGGTCCAGGATTAATAAGGTATACTTTCATTGAGGTCATAGAAGTCTTGTAGATGTCAATATGTAATTTAGTGAAGCTCGTCAAATTCATTGTGGTGGCAGGAACAATACCTTGATAGTTGAATTCTGTCATTTTTTTTATGAGATCCCCCGAAACGGTTATGTCACTTAAGTTGGTTGATTGTCCCCAATCTTTACCAATTGCTGAGGTAATATTTGTGTAGGTGCCACTATAAATGGAGATGACGTCACTCGAATTTCTTGTAGGTGGTGTAGTTGCAACAGTTGTAGGGTCTTGTGAATACCCTAATGTACAAATCATTAGAAAAAGAAATAAAGTAATTTTTTTCATGGTTTTTTAGTTTTAATTAGTTAGTTCAAATGTACGGCGAGTTGTATTTAAATCGCTGAAAACCAATAATATAAAAACTATACAGATTTAAATTAAGTGCAACTTACTTTATTAAGCCTCTAGGTGTAGGCGCTGTTAGTGAAGTTAAGGGTTGGATATTCTGTATGTTGGATTTGATAATTTGTTAAATTATATAAATGTTGTAGTAATGTAAAGGTGATTCCTTTTGAAATTCTTATTTTTTTGGATTGAATATTGGGTATAAGTGATTTTATTAACAATAAAAGCTAAATGTTATCATGCTTTACTTATGTTAGGAGTAATTGCTAGTGCAAAAAAAAATCCCAAATTCCTATGAACTGGAATTTGGGATTTTTAATATATTGGAATTTTATTTTACTACAACTCCAAAGCTTTTTTAGGATTGTTGTCCATCAATAATTCGATTGGGTTTTCAAGAGCTTCTTTAACAGCTACTAAGAAACCAACTGACTCACGACCATCAATGATTCTGTGGTCATAAGATAATGCAACGTACATCATTGGGTGGATTTCCACTTTTCCGTTTACAGCAATTGGGCGCTCGATAATGTTGTGCATTCCTAAGATTCCTGATTGAGGAGGGTTGATGATAGGAGTAGACAACATAGAACCAAACACACCACCGTTAGTGATTGTAAACGTTCCACCAGTCATATCGTCAACAGTGATTTGTCCGTCACGTGCTTTGATAGCTAATCTTTTGATTTCAGCTTCAACACCACGGAATGTTAAGTTCTCAGCGTTACGTACTACAGGAACCATTAATCCTTTTGGTCCAGATACTGCGATTGAAATATCACAGAAATCAAAGGCGATTTTGTGATCACCATCCATCATTGAGTTAACGTCTGGGTATAATTGTAAAGCTCTTGTTACTGCTTTTGTAAAGAAAGACATAAATCCAAGTCCTACACCACCGTGTTTTGCTTTGAAAGCATCTTTGTACTCGTTACGGATGTTGTTGATAGGTGTCATGTTTACTTCATTGAAAGTAGTTAACATGGCAGTTTCGTTTTTAGCAGCTACTAAACGCTCAGCTACTTTACGACGCAACATTGATAATTTTGTACGCTCTACACCACGGCTTCCACCTGTAGGAGTTCCCATTGAAGGTACTGCATTTACTGCATCTTCTTTAGTGATTCTTCCTGCTTTTCCAGTTCCTGTTACGGCTGCTGGGGCGATGTTTTTCTCATCTAATATTTTCTTAGCTGCTGGTGATGGTGTACCTGTAGCGTAAGTTGCTGCTGGTGCTGCTGGAGCTGCAACTGGTGCAGGGGCTGCTTTTGGAGCTTCAGCTGCTGGAGCCGCCGCCGCTGCTGGAGCTGAACCTTCTGGTTTTGCTGCTGCAGTATCGATATGACAAACTACTGCTCCTACTGCTACTGCGTCACCTTCTTCTGCTTTTAGGGTAATGATACCACTTGCTTCTGCAGGTAATTCTAAAGTAGCTTTATCTGAATCTACTTCAGCAATTGCTTGATCTTTTTCTACATAATCTCCGTCTTGTACTAACCAAGTGGCGATTTCAACTTCCTTAATAGATTCCCCTGGTGATGGAACTTTCATTTCTAAAATCATGTCCTAATATTTTAAATGATGAATTTTAATTTTTTAAATCTTGAATCGTTATTGTTTGCAATTGGTTCTAGCCCTGATGGAAGCGGCATCCTTTTTCTTTTTTTCTTTAAAAAGAAAAAGATATAGCGGACAGCAGGAAATAGCTCCAAATTTTTATCTAAATAAATTTTTGTCGAATACCATTCTAATCGCATCGGCATGACGACGTTTTGCACGTGTGTAACTTCCTGCCGCTGGTGCTGAATACGCTTTCAATGAAGCTAATCTCCATTTTACCAAGTCAAAGTTAGCTAGCATAAATGTGTATGCTCCCATGTTTTTAGGCTCTTCTTGTGCCCAAACATAATCGTCAGCGTTTGGATATTTTGCAATAATCGCTTTTAATTGCTCTACCGGTAAAGGGAACAATTGTTCGATACGAACTACCGCTACATCGTTACGACCGTTGTTTTCTCTCTCAGCAATGATGTCGTAGTAGAATTTACCAGTACAGAAAACAAGTGATTTAACATCTGCTTTGTTTACAGTTGTGTCGTCGATTGTTTCTTGGAACTCACCATTTGTTAATTCTTCAACTGTTGAGACACATCTTGGATCACGTAACAAACTTTTTGGAGAAAATACTACCAATGGTTTGCGGAAAGTTGTTTTCATTTGTCTTCTTAACAGGTGAAAGAAGTTGGCTGGCGTTGTACAGTCAGCAATGTACATATTGTGACGTCCACATAACTGTAGGTAACGTTCCATACGTGCAGAAGAGTGCTCAGCACCTTGACCTTCATAGCCGTGAGGCAATAACATTACCAATCCGTTTTGATTGTTCCATTTGTCTTCTCCACAAGAGATGTATTGGTCAATCATAATTTGGGCACCATTAGAGAAATCTCCAAATTGCGCTTCCCAAATAGTTAATGAATTTGGATTTGCCAAAGCATATCCGTAATCAAATCCTAATACTCCGTACTCAGATAAGAAAGAGTTGAAAATATGAAATTTTCCTTTTTTGTTTTCGATGTTGTTCAATAAAACCACTTCTTCTTCAGAGTCTTCTACTTTTACAACAGCGTGACGGTGTGAGAACGTACCACGTTCAACGTCTTGTCCTGAGATGCGGATGTCAAATCCTTCCGTCAATAATGTACCATAAGCTAAAGTTTCAGCAGTACCCCAATCAACAGCGTTGTTGTCGTATACTGTTTTACGGTCATTAACAATTTTGGTTATTTTGTTGATGAATTTTTTATCAGATGGTAGGCTAGAAACGGTTTTGATGATAGAGTCTAAAGTTGATTTTTCAACTTTAGTGTTTACTTTTTTCAACATGACGTCATCAGAAACTTGCTCAAAACCTTTCCATTCATTTTGCATAAATGGAGTAATGATTGTCAAGTCTTTTTTACGAGATGCTTCTAAGTTATGGTCTAAATCGTCTTTGTATTCTTTTTCTATTTTTTTAACAAAACCAGCGTCAATTACACCTTGCGATAATAATTTTTCAGCATAGATATCTCTTGGATTTCTGTGCTTTGCAATGATTTTGTATAATAATGGTTGGGTGAAACGTGGTTCGTCACCTTCGTTATGACCGTATTTTCTATATCCTAAAAGGTCAATAAATACGTCACGACCAAACTCCATACGGAAGTCTAATGCAAATTGCATCGCATGAACAACTGCTTCTGCGTGGTCTGCATTTACGTGTAATACAGGAGAAAGGGTTACTTTGGCAACATCTGTACAATAAGTTGATGAACGAGCATCAAGGTAGTTGGTTGTAAAACCAACTTGGTTATTGATTACAATGTGGATAGTACCACCTGTTTTGTAACCATCTAATTGTGCCATTTGTATGATTTCATAAAGGATACCTTGTCCTGCGATAGCAGCATCTCCGTGAACGGCAATAGGTAATACTTTAGAAAAGTCATCTTCAAAATATTTATCTTGTTTTGCTCTAGTGATTCCTTCGATTACAGCACCTACTGTTTCAAGGTGAGAAGGGTTAGGAGCTAAATTGATGTTGATTTTTTTACCAGTACTAGTGATTTTGTCAGCCGTAAGACCTAAGTGGTATTTTACGTCACCGTCAAAATATTCTTGGTCGTAATCTTTTCCGTCAAATTCACCGAAGATATCTTGAGTAGATTTACCGAAGATGTTAGCCAAGACGTTCAAACGACCACGGTGAGCCATTCCCATTACGAATTGTTCTACTCCTTTTTCAGCAGCTCTTTCGATTAAAGCGTCAAGGGCTGGAATAATAGATTCTCCACCTTCAAGTGAGAAACGTTTTTGACCTACATATTTAGTATGTAAAAAGTTTTCAAAAGAAACCGCTTGATTCAGTTTATTTAAAATACTGATTTTTTGGTCATTTGAAAAATTAGGTTGGTTGTCATTAACGTTTAATTTTCTTTGAATCCAATCAATGATTTCTGGTTTACGAATATACATATATTCGATACCAATATGTTGGCAATAAACTGCTTTTAAGTGTGTAATGATTTGGCTTAAAGTTGTTGGTTGTAAACCTAATAATTTAGCCGCGTCAAAAACGGTATTTAAATCATTTGACGAAAGACCAAAGTTTTCTAAGTCCAAATTTGGAGAAAAGGTTCTACGTTCTCTTACAGGGTTGGTTTTAGTAAACAAATGCCCTCTTGTACGGTAGCCTTCAATCAGTTTAACGACATTGAACTCCTTTTGAAGTTGTTCAGAAATCTTAGCGCTATCAACAGTTCCTGAGCTAGCAGTTGTTGCTGCTTCTCTGATGATTTGAACTGGATTTTCCTCGTTGTAAGTCTCCATTCCAAAGTCGAAACCTTGGAAAAAACTCCTCCAACTAGGCTCTACGCTATCTGGATTTTCTAAATATTGATCGTATAATTGTGCGAAAAACTCGGTATGTGCTGCGTTTAAAAATGAAAACCTATCCATAATGTTAGTGAATATACTTTTTGTTAAATAGTTTGGCAAAAATACAATAATCCATTCTATCTGAATCTATTTTTTAAGTACTTTTACGTGAAGATTTGTTAAAAAAAAATACAAAACCATGAAAAATAATCACGTTTCACGCATTTTAAGAACTTTTTTAGTTTTGGTAACTTCAATTTTGACGGCTCAACAATACAATAGTAATATAAAAAGTCAAAGTGATTTTTGGGACAAAGTGCAGTTTGGAGGCGGTTTAGGATTGAGTATTGGTACTGGTTATACGGATATTACAGTTGCTCCAAGTGCTATATATAATGTCAATGAATATTTTGCGGTGGGTCTTGGTGCTCAATATACTTATGCAAAGCAAAAGAATTTTTATAGCTCTAATTTATACGGTGCGAGTTTGATAACCTTATTTAATCCAATACGTGAAATCCAACTTTCGGCCGAATTAGAACAACTTAGAGTTAATGTTTCTGGAATTGGAACTAATAATTTTACTAACAATTTTTGGAACACCGGTCTTTTTCTTGGTGCGGGTTACCGAAGTGGAAATGCTACAATAGGTGTTCGTTACAATGTTTTGTTTAAAGAAAACAATCTTGCTTATAGTGATGCTTTTATGCCTTTTGTGAGGTTTTATTTTTAAGAAAGTTGCTAAGGTACTGAGTAACTAAGATGCTAAGGGGATGTTGTGTTTTGGAATCTCTAGAAAGCTATCCTGTAATCTTAGCTTCTCAGGTGCTTAGAAACTTAGAACCTCTACTTGTATTTATTCCGAAACCAAACTTTTTGCCACTCTCTTTTTAATATTAAAAAGGCGACCTGCTCTGCTAAAACTACTACATCAGAACCGTCTAGTTTTTTTATTTCTTCTTCAGAGACATCAATAATATAAAGTAGGTTGAGGTACTCCGCAAATTTATACTGAATCATGCGGTATATTTTTTCGTGTAGCTGAATTTTTAATTCCTCAGGCGTAATGCTTTTAGGAAAATCAATTCCTTCATTAGCTAAATTGAAATCCTTGTTGATTTGTTCTATTAACGATAGATACAAGGATTCGTTTTCGGCTTCAATTAGCAATAATTCGGTAGATAATGGTGCGATAAAATTCATTTAATTTAACTTTTAGAATCCCAATATTTGACAATTTTAGCTAAGAGCACATCACCTCCTGCATAGAAAAAAACAGCTCCCATTGGAGGATTAGATGTAGGTAGTAAATCAAATACATTGGGAACCCAGGCCCAACATTTAAAATAGGTTCCTACTAGTTCGATGAAAATCACGCATAAAGCAATAAAGCAATATAGGTTTTGCCATTTTTTTCTTTTCAATAGCCAAAAAAATAGTACACCAAATAATAAAGAGAAATAATCTTTAAGGAGTAGGCCAACCCCTAAAAAAAGAGCGGCAAAAAACCAAAGAAAGTATTTTCGTAAATGGTATTCTTTTTTGATAGACCATATTGTGTTGGCGTAAACAAAACCCGAAGCATAGACTATAGCATGACCAAAAGGAACATATAATGGAATCATTGGTGTTCGGTATTCGTACATCCCGAGTAGTTTGCAGAAAATTAATTCTCCTATATACGAGAGTGCCACCATGACAAACATCAGTTTTCGTAAATTGTCTCCTGATGATAAAAAGAATCCTGTAAAATATGCTAAGGCTAAAACATTAGTAATTTGTCGGCCATCAAAATAGGTTTCGGTAAAATAAACCGAATCGATTCCTAAAGCTAAAACAGTGAAAAAGGGAAAGCACAAAGCGAAAACCAATTGCAATTTCGAATTGGTATTGTCCTTATCGTTCCATAAAACTGCAGCTAATTTATTCATTGTTTTTAATTGAAAGAAATGGTGAGTTGTGATTAAGCTTTTCTTTTCATCAGGTTTTCGCCAAAACTTCTTAAAATTTCTTTTTTATCGTTTTCGATATTTATTTTAGTCAAAGTCTCAAAAGCTTTCAGAGTGTATTCCTCAATAGCTTCCTGAGTGATTTTATCAGCTCCTGAGCGCATGAAAATTTCTTTTGCTTGTTCGATTTTGGCAGTGTTGTCTTCTAGTTGACTTGCGAATAAGTGTAATAATTCCGCTTTGTCATTTGCTTCAGCATGTTCTTTAGCTTTTAAGAATAAAAATGTTTTTTTGTTTTCGATAATATCGCCACCTACTTGTTTGCCAAAAGTTTCTGGATTTCCAAATGCATCTAGGTAATCGTCTTGCAGTTGAAAAGCTAGTCCTAGATTTAGTCCAAATTCATAGATTAAATTGGCGTTTTCCTCCGAAGTCTCAGCGACGATAGCACCCATTTTCATTGCCGCAGCTACAAGAACGGCTGTTTTATATTCAATCATTTTGAGGTACTCCGGTATGGTTACATCCGTACGTGTTTCAAAATCGACATCCCATTGTTGACCTTCGCAAACCTCTAAAGCCGTTTTACTGAATAATTTTGCCAAGTCTCGAAAGATAACAGGCTCATATTGTTCAAAATATTGATAGGCTAAAATTAGCATTGCATCTCCAGAAAGAATCCCAGTATTGATGTTCCACTTTTCATGAACAGTTACATTTCCGCGTCGCAATGGGGCGTCATCCATAATATCGTCATGAACTAATGAGAAATTATGAAAAACCTCTACGGCCATAGCTGCTGGAAGTGCTTTTTGAAAGTCGGTATTGAATACTTCTGCCGACATCAAAGTCAATATGGGGCGCATTCTTTTTCCTCCTAATCTTAATATATAACTGATAGGCTCGTATAGGTTTTTAGGTTCTTTATCAATGGTTTGATTTTCTAGATAATTGATAAAAAAATCCTGGTATTGTGAGATGGAATGCATAAAAAATATTTTTCGGCTAAATTACAGTAATACTATTGGATTACAAATAGGCTTTATTAATGAAATGTTAAAAAAAAGAAAATACAATGGAAACTATTTTGGTGTTAAAAGTTTCCTAACTACATTTGCGGTCAAATTACGAATAAGGAAGTTGGTGATTTTGATTTAAAATTAAAACAATACGTTATGGGGACTAACTGGACAATTGATTCTGAACAATCGGATGTGTTGATAAAAAACAAACATGCTATTGTGGCCTATATAGCAGGGAAGGCAAATAAATTTGAAGGTAATGTCGCTATCAAAAACGATTGCATTGAAGATGCGAACCTTGAGTTTTCGTTAAACGTAAATAGTAATGAATCAAAATTAGAATTGATGGATACTCATTTGAAAATCAATGACTTTATTGATGTAAAAGAATATCCGATTATTAATTTTAAATCGACTTCATTCCAAAAAGTCAATAAAAATATTAATTTTATAAAAGGAAATCTTACCATTAAAAATATTACGAAAGTAATAGAATTAGATGCCGAATTCATAGGGTATACTTTTTATAATGGAATCAAAAAAGCTTCTTTTGAAATCAAAGGAATGATAAATCGCAGGGATTTTGATTTGAAATCCAATACGATTTACCAAATGGGAGGTATTGCTACAGGGCAAGATTTAATGTTAGAAGCCAATTTAGAATTCAAAGTTTAATTTCAATTACGGAAGAAGATGAAGGAGAAAATTATTAAAAAAGCGAGTGAATTATTTTTGAAGTTAGGATTCAAAAGTATCACGATGGATGATATCGCTTGTGAGATGTGTATTTCAAAGAAAACGATTTATAAATATTTCTGTAATAAAGAAGCATTAATAAAGGAAAGTACGGCTTATGTTCATAAAGAAGTACATCAAATTATAGAATCGATAACTAGTAATAATGATAATGCTATAGCTGAAAATTTTGAAATTAGAAAAATGTTCAGTGATATGTTTCAGTCGACAGATACTTCGCCTATTTATCAATTAAAGAAGCATTATCCTGAAATTTATGCTGAAGTTTTAGCAGTAGAAATCAACGAATGTAGCAAATGCTTTCGTCAAAATATAGAAAAAGGAATTGCTTCGGGCTTGTATCGTAACGATTTAGATATTGAAGCCTATGTTAAGTTTTATTATACGTTGATTTTTAGTATCAATGAAAATACTAGTTCTGAAAAAGAAGCACAAAGACTAGAAATAAAAGCTTTAGAATACCATACTAGGGCTATGGCAACACCAAAAGGAATTATTGAACTCGAAAAACAAATGCAAAATCAAACTTTATGATAAAGAGAAATTTATTATTCATCAGCCTCTTATTTTTTGCTGTTAATACAAAGGCGCAGGAAACACCTCAAAGCTATTCTTATAGTCTAGATCAGGCAATCGTTCATGCTTTGGAACATAACTATTCGGTTATAAACTCTGGGCGCGATGTTGAAGCAGCAAGGCAAAAAAAGTGGGAGACGACTGCTGCGGGTTTGCCACAGATTAACGGTACGGTAGATTACCAAAATAATTTTTCATTCCAGCAGCAAGGGGTTTCTGGGGGAGGCCCATTTGGAGGAGAAGAGGGTAGTATCTCAACTTTTGCTTTTGGAACCAAACATAATATGAATGCTGTAGCAACTTTAAGTCAGCTGTTGTTTGATGGTTCTTATATAGTGGCTTTGCAAGCATCCAAAACTTATTTGAAGTATTATGAAAATGCCAAGAGGAAAACGGATGTAGAGGTTAAAGAGATGGTCATTAATGCTTATGGGAACGTTTTGTTAGCGCAAGAGAGTATTGCTATTTTAAAAAAGAACAAAGCAACCCTTGAAAAAACGGTTTCAGACACTAAAGAAACGTTCAAAAATGGCTTGATTGAAGAAGAAAATGTCGAGCAACTGCAAATTACTTTAGCATCGGTTAATAGTAATTTAAATAATTCCACTCGTTTACTTGATGTGGCTTATAAAATGTTGAAAATCACATTAGGTATTGATATTAACGACCAACTTATTGTTACAGATAAATTAGAAAGTCTTACGCAAAAAAATGTTGGAGCAGCTTTAATGCTTCATCAGTTTAATGTAAATGACAATGTTGATTACCAAATTGCAACTAATTTTCAGAAGCAAAGAGAGTTAGAGTATAAGTTAGAACGAAGTAAAGCATTGCCTACTTTGGCTGCTAATGTGAATTTTGGTTATAATTCATTTGCAAATGAATTTACTTTTTTCTCGACCAACCAAAAATGGTTGAACTACTCTAATTTAGGAGTTAGATTGAGTGTGCCTATCTTCAGTAGTTTTAGTTATAAAGCCAAAACACAACAAGCTAAAATTGCTTTTGATCAAGCTAAAACTCAATTGAATGAAGCCGATCAAAAATTAAAATTACAGTATGCAACTGCAAAAAGTGAATTTGATTTTAGCGTTGAAGAATATGCTACTGCCAAAAGTAACTTGGCTCTTGCCGAAAGAATAGAGAAGAAGCAACAAGTCAAATTCAAAGAAGGTTTGTCTTCTAGTTTTGATTTTAGTGAAGCACAACGACAATTATATTCTACCCAACAAAGTTACCTTCAGTCGATGATTAATATTATCAACAAAAAAGCGACTTTGGAGAAACTTAATAACAAATAATAATCAGCAATTAAAAAGATATACCAATGAGAAAAACTATTTTATTAACCGTGTTTTCAATCGTAATGCTTTCTTGTGGAGGTGATAAGAAAAATTCAACTGAGACGATTATTGCGTCAGGAAATCTAGAACAATTGCGATTAAAACGAGCTGAGATTGTAAAATCAGCCGATGAGTTGTCAAAAGAATTGAAAAAAATTGATGACGCTATTGGTGAATTAGATGTTAATCACAAACAAACTTTAATTACGACTATTACTGCAAAAGACACTGTGTTTAAGCATTATCTGGAATTGCAAGCACAAGTTCAAACCAAAGAAAACATAGTTGTAAATGCGCAATTAGGTGGAATTTTGGAAAACCTTGCTGTTAAAGAAGGGCAACGCGTTTCTAAAGGTCAAGTTCTTGGAAGTGTTGATGATGGTGGGTTAAACCAACAATTGGCTCAACTTCAAATTCAAGCAAATTTAGCTAAAACAACTTATGAAAGACAAAAGAATCTTTGGGATCAAAAAATCGGTTCTGAAATTCAGTTTTTGCAAGCTAAGTCAACCTATGAAGCACAAAATAAATCAATTCTTCAACTTAAAAAACAAATTGCAAAAACAGCAATTGTGGCTCCATTCTCTGGTGTTGTCGATGAAATAATTTCTGAAAAAGGAAGTGTTTTAGCGCCTGGAAGTCCTGTTTTGAGAATTATTAATTTGGGGAATATGTATCTTGAAGCAGATGTTCCTGAGAAATACTTGAGCGCAATCAAACGTGGTACAGAGGTAGTTGTTGATTTTCCTATGTTGAACGAAACAATTAAAACACAGGTTTCATTAGTAAATAACAATATCAATCCAGCGAATCGTTCTTTCAAAGTACAGGTTCAAGTGCCTAATAAATCAGGATTAATTAAACCTAATTTATCGTCTAAATTAAACATCAACGATTACTCTAATAAAAATGTTATTACAGTGCCTTTGAGTATTATCTCAGAAAATGCTGAAGGAGAGCAATACCTTTATATTGCTGAAAAGACAGATCAAAATAAGCATACTAAAGCTAGAAAGGTGATAGTTAAAACGGGTAAATCACAAGGGGATTTGATTGAAATTCTGGAGGGAATTAGTGATGGAGATTTGATTATAAAAGAAGGAGCAAGAAGCGTAAAAGACGGACAAGTTGTGTCTATAATAAAATAAGATAAAAGATGAGTATTCCACCAATCAAGCATAAAGAATTTAAGTTTTCTTCTATGGCCGTCGACAACAAAATGACGATTTATGTCATCATGGCGTTGTTCTTTATTTTGGGTATTTCGGCTTATTACGCAATGCCTAGAGAAGATTTTCCTGAGATTAAGGAAACTAAAATTTATATAAGTACGGTTTATCCAGGTAATACCGCTGAGGATATTGAACGATTAATAATCGATCCATTAGAGGAAGATATTAAGAACGTTAGTAATGTTGTTAAAGTGGTTTCGACTTCACAAGAAGATTATGGTATTATCACAGTCGAATTTGATGAAAAAATAACAGTCGAAGATGCCAAACAAAAAGTAAAAGACAAAGTTGATGCTAAAAAGTCAAATGAAGATTGGCCTACTTTTAACGGTGTTAAAGTCGAACCTAATGTATTTGATTTAAATTTATCTGAAGAAATTCCAATTCTGAATATTAATTTATCAGGAGATTATCCTGTTGAAAAATTAAAAGAATTTGGTGAATATTTGAAAGATGAAATTGAGGGGCTAAGCGAAATCAAACAGGTAGATATTCGAGGAGCTCAAGAAAAGGAAATTGAAATAGCCGTTGATATTTTCAAAATGGCGGCTTCAAAAGTAAGTTTTGATGATGTGATAAATGCTGTTCGTAACGGAAACGTAACGATGTCAGCAGGTAATATTATTTCAAGTGGACAAAGAAGAACTATTAGTATCAAAGGTGAAATTGATAAGCCTACTGATTTAGAAAACTTTGTTGTTAAAAATGAACAAGGGCCTATCTATCTTAAGGATGTAGCTCAGGTTACTTTCAAAAATGAAGACAAGACTACTTATGCGAGAGAATTTGGTAAAAGTGTTGTGATGCTTGATGTGAAAAAACGAGCTGGAAAAAACATGATTGAAGCTTCGGATAAGATTAAAACTATTCTCGCAGATACACAAGAAAACCATTTTCCTAAGGATTTAAATATTAGTTTATCGAATGATTCTTCTTCTAAAACATTAAATCAAGTAGATGATTTAGTAAATAATATCATCTTTGGTATTATACTAGTTGTTGGGGTTTTGATGTTTTTCTTAGGGTTTAGAAATGCGCTTTTCGTGGGATTTGCGATTCCGATGTCGATGTTCTTGTCGTTTATGATTTTGAATGCCTTAGGGTATACAATGAATACGATGATTTTATTTGGACTCATCATGGGGCTCGGAATGCTCGTTGACAACGGAATTGTAGTTGTCGAAAATGTCTACCGTTTAATGGAAGACGAAGGAATGAATCGTATGGATGCTGCCAAAGTGGGTATTGGTGAAATTGCGATGCCAATTATTATTTCTACTGCGACAACGGTTGCCGCTTTCGTACCTCTGGGATTATGGCCAGGTGTGATGGGGCAGTTTATGATTTATTTCCCTATAACGCTTTCTGTCGTATTGGGTTCGTCATTGTTTGTAGCTATCTTTTTTAACTCAGTTTTGGTTTCGCAATTCATGGATATCAAAGACAAAGTGTTAACAAAGAAACAGTTGATACGTTTGAGTATAATCCTTGGCGGTATTGGTACACTGATTCTTGTTTTTGGTGGTGCCGTTCGTGGATTAGGGTCTTTGATGATTTTTACAGCGGCTATGTTTTGGTTGTACAAATATGTGATTAAAGGTTATACTTTAAAGTTTCAAACGGTTACGTTAAGCAAGCTAGAGAATGGATACGAAGGTTGGTTGAAATTCTTTTTGTCAGGAAGAAAACCATTCATCGTAGTAGGGGTAATGTTCTTTTTGTTTTTTGCTGTATTGATGACTTATTTTGGATGGAGTGTTGGAAGTGGAAGAACCAAAGTAGAGTTTTTTCCAGATAACAAACCAAACCAGATTATCGTATATATCGAATATCCACAAGGTACTGATATTGAAAAAACGAATGCTTTAACTAAGGATATTGAAAAACGTGTGTATGCTGTTTTGGATTCTAAAGAGTATATCAATGAGGCGGATAGTACTAATTATTTAGTAGAATCGGCGGTTTCTCAAGTAGGTGAGGGTGCAGGTAATCCACAAACAGATGGAGGTTCAACAGCCGAAATGCCTCATAAAGCTAAAATTACGGTTTCGATGCGTGAGTATAAATACCGTGACGGGAGAGACTCTGAACAAATGCGATTGAAAGTACAAGAAGCGTTAAAAGATATTTATCCAGGAGTTTCTATTTCTGTCGAAAAAGATGCCGCAGGACCACCAGCAGGTTATCCAATTAATATCGAAATTAAAGGAAAAGATTATACGGAATTGATAGTCACTGCCGAAAAGATGAAAGACTTTTTAAACGGTCGAAACATACCTGGAATTGACGAATTAAAAGTCGATGTCAACAAAGGAAAACCAGCAATGAAAGTTTCTGTTGACCGTGAGAAAGCGGGTGAAATGGGTATTTCGGCTGGACAAGTTGGAAATCAGTTGAGACGTTCTGTTTTTGGTGAAAAAGCGGGTGTTTATAAGTTAGATGGTGAAGATTATGATATCAACGTGAGGTTTAATGATGAGAACCGTTACAATCAAAGTACGCTTTTTAATCAAAACATCACTTTTAGAGACATGGCTTCGGGACAGTTAAAAGAAATTCCACTTTCAACTGTAGCTTCGCAAAAGAATAGTTCTTCTTTTAGCGCTATTAAACACAGAGATTTGAATCGTGTTGTTGTCTTATATTCGGCACTTTCTCCTGGATTTACAGATGCGGGTGCTGTTGTAAGTCAGATTCAAGCTGAAATGGCTGATTTTGATGCTCCAAAAACAGTGAAATTTGATTTTACAGGACAAATTGAGGAGCAGAACAAACAGATGGCTTTTTTAATGGGGGCCTTAATAACGGGGCTGGGACTTATTATGTTGATTTTAGTGTTCCAATTTAATTCTATCTCTAAACCCTCAATTATTATGGTAGCCGTATTTTTGAGTTTTATTGGAGTGTTCTTGGGATTAATGGCGACAGGTTGGCCTTTTGTTATTATGATGACCATGATGGGAATTATTTCCCTCGCTGGTATTGTGGTGAATAATGGGGTCGTGCTTCTGGATTATACAGAATTACTGATAAGCCGCAAAAAAGAAGAGTTGAATGTTCCTCAATATAAAATCTTAGATAGAGAGTATATTTTTGAAGCGATTGTGACAGGTGGAAAAGCAAGGTTGAGACCTGTACTGTTAACAGCCATCACAACGGTTCTAGGATTGATACCGCTGGCAATTGGATTTAATATTGATTTTTTCTCTCTATTTAGTGAGTTTGACCCTAAAATTTATATTGGAGGTGATAACGTTATTTTCTGGGGGCCATTAGCTTGGACGGTTATCTTCGGATTAGTCTTCGCAACTTTCTTGACATTGATAGTCGTGCCTGTACTGTACTATTTAATCGAGCGATTTAAATTATGGAAACAGAATAAAAAAATTAGCTTGTAACGGTAATCGTTTTTAATTAGAAAGACTGTCTGGAATTTTTCAGACAGTCTTTTTTTATGTGTACTTATTTTAAAAGTTGTAACCAATTTTACTTTGAATATGGATTATTGTATTGTTGTGACTGCAATTACATCCCTTAGCATCATCAAAGAAATTATAGCCATAGCCTACACCTCCTGAAAATTCATAATTAAAGTTTTTTGCAAAAGCTCTTCTGATACCAAATTGAGGCACAATTGATAAATGAGGAGTGACATTGAAACCTCCAGTATTGAGTAATAAGGTTTGATTTGAGAAAAAGGTTGTTGCCAAAGATAAATAGTTAGCGCTGTTGTTTTTTGTGTTTCTCCCTAGTTTTGCTCGTCTGTCTAATCCAAAATACCATCTTGGTTCTAAATTTATAAAAGGATAAATAATGGTTGACTTTTCGTCTTCGATTGTGGGGTCATCATTTTTTATCGTGGCAAAAGCTAGACCGAAACCCAGCTCTGAGTGAAGTGTAATTTTTCTATCTAATTTGGTCTCGTATTGAAAACTGGTGTTGATGATGCTCAGTTGTACTCCAAATAAGTTTTCCTCAACGGATGCTTTCTCTGTTTCTTGAGATTTCACTAAAAAGCTTACTAAAGCAAAACCTAGACTAATATACTTTCTCATTTTATATTTTTTGGCGAAAGTAGTATTTATTTTACACCTCTAAAAATAAAAAAGGGAGTAGTTATGAAATAGGTTCAATATTATTTAGGAGGTTGACTTTTCTTTTGGCAGGAGTGAGTAATTTGGCAACGAATACACAAAGGTTAAAATAAATATTCGTGAATTCGTGGCTAAATCAATTTATGGATTAGAAATAGGTTCAATATTATTTAGGAGGTTGACTTTTCTTTTGGCAGGAGTGAGTAATTTGGCAACGAATACACAAAGGTTAAAATAAATATTCGTGAATTCGTGGCTAAATCAATTTATGGATTAAACTACTTCATAACCAGCATAGGCCTCTTCAATCTCATTCAAAACAACGAATAATTCTTCAGGAGTATCTAGTGTTACTAGTTTTTGTTTATAGGTTTTAAAAGAATGAATTCCTTTGAAATAATTAGTGTAATGCGGACGGGTTTCAACTATTCCTAAGCGTTGTCCTTTCCAATCCATTGCCCAGGTTAAGTGGTTTCGAACGGCTTCGACTCTGTCAACAACGGTTGGTTTTGCTAAATGCTCGCCAGTTTCGAAAAAATGTTTGATTTCGTTAAAAATCCAAGGATATCCAATAGCAGCGCGACCAATCATGATTCCGTCGATACCGTATTTGTTTTTGTATTCTAAGGCTTTTTCAGGGCTATCTATATCTCCGTTACCAAAAATAGGCATGGTGATACGAGGATTGTTTTTTACTCGAGCAATATGTGACCAGTCCGAATGACCTTTGTACATTTGGGCACGAGTACGAGCGTGAATACTCAAGGCAGCTACACCAATATCTTGCAAGCGTTCCGCCACTTCATCAATATTAATCGAATTATCATCCCAACCCAAACGTGTTTTTACGGTTACAGGTAGATGTGTGCTGTCAATAACCGCTTGCGTTAAGCGAATCATCAAGTCCACATCTTTTAAAACTCCTGCTCCAGCTCCTTTGCAAACTACTTTTTTAACCGGACAACCAAAGTTGATGTCAATTAAATCAGGGTTTACGGTGGAAACAATTTTAGAGGATAAAGCCATTGCTTCTTCGTCACCTCCAAAAATTTGGATACCTACGGGACGTTCATAATCGAAGATGTCAAGTTTCATTCGGCTTTTGATAGCGTCACGAATCAGACCTTCGGAAGAAATAAATTCAGAGTACATCATATCGGCGCCATGCATTTTGCACAGCCTACGGAATGGCGGATCACTCACATCCTCCATAGGTGCGAGAAGTAAAGGGAAATCCGGTAATTCTATGTTGCCAATCTTGATCATCTGCTTAAATTTTGTGCAAAATTACAACTTTTAAGCGAAAGTCCATATAATTGTAAAGAAATTGGAATTTTTACATTGAACTTCAGTGTTTTAAGTTGAATGTAAATTGTATTTAGTTGTAGGATAAGCGCATATATTTTATAACTGCTAATTCACTTATTTTTTAATGAATTTTGATTGTGAATAGACCGCTTCAAGCGGTATTAGCGCAAATATATTCTTCCTAAAACAAAGTGTATGGTTAAAATAAAAAATCTGCAAATCTGTGGTAATTTTTTTAACTCATGCGTTTGTCCTAAGTTTAGTTGTTCAAGGCTTTGAAGCTACCGAATTTAGCGTATATTTGCGGATTAATTAGTTTGGTTTTTTATAGCCAACGAACGGTATGCGTGAGGGATAGAAGTGGAAATCCTTGTGGCGGCTGGCATTTATGCCGACACAAGATTGAAACGGATAGCCCGACCCTTGTGGTCACGCCCATGCTTCGACTACGCTTAGCATGACAATAAATTGATATTAATAGAAGATGAAACATATAAGGAATTTTTGCATTATTGCACATATTGACCACGGGAAGAGTACGCTGGCTGACCGATTATTAGGGGCAACTCAAACGGTTACGGCTCGTGAAGAAAAAGCACAATTGCTTGACAACATGGACCTAGAGCGTGAGCGTGGGATTACAATTAAGAGTCACGCGATTCAGATGGAATACAAATACAAGGGCGAGGAATATATCCTGAACTTGATTGATACTCCAGGACACGTGGATTTTTCGTATGAGGTTTCTCGTTCGATTGCGGCTTGTGAAGGAGCGCTTTTGATTGTAGATGCGGCGCAGAGTATTCAGGCACAAACGATTTCGAATTTATACCTTGCTTTAGAAAACGACTTGGAAATTATTCCTGTTTTGAATAAAGTAGATTTGCCATCAGCGAATCCTGAGGAAGTTAGTGACGATATTATTGACTTATTAGGTTGTAAACTAGAGGATATTATTCATGCTTCGGGGAAAACGGGTTTTGGTGTCGAAAATATTTTGGCAGCTATTATTGAGAAAATTCCACCGCCATCAGGAAGCAAAGAAGAGCCATTACAGGCATTGATTTTTGACTCTCATTACAATCCTTTTAGAGGAATTGAGGTTATTTTTAGAGTGGTAAATGGAGAAATTAAAAAAGGGCAAAAAATCAAATTCATGGCTACGGGCAATGAATATTTTGCAGATGAAATTGGAACCTTAAAATTAAATCAAGTTCCGAAACAAGTCATTTCAACAGGAGATGTTGGGTACTTGATTTCAGGTATTAAAGAAGCGAAAGAAGTAAAAGTAGGGGATACCTTGACGGATGCCAAAGTGCCTACTACGAATATGATTACAGGTTTTGAGGATGTAAAACCGATGGTTTTTGCTGGGATTTATCCAGTAGACACAGAGGATTATGAAGACTTGCGTGCGTCGATGGAGAAACTACAATTGAACGATGCTTCGCTTGTATTTTTACCGGAGAGTTCAGCGGCTTTAGGATTTGGTTTCCGTTGTGGATTCTTAGGAATGTTGCACATGGAGATTGTTCAAGAGCGTTTAGAGCGTGAGTTTGACATGACGGTAATTACTACGGTTCCTAACGTTTCGTACCTTGCTTATACTAAAAAAGATCCAGAAACTCCTTTTGTAGTAAATAATCCATCCGACTTGCCAGAGCCGTCTAAATTAGACAGAGTAGAGGAGCCTTTTATTAAAGCGACTATTATTACTAAGGCCGATTATGTTGGGAATGTAATGAGTTTGTGTATTGAAAAACGTGGATTGATTACTAATCAAACGTATTTGACTACGGAAAGGGTGGAGTTGAATTTTGATATGCCGCTAGCGGAGATTGTATTTGATTTTTACGATCGCTTAAAGACGGTTTCTAAAGGATATGCTTCTTTTGATTATACACCAATAGGAATGCGTACTTCAAAATTAGTACGATTGGATGTGTTATTGAATGCGCAATCTGTAGATGCACTTTCGGCTTTGATCCACGAAAGCAACGCTTATAACATTGGTAAAAAAATGTGTGAGAAATTGCGTGAATTGATTCCGAGACAACAATTTGATATTCCGATTCAGGCAGCTATTGGTGCTAAAATTATTGCACGTGAAACAATAAAAGCCTTGCGTAAAGACGTTACCGCCAAATGTTATGGTGGAGATATTTCTCGTAAACGTAAATTATTAGAAAAACAAAAGAAAGGTAAAAAACGTATGAGATTGGTGGGGAATGTTGAGATTCCGCAAGAGGCGTTTATGGCTGTTTTGAAATTGAATGATTAATAGAATATAGAGATGCACTGCAGTGCATCTTTACTTTTCAAATATATTAGAAACCTGACGATGTAAAAATTGTCAGGTTTTTTTGTTTGCAAAAATCTGTGATAATCCGTGTGATCTGTGGCTTAAAATCTTTGTACCTTTGCAACTTAAAACTTTGCAACTTAAAAACATGATTGAAGATAAAAACCCACAACGTACAAGTATTGCTCAATTGGGCGAATTTGGTTTGATTGACCATTTGACAAAAAATTTTGAAATCAACCAACCTTCTACATTAAAAGGAATTGGCGATGATGCTGCTGTTTTGGATTTCAAAGACAAAAAGGTAGTAGTTTCAACAGATATTATGGTTGAAGGAGTGCACTTTGACTTGGCTTATATGCCTTTGAAGCATTTAGGATACAAAGCTGTGGTAACGAATGTTTCAGACATTTGTGCGATGAATGCCAAAGCGACTCAAATCACTGTTTCCATAGCGGTTTCTAATCGTTTTCCATTGGAAGCGTTGGAAGAATTGTTTCAAGGAATTACGCTTGCCGCTAATGAATACAAAGTAGATGTTATTGGAGGTGATACCACTTCATCTCAAAAAGGATTGATTATAAGTATCACGGTTTTAGGAGAAGCTAATGAAGATGAAATTGTATACCGTAACGGAGCTAAAGCAACCGATTTATTAGTAGTAACTGGAGATATTGGTGCCGCTTATATGGGATTGCAAGTTTTGGAAAGAGAGAAGCAAGTTTTTCAAGTGAATCCAAATTCGCAACCTGATTTAGCATTATACACCTATTTGGTTGAACGTCAATTAAAACCAGAAGCTCGTAAAGATGTACGTACTTTGTTACATGCTTTAGAGATAAAACCTACGTCAATGATTGATATCTCTGATGGATTGTCGTCAGAAATCATTCATTTGTGTAAGCAATCTAAAGTAGGATGTAATTTGTATGAAGATAAGTTGCCATTAGATCCACAATTTATCAGTGTTTGTGAAGAATTCGATATTGATAGTACAACCGTAGCGATTAATGGTGGTGAAGATTATGAATTGTTATTCACGATTCCAATAGAGGATTTTGATAAGATTAAGGGGAATCCTAATTTCTCTATCATCGGTCATATGACTGAAGAGAGTGAGGGCATTCACTTGGTTACTCGAGCTAATACCAAAATTCCTTTGAAAGCGAGAGGTTGGAATGCTTTGAGTGAGTAATTTTTTAAATACATAAATTGTAAGTATATATTTTTATTCGACACAGATTAAAAGATTCAGATAGATTAATCCTAATAATCCTTTTAATCTGTGGCTAAAAAACTAAAGCTAAGATGAAAATCGCATTACTACAGTCTCCACTAATTTGGGAAAATCCAAAAGCCAACAGAATTGCTTTCGAAGAAAAAATCAATGCGATTGCTTCGGATATTGAGTTGATTGTGCTTCCTGAAATGTTTACCACGGGCTTTACGATGAATCCAGAACGTGTTGCGGAGACGATGCGAGGCGAAACTGTTCAATGGATGCAATCTTTGGCGAAAGCCAAAACAGCAGCGATTACGGGAAGTGTTGTGATTGAAGAAAACGGCAATTACTACAATAGAATATTGTTTGTTTATCCATCTGGTGAAGTGCAACATTATAATAAACGTCATTTATTTACACTAGCCGGTGAAGAAAAAATATATACCGCTGGAAAAGAAAAATTGATTGTAGATTATTTGGGTTGGAAAATTTGCCTAATGGTTTGTTATGATTTGCGTTTTCCTGTTTTTTCTCGCAATAGCGAAAATTATGATGTACTTATCTATGTTGCCAATTGGCCTGAAAGCCGAATTCTAGCTTGGGACAGCTTACTACGTGCTCGTGCAATTGAAAACCTATGTTATACGATTGGGGTTAACCGTGTTCAAAATGATGCAAATGCACTAAACTACAATGGTCATTCCCAATTAATTGATTCATTGGGCAATTATATTGTTAGTCCTCAAGAGGAGGAAGGGGTTTTTATATCCGAAATTGATCAGGCTGAGCTTATTGCTAATCGTAAAAAATTCAATTTTCTTAATGATGCCGACAGCTTCGAGATTAAAGATTAAAAACTGCTTTTCTTTTTAACAGGGTTCTTTTTAGGTTCAGGGGTATAAGGTAGGCTTACGTCAAAAACTTGTTCGACATCCCAGTTGGAGCGCACGTCTATTTCTTTTGAAAAATAAATTACCTCTTCAGAATAACGTTTTTGCATGAAATCACCAGTGTCGTATTGTTTGTTTTTGTTGTCATCGTAAATTATTCTCAGACTGTATATGGCAGGATCGATAAGGTTGAAGTCGACTGTTGTTTCTTTTTCACTGTATTCAGAAATCAAAACTTCACCTTTGTCGTTAGCAAGTTCAATAATCACAGGAAATTTTTTTACGTTTTGTAATTTCACTCTTAAATTTCCGCAGTCTTCAATACTTTTCGTTGATACTTTGTATGATAGGGTATCATTCTGTTTGTCAAAAAAATCAGTTAGTGCTCCTGGTAAAATGGTGATTTCGTATTTTTCGGAAGGTGTTTTTTTGAAGTCAAAATACAATTTCTGGTTGAATTCGTCATACTCAGTTTTGAATTCAACGGTTTCTTTAGAGCTGTTTGTTAACTTCATTTTTGTGTTGTTGAAATTAACCAATGGGGTGTTTGATAATAAAGTGAATCGCTCTTTAAAACCCAAATTGCCGCTTTGAACCGTCGAGATGGCTAGAGTGTCTTTCTTTTGGTCTTTTACTTTAAAAGCATAGTCTTTTGAATAATTTTCTCTGTCAATGGTAATTGTTAAGGAATCTGTTTTAATTGACTTATACCAAACTTGAAGTGAATCTTTTTTAGGCATTTGAGTGACAATACTAGGGATGGTTACAGTGCCTTTTTTTAAAGTTACTTTAGGTTTTGTTTTGGTGAAATCTTGTTTTCCGTCATAACCAACAAACAACCTGTTTCCTGAGGCTTGAATTGGTTTGAAAGTTTTGAATGGTAAAATTTCCTGAAACAACTCTAATTCATACAGCGTGTCATTTGGTACTGTAATCGCTTGTTTGATGAAGCCTATCTTTTCTTCTTTAGGATTGAATTTATTGTTCTTGTTTTTATCTTTTATCGCTACAAGCATATACTTACCCGCTTTTAGATTTTCTAATCGAAAAGTTTTTAAGCTATCCAAGGTATTAGTAACATATCTAGGCGTTTCATTATAAACAACCGAATCGTTAAATTTTTCATTCATTTCGTATAGCATAACCGAAACAAAGTTATCGGGTTCTTTGTTGTAGGCGTCTTTGATGGTTCCTCCTATAGCAAGTGAATCGATGTAGTTTCCTGTTGAAAATACATATTTAAATTGATTCAGCGGATTTCCTTCGTTGTTGTCTGTAATGCTTTGTCCAAAATTGAAACTGTAAGTAGTATTGGGTTGTAAGGTGTCGTAAATCTTTATGGATAAATACTTCGTAGCATTGGTAGGTAAAATCAGCGGCTCTGTTTTCATTGGAGGTGAAATAATGAGCTGCTTGTTAAGGTCTTTTAGTTTGATGTATTCATCAAAAGTGAGTTTGATTTCTTTTACATTGAAATTAGCACTGAAATTTTTCGGGAAACTACTTTTTAAAACGGGTGCTAAGGTGTCTTTTAATCCACCTGTGATGCTTCCTCTTTTAGCGCAACCAATTAATGATAATAAGAGTATTGTAGAAAAAGTGACGAATATTTTTTTGAACATGAGCTATCAAAATTAAAGAGTACAAAATAACAATTATATTTACGGTAATTGAAATTTTTGAACCATTATTATCAGAAGACTTTTTTAAGTAAATTTATCAAATTAGTTGGATAGTTAATTTTGTAAATTTGTTTAAATAGAATCAAATCTAATGCCTTGTTAAGATGAAAAAAGTAGAACATATAGGAATTGCAGTTAAAGATATGACGGCATCAAAATTACTTTTTGAAAAATTATTGGGTGCAACCTCTTATAAAACAGAAGAAGTCGAGAGTGAAAAAGTTATTACGGCTTTTTTTAAAAATGAAACTTCCAAAATAGAGCTCTTGGCGGCTTCTCATCCAGATAGTGCCATTGCTAAATTTATTGATAAAAAAGGGGAAGGTATTCATCATATAGCTTTTGAGGTTGAAAATATTGAAAACGAAATAAGTCGCTTAAAAGATGAAGGTTTTGTCTTTGTTGATGAACTTCCTAAAAAAGGAGCAGATAATAAGCGAGTAGTGTTCTTACATCCGAAAAATACCAATGGAGTTTTAATTGAGTTATGTCAAGAAATTAAATAATTAAGACTCTTTTTGAAAATACTATTCTAGAAATCAGTCGGTTTCCTTTTGGTGTAGTGATTTTAACTATTTAATAGTAAAAACTAATTGAAAAATATTTGGCGCAAACAAAAAATAGTAGTAATATTGCACACTCTTAACCGGTCCTATAGCTCAGCTGGTTAGAGCACCTGACTCATAATCAGGTGGTCCCTGGTTCGAGCCCAGGTGGGACCACAAGAATTACCCCTCATGTCTTTTGATATTGAGGGGTTTGTTTTTTTAATATGTATTTCATCGATTAAATTGTCTTTTGGCTGTTAAAATGGCGAATAATTTTTTAATATCATTGAGAAGTTGTTTCTTTGAGTTAGTTTTATTCGATTTCAAAAAACCTAAAGCTTAAGTTGGAGTTTTTCTTTGATGGGTGCTTTAAAAAAAAATATGAAGATTATTTTAAATAAAATTTATGTCATATTAATTTTCCTTTTTGGGATGATGGAAGCGCTTGCGAATAATGGAAATGGGAATGGGAATGGAAATGGAAACGGTAATGCTTATGCTTACGGGAATGGTAAAAACCCGCCAACTCCTTCTCCTACAGGAAAGCCGCCTTCTCCTCCTGGATTGCCAATTGATGATGATGTTATATGGTTGTTGGTTTTGGCTTTGCTGTTTGGGTTTTATGTAATTTATAGGTATAGATTTAAAAGACAGAGTATTTGATTTTTCAATTGCTCTGTCTTTTTTTATGGTGTTATTTATTCGAATATAATCTAGAAACGTATTTGCCTATTACATCAAATTCGAGGTTGATTTTTGTTCCTACTTTGAAACCGTGAAAATTAGTGTGTTCATGAGTGTAGGGTATGATGGCGACACTAAATTCATTTTTTTTAGAATTTACAACAGTCAAACTAACACCATTAACTGTAATGGAGCCTTTTTCAATTGTAATATTGTTTAAAGCTTCGTCATATTGAAAAGTGTAGATCCAACTTCCGTTAGATTCTTTGATGGATATGCAAGTACCAATTTGGTCTACATGTCCTTGAACGATATGTCCGTCTAGGCGGTCTCCAAGTTTCATGGCTCTCTCAAGGTTTACTTGATCTCCAGTTTGCCAGTAGCCTAAATTTGTTTTTTGTATAGTTTCGTCGATAGCTGTTACTGTGTAGGTGTTTCCTTTTATTTCAACTACCGTCAAGCAGATGCCATTATGAGCAACGCTTTGGTCAATTTTAAGTTCGTTTGTTATTGAGGAGTCCACTGTTATGTGGATATTGTCTTTCTCTTTCTTGATTTCTTGGATGGTTCCAAGGGTTTCTATGATACCTGTAAACATTTCTTGTTTTATTTTACTAAATTTGCACTTCAAAATTAGCAATAAATAACTTGTGGTCATGATGAAAAAAGCAGAAAATATAATCGTAGGAATTTCAATAGGAGATTTGAACGGTATTGGAAGCGAAGTAGTACTAAAAACATTTGAAGATTCTAGAATGTTAGAATTATGCACTCCTGTTATTTTTGCCAATGTAAAAATCATGTCTTTTATCAAGAAAAATCTAGATTCGTCTATTGCTTTGCATGGTATAGATAAATTAGATCAAATTGTTCCTGGGAAGGTGAATGTCTATAATTTATGGAGAGAAGGAGTTGATTTGAATTATGGGGTTAACGATGAGAAAGTTGGTCAATATGCTATAAAATCATTTACGGCAAGTACTAAAGCATTAAAAGAAGGGGTTATTGATGTGTTGGTGACGGCTCCAATTAATAAATATAATATTCAATCTGATGAGTTTAAGTTTCCAGGGCATACAGATTATTTGAATCAAGAATTAGAAGGTGATGCTTTGATGTTGATGGTTCAAGGTGATTTAAGAGTTGGTTTGTTGACGGATCATGTGCCTTTGAATAAGGTTTCTTCTTGTTTGACCGAGGCGTTGATTATGAAGAAAATAGAGACTGTTAAGAAATCGCTTATAGAAGATTTTAGTATAAATAAACCTAAGATTGCAGTTTTAGGACTTAATCCACATTGTGGTGATGGTGGTGTAATAGGAAATGAAGATGATGTTGTTTTGAAGCCTACACTAGAAAAAATATTTGCTAAAGGAACTTTGGTTTTTGGTCCTTTTGCGGCTGATGGCTTTTTTGGCAGTGGTCAATATGAAAAGTACGATGCAATTATTGCTGCCTATCACGATCAGGGATTGATTCCCTTTAAGACCTTGTCGTTTGGAAAAGGAGTAAATTATACAGCGGGATTGAATAAAGTAAGAACTTCGCCTGATCATGGAACTGCTTATGATATAGCTGGGAAAGGACAAGCGGACTATAATTCATTTAAGGAAGCGGTTTATTTGGCTATAGACGTCTATCGCTCAAGAATTCAACATTCGGAAATCAGTGAAAACCCACTGAAAGTAAAAGAAAAATAGTAGTAAATAAAAAAAGATAAATAACTTTATTAGGTTTGCAATAATTTTATATCTTTGCACCCCGAAGTTTGGGGCAAAATTTTGTTGAAATGAGTAAGACAAAAGAATATTTAATTCCGTTTGTAGGATTAAAGACCGGAAAACATCATTTTGAGTATCAATTAAATAATGTGTTCTTTGAAAACTTTGATTATGATGAATTTGAAAGTTCAGATATCAAAGTAGAAGTGGTTTTAGAGAAACAAAGCAATATGCTTGAGTTGAATTTTAAGCACAAAGGAACAATTAATGTTCCTTGTGATCTTACAAGTGAAGATTTTGATTTGCCAATTAAAGGTAAAATGAAATTGATTGTTCGCTTTGGGGAAGAATTTAACAATGACAACGAAGAATTGCTTATTTTACCTTTTGGTGAATTTGAAATAGATATCGCACAATATATTTACGAAATGGTTGTGTTGTCTATTCCTCTAAGACGAGTTCATCCAGGTGTGAAAGATGGAAGTTTAAAGACAGAAGCCCTTGATCGACTGAATGAGTTGACAATAAAAGAACAAAAGAAAGAAGAGAAAGAACAAAACGAAGACAATATTGACCCGCGTTGGGACAAATTAAAGCAACTATTAACGGATAAATAATATAGTAAAATGGCACATCCTAAAAGAAAAATCTCGAAAACAAGAAGAGATAAGAGAAGAACACATTATAAAGCTACAGTAGCACAAATCGCTACTTGTCCTATTACAGGAGAAGCACATTTATACCACAGAGCTTACTGGCATGAAGGTAAAATGTATTACAGAGGGCAAGTTGTTATTGATAAGTCAGAAGCTACTTTTGCTTAATGCATTTTCTTTATAGATGATATATGAACTCTCACTTGTGAGAGTTTTTTTGTTGTTTATAATTTTCCTTAAATAAGAAGTTCGAAAACAACGGGTTTAATTTTTTTTTTGTAATTTTCAACCCCTTTTAAACGTTTTTTCAAATGTTGTCATTTGGAGAAAAATAGTCAGATAAAATGAAAAAAATGACCGCCGCAATTACCGCTGTTGGAGCTTATGTTCCAGATTTTGTTCTTTCGAACAAAGTTTTAGAGACAATGGTAGATACTAATGACGAGTGGATTACCTCTCGTACAGGAATTAAAGAAAGAAGAATCCTTAAGGACACAGATAAAGGGACTTCATTTTTAGCAATAAAAGCAGCGCAAGATTTAATAGCTAAAGGAAATATAGATCCTCTAGAAATTGATATGATAATTATGGCTACTGCAACTCCAGATATGCCAGTTGCGGCCACAGGGGCTTATGTAGCGACTGAGATTGGTGCAACAAATGCTTTTGCTTACGATTTACAGGCTGCTTGTTCTAGTTTTTTATACGGAATGTCTACTGCAGCGGCTTACATTGAATCAGGAAGATATAAAAAAGTACTTTTAATTGGTGCAGACAAAATGTCTTCGATTGTAGATTATACAGATAGAACAACTTGTATTATCTTTGGTGATGGTGCTGGAGCTGTTTTATTTGAGCCAAATTTCGAAGGTTTAGGTTTGCAAGATGAATATTTAAGAAGTGATGGTGTAGGACGTGATTTCCTTAGAATACCTGCAGGAGGTTCTTTGGTTCCAACTACAATCCAAACAGTAACAGATAACAGACACAATATTATGCAAGACGGGAAAACCGTTTTCAAATATGCTGTGACTAATATGGCTGATGCTAGTGAGCAAATCCTAAAAAGAAATAGCCTAACTAATGATGATGTTGATTGGTTAATTCCACACCAAGCTAACAGAAGGATTATTGACGCTACAGCAAGTAGAATGAATTTAGAAGAATCAAAGGTGTTGATGAATATCGAAAGATATGGTAATACGACTTCAGCAACCTTACCTTTAGTTATCAGTGATTTTGAACATTTGTTTAAAAAAGGAGATACTATTATATTCGCAGCCTTCGGTGGAGGATTCACTTGGGGGTCTGTTTATTTAAAATGGGCATACGACAAAAAATAAATTTAAACTAAAAATAGACCAATTATGGATTTAAAAGAAATTCAGAACCTAATCAAATTTGTTTCAAATACAGGTGTTGCGGAAGTTAAATTAGAAATGGATGATGTGAAAATCACCATTAGAACTACAATTGAAAACAATACAGAAGCAACTTACATCCAGCAAGCGCCTCAAGCACAAGTACAGCAAGCAGTAGTGCCAGCAGCTGCACCAGTAGCACCGGCTGCACCAGTTGTTGCTGCGCCAGCGGTTGAAGAGTCTAAATATATTACTATCAAATCACCAATTATTGGTACTTTCTATAGAAAGCCATCTCCAGACAAACCAGTTTTTGCTGAAGTAGGTAATACTATTGCAAAAGGAGATGTACTTTGTGTGATTGAAGCAATGAAATTATTTAATGAAATTGAATCAGAAGTTTCAGGTAAAATTGTAAAAATATTGGTTGACGATATGTCTCCAGTAGAATTTGACCAACCATTATTCTTAGTTGACCCATCATAATTTTTTAAAAATTCCAATAGACAAATCACAAAATCCAATAGATTGGAATTTGGAGATTGGAATTTGTAATTTTTAATATAAAGAAGATGTTTAAAAAAATATTAATTGCAAATAGGGGAGAAATTGCACTTCGTGTAATTAGAACTTGCAAAGAAATGGGCATTAAAACAGTTGCTGTTTACTCTACTGCTGATGCTGAGAGTTTACACGTAAGGTTTGCTGATGAAGCGGTTTGTATTGGACCACCACCAAGTAACTTGTCCTATTTGAAAATGTCAAATATTATTGCCGCTGCAGAAATTACAAATGCAGATGCAATTCATCCAGGATACGGATTTTTATCTGAAAACTCTAAGTTTTCTAAAATTTGTCAAGAGCACGGAATCAAATTTATTGGTGCTGCTCCTGAAATGATTGACCGTATGGGGGATAAAGCTTCGGCTAAATCAACTATGATTGAAGCGGGGGTTCCTTGTGTACCTGGTTCAGTTGGAATCTTAGAATCTTACGAACAAGCTTTGCAACTTGCTAAAGAATTTGGTTTTCCTGTAATGCTTAAAGCTACTGCTGGTGGTGGAGGTAAAGGAATGCGTGCAGTTTGGAAAGAAGAAGATTTATTAAAAGCTTGGGAAGGTGCTCGTCAAGAGTCTGCTGCTGCTTTTGGTAATGACGGAATGTATCTTGAGAAATTAATCGAAGAACCTCGTCATATCGAAATTCAAATCGTAGGTGATTCTTACGGTAAAGCCTGTCATCTTTCAGAAAGAGATTGTTCTGTACAAAGACGTCACCAAAAATTAACAGAAGAAACTCCTTCTCCTTTTATGACTGACGAATTGCGTCAAGCAATGGGAGAAGCTGCTGTGAAAGCTGCTGAGTATATCAAATACGAAGGTGCAGGAACAGTTGAATTCTTGGTAGATAAGCACCGTAATTTCTACTTTATGGAAATGAATACTCGTATCCAAGTAGAGCACCCAATTACTGAGCAAGTAATTGATTACGATTTGATTCGTGAGCAAATATTAGTTGCTGCTGGTGTGCCAATTTCGGGTAAAAATTATTTGCCACAATTGCATGCTATTGAGTGTCGTATTAATGCTGAAGACCCGTTTAATGAATTTAGACCTTCTCCAGGAAAAATTACCACTTTGCATATGCCAGGAGGTCATGGAGTGCGTTTAGATACTCATGTGTATTCAGGTTACACCATTCCACCAAATTATGACTCTATGATTGCTAAGTTGATAACTACTGCACAAACACGTGAAGAAGCTATTAGTAAAATGCGTAGAGCTTTGGATGAATTTGTAATCGAAGGAATCAAAACAACTATTCCTTTCCATAGACAATTAATGGATGAACCAGATTATATCGCAGGAAATTATACAACTGCATTTATGGATACTTTCAAAATGAGGGATCCTCAATAATAGTAAAATAACAATAAAAGCTGTCTTTAAGGCAGCTTTTTTTTTGAGTTATTTTTTGGCGGTATTCCGTTAATAGGGTGTTAGATTGTTACTCGAGTAATCGTTCGCTTACTCTGCTACTGGCTATCAAAGAAGCGATAAAACCAAGTATGATGATCGTTGCCATTACGATTACTACATTTTCCAATGAGAAAACGACTGGATAAGCTAAAGTCGGAGTAATCATAATCCATTCAAAGTGTTGCTGTAAAATTACAATAACAATCCCTAAAGCTAGTCCAATTAATCCACCAAAGAAACTCAACAAAGTTCCTTGAAGGAGGAATATCTTGCGTAAACTTCTGATTTCGACGCCCAAATTAAATAAGGTTTTCAAGTTTCCTTTTTTATCTAGGATCATCATAATCAATGCTCCAATTAAGTTAAAAAGTGCAATTATAATCACAAGGGTAAAAATTAAATAAACGGCAATATTCTCCGTATTTAACATTTTATACAGCGACTCATTGAGTTGAGCTCTGTTTTTTATTGTGACTTTGTTTTTAAAAATTTGGTTTAGCTGTTCGATAATCAAGGCTTCGTCAGCATCAGTATTCTTTTTGATTTCAATACCTGAAATTTGTTTTCTGTCATATTCCAGTAAATCTTGAGCCATCCGCAAATCTCCGAAAACATATTTGGAGTCTAAATCTTCATTGATAGCATATATACCAATCGGGTAAATTATGGTTTTATTGAAAGCGTCTTCTGGGGAATTGATTCCGCCACGACCTGGTTTTGGTACAAAAACCTCCAGATTTGTATTGAAATCAAGTAAGCCTATGGAGAGTTTTTGGGCAAGTCCGTAGCCTATGACCACTTGAGCAGTGTTGTATTCAAACCATTGTCCGTTATACAGCGTTTCTTTTATTGGATTTACTTGGGTAAAATTATCATCAACACCTTTTAAATAGGTTACTTCTTGTTTGTCTCCATAGACAAATAAAACCCGTTCTTCGATAATTTTAGAATAGGAAGCTATTCCTTTAATTTTTTTAAGTTGTGCTTCCTGATTGTTGTCTACTGTAAACGATTTGCCAAGTGTACTGCTAATTTTTAAATCGGGGTCAATGTTGTTGGTAAACGAAAGGCTAAAAACTTTCAATCCGCTAAAGACGGATAGTACCACAAACAAAGCCATGGCGCCTACAATTATTCCCATACTCGCAATGCGGTTGATGATATTGATGGCACTATTTTTACTATTGCTACGGATGTAGCGTTTGGCTATGTAAAGCGGAAAATTCAAAAGTTAGAACTGTCTTCTTTTGTCTAGTAAATCTCTGTTTTCAATTGGGTTTTCTTGATTTTTCAATGCATTATCAATCTTTTCAATGTAATCCAAAGTATCATCTACAAAAAATACCAAGTTAGGAACACGGCGTAATTGCTTGCTTACACGCTGTGCTAAATCATGCTTAATCAAAGAAGTATTCGATTTTATTGCTGCTAATGTTTCTAACGCTTTCTCCTGAGGAAAGATGCTTAAATATACTGTAGCCACTGATAAATCAGAAGTCACAGCCACTTTGGATACTGAAATCACCAAATTGGTAACCCCGTTTTTTCTCACTTCACCTTGCAAGATGTCAACCAAATCTTTTTGGATGACTCCGCCTATTTTTTTCTGTCTGTTTGTTTCCATACTGCAAAAATACTACTTTTAAGCATTATATACGCAATTTTATAGTTTCTGATTTTTCAGAAGCTGTTTCTCACTATCCGCTACAAACGAAGTTCACTGAACTCCGATGAAATAAAAGTCAAGTGTAGTAATCTTGTGGGGCATAAATGCCAGCCCCCACAAGGATTTTCGCTTCTATTGGGGCTAGGAGATTTCGTAATCAACAATATAAAGTTATGCAAAGACATTCATTCTCCATATACGACGCCTCAGCAGGATCCGGAAAAACCTATAATCTGGTCAAAGAATACCTCAAAATTATTCTCACTGCTCGTAAAAATGACGCTTATAGAAACATCTTGGCTATAACATTTACCAACAAAGCGGTACATGAAATGAAATCCCGTATTGTGGGAAGTTTGTCTGAGTTTGCTAAGGATGAACCATCAGCAAAAGCTTTAGACTTGATGAATAACCTTGTCGAAGATACAAAGGAGTGGGAGGTCAAGCTCTCACTAACTCAAATCAAGGTCAAATCTCAACAAATAATCAAGCACATCATTCATAATTATGCTGCTTTTGATATTTCGACTATTGATAAATTCACGCATAAGGTTATTAGAGCTTTTGCGCACGATTTGAATTTACCTATGACTTTCGAAGTTACTTTGGATACCGAAAATCTATTAATTGAAGCCGTGGATGCTATTATAGCACAAGCAGGTGAGGACGAAACCTTGACCAAGTTACTAATCGATTTTACAATGGAGAAAACCGATGATGATAAATCTTGGGATGTCTCACGGGAAATTCTTGATACTGGACGATTAGTGCTCAACGAAAATCACCGCAACGAAATCCTGCATTTTCATGATAAGAATATTGTTGAATTTGTGGAAATTAAAAAGAAACTCAATGTTATTTGTAAAGAATTAGAAGAAGAGAATCAGAAACAGGCAGAAACTGTACTGTCCTTAATCGAGCAAAAAGGAATTGACTTAAAATCTTTTTCTCGTGGCACTTTCCCTAATCATGTAGTTAGTATTCGAGATGGAAAATTCAATCCTAAAAACAAAACTTTTCATGAGTTTGAGGATATCGCCATTAACAAAACGGCAAAAGACCGTGAAATAATAGAATCGATTATCCCAGAACTATTACAACAACTAGCGGTTGTCTATGCTAATTTTGCAAAGCGTGATTTTTACAAAGCTTTTCTCAAAAACATCACACCGCTTTCGTTACTAAATACGGTTAGTAATGAATTGGCTAAAATTCAAGAAGAACAAAATGTACTCTCTATTACCGAATTTAATGCTATTATACATAACCAAATTCAAAATCAACCCGCTCCTTTTATCTATGAGCGATTGGGAGAAAGATACCGTCATTTTTTTATTGATGAATTTCAAGACACCTCCGAAATGCAATGGCAAAACCTGATTCCACTGATTGATAATGCTCTTTCGGGTCAGGATGATTATGGCGACAAAGGAACTTTGATGATTGTGGGTGACCCAAAACAATCTATATACCGCTGGCGTGGTGGAAAAGCCGAACAATTTATTGACCTAAGCAAGGATTTGAATCCGTTCAATAATCCGGATAAGGATTTAGTTCATTTGGATAAAAACTACCGTAGTTATTCGGAAGTGATTAATTTCAATAATGCTTTTTTTAAAATGCTCTCTTCAGAATTTGAGCATCCTGATTATAAAGATTTATACGAAAACCATAGCCATCAAAAAACAAACGATAAAACAGGAGGTTATGTTAATATATCCTTTATCCCGGAAATTGAAAAATCCGATGAGGAAGAGGAGGAAATCTTAGATAAAACTGATTTGTACTTGCAAGCCACACATCAAACCATTGAAAAAGTACTTCAATCTGGTTTTGAATATAAGGATATTGTAATTCTCACCCGTAAACGCGACCAAGGTGTCGCGATTGCTAATTATTTGACAGAACAAAAAATCCCTTTGCTATCGTCTGAAACTTTAATGATTCAAAATGCGACTGAGGTTCGCTTCATTATTGACTTATTAAAATACTTAAAGAATAACGCCAACATAGAGGCTAAAGCTAATTTTTTATATTTCCTAGCCGAAAACAACCAAGACCAGTTGCCAACCCATGATTTCATTCTCGCTGGAATGGAATTAAAAAACGAAGTTGATTTTGAAAATTGGCTTGAAACATTTGGGATCCAGCTTTTATTTCAAAACATTCGAAAGAAATCATTGTATGAGGCGGTCGAGATAATTGTTGGAAAGTTTATCCTCCCCCCAGCCCTCTCCCAAGGAGGAGGAGGCGATGTGGATATGCTTGATGTTAGAAGTGGAGCTAATTCTGATAATGCAAACGTTTCTACTAAAAAAGGATATTTGACTGGTGGAAACTATTCTCATTTAGTAATTGAGAAGGCAATTCAACATCAAAAAGAGCCTACCGTAGCCGAGAAAATTTTATGGTCTGAACTTAAAAATCAAGCATTAGGTAGTAAGTTTAGACAACAACATTTAATAGACAACTATATTGTTGATTTTGTTTGTTTAACTAAAAGACTAATTATTGAGGTTGATGGGGACTATCATTTCACACCCGAACAAATTTTATCAGATCAAGAACGAACCAATGTTTTAAATGGATTAGGATACAAAGTGATTCGTTTTACGAATGAACAAGTGATAAAAAACATTTCATTTGTATTAGAAAAAATAAGAAAAGAATTGCAAATTCAGAATGAATTGCTTTCTAATTTGAAAACGACACATGAAGAGGAATTAGAAACAAATAATGACCATTTATTTGTTTCGGATGATTCGTCTATAGATAAAGAGTTTACAAAGTCTCCCTCCCCTCAGGGAAGGGCTGGGGTGGGGACTGCCTACGTGCAATATTTCCTCGACATCGTTCTTGAACGAGACGTCCGTAATCAAGCAGGGATTGCTGATTTTTTGAATTTTTGGGATAAAAACGCCAGTAAATTTAGTATTCCATCCCCTGAAGGAAATAATGCAGTTCGTATCATGACCATTCATAAATCGAAAGGTTTAGAGTTTCCGGTGGTAATATTTCCTTTTGCTGAAGAAGATTATGTGATGAAGCCGAAAGATAAATTGTGGCTTGCAAATGAAGATGAAACCTTAGGATTGCCCAAAGTACTTATTGATAATACTAAAGCAGTTGAAGGTTTTGGAGAAGCAGCAAAATTTGTTTACGATCAAAAAAAACAAGAAGATCTATTGGATAATATCAATGTTTTATATGTTGCATTGACTCGTGCTGAAGAACAATTATATGTTATATCGAATCGAAACTTTACCTCAAAAGGGGAAGTGAAAGAAAATAATATGTCGTCGTTTTTTATTCATTATTTAATGCAGTTTGCTGATTTTAATCCAGAAAAAAATAATTATGAATGGGGAAGTCCTGGTAAAATTTCACCAGTTGAAAGACATGTTGATACATCCAAAGTGATTCCGTCTGTTGAGCATGTTTTGGATTTTAAAAATATAAAAATTGCACAACGCGAAGCCTTAATGTGGGGTACACATCAACAAGAGTCTATTGCATATGGTAATGTGATTCACGAGATACTTTCGTTTGTGCAAACAAAACATGATGTTGATTTGGCTGTTGAGAAAGCTATTGAAAATGGTTTGATTCACTTAGGGCAAAAAGAAGTAGTGCTGCAAACACTTAGTGAGGTTGTTAATCATGATAAATTACAGTTGTTCTTTGTAGAAGGAAATACTGTAATGAATGAACAAACGATAATTCAGAAAGAAGGAAGGCTAGTAAAGCCTGATAGAATGGTTTTAACAAATGACAATATCATATTGTTACTAGATTATAAAACAGGAGCTCATAATAGTAAGTATCAAAAACAGTTGGAGAATTACCAATCAGCGATTGAACTTATGGGGTATAAAGTTGGGGCAAAAATAATAGTTTATATAGGTGATATTGTAGAGGTGGTGGAAATTTAATTTTTTAATGATTGTCAATAAATCGTTCTAAATATTGCTAAAAACAGTTTCTATTTTAAACTAGGCTGATTTAATTGCATTTAGGAGGGCGAATTTTATCGGTTTTTTAACAATCTGTTTTGTAATTAAAAAATTACGCATTACTTTTGTTAGCAATTAATTAAAATAATAATTAAAAATAAAATCAAGTATGAAACATCTTAACAAACTTTTGGTTGCTGTATTGATGGTGTCGGGATTATCTTCTCAAGCGCAAGACAGTAACAACCCATGGGCTATCTCATTTGGGGTTAATGCCGTTGATACCAGAGTAACTGCTGGAGGAGACCAAGGATTTTTTGCCAATCATTTTTCTCAACCATTTGCAGTAAAAGATAACTGGAATATTCTTCCTTCAATCTCATACTTAAGTGTTGCTAGAAATGTAGGGAATAATTTCTCTTTTGGAGTTCAAGGTTCGGTTAATAAAATTGAAAAATTTGTAACTTATACAGGGGGAAATTATGTGACTTCTAATCCTGGTGATTTAATGTATTATGGAATTGATGGAGCTGTTAAATACAGTTTTATGAATTTAATCAACTCTAAAGTTATCGATCCTAACCTTAGTGTTGGAGGAGGGTATACTTTCTTAGGTGATAGTAGTTATGGTACTTTAAATTTAGGAGCTGGAATTAATTTCTGGTTTTCTGATGTAGTTGGTTTGTCATTAGCAACAACTTACAAAGGTGCTGATTTATTAGGTGGAGATAGAGTTGATGGGTCAGGAACTCCTGATGCACCAGGTCACTTTCAACATACTGTAGGTCTTACTTTCAAATTTGGAGGTAAAGATACAGACGGAGATGGTATCTACGATAAATATGATGCTTGTCCAGATGTAAAAGGTTTGAAACAATTCAACGGTTGTCCTGATACTGATGGAGATGGAATTGCTGATAAAGATGATGCTTGTCCAGATGTTGCTGGTATTGCAGCTTTAAATGGTTGTCCAGATTCAGATGGAGATGGTATTACTGACGCTGAAGATGCTTGTCCAAAAGAAGCAGGTACAAAAGCAATGAAAGGTTGTCCAGATGCTGACGGAGACGGAGTAGCTGATAAGGATGACAAATGTCCTAAAGTAAAAGGAGTAAAAGAAAATGGTGGATGTCCATGGCCTGATACAGATGGAGACGGTGTTTTAGATAAAGATGATGAATGTCCAAAAGTAGCTGGTCCAAAAAGCAACAAAGGATGTCCAGAAGTATCTCAAGAAGTAATTGAGAAAATCAATACTGAAGTAAAATCAGTTTACTTTAACTCAGGACAAGCGACATTCAAATCTTCTGATGTTCCAGTAAGATTAGATGCTATTACAAATATCATCAAAGAATATCCAAATGCTAAATTTAGAATTGAAGGACATACTGATAGCGACGGTTCAGAAGCTTTCAATCAAAAACTTTCTGAAGACAGAGCAAATGCTGTAAAAGATGCTTTAGTTCAAAGAGGGATTAATGGTTCTAATTTGACTGCTGTTGGTTACGGTGAATCTAAGCCAGTTGCGTCTAACAAAACTGCTGCTGGAAAAGCTAAAAACAGAAGAACAGAAGTTATTTTAGTAAAATAATTTTTCTTTAAAATAAAATATAAAACGCCCCGAATTATCGGGGCGTTTTTTTATTTTTATAAAATGACAACGATTCCTTTTTTAGATAAAATTGCAAGCCATTTATTGGAAAATCACAGTGAACAATTGTCCAACAGGGTCATTGTTTTGCCTAATAAAAGAGCAAAGGTATTTTTAATAGAAGCCTTAAAAAAACAAGTAAAAACAAACATTCTCGCTCCCGAAATAATTAGCATTGAGGATTTTGTTCAAAATATAGCCAAAATTAGGGCTATAGACCCTATTGAACTACTGTTTGAATTCTACCAAGTTTATTTATCAATTACCGATAAAGCACATCAACAGTCTTTTGAACTCTTTGCCAATTGGGCAAAAACTCTTTTACAAGACTTTAATGAAATTGATCGTTATTTATTAGATCCTACTCATGTGTTGTCTTATCTAAAAGACATTGAGGACATCAAAAAATGGGGAATTGAAGTAGAAGATAAAACGCCCCTATTAGAAAAGTATATTGATTTCTGGAAATTACTTCCTAAATATTACCAATCATTATATGCTCATTTATTGCAAAAAAAAGTAGGTTATCAAGGGCTCATCTATCGTGAGGCTGTGGGTAATGTGACTAGCTTTTCTAAGGAAATAAAAGGGAGTTATTACCTATTTGCAGGCTTCAATGCTTTGAATGCTTCCGAAGAAAAAATCATTCAGCATCTTATAGCAGTTGATCAAGCCGAAATTCTTTGGGATGCGGATCAAACCTTTTTGAACGACCCGTATCATGACGCAGGTTTGTTTTTAAGACGTTTTAAGAGTAGTTGGAAACATTATAAAAGCAATCATTTTGAGTGGATTGTTGATGAGTTTTCACAGTCCAAAAACATTCAGGTTATTGGTACACCCAAGACTATTGGTCAGGCTAAAATTGCAGGAAGTATTATTGAAAATATTATCGAACAAAATCCAACGGCTTCACTTGACAAAGTTGCTGTGGTTCTAGGGGAAGAGAATGTTTTGATTCCACTTTTGTATGCTTTACCCGCTAGTGTTGGTGCCTTGAATATTACCATGGGCTATTCTAGTAAAAACAATCCTGCTCAAATCCTGATTGCGAAGCTTTTTAAAATGCACACTAATGCGTTGTCACGTAATGCAAAGAATTATGTGTTCTATTATAAAGATGTTTTGGATATCTTGACACATCCTTTGGTAGAGCCATATGCAAAAACGTCTAAGCTAGTTAAAATCATCAACGAGAACAATTATACCTTTATCACCTATCAAAAACTAACCGAACTTAATACAGCACCAACAGATTTGTTTTTGTTGTTGTTTAAAAAATGGGAATCAGGTTCAATCGCGGTATTGGAAACAGTTTCGGAATTGTTATTAGCTATCAAGAATAATCTTAGTAACGATAACGAAGAAGAAAAAATCACGAAGTCATTCGTTTATGCGATTTTTAAAGTCATCAATAAACTAATAAATTATTATACTCAACATCCCGAAATTGATAAAATAGATACGCTTCACGCTATTTACAAACAAGTAATTGATTTGGCTGAGGTTTCTTTTGAAGGAGAGCCATTGAATGGTTTGCAAATTATGGGAGTGCTAGAGAGTAGGGTTTTGGATTTTGACACCGTAATTATTACTTCGATGAATGAAGGGAAATTCCCTGCAGGGAAATCCCAAAATTCGTTTATTCCCTATGATGTGAAACGTGAATTAGGTTTGCCTACTTTCAAAGAGAAAGACGCTATTTACACCTATCATTTTTATCATTTGTTGCAACGCGCTAAAAATATTTTTCTACTGTATAACACAGAAAGTGACGGACTCGACGCAGGTGAGAAAAGCCGATTTATTACGCAACTAGAGGTTGAAAAACAACCCAATCATACACTGTCACATGAAATATACAATGCGGTAGTTCCTGAAACCGCATATAGACCAATGGCTGTCGAAAAATCACCATTAGTAATGGAGCGCCTAAAAGAAATTGCTGAAAAAGGATTTTCACCTTCGGCATTGACGAGTTATATTCGGAATCCGATGCAGTTTTATTTCCAAAAGATTTTACGTGTTAGTGAAGTGGAAGAAGTGGAAGAAAATATTGCGTTGAATACCTTGGGGACAATTATTCACGAAACCTTAGAGGCTTTGTACACTCCTTTTATTGGGAAGTTTTTATCTGAAAATGATATTTTAGAATGCTTCAAGCTTTTGGAAGCCGAAGTTTTAAAACAATTCAAGCTGGTTTACAAAGAAGGTGAAATCAAAAAAGGGCGCAACCTCTTGGCTTTTGAAGTGGCTAAACGAAATGTGTCTAATTTCTTGAAAGTTGAATTAGAGACAATCAAATCAGGAGATGCCATTAAGATTATCGCACTCGAAACTACCTTTCAACGTGAATTAACACATCCATTGTTACCATTCCCAGTACTTATTAAAGGAAATGTCGATAGAATCGAAGAACGCAACGGAACCATTCGAATTATTGATTACAAAACAGGTAAAGTCGAAAAATCAAGTGTGACGCTAAAATCATGGAAAGGGTTAATTGACGATATCAAATACGACAAAATTATTCAGGTTTTAGCCTACGCCTATATGTATGAAAAAGAAGCAGGAGACAAACCCATCGAAGCAGGAATTATTTCGTTCAAAAACTTAAAATCAGGCTTTTTGCCTTTTAATTTCAAAGAAGGAAAAGAAGTCAATTATACAATTGACAACAATGTAATGGATGATTTCTTGGGGCAAATTGTGTTGTTATTGGGTGAAATTTTGGATGAGACGGTTCTTTTTAACGAGAAAGTTTAGAATGATTTAAACACAAAGGGCACAAAGAAGGCACAAGGGGCACTAAGTTTTTTAACTGCAAAGAGAGCAAAGAGAACAAAGGTTTCGTAGAGTTCATAGAGAAAATTTTCTAAATTTCTTTAATTTCTCGAATCTGTGTTCCTGTTTTAACCGCAAAGGCGCTAAGTTGCAAAGGCAAAATCATTAATTGAAGTACAGACCCAATTCGCAAGAGCACAATCGAATCCGTTACAATCAGCGGCTATAGACAATCCAAACACAAAGAGAGTCAGTTAAATCCGTTTAATCCGTGTCCCATTTAACCGCAAAGAGAGCAAAGTCTTCGCAAAGCACACAAAGAAGATTTCTTTAATTTTTTTAATTTCTCCAATCTGCGTTCCAAAAAAAATATGAAATTCTAAACAGTCTTAAAGAACCCCAACAAAACTGCAATCAACTCATCCTGATTTTCAATATGACTCATATGTCCATCAGGAAAACTGACTAATTTTACATCTGTATCCTCGATTTGTTCTAGCGATTCGTTGTAGTTTAAAACAGGATCTTTTTCGCCCAAAATCAACATTTTAGGATAAGGCGTTAAATGTAAAAGCACCTCTCGGTCAATGCGTATTTTCATGCCTTCGAGTGAGGCCACAATTCCTTGTAGAGGCGTTTTCAAAGCTTCTTTTTTGACGTTTTCAATTTCAGTGTCAAGGCGTTCTCTGTTATCTTCGCTAAACAAATTAGCAATCGACATTCGGATGAAGTTCACATAACTTTGTTTTACCGCTTTGATGGCGCGGTCCCGATTCAATTTTCGTTCCTCGCTATCAGCTCTGGATGTGGAGTTGAGCAACACCAATCCCTTCATCATCTCAGGAAACAATTCGGCAAAAGCCAAAGCCACATAACCGCCCATAGAATGCCCCGCAAAAATAGCCTTACGAATGCGTAAATGCGTCAGCACCGCATGCACCGCCTCAGCATTGTTCTCCATCGAGTGTACATAGCCCATACATTCCGTTTCACCATGCCCTAGTAAATCAATAGTAATCACACGGTGTTTTTTGGAAAATTCAGGTACAAATGCGTCCCACATTTTTTGATTTTCTAAAAAGCCATGAAGCAAAACGATAGCCGTGCCTTTTCCAGAATCCGAAAAAGCAATATTGGTATTTTTATGTAGAATGTTTTTCAAAAGCATTGTATTATGATAATTGGTAGGGCCGTAGGGCCGTAGGGCCGTAGGGACAAGTCGCGACTTGTCCGTACTTGCCCGTACTTGCCGTATTTGTCCGTATTTGCCCGTACATACGCAAAAATAGGATTTTTTTATTTTTTTAGGAGCATACGATTTTAGTATTATTCACGATTCCTCCCGCTTTCCGCTATATCTTTTATGTTTTGAAAAAAAACATAAAAGGATGCCGCTGCAATCGGGGCTACGAATTTCGTTTATTTCTCCTATTTCAGTTTTCCAACTTGTTGATAAAAATTTCATTTACATACTTATTGTAATTCCTATTTGTACTAAAAGTCAGTATATTTGAGAAAAGGATTTTTACAGATGAACAGACTGGTAATTATTGGAAACGGATTTGATTTAGCGCATGGATTGCCTACTTCGTATAAAGATTTCATTGATGATTATATTGTAGAAAAAGTCAATATATTTTTAACCGATAGAGTTTATGAGGATAAATTAATCTCTATTAAATCTAATAATTCTTATCCGTTCAAAGAAAAACCTAATCTTAATTCAATTATTGAAGTCAATAATTGGCTTAAAAGATATGCTGATTATGTTCGGATGAGTTATAAAAGTCTATTTTTGAAAAGATTACAAAATAAATTTGATAAAATTAATTGGGTAGATATTGAAAGTGAATATTTTGATAGTCTATTAGAATTAAGATATGGAAATGGCGAATTTGAGTATAAAAGAGTAAATGATTTAAATGATGAGTTTGATTATTTAAGAGCATTATTAGAAAAATATTTAAAGAAAGTAGAAACTGAAAAAAGCTTTATTACTAAATCAGAGTACCAGAATCAATTTTGTGGTCTTATTAAAAAAGAGGATGTAGTATTAAAGAAAATGGAAACAGATGTTGAACCAAAAGAATTACTTTTTTTAAATTTTAATTACACAAATACATTGGATAGTTATTTCCAAAAATGTTCTCGAAGAATTACTACAAACTTGAATTATATTCATGGAGAATTAAACAATAGTTATAATCCGCTAATTTTTGGTTTTGGGGATGAGTTTAATATTCATTATAAAAACTTCGAAGAAGAAAAAAATAATATTCTTTTTAGGCACATAAAGTCTTTTGGGTATTTCAATACTCAAAATTATCATAATTTAATAAGGTTTTTGGACTCAGATGATTTTCAAGTATATATTTTTGGTCATTCATGTGGATTGTCAGATAGGACAATGTTAAAAGAAATTTTTGAAAACGAAAGATGTATTTCCATAAAAATTTTCTACTATCAAAGAGAAGATGGAACTAACGATTTTATCGAAAAAACTATGGAAATATCTCGTCATTTTGAAAACAAGGGACTCATGAGGAAAAAGATTGTGCCCTTTCCTATGTCAAAGAAAATGTAAAATTTTAAAACCGATTATCCCCATCCAATAAATTTCCTAATCCGCCAAGTAAACTACCTTCGCCTCGGCTTTCTCCACCAGCTTTTGGAGCAGAGGCGATGATTCTATCGGCTAGTCGGCTGAAAGGGAGTGATTGTATATATACCGTTCCGGGACCACGAAGGGTGGCGTAAAACAAACCTTCACCTCCAAAAACCGAGTTTCGAATCCCTCCAATGAATTCAATATCGTAATCCACATCTTGGGTAAAACCGATGATGCAACCCGTATCCACTTTTAGGATTTCGCCTGGCCCTAACTCTTTTTTGGCCATGGTTCCTCCAGAATGTACAAATGCCATTCCATCGCCTTCAATTTTTTGCATGATGAAACCTTCACCACCAAAAAGGCCGCGACCGAGTTTCTTTGAAAATTCAATTCCTACGGCAACACCTTTGGCAGCACATAAAAACGAACTTTTTTGACAAATGAATTTCCCGCCAAATTGCGTTAAATCAATCGGGAGGATTTTACCTGGATATGGTGAAGCAAAAGACACTTTGGCTTTGCCGAAATTTTGGTTGATAAAGGCAGTCATAAACAGACTTTCGCCTGTTAAGACACGCTTTCCAGCGGACAATAATTTACCAAAAATCCCTGATTGCTGGTCGGATCCGTCGCCAAAAATGGTTTGCATCTGGATGTTGTTGTCCATCATCATGAAGCTTCCTGCCTCGGCAATGACGATTTCTTGTGGGTCGAGTTCGATTTCGACATATTGCATTTCTTCTCCAAATATTTGGTAATCTATTTCGTGTGCTGTCATCTTATGGTTGTATTTTATGATTCTTTTTTTTGAAAGCTAAAGTTACAAAAAATGCACCAAATTTCAGGAGTAACGATTTCGCGAAAGTGATAAAAGATATAGCGTATAGCCGTCCCGCCGCGGTGGAATGCGTCCAAAAACAAACTATCAAGAAGAAATGATATAGCCCTCGGATGTTACGGATTTAACAGATGGTCACAGAATTTTTTTTGTTGAAATCTAAATTTAATCTGCATAAATCTGCCGAATCTGCGTGCTAACTTTTTCACGCAGATTTGGCAGATTTTCGCAGATATTTTTTAAGTCGATTATCGGAAAACATCATAGCTTATCCGTGTGAGATCAGTTAAATCCGTAACATCCGAGGGCTAATACACTATGTGTTCATCAAAGTCTCAATCTCCTCTACTTCTATTGGGATGTTTTGCATCAGGTTGAATGGTTCTCCTTTTTCTTGAATGACCACATTGTCTTCAATTCGTATTCCGAAACCTTCTTTGGGGATATAAATACCAGGCTCGACCGTAAAGACCATATTGGCTTGCATTGGCTCGGTTAGAATCCCGTAATCGTGAGTATCGAGTCCCATGTGGTGTGAGGTGCCGTGCATGAAGTATTTTTTGTAAGCGGGCCATTCTGGGTTTTCATTTTGAACATCAGCTTTGTCGAGTAATCCTAAACCGAGTAATTCTGAGGTCATGATTTTGCCTACTTCGGCAGAGTATTCTTTCCAAAGCACACCTGGTTTGAGCATCTTGGTAGCTTCGTTTTTGACTCTCAATACGGCATTGTAAACCGCTTTTTGTCGGTCAGAATAACGTCCTGAAACGGGGATAGTTCGGGTTAAGTCACTAGAATAGTTCGCATATTCAGCAGCGACATCCATCAAAATCAATTCGTCAGCTTTACAAGCTTTGTTGTTTTCGATATAATGCAACACATTGGCGCTGTTTCCTGATGCGATGATAGGGGTGTAGGCAAAACCTTTGGAACGATTGCGAATAAATTCGTGAATAAATTCAGCTTCGATTTCGTACTCCATAACGTTTGGTTTTACAAATGGCAAGATACGACGGAAACCTTTTTCGGTAATATTGCAGGCTTGTTGGATTAAGTCGATTTCCTCTTGTTCTTTTACAGAACGAAGGCGTTGCAAAATAGGATTACTTTTAGCTACAATATGAGCGGGATATTTTTCTTTCCACCATTTTACAAAACGGGCTTCGCGGGTTTCGGTTTCAATGGTAGCACGATAATGTTCATTGGTATTGATGTAAATCGTTTCAGAATACGACATTAATTCTGCTAAAACTTTTTCAAAATCTGTCAGCCAATGAATGGTTTTGATACCGGAAACGTCAAAAGCTTGTTCTTTGGTGAGTTTTGCTCCTTCCCAAATGGCAATATGCTCGTTAGTTTCTTTTAGGAATAGCATTTCTTTTTGGTGTGCATAGGGAGCATCTGGAAATAACAACAAAATGCTTTCTTCTTGGTCGATGCCACTTAGGTAAAAAATATCACGATGTTGTGCAAAAGGCAAGGTGCTATCGGCACTTACGGGATAGATATCATTCGAATTGAAGATAGCAACACTACTCGGTTTCATTTGAGTGGTAAACTTCTTACGGTTTTTTATGAATAGATTTGAGCTTATTGGGGCGTACTTCATTTTATTATGGATTAGAAAACAAATTTAAACAATCTGATTGTAAATGTAGGTCCGAAAGAAAACTAGATTTTTATAACAGAAAGACTAAAAAAGAAACCTTGAGTTAACAATTTATTTTTATACACAAAATCGTTTGGTTTTGTGTGTTTATGAAATTGAAAATTTAGGTCGTTTTAATTATGATTTTAATAATTTTAATGCTTTTTTGGTAATAATTTCTAAATGAATTTAATCTGAATTATTTTCTGTTTTTTCAGATTTTATAAAATTAACATTCTGAAAATCATTTATTTGCATCTTGTTTTCTTCCTTTTTCTTTTTTTGAAATCAATCACTTTAAAATGATTATAAATAAGAATGAAAAGGTTGTAGTTCGAGCCTAATTACGCTATTTTTGTGTACTTTTTAAATTATATTCTAAAATATTATGGCAAAATCTGGATTATTGAAATCGTCAATAGCAAAAAAAGTAGCTATGGCACTTTCAGGACTTTTTTTGATGTTGTTTCTAGCACAGCATTTTTTAATCAATATGACTTCGGTAATTAGTGCCGATTTGTTCAATGCGATTTCTCATTTCATGGGAACTAATCCTTTGATTCAATTTGTAATTCAACCAATTCTTATTGTTGGGGTGATTTTTCACTTCATCATGGGATTCACTTTGGATTTGCAAAACAGAAAAGCAAGACCTGTAAACTACGCAAGTTACAATGGAGCTGCCAATGCGTCTTGGGCATCTCGTAACATGATTATTTCAGGTTCAGTAATTTTGGCTTTCTTAGCTTTACACTTTTATGATTTCTGGTTTCCAGAGATGATTTATAAGTATGTAGAGTTTAACCCAGCTGATGAAACACGTTATTTCCATGAATTGGCAGAGAAATTTGTAAACCCAGTACGTACTGGTTTATACAGTTTGTCATTCATTTTGTTGTCTTTACACTTACAACACGGATTTAGCTCTTCTTTTCAATCAGTAGGAGCGAATAATAAATATACAAAAGGGATGAAAAACTTCGGTTTATGGTTTTCTATCATCGTTCCTTTAGGATTCGTATTTATTGCATTATTTCATCATTTCAATCATTAATATTCAATTATAATGGCATTAGATTCAAAAATACCAGCTGGCCCAATAGCGGACAAATGGACAAATTATAAAGATCATATTAATTTAGTAAACCCTGCTAACAAACGTAACCTTGATATTATTATCGTTGGTACTGGATTAGCTGGAGGTTCTGCAGCTGCTACTTTAGCAGAGTTAGGATATAACGTAAAAGCATTTTGTTTCCAAGATTCACCACGTCGTGCGCACTCTATTGCGGCACAAGGGGGAATCAACGCGGCAAAAAATTATAAAGGAGACGGTGACTCTGTTTACAGATTGTTTTATGACACTGTAAAAGGAGGGGATTACCGTGCTCGTGAGGCTAACGTACACCGTTTGGCTGAGGTTTCATCTAATATTATTGACCAATGTGTGGCTCAAGGGGTGCCATTGGCTCGTGAATATGGTGGATTATTAGACAACCGTTCTTTTGGAGGAACTTTGGTTTCTCGTACTTTTTACGCACAAGGACAAACAGGACAGCAATTGCTTTTGGGTGCTTACTCAGCAATGAACCGTCAAATTGGTCGTGGAAAAGTAAAAATGTACAACCGTCACGAAATGCTAGACTTAGTAGTAGTAGACGGAAAAGCAAGAGGGATTATCGCTCGTAACTTGATTACTGGTGAAATCGAAAGACATTCTGCTCACGCGGTAGTTATTGCTTCTGGAGGATACGGAAACGTTTTCTTCTTGTCGACAAATGCAATGGGTTCTAATGCTACTGCAGCTTGGAAAATCCACAAAAAAGGAGCTTTCTTTGCAAACCCTTGTTATACACAAATTCACCCAACTTGTATTCCTGTTTCAGGAGACCACCAGTCTAAATTAACGTTGATGTCAGAGTCATTGCGTAATGATGGACGTATCTGGGTTCCTGCTAAATTAGAAGATGCACAAGCGATTCGTGAAGGAAAGAAAAAAGCAAAAGATTTAGCTGAAGAAGATAGAGATTATTTCTTAGAAAGAAGATATCCTGCTTTTGGTAACTTAGTACCTCGTGATGTGGCCTCTCGTGCTGCTAAAGAAAGATGTGATGCTGGTTTTGGAGTAAATAAAACAGGTGAAGCAGTTTACTTGGATTTTGCTGCTGCGATTCAACGTTACGGAAAAGAAGCTGCTTATGTAAAAGGACTTGATGCTGACGATAAAGCTTTAGTAACGAAATTAGGTACTGATATTGTAAAAAGTAAATACGGGAACTTGTTCCAAATGTATTATAAAATTGTAGACGAAGACCCGTATACAAACCCAATGATGATTTATCCTGCGGTTCACTACACAATGGGTGGAACATGGGTTGATTATAACTTACAAACTACTATTCCTGGATGTTTCTCTATTGGGGAATCAAACTTCTCTGATCACGGTGCGAACCGTTTAGGAGCTTCGGCTTTGATGCAAGGTTTGGCTGATGGATATTTTGTATTGCCTTACACTATCGGAGATTATTTGGCTCCAGATATCAAAATGGGACCTATCTCTACTGATTTACCAGAATTTGAAGCTGCTGAAAAAGGAGTGAAAGACTTAATCAGTAAGTTCATCAACAACGAAGGAAAACATTCTGTAGATTACTTCCATAAGAAATTAGGAAAAATCATGTGGGATAAAGTAGGTATGGCTCGTAACGAAAAAGGATTGACAGAAGCTATGGCTGAAATCGCTGCTTTACGTGAAGAGTTTTATAAAGATGTTAAAGTACCTGGAACAGATAAAGAATTCAACCAAGAATTAGAAAAAGCAATTCGTGTTGCCGATTTCTTAGAATTAGGTGAATTGTTTGCTAAAGATGCTTTACACCGTAACGAATCTTGTGGAGGTCACTTCCGTGAAGAGTATCAAACTCCAGAAGGAGAGGCACTTCGTGATGATGAGAACTTTGCTTATGTAGCTGCTTGGGAATACAAAGGAAAACCAAGTGATGCCGTATTACACAAAGAGCCTCTAAATTACGAGAACATTAAATTAGTACAGCGTAGTTATAAATAGTATTCTGAGAAAGTCTTGATACTTATTTCTTAATACTTAATACTTTACAAAATGAAACTTACATTAAAAATATGGCGTCAAAAAAACGCCCAAGATAAAGGAGCAATGGTTGACTATAAAGTTGACGGAATTGAGCCAGATATGTCGTTCCTAGAAATGCTTGACGTTTTTAACGAACAACAAATCAACAAAGGAGAATCACCAGTAGCATTTGACCACGATTGTCGTGAAGGAATTTGCGGAATGTGTTCTTTATTCATCAACGGGGAAGCTCATGGTCCAGACCGTGGTGTAACGACTTGTCAGTTGCATATGCGTATGTTCAAGGATGGTGATACGATTACAATCGAGCCTTTCCGTGCTGCAGCTTTCCCAGTAGTGAAAGATTTGGTTGTTGACCGTAGTTCTTTTGACAGAATTCAACACGCAGGAGGTTTTATCTCGGTAAATACTTCAGGAAACACTATTGATGCAAACACGATTCCAGTAAACAAAAAAGATGCTGATGATGCTTTTGATGCAGCAACTTGTATTGGTTGTGGAGCTTGTGTAGCTACTTGTAAAAACGGTTCAGCGATGTTATTCGTAGGTGCTAAAGTTTCGCAATATGCCTTGTTACCACAAGGTAAAGTTGAAGCTACTGAGCGTGTATTGAATATGGTACGCCAAATGGACGAAGAAGGTTTCGGTAACTGTACAAATACAGGTGCTTGTGAAATCGAATGTCCTAAAGGAATTTCTCTAGAGAACATTGCTCGTATGAACAGAGAGTATATGTCAGCTAGTTTGAAAGGATAATTGATATAAGGTTTTTGATCAACGATTTTAGATTGCTGAAGTAAAATATTGATATGATATTATTTACGAAAGCAAAATCTGATTTCAAAAATCTAAAAAATATAGATCAAACAAAAAACGCGTCCAGCAATGGATGCGTTTTTTGTTTTCCAATAATTCTCGTTCAAACAAAGCTATGATTTTCTATCCTAAACAAAGTGATTTAACTGCAATCAAAAGTCAATGATTCGAGCCTGCATTGAGTTTTTATCGATGTGTAAAAAAAATCGGTGCTAATCCGTGCAATCTGTGTTTAGTTTTTAAGAATTAATTTTATAATTAACCTGAATCGTAGTTCCCAAACCTATTTCGGATTTTAATACCTTAATTTTTCCATTATGGTATTCTTCAACAATTCTTTTGGTTAATGATAATCCTAATCCCCAACCTCTTTTTTTAGTGGTGAAACCAGGTTCAAAGATGGTTTCAAATTGTTTTTTATGAATACCGCTTCCCGTGTCCGATACATTTATTAGAACACTGCCTTTATCATGTTCGATTTGTAAAATCAATTTCCCTTTGCCTTTCATTGCATCAATAGCGTTTTTGACTAAGTTTTCAATCGTCCAGCCGTGAAGTGTTGGGTTGATAGGAATGAAAATGGGGATTTCGGGAGCTTCAAAATGAAATTCAATTTGCTTAGAAAAACGTGATTGTAAATAGTTATAAGCATGGAAGGTTTCTTCAATGATATTTTTGTTTTCTAAAGTTGGTGTGGAGCCAATTTTAGAAAAACGTTCTGTAATAGTTTGAAGTCGGGCAATGTCTTTTTCGATTTCCATAGTTATGGATTCATCAACTTCATCGGCTTTTAATATTTCGACCCAACCTATTAGTGAGGATAATGGAGTTCCTATTTGGTGTGCTGTTTCTTTGGCCATTCCAGCCCATAACTTATTCTGAGTAGCCACCTTGGTGCTTTTGTAAAAGTTATAGACTAATAATCCAAAAAGGAAAATAATTAAAACCAATGCTATAGGATAGTATTTTAACTTGTTTAGCAATTCGGAATCACCATAATATAGTTTTTGAAATTTCCCAGGTACATATTCTATAACAATAGGGTCGTTTTCAGTTTTTAGTCGATTTAGGATTTTATGTGTCGAAGCACTATTAATACCAAGGCTTTCATCAATGTTGACTGTATTGATAACGCGTTCGTTCTCCGTTAAAATAATAGGAATAGAAGAGTTGTTGCTCAAGATTTGCAAAGGCAAATCGACTTCGGTATTCTCATCAGCATTGATGAGGGTTTTTTGAGCAGTCGCCCAAAGATTCATTTTAAGTCGTTCTTCGTTTTTGAAAATTTGAAAAAAAGTATAGGTATTCCAAAGAATCAATGAAACAATCAAAAATGAAATCAAAATGATAATCCAGCGTGTTGTATTTCTTCTTTCAGAAAACTGCATATATAGAATTTAAAGCTATAAATATAGTAAATTAACCCGTTGGGTGAAATTATTCAGTTTTACTTAAAAAAAATGGTAGTTCTAGTTTTAGCCAATATGTTAAATTATCTACTGAAGCTTGATTTTGTGAGGAATCGTTTAAACCTTTTAGGATGTTATAAGTCATAACAAGTCTAATTGCTTTAATTTGCATCTCATATAGTAAGACTAATGAATAAATCTATTGCTGTCTATACCAAAATACCAACCGTAACCAATATCAAAATTGAACCTTTTGATGTTAATAAAAGATTCACCAAACCACACCGACATAATAAATACATTGAGTTGGTTTATTTTAAGCAAGGTAGTGGTTTCCATTATATGGATTCAGTTTCTTACGAGATAAAGCCACCGGTTGTTTTCTTGATTAGTAATAATGAAGTGCATCACTGGGAAATAAATACCGTTCCCGAAGGTTATGTCATCATTGTAAAAGAAGATTTTCTTGAAAAAACAATCGATAAACACATCAACCAACAACTTTTTCGATTGAACAAAGAACAGATGATTGCGCTCCAGCCTGATGCAACCATTGATGCGTTGTTTGAGGTTTTATGTTCAGAGATGAAACAAGAGAGTATTCAGAAAGAAGTAGTCGAAGGTAGCTTGAAAGCGCTTTTTGCCAAAATTATTGGCTATTCAAATCGCACAGAGTCCTTGGTAAATATTGACAAATCTCTTCATTTTGAAAAACTATTAAAACAAGAATTGCGTAATGATGTTTCTTTCTATGCTGATTTAATGAATATTAGCACACAAAATTTGAATGTTATTTGCAAAAAGAATTTCTCTAAAACGGCCTCACAAGTTATCGCGGCTCACATCATCCAAGAAGCTAAAAGACAATTAGTTTATACTGATGTTTCTATCTCTGAAATTGCATATAGTCTTGATTTTAATGATGTTTCACATTTTGTAAAATACTTTAAGCGGCACACAGGAAGCACGCCTCTGAGTTTTAAACAAGCTGTTTAAGTTGGTTTTTAAGCTATAAATCCTACGGTTATTGTTAAATTCCGTTAAATATTTTTTTATAACCAAGCGACTGCTTAGTTTTGTGTCAGGATAAAAGCAACAATGGCAAGAACAAAACAATATAACGAACAAGAAGTGATAGAAAAAGCGATGTCTTTGTTCTGGCGCAATGGGTATGAGAATACCTCCGTTCGTATGTTGGAAAAAGAAATGGGTATCAACCAGTTCTCGATTTATTCAAGTTTTGGTAGTAAACAGGGTGTTTTCCTAGAAAGCCTAAAATGTTATAAAAGCAAAGTCCATTCTATTTTTGAAAAATTACAACAGGGGACAGACGGCGTCAATGATATCAAAACCTTTTTTTATGATTCACTCGAAGCGCCGACTAAAATAGGCGATCATAAAGGCTGCTTATTGACCAATACCTACAATGAATTTGCTGATAATGAAGACCAATTGATTAAGGAGCAAATGGAGGACTTTATGAATAATCTTAAAGCTATTTTTATACAAAAACTATCTAAAAATAGTTCAAAAGACGCTACGACCATTGAGAAACAAGCCAATTATTTATTATTAGCCAAACACGGTTTAGCCGCCGCATCAAGAGTAAACACAGCAAAAGAAATCGAAGACTATATTGAGATGACCTTCTCAAAGCTCTAAGCTTTTTTTTGCACTAAAACTAAGCGTATGCTTAGAAATAAAAACAGATTTATAAATTAATAAAAAACAGAAATTATGACAACTTTAAAAGTGCACAACATCGAGTCTGCTCCAGAAGCAAGTAAACCTTTATTAGAAAACTCTCAAAAAGCATACGGAATGATTCCGGGACTTCACGGCGTTTTGGCGGGAGCGCCTGGAACACTTCAAGCTTATCAAACCTTACATGAATTATTCGTTAATACTTCTTTCAACGCAGATGAATTGACAGTTGTTTGGCAAACCATCAACGTTGAGCATGCTTGTCATTATTGCGTTCCCGCACATACTGGTATCGCTGCCATGATGAAAGTTGATGAGACTATTACTGAGGCTTTGCGAAACGAAACACCATTAGCTAATCCAAAATTAGAATCTTTACGTGCGATGACATTATCTATTGTTCGCAACCGTGGTCATGTTTCTAAAGAGGAACTAGAGGCATTTTATACTGCAGGTTACGGTGAGCAACAATTACTAGAAATAATCCTTGGTCTGTCTCAAAAAATAATTAGTAACTATAGTAATCAAATAGCAAATACTCCTGTTGACGCGGCTTTTCAGAAATTTGCTTGGTCTAAATAATTAGTTTTTAGCAAGCCTTATTTTAATTTTTTGGGCAGCTATTCCGCCCTCCGTTCCCGCTTTTATTGTTCCGCTCCGCTGCACAATAAAGAGCTCCACTCAGGTCGGGCTGCAACATTGTGAGTTGAATCAAATAATAGTTTTAATCCAAATATCTTTTCAAATACATCCATTTTTTACGTCAATACAAAATCAGAAATTATAGTATATATACCTTATTTTTTTCAAATGTACCAAGGGGGATGTTTTAATAAATGTATTTTTGCTTTCTAAAAAAAAAGAAAAAGAAAATGAAATTTAATCAATTGGTATTAATGGTTACTTTTTTAGTGACCAGTGCAGTATTTGGTCAGCTGACCGGTAAAGTAGTTGATGGGGATTTTCCTTTGGAATATGCAACAGCAACCTTATTTTCAGCAAATGATAAAGCTTTAGTAGCTGGAGTGGTAACCGATTCAAAAGGAACTTTTAAAATAGGAAACATTAAAAATGGAACCTACTATCTTGAAGTATCTTTTATTGGTTTTGAAAAAAAGACCATCAAGAACATTTTTGTAAAAAACAGAAATACACCCATCAATTTAGGAACAATAGCGTTGGTTTCAGCAGAAAATCAATTGACCGATGTCGTAGTTAAAAACGAAAAAACTACCGTTGTTACTAAAATTGACAGACAGGTGTATGACGCTAAATCTTTTCAAAACAGTCAAGGAGGAACTGCCACTGATGTGTTGAGAAACCTACCTTCTATTTCAATTGATGGACAAGGGGAAATCAGCGTTAGAGGAAGCTCAGGATTTGTGGTTTTGTTAAATGGAAAACCTACTCAAGGAAGTATTTCTACCATTTTGGGACAATTACCAGCTAACGCAATTGAACGTGTAGAAGTAGTTACCGCTCCATCAGCAAAATACGACCCAGACGGTAAAGCGGGTATTTTGAATATTATTACCAAAAAAGGAGCTACAAACGGTACTTATGCTCAGTTGAATATCAAAGGTGGTTTTCCTTCTATTGAAAATTACGATAATAAAGACAATGCCCAGCGTTACGGAATCGACGGAACCTATAATTTTAAAAAAGACAAATGGGATGTGTCTCTAGGAGGAAGTTATGGTCGTAATGACATTCAAGGTCGTAGAGAAGGAGATGTGTTTACGAATAATGTTACTAAGGGATACAAAACCCAATTTCCGTCAGATGGAGAACGTAGTACAGATGAGTTGAACTACAGTGGTCGTTTTACAGTAGATTTTACGCCAGATACAGCTAATAATTTTTCTGTTGGTTTCTACGCAGGAAAACGTAAAAACGAAAGAACAGCTGATATCTATTATAATAATAAAACAACATCATTAACTGATGGAAGTACGATTAAAACTTTTGACTATTACAATGAAAATTTAAGAGTTCGTGATGGTGATTTTGCCTTAGGAAGTTTTGATTATACGCATACATTCAAAAATAAATCAAAATTTACATCATCGGTTTTATATGAGTACACTTTATTAGGTGGTCCAACAACCAATTTGAATTTAGGATATTCTGACCCATCGATTGTCTACCAAGATGAGTACAATACAAATGATAATCCATTGTACGGGACCAGAGCGCAGTTGGATTATGAATTCAAACCATTTTCTTTTGGTAAAATTGAAACGGGTTACCAATTCAGAAAATTAAAGCACAACGGTAATTTTATTTACGAAAGAAGAAATAATACTAGCGGAGAATTTGAGTTGGTTCCTGAATTCTCGAGTGTGGTTAACTTAGATAGAATCTTGCATTCTGGTTATGTGCAATTGAATGGAAGTAAGGCTAAATGGGAATATGCAGCTGGATTGCGTTTGGAGTCTATGAATCGTGATTTCTATTTAAAAGGAGCTAATCAACCTGCGGAAAACTTAGCTTACGATTATGTGAAATTATTTCCATCAGCTTCGGCTCAATATACTTTGGATAGTAATGTAAAAGTAAAAGCCGCTTATAGTAAAAGAGTAGATCGTGCGCCAACCTATAAAATGAACCCTTTTAAAGAAAGAGAGCATTCGGAAACATTCGAACAAGGAGACAAAAACCTATTGCCTGAATTTACAGATTTGATAGAATTAGGAATTAGTAAGAACTACAAGGGTGGAAATTCAATTTTTGCAACGGCTTACTATAGAGATGTACAAAATTTAATCAATCGTGTAAATACATTGTCATACGATACGATGGGTGTGCTGAATGACACTATTCTTGACCGTATTTATACCAATGTAGGTAGAGGTAAAGCTATTGGTCTTGAGGTAGGAACGCAATTCAAACCTACAGCAAAATGGACGAATTTTATTGGAGCGAATATTTATAATTTCAATATCAAAGGTGGCTTTGATGGGAAACCAATCAACTCTAATGCTACACAATATTCGATTAATGCGAATAGCACCTATAATTTTTCAGGGACTGCTTCATTGCAATTTACATTGAATTATTTATCTGAAAAAATCACGGCACAAGGAGAAGACTCTCGTTTTTATTCGCCAAATTTGACTTTAAGAAAAACCTTCCTAGACAATCAATTAGTAGCAACTTTGCAATGGCAAAATATTGACATGGGATTGTTAAACTCTAATGAGCAACGCATCACAACCTACAATCCGGGGGAATTTTATACCACAACTAATTATGTGTATGAAGTAGATATGGTGTTGTTGAATTTATCCTATACCTTCAATAAAACGAAGAACCGTTCTAAATTCATCGATAGTGAATTTGGTAAAAAAGAATTCTAGTTGTAGTTTTTACAATGGGTAGACTTAAAATAGAACCATTAAGAAGTTAAGGGAATTAGGTAATAGTGCTTAATAAACCTTGATGTCTTAATGGTTTTTATTTTTTATTAGAAGTAGTATAATGTTTTGAAAATGAAAACGTTTAAAGAATGTTGATAATTTTTTAAATTAGTAGTTCTTGTGTATTGTCTGCAAAAATAGAAGTTAGTATATTTGTCAAATAGAAGTTCCCTTAGGGGCTTTTTTTGTCTTTATAGATTACCTTTTGGTCTTTAGGAGAAGAAAAACAAGTCGTTAGGAAGTGCGGCTTCTAAATCTTACACACGAACATAATAACAATTAAAATAACGAAGATGGAAGTTACAGGAAAAGTTAGAGTCATTAATCCAGAGCAACAAGTTAGTGCAGCATTCAAAAAAAGAGAATTAGTTGTAACTACAGAAGAACAATATCCTCAACATATTTTAATTGAATTTACTCAAGATAAATGTGATTTGTTGAACAACTATGCAATCGGTGAGCCAGTTAAAGTATCTATCAATTTAAGAGGTAGAGAATGGGTAAACCCACAAGGAGAAACACGTTTTTTCAACAGTATCCAAGGTTGGAGAATTGAAAAACTAGTTTCTGAAGCTCCAGGTGCTCCTGCGCCAGCTATGCCTGCTGCACCAGCATTTCAACCAGCTACAAATCTAAACGAAGACGAAGCGGATGATTTACCGTTTTAAGATGAAGTAAAACAAATATTTATAAGAAAGCCTTGATTTATTCAAGGCTTTTTTTGTTTGAAATTGTTCGTAAGTATGTTTTAAGATGATTCCAAATTAAAATCAGATTAGAATCTGTTTGTCAAAAGTATTCATGTAGGTAAATTGAAGGTTGAAAGAAAGGGGATTGGTTTGTAGGATTTTATCGTTGGTTCAGGTTATGTCTAGTTAAAGTGGTTTGTTTGGAAAAACCGTACAGATTTTGTCTAGGAGAGATATTCTATTTCCTTTTTGGTTATAGGTAAGTTTGTTTACCAAAAAATTATAACCAAAAAAAAATATGAAAAAAAGTAAACAACTGCGAAGCAAATTGCCAAATAAAACTAGTTTTATTTGGCTTATTACAATTTTACTTAATATTCATATTATATCAGCACAAATTCATGTTGATATCAATTTGAATATGAAACATTCTGTTGAAAATGTATCAGACTTTGGTCGAAATAGACACATGACCATTCATGCAGGATCAACGGAAAGTGATTGGAATGGAGAGGAAACCAAATTAGATTACCTAATGAATGAATTAGGGGTTTATTTTGGTAGAGATACTGGTTCAGCTACATGGAAAAATCAATTAGTAGAAGAAGATCCTAACCATAAAGGTTGGCCTAATGTAACTCAATTAAAAGAGACAGCAATAGGATTAAAGAAATGGATAGACAGTCCTGATTTTGTCACACGTAGACAGTATCGTGCCAAATCAAAATATATGATTATGGGAGTTAATGATTTCTCTCCTATGTATCCTAATCTTTCTTGGTATCCAACTTTTGGTAAAGGCAAAGGCGGATGGTTTGTCAGAGATGTGGATGCTGCGGCTGAATGGACCTCTCTCTATTTAGATAATTTTTATGCTAAAACGACAAACGATATAGGGGAAGGTCTTCCAAAGTATTGGGAATGTTATAATGAGCCAGATATGAATTTTATGAATCCTTCGTTTGGGATGATTGTGTCTAGTTTAGAAAAAAACTGGGAGTATCATAAACTAGTTGCACAAAAAGTGAAGGAAAGGTTAGGAAGCTTTGCTCCTAAAATAGGAGGGATGACATGGGGGCAACATGACTTTTTTAAACCAGATGCAGTGCCCTCTCGTACAGATGGAGCTTTTTGGTATGCTAATTCAAGTCCTGAAGCTAATGCATTGTATGATAATATGTTGTCAGGTGTAAATGGGTGGCCCAAAGCTTGGGATAAACGAAAAGATAATTGGTGGCAATGGGATTATTTATGGCAAGGATTTATAGATCATGCTGGAGCTGATATGGATTTTTATGGGGTTCACCTTTATGATTGGCCGAATTCCACCAAAGGAACTTCAACGATACGGTCAGGAGGACATGTTGAAGCTGTGTTAGACCAATTGGAATGGTATGACAATTTTAAATTTGGAAAGAAAAAAGATATTGTCATGTCTGAATTTGGTGCCGTTAATGCAACTTATATCAATTCACTACCTTCTAGGAGACGTGACTGGGAGTTTTTGAAGCCCTTTAATCAAATGTTTTTGGAGTTTTTAGAGCGACCATCACATGTTGTGATGAGTATGCCATTCTCACCTACAAAAGCCATATGGGGTGCTTATATAAAATCAGATGGGAATGTGCAACGCTATGATGGAGCTACTCTATTTGATCCAATTGGAACTTGGAAAGGAAACCCAACAACTTATGTAATGGGACAGCCATCGGGAGGTTGGGATTGGAGTGCTATTATTTATTATTTCGAATTATGGAAAGGGGTTGAAGGTACTCGTATTGATACTAAATCAAATCACTCTGATGTTCAGGCTGATGCTTATGTTTTAGGAAATCATGTGTATGTCATTTTAAATAATTGTGAAGATGACATAAAAACCGTGAATTTAAATACATTTAATACTGCATTAACAAATACAGTTAGTAATGTAGAAATGCGCCATTTGTTTTTTGATCCTGCAAAAGGTACTCAGGGTGAGCCAGCGTTGTCAGTCGTAAAATTAAAAACTGCACCTGCTCAGGTAACCTTAAAAGCCAACTCAACTATCGTACTAGATTACATCTACAACAATCCTGTAGTTATCGATAAAGAGTCAAAAGAGAAAAAATATATGTCGGAACCTTTAACAACGGCCAAAAATACTAGAGGTACACAATTATGTCGATTAGAAGGGAAAAATAGTTTCACTACTACAGTCAAAAATGTTGTTAAACCAGCAAAAGGAGAGGCTGTAATTAGAATTGGTGGTTTTTTCTATAATCCTGTAGATGGAGGTGATGGAAAAATTAAAGTAGTTTCATTAAAAGTGAATGGAAATGAAGTAGTAACTCAAAGCCCTATGTTATACAATCCTAGAGGTTATGTTGCTGGGGGCTATAAGGGGGGGTGGTTTGGTGTTTTAGAATTAGAATGCCCCTTAAGTTATTTGAAAGATGGTGATAATACTATTTATTTCCAACGTCAACAAAACGCTGATTTTACAACAGTGATGATTCAAGTGTGGGATATGGATCAAGACCCTGGTAGAACATCAAATACCACGGTAGCATTAACCTCTGTTTCTTTAGGGAGTGAAGCCGAATCTTTGATGAATGGAAATAAACTGGGTATCGTCCCTGTGTTTGCACCTTCAAATGCTACAAATAAAGGACTTGTTTGGACTTCTTCTGATGTTAATGTTGCTACAGTGGACGAAAATGGTGTAGTTACTGCCAAAGCTGATTCTGGAATTGCGGTTATAACAGCTACTAGTAAGCAAACAAACAATATTTTTGCAACGAAAACCATAACAGCAATTCCATATAAGAAATCTGATGTGACCTCTTTAGAAATTGTACAAGGATCACAAATTACAGTAGATCAATATGTCAATACACCTTTGACATTACAAATGACACCAACTCCGGAAAATATTCCTGATATAGAGTGGACATCAAGTAATGATGCTGTAGTCAGTGTGCTTTCAACGGGTAAAGTAATTGGTAAAGTAATTGGAGGAACAGCAACCATTACCGCCAAAGTAAAAGGAACAACAATTTCTGATGAGATAATAGTAAATGTTAGAATTGCTGGTGAGGAAAGCGTTTTTTCAAGAGAATTACCAAATGCCATTAGACCCTTCACCACAGGTAAAGTGACTGTGCCTGTGAGGATAATGGGAGAACGTACCGTAAATATGGAATTAATTAAAAACGGCATGGTAATAGGTTCAGGAATTCAAACAGTTAATGCTCTTGGCGATATAACAATTGAAGTTCCCTACACACTGACAACGGCGCCTTCGCCAGGTACAGGATATTCAATAAAGTTGACTTTAAAAAATGGTAGTACCATCTTAGATACGGAAACTAAAACAATTGAAGTAATAGATCATATACGAGTAAGTTCTGTAACTATTAATGAAGGTATCCCTTTGGTTCAAGTAGGCAAGACAATAAGTCGTTCTGCAGTAGTTTCGCCAATAGATGCTTTTAATACTTCAATCCAGTGGAGTTCGAGTAATTCTGCAGTTGCAACTGTTGACCAAAATACAGGAATAATTACAGGTGTCGCTGTAGGTCAAGTGACTATTCGAGCTACATCTGTAGATGAAAATACGGTTTATGCTGAGGCTGTCATTAATGTGCAAGCAGATGAGGTTTCAGTGCCAGTTCAATCTATTGTATTGCCATCGGTCTTAACTTTATTCCCTAGTTTAAAGAAAACTTTAACGCCAATATTTGTTCCATCCTATACCACAAATAAAAATATTGTATGGCAAGTGAATAACAATATTGTGACTGTGGATAGTAATGGACTAGTTACGGCAGGTAATACGGAGGGTACAGCTATAGTTACGGCAACTTCAATTACTAATCCTTCTATTTCTGCGAGTGTCCAAGTTAAAGTGACGAAAACCTTAGTTGTCGAAGCGGAAACCTTTGTAAATACAGGGGGTTCAACAGAAGGTGTTGTTAAAAGTTCAATTGGATTTAATAATAATACATCAGGAGATTGGGCGGAATATACGGTTGACTTCCCTGCATCTGGTGAATATGCAATTAAATATCGAATAGGTTCACCTAATTCCGCTGGTTTAGGAGTGAAAATATATGTTGACGGGGTTTTAATGAATACAACTAAACTAGTAGGTACTGGTGGATGGGATATTTATACAACGCAAGCAGCTTCTGGACAAATCAACATTTCAGCAGGGGTTCATACGATTCGTATTGAATCAACTGGTACTGATCAGTGGCAGTGGAATTGTGATTGGTTTAGTTTGGAATATATGGGAATCGTACCTTTATCTGTTAAAAGTGAGAAGTTAAAGTCTGTTTCAATTTATCCAAATCCTACTTATGGGGATCTTGTAATAGAAGGCTTAAGTAATTCTAATACTAATATTACTATCTACAATTTGCTAGGTGTTGTAGTTAAACAAATGAATGTAGCCACTGATAGGGTTGACCTAAATATTAGTGATTATGCAACAGGTGTTTATTTGATAAAAGTAACAAAGGGAGCTGATAGTGGCTTGTACAAAGTTATCAAAAAGTAAGTGTCGAATTTTGTAAACGTAAAGAGCTATCCGGGAAGTAATTCTCGGGTAGTTTTTTTTATTCTAAAAGTTAGGTCGAATGATAGTTCCAATCCCTATTAGATTTCCAAATTGAGGACAAATAAAGGCAGTTCCCTTTTTTCCAAAGTGAAGCTTTTGTAAAGGATTGTAATAAGATACTAAAATCCCCGAAGCCAATCCAATTCCTGCTCCTGCCAATACATCCGAACTAAAGTGTTTGTTGTTGGCAATACGCAATATTCCGGTTGCTGTAGCAAATACAAAACCGCTACTGGCATACCAAAAATTAGCATCCTTATATTCTTGATACAATAGGGCTGCATTGGTAAAAGCAATCGCCGTATGCCCCGAAGGAAAACTCAGTTGGTCAGAACCATCTGGCCTAGTAGATTTGACGCTGTTTTTGAGAATAGTAACCAATCCATAACTTAACGCATTAGCAGTAACCACATCAACGGTTCTATGTTTAATCGTATGCCTAGCGTCAAAACCAAGTAATTCTCCAGTGTAAATTTGAAGTAGAGGCATGAAAACAGTGATGTTGTCTACCTGAGTATGGAAATTAGAACCAAAAAGAGAATTCGATCTCTCTTGATTGTCACGATTGAATTGGCTGTTTAGCAATAGCGCTCCTGAACCTATCAAAGCGCTAGGTAGGATAAACGATTTGTAGCTAAGTTTTTTGTGATTTGAAATAGAATCCAGTTGTTGCCCATTTGTATTGGAAATAAAAAAGAAGAGCAGGATAAAAGGAAATGTTTTTTTCATTTCAATAAAAATTGGTAGTTTACGAAGGTAACCAAATAAAGTAAATTACTTTTGCCAAAAATAAAGGTATCACGTTTTAGTGTCATATTATGGTTCATTTGTCTCAAGAATTATTTTTTCCACCCGTTTCTCAGGCTAATTACGACGGAATCGTAGCCATTGGCGGTGATTTATCAGCTGAAAGATTGCAACTTGCCTATAGGAGTGGGATTTTTCCATGGTTTGAGGACGGAGATCCCATTATTTGGTGGTCACCTAATCCTCGTATGGTGCTTTTTTTGGACGAACTTAAAGTAACTAAAAGTATGCGAAACATCCTCAATCGCAATATTTTCAAGGTCACATTCAATCAGGAATTCAGAGCGGTCATTTCCAACTGCCAAAAAGTAAAACGCAGCGGTCAAAATGGTACTTGGATTACGAACGATATGATTGATGCCTATTGTAATTTGCACGAATTAGGAATAGCTAAATCTGTTGAAGTTTGGCAAAATGATGAATTAGTAGGCGGTTTGTACGGCGTGGATATGGGGCATATTTTCTGTGGTGAAAGTATGTTTTCCAAAGTATCGAATGCTTCCAAGGTGGCCTTTATAACTCTAGTCGAAAAATTAAGAAATGAAAACTACAAACTCCTAGATTGCCAGGTATACAACGAACATCTAGAGAGTTTAGGCTGCCGTGAAATTGAGCGAGAAGCGTTTATAGAGATTCTTAGAAGTGATATTTAACCGCAAAGTTTTTTCGCAAAGATTCGCAGAGAATAACAAAGTCTCAGAGAGAGATTTTAAAGATTTCTTTAATTTCTCAAATCTGTGTTCCTAAATTTTAAAGATATCAACTAAAAATTCAACTTAGTAAAACTCCAATTCAACGTACTATACAAAATCAATTCATTCCTCAAACTCGGAAGTCCAATAATCAATTTCAATGTCTCATGCGCCATCATCGTGCCAATCATGGCAGGTAATGTACCCAGGACACCATTAAAACTACAATTGGGAACATCTTTAGGGTTGGGTGGTTCTGGGAACAAATCACGCAAGTTTTTACTGCCTTGATGATTGAACACAGCTAGTTGTCCTTCAAAACCTAAGATGCTACCATACACCAAAGTTTTTCCTAACGCCACGCAGGTATCATTGACCAAGTAGCGTGTACTGAAATTATCTGAGCCATCCACCACCAAATCAAAATTGGCAATAATTCTGCTAGCATTTTCAGCTGTGAGTTTTTCTTCAAAAGCCTGAACCTGAATTAACGGATTGAGTTTTTCAACTGTGCTTTTAGCTGTTGTAGCTTTTGGTAATCCTATTTGGTCTTCTGTATATAAAATTTGTCGGTGTAGGTTGTGAATTTCGATTTTGTCAAAATCAACAATGCCTATCGTTCCTACGCCTGCGGTTGCTATGTACTGCAAAATTGGACAGCCCAAGCCTCCAGCGCCAATGACTAATACTTTGGCTTTTTTTAATTTTTCCTGACCTTCATCACCTATTTCAGGTAAAATGACTTGTCGGTTGTATCGTAAAAAATCTTGAATTACACTCATTTTTTTAAGTTTCTAAGCTGCTGAGGTTCTGAGTTTGTCTTAGGCTCTTAGCGTCTAAGAGCCTCAGCTCCTCTAAAAATAACTTCTCTCCCAATCTTTCCAAACAGGTTCGTATCCTTTTTCAGTAATGATTTGGGCGATTTCAGCCACGGAACGTTCATCACTTATTTCGAATTGTTCCAATGATTGCGGGTCAACCACATAACCACCTGGATTGGTTTTGGAACCAGCACTCATACTTGTTGTTCCAATAGGGATAATGTTGTTTCGGAATTTTTCATTCTCACGAGTTGAAATCGAAATTTCCAAATCCTCATTCCACAAACGGTACGCACAAATCAGTTGAGTCAAATCCTTGTCATCCATAATGAAATTAGGTTCGATAATACCTTCGGCGGGACGCAGTCTAGGAAACGAAACCGAATATTTGGTTCTCCAATAATTTTTTTGCAAATAATCCAAATGCAAAGCATTGAAAAAACTATCGGTACGCCAATCTTCTAATCCTAATAAAACGCCTAATCCTATTTTGTGAATTCCTGCTTTTCCAATGCGATCAGGAGTGTCTAGACGGAAATCAAAATTAGATTTCTTTCCCTTGGTGTGGTATTTTTTATAAACCTCCTGATGGTAGGTTTCTTGATATACCAAAACCGAATAGACTCCCGCCTCATGCAAACGCTCGTATTCTTCTTGCGATAGCGGTTGCACTTCGACTGAAATAATCGAAAAATCATTTTTTATCAGTTCGATAGCATTCAAGAAATAATTGATATTTACCGTATAATTCGCTTCGCCAGTAACTAATAAAACATGGTCAAATCCTAGTTTTTTTAAGGCTTCAACTTCTTGTTTGATTTCGCTATCCAGTAAGGTTTTGCGTTTGATTTTGTTATCCAAACTAAAACCGCAATAGGTGCAAATATTTTGACACTCATTGCTCAAATACAAAGGCGCATACATCTGTATGGTTTTTCCAAAACGTTTCTTGGTTAATTCATGACATTCTTGTGCCATTGGCTCCAAATAAGGTTGTGCAGCTGGGGAAATCAACGCCAAAAAATCATCCAAATTGCGTTTGGTTTTCGCCAAGGCTTGTTCAACTTGCTTGGAAGTAGTTTGGTAGATTCTGGTTTGAATTTCGTCCCAATTGTATTGTTCAAAAACGGATTTAAATGTTTTCATTTAATTTTGGTTTATTTTAACCCTGTCAGGGTTCAAAACCCTGACAGGGCTACTATCATTCGTACAAAAATGCCGTCAAAGGACTCGAAGCTACGGCTTGTTTGTATTGCTGTCCTAGTTTTGCTTCGTATGCTTTGCGTCCTGCAATGACCGCTTCTTTAAAAGCTTCGGCCATTAATTTAGGATTTCCAGCAACGGCAATGGCTGTGTTTACCAATACCGCATCGGCACCTAATTCCATGGCTTTAGCAGCATCGGAAGGCGCTCCAATTCCCGCATCGATAATCACAGGAACATTCGATTGTTCGATAATAATTTCTAAAAAATCAATTGTTTTTAGTCCTTTGTTACTGCCAATTGGGGAACCTAACGGCATCACAGCAGCGGTGCCTGCATCTTCTAATCGCTTGCACAAAACAGGGTCGGCATGGATATAAGGCAAAACGATAAAACCTAATTTTGCCAACTCTTCTGTAGCTTTTAACGTTTCAATGGGGTCAGGAAGTAAATACCTTGGGTCAGGATGGATTTCAAGTTTTAGCCAATTGGTTTCCAAAGCTTCTCTTGCCAGTTGTGCTGCAAAAACGGCTTCTTTGGCATTTCGAGCGCCTGAGGTATTGGGTAGCAAATTGATTCTGGGGTGTTTCAAATGCGACAAGATTGCATCCGTGTCAGTTTCTAAATCCACTCGCTTCAAAGCTACTGTTACTAATTCGCTTTCAGAGGCCAGAATAGCTTCTTCCATTTGGACATTCGAACCAAATTTTCCTGTTCCTAAAAACAAGCGAGATTCTAATGTTTTGTCTCCTATTTTAAACGATGACATAGCCATATAATTTTTCGTTAAGTTGTGTGATTAATTTTGTTTTGGAATCGCTGTTGGTCAACAATCCAGAAACGGCAATCCCGTGAATTCCTGTTTTGATGATGGATTCGACATCCTCAAGCTGAATACCGCCAATGGCAAATACAGGTATTTTGATTTGCTCTTGTTGGAGTTGGTCAAGAATTTTTTGATAGCCTTCTAAACCTAAAATAGGACTTAGTTTGTCTTTGGTTGTTGTAAAACGAAAAGGCCCTAAACCTACATAATCGCAACCGTTTGCCACATGGCTAAGGATGTTTTCGTAGGTATTTGCGGTGCCTCCAATAATTTTGGCATCGCCCAAAATAGTTCGTGCTTCTGGAATTGCCATATCGGTTAAGCCTAAATGAATTCCGTCAGCATCTATTTCTTTGGCTAGACGCACATTGTCATTGATGATTAAGGTAGCCAGATATTCTTGGCACAGTGTTTTTGTGGCTTCGGCCAAGGTTAAAAGGTCTTTTTCAACCGTGGTTTTGAATCGCATTTGAATCCAGTCACAACCATGGTCTAAAGCCTGATGAATGTTGTATAACTGCTCTTCGACAGTGTTTCCTTGCGAGATATATTGTAAACGATTAAGCATGATGGTATCCTAATTGATTTTGAGTTGATACTAAAAAGTTTTCGGTGTACTCTTTGCCTTTGATGCAGGCAGAAAGTAAATTTTGTTCCAAGGTAATTTGGGCCGTTATCGCAGCGGATAAGACACAACCCGAACCATGTTTGGGATAGACGACAGTGTTTTTTGGCAAAAGCCTATAAAAACGGTCTTTGATGTATAAAAAATCGACTCCAATTTCAGAAGGATTATGACCTCCTTTTAATAAAACCGAACAATGTTTGGATAGGTTTTCGATGCTATTCTCAATGTTTTTTTCGGTGGGAACCAATTTTTGAATTTCCTCATAATTGGGCGTTATCAATTCTATTTTGTCTAAAATGGTAACCAAATCATTTTGGTTTTCAATCGTTAAAAAATGGAATTCGGTGGTTGATTTTAATACCGTGTCCCAAATTATTTTGGTATTTGGCGAAAGCCTATGGAGAAGCAAAACAATTTTTTTTAAATAGTCCAAGGACGGAACAATGCCAATTTTTACGGCTTTTATGTCATAGTTTTGAAATAGCGTTTCGATAGACTGTAATACTAATTCGATAGCAGTCCACTCAATGGAAACAAAATCCGTTTCAGTTTGAATCGTATTGGCGGTATTTATCGCAAAACCATACACCTGATGTTGTTCAAAAGTTTTAATATCAGCCAGAACGCCCGCCCCTGCTGATGGGTCAAAACCTGCAATGCTTAGTACGAAAGGGCGATTTGTTGACATGATTTGAAATTTTGAATTGGATTTGAACTGAGCCATATTGTCCCTAAAACGGCCACTTCATCAAAACCTGCTTTTAGTACCGTGGGCATGGTGGAATCGTCAATACCTCCTAATGCAACTAATTTTGTATTGAAATTGGTACGTTGAGCTAATGTTTGCAAGAGGTCGGTTTCCGATTGGTAATTCGATTTGGAAATACTTGGAAATACAGGGCTTAAAAACGCATATTGATAAAAGATTCTTAACTCATTAAATGCCAATATCGAATGGGCAGAAGCTGATAAATACACCTTTTTTTCATTGTAATCATACAGCGTTTCAGCAGAAAGATTTTGTCTCATTTTTTCTGTAAAATGCAGACGGCTAATCCCCAAATCTTCGGCTAGCTGATGATGGCTATGCAAAACGAGTTGGTGAGCATATTCACTTCCAATTTCTTTTACGAATGATTGCATATCCGAAGCTGAAAATTCAGGTTTTCGAATATGTAACAACTCCAGTCCATGCTCAAAAAGCTGATGGATGGTGTTGATTTCATTTGCTACCGCAGTTGGATGTGTGATGACAATCATATTGTAAAGTATTAAGTAGTGAGTATTAAGTATTAAGATTTTTTGGTCTTGATACTTAATACTCTATTCTTAATTCTATGAATAAATTTCTTTTCCTTGTTCGATAAATTCTTCTGATTTCTCTTGCATTCCTTTTTTAGCCTCTTCGACATCGCGAATTTCTTGAGAGATTTTCATCGAGCAGAATTTTGGACCACACATCGAGCAGAAATGCGCAACTTTGGCACCATCAGCAGGCAAGGTTTCATCGTGGAATTCACGAGCCGTGTCTGGGTCTAATGATAAGTTGAATTGGTCTTCCCAGCGGAATTCAAAACGGGCTTTACTCAAGGCGTTGTCACGGTATTGTGCTCCCGGATGTCCTTTGGCCAAGTCGGCAGCGTGGGCTGCAATTTTATAGGTGATTACACCGTCTTTTACGTCTTTTTTATTTGGTAAACCAAGGTGTTCTTTTGGAGTTACATAGCACAACATCGCACATCCGTACCAACCAATCATCGCAGCACCAATGGCTGAGGTAATATGGTCGTAACCTGGAGCAATATCAGTTGTTAAAGGACCTAAAGTGTAAAATGGCGCTTCAGAACAATGTTCCAATTGCTTGTCCATATTTTCTTTAATCATGTGCATCGGTACGTGACCCGGTCCTTCGATGAATACTTGCACATCGTGTTTCCAAGCGATTTTAGTCAATTCACCAAGTGTTTCTAATTCGGCAAACTGTGCAGCATCATTGGCATCCGCAATCGAACCTGGACGCAATCCATCTCCAAGAGAGAAAGCCACATCGTATTGTTTCATGATTTCGCAAATTTCCTCAAAATGCGTGTACAAGAAGTTTTCTTTGTGGTGAAACAAACACCATTTAGCCATAATCGACCCTCCACGAGATACGATTCCCGTAACACGATTAGCAGTTAAATGAATGTAACGCAACAATACTCCAGCATGAATCGTAAAATAGGAAACTCCTTGTTCTGCTTGTTCAATCAATGTATCGCGGAAAACTTCCCAAGTCAAGTCTTCGGCAATACCGTTTACTTTTTCTAAGGCTTGGTAAATTGGCACCGTTCCAATTGGCACTGGTGCATTACGGATGATCCATTCTCTGGTTTCGTGAATGTTTTTACCTGTCGATAAATCCATAATGGTGTCAGCTCCCCAACGGCAAGCCCAAACTGCTTTTTCTACTTCTTCTTCAATAGAAGAGGTCACGGCACTATTTCCGATATTAGCATTAATTTTTACCAAGAAATTACGACCTACAATCATCGGTTCACTCTCAGGGTGGTTGATGTTGTTTGGGATGATGGCGCGACCCGCTGCAATTTCGCTACGAACAAACTCAGGAGTGATTTTGTTTTTAGGGGTATTGGCACCAAAACTATGTCCTGCGTGTTGGCATTGCATCGCTTTTTGAGCCGTTTCTAATTGTTCGATACGTTGGTTTTCACGAATGGCGATGTATTCCATTTCTGGTGTGATGATACCTTGTTTAGCGTAATACAATTGGGTAACATTAGCCCCCTTTTTGGCACGCATCGGTTTGTGTAGGTATTCAAAACGCAAATGATTTAATTTTTCATCATTCAAACGCTCTTTACCATAGTTTGAACTAATTTCAGTTAATTCTTCCACATCACCACGGTCTAAAATCCATTGCTCACGGATGCGAGGCAATCCTTTGCGCACATCAATTTCGATATCCGGGTCTGTGTAAGGACCAGAAGTGTCGTAAACCGTTACTGGTGGATTTTTCTCTACGCCACCTTTGGAAAGTTTAGTGTCAGAAAGGTGAATTTCGCGCATAGCGACTTTTATCGGGTGAATTTCACCATCGATATATACCTTAGTCGAATTCGGGAAGGGCTGTCTTGATATTTTTTCTTCGTTGTTCATTTTTTTTGAAGTTAGGAGTTGTGGGTTATGTGTTATGCGTTTTTGCATAACGATATTTTTTTATTGTAAGTTTATATTGTTTGGAGTGACTGATAACTGTAATCTGCAAACTGAATACTATCCCCCCTGCGTAGCCGAAATAATCAAAATATCGTCAGTTTCGGATAGGAGGTGTTGGTTCCAATTGGATTTTGGAATTACGGTCTGGTTAACCGCTACGGCGATACCGTTTTGTTTTTGTGGAATTTCAATATCAAGCAAGGCTTGAATGCTGAGGGCATCTGCTTGAAATTGTTTTGTTTGATTGTTGATTTTTAGTTCCATTCCTTTAATTTTTTGAATTAAAATTACTTTAGGAATGGCTGCAATGGCCCAAAAAATGGGACTACGGAAGTCATCTTACTTTTCCCTACGCTAGTATGAACTAGATCAGGTTCAGAGGGTAAAATCTCAGCCTTTTCCCGAATAGTCGGGAGCAGACACCCCTAAAGTGAGCGACAAATTTAATCTTTTATTTGGTTTAAAGTTGAAAGATTAACGTTAAATGTTTGCTTTAGTGTGTATAATTTTGTGATTATATAAAATAAAAGTAATTAATCAATAAGGATTGAGGTAATTATTGGAATTTTTAGAATTACGTAAAATCAAAAAATATATGGTGTATTAAAAATATGTCGCTATTTCTTTTATGAATACTATTAAAAGTAAACTCATTATCTTCAATAGAATTATCATCGATAGAAATTAAATCACCTTCTGGAGATATGTTAAATTTATTGTTTAGTTTGTTAAAAATTTTATTTTTAATATTTACCTTATCTCCTTCTAAGACAAAACCAATCATACCACCAAAATTGCAGCTTTGTGCATATTTGCCATTAAAATAACGTAGAACACCTCCGTCAAAGATAGAATTCCCTTTATTGTAACAAACATATTTATTCACTAAGTCTTGACTGTTATCTAGATTTTTACATTCAAAATGAAAATCTTTATTCCAATAACTATGTAAAAATGAAATATCGTACAAACCTTTAATGTCAAGATCATTATTGATTCCTCCAACGACTTTAAATCCTTGAAGTTCAATAAGTCTATTTTTTCTAAAATAATTTCTTATATAAACCGCTATTAAATCTTCAATATCAGACTTTGGTTTTCTTCTTTCCGATTCAATTTTTTCAATTAATTCGATTTTGTTATAATTTTGATAGAAATTAAGTAAATAATAAAACACCCATTTTTTCCAAAACTCATCGTCTAATTCTTTTAAATGATGAGTATAGTTTGGTAATGGAGAGGGCTTGATATTCTTAATGTATTCTCTCTCCATTTCCACTAGGTATTAATTGTTTTATTATATCTTGACCATCTTCAAATGCTTTTGTTTCTGTCCAGTTTTTGTTTATATCTTCTTTGATAATATAAACACAATCATCGCTATAAATTTTTTCTTGACTAGCTAAAAAATTACCGTTTGGATCGTGTTCAAAAATTTCATTTAGTATAAATTTCTTCGTTTTATTTGCTTTGGGATTATAGTAATTATTATTTAAAGATATTTTCACAACAATTAAATTAAAATCTGCTGGAGTTTCTTCTATTGTAATGGGGTTTTTAAGATAAAAACTTAATATTTCATTTACAGTAGTTTTATAATTCTCTAATTTGTTTTTTTTTCTTCCTATTCTTTCGTTTGGTAAAAAATAATCTCTAATTCTTTGTTTTTCCCAATATGATAACTCATATAATTCATAAATAAGTTCATTTAGTTCTTCTTTTTTTTCTGAATACTCAAATTTTCCTTCAGTTAAATCTTTACTGATATTTGATATTTGAACGACTAAATATTCATCTAAATTTTTTGGGATGGGAATATTTTTGATAGTTTCTGTACTTACATTAGAAAAATTATCACCAGTTCTACTTTTAAATTTTTGTATTATGAAATAATTTATTAAATCAGAATTAATGATTGCTGTGAAGAAAAAATACAATTTTGGATTATTTAATTTAAGGACATAAATAAGATTAGAGAAAAATAAATTATCCCTAACATAAACCGCTTGTACCTTTTTTCCAAATTTATTGATTAATATTTTTTCTCCCTCATAAATAAATTTATTGCGAACTCTCTGAAAATTTTCTTGACTAATATCTAGTTTATTAACATAGCCATCGACAGAATTTATCAAGAAAGGGAATAACTTATTTTCTGGTTTATGAATAAATGGAGTATTGTAATAACTTGTTAAATTATTATTTAGATATTTTTCATTTGCATATTTTTGATGTAAATCAGCTAATTGATCCTTTCCTAAGTAGTCTTTTATATTGTAAAATTTCAATAAATCTTTATTAGTTAATCTATCTAATCCCTTATAACTTGAAAAGGCTTTATTTTTTGTTAAATACGATTCCACAATATCAATAGATGATAAACTATCTATTATATACCTGTCAAATTCATTCCCGATTAGAAAATCTCTTAATCTTATAATTTTAGAGATTAGTTTATTTTGTTCAATTTCTACCACTTTATCCTCTTGAATAATTAATAATTCAAATGGTTTTTCAGAAAACAATCCTAAATCAACAGGATAATATTCTATAGTGTTGTTATTAAAATGATTAGTAAAAATTAGTGCTATCACACTTTCATTTGCTTTTTCAAACAAAATCTTTTTAACTCTTGATAGTTCGTAAATTTTTTCAATTCCGTAATTAGAATAGAAGTATTCTTGAAAACTTTCAGATTTATCGTTATAAAAATTAGAACTATTAGATACAAAGCCAGACCTAGTATTTTCATTACTCCAGTCTTTTATTTTTAGAAAAAAACATTGAGAAATTTGAAATTTACCAACAATGTTTTTTGCAGTTAGTTTCCTGTTTTCTTTAGTAACTTCATAGGAATTTAAAAATGAAATTTCATCTCTATACTCTTCTGTATTAGGAATTTCAAAAAATGGAGGGTTTCCTAACAAATACGAAAATTGTTTATCCTCAAAAGGTTTTTCTAATGTATTAAGACTATTAACCTGTTTTATATTTTCAAAAAAAGAAAATTCTGCAAACAATTCTACTTTACCTTTTTGACTTAATTCATTTGCAATATAATCTTTTATATCTTTAGGGTTTATTCCTTCAAATATTTGTAATGAGAGTGAAAAAATAGTAAAGCGCTGCGCTGTTAATTCTTTTTCTATACCAAAAACATTATCCGCTAATAGTTTAGATCTAAATTTTATTTTGCCAATACTGTCTTCTGGTTCTAATCCTTGTTTTTTAGCAATTTCTAAAAGTCTTTGATAGCCAACAATAAGAAACATTCCAGACCCACTTGAAGGGTCTAAAATTGAACCTATTCTATCTTCATTTATTACTTCGTCAACAATTAATTGTGCTAATTTTTTTGGCGTGTAATAAATACCGTTTTCTTTTTGTTTATCTGATAAGAAAACTTCATAAATGTAACTTATAAATTCAACAGGTAAAACATCAAATTGGAAATCAAATAATCTTAATTGGCCTGTATTTGTGTTTGCTTTAAATGAAGTAGCTATTAAACTACGAACGCCATTAGTTAAGTACTGGTTGTCAATTGTAGGTTGATCAAATAGATTATTGTTGAAAATTGCATGAATAATTCCAAATAATTTATTTACATCTGCATTAGAATGATTTTCTAATATTTTTTGATAATTAAGGGAAGCATCTTTAAAATAATAATCATAGAAACGAGAGTTTATAATGTGTTTGTCTTCTAAGTACTTAATATATAAAGTTCGATCTATTAAGGCTTGTACAGTCTTATTGCATTCTGTTTCTTCGGTAATTAATTTAGATAGTAAGACATAAAGTTGTTCTTTTAATGCTTTTAAAGTGAATACTAACTCTTTATCAATTCCTTTATATTTAGCTTTAGTTATGGCTTTTAAATAGTTTAACCAAAATACGCCACTATTAAATTTCCAAAGTTTTATTTGCTCAATTTTATCTAAATTTTTTTCAGAGGTTGAAAAAGCATCCAATTTACTTTCTTCATTACTTACCTTAGGAGAATATTTTGCGTAGAACATGTCTAATTTAGCTTCTTCTCTTGGATAATAAAAAATTAAATCGGCATCATTTTTATTCCAAATATATTTTCTTACATCCTCAATTTCAGTAGGATTTAATTCAGTAGTAATGAGATAAAAAGAAGTATTTGTATTGTTGGGGCTTTTGTAAAAATAAACCGAATTTTTAAGGTTTTTAGATAATAAATTATTTCTTTCAAATTCAATAGTTCTGTGCTTCAAATCAGAATTGAAGTTAAAGCCTAGTCTTGAAAAAAAATCTATGTAGTTCATTTTTATGTTATGTCATATTCCTGAAAAGGAATTATTTTTACAAAAATAGTAATAAAAAATAAAGATTAATCTCAATGTGTGTATTCTATTTTATTTTTAGACTGTATCAATGACAATACATTAGTGCTATTTTATTTTTAACTAAGAATATCATCCTCTCGTCCAGCAATTCTCAACGTGGTCATTCACCATGCCGGTAGCTTGCATGTGCGCATAAACAACAGTAGAACCAACGAATTTAAAACCTCGCTTTTTTAAATCTTTGCTAATAGCATCCGAAAGCGGAGTAGTGGCAGGTACCTCTTTGAGGGTTTTGGGTTTGTTGTCAATGGGTTTTCCATCTACAAATCCCCAAATGTATTTGGAAAAACTGCCAAATTCTTCTTGGATTTTGATAAAATTTTGAGCATTTGTGACCGCCGAATAAACTTTGAGTTTGTTTCGAATGATACCCGAATCCTGCAATAACTCTTGGATTTTGTCATCCGAATATTGGGCTATTTTTTTATAATCAAATTGGTCAAAAGCTTGGCGGAAATTTTCTCTTTTGTTCAGGATGGTAATCCAACTCAAACCCGCTTGGAAGGTTTCGAGTAACAGAAATTCAAATAGGGTAGCGTCATCATAAACGGGTTTGCCCCATTCGGTGTCGTGGTATTCTCGGTATAAATCGCTGGATAAACACCAGCTGCATCTTGGTTTGTCGTTAATGGGATTCATCTTGAGCTATGTGTTTTTTGATTAAAAAATGACCTAAATAAATCAAGGGAGTAAGCAGGATAGCGACAACCAGCTTGAAAGTGTATCCTGTGAGTGCTGAGGAAATAAAGGTATCAAAATTTATTTTTCCCGGCAACCAAAAAGCGATTCCTAGTACAATAAAGGAATCGAATAATTGAGAAATGACTGTTGAACCTGTAGTTCGGAGCCATATTTTGCGGTCACCTGTTCTTTTTTTGAAAAACCAAAACATACTCACATCAATCAATTGTGAGATTAAGAAGGCGGTGATGCTTCCTACAATAATCCACATGCTTTGTCCAAAAACGGCTTGAAATTGGTCATCGTTGACTGGCGAAATGCCTTTTGCAGCAGGAATACCAATGGCTAAAAATAAAATGATAAAGGAGTAGGCAATAAGGCAGGCGGTGATTAAGGAGAGTTTCTTAACTCCTTTTTCGCCAAAATATTCGTTGATTAAATCAGTGGTCAGAAAAACTATAGGCCAAGGTAAAATTCCGATGCTCATCACAAATGGACCAATTTGGATTAATTTTCCACCGATGAGTTCTGCGGTAACAGCATTGGTGATGAAGATTCCTGCCAGAATGATAAAGATGAGTTCTTTTTTGGTTTTAAACATATATTTGAGATGAAACTCAAAAATACTATTTTATTTGAAACGAAATAGAATCTTGTTTAAACTTGATTATGCATTGGAACACAGACAATACAGATGAAATGGATTTACACAGTTTTTTATTAGTTTATGTTATAAGATCTGCGGAAATCTGAAAAAAAAAATAATAAATTCCTAATGCGGATTTGGGTAAAATCATAAAAAAAAATCCCATTCGAAACCGAATGGGATTTGATGTGAAAAGTTATATTGGATTATCCTAAAGTAACTCTTTTGAAGCCTGTAATTTCAACGTTGAAACCTTTAACATAGTCACCCACTTTTTTACTGTCATCTTTGATGAAGTTTTGATCTAGTAAAGCTTTTTCTTGATCTAAAGTAGTGTTGTCAGAGATGAAACGTTGTACTTTTCCAGGAATAATTTTGTCCCAAATTTGCTCTGGTTTACCTTCTGCTTTTAATTCAGCTTTAGCATCTTCTTCAGCTTGTTTCAATACTTCTTCAGTTAATTGAGCGAAAGAGATGTATTTAGGAACATTTTTCAAAGTTTTACCTAAACGTTTTGCTTCTTCATTTTCTTTTTCAATTACTGCAATACGAGCATCTAGTTCAGCAGCGATGAAAGCAGGATCAAAATCTTTGTAAGATAATGTGTCAGCTCCCATAGAAGCAACTTGCATAGAGATATCTTTTGTTAAAGTTTCTCCATTTGCAATTGGAGCAGAAATAGCTGTTAATGCAGCAATTTTGTTAACATGAACATAAGATCCAACGTAAGCACCTTCTAAAATTTCGAAACCACCGATTTCGATTTTCTCACCGATAACACCAGTTTGTTCGATTAATTTCTCAGCAACTGTAATACCGTTGAAATCTGAAGCTAAGAATTCCTCTTTAGAAGAGAAGTTGATTGCTTTTTCAACTAATTCTTTAGCTAAAGCAACGAAAGTTTCATTTTTACCAACGAAATCTGTTTCACAGTTTAAAGTGATAATAGCTCCTTTAGTGTTGTCTGCGTTAATAAAAGAAACAGCAGCTCCTTCTGAAGACTCACGGTCAGAACGATTAGCAGCTACTTTTTGTCCTTTTTTTCTAAGGTTTTCAATAGCTTTATCGAAATCTCCTTCAGCTTCAACTAAAGCTTTTTTACAGTCCATCATTCCTGCACCTGTAGTTTGTCTTAATTTGTTTACGTCTGCAGCCGTTATAGTTATAGTTGACATAATGTTTTATTTTTAATGTTAAAAGTAAAAATTCCAATTTATAAATCCCAAATTCCAGTTTTAATAAATTACTAACCTAGGGTTATTAATCGTTTGGGGAATTTGGAATTTAAAATTTGGAATTTAAAATTTGATTTATTCTTCAGTTGCTGGAGTAGCTTCTGCTTGAGCAGGAGCTGCTTTTTCAGCTGCTTCAGCTTCTTTGTCAGAACCTCTTTCAGAAAGTCCTTCAGTAACAGCAGCAGTAACTAAAGATAAAATTTTATCAATTGATTTAGAAGCATCATCATTTGCAGGGATAACATAATCTACCTCACGTGGGTCAGAGTTTGTATCAACCATTGCGAAAACTGGAATGTTTAATTTTTGAGCTTCTTTTATTGCGATGTGCTCAGCTTTGATATCTACTACGAATAAAGCAGCAGGTAATCTAGACATATCTGCGATTGAACCTAAATTTTTCTCTAATTTAGCACGAAGACGATCTACTTGTAAACGCTCTTTCTTAGAAAGTGTCATGAAAGTACCATCTTTCTTCATTTTATCAATAGTAGCCATTTTTTTAACAGCTTTACGGATAGTTACGAAGTTAGTTAGCATTCCACCAGGCCATCTTTCAGTGATGTAAGGCATGTTTGCAGCAGCTGCTTTTTCAGCAACGATGTCTTTTGCTTGTTTTTTGGTAGCAACGAATAATATTTTTCTACCTGATGCAGCGATTTTTTTCAAAGCTTCGTTAGCTTCTTCGATTTTAGCTGCAGTTTTATATAGATTGATAATGTGAATACCATTACGTTCCATATAAATGTAAGGAGCCATATTTGGATCCCATTTTCTAGTCATGTGTCCAAAATGAACACCTGCTTCTAGTAATTCTTTTACTTCTACTTTGTTTGACATTTTTGTACTAGTTTACGTTCTGTTGTTAGCAATGTTCCTTTGGGCTTGTGCTTTAGGCTTCATTTAGATGCTAAACTAATCTCTCACCTCAGTGAGACAACAACAACATTGTTTTAAATTCAATAATAAATTCAGTAAGTCTTGTCCTAATTGAACAAGATGGATAATATTAACGTTTAGAGAATTGGAATCTCTTACGAGCTTTCTTCTGACCGAATTTCTTACGTTCAACCATTCTTGGATCTCTAGTTAATAATCCTTCTGGTTTCAATACACCTCTGTTTTCAGCGTTCACTTCACACATTGCGCGAGCGATTGCCATTCTTACAGCTTCTGCTTGACCAGTTGAACCTCCTCCGTAAACATTTACTTTTACGTCAAAGTTAGATGCATTTTCTGTCATAGACATTGGTTGCAAAACTTTGTACTGTAAAGTAGCTGTTGGGAAGTAAGTTGCGAATTCTTTTTTGTTTACAGTGATTACTCCTGTTCCTTCTGAAACATAAACACGTGCAACAGCGGTTTTTCTTCTACCGATTTTGTGAATAACTCCCATTACTTAAGATCGTTTAGGTTAACAGTTCTTGGTTTTTGAGCTCCTTGTTTGTGCTCAGATCCAACAACAACATTTAAATTTCTGAAAAGCTCTGCTCCTAATTTATTCTTAGGTAACATTCCTTTTACTGCTTTTTCTACTAAGGCTGCAGGGTTTTTTGATTGCAATACTTTAGCAGTTAAAGTTCTTTGTCCTCCTGGATAACCTGTATGACGCATGTAAATTTTTTCGTCCATTTTGTTACCTGTAAGGTTGATTTTTTCTGAGTTGATAACGATTACGTTATCTCCACAGTCCACGTGTGGTGTGTAACTTGGCTTGTACTTACCTCTCAAAATCATAGCGACTTTTGAAGCAAGACGTCCTAAGTTATGACCATCAGCATCTACAACAATCCACTCTTTTGTAGAGTTTGCTTTTGTTGTTGAAATTGTCTTGTAGCTTAATGCGTTCACAATAATATATTTTAATTAAACATTCCATCCCCAATAAAGGGGTTGCAAAAGTACAATTAATTATTTTAAAACCAAATACCTTAAATGATTATTTTTTTTAGGGTTTTTATCTGATTATCAATTGAATATTTTATAACCTTATCTGGTGCTTTTGGTTTGTTGATTTGGTAACGGGACTTAACTATATTGTTAAAATTAATAAGTTCTGTTTTTATGTTCTTTTTATGGTGTTGTTAAATTCATTATCTTGCGCTTTGGAATTTGAATTTTGGAATCATTTTAAACTTTTATTCTAAAAATAGTCTTAGTCTAAAGTTGAGAATGCTATCAAAATATTATAAAAATACTTAAATTATGAAAGTCAAAGCAACGCTTAAACAAATTGCAAAAGAACTGAATGTTTCTGTCTCTACTGTTTCAAAAGCACTTAATGATAGTCCTGAAATCAGCGAATTGACTAAGATTAAAATTAAAGAGTATGCTAAGCTAAAGAATTATAAGCCCAACGTAATTGGTCTTAATCTTAAAAATAGAAAAACGAAAACCATAGGAGTGATTATTCCTAATATTTTGAATTCCTTTTATGCCAAAGTTTTTAGTGGTATCGAAAAAGAAGCAGATAAGAAAGGGTACAATGTGATTACTTGTATTTCCAATGAATCTATTGTTAAAGAAGTAAATACACTACAAATGTTGAGTAACGGAACTATTGATGGATTTATTCTATCGGTTTCAGAAGAAGCTCAAAAATTACAAGATTACTCGCATTTTTCGGATATTATTAATGAAGGTACGCCAATAGTAATGTTTGATCGTATCGCCGATGAAATAGATTGTGATAAGGTGATTGTGGATGATTTCGATTCTGGATTAAATGTGACCCAACGATTAATTGATGTGGGGTGTAAAAACATTGCTTTAATATCCTCAATTGATAATTTAAGTGTGGCTAAATTAAGAACAGAAGGTTATTTAAAAGCCTTAAAAGATAACGGGATTGAAATAAACGAGAATATTATTTTAAGAACCGATTGTGAGGAAGACATGAAAAGTAAGATAGACGATGTTTTTCAAAACAATGAAATAGATGCTGTTTTTGCTTTGGATGAAAATGATTCGGTTGCCGCTTTAAGAGTTGCCGTTAGCCAAGGATATAAAATACCTGAAGAATTATCTATCATTGGATTTGCTGATGGAATTCTAGCTTCTCGAAGATTGTCACCAAGTTTAACTACTGTAAGTCAACATGGAGTTGAGATTGGTGAAGTGGCAGCAAAATTGCTAATTGATCGTTTAGAGTCTGAAGACGAAATCGAACCTCCCTATGAAACGGTGGTTATCAAAACCAAATTAAAAGAAAGAGAGTCTTCTCGTTCTAAAAAAAAATCCATTCGTAAAAAATAGAATGGATTTTTTTGTTTCTGCAAAGATTTTATTTTTTAGTAAAATCTAAATTATGAGTATAGCCAACTGTGAGTGTATGGTTGTTTTCTTTATTTATCCCATCGCTTTTCTCTGAAAATTGGTTCAAATACCCCAATTGAATATTCGAGTCTTTGGTAAAACGCCATCCTAAAGCTACTGATAAACGGTTTTGATCAAAAACATTTGCTGTTACTTTTTTACCGACATTGACCATAATCTCATCGGCTAGAGCCAAAAACAAGGTGTTGTCTTTCATCGTGCTACTAGTTAACGGGACTTGCACTCTAAAGCGATACCTAGCTCTATGTCTTAGTTTCCAATAGCCTTCTTCAGGATCATCATATCTTGCAAAGTTTGGACTCATGGGTGTGCCGGTATTCGTAAACGACTGTGACCATCTTTGCTCCAATCTAAAACGGCTATCAAAAAAGAAACGTCCACTATTTTTGTGATTGATTGCTAATTGCTCCCAAAGACGTTGTTCGTTGAACTTATGATTGTTGAATTTTGAAGGAATTTGTTCAGCAAATTCTCCATAAGCAGCCGTTTCAATATATGCCCATCCCGCAGTTACCGAGACATCTTTATTAAGATGATAGTCAAGACCAAATCGAATTAAGTGTTGCATTGGGTTTTTTAAACCTTCATTTCTACGTAGTTGGTATTCCGTATGAAGTGCCCATTTTTCTGTCAGTTTATGGTTTCCGTTATAAGATAACCAGGTGTTAGTTTGTTCTACTTTGGGGTCGGTTTGAGCCCAAGAAAAGGTAGTTGCTACTACGGTTATAAATAAGCTTACTCTAAGTTTTAATTTTTTCAAAATTAGTTAAGGATTTAATTATTGTCTTTTTATAAAAATATCATTTACATCAATTTTTGGCTTTGTCAAAAATCATAATTGAATGTTGTTTTTTAGATGAATAGTATTGAAGTACTCACTGCTGCCAACTGCCACTGCTAACTGAATACTTTTCTATCAATGCGCCTCCAGCCAATTTTTTCCCATTCCTAAATCAACCACCAAAGGTACTTCCAATTTAAAAGCATTTTCCATTTCATGTTTGATCATCGGTTGGATTTTTTCTAATTCATCGTTGTGCACATCAAAGACGAGTTCATCATGTACTTGTAGTAACATTTTTGACTTCCAGTTTTCGGATTTCAGTTTGTTGTGGATGTTGATCATCGCAATTTTGATAATGTCGGCAGCAGAACCTTGAATAGGAGCATTGACGGCATTACGTTCTGCACCACCACGAACAATTGCGTTTTGTGAGTTGATATCTTTCAAATAACGACGACGACCTAAAATTGTTTGAACATAACCATTGTCACGAGCAAAGTCCACTTGGTCGCTGATATAAGATTTCAATCGTGGATAGGTTTTGTAATAGGCTTCAATCAAGTCCGCACTTTCGGAGCGGGAAAGATTAGTTTGGTTTGATAATCCAAAAGCCGAAACGCCATAAATAATCCCAAAGTTCACGGTTTTAGCATGGCTACGTTGCTCACGAGTCACTTCGTCCAAAGGCACATTGAATACCTTTGAAGCCGTTGATTTATGAATGTCTTCGTTGTTTTGGAAGGCTTTAATCATGTTTTCTTCGCCACTCAAAGCTGCAATCACACGCAATTCAATTTGGGAGTAATCGGCAGAAGCCAAAGTGTAGTTTTCATCACGAGCAATAAACGCTTTACGAATCAAACGCCCTCTTTCGGTACGAACCGGGATGTTTTGCAGGTTGGGATTATTCGAACTCAATCGCCCTGTTGCAGCAACGGTTTGCATATAATCTGTATGAACACGTCCTGTTTTGGTATTGACTTGTGTAGGTAAAGCATCAATATAGGTGCTTTGTAATTTCACCATCTGGCGCCATTCCAGAATGTCCCGTACAATTTCGTTGTCATTGGCTAGGTAACTCAAAACTTCCTCTCCAGTTGCGTATTGTCCTGTTTTGGTTTTCTTTTGTTTTGGTCCGCCTATTTTTAATTTGTCGAATAAAATATCTCCGAGTTGTTTTGGAGAAGCCAAGTTGAATTTCTCACCAGCCGTTTCGTATATTTTTTGTTCCAAAGCATTGCTCTCCGCAGCCATTTCAGTCGACATAGCGTTCAAGAACGAAACATCCAGATTGATTCCTTCGGTTTCCATCGCTGCCAAAACAGGTACGAGCGGAATCTCGATTTCGTCAAACAATTTTTGAGTCGCTGTTTTTTCGAGTTCTACTGCAAACAATTCTTTCAATTGGTAGGTCACATCCGCATCTTCAGCAGCGTATTCTTTGATGTCTTCAAGCGCTACATCGCGCATTGATTTTTGGTTTTTGCCTTTCTTTCCAATCAAATCTTCGATAGATTTAGGTGAATATTTCAAATAAGTTTCACTTAAAATATCCATATTATGACGCATATCGGGATTAATCAAATAATGTGCAATCATCGTATCAAATAATTTTCCTGCGACACTAATTCCGTAATTTGCCAAAATCTTCAAATCGTATTTTACGTTTTGTCCTATTTTTTCAATGGCTGGATTTTCAAAAAACGGACTAAATTTCTCCGCCAAGGCTTTGGCTTCGTCTTGATTTTCGGGAAACGGCACATAAAATGCTTTTCCTTTTTCGTACGAAAATGACATACCCACTAATTCCGCATGCAAAGCATCCAGTCCAGTGGTTTCGGTATCAAAGCAAACCGAAGTTTGTTTTTGTAAATTTTGCAACAGCAATTTAAGTCCTAAATCGCCTTGAACAATTTGGTAGGAATGCGGTGTGGTTTCCAGTGTTCCGTAAAACTGCTGGTGCACTACTTCGTTATCGTGAGTAGGTAAGGTTGCGGAGAATAAGTCAAATTGTTCTTCGTTCTTCGGTTGTGGTTTTTTGTATAGTTTGGCGTCGTCAGCAGGAGCGTTGTCGTTTTGAGGCGCTTGTGATGACGGACTTTTGAAAATGGCGTCAAACTGCTCCGCCATTCTTCTAAACTCCAATTCGTTGAACAAAGCATCTGTTTTTTCCACATCAGGAGTTGAAAGTTCGTAATCCTTTTCATTGAAAGTTACCGGGCAGTCCAATAAAATCGTAGCCAAGGTTTTTGATAACAATCCTTTTTCCTTGTTCTCCTCGATTTTCTCCTTCATTTTTCCTTTCAGCTTGTCTGTGTTGGCTAAAAGGTTTTCCATCGTTCCAAATTCTTTCAACAGTTTTTTAGCGGTTACTTCGCCAACTCCGGGTAATCCAGGGATATTATCCGCAGCATCACCCATCATACCAAGGAAATCAATCACTTGCTCGGGTCTTTCGACTTCAAATTTGGCCAAAACCTCAGGAATTCCCCAAATTTCGATACCGTTGCCCATACGAGCCGGTTTGTACATAAAAATATTTTCAGATACCAGTTGGGCGAAATCCTTATCTGGCGTCACCATAAACACTTTGTAATTTTCCTTTTCGGCCTGTTTGGCAATCGTTCCTATCAAGTCATCGGCTTCATAACCCGCCACTTCAATAATCGGAATATGCATCGCGTTCAAGAGCGCTTGTATATAAGGAACGGCAATCTTAATCGCCTCGGGAGTGGCATCACGATTGGCTTTGTATTCAGGGAACAATTCGTTGCGTAAGTCGCTTCCGCCTTTATCAAACGCCACCGCCAAATGGTCTGGCTTTTCACGCTTAATCACATCCATCAACGAATTCATGAACCCCATAATCGCCGAGGTGTCCATTCCTTTCGAATTGATTCTTGGGTTTTTGATAAAGGCATAATACCCTCTAAAGATTAAAGCATAAGCATCGAGTAGAAAAAGACGTTTTTGAGCAGACATAGTAAAAAATTTTGTCGTAAAAATAAACAAACCTTTTTGAAAACCTCGTTTTTTTAAAGGTCATTATCCGTCTTTTTTATGCTTGGAGTGATTATTGGGGCGTGCCACCAGCAAGGAAAAGGGGCGGCTTTTCTTTGTGTGTATTTGCCCCTTTTCCTTGCTGCTGTCGTGCTATCCGTTGCAAGTCCTCAACCCGTTCCGCTATCGCTACACGGGTTTGCGGGCTTTTCACTGCTATCACTCACGCGTGAGTTGGGAAATCATCACGATTTGTATCTGGCAAGGTCTTTATTGATCTTGAAGGCGTCAAATTGAATCAAAAACAAACCTACAAGGTTTAGGAAACCTTGCCGGAATGAGAAATGAAAAGTATTATGCTGCTGCTGCTTCTTAGGATTGGATGTGGAAAAGAAACAATTTGTTGCAGGTGTAAGGATTTTGTGTTTTATCTTTTTCGGTTATAATGATTTTGCGCTATTTGATGCAGAAAGGTTTTTGTTTGAGTCAGTTCAAATTGCAGTTGGTTTGGTAATTCTGTAAACAAAGGAGAACCACCATCTAAAACAATTGGTATTGTGGTGAGTATCATTTCGTCAATTAAATCCTCTTTCAAAAAGTTACGAATGGTAGTTCCTCCATCAATGTATAACTTATAATATCCTTGTTCGTGAATTTGTGATAAAATCTCGGTCAATGTCCCCTTGATTAAAAACACTTTTCCTTGATGACTTTCGGCTATTTCTTTTAGCGTATTACTTAATACGAACACAGGTTTGTTATATGGCCAATCGCAATCAAATCCGAGTACAGTTTCAAATGTGGTTCGTCCCATTACAATTGCATCAATTCTATTGGTAAATTCAATATATCCCATGTCGTCATTTTCAGGATTCGGTATAGAATGTAGCCAATCAATTCCGCCATTTTTGTCAGCGATATATCCATCTAAACTTGTTGCTATAAAAACGCTATTTTTTGTATTCATTGTTCTTTTGTATTTCGTTTGTCAATAAGGGTGGTGACTTTTGTAAAAGTGAAATAAAGCTTTATATGTGTGCTTAAATTTGGGGTGTAAATTTACATTTTTTAAATTGCTTTTATCACTAACGCGGTAGTTAGGGAATAATTATAATTTTAAAAACGATTTTGCAATTCAATTTCGCCAATTTATAACAATATTATTTTTGCTTATCAATTTATACTACCTTAAAGATAAGTGTTTTAGATTTTTTAAATGCCTAACAAAGATATGAGCCCTGATGGAGCCGGTATCCTCGTAGTCCCGTCCCGAAATTTCGGGATAGGGACGAAGAGATATAGGCGAGAGCAGGAGGAGAGTTTATTATGAAAACGGATTATTCTGCTCCTAAAAACAATAAACCGAAGTTAAAGTTTAATTAATATCCTCTCATTTGCCTTAGATATGTCGTTATTTTGTGTAAAATTATATCCAAATGGGTTTTAGAATGCTGATTTTTATCACTATCCTTTTTATTGTTGAGTTGTATGCTTTCCAGGTTTTTAGAACGATTTTGAAATCAAAATCGGTTCTCATGGGTTATAGCGTTTTGAGTGTGGCGACTTTGCTTTATATCGTGTATTCGTTTATGAGTTTTGACCGTTCTGTGGGACAAACCAAGCATACGCTATTTACTATGGGGTTGATGTTATTAGTATATGTTCCTAAGATTGTGCTGGTTTTTACGATGTTTACCGAAGATGTTTTTAGAATTGGTAACGGAATTGCAAATTTGTTTATAGGTAGAACAGAGGGTGATTTCATAGCCTCACGCCGAAAGTTTGTGAGTCAGATAGGTCTTGGACTGGCTTCGATTCCGTTTATGTCTTTGATTTACGGGATTACAGTGGGGAAATACAATTACAAAGTAATTAAGCAACGCATTTTTTTTCCTGATTTGCCCGATGCTTTTGATGGTTTTACGATTACGCAAATTTCGGATGTGCATTCAGGGAGTTTTGATAATGCGGATAAAATCAATTATGCGATTGACTTGGTCAACGAGCAAGAATCGGATTTGGTTTTGTTTACCGGTGATATTGTCAATACGCATGCTAAGGAAATGCATCCTTGGATTGAAACCTTTAAGCGAATTAAAACACCTGAATTTGGTAAGTTTTCGGTTTTGGGGAATCATGATTATGGGGAATATATAGATTGGCCTTCGGCTGAAGATAAAGAAGCTAATTTTGAAGCTATTAAAAATTTGCACGCGGATATTGATTTTAAATTGTTGCTGAATGAACATACTTTTATTCGAAAGGGTGATGATAAAATTGCTTTAGTAGGAGTAGAAAATTGGGGTCATAATTTCAAGAAAGTAGGTGACGTCAATAAGGCCTCAGAAGGATTACAAAAAGAAGATTTTAAAGTAGTGATGAGTCACGATCCATCGCATTGGGATTATGAGCTGAAGAAACACGAAAAGAATTTTCAACTCACTTTATCAGGTCACACCCATGGAATGCAATTTGGAATAGAAATTCCAGGTTTTTTCAAATGGAGTTTGGCGCAATACATTTATCCGCAATGGGCTGGTTTGTATGAGACATTAGGTCGTTATGTGTATGTAAACCGCGGTTTTGGCTTTCATGCCTATCCCGGAAGAGTAGGAATTATGCCTGAAATTACGGTGATTGAGCTAAAAAAAGGGGAGAAAGTAGCATAATTCGTTAAAAATGCTACATTTGTAACTTAATATCTAGTTTTTTTAGTAGATTTAAATATTAAATTTTTGGGTTTATGTCAAAATTTGGAGAACTTATAAACGCACAAGTACCTGTGTTAATCGACTTTTACACAGAGTGGAATGAATCTTCTTTATCGATGCATCCCGTTATCAAGGATGTAGCGGCAGCGCTAGGCGATAAAGCTAAGGTGATTAAAATTGATGTGGATAAAAATCAAGAATTAGCAGAAGCCTTAAGAATTAAAGGGCTTCCTACTTTGATGATTTATAAAGGCGGACAAATGATCTGGAGACAATCCGGAGAACTAGACGCTAATAGTATTATTGCTATTGTTCAAGAGCAATTGTAGTATGCGTTTTGTGTATGTTTTTTTACCGCTAATTGCTTCGCCAGTCGCTCTTTCAGGCTCGTGTCGCAAATTATTAATTGAATTTTGATTGTGAATTAACCGCTTATTAGTGGAATTAGCGCAAATTAATTTATCTAAAATTTTAAGATATAAGATAAAAAAATAATCTGTGCATCTGCGGTTATTCTTTGTTTTTCCCAAAATTACGGTATGACATCATACTGAAACTTCTTTTCATCAATAAAATCTAAAACTCTCGGAAGTGTGTATTTTAAATTTTGGAATGCTTTAACGCTGTCGTGAAATATAATGATACTTCCCGGTTTGATATTTGATATTACATTTTTCAAGCATTTTTCTTTTGAGATTGAAGTGTCAAAGTCGGCACTCAATACATCCCACATAATAATTTTATAGCCTTCTTTTTTAAGTTCGTCAAGTTGTCCATTTGTCATTTTTCCATAAGGAGGACGAAAGAATTTTGAAGTTAAAGAATAGTTGTGTTTAGCAATGATTTTTGCGCATCTTTTTACATTCTTTATGTATTTCTTAGTGGCTGTTTTCCATCCATTTAAGTGGTTGAAGGTGTGGTTTCCAATGGCGTGCTTGTTCTCAATTATTTTTTCGAATAATTGTGGTTGTTCTTCAATGTTTTTGCCTACGCAAAAAAAGGTGGCTTTGGCATTGTGTTTTTTAAGTTCTTCTAATACCCAATCTGTAATCTCTGGTGTAGGGCCATCATCAAAACTTAGGTATATTTTATTTTCATTGTTAGGGATGTCCCATACATAATTTGAAAATATCCATTTGATAAATGCATTTGTTTTTATCCAGTAGAAGCTCATAGTAGTAGTTGTTTTTGGAGACTTTAAGTTATAAAAAAGTGCGACCATTTCCAAACAAATGCCGCACTTTTTTATAGGATTTTATGTGGTAATGAATTATTCTTTTTCTCTTCCAAAACGTTCAAATATTTCAATATACGTATTGAATGTTTTCTTGTTTTTTTCGTAGAAAGCTAAATCTCCATTATCTCTCATTACAAGCAAAAGACTTCTATAGCGTTCGATATCGGTAATGATATCAATTGCAATCTGAGATTGTTCAGCAAGGCCTATTTTGCTGTAGTAATTTAGGTTTTCTTGGTATTTACCTATTAATTTTGTTAGTAAATCTTGTGCTTTTGCAGTTTGGTTTGTTTGGTAATATCCTTTGGCAAAAGGCTCAATTAGAGAATAATAACCAAATTTTTCTAGCGGCATTTTAGTCATTGCTAGATTGATGATATTTTTTGCTTTGTCTATTTTGTTTTCTGCAATTAATTGATCCATTAATCGCGATAAGTTGGTTCTGTAAGTGATGCTTTCTCTTCTTGTTTCAGGGTCGTGATAGATTTTATTACTATCGCTATTTCCCCAGTCCCAAGCCATGATGTTATTGTACATTTTGTCAGAGTCAATTTGTCCCATGTCCATTGGACTTCCATCTTTTGGAATAGGCGTTTTTAATGGGACTAATTTGTAGACCATTCCTTCTAGTTGTAGGTATTCTTTCATCCAAAGATAATCTTCACTGTCATAGGCTCCTCCACTAAAATAGATAGGTCTTTTCCAGTTGTTATTAACCACGAGATCAAGCATCATTAATCTGTTTTTGTATAAGGCGCTTCCTGTGATATCAATGTCGATATACGGAACGATTGAGTCGTTGTATTTAGGAGCAACAACCTTGTTTTTGATAATGGTATTTTTGTCAATTGGGATTCGGATTTTATTAGTAGGGAAAAAGTGGATGGTTTGTCCATTTTGTAATCCTACCGTCGATTGTGGGTTTTTGATAAAGTCAATAATTGCTTTCAATTCCCATCTGCTTTCGGTCTTCGGTATATAAGCCACATAGTCTAATTTGTCACCCACGTATTGGTCGTGTGTAAAAGAAATAGGTAATGGGTCAGACTCGTAGGTTTTCATCTTCATTTGGTCGATATACCAGTCGGTCATGAAAAGGCTGGTGTTGACGATTTTCACATCGGTTCTAATGTTTTCAATTTCTTGTGCGTACCAAAGTGGGAAGGTGTCGTTATCCCCGATGGTAAATAGGATGGCATTTGGATCACAAGAATTCAAATACGCTTTGGCCATTGATAGGGCGGTATATTTGCCAGAGCGATCGTGGTCGTCCCAATTTTCCGAGGCCATAATGACTGGTCCAGCAAGTAAACAAGCAGAGATAATAATAGGTCCAGCTATTTTTGGTGCCAAATAAGTTTGTAAACTTTCGTATAAAGAATATACGCCCAGTCCAATCCAGATAGCAAACACGTAGAAAGAACCTACCAAGGCATAATCTCGTTCTCTTGGCTCAAAAGGTCTTTCGTTGAGGTATATTTTCAATGCCAGTCCCATGAATAAAAACAGCATTAAAAGCACATAAAAACTTTTACGGTCTTTACTAGCATGGTACATAATTCCTATAAGTCCAAGGATAAAAGGGATGAAATAGTAAGTATTTCTTCCTTTGTTGTTAATAATGTCAGAAGGAAGGTTTTCTTGTGAGCCTAAGTGAATTTCGTCAATAAAATTGATTCCGCTTAGCCAGTTTCCTTCTAGATAATCGTATTTTCCTTGGTTGTCACTTTGTCTTCCAACGAAGTTCCACATCAAGTATCTCCAATACATATATCCAAATTGGTATTCGACCATAAAGCTCAAGTTGTCGGCTGTGGTTGGTTTGTCTATAATTAAATATTCACCATAGCTTTTCAAGAATTTTACATAGCCTTCGTTGTCAATTTGTTTTTGAGCATAAGCAAGTCTGAATTCCGAAACTGTTTTTTCTACTTCATTTTTTAGTTGAGCAATGGCTTTGTTGTAGTCTTCTTCAGAAATTTTGCTTACATCTACACCATATTTAGCTAAATCTTCTTCGTAAGGATAATTTGGATTGATGGTAAATTGAGGTGGGTTCGTGAAGTTAATGTAGTTTGCAATGTGTTCAGAACTCCACATTCTAGGTAGAATGGTTTTGTGGCGGTCGTCACTGTTTTGTACAGCATTTTTGTAGTTGTTTACAATGACATACTTACCTGTTTTGTAATCTCTTTCATAGTTAGGTGCTTTGTCAAGATAAGGTGTTTCAGGGTCTAGTCCAGCGAAAGTTTCAGTGTATTGAGGGCCATAAAATAAAGGGTTTACTCCGTATTGTTCACGATTGTAGTAAGCCAAAACCTCTGCGGCATCTGATGGTTTATTTTCGTTGATAACGGTATTTGCATTTGCTCTAATAGGCAACATCATCCAGGTTGAAAAACCAATAAAGATGAAAAGTATACAAAGTAGTAAGGTGTTGTACTGTACAAGTCCTTTGTCTCGAGTGTATTTTAATCCAAAATAAAAAATAGCAACTAGAAGAAGGGCAACTAATATGGTTCCGGCATCAAATGGTAGTCCGAAGTTGTTGACGAAGAATATTTCGCTTTTCCCAAAGAAAGCCATGGTTAAAGGAAGGAGTAGTTTAAAAATGAATAACAATACAGAAACAACAACGATATTGGCGATGATAAAGTTTTTGACAGTTACCGTTTTGTAATTTTTAAAATAATATAATAATCCAATAGAAGGAATGGTTAAGAGTGCCATGAAGTGAACTCCAAACGAAAGTCCAATAACTAAAGATATAACCAGAAGCCATTTGTTTCCTCTTGGGGTATTCATGTCTTGTTCCCAGCGCAAGCCTAACCAAAATAGCAAAGATATTAACAGGGAAGCCATTGCGTATACCTCGGCCTCAACAGCATTATACCAAAAGCTGTCTGAAAATGTATATGCTAATGAGCCTACAAAAGAGCTTCCTAGAATGGCAATTGAATGATTTTGATTATTACTATAGATATTGTTTTCTTCAGAAGTAGCGTGAATTATTTTTCTTAAAATCATCGATGATGACCAAAACATAAATAGGATAGTAAAAGCACTGGAGAAAACGGAGGTCATGTTTACCATTAATGCTATATGTTGGTTGTCCATGGCAAACATGGCGAAAAAAGCACCAATCATTTGGAATAATGGAGCTCCAGGGGGATGTCCTACTTCTAGTTTTGCCGAAGTAGCGATATATTCACCGCAATCCCAAAAACTCATTGTAGGTTCAACTGTTAAACTATAAGTTATCAATGCGATTCCAAATGTAATCCAACCGATGATAGTATTCCATTTATTAAAATTGAATGCCTCCTTATTCATGTGTCAAAATTTAATTTTATTTTTAAGATGCAAAGAAAATGTTTTTTTATTGAAAGTTTGGGTCATTAACAAAATTTTCTAGTAAACAGTCAGGAATTGCTAATTGGTTGATATTTAGTTTCTTTTTTAGGAGTACTGGTTTTTTTGCGCTTTGAAGTGAAATTTTTTTAATAAAAATGACAAAAAAATTTGCAGAAACTAAATATTGTTATAAATTTGCACCCGCAATCAAGCACTATTGGTCCATGGTGTAATGGTAACACTACTGTTTTTGGTGCAGTCATTCAAGGTTCGAGTCCTTGTGGACCAACGCAAAAAGCCTCTCAATCGAGAGGCTTTTTCATTTTAGATAGTTTGTGATTAAATTTTGAAAGTAATCACAGGTCTAGATGCGTGATTGACTAAGTCTTCGCTGATACTTCCTGTGAAAAAATGAGATAAGCCGGTTCTTCCATGTGTGCAAAGTCCAATTAAATCGGCATTTACGTCGTTGGCAAAATTGATTATTCCTTTTTCTATATTAGTGTCGTTGTAAAAGTGAACAGAATGATTTTTTAACTCGAATTCGGCAATAAAATCATTTAGTATTTTTTTTGCGGTTCTTGTTGTTTTGAAACTGTTTGGGGTGCAAATCATAACAAGGGAAAGTTGGGCATCAAAAATGGAAGCGAATTCAAGCATTTTGCTGAAGGGAGCTTTAATTTCGTTTGTGAAATCGGAGGCGAAAACAAAATGGGGGTTGTTGAATTCAAAGTCTTTGTTTTTTATGACTAAAACGGGAACTTTAGATTGGCGAACTACTTTTTCGGTATTGGAGCCCATTAGTAATTCTTCTAGTCCAGATATTCCATGTGATCCCATAACAATTAAGTCAATTTCGTATTTTTTGATAAAAGAAAGAATTCCTTCTGATGCTTTTTCAAATTGAACATGTTTTGTGATTGGAATGTCTTTTAGGAAGCTTTTTTGGGTTTCGTTGTCAAGCGTTTCGTTTGCTTTTCGAATAAAAAGCATAACTTCGGGTATTCCTGCTGTTCCTGTTATGGCATCGTTCATTTGAGTGGGGATTTCAAGCATATGAAGCAGCAGAATTTCACAATTTTGTTTTTTCGCAATTTTCGCAGCCACTTTCAAAGCGTTTTCTGCGTGCGTGGAAAAGTCGGTAGGGACTAAAATTCGTTTCATAGTTTTAAGATTTGTTGTATGGGAAAAATCTTTGTTTTTGGTTGTAATAAAGATAAGAATTTTTTTAACAGCAATCTATTTTTTTTGATTTATAAAAAAAACACTATATTTGCACCGTTATTTATTAAAATCTAGATAATGAGGGGACTAATATGTCCCCTCTTTTTATAAAAATATGGTATTTAAAGAAAAAGTAAATTCATTATTGTTGGAGGCGTTGTCGGAGCGACCATCACTTTTTTTAATTGATGTAGTGGTTACTGATGCTTTTAAAATTATAGTGACGATTGATGGTGATAATGGCGTTGTTTTGCAAGATTGTATTGATATTAGTCGAGCAGTAGAAGCTAATTTAGACCGTGAAGAGCAAGATTTTTCACTAGAAGTAGCCTCTTTTGGGGTAGGAGCGCCGTTAAAATTGGTGCGTCAGTACAAGAAAAATATTGGTAGAACGCTGATTGTGAAAACGGAAACAGAAAAATTAGAGGCAGAATTAGTTGATGCTAATGATGATTTTGTAATTTTGTCATGGGAAGCAAGAGAGCCAAAGAAGATAGGGAAAGGTAAAGAAACAGTTCAGAAAAAACTGGAGATACCTTACGGAGATATAAAAGAAGCAATTGTTACAGTAACATTTTAATTAAAGAATTCGCATGGAAAATTTAGCATTAATCGATTCATTTTCAGAGTTTAAAGATGATAAACTTATTGATCGTGTAACGCTTATGGCAATTTTAGAAGATGTATTTAGAAATGCATTGAAGAAAAAATACGGTTCAGATGATAATTTTGATATTATTATAAACCCTGACAAAGGGGATATGGAGATTTGGAGAAGGAGAGTTATTGTTGCTGACGAAGATTTAGATTTTGAAAACGAAGAGATTACACTTACTGAAGCAAGAAAAATTGAAGCCGATTTCGAAATTGGTGAAGAGGTTTCTGAAGAAGTAAAATTAATAGATTTAGGAAGAAGAGCGATTTTGGCCTTACGTCAAAATTTGATTTCTAAAATCCATGAGCATGACAATACCAATCTTTATAAGCAATTTAAAGATTTAATTGGCGATATTTACACCGCCGAAGTTCACCATGTAAGACCTAGAGTTGTTATTTTGGTTGATGATGAAGGAAACGAAATTGTTTTGCCAAAAGAAAAACAAATTCCATCTGATTTTTTCCGTAAAGGAGATAATGTTCGTGGAATTATCGAAAGCGTTGAGCTAAAAGGGAACAAGCCTCAAATTATTATGTCTAGAACTTCTGAGAAGTTTTTAGAGAAATTGTTTGAGCAAGAAATACCAGAGGTTTTTGACGGTTTGATTATGGTTAAGAATGTAGTGAGAATCCCTGGTGAGAAAGCAAAAGTAGCGGTAGATTCTTATGATGATAGAATTGATCCTGTAGGAGCTTGTGTGGGAATGAAAGGTTCTCGTATTCACGGTATTGTTCGTGAGTTAGGTAATGAAAATATTGATGTTATTAATTATACAAGTAACATTCAGTTGTTTATAACAAGAGCGTTAAGCCCAGCAAAAGTTTCGTCTATTAAAATTAATGAAGAAACAAAAAGAGCTGAGGTGTTCTTGAAATTAGAAGAAGTTTCTAAGGCTATTGGTCGTGGAGGGCATAACATTAGATTAGCAGGTCTTTTGACAGGTTATGAATTAGATGTTATTCGTGAAGGAGATGTAGCTGGTGCGACTGCTGATGAGGATGATGTTGAATTAACAGAGTTCTCTGATGAGATTGAAGAATGGGTTATTGAAGAATTTGCTAAAATTGGTTTGGATACTGCTAAAAGTATTTTAGGTCAAGAAGTAGAGGATTTGGTAAGAAGAACAGACCTAGAAGAGGAGACTATTCTAGATGTAATGAGAATATTGAAAGAGGAATTTGAAAGTTAGACTACAAGTGCTTCTAGCAACACAACGAAAAAGGTAATAATAAAAAGGTTTTATGTCTGAAGAGAGAGTTATAAGAATAAACAAAGTTTTAAGAGAATTGAATATTTCTCTAGAAAGAGCTGTGGATTATCTAAAAGATAAAGGAATTAGTATTGAGTCTAATCCAAACACAAAAATTTCTGGTGACGTATACAATGTCTTGTGCGGTCAATTTGCGGGTGACAAAGGGAAAAAAGAAGCTTCTAAAGAAGTGGGAGAAGAGCGAAGAAAAGAAAAAGAGGCTTTACGTATCGAAAGAGAAAATGAATTAGAAGATAAACGTAAGCAAGAGGAAGAAGAGCGTTTGAGACAGCAAGAAGTAATCAAAGCGAGAGCTGTGGTAACAGGACCTGTTCAAGTGGGAAAAATTGATCTTGATCCTAAGAAGAAAACGCCAGCACCAGCACCAGCAAAACCAGTTGCCGAAAAGGTTGAAGAACCTAAGGCAGAAGCTGTGGTTGAAAAATCAGAGCCAAAAGAACCTGTACAAGAAAAAGTTGTTTCAGACAAAAAAGAGCCTAAACCTGTTGTGGAAGCTAAAGAGGTTAAAGAGTCTAAAAAAGAAGTAGCTGCTACTCCTAAAGAAGAAGCTAAAGCAACTCCTAAAACAGATGAAGCCCCTGCTGAAGAAGCAATTGCTACTCAATATCAAAAATTATCTGGTGCTAAATTAACAGGACAAACGATTGATTTGTCTCAGTTTAATAAACCTAAGAAGAAAAAAGAAGAGCCTAAAATCACTCCTAATAAGCCAGGTGCTCCAGGAGCAAATGCAGGTGCTAATAAAAATAAACGTAAAAGGATTGCTCCTAAACCAGGTGCTCCTAAAACGCCAGGAACTCCAGGTTCACCAAATCCTAATAAGATTACGCCAAATGCTGGTGGAGGTGGTTTTAACCGTAGTTCAAGACCAGGCTTCGTAAAAGGAAATAGACCAGCTATAGTAGCAAAGGTTGAACCTACGGAGGAAGAAGTTAAAAATCAAATTCGTGAGACTCTAGAGAAACTACAAGGTAAAAAAGGTGGTAAATCTAAAGCAGCGAAATATAGAAGAGATAAAAGAGATACACACCGTCAAAAATCTGATGAGGAGCAAAGAGCTTTAGATGAAGAAAGCAAAACAATCAAAGTTACTGAGTTTGTAACTGTAGGTGAAATTGCTATTATGATGGATGTGCCTATTACAAAAGTAATTGGTACTTGTATGTCATTAGGTATCATGGTAACCATGAACCAGCGTCTAGATGCTGAAACCTTAACTATTGTGGCTGATGAGTTTGGTTATGATGTTGAATTCATTACTGTAGATATTGAAGAAGCAATTGAAGTTGTTGAAGATAAAGAAGAAGATTTAGTATTTAGAGCGCCAATCGTAACTGTAATGGGTCACGTCGATCATGGTAAGACCTCTTTGCTGGATTATATTCGTAAAGAAAATGTTATCGCTGGAGAGTCTGGAGGAATCACACAACATATTGGTGCCTACGGAGTAACTTTGGATAACGGACAAAAAATAGCATTCCTTGATACACCAGGTCACGAGGCGTTTACCGCGATGCGTGCACGTGGAGCTCAAGTTACCGATATTGCTATTATCGTAATTGCGGCCGATGATGATATCATGCCACAAACAAAAGAGGCAATTAGTCATGCTCAAGCGGCAGGTGTTCCAATCATTTTTGCGATAAACAAAGTTGATAAGCCTAATGCAAATGTGGATAAAATCAAAGAGCGTTTGGCAAGTATGAATTTACTTGTTGAAGATTGGGGTGGAAAAATCCAATCTCATGATATCTCTGCAAAACTAGGTACAGGAGTAAAAGATTTATTAGAGAAAGTATTATTAGAGGCTGAGATTTTAGATTTGAAATCGAACCCTAATAAAGCAGCTCAAGGAACTGTAGTGGAAGCTTTCTTAGATAAAGGAAAAGGATATGTGTCAACTATTTTAGTACAACATGGTACTTTAAGAATTGGTGACTATATGTTAGCAGGTAAGCATCACGGTAAAATCAAAGCGATGCACGATGAAAGAGGAAATGCCGTTTCTGTTGCAGGACCTTCTACACCAGTATCTGTTCTTGGTTTGGATGGCGCAGCTACAGCAGGTGATAAGTTTAATATTTTTGAAGACGAAAAAGAAGCAAAACAAATTGCAGCTAAACGTTCTCAATTAATGCGTGAACAGTCAGTACGTACTCAACGTCATATTACATTGGATGAAATTGGTCGTCGTATTGCTTTAGGTCAATTTAAAGAATTGAACGTAATCCTTAAAGGGGACGTGGATGGTTCTGTGGAAGCATTATCTGATTCGTTCTCTAAATTATCTACCGAAGAAATTCAAATTAACATTATCCATAAAGGTGTTGGAGCAATTACAGAGACTGACGTTATGTTGGCATCGGCTTCTGATGCAATTATTATCGGATTTAACGTTCGTCCTGCTGGAAACGCAAGACAATTAGCTGATAAAGAAGAAATCGATATCCGTTACTACTCTATTATCTATGCTGCTATCGATGACTTGAAAGATGCGATGGAAGGAATGTTAGCGCCAGAGATGAAAGAAGAGGTATTAGGTACAGCTGAAATTAGAGAGATATTCAAAATCTCTAAAGTAGGTTCTATTGCTGGATCGATGGTGATGGATGGTAAGATTACTAGAAATGGTAAGATTAGAGTTATCCGTGATGGTGTTGTAGTTCACGAAGGGGAATTAGTTGCCTTGAAACGTTTCAAAGACGATGTAAAAGAAGTAACTAAAGGTTATGATTGTGGTATCCAAATTAAAGGATTCAACGACATCGAAGAAAGAGATGTTATCGAAGCATACCATGAGGTAGCAATCAAAAAGAAATTGAAATAAAATTTCGATATAGTTTTTATAAAAAATCCCGAGAAATCGGGATTTTTTTTGGTTTATACTTTTTTGTCAGGCTGAACTTGTCGATGCCTTTTTTAGGAGTTGTTTCCTGCAGTCCGTTACAAGAGAAGTTCACTGAGCTCCTAATAAAAATAAAAGTATATGAAGTAATTTTGTGTGGGCTAAAGTAAGCCCCAGCAAGTATTTTTACTTCTATCAGGTCCGCAAAGTGTAGCTCGCTGCGCAAATGTCTCTGACTTTGCGCAATTTTAAAATGTTATTATAAACGAAATCGTACTATAAGTCTCCTGACTTTTGCACAAAATAGTATTCTTGAAAATCACAAATCGAAAAAGCGACTTTTTATGTAATTACTGTTGAAACTGAATAGCATTTATAAATTTCAATCAACAAGAGTGGTTAAAAATCACGAGACATAGGTACGATCATATTTTATATGGCGATTTTTAAGTATTTCTCAACCTCTGAAGACTTTGCGAAGCGGAGTATTTTTTAATATAATAGGAATTATGTATCGATTAATAGTTAAGTGTAATTACGATTATATGATGATTTGGATTCGATTTATTGGAACACATGCCGAGTATGATAAGATTGTTGCGAACCAAATTTAATGATTATGGAAATTAAGCCAATAAAAACAGAAACAGATTATAATCAGGCATTAGAAAGACTTAAGGTAATCTTTGATGTGAAAATGGGTTCTCCTGAATGGGGTGAGTTATTGGCGCTTGGTATTTTGATTGATCAATATAAGTATAATCATTTTGCTACAGCACTACCTGATCCTATTGAAGCTATTAAATTTAGAATGGAGCAAATGGGTTACAATCAAAAAGATTTGGCTGATATTGTTGGACTGAAAAGTCGTACTAGTGAAATTTTAAATCGAAAAAGAAAACTTACTTTGGAAATGATTCGAAACTTACATGAAAGATTGAACATTCCTACTGATGTTTTAATTCAAGTATACTAAAGGTTTGTTAATGTCTATATGATTACAACAAAGCAACTCTTTCTGAGTTGCTTTGTTGTTTTGGGAATTTTTATATGGAATACAAATCGTTCTTGTTTTATAGTTCTGGGTGAGGGATAGTAATGAAAAGCCCACAGCCTGACGAAGGAAGAGCGAGGACTTGTAATGGATAGCCCGACCGGAGTTTTTACGGAGGGCACCCCCAAGAAACAAAAAAAGCAACTCGTAAAAGGAGTTGCTAGTAGAAAAATGTTATGATTTTATTTTTGGGGTTTTATCAAAAGTAAATTAGGGTATTTTTTTTTCAGTTCTACCATATTGCGTTCGGCTTCGATTCGGGTTCTGAAATTGCCAATCCATACTTTATAGTTAGGTGTGTTAAAAACGATGGTGCCATCCAATGTTGGAAATTCCTGCTTGCAATTATAGAGTGCTTTTCTGGCTCCATCACTACTTCCGCTGAAAACTTGAATCTTATAACGCTCATTTACAATGATTGAGCTATTTATTTTTTGTTTTTCGGCCAGTAATTGTTCGAACCTTGGGTCTTGTTTTAGGTTCGTATTTTGTTGTTGTGCTGTTAAAATTTGTGTTATAAGACAGATTAAAAAGCTGTAAATAAGACGTGTATTTATTGTGGAAATCCTCATAATGTCATGGTTTTTAGGCAAAAATAATACTTAAAGGTAGAATGTGAAAGGGAATTATTATTTAGAATTGATATAAATTGGAATTAAGACTATTTTAAGGTTTTGAGAATAGTTCATAAGTCGTATTTTTGTCGAAATTTATAATAAAGGGGTAGCTTTTTTATGTGTAAGCATAAAAAACTATGCCAATTTTTAGTAGATAATCATTATACTATATGAAAAAGGTGGGTAACCATAATTCGATCTCAAGGAAATTATTTTTAAGCTTTGCTTTATCGCTTGCATTTTCCTTAACTTCATTTGCGCAAGAAGCTGCTCCAGTAGCTGCAACTGAAGCTCCTGCGGCCTCGCAAGGTGGCGATCCTGTAAAAGGGAAAGAACTTTTTAATTCAAATTGTGCGGCATGTCATAAATTGGATGCTAAATCAACTGGACCGGCCCTTAGAGGGGTTGCGGAAAAGCATGATATGGCTTGGATTTATAAATGGGTACGTAATAGTTCTGATATGATTAAGTCAGGAGATGCGGCGGCGGTTAAATTGTTTGAAGAAAACAATAAATCGGTGATGACCTCTTTTCCTCAGTTATCAGAAGGGGATATCGATAATATTATAGCGTATACTTCTGAAGTGAAAGCTGAAGCTCCTGCTGCGGCTGGTGCGGTTCCTGGTGGAGCGGCTGTTCAAGAAGATGGAGTTTCAAATAATATCATTTTGGGTGCTTTAGCACTTGTGATGTTGATGTTGGTTGTGATGTTGTTTTTGGTTAATAAAGTATTGACTAAAGTAGCAAGTGCAAACGGAATCGAAATTGCAGCAAAAGAAAAAACAACTCCAATTTGGAAAGCATTTGTTAAAAATCAATTTTTGGTTTTAGTGTCTGCTATCTTTTTGCTATTGGCTAGTGGTTATTTTGTATATGGGTTCTTAATGCAGGTAGGTGTGGATCAGGATTATGCTCCAATTCAACCAATTCATTATTCTCATAAGATACATGCTGGTGATAATGAAATAAATTGTAAGTACTGTCACTCTTCTGCAAGAGTAAGTAAGACTGCAGGTATTCCATCTTTGAATGTTTGTATGAACTGTCATAAAAATATTTCTGAAGTTGCTGAGACTACTGCTACTCCTGAGTACAGTAAAGCTTTCTATGACGAGCAAATCCAAAAATTATACAATGCTGTAGGTTGGGATAAAGCAACTCAAACTTATACTGGAAAAACACAACCTGTAAAATGGGTTCGTATTCATAATTTACCTGATTTTGTTTACTTCAATCACTCACAACACGTTACTGTTGCTGGAATTGAGTGTCAAACTTGTCACGGTCCAGTAGAGACTTATGAGATTCAAAAGCAATTTGCTCCTTTAACAATGGGTTGGTGTGTGGATTGTCACAGAAAAACCGATGTTAAAATGGAAGGTAATGAGTACTATGCTAAAATTCATGAAGAACTTTCTAAAAAGTATGGAGTTGATAAGTTGACTGCTGCTCAAATGGGAGGTTTAGAATGTGGTAAGTGTCACTACTAGATTTGTAGTTCGGTTTTATTATCGAAATTTCAAATTGCTGATTAAATAAAATAATAATTAAGATTCTAATATTTATATAAAATGTCATCAAACAAAAAATACTGGAAAAGTGTTGAGGAACTAGACGGAAATAGTTCTATTGTTGAGGCGCTTAAAAATAACGAATTTGTTGAAGCGATTCCTACAGATGAATTCTTAGGGAATAACGAAGCTTTGTCTTCTTCTTCAACATCACGTCGTGATTTTTTAAAGTACGTTGGATTTAGTACTGCTGCGGCTACGCTTGTTGCGTGCGAAGGTCCTGTACACAAGTCGATACCTTATGTATTACAACCAGAACAAATCATTCCTGGAGTTGCAGATTATTATGCAACTACAATGTTTGATGGTTTTGATTTTGCAAATCTTCTTGTTAAAACACGTGAAGGGCGTCCTATTAAAATAGAAAATAACACCATTTCTGGGGCTAAATTTTCTGCAAATGCAAGAGTTCATGCGTCGGTATTGTCTTTATATGACAATATGCGTTTGAAGGAACCAAAAATTGGAGGTAAATCTTCAACTTGGTCTGCTGTTGAGAAGGAAATTAAGTCGAGTCTTGTTGATGCTAAAGCTAAAGGAGGTCAAGTAGTATTGTTGACTAATACATTGGCAAGTCCTTCAACTGAAAAATTAATCGCTGATTTTATTTCAAAAAACCCTAATGCAAAGCATGTGGTTTATGATGCTGTATCTTCTTCTGAAGCATTAGATGCTTTTGAGGCGGTTTATGGAGAAAGAGCTTTAGTTGATTACGATTTCTCAAAAGCTTCTCTAATTGTTTCTGTTGGTGCTGACTTTTTAGGTGACTGGCAAGGTGGAGGATATGATGCTGGATATGCACAAGGTAGAATTCCTAAAGCAGGAAAAATGTCTCGTCATTTCCAATTAGAAGCAAACATGACTTTGTCTGGTGCTGCTGCTGATAAGCGTTTACCGATGACTATTGTAGATCAAAAACAAGCATTAGTACAAATATATAATGTAGTTACTGGTTCTTCAGTAGCTGTGAAATTAGAATCTAATTTAAAATCAGAAGTTACTAAGGCAGCTCAGCAATTGAAAATGGCTGGTGCTAACGGTGTTTTGGTTTCAGGTATTCAAGATAAAAATGCTCAGTTATTAGTTTTAGCAATTAACAATGCTTTAGCTAGTGAGGCTTTTGTAACTTCGGGTACAAGACAAATAAGAAAAGGATCTAACGAAAAAGTAGCTCAGTTAATTAATGATATGAAAGCAGGTAGCGTTCATACATTATTAATGAGTGGAGTTAATCCAATATATACATTAGCCGATTCAGCTTCTTTTGCTGAAGGGCTTAAAAAAGTAAAAACTTCTGTTGCTTTCTCTTTAAAAGAAGACGAAACAGCTTTAGTAAGTACAATTGCTGCGGCAGTTCCTCATTATTTAGAATCTTGGGGGGATTTGAGTCTTACTAAAGGTACTTATAGTTTGACACAACCTACTATCCGTCCATTATTTGATACAAAACAATTTGAAGAAGTTTTGATGTCGTTGAACGGTGTTGTGGGTACTTATTATGATTATGTAAAAGCTACAGCTAGTTCTATTATTTCAGGGGCAACTTGGAATAAAGTATTACATGATGGTTTATTTGTTAGCGGGTCTTCAGCTTTGTCTGGTGCAACTGCAAACTATAATGCTGCTGCAACTGCTTTGTCAGGAGCTAAAGCAACTCCAGGATTTGAATTGGTATTGTATACTAAAACTGGTTTAGGGGATGGTCAACAAGCTAATAACCCATGGTTGCAAGAGTTTCCAGATCCAATTACAAGAGTGTCTTGGGATAACTATTTAACTGTATCGAATGCAGATGCAAAACAATTAGGATTATCTAATGAAATAGTAGCTAATGGTGGTTTGAATGGTAGTTATGCTACGATTACAACAGCTGATGGTGTGAAATTAGAAAGTGTTCCAGTTATTGTTCAACCAGGTCAAGCAGTTGGTACAATTGGTTTGGCTTTAGGTTATGGTAAGAAGGCGGCTCTTAAAGAAGAAATGCAAGTAGGTGTTAATGCTTACGCTTTATATAAAGGTTTTAATGATGTACAATCTGTTAGTATTGAAAAAGCTAATGGTGAACATGAGTTTGCTTGTGTTCAAGGTCAAAAAACATTAATGGGTAGAGGAGATATTATCAAAGAAACTTCTTTGGAAATCTTCAATACAAAAGATGCAAAAGAATGGAATCCAGTTCCTATGGTTTCATTAGATCACAAAGAAGTTGAATCAACTACTGTTGATTTATGGGATTCTTTTGATCGTTCTGTTGGTCATCACTTCAATTTATCAATTGATTTGAATGCTTGTACTGGATGTGGGGCTTGTGTTATTGCTTGTCACGCTGAAAACAACGTTCCTGTAGTAGGTAAATCTGAAGTTAGAAGAAGTCGTGATATGCACTGGTTGCGTATCGATAGATATTATTCTTCTGAAAGTACTTTCGAAGGTGATAATGAAAGAAAAGAAGGTATTGCTGGATTGTCTAGTTCGTTATCTACATTTAACGAAATGGAAAAAGCTGGGGATAATCCTCAAGTAGCTTTCCAACCGGTAATGTGTCAACACTGTAACCACGCACCTTGTGAAACTGTTTGTCCTGTTGCTGCAACATCTCACGGTCGTCAAGGTCAAAACCATATGGCTTACAACAGATGTGTTGGAACTCGTTATTGTGCTAACAACTGTCCTTATAAAGTACGTCGTTTCAACTGGTTCTTATACAATGGTAACAAAGAATTTGATTACCATATGAATGATGATTTAGGACGTATGGTCCTTAATCCTGATGTAAACGTTCGTTCTCGTGGAGTAATGGAGAAATGTTCTATGTGTCTACAAATGACACAAGCAACAATCTTGAAAGCGAAGAGAGAAGGTAGACCAGTTGTTGATGGTGAATTCCAAACTGCTTGTTCAAGTGCTTGTTCTTCTGGAGCAATGAAATTTGGAGATGTGAATGATAAAGAAAGTCAAATTGCTAAATTAGTAGAAGACGAAAGATCTTATCATTTGTTAGAGCATATTGGAACTAAGCCAAATGTGGTGTATCACGTTAAAGTTAGAAATACTTAGTATAAAATTATTATTAATTAAGAAACAGATAAAGGAATATGTCTCATATATATGACTCTAATATTAGAAAGCCTTTAGTTATAGGTGATAGGACTTATCACGATGTAACCGTTGATGTTGCTGCTCCTGTTGAAGGAAAAGCAAATAAGCACTGGTGGATTGTGTTTACAATCGCTTTAGTAGCCTTCCTTTGGGGACTAGGCTGTATTATTTACACCATATCTACAGGTATTGGAACTTGGGGATTAAATAAAACTGTTGGATGGGCTTGGGATATTACTAACTTCGTTTGGTGGGTAGGTATTGGTCACGCAGGAACATTGATTTCTGCAGTACTTTTATTATTCCGTCAAAGATGGAGAATGGCGATTAACCGTTCTGCAGAGGCGATGACTATCTTCTCGGTAATTCAAGCAGGTTTGTTCCCAATCATTCACATGGGGCGTCCATGGTTAGCATACTGGGTATTACCAATACCGAATCAATTTGGTTCGTTATGGGTTAACTTTAACTCACCATTACTTTGGGACGTATTTGCAATTTCTACGTATTTATCTGTATCATTAGTTTTCTGGTGGACTGGTTTATTACCTGATTTTGCGATGTTGAGAGATAGAGCAATTACACCTTTTAATAAGAGAGTATATTCTATCCTAAGTTTTGGATGGAGTGGTAGAGTAAAAGATTGGCAACGTTTTGAAGAGGTTTCTTTAGTTCTTGCTGGTTTAGCTACACCTCTTGTACTTTCTGTACATACGATTGTATCGATGGACTTTGCTACTTCTGTAATCCCAGGATGGCATACTACAATTTTCCCTCCTTACTTTGTTGCTGGAGCTGTATTCTCTGGATTTGCAATGGTAAACACCTTGCTTATCATCATGAGAAAAGTATCTAACCTTGAAGCGTATATCACTTTACAACATATTGAATTGATGAACATCATTATCATGATTACAGGTTCGATTGTTGGTGTTGCTTATATAACAGAGTTGTTTATTGCTTGGTATTCTGGAGTTGAATACGAACAATATGCTTTCTTGAATAGAGCTACAGGACCTTACTGGTGGGCATACTGGTCGATGATGACTTGTAATGTGTTTTCACCTCAATTTATGTGGTTCAAAAAATTGAGAACAAGTATTATGTTTTCTTTCATTATTTCGATTGTTGTAAATATCGGAATGTGGTTTGAGAGATTCGTAATTATCGTTACTTCTTTGCATAGAGATTATTTACCGTCTTCTTGGACTATGTTTTCTCCAACATTTGTTGATATTGGAATTTTCATTGGAACAATCGGTTTCTTCTTTGTATTGTTTTTATTATACTCTAGAACGTTCCCAGTGATCGCTCAAGCAGAGGTTAAGACAATATTAAAAGCAACTGGAGATAATTATATTAGAGAAAGAGAAGCAAATAAAGATTCACACCATGAGTAATAAAGTAATACACGCCATTTATAATGACGATGATATTTTGATGACAGCGGTTAAAAAAACCCGTGCAGCTCATCACCATATTGAAGATGTTTTTTCTCCATTCCCAGTTCACGGTTTGGATAAAGCTATGGGAATAGCACCTACTAGATTAGCCATTTGTGCTTTTTTATATGGATGTGTTGGTATCTCTGTAGCAACAGCGATGATGAATTTTATTATGATTCAAGACTGGCCACAAGATATTGGTGGAAAACCAAGTTTTAGTTACATTCAAAATATGCCTTCTTTTGTGCCTATTATGTTTGAAATGACTGTATTTTTTGCAGCTCACCTTATGGTTATTACTTTTTATATGAGAAGTAGATTATGGCCATTTAAAGAGGCAGAAAATCCAGATGTAAGAACTACAGATGATCACTTTTTAATGGAAGTGGCTGTAAACAATAACGAAGAGGAATTAGTTTCTTTCTTCCAAAGTACAGGAGCTGTAGAAGTTAAAGTAATTGAAAAGCATTAATTAAGATATGAAAAGGGTAAATAAAATAGCACTTTTATTAGGCATCACTATATTAGTGGCATCATGTCATAATGATAAAGCACCGAACTATCAATACTTTCCTAATATGTATGAATCAGCAGGATATGAAACTTATTCTGAGTCTGCTGCATTTAAGAATGGAAAAGAAGGACAACTTCCTCCTGACGGAACAGTTAAAAGAGGTTTTGAACCTTATGAATATGAAAATTCAACAGCAGGTTATGAATTGGCAAAAGCTAATTTAAAATCTCCTTTGGATTCTTTAGATCGTAATTCAGGTAAGGGTAAAGAACTTTACGAGATATACTGTATCAGCTGTCACGGTGGTGCCGGAAATGGTAAAGGAAAATTGGTTGAAAGAGAAAAATTCCTAGGAGTTCCTAGTTATAAAGACAGGGTGATTACTGAAGGAAGTGTTTTTCATGTGGAGACTTATGGTTTAAACTCAATGGGTTCTCACGCCAATCAATTAAGTGCACACGAACGTTGGTTAGTTGCTGACTATGTTCTGAAACTTAAAAGCCAATTATAATTGTTGAACAAACTGATCGTATTAGATATGTATACATTTTCAAGTAAATTAAAAACTTTTTCTTTTATCCTAATGGCCGTTGGTATTTTAGGTATAGGATATGGTTTTTTGAATGCACCTAAAGATATTCAGGAAGTAGAAACACTTCTTGCTGCAGAAAGTCATGATGGCCATGGTGCTGTACATCATGAAGAAACGAAAGAAGTAGGTGGGGCTCATGCTGTTGCCGAAACTCATGCTGATGCTCATGCAGAAGTAGCTCACGATAAAGCAGAAGTGTCACATCATGATGCTGAGCATACAGAACATTTAAATCATGTTTTACATCAATTACAAAATAAGCCATGGGCTGCTTTGTATGTTGCTTGTATTTTCTTTATGTTGCTTTCAATGGGAGTTTTAGCTTTTTATGCTATCCAACAAGTTTCTCAGTCGGGATGGTCTCCTGTTTTGTTTAGAGTAATGCAAGGGATAACTTCTTATTTACCTTATGGTTCAGTAATATTTTTTGTAATACTAGTATTGTGTGGTTTACATTTTAATCACTTATTTACATGGTTGGATCCTGAAGTAGTTGCACATGATGAATTAATCGCTAATAAAGCTGGATATTTAAATTTTCCTTTTTGGATTGTTAGAGCAGCAATATTCTTGTTAGGATGGAATTTATACAGATTCTATTCAGCAAAAAATTGTGTTGCTCAAGACGAAGCTAATGATGATATATTCTACAAAAAGAATTTTAAATTATCTGCTGGATTTTTAGTTTTCTTTATTGTTTCTGAGTCTATTATGTCTTGGGATTGGATTATGTCAGTTGACCCACACTGGTTTTCTACATTATTTGGATGGTATGTATTTGCAAGTTTCTTTGTAAGTGGTATTACAACCATTGCTTTAGTAACTGTTTACTTGAAATCAAGAGGTTTCTTGGAGTATGTAAATACAAGTCATATTCATGATTTAGCTAAATTCATGTTTGGTATCAGTATTTTTTGGACGTACTTATGGTTCTCTCAGTTTATGTTAATCTGGTATGCTGATATTCCTGAGGAGATTACTTATTTCATCACAAGAATTCAAGAGTATAATTTACCATTCTTTGGGGCGGTTGTTATGAATTTTGTTTTCCCATTGTTGATATTGTTAAATACAGATTTCAAAAGACTTACTTGGGTAATCGTAATGGCTGGTATTGTTATTTTAGCTGGACATTATATTGATTTCTTTAATATGATTATGCCTGGTACTGTTGGTGACCGTTGGTTTATCGGTGTATCTGAAATATCATCCGTTCTTTTCTTCCTTGGATTGTTTATATTTGCTGTCTTTACAGCATTGACTAAAGCTCCTTTGTTGCCAAAAAGAAATCCATTTATAGAAGAAAGTAAACATTTTCATTATTAATATTTAAAGAGATAAACAGATGACAAGTTTGTTGGTAATTATAGTTTTAGTTTTATTAGCTGTTGCTTTATGGCAATTGACCAAGATTTTTGATCTTACACAAGTGGGGTCTAAATCGGACAGTTCTGAAGTAGCTACTGATAAAGATAATAATGTACAAGGATATTTGATGTTTGGCTTTTTAGCTTTCCTTTATATCTTTACTATATATGGTTTATTGAAATGGGGAGGTTTAGCTCTTCATACTCCAGCTTCTGCTCATGGAGGTCAAGTAGATAACTTAATGAATATTTCGTGGGTATTATTGTTTTTAGTTCAAGCAATTACTCAAGCATTATTATATTATTTCTCTTTTAAATATAAAGGGAAACAAGGTCAAAAAGCATTGTTTTTTGCTGATAACAATAAATTAGAAGCTCTTTGGAGTATTATTCCAGCTGTAGTTTTAGCAGGATTAATTCTTTATGGATTATATGCTTGGACTAATATTATGTTTATTGATGACGAAGAAGATACTGTTGTTATTGAATTGTATGCACAACAATTTAAATGGTCTGCTCGTTACGCTGGTGAAGATAATGTATTAGGTAAAGCTAATGTAAGATATATCGAAGGTGTAAATACAGTAGGTGTTGATTTGTCTGACCCTAATTCAGCAGATGATTTTGTAACATCTGAATTACATATTCCAGTAGGGAAGAAAGTTCATTTCAAAATGAGATCTCAAGATGTATTACACTCAGCTTATATGCCTCATTTTAGAGCGCAAATGAACTGTGTTCCTGGTATGGTTACTGAATTTGCTTTCGAGCCAATTTATACAACTGCAGAATACAGAGAGTTACCTTATATGATTGAAAAAGTAGCTCATATCAATGAGTTAAGAGCTAAGAAATCAGCTGAATTAATTGCTAAAGGTGAAACTGGTTTAGATCCTTATACTTTTGATTATTTACTTTTATGTAATAAAATTTGTGGTTCTTCACACTATAACATGCAAATGAAAATAGTTGTTGATACACCTGAAGATTATAAGAAATGGGTAAAAGAGCAAGTGCTTTTGGCTCAACAAGTAAAAGAAGCAACTGCTGCACCTGCTGGAGTTGAGGCTTCAGAATCAAAAGATACAGTTGTTGTTGCTAATGTAGTAGCAGCTAAATAATATTATTAAGAAATTTAAAGTAAACATATATGTCAGCAGTAGGTCACGATCACGGACACGATCAAGAACACGAACATCATCATAAAGACACTTTCATTACTAAATATATTTTTAGTATTGATCATAAAATGATTGCTAAACAATACTTGATTACAGGTATTATTATGGGAGTGATAGGTATAGCTATGTCTATGCTTTTTAGAATGCAATTAGCTTGGCCAGAAGAATCTTTTAAAATATTCAATGTTTTATTAGGTGATAAATTTGCTCCTGATGGAGTAATGGCTAACGATGTTTATCTTGCTCTTGTAACAATTCACGGTACGATAATGGTATTCTTTGTGTTGACAGCAGGTTTAAGTGGTACTTTTAGTAATTTACTTATTCCTCTTCAAATTGGAGCTAGAGATATGGCTTCTGGTTTTATGAACATGATTTCGTATTGGTTGTTCTTTTTATCAGCGGTTATTATGTTGTCTTCTTTATTTGTTGAAGCTGGACCAGCATCTGCAGGTTGGACAATTTATCCTCCTTTAAGTGCATTGCCACAAGCAATCCCAGGTTCAGGAACAGGAATGACATTATGGTTGGTTTCTATGGCAATATTTATTGCATCTTCATTGATGGGATCATTAAACTATATTGTTACTGTTATCAATTTAAGGACTAAAGGAATGTCTATGACTAGACTTCCATTAACTATCTGGACATTTTTCGTTACTGCTATCATTGGTGTGGTTTCGTTTCCAGTATTGTTATCTGCAGCTTTATTGTTGATTTTTGATAGAAGTTTTGGTACTTCATTCTTCTTGTCTGATATTTATATAGCTGGAGAAGTTTTGCATTACCAAGGTGGTTCTCCTGTATTGTTCGAGCACTTATTCTGGTTCTTAGGACATCCTGAGGTATATATCGTAATCTTGCCTGCAATGGGTCTAGTGTCTGAAATTATGGCTACTAACTCTCGTAAACCAATCTTTGGTTACAGAGCGATGATTATGTCAGTATTAGCTATTGCTTTCCTTTCAACAATTGTTTGGGGTCACCATATGTTTATCTCTGGAATGAATCCATTCTTAGGTTCTGTGTTTACCTTTACTACTTTATTGATTGCGATTCCTTCTGCTGTAAAAGCATTTAACTGGATTACAACTTTATGGAAAGGTAATTTGCAAATGAATCCTGCTATGTTGTTTTCAATTGGAATGGTTTCTACATTCATCACTGGAGGTTTAACAGGGATTATTTTAGGAGATAGTACATTAGATATTAACGTTCACGATACTTATTTTGTAATTGCTCACTTCCACTTAGTAATGGGTATTTCTGCTCTTTACGGAATGTTTGCTGGAATTTACCACTGGTATCCAAAAATGTTCGGACGTATGTTGAACAAAAACTTAGGGTATATTCACTTTTGGATTACTGCAGTTTGTGCTTATGGAGTTTTCTTCCCAATGCACTTTATTGGTTTAGCTGGTTTGCCAAGACGTTACTATACAAACACCAACTTCCCATTGTTTGATGATTTACAAAATGTAAACGTTTTAATCACAACTTTTGCTTTAGTAGGTGGAGTTTTCCAATTGGTTTTCTTATACAATTTCTTTGCTAGTATTTTCTACGGTAAAAAAGCTGTTCAAAATCCATGGAGATCAACTACTTTAGAGTGGACTACGCCAGTTGAGCATATGCACGGAAACTGGCCTGGAGAAATTCCTGAAGTTCACAGATGGCCTTACGATTACAGTAACCCAGGACACGAAGATGATTTCGTTCCTCAAACTGTACCAATGAAGCCTGGTGAAGAAGTGTTACATCACTAGAATTTAAAATATATTATATAAAGCCTTTCTAATTTTAGAGAGGCTTTATTTTTTATTATAAGTTGTTATATCTTTGTTGTATGAATGAAAATTTAGATCCTACTACAAATAATTATGGCTCAGAAGAGTTTGATTTAGAAAAAAGGTTGAGACCTTTATCTTTTGATGATTTTGCTGGTCAAGACCAAGTGCTCGAAAACTTAAAGGTTTTTGTTGCTGCAGCTAATCAACGTAATGAAGCTTTAGATCATACTCTATTTCATGGGCCTCCCGGTTTAGGGAAAACTACCTTAGCTAATATCTTGGCTAATGAATTGGAAGTAGGAATCAAAATCACTTCAGGTCCTGTTTTGGATAAACCAGGAGATTTGGCTGGTTTGCTAACAAATCTTGAAGAGCGTGATGTTTTGTTTATTGATGAAATTCACCGTTTGAGTCCTATAGTTGAAGAATACTTATATTCTGCAATGGAAGACTTTAAAATTGATATCATGATTGAGTCAGGACCTAACGCAAGAACGGTTCAAATCAATTTAAATCCTTTTACACTTATTGGTGCCACTACACGGTCAGGGCTTTTGACTGCTCCTATGCGTGCTCGTTTTGGGATCGCTTGCCGCTTGCAATATTATACTACTGAGTTGTTAACTTCAATTGTTGAACGTTCTGCCTCTATTTTAAAAATGCCTATTTCTTATGAAGCTGCTATCGAAATTGCAGGTCGAAGTCGTGGTACTCCTCGTATTGCAAATGCACTCTTGCGTCGTGTTCGAGATTTTGCTCAAATAAAAGGGAACGGTACTATTGATATTGAGATTGCGCGTTATGGACTTAAAGCACTAAATGTTGATGCTTTTGGCTTGGACGAAATGGATAATAAGATTCTTAATACGATTATAGATAAATTCAAAGGTGGTCCCGTTGGTCTGTCTACTTTGGCAACAGCCGTTTCCGAGAGTAGTGAAACTATCGAGGAAGTCTATGAGCCGTTCTTAATTCAAGAAGGTTTCATCATGCGTACCCCTCGTGGCCGTGAAGTTACCGATAAGGCCTATAGACACTTAGGAAAGATAAAAACGAATGTTCAGGGTGGGCTTTTTTAATTTTTGGAGCTAATCCTGCTATCCGCTATATCTTGTGGCGGCATAAATGCCCGCCGCCACAAGGATACCGCTTCTATCAGGGCTAGTGTAAATCTTTTAATAATAACGATATTACTACACAAGAAAATACAGCGTTCATCAAAGCCGAAGCCAAACGTCTCGGTTTTTTGTCGTGCGGTATTTCCAAAGCTGGTTTTCTAGAACAAGAGGCACCTCGATTAGAATCGTGGTTAAATAAAAACCATAACGGACAAATGTCCTATATGGAAAATCATTTTGACAAACGTTTAGATCCTACTAAGTTAGTTGAAGACAGTAAAAGTGTTATTTCACTTTTGCTGAATTATTATCCTGAGAAAACTCAAATTTCCGACTCCTATAAAATCTCCAAATATGCATACGGAACTGATTACCATTTTGTAATAAAAGATAAACTCAAAGAATTATTGTTTTCTATTCAAACAACCATTGGAGAAGTTTCGGGTCGTGCCTTTGTAGATTCTGCTCCAGTGTTGGATAAAGCTTGGGCGGCTAAATCTGGTTTAGGATGGATAGGCAAGAATAGTAACTTGATTACGCAAAAAGTGGGGTCGTTTTACTTTATAGCAGAACTTATTATCGATTTAGAATTGGAATATGACAATGCCGTTACGGATCATTGTGGTTCTTGTACTGCTTGTTTAGATACTTGTCCTACCCAAGCAATCGTTGCTCCTTATGTCGTTGATGGAAGTAAGTGTATTTCCTATTTCACGATTGAGCTCAAAGATAATATTCCAATGGAAATGAAGGGAAAATTTGATGATTGGGCTTTTGGTTGCGATGTGTGTCAGGACGTGTGTCCGTGGAATCGATTTTCGAAATCTCATAACGAACCTTTATTCGACCCCAATCCCGATATTCTTTCGATGTCAAAAAAAGACTGGGAAGAAATCACCGAAGAAACTTTTAGAACTGTTTTTAAAAATTCCCCTCTTAAGAGGGCCAAGTTTGATGGCCTGAAACGTAATATTGATTTTTTGAAAAAATAAAGTTTAACGTATTGATGATTCTCTTATTATTACAGAAGTGGTAAGTTCTATTGTTTTAGGTTTGAACGGTAAGTTTTGTTTTTTATAGTTGATCTCTTCCATTAATAAATTAAATGATGATGCTCCCATTTCATAACTAGGTTGGTCTACCGTACTTAATTTAGGTGTTAATACTTGTGACATGAACCAATTACTAAATCCCATTAATGCAATTTGTTGTGGAACTTTAATATTGTTATCATTTAAATAAGATAATACTCCAACAGCAACTAAGTCGGTAATGCAAAAAACTGCATCCACATCAGGATGGTCATTTACAATTTCTTTTGCAAATTGTATTCCTTCTTCAAAAGTGACATTTTCACATGTGTACACTAATTTTGAATCAAAAGTAATATCGTTTTTTTCTAATGCTTTTTTGTAACCAATAAATCGATCAATTGCATTTTGGGGGTTGATTGGTCCACGAATATGGGCAATTTTTTTACAACCTTGATCAATTAAATGCTGAACTGCTTCCATTGACGCCTTTTGATCATTAATAATAACTTTTGAGCTAGGTATAAGTTTGGATATTTTGTCAAATTGAACAAATGGTATTTCTCTCTTAATAATTTCTTTAATATGATCATCATCATTTGATTCATTGGAAAGTGACATGATAATGCCGTCGACTCTTTTATTTAGTAAGAGAGCTACTTGTTTTTTTTCTAGTTCTAATGATTCATTTGATTGGAGAATAATTACTAAGTATCCGTTTTTTTCTGCTTCGGCGATAATACCATTAATAACACTTGAAAAAAAGTGATGTACTACCTCGGGAATGATTAATCCTATTGTTTTAGACTCTTGTGTTCTAAGGTTTACAGCGAAACTATTCGGGGTATAATTGAGTTCTTTTGCTAGTTCCAAAACAGCTTTTTTAGTTTTTGAACTGACATCTGAATATCCTTTTAGTGCTTTTGAAACAGTAGTAATAGATATTCCTAAAGTTTCGGCAATCTCTTTGAGTGTGGTTACTTTCATATTATTAATATGATTTATTCTTTTTATTTAAATCGAAAACGTTTTCGGCGTTTCGAAAACGTTTTCGATTTTTATATTGTTAATATCTTGTGAAATTAAATGTAATTTTGATAATAATAACCAAAAATAATATTAATCTAACAATCAAACATTATGAAAAATTGTAATTCAATAATTAAGAAAACAGGGCTTATGATAGCTTTATTGTTTATTAATTTGTCTTTTTCACAAAACAACAGCTTATCAGGTGTTGTCGTTGAGGCAAATGGTTCACCTATTCCAGGGGTGAATATCACAATATTAAATGCTAAATATACTACTTCTACCGATATTGACGGTAAATATTCTTTTAATTCTTTACCTAAAGGTACTACAACTCTTTTGGCAACTTATTTAGGTTTCAAAACTTTTCAAACGAAAGTTACTATCAGTGGGAATGTAGTCCAAAACATAACGATGACAGAAGATGCGAACGTGCTTGATGACGTTGTAATTACTGGGGTTATTAATCCTAGAGCAAAAGTTAAATCAAGTGTGTCGATTACGTCATTAAATGTAAGTGAGATTGAGCAATCGGCTCCAAGGTCTACTGCTGAGATCTTTAGAACGATTCCTGGTATACGTTCTGAGTCTTCAGGTGGTGATGGAAATTCGAATATTTCTGTTCGTGGTGTGCCAATTTCTTCAGGAGGATCTAAGTATTTACAAATTCAAGAGGACGGCTTACCTGTATTGTTATTTGGTGATATTGCATTTGCAACTGCCGATATTTTTACGAGATTTGATAGAAATGTTGCCAGAGTTGAAGCAATTCGTGGAGGTTCAGCATCTACATTAGCATCAAATTCTCCTGGTGGTATTATTAACTTTATCAGTAAAACTGGTAAAAAAGATGGAGGTTCATTAAGTACTACTTTTGGATTAGATTATAACAACTTTAGAACCGACATGGACTATGGAGCAAAAATTGGTGATGATTTGTATTTTCACGTAGGTGGATTTTATAGAGCAGGTGAAGGTGTTAGAAATACAGGAGCAACGTCAAACAATGGTGGTCAAGTAAAATTTAACATTACGAAAGAATTTGAAAAAGGTTCTATAACTGTTTATACTAAGTTTTTGAACGACAAAGCTGTTGCATATATGCCAATGCCAGTAAAGGTTACAGGAACTAATGCAAACCCTACTTGGGGTAATGTTGATGGATATGACGCGACTAAAGGGGCACTGCAATCTATCTATTTAAACCATAATTTAGGTCTTGGTTCTGATGGGCAATTGCGTAGAGCTAATGTTTCAGATGGTATGAACCCTGTTTCAAAATCAATTGGCGCAAGTGCTAATTTTGATTTGAATCAAGATTGGAAAGTTTCAGATAACTTTAGATACTCTTCTAATAGTGGTGGATTTATTTCTCCTTTCCCGTCCCAGGTTGCTTCAGCTTCAACAATAGCAACTTCTTTTGGTGCAGGTTCTACTTTGACTTATGCTAATGATGGAACTGCTTTTAATACGCCTAATGGATTAGTTGCTAGAATTCATATGTTTGACACTCAGTTGAATAATTTAGACAATTTCATGAATGATTTAAGGATTACTAGGAAATTCGATAAAGTAGGTATTACAGCTGGTTATTTTAAATCGATTCAAAATATCTCTATGTCATGGTTGTGGAACTCTTATCTTCAGGAAGTTTCGGATAATAATCCTCGTTTGTTAAATGTAAAAAATGCAGGAGGTGCGTTGTTATCTGATAATGGACTATATGCATACGGTACACCATTTTGGGGTAACTTAGCAAGAAACTATGATACTCAATACAATGTTTCAGCACCTTATATCAACGTTTCTGTTGATGCAACTGATAAATTGTCACTTGAAGGAGGATTGCGTTATGATAAAGGACTAGTTACAGGTTCATTTGCTGGTGGTGTTTCAAAACAATTTGATATTAATAATGATGGTGTTATTTCTGCACCGGAAAATAAAGTATTTGCCATTGATAATGCTAATGCAACAGCTGTAGATTATGATTATGATTATGTTTCATATACTTTAGGAGCTAACTTTTTGATTAATAAATCACAATCGGTTTTTGCTCGTGTAAGTAAAGGTGCTTCTGCAAAAGCAGATCGTATATTATTCTCAGGTTTAGATTATTTAGATGGAAATAAAATCAATGCACTTGACTTTTTAACGCAGGCAGAAGTTGGGTACAAACAAAAATTCTCAAATGGGTATGTTTATGCAACTGCTTTCCATTCTAAAACTGATGAACAAGGAGGATTTGAAGCGACCTCTAATAGTATCATTAAAAATAACTATAAATCGTACGGTTTAGAATTAGAAACGGCTTATAATGTGAATGATAATTTAAGTTTAGTAGGAGGTTTGACTTATACAAAAGCTGAAATTATTTCTGGTACTAATGATGGAAATCAACCAAGAAGACAACCGAAATTAATGTACAACTTTATTCCATCTTATAAATTTGGAGGAGATAAAAATAGCTTTGGATTGAGTTTTATTGGACAAACTAAATCATTTGCTCAAGATTCAAATCAATTAGTGATGAATGGATACGTAATTGTAAATGGATTTGTTGAAGTAGGGATTACAAAAGGATTGTCATTGAATCTTTCTGCAAATAACTTATTTGATACGTTAGCAATTACAGAGTCTGAAGAAGGAAATATTACTGAAAATACTGTAAACTATGTAAGAGCAAGAGCATTGACAGGAAGATCATTGTCAATGGCTTTAAACTATAGATTTTAATTAAGTTCATATTGTGAATATTTTGAGTTGGTTAGCAATTCTCGTGTCTTTAGGGATACGAGGATTGTTTTTAAACTAAAAAAGAATAGATAGATTAAATGCTATATTTCAATTGTATTTTGATAAAGTAAATCTCTTTTTCAAATTGATGCATTCAAGAATTTATAAATAAAATAATTGATAACCATGCTGAATAAAACGAAACTTAATTTTTGGCAAATTTGGAATATGAATTTTGGATTCTTCGGAATTCAATTCAGTTTTGGATTGCAGCAAAGTAACATGAGTGCCATATATAAATATTTGGGAGCAGATGAAGCGAGTTTACCGATGCTTTGGCTAGCTGGCCCTATTACAGGTTTGATCATTCAGCCGATAGTAGGAGCAATTAGTGATGGTACTTGGTCTCCAAGATTCGGACGTAGAAAACCATTTTTCCTAATTGGTGCTTTGATTTCTAGTGTTGCCTTGTTATTAATGCCATTTTCTAGTACACTTTTCATGGCAGCAAGTTTGTTATGGATTTTAGATGCAGCTAATAATTTGGCAATGGAGCCTTATCGCGCATTTGTCGCTGATAAATTAGATGAAAAACAACAATCATTAGGCTTCTTGATGCAGAGTTTTTTCACTGGTTTCGGAATTACCTTAGCTAATTTTACTCCGGCAATTCTAGTTTCTTTCGGAATTCTCGCAATTACCGATAAATTAGCAAACGGGATTCCTACCTATACGTATTGGGCCTTTTTTATTGGAGCTTTTGCTTCGGTTTCTTCTGTTTTGATTTCAGTATTTACAACTAAAGAGTATCCGCCAACAGATGAAGAATTAGCAGTAATCTTAGAAAAGAAAAAGGAAAACATTATTAAGAGTGTTTGGGTAGATATTGTGGATGCATTCAAAACGATGCCAAAGACGATGAGACAAATGATACCAATGATGTTTTTTACTTGGTATGCAATGTTTTGTTATTGGCAATATATTACCTCGACACTTTCGGTTACACTTTATAATACGACTGATCAAGCTTCAGAAGGATTTTCTCAAGCTCAATTGTTAACTGGTAGTTTAAATGGGACTTATAATATTGTTTGTTTTTTGGTTGCCTTTCTGTTGGTGCCTTTAGCCCTTAAAATTGGAGCTAAAGGAGTTCATTTTGTAGCCTTGTTCTTAGGGGGTGTAGGACTTTTGAGTATTCCTTATTTAAATAATGTGGATGTATTGTTTACAATGCACAACCCTTTTGGTGACAATGTGGATGTAACAACAATTTTCTTTTATTCCTTTGGGTTAGGTATCTCGTGGGCTTCCATGATGGCGATGCCTTACCAACTTTTGGCAAGTTCAATTCCAAAAGAGAAAACGGGAATATATATGGGAATCTTCAATATGTTTATTGTGATTCCAATGGCAATTCAAGTTTTAACCATGCAGTTTTTTGTTTATGATTTATTGGGTAAAAACCCTGTAAATGTAATTAAGATGGCAGGTGTGTTTTTAATTCTTGGCGCTGTTTTCACGCTTTTTATCAAAGTTAAAAATGTAAATACACAAATTGAATAATGATGACTGATATAAATTATTTAAAAGCAATCGAGTTGCTTCATAAATCAACCTCTAGTGCTGGTTTTTTAGCAAGTGCACAGGATATTTCAAATTACAAAAGAGTTTGGGCTAGAGATGGTGTGATTTGCGGTTTAGCGGCCTTGGCATCTGGTGATGAAGATTTGATCGAAACTTTTCGAGATACTTTAGAAACTCTTGCTAATAACCAACATCATAATGGTACAATTCCATCTAATGTGGGTATAAGTGATAATGAAGAAAATGTTAGTTATGGCGGGTTAGCAGGTAGAGTAGATGCAGTTACTTGGTTTATTATAGGAGTATGCCAATATGCATATTATACGAATGATGTCAATTTTGTAAAAAAATACAATAGCAATATTTTAAAGGCTCTACAGCTTTTGGAAGCATGGGAATTTAATAACAAAGGACTTTTGTATGTGCCTTTGTCAGGAAATTGGGCTGATGAGTATATTACGGATGGATACGTACTGTACGATCAGTTGCTTAGGGTATGGGCATTAAAAAGTTATAATCATTTTGTGAAGGATGAATTTATTACGACTAAGATTCAAACAATTACTGAGCAAATTGAGATTAACTTTATGCCCCAATCCGTAGGAGAGAAATACCATGAAAGAGCTTATGAAGAAGTTAAGATTGAAAATTATATGCCTTGCTCATTTTCACCAGCGGGCTATAAAATACAGTTTGATGCATTTGCCAATTCATTAGCCTTATTGCTTAATATTGGATCTCCTGCTTTTCAGCAAAAGATTATTGATTATTCGATTTCGCTTAAAAACGAATTGCCTTTGGGGTTGTTACCAGCATTTTGGCCACCCGTTTATGAGAATGATAATGACTGGCATTTGTTAAAAAATAATTGCAAATATGAATTTAGAAATTTTCCCAATGAATTTCATAATGGAGGAAGTTGGTCAATGGTCAATGGTTTTTTTGGATTAGCCTTATTAAAGGCAGAACAAAATGAAGAAGCTATAGTGCTTTTGGATGCTATCAATAAGGCGAATGCAGTTGAAGAATATAGCTTTTATGAGAATTTTAATAGTGAAACAAAATCACCGAATGGTGTTCCGTATTGTACTTGGAGTGCGGCAGCTACAGTAATGTTGCACCAAAGTATATATGAGGAGTTTAAATATTTAGTATAGGAAAAAATGAAAAAATCTATAGATATAATTTGCGTAGGAGAAGTGTTGATTGATTTTATTGGACATCAAATTAACACCTCAATAAATAGGACTAAGGATTTTCACCGATTTTTAGGTGGTTCACCAACAAATGTGGCGGTGAACGCGGCTAGGCTTGGGTTAAAATCAGTTTTAGTGGCTACTTGTGGTGAAGATGGTTTAGGGGAGTACATTGTTCGTAAATTGAAAGCTAATAATGTTATTACAACCCAAATTAAAAAATTAGATAATGTACCCACATCAGTGATTTTTGTATCTAAGTCTACAGGTACCCCTGATTTTATTCCTTACCGTGAGGCAGATTGTATCATCGAGCCTAGCCAAATCTCAAATGAAATTTTAGAATCAGCAAAGGTTTATCATACAACTTGTTTTGCGTTGAGTAAGAACCCTGCAAGAACAACAATTTTAGAGGGGGCAAAAAAAGCAAAAGCTCTAGGGGTAAAAACAAGTATTGATATTAATTTTTCGGAACGAATTTGGTGCGATAGAGAAGAGGCAAAGTTAGTTTTAAAAGAATATTTGTCAACAGATCCGTTAGTGAAATTAAGTGAAGATGATTGTTACCGATTGTTTGCGGAATCCAAAACTGAAGATTTTATTTTTGAATATTTTCATGGATTAGGTGCTTCAACAATTTGTTTAACTAAGGGTAAAGATGGAGTGGTGTTGTCAGATAAGGTTTTAGGAATATATCACCAAAAAGCACTTCCTGTTGATGATATTAAAGATGCTACAGGAGCTGGTGACGCTTTTTGGACAGGATTTTTATATGCGCAATTATTAAATAAAAATTTTGAAGACACCATTACGATAGCTCAGCGTCTTGCAGTTCTGAAATTGCAAAATGTGGGGAGATTACCAGATAATATTGATATTTCTAAATTTTTAGAGATTGGTGAATAGTAAATTAAGGTGTTAAATCATGGTTGTTTTATTAGTTGTTAATAGTAGGATTTGTTCACTTTTGTGTGCTTTTTGGTTTTAAACGTTAGGGATTATTCATGGTATTTGTAAAATTAACATTTATAATTAAATTTTTTTGCTTAAATTTATGACTTTAAAATTTATTAGATATGACTGTAAATCAAATATTAAGCATTAAAGGAGGGGAAGTTTTTTCTATTGTTTCAACAATTTCAGTTTATGATGCATTGAAAGTGATGGGAGAGAAAAATGTGGGCGCACTGTTAGTTATGGATAATAATGAAATAGTGGGTATTTTATCAGAAAGAGACTATGCTAGGAAAATAGTTTTGAAAGATAAAACATCAAAAGAAACCCTAGTAAAAGATATTATGGGGACAGGTATAATTACTGTAAAGCCAACAGATGATATTGATTATTGTATGGGGTTAATGAGTGGTAAACGTATCCGACATTTACCTGTTGTAGACGACAATGTGGTGTTGGGGGTTGTTTCAATTGGTGATATTGTAAAAGCCGTTATCGAAATGCAAAAAGAAACCATACATCATTTAGATGCTTATATTAATGGTACACAAGTATAGAATTTTTGTTAGAAATAGTTAAATAGCTGCATAGTAATGCGGCTATTTTTTTTGAAGGCAATATTAATTTTGGATTTTAACAAAAGAATATGATAAAAGCTTCAATTTTAAGCCAAGACTTATATCTTTGTAAACTAGATAAATCTGAGATATGGATAAAAATAGTAAAAGAAGAGAAGCGTTATTATATCATGCAAAACCTACACCAGGGAAAATTCAAGTAGTGCCTACAAAAAAGTATGCCACTCAAAGAGATTTATCGTTGGCTTATTCGCCCGGAGTGGCTGAACCTTGTTTGGAAATTGCAAAAGATGTTGATAACGTTTATAAATATACTGCCAAAGGAAACTTAGTTGCTGTAATTACCAATGGTACTGCGGTTTTAGGACTTGGGGATATAGGTCCCGAAGCTTCAAAACCTGTCATGGAAGGAAAGGGATTGTTGTTTAAAATCTTCGCCGATATAGATGTTTTTGATATTGAAATAGATACTAAAAATGTTGAAGAGTTTATACAAACCGTTAAGAATATTGCACCAACTTTTGGTGGAATTAATCTTGAAGATATTAAAGCGCCTGAATCTTTTGAGATTGAACGTAGGTTGGTTGAGGAATTGAATATTCCTGTAATGCATGATGATCAACACGGAACGGCGATTATATCTGCTGCTGCTTTGATAAATGCCTTGGAACTAGCTGATAAAAAAGCAGAAGATGTTAAGGTAGTGGTTTCTGGAGCTGGTTCGGCGGCTTTAGCTTGCGCCGATTTATATAGACTTTTAGGGGTAAAAATGGAAAACATTTTTATGTTTAACAGTAAAGGACTTTTAACTAAAGATAATTCGTCTTTATCTGAATTGCAGCAAAAGTATGCTAAAGATATGGCGTCTATCAGTCTTGAACAAGCACTAGCTGGAGCAGATGTGTTTATAGGGTTGTCATCTGGGGATATCATGTCGGCTCAAATGTTATTAGGAATGGCAGATAATCCAATTGTATTTGCAATGGCTAATCCTAATCCTGAGATAGATTATAATTTAGCGATTCAAACAAGAAAAGATATCATAATGGCTACTGGAAGATCTGATCATCCTAACCAGGTTAATAACGTTCTTGGATTTCCATATATTTTTAGAGGTGCCTTAGATGTACGTGCAACTAAGATTAACGAAGCTATGAAAATGGCTGCTGTTAAAGCATTGGCAACACTCGCAAAAGAATCTGTTCCTGAACAAGTAAACGTAGCTTATGGTGCTACAAAATTAGTATTCGGAAGAGAGTATATTATTCCTAAACCATTTGATCCAAGATTAATTTCTATTGTTGCGCCTGCAGTAGCAAGAGCGGCAATGGATTCAGGAGTAGCACAACACCCAATAACCGATTGGCATAAATATGAAGAGGAATTAATGGAGCGTTTGGGTAATGACAACAAAATGCTCCGAATGATTACCAATAAGGCAAAAATGGATCCAAAGCGTATCGTTTTTGCGGAAGCAGAGCATTTAGACGTCTTAAAAGCGGCACAAATAGTTCATGAAGAAGCAATTGCTATACCTATCTTACTTGGAAATAAAGAGATAATTGTTGAATTGATGCAAGAATTAGGTTTTGATGCAGATGTGGAAATTATTGATCCAAAGGATAGAGCGGAAGAAACAAGAAGAAAGCGTTTTGCAGTAGCACATTGGGAATCTAGAAAAAGAAGAGGGATTTCGTTATATGATTCTGAGCGATTAATGCGCGAAAGGAATTATTTTGCTGCTATGATGGTGAATGTTGGAGAAGCGGATGGTTTAGTTGCAGGACATACAAGAAGTTATCCTACTGTTGTTAAACCGATGTTGCAATTAATTGGTAAAGCACATAGAGCTTCAATTGTTGCTACAACAAATTTAATGATGACAGCAAGAGGGCCAATGTTTTTGTCTGATACTGCGATTAATATTGATCCAACAGCTGAAGAGTTAGCAAAGATTGCTGTAATGACAGCTAAAACGGCAAAGATGTTTGGCGTTGAACCTGTTATTGCGATGGTTTCTTATTCTAATTTTGGTTCTTCGGTGGATCCTAGAGCAACGAAAATAAGAGATGCAGTTTCCTATTTGCATGAACACCATCCAGATTTGATAGTTGATGGTGAAATTCAATCGGATTTTGCTTTAAATCCTGAAATGCTCAAGGAGAAATTCCCTTTTTCAAAATTAGCGGGTAAAAAAGTGAATACATTGATATTCCCTAATTTAGATTCTGCTAATATTACCTATAAGCTTTTAAAGGAATTGAATAAAGTTGAATCCATTGGTCCAATTATGATGGGGATGGACAAACCAGTTCATATTTTTCAATTAGGAGCAAGTGTCGAAGAGATGGTGAATATGGCAACTATAGCTGTATTAGACGCACAAGAAAAAGGAAAAAAGAAAAAGTAACATTCTAATTTACTAACCTTGATCTAGTATAAGGTCAAGGTTGTTTTATTTGAAAATAGATGATAGCACATTTACAAGGGAAATTAGTTGAAAAAACGCCAACAGATGTAGTAATTGATTGTGGTGGCGTAGGATATCATATTAATATCTCACTACATACTTATTCTTTATTACCTAATACTGATTTTATAAAGCTATTCACTTATCTTCAAATAAAAGAAGATGCGCATACTTTGTTTGGGTTTGTTGAAAAATCAGAAAGAGAAATTTTTAAATTGTTGCTTTCTGTTTCTGGTATAGGAGCAAGTATTGCAAGAACGATGTTGTCTTCATTAGAACCAAAACAGATTATAAATGCTATAGCTTCGGGTGATGTTATGACAATTCAATCTATAAAGGGAATTGGAGCCAAAACGGCACAAAGAGCCATTTTAGATCTAAAAGATAAGGTTATAAAATTGTACGATATAGATGAAGTTTCGATGACTCAAAGCAATACAAATCGAGATGAAGCGTTATCTGCATTAGAAGTTTTAGGATTTGTTCGTAAAACATCTGAAAAAGTTATTGAAAAAATCGTAAAGGAAGATCCAGATGCATCAGTGGAGACGATAATTAAAAAAGCTTTAAAAAACTTATAGAAAATAAAAAATAACACGAATTTTATGTGTAGAATTTATACTTTTTTACTGATTTTGTTTTGTGGTTTTGTATCCTTAGCTCAAGTCAATACAGTTGCTCAAGATACAGTAAAAAATGGAGTTTCTTTAGGGAAAGTTCAAATGAAAAATCCTAAAAGCATCCTTTCAGCCTATACTTATGATCCTATCTCTAATAGATATCTTTATAATAATACTGTTGATGGTTTTTCTATTAGTTATCCTATAATTTTAACGCCTAAGGAATACGAAGATTTATTGATGAAAGAGTCTATGAGAGATTATTTCAAACAAAAATCTGATGCTGTTGATGGTAAAAAAGAAGGTAGTGAAGAAGCTAAAAAAGATTTATTGCCTAAATATTATGTGAATTCTGGATTTTTCGAAACCATTTTTGGAGGAAATACAATCGACGTAAAACCTACTGGTTCAGTAGAAATGGATTTAGGGGCACGCTACACGAAACAGGATAATCCTTCGTTTTCACCACGAAACAGGTCTAACTTGGCCTTTGATTTCAATCAAAGAATAAGCATGAGTTTAATGGGGAAAGTAGGTACAAGAGTGAATGTGAATGCAAATTACGATACACAATCTACCTTTGCTTTTCAAAATCTATTAAAGCTTGATTATACACCAACCGAAGACGATATCATTCAAAAAATTGAAGTAGGTAACGTTAGTATGCCTTTGAATAGTTCGTTAATTCGTGGGGCTCAAAGTTTATTTGGTGTAAAAGCACAATTGCAATTTGGAAAAACAACTGTTACAGGGGTTTTTTCTGAACAAAAATCACAAACCAAAAGCGTTGTGGTTCAGGGTGGTGGAACGATTCAGGATTTTGATGTTTATGCTTTGGATTATGATAATGATAGGCACTTTTTCTTGTCACAATATTTTAGAAACAAGTATGATGCCTCACTTAAGAATTATCCTTTTATTGATAGCCGTGCTCAAATTACAAGGATTGAGGTTTGGGTTACCAATAAACAAAATCGTGTCAATTCAAATGCCAATAATTTAAGAAATATTATTGGAATTCAGGATTTAGGGGAAGGACAACTTACAGGTATTCCAGATAGTGAAGTTGTTGTGAGAGACCCTTCAGCAGGAATGTTTTATAACCCAATTGATACACCAGCAGATAATACAAATAATGGTTATGACCCTGCCCGTATACAAGCAGGTTCTGGTTTGTTAAATAAAAGTATTAGAGAAATTGCCACAGCCGATCTAGGTTTTATTAACTATACGGCTAAAGAAGGTCAGGATTATTCGAAATTAGAAAATGCTAGAAAATTAAGCTCAAATGAATTTACATATCACCCGCAGTTAGGGTATATCTCGTTGCAACAGCGTTTGTCAAATGATGAAGTTTTAGCGGTAGCTTATGAGTATACTATCGGTGAAAAAGTCTATCAAGTAGGGGAGTTTGGTAATGACGGAATTGAGTCTACAGTAGTTACTGGGACTTCTTCTGACCAAGCGGTTATTACACAATGTTTGGTTTTGAAAATGTTGAAAAGTAATTTAACCAATGTTCAAAATCCTATTTGGAACTTGATGATGAAAAATATTTATCAAATTCCAGGTGCTTATCAGGTAAAACAAGAAGATTTTAGATTTAATATCTTGTATACCGACCCTTCTCCTTTGAATTATATTACGGAAGCCAAAGATGCATCAGGGAATATTGTTCCTTTTCCAGCTAATCCAACGGTAGATAATAAGGTTAAAGAGAATCCATTATTGAAGGTGTTTAATTTAGATAAATTAAATTACAATAATGACCCACAAGCAGGGGGTGATGGTTTCTTTGATTTCATGCAAGGACTTACTATTGATGCTCAAAACGGAAGAATTATTTTTACGACTAAAGAACCTTTCGGGGAATTGCTTTTTAATAAGTTAAAAGGTACTGATGCTAGTAATTATAGTGATCCTAATTCTTATAATGCAAACCAAAAGAAATATGTTTTTAGAAGCATGTACCGTAGCACTCAATCGGGAGCATTGCAAGACAGCGATAAAAATAAATTTCTTTTGAGAGGAAAATTTAAATCGACTGGAAGCGACGGTATTCCTATTGGAGCTTTCAATGTGCCACAAGGTTCGGTAGTAGTTACTGCTGGTGGGCGTAAATTAGTGGAGGGGGTTGATTATAGCGTTAATTACCAATTGGGCCGCGTACAAATTTTAGATGCTTCCTTACAAGCTTCCAATACACCAATAAATGTGTCTTTGGAAAACAATTCGATTTTTGGACAACAAACAACTCGCTTTATGGGAGTTAATGTAGAGCACAAAATTTCGGATAAGTTTGTGGTGGGTGGTACTTTGTTGAAGATGTCTGAACGACCATTTACTCAAAAATCAAGTTACGGACAAGAATCCATAAACAATACCATTTTTGGATTTAATACTAATTTCTCAACTGAAGTTCCTTTCTTTACACGATTGGTGAATAAATTGCCAAACGTTGATACGGATGTTCCGTCCAATTTATCAGTTAGAGGTGAGGTAGCATTTTTACGTCCTAATGCTTCAAAAATTGACAGTTTTGATGGGGAATCAACAATTTATGTTGATGATTTTGAAGGTTCACAATCAACAATTGACATGCGTTCAGCTTATGCATGGAGTTTGTCATCTACACCGTTTATTAATAATGATAAGGATAATACCTTTTTTGCACAAGACAATTCGTTACAGTATGGTTTTAAAAGATCGAAATTAGCTTGGTACACTATTGACCCTATTTTCTATACGTCAAAACCAGCGGGTATCTCTAATAACGATTTGTCATTAAATAAAACAAGAAGGGTTTTTAGTGGTGAATTATATCCTAACACTGATATTCCTTTGGGACAAACTCAAGTTGTAAGCACCTTAGATTTGACATATTTCCCAAAAGAACGTGGACCGTATAATAATAATGCAAATTTTGCGGCAGACCCAAAAGGAAATTTTGGAGGGATTATGAGAGCAATAAACTCGACTAATTTTGAGCAAGGAAATGTAGAGTACATTCAGTTTTGGGTTCAAGATCCTTATGTTGGAAAAGGCGAAGTTTCGGCAGCAAATACAGGTAAACTGTATTTTAACTTAGGGGAAATTTCAGAAGATATTTTGAAAGATGGAAGAAAGCAATTTGAAAATGGACTTGGCCCTGATCAGATTTTGGTGAACCCAAGACCAATTTGGGGAGATGTTCCAGCTTCACAATCGTTGATTTATGCTTTTGATTCCAATCAAACCAATCGTACCAATCAGGATGTTGGTTTGGATGGATTGCCAAATAGTAAAGAGGCGGAAGTGTATACGAATTTTGCTTCTGAGCCTGACCCAGCAGCGGATGATTATACATTTTATTTGAATACAAGTGGAAGTGTTGTTGAAAGGTATAAAAATTATAATGGCGTACAGGGGAATTCGGCTGTAGATATTAATGATGCCAATAGAGCTTCGACTGCTGTTCCAGATGTTGAAGATGTCAATCGAGATAATACGATGAATACGATTAATGCGTATTATGAGTATAGTATCGATATGAAAAAGGGAATGGAAGTAGGAGATAATTATATTGCAGATATTAGAGAAACAACAGTTACTTTACCAAATGGAGAAACTACACAAGCAAGGTGGATTCAATTTAAAATACCTGTAGCTCAACCTAAAAATATTATTGGAAATATTTCTGACTTTAGATCAATTCGTTTCATGCGTATGTTTATGACTGGTTTTGAAGAGGAAATAACCTTGCGTTTTGGTTCTCTAGATTTAGTTAGAGGAGATTGGAGAAGATATACAAATACACTTGATTTTAAAGATACCAATGTTACAGATGACAATACAGAATTAGATGTGCTTACGGTAAATGTTCAAGAAAACGATACAAGATGTCCTGTGAATTATATTCAGCCTCCAGGTGTTCAAAGAGAGCAATTGTATAACAACAATACAGTTATCAATCAGAACGAGCAAGCCTTATCATTAAGGGTTTCTGGAAGTGGATTAGAACCTGAAGATTCAAGAGCTGTATTTAAGAACGTAAGTATTGATATGCGTCAGTATAAAAAACTGAAAATGTTTTTACACGCTGAAAGTTTGCCTATGCAAACGGAATTAAAAGATGGTCAAATGTCTGCTTTTATTCGTTTTGGTAATGATTTTACGGATAACTTTTATCAAATAGAAGTGCCTCTTAAAGTGACAGTTCCTTCTGGGTGTTCACCTTTGAGTGCAGAAGTAGTTTGGCCTGCTGAAAATGAAATTGATTTAGCTCTAAGTTTGTTGACTAAATTAAAAATACAATCAAAGGGGGTGGCTGTTTCTGATTTGCCATTGGATGGGGTTTATTATCAAACGGAATCAGAACTTGGTGGTGCTAATAGTAATTTGGTTTTAGGAGTAAAAGGAAATCCTAATTTTGGATTAGTGCGAACCTTGATGGTAGGGGTGAAAAATAATTTAGAGCTTAATCCAAATTTAGATGAGCAAAATATAAAAGGGGAAGTTTGGTTTAACGAGCTTCGTCTGGCTGATATGGATAATACTGGAGGTATGGCGGCCTTACTGAATGTAGATACCAATTTTGCAGATTTTGCTACTGTTTCAGCAACCGGGAAGAAAAGTACAGCAGGTTTTGGGGCTATTGAGCAAGGACCTAATGAAAGAAGTCGTGAAGATATCCAACAATATAATATTGTAACTAATATCAATCTTGGGAAGTTATTGCCAAATAAATGGGGGATAAATTTACCTTTTAATTATTCAGTAGGCGAGGAAACGATTACGCCTATTTATGATCCGTTTAATGCTGATATTAAGATTAAAGAATTACTGGAAAATACAGATAGTAAAGCTGAAAGAGATAATATTGTAAATAGAGCTGTAGATTATACCAAGCGTACAAGTATCAATTTTATTGGTGTTAGAAAGCAAAGAAGTCCTGAGCAAAAACAACATATTTATGACCCTGAAAACTTTACTTTATCTCAATCCTATAATAAAGTGGAGCGTCATGATTATGAAATTGAAGACTATTTAGATCAGCAAGCAAGTACATCTGTAGATTACGGGTATAGTTTTCAATCGAAACCCATAGAGCCTTTCAAGAAATCAAAATTCATGAAGAAAAGCAGCTATTGGAAAATGTTGAGTGATTTTAATTTTAATTATTTACCAACCAATATTTCTTTCAATACGAATATTATTAGACAGTACAACCGTCAAGAATTTAGACAAGTTGAGAACGTTGAAGGTATCGGACTCGATCCATTATACAGAAGAAATTTCGCATTTAATTATCAATATGGATTCAATTATAATTTGACTAAATCATTGAAATTAGGGTATAGTGCGACATCAAATAATATCGTTAAAAATTATTTGAACGATCAGGATGAGCCAATTGAAGATTTCAGAATTTGGGATGGTTATTGGGATCCAGGTGATGCATTCAATCATACACAGCAATTAGTGGTGAATTATGAATTGCCAATTAATAAAATTCCACTTTTTAGTTTTGTGAAATCAAACTATGTTTATACAGGGAATTATAGTTGGCAACGTTCTTCTACTTTCTTATCAGAATTAGAGATTGATGGAAGCACTTATAATTTAGGAAACACAATTCAAAATTCAAGAGCACATACCCTGAACAGTAGTTTCAATATGGATATGTTGTATAAGTATTTAGGACTGATTAAAAAACCAGCAGGTAAACAGTTGATGAAACCAAAAACAATCCCTAAACCTGGTGAGAAAGTTGTTAATACAGTTGCTAAACCTGCTGCAAAAGAAAATCCATTTATGGATGGATTAATGGGTGTTTTGACAAGTGTGAAAAATATTCAGTTGAATTACACGGATAATAGTGGTACTGTTTTGCCTGGATTTACGCCTGGATTAGGATTCTTTGGTTCTTCAAAACCAACTTTAGGATTCATTTTCGGTAGTCAAGATGATGTTCGATTTGAAGCGGCTAAGAATGGATGGTTGACGAATTACCAAGATTTCAATCAAAATTTCACTCAAGTCAATAATAAATCTTTAAAAGCTACTGCAAATGTTGATTTGTTCCCAGACTTAAAAATTGATTTGAATGCAGACCGTACTTTCTCAAAGAATTACTCTGAGCAATATGATGTGTCTTCGGATGGATTCTATAATTCTCGTTCACCGTATACCTATGGTATGTTCTCGATCTCAACTGTATTAATTTCAACGGCTTTTTCAGCAAGTGATGAAAATTCATCTGCAGCATTTGATGATTTTAGAAACAACAGACTTGTAGTAGCAAACCGTTTGGCTACAGAAAAAGGAATTGATATTACCAATCCAGCAAATCTTGATGCAGAAGGTTTTCCTATTGGTTTTGGAAAAAACAATCAGGCTGTTTTGCTTCCAGCATTCATGGCGGCTTATACAGGCGGTGATGCTTCAAGTACGTCGTTAGGTGCTTTTAGAAATTTCCCGATTCCAAACTGGTCTGTAAAGTATAACGGTTTGATGCGTTATGAAATGTTCAAAAAGAACTTTAAGCGTTTTTCATTGCAACATAACTATAGAGCATCTTACACGATTAATCAATATCGTTCTAACTTTAAGTATGATGAAAATCCTGGAGGAGTTGATGATAACGGAAATTTCTTTAATAAAACGTTAATCTCAAATATTAACTTGGTGGAGCAATTTAGTCCGCTTATTCGTGTTGATTTTGAATTAAGAAATGCGTTTAAATTCCTTACTGAGATTAAGAAAGATAGAGCGTTGTCAATGAGTTTTGATAATAATTTATTAACGGAAGTAAAAGGTGTTGAATATATTATTGGTTTAGGATATCGATTTAAAGATGTCATCTTTTCTTCTCGATTGGCTGATAATCCAACGGGAATTATAAAAGGAGATATCAATATGAAAGCTGATTTATCATATCGTAACAATCAAACAATTGTACGTTACTTGAATTATGATAACAATCAATTGGCGGGAGGACAAAATATTTGGTCATTGAAATTCACGGCTGATTATTCGTTTAGTAAAAATCTAACTGCCATTTTCTATTATGATCATTCATTTTCTAAAGCAGTTATTTCGACTTCGTTCCCATTGACAAATATTCGTTCAGGATTTACATTGCGTTATAATTTTGGGAATTAATTTTAGAAGAAAACAAGAAACAATATAGTCACATAAATTTTTTACCGCAAATTCGCAGATTTTGATTGTAAATTGACCGCTATAAGCGGAATTAGCGCAAATTAATTCGGACGAAATTATTAAGCCCAAAATCCGCATTAGGATTTTATTAATTTTTTTCACGCAGATTTCGATACATTTTATATTATAAAAACTATTGATAAAATCTGTGTAAATCCGTTTCATCTGTGTTATTCGTGTTCCAATGCGTAATCAAGGTTAAATATGATCTTAGAATATAAATTAGCTAATCTGAGGTGGTTTTTTAAAATCTTGCGTTGTACTGAAATATAAGATTGTTACATTTGCAAAATAAAAATTCAATTATAAATTATTCAATAAGGTTAAAATGAGTATACCGTCAAATTTAAAGTACACAAAAGATCACGAATGGGTTAGTTTAGAAGGTGATATTGCAACTATTGGGATTACCCATTTTGCTCAAAAAGAGTTAGGAGATATCGTTTACGTTGAAGTAGAAACTTTGGATCAGGTTCTTGAACAAGATGAAGTTTTTGGTACTGTAGAAGCGGTGAAAACAGTTTCTGATTTGTTTCTTCCAATGGCAGGAGAAATTATTGAATTTAATAGTTCTTTGGAAGATACTCCAGAGGCAGTAAATTCAGATCCTTATGGTGCTGGTTGGATGATAAAAGTTAAGGTTTCGGATGTTTCAACTTATGATTCATTGCTTTCTGATGAAGATTACAAACAATTGATAGGTGCTTAAGAAATTCTTTTTTTTGGCAGCTGTTTTGTGGACATCAATTGTGTTGGTTCTTTGTTTGATTCGACTTGATGGTGCTCCGACAGTAGATGTCATGAATTTCGATAAATACGTTCATACCGCATTTCACTTTATCTTTACAATGCTTTGGTATTTGTATTTCAGATTGCATTTTAAAAAAGAGAATAAATACAAACCATTTATAGTTTCATTTGTATCTTCAGTGTTGTTTGGAATCTTGATAGAGATACTACAACAATGTTGTACAGCTAGTCGCGCCGGAGATGTGTTTGATGTTTTAGCAAATATGTTGGGCGCAAGTGTAGCAATAAGTTTGTTCTTTGTTTTAGACAATTATAAATGTTTGGAAAAAATAAGTTAATTTAAATCCCACTATGGTGGGATTTTTTTCTTTAACAGAATGATATAATTAACCACGGTTCTCGATGCATTTTTTGTTCCGTTTTACTATACAAAAAACACTCGAACTGACGTTTTTAATAATTACTCCCAACGGGTTATAATTACGATTAAATATGAAAAAAGTTTTTTTTGCTTCTTTATTGTCTTTGGTGACTTATGTTTCTATTTCTCAAAATACAGTTAGTGATTCCCAAGAGCGCTTTCCTGTTTTTGATAGTTGCAAAAGTTTGGATAATATAGAGTTGGAAAATTGTTTCTATTCGGAAGTTCAGGATTTTATTTCACAAAATTTTATTGTTCCTGAGCATTTAAAGAAGATTGATTTTAAAGGAGAAATTAAAATGCTTTTTGAGGTGAATAGCAGTGGCGTTTTTAAAGTGATATATGTCAATGCGATTGATGAAGAATTGATTAAAGAAACTAAAAGAGTTTTTGGGCAGTTCCCAAAGATCCAACCTTCTACGTACAATGGAAAACCAACGTATGCTAAATTCAATTATACCATTCAAATTCCATTAGGGAAAACGAACAAAGTAAGTTCTACTGTTAAAACGAATGTTGGTCTAGTTTCAAGCCAGTCTAAAGAACTGACGGAATTAGAAAGTATCGTTTATCAAAAATATTCGAATCCAGAATTTGAAAGTCATTTGAATATTCCGTTTTCTCATAGTTATTATGCACATTTTGATGGGGCGATGAATCAGGTGGGGAGTAACAGTCATACCGCTTCAAAACCCTATACCTATGCAGAGGTTTCTAAGTACTATAATCTAAAAGAAGCCAATGAAAAGTTGCAGAAAAAAGCTTCGGGTTGGTGGGCAAGAAAACTGTGGAACGAAAACATGGTTGCCATTCAAGGTGAAGATTATTGGTTTAATGTAAACCCAATTTTGGATTTACAATTAGGAAAAGACAGTAAAAGTGAGGCTTCATATACCTATGTAAATACCAGAGCGATTAACTTTAGAGGAGGACTGGGAAGTCAGTTGAATTTTACCGCTACCATTTTTGAAAGTCAAGGACGATTTTCGGATTATTTCAATCGCTATGCCGAATCGATAAAACCTGCAGGTGGTAATCCAGCCATTATTCCAGGTGTCGGAATTTCTAAGGATTTTAAAACAGATTCCTATGATTTTCCTTTGGCAGAAGCCAATTTGACTTTTACCCCTAATAAATTTATCGATTTGCAATTGGGCTATGGTCGCAATTTTATTGGTGATGGCTATCGCTCTTTGATGGAAACCGATGGAGCGAGTCCGTATCCGTATTTTAAAATCAACACCAAGTTTTGGAAAATTAAATATACCAATACTTATATGTGGCTCAAAGATGTGCGTCCTGAGGTGACTGTGGAGCGTACCTATGCCACTAAATTCATGGCGAATCACTATTTGAGTTGGAACGTGTCGAACCGATTGAATCTAGGTTTTTTCGAATCGGTGATTTGGACCAATACCAATGACAGAGGTTTTGATATGAGTTTTGTAAATCCAATAGTGTTTTATCGCTCGGTAGAGTTTGCTTCTTCGGCAAGGACAGGAAATGCTTTGTTAGGATTGACGGCTAAATACAAATGGAACAACAGCATCAATTTGTACGGACAATTTCTGTTAGATGAATTTTCACTTGGCGACATCAAAGAGGGGGATAACAGCTGGAAAAATAAATTTGGTTATCAATTAGGAGCCAAATATTACAACGCCTTCAAGATTGATAATTTGTTGTTGCAATTAGAGTACAATCATGTGCGTCCTTATGTGTATTCGCATAGCGACCCTATTACGAATTACGGACACAACAATCAAGGTATCGGTCATCAATGGGGCGGGAATTTTGGAGAGTTTATTGCAATCGCTCGTTATCACAAAGAGCGATATTTTGCTGATGCCAAGTTCACCATGGGAACTCGTGGATTTGATTTCGCTACTACAGGAGCCAATTCAAACTATGGAGGAGATATTTACAGAGACTACGATCTAGAGCGTTTTGCTAATTCAGGGGTCAAAGTAGGACAAGGAAACAAGACTTCTGTTTTTATTGCTGACCTACAAGCGGGTTATTTGGTGAATCTAGCAACCAACTTAAAACTATTTGCTAGTTACATTTTTAGAGATTTCAATCCTACACAAAATACGGCAACAGTATTCAAAGAAACCACCAATTGGTTTAGCATAGGATTACGTGCTGATGTGTTCAATTGGTATTTTGATTATTAGCACAGGATTTTATAGGTTGTTTAATTTTTAAGGAGCAGGATGAGTCGTTATCTCAATAACGTTTCGTCCTGCTCTTCGCTATATCTCTTGTGTCTGCTTTCGCGACCACAAGAGGATGCCGCTTCGATCAGGGCTAAAAATCACGTTTTTATTTTCATAATATCGTTTAGCAAAATATCTTACAAATACTGTTTTATTGTGCTTCGTTGTAAGAAAAAAAGAATATATTTGAAATTATAAATAATACGCAATTATAAATACAAAAAATTGCGCATAACATGCCATTTTAGAATAAAACTAGTATAGTTTATGCGCCTATAAAATAGTTAGGCGCAAGTAAAAATCACTACACCGAAAAGTATGGAATTAGAAGAAATATTTAATGAATATATCCTTAAATCAGAACAGCTTATTATTACTAAAAGGTCAATGAATGATATTGCTCAAAATGAAATAAAGAATTTGAATCAAAAAAAAGAAAAAGAGCAAGACATAACAGGAAATAAAAATTCTACTCACTCAATGGATTTCTTTTTTATTCAAGATGTTAAAAGTGGTGAAACAACAAGGTATAAAAATATAAGAAGCACCGTTGATGAGAAGATTAAGCAAATAGTGCTTCAGAAAAACAAACAATACCAATGGATATTATCAGAATCATTTGAGATATTTAGAGAATTTCTTATAAAATCTTACGCATATTTAGGTTATAAAGATAAGAATATTTGGCCACTCAAAGATTATGGAAGCATTATCCTGTCTGAAATTGAAAACAAAGACTATTCATTCTTTTTAGAACAAACAAAAACAAAAAGAGATGTTCCTGAAAGCATACTCAATATTTTTCGAAATACCTTTCCCGAATACAAAAAACTTGAAACCTGCAATAAATTAGATGTAAACTTAAATTTAGAAATAAATCTAATTGAACATTTTCGTCACATAATAGTTCATTGCGGAGGAAAGACAGATGAAAAACATAAACTGATAGAAAAGATTATAAAAAAATCAGGTTTATGGAATAATGGAAAATATGATTCAAAACATTATGACTTTATATCTTCATTTTTCCGATTAAAAGAATCGAATGATATAATTCTATTAGAAATTGAGTCAAATAATCAAGATGGTTTTCCTAATAAATATTATGATGTTTTGAGTGATTTAATGAACTCGCTAAATAGTGTTGCCTACTTAATAGTTAATGAAATAAAAACAATTGTGAAATAATACCAGCGCCTAACAGCCACTACAACGGATTTGGGCAATAGGCTTAATGGGAAGTTGGTTTTGTATTTGGGATGTTCCCAACTAGCGCTCGTTTGTCCTCACAACTGGTGCTCGTCTGCGACGAGTACCTACTTAAAATTGGAAAAAGAAATCGTAGCGTTTGCAACGCGGTTAGCTAAAATAATAGTGAATTGAGAATAGTTGTAGTTTTAAAAAAAACATATAGTATTAAAAATCTGCCCGTCTGGCGTTCGTTTGTATTCATGATTGACTTTCGTTGCAAATGAGTCCTGTGAGGGAAAATTTAAATGAAGACAAATAAAAAATGAAAAAACCAGCGATATTAATAATTATCCTCTTGAGTGTAATTATATGTGGAATTGGATTACGAGGAAAAATATCAGGTAAAAAATTCGATTCGCATAAATGGAAGACAACCAAATTGGAAAACGAGAATGATTTATCTTTACGTTGGGATATGATGAATAGTTTGAGGAGTGATTACAAACTAGTTGGAATGTCTAAAAATGAAATTATCAAATTACTTGGAAAACCTGACAGTAGTTTTTCAACTCCTAAAACATTCAGATATTTTTTGGGATATGCACATTCGGGAATTGACACAGGTAGTTTAATAATAGAGTTTAAAAATGAAAGTGTAGTAAACTATTTAGTTACTAAAGGGTAGTCCCAACTGGCCCTCGTTTGTCTACACAACTGGTGCTCGTCTGCGACGAGTACCTACTTAAAATTGGAAAAGAAATCGTAGCGTTTGCAACGCGGTTAGCTAAAATAATAGTGAATTAAGAATAGTTGTAGTTTTAAAAAAGCAATGTCAGAGAAATACAAAGTTATTGATAGTACCGTACCTACTTTTGTTACAATAACTATTGTAGATTGGGTTGATTTATTGGTTCGTCCTATTTATTGTAATATCATAGATGATTCCTTGAACTATTGTATTAAGGAGAAAGGTTTAAGTGTACATGCTTATGTGTATATGTCGAGTCATATTCACTTAATTGTATCAGCTTTTGATGGTGAATTGCAGAATGTTATTCGTGATTTTAAAAAATTCACATCCAAAAAATTGATAGATGCTATTCAAGAATATCCTGAAAGCAGACGGGAATGGCTTTTGCGTAAATTTAGTTTTGAAGCTCAAAAATCAGGAAGAGCTAAAAATTTTAAAGTATGGCAGGATGGATTTCATCCCGTTATTTTAGATACTTTAGAAAAAATAGAGCAACGGGTAAATTATATTCATTATAATCCCGTAGATGCTGAAATAGTTTTTCATGAAAGAGATTATGTGAATAGTAGTTATAGGAATTATGAGGAAGATAACAAGGTGTTTTGTAATGTAAATGTAGAACCTTTGTGGTGATGTGCTAATGAGTCGCGTTGCAAACGCTTTGATTTGTTTTCATAATTAAAGTAGGTACTCGTCGCAGACGAGCACCAGTGGGGGGGGTATGTGAATAGTAGTTATAGGAATTATGAAGAAGATAACAAGGTGTTTTGTAATATAAATGTAGAGCCTTTGTGGTGATGTGCTAATGAGTCGCGTTGCAAACGCTTTGATTCGTTTTCATAATTAAAGTAGGTACTCGTCGCAGACGAGCACCAGAGGGGCTTTGTATGGTTTTGTCATTTATATAAAGTAGTTGTAGCACATTTGAAAAACTGAAATCTTGTATGGAAAAAGTAATAATAGTTGGTAGTTCGAGAAACGATGGAGATGCTGCAAACCTAACAAAGCAACTGATTGAAAAATCGAAATGGGATTTGGTAAATTTAAATGATTATGAATTTAGCTATTTTGATTACGAACACAATAATCGGAACGATGATTATCTGAGCTTAATGAAAGAAATTATGGGAAAATACGAAACGCTAATTTTTGTAACACCAGTTTATTGGTACTCAATGAGCGGAATAATGAAAGTATTTTTTGACCGATTTACAGACTTATTAACTATAGAGAAAGAGCTTGGACGAAAATTGCGTGGAAAAAAAATGGCTGTAATGAGTTGCTCAATCGGAGAAAACCTTGGAGAGAATTTTTGGCTTCCATTTTCGGAAACAGCAAAATACTTGGGAATGGAATATATTGGAAACTCACATTTAATAACAGGTCAAAACAACGAAATGAAAATTATTGAATTTATAAAACAGATTGAAAAATGAAAACCCAGGCTCGCGCTAGAAAGGATGTGTTAATGAGTCGCGTTGCAAACGCTTTGATTCGTTTTCATAATTAAAGTAGATACTCGTCACAGACGAGCACCAGAGAGGGTAGTTAGCAGTAATTCCACATATTTACGCTAAAATTGACACCTTCAGCTAACGGAAGAAAGTGAAAATTTAGATGAGCATTAGAAATATAAATAATTGATTTACAAAATATTTAAAAAACGTTAGTTAGAATATAATGACAGTAGAAAACGAAAAACCAAAGACATTTAGATTTACTGTAATAATACCAACTATATTGTGTTTGACAATTGCAGTATTCCTTCAATTAATAATTTTTGAAACTTCACCAAAAGTTGAAGAAAATCTTTTACCTCAATTATACCTTGCCTTCAAAGGTGTGCTAATTGAATGGATTGTTTTAGGATTTCTATTACTAATACTCAATTGGTTTATTTTCGAATTTAATAAGCGTGAAAACTTAAGAAGTTTACTAATCTTTTCTTGTATAGACTTGATTATTTTTATTGTATGGTTTATTATCTACGCAAATAAGTAAGTTAGCGATAATTGCAGATAAAAAAAAAGACAGCCCGACTGGCGCTCGTTTGTCCTCATAACTGGTGCTCGTCTGCGACGAGTACCTACTTTAAATTGGAAAACAAATCGTAGCGTTTGCAACGCGGTTAATGTAAAAATAAACGTCATTAATAAAACAAATTTATTATCGCAGATTACTTTTCTCTGTTATTTTAATCATTCCTTTCGTCTAGTTTTTTTTGATTTTTATTAAAAAACATTTTTTATGAATTGTTTTTTGCCAAATCCCTTTTGTTAAGTTACTTTTGCACCAGTTTTATAAAACTTAATGAAAACGGCATTGAATACGGCTACAAATACATTTTCCCTTAAAACGGTTTTTACGGATTTTAAAGAAATCACTAAAGCAGGATTAGCTATTAGTGTTTTGTTTTCTTCGATTGCGGGTTACCTTTTGGGATTCAGTGAGGAGCATCCTTTTCAGTGGTCGGTTTTGATTATGCTTTGTATCGGTGGTTATTGTATGGTTGGGGCTTCTAATGCCTACAATCAGGTGATTGAAAAAGATATTGACAAATTAATGGATCGAACTAAAAATCGTCCAGTTCCTTCGGGGAGAATGTCTTCAAGAAACGCTTTGATTCTCGCCAGTTTGCTTACTTTGATAGGATTGTCATTGTTGTATATGATTAATCCAAAGTCGGCTATGTTTGGTGCGATTTCAATTTTTTTATACACCAGTGTTTATACACCTTTGAAAACAGTCACTTCGTTGTCGGTTTTTGTGGGAGCTTTTCCAGGAGCGATTCCGTTTATGTTGGGATGGGTAGCGGCTACGGGTGATTTTGGAATTGAAGCAGGGACTTTGTTTTTGATTCAGTTTTTCTGGCAGTTTCCTCATTTTTGGGCTATTGGTTGGTTCTTGTATGAAGATTATGAGAAGGCAGGAATTTTTATGTTGCCTACTGGAAAAAAAGATAAAGGAACAGCTTTGCAAGTTATATTGTATACCGTTTGGTTAATCATTGCATCTTTACTACCTTCACTAGGTTATACAGGGCAACTTTATATAGGGACAATGGCGTCAGTTGCGGTTTTTGTATTAGGTTTGTGGATGTTGTATTATGCGGTGAATTTGTATAAGTTGAGAACGGCAAAAGCGGCTAGAACATTGATGTTAGTTAGTGTTTCGTATATTTCGTTATTGCAATTAGTTTATATAGTAGATAAATTTTTAAGATAGTATGAGTATGACAATGAGTGTTAGTGAACACCAAGCAAGAACGGCGAGATCGTATAAGATGATTTTGTTGTTTGCTATTATTAGTATGGTGATGATGTTTGCGGGACTTACAAGTGCGTTTATCGTGAGTAAGTCAAGAGTAGATTGGTTGAAGGATTTTAGTTTTCCTTCTGCTTTTTTTGGAAGTACAGCGGTGATTGTTGCTTGTAGTGTGGCGATTCATTTGGCTAAAAAAGCGATTCAAAAAGACAATCGTCAACAGACAACGGTATTTTTATTGGCTACCTTAGTTTTAGGGTTATTGTTTGTAGCTTTGCAATTTCTAGGTTTTTCACAGCTTATCGAAATGGGATATTATCCTACGGGGGCTTCGAGTGTTATTACGACTACATTTTTGTACGTAATCGCTTTTGTGCACCTGTTACACCTAGCGGGAGGGCTAATTTCATTATTAATTGTAATTTATAATCATTTTAAACAAAAATACAATTCAACTCAAACTCTTGGTATAGAACTAGCTGCGATGTATTGGCATTTTCTAGATTTATTGTGGGTGTGTTTATTTGTATTTTTATATTTCTTTAAATAAGAAAAAAACGTAAATTTGGAAACTTTTTAACGAATAACTTTTATGGGAGCGACAGTTACTACTGCAAATAGTCAAGACAAAACATGGGGAGGCGGCGCTAACGAGCCAATGGGAGCCAGTTATGGTAAATTAATGATGTGGTTTTTTATCCTATCAGATGCTTTAACATTCTCGGGATTTTTAGGAGCCTACGGTTTTTCTAGATTTAAATTTATTGAAACTTGGCCATTGGCCGATGAAGTGTTTACACACTTTCCATTTTTACATGGGGTATCTGCTCCTATGTATTATGTAGCATTAATGACTTTTATTTTGATTTTCTCTTCTGTGACAATGGTTTTGGCTGTTGATGCAGGACATCAATTGAAGAAAAACAAAGTTGCTGTCTATATGTTTTTAACTATCATTGGTGGTTTTATTTTCGTTGGTTCTCAAGCTTGGGAATGGAAAAATTTCATCAAAGGTGAGTATGGAGCTATCGAAACTCAAGGAGGTAGCTTGTTGCAATTTGTAGACAAAGAAGGAAAGCGTGTTGCTTTGGCTGATTTTGCTGCAACTTTGCCTGAAACAAGAGAAAGACATGCTTCGAATAAAGGAGCTTGGTTTGTAAGCGAACCAGAATTGCCTTCTTATTCTGTTGAAGAAATTCAAGCAGGTTTCAAAGCACATCCAGATTTGTTAATTAGAACTGAGGTTATTTATGAAGCTGATGCAGCTTCTGTAGCTGATCCTAAAATCAATCACGATTTAACTAAAATCAAAAACAAAACTATTTTGACAAGAGCTGAGTCTGAATTAAGATTGAGTCAGGCAAAATATGTTGTTGAAGGTGCAAATTTGATTAGAAACGAATATGGTAGCAAATTATTTGCTGACTTCTTCTTCTTTATTACTGGATTCCACGGTTTCCACGTATTTTCAGGAGTAATCATCAATATTATCATTTTCTTTAATGTTTTATTAGGAACGTACGAAAAACGTAAAAGCTATGAAATGGTTGAAAAAGTGGGGTTATACTGGCACTTTGTAGATTTAGTTTGGGTATTCGTATTTACAGTTTTCTATCTAGTTTAATTTTTTAAAAATAGTATTATGTCACACGCACATGAATCAAATACAGCTGCTATCTGGAAAGTTTTCGGAATTTTATCTGCAGTTACCATTGTAGAGGTGTTTTTGGGTATTTATAAGCCAGATGCATTATTCTTGAATCATTTCTTAGGGATGAATTTATTAAACTGGGTTTTTTATATTTTAACGATTTTTAAAGCTTACTATATTGTGTGGTCTTTCATGCACATGGGTGGAGAAAAAAGTAGTTTAAGATGGTCAGTTGTTTCGCCATTGATTTTCTTAGTTTTATATCTGTTATTTATCCTTTTAACTGAAGGAGATTATATTTATGGGGTTTTTAAAGATTCAACAATTAAGTGGAATTTTTAACACTATATTAATTCAAACTAAAGGTATTCGTTTTTTCGGATACCTTTTTTTTTGCTTACTTTTGTCGTGGCAAACGCTAGTGTTAATTAACTGCTAATTGCTCCGTCAATTCGCTAAAGTTCTGGTCGCTGATTTTTAACCCAATTTATTTTTAGGTGTTTAATTTGTGTCAATACCACTAATAATCGGTGTATTAGTATTAGTTTTAAAAAAAAAAAATTGCGAATTAGCGGTTGTAAAAAATTATGCGTTGTCATATTTACCTTTGTCCTTTTAAAGATTGCTTTCAATGAAAAAAAATATTGTTCTTTTTATCCTTTTTGTACTTCCAATTGTTGCCTATCTTTTTTTTGCTTCGGGGGTTAATAGTTTTACAAAATTGCCTGTAGTTTCAGCAAAAGTTCCTGATTTAGGAAAATGGGAGTCACTTAGAGGAGAAACAGTAAGTTTAGAGGGTAAAATCACCATTCTTGGTTTTGGAGGTTCTGAAATTGTAAAAAACAGAGGGAATCTTTTTAATCTAAATGAAAAAATATACCAACGCTATCATACGTTCAAGGATTTACAATTTGTAATGGTTTGTCCTAGTGGTACAGAGGAAAGTATTAAGAATATTTTGGATGCTCTGGATGAATTCACCGATGTTTCGAACTGGCATTTTGTATTTACCTCACCAGAAAACATCAATAATTACTATAGTCAACTGGGTTTAAAAGGAACTTTGGATGCTCATTCTGGAACTTCAAATGTTTTTATTATCGATAAAGAACGCAATATCCGTGGGCGAAATGGTTCAGACGAATATAAAGAAAGTTATAATACTTTTCATCCGGCAGAATTGAGTAACGAAATGCTAGACGATTTCAAAATTTTACTTTACGAATATCGTGCTGCTCTAAAGAAGAATAATAATGCTTCCAAGCAACTTTAATTTGTTATTATGTTTAAAAATAAATCCTATATAGGAATTTCATTTATCATTTTGATTTTCGGAATTTATGCCGTTCCTAAAATTGTTGAAAGACTCCAATCTGGTGATGTGGTCAAAGGGAACAGATTAGATAAGGTAAACTCGCTTTCTGATGCTGATGATAAATTAGTTGAAATTGGACCAGCGCCAAAGTTTGAGTTAGTGAATCAAGATAATATTAAGATTAGTAATAAAGATTTTGAGGGTAAGGTGTATGTGTTGGAATTTTTCTTTACAACCTGTCCTTCCATTTGTCCAAAGATGAATCAAAGTATGTTGATTCTTCAGGATAAATTTTTTGGAAATCCTAATTTTGGAATTGCTTCTATAACCATCGATCCTGCACATGATACTGCCGAAGTTTTAAAGTCACATGCTGAGTTATTAGGAGTGAAATCATCCAACTGGCATTTTTTAACAGGCGATAAATCAGAAATTATGAGTCTGGCTAATAAAGGTTTTAATCTTTATGCTGCCGAAAATGATAAAGTAGCTGGTGGTTTTGAACATTCGGGACTTTTTGCTTTGATTGATAAAAAAGGGAATATTCGCTGTCGTAAGGATGAATTTGGAAATCCTATTTTGTATTATGATGGATTAGAAAAAAGCGGAGTTAGAGACATACAACAAGATATTAGCATATTACTAGGAGAATAATAATAAGGAAATGAAAAATCAAGATTTAGAACAAAAATATAATAAGTGGATTGTTGTTTTATCTGTTACAATCCCATTAGTCGTTGCTTTGTTGTTTGGTGTTAATTTACGTAAGTTGGGCTATGATGTAGAACCTTTGTCTTTTTTACCGCCTATTTATGCAATTGTAAATGGAATTACAGCAGTTGTTTTGGTTTTAGCGGTTATGGCTATTAAAAAAGGAAACCGTCGCTTACACGAGAATTTAATGAAAACTGCAATAGCTTGTTCGATTGCTTTTCTTGGAATGTATGTGGCTTATCATATGACATCTGATTCAACAAAATTCGGTGGAGAAGGATTGATTAAATATGTGTATTATTTTATTCTAATCACACATATTATTTTGTCTGTCGTTATTATTCCTTTGGTTTTGATTACTTATGTTAGAGCCTTAGCACAAGTTTTTGACAAACATAAAAAAATAGCTAAGATTACTTTTCCTATTTGGTTGTATGTTGCTTTAACGGGAGTGATTGTTTATTTAATGATAGCTCCTTATTATGCTTACTAAAGTTAGAAGACATAAGTTAGAAGTTAGAAGTAGAAACGGTAAAGTGAAAATTTCAAATACCAAATATAAATCTGTTCTGTTTGGAATTTGTTTTTTGTTTATTGAAATTTCCTCATATGCTCAATGTGCGATGTGTAGGGCTGCGTTGGCTGGCGATGCTAACAACGCTCAAGCCGAAGCAGTAAATGATGGAATCGTTTATTTAATGGCTATTCCTTATTTGTTAGTAGCAGGAATTGGATATGCGGTTTATAGAATGAGAAAAAATAAAAAGTAGCACTTTATATAGTTTGTAAATTAATTTTAAAGAATGAGCTTTTGTTCATCTCGCCAATAGTCGCTAAGTAAATTTTGGCCACAGATTAAAAGGATTAATCTGTGTTAATCTTTTTAATTCTATCTAACTCTTTGTCTAAATGTGTGTTTATCAAATATTTCTATTAAAAAAAATCTGTGTAAATCTGCGTGCAAAAAATAAGCACGCAGATTTGGCAGATTTTTGCAGATAATAATTTTGATATTAATTAGAAATTTGTGTAATTCAATTTAATACATTTTTGATTTTGTGCTAATTTGTGTAATTTGTGGTCTTTTTCCAAGTTAGCAACTCTTTGTCAAAGTCCGACCACTTTCTTTAAATCTGTGGCTAATTAAATTTTTAAAGAAGCAGTTTTTTATTTGGCTTGAAAAATGTATTTGCTTACAGTTAATTCAGTAGTTTTTTATTTCAATCCGTTAACACTGATATTTATAGCCCCATTAATTTTTAAGAAAGCAAGGATGGCGTTATTAGTCAACTGTATTTTTTCAAACTGAATATCCTCGGTTTTTCCATTCACATAAACTCCTGTCATTGGGGAGTAATTGTTAAGGTAAGTCATAATAGATTTTTTCCCTTCGTCTAAATTAGGCTTGATGGAATAGCGACAACTTTCTTGTATTTTCTTCAAAATGATTCCTTGGGCAAGCCAATTGGCAGTTCTCATTATTTTACTTTTTGTGTCAAAAACATAATCCAAATTGTCAAAGTATATTTCTTTTTTTTCTTCATTGTATTTAGGAAGTCCAGCCAAGTAAATAGTGCCATTAACAGAACCTAATACATCTAGTGCGACCACCATTTTGCCGTTTTTGTGCCAAATATTGACGTCTTTTACTTTTATCTTTTTACTTCCTGACCCAAATTCTTGTCCTGAAAAATTCTTTGTCATTATTTTGGACGCATCATAATAGCTTGATACGGCAATAATATTTGCGGTAATTTGGTTCGGAATTTTAGTAACTGCTTTTAATACTATTTTGGAGGCGTCAAATTTTGTTTCTGGTTTAACACCAATAAGCGTTTCCATATTGCATTTTAATCCCATATCAAGTAGGAAAGAATCGTTTTTTAACTTAGCATCACTAGCATATATTTCAATCGGATTAATTCGCAACCAACTTTCATAAGCTTCGTTCATTTGAAATGGTTGGCTTATTTTTTCAATGGCTGAAATTACATTCGGTTTAAAATCCATCGCTTTTTCTATGGCTTCATCAATTTTTGTTTCAATCTTAGTTTTGAATAGTTTCAAAGCAGGATTTATGATATAGGTAATGGGCATGTTTTTTCCGAAGATAGTCATTGTCGGACTTTCGTTCCAGTCTAGCGATTTGAATTCGGTTTTTGTTTTTAGTCTCCAGTTTGTCAACGCTACGTTGCTTGATAAAGTAATTTGTCCGTTTAGATTAAACTCGCGGATGTCGTACATTTCAATCCCTAGTTTTTTTGTGCCTATTCGGTATTTTATTAATGCTTTTAAAGGTAAAATAGTAGTTATTTTGTTGCTTGATGAGGCGTTTTCGTTTAAGATACGTATTGGGGCTAGTTTCCATATTTTTATTTCAATATCATCATCTTCAATGGTATTGTCTTCATATATTAAACCATTTAAATACGAATTAGTTCCGTTTTCAATATCTTTTAATTTAATACTGATAGGTAAATTTATGAAAGATGGGCTGTTTTCATAAACTATTGGACTGGCGTCATCAGGTTCTGGTTTGAGAGTGGCTATTTTGTTTGTGCTACTGCAGGAAGTTATTATAATACTAGAAATTATAAAAAGAAAAGTTCGAGTGAAATGCCTCATTGTTTATCAGATTTATGCTTTCAAAATTAGCTATTAAATTGATATATTTTGATTTTTAAACACAAATGTTAAGGTCTGTTTTTTCTTTTTTTATCATCAGAAAAATACTATAATTAAATTTTTTGACTTCAGTTTTAGTTATTTTATAAATATTATATCATTGTTTTTAAAGTAATTTCAAGAAAGTAAATTCTTACTTAAAATCTATATTGGGATACTTTGTCGATTTTTACTGTTTTTAATCGTTAGTCGCTTAAATATCACAAAAAGTGCGTGTTATGGTTGATAGAATATTTGTAGATTTGTCAGTTTTTTTGCGCCAAAAAAGTATTGTAATGTTCGTTTAAATAAATATATTGGTGTTTGGACACTTAGATTTTTTGTTTTTTGACGATAAAGATATTGATGATTTTTTTTTAAAACCATTTTGAATTAGTAAGCTTGAAATATCTAAAGACTTATTATTAGGAATAAGATATTTTGTTGGTTTTAACTTCCGTTTAGTTTTCTAAACGGAAGTTTTTTTTTCTCATTTAGTTTTTTGTTAAATTGATTGTATGGGTTTTATTTAAAGATTAGTTCTATAATATCACAAATAGTTAATTTTGTATATTATCTTTGGGTTAGTTCGAATATTAAAGCATGAAAAACCTATTTCAGTCTATTTCGTTTTTAGTTTTTACTTTTAGTTTGACCGTAAATGCACAAACTAAAAGATGGTCTTTGGAGGATTGTGTATTCTACGCTTTAGAGCATAATATTTCTATTCAACAAACAGAATTAGATACACAAACTGCAACCATAGATAAAAAACAAGCCTTTGGAAGTTTTCTACCTTCTTTTAATGCTGCTGCCTCTCATTCTTGGAATATAGGTTTGAATCAAGATATTACTACTGGTATATTACAAAATAAAACTACACAATTTACTTCTGTCAGTGGGACTGTTGGTATAGATATTTATAAGGGATTGCAAAATCAAAATGCGCTTAGGAAATCAAATCTTTCAATTATAGCGGCACAATATCAGTTGGTAAAGATGAAAGAAGATATTGCTTTGAATGTTGCGAACGCTTATTTGCAGGTTCTTTTTAATATTGAAAATTTAAAAGTACAAAAAGAGCAACTCCGTATTGATGAGCAGCAGTTGATGCGTACTCAGGAATTAGTAAAAGAAGGGACAATTGCTAGGGGCGAATTGTTAGATGCAAAAGCTACTATTGCGTCAGATAAACAAAGAGTAGTGAATGCGGAAAATTTACTTTTGATTTCAAAATTGAGTTTAGCGCAGTTATTGCAGTTGGATGATTTTATAAATTTTGAAGTGATTGAAGAAGATAGTTTGAAAGTTGATAATAGTATTTTGATGAATACTCCAAATGCTGTTCTAGATGTGGCAAAAGAACAACGAACGGAATTAAAAATTGCGCAAACCAATTTGGCCATAGCCGAAAAAAACTTGGTTATTGCCAAAGGTGGTTTTCAGCCAACTCTAAAAGGATTTTATAATTACAATACGAGAATATCCTATGCGGATATTGCTTTGAGAGATAGTAATGGTGCTATCATAGGAGTGCAAAGTGCTCCGCCATTTTTTGATCAATTTAATGACAACAAAGGGCAGTCTTTTGGGGCGCAATTAAATGTTCCTATTTTTAATGGTTTTACAGTTCGCAATAATGTAGAACGTTCTAAAGTGAATCTTGAAAAATCAAAAATAGCTTTAGAACAGCAAAATTTAGATTTAGAACGAAATGTCTATACAGCATTTACGGATGCAAAAGGGGCTTTACAATCCTATGAGTCGGCTGTAGAAGCGCTTCAAGCTCGAAAAGAGTCTTTTCGTTATGCGCAAGAAAAATTTGAGGTAGGATTAATGAATTCATTTGAGTTGAGTCAGTCACAAATTTTGTTTTCCAATGCCCAATCAGAGGTGTTGAGAACCAAATACGATTATATTTTTAAAATTAAAATATTGGAATTCTATTTTGGAATTCCGATTGTAAAAAAAGAATAAATCATGTCTAAAAGAGCATTATATTATTTGATAGCCATTACAGTAGTGGTGATTGGTGTTTTGTTATTCCTGGTTAATAAGGGGGTAATAGGAAATAGGAATGATGGAAAGGAGGTTGAAATTACTACGGTAGCTCATAATACGATTGTTGAAACAGTTTCGGCAACCGGGAAAATTCAACCTGAAATTGAGGTAAAGATTGCTTCTATGGTTTCAGGAGAAATTATTGCCTTGCCTGTTAAAGAGGGGCAATTGGTTAAGAAAGGGGATTTGTTAGTTAAAATAAATCCTGATTTATATACTTCAAGTTTAAATCGGACGAAGGCAGGGTTGTCTTCTTCCAAATCAAGTTTGGCGCAAACCGAGGCTCAATTCAAAGAGTCGAAGTTGAATTATGAACGAAATAAAACCTTGTTTGAAAAAGGGATAATTTCCAAAGCGGATTGGGATAAGTCGGTAGCTACTTTTGAAGTAGCGAAGGCAACAAAGCAGGCAGCTTATTTTAATGTGCAAAGTGCTTTGGCATCTGTCAATGAGGCTCAAGATAATTTAGGCCGTACTTTGATTTATGCCCCTGCTGATGGTACGATTTCGATGCTTAATGTAGAATTAGGCGAAAGGGTATTAGGAACGCAGCAGATGGCTGGAACAGAGCTATTGCGTGTGGCTAATTTGAATAATATGGAAGTTGAAGTAGATGTCAATGAAAATGATATTGTGAAAATCAAGGAAGGCGATGCTGCTTCGATTGAAGTAGATGCTTATTTGAAAAAGAAATTCAAAGGAGTGGTTACGAGTATTTCAAATTCAGCGAGCAATAGTTTGTCAGCTGATCAGGTGACTAATTTTAAGGTGAAAGTTAGAATTTTAAAAGAATCCTACCAAGATTTATTGGTGGGAAAATCAGCGACTTATTCGCCTTTCAGACCTGGGATGACCGCCACTGTCGATATTGTGACAAAAACAAAACCAAATGTATTGAATGTCCCTATTAGTTCAATTGTGGTAAAATCGGATACAACTTCAACTAAAACACTAGAAAAAGATGTGGTCACTGAGAATGATGAAAAACTTGTAAAAAAAGACAAAAAACTGGAATGTGTTTTTGTTAAAGTTAATGATAAAGCTAAAATCCGAATCGTGAAAACAGGTATTCAAGATGATTCAAATATTGAAATACTTAGTGGATTAAAAAAAGGGGAGGTGGTGATTACGGGACCTTATAATACAGTGACCAAAGAATTAAATTCGGGTGACAAAGTGATGTTGAAGAAAAAGAATGAAGATAAATAGTAAGGTAAAATCAATATTTATTAAGTTACGAATTCCTGAATTCCCGGCTTTTTAAAGTTTTATACTTTTCCTCCATTTTAAATTGGATTATATTTGTCCTGTTCTTTTCAAAAAAAAAGTAATAAATGAGTTATATTCTAAATATTGAAACGGCTACCAAAAATTGTTCTGTAGCGCTAGCCAAAGAAGGGCAAACAATTGTCTGTTATGAAACTGCTGAAGAAGGATATTCTCATGCCGAAAAATTACATGTTTTTATAGAGCAAGCTATTAAAGAAGCAGGAATTAGTTATCAGGATTTGTCAGCTATCGCTGTTAGTCAAGGGCCAGGATCGTATACAGGTCTTCGCATCGGTGTTTCGGCGGCCAAAGGTTTGTGTTATGCTTTGAATATTCCCTTAGTTGCAATAGATACTTTAAAGGCACTAGCTTCACAAGTTACTGCTACTGATGGATTGATTGTGCCAATGTTGGATGCTCGAAGAATGGAAGTTTATAATGCTATTTTTACTCCTAATTTGGAAAACAATCGAGCTACTCAAGCGGAGATTATTACTGAAGAATCTTTTAGCGGAATAGGAGATAAAATTTATTTCGTTGGTGATTGTGCGCAAAAATGCAAAACGGTTTTAAATCGTGAAAACTTCATCTTTTTAGAAGAAGTTGTATATCCTTCAGCTAAAGAAATGAGTAAGTTGAGTTTTGAAAAGTTCGTGAATAACGATACGGTTGATGTGGCTTATTTTGAACCTTTTTATTTGAAAGATTTTATGGTGACAACTCCTAAAGCTAAATAATTTTCTAGGAATTGCTAGCAGACTTTTCTTTAACAAATGGTTGAAAAGGAATTCCAGCATTGTCTAATGCATTTTTGCAATTCTCTAGTGTTTCTGTAAAAACAATTCCATAATCAGCATTGTTGGCCCATGGCCTTACCGCAAGTTCAATGGCGCTATCGGTTAGGTTTTTTACAAATACATCTGGCTTTGGATTTTTTAATACATTAGGGTTATTAATTAATAAATCCATTATAATATCCTTAGCTTTTTTAATGTCAGCATCATAGGAAATAGCAAAAGTCAAATCGGCTCTACGACAGCCAAGCATAGAATAGTTGGTGATAATGCCATTCGATAGAATCCCATTTGGAATAAAAACCACCTGATTGTTGGCTGTAATTAATTTGGTTACAAAAATTTGAATTTCACTCACCGTTGCAATCATTCCTTGTGCTTCGATCAAATCCCCGTCTTTAAAGGGTTTAAACATAATAATCAACATTCCGCCTGCAAAATTTGATAAGGAACCCTGAAGTGATAAGCCAACAGCAAGCCCCATTGCTCCTAGAATTGCTACGAAAGAAGAGGTTTCGATGCCTAGTTTTGAAATGAAAGTAATAAATAATAAAACACGTAGTGCCCAAAGAAGAATATCCGCTGTAAATTGCGTCAGAGTTGTGTCGAATTTTCTTTTCAACATTATTTTTCGGACCAATCTATTGATTATTCGGATAGCATATAATCCGATGAAAAGAATAATAAAAGCAGAGATTAGTTTGGGAGAATAGGCAATGATTTCGTTGATTAAATTATTGCTATAGTTGGCGATGTAATTTGGGTCTAATTTCATTTTATTACTAATAAAAAACCTTCTACAAGAGAAGGTTTTGATTTTGTATTTCAAAAGTAAAGATACATTTTTAATATCTAAAACAGTTTTTTGATTTAGATAGACTCTACGTTTAGTCTTTCGTCATTCAACATGCTTTTTAACATGTTTTCAATTCCGCTCTTTAATGTAAATGTAGAAGAAGGACAGCCATTGCAAGCACCTTGAAGAATTACTTTTACCGTTCCAGTTGTTTCGTCATAAGAGTCAAAGGCAATGTTTCCACCATCAGCAGCAACTGCTGGTTTTACAAATTCTTCTAAGATATTGATGATTTTTTGTGACGTTTCATCTAATGAATCAAAATTAGCTTCTTTGGTAGCTTCGTCTTTTATGGTGTTTGGAATGAAATTTTCGTCTAAAACAGTCCCTCCATTTTCAATATATTCTTTGATGAAGGTTCTTAATTCTAATGTAATTTCGTCCCAGCCGATAAAGTCATATTTTGTTACCGAAATATAATTTTCGTCGATAAAAACTTCTTTTACATAGGCATATTTGAATAATTCTTTAGCTAATGGTGAAGCTTCAGTTTGATCGATGTTTTTGAATTCAACAGCGTTCTTTGTCAACATTCTACTTACTACAAATTTTAATGCAGCAGGATTTGGAGTGGTTTCTCCGTATACCGTTATAGGCTGTTTTTTAGGTTTGTTTTCGTCAATATTGATGATAGTACCACCATTGGCGATGAACTCTTCAATTTGTTCAGCAACAGCTTCTTTAACATCGTCCCATTCTACAATGCTAAATTTTTCAATTGCGATGAAATTTCCTGAGATATAAACCGTTTTAACAAAAGGAAGGTAAAACAATTGTTGTGCAAGAGGGGAAGCTTTGGCTTCATCAATGTTTTTGAATTCGAAATTTTCATTTTTTGTAATGAAATCGTCAAGTTCAAATTTTAATATAGTTGGATTTTGTGTTTCTTTAATGAGAACTTTTGTCATGATTAATAAATTTTTACAAATTTACTAAAGTTATTTTCTATGTTTGGTTATATTTGGAATATTATTAAATAAATTAACTTTATTTTATGTTTGTCGAGCAATTGTTTTTTAAGTGATTAAATATACTCATTCAGTAAAAAAAAATATTTTCTATGTTTTCAAAAATTAAGATTGTTTTAGTATTGTTCTTGATAACTAGTTATTCCTTTGCTCAAGAAGGAATTGCAGTTTATTCAGATTATTTATCCGACAATTACTATTTAATTCATCCGTCAATGGCTGGTGCGGCAAATTGTGCCAAAGTAAGGTTGACAGCTCGTAAACAATGGTTTGGGCAAAATGATGCTCCAGAACTTCAAACATTGAGTTTTAATGGGAGAGTAAGTGAGAAGGCTGGTGCGGGTATTATATTGTTTAATGATAAAAATGGCTATCATTCTCAAAAAGGAATTAAGCTAACCTATGCGTATCATTTAATGTTTTCGAGAGATGAAGTTGATTTGAATCAATTGTCTTTTGGTATTAGTGCTGGTTTGATTCAGAGTCAATTAGATGAGACTTCGTTTAGAAATTCGTCACAGTTTGATCCCATTATTAACGGAACAATTGTACAAAAGGATTCTTATCCTAATTTTGACATAGGGGCATCCTATAATTACTTAGATTTTTATGCTCATGCTACTATCAAGAATTTAATGGAAACAAGAAGAGATATTTATACCGAATTTGAAAGTGATAATCTTAGAAAATATCTTTTAAGTGCAGGATATATTTTTGGGAACGAGGATGCCATTTTATGGGAGCCATCGGTTTTACTTCAGTATACTGATAAAACAAAAGAAAAATCTTTTGATTTGAATATTAAGGCATATAAAGCGATGGATTTTGGAACCCTTTGGGGCGGTTTATCTTATCGAAGAAGTATTGATGCTCTAAATTCTTCGCAGCATCTACAATATATAACTCCAATTGTGGGGCTTAATTATAATAACTTCATGTTTGCTTATACTTATTCTCATCTTTCGGGTGCGGTTAAGTTTGATAATGGAGGATATCATCAAATTACTTTAGGGTTGAATTTATTCTGCAAGCGTGCTAAGTACGAATGTAAATGTCCTGCAATTAATTAAATTTTATCATTGTTATGTTGATTAAATCGGTTAATGGTAAAACACCACAAATACCAGAGGATTGCTATATTGCCGAAAACGCCACCATTGTAGGTGATGTTGTTTTTGGTGAGTCTTGCAGCGTTTGGTTCAATGCAGTAATCCGTGGTGATGTTAACGCTATTTCCATTGGCAATAAAGTAAATATTCAAGATGGTGCAGTTATTCATTGTACCTATCAAAAATACCCAACAATTATTGGTAACAATGTGTCAATTGGTCATAATGCCATTGTTCATGGCTGTACGATTCAAGATAATGTATTGGTAGGAATGGGAGCGATTGTTATGGATAATTGTATTGTTGAAAGTAATTCAATTGTCGCGGCAGGTGCGGTAGTAACTCAAAATACCGTTATTAGTTCGGGTTCTATTTGGGCAGGTGTTCCAGCTAAGAAAGTAAAAGATATAGATAAATCTAATTTTGCAGGAGAAATTGAACGTATTTCTAATAATTACGTCATGTATTCTAGCTGGTTCAAAGTGGATTGATTTTTTTGCTACTAAATATTTATAAATAGTCTCGGATTAAGTGTTATTTTTCTCTCTAGAAGATAATTGGTTTGTAAAAAGAAGAATTGATAAATGAGAAACTGCTTTATTCGTTAATTTAATTTTAAAACCACATAATAAATTGTTGATAAGCTAAATTATACTTACTTTCACGCAAATATTTTAGCCTTAAAAAATCGACAATGAATAGCTTTGATTGGAAAAATTTAATAGACCCTCTTTTTTATATCCATTTTGATATAAATGGAATAAAAATGGGTATTTATATAGTGTTGTTTATCGTCTTTGCGGAAACAGGGCTTTTTGCAGGATTCTTTTTACCGGGTGATAGTTTGCTTTTTCTTGCAGGTATCTACAATCGTGAATTGATAGAAAATATATTTTTTATTAAAAGTGATTTTGTCAATGTTTTTTTACTATCAACTTTAGTTGGAATTGCTGGGATATTAGGTAATATTATAGGATATTGGTTTGGTGCCAAAAGCGGTTATTATTTGTATAATAAGGAAGATAGTTTTTGGTTTAAAAAGAAATATTTAATTCAATCCAAAGATTTTTTTGAAAGACATGGTGGTAGAGCGATTATATTTGCTCGATTTTTGCCTATTTTCAGAACATTCGCTCCAATTGTAGCGGGTATAGTTACAATGGAAAAGAAAAAATTTATGTTCTTTAATGTAGTGAGCTCTTTTCTTTGGTCGTTTACTTTAATCTTTTCCGGGCATTATTTATATGGATTTTTATTAGAGCAATATCAAATTGATTTGAAAGAACATATAGAGGTAATTGTAATTGGTCTTGTGTTTATAACCTTGTCTCCTGTTTTATTAAAATTTGCTAAAAAATTGCCTTCTCAAGAAGAGTAAGATATATTATAAAGTTTTAATTTATTGAATCCGTCACCAATTATGGGGCGGATTTTTTTGTGAATTCTGATAGTATTTGAGGCTTGATGTAGAAAAAAAGGTAGCGACTTATTGAGTCACTACCTTTTTTAGAGTTTCATTTATCGGTTAGCATTCCTTATTCTAGAACGGGTACTTGTTGAATCTCAGAAATTAATTGACCATCTTCAGAAAATCCTTCTACTAAAACTTGAATTTCTTTTTGTGCACCTCTTGGGAGTTTAAGAGTATAGTTGGCATTTTCTTTAACGGTTATACTAGGTGTCCAATTAAGGGTTCCAAATTGAAAGAATTCTTTTTGGGTTTCGAAAGCAGCGTTTTTAAAGTTAATATCTTTCGTGAACCCAGTAGTTACAATCAATGAAGTGTGCTTTGCTCGGAAATAATCATTTTTACTTCCTCCCTTTTTAAGGAAAATTTGAATAGAGCTACTTGCATTTACAGAAATATTTGAAGAGCCTGTTTTATCAATATAGATTTCATCTACTTCCGAAATATCCATACTAAATAGAAGATTGAGGTCAAACAGTTGGATATTGTCAATAAGAACTGCTGGGGATTCGTTTGAAAAAGAATCTCTCGAACCTCGAATGTAGACGGTGTTTTCTTCAGGGTCTACTCCAGTTCTAAATCCTTGTCGGGAAAGGAAATCTAGTACTGTACCAAAATCTGAATCTTCAATTTTAAAACCATTAGCCATAAGCCCTACTTCATTTGCATGAGTTAAAACCTCTTTTTTGAAAGTGTTTTGGATAGTTACCCCGGCCAGGTTTACGATGTCTTCTTCAAAAGGAGATTTAGCAAATGTGAAATTGTTTTCTGGTTTCTTTTCAATAGGACATACATTTTTCTCAAATTGAAGAGGTAGCATAAATTGACTCTCATTAGGTTTTACACGAGCTTGCATTTTGGTGTATTTTACAATATTCTTTTGGTTGACCATTTGCAAAATGAAAACTGTAGAGTCTTGAGCAAAAAAGTTTTCGAATTTAAAATCTCCATTAGGTTCAATAGTTGTGTCTTCAAAAACATTGTCTTTTAATGAAATGAGTGAAATTTTATATTCCGACTTTGTTCCGACTTCTTTTTCTACTTTGCCACTTATGGTTACTCCTTTGTTGTACGTAAAGTTTATTTTAGGGGGTTTGTTTTTTAAGTTGTCCCATAAGAATTTACTTCTAAGTTGGTTTAGCATTAGTGCTTCCATGTCTTGTTTTCTATTTTCGTTAGTTGGGTCAAAATAGAAGTAATTGTCCTTTATAGGTTTTTCTAAGTAAGCATTAAGATAAAATGTTCCTTGAATCGATTTTTTCTGTTGAATACAATTATTGTTTCCTGGAAGTATACTAATGCTTAAATTGGCCTGTTTTAAATTCGTTTTTCCTGATAAAACAATACTGTCATTTGCAATGGCTTTGGCTTCAAGTGTAGTGATTGGTTTTTCATTACCATAATGGTATACTAGTCTTTCGGTTATTTCATTAAGGTTTTCGTCGATAAGGCGGATGCTGCTTACACCGTTTGCCAAATATTTTTTGTCAAATAACAAAACTTGTTCCGTTTCGTTATTTTTGAAAGTGAATTCTTTTTGAACGGATTGAGCATTTTGGTGAATCAGTAAGATAAACTTTTTATTATTGTATAATTCTAATCCTTTTTCATTGGTTTTTACAGCAACAGCCAGAATGTTTTTTGGTAGGTTATTGTTATAACTCAATGTGATTCCAGTGTCCTTTGTAATAGGTAAAGGTTGGGAGATTTTGAGCTTGTCGTTGGTAACTTTTAGGGTGTAGGTTTCGTTTGTTTCTGGGATGAAATAAAAAATTCCATTCCCCATTTTGTTTGTATTAAAACGAGAAATCTCATTGGATTTAGAATCTAATATGAGTATGTCTTGTAATTCGATACCTTTTTGATTGCAATCTACTATTTTGACACCTACAGTATTGCTTATCTGGTCGATAATATTGCCTCCTTCAGGGAAGATTGATACTGTTGCAGTTTTCCAATTAGGTTCATTAGATTTTAGGTTGTAAGGTTCGTCTTTGTTAATGATTTCAACAGCTTGAGTAAAGGAGTCATCTTCATTAAAATTATTCATCCAGTTTGTGTAAAAGTGAAAGTGGTAAGTTCCAGATTTGAATTTGTTATTCAAATGGATTCCGCCCGAAAAAGTACCTTTAGTGGTGTAGAGTAATTGTTTTTGAATTATTTGGTCTTGATCATCATAGATTACTAATTGTACATTAGTAGTATTTGCATCAGGGGCATCGTAATTTTTATTTAAAACATAACCTTTAAAAGCGATGTCTTCATTGGTTACATATACATCCTTGTTGAACTGTACATGGATGTTTTCTCTGTCGTATTTGAAATACGTTTCTAAAATGCTTTTAATTTTCTCATGAGTATTTGAGGTGGTCTTGGTTTGAGAGTATGATTGTGCAAACAGTAGCATGCAAAATAAGCTAATATTTAATTTCATAAGGTATAAATGGGTATAGTTTATATTGGTAGTTTTTTTATTTTCAGAGTAAATTTAAATTGATTTAATCGGTTTTCTTGTTAATATAATCTTAATATAATTTATAGTGCTAAAAACTAATAAGGTAAGATGTGTAAAAAGATAAAAGGTTTAAATTTAAAGTTGTTGTTTTTAGGATAAAAAAAAATCCGTTCAATTAGTAAAATTGAACGGATTCTATTATTTAGAAAGAGATGTTATTACATCATTCCTGGCATGCCACCACCGTGAGCATGACCAGCTGGTCCTTCTTCTTTAATATCAATTAAAGCACATTCAGTAGTTAGGATCATTCCAGAAACTGAAGCCGCATTTTCAAGAGCAACGCGAGTTACTTTTTTAGGGTCAATGATACCTGCTTTCAACATATCAACATATTCGTTAGTTTTAGCATTATATCCAAAATCTCCTGAACCTTCAGCTACTTTTGCAACTACTACAGAACCTTCAAGACCAGCGTTTTCAACGATAGTTCTCAATGGAGCTTCGATTGCACGAGATATAATTTGGATTCCTGTAGCTTCATCTGCATTTTCTGCTTTAAGTTCTGCCAAGACAGCTTTTGCTCTCAATAGTGCAACACCACCACCAGCAACAATACCTTCTTCAACAGCAGCGCGAGTAGCGTGTAAAGCATCATCTACGCGGTCTTTTTTCTCTTTCATTTCCACTTCAGAAGCAGCACCTACATATAGTACAGCAACACCTCCAGCTAATTTAGCCAAACGCTCTTGTAATTTTTCTTTGTCATAATCAGAAGTCGTTACTTCCATTTGACCTTTGATTTGGTTCACACGGTTTTTAATCATCTCCGCTTCACCAGCACCACTTACAATGGTTGTGTTGTCTTTGTCGATAGTTACTTTACTACAAGAACCTAACATTTCTAATGTAGTGTTTTCTAAAGTATAACCTCTTTCTTCTGAGATAACAGTTCCACCAGTTAAGATGGCGATATCTTCTAGCATCGCTTTTCTTCTGTCACCAAAACCTGGTGCTTTTACAGCAGCAATTTTCAATGCTCCACGAAGTTTGTTAACTACCAAAGTAGATAATGCTTCACCGTCAACATCTTCAGCAATGATTAATAATGGTTTTCCTGATTGAGCAACTGGTTCAAGAACTGGTAATAATTCTTTTAAAGAAGAAACTTTTTTGTCATACAAAAGGATGTAAGGAGACTCAAGTTCTACTTCCATTTTTTCAGAATTAGTCACAAAATACGGAGAAAGATATCCTCTGTCAAATTGCATTCCCTCAACAACATCAACAAAAGTATCTGTTCCCTTAGCTTCTTCAACAGTGATTACTCCTTCTTTACCTACTTTTGCGAAAGCAGCAGCGATTAATTCACCAATAACTTCGTCGTTGTTTGCAGAGATAGAAGCGATTTGTTTGATTTTATCTGAATCAGAACCTACAACTTTAGCTTGTTTTGCTAAGTCAGCTACGATAGCTTCAACAGCTTTGTCGATTCCTCTTTTTAAGTCCATTGGATTAGCTCCAGCAGCAACGTTTTTTAATCCTTCTTTCACGATAGCTTGTGCTAATACAGTGGCTGTTGTTGTTCCGTCTCCTGCTAAGTCATTGGTTTTAGAAGCAACTTCTTTTACCATTTGAGCTCCCATATTTTCAAGAGCATCTTTCAATTCGATTTCTTTTGCAACAGAAACACCATCTTTAGTTACCGTTGGTCCACCAAATGATTTTCCAATGATTACATTACGACCTTTTGGTCCTAGAGTTACTTTTACTGCATTAGCTAATGCATCCACACCACGTTTTAATCCGTCACGTGCTTCAATATCGAATTTTATATCTTTTGCCATTTTAATTTTTTTGTTTAATGTTTAATGTTTTTTTTGTTTAAAGTTTTATTTCAGGATTCAAAACTTGAAACTTTAAACCTGAAACTTGAAACAATTTTTTTAGATTATTGCAAGAATATCGTCTTCTCTCATAATCAGGTAATCAGTACCTTCTAATTTTAATTCTGTTCCAGCGTATTTTCCGTAAAGTACGGTGTCTCCAACTTTTACAGTCATTTCGTGGTCTTTTGTGCCTTTACCAACGGCTACAACAGTTCCTTTTTGTGGTTTTTCTTTGGCAGTATCTGGAATAAAAATCCCTGACGCCGTCTTAGTTTCAGCTGCAACTGGTTCGATCAGCACTCTGTCTGAAAGTGGTTTAATGTTTAATGTCATGATTTTTAATTTTTAATTAATTATTAATTTGCTTTTTGCCATTCAGAAATTATGCCATTCCATTTTGACTGACATTTTTTCTTAAAGAAAATGCCAGCTTTGACAAGCTGGCATTTTTGATTTATGATGTTGTATTGTTATTGTGCAGGAGTTGGTGCTGCAGGAGCATTTTGAACTGGTGCTGCAGGAGCTTCAGTATTGTCAATGATTTTAGAGTCAGTGTCGCTTAAACTTCCTGTAAAACTTAAACTTGATAATAAAATTAAAGCAATTAAGATCGTTGCTAATGTCCAAGTACTTTTATCTAAAAAGTCAGTTGTTTTTTGGACACCCCCCATTTGAGTAGAACCAGCTAATGTAGATGATAATCCACCCCCTTTAGGGTTTTGAACCATGATTACTACGATCAATAGAAAGCAAACTATTGTGATTAAAACTAAAAAAATTGAAAATGTGCTCATTGTATATTTAATTATTTTGTTGTAAAATTTTTATATCCGAAATACGGTCTGCAAAGAAACTACTTTTTTCTGGATATTTCAAAATTAATATTTCATATGCTTGAATTGCTTTTTGATATTTTTTTTGTTCTAAATAAACCCTTGCCAATGTCTCAGTCATTAAGTAAGAATGGTCTTCTTTGTTGATGTCTATCTGTATGTTAGGTGAACTTGCGCCTTTGACTGGAGTAATTTTGGGACTCGTCTCGATAAACTTATCGATAATGGCTGCTTTTTTCTTTTTTTCTTCAGTTACTTCTACTGTTTGTGGTGTTGTTGAAATGTCATTTTCTCTAACAATAGGCTGGATTCTGGAAAGCTGTAGCCATTCTTGAAACGAATGTTTCTCTGATTTTACAAATTCAAGTGGAGTTCCTAGTGATAATTTTTCTTCGGTCGTTTGAGGTTTATTGTCGGGTTGTTCTGTAGTGGCTTCTTTTATTGAAGTTAATATAGAGTCTTCTAATGTATTGGTTTTGATTTTTTGTTCTGTTAAAACAGTTTTACTGTCTATAACGGTTATGTTTAACAGTTCATCTGCTTTTTTATCAAATAAATCTCGTTGAATAGCAGTAAAGGAATCCGAAGTAATAAAATCAAACAATACACCCCTATCAGTAGTGTGAGCCGCTGTTACTTTTAGAGCATAATTATACTTAAAACTATTTTGGTTATAAAGTCCCTTCAAACGAAGTGCTCTTGCACTTTGAAAGTATGGGAATTCATCTAACACATTCTCCAGCGCCGCCGTTTCTCTTTCGGCAATGGTGTTAGGTTTGTTTAGTAAATAAGTATAGTCAGTTACATTCATAAGTTTTGTTACTCGTTTGTTTTGTATAACTAGTAAGGATGTATTCTAATTGAATTACCATTTAGCTAACGATTCATTGAAAATATCTTGCGTTATTCTTTCAAAAATATCATTTAAAGCTGTGCTTAATGTTGAGCCAGTAAGTTGAGAGGTTGCAGGGTAATCGTAGAAAAATTCAAATGTTTTTTCGAAATCATCCTTTTCTTTTTTCTTGTTTATAAAACGAACGTTAATTCTAATTTTTAATCGGTTTTGTGAAGCTTGTTGGTCAGCAGTAGCAGTCATAGGACTGATGCGGTAATCTACAATTTCACCTTCATATGTCAAGTCTGCTCCGTTTTTAACAAGGGTAAGGTTCGTTTGATTTTGGATTAAATCTTGTAGTTTTAATGTAAAAGTTCTGTCAATTCCCGGTTCGATTAAGTCAGCATTGTTTTGGAAAAAATTTACTTGGAATGTTTTAGCGTCAATTTTACCCGTTCCTGTGAAGTTATAAACAGAACAACCATTCAAAATGAAAAGGCAAATTATAGTTAGTAGAGGATATATTTTTTTCATATTTTTTTAAAACATTTCATATTTAAAAGTCCAAATCTGAAAACAAATTCCAAATATAGTAATTTGGAATTTGGATTTTTAAAATTTGGATTTTATTTGTTTTTACAAATCAAATTGCTTGATTTTTCGGTATAAGGTGCGTTCTGAAATTCCAAGTTCTTCGGCTGCCGCTTTTCGTTTTCCTTTGTTTTTTTCTAATGATTTTTTGATCATTTCGATTTCTTTCTGTTCCAATCGTAACACCTCTTCTTCTTCAATAGTTTCTGCAAAAAGATAATTGTCTTCAGGTTCTTGGTATTGGTTATCCGTATTTTGAGATGGGATTATCGCTGTACTTGGCTGTTCTTCAAAGTCAATTTCGCTTTCATTTTCTTTTGAGCCATAAATTTTCTGAATTAAACTAGGGTTGATATCCTGCGCTTTAGCTGTTCCATTTTTCATTAGTTCCAAAGTCAGCTTTTTTAAGTCATTCAAATCACTTTTCATGTCAAAAAGCACTTTGTATAAAATATCCCTTTCGGTGCTAAAGTCGCTTTCTCCTTTTTTATCGCTAATAACGGATGGCAAATTGCTTCCTTCAATAGGTAAATACGACTGTAGTGTAGGACCACTAATATCTCTATTGGTTTCTAGTACTGATATTTGTTCAGCAACATTTCGCAATTGACGAACATTTCCGCTCCATCTGAATTTTTGTAAAACCTCTACAGCGTTATCATCCAGTTTTAGTGGTGGCATTTTGTATTTGTGAGCAAAATCAGCAGCAAATTTGCGAAATAATAGATGAATATCATCTTTTCTGTCTCTCAAAGGAGGTAAGGTTATGTCTACAGTACTTAAACGGTAATATAAATCTTCGCGGAATTTCCCCTTTTGTATAGCGTCAAATAGGTTGACATTAGTTGCGGCTACAATGCGTACATCGGTTTTTTGAACTTGTGACGAACCCACTTTTAAAAACTCCCCATTTTCAAGAATACGCAACAAACGCACTTGGGTGGTTAACGGTAATTCGCCTACTTCGTCTAGGAATATAGTTCCGCCATTAGCCACTTCAAAATAACCTTCACGAGTACTAGTAGCGCCTGTAAAAGCACCTTTTTCGTGTCCAAAAAGTTCGCTGTCTATTGTTCCTTCGGGAATGGCACCACAGTTTACAGCAATGTATTTACCGTGTTTTCGGTGAGAAAGAGAATGTATAATCTTAGGGATGCTTTCTTTTCCTACACCACTTTCTCCAACGACTAATACAGAAATATCAGTAGGAGCAACCTGAATGGCTTTTTCTATGGCGCGATTGAGCTTCGGTTCGTTACCGATAATCTCAAAGCGTTGTTTTATTGATTGTACTGATTCCATTAATTATTTGTTTAAAGTTTTCTTAGTTTAAAATTTCAGGTTTGTAAAGAACGTTACTTTGATAAACGGTTAACTTTTTGACATTTATTCTTTATTAGTTGTCAAAGTATCTTTGACAGTGTTTGTTTTCTCTGCTTTTTGCTTAGGGAAATACGTTCTCATTATGTAAAACGTTGCTCCAAAGGCAAGGATAAAAGTAGCTATAGTAATAAGTATTTGTTTCTTAGTCATTTTTTCTTTGTTTTTTGCCACAGATTAAAAAGATTATAACAGATTTTTCAATTACAACATATATCTTTTATGTTGTAGTGATTTAGTTTGAAAATTAATTAATAATCCAATTTCAGAATTTGCTAATTTTAAGTAATTTAATATTTGTGCGATGTGCTCACTTGAAAATTCTTTCACTGCTTTTATTTCAAGTATAATATCTCCATTGACTACAAAATCTGCATAAAATTTATGAGGTAATATTTTGCCTTTATATTCTATTAAAAATTCTTTTTCTCTTTCAAAAGGTATGTTGTTATTAATGAATTCGATTTCTAATGCGTCTTTATAGATAATTTCCAATAATCCGGGGCCGAGATTTCTGTGGACTTCCATGCAAATTCCTATGATTTTGTATGTTTCTTCTTCTCTATACCCTTCCATATTTTATTTTTTACAACAAACGAGAATGTTTGAACAGATTGAAAAAAATCCTTTAAATCATTTTAATCTGTGGCTTATCTTTTTTAATTCATCTCACTCAATCCAACAGCTTCACCTTTTAAAGTTCCACTCGTACAGCTTGTGATTTTTACATTCACAAAATCTCCAATTTTATAATCCTCCTTCGGGAATACAACTGTAATACTTTGTGAATTTCTTCCTGAAAATTCTTCCTTAGATTTTTTTGAAACCTTTTCGATTAAAACCTCTACCGTTTTACCAATAAATTCTTCTGATCTAAACCAGGCGTGTTTTTGTTGTAAGTCCACAATTTCTTGTAAGCGTCTGGCTTTGGTTTCTTCAGGAACATCGTCTTCCATTTTTCTTCCTGCCAATGTTCCTGGACGTTCAGAGTATGAATACATGTAACCAAAATTATATTTCACATATTCCATCAAACTCATGGTGTCTTGATGATCTTCTTCTGTTTCTGTAGGGAAACCAGCAATCATGTCTTGCGAAATAGCTGCTTCAGGGATGATGGTTCTAATTTTATCAATCAAAGTCATGTACTCTTCACGAGTGTGTAAACGATTCATCTCTTTCAAAATACGATTACTTCCAGACTGAACTGGCAAGTGAATGTGCTTGCAAATATTCGGGTATTTCGCAATTACATGTAACACACTTTCATGCATGTCTTGTGGGTTTGAAGTCGAAAAACGAATGCGCATTTTAGGGAAACCTACCGCTACCATTTCGAGTAATTGGTCAAAATCAACAGCAGTCGCTTTTTGCATGTCTGAAGCATTTTCAAAATCCTTCTTCAATCCGCCACCGTACCATAAATAACTGTCTACATTTTGTCCTAAAAGGGTGATTTCCTTAAACCCTTTATTCCATAAATCCTGAATTTCAGCCATAATACTTTGCGGTTCTCTACTGCGCTCACGCCCTCTAGTAAAAGGAACTACGCAAAAAGTACACATATTATCACAACCACGAGTGATTGAAACCAGTGCTGTAATTCCGTTACTCATCAAACGAACAGGGGAAATATCGCCATAGGTTTCATCTTTGGATAAAATCACATTAATCGCATCACGACCTTCTTCAACTTCGCTTAATAAATTAGGTAAATCCTTGTATGCATCAGGGCCTACAACGAGATCTACAATTTTTTCTTCTTCTAGAAACTGACTCTTCAATCGTTCCGCCATACAGCCTAGAACGCCTACTTTCATCTTAGAATTAATACGTTTTACCGCATTGTATTTCTCTAATCGCTTGCGAATCGTTTGTTCAGCTTTGTCGCGAATCGAGCAGGTATTTACTAAAACCAAGTCGGCTTCTTCTAAAACCTGCGTTGTATTGTATCCATTACTGGATAAAATAGAAGCGACGATTTCACTATCCGAAAAATTCATGGCACAGCCATAACTCTCAATAAATAGTTTTTTGGTATTTTCAGGTTTATTCTCAAGAACAAGACTTTCGCCTTGTTTATTTTCATCAATAATCTTTTCCATAAGTCACTTTGAAACAGTGTGTTTTTCTAAGTTACAAAGGTATGTTATTTTTGATGTATCTGACAAGTTGTCAGCCTAAGAATTAACAAAAATTAAGGAATTTGAAAATCAAGATTTATTGAAGTTTAATTGTAAGAACTCGAAATTCAAATTTTCGAAATAATGATACTATATTTAAGTAATTCTAAAATTAAAACTCGTTAATCACCAATCTGAAATTATTAAGGAGCTATTTCCCGCTTTTCGTTTCAAGTCCTCTGCAAAAACAGCAAGGTTTCTAATGTTTCAAAAAGAGCTTCCGTTGGTCGCTTTTTTGAAGCAAGAAACCTATTGCTTTTTTGCTTCCAGGCTTTTCACTTCAATCGGGGCTCATTGACGTTTATATTATATTAAGGTGTAATTTTTGAATGGATGTTATTTGAATTGAAATTAATGCTGCTTTATAATATTTTTGTTTTGTTAAAGCATAGTTATTTATGGGTGAAATAGTAGCTGTATTTTGTTATCTCGTACTTTCAAATAAATCAAAAATAAATTCAAAACCCTTTCTATTAAAAAAAATCTTCTACTTTTGCCTTAGAAAAATAGACCAATGGCAAAGAATTTAGTAATAGTAGAGTCACCTGCAAAGGCGAAAACAATCGAAAAATTTCTAGGAAGTGATTTTCAAGTAGAGTCAAGTTATGGGCATATTGCCGACTTGCCTTCAAAAGAAATTGGAGTGGATGTAGAGAATGGTTTTAAACCTAAATATGAGGTTTCGTCGGATAAAAAAGCGCTCGTAACCAAGTTAAGAGGATTGTCTAAAAAAGCCGATATGGTTTGGTTAGCAAGTGATGAGGATCGCGAGGGAGAAGCGATATCTTGGCATTTAGCAGAAGAATTAAAACTAGATGCTAAAAAGACAAAACGTATTGTTTTTCATGAAATTACTAAAAATGCCATCTTAAAAGCTATTGATAATCCTCGAGAAATTGATTATAATTTAGTTAATGCACAGCAAGCACGTCGAGTTCTAGATAGATTAGTAGGGTATGAGTTATCACCAGTTTTATGGAGGAAAATTAAAGGCGGACTTTCGGCAGGTCGTGTACAATCTGTTTCTGTTCGTTTGATTGTAGAGAGAGAACGCGAAATCCAAGATTTTAAAGCTATAGCTTCTTATTCTGTAGTAGCTGAGTTTACGAACGAAGCAGGAAAATCGTTTAAAGCCAAATTGCCTAAAAATTTCAATACTAAAAAAGAAGCCGAAGATTTTTTAAATAAAAATATCGGTTCAAATTATAAAGTTTCTGATTTAGAGACAAAACCAACCAAAAAAACGCCTACAGCGCCTTTTACAACTTCGACTTTACAACAAGAAGCGGCTCGTAAATTGTATTTGCCTGTTGGAATTACCATGCAATTAGCGCAACGTTTGTACGAAGCGGGATTGATTACATATATGAGAACGGATAGTGTGAATTTGTCTAAAGAAGCAATGGATGCAGCTCAGGCTGAAATCATTAAATCCTATGGGAAGGAATTTTCTTTCCCAAGAACATTTGCAAACAAAAGTAAAGGGGCACAAGAGGCTCACGAGGCGATACGTCCTACCGATATGTCACGTCATACTGTAAATATTGACCGAGACCAAGCGCGTTTATATGACTTGATTTGGAAAAGAACTTTAGCTTCACAAATGAGTGATGCCAAGTTAGAGCGTACAAATGTGAAAATTGAAGCTAATAAACATAGTGAAGTGTTTACTGCTTCGGGTGAGGTTTTGCTTTTTGAAGGTTTCTTGAAAGTTTATTTGGAGGGGCATGATGACGATGAAGAAGAACAAGAGGGAATGTTGCCAGCCATGAAGGTTAACGAAAAATTAGCGAATAACTTCATTACGGCCACAGAACGTTATTCAAGACCTCCAGCACGTTATACTGAGGCTTCATTAGTGAAGAAATTAGAGGAATTGGGTATTGGTCGTCCGTCAACTTATGCACCAACGATTTCGACTATTATCAATAGAAATTATGTTGAAAAAGGGACTTTAGAAGGAAGTGAACGTAATTATACGCAGTTGACTTTGCAGTCAAGTAAGGTTGCTGAGAAGTTATTAAAAGAAAATACGGGTTCTGATAAAGGAAAATTAGTCCCAACAGATATTGGAACGATTGTTACTGATTTCTTAGTGAAGAACTTTGGAAATATTTTAGATTATAACTTTACTGCCAAGGTAGAGCAAGATTTTGATGAAATTGCTGAAGGGAATATTGAATGGGCAACAATGATGAAGGAGTTTTATGATCAATTTCATCCAACGGTAAAAGATGTTGAAGCAAATGCGGATAGGGAAAGCGGAGAGCGTATTTTAGGTGTTGACCCAGCTTCAGGTAAGCCAGTTTCAGTTCGATTAGGGAAATTTGGTCCTATGGCACAAATTGGTGATGCCGAAGATGAAGATAAGAAGTTTGCCAGTTTAATGAAGGAGCAAAATATTGGTAATATTACTCTTGAAGAGGCTTTGAATTTGTTTTTATTGCCAAAAGCATTGGGAACTTATAAAAATGAAGAAGTTGAGGTTAATAATGGTCGTTTTGGTCCTTATGTACGTCATGGGAGTGTTTTTATTTCATTGCCAAAAGGAGAAGATCCTTTGGAGGTAACAAAAGAACGAGCACAAGAATTGATAGATGAGAAGATAAAAGCCGATGCGCCAATTGCTACTTATAAAGGTGAAGGCGTTCAAAAGGGAACAGGTCGTTTTGGCCCATTTATCAAATGGGGTGGCATGTTTATTAATGTGAGTAAGAAATATGATTTTGATAATTTATCACAAGCAGATATTGAAGCTTTGATTGAAGATAAAATCCAAAAAAATATTGATAAGGTTATCCATAACTGGGAAGAAGAAGGAATTTTGGTTGAAAAAGCAAGATGGGGACGCTCAGTAATTACAAAAGGAAAAATTAAAATTGAATTAGGAAAAGATGTTGATGCGTCAAAATTAACTCTTGAAGAGGTTCAAGAAATGATTGCGCTTAAAACTCCAGCTAAGAAGACGGCTGCTAAAAAAGCACCCACTAAGAAAGCGCCAGCTAAGAAAGCAGTAGCGAAAAAACCAGCAGCAAAAAAGAAATAAGATGGAATTTGAGTTTTTACAGCCGCTAAGTAGCGATATAGAGCGTTGGATACAGGGACTTTCTTTTCAGCAATTAGGAAGTAAAGTTGTTTTTCATACAAAAGATCAATTTCCTGATATTGATAAAGTAACTATAGCTGTTATTGGAGTTTTGGATAATAGAGGTAGTAAAAAAGCTATTTCGGATGTTGATTTAGTTCCTATTCGTAAAGAATTGTATAGTATGTTTCCTGGTAATTGGGATGCTACTATCGCTGATTTAGGTGATATTGTTGCAGGTAATACAATTGAGGATACCTATTTTGCTTTACGTAAAGTGGCGGCTACTTTAATTAAGAATAAAATAGTTCCCATAATTATTGGTGGTTCTCAAGATTTGACTTATGCTTTGTATAGGGCTTATGATGAATTAGAGCAAATGGTTAATTTGGTTTCTATTGATAATCAGTTTGATTTTGGAAAAGATGAAGAGTCGATTTCGGCTTCGTCTTATTTGACTAAAATTATTGTCGATGAGCCTAATAATCTTTTTAATTATTGTAATATTGGATATCAAACTTATTATAATTCACAGGAAGAAATAGACTTAATTGAAAAATTGTTTTTCGATGGTTATCGATTAGGTGAAATGTCTAATAATATTGCCCTAGCAGAGCCAGTATTTAGAGATGCGGATATTGTTAGTTTGGATTTAAATGCTGTAAAATCATCAGATTCGGGTAATTTTATAACTTTTGCACCTAATGGATTTAATGGTAAAGAAATTTGTTCTTTGTCAAGGTATGCTGGGATTAGTGATAAAGTAACTATGTTTGGATTGTTTAATCACAATAATTCGCCTCAAGAAGCCGTTTTAATAGCACAAATTATTTGGTATTTTATTGAAGGTTTTCATTATCGTTCGAATGAATATCCTTTTGGAAGTAGAGAAAATTATATCAAGTTTATCGTTCCGATTGATGAAGAAATTTTAATTTTTTATAAAAGCGATAAAACTGACAGATGGTGGATAGAAATTCCATTTGTTTTAAATGGAAATAATAAACTGAAAAGAAATACGTTATTACCTTGTTCTTATGAAGAATATTTGGGAGCTTGTAATCAAGAATTACCCGAGAGATGGTGGAAGGCTCTTCGTAAAAATGTAGTTTAATTGAGGGTTTATCTATCGGATTTTTGTAAATTTAAAAAAAAATGTTGTTTAGTGTAAAAAAATTGTTTTTTAAAAAAATAATAAATACGTTTACACATTGAAAGAATAATGAATATATAATCAATTTTATATGAAGAAGTTCATTGCATTTGTGGCAATTTTAACGCTGTTGATTAGTTGTGGAAAGTCAAGTGATAAAGGGGAGTTGGTTGGTGTAAAGGGTGCTAAGTGGCATCCAGAGAAGCCTTATGGGATGACGTTAGTGCCAGGTGGAGCATTTATCATGGGTAAGCCAGATGATGATGTTGCAGGGATACTCGATGCGCCGACTAAGACAGTGACTGTAAGGTCATTTTATATGGATGAAACCGAAATTACAAATAGTGAGTACCGACAGTTTGTAGAATGGGTTAAAGATTCAACCATGCGAGTTCGTTTGGCTATTCTTGCTGATGAATTAAACATGAAGCCTGGGGATAGTAAAGGGAAGGGTAAAAATACTGGAAGTATTGGTGATTTTGCTTTCAATGATACAGATCCTGAGAAAATGACTGCTTATGACAAGTATATGTATGATAATTATTACAGTATTGGTACTGATGACGATCCTTATGCTGGTAGAAGATTGAATCGAAAGGTTAAACTAATTAAAGATCCAAAAAAATATCCGGATGAGTATTACGTTGAGGTAATGGATTCAATGTATTTGCCATTAGAAGCGTCTTATAATGGATTGCGTACAATTGATGTAGATAAATTGAAATTCCGTTATTCTTGGATGGATATTCAAGCAGCTGCCAAAGCTAAAGTCGGAAAAAGAAAAGATTTTATTAAAACAGAAGAAGTTAAGGTTTATCCTGATACAACAGTTTGGATTAAAGATTTCTCTTATTCATATAACGAACCTATGCACAATGATTACTTCTGGCACAAAGCTTATGGTGATTATCCAGTAGTAGGAGTAAAATGGACACAAGCCAAAGCTTTTTGTGCTTGGAGAACTTTAAATAAAAATTCATATATCAAATCTAAAACAAAAGGTCGTGATTTGATCAATTCATTTAGATTGCCAACTGAAGCTGAGTGGGAGTATTCAGCAAGAGGAGGTTTGCAATCGGGTACATATCCTTGGGGAGGTCCTTATACTAAAAATGATAGAGGTTGCTTCTTAGCAAACTTTAAACCTAGTAGAGGGGATTATGCAGCTGACCAAGCTTTGTATACAGTTGAAGCAAAGTCCTATGAGCCTAATGGTTATAATCTTTATAATATGGCTGGAAATGTTTCAGAGTGGACTGATACGTCATACGATCCTAACGCTTATGAATATGTTTCTTCAATGAACCCAAATGTATTAGATTTATCTAATAAACGTAAAGTAGTTCGTGGTGGTTCATGGAAAGATGTTGCTTATTTCTTGCAGGTGAGTACTAGAGATTATGAGTACGCCGATTCTGCCAGAAGTTATATAGGATTTAGAACAGTGCAAGATTATATGGGCTTGCAAACTACAGGTAATGGAACTACTAATAGAAGAAATAGATAGTCAAATTAAAACCAAATTAAACCAAAACAATTAACAAAAAAACTGAATTATGGCATTATTAAGTAAAAAAGCAATGAATTTTGCTTACGGTATGGGAGCTGCGGTAGTAATCGTTGGAGCATTATTTAAAATTACTCATATTGAGTTGGGACCTATAACTGGAAATCTAATGTTAACCATTGGGTTATTAGTTGAGGCTTTAATTTTTGCATTGTCTGCCTTTGAACCTGTTGATGATGAATTGGATTGGACTCTTGTTTATCCAGAATTAGCAAATGGTCAAGCGAAAAAGAAAGAAGCAAGACCTAAGCAAGAATCTCCTTCTGAAGCGCAAGGTTTGTTGTCTCAAAAATTAGATACTATGCTTAAAGATGCTAAAATTGATGGTGAATTAATGGCAAGCTTAGGAAACAGTATCAAAAATTTTGAATCTGCTGCAAAAGGAATTGCTCCTACTGTAGATTCTATTGCTTCAACTAAAAAATATAGTGAAGAATTGACTTTGGCAGCTGCTCAAATGGAATCTTTAAATAGCTTATATAAAGTGCAGTTACAAAGTGCTTCTAGAAATGCACAAATCAATGAAGAAGTTGCTGAAAACAACTTGAAATTAAAAGAACAAATGCAGTCATTGACTTCGAATTTATCTTCATTGAATAATGTTTACGGAGGTATGCTTTCGGCAATGAATACAAAAGGATAATTAGTTGTAAACTATTATTAAGAAAAATAATTTAAACTAATTAGATAAAAATATTATGGCAGGAGGAAAACTTACCCCTAGACAGAAGATGATTAACCTTATGTATTTGGTTTTCATCGCGATGTTAGCATTAAATATGTCCAAAGAAGTATTGTCTGCTTTTGGAATTTTAAATTTAAAAATTGTAGAATCAAATTTGATTGCTGATACTCGTAACGAGTCATCATTCCAGCAATTAGCACAAAAAGCCGTTGATCAACCTGGTCAATTTGGTGATAAAAAAGTTAAGGTAGAAAAAATTAGAGCCGTTTCTAAAGAATTCAATGATTATATAGAAAGTATTAAAACTTCTGTAACCAAAAATTTTGAAAGAGATGAAGAAGGTAATCTTCCTTATGAGCAAATGGATAAAGGAGATTTAATTGATAATATGTTCTTTACTGGCGACAAGATGTCTGCTAAAGGAAAAGAATTTTTAGAGAAAATCAATAGTTACCCTCGTATGATTAAAGAAATTGGAGGTAGTTCTATTGCGGAATCTGAAATTAAAAAAATTGAAAATAGATTTGCAACTAAACCTATTTTTTCTAAAAAAGCAGGAGCTGAATTACCATGGTTGGATTACAATTATAAAGGTTTTCCTGTAATTGCTACCATTACTAAATTGTCTCAAATTCAAGCGGATATTAAGACTACTGAAAGTGATGTGATGACGGGAATGTTCCAATCTGACTTGGTTGCTGCAGCTTCATTAACAGCTTATCAACCAATTGTGGTTTTGGATAAATCTGTTTTCTTTCAAGGAGAAGCTGTTTCAGGAAAAGTTATCTTAGGTAAATTTGACCCTTCTTTGAAAGCTAAATCGGTTATCTTAAATGGTTCAAGTATCCAAGCTATGGCAGGTCAAGCAAAGTTCTCTTTTGGAGCTGGTAATATTGGAGAGCATGCTATTGGGGGTTCTTTTAACTTTGATGAAAATGGTAAAGTGGTAAGTTTGCCTATTAAAGATAAATATGTAGTAGTGGCTAGACCAAAATCAGCAACTATTTCAGCTGATAAAATGAATGTTGTTTATAGAGGTGTTGTTAACCCAATGACAATTTCATTTGCTGGTATTCCTGCAGATAAAGTTTCGGCTTCTGCACCAGGATTAAGTTCAGCTGGAGGTGGTAAATTTAATATGAGTCCTACTTCAGGTAGTGAAGTGGTGATTAATGTAACAGGAACATTACCTGACGGTTCTAAAGTTTCGGATAAAAAAACATTTAGAATTAAAGGGATTCCAGGTCCAACAGGTACAATTAGAGGAGAAACAGGTGTTGTAAAAGGACCTAAATCAAACCTTGAAATTGCTACTATTGGAGCTAAATTAGAAGATTTTGATTTTGATGTTAATTTGGATGTTGTTGGGTTTAATTTAAAAATCACAGGCCAACCTACTGTGGTTGTTCAAGGTGATAAGCTAAATGCTCAATGTAAATCAGTCTTATCTAAAGCAGTTAGAGGAGATCAAGTTACTATATCTGAAATTAAAACAAAACTGGTAGGTGCAGGTAGTTATTTATTGCCACGTACTGCTCCAGTAATTTTTGAAATACAATAAATAAGTAATTCTCTTTTGGATTTTTTTAATATTACTTAATGACGCTATGATGAATGCACGAAAATTTTTACTGATAATATTTTCTCTTATGGGGGGACTAGCATCTAATGCACAGTCTAATTTGCTTAATGCAAAAACACCTGCAGAGATTGGATTAAAAACTGCCGCTCAATTAATTTCTGATAATGATAAGCCTCTTGCTTACGGTTATGTTCATGATCGCGACATATTGATGGGTAAAACAGTATGGGAAATCATCGATTTAAGTGAGAAAATAAATTTTCCATTGTATTTTCCTATTGATGAGAATATAGGTAATGACAGACGTTCATTATATACTGCTCTTACTAATGGTATAAAAAAAGGGAAGATAACAGAAGTATATTCAGATAGTTATTTTAACACTAAAAAATCATTTAAAGATATTGAAGCTTCTTTGTCTCGTATTGATACGACAGATGCTGGTCGAGAACAAATTAACGCAGGTAGAAAGAGTATTTCTGCTGAATATATTTTACGTTCAGATTTAACAGCTCAAGATGTTACTCAATATAAAATTAAAGGGTTTTGGTATTTTGATAAACGTCAAAGTGAATTGAAATATCGTTTATTGGGTATTTGTCCTGTTACTCCTGATGTGTATACGATGAACAGTGATGAAAAAGATTATATTGAATTGTTTTGGGTGTTTTTTCCCGATGCTAGAAATGTCTTGCATGAGGCTAAAGCTTTTAATGATAAAAACTCTTCAATGCCTGTGTCTTTTGATCAAATCTTAAATTCTAGACGCTTTAATAGTGTTATATACAAAGAAGAAAATGTTTACGGAGATCGCGAAATCAAAGAATACATGAAAGATAATGCTCTAAACCAGCTTATAGAATCTGAGAGAGTAAAGGAGAAGATTCGTAATTTTGAATCGGATATGTGGAATTACTAATTGAATAAAGCATTATAAAAAAACTCTTACTGTTTAGTAAGAGTTTTTTTGTGATTTCAAATGTAGGTTTTAAAACTAAAAAGTATGATTGATTTTTTGATTGTTGGTTCAGGTTTAGCGGGAATTTCTTTTTCTGAAATTGCTTTGTTAAATGGAAAATCTATTATGGTTTTAGATAATGATTCTCTAAGTTCATCTAAAGTCGCTGGAGGTCTTTATAATCCTGTAATTTTAAAGCGTTTTAGTGAAGTTTGGAATGCTAAAGCACAATTAGACTTGATGATTCCTTTTTATAACCGAATTGAGAGTAAATTATCAATTCAGTTTGATTTTAAGAAGCCTATATTAAGAAAATTTTTTTCAATAGAAGAACAAAATAATTGGTTCGCAGCTTCGGACAAACCCAGTTTAGCTCCTTTTTTATCTTTACGTTTAATTAAGGATAAGTTTGCAGGTATTGATTCTCCTTATGATTATGGTGAAGTATTATGTACTGGATATGTGGATACAGCTAGTTTGTTGGGAAATTATCGTGACTATTTAAAAATGAATAATTGGTTTCTAAATGAAACTTTTGAGCATGATGTTTTAATTTTAAAAGAGGATTGCATTACATACAAGGATATTGAGGCTAGGAATATTGTGTTTGCTGAAGGTTTTGGAATGCATGCTAATCCATATTTCAATCATTTGCCACTTGATGGAACGAAAGGGGAATTGTTTATCATCAAAGCCCCTAATCTAAAATTAGATGTTATTGTTAATACTAGTGTTTTTATTTTGCCGTTAGGAAATGATTTGTTTAAAGTAGGTGCAACATACAATTGGAAAGATAAAACAGATTTACCTACAGAAGAAGGGAAAAAAGAATTAATAGAAAGAATTGAAGAAATTTTAAGTTGTGATTTCGAAATTATAGAGCACTTTGCAGGTGTTCGTCCTACTGTTCGTGACCGTCGACCTTTAGTAGGAACTCATCCAGATTATAAGAATGTACATTTACTTAATGGATTAGGTACAAGAGGAGTGATGTTAGGTCCAGCAATGGCTAAAGCGCTATTTGATGCTATCGAAAATGGAGTTCCATTAGATAAAGAAATAGATATTAAGCGAATTAAGCCTAAAAACTTTATTCGATAATTTATTTTTTTAATATCGCATCCTTATCATAGGAAACAAACATATTAATGTAAATATTTCTTGACCATCGTAATACAAAAGGACCTAGTAAAATAAGGGTTATGATGATTGCGAGAAAAGAAGTTTTTATTGTTGCATCTAGTATTACATATGAAATTATAAAAGAACCAATTCCAATAGCAACATTAAGACCATAACTAACATACATAGCACCATAAAAAAATGAAGGTTCGATTTGATAGTGTAATCCACAATGACTACAATCTTCGTTCATTTTTAAGACATTACTTAAATGTAGAGGGTTTTTGTCCTGATACATGCTTTCATTTTGGCATTTCGGACAAGTTCCTGTTAAAATGCTATTTAGTTTGGATCCTTTTTTTAACATTTGCATAAAATTTCAGCAAAGGTACAATTTTAGGATTGTTGCCTATGTAACTTTAGTCATAATATATGCTTAATATACACAATTTATCGGTTTCGTTTGGGGGTACTTATTTGTTCGAAGAAGTAACATTTAGGTTAGGTGCTGGAGATCGAGTAGGACTTGTAGGGAAGAATGGAGCAGGGAAATCAACCATGTTAAAAATGTTAGCAGGTGATTTTAAACCTGATTCAGGAGTTATTTCACAAGAGAAAGATGTTAGAATGGGTTTTCTTCGTCAAGATATTGATTTCGAACAAGGAAGAACCGTTCTTGAAGAAGCTTATGAAGCTTTTACAGAGATTAAAATTGTCGAAAAAAAATTAGAGGAAATCAACCACCAATTGGTCACTCGTACCGATTATGAAAGTGAAGAATACTCTAAAATAATAGAAGATTTATCGGATTACACCCATCGTTTTGACCTTTTAGGAGGGTATAATTATGTAGGTGATACCGAAAAAATCCTTTTAGGACTTGGTTTTAAAAGAGAAGTATTTAACAATCAAACCGAGACTTTCTCAGGAGGTTGGAGAATGCGTATTGAATTAGCGAAGTTGCTTTTGCAGGCCAATGATGTATTGTTGCTGGATGAGCCTACTAACCACTTGGATATTGAGAGTATCATTTGGTTAGAAAATTTCTTGCGTAATTATCCTGGTGTTGTTGTAATTGTTTCTCACGATAAAATGTTCCTAGATAATGTTACGAATAGAACAATTGAAATTTCGCTTGGTAAAGCATATGATTTCAATAAGCCGTATTCGCAATACTTAGAATTACGTCATGAAATTCGCGAAAAACAATTGGCTACTCAAAAAAATCAAGCCAAGAAAATTGAAGAAACGGAGAAGTTAATAGAAAAGTTCCGTGCCAAAGCTTCGAAAGCTTCTATGGCCCAATCTTTAATCAAGAAATTAGACAAAGTAGAGCGAATAGAAGTTGATGAAGATGATAATTCGGTGATGAATATCTCTTTTCCTGTTTCCAAAGAACCGGGTAGAGTAGTAATCGAAGCCGAAAATGTAACCAAAAAATATGGTGATAAAACCATTTTAAAAGACATCAATTTATTGGTAGAAAGAGGAAGTAAAATTGCCTTTGTGGGTCAAAATGGTCAAGGTAAATCTACTTTCATAAAAGCTATTGTTGACGAATTCGAATACCAAGGTAATATCAAGTTAGGTCATAACGTACAGTTAGGTTATTTTGCTCAAAATCAAGCGGAATATCTTGATGGCGAAATTACATTGCTTCAAACCATGGAAGATGCCGCAGCGGATACCAATAGAATGAAAGTTCGTGACATGCTAGGGTCTTTCTTGTTCCGCGGGGATGATGTAGAGAAAAAAGTGAAAGTTCTTTCTGGAGGGGAACGTAATCGTTTAGCTTTGTGTAAATTGCTGTTGCAACCTATCAACGTCTTGCTGATGGATGAGCCTACCAATCACTTGGATATCAAATCCAAGAACGTATTGAAAGCAGCACTCCAAAAATTTGGTGGCACTTTACTTTTAGTATCACACGATAGAGATTTCCTGCAGGGGATGTCAAACCTGGTTTATGAATTCAAAGACCAAAAAATAAAAGAATATTTGGGAGATATCAACTATTTCTTAGAGCAACGCAACCTTGAAAATATGCGTGAAGTCGAGAAAAAAGATGCTCAAAAAGCAGTAGCTCCTAAGGAAAGCAATAAAGCATCTTACGAAGACCAAAAAAAATCAAAAGCACTAAATAATAAACTCAGCAAAATTGAAAGTCAAATCAAACAATTAGAGAAAGACATTCAAAACAATGATAAAATGCTGGAGTCTAACTACGATAAGCATATTGAAGACGCAGCATTCTTTAAGGCTTACAATAAGAAAAAAGAAGATTTAGATCAATTGTTACTTGATTGGGAAATCGTTCAAGAAGAGATAGATAATTTGTAGCTAATCCAGCTGTACGTTACAATCTTTTACTCAAAACACTTTTTTTGTAAACTACTGGCAGGAGCTTCCTCTGGTCGCTCTGCCAGTAGTACAAAAAAATAGTGTTTTTCATAAAAGGATTTTCACTGCCATCTAGGCTATTTTATCAATAGCATTTTCTTTAGGCAATCAACCCTATGGCTTTAGAATGTTCAATGGCTTCAGCACTATTTTTAAAATAACATACTTTTACATTCAAAGTAGTGATGTTGGTTAGTATTGTTGTTATATGTGCTTTTTGAGAGCTTCCTGTCTGCCTTATGTAAACAGCTTTGATGCTAAGTGGAAATATTTTGCAAATGGCCTCATAGAGGCGAGCATCTTCTTGAGTGTCGTCACCCAATAAGACATATTTAAGATTCGGATAAAATTCGAGAATATGCTTTATTTTTTCAAATTTATGATTGTGCTTCTGGCCTCTTCCTGTCCAAAAAAAACTTTTTATACTCGTTTTAATATCTTTAAGTAGTAGTACTGCTTTTGGGAGTTGATGGATTTCAGTGAATTTTACAATAAATCGGTATAAATTCCATTCACTACTCGAAACATAGAAAAAAGTATTGCGCTCATTTGGATTTGTTCTTCCAGCCAGACTTAAGGCTTGATAGTGAGGGACAACATCTTCAAAAATTTTTCTCTTCATTACATTTTTAAATAGTAAATGATAGATTTTCTTGACAGGACTTTTAGTGTAAGAAACCAAAAAAGTGTCATCAATATCAGAGATGATACCTAAATCTCCTTCTTTAGGTCGGTTATAATTTTCTTTACATACTATTGTTTGATTTTTGTAAACAATACTAACTTCGTATTCAATCCAACCATAATTTTTTTGACTTAAAGGGATGCAAAATTTAAAATAACCGTCATCTAACGTTTTTGTGTGAATTCGTATGTTATCATGCATAAGGTACACATCAGCATTGGCTTGCGTTTTAATTCGGAACATATTAATAGTAGCCTTTGCGTTTTTAAATTTTCTGGATAGAAAATCATAATCTTTTCTATTAGTAGGTTTAAAAACATGTCCCATGACTATTAATTCCTGTTCGTTGGCATAACCACGATAAAGTTTTAAAATAGGTTTCATTTGGGGTTACTTTTGAAGTACAATGAAAATTAGTTAATTTTAAGCAATAATCGAAATAAAAACATGAAAAAGAATATCCTATTGGTTGTGAATCCTGTATCAGGAGGACTAGAAAAGACTGATTATATTCAGGCGGTTAATGATTTTGTTGCCACCAAAGAAATTAATCTAGTGCTTTATTACACAACAGATATTGATGATATTTTAAAAATCAGAGAACTGTATGACGAGTATAAGCCTGAACGAATTATTATTGCAGGAGGTGATGGTACTATTAAATTAGTAGGTGACGCTGTAGCGCATAAAGATGTAGTTTTAGGAATATTGCCTGTAGGTTCAGCAAATGGTTTAGCTGTCGAATTGGATTTGATACGAACCATTGAGGAAAATTTAGAAATTGCCCTTTTTAATGATTATCTAGAAATTGATATGGTTGTGATTAATCATAAAAAAAGCTTACATCTAAGTGATATTGGGTTAAATGCTGAATTGATTAAAAATTATAAAAAAAGTAAAATTCACGGTAAGTGGGGCTATTTTGCGCAAGCTTTTCGAACTTTAGTCAATGCACCAAAACCATTTCATGTAATAATAGAAACGGCACGTACAACCATAGATACCGAAGCCAGGATGATTGTAATTGCCAATGCGCAAAAGTATGGAACTGGAGTGGTAATTAATCCATTAGGAACACTCAATGACGGTAAATTTGAACTGGTGATTTTGAAGAAAATAAACCTAGGAGTAATTAGTAATATTGTTATGGGGAGGATGCCATTAGGGCATAAAGATATTGAAATCATTTCTACGGATTCAGCAACAATAAAAACGAATATTCCAGTTGGGTTTCAAATTGATGGAGAATATGTTGGCAATGAAAATGAATTGACAATTTCCATTTCATCAGATAAAATTAAAGTAGCTATTCCTTAAAATATCATTTAAACGGATTTCTCTCAATCCATTCAGTCTTAGGTTCAAAATACGCAAAACTTTTTGCCATTAATAGGTTTAAGAAATAATTTTCATGCTGAATTAAACCGTTCATTTCAATTGGAATGGCACCTACCGAACTCTTGATTTCAAGTGCTGTTCTCGCAAAGATTATCCGTTTATATTTTTTCTTTATCGAATATCCTATCATATCGTATAGCATATTCAGATACAACATCTTTTCTCTTTGGTGTTTGTGATTGTATCCTAAAAAGTACGTATCAATATCTTGTCCGTTTTTAATTAGCGTATTAAATCCTATGAGTTCGTCTTCGAGGAAGTAGCCATAAAATAAAAAGTTGTCGTGGAGTTTTTCTTTGAATACTTCAAAATGATTTTCGCATAAATAAAAAGTGTTGAAAGGAGCATTTTCGGCTACATTTAGGTACAGTTCATTAATCTTAGCGTGATATTGTGTAATTTCTGAAAGGGATAATTTCTTTTTCTCAATGCATTCAGCTTTTTTGCGTGCTCTTTTATATTGATCGCGGTATTTTTTATTTAAATCAGCTATATAGTCATCAATAGAATGCCATGATTCTTTGATGTTAAAAATCATATTAGGCTGTGTGTTGAAATGATAATACCTTTTGAATTCATCCATTTTGAATTTCTTTGAATCAGGTATCAAAAAATCCTTAAAAACAGTAAGATGAATTTTGATTTTTCTTTTTTTGAATAAATCACGCAGTTCTTGAGTAGCATTATTCAGTTGAATGAGCCCTTCTTTTGTTGAAATGGTATTGCTAAAGCTATAGCAATTTTGTCCAGTCAACATATTGTTTCCTATAATGAGTACATTGGAAATTAATTTTTTGAACAAGAAATTTTTAACCATAGTTTTGAAACAGTGGTCGCGATCTCCTAAAGAATTGACATTAGTTAAATTTATAAATTGTGATAATGAGATGCCAACCAATTGTTCCTCTTTGAATATTCCTATAAAATGACAAATCATATTTATTGGAGCTGCTTTTTCTAAGATGTTTAAATAGTCTTTCGAAAGGAAGATGTTTTTTGAAGCCAAATGATCCCACTCTTTAGGAAGATTATCTGTCGAGGAATATATTTGTAAAGAATAATGATCTTTCAAAATAGTGTATGGATTTAGAGTTCAAAATTACTATTTAAACTCAAATGATAGAGTTGTTGGCTAAATTTTAACTAATTTTATATAAACAAAATAATAGAATTATGGATACGTATAACGAAATAACAGCCCAACCTTTGTTGATCAATTTATTAGATTGGAAATATAATAATCAAGGTATTGAAAAGAAATTTGTTTTTAAAAATTTCAATCAGGCACTTGCTTTCATCGTTCAGGTTGGTGTCTTGGCAGAAAAGGCAAATCATCATCCTGAATTATTTAATGTTTACAATAAAGTGAATATTAGGTTGTCTACTCATGATGCCAATGGACTTACAGATAAAGATTTTAATTTAGCCAAAGCAATTGAGCAAATTTGAAAAAAAGAACTCGTCTCTTTTGAAGACGAGTTAAACTATAAAGGTTACGTTTATGCCCATGCACAAATTATTCCTCCCATCAACATAAAGCTTACTGTCCAATATCCTGCTGAAATTAAAGTGTATTTCCAGCTCTTTCTTTCGTATAAAGAATTGGTTGCTATAATTGGCATTGCTAAAAATAATCCTGTTAGTAAGCCGTGAAAAACACCATGTTTAAAAGTGCGGAAAGAAGTTCCGTAATCAGCCATAAATGCATCAAAGGATGGTTTTGCTAAACTAGGATCTCCACCAACCATACTCACAGCTCCCCATTGGTGAATACTAAGCATTTGAATTACCATTGCGATTAAAAAAGCATAAAACACTGACATACCAAAGATAAAGGCCATATTTGCACCTTTCATTTTTTCCTCTGTCATCCCTGATTCTTTCATCCAAATAGTTCCAAATACTTTTGGATTATACCAAATAAAACCAACTACTAAAGTTGAAGCTGCTGCTGCTAATAGTACTAAAAAATTAATTTCCATTTTAATTATCTTTAAGGTTAGTATTTCAAATATAGTTATTTTTTATCAAGAGTTAGTTTTTTGTTTTTCGTAAGAAAAAGGTATTAATTTGTATTTAAAAGTGTAGTTCGTCGATTATTTTGGTATATAATCTTTATTTTGGTATATATTTGAATCAAATAATCAAGTATAAATTATCTGGCTATGAAAAATATAATCACCTTTGTATTAACTGTTTTGACATCTTTTGTAATGCTAGCAGAAGTGTCTTCATCTGATAAAGCAGTATTGATAAAGTTATACAATACAACCCAAGGGAATAATTGGAAAGCTAAATGGGATTTAAATGCGCCAGTTAATACTTGGTATGGTATAAAATTAGATGGCGACAAAGTTGTTTCGATTGATCTAAGAAACAACAATTTAGTTGGTGAATTACCTGCTGAAATCGTTTCGCTTGTTGACTTACAAGAATTGAATTTACATAAAAATAAACTTTCAGGTTTTATTCCTCGTGATTTAGGTAATTTGAAAAAATTAAAAGTTTTAGATCTTTCATTTAATCAAATCGAAGGTGCGATACCTTCTTCGATTTCAAAATTAAATAATTTAAAACAAGTTGAATTGTATATGAATAGATTGTCAGGTGAATTACCAGCTCAAATTGGTAATCTTCAACAACTAGAAGTTTTATCTTTATTTAATAATGAAATTGAAGGACAGATTCCAAATTCGCTATATGAAATTAAGACTTTAAAAACATTGCTTTTAAATAGTAATATGATGGTGGGTAAATTAAGCCCAAAGATTGCCGAATTAACTAAATTAGAAAATTTAAGTTTGTTTGAAAACAAGTTTGAAGGGCAAGTGCCTTTTGAATTAGAGAAATTAAATCAACTTAAAGAAATGAATATTTCATATAATAAGTTTAGTGGTTTAACTTCAAGAAGATTAGCAGTTTTAGACACTTTGAATATGACGATGGTTAATGATAAAGGTGTAGCAGTTCTTTTGGATATCGCAATGGAAATCCAAAGACCTTTGGTTTCGGAGCAATAAAAAGTTTTTTCATAATGATGTTTAGTAAATAAATTAGTTAGAAAAGGTTGTCTGCAAAGACAACCTTTTTTAATTTAATTTTGTTCGGGTAAAATAAAAGCGGGGCTCTAGAAATTTGACGAGGAGCCTTTTCGTTCATGAATGATTATTTATAAGATTCATGATACTAAAACATTATTTAGTTCAGGATGTTTTTCAAAATATGCTTTCGCAAAAGGACATAAAGGGATGATTTTTGAGTTTTTATCTTTGGCAAAGCCAATAGCCTTTTGAATCAATATTTTTCCAAAACCCTTGCCGTTGTATTCGGGATTAACTTCTGTATGATCAATAATGAATTTGGCGGGTCCTGCAAAAACAAAGGTCATTTTTGCTACTACTTTTTTATCAATAACAATTTCAAAAGCACCTCTTCTATTGTCGGCATCCATGTTGATTGTTGCAGTCATAATGCGAGTTTTAGTAGTTCATAGGGATTTCCATTAATAAAAATTTAGCGTTTGATTGTGCTTGTATGTCAACTGTTTCAAAATCGGTTACTCCAATAGCGTCTCTAGTGTTTAATTCTTTTCCATCAACGGTGATGCTTCCTGAAATTACAATAAGATACACACCATTTCCTGATTTTTTTAAACGATAAGTTTTACTAAAGTCTTTGTCGAAATCAGCCATAAAGAACCAAGCATCTTGATGAATCCAAACCCCTTCATCATCTGCATTCGGTGATAAAATTTGAGCAAAATCATTTTTTTGTTTGGTTGCATCCAAAGTGATTTGTTGGTAACGAGGTGTTACGTCTTTTTTATTTGGAAACAACCAGATTTGAAATAATTTGGTTTGTTGTTCAGCGTTAGGGTTGAATTCTGAATGTTGAATTCCTGAACCAGCACTCATCACCTGAACATCACCAGTTTTTATTGTGGCTTCGTTGCCCATGCTGTCTTTGTGTGCCAAATCACCTTCAAACGGAATCGTGATAATCTCCATATTGTTATGAGGATGTGTGCCAAAACCCATTCCTGCTGCAATAGTATCATCGTTTAAAACGCGTAAGACACCAAACTGATTTCTATCTGGATTATAATAGTTTGCAAAGCTAAAACTGTGATACGCATTAAGCCATCCGTGGTTTGCATTTCCTCTTGTATTTGCTGGGTGTATAACTGTAGTTGCCATAATTATAAATTTAGTGATTATTATAATACAAATTTACGCCCGATGTACGTGTTTAGCACTTAATCTAGATTAAGAAGTGTTCCGTTCTGAAGATTCGTAATTAGTATTCAGTAAACAGAGGAGGAGTGTTCAGTCTTGGAACATAATGAAGGAATACTGAATTTCTTTTACGACTGCCTACTAAACAACTGAGCACTGATCACTTTTTCAATATTCGGGATTTCATTTTGCTAAAAAACTCAGGAGTTACACCAATGAATGAAGCAATTTGTTTTTGTGGGATTCTGTATTGTAGGTCTTGGTATTTGTTTTGGAATTTTTCGAAACGTTCTTCGGCAGATAAACTGAGGTTGCCCATTAAACGTTCTTGATTGGCAACCAAAGAATTTTCGATTAAGATTCTGAAAAAACGTTCTAGTTTAGGAATTTCACGGTATAAAATCTCTTGATTTTCTTTCGAAAGCACGACTACTTCGGCATCTTCAAGTACTTCGATAAATAAGTTGCCTGGTTTTTGCGAAAGCAAACTGTACATATCACTAATCCACCAGCCCGAACAGGCAAAACTCATAATATACTCTACAATATTATCATTGATATTGAAACTTCTTAAAATCCCCGAATTGACAAAATAGGAGTTCTTGCAAACCGTACCGCTTTGTTGCAAGATTGTTTTGGCTTTGAATTGTTTGACTTCAATTTTCGACAAAAACAACACTTGCTCTTCAGCTGATAACGTGATTTGTTTGGCAATATTTTCGAGGATTAACGTCATAAAATAAGATTTCTGTCGCTAAGATAACCGTTTTTGAGAATATTTTTTAAACTGAATATCCTTTGAACATATAAAACCACAGCAATCTTGAAAAACGAATATTAAAAGAAGCTAATCCTATGATGACGAATGCAATGATGGGAATAATTCTTAAGTCAAAGGTTTCTTTAAAGAAAAATTGAGCAATAAAATAGGTCGCAATGGATTGTGCGACAGTCAAACCATAGTTTATGTACATGGCACCAAAAAAGTATCCCGGTTCTTTCTCGTACTTAAAATGACAGTGAGAGCAATTCGTATGCATTTTAGGAAAACCAAGTTTTAAAAAAGGAGTTTTTTCATTGAAAATTTTTCCTTTATGACAGATTGGACATTCGTTTTTGAAAAGGTGAAATATTGTATGTCCCATTTTGTTTGTTTTTTTAACAAAGGTATTTTTTAACTATATACCTTTTGTTTTCTATATTCGCTCATGATAGCACAATAAAGACATTTTTTTAAATATGAAAAAGTATCCTGTTTATTCGATTCAGAATTTTGACTGTAATTCAGTACACAGTGATTTGTATGTGAATACATTTAAAAATCATTTGTTGAACCATAGTTTTATAGAAAAACCACATCGTCATGATTTTTATGTTTTAGTTCTTTTTACTTCAGGTACAGGAACTCATGTGGTAGATTTCGACCATTTTACAATCCAATCTGGTAGTGTTTTTGTATTACAACCAGGACAAATGCATCATTGGAGTTTGTCTGAAGAGATAGAAGGTTATATTGTATTTTTTTCAAAGGAAATATATAATCTATATTTTGGACAAAAAGACATTGATGAATATCCTTTTTATTCGAAAGTTAATAGTTCTCCTGAAATTGTACTGAATAATGATGAGATGAAAGCGATTATTCCTTTTTTTGATGCTTTGATGACGGAAAGAAGGAAGAAGCAATTACTACAAAGAGACAAAATAATGAACCTAGTGGATATTATTCATATTGAATTGGCTAGAAAATACTTTAGTACATTCGAGCATGAAGTTCATTCTTATAATATAAAGCTAACTCGTTTTGCTGTGCTTTTGGAGCAAAAGTATAAAGCCGAAAAAGCTCCTTTTTATTACGCAGAACAGCTTCATATTACCTTAAAACATTTGAATAGAATTACGAAAGAAGTTCTCAATAAAACTACGACCCAAGTAATCACCGACAGAGTGATACTAGAAGCTAAGCGCATGTTGATGGAAAAACAATTTTCAGTTAACGAAATCGCTACAACTTTAGGATATGAAGATTACTCTTATTTTTCTCGGTTGTTCAAGAAAAATACTGGAATGACAGCTACTGAGTTTAGAACACAAAAAGTGTAGTATGAAAAAACCGATACTGTTTTTGAGTATCGGTTTTTATTGTTTAGCATTCAGATAAATAATAAAATAATCTGTGAAAATTTGTGGAATCTATGTTTGCTTAATTAATTCAAGTTGCTAGTTGCTGTAGTATAAAAACAAAGCAGAGGTTAAGTAAATTTGTTTTGCGAACCAATAAACCTCCCCAATGCTTTGTAAAGACAAAATTATATCAATTTTTTGTTTAATAGATGATATTTTACAAGGAATTCAACATGTTGAAGATGTAAGAAGACAAGTTAGTGATAGCGAAATTATCTTGACTGCAATAGTTTCTTCAACGAGTTTTTATGGTAATCATTGCTCTGCTATAAAATTTATGAAACAATATGGATTCATCCCTAATATGCTTGATAAGAGTAGATTCAATAGACGTTTACATAAAGTTGGAAAACTTTTATACGAGTTATTTGAGATAGTAAGTTCTTATTTTAAAGATTTCTGTTGTGAAATGCATTATATCATTGATTCTTTTCCTGTTTCAGTTTGCAACAATATGAGGATTACAAATTGTAAGATTGTTTCAGGTAATAAATGGAGAGGCTATACTGCCAGTATGCGAAGTTATTTTTATGGAGTAAAAGTACAATTACTCACCACAAAGGATGGGATTCCAATAGCTTTTCATTTCACGCCAGGAAAAACTGGCGATGCAAAAGCTTTAGGGAAAATGATTGATAAATTACATGTAGAAGCTTCATTATATGGTGATAGTGCCTATACAGATTACGGACTAGAAGACATTGCATTAAATAAAAAATGCATCTTATTAAAAATTCAACGTAAGTCAAATGCTAAAAGAATTGATACGCTAGAACAAAAAAACGAAAAACTCAAGATGAGGAAAAGAGTAGAAACAACAATAAGTGATATAAAGAAAATGTTTCCAAGAACAATTCATGCTGTTACATTAGAAGGTTTTTTAATAAAACTAACACTATTTGTCTTTGGACTACAATTAAATAAGGCTATTAACTAGCAACTTGAATTAATTAATGAAAATGATCTTCTTCAATTTCAAATTCGGCATCTTTTTCCCAAATTTCCATTTCACAAGGTTTACAGTTGAATTTGAGTTTGTATTCTAATTCTCCTTGTTTTAGGACTAAGGGTTCCTTGACTTTTTTGTCCATGTTTTCACGATGGTATTTTGGGCATCTTTCTAATTCGTATTTGATGCAATATTTGGTCGTCATCACACGAGATTTTCCTGGATCCCATTGCAATTCGAATGCTTTTTCGATTTCTGTAACACCGTGGCGTTCGTAGAATTTACGAGCCATTTTGTTCGAAACGTTGTACATGAAATCCAATTTGGTTTCCGGATAAGGATGCGATGTTTTTACTAATTGATGCTCTTCACGTTTGTAATTAGCCAAGCGTATTTCAGATAATTGTTCGTAAACCGTTCTACGCATTTCGTTGATTTTAGAAATCGGTAAAAACCAGTTTTCCGAGAACATGATGTTGATTTCGTCAGCGCTATAAGGAGTGAATCCTGTTTTAGCAAGATTAGTTTTGAAATTGTCCTCGATAGATTCGTTGTTTTTAGTACCTTCTTTTGGGTGAACCAATGTAACTGTACTTACATAACCATCTTCATCTGTAGCAATCAATTCAAAACCATTTTCGTTTTCCGTCAATAATAAGCTAGTGCTTATTTTTCGTACCGCACTGTCTTCACGTTCCACTATTTTGATAAAAGCGGCGTCATTGTTACGATAAATAAAGGTGTCAGGCTTTATTTCTTTGAGTACATTTGGATAAACCAGTCCGTTTTCGGCTTTGTTGACATAGATTCCTTCGGCTTCATTATTTTCATTGATGTAGCAAAGTCCATCACCATTATTTAATAAGTGACCGTTTTCAATTTCGTAGGCGTTAGCGGTTGTCTTGATTAGTTTTCCAATGTATTGTCCTTTGGATTTTGGACTTTCCCATGAACCGATAGATTGGTGTCTTTCGTTCACAAAATAATCGGTATAACCGCGGTTAAAACTTTTGTTCAAAGCCGAATCAAAAGTATAAGTACATTTACCCGAAGAAGCTTTGGCATATTTAGAACTTCCTTCATTTTCTAGGAAAGCATCTAACTTTTGACGTAAGTAAGAAACATTATTTTTTACATAGACAACATCTTTCAATCTACCTTCAATTTTGAAAGAGCAAACTCCGGCTTCAATCAAACTTGGAAGTTGGTCTGAAACGTCTAAATCCTTTATCGAAAGTAAATGTGAGTTTTTGATTAAAGTATCGCCATTACCATCAATTAAATTGTAAGGCAAACGACAGTTTTGCGCACAAGAACCGCGATTTGCAGAACGTTCTCCATTAGCCACACTCATATAACAGTTTCCACTAAAAGAAACGCATAAGGCACCAGTTACAAAAAATTCAAGTTCTACATCAGCAGTATCTGCAATTTCTTTTATTTGATGAAGGTTTAATTCACGTGCTAAAACCACACGTTTCATTCCAGCATCTTTAAGGAATTTTATTTTGTGAGGGTCTCGGTTGTTGGCCTGAGTACTGGCATGTAGGACGATAGGAGGTAAGTCCATTTCCATTACCGCCATATCCTGAACGATTAAGGCGTCAACCCCAATTTCATAGAGTTGCCAAATCATTTGACGGCAAGTTTCGAGTTCGTTATCGTACAGAATGGTGTTGATTACCACAAAAACTTGGGCGTGAAATAAATGGGCATATTTGACCAAAGCCGCTACATCTTCGATAGAATTGGTAGCATTGGAACGAGCTCCAAATTTGGGTGCACCTACATAAACCGCATCGGCACCTGCGTTGATGGCTGCCATTCCATGAATTAAATCTTTGGCAGGAGCTAGTATCTCTATTTTCTTCTTCATCTGTTTAGGGATGGTAATTTGTTAATTTCTAAAACTTTAGCTTTTTAAGTTTTCACTTAAAAAAGTTTGCAAAGTTCTTATAAATAATTCAAGTTTTCTAATTTGAAGGGAGTTTTTTTGGGAGATTGTTGTATGTAACAGAAAAAACGCACTGTTAGATATTGCTGTTGGTAAATTTTATATGGTGTTTTCTATATCTTTATATGATGGTATGATTATTATTTAAATATATTATTACGTTAAAGTTGATTGTTATGAAATCTATTCGAGAAATTTTTAAGAGTAATCCCTCTCTTCTGGAAGAAAAAGAGGTGCTTGAACTTGTGAGTTATTGTGAGGAATTACAAGATGAACTGGTAGAATTTAAATTTCAGAAAACCAATAATAAAGAATTAGCGATGCTCGATATGCTTAAGGAAGTAATAAAAGGTTGTAATGCCATCGAAAAAGAACAAATGGAGCACGAGCGTTTTGGATTTGAAGCACCGCAATATAAAGAGACGATTTCAAATCTAAAAAGCTATATTTTGGATCGTTGCCAAGAGGAGCAGATTTGGCTTTAGATGGTTGATGCTCATGAATGAGAAGGGAATTCTTTACGGGTGGAGAGTGATTATGATTTCGAACGTGGGTTTGCGTGAGGGATAGTAGTGAAAATCCTTGTGGCGGGGGATTTATCCCGACACAAGATTGTAACGAATAGCCCGACCCGTTTTTTCGACGGGTCACGCCAAAAAAAATGCCCCAAGTTTCCTTGAGGCAAATTGTATTGAAAAAGCGATATTGACTATCCTGCCAAAGCGTCTTTGATTCTTTTTAAAGCTTCTTTTAAAATATCATCGCTAGTTGCATAAGAGAAACGGATACAATCTGGGTTTCCAAAGGCATCTCCTGTTACTGTTGCTACATTAGCTTCGGCCAAAAGGTACATTGATAAATCCATTGCATCTTTGATTTCAGTTCCTTTTAATGTTTTTCCGAAGAAAGAAGAAACGTCTGGGAATACGTAGAAAGCACCTTCTGGAACGTTGATTTTGATTCCTGGGATTTCTTTTAATAGTCCAACTACTAAATCTCTACGAGAATGGAAAGCTTGTACCATATGGTTTAATACTGATGGATCAGCATCTACAGCAGTAATAGTAGCGCGTTGAGCGATAGAATTAGCTCCTGAGGTTACTTGACCTTGAATTTTAGTACACGCCTTAGCGATAAATTCAGGTGCTCCGATGTATCCAATACGGTATCCTGTCATGGCGAAAGCTTTAGCAACTCCGTTTACGGTGATGGTTTTGTCGAACATTCCTGGTACAGATGCAATACTGCAAAAAGTTCCAGAGAAATTGATGTGCTCGTAGATTTCGTCAGCTACTACGTAGATATTTGGGTGTTTAGCTAAAACTTCAGCTAATGCCGTTAATTCTTCACGGCTGTATACAGAACCTGAAGGATTACATGGAGAAGAGAACCACATCATTTTTGTTTTTGGTGTGATAGCGGCTTCAAGTTGAGCTGGTGTGATTTTGAAATCTGTTTCGATAGAAGTAGGCACTTCTACAGGAACTCCACCTGATAATTTTACGATTTCGAAATACGAAACCCAGTATGGAGCAGGAAGAATTACTTCGTCACCATCGTTTAACATTACTTGGGCAATGTTGTATAAAGATTGTTTTGCTCCTGTTGAAACTACGATTTGTGATGGTTTGTAATCTAAGTCGTTGTCTCTTTTAAATTTTCTGCAGATAGCTTCTTTTAAATCACCGTATCCATCCACTGGAGAATAGGTGCTGTAGTTATCATCGATTGCTTGTTTTGCAGCTTCTTTGATGAAGTCAGGCGTATTAAAGTCAGGCTCTCCTAAACTTAAACTGATGATGTCTTTTCCTTGTGCTTTTAATTCTCTAGCCAAAGCAGCCATGGCTAATGTTTGTGATGTTGCTAGATTGTTAATCCTGTCTGAAAGTGGGTTCATTAAAATAGTTTTAAAAGGCTTTGGTTTTCAATCAAAGCGGTTAATGATTTTTTTGTTATTTATTGTGCTATTTCGGGCTTTATTCCTAAATCTTTTAAGTGTTTAATGTGAGCAATTACAGCACTTCGCATGGTTTTGTATTCAAAATAAGGAAGGTTGCATTCTTTTGCTGTCTGTTTTACAAATTCAGCGATTTTTCCGTAATGGATGTGGCTGATGTGTGGGTATAAATGGTGTTCGATTTGGTGGTTTAATCCTCCTGTATAATAATTTAGCAACCAGTTTTTGGGTGCGAAATTAGTAGTGGTGTATAGTTGGTGAATGGCCCAAGTATTATCCATTTCATTCAATTCATTTGGTGTTGGGTTTTCGGTTTCTTCAACCACATGAGCCAATTGGAAAATGATACTTAGAATTAATCCCGCAGTGTAATGCATGATGAAAAAGCCAATTAATACTTTCCACCAACTTAAAACTATAATAGGAACGATTAGCCAAAAAGAGAAATAAATAATTTTAGAAATAACTAGACCTGTCCATAAATTTTTAGGATTAGGTTGTGTTCCATAATATAATTTTCTTTTAAGATAGACTCCCATTTGCTTAAAATCAGTAGTCAGGCACCAGTTGATTGTTAAAAGGCCGTATGCTAACAAAGCATAATACTGTTGAAATCTATGAAAACTGTACCATTTTGCATGTTTGGTAAAACGGATGATTCGTCCCGCATCTAAGTCTTCATCGTGTCCAGGAATGTTTGTGTAAGTATGGTGTAATACGTTGTGTTGTACTTGCCAGTTATAGACGTTTCCAGCTAATATATAGATACTTCCTCCCATGATTTTGTTTACCCAAGGTTTAGTGGAGTAGGAGCCGTGATTTCCGTCGTGCATAACATTCATTCCTACACCAGCCATTCCTACGCCCATTACGAAGCTGAGGATAAGATGTAGCCAAAAAGGCATTGTAGGGATTAATAAAAGGACAAAATAGGGGACGAATAGTAGTGAAAACATAATAGCTGTTTTGATGTACAGTTTCCAGTTTCCCGTTTTTTTAATGTTGTTTTCCTTAAAATATTCATTGACCCTTGCGTTTAAAATTTTAAAAAATTTTAAAGCATCATGTCGTGGAAAAGTCGGCGCATTCGAAATCATAAATAGTTTAGGTTCTAATAATCTACAAAGGTAATTATTATAAATTTTCAATTTGCAAAATTGAGTTAAATATTTCAAAGTTAAAAATAGTACTTTTGTTAAAAAATTAGATAATGGACGAGATATTGAAGTATTTTCCAGATTTAAGCGAAATTCAAAAAGAGCAATTCGCAAAGCTGGATTTTTTATACCACGATTGGAACGAAAAAATTAATGTAATCTCTAGAAAAGATATTGATTCTTTATATACAAAACATGTTTTGCATTCCTTAGGAATAGCCAAAATAATGAAGTTTGAACCAGGGAGTTATGTCCTAGATGTAGGTACAGGTGGTGGATTCCCGGGGATACCGTTAGCGATTTTATTTCCAGAAACTCGTTTTTATTTGATTGATGTGATTGCTAAGAAAATAAAAGTCGTTCAAGGTGTTGCAGATGCTTTGGAATTGAAAAATGTAAAAGCAGAGCAAATTAGAGCTGAGAATGTCAAAGGAGATTTTGATTTTATTGTTAGTCGTGCCGTGACAAATATGCCTGATTTTGTTTCTTGGGTAAAAACCAAAATTAAAAAACAACATAAGCACGAATTGAAAAATGGAATTTTGTACTTGAAAGGTGGTGACCTAACCGAAGAATTAAAGGACTTTCCGAAAGCAACGCAATACGATTTGGCTACTATATTTGAGGATGAATTTTTTGAGACCAAGAAAGTGGTGCACTTGCCATTGAAGTTTGTGGTTTAAAAAGGTTAATTGTTTAAGCGTTTAAAAGCTTAACGCTTAAAGTGGAAACACAGTTAATATACTGATAGAAAGTTTAGTCCATTTGTTGAATTAAGTTTTTTTAAATTCAATAAAGATAGAAAGCCCACAAAATTCACATTCATTTGAATTTTGTGGGCTTTTTTTAGTTCCCCCTTCGGGGGTCAGGGTGATTTATTCTCCCAAAAATGGATATCTGTAATCAACAGGAGTAACAAAAGTTTCTTTGATTGTTCTTGGTGAAACCCAACGCAATAAATTCAATGGAGAGCCAGCTTTGTCGTTTGTTCCAGAAGCCCTTGCTCCTCCAAAAGGTTGTTGACCTACTACGGCACCTGTTGGTTTATCATTGATGTAGAAGTTACCAGCAGCATTTTGTAATTTAACTGTTGCGACTTCAATAGCATAACGGTCTTGGCTAAAAATAGCTCCCGTCAAGGCATATTCAGAGGTGGTGTCTGCTAATTCAAGAGTTTCTTCCCATTTAGCATCTTCGTAAACGTAAATTGTCATTACTGGACCAAATAATTCCGTTTCCATTGTAGAGTAGTGCGGATTGGTAGTAACAATTACTGTAGGTTCTATAAAGTACCCCACAGATTTATCGTAATTTCCGCCGATAATAATTTCCGCATCAGTATCTTTTTTAGCTTGGTCAATAAAACTAGCTAGTTTGTCAAAAGAACCTTCGTGAATAACAGCGGTTATGAAGTTACTGAAATCTTGAGGAGATCCTATTTTCATTGATTTTACATCAGTGATAATTTGTTCTTTTATCGTTGGCCATAAACTTTTAGGGACATACGCTCTTGAAGCTGCTGAGCATTTTTGACCTTGAAACTCAAAAGCACCACGAACTATTCCGGTGGAAACTTGCTTTGCGTTAGCACTTGAATGTGCTATGATAAAATCTTTCCCGCCCGTTTCTCCAACGATTCGAGGGTAAGTTTTATAGTGGTGAATGTTAGCTCCTATTTTTGACCAAATATCTTTGAATACGTGAGTAGATCCTGTGAAATGCAGTCCAGCAAAATCACGGCTAGCCAAAACGGTATCAGTAATCATCAAAGCATCACCAAAAACGACATTGATAACTCCATCAGGAATACCTGCTTCTTTGAATACTTCGATAATGATTTGAGCAGAGAAAACTTGGCTGTCACTTGGTTTCCAAACGACAACATTACCCATCATAGAGGCACTAGCTGGTAGATTGGCAGCGATAGCTGTAAAGTTAAATGGTGTTATGGCATAGATAAAGCCTTCCAGGGGTCTGTATTCTAGGCGGTTCCACATATCAGAAGAAGAGGCCGGTTGATCTGCGTAAATTTGACTCATAAACTCAACGTTGAAACGTAAAAAGTCAATAAGTTCACATGCGGCGTCAATTTCTGCTTGGTGAATGTTTTTGGATTGCCCAATCATGGTTGCGGCATTGATTCTGGCTCTATAAGGGCCTGCAATTAGTTCTGCAGCTTTCAAAAAGATGGCGGCGCGTTGTTCCCAAGCCATAGCAGCCCATGCTTTTCTAGATTCTAGTGCATTTGCAATGGCTTTTTCGATATGTGATTTTTCAGCAAGGTGATAAGTTCCAACTTGGTGTTGGTGGTCGTGTGGAGCTGTTATTGTTTTGGTATTTCCAGTTCTGATTTCTTCACTTCCAATATACAGAGGTACGTCAATTTTAGAATTCCACATTTTATCATAAGCAGCGAGAACAGCTTCTTTTTCTGGGGAATTGGGAAGATAGCTTTTTACAGGTTCGTTGGTTGCTTTGGGTACTTTGAAAAATCCTTTTAACATAATAGTGTATTTTATAATTATCAATTTCAAATGAGAGTAGGGTGGGTTTAAAATAGTAAATCCAACATACTGAATCATTTGTCTAAAAAAACAAAAATACGGACTTTATAACGAAAGAAGGGTCTAGATTGGAAAAGAATCAGGATTATTTAGCTTAAAAGCCTAGTTTAATGCAAAAGGAGCACATAGTCTGAAAGTAGGAATATATACTTTAAAACTTTTGGCATTACTGAAATTAATCATATTGAAATGACCATGCATTGCTCCATAAGGAGAGGCTAAGAGGCAGCCTGAACTGTAGGTGTGTAGTTCTCCTGGTTTTAAAACGGGTTTTTTGCCAATAACACCTTCACCGTCGACAACTTCTTGATCGTTAAGTGAATCAAAAATTTCCCAATGACGTGAGGTAAGCTGGACAGAATCTTTACTGTGGTTTTCAATTGTAATCTCATAACTAAAGGCAAAGTGTATCTTGTAGTTTTTGAAGTAAGTGCCTTCAAAACTAGTCAATACTGAAATTTTTATGCCTCTTGTAATCTGAGATACCATGATGAACTAGTAAATAGTTGTGTAATAGGAAACAAAAATACAAAAAAAGGATTTATTTTAAGGCCTTTGTTTGTTGTTTTTTTAATTGATGATGTTTGTTGAGTTGGCAGAGCCTTTTCCAATGATGCGATCGTATCTAGCGGTGTTGTCTCTGTAGTAAACTAATATAGTGTATTCATTTTCAGTTTGATAAAAATTTCCGTCAATAGCATTTTCGGAGTCGATAACTCCTTTGCTGTCAGCAATGACGTAATTGTAATTGGTGAAACCTTGCTTGATTAAGATGGCTTTTTCATAGATTCCTTTTTGAGGATTATAATCCATTTTGTATTCAGGACTTAGGCTGTAATTGTTGAACATACCTACGACATAAATGTCTTTTTTAAGTCTGAAGCTAGGTGCTGATAAGGTGAAATAAACCCAAGAATAGTCTGCTTCAATTTCGCTATTTTCAGCATTGGCATTTAGAACTACGAAGTTTCCGTTTACATCTTGAAAAAACGAATAAGGGTAATTGGCTCTTGCGTTATTAGTGAATAAGTGGCTGCTGTAGATATCGGTACTAGTATCTACTTTTGAAATGAAATTAGAAGGAAAACGAATGTTTTTGTTTTCAAAATACATGAATTCATTGCCAGCCCAAAACTGTGTCTCTTTGTCGTATTTATAGATAAGGCTGTTTCCTAATGTATATTGAGGGGCGATATTTTTAATAGCAGTGTTGAAATTTCCGTTCTGAATTAAAGAAACTTTTACGTTTTTTATGGGGTTTTGAAAAGTTATGGTATTAGAGTTAATTGAAAAATCTAAATTATGCTTATATGGTAGGTTGTTGATGGTTCTAGCTCTTTTGACTTGAATTGGGACCGTCGCTAAGTCTTCATAAAGTATGAATCGTCGAGAAAAAACGACTTCTTTGCTATCGTTCAAAATCTTCAATATGTAATTTCCGCTCAATCGTAATTGTTGCGTGAATTGATTTGGAATCGGTAAAGTGAAATGCGAGTAAATTTGTAAGGTGTTGAACGAGGTTACAACGTTTTGAATGCGTTGATTGTCAAAACCTGATAAGTATTCGTTTTTAGGTATTTCAGAAGGGACCCAGTTGTAGTCACAATGAATGATTTCATAAAAATAGTCGGCATTGTTGCCATATAAATCATCAAACTGCAATTGAAAACCAGAACCCAATTCAAATATTGGAACTGCATTTTGGTTGTTGTGAATAAAGGAAACGGTTTTGATGTTAAATGGTGGTACTACCTCATTTTCGACTTGCGCAACAATAGAGTGCGTTAGTGCTAGTAAAAATGTAATATAGAGTGTGAGTTTATCAAACATAGATAACAAGTCTTTTGGCTAATGTGTAAATATAACAAAATATCTTTTAGTTTATTTTATCGGCCACTAATTGAAGACTATATCATTCCAAAATATAGTCCAAATGAGTTTCAATTTCGGTGCTAATAGTTTCTTCGTCCAAAAGCGAATCGGATAATAGTTTTTTGTTTTCCTGTAAACGGATGATTTTTTCCTCTACGGTGTTTTTAGTGATAAACCGAATCACATTGACTTTGTTCAATTGGCCCAAACGGTGCGCGCGTCCTATTCCTTGTTTTTCCGCAAAAGGATTCCACCAAGGATCTAGGAATAATACATAAGAAGCCTTTGTGATATTAAGTCCAACGCCTCCAGCTTTTAAGGAGATGAAAAATAGTAAAACATCCTCTTGCTCTTGAAATTGGTTAACGGCTGTTTCACGGTCTTTTTGAGCCGTGGCACCAGTGAGTTCTTTGAATTTTATTTTGTGAAGAATACACCATTTTTTGTAAAAATCTAAATTAGAAACAAAGGAACTAAATACAATTGTTTTCTGTTTGGCTTGGATTAAAGTTGTCAAAAAATCGGTTACGGCATTGAATTTACCAGAGTCAAATTCAGATTTTGAATCGATCATTTTTGGATGGTTGCTCAGTTGTCTCAAACGCATCAAGGTATTGATGATATTGATTTTGTCCACTTTTGACCCGTCAGTTTTTAGCAATGAATTTCGAGCTTTAGACTTTTCTTCTTCGTATAGTTTTTCCTGTTCTTTTTCCATTTCACAGTAATAGATTTGCTCCGTCATTTCGGGTAAATCCTTCAATACTTGTTCTTTGGTACGTCTTAAAATAAACGGACTGATCAATGATTTTAGTTCGGATAAAACAACAGTGTTTTGTTGTTTTTCGATAGGGTTTTTATAATGTTCTACAAAAAAAGAATAGCTCCCCAGAATTTCAGGATTGATAAATTCCATTTGTGACCATAGGTCATCAAGGGAATTTTCAATAGGAGTTCCGCTCAATGAAAATCTTGTGCGTGCTTGAATTTGCTGAATAGCTTTGAATATTTTTGAGTTTTTATTTTTAATGTACTGACTTTCGTCTAAAATTAAAAAACGAAAATTGTATTTTTCTAAAATGGCACTGTCGCGTGAAGCAATGGCGTAACTGGTAAATACCAAATCGTAACGTGCTAGTTTTTTGGCTATCAGTTTTCGGTCGCTACCTACGTATTGTATGCGTCTTAGGTGTGGCGTGAATTTTCGGGCTTCATTGTACCAGTTAAAAACCAAAGAGGAGGGAAGGACAATCAATGCTTTCAAGTATTCTTTGGCTTGCGGTATCACATTTCCAAATAAATCTAGTTGTTCTGCTTCTCTTTGTTGCATTTCCAACTGTTCTTGAACACTAACGAGAGCCGAAAGGGTTTGCAATGTTTTACCAAGTCCCATATCATCCGCAAGACAAGCGCCTAGGTTATTGTGATAATGTTCTAATAACCATTGTACACCTTCTAATTGATACGGACGTAAGGTTGCTTTGACTAATGGTGAAAGTTGGAATTCTTTCTTCTCTGTTGCTATTGTTTCGATTTTAAGTTCAGGAATGTTCTGTAAAACAGCAAAATTACTTTTGGGTAGTTGTAAAATACCCTCTTTTACTTTGGCTAATTTTGCCAAAGAAGCATATTGCATCATCCATTCTTTTGGAATCAAAAAGCAACTTTTATCAGGGAGAATATAAACTTGGTTTTGCTGTTTGATATTTGGAATAATTGCAGCAAAACTAAATTCAAATTCGCCGCAACTGATGGTGATTTTTAGATCAAACCAATCATTTTGAACGTTGTTTGAAAAACGGATTCTAGGTTTTTCAGTTTGAAGTTTTTTACCCTCTATTTTTAAATTGCTTAAGTTAAAGCCAAATGCAATTAACTCTTGTTGGTTTTCAATAAGCCATTGAATCGTTTCATAGGTTTCAGTTTTTTCCTCCTTTGGCGAAAGCCTCCAAAAACCATGTTCCGTTTTTGTAAAACCAATGGAAGTCATTTTTTGTTCGAAAATGAATTCGCTGGCTTCGTTACGCTTGTACTGAATGACTTTGATCTGTTCGGGTTGGTTTAAATCAATTTCAGAATGGCTTTGTTTAGTTTTTGAAGCATCAAAAATATACCCATCATAATCAAAGTGCAGGTTGAGGTAATAGCTGTTTTTGAAAAAATCATGGACTATTTCTATCGAACAAGCTTTTAGTTGGTTTATTTGAATAATTTCGAATCCATCGGCTTCAATAGTCGTTTTTTTGACCATGTCTTTGATGAATTTCTCAAAATATTCGGGAACCATTCGGGACGGAATCTCGATGGATTTTTTGTTTAAAAAAGGTTTTATCTTTTTAGCATCAATGCCTTTTAATCCAAATAATTTTTGGTCAATAACCAACCAGCTGGGTTCAGATAAAAGAATCAATGTTTTTTTGTCGCATGGAGAAAAGACGGATGTTTCGTCTTTTAATGCTAATGTATAGGTAATGCCTTCTGCTGTTTTTTGGAATTTAAGTTGGGCTTCTAGCGGATTGTTTTGGGTTGAGACACCACTTTTTCTAAAGTCTTTATCTTTATTTAATTCGACTGAAAATGGGTAATGAGCAGTTGTAATTAAATCCAAAAAGGTCGCCATTTTGAGATGGTAAAAATGCTGTATGCCAAGCGCTATTTTTGAATCTTTTAGGAGCTCTTCAATACTTTTTTTAGATTTTCCTGTGGTATTGAATTTTTTAAGTAAAGCTTCTGTTTTTAGTGCTTCACATAATACAAGTGCTTTTTGAATGTTGGGTTCTAAAGTTGCAATGGCAATGTTCAGCGAACGCAAAACATCAGGTGAAGCTTTTTTGTCAACGTAGGTTATGGGTTGGTTTTTAGGGACAATATAAGCAGTAGGAATATAATAACCTGTTTTTATATCACAACTTACATCAAAGCAAAATTGATACTCCACAACGTTACCATTAGGGTTTATTTAAAACAAACTGGAATCACTTCGCCTTTGGCTAAGCAATATTTTTCTACTAATTCGGGACTGATTTTATTGGTGAAATCTTCTTCAATTACGGTAAAGCCAATAGAACGTAGCTTGTCGAAATAATCACGGCCATAAATACGCACATGGTCGTATTGACCAAAGATTCTAGCGCGTTCTTTTTGGTCAGTAATCGAATCATCAGCAAAGGTAGTCTCGCGATTCAAGTCTTGTGGGATTTGTAAAATCGCCATTCCTCCTGGTTTTAATACGCGATACAGTTCTTGCATGGCCTTAGTGTCATCAGGAATGTGTTCCAAAACGTGGTTGCATAAAATCACATCGTATTGATTGTCCTCAAAGGGCAAATCGCAAATATCTGCTTTGACATCCGCTAAAGGCGAAAACAAATCAGTAGTAGTATAATCGAGGTTTTTTTGCTTTCGAAACAACTTATAAAAAGCTTGCTCAGGTGCAAAATGCAATACTTTAAGTGGAGCTGTGAAAAAATCTGTTTCTTCATTCAAATACAGCCATAACAATCGGTGTCTTTCTAATGAAAGGGTACTTGGCGACAAAACATTCGTTCGTTGCGTACCATATCCATAAGGTAAAAAGCTTTTGAAACTTTTCCCGTCAATAGGATCAGTATAAGTATTTCCTTTTAAAGCCAAAGCTAGAACAGGACGTACAACATAACTTAAACGAATTAAGATAGGACGCGGAATGGTATTGAGTATAAGTTTAAAAGCAGATTTCATTTGAATGAGAATTACACAGGGATTTCATTAAAAAAAAACAAACACAGATTTCACAGATTAGCACAGATTATTTGTGGTTAAAATGTATTTCACTAAGTGGATGTTATAAAATTATTCGTTTGTATTTTAAGCTGTCTTCTCCAAAATTGACTAATAGTCCAATTTTGTTTTTTGAGGCGGCTAGGTAATTTAAAGTTTGTTTGATTTCGCTTGACGACAGTAATTGTATTGCTTTTATTTCTAAAATAATCTTATCAAAAAGAACAAAATCAGCAAAATAATATGTTGGTAGGATGATTTCTTTATATTCGATATTGTATTTAACTTCTCGTTTATAATCGATTTCATTTTTATTAAATTCATATTCTAAAGCATCACCATATACTTTTTCGCTATGTCCTTTGCCTAGAATCTTATGAACTTCCATACATGCACCAATTATTTTGTATGTTTCGTCTTTGAGGTAAAAATCTTCCATAGTTTAGATAATCAAGATTTATAATCTAAGCGTTTATCTCATAAATAATCTGTGCTAATCTGTGAAATCTGTGTTTATAAGACTAAAGGCAATTTTCTAAATTCATCTTCTTCATTACTTACGATTCCTAGTTCTTTGTATATGTAAGCGAATGTAGATAGCAATTCAGGTTTTCCGTCTACTAAAGCGATATCATGTTCGAAATGAGCCGATGGTTTTCCGTCAGCGGTTAAGATTGTCCAACCGTCTTTTAGTTGTTTGATGTTGCGTGTTCCTTGGTTGATCATCGGCTCAAGTGCAATCACCATTCCTTCGACAAACAATTTTCCACGACCACGTTTTCCGTAGTTTGGCATTTCTGGATCTTCGTGCATTTTTTGACCTAAACCATGACCTACCAATTCGCGAACAACTCCGTAACCATGACCTTCGGTATATTTTTGGATAGCATTACCTACGTCTTCTACTCGGTTTCCAGCTTTGAACTCGCGGATACCTACGTATAAAGACTCTTTAGTAACTTGTAATAATTTTTTGGTTTCAGGAGCAACTTCACCTACTTCAAAAGTATATGCGTGGTCTCCGTGGAAACCATTTTTGAAAGCACCACAATCAACAGAGATGATATCACCACTAACTAATGGTGTGTTATTTGGAATTCCGTGTACTACTTGAGCGTTAGGGCTCATGCAAAGGGAATTTGGGAAACCATACAAGCCTAAGAAACTTGGTTCAGCACCATGGTCTCTTATAAAAGCTTCTGCTAATTTGTCTAAATGTAAAGTTGTAACTCCTTCTTTAATCTCAGAAGCAAGCATTCCTAATGTCTTCGATACAATTAAAGCACTTTCGCGCATTAATTCAATTTCTTCACGTGATTTTACTATAATCATAGTTTTGAATTTTGAGTTGGCAAAAGTACAATTTTAATTGATTTAATCAGGATTTGCTATTATTTTATATAATTCAGAATTAGAAATGTAAAACTCGTTATTCAAAGCAATAGCATTCAATTGCGCACTAATCAAACTACTTTCTCTGCTATTGATTAAAAAAAGCGAACTTTCGCCAAAAGTAAACAAGCGTTCCTCTGAGGTTAACATTGTTTTGTAATTTTTAACCAATTCATTCGCTAGGCTGCGTTGTTTGAATAACGAATTGATGACTTCTTTTTGCGCGTTGATTTTGTTTTGAAGTTGAAGACGTTCTAAATTCAATGAATTCGTTGTTTCTTGTATTTTGAATTTAGTCATTTTCAATCCTCCTCTTTCCTTTCTTAAAAATATAGGGTAGGCAAAGTCTATCCCAATTTTGTAATTCTCAAATTTATAATTTTCGATATATTGAGGTTCTGATAAATAGGAGTAACCAATATTGATTTTTGGCAAAAGGTAATTGGCTTTGAGTTTGCGTTCGACATTTAAGATGTCAATTTTGCTTTCGATTGCATTTATCTTTGGATGTGAGTCAATGGAAAAATCCGCTTGTAAGAGGCTATTTGTTTTTAGGGTTTCTTGAATGGTAGTTTCTAATTTCTTTTCTGGAAAAAGGGCATCCGTTATTTCCATAGGTATAGAGTTTTCGAGCCATAAAAAGTTCGAAAGCTCTAGTTTTGCTTTGGTCAGTTTTAGTTTTGAATTTTCTAAACTTAATTTTCGGCTGGTTAAACTAATGCCTGCTTCGATACTATCTATTGCTCTTTTATCACCTTGTTTGATAAGAGAAGCAACGCCATTGTATCGTATTTCTGCATTGGTTTTATATTGCGAATATAGCTGGAATTCCTCATAATTACGTTTCCAGTTAAAATAAGCCACCGAAGCATCATAGAGTATCGCTACTGCTTGCAATTTTCTTTCGGCCTGACTTAATTCTAGTTGCAATTTGGCTTTGCGTAAGTCAGCCATTCGTTGATTGATAAGCAATCCTTGCCCTAGCGGAATAGAAATTCCTAATGAAGCTAATCCTTGATTTGGGACATTGTTTTCGGGGTTTAAATAAATACCTTCGTTTTGGTCAAAGCCCGCTTTTATTTCAACACCATACCAGGTTGGAATTTTGAAACTGCTATTAAAAATTGAATAATAGTTTTTGTCTTTAAATTGTTTTTTGTCAAAATCGACTTCGATTTTTGGGTCGAATGCTCCTCTAGCAGCCATTAGATTGGCTTGTGCCTTACTGATTTCTAAATTGGCATTTTTAACTAAAGGATGAAATTTTTTGACATAGCCCAAGTATTCTTCAAATGTGAATTCGAAGTTTTTTTGGGATTCCAAATCTGAACTGCTTTTTTGAGCGCTAAGTCCAGAGCTGAATATGAGTAAAAATAGAATTATTTTTTTCATTATTTTTTGTCTTTAGCGGTCTTTGGTGCTTTTGCTTCGTAGTAATCAGGTGGGAATCCATTTAAGGTTCTCCATATTTCAAACCAAACTGGAACTGTATTTAATAAAGCTATCGTTTGTGCTCCTGAACCTATGCTAAGTTGTTTTGGCCATTTGGCTTCTTCTGGGTCAGGTGCAATCAAGACTCTGAATTTTCCGTTATCACTAATGAAATTTTCTACAGCTACAATTTGACCTCCAAAAGTTCCATAAGACATATCAGGCCAGCCAGAGAAAACAATAGTTGGCCAACCGTCAAACCAAACGCGTACTTTAGCACCTTTTGAAATCAATGGAAGATCTAGTGGATTGACATAGGTTTCAACAGCAATGTCATATTGTGAAGGCATAATTGTAACAATAGGAGTTCCCTCCTTGATGGTTTCACCTATTCCTGCTTGCAAAGCTCTATTGATATAGCCGTCTTGAACCGCTTTGATGTAGTACATGCCATTACGAATGCTGTAATTAGCATATTGATTCTCTAGTTTGTTGACTTGTGCTTCAGTGTCATATTGGTTGCTTAAAGCTGTAAATTGGTCACTTTCGGCTTTGGAGAATTTCTCGTTGTATTCTGCTATAATTCGGTTGATTTCAACTTTTGAATTTAAATAGTCATTTTTACTCGTTAGTAGTTTGTTCTCTTGTGTAATGATTTTAGCTTCTACTTCTTGTAGTTTTAGTCTCTTTTCTTCGACATCTGTTAAAGGTTTTAACCCTTCACTCTGCAATTGAATGGCACGATTGTATTGTGTTTGTGCAATTTTAAGTTGTGTTTTTACAGCGACCAAATCAATCGAATCACTTTTTATTTTTAGTTCCGATTGTTTGATTTTGTTTTCAGCTTGTTCTAGTTTTAATCTTTTTTCATTTAAAATAGATTCAATTTGGTTGGATAAAGCGCCTACTTTCGAACCATAGGAAGCCAATGCATTTTTCTTAGCATTGACTTGGTTTTTAGTATTGCGAACTAGATTAGGGTCCATATAATCCTCTTTTATCTCAGAGATAAATAAAATGGTATCTCCTTTTTTGACAAAATCACCTTCTTGAACGTACCATTTTTCAATTCGACCTGAAATTACACTTTGTATCGATTGTGGTCTTTGGTTTGGTTTTAAAGTGGTTACGGCTCCTTTTCCAGATATGTTTTGTGTCCATGGCAGGAACAAGGAGACAAAAGCAATGATTGAAACGATTGTGATAATCCTATTTAGGATTTTATAATGAGGTCTCGTTTCTAAATCTTTTACAGTCTTGTAACGATCTAATTGTGTAACGTTGTGCTTATTGTTATTAGAAATATTTAGCATGATGTTATATTTTAGAATCTAATTTTATTTTTCCTTTTTGCACTGTTATATGACGATTACATTTTGTTTTCCAATACGGATTTTTGGAAGAAACGATAATCGTCCATTTGTGCTCCTCTGATGTTAAAAAGTCGATAATTTCATTGGCTACTTTTTCGTCCATAGTATCAGTAGGGTCTTCGTAGAACAAAATTTTAGGTCTAGTAATGATACTTCGAGCTAATATTATTTTTTGAGCGTTCGAAGATGATAGTTGTTTTCCTTCGGGGAATAAAGGGGTTTCTAATCCCTGAGGTAATGATTTAATAAAATCGCTAAGCTGTACACCTTCAATAGCCCATTTGATATCCTCATCTGTAATAGTTTTGTCGTTAAACGTTATGTTTTCAAGGACACTGCCTTCAAAAGGAGTTTCACCATAAACAATACTGGCAATTTGAGCACGATATTGATTTAAGTTTATTTTTTTGAAAGTGTCATCATTGATGTAAAGCGCACCAGAGGAAGGTTGTATTAAACTCGAAAGAATTCGGATTAAAGTTGTTTTTCCTGAGCCATTTTTACCATCAATATAGATGCGTTCCGATTGGTTTATTACTAATGAAATATCATCTAAGATTTTAATTTTAGAGTCTGGAAATTGAAAGCTAATATGTTCCGCATCAAGCGCAATTGAGTTATAACAGCTTTTGTAGTCAATTGGGAATTCTTCTTCCAGAGCCATATCAGTAATTAAACCTATTTTTTCAATCGAAGTTAAGACATCATAAAAGGTTTCAAGTCCTAAAATTATTTTCTCAACAGAATTAATCACCAATAAGATGATGATTTCTGCAGCGACAAACTGACCAATATTCATTTCTTGTGATAATACTAAATAACCACCAATAGATAATAAACTAGCGGTAATGATTATTTTGAAAATGATAAGCTGGGTAAACTGAGATTTGATTACTGTAAAATGTTTTTCTCTGTACTTTAGATAATCGGTGGTCATGTGATCATTTTTTTCTAAGGCATAATCGTGGTGCAACTGATTTCGGAAACTGAAATTATTACGAGCTAGTTCCTGCAGCCATCCTGCGACTTTGTATTTGTACTTAGATTCCATAAGGCTGCTATCAAGTCCAGGATTATAAGAGAACTTAAAAATAAAATAAAGTAAAATAAACAATAAGATACCAAAGACAATAAAGTAATTGTGATACAATGAAAGTAATACAAGTCCAAAAACAATTTGTAGTAAGGCTCCTGAAAAATCCAGTAGCAATTTAGATGTACCTTTTTGAATGGTAAGAGTGTCAAAGAAACGGTTGGCCAATTCTGGAGGGTAGCTATTGTAATATTCTTCAAATTTTATTTTGGGTAAACGAACAGCAAATTCAAATGAAGAACGTACAAAGGTTTTTTGTTGCAAATTTTCTGTGATTCGTAATTGCATAAGAGATAAAATACCGACTAATGCAACACCAAAAACAACCAATACAATCAATACAATCCAAGAAACACTTGCTCTCCCAGATTGAATAAAATTGGTGATGGCTTGGATACCTAATGGCAGTGATAAACTGATTAATCCCGAAAATATAGCGTATAAAAACAATTGATAGACATCTTTTTTATCTAATTGCAATAGATTGTAGAATCGTTTTAATGGTTTCATATCTTTTTATTTTTTTAAAATCGTTGTGATAAGGTTCAGGTAAAAATCAGTTGGTGTTATTTCATTATTGCAATTTGTAATACTTTTTAAATGATCGTTTAAAAAGTATTGATGTAATGCTCCTTCTATTATGGAAGAAGCTAAACTTTTAGGGTAAGGATAATCAGCATTGACTTCAATAATTAAGGTCACTATTCTATTGATTACATTTTTGTATATCAGGAAAAATCCTTCTTTGTTTTCATCGTCTATTTCTTTTGTGTGAAGGGTTTTAGTGAATTCGGCGATAATTATGCGACATAGGATAGCCTCGTTAATATGTGGAATGGAGTGGTCTTCTTCTGCCTTTTCAGTCACAGCTGTAATGGCTCGTTTTAATTTGTCCATTGGATCCTCAATATTGGTCATTTTAAAAACCATTTTATATTCGACCCAACTCCAATACCAAGAGCATAAATACACAAGTAATTTGTGTTTGTTTTCAAAATAACGGTAAATAGAACTTTCATTTGAGCCTATTTTTTCTCCTAACTTTTTAAATGTAAAATTATCAAAACCAATTTCGTCAATTAATAAGATACTTTCTTGTATTATTTTTTTACCTAAAACAGAAGTTTCAGGGTCTTTGACATATATTTTGTCGTTGACTCTGATGATTAGGTTTGATAATATTGATCTCATATTAAGTGGATTTTATGCAAATATAATAGTATTACTATCAATATTGAAATTTTAACTTTTATTTATAATGTGTTTATAAACAATTTTTGTTGTTGTCAATCGATAAACTTGATATATTAGTATTAAGAGTTCTAAAAAACAAATGATTAAATTAGTAAAATGAATAATAGGTAAGTAGTATCATGGAGGACGGTCAAACTAAAAAAACTAATTTAATAAAAATGAAAAGAATTGCGCTAAGTGTTTTGGCTGCTGCTGTTCTTTGTTTTTTTATAGCTCATTATTATGAGATAGGTTGGCTGAAAGCGTTTAGTGAGGCAGCTATGGTAGGTGGAATTGCAGATTGGTTTGCTGTGGTGGCTTTGTTTAAACATCCTTTAGGGATTCCTATTCCACATACAGCTTTGATTCCTAATAATAAAGATGTAATTGGTCAAAATTTAGGAAGTTTTGTTTCGGATGAGTTTTTGATTAAAGAAAAATTAGAAATGAAACTTGACGAATTTGATTTTGCGACAAAAAGTACTAATTGGTTGAAAGAAGAGAAAAATGCTAATACAATTTCATCGTTGGTAGTTGAAAATGTGATTCCATCAATTCTAAAAACTATAGAAGATACTGAGGTGAAAAGATTTATTCTGGAGCAATTTGAAAGTAAAATGCAACAGATGAATTTTGGTGAATGGGTTGCTATTGGTTTAGAGTCGTTGTCTAAAGATGATAAACAGGCAAAATTAATAACCAATGTGTTGGCTATTTTATCAAAAGAGTTAGAATTGAATCGAAATGAGATTCGAGAGAAAGTTAAAAATGCAACACCTTGGTATACGCTTGGGGTGGCAGATAAAAAAATTGCCGATGGTGTTTTTAATGGTCTGTATGAGTTTTTGGATATGGCTAAAGAACCCGACAGTTCCATTCGTAAAAAGATTAATGACTATGTTTTGAATTTTATTTCCGAATTGAAAAATTCTCCTGAAATGCAACAAAAAATAAGTAAGATTGTATTTGAATTCACTAAAAAACCAGAGGTTCAGGAATATATTGGGTCGATTTGGATAGAGTTAAAAAATGCGGTGTTAGCTGATTTGGAAAAAGGAGAATTGTCAAAAATAAAATTCAATATCACTAAGATGATTGTGGATTTTGGCAAAAGTATCCAGAATGATAGGGTGATGATGAATAAGATAAATAATTTTATAAAAGTAGATGCGCTAGCTGTTTTACTTCGGAATAAAAAAGCCATAGGGGATTTGATTGCAACATCGGTGCAAAGTTGGGATAAAAAAGAAATTGCCAATAAATTAGAGCTAGAAGTAGGGAAGGATCTTCAGTATATTCGAATCAATGGGACAGTTGTAGGCGGAATTGTAGGACTTGTGATTTATTTTGTGGAGCAATTGCTGTAGAGATTTTAATAAATATTCCTAATCTTTCTTTTTAGCCCTGATAGCAGCGGAAATCCTTGTGGCGGCAGGCGTTAAGCCGACACAAGATTGCAGCGGATAGCAGGGACTATCTTTCCTACAAACACTAAATGTTCTGCTCTAAAAATTGAAAATATGACAAAAAAAAACTGCTCCAATGATGAAGCAGTTTATGATAATAGTGTTGTGTTTATTTTATAATAATGAATGTTGAGTCATTACTGCTGGCTGTGCTACACCCATCAAATCTAAGATGGTTGGAGCTACATCACCTAAAACTCCATCATTTACTTTTTTGATTTCTTTGTCAACCAAAATAAATGGTACTGGGTTTGTTGTGTGCGCTGTATTTGGACTTCCATCTGGATTAATCATGGTTTCGCAGTTTCCGTGATCGGCAATCACAAGAACCGAATAATCATTAGCAATAGCAGCAGTGATTACTTTTTCGACACATTTATCAACGGCTTCACAAGCTTTGATAGCGGCTTCCATAATTCCAGTATGTCCTACCATATCTCCGTTAGCGAAATTCAAACATACAAAATCAACCTCTCCTTTTTCGATTTCAGGAACTAAAGCGTCTGTCAGTTCGTAAGCACTCATTTCAGGTTGTAAATCGTAAGTGGCAACTTTAGGAGAGTTCTTAAGGATACGGCTTTCGCCAATAAAAGGCTCTTCACGACCTCCAGAAAAGAAGAAAGTTACATGAGGGTATTTCTCAGTTTCAGCAATACGGATTTGTTTTTTGCCTGCTTTTTCTAAAACTTCACCCAGCGTTTCCGTGATGTTATCTTTGTTGTACACCACTTTTACGTTTTGGTAGGTTTCGTCATAGTTGGTCAACGTAACATAGTACAAGTTTAGTTTGTGCATGTTTTGTTCGTGGAAATCTTGTTGCGAAAGCGCTTCAGTCAATTCACGACCTCTATCTGTTCTAAAATTGAAGAAGATAACAACGTCATCTTCTGCGATAGTAGCTAGTGGTTTGTTGTTTGTGTCAACAGCGATAAGTGGCTGAATGAATTCGTCAGTAACATCGTTTCCGTAGCTAGTTGCGATAGAAGTTACGATATCTTGTGTTGGTGTGCCTGTACCGTTAACAACTAAGTCGTAAGCTAATTTTACTCTTTCCCATCTTTTATCACGGTCCATTGCGTAATAACGACCAATAACCGAAGCTACTTTTACAGGTGTATTAGCAATGTAATCTTGTAAATCTTGAATGTATTTTTTACCTGATTTAGGGTCTACATCACGACCGTCTGTAAAGGCGTGTACAAAAACGTTGTCTAAACCGTAATCTTGTGACGCATCGATTAGTCCGCGTAAGTGAGAAGTATGTGAGTGCACACCGCCATCAGAAACTAATCCTAAGAAGTGTACTTTTTTATTATTGTCTTTAGCGTATTGAAAAGCATCTTTCAACACTTGTTCTTTGGCTAGTGTTTTATTGGCTACAGCTAAATTGATTTTGGCTAAATCTTGGTATACAATTCTTCCTGCGCCAAGGTTCATGTGACCTACTTCACTATTTCCCATCTGCCCTTCAGGAAGACCTACGTGAAGACCATCGGTACGCAACTGGGCGCTAGGGTATTTTTGGTATAAGCTATTTATAAAAGGGACATTGGCATTGTCAATTGCTGATACTTTTGGGTCAGGAGATTTTCCCCAACCATCTAATATCATAAGGATTACTTTTTTGTTCATTTTGTCAAGTTTTATGCAAATATAAAACTTTTAAGAACTTTGAACGCCATCCTGAATTAGTATTATTGATTTATAAACAATGAGCTAACAAAGTTAGATTGATTTGTTGCAGAAAATTAGAACGTTATTTAGTTAATGAGTTGTAGTCAATAAAATAGCGAAGTCTAATGGAGATGATATTGGTCAAGTTGCTGTCAAAAACATTTTTAATATTGGTTTTTAAGTTGCGTTCGACAATATTATTGCTTTCCTGAGCGTAATTGCGATATAGAATGGAGATTTCGCTTCCAGGTGCAAACCACCATGAATAGGAAATGTCAAAATTCCAAGAGTTGAAATTTCGGTCTTTGTTCATTGAAAAACTGTCGTTTTTTAAAAGATAACCGTCGTCTTGTAAGGTTAAAAATTGATTCACTTCAGAGTACGACCAATAGTAGCGTGCCGAAAGATTAAGCGTCATTCGGTTGCTGATGGCATATTTTGCGGTGATGTCATTTTGTAAAATTTGCCTATTTCTTTGGCCAAAAATAATGTCGGAATTGTCAAATGCAACCCATCCTCTGTCATTTTTTTGGATAGTATATTCAGAGGCTAATGTGACTGAGAATCGATTGTTGAAACGATACATTGGACTTAAGTAAAAGCCGTATATTTCTCTGTTTTGTTCGTTAAATAAAATGATAGAAGGCTGAAATGAGATAGCAAAATGCCTATTTTTATTAGAGGATAAATTTAAAGACGAATAAAATTGTTTAGGTATATAAACGAATTTTCCATCTGTTCTTGGTTCGTAAAAGTCAAAGATTTCAAACGGTGTATATTGAAAAAGAAATTCAAAGGAATCATTTTTAAGTGTTGAAGCTTTTATTTCTGTTCCAATGGTTGCAGTTTGATATTTTCCAGTAGTGTTTTCAATCTCTAGGTTTGCGGCTTGATTAATGCTAAGGGTATTAAATAGTCTAGTAGGATTGACAATTCGATAACTTCCATTCGCATATAAGCTATGGTAGTTGTTGTAAAATAAAATTCCTAGGTCGTTTGTGTTGTAGTCTTTGGTGAGGTGTTTTCCAGCGAATTCATAGCGATATTGCCCACTTGTTTTGGCAAATCCTAATTCTGTTTTAAATCCATTCGAATTTTCAGTATCCCTTATTGTACTATATTTGAAATCTCCATAGAGGTTGTATGAGTTTGATTTTGTGTTTAAATCAAATAAAACAGCTGAAACATTAGCATCTCTGAAACTTCCTTCGCGAGTAGTGTTAGTATTTATAAAGGTAATAGATGAATTTTGTCTAAAACGTTGATCGAATACTAGTATGTTGTAATTGGTTAGAGGCTGAATTATGGCTTCTCTATCAGTATTGGTTGTGTTGTCGTGTATGGTTGCGAAAGTTTTTTCGGTTACAGCGTTCATGAAACCGATACCGAGGCCTTTGTGGGTTCTTCCTGATATTTTAACGGCATTTATCAGATTGACAGTACTTGGGAAGTTTGTAATTTCCTCGTTGCTGGATATTGTGTTTTCAAGGGTTTCTTTTTCGGTTATTGGGCTCCCACCGATTCTTCTAGAATAAAATAAATTGCCTTTGGTGAATAAATTGGTGCCTTCAGTAAAAAAAGGTCTGTTTTCTACTAGGGTTTGTTCGAATGGTTCTAGGTTTAATATAGCATTGTCAAATTTTGTTTGACCAAAATCAGGTACTAATATCGCATCAAGAGTGAAAGAGTCATTGATGCCGTACTTTATATCTAAACCCGCTTTTAAGGTTCGGTCCGAAGTGTTTTTGTCTACTTGATAATAGGCAGAAGTATATGGAATTATAAATAATCTCGTAGGCGGTTTTATATTTTCGATCCCTTCAAGGATTCCTGCTTGAGTTATAACGGCACCTATCTTGGTGTCGATATAATTCCAAGTGTATTTTTGGACATTGCGTTTTATTTCACGCATAAAATTCAAGCCCCAAACTTGTTCTTTTTCATTTGAAAATCGCAACGCTGCATAAGGGATTCTCATTTCGACCGCCCAGCCAAAGTCGGTTATTTTGACCTTGCTTTCCCAGATAGCATCCCAGGTGAAGTCTTCTTGGTCTTCAGTGGCTAAACAATCCATTTGAACACCCGCTGCACTAACGTAAAAGCGGTAATCTTGTTGGCCGTCATTAAATCCGTTGATAAAAACTGAAAAGTGATCTGATGCACCAAAAACATCTCTATTGGTGATTTCTTTCAGTATTTTATCAGGTTCGTTATCGTATAAGACAGCCGAAATATAAATCGCAGTGTTGTCGTAAAGAACTTTTACTTCAGTTTTTTTGTCTTCAGGGATAGGTTTTCCGTTATCAGGTTCATACATGATGAAATTACTGGCAACTTCGGTATTGTTTTGCCATAACTGTTCGTCCATTTTTCCATCTATAGTAATGTTTTTGATAATTGATTTTGCTCTAAGGGTCTTTTTTTGACCAAAGAGTGAAATACTAATTGTCATATAGATAAGGAGAAAAAAGTAGGTGTGTTTACGCATTCAATACATTGGTATTTCAGACAAAAATAACATAATTTTAACAATAAGCAAATTTGAAAAAAGTAAATATTGTGGTTTTTTAATTACAAAATGATGTTAAATTTGTTTTATTACGTTGATTTTTATTATGTTAAGTGAAATAAAGTTATATATTTGTCATCCCGTTTCTATTGTTTAATTTAATCTAAATCAATGCGTTACAGTTTTTTTGTCTATTTGTCTTTATTTCTTTCATTATCTTTCATTACTAAAATATTTTCGTCGGATGCCAAGAGTGTTGAATCCAAAAAAATAACAAAAATAGCCAATATTGATCCTGCTTCAAATGAAGAAATGATTTATGAAAGCTTACATTCTAATAATTTTCAATTGCCGAAACTTGAAATTTTCACACAAGCTTTAAAAGGATTTAACCTTTTGAAGCAAAAAGGTCTTGTTGAAAAAAATATTCTAACAGTAATAGATTTCAGTCTTTCTTCAAATACTCAAAGGCTTTGGGTAATTGATTTGGATACCAATACTATTTTATATAATTCCTTAGTAGCTCACGGAAGAAATTCGGGTGATGAGTTTGCAACTAGCTTTTCAAATTCTCCTGAATCATTCAAAAGTAGTGTAGGTTTTTTTGCGACTGCTGAGATTTATAGAGGAAAACATGGCATGTCATTGAGATTAGATGGTTTGGAAAAAGGATTGAATCATAATGCTAGAGAAAGGGCTGTAGTGATTCACGGTGCTAATTATGTTTCAAATACATTCATTAGAAATAATAAACGTCTAGGAAGAAGTCTAGGTTGTCCTGCTTTGCCGGTTGAATTAACTAATGAAATTATTCAAACTATTAAAGATAAATCTTGTTTGTTTATCTATCATCCGTCAAAAAGTGACGAAATAATGTCACATTTGATTTCATAATGGCTATAATTGGTAAGTTTTAATGGTCGATATAAGTGGTTTGAGCAGAATTTACTACTCTTTGAGATGCAGAATGAAATAAATGTGAAAAGCTAAAGATTTAATTTTAAAAAGATTAGCGATAGATATTATTTTTTTATTAAAAAGTTTGAAAAAAACTTGTTTCAAATTAAACTTATTATTTATCTTTGCGCCAGTAATGCGAAAGTAGCTCAGTTGGTAGAGCTCCAGCCTTCCAAGCTGGTTGTCGCGAGTTCGAGCCTCGTCTTTCGCTCTAAGAGCAAATTAAGTTTGCTAAAGAGTTTAAAATAATAATGCGAAAGTAGCTCAGTTGGTAGAGCTCCAGCCTTCCAAGCTGGTTGTCGCGAGTTCGAGCCTCGTCTTTCGCTCTTTAGAAACCCGAAACATCTTTGTTTCGGGTTTTTTATTTTAAATCACTTAAGTCTGTTTCATTTTCTAGCTCAATTGGATCGTTTCCTTTTTTGAAAAGACGAGCTGATAAACTTCCTTTTAAAGTGATTTGGTTTCCTTTTATTTCTAGCCAGCTTCCTTCTCTTAGTCCTATAACAGGAATGTTGTTGAATTGATGAAACTCTTTTATTCTAGTTTCTCTGCTTTCTCCCATGTGTTTTGATGATGAATCGGCATCCAGGTAATGAGGATTGATGTTAAAAGGAACTAATCCTAAGGTTTGAAAACTCGGAGGATAGATAATGGGCATGTCATTAGTAGTTTGCATTGTCAGTCCGCAAATATTACTTCCGGCGCTTGTTCCTAAGTAGGGAGTGCCATTTTTTATAGTTGCTGATAGCAAGTTCATTATTTTATATGCATACAACTGACTAACTAGTAAAAACGTGTTTCCGCCACCAACAAAAATGCCTTCAGCATTAAGTATTGCCTCAGAAGGATTGTCAAATTCATGAATTCCTTTGATATTGATATTTATTTTGGCAAAAGCCAATGCTGCAATTTTCGTGTAATCATCATGAGAAATGCCACTTGGTCTTGCGTAAGGAATGAAAAGAACTGTAGTGCAGCCTTTGAAGTGATTCTTTAATTCAGGAAGTAAGTATTCGAGATATTTTTCACCTGCTAAGGTTGAAGTACTAGCTATAATAATTTTTTTCATGGCTTGATGTTGAATGGATAAAGATATTAATTCCCTTTGTTATTAATATATTATTACCAAGTTCTTATGAATTATTGTGAAGTGATTCAGATACTTTTACCCTCTAAATAGTATCGATGAATATTGTATATAGTTTGTTCTTGCTTATTTCTGTAGTTGTCTCAGCTCAACAAACCGCTTCAACTGTTGTAAAGGGGAATATAAGTTCATATTCTCATGAGCTCGAAGGGGTTTACGTTGTTAATAGTAGAACTGAGAAAACAGTAATCTCTAATGAAAAAGGTGACTTTGTCATTCCAGCAGAAAAAGGCGACACCATTGTTTTTGCAATGTTTCAATATAATAGAGTTACAGTGATTTTGACTGACAAGCATTTTGGGATTGATGGTTTACAAGTAAAAATGGCACCGATAATAAATCAGTTGAATGAGGTTGTCATTAAGAACTATAGTCATATTAATGCAGTTTCGTTGGGTATAATAGCTGCAGACCAGCGCTCCTATTCGCCAGCAGAAAGAAAATTAAAATCTGCATCTGATTATGACCCTAGTGCTAATGCTGGTTCTATGGCGGGAGGTTCTGTAGGATTGGATCCATTAATTAATATGTTTTCTGGTCGTACAGCTATGCTTAAAAAAGAATTAGTAGTAGAGAAAAAAGAACATTACATGATCCAGTTAAAGAATATGTTTAATGAATTTCATTTTGTGAATAAATTAAATATTCCCGCTATTTACGTAAAAGGGTTTATGTATTATGCAGTCGAAAATGTAAGTTTTACAAAGGTGATGGATACTGATAACAAGATTAGTATTGAGTTTTTATTAGCTCAATTGGCTGAAAAATACCTTAAAATAATTAAAGAGGAGAAATGATACGCTTTATAAAAAGATATATTTCGGACAGATTGACTGTGTGTTTTAATTAGTAAAATGAGAAAAGTAATACTTTTATTAGTAGGCAAAGTAAATAGTCATCTTAAATAAAAGAAAGGCTAGTCTTGGGGTTTTTGCAATAAAACTCGTAACTTTATGCATATACTTAAAATGTGATAAGTTACTTTTTTTAAATGATTTAAAAAACACCATCCCAGATGAAAACTAAAATTGGAATATTATTATTGACATTGTTTTGTCAGTTAAGTTATGCTCAAATTGGAAAATCAAGACTTATAAAAGGACAAGTTCGAAACGACTTGGTTCCAGTTGAAAATGTGATCGTTTTCAATACAAAAGATCATACAGGAACAAATGTAAATACCTATGGTTCCTTTGAGATGATGGCGAGTGTTAATGATACTTTGGTATTTTCGAGTTTAGTATTTAAATCTAAAAGAATTATCCTCAAAGAAGAGGATTTTTTAAAGCCTAAAATTTTCGTTCCTCTAGAGGTTTTTACCAATGAATTGGCGGAGATTATTATTAAGGCTCGAAAGGACATGAGTCCTGTTAGTGGAAATACCCAAAAATATGTTGACTTGCAATATTTTGGTGACGAAAAATCATCTCCCAAAAACACAGCAATGCCGCCAGATGGTTCTATCGATAAAGGGATGGATTTCGTTAGGATGTACAAAGATGTTTTGAAAATAATGAGAAAAAACAGTCCTGAGAAAACGGATTTTCATCAGCAAACCAGTTTTTCTGATTATGTTATTAATCACGTCAATTATTCTTTCTTGTCCAATACGTTGAAATTAAAAGATGACCAAATTAAATTATTTCTAGTTTTTTGTGAAAACGATTCTAAATCAAGAAGCTTGATGAACCCTAGTTCAGAGTTTCAATTGTTGGATTTTTTATCAACCAAAAACAAAGAGTTTAAAAAAATAATAGCAAATTAGGTGTGTGAAGACTTATTCATAGAAAGATATTTTATGAAAAAATTAAAAGACAAGGAATCAAAATATAATATCTTTGCAGGATAAAATAGAATAATTATGTTTGGTATAGGAGGAGGAGAGTTAATTTTCATCATGTTTATCGTTTTAATGCTTTTTGGTGCTGACAAAGTGCCTGAAATCGCACGTACTATGGGTAAAGCAATCGCGCAAGTGAAAAATGCTACCAATGACATTAAAAGTGAAATTCAAAAAGGAGTAGAGTCAAACGGACTTGATACTAAATCACTGACCGATATGACAGGAAGCATCAATTCTCAAATAAATAAAGCAACGGAGGATATTTTAGGCGACACCGTTACTCAAGCCAATAAAATTAAAGAGGATATCGAGGATGTTACGGGTCCAGTTAAACGCCAAATGTAATGCTCGAAAAATTACTTTTACTGGATACAAAACTTTTTCTATTTCTTAACGGATTAGGTTCTGAAACCTATGATGGATTCTGGTTGTTTATTACAAAACAAACCAACTGGACGCCACTTTTCTTGGTCTTTTTATACCTTATTTATAAAAAGATTGGAATGCGACAAACACTTTTTGTGATGGTGTTTGTGGCGCTAATTATCACTCTAACAGATCAAATTACAAATGTATTTAAGTATGGTTTTGAACGATTGCGCCCTTGTAGTAATCCCGAAATTAATACCATCATGCGTGTCGTAAAATCAAGTGCTACTTTTAGCTTCTTTTCAGGGCATGCTGCTAATAGTATGGCAGTTTGTATCTTTTTGTATCAAATCTTAAAGCCATTTTACAAACATACTTATTTGTTGTTTTTATGGCCATTGGTATTCGCTTATAGCCGCATATACCTAGGATTGCATTATCCGCTAGATATTTTGTGTGGGTATTTATTCGGGCTTTTGTCAGGATTTATAGTCTATAAACTCTACCGATTAGCACAGGGCAAATATTTTCCTATTTAATATATTTAGGAGCTTTTTCCAGCACTCCATTACAATCTTACCCCCGAAAATGGTTTTTTCTATACCTCAAAAGGAGCTTCCTCTGGTCGCTCTTTTGAGCCAAGAAAAAAATCCATTTTCGGGGGTAAGGATTTTCATTTCGTTCTGGGCTAGGGCATCAAGTTTATAAAACGCGACTCACAGTCAGTCCATCACGTATAGGTAGTAAGACTGTTTCGACTCTTGGGTCGTCTCTTAATAATTTATTGTATTCAACTAGGATTTTAGTGCTCAGGTCGTTCGGGTGAATTTCTTCGAGAACTTTACCACTCCACAACACATTGTCGGATAAAATAATCCCGCCTTTATTCATTTTGGGAACAATCATCTCAAAATAGTTGATGTAATTTTCTTTATCCGCATCGATAAAAACCAAATCAAATTTGACATCCAATCCTGGAATAATGTCAGTCGCTTCGCCTAAATGTTGTATAATTTGTGCTCCCCAAGGCGATTTATCAAAATGTTTACGCTGAAAATCAACCAATTCTTCTTTGATGTCAATCGTGTGCAAAACACCATTATCTTGCATTCCTTCACACAAGCACAAAGCTGAATAGCCTGTATAAGTCCCAATCTCAAGAATATTCACCGGACGAATCAGTTTAGCCAACATACTCAAAACACGCCCCTGAAAATGACCACTCAACATTCTTGGAAGTAATATTTTCTGGTAGGTTTCTTTGTTTAAAGCTGCTAATAATTCAGGTTCTTTCTCTGAATGTTGTTCGATATAGTCTTCTAAATCTTGGGAGATAAAATGCATTTTCTTTGTTTTTTAATACGGTTTCAAAGGTATAAATTTTAAACACAAAGAGCACAAGGGCGGCACAAAGCTCACGAAGATTTTAGGATTTTTTATGATTTCTAAAATCTGTGTTCCTTTTTCATGGCTAAGCATCAAAGAGAGTAACTCGATTAGTTATTTTTTATAAGTATCAAATAAATATTCTAGCGTTTGGTTGATGTTATTCGCTTTCATTTTGGGGTAAATAATATCCATATTAAGCCAGTTTTCAATAATAAGATTGAAATCATCAGCTACATCGTAAATCACGGGAACACCAAGTTTTTTTAAAGCAGCGGCATTGCATTCCTGCTCGTAATGATTTTTGATAGGAATGGAAAGAATTTTTTTATCTAAATACAAGGCTTCGGCAGGAGTTTCAAATCCACCACCTGTGATTATCCCTTCGCAATTGATAAGGCTTTTGTTGAACTTTTTTTGATTGACAGGAAAATAGGTGATATTGCCAATAGTGTGTTCTTTTTCGACAGTGTCCAAAAACCAGTGAAATTGTATATCAGGTATGGATTTGAAAGCTTTTTCAAGGCAATCTTTGTCAAATGATGGTAAGTATACAGTAATATGCTTTAGGTTTTGTGGTGTTGCATTTACGATTTCGTCCTTAATAATGGGCGGATGGATGAATGAGTCGTATGACTCAAAGTGCAAACCGATATTTTGAGGAGCAGGAGCATAATTCTTAAAAATAAATTCGCCCATCATGCTTCTTTTGTTAGGTCTAGGGGTGTTTTTCGATATAAAACTGGCTTGATGTCCAAATTGTACCGAGTGTACTTTTTGCATTCTACAGGCTAATGCCGTAACCGAATCGAAATCATTGATGACGATGTCGTAGTTTTTTAGTGGTAAAATATCGGCATCTTTATAAATCTGACGAGGTTTAATATTTTTGATAATACTCGGGTAATCAAGCCCTCCGCATTTGCTGTAATATAAACTACAACCTTTACTTTTGAATTTTACAGGTAAATCAGTAGTAAGACTAGCGTTATTTCCGCTTAAGAAAAAATCTACTTCACCGTATTTTTTTAGATAAGGGTAGAGTTGTGTGGCTCTACTGATGTGCCCGTTGCCAGTGGCTTGGATCGCATAAAATATTTTCATTTGTTTTTTATAATAGAAACTAAACCCTTGTTAAAAGTGCTGTTTAATCTTCTAATTTCATCCGACTAAAGTAATTCCTAATTGTTAGTGTAATGTTTTTTAAAGATTTTTTAAATGTTATGATTTGGTGCATATTTTAAGGCTGAGGTTATTTAAAAAATATGGCAATTGCATAGTTTTTTCCTTATTTTTGAAGAATGAAATACGTATTAATCTTTTTGTTTCCTTGTTTACTACTGGCTCAATCTGGTTATGATAGAGCTTATGCTACTTTTGATAAAGAAAAGAATGAACAAGCGCGGCTGGTTAATGAAAAACTTTTAAAAACAAATCCTAATCATCTGAAAGCATTAGAGAATTTGGGAGATATCGCTGGTTTGAATAAAAATTGGGATAAGGCTTTAGGTTATTATGGTAAATTAAAGTCTTTAAAACCTAATGAGGCCAATTATCATTATAAATATGGAGGAGCTTTAGGATTAAAAGCTCTTGAAGTAAATAAGTTCAAAGCACTAGGAATGATTTCGGATATTAAAGGCTCTTTTGAAAAAGCCATTCAATTGGATGCCAAACATGTTGAAGCACGCTGGGCATTAGTTGAATTATATTTAAAATTGCCAGGGATTGTTGGTGGCAGTGAAACTAAAGCAGTACAATATTCTAACGAATTACTGGCGATTTCAGCAGTTGATGGTTATTTGTCGCGAGGTCGAATTGAAGAATATTTTGATAGGTATAAAGCAGCAGAAAGCTATTATAAAAAAGCAATTGCAGTAGGAGGTTCAAAATTGACCTATCAAACACTTGCTAATTTATATGAAGAAAAAATGGGGACGCCTGAAAAAGCCCGATTGCTTTTGGAGGAATTTGAAAATAAAAAAACGATTAATTGATTTTAATATCAATAATCTTAAAGTAAACGAATTAATATAAATGAAAACACATTTTATAGCCATAGGAGGGAGTGCCATGCACAACCTGGCTTTAGCATTACACAATAAAGGGTATCAGGTTACAGGAAGTGATGATGCTATTTTTGAACCCTCTAAATCTCGTTTAGAAAAAAAAGGAATTTTACCAGTCGAATTGGGTTGGTTTCCTGAAAAAATAACTGCTGATATTGAAGCGGTAATTTTAGGAATGCACGCTAAAGCTGACAATCCTGAATTGCTAAAAGCACAAGAATTAGGACTTAAAATTTATTCGTATCCAGAGTTTTTATACGAACAATCCAAAAATAAAACCCGCGTCGTTATTGGTGGTTCTCATGGGAAAACAACGATTACTTCGATGATATTACACGTCATGCATTATCATAATATTGCGGTGGATTATATGGTAGGAGCACAGTTAGAAGGTTTTGATACAATGGTGCATCTTACAGAGGAAAATGATTTTATGGTGCTAGAAGGAGATGAATATTTGTCATCACCAATTGATAGACGACCAAAATTTCATTTGTACCAACCGAATATCGCGCTGATTTCTGGAATTGCTTGGGACCATATCAATGTATTCCCTACGTATGATAATTATGTAGAGCAGTTTGAAATTTTCATCAATAAAATTACTAATGGTGGAATTTTAGTGTATAATGAAAATGATGCCGAAGTAAAACGTGTTGCCGAAGCCGCAACGAATCCAATTCGGAAATTGGCTTATTCAACGCCTAATTATAAAGTCGAAAATGGAACTACTCTACTAGAAACTCCTGAAGGGGATATGCCTATCGAAGTTTTTGGCGCACATAATTTGAATAATTTGGCTGGAGCCAAATGGATTTGCCAAAACATGGGTGTTGATGAAGCTGAGTTTTATGAAGCTATTGCCAGTTTTAAAGGCGCGTCCAAACGCTTAGAGAAAATCGCAGAAGGAATTAAAAAAGTGGCTTATAAGGACTTTGCACATTCACCAAGTAAAGTGGCAGCAACTACCAAAGCGGTAAAAGAGCAATATCCAGATAGAACTTTAATTGCTTGTTTGGAATTGCATACCTATAGTAGTTTAAATGCTGAGTTTTTGAAGGAATATGAAGGTGCTTTGGAACATGCTGATGTGGCTGTTGTGTTTTATTCACCCGATGCAGTAAAAATCAAACAACTAGAAGAAGTGACTTACGAGCAAATAGCAACGGCTTTTAATCGTAAAGACTTGATTATATATACCAATCCAGCGGAGTTCAAAGAGTATTTGTTTGGATTGAATTTTGACAACTCAGCTTTGTTATTGATGAGTTCAGGAAATTATGGTGGTTTGAATTTTGATGAGGTAAAAAGCTTGATGCAATAGTTTTAGCTAAATACTTTAGTTATGGAAAACAATCATTTCCCAATAAAAAACTGGTCTGAGGATGATAAGCCTCGTGAAAAGTTAATGCTCAAAGGTAAAAATGCCTTGAGTGATGCGGAATTGATTGCTATATTGATAGGTTCTGGAAGTAGGAACGAGTCGGCAGTGGAGTTGAGCAAGCGTATTTTGAAATCCGTTGATGGGAATTTGAATGCGTTGGGTAAACTTTCTTTAAAGCAATTGATGGAGTTCAAAGGTATTGGTGAAGCCAAAGCAATCAGCATTATGGCAGCTTTAGAATTAGGAAGACGAAGAAGAGCCGAAGATGCTTTGGAATTGACAAAAGTAACTTCAAGCAAATTAGTATTTGAAGTTATGCAGCCAATAATAGGTGAATTGCCACATGAGGAATTTTGGATTTTGTACTTGAATAATTCAAACAAAATCATTTCTAAAAGACAACTAAGTGTAGGAGGGATTACTGGGACAATGGTTGATGTTCGTTTGGTTTTTAAAAATGCACTCGAACTAGGAGCCGTTTCTTTAATATTGTGCCACAATCATCCTTCGGGTACTTTGAAACCTAGTGAAGCCGATTTGCAGATTACCAAAAAGTTAAAAGCAGCTGGCGATAGCTTAGAGATAAAAGTATTAGATCATTTAATTGTTACAGAGAATAATTATTTTAGCTTTGTTGATGAAGGGATATTTTAATACTTAGTGATTTTGGAAAAAAAAGCCGCGAATTCACGAATTTAATTCATGGTTTTGCGCTTAGAGTGAGATGTTGTTTGAATTAAGACATGGTTAGGAGGAATTAAAAAAAGCTGTAGTGAATCTTCGTGCTTCCTTTGTGCTTTCTTTGTGGTTAAAAAGTTAAAATAAAAAATGAAAGTGAATCCTATAAAAGACGTTTTTTTTGATTTAGACCACACGCTTTGGGATTTTGATAAAAATTCGGAATTGGCATTTGGACGTATTTTTGATGAAAGCCATCCTTCAATTGCTATTAATAATTTTATTGAAGCCTATATTCCTATCAATCAATCCTGCTGGAAATTGTTTCAGTATAATAAAATAAGCCATGAGGAATTGCGTTATAATCGTTTGAAGTATTCTTTTGATGCTCTAGAGTATTCTATTTCGGACGTTGAAATTAATCGAATTTCTGAAAGGTACATTGATTTATTACCTGAGAATAATCATCTTTTTGATGGTGCTTTTGAAATTTTGGATTATTTGAAATCAAAGTATCGATTGCATATCATCACCAATGGTTTTGCCGAAGTTCAGTATAAAAAGATGCATAATGCTCAATTGACTCCGTATTTTACAACCATCACAAATTCAGAAATGGCTGGAGTAAAGAAACCAAATCCCGTGATTTTTGAATACGCCCTAGATTTGGCGAAAGCCAAAAAAGAATCGAGTATTATGATTGGAGATTCGCTAGATGCTGATGTGCAAGGAGCTTTGGATGTGGGATTGGATGCTATCTTTTTTAACGAAAATAAAAGTGCTACCTTTCCGGATATCAAACAAATTAATCATTTATTAGAACTCAAAAAATACTTATAATCGTATGAAATCGCTCAGATGACAATTTATAAAGCGATAACATACATTACCAACAACAAATAAATTATTTATATGAAAACAAAGTTAGTTTTATTCTTCATTATTATTTCAAATGCCATTTTTGCCCAAACTTCAGTAAATGATTATGCCGCAGTTGTGGTGCCTACTAAGTTTGACTTTTTAAGGGCGGAAAATGAGTATCGAATGGCAACTATCACAAAATACAACCTTGAAAAAGCGGGTTTTAAAGCTGTTTATTCAAATTCTGATTTTTCTGTAGAATTTCCAAATAGATGTAGCTTGCTAATGGTTGATGTTGTTAAGGATTCAGGATTTTTGACAACCAAATTATTTATTGAGTTAAAAGATTGTTATGGAAAAGTAATTTTTACTTCTGAAATTGGAAAAAGTAAAGAGAAAGATTTTGGAGTAGCCTATAAAGAAGCGCTCGAAAATGCATTTGAATCAGTTTTTAAATTAGAATATAAGTACAATGGTAAATTTGAAGCGAATACAATTGCGGATAACACGAAAGTACAAGCTGTAACTTTGCCACAGCAAAGTACTGTTGTGTCCTCTGTTATCACTAACTCTAATAACGAAGTATTGTATGCACAGCCTACTGAAAATGGTTTTCAGTTAATTGATAAAACGCCAAAAGTAGTCATGAAATTGATGAAAACAGGGACTCCTAATTCCTTTATTGCTATTAAAGGTGATGTTCAAGGGGTGTTGAATTTAAAAGACAACCAATGGGTTTTTGATTCCTATCAAAATGGAACTTTAGTTTCAGAAGTTATTACAGTTAAATTCTAATACCCATATTTGTCTTTCCAACGGTTTTTCAAAAATTCTCGGGTAGTATTTTCTCGGGAATTTTGACCAGGGTTGTACAAAACCGTTTCTGATAATTCGGTTGGTAAGTATTCTTGTACTTCAAAATTATTCGCATAATCATGTGAATATTTGTAGTCATCACCATATCCCAATTCTTTCATTAATTTGGTTGGAGCATTGCGCAAATGAATAGGTACCGATAAATCTCCCGTTTGTTTTACCAGTTGTTGCGCATGATTAATAGCCATATAACTCGCATTACTCTTAGGTGAAGTGGCTAAGTAGATGGCACATTGGCTTAATAAGATTCGGCTTTCGGGATAACCTATCGTTGTTACGGCTTGAAACGTATTATTAGCCATAATCAAAGCGGTAGGATTAGCATTTCCAATATCTTCACTTGATAAAATAAGCATGCGTCGAGCGATGAATTTTACATCTTCGCCCCCTTCAATCATTCGAGCCAACCAATAAACAGCACCGTTAGGGTCACTTCCTCGTATCGATTTGATAAAAGCCGAAACAATATCATAATGTTGTTCGCCACTTTTGTCATACAAAACGGTATTTTGTTGAACTAATTCAAGTACTCTTTCATTGGTGATCACAATTTCGTCTCCAGCAGAGGCGTTTATGACCAATTCAAAAATATTTAATAGTTTGCGTCCATCACCACCAGAAAGTCGCATTAAAGCTTCTGTTTCTTGTAATTGAATGTTTTTGGTTTGTAAATAGCTGTCTGTTTTTAGTGCTCGCATCAATAAAGCATTCAAATCATCTTTAGTAAAGGGATTCAAGATATACACTTGGCATCGGGATAATAAAGCGGGTATAACTTCAAAACTTGGATTCTCTGTCGTAGCACCAATCAATGTAATCCAACCTTTTTCGACAGCTGCTAACAATGAATCTTGTTGCGATTTGCTAAAACGATGAATTTCATCAATAAACAGAATAGGGTTCTTAGTCGTAAACAAGCCGCCAGATTGCTTGGCTTTATCTATAACATCACGAATATCTTTCACCCCTGAATTAATCGCACTCAGTACATAAAAAGGACGTTTAGATTCTTGAGCAATAATCTGTGCTAGGGTTGTTTTTCCCGTGCCTGGAGGTCCCCATAATAGCAATGAAGGAATAATTCCTTTGGCAATTTGCTGCGTCAACGAACCGTTAGGTCCCACTAAATGAGCCTGACTGATATAATCTTCTAAAGTTTGTGGGCGAATGCGTTCTGCTAATGGTGCTTCCATTTGTTTTTAAATCTGAATTCAAAATCGTTTATCTTTAATCAAGATATTTTGTAAAATTAAGCATTTTATATTTTAGGAGATGCGCTAAAAACGAATCTGCTACGATAATATCATTTTCATATTGGTATTTCTTTTAATCCTGACAAAATAGCATTATATTGGTTTTGGAATCCTATTTGCTTTCCTACTATTAAACTAAACCATGGATAAAAATTTCAAATACACCACAGATGTACTTGCGTTGCCACTTTTTTTTGTGCTTTTTTTGTGGATTATATATTGGTTACAAATTCGCTATGATTTTGATTTTGTCGAAAACGGAATTTATCCAAGAACTTTTTCAGGTTTACAAGGGGTTATCTTTAGTCCCTTCATTCATTCGGATTTGAGTCATTTATATAATAATTCGTTACCGCTTTTAGTTCTGTTGGCAGCTTTGCAGTTTTTTTATGCCAAACTATCTCCTTATGTTTTGATTTATGGAATTCTACTTTCGGGAGTTGGAACTTGGTTAATCGGGAGGCCTAGTTATCATATTGGAGCGAGTGGGTTGATTTATGTTTTGTTTAGCTTTATTTTTTTTAAAGGTATTTTTACGAAATATTACCGACTCGTTGCCTTGTCACTAACAGTGATTGTGGTTTATGGCGGAATGGTTTGGTATGTTTTTCCAAAAGTGGATGAAGTAATTTCGTGGGAAGGACATTTGGCTGGCTTTATCACAGGTTTGCTATTGGCTATTATAAATAAAACCCCTGAATATGAATATCAAAAACCGATTAAGTATGATTGGGAACATCCAGATTATGATGCCTCACAAGATAAATTCATGCAGCGTTTTGATGAGAATGGTAATTTTGTAAACCCTCCAATTCCTGAGCCAGAAGTAGAGGAGGACTATTTTTATTCGAATAGTAATGTAAATTATGAAATTACTAAAAACGAAAAAAACGAATCAGAACCTGAGTCCTAATTCGTTTTTGTTATTTTTTAAATCTTTAATTGGTATTTCAAAATCCTAATTTCAAAATCCCAATTCCTAAATTTTAATTTCGTTAATCAGCAATCACAAATCTAACTTCTTTGTCTCACCGCTTCATATAAAAAAGCACCACAAGCTACAGATACATTCAGCGAACCAATAGTTCCAAACATAGGTAGTTTTGCTTTTTCGTCCACTATTTTTAAAACTGATGGATTTACACCACGATCTTCAGAGCCCATGATAATGGCAACGCCTTCTTTTAGGGAAACATCATAAATGTTTTGGTCTGTTTTTTCAGTAGCTGCAACTGTTTTTATTCCGCTTGCTTGTAATAAGAAAATCGCATCTTTAATATGCTCTACTTTACAAATTGGAATATTAAACACAGCACCAGCCGAAGTTTTAACGGTATCTCCATTTACAGGAGCTGAACCTGATTTTTGAACAATAATTCCGTTGACACCTGTACATTCTGCGGTACGGATAATAGCACCAAAGTTACGGGCATCAGATATTTGGTCTAAGATTAAAAACAATGGTGTTTTTCCGTTTTCAACTACTGTATCTATTAAGGCTTCTAAATCAAAAAAGGAAATAGGAGAGATGCTTGCAACAGCACCTTGGTGGTTGTTAGGTGTTAGTCTGTTTAGTTTTTCAACAGGAACATAGGAAAAATTAATATTTCCACGTTTAAGTACTTTCATTAAGTCTTTCATCAATTCGCCACTGGCTTCCTTCTGAATATATACTTTGTCAACAGTTGCACCTGCTTGAATCGCTTCGATTATCGCTCTAATCCCAAAAATTTGATGTTCTTTTTCCATGCTGCAAATATATAAAAAAACCACCACTTGTTTGGTGGTGGTTGGTGTGTTTAAAAAACTTTTATAATTAAAAAAAATAAGAGTGTTAAAAGAAACAGAAAGGTATATTGTTTTCACCAAGGTATGGACCATATACAGTTCCATTTGGGCTTGTTATAGTAAATATATGTTCTTCTTCGTAATTCCCTTTAGTGTATGACCAAGTAAGTGTACCTTCTGTAGGTACAGTAATTATGTGGGTTGCATTTGAACCTTTTGAAGGTGAAATTGTATAATTGGTACTTACACCGTTTACTTCAGCTGTTAAATAAGCACCGTCCCATCCGTCTCCATAAACATCTTCCATCTCAACCTTCCATTGTCCTGAAGGAGAGTTAACTGAAGCGCATGAGATAGCAATAGAAAAATTATAAGCTTGTCGTTGTTCGGCTTGTCCAATAAGATCTCCATTTAAGTCGCTATATCTAAGTTCTTTTCCATTTATACCTGTTGAGAAAGATTTAAATTCTATTACATCAGCGGGTAAAATATCATTTATATTTATTCCGATAGCTTTAGCAATTTCTGTAATTGGAATTGAAATTGTAGTTGGGAAATTAGTTACTGTATAAGTAGTTAGAGGGAAGAACTCTGTTGAGTTAGTTCCTGAGACAAGTCTAACACTAGTTTTCCAACTACTTACGTTATTTGCAGGGGCTGATAAAGTTATTTCCACGCTTGATGTAGTAATATTTGTGTATTTGATCAGAGTACTTTTAAAAATACCTCTAACATAGGGTGCCTGAGTGTTTGAATTCTCATGTATGTTCATGTTAAACTTGTCTGTATTTTCACAAGAAATAAAGGAACATATTATAGCTAATAGTATTAATTTATATTTATTTTTCATTTTATCTTTTTTAAATTGATTAATCTACAAACCCTTCTGGATTAGTATCCCAGAAAACGGGGGTTGATACTCCTGCTTTTTGTTTAATATTGGAGTTGTTACTTGTAGTAGTTTGCGGATACCAGTTAGATCTAATAAAAATTCCAGGATTTTGAATTTTTACAGTAAGTTGTAATTTTTCAGGTTTCCCAGTTCTTCTATAAGTGTTATAAGCTTCAATACCATTTGTCCAAAGGGCAATAAAATATTGCTGAACAATAATCTCTAATTTTTTTGAATTATTACCTGCATTAAATTCGTCTTTTACTGCATTAATGTAGTCATTGATCGCAGTTGTTGTCGGTATTCTTGAATTTCCTTTTGCTACTGAGGATCCAAATTCCATGGTAGTTGTAATTGATTCACGCATTCCTGCTTCTAAATATTCAAGAGGGTTTCCAGTAGTTCCTATAGTTAGTGATGCTTCAGCTAACATAAAATAAGTGAACGATGACATCAGAATTGGTGTTATACCTGCTCCTTTAAGTCCTATACTAGGTGCATCTGAACCTGATAAATTTTCAAAATCACTTTTGTCAAATTCGCCTCCAACAGGATATACCCCAAATAGCGTACGATCTCTTTCGTCTGGTGGTATACCATCGTTGTCGCCATGATCTCTACCCCAATAACCACTTAGTCCATTTGTTGAAGGTACGGTGCAGTAGGTGTACTCTGTTCCGTACCAAGCAGGTTGGTTTTGTGTGACACAAGATTTGGTTACTACTGTTGCGGTAGAGAAATCAGATCTTTGACGGTAAAAATAATATCGAATTCGGGGATCTCTATTATTTGGATATTTATTAGCCATTAGATCCATGTAGTAATTTGCCATATAAAAGTTGGAACTAGGGCCACTCCCTCCAAAGTTTTTCTCAAAATAAGGATGTCTAGAGTCAGGAGCTGATGAATTTGTAGACCATTTAAATAGAAAATCTTCTGATGAAGTTAATATCAAGTCATTGTCTTGGATTAATTCATTTATTATAGATTTAGATTTTAAACTTCCAAAATCTGGACTATTTGCAATTCTTGTTTGTAGATATAATTTTAATCTTATTGTTTTTGCAACTTTTATCCAATTTTCTTTGCTAGAACCTCCATTGTAATATAAATCTTTGGAGGGTAATGATACTTCATTTTTTTCTAAATTAGATATTGCGTCGATTAATAATAAATCTATAGCTTTATAGATTGAAGCCCCACTGTCAACTTTTGGATTTGGATACATTGTTCCTTTAATTGCTTCAGTATATGGAACATCTCCAAAATAATCTACTAAAGTCATCATTACATATGATTCGATTATTTGGCCTATGGCAACATGTGTGTATTTTTTCTCTTTTAATGCCAATGGTGTCATTGCTCTAATGTCTGTTAGTACTTTTGAATAGGCAGTTTTCCATGCCTTGTCAAATAAACTTGGAGAATAAAAATCGCGGTATGATACAGCATTTTGGTGTAACATTCTCACAGGTTTCATGCCTAATTCACTCATTCCATATTCGTTTTCACCTTCGTAACCGGTAATGAAATTTGCTAATCCTAATTGAATAGAATTTAGATACAAATCAACATCTGCTGTCTCATTAGAAACATTATTTGGATTTTCTTTCAATTCTATATCTGTAGTTTCGCAAGATTGAAGTCCAAGAAATAAGGTGAAGATTAATATTTTATATGTTTTTTGAAGTATATTTTTCATTTTTTTCATTTTTAAAATGTTGCTTTAATGCTAAAACCAATGCGTCTTGAAGATGGCCCTGTGATGTAGTCAATTCCTTGGCCATTACCAACACCTGTACTTGATGCGTTCGTGTCGTAGTTAATGTTTTTTGGAAAATTAAAAGCATTATACCATAAATTTGAGCCCGAAACATTAAATGTTAAACTTCCAAATGGTAGTTTTCTTAATTGTTTAGCACTTAAAGCATATCCTAAAGTTACTTCTTGTAATCTTAAAGTTGTTCCGTCAAAAATGCTAAATTCATTTGCTTCCCCAAAATAAGTGTCAACACCTAAATTTGTACTTGTAATAGCAATGTTATTAACTTCGCCTGTTTGTGTAACTCCTGGTAAAATGTAGGTACATTCTCTGCATATACCGTTGTCAACAACTCCTCTTCCAATTAAAGCTGCGGTAGTTGTCGAAAATATATCTCCTCCATGTCTGTAATTAAGTATTGCAGACAAAGTTATTCCTTTATAACTTAGTGTAGGGATAAGGCTGGTTATCCAGTCTGGGTTAGGGTCTCCAAGATACTTATTCGATTTGTCTACTAAATACAATCCGTCATTTCCAACTACTTTGTTTCCAGAAATGTCTCTTACAACTGTAGTTCCAAATAATACTCCGTAGGGCATTCCTTGGACTGCATAATTTGCTGCTGATTCCGATATAAAATCAGTTAGCGGTATTAAATCAGTTCCTAGAGCCAGTTTTGTTACAGTTGTTTCATTTGCTGAAAAATTTCCAGCGATGTTAAATTTTAATCCATTGTTTTTAGACTTGATGATGTCGATATCATATTCTATTTCTATACCTTGTGATTTTAAATCTCCAATATTTACAGTTGTGGAGGTGTATCCTGTTGCGTCATCAAGATCTTGGTCTGTTATTAAGTCTTTAGTTTCTTTACTGTAAGCACTTATGTTGAAATTTAAACAGTTGAAAAGTCTAGTGTCCAATCCTACTTCAAATTCACCAATTCTTTCTGGTTTTAAATTGGTATTACCTAATCGGTCATTTACTGTATTGGTAGGTATTATTGATCCATTATTTGTTATAAAAGTTCTTGCTGAAATATTTATTGAATTCCTTGTGTTGTATGGGTCTGGGGCTCCAGCAGATGAACCATAACCAGCTCTGATTTTCATATAATTCAGGATGTTTCCTTTAAGATTTTCAAAAACTGTAGTAGGAATAAATGAAACACTTGCTCCTGGGTAGAATAAATTATTATTTTGTTTTTCTAATGTTGAATACCAATCATTTCTGGCTACAACGTTAAAGAATAAATAGTTTTTATAATCTAGTGTAAGATCTAAATAGGTTCCTATTTCATTTAGGTCTTCTTGGTATGCTATTGGTTTTCCAGTGAATGAATTTGTTGCAGAATTGTTAGCGAAATTAAAATGTTTTAAAATACCATAGGCTAGTTGACCTGTACTTTCAATACCGTCTCTTGTAAATTCTTTTCTCTGTGATTGAAATCCTAAGTTGGTACTTAAATTTAAATTTTCTGAAATTGGTCTGTTGAAATTTAAATTTGTTGTATGATTCCAGATAGTATTTTTAACAGCGGTTGTTCTTAGAAGACCAGTAGGGTCACCACTAATTCCGCCTTTGTTTTGAGAATAAGAATTTAATTCTGTATAAGTATCTATTCCTAGACGATACGATAATTTTATCCAATCATTAATGTTATATATAATGCCAGCATTCCCAAAAAAACGATCTGTATCTTGTGTTGATTTTACATTGTTTACTGTCCAATATGGGTTTTGAAGATCATTTCCAGAGCGATAATATACGCTTCTTCCTTCTGAATTTTGATAAGGTAAATTAGTCAAATCAACGCTTCTAGGTGTATACATGACATCTGCAAAAACTCCTGATCCATTGAATGCCGCCCCACTTCCAGTGCTAACTGCATTTGGTGGTGAATTGTATTTTGTTTTTGAGAAATTAAAAACACCTGTTATGGTGAATTTATTTGATAGAATTGCATTTCCGCCAATACCAAAGTTATCTCTACTTAGTTTGTTCCCTCTGGTAATTCCTTCATCAACAGTTTTTCCATAGCTCATGTTATAATTGATGTTTTCATTTCCTCCTTTTGCATTTACTGATGTAGTTGATACAACACCTGTTTTAAAGAAGTCTTTAACGCCGTTATAAGCTTTGTATTCGTAGGGTTTTGTTAATAAATCTTCATTGCCCGTTATCAATGATGTGTCACTTATATAGTTGTAAGGGTGTTGTAAAAGAGCATTTCCGTTTTCGGCTGTACCGTTATATTGTAAAGCATTTGCGACACCATCGTTGTCAGTTCTATCAAATCGTGGTCCCCAGTTACTATAAAAATATCCATATCCTTGGTGAAATCCTCCACCATATTCGTTTTGGTATTTAGGTAAAATAGCTTCTGAAAAAAACATGGATTGACTTATAGTGATTTCAGTTTTTTTGATGGTATTTGAAGAGCTTGAGTTCTTGGTTTTTATTAAAACAACCCCATTTCTACCAGCACTACCGTAAAGAACAGTTGCACTTAAGCCTTTTAATACACTTACACTTTCAATTGAGTTTGGGTCTAAATCTAAAAATCTGCTAGATTCGGTGTTTCCGTCTAAGTAACTAGATTGTGTGTTTGTTCCGGAGTCAAAAGGAACGCCATCAACTATAAAAAGTGGTTGGTTTGAGCCAGAAATCGATGAATAACCTCTTATGATTATATTGGTACTTGATCCTGACATTCCGTTTGATGCGGTGATGTTTACTCCTGCAATTTGACCGCTCAAGACTCTTCCGATGTCACCTTCAGCTTTTTGAGAAATACTTTCTGATTTTAGGATTGTAATTGCATAGCCAAGGGACTTTTTTTCTTTTTTGATTCCTTGTGCTGTGACGACTACTCCTTCTAACTCTACTGAATCTCCAATTAGCTTAATAGATAAGGTTGTTTTTGAAGCTTTGATTTCTTGAGTTTTCATGCCAATATAACTGAAAACTAAGGTTTGGCTGGGGCTTGCCTTGATGGTGAATTTACCATCTAAATTTGTTTGAGTTACAGTTTTGGTTTCTTTAACCAAAACACTTACGCCTGGTAAGGGTAGGCCGGTGTCGTCATATACGACGCCATTGACGGCTCTCTGTTGTGCAAAAATAAATTGCACCATAAGTACTAGAGATAGTAGGTAGATTCTAGTGGGCATTAGTTTCATTTTTTTAAAAATTTGAATTAGTAGTTCAAAATTCTTAATAATTTGTTAACTTTCCTAATTTATCTTTAATTTTCATGTGATTTTAGAATGTAATGTTAAATTTTAAGCTGATTATGGTGTTGTTGATGTCTGTTTTTTGATTTTTATCAATTCCATTGGCTAATGTTAATTTTAGAAGTCCATTCTTGGTTTGTAGTCCAATACCTATTCCGATGCCAGTTAAAGTTTCTATTTTTTTTAAAGTTGAAAAAGGGTCTTTGTAGATGGAATAATCAATAATAGAATGGAGGTATAAATTAGGGGAGGCTATGAATCGGTATTCGGTCATAATGGCACTCATGTATTCTGCTTGTAGACTATTTTCGGCAAAGCCTCTAATGGAATTAGTGCCACCAAAACGGAATAATTCATTGACTAGGAAATTGTTGCTATTTAGATAGAAGTTTTGGCTATTGATATTAAAGTGGTTCTTATTGTTGATTTCAATAGTGTGTGATGCGTTTAGGTCAATATAATATTGTTTATTCGATTCGCTTACAAAGGCTGTATTGTTGGTTCTTTTTCCAAATCCAGTTGTGAATCTAATCTTGGTTTTATCAGGGAATAATGGAATGTCATAATCGAATTTTGAGTACTCTAATTTAGATGTAATGAAAGAATTTTTGTAGTCTTGAATGTTGTTACTGTTAGTGTTTTGGATGTCACTGGACTCCGTAGCTTGATAGCCTAAGTAAATACGTGTGTTATAGTTGACAAGGTAGCCTAAATCGAAGGAGGTTTTTGTGTTTTGAAAGATACTGTCCTGTTTAAAAATATTAATTTGTGCTTTAATTCCAATGTTTGAATTGAAAATATAGGGTACCTCAAGATTTGTTCGAAAAGTTTTTTGGTCATTACCATCACTTTTCCAGTATAAAGAAAATTGTTCCCCTGCTTTTAGAGTGTTTTCGAGAGTTAAATCCAGATAACCACTAAAGATGACTTTGCTATTTTCATTTGTTGTAAACCCTACGAATCCGTCAAAATTATTTGATTTTCTTTTTTCTAGATAAACATAGACTTTGGTACTGTCTTTAAGTAGTAAAATTTCAGGATATTTGATTTGGTTTACAAAGCGAAATTTCTCAAAGTCTTTATGTATTTTTTGAATAGTATTTTTGTTAAATATTTGTTTATTATATTTTGAATTAATTTGTTTAAGATGGCCTTTAGGTAGTTCGGCTTTTCTGTTTTCCTCTGCGTATTTTGCAACAATTGTATTAATTGTTCTTTCGTTATCTGTTTTGAGTTCTAGCTCTGCATATAAAATAGTTCCTTTTTTTTGAATTTTACTAAGGTTGAGTTTTGTTAATGCAAACCCTTTTTGTTCTGCTTTTTTTAAGGTTTGACTTAGGAAATCTTCTATTTCAATGTATGGTATGATTAAACTGTCTTTCTCTACAAGACTAATTATATCGTTTTGTTTTGGAATATGTTTTAGATGTATATGTACGTATTTAATTTGTTCTCCAATTGAAAATTCTCCGACATAGGTAGTGTCGTTTTTTTTTGCAAAATGGATTAATTGGTTTTCTATGTAGCCAATTTTAGATAATTTATCTGAAACTTTATTCACCTCGTCATTTACAGATTTGGCCTCTTTGTGTTTTTTTTGGTAGGTGATTGAGTCAATTAATCTTTTCTCGATTGTGGTGCTTCCATTTAAAATTAAATGAAAATTTTGGCAAGATGCTGAAAAAGCAAAGCCAATAATAAAAAAGAATGTAGTGAATTGTTTCAAGAAAAATGTTTTTATAAAAGTAATGCAAATATCATCTGTTTGTGAATAAATTCAAAAGGCTAAATAATCTTATTGAAAATTAATAGATTAACGTTTGTAGAGTTAAAAATAATTTATACATTTGCAACCCCGTAAAAAGCGGGAAGTAAATTACATAATAATTTTTAGTATTAATTATGCCAACAATTCAACAATTAGTAAGAACAGGAAGAACTCAGATAACTAAGAAGAGTAAATCGGTTGCTTTAGATTCTTGTCCTCAAAGAAGAGGGGTTTGTACGCGTGTTTACACTACGACACCAAAAAAACCAAACTCTGCAATGCGTAAAGTAGCGCGTGTACGTTTGACAAATGGTAACGAAGTGAATGCTTACATCCCTGGAGAAGGACACAATCTACAAGAGCACTCGATAGTATTAGTTAGAGGTGGAAGGGTAAAAGATTTACCAGGTGTTAGATATCACATCGTTAGAGGTGCGCTTGATACGTCAGGAGTAGCTGGAAGAACGCAAAGAAGATCTAAGTACGGTGCTAAACGCCCAAAAGAAGCAAAAAAGTAATTTAAAAATGATTCTCGTAGAGGCGCGATTTATCGCGGCTTAAAGAGTATGAACTTTTATTAAAAAAAAGACATGAGAAAAAGAGCGGCAAAAAAGAGACCACTTTTACCAGATCCAAGATTTAATGATCAATTGGTAACACGTTTTGTAAACAACTTAATGTGGGATGGTAAGAAATCAACAGCTTTTAAAGTTTTTTATGATGCAATTGACATTATAGAATCTAAAAAGCAGGATGCAGAAAAATCATCATTAGAAATTTGGAAAGATGCCTTGACTAATGTTATGCCTCACGTAGAAGTACGTAGTCGTAGAGTAGGTGGAGCTACATTCCAAATTCCAATGCAAATTAGACCAGATAGAAAAATTTCTATGGCTATGAAATGGTTGATTCTTTATTCAAGAAGAAGAAACGAAAAGTCAATGGCGCAAAGATTAGCTTCAGAATGTTTAGCTGCGGCTAAAGAAGAAGGTGCTGCTGTTAAGAAAAGAATGGATACTCACAAAATGGCAGAAGCTAATAAAGCTTTCTCTCACTTTAGATTTTAATTCAATAAGAAATGGCTAGAGACTTAAAATATACAAGAAATATTGGAATTGCTGCTCACATTGATGCTGGTAAAACAACAACAACTGAGCGTATTCTTTTTTATACTGGTAAATCACATAAAATTGGTGAAGTACATGATGGTGCTGCAACAATGGACTGGATGGCACAAGAGCAAGAAAGAGGTATTACAATTACTTCTGCTGCAACAACTTGTGAGTGGAATTTTCCAACTGAGCAAGGTAAAATTTTGCCAGATTCAAAGCCTTATCACTTTAATATTATTGATACTCCTGGGCACGTAGACTTTACTGTAGAGGTAAACCGTTCTTTGCGTGTATTGGATGGTTTGGTTTTCTTATTTAGTGCGGTTGATGGTGTTGAGCCACAGTCTGAAACTAACTGGAGATTAGCAGATCAATATAGAGTGCCTCGTATGGGGTTTGTTAACAAAATGGACCGCCAAGGTTCTAACTTTTTGAATGTATGTCAACAAGTTAGAGATATGTTGAAGTCAAACGCAGTTGCGATTACTTTGCCAATTGGTGAAGAAAATGATTTCAGAGGTGTGGTTGATTTGGTTAAGAATCAAGCGATTGTATGGCATGATGCTACTCAAGGAGCTACTTTTGATATTATTGATATCCCTGCGGATATGGTTGATGAAGTAAAAGAATACAGAGATATTCTTATTGAAGCAGTTGCTGATTATGATGAGAACTTACTTGATAAGTATATGGAAGATCCAGATTCTATTACAGAAGAAGAGATCAATATTGCTTTGAGAGCTGCTGTGATGGATATGGCTATTATTCCGATGATTGCTGGTTCTTCATTTAAAAACAAAGGAGTTCAATTTATGTTAGATGCGGTATGTAAATACTTGCCATCTCCATTAGATAAAGAAGGTATTGCTGGAATTCATCCAGATGATGCTGAATTATTAGAAGAGGATCAAACTAAAATCTTGCGTAAGCCAGATGTAAAAGAGCCTTTCGCTGCTTTAGCATTTAAGATTGCTACTGACCCGTTCGTAGGTCGTTTGGCTTTCTTCCGTGCTTACTCAGGGCGTTTAGATGCGGGTTCTTATGTTTTGAATACTCGTTCAGGAAACAAAGAGAGAATTTCTCGTATCTACCAAATGCATGCTAACAAACAAAATCCAATCGAATATATCGAAGCTGGAGATATTGGAGCAGCAGTTGGATTTAAAGATATTAAAACTGGAGATACATTGTGTGATGAAAAACACCCAATTATTCTTGAGTCTATGAAATTCCCTGCACCAGTAATTGGTATTGCTATTGAACCTAAAACTAAGGCTGACGTAGATAAGATGGGTATGGCTTTGGCTAAATTGGCTGAGGAAGATCCAACATTTACTGTTAGAACTGATGAGGCTTCAGGTCAAACTATTATCTCTGGTATGGGTGAGCTTCACTTGGATATCTTGGTAGATCGTATGAAACGTGAATTTAAAGTTGAAGTAAACCAAGGTGAGCCTCAAGTAGAATACAAAGAAGCGTTTACAAGATCTGCTCAACATAGAGAAACTTATAAAAAACAATCTGGTGGTCGTGGTAAATTCGGTGATATTGTTTTCCGTTTAGAGCCAGCTGACGAGGTTGATGGTAAAGTTCCTGTTGGATTACAATTTGTTAATGAGGTAAAAGGTGGAAACGTGCCTAAGGAATATATTCCTTCTGTAGAGAAAGGTTTCCGTGAAGCTATGAAAACTGGTCCTTTAGCAGGATACCAAGTAGATAGTTTGAAAGTAACTTTGTTAGATGGATCATTCCACCCTGTGGATTCTGATGCGCTTTCTTTTGAGTTAGCAGCTAGAATGGGTTATAGAGAAGTAGCTAAAGCTGCAGGAGCTGTAATTCTTGAGCCAATCATGAAAATGGAAGTTATTACACCAGAAGAAAACATGGGAGATATCGTAGGTGATATTAACCGTCGTAGAGGTCAGGTGAATGACATGGGAGATAGAAATGGAGCAAAAACTATTAAAGCTGATGTGCCATTATCTGAGATGTTTGGATACGTTACAACTTTAAGAACTTTGTCTTCAGGTCGTGCAACTTCAACAATGGAATTTTCACACTACGCAGAAACGCCTTCTAATATTTCAGAAGCAGTAATCAAAAAAGCAAAAGGAAACGCTTAATTTTAAGAAAATGAGTCAAAAAATCAGAATAAAACTAAAATCTTACGATCATATGTTGGTAGATAAGTCTGCTGAAAAGATTGTAAAAACGGTTAAAACTACAGGTGCTGTTGTAACAGGTCCAATTCCTTTACCAACTCACAAAAAACTTTTCACTGTACTACGTTCTCCACACGTTAATAAAAAAGCAAGAGAGCAATTCGAAGTAATGTCATACAAGAGATTAATTGATATTTACTCTTCATCATCAAAAACTATTGATGCTTTGATGAAATTAGAATTGCCTAGTGGAGTTGAAGTAGAGATCAAAGTTTAGGTTTCTTACTAAGGGAAATTAAGGGCACTTTGTTTAAGTGAAAACTTTTTTTGGATTGTGTGTAAATAAGTTATACTTTTGCACCACTTTAAAAATAAGGGTTCACTTAAATGATGTGTTCTATTTTTATATTTAATAATTAATAATTAATATTTATGTCTGGGTTAATTGGTAGAAAAATCGGCATGACTAGTATTTTTGATGAGAACGGGAAAAATATTCCTTGTACTGTAATCGAAGCTGGTCCTTGTGTTGTTACCCAAGTCAGAACCAAAGGTGTTGACGGGTACGAAGCGTTGCAACTTGGTTTCGATGACAAAAACGAGAAACATTCCACTAAAGCGGCTTTAGGTCACTTTAAAAAAGCTGGAACTGTAGCTAAGAAAAAAGTCGTTGAATTCAAAGAGTTTGCATCAGAACAAAAATTAGGAGATATCATTGATGTTTCTATTTTTGAAGAAGGAGAATTTGTAGATGTACAAGGTGTATCTAAAGGTAAAGGTTTTCAAGGGGTTGTAAAACGTCACGGTTTTGGTGGTGTTGGTCAAGCAACTCATGGTCAACATAACCGTTTAAGAGCGCCAGGTTCTGTAGGAGCTTCTTCTTATCCATCTAGAGTATTCAAAGGAATGCGTATGGCTGGACGTATGGGAGGCGTAAATGTAAACATTCAAAACCTTAGAGTTTTAAAAGTAGTTGCTGAAAAGAATCTACTTGTTATAAAAGGATGTGTTCCTGGTCATAACAACTCTTATGTAATCATTCACAAGTAATGGAAGTAAAAGTATTAGATTTCAACGGAAAAGATACTGGGAGAAAAGTTCAACTTTCTGATTCAGTATTCGCAATTGAACCAAACAATCACGCTGTATACCTTGATGTTAAGCAATATTTAGCTAATCAAAGACAAGGAACGCATAAGGCTAAAGAAAGAGCTGAAGTTGCGGGAAGTACACGTAAGATTAAAAAACAAAAAGGAACTGGTACTGCTCGTGCGGGAAGTGCAAAGAATCCATTGTTTAAAGGTGGTGGAACAGTTTTTGGACCAAGACCAAGAAGTTATTCATTCAAATTGAATAAAAACTTGAAACGTTTGGCAAGAAAATCTGCTTTCTCAATCAAAGCAAAAGAGTCAAATATTATCGTTCTTGAGGACTTTAATTTTGAAGTGCCAAACACTAAAAATTTCATTAACGTTTTGAAAGCTTTAGAGTTAGAAAATAAAAAATCACTATTCGTGTTGGGTAATACAAATAAAAATGTATATTTGTCGTCACGTAATTTAAAGGGGTCTAATGTAGTAAGTAGCTCAGAATTAAGCACTTATGAAATATTAAACGCTAATAATTTAGTGCTTTTAGAGAGTTCTTTGGAAGTAATTGAAGAAAATTTAAGTAAATAATAGGATATGAGTATCATAGTTAAACCTATAGTAACGGAAAAAGTAACCAAAGAAAGTGAAGTTTTAAACCGATTTGGATTCGTTGTTAACAAAAAAGCAAACAAAGTTGAAATTAAGAAAGCTGTAGAGGCTGCTTATGGAGTAACTGTGTTAAGTGTTAATACAATGAATGTAAGACCAGATAGAACTACAAAATACACTAAAAGTGGTTTAATCAGTGGAAAGACAAATGCTATTAAAAAAGCAATTGTACAAGTACAAGAAGGAGAATCAATTGATTTTTACAACAATATCTAAGATAGAAAAATGTCAGTAAGAAAATTAAAACCTATTACCGCAGGTCAGCGATTTAGAGTTGTGAATGGTTATGACGCCATTACAACTGATAAGCCGGAACGCTCTTTGATAGCACCGATAAAAAACTCTGGAGGTAGAAATAGTCAAGGAAAGATGACCATGCGTTATACGGGTGGTGGTCACAAGCAGAGATATCGTATAATTGATTTCAAAAGAACAAAGGAAGGAATTCCTGCGACTGTGAAATCAATCGAATATGATCCAAATCGTACTGCATTTATCGCTTTGTTAGCTTATGCTGATGGAGAGAAAACATATGTTATTGCTCAAAACGGATTGAAAGTTGGTCAGAAATTAGTTTCTGGTCCAGAATCTCAACCTGAAATTGGTAATGCAATGCCTTTAAGCAGAATTCCATTAGGAACTGTAATCTCTTGTATTGAGTTAAGACCAGGTCAAGGAGCTGTTATCGCTCGTTCTGCTGGAACTTTTGCTCAATTAATGGCGAGAGATGGAAAATTTGCTACAATTAAAATGCCTTCTGGTGAAACAAGATTAATCTTGTTGACTTGTTCGGCTACAATTGGAGCAGTATCTAATTCTGACCACCAATTAGTTGTGTCTGGTAAAGCAGGTAGAACAAGATGGTTAGGTAGAAGACCTAGAACAAGACCTGTTGCAATGAACCCTGTTGATCACCCAATGGGTGGTGGAGAAGGACGTTCTTCTGGTGGACATCCACGTTCAAGAAATGGAATACCAGCAAAAGGTTATAGAACACGTTCTAAGAAAAACCCGAGTAACAAGTATATCGTAGAACGTAGAAAGAAATAATAAGATATGGCACGTTCATTAAAAAAAGGACCTTTCGTTCATTATAAGTTAGACAAGAAAGTTCAAGAAAACATCGCTGGTGGAAATAAAGGAGTAGTAAAGACTTGGTCTCGTGCTTCTATGATTACTCCAGACTTTGTTGGGCAAACTATCGCAGTTCATAACGGTCGTCAATTTGTACCAGTTTACGTAACAGAAAACATGGTAGGTCACAAATTAGGAGAATTTTCACCAACTAGATCTTTTAGAGGTCATGCTGGAGCAAAAAATAAAGGTAAAAAATAAGAAGCAATGGGAGTTCGTAAAAGAGAAACAGCAGATGCGAGAAAAGAGGCTAATAAGTCTATTGCTTTCGCGAAATTGAATAACTGCCCTACTTCACCTAGAAAAATGCGCTTAGTAGCGGACTTGGTAAGAGGTCAGAAGGTAGAAAGAGCACTTAACATCTTAAGATTTAGTTCTAAAGAAGCTTCAAGAAAATTAGAGAAATTAGTATTATCTGCAATCAATAACTGGGAGCAAAAAAATGCTGATGCTAATTTAGAAGAGGCAGGTTTATTTGTTAAGGAGATCAGAGTAGATGGTGGAATGATGTTGAAAAGACTTCGTCCAGCACCACAAGGTCGCGCACATAGAATTAGAAAACGTTCTAATCACGTAACAATCGTGCTTGGATCTATTAATAACACACAAGCAATTTAATAAAGATGGGACAAAAGACAAATCCAATTGGAAATAGACTTGGTATCATCAGAGGATGGGACTCAAACTGGTATGGTGGAAATGACTACGGTGATAAAATCGCTGAAGATCACAAAATCAGAAAGTATATCCATGCTCGTTTATCAAAAGCTAGTGTATCAAAAGTAATCATCGAGAGAACTTTGAAACTTGTAACCGTTACTATCACTACTGCTAGACCTGGTATCATTATCGGAAAAGGTGGGCAAGAGGTAGACAAGTTAAAAGAAGAACTTAAGAAAGTTACTGACAAAGAGGTTCAAATCAACATCTTTGAAATTAAAAGACCTGAACTTGACGCGTATCTAGTTGCTACAAGCATCTGTCGTCAAATCGAAAGCCGTATTTCTTACAGACGTGCAATCAAAATGGCTATTGCTGCTTCTATGCGTATGAACGCTGAAGGTATTAAAGTTTTGATTTCTGGTCGTTTGAATGGTGCTGAGATGGCTCGTTCAGAGGGTTTCAAAGAAGGAAGAATTCCTCTATCAACTTTCAGAGCCGATATTGATTATGCATTAGCTGAGGCACATACTACTTATGGTAGAATGGGAATCAAAGTGTGGATCATGAAAGGTGAAGTTTACGGAAAGAGAGATCTTTCTCCACTTGCTGGAATGGATAAAAAACAAGCTGGCGGAAAAGGTGGAGATTCTCCTCGTGGGAAATCTAACTTTAATAAAGGTGGAAAACCAGACGCTCGTAAAAGAAAGTAATTTTTAAATTAAAGAAAAATGTTACAGCCTAAAAGAACAAAATACCGTAAGGTACAAAAAGGTAAAATGAAAGGGAACTCTCAAAGAGGGCATGAACTTTCTAATGGAATGTTTGGGATTAAATCTGTACATGAAGATGGAATGTTTTTAACATCTCGTCAAATCGAAGCAGCTCGTATTGCTGCAACTCGTTTCATGAAAAGAGAGGGTCAATTATGGATCAAAATATTTCCAGACAAACCAATTACTAAGAAACCTCTTGAGGTACGTATGGGTAAAGGTAAAGGAGCAGTTGAGTATTGGGCTGCTGTTGTTAAACCCGGAAGAATTATGTTTGAAGTTGGTGGTGTTCCTTTGTCAGTTGCAAAAGAGGCTTTACGTCTTGCAGCTCAAAAACTACCAGTAAAAACTAAATTCGTAGTTGCTAGAGATTTCGAAGCATAATCTATATTATATTATGAAACAATCAGAAATAAAAGATCTTTCTGCAGCACAGTTGCAAGAAAACCTTAGCCAAGCTAAGAAAACATATGCTGACCTAAAAATGGCTCATGCAATATCTCCAATTGAAAATCCACTTCAAATTAGAAGTTTGAGAAGAACAGTTGCAAGATTAGCTACAGAGTTAACTAAAAGAGAATTGCAATAATTGTAATCTGCTGAAAGATGGAAGAAAAAAGAAATTTAAGAAAAGAGAGAATTGGTGTAGTAACTTCTAACAAAATGGATAAATCTATTGTTGTTGCTCAAGTTACTAAAGTAAAACACCCATTATACGGTAAGTTCGTGTTGAAAACAAAGAAATTTGTTGCACATGACGAAACAAACGACTGTAACATTGGAGATACTGTAAGAATTAGCGAAACGCGTCCTTTAAGTAAATCAAAATGTTGGAGATTAGTTGAAATCCTAGAAAGAGCTAAATAATTATGGTACAACAAGAATCAAGACTAAAAGTAGCAGATAATACGGGAGCAAAAGAAGTTTTAACTATCCGTGTTTTAGGAGGTACCAAAAGAAGGTATGCCTCTGTTGGTGACAAGATTGTAGTTTCTATCAAAGATGCAACTCCAAACGGAAACGTGAAAAAAGGAGCTGTTTCAACTGCAGTTGTTGTACGTACCAGAAAAGAAGTGAGAAGAGCCGATGGTTCTTATATCCGTTTCGATGACAATGCTTGTGTTCTTTTGAATGCTGCAGGGGAAATGAGAGGAACTCGTGTTTTTGGACCGGTAGCAAGAGAACTTCGTGAAAAACAATTCATGAAAATTGTATCATTAGCACCAGAAGTGCTTTAATTCGTTTTAAGATGATAAAGCTAAAAATAAAAACAGGTGACATCGTAAGAGTAATTGCTGGAGATCACAAAGGTGAGGAAGGTAAAGTATTACGAGTTGACCGTGAGAAAAACAAAGCGATCGTTGAAGGTGTAAACATGGTTTCAAAACACACGAAACCAAGTGCAAAAAGCCCTCAAGGTGGTATTGTGAAAAAAGAAGCTTCTATTCAAATTTCTAATATTTCTCTAATTGATCCTAAAACTAAGGAAGCAACTAGAGTAGGAATTAGAGTTGAAGGAGATAAGAAAGTAAGATTTTCAAAAAAATCTAATCAAGTACTATAGTAATGGCATATACACCTAGACTAAAAGAAGAATATAAGAGTAGAGTTATCTCTGCTCTTACAGAAGAGTACGGATATGTAAACGTAATGCAAGTTCCTAAATTGGAAAAAATCGTTTTAAGCCGTGGAGTTGGAGCAGCAGTTTCTGATAAAAAACTTATTGACTATGCAGTTGATGAGTTAACAAAGATAACTGGACAAAAAGCAGTTTCTACAATCTCTAAGAAAGACGTTGCGTCTTTTAAATTGAGAAAAGGAATGCCAATTGGAGCAAAAGTTACTTTGCGTGGAGAAAGAATGTATGAGTTTTTAGATAGACTTATTACTTCAGCTTTACCACGTGTTAGAGATTTTAGTGGTATTAAAGCTACAGGTTTCGACGGAAGAGGAAACTATAACCTTGGAGTGTTAGAGCAAATCATTTTCCCTGAAATTGATATCGACAAAGTAAACAAAATATCTGGTATGGATATTACTTTTGTTACTACTGCTCAGACAGATAAGGAAGCAAAATCACTATTGGCTGAATTAGGATTACCTTTTAAAAAGAATTAAGATATGGCTAAAGAATCAATGAAAGCCCGTGAGGTTAAGAGAGAAAAAACGGTAGCAAAGTATGCTGAGAAAAGAAAAGCTTTGTTAGAAGCTGGAGATTTCGTAGGTTTGCAAAAATTACCGAAAAATGCTTCGCCAGTTCGTTTGCATAATAGATGTAAATTGACAGGTAGACCAAGAGGGTATATGCGTCAATTCGGTATTTCACGTGTAACATTCCGTGAAATGGCTAATAATGGATTGATTCCAGGTGTTAAAAAGGCATCTTGGTAAAAAATTGAGTTTTAATTGGTTAAAGGTTCGATAGAAAGTCTGGAGAAAACCATAACCGCAAATATGTACATATGTATACAGATCCTATTGCAGATTATTTGACTAGAGTTCGTAACGCTGTGGCTGCAAACCACAAAGTTGTCGAAATTCCTGCATCTAATCTAAAAAAAGAAATAACTAAGATCTTATTTGATCAAGGTTATATCTTAAGTTACAAATTTGAGGATAACTCTGTTCAGGGTTCGATCAAAATTGCTTTGAAGTATGATAAAGATACTAAAGAGCCAGTAATTAAAGATATCCAAAGAATTAGTAAACCAGGTTTACGTAAATATTCAAGTTCAGCTTCTATTCCAAGAATCCTTAACGGATTAGGAATTGCTATCGTTTCTACTTCAAAAGGTTTGATGACAGGAAAGAAAGCCAAACAACTTAATGTTGGTGGAGAAGTAATTTGTTACGTATACTAATATAAAGACTATAATAAGATGTCAAGAATAGGTAAAAGTCCAATTGTAATCCCTGCTGGAGTAACTGTAGAAGTTAAGGACGGTATTATTACAGTAAAAGGAAAAAACGGTCAACTTACACAGGAGTTTTCGGACGTAACTGTAACAGTTGAAGGTGATCAAGTTCAAGTTGAAAGATCATCTGATCATAAAGACCAAAGAGCAAAACACGGATTGTATAGATCTTTAATCAATAATATGATTATCGGTGTAACAGAAGGTTTTACAAAATCTTTAGAATTGGTAGGAGTAGGTTATAGAGCTTCAAACCAAGGACAAAAATTAGATTTAGCTCTTGGATTTTCTCACAATATTATTTTAGAGGTTGCTCCAGAAGTTTCTGTTGAAACTATATCTGAAAAAGGTAAAAACCCAATTGTGAAGTTAACATCATTAGATAAACAACTTTTAGGTCAAGTTGCGGCAAAAATCAGAGGCTTCCGTAAGCCAGAGCCGTACAAAGGAAAAGGTGTTAAATTTGTAGGTGAAGTATTAAGAAGAAAAGCAGGTAAATCAGCTTAAAAAATAAGATTATGTCGTTAACAAAACCTGAAAGAAGACAGAGAATTAGATTCAGAATTAGAAAGACTATTAGTGGTACTACTGCTAAGCCTAGACTATCTGTTTTTAGAAGTAACAATGAAATTTACGCTCAACTTATTGATGACGTGAATGGAGTTACTTTATTAGCTGCTTCATCAAGAGAAAAAGAAATAGAAAAAGGTACGAACGTTGCAGTAGCAAACGCAGTTGGAAAACTAGTTGCTGAAAAAGCGTTAAAAGCTGGGATAGAAAATGTTACTTTCGATAGAGGAGGATATTTATACCACGGTCGTATTAAATCATTAGCTGAAGGCGCGAGAGCGGCTGGGCTTAAATTCTAATATAGTATGTCTAATAAGTACAAAAGTATAGAGATAGTAAAACCAGGAGGTCTTGAATTGAAAGATCGTTTGGTGAGTGTAAATCGTGTTACTAAAGTTACAAAAGGTGGTAGAGCATTTGGTTTCTCTGCAATTGTAGTGGTAGGTGATGAAAATGGTGTTGTAGGACATGGATTAGGAAAATCTAAAGATGTTTCTGAAGCAATTGCGAAAGCAGTAGAAGATGCTAAGAAAAATTTAGTAAAGATTCCTTTGAATGGTCAATCAGTACCTCACGAACAAAAAGGTAAATTTGGTGGTGCACGTGTATTCTTAATCCCTGCGTCTCATGGTACAGGAGTTATTGCTGGTGGAGCTGTTCGTTCAGTTTTGGAGTCAGTTGGAATTCATGATGTATTATCTAAATCTCAAGGATCATCAAATCCTCACAACGTAGTAAAAGCAACTTTTGATGCTTTATTACAAATGAGAAGCGCTCACACTGTTGCAAAACAAAGAGGAGTTTCTTTAGAAAAAGTTTTTAAAGGTTAATTCAAGGAAATTATGGCTAAATTATTAGTAAAACAAGTTAGAAGTAAAATTAACTGTCCTCTTACTCAAAAAAGAGGATTGGAAGCTTTAGGTCTACGTAAAATGGGTCAGGTTGTAGAACATGATTCAAACCCTGCAATCCTTGGGATGATAAACAAAGTTAAACACTTAGTTTCTGTAGAAGAAGCTAAATAACAAATACTGTTATGAATTTAAGTAACTTACAACCAGCTGAAGGGTCAACACACAATCAAAATAAAAGATTAGGTAGAGGAGAAGGTTCTGGAAAAGGTGGTACTTCTGCAAGAGGTCACAAAGGAGCAAAATCTCGTTCTGGATATTCTAAAAAGATTGGTTTTGAAGGTGGGCAAATGCCACTTCAAAGACGTGTACCTAAGTTTGGTTTCACAAACATCAATCGTAAAGAATACGAAGGTGTTAATTTAGATACTCTTCAATTATTAGTTGATAATGGTGTTATTACTGATGCTGTCGATATGACAACTTACGTAGAAAACCGTTTGGCTACTAAAAATGAAATCGTAAAGATTTTAGGAAGAGGAGAATTGAAAGCAAAATTAAAAGTAACTGCTCACAAATTTACTGCTACTGCAAAAGCTGCTATTGAAGCTGCTGGTGGAGAAGCTGTAACAATATAATTTTTCAATTAAGTATGAAGAAATTTATTGAATCAATTAGTAATGTTTGGAAAATAGAGGAACTAAAAAACAGAATCTTAATTACATTAGGTTTGTTATTAGTTTATCGTTTTGGAGCTCAAGTAACACTTCCTGGAATCGATGCGACTCAATTAGCTAATTTAGCGGGTCAAACTAAGGAAGGGATTGGTTCAATTCTTGACATGTTTACTGGAGGTGCATTTTCACAAGCATCAGTTTTTGCTTTAGGAATTATGCCTTACATTTCGGCATCTATTGTGGTTCAGCTTATGGGAATTGCGATTCCTTATTTGCAAAAATTACAAAGTGATGGTGAAAGCGGTAGAAAAAAGATTAATCAGATTACACGTTGGTTAACAATTGTTATTACCTTGGTTCAAGGTCCAACGTATATCTACAATCTATATAGAACTTTACCTAGTAGTGCATTTTTATTAGGGTTTAATTCTTTTGAATTCTTATTTTCTTCAGTTGTTATTTTAGTTACAGGTACAATTTTTGCCATGTGGTTAGGAGAAAAAATAACTGATAAAGGAATTGGAAATGGTATTTCACTTTTAATTATGGTGGGTATTCTTGCAAGATTTCCTCAGGCATTTATTCAAGAATTTACAACCAGAGTTACCAACAACAATGGTGGTCCGATGCTTTTAGTAATCGAGATTATTATTTGGTTATTAGTTATTATTGCTTGTGTTTTATTGACTATGGCAATACGTAAAATACCAGTTCAGTACGCTCGTCGTACTGCTTCAGGAGATTTTGAGCAAGATATGTTAGGTGGTAATAGACAATGGATTCCTTTGAAGCTTAATGCTTCTGGGGTTATGCCAATTATCTTTGCTCAAGCTATCATGTTTGTTCCTGCTGCTGTTGCTGGTTTATCTAAATCAGATGCATCACAATCTATTGTTGGCGCTTTTAGTAATATGTTCGGTTTTTGGTATAACTTAGTTTTTGCAACATTAATTGTTGTGTTTACTTACTTTTATACTGCAATTACCGTTCCTACTAACAAGATGTCTGACGACTTAAAGAGAAGTGGTGGTTTTATACCAGGTGTAAGACCTGGAGTTGAAACTTCTGACTTTTTGGATAAAGTGATGTCTTTGATAACTTTCCCAGGATCTTTATTTCTTGCTCTAATAGCTGTGTTCCCAGCCATTGTTGTAAGTCTTATGGATGTTCAACAATCTTGGGCAATGTTTTTTGGGGGTACCTCATTAATAATTATGGTTGGTGTTGCCATTGATACAATTCAGCAAATTAATTCATATTTGTTAAATAAACATTATGATGGTTTAATGAAAACTGGTAAAAATAGAAAAGCAGTAGCTTAATTTTATGGCAAAACAATCAGCAATAGAACAAGACGGATCAATCATCGAAGCATTATCAAATGCGATGTTCCGTGTAGAATTAGAGAATGGACATATTGTAATTGCTCATATTTCTGGAAAGATGCGTATGCATTATATCAAGTTATTACCTGGTGATAAAGTGAAACTAGAAATGAGTCCTTACGATTTGTCGAAAGCAAGAATTACTTATAGATATTAAAGGATATTCACAATGAAAGTTAGAGCATCAGTAAAAAAGAGAAGTCCCGAGTGCAAGATTGTGCGTAGAAAAGGGAGATTGTACGTTATAAACAAAAAGAATCCTAGATTTAAACAAAGACAAGGATAGTTATGGCAAGAATAGCAGGGGTAGATATCCCAAAAAACAAGAGAGGTGTTATAGCACTTACCTACATCTTCGGATTAGGAAAAAGTAGAGCTATTGAGATTTTAGAAAAAGCTCAAGTAAGCCAAGATAAAAAAGTTCAAGACTGGAATGATGATGAGATCGGAGCAATTCGTGAAGCTGTATCAACTTTCAAAATTGAAGGAGAATTACGTTCTGAAGTTTCTTTAAACATCAAACGTTTAATGGATATTGGATGTTATAGAGGTATTCGTCATAGAACTGGTCTTCCATTAAGAGGACAAAGAACTAAGAACAACTCTAGAACTAGAAAAGGTAAAAGAAAAACTGTTGCTAACAAGAAAAAAGCAACTAAATAATAAGTAATATGGCTAAAGCAACTGCAAAAAAACGTAAAGTTATCGTTGAATCAACGGGAGAAGCTCATATTTCTGCTACCTTCAATAACATCATTATTTCTTTGACAAACAAAAAAGGTGAAGTTATTTCATGGTCTTCAGCTGGTAAAATGGGTTTCAGAGGTTCTAAAAAGAACACTCCATATGCAGCTCAAATGGCAGCAGAAGATTGTGGTAAAGTAGCTCTTGAAGCTGGATTGAAGAAAGTTAAGGTTTATGTAAAAGGACCAGGAAATGGACGTGAGTCTGCTATCCGTTCTTTGCATAATGGTGGAATTGAAGTTACAGAGATTATCGATGTTACTCCAATGCCTCACAACGGATGTCGTCCTCCAAAGAGACGTAGAGTTTAATAAATTAATTTAAGTATAACTAGGTGGAAATAACGATTATCGAAGGATATGACCTGAATTCATAATCTCCACCTTAATAATTCATAGAAATGGCAAGATATACTGGTCCAAAAACTAGAATTGCTCGTAAATTTGGCGAAGCAATTTTCGGAGATGATAAAGCTTTCGAAAAAAGAAATTACCCTCCTGGGCAACACGGGATGGCTAAAAAAAGAGGTAAAAAATCTGAATATGCTATCCAATTAATGGAGAAGCAAAAAGCTAAATATTCTTATGGAATTTTAGAAAAACAATTCAGAGGTTTATTTAAAAAAGCATCTGCTACTAAAGGTGTAACTGGTGAAGTTCTTTTACAATTATGTGAGGCAAGATTGGATAACGTTGTTTTTAGAATGGGTATCGCTCCTTCTAGAAGAGGTGCTAGACAAATCGTTTCTCACAGACACATCACTGTTAACGGTGAAATTGTAAATATTCCTTCTTACCACCTTAAGCCAGGTGATAAAGTTGCAGTTCGTGAAAAATCTAAATCTATAGAAGCTATCGAACGTTCTTTGTCTAATTCAAGTCAAGTTTATGAATGGATTACATGGAATAATGATGTTAAAGAGGGTACTTTTGTAAGTGTTCCTGCTAGACTTCAAATCCCAGAAAACATTAAAGAACAATTAATCGTAGAGTTGTACAACAAATAATAATTGACTTAGTCGAAATTTATGGCAATATTTAATTTTCAGAAGCCCGATAAAGTTATCATGATCGATTCAACCGATTTTGAAGGTAAATTTGAATTTAGACCTTTAGAACCTGGTTATGGATTGACTGTTGGTAATGCACTTAGAAGAGTTTTGCTTTCAGCATTAGAAGGTTATGCAATTACATCTGTCCGAATAGAGGGTGTAGATCATGAGTTTTCTACTATCTCAGGAGTTGTTGAAGATGTTACAGAAATTATTCTTAATCTTAAACAAGTACGTTTTAAACGTCAGATTGAGGATATAGATAATGAATCAGTATCTATTTCAGTTACTGGTAAAGATCAATTAACAGCTGGTGATTTTCAAAAATTCATTTCAGGTTTCCAAGTTTTGAATCCAGAACTAGTTATCTGTAATTTAGATAGTAAAATCAAATTGAACCTAGATTTAACAATCGAAAAAGGTAGAGGATATGTTCCTGCTGAGGAGAACAAAAAACAAAATGCTGCAATTGGAACCATTTTTACAGATTCAATTTTTACTCCGGTAAAAAATGTAAAATATGGAATTGAAAACTTCCGTGTAGAGCAAAAAACAGATTACGAAAAATTAGTTTTTGAAATCAAAACTGATGGTTCTATTAATCCAAAAGACGCTCTTACTGAAGCAGCAAAAGTTTTAATTCACCATTTCATGTTATTCTCTGACGAAAGAATTACACTCGAGGCTGATGAAATCGCACAAACAGAATCTTATGATGAGGAATCATTACATATGAGACAATTGCTTAAAACTAAGCTTGTTGATATGGATTTATCTGTTAGAGCATTAAATTGCTTGAAAGCGGCTGAAGTTGATACACTTGGTGATTTAGTATCGTTCAATAAAAATGACCTAATGAAATTCCGTAATTTTGGAAAAAAATCTTTAACTGAACTAGATGAACTAGTAGCTGTGAAGAATTTGACTTTCGGAATGGATTTAGCGAAATACAAATTAGATAAAGAATAATTTACTTCATATTTTGCTCTCCATAGTGGATTGTAGCAAGATGAAGTTAAAATAAATTGGTCATGAGACACGGAAAAAAATTCAATCACTTAAGCAGACAAACAGCACATAGAAAATCTATGTTGGCTAATATGGCTTGTTCTCTTATCGAGCACAAACGTATTAATACTACTGTTGCTAAAGCAAAAGCGCTTAAACAATTTGTTGAGCCTTTAATTACAAAATCAAAAAATGACACGACTCACAATCGTCGTATTGTTTTTGCTTACTTACGTAGCAAGTATACTGTAACTGATTTATTCAGAGATGTAGCTGCTAAAGTTGGTGACCGTCCAGGTGGATACACACGTATCATTAAAGTTGGAAATCGTTTAGGGGATAATGCTGATATGGCAATGATCGAATTAGTAGATTTCAATGAACTTTACAACGGAGGTAAAAAAGAAGTTAAAAAAGCTAAAAGCCGTCGTGGTGGAAAATCTAAAAAAGCAGAAGAGGCTACTGATGCTCCTGTTGCTGAAAATGATTCAGAAACTACAACTGAAGCTACTGAGTAATTATGAAAATAATCATTCAATAATATTAAAAAAGGATAAACTATTTATAGTTTATCCTTTTTTTTTGACCATTTGAATGAATCTATGTTTGGATTGGTTAACTAGACTTATTTTTTACATAACTATTCAAAAATTTGTTTCCATTGTATTAATGGATTAAATTTGCATCGTATTTATCTACAAATGAAATTTGCTGTGTGAATTTCACTAGGCTATTATAATATAAATCAAAGAATGAAATATACAACAAGACAGAGCGCCATACTTTTATTAAGTGATGGTACAATTTTTCACGGGAAATCTATTGGTATTAGTGGAACAACTTTTGGTGAAGTTTGTTTTAATACAGGTATGACTGGATATCAAGAAATATTTACTGACCCTTCTTATTTTGGTCAAATAATGGTGGCTACTAATCCTCATATTGGAAACTACGGTGTTAATGATAATGAAGTGGAGTCTGCTGGAATCAAAATTGCTGGTTTAGTTTGTAAAAACTTTAGTTTTAACTACTCAAGAGTAGATTCTGCAGGAAGTTTGGAAGATTATTTTGCTAAACAAAATTTGATCTGTATTTCAGATGTTGATACTCGTGCTTTGGTTAGTTATATCAGAGAAAATGGAGCTATGAATGCTGTTATTTGTACTGATGGTACTTCTGTAGAAGATTTAAAAATTGCTTTGGCAAATGTCCCAGATATGAAAGGTTTAGAGTTGGCTTCTAAAGTTTCAACAAAAGAACCTTACTTCTTCGGTGATGAAAATGCGAAATATAAGATTTCTGCTTTGGACTTAGGTATTAAAACAAATATCCTTAGAAACTTAGCTAATAGAGATTGTTATATTAAGGTTTTTCCTTTCAACTCTAGCTATGCTGATTTGGCTTCTTTTAATCCAGATGGATATTTCTTGTCTAATGGGCCTGGTGATCCAGAACCGCTTACAGGAGCTATTGAGGTAGCTAAAGAAATTTTGAAAAATGACAAGCCATTGTTTGGGATCTGTTTAGGACACCAAGTGATTGGTTTGGCAAATGGAATTTCGACTTATAAAATGTTTAATGGTCATAGAGGAATTAATCACCCAGTGAAAAATTTAGTGACTGGTAAAGGTGAAATTACTTCTCAAAATCATGGTTTTGCTGTGAACAAAGAAGAATTAGAAAAAAATCCAGAATTAGAAATTACACATTTGCATTTGAATGACGGAACTGTTGCGGGAATGCGTTTGAAAAACAAAAACTGTTTTTCAGTTCAGTATCACCCTGAGGCAAGTCCAGGACCACACGATTCATCGTATTTGTTTGATCAATTTGTGGCTAATTTAAAAGGATAATGATATCTTAATCAAGACTTGACTTTAAAGAAGTAGTTTTGTTTTTGAGTAAATAAGATGGTGTTATTAGATTAGGTGTTTTATTTTTTTTAAAATACTCAGGTTGTTTTGTTTAAAAAATGAGCATACATCGTTTTCGTTAATAACATTCAGAATTATTTGCATTATCATTAGAATAGATAGAATATATTTGCATATTAAAATTAAAAATTAAGAAGTATGAGCATAATTGTTAAAATTCACGCAAGACAAATTTTCGATTCAAGAGGAAATCCTACTATTGAAGTTGATGTAGTAACTGATAATGGTACTTTAGGTAGAGCTGCTGTTCCATCTGGAGCATCAACTGGTGAACACGAAGCGGTAGAATTACGTGATGGTGGAAAAGCCTATTTAGGAAAAGGAGTTTTGAATGCGGTGAAAAATGTTAACACACTTATTGCAGAAGAACTTGTAGGAACATCTGTTTTTGAACAAAATACTATTGATCAAATGATGATTGATTTGGATGGTACACCAAACAAATCAAAATTAGGAGCTAATGCTATTTTAGGAGTTTCTCTTGCAGTAGCAAAAGCAGCAGCTAATGAATTAGGATTGCCTTTATATAGATATGTTGGTGGAGTTTCTGCTAACACTTTACCAGTGCCAATGATGAATATCATCAATGGTGGGTCTCACTCTGATGCGCCTATCGCATTTCAAGAATTTATGATTTTCCCAGTAAAAGCAACTTCTTTTACACATGCTATGCAAATGGGTTCTGAAATTTTCCATTCTTTGAAAAAAGTATTGCACGATAGAGATTTGAGTACTGCAGTAGGTGATGAAGGTGGTTTTGCTCCAAATTTAGCTGGTGGTACAGAAGATGCTTTAGATACAATTAAAAAAGCAGTTGAAAATGCTGGATACACTTTTGGTGATGAAATCATGATTGCTTTGGATTGTGCTTCGGCTGAATTTTATGTAAACGGAAAATACGATTACTCTAAATTTGAAGGACCTACAGGTAAAATCAGAACTTCTGCTGAACAAGCGGAATATTTAGCAGAGTTAACATCTAAATATCCAATTATCTCAATTGAAGATGGTATGGATGAAAATGACTGGGATGGTTGGAAATTATTAACTGAGAAAATCGGTGATAAAGTTCAATTAGTAGGTGATGATTTGTTTGTTACTAATGTTGAGCGTTTGTCAACTGGTATCGAAAAAGGAATTGCTAACTCAATCCTTGTAAAAGTAAACCAAATTGGTACTTTGACAGAGACTATTGCAGCGGTTAATATGGCTAAAAATGCAGGCTATACTTCAGTAATGTCACACCGTTCAGGAGAGACTGAAGACAATACTATCGCAGACTTAGCTGTAGCATTAAACTGTGGTCAAATCAAAACTGGTTCTGCTTCACGTTCAGACCGTATGGCCAAGTATAATCAATTGATTCGTATTGAAGAAGAATTGGGTGATACTGCTTATTTCCCTGGAAAGAACGCATTCAAACAAAAATAATTCTTTTAAAGAATTTCTTTAAGCCATTTACTCAAAGTAAATGGCTTTTTTTTTGAGTTTTAACAATTTCATTGGATTATTCATTTTTTAATTAATTGGAAATTCATTAGATTTGGGCATTATTAAAATAAAGATTTATTTCCAAAGTATTATGTCAAAAACAGCTATATTAGAAATTGATGGTAAAAAATATGAGTTTCCTATTTTCAAAGGAAGCGAAAATGAAGAAGCCATTGATATTAAGAAATTACGAGATTTAACTGGAATGGTTACCCTTGATCCAGGTTATAAAAATTCAGGTTCTTGTACCAGTGGGATTACCTTTTTGGATGGAGAATTAGGAATTTTACGTTACAGAGGGTATGCAATTGAAGATTTAGCTGATAATGCAAATTTCTTAGAAGTATCTTATCTTTTAATTTTTGGTGAAATGCCAACTGCAGCTCAATTAGAGCAATTCGAAAATGACATTCGTAAGCATACACTTGTAAATGAGGAAATGAAGAGTATTTTGGATGGATTTCCAAAGACTGCACATCCAATGGGTATTTTAGCTGCCTTGACAAGTGCTTTGACTTCTTTTAATCCAAAATCAGTAGATGTTGAGAATGAAAAAGATGTTTACAATGCCGTATGTAAAACGATGGGTAAATTTCTTGTAATTGCTACTTGGACTTTTAGAAAAAATATGGGGTATCCATTGAATTATTATGATAATACAAAAGGATACGTTGAGAACTTTATGCGTTTGATGTTTGAAATTCCTACTGAGCCTTATAAAGTTAGTAAGAATGTTATCGACGCTTTGGATAAATTGTTTATTCTACATGCTGATCATGAGCAAAACTGTTCTACTTCTACAGTAAGAATGGTTGGTTCTTCGCATGCTGGTTTGTTTGCTTCTATTTCTGCTGGTGTATCTGCGTTGTGGGGGCCACTGCATGGTGGTGCTAATCAAGCAGTTCTTGAAATGCTAGAAGAAATTCATAATAATGGTGGTGATACTGAAAAGTATTTAGCTAAAGCAAAAGATAAAGCTGATCCATTTAGATTAATGGGCTTTGGTCATAGAGTGTATAAAAACTTTGATCCACGTGCAAAAATCATTAAAAAAGCTGCTAACGAAGTTTTAGAAACTTTAGGAATTGAAGATCCAATTCTTGATATTGCTAGAAAATTAGAAAAAGCAGCTCTTGAAGATGAATATTTCAAAGCTAGAAACTTATATCCAAATGTAGATTTCTATTCTGGAATTATTTACAGAGCATTAGGTATTCCAACGGATATGTTTACCGTAATGTTTGCTATTGGAAGATTACCAGGTTGGATAGCGCAATGGAAAGAAATGCGTGAAAACAAAGAGCCAATTGGAAGACCAAGACAAATATATACTGGTTCTGCTCTTAGAGAGTTTAAGAAATAATATACCGATTAAACCAATTTATAGAAAAGCTTCACTGAACTAGTGGAGCTTTTTTTTTAACTTTGTGTAAATAGGAAGGAATTCATGATAAAGCTTAATGTAAATAATGAAACTTCGCGGTTAAGAGCTGTAGTATTGGGGCTTGCGGAAAGTAATGGTCCAACACCACAGGTTGAGGAGGCCTATGATCCAAAATCTTTAGAGCATATTTTAAAAGGAACTTATCCTGTTGAAAAAGATATGATTTTTGAAATGGATGCTTTCCATAAAGTACTACAAAAATATGGGGTCAAAGTGTATCAGCCACAATTGATAGAAAATTACAATCAGATTTTTACCAGAGATATAGGTTTTGTTATTGATGATGTTTTCGTTAAGTCGAATATTTTACCTGAACGGGAACATGAATTAGATGCAATTCAATACATTATTGATGAAATAGATCCTCAAAAAGTAGTGCGTCCGCCAGTGGAAGCGCATATTGAAGGTGGAGATGTAATGTTGTGGAATGATCATATATTTATAGGTACGTATAAAGGGAGTGATTATAAAAACTATATCACGGCTCGTACGAATATGCAGGGCGTTCAGTTTATTAAAGAGTTGTTTCCTAATAAGATTGTAAAGGAGTTTGATTTAATTAAATCTAAGATTGAAGCACGTGATAATGCTTTGCATTTAGATTGCTGTTTTCAGCCTGTAGGGAAAGATAAAGGGATTATTTATAAAAGAGGTTTTCGTGAGGAAGCAGATTATGAGTATTTAGTTGCTCTTTTTGGTAAAGAGAATCTTTTCCATATAAAAAGGAATGAAATGTATAATATGAATTCAAATGTTTTTTCGATTGATACCAATGTGGTGGTTTCAGAGCGTAACTTTAAGCGTTTGAATAAGTGGTTGAGAGCACAGGGTTTTATTGTAGAAGAAGTTCCTTATGCAGAGATAGCAAAACAAGAGGGGTTATTGCGTTGTTCTACTTTGCCACTTATTAGAGATTAATTATTTAGTTATTTAAAATAGAATATGAAACAAATTACCAATTCAATAGTAATGATTCGTCCCGTGGCGTTTCGTATGAACGAACAAACGGCGGTCAATAATTATTACCAAAAGGTGTTAGATGGCTTGTTGCCAGCTACAGTTAATGCTAAGGCACAGCAAGAATTTGATGCTTTGGTGGAAAAATTAACTGCAGTAGGTGTGAATGTTGTAGTAGTGGAAGATACTCTAAGTCCTGATACACCAGATAGTATTTTTCCAAATAATTGGATTTCGTTTCATGAAAATGGCGATGTTGCTTTTTACCCTATGTATGCTGAAAATAGAAGAGCGGAACGTCGTGAAGATATTTTGGATATACTGGAAGATAAAGGATTTAAAATCGAGAATATAATTGATTATACTTCAGCAGAAGAGGATGGTTTTTTTCTGGAAGGAACAGGTAGTGTTGTTTTGGATAGGGCTAATGAAAAGGCGTATTGCGCCCTTTCGCCAAGAGCTGATGAAGAATTGTTTATCGAGTTTTGTGAAGATTTTGATTATGCGCCTGTCCTTTTTGAGGCCTTTCATACCGTTGATGGCGAGCGAAAGGCGATTTATCATACAAATGTGATGATGAGTGTAGGAGATAGTTTTGCCGTAATTTGTGCTGATGCCATTGATGATAAGCAAGAGCAAAAAATGGTTCTTGATAATCTAAAGAAAGACAATAAGGAGATCATTTTAATCACTGAAAAGCAGTTGAATAGTTTTGCGGGTAATATGTTAGAAGTTTTGGGTGCTGATGATAAAAAATATTTAGTTATGAGTACGGCGGCTTTAGATAGTTTGACACCAAAACAAATTGCACAAATCGAAAACCATGCTGCCATTATTAGTTCGAACTTGGATACTATTGAAGCTTGTGGTGGTGGAAGTGCACGTTGTATGATGGCTGAGATTTTTTTGGAAAAAGAATAATGTTTGGGAGTAGTCGTTCTGCCCCAGATAGCAACGGCAGCCCCGAATGATAAAAGGCTATTTTTTACGGGAATTGCAGAGCGACCGTAGGAAGCTCCTGCAATGACCTAGTAAAAAAAGCATTTTGAGTGAGGGCTAGAGTGAATAGCTGGATTAGGCTATTATAGAAGAATGGTGTATTGAGATGATTTATGGTATAAAAGGGTTACTTTTGTACTTCAAAAAAAGTGAAAATGAAAAATAAAAAAACATTAGTTCTAGGTGCTTCTACAAAACCTGAAAGAGCATCATATAGAGCTATAACTAATCTAGTGGGAAAAGGGCATTCGGTTCTTGCTATAGGTCAAAATGCTGGTGAAGTGGCGGGAATCAAGATTCAAACCAAGGCTATTCCATTGAAAAATATTGATACAGTTAGTTTGTATATGAATGCAGCACGTCAGCGCGATTACTATAATTATATTGTAGAGGTAGGGCCAAAACGTGTGATTTTTAATCCTGGTGCTGAAAATCCTGAGCTAGCACAGCTTTTAGAGTTGAATAATATCAAATCAGAGCAATCTTGTACGTTGGTATTATTGGCTACTAATCAATTTTAAATTTTCTTATTACCTTGATATTTTAGGGTATTATTCTCAGTATACCATCGTTTATTTATTGTTTCTATGGAATTTTCTTCAAAATTAATTGAAAAAGCGGTTAATGAAATTGCGCAATTGCCAGGAATCGGGAAGCGGTCAGCCTTGCGATTGGTGTTGCATTTGTTAAAGCAGCCAAAGGAACAAACTGAGTTTTTGTCTCAAGCCTTAGTGAATATGAGGGCTGATATAAAATATTGTAGCAGTTGTCACAATATATCAGACAGTGATATTTGTGAAATTTGTTCCAATGGAAATAGAAATCATCAGATTATTTGTGTTGTTGAAGACATTAGAGATGTGATGGCAATTGAAGGAACTGGGCAATTTCGTGGAATTTATCACGTTTTAGGCGGTAAGATATCTCCAGTAGAAGGTGTAGGGCCAAGTCAGTTGAAAATTTCTTCACTGGTAGAAAAAGTAAAATCAGGTAGTGTGTCAGAGATTATTTTTGCACTAAGTTCCACCATGGAGGGCGATACGACGAATTTTTATATCTACAAGCAAATAGCGGATTCCTCAGTTGTTATGTCAACGATTGCTAGAGGAATTGCGGTAGGAGATGAATTAGAATACGCTGACGAAGTAACTTTGGGACGAAGTATTTTACACCGAATTCCATTTGAAAAATCATTTAAGAATAATTAATTCGCTTAATAAAAAATCAAACTTTTAATATAGTAAATGAAAAGCTATATTTGTTGTCTAAAATAGAAAAATGAACAAGTATATTTTCTTCTTATTCTTGAATATAAGTCTGTTATTTACATCATGTATATCAACAAGAGATTTGATTTATTTGCAAAATAAAGATGGAAAGGATGTTGAACAGACCATTTCTGCTGTTGCAGCTAAGCCTTATCGATTGCAAACAAATGATGTCTTGAGTATTAGTATTAAAGCTATTGATCCCAATTTAGTATCTATTTTTAGTACAGTTAATGAAGGGGAGGCTGGTAAGTCGGCATCAGGATTGTATTTTAATGGTTTTACAGTTGATGACCATGGTAATATTAGAATCCCAATATTGGGAGAAATGAACGTGATGGGGTATACGCTTGATGAGATACGTCAAAAGATTGAAAATCAATTATTGGCGGAGTATTTTAAGAAAGAAGCCAATATTTTTGTAACCGTAAAACTCGCTGGTTTTAAATATACTATAAATGGGGAAATCGGGAACACTGGAACGAAGACATTATTCCAAGACAGGGTTACGATAATGGAAGCTATTGCTAATTCTGGAGATATTGCTTTAACAGGTGATCGAAAGGCGGTTAGAATTATGAGGCAAACGCCTACAGGAACTCAAATGCACGATATTGATTTGACAGATATTAATGTTATGCAATCGCCTTATTATTATTTGCAACCCAATGATTATATATATATAAAGCCTTTGAAACAGAAAACGTGGGGGACAGGAAAAACATTACTAGAGTCTTTTAGTACCTTTGTAACACTGCTGTCCTTCGCAACTACTACCTTTTTTCTGTTAAAAAACTAAAATTAGAAGAATGTTAGATATAAAAGATTTTTCAATTTTTGAAAACCAAGCAAGTTTTGACTTTAAAGGTTTCTTAATTAAAATATTAAGCTATTGGAAATGGTTTGTAATCAGTTTGGTTATAACTTTTACAGTTGCTTACCAAGTTAACATTCGGAAAGAGAAAATTTATGGGATGGAGACACTTATTTCTGTAAAAGAAGAAAGTAATCCACTTTTTACTTCAAATACCAGTTTGGTTTTTAACTGGGGAGGTGTTTCAGATCAAGTTAGTACGATTTCGACTATATTCCAATCAAGGTCTCATAATGAATTGGTTGTCGAGAAATTACAGTTTTATATTGATTATTTAGAACAGGGAAAGTACAATCTGGTTGATTCCTATGGTTCGGTTCCATTTTATGTTGTGATTAATAAAGCAAAAGGGCAACTTGCCAACACACTTATTGGAATCAAGTTTATATCTGAAAATGAATATGAAATTCGTATCCCTTTTGCGGGGACTAATGCGTCTCTAATAACCTATTCTGATAACTCATACAGTAATACTTCGGTTGTTGCTGGGGAATTTGTCAAAAGATATAAAGTAGGGCAATTAGTTTCTTTGCCTTTTTTAAATTGGAAATTACAGATTAAAGACAAGCCTGGTTTTTATACAGGGAATGAGTATTTCGTAAGGTTTAACAACTTTGATGGTACTGTTTCAAGGTATAAAGGAATTAATGTTCGTGCCGATGATAAAGGTGGTTCTATACTTACCCTAAGCATGCAGGGTACTAATAAAGCACGAATGGTTGAATATTTGAATTCAACAGTAAAAATGCTTATCAAAAGACAATTAGATGAGAAAAATCGATTTGCTACTAATACCATTAGTTTTATTGATAGTACTCTAGTTGCCATGGAATCTCAACTAAGAGAAACTGGAGACGAATTGAAAACTTTCAGGAAGAGTAAAAACATTTATGATGTTGAAGCTGGAGGGGAGAAGTTTGCAGATAAAATCTTTGAATATGATGTAAAAAAAGACGAGATAACGCGTAAAACAGCTTATTATAATTCGTTAAAAGCCTATTTAAAAAATAGTGTTGATTATTCTAAATTGCCAGCACCTTCTGTAGCTGGAATTGATGACCCCAATGTGGTAACTAATATATCAAAATTGATTTCGCTCTCAACCCAACGTTCCGAAATGGCTTACGCGGTTAAAAGTGATAAGATATTTAAAGATTTTGATAACCAAATGGAAGCTGTTAAAAATGTCCTTTTGGAGAATATTGCAACGGCAAAGTCAGGTTTGCAATATGAATTGCAGTTGATTAATAACAAAATCAATCAAGCCGAAAATACGATAAAAGAACTTCCCGATGATCAACAAGAGCTGATTAAGATTAAGCGAAAATACGATTTGAGTGATAATATCTATAATACTTTTTTGCAAAAAAGAAGTGAAGCCGATATCGTTAAAGCAGCAAATTTATCAGATATTCATTTTATTGACCCTGCCAAAGATATCGGTGGAGGATTATTGGGGCCTAAAACATCAGTCAACTATGTTTTGGCTTTATTCTTAGGGATATTATTTCCTTTATTGTTTGTATTTACCATTTTCTTTATAAATAATGCGATACAAAATACCGATGACATTAATAGCTTAACTCAAATTCCGTTGATTGGTGTAGTAGGCTTAAACAAAGAAGATTCTGATTTGGCTGTTTATGATAAACCTAAGTCAGCTTTGTCCGAGTCTTTCCGGGCGATTCGGTCTTCCTTACAATTTTTGTACAAACAACAAAATCTTGATGGAGCCAAAACGCTCATGATTACTTCGTCAATTAGTGGGGAAGGAAAAACGTTTTGTTCTGTAAATATTGCTACGGTTTTTGCTTTAAGCGAGAAAAAGACTATTATTTTGGGTCTGGATTTAAGAAAACCTAAGTTAGCTGATGAATTTGGGTTGACAAATGATGTGGGAATCGTGAATTATTTAATCAATCAAAAAGGTGTAGATGATATTATAAATAAAACCCATATTCCTTATTTGGATGTAGTTTTATCAGGTCCGATACCGCCAAATCCATCTGAGTTGATTTTAAGTGAGCGCATGGGGCAACTTATGGAAGAATTGAAGGAGAAATACGATTACATTATTTTGGATACTCCTCCAGTTGGATTAGTGTCTGATGCGTTGGAGTTATCCCAGTTTTCAGATGTTACGCTATATATTGTAAGACAAAATTTCTCTAAAAAGGAGATGATTACTTTGTTGAATAATAGAATAAAACGAGAAGAGTTAAGTAATACCAGTATTATATTTAATGGTTTTGAGAATAAAGCGAAATATGGTTCTGCCTATGGCTACGGCTATGGTTACGGCTATGGCTACGGTTACGGTTCGGCCTATTCAAATGGGTATCATGATGACGAAAAACCAAAGAGCTTTATAGATAAAATAGTAAGTAAGTTTCGAAAATCAAAGTCAAGTTAAATTAGATAAGATGGAGGTAGAATTGAATATGACATTATTGATTACTGGTGGAGCGGGCTTCATTGGTTCAAATTTATGTGAGCATTTTTTAGCAAAAGGCTACCGTGTGGTTTGCTTAGATAATTTTTCGACTGGGCATAGGCATAATTTAAAAGATTTTGAGAATCATAAGAATTTCCGATTAATAGTTGGTGATATTCGCAATCAAAAAGATTGTGAAGAAGCGGCTACAGGGGTCGATTATGTTTTGCATCAGGCTGCTTTAGGTTCGGTTCCGCGTTCTATAAAGGATCCTGTGACTACTAATGATGTTAATGTTTCTGGATTTTTGAATATGCTTACAGCAGCAAGAGATGCTAAAGTGAAAAGATTTATCTATGCAGCTAGTTCTTCAACTTATGGGGATTCAGAAGGATTGCCAAAGGTGGAAGAAGTAATAGGGAAACCATTATCGCCTTATGCCATTACAAAGTATGTCAATGAACTCTATGCTGAAATTTTCAGTAAAACCTACGGTATGGAAACCATTGGATTACGCTATTTTAATGTCTTTGGTAGAAAGCAAGACCCAAATGGGGCTTATGCAGCGGTAATTCCAAAGTTTGTTATGCAACTCATGCAGTTGCAAAGCCCTGTAATTAATGGTGATGGTAATTATTCTAGAGACTTTACTTATATCGATAATGTGATTTTGATGAATGAGCTGGCTATTACAACTAAGAATGAGTTGGCCGTCAATACGGTTTATAATACCGCTTATGGAGATAGAAATACTTTAAAGGATTTGGTAGGTTATCTTAAAGAATATTTGTCAAAATATGATAGTCGAATAGCTGAAGTTGCTATTGAGTATGGTCCCAACAGAGCAGGAGATATTCCGCATTCGTTGGCTAGTATTGAAAAAGCTAAGACATTATTGGGGTACCAACCTCAGTATTCCTTACAAAAAGGATTGCAAGAAGCAGTTGCTTGGTATTGGGATAATTTGAGAAAATAAAGAGAACAGAAAGAAGGGAATAGAAAAACGGAAGAATGAAAATTACAAAAATTTGTTGTATCGGAGCGGGATATGTGGGAGGGCCTACTATGGCAATTATAGCTCAAAAATGTCCACATATACAAGTGACGGTTGTCGATTTGAACGAAAATAGAATAGCAGCTTGGAATGATAAGAATGTCGAAAAAATTCCTATTTATGAGCCTGGACTTTCTGATATTGTAGCCGAGGCTAGAGGAAGAAATTTATTTTTTTCAACTGATGTAGATGCTGCTATCGATGAAGCACAATTGATTTTTATCTCAGTGAATACGCCAACTAAAACCTTTGGAAAAGGGAAGGGAATGGCGGCCGACTTGAAATATATAGAGTTGTGTGCTCGACAAATTGCAAAAGTGGCTAAAGACAATAAAATTGTTGTAGAAAAATCTACTTTACCGGTTAGAACGGCAGAGGCCATCAAAAGTATTTTAGATAATACGGGTAATGGTGTTCAATTTCAAATTTTATCTAATCCGGAGTTCTTGGCAGAAGGAACAGCCGTTACTGATTTGTTGTTTCCTGATCGAATACTAATTGGTGGGGATACTTCTGTTGAAGGACAGGATGCAATACAATCTTTGGTTGATGTTTATGCTAATTGGGTGTCAGAGGATAAAATATTAACGACGAATGTATGGTCTTCGGAATTGTCAAAATTGACAGCCAACGCCTTTTTAGCACAGCGAATTTCTTCGATTAACGCCATGTCTGAACTTTGTGAGAAAACAGGTGCCGATGTAAATGAGGTCGCTAGAGCTATTGGAATGGATAGCCGTATTGGACCAAAATTTTTGAAATCTTCAGTAGGTTTTGGAGGTTCTTGTTTTCAAAAAGACATTTTGAATTTAGTCTATATCGCTAAATCGTATGGATTGAATGAAGTAGCCGATTATTGGGAGCAAGTGATTATCATGAATGACCATCAAAAAAGACGTTTTTCTAGTAAAATAGTCCAAACCCTTTATAATACAGTAGCCGATAAAAAAATTGCTTTTTTAGGTTGGGCATTTAAGAAAGATACTAATGATACAAGAGAATCGGCGGCTATATATGTGGCTGATGATTTGATTAACGAGCAAGCCAATATAGCAGTATTTGATCCAAAGGTAGAGGCTGATAAAGTGCTTACTGATTTGAATTATTTGGATACCAGAACTGCTGATAAAAATAAAGAAAAACTAACAGTTGTTCCAAGTCCGTATGAAGCTTGTGCTAATGCCCATGCGATTGCGGTACTAACAGAATGGGATGAGTTTGTAACTTACGATTGGATAAGGATTTATAATTCCATGCAAAAACCAGCTTTTGTTTTTGATGGTCGAAATGTGTTGAATCGTGCTGAAATGGAAAAAATAGGATTTGTTTATCAGTCTGTTGGTTCTTAGTTGATTGTTGTTGAAGAAAGTTTGTTGAGAATAATTATTAAAATGGTTCTCGATACATTTTTTGTTCCGTTTTACTACACAAAAAACACTCGAACTGACGTTGTTAATAATTACACCTAAGAAGTTAAAACAAAGATTGATTTAGATTGATTTTTCAAAACAAAAAAGAGGATGAATTGGTATGTAGTGTATACAAAACCGAAGTGGGAGAAGAAAGTTGCAGAGCAATTAGTGAAATTAGGAATTGAATGCTATTGTCCTTTGATGGTAAAAATAAGACAATGGTCAGACAGAAAGAAAAAAGTCGAAGTTCCGTTGTTTAACTCCTATGTTTTTGTTCGTTTAGATGAGGCTGATAGAAACTTGGTTTTTCAATCTGTTGGTGCCGTTCGTTATTTGTTTTGGTTAGGGAAACCTGCCATTGTTCGGGATGAAGAAATCAATACGATTAAAAAATGGTTAGCAAAACCAGATGGATTTGATATTAGTGTATTGCCATATCAAATTGGGGATAAAATAAAATTAGAGTCAGGACCTTTTTTAGATCAAGAAGCCACTATTAAAGAAGTCAATAAAACATATTGTGTTCTTGTTTTGGAGTCGTTGGGTTGTGTCTTGAAGATGGATTTGAGTACAAAAAATTAACACGGTGGATGTAATTGGTTTTATATCGAATATTGTTCTGATTGTCACATTGAGCTTGTCCAAATGTGTCTTAACAGAAGTCTTCAACAGGCTCAGACTGACATTTGCTTAATTTTGACCTTTTGGTTGTAATTGAAATCATTCTTTTTTTTGATAAATTATACCTTTGAAGGCAATATGCATAGTATATAAAATAAAAAAATAAATAAAAATGAAAAAAATACTTATTACTGGAGGGGCAGGATTTATAGGGTCTCATGTAGTTAGACTTTTTGTTACGAAATACAGTAATTATCAAATTTATAATTTGGATGCCTTGACTTATGCGGGGAATCTGGAGAATCTAGTAGATATTGAAAATGCATCTAATTATACCTTTATTAAAGGGGATATTAGTGATGAACAATTTATTTCTAGTTTGTTTCAAAAACACCAATTTGATGGCGTGATTAATTTAGCTGCGGAGTCGCATGTGGATCGTTCTATCGAAGACCCGATGGCTTTTGTGAAAACGAATGTTATTGGAACGGTTAATTTGTTGAATGCTTCTCGAGCGATTTGGGGGGATAACTATGAGGGTAAACGTTTTTATCATATCAGCACTGACGAGGTTTATGGTTCTTTGGGCGCTGAAGGATTATTTACTGAGACAACCGCCTATGATCCTAATTCGCCATACTCAGCTTCAAAAGCGAGCTCAGACCATTTTGTGAGAGCTTATGGAGAGACTTATGGTTTGCCTTATGTGTTGACGAATTGTTCCAATAATTACGGGCCAAATCATTTTCCTGAAAAATTAATTCCTTTGTTTATTAATAATATCATTAATCATAAACCATTGCCCGTTTATGGAGATGGTAATTATACTAGAGATTGGCTTTTTGTTGTAGATCACGCTCGTGCTATTGATATGGTTTTTCATCAAGGAGTGAATCATGAGACTTATAATATTGGTGGATTTAACGAATGGAAAAACATCGATTTGGTTCGTTTGTTATGTGGGATTATGGACGTTAAGTTAGAACGTGAAGCAGGAGAGTCCGAAAAATTGATTACATATGTAAAAGATAGACCGGGGCATGATTTACGTTATGCTATTGATGCATCCAAGATTAAAGAAAAATTGGGTTGGGAGCCATCAGTGACCTTTGAACAAGGATTAGAGCTGACGGTTAATTGGTATTTGAATAACACAGATTGGTTGAAAAACGTGACTTCTGGGGCCTATGCGTCTTATTATGATAAACAGTATAAGGAGGTTAGAAGTTAGAAGTTGGGAGTTGGAAGAGATTGTGAATAAAATAACGATTTTTGATTTTAGAGTTTATTAGCAAATAAAAATCTGACGATTTTCAGGGTTAAGCACATCATGAATTAAAATTCGTTAATCAAAAATCTGCAATCATTTTATAGTAATAATATATAAAACAGTATTTTCGCTTTTTTATAAAAGTGTTGATTTAAAGACGATAAAAAAACAGAATGAATTCAGAGATTAAGATTGCGGTTATTGGTTTAGGATATGTTGGTTTGCCTTTGGCGAGACTTTTTGCTACGAAATATGCTGTAGTTGGTTTTGATATTAACCAAAATCGAATTGATGAATTGCGTTCTGGTATTGATAGTACACTCGAAATTAGCAATGAGGTGCTGCAAGGGGTGCTTTTGGATAAAAATCCTTGTTTGAACGAAGAAAGTACTTTAAAGACGGGTTTGTACTGTTCGTCAAGGATTACTGATATCGAGGATTGTAATTATTATATAGTGACAGTTCCTACACCTGTAGACAAGAATAACAGACCTGATTTGACTCCTTTGTATAAGTCATCTGAAACGGTGGCTCAGGTTTTGAAAAAAGGAGATACTGTTATTTATGAATCAACAGTTTATCCCGGAGTAACTGAAGAAGAATGTGTACCGGTTTTAGAAAAGATTTCGGGTTTGACATTCAATCAAGATTTTTTTGCGGGTTATTCTCCAGAAAGAATCAATCCTGGAGATAAAGAGCATACGGTTGATAAAATATTAAAAGTGACTTCGGGTTCAACTCCTGAAGTAGGACAAAAAGTGAATGAATTATATTTGTCTGTAATTACTGCGGGGACATATTTGGCTCCAAGTATAAAAGTGGCCGAAGCAGCTAAGGTTATTGAAAATTCGCAACGCGATATTAATATTGCCTTTGTCAATGAATTGGCTAAAATATTCAATTTGATGAATATTGATACGCATGAAGTTTTGGCAGCTGCGGGAACCAAATGGAATTTTTTACCTTTTAAGCCTGGTTTAGTGGGTGGGCATTGTATCGGTGTCGACCCGTATTATTTGGCACAAAAAGCACAAGAAATAGGGTATCATCCTGAAATTATTCTTGGAGGAAGGAGACTAAATGATAGCATGGGGGAATATGTGGCTTCTCAAATAGTGAAGTTGATGATTAAAAAAGGAATCACTGTTAATGAGGCCGATTTGTTAATGTTGGGCATCACTTTTAAAGAAAATTGTCCTGATGTTCGCAATACTAAAATAGTGGATTTGATACATGCATTAAAAGAATATGGAGTTAATGTAACGGTTTTCGATCCTTTAGCAAATCCAGAAGAAGTCATGCACGAATATAAAATTCAAACAACAGCTAGTGTGCCTAATCATAAATTTGATGCCCTAGTTTTAGGGGTGGCACATACTGATTTTTTGAATATGGACTTAGTGCAGTTTAGAAAAGAGAAGTCTGTGTTGTATGATGTTAAGGGCGTATTGAAAGAAGGAGTTGATGGACGATTGTAATAATATATGACGGGGTTCTCGATACAATTTTGAAAACCGCTGTCGCTATTTTCAAAATCACTCGAACTGACGGGGTTCTCGATACAATTTTGAAAACCGCTGTCGCTATTTTCAAAATCACTCGAACTGACGGGGTTCTCGATACAATTTTGAAAACCGCTAGCGCTACTTTCAAAATCACTCGAACTGACGGGGTTCTCGATACAATTTTGAAAACCGCTAGCGCTACTTTCAAAATCACTCGAACTGACGGGTTCTCGATACAATTTTGAAAACCGCTAGCGCTACTTTCAAAATCACTCGAACTGACGGGTTATAGATAAGAGGATATGTGCGTCACTTCGAGTGTTTTGATTTGAAAAATTTTGAATAAGAGTAGGATTTTGAATAAATCAAAATGTATCGAGAAGCGCTACTTTCAAAATCACTCGAACTGACGGTGCTAAATAATACGACATATTCGTCACTTCGAGTATTTTGATTTTAATGAGAAAAAGATAATCATAATTGAATTAAGAAATAATAGGAGTCTTAGTTGAGCTAAGATATTTTAAAATTTATAAAAAGAATATGGAAAACAAAAAATCAATCACACATGTTATCCTTACAGGAGGAATAGGGAGTCGTTTATGGCCGCTTTCGCGAAAGAGTCAACCGAAACAGTATTTAAACCTTTTTGAAGGGAAATCATTGTTTGAATTAACAGTGGAACGAAACCGTGCTATTGCCGATAAGATGATGGTGGTAGGGAATGTTGATAACTGTCACTTGAGTAAAAAAGTGATGGAAAAAGCGGCAATTCCTTATGTGAATATTGTGGAATCAACGCCAAGAAATACGGCTGCGGCAATTGCTTTTGCAGCTTTTGCTTCGCAACCAGATGATATTTTGATTGTTACTCCTTCGGATCATATTATTGATGCTATGGATAAATATGAGGAAGCCATACAAGAAGCTATCGAAAAAGCAGACAATGGTTTTATCGTAACTTTTGGAATTAGTCCTACAAAGCCTGAAACGGGTTATGGTTATATTGAACGTAAAGGAGATGTGGTAATTTCTTTTAGAGAAAAACCAAACCAAATTACAGCGATGAATTTTATTGCAAAAGGTAATTTCTTGTGGAATAGTGGCATGTTCTGTTTTAAAGCTAGTGTGTTTTTGGATGAGCTAAAAGCTTTTCAGCCTGATGTGTATGAAAAATCAAAAATAGCTTGGGAAAATAATAAAGAAGGGGAGTTGGATTTAGAACTTTCGTTAAATATTCCATCCATTAGTGTAGATTATGCGGTAATGGAACGCAGTAAAAAGATTAAAGTAGTAGCTTCTTCTTTTATTTGGTCTGATTTAGGTTCTTTTGAATCGGTTTATGATTATTTAAAATCAAAAGGACATCCTGTTGATGAAAATGGTAATATGGCTATTGGGACCAATAAGTTTACGGCTTTTGTTGGAACTAAGGATACTATTTTCGTTTTTACCGATGATGCGAATTTAATCTTAAAAAAGAAATCGTCGCAAGATGTAAAATATGTTTACAATGCTTTAGAAAAAGAGCAATCGGTACTATTGAATTAATTCATGTAAACTTAACGTTAAGATATCACTTTGTTTAGTGATATTTTTTTTGCTTTGTCTTGATTCAAAGCAAGATGAAGATGGTGGTGTTTTGAAAATCACCAAGTTGTTCAAACGAGTTTGTTTTTTTTTGGGATTAACCGAGATAAACTAACTATATTTGCCGCAAAAAAAATATCCGTTTCAGCTCTTAAAAATGGGAGTGTGAACGGCGAAGCCGTGGGATTGCACAAGATGTTTGAGGTTTAACAGCGCTTTTTTTTATAATTAAAAGAGTAAGAAAACAATGAATAAAGAAACTAAAATTTATATTGCTGGGCATAAAGGCATGGTGGGTAGTGCAATTTGGAGAGCATTATCAGCCAAAGGATATCAAAATTTGATAGGAGCCTCTAGTAAAGAATTGGATTTAAGAAACCAGCAAGCGGTCAAAGACTTTATTGCTACCGAAAAGCCTGAGGTTGTTATTGATGCTGCAGCCAAAGTGGGAGGTATTTTGGCCAACAATAATTATCCGTATCAATTTTTGATGGAGAATATGTTAATCCAAAATAATTTAATTGATTCGGCTCTACAAGCAGGTATTGAGAAGTTTATTTTCTTAGGAAGTTCTTGTATTTATCCCAAATTTGCGCCTCAACCTTTGAAGGAAGATTATTTACTAACCGATACTTTAGAGCCTACCAATGAATGGTATGCTATCGCTAAAATTTCGGGAGTAAAAGCCTGTGAAGCGATACGCAAACAATTCAATAAAGATTATGTGAGTTTGATGCCTACTAATTTATATGGTATTCACGATAATTTTGATTTAACCAGTTCGCATGTGTTACCAGCAATGATTCGTAAGTTTCATGAAGCTAAGGAAAATAATCATGCCCCTGTTAGTCTTTGGGGAAGCGGAACTCCTATGCGTGAATTTCTTTTTGTAGATGATATGGCTCAAGCAGTTGTTTTTGCTTTAGAAAATAGATTGCCAGAGCACTTATATAATGTAGGTACAGGAGAGGATTTAACCATCAAGCATTTGGCTGAAACGATTCAAAAAGCAGTGGGTCATCAAGGTGAAATCATTTGGGATGCCTCAAAACCTGATGGGACACCACGCAAGTTAATGGATATTTCAAAAATGCATGCCCTAGGCTGGAAACACGAAGTAGCGCTTGACAAAGGAATTACGTTAACGTATAAATGGTTTTTAGAGAATATAGACAGGTTTAAAGAAGTGAAGATGTAGTTTTTGGGTTTATCGGTTAGGAAAAGGTTAATCGGTTAGAAAAAGGTTAATCGTTTAATCGTTTAGAGAAAGGTTAATCGTTTAGAGTTTAATCGTTTAGGGTTTAACCGATTAACCAGTTAACCAATTAACCAAATTTTAGTCTTTTAGAGTTTAATCGTTTAGAGAAAGGTTAATCGTTTAGGGTTTAATCGATTAACCAGTTAACCAAATAATCGAATAACCAATTAACCAGTTAACCAAATAACCGAATAACCAATTAACCAAATAACAACAACATGAAATATCATATCTATTCATTTGAAAAATTAGAAGTATATCAGTTGGCAAGGAAGTTTAAAATTGATATCAAAAAAACAAGTCGGTTGTTTCCAAAAGAAGAGCGATTTGAGTTGATTAGCCAAATCAATAGGTCGTCATCGAGTATTTCAGCTAATTTGGCGGAGGGTTCAGGAAGAGCTTCTAATTTTGATCAAGCTCATTTTACCAATATTTCTTATTCCAGCGGGCTAGAAACGATAGACCACTTGAATACTGCTTTAGATATGGATTATATTGAAGAAGAGAAATATACAACACTCAGAATTCAATTAGATTCTATTTTGAATAAATTGAATGCACTATATAAATATCAAATTAACAATAAAGAGGTTTTGAAGAAGAAGGTTTAACTGTTTAATCGGTTAGTTGTTTAGAGTTTAATTGGTTAATTGTTTAGAGTTTAATCGTTTAGAGAAAAGTTTAATCGGTTAATTGTTTCGGGAAAGTTTAATTGGTTAATTGTTTAGGGTTTAACCGTTTAGAGAAAAGTTTAATTGGTTAATCGTTGAGAAAAAGTTTAATCGGTTAATCGTTTAGGGTTTAATCGTTGAGAAGAGTGTTAATCGATAAAGATTTAAACAATTAACCAGTTAACCCCTTAACCAATTAACCAATTAACCAAATAACCAGTTAACCCCTTAACCCCTTAACCAATTAACCATATAACCAATTAACCATATAACCAAATAACCATTTTCAAAAACAACAATAACGAAATAAAGAAATAACGAATATGAATACCAAGCAAAAAACAGCATTAGTTACAGGAATCACAGGTCAAGATGGTTCTTATTTAGCTGAATTATTATTAGAAAAAGGATATATGGTTCATGGTGTGAAACGCCGTGCTTCCTCATTCAATACGCAGAGAATTGACCATTTGTATGTGGACCAACATGAGAATCATGTGAATTTTAAATTGCATTATGGGGATTTGACGGATTCGACGAACTTAATTCGAATTATTCAGGAGGTACAACCGGATGAAATTTACAACCTTGGGGCAATGTCACATGTGAAAGTGTCTTTTGATTCTCCGGAATATGTGGGTAATGTGGATGGTTTAGGAACACTACGTATTTTAGAAGCCGTACGTATTTTGGGTCTTGAAAAGAAAACCAGAATCTATCAAGCTTCTACTTCTGAATTATATGGAGGTTTAGCTGAAAACAAAAACGAAAAAGGTTTTTATGATGAGAACTCTCCATTTTATCCACGTTCGCCTTATGGTGTGGCTAAAATTTATGGATTTTGGATTACCAAAAACTACCGTGAAGCTTATGATATGTATGCTTGTAACGGAATCTTATTCAACCACGAATCACCAAGACGCGGGGAGACTTTTGTAACCCGTAAAATCACGATGGCAACGGCGGCTATTGCATTAGGAAAACAGGACTGCTTGTACTTAGGAAACTTAAACTCTCAAAGAGACTGGGGACATGCCAAGGATTATGTAGAGGCCATGTGGAGAATCTTACAGCAAGACAAAGCCGAAGATTATGTAATTGCTACTGGAGTAACGACTTATATCCGTGATTTTGTGCGTTTGTCATTTGCTGAGGTAGGAATGGAATTGGCTTTTGAAGGTGAAAATGAAAATGAAATTGCTAAGGTTATAGCTTGTAATAATCCAGACTATCAGTTAGCAGTAGGTACTGTAGTGGTACGTGTAGATCCTCAATATTACCGCCCAACCGAAGTAGATTTGTTAATTGGAGACCCTACTAAGTCTAAAACACAATTGGGTTGGAAACCTCAATACGATTTGGCGGGATTAGTGAAGGAAATGGTAGCTAGTGATTTGGAGATTGCTAAAAAAAATAAGTAAGTAATATTGAATAATTGTTGAATTTTTTTAGGAAGGTACAATGAGTAAAGTATTTGTTAATGTAAAGTTATGCAGTACCGATTTTCTCGGTTTTAGGATTGGTGGAGCTGGTCTAGGAAACATATTGTTTCCTTGGGCTAGAGCTGTAATTTTTGCAAAAAAAAATAATTTAGAAATTATTGACCCTACTTGGTCAACGTATAAAATAGGAACTTATATACGAGGAGAGATAGATAAACGCACATATAAGGGGATTTTTTTATCAAAGAACATTAAAGGTTTTAAGAAATTTTTGCTACTTCTTTTTTCAAAAAAAATTAAAGAGAAAGAAGTTAATTCTAATACGATTTTTGAAGGTAAATGGTGGAAAGTTATAAATTTTGAAGGTATGTCTGATCAAATGACTGACATTATTGATGATTATGAGATTGTAAAAAAGGAATTGTATAAAATTGTAGAGCCTTCTCATTTAGTAGTGGGTAGTATTAATAAATCGGATCATATTGCTGTCCATATTAGACTTGGAGATTTTTATCTTCCACAAGATGAACAAGAAATACGAGATGGAGCTTTTAGTTGTAGATTGCCCTTGCAATGGTATATTGAAATTATTGATAAAATTCGAACTAAATTTAATGAAAATTTACTAGTAAAGGTTTTTTCAGACGGTAATGAAGATCAATTAAGAGACATATTAGTATTACCAAATGTTGAAAGAGTTTCTGGTGGATCTGCTATTTCAGATTTACTGTCATTGTCACAAAGTAAAATTCTTATTGCTTCAAATAGTACTTTTAGTTTATGGGCTTCTTATTTGGGCAGAAATAATACTATATGGTTTCCTGGGACACATCGAGTGAAATTATTTAAAGATTATGAAAATGTTTTCGAGGGAGAGGTAGATTATAATGACGATTTGTCAAAAGTGTTATTTAAAAATTAATTAAACTTTACCTTCATAATATTGATGAGTACTAAATTTAATATATCAGAATATGCTTCGCAAAAATTAGATATTAGTAGAGCTGTTGCTGCTCTTATGGTGTTGATAGGGCATTTTAGGGGGAGTTATTTTATGTCATTTAATGAGCTAGAAGAAAATTCTAAAAATATATTTAATTTTATATTATTTGCTTTTACTAGAATAGGTCATCAATGTGTAATTGTTTTTTTTGTATTGAGCGGTTTTTTAGTTGGAGGGATTTCAATATCAAAAGTTGCTTCTGGTTATTTTTCCGGTTTTGAATATTTATCAAAAAGACTTACTAGGATGTATGTTGTTTTAATACCAGCATTAATTTTTGGTGGGATACTAGATTATACATACATATTAAAAAATATGAATTTAGATGTTTCTCTAAAAACTTTTATTGGAAATGTTTTTTTTATGCAAACCATACTAGTTCCAGTATATGGGAGTAATGGACCTCTATGGAGTTTAGCTTATGAATTTTGGTACTATATTATGTTTTTAATAGTAATATTATGTTATTTAAGATTAAAAAATAATATTTGTAAATATATTGTGATTATAGGATGTCTTATTCTTTTTTCTATATTAGTTCCAAAAATAATGATTCTTTTCCCTATATGGTTATTAGGATGTGTTATCCCTTTAGTGCCGAAGTATAGTATTTTGAAAAAGAATTATTTATATGTTTTTTGGATGCTTTTTTTAGCTCCATTTATTTTATTTTGTAATTATTTTGAATCTATTTTTACAGATTACCTATTGGGCTTATATTTTTGTGTTTTGATCGTTTTATGGTTAAATAGGAAGAAAAAGGTAAATAAGAATTTATATTACTTCAAAATTATTGCAGATTTTTCATTTACAATGTATGCAATTCATAGTCCTGTTATTACCTTTTTTGAAAATTACTGTAATCAGATGTTTCCTAGTCAACGATTAACTACTGCTAATCTTTATAATTGGTTGGGGCTTATTTTATTTGTTTTTTTAATATGTATTATTTCATACTTAATATATTTTTTAACAGAAAAAAATACTTCAAAAGTTAGAGGTTATGTTGTTAAAAAATTAATATTTAATTCTGTTGTACATAAATTTAATAAAAACTATTATCGTTTTTAAGTTTACCTTAATTTTTATTACCAAATAAAAAAAATGTCTATAGAAATAAAGAATAATATAAAAAAAGGAATTGTATGGACTATAATCAATTCAATAGGGAATAAAATAGTAAATATTTTTTCACAATTAGTTCTTGCTTGGATTTTATTGCCTAGTGATTTCGGTAAGATTGGATTAATGTTTACTATTACTAGTTTTATTACTATTCTTCAAAATTTTGGGTTAACGGATGTTTTAATTAAGAAAGAAAAATCTTTTGATTTGTTTTTTCAGAATTCTACTTCTATTCTTACCATTCTATCAATTATTACATTCGTTTTATGTCTTTTAGGGGGAGTGATAGGTGGTATATTATATGATGATAATGAAATTATGTATTTAATTTTTATTTTTTCATTATCTATATTTCCAAATACTTTTAATGTTTTACCAGATGCGAAACTAAGAATTAATCTTCAGTTTAAAACGTTATCTCTTATCCAAATCTATTCAAGTATTGCAACTAATCTTTTAACTATAGTTTTCGCTTTACTTCATTTTGGAATATATAGTTTTGTAATTCCAATTGTTATTATATCCTACACACAATACTTCTATTGCTTAAAATTATCTAATTTAAAATTTAATATTTCATTTAAACTTTCAAAGTGGAGGGTTATTGTAGTAAATAGTTTTTATGGTTTTGCAAATTCATTTAATCAAAGAGTTATACAACAATCAGATGTATTAATATTGGGGCTTATTGCTACTAAGTCAGTAGTAGGAATTTACTATATGGCATTTACATTCAGTATTCAAGCTATTGGATTTGTTGTAGGAAGTATAGTTCCTGTACTTTATCCAACATTAAATAAAATACCTAAAAATCAATTTGAAGAGCAAAAGAATACACTATTGATTATTCTTAAATATTTATCATTTGTTGGGATGCCTTTTGCTTTTTGGCAAATATTAGCTACAAAACCATTAATATTAATTTTTTTATCTGATAAATGGGGAGATACTATTCAATTAACAGAAATATTATCCTTTGCTATTGGGTTTAAAGTGATTTCTTCAATATGGGAAGTTGCATTGCGCCTAAAAGGAGATTTTAAATTACAAGCTAAATATTCAAGCTATAATACTCTATTATTTATTGCTTTAATAGTTCCTTTTACTTTTTTTTTAAAAGAGAAAGGTGCAGCGATAGCTGTTACGCTTCATAATGTATCTAGTATTTTTTTGATTGTGATGTCTTTTAAAAAATATAATATCTCGGCTAGAGCCGTTTTGCAACCAATAATAAAATATTTTTTAATAGGATTTGTTACAGTGTTACTGTTTTTCTACCTAAGGGAAAATGTTGAAATGTCACTCTACTTAAATTTTGTGTTTTCAGTGTTTGTATATCCAATTTTCTATATGTTGGTTATCTTTTCTTATGATAAAGCAACCGTTTTAAATTTAAAAAGATTAGTATTTGAAAGAAAGCGTGTAAAAACGATATAGGAATCAAAATAATTGTTGGTTCGTATATTTATGTGCAGTTACTTTTAATCCAATCATAATTCAGTCATAATTTTAGTAGTAATAAATAAAAAAAAATTGAAAAACAATAAGTACCAAATTTCCATTTTACTGACAATGATAAGCTTATTATTGTTGTTGTCTAATAATTTATTTTTGTATAAAATATTTGCAGTTGGTTTGTCATTCATTGTTATTCGTACTTTTATTTCTAAAATAACTCAAGAGTTTGCTGTTTTTGAAGTTATTTTTTTTGTTACTGTTCTGCAATTATTCATTTTACCTATGATGGATAAAAACCTCTCGAATTTACAAGAATATTTGTTAATAATGGGAGGGGGGATTCTTTCATTTTATTATGCATGTAATTTGGGGAGAAAAAGGATAATATTTAAGAAAAATAGCATCGTATTATTTATAGGTAATAGGAAAAATTTTCTATTATTAAAAGGAATAATGTTGTTAGGTATTTGTTTTAAAATTCTAACAACTTATAAGTCTTTTAGTTTTGATTTGATTTTAAATCTAATAACTAGTGTAGGTTATGTTTTCTCTATTGTTTTGTTATATAAAGAAAAAAAGAAATACTTAATATATCCTATTATCTATTTTTTACTTTTTTTAAATGTTGCGATTAGAACAACTGTTTTTGCTGAATTCATTTTGTCAGGAATGTTGTTATTTGTTTTTATTCCAACCCTCTTTAATTTAAATAAAAAGCAAGTTTTGTTAGTGTTAATTTTTGGTTTTTTTGTTATTAGTTTTTTAAATACGGTAAAAACAGCTTACAGGTCTTTAGTATGGGTTGGTGATTCAAGAGGTTTTAGTTTGGAGCTTTTTATTGATTCGGTATTCGAAAATGAAAGAGAAAATGATGGGTATTCTTTTAGTGAAAGAGCTAGTGCAGGTTCTACCATTGCACAAATATATGATTATGTTCCTGACCACTATCCACATACTTTTGGGACGCAGTTTCTTTCTGACTTTACAAATTCAATAGTTCCTAGAGTACTTTTTCCAAGTAAAAAAGATATTGATACTCATACTAATTATACCCGTTATACTGGAAATTTACTTCCAGAAGATGTTTCTGTAGGGATTAATCCTTTTGGGATTGCCTATGCTGAATTTGGTGTTTTTGGTTCTTGGGTGTTTATGTTCTTGTTTGGTCGTGCATTATGCTTGCTAAATAATTATTTATATAAAATGATTAGTGAGCAAGGGAATACTCTTGTTTTAATTTTATATCCTTTATTTTATATTTCTTTTATAAAAATGGAAGAGGAATTTGTAGGGCAATTAAATGGTTGGATTAAAGGGATGTTATTTTTGTTATCCTTTGTCTATATGTATAAAATATATAAATTTAAATTAAATATAAAAAATGCTTAGAATTTTGTCTATTGGTAATTTTTCTGATTATGGAAATTCTAATACAGCTTTACATCGTCAAAATGTATTGTGTGAAATTGGAGAGGTTGAAAGTATAGATACTGTAATTCGTTTTAGTTTGATAAACCGAGTAATAAATTTAATTTTTAAATTTGGCATTAAAATTCCGTATAGGCATACCAGTGTATTCAATAATAAAGTTATACAAACTGTAATTAAAGGGACGTTTGATCTAGTTTGGATTGATAAAGGGATGGGGATTAAAGCCAAAACTTTAAAACGAATAAAAGAATTCAATCCGAATATTAAAATCGTAGGTTATTCACCTGACGAAATGACTCAAAAACATAATCAGTCCTATGATTTTATACATTCATTACCTTATTATGATGCATATGTTACTACAAAATCATATGCAGTTAATGATTTAAAAAAACTAGGTGCAAATAAAGTTTTGTTTGTCAATAATGCTTTTCAGGATGATTTTCATTATCCTAGAGAAATTACTGTTAAAGAACAGGATGTTTTAGGAGGAGATATTGGTTTTATAGGATCTTGGGAGGAGGATAGAGCTCGAATAATTCTTTATTTAGCCAAAAATGGTTTAAAGGTGAGGGTTTGGGGAACGGGATCTTGGATCCAGTACAAAGATAAATTTCCTAACCTTACTATAGAAGGTAAAGGGTTGTATAGTGAGGATTATTGTAAAGCATTAAAAGCGTTCAAAATTAATTTATGTTTTTTGAGAAAAATGAATCTGGATTTGCAAACTACTCGAACTATGGAGATACCTGCATGTGGAGGATTTATGTTAGCAGAAAGAACTAATGAACATTTAGCTTTATTTGAAGAAGATAAAGAAGCTTCATTTTTTTCTAGTCCTGCAGAATTACTCGAAAAATGTAAGTTTTATTTAGAGAATGAAGAAACTCGCAAAATGATTGCTGAGAATGGATATCAACGTTGTAAGAGTTCGGGATATTCAAATATTGAGACAATAAAATCAGTTATTCAATTAGTAATGTGTGAAAAATAATTTAAAAGGTGAAAGTTACTTATTTTTATAGACCAAAGAATGAAAGTGCTAATAGTATAGAGGCTGTTTTTGATATTATAAAAAAAAGTATGCCTTCGGATGTATGGCACACTGACTTTATATGTACACAAAAATTTAAAAGATTCCAGTCTTATTTTAAAGCGAGACATTTCCAAGGAGATATCAATCATATTACTGGTGACATTCATATTATTGCTCTCTTTTTAAAGTCAAAAAAAACAGTAGTAACAATTCACGATTTAGGACCTATTGATAGAGGATTCGGTGGAAGTGTCATTAAAAGAAAACTCTTTAAATTTTTTTGGCTTACTTTACCTTTTAAAAAGGTTGAACAAATTACAACCATATCTGATTTTACTAAAAGAAAAATTATAGAAACGTGTAAAATTAATCCAGATAAGATAGTAGTGATTCCTAATCCTGCTCCCTTAGATTTTTATTACTGTCCATATACTTTTAATGTTACTAATCCAATTATATTGCAAATAGGGTCTGACGATACAAAAAATTTGAATAGATTGATAGAGGCCATTAAAGGGACTTCATTCCAATTATTATTATTAAGAAGTCCAGATGATTCTATTAAAAAGAAATTAGATGCTTATAATATTAGTTATGAATGGAGATTTAATTTGACACGTGAAGAAGTTTTTGAATGTTATAAGAAATGTGATGTTTTATTTTTTGCCTCTGAGTACGAGGGGTTTGGAGTGCCTATTTTGGAAGCAAATGCAGTAGGGAGACCAGTTGTTACAAGTAATATAGCTTCAATGCCTTACGTTGCAGGGGATGCTGCAATATTAGTTGATCCGTATAATGTTGAAGAAATTAAAAAAGCTCTCAAAGAAATAAAAGACAATGCTCATCTTAGAGAACAATTAATAGAAAGAGGAATTCAAAATGTAAAACGTTTTTCTCCAGAAGAAATTGCTAAAAAGTATTATTCTGTCTACAAAACTATTTTGAATCAGTAATTAATAAAATATGGATTATATTTTTTGGCAAAACATATTGAGTATTCATCAGTCTGCATTCATTAGAAACTTGTCTATAAATAATAAGGTAGTTCTAGTGGTTGAGGAAAGTCTTAATGTAGAAAGACAAAAACATGGTTGGTTAGTTCCAGATTTTGGTAATACTAAGGTTATTGTTAGTCCACAAGAAGTACAAATAAAAGAATTATTAGCAATAAAAGGAGCAATTCACGTTTTTACTGGGATTGATTCTTTTCCCTTGCCTGCCAGTGTTTTTAAAATTGCTATTGGTTTAAGCTTAAATATTGGTGTTATGTTAGAACCCTTTAATACTTTAGGAATTAAAGGGAAGTTAAGATTTATTAAATACAAATTATTAGCCATTAAATATCGAAGTAAAATTGATTTTATATTAGCAATTAGTGATAATGCAATTGACTGTTATAAGAAAGTTGGATTTAATTCAGATATTATTTTTGATTGGATTTACTTCACTGAAAATAATACTTCTTTTGAGAAAATAAAAAATATTAGGACAAAACCAAAATTGTTATTTGTAGGTAGTATTGATATTCGCAAAAATATATTACCAATAGTTCAAGATGTTTTACTTTTAGCGGATAAAATTGATAGTTTTGAAATTATAGGAATTGGTCCATTAGAAAATGATCTAATGAATTTAATAAAAAATAATAAAATAATTAAATATATTGGGGGAGTTCCAAACCAAGATGTAAATAAGTATATTTTTGATGCGGATTTACTTATTTTACCTAGTATTTTTGATGGATGGGGTGCAGTAGTGAATGAAGCTGTACATGTTGGGACTCCTGTTTTGGTAAGTGAAAATGCAGGTGCTAGTTGTTTAATTAAGCCTCAAATAGGGAGAGTGTTTAGTAACCAAAAGAATAATTTTAAAGAGGTTTTAAATGATTATTTAATTGAGTTGCCAATTGATAAAACCAAAAGGATGGGGATTAAAAGTTGGGCAGATGTGAGTTTATCAGCTAAGAAAGGAAGTGATTATTTCTCTAGAATAATGGGACATATTTATGAGAATCAAAAGAGACCCATTGCACCATGGAAATTAACTTAATTGAAAAACAGTCTTTTGATTATAAAAAAAATTGTTTTTAGAGTTCTTTGTAAAATATATATAATAGAAGTGAATTTTTACTTGTCGTATTTTTAATATGAAAATAACACATTGCATATCTTCAATAGATAAATCAACGGGTGGACCTGCCGAGTATATACGTTTATTATTAAATAGACTAAGTAAAAATCAAAATGTTGAATTAACACTAGAGACATTGCAATCTGAGTTACCATATGATTTTAATTCAAAAGTAAAAGTTAAATTCCATTTTTTTAATAAAATAGGATACTCAAGGAGTTTAAAAAAAAGTTTAAAGAACTCACTTACTCACCTTTTTCATGGGAATGGATTATGGGGGCTTTCTGTACATCAGATGGCGAAAGTGGCTAGAATGAAAAAAATGCCCTATGTCTTGTCTGTACATGGTTGCCTCGATCCTATTTCATTAAACAATAAGTCTTATTGGAAAAAGTATTTAGCTTTAAAAATTTATCAACATAAAGATTTGAAATTAGCTACATGTCTACATGCTACAGCAAAAAAGGAAATGAATAATTTTCGAGCTTTAGGATATACTAATCCTATTGCAATTATTCCAAATGGAATTGATTTAAATGAATATCCATTAAAGAATAACAGTGTAATAAAAGGTAAACGAAAAGTTCTTTTTTTGTCGAGAATTCATGAGCAAAAAGGTATAGAATATCTAATTAAAGTGTGGGCTCAAATAGATTCAAATATTAGACAGAATTGGGAACTAGAGATAGCAGGTAATGGAGAATTAGTCTATATTGAACAACTAAACCAAATTATAAAAATACAGAGTCTACAAAAAGAGATTAAGATTGTGGGACCTAAATTTGGAAAGGATAAAATTGCAACTTATCATAGTGCTAGTTTGTTTGTATTGCCATCTTACAGTGAAAATTTTGGAATAGTTGTGGCTGAAGCTTTAGCTTCAGGTCTTCCGGTTATTACAACTATGGGGACACCCTGGGAAGAATTAGAAACGTATAGTGCAGGGAAATGGATCGAGCTAGTTGATGAAAATCTACTAGATTCTATGACTTTGTTAATGAAAATGGAAGAAAAAGAATTGCAGGAAATTGGAAAAAGAGGAAGAATGCTTATTGAGAAAAACTATTCTATTGATTCAGTGGGCGATAAGTTTTTGAAATTATATCAGTGGCTTTTACACAAAGGAGAAAAACCAGATTTTGTATATTTAAAATAATGGAAAATAATTTAATAGATTTATCGAAGTATCAAAATGCTATTAGTAGAAAAAACCAACTAGCACGTTTATTATGGTCTATAACTTGGATGTTACTGGCAAGACCATTACCTAGAAGCTTTTGCAATTCTTGGAAATTATTTCTATTGCGGTTATTTGGGGCTAAGGTTCATAGAACGGCTGTAGTATATTCAAGTGTTAAAATCTATATGCCTTGGAATTTAGAAATGGATGCTTATTCATGTTTGGCTCCGGAAGTTGATTGTTATAATGTTGATAAAATTAGAATAGGAGCTCATTCAACTGTTTCTCAAAAAACTTATTTGTGTTCCGCCTCTCATGATGTTCAATTATCTCATAACCCCTTAATACATGCTCCTATTGTTATTGAAGACCAAGTTTGGATTGGAGCAGCAGCTTTTGTTGGGATGGGAGTTACCGTTGGTCAAGGAGCTGTTGTTGGGGCTAATGCCTGTGTCTATAAGAATGTTGAAAACTGGTCAATAGTTGGGGGTAACCCCGCAAAATTTATTAAAAAAAGAATACTTAATAATGAATAATACTCCATCACTAACGGCGATTATTTTGACCTATAATGAAGAAATTCATTTACAACGCTGTATCAATTCAATAAAAGATGTATGTGAAAGAATTATTATTGTAGATTCTTTTTCAACAGATGGAACAGAACAAATAGCTAAGGAAAATCAGGTTGATTATTTTTCCAATAAATGGATTAATTATGCAACACAATTTAATTGGGGATTAGGTAATTGTAATATTACTACTGATTGGGTATTGAGACTAGATGCTGATGAATATTTATTAGAAGGCACAAAACAGGAATTAATAGACAACTTAGAATTATTAAAACCTGAAACCACAGGTGTCGAATTACCATTAAAGAGGGTTTTTATGGGTAGGCATATGAAGTATGGTTTAGGGCAAATATTTATGCTAAGGATTTTTAGAACTGGTAAAGCAAGATCGGAGAATAGATGGATGGACGAACATATTGAATTATTTGAAGGGAATTCAGTAAAGTTTGAAAATGGTTTTGCAGATGATAATTTAAATTCAATTGCATGGTGGACAACAAAACATAATGGTTATTCTATACGTGAAGCTATTGATTTGTTGGATATTGAATATAATTTGATTGGAGCTAGTCAGGAAGTTAAATTATCGAATCAAGCTTCTGTGAAAAGACGTGTAAAATTAAAATATGTTAAATCACCTCTTTTTCTTAGATCATTCACCTACTTTGTTTATAGATACGTTTTTAGATTAGGATTTTTGGATGGTAAAGAAGGTTTTTTATGGCACTTTCTACAGGGTTGGTGGTATAGAACTTTAGTTGATGCTAAAATTTATGAAATAAAAAAACATTGTGGCTCTGATGTCGACAAAATGAAACAATTTATTAAAGATGTTTATCAGATTGATTTAATAAATAATTCCTAATTGTATTAGAAAAAAATGAAAATCACCATCATAACGGTTTGCTACAACAGTGCGGCAACCATCGAAAAAACCATTCAATCAGTAGCCAATCAAACCTACAAGGATATTGAATATATTATTGTTGATGGAAAATCCAAAGACAATACCCTTGCAATAATTCAAGCTAATGAATCCATTATTACCAAATGGGTTTCAGAACCTGATAAAGGTCTGTACGATGCCATGAATAAAGGAATCGCTATGGCGAGTGGTGATATTATTGGTATTTTAAATTCTGATGATACTTTTCATTCGAATACCGTGTTGGAAGAAATAGCTGCTGTTCATCAAAATAATGTGATTGATGCTTCTGTGGGGAACATCATTCAGCACAATACTAAAGGCAAAATCATTAGGTTGTATTCGTCAAAAAGTTGGAAACCCGAAAAGTTGAAAATTGGCTTTATGCCTCCTCATCCTTCCATCTTTTTTAAGAAATCGTTGTTTCAAAAGTATGGTGATTACACACTAGATTTTAAAATTGGAGCCGATTACGAGTTGATAACGAGGTTCTTTTTGAAAAACAATATCAGTTGGAAATATTCGGGTATTACCACTACAGCTATGCTAGTAGGTGGGTTGAGTAGCTCAGGGACATCTTCTTATAAATTGATTACCAAAGAGATTCAAAAAGCTTTAGGGATGAATGGACAAACGTTTTCGCCATTCAAAATACAAACCCGTTTTATCTGGAAGAGCTTAGGCTTTTTAAAAATATAATGAAAAACATCTACATCACAGGTATCACAGGTTTTGTAGGGCAAAATCTGAACCATTTTTTAAAAAAAGACTATCAATTAAAAGGGATTTCAAGAGTAACAAGTCCTGAAAGTTTATCCTATACTGAATTTTTTCAAGGTAATAATTCCTATGATGCGATAGTGCATCTAGCTGGAAAAGCCCATGATTTAAAAAAGACAGCTGATGATGCGGCGTATTATGAGGTCAATTATGAATTGACCAAAAAATTATACGATCATTTTGTACAATCAACGGCTCAAAAATTCATTTACATCAGTTCTGTAAAAGCTGCGGCAGATGAAGTTGAAGGTATTTTGGACGAAAATGTAGTGCCTAAGCCTGTAACAGTTTACGGAAAATCGAAGTTAAAGGCCGAAGAATACATCATGCAAAATCTGCCTGAAGATAAGGAAGTGTATATCTTACGTCCTTGTATGATTCACGGCCCAGGGAATAAAGGAAATTTGAATTTATTATATAGTATTGTCGCCAAAGGGATTCCTTATCCTTTAGGTGCATACAAAAATGAACGCTCTTTTTTGAGTGTTGATAATCTTTGTTTTGTGATCGAACAGTTATTGCAAAAAAAAGTTCCTTCAGGGATTTACAATATAGCAGATGATTTTTCGTTAGCAACAACCGATATAGTAAGTCTGGCAGGAGAGTCGTTGGAGAGAAAAGCCACTATTTTGGCTGTTCCACAATTAGTTATTAAGGCTATTGCTAAACTGGGTGATATAGCACCATTACCGATTAATTCAGAGCGTTTGCAAAAACTCACTGAAAATTATGTAGTTAGCAATGCTAAAATTAAAAAAGCATTAGGGATTGAGTTGCCTTTGTCTTCACGAGAAGGGTTGATAAAAACGTTTCAGTCGTTTAGGAAGTAGTTCTCTGTTCTCGGTTCTCGGTTCTCGATACAATTTTGAAAAATGCTGTCGCTTTTTTCAAAATCACTCGAACTGACGGGTTCACGTTAAGATGATACGTTCGTCACTTCGAGTGTTTTGATTTGCAAGATTTTGAATAATGGCAGGATGTTCAATAAATCAAAATGTATCGAGAAGCGGTTCTCGATACGATTTTGAAAACCGCTAGCGCTACTTTCAAAATCACTCGAACTGACGCGTTCTCGATAATACGATATATTCGTCACTTCGAGTGTTTTGATTTGCAAGATTTTGAATAATAGCAGAATATTCAATAAATCAAAATGTATCGAGAAGTGGTTCTCGATATAATTTTGAAAAATGCTGTCGCTTTTTTCAAAATCACTCGAACTGACGGTGCTAAATAACACGACATGTTCGTCACTTCGAGTGTTTTGATTTGCAAGATTTTGAATAATGGCAGGATGTTCAATAAATCAAAATGTATCGAGAAGTGGTTCTCGATACGATTTTGAAAACCGCTAGCGCTACTTTCAAAATCACTCGAACTGACGGTGGTTTAATGATAGTTTGTTCGTCACTTCGAGTGTTTTGATTTGCAAGATTTTGAATAATATCAGCATGCCCAATAAATCAAAATGTATCGAGAAGTGGTTCTCGATACGATTTTGAAAACCGCTAGCGCTACTTTCAAAATCACTCGAACTGACGCGTTCTTGATACGATTATGCGTTCGTCACTTCGAGTGTTTTGATTTGCAAGATTTTGAATAATATCAGCATGCCCAATAAATCAAAATGTATCGAGAAGTGGTTCTCGATACGATTTTGAAAACCGCTAGCGCTACTTTCAAAATCACTCGAACTGACGGTGCTAAATGACACGACATGTTCGTCACTTCGAGTGTTTTGATTTGCAAGATTTTGAATAATGGCAGGATGTTCAATAAATCAAAATGTATCGAGAAGTGGTTCTCGATACGATTTTGAAAACCGCTAGCGCTTTTTTCAAAATCACTCGAACTGACGGTGCTAAATAACACGACATGTTCGTCACTTCGAGTATTTTGATTTGCAAGATTTTGAATAAGAGTAGGATTTTGAATAAATCAAAATGTATCGAGAAGTGGTTCTCGATACAAATTTTCAGAAAAAGCTATTCGCATTTTCTGAAAATTCACTCGAACTGACGGTGCTAAATAACACGACATGTTCGTCACTTCGAGTGTTTTGATTTGCAAGATTTTGAATAAGTGTAGGATTTTGAATAAATCAAAATGTATCGAGAAGTGCTACTTTTAAAATCACTCGAACTGGTGTAATTTGATTCATTTATTATAATAACCATTGAATAAAAAAAAAATATACCATTTCTCTCAAAATCTAATTTCCTTATTTACAGTAAAAGGATTGGAATTAGCATTGACTTTAGGGTTGATTCCTTATCTAATATTCAAGGTAGGGGTAGAGAATTATGGAAAATATGCTTTTGCGATGGCAATGGTATTGTTTTTCGTTAATTTCCTGAATTATGGTTTTGATTTATCGGCTGTTCGGGAACTGGCAAAAAACAAAAATAATTTAGAAAAGGTTGAACAATTGTTTAACGAAGTTTTCTCTGTAAAACTCTTTTTGATAGGGATTGCTTATTGTATTATTTTTATTCTAGTACTATTTATTCCTCGATTTGAGGAAGCTCGAAATTTGTTCCTTTTGGCTTCTTTGTTGTTAATTGGGGATTTGTTTTCACTACGTTGGTTCTTTTTGGGTTTGGAGAAAATGAAGTTTATTACTCTTATTAGTTTTCTTTCGACTTTGATTTATGTTGGGTTAGTTATAGTGTTTATCAAGCATAAAGAAGATTTTATATGGATTCCAGTAGCTGAGGCTATTGGGTTATTTGTAGTTTCAGGACTATCGTTTGTAGGGGTTCTAAAACAATTTAAAATCAAAGTTCAATTACTTTCATTTAGGGAAATTGGAGTTTATCTAAAGTCTCATTTTAATTCCTATATCAATTTATTGTTACCCTCTACAACAGGTGTTATCATGGTTTTTTTAGTAGGTTTATTTGGATTGCCTAATACTGTTGCACTCATGCAAATTGGGGTAAAATTTACCAGTGCTTTTTCGACAGTAAATACTATTTTAACTACGGTGTTTTATCCCATGGTGAATAGGGAACAAAGAAATATTAAAGCGTCCAGAATGGTTTTGTTAGGGATTGGATTTTGTTTGAGTTTGGTGATGTTTTTTGGGAGTCCTTTTTTGATTGCGCATTGGCTTAAATTGAAATCTGTAACCGATTTTGAGAATACAATTTATATCATCAAATATTTGAGTCCGATTCCTTTTTTGATGGGCGCAATTTCAGGTTATGGTGTTAATGGCTTACTAGTCTATTTTGAAGATCAATTATATAGTTGGATTACCATTGTAGCAACCTTATTTATGATTGTTTTAGGATGTGTTTTGATTCCAGTTTTAACTATAATTGGAGGGGCTATTGCCTTTGTGTCGGGTAGGCTATTATATGCTTTGTTGTCGTATTATTTTTTTAAATTAAAAGTAAGTGAAGTTCATTAAGGAAAATTATTTTTTGATGATAATGATGCTGTTTACATTTGTTTATACTTATGTAGATGTAGGAATACGATATAATTTCTTCCTACTGAGTCTTTTTTTAGGGATTGGGTTACTTTCTTTATATGGACTTTTCTTATCCGTTGATACCCATCCTATTTCATTAAACAAGACTTTTTGCCTTTTTAATTATTTTTTCTTTTCAATTGCTCCTACAACTCAGTTCAAACATAATTTGGTCTTTTTTGATAGCGTTAAGTCAATCAATGATACTCTTTATATCAAAGGAGCTACTCTATTATTAGGGATTTTGATTCTTTATTTGATTCTTTATCGTTTCCTGTATGTTTATTTTGACAAAATAAAATCTGAAGTTCAAAACAATGGTAAAGCAGTTTCTAAATTTGAGAATGGAATTTTACTCATTGGAATATCAGCAGTTTCAGTAGTTTTTTATTTGTATTTAATTAAATTCAATTGGGATTTATTAATTACGAGACCTTTTATATTTAGATTAAAGTATAATACTAATTTAGGATTAGTGGGTTATGCTATTTTATCAGTGGTACAGCTTCTCCCATTTGTTTGTTTTATGTATTATAAATTGAGAAATCCTATTAATGATAAGAAAACGTATATTTTATTGTTTATGATTTTGGTAATTTGTTTTCCTACATCACTTTCAAGAGGTATATTAGCGACACTCTATATTCCACTGTTTTTGGTGTTCATTCCTATTTTAAACGAGAAAAGGTATTATATTAAAATGTATTTATTTGGATTATTAGTCTTGTTTCCACTCTTTAATAATTTTAGAGATGTGTATAAAGGAAGCTATGATTTTAATTTTCATTTATTTAACACTGGACATTTTGATGCATTTCAAAATTTTGTGTTTTTATTAGACGAAAAGGTTGTAACTAATGGTAGGCAATTGTTAGGGAGCATTTTCTTTTTTATTCAAGAATCACAATGGAATAATCGTCCCATGGGAACAGGAACTTTAATCGCACAAAAACTTGGCTATAATTATACAAATGTATCGATGCCCTTTTTTGGAGAAGGCTATGCTAATTATGGGTATTTTGGCATTCTTTTATTTTTAATAATAATAACTTTTTTTAATGCTTTTTTAGATAATCGTTATGCTAAGGGGAGAATATCGTCCTTACTAAAGTTGATTTTTTATATTTTTTTGGGATTTGAGTTTTATCTTTTGAGAGGGGATTTATATAGTAGTATAAAGATACTCTCTAGTTTTGGTTTAGCACTTCTTATTATAGAATTGTTGAATTATTATAATAAAAAGGGGGCAAAAGTCTATGAATGAGAAAAAAAAAATATTGATGGTTGCCAATGTTGATTGGTTTTATATCATGCATAGACTTAGTATTGGTAAAAAAGCAAAACAAGAACATTATGAAGTTGTTGTAATTGCTAAAGATACCGGTAGGGCAAATGAAATTAAAGATTCAGGACTTGATTTTGTTAATATTGATATTTCTCGTTTTAGAATTAATTTTTTTCTTGAATTGAAATTGATTTTAAAGATTTTCCGTTTATACCAAACACAAAAACCATCCTTAATATATCATGTAACGATGAAACCAGTGATTTATGGTTCTTTGATAACAAGGCTTTTAAATATTAAAACGGTTAATGCAATTTGTGGATTAGGATATAATTTTTCAAAAAAAGGAGGTGGATTAGTGCAGTATATAATGGTAAAATTGATGAAAATTGGTTTTAATACTAAAAATAGTCATCTACTTTTTGAAAATAAGGAAGATTACAAAGAGCTCTGTAGGCTAGGTGTGATAAGTTCAAAAAACAAAATTAGTTTCACCAAAGGTATTGGTGCAGATTTGGAGAAATTTAAACCCCAAGAAATAGTTAATAAAGATAAGTTGGTAGTTGTTTTGCCAACAAGAATGCTATGGGACAAAGGAATTCGCGAATTTGTAGAAGCGGCTAGACTTTTAGAAGCAAAGTATTTTGGAAAAGTATGCTTTAAGTTAATAGGTATGGTTGATAATGGAAATAAAGACTGTGTTTCTGAAACCTACCTAAAGAGTATTGAAAAAGGTGATTATCTTAAATGGGAGGGATTTCATTCGGATATGGTCGAAGTTTATAAAAATGCTGATATTGTTGTATTGCCATCCTATTATAAGGAAGGTGTGCCTACTGTTTTGATAGAAGCCTGTGCCATGGGTAAACCTATTGTTACCACGGATGCCAATGGATGTAGGGAATGTGTTGAAGAGGGATTAAATGGTTATAAAGTACCTGTTAAGTCTGTCCAAGAACTAGCTGATGCCATCGAAAAACTGATTAATTCCCCAGAAGACAGAAAAAGAATGGGAAACTACTCGAGAATAAAAGCAGAAAAAGAATTTGACCAAAAGGATTTTCTCAAACTTCATATGAGTATTTTCGACTCTATGTTGAATGAGATAAGGTAGGTGTAAAGGAGTGGTTCTCGATACAAATTTTCAGAAAAAGCTATTCGCATTTTCTGAAAATTCACTCGAACTGACGGTGGTTTAATGATAGTTTGTTCGTCACTTCGAGTGTTTAGATTTGAAAGATTTTGAATAATAGTAGGGTGCTCAATAAATCAAAATGTATCGAGAAGTCTTATTGTTACTGTAATAGATATATTGAAAACAGATTATAATGAAACAGTCCTATGTTTACATATTAAAGTGTTCTGATGAGAGTTATTATGTAGGTGTGACTAGTGATCTAACAAATCGATTGTTTAAACATAATACAGGCTTTTATCCTACTTGTTATACTTTTAATAAGAGACCACTTGAATTGGTTTTCTATGCTGAATTTACCGATATAACTTTAGCAATTGAAAAAGAAAAGCAAATAAAAAAGTGGTCAAGAGCTAAGAAAGAAGCGTTAATCAATGGAGATTATGACTCCTTAGTAAATTTGGCTAAGAAAAACTTTGAATGACGATTATAGTTCTCGGTTCTCGATACAATTTTTAATAGTAAAGCTGTCGCATACTATTAAAAATCACTCGAACTGACGCGTTCTCGTTCTCGATACGATTTTGAAAACCGCTAGCGCTACTTTCAAAATCACTCGAACTGACGGGTTCTCGATAAGACTATACGTTCGTCACTTCGAGTGTTTTGATTTGAAAGATTTTGAATTATGGCAGAATGCTCAATAAATCAAAACGTATCGAGAAGCGCTATCGCTATTTCAAAATTACTCAAACTGACGGCTTTCACGATAATACGTCATGTTCGTCACTTCGAGTGTTTTGATTTGAAAGGTTTTGAATAAGTGTAGGATTTTGAATAAATCAAAATGTATCGAGAAGCGCTAGCGCTACTTTCAAAATCACTCGAACTGACGGCGTTCTTGATAATACGACATGTTCGTCACTTCGAGTGTTTAGATTTGAAAGATTTTGAATAATAGCAGGGTGCTCAATAAATCAAAACGTATCGAGAAGTCTTATTGTTACTGTTATAGATATATTGAAAACGGATTATAATGAAACAGTCCTATGTTTACATATTAAAGTGTTCTGATGATAGTTACTATACAGGTGTAACTAGTAATTTAACGGATCGATTGTTTAAACATAATTCAGGCTTTTATCCTACTTGTTATACTTTTAATAAAAGACCACTTGAATTGGTTTTCTATGCTGAATTTACAGATATAACTTTAGCAATTGAAAAAGAAAAGCAAATAAAAAAGTGGTCAAGAGCTAAGAAAGAAGCGTTAATCAATGGAGATTATGACTCCTTAGTAAATTTGGCTAAGAAAAAGTTTGAATGATGATTATAGTTCTCGGTTCTCGATACAATTTTTAATAGTAAAGCTGTCGCATACTATTAAAAATCACTCGAACTGACGCGTTCTCGTTCTCGATACGATTTTGAAAACCGCTAGCGCTACTTTCAAAATCACTCGAACTGACGGCGTTCACGATAATACGTCATGTTCGTCACTTCGAGTGTTTTGATTTGAAAGATTTTGAATAATAGCAGGGTGCTTAATAAATCAAAATTTATCGAGAAGTGGTTCTCGATACGATTTTTAATAGTAAAGCTGTCGCATACTATTAAAAATCACTCGAACTGACGGGTTCACGTTCTCGATACGATTTTGAAAACCGCTAGCGCTACTTTCAAAATCACTCGAACTGACGGCGTTCACGATAATACGTCATGTTTGTCACTTCGAGTGTTTTGATTTGAAAGATTTTGAATAATAGCAGGGTGCTCAATAAATCAAAATGTATCGAGAAGTGGTTCTCGATACGATTTTTAATAGTAAAGCTGTCGCATACTATTAAAAATCACTCGAACTGACGGGTTCTCGTTCTCGATACGATTTTGAAAACCGCTAGCGCTACTTTCAAAATCACTCGAACTGACGGCGTTCTCGATAATACGTAATGTTATGTTCGTCACTTCGAGTGTTTTGATTTGAAAGATTTTGAATAATAGCAGGGTGCTCAATAAATCAAAATGTATCGAGAAGCGCTACTTTCAAAATCACTCGAACTGACGTGTTTTCTTTAGCCAACATAATTCTATTACACAATACTATAATTTTAATAAATGATTTATTTAGTTGTTTTTGCACTCCTATTAATTATGGAGTTGGTTTTTTTTAAAGTTGCTGATAAGTACAATATCATTGACAAACCCAATCATCGAAGTGCGCATACTGAAATTACCTTGCGTGGTGGAGGTATTATTTTTTGGTTTGCGGCGTTGTTGTATTTCACCCAACATTACCAAGAGAATTATCTGTTTTTTATTGGGATAACGGCTGTTAGTTTGGTTAGCTTTTGGGACGATATTCAAAGTCTATCTACCAAAGTTCGTTTTTTTACTCATGTATTAGCGATTTCGATTCTGTTTGTCGATTTGGATATTTATGCCCTTTTTCCTTGGTACGGTGTTTTGTTTGCCTATTTCTTTTTTGTGGGTACTATTAACGCCTATAATTTTATGGATGGGATTAATGGAATTACGGGTTTGTATACTTTGGCTGTATTAGGTTCGCTTTGGTATGTAAATGAGAATATTCAAACTTATGTAGATTCAGATTTTATTATTTTTCCAATGATTGCGTCCTTTGTTTTTCTTTTGTTTAATTACAGAAAAAAAGCCAAGTGTTTTGCTGGGGATATCGGAAGTATTGCAGTTGCTTTCTGGATTGTGTATTTACTATTGAAGTTGTTTTTAATAACTCAATCAATAGTTTGGGTTTTGTTTTTAGTGATTTATGGTGTCGAAACGAGTTGTACTATTTTGCACCGTATCCAATTGAAAGAAAAATTGTCCGAAGCGCATCGTTGGCATTTTTATCAAATCTTATGTAATGAATACCAATTAGACCATCGATTAGTTTCTTTTATATATGCCGCATTGCAAATTGCAGTTTCAGCTTTTGTGTTTTGGGGATACCAACGCATTCCTGATATTGCTTTAATCGTTATGGTTTTAATTCCATTATTTGCACTCTATACCGTTAAGTTTTATTTGTTAAAAAGGGTCAGAAACGTTTAGCGATTTAATTGGTTTTTTATTTGAAATTTGTTGTAAAAAGGGACTTCGACAAGCTCAGTCTGACAAAGAGGTTTTTATTCAGGATTTGTTGTTAAAGGGGACTTCGACCCTTCGATACACTCAGGGCAGGCTAAGCACAGTCTGACAAAGAGGTTTTTATTTAGGATTTGTTGTTAAAATGGACTTCGACCCTTCGATATACTCAGGGCAGGCTAAGCTCAGTCTGACAAAGAGGTTTTTATTCAGGATTTGTTGTTAAAGGGGACTTCGACCCTTCGATACACTCAGGGCAGGCTAAGCTCAGTCTGACAAAGAGGTTTTTATTCAGGATTTGTTGTTAAAGGGGTCTTCGATAGGTAGAAGGTTTTTGTTTGTTAAGAAATTATTCCACTATTGTCACACTGAGCTTGTCGAAGTGGTTTTGGAAATGGACTTCGAGCTATCGATACACTCAGGGCAGGTTAAGCTCAGTCTGACAAAGAGGTTTTTATTAAGGATTTGTTGTTAAAGGGACTTCGGTAGGTAGAAGGTTTTGTTTGTTAAGAAATAATTCCACTATTGTCACACTGAGCTTGTCGAAGTGGTTTTGGAAATGGTCTTTAATCCATGGACGGTGTCCAGTTGTATTCAATATAATAGTAAAAATAATGAATGTTCAAGTTATTCAAGGCGATAGATTTGAAGACTATCGTGGTTCGGTGGCATTTGTAAATGATTTTAAATTTGATGGAATTGAGAGATTTTATGTGATTACCAATTCAGATGAAAATCCCGTTCGTGCTTGGCAAGGTCATAAGCTAGATTGTAAAAATTTTTATTGCGTATCAGGTTCTTTCCAAATTGGTTTTGTGGCAATTGATGATTGGATGAATCCTTCTAAAGATTTAAAAGTAGAATCGGTTGTGTTGCAAGCCTCCGAATCTAAGGTTTTGCATATACCAGCAGGCTATGCTAATGCGATTGTAGCTTTGGAGAAAGATTCCAAATTAATTTCATTTTCTACTTTACCATTAAGTAGGGTAAAAGAAGACGATGTTCGTTTTGATAAAGATACTTGGCAATTAAATGAATAAATCTAGGATCTATCTTTCCACCTCACATCAAGGAGGAGCCGAAAACGGTTATATTCAGGAGGCCTTGTTGCAAAATTCAATTTCGACAGGAGGGGAACAAGTAAATGGATTTGAAGAAGACTTGGAACAGTATTTAGGACAAGGTTCCTTTGTCGCAGGCTTAAATTCGGGTACTTCAGCCATTCATTTAGGATTGGTTTTGCTTGGAGTCCAAGCCGGTGATGAGGTACTATGTCAAAGTTTTACTTTTTCGGCTTCAGCCAATCCCATTTTATACCAAGGAGCCACTCCTGTATTTATAGATAGTGAAGCTGAAACCTGGAATCTATGTCCCAACGCTTTAGAAAAAGCAATCAAGGAGAGGATAGCAAAAGGTAAAAAACCAAAAGCCATTATTGCAGTTCACTTATATGGGGTTCCATACCACATAGAGGCCATTCATAGAGTAGCTAATGAGTATGAAATCCCAGTTTTGGAAGATGCGGCCGAAGCTTTAGGAAGTAGTTATAAAGGCCAACTTTGTGGTACTTTTGGAGCTTTAGGAGTTTTGTCTTTTAATGGCAATAAAATTATTACGACTTCTGGTGGCGGTGCTGTCATTAGCAAGTCCAAAGAAATAAAAGAAAAAGCAGTTTTTTACGCTACTCAATCTCGTGATCTAGCGGCTCATTATCAGCACAGCGAAATTGGATATAATTATAGGATGTCTAATATTTGTGCGGCTATAGGAAGAGGTCAAATACAGGTGTTGGACAGGCATGTAACTTTACGTCGTAAAATGCATGAATTTTATGTGTCTTTGTTTGCTGAAATTCCTTCAGTAACTGTTTTTACTGTTCCGAATGAAGATTTTCATTCAAATTATTGGTTGACTACTATACTAGTAGAACCTAATCCCGAATTAGGAATCAGTGCAGAAGGATTGCGGTTGGTTTTTGAACAAGAGAATGTTGAATCGCGTCCGTTATGGAAACCGATGCATTTACAACCCGTTTTTGAAAATTATCCTTATTATGGGAATGCAGTTTCTCAGTCTTTATTTGAGAAAGGCTTATGCTTACCCTCTAGTTCAAATTTGACAGTTAATGAAAAGGAAAGAATTGAAAGGGTGATTAGTAGTTTTTTTAGGGTGGATTAGGATTTGTTTTTAGGTAATTTAGGACAAGTTCAGCTTAGCCTGACAATAGGCATTTGATTTGTTTTTTTGTAAATATGGACTTTTACCCTTTGATACATTCAGGGCAGACATAGTTCTATTTGATAAGATGACGTCATTTTCATTCCTTTTTTGAGCTAAAAATTCACATCCCAAGCGGATAATTTATTTAAAATCACATTAGTTTTAAATTTAATAGGACAAATAGCATTATTTTAGATTAATTTCGCAGCAGGGTTTAATAACGAACAATAAAAATGAATTTAGAAACTACCGATATTAAAGATTTAGTAATTTTAACTCCAACCGTTTTTGCCGACGAAAGAGGATATTTTATGGAGTCTTTTAATGCTAATAAACTAAAAGAATTAGGGATTAATTTTGATTTTGTTCAGGACAATCAATCTTTTTCTCAAAAAGGAACATTAAGAGGGCTGCACTATCAAAACCCTCCTTATGCTCAAACGAAATTAGTTAGAGTATTAGAAGGTGAAATCCTAGATGTGGCGGTTGATTTACGCAAAGACTCACCTACTTACGGACAATCGTATAGTATTGTTTTAACAGCAGAGAATAAGAAGCAGTTGTTAGTTCCCCAAGGCTTTGCGCATGGTTTTTCGGTTTTGAGTGATACCGCTATCGTGTTGTATAAATGTGATCAGTTTTATCATAAAGAAAGTGAAGGTGGTATTCGGTTTGATGATTCGACCCTAAATATCGATTGGGGAATGGATTTAAAAGATGCCATTGTTTCTGAAAAAGATAAGGTATTGCCAAGTTTTGCAGAATGTAACAGTCAGTTTTAATGGAAAAGATTTTAGTAACAGGAGCCAATGGGCAGTTGGGGTCTGAGATACAAGTTTTAGCATCTCAATATTCTGATTTTGAATTTGTATTTACGGATATTGTTGATTTTCCTTTGGATGATGAATCTGTGATTATAGCTAATTTCGAAAAAATTCAGCCCAATATTGTTATCAATTGTGCAGCCTATACTGCAGTGGATAAAGCGGAAGAAGATAGCGTAACTGCTAATGTTGTGAATCATTTGGCAGTAGCTACTTTGGCGAAATTATGTCATGATAATCAATCAAAACTAATCCATATTTCCACCGATTATGTTTTTGATGGAAACTCTCCTATTGCTTATACCGAAGAAGATGTGCCGAATCCTCAAAGTGTTTATGGAGTTACCAAGTTGGCAGGAGAGCAAGCTTGTGCTTCTCTTTGTCCAGATAGTATCATTATTCGAACGGCATGGGTGTATTCAGAATTTGGTAATAATTTTGTGAAAACCATGTTGCGATTAATGAGAGAAAGAAAAGCAATTGGAGTGGTCATTGATCAAATAGGTGCACCAACCTATGCCGCTGATTTAGCCCAGGCCATTTTTACCATTTTGAATAGTGGGAAATGGGAATCAGGACTCTATCATTACTCTAATGCAGGAGAAATCAGTTGGTATGAATTTGCCAAAGATATAAAGGAAATTGCGCAACTTTCTTGTGAAGTTAATGGAATTCCAACTTCTAGTTATCCTACACCAGCACAAAGGCCTAGTTTCTCATTAATGGATACTTCCAAGATAAAAGAGAAATATGCTGTTCAGATTGTGCCGTATAAAGAAAGTTTAAAGAAAATGATGGCCAAATTATAATAGTAGAGATATGAAAGGAATTATTTTGGCAGGAGGTTCAGGTACACGATTACATCCTTTGACTCTTGCAATGAGTAAACAGATGATGCCTGTATATGATAAACCAATGATTTATTATCCTTTGTCAACATTAATGATGGCTGGGATTAATGAAATATTAATTATATCAACACCTCATGATTTACCGAATTTTAAGAGATTATTAGGGGATGGTTCAGCTATTGGCTGTAAGTTTAGTTATGCAGAGCAACCTATTCCAAATGGATTAGCACAAGCCTTTGTCATTGGAGAAGATTTTATTGGTAATGATTCTGTAGCTTTGGTATTGGGGGATAATATATTTTTTGGGTCTAATATGCATGAATTGTTGCAGTCCAATACCAATCCAGAGGGAGGTGTGGTTTTTGCATATCATGTGTCTGATCCAGAACGTTATGGTGTGGTAGAATTCGATAAGGATTTAAAAGCTGTTTCAATTGAAGAGAAGCCTTTAAAACCTAAATCGAATTATGCCGTGCCTGGTTTGTATTTTTATGACAATTCCGTTGTATCAATTGCTAAAAAAATTCAACCCTCTGCTAGAGGAGAATATGAAATAACAGATATAAATAAAGCGTATCTAGAACAAGGCAAACTTAAAGTAGGAATTTTAAGTAGAGGAACCGCTTGGTTGGATACGGGGACTTTTAACAGTTTAATGCAGGCTGGTCAATTTGTACAGGTGATTGAAGAAAGACAAGGATTGAAAATTGGCTGTATTGAAGAGATTGCTTGGAGGCAAGGTTTTATTAGTGATAAGGAATTGAAACTCCTAGCAGAGCCATTAAAAAAATCAGGTTATGGGGAATATCTGTTAAGTCTTTTTAAGAAATAATGAAGGTTTCTTATGGAATTGTTTTTTTGTCTGTTAAAGAGATAAGGAATGTAATTTTTTTAGGATAAAACATTGAAAAATTGGTAGTTAACCTGAATAATTGTGATGTTTATTCCATAAGTCAACTTTATTTGTATTTTTGCTAATCAGGAAAAAAAATTAATTAATAATAGTAATAACAATTTGAAGACAACTACTAATTCTAAATTAGAAAATTACTTTTCTAATCTAAGTTTGCGATTCAGAGTTTGTAACTTAAGTTATCTGCCTCGATGGATTATCGTGCTTTTTGATTTGTCGGTTTTGATTGCTGCCTTTTTAGCGACTTATTTGTTGTTTAAAGGGATGGGGTTGCGCTATATTAAGATTGATTCTGAATTAAGTTTTGTAGGTATTTTGCTTTTTACAAATCTATTTTTCTTTTGGGTGTTTCGAACCTATTCGGGAATTATTAGACATTCGTCCTATATAGATGCCGTGAAGCTTTTATTCTCACAATCTTCAGTATTGATATTATTTCTTGTGTTTAATTATACACATGAATTTGTATATGGTACTAAAGCATTTTTAAATACGTCTTTCTTTATTAATATCGTATTGTCATTTTGTGGTTTATTTTTGTACCGAGTAATTGTTAAGCAAACTTTTGAACTTTATTTTTCAGAAGGGAATAAAGAGGGGTTAACAAGAGCTGTAATTTATGGGGCTGACGCTAATGCTATTTCGGTTGCCAATGCTTTGAAGTTTGAGTCTCCTTCCCGTTTTAAGATTGTTGGTTTTATAGATAAGAACAAACAAAATGGGACTAAGAGGATGTTGAACCTTCCTATTTTGATACAAAAAAAACAAATTCCAACCATCATGCGTAGTGTTGGGGCACAGGGTTTAATTTTTGCCGATAAGAGTTTGTCAAAGCAGGAGCAATTAATTATTGTAGACCAATGTCTAGAATACAACTATAAGGTGTATAATGTGCCTGTGATTTCTGATTGGGAAAACCAAAAAGAGATTTCTCAAAAGATAAAGAAAATTCAAATTGAAGATTTATTAAATAGAAATCCCATTGTTCTAGATAATAAGGCTATTTCAAACCAATTGAAAGATAAAACAATTTTGATAACGGGAGCTGCTGGTTCTATCGGTAGTGAAATCACGCGTCAAGTATTAGGGTTTAATCCTAAAAAGGTGATTATTTTAGACCAAGCAGAAACTCCTTTGCATCATTTGAACTTGGAGACTGACACTTTAAAGTTGAAATCTAAAATTAAAACAGTTGTTGCAGATATTAGAAATTTCGCTGCTTTAAAAAGGGTTTTTAATAAGTATCATCCCGATGTAGTTTTTCATGCTGCGGCCTATAAACATGTGCCTTTGATGGAGAAAAATCCTTCGCAAGCCATTCATACTAATGTACAAGGAACTAAGAATTTAGCTGACTTATCCTGTGAATTTAAGGTTGAGAAATTTGTAATGATATCAACCGATAAAGCAGTTAATCCGTCTAATGTAATGGGAGCAAGTAAACGAATAGCAGAAAAGTATGTGCAATCCTTACATTTAAAAAATAAGGCGATAGGTGTTGCGGGGACTAAATTTATTACTACTCGTTTTGGTAATGTTTTAGGTTCTAATGGTTCAGTTGTTCCCTTGTTTACTAAGCAAATTGCCGAAGGAGGTCCGATTACGATAACTCATAGAGATATTATAAGGTATTTTATGACCATCCCAGAAGCTTGTCAACTGGTTTTGGAAGCAGGTGCGATGGGGAATGGAGGTGAGATTTATATCTTTGATATGGGAAAACCAGTTAAGATTATCGATTTGGCTAATAAAATGATTAAACTAGCGGGTTTTACTCCTGGAAAAGAAATTGAAATTCAAGAGATAGGATTGCGACCTGGAGAAAAATTATATGAGGAACTGTTGAATGACACCTCTAAGACTTTGCCTACTTACCATGACAAGATAATGATTGCTCAGGAAATACAAGAAGAATACACTCTTTTGCATCAGAATATTGAGGAATTAATTCAAATTGCTAATTCGTTTGACAATAAGAATATTGTTGCCAAAATGAAGTTCATCATTCCTGAATATAAGAGTATGAATTCTAATTATGAGGTCTTAGACAAAATTAGCTGTTAAGTTTTAATTAGAAAGAGCTTTTTAATTGGGATATTTATCCCTTAGTGAAAGTTTTTTTTTATATTCGCATTCGAAAAAAAAAAGTTATTTAATGAAATATTTATATCTAATAAAAAATAATTTAGTTTTATTTTTTATTTGTTTGTTCTTCTCATGTGGCTCCAAACAGGAAGTAGTGTATTATCAAAATAGTGATAATCTTGGGAAAGTTGAAAGTGTGAATTCCTATGAAATTAAGATTCAAGCCGATGATTTACTGATGATTATCGTTTCCGCTGAGGACCCAGAAGTAGCCGCTCCTTTTAATTTGAAGGCTATAAATGTTGTTAGTCCTACTGCTCAGGATTTAATAGGGCAACAATCTTCACAATTGTATTTAGTAGATTCTCAAGGTACAATTGATTTTCCTGTCTTAGGAAAGCAAAAAGTTAGTGGTAAAACGAGAACGGAAGTAGTTAGTATGCTTACTAAAAAAATCGCTACCTATATCAAAAATCCTATCGTAAATTTACGCATCATGAATTTTAAGGTTTCTGTACAAGGAGAAGTAGTAGCTCCAGGAACTTTTACTATTAATTCGGAGCGATTGACGTTGTTAGAAGCCTTAAGTATGGCCAAAGATTTAACTATTTACGGAAAAAGGGATAATATCTTAGTGATTAGAGAAGTTGATGGTAAAAAAACTTTTAATAGAGTAGATTTAACCAAAGCTGACATTGTGAATTCGCCTTTTTATTATTTGGCTCAAAATGATGTGGTCTATGTAGAGCCGAATAGGTCCAAAATAAATGCTTCAAAAATTGGACCTGATACAGGAGTGATAATTTCTGCTACTTCTATATTGGTTTCCTTAATTACCTTAATTATTTCTATTACAAAATAATCTTTTCATGCAAAATAATCTGTTAAACGAAGAAACGGAGAATGATTTTCAATTAAGAGTAATCATTGATCAATATGCTTCACATTGGAAATGGTTTTTGTTAAGTGTTTTCATTTGCCTTTCATTAGCTTTTGTATATTTAAAATTAGCAACACCGCAATACCAGTCCAATACTACTATTTTAGTAAAGGAGGATAAAAACAGTATGTTGTCTGAATTGTCTGCTTTTTCCGATATGGGATTTGGAGGTGGAATTAAAAATGACATCGATAACGAAATTGAAATTTTACGTTCAAGAACACTTGTTGAAAGTACGGTTAATGAATTAGATTTGAATGTGTCGTTGTTTGCAAAAAAGAAATTTGTAACAAGAGAATTGTATTCAAAAGCTCCAATTTTAGTACGTTTTGAAAATAGAAAACCTAAATATTACGAGTCAGAAGCTGAGCTAGTTTTTTTGAAAACGGGCAATAATAGTTTTTCATTGATAGAAAAAGTGGTCGAAGATCGTCCTTTAATACTTGTAAATTCTAAAAAAGAGTACCATTTTGGTGAAACGATACCTACTAGTTGTGGTGATTTAGTTATTGATAAATCGGTTGAACATTTTTCCACGAATAATTTATGGGATGGTGAGTCAGAAATTTTTATTCGATTAAACCCAATCGCTGATGTAGCCGAGGGATTTAGAAGTCAACTCAAAGTAAATCCTGTGAGCAAGCAAAGTAGTGTTTTAGAGCTGTCTTTGGTTGATGGAGTAGTTGAAAAGTCGGAGCAATTTTTAGATAATCTAGTTCGCATTTATAATAACAATGCGGTTGAAGATAAAAATTTAATATCGGGTAATACGTCAAAATTTATTGCGAAAAGATTAGCTCTGATTGCAGAAGAATTGGATGGGGTAGAACAAGATGGCGAAAGTTTTAAAACTTCAAATCGTTTAACAGATATTGAATCAGAGGCAAAACTTTTTATAGAGGGTTCTAGTGAATATGATAAAAAAGGTATTGAAACTGAGATTCAGTTAAACGTGGCCAATTCGATGTTAGATTTTATTAAAAAGAGTAATAATTCAGATTTATTACCTTCTAATATGATTTCAAAGGATGAGTCTTCAAGTACGATGGTGGATTCCTATAATGAGTTGGTGTTAGAGCGCAACCGATTATTAAAGTCAGCCACAGCTGAAAATCCTACTGTTATTAAGTTGGATCAGCAAATTGCTTCGCTTCGTGCGAATGTCATTTCTAGTTTAGAGCGTTTGCGTTCTAGTTTGACGATTCAAAAAAGAAATTTAAACAATCAAGAGGGCTTAATCGATAATAGAATCAAAAAAATCCCTTCTCAGGAAAGACAGTTTAGAGCCATTGCAAGACAACAAAAAGTTAAGGAAGAACTCTATTTGTATTTGTTGCAAAAGCGTGAAGAAACGGCAATTGCCTTGTCTGCTACTGAGCCAAATGCAAGAGTAATTGATGCTGCCAAAGCACAGAAACAACCGGTTTTCCCTAAGCGTGCAATGATTACATTAGTCGCATTGATTTTAGGATTATTGATTCCGTTTAGTATTTTGTATTTGATTGATTTATTGGATACAAAAGTAAAAACGCGTTTAGATATCGAGGGGAAAACATTGATTCCGTTTATTGGAGATTTGCCTACATCTGAATCTGATCACGAGGTGATGAATACGGGTAGCAGGTCTAGTTCGGCCGAGGCATTGCGTATCATCCGTACGAATTTAGAGTTCATGATTAGTAAAGCAAGTGATGATAAAGCTAAAACGATATTCTTAACGTCAACATTTCCTAAGGAAGGAAAGACCTTTGTTTCGGTTAATTTAGCCGCTACTTTTGCTTTATCAGGTAAAAAAGTATTGTTGATTGGTATGGATATTCGTAATCCAAGAATTGATGATTATTTGACATTGCCAGAAAGAGGGGTAACGAATTTCTTAAGTGATAAAAATATTGATTTGAATAGCCTGGTTGTGAAACAAGAAGGATATGATAATTTTTATGTATTGCCTTCAGGAGTTATTCCGCCAAACCCGGCTGAATTGTTAATGAGCAGTAGGGTAGATACTATATTTGAAACTTTAAAAGCACAGTACGATTATATAATTGTAGATACAGCCCCTGTAAGTTTGGTAACGGATACCTTGTTAATTGCAAAACATGCTGATTGTTTTGTTTATGTTGTTCGTGCTAATGTATTAGAAAAACGTATGTTGAATATTCCAAGTACGTTATACAGAGACAATAAATTACCTAATATGTGTATGCTATTGAATGATACCGATTCATCAAAAGGCTATGGCTATAGTTATGGTTATGGTGTTCATGCTCAAAATGAACCTTGGTATAAGAAATTAAAGAAATAATAACTACAGTTGTTATAAACAATAAAGTTTACATAGAAAATCAAATATTCTTTGTAAACTTTTTTGTTTTTTCTAAAGAGACTAGATTAAGTTTTGTTCTAAAAAGGGACTTCGACCCTTCGATACACTCAGGGCAGGCTTGGCTCAGTCTGACAGAGAGGTTTGCAAATATGATTTCGTTATAAGAGGACTTCGACCCTTCGATACACTCAGGGCAGGCTTGGCTCAGTATGATAATAGGTTTTTAATATGGTTTTGTTGAAAAAGGGACTTCGATCCTTCGATACACTCAGGGCAGGCTTGGCTCAGTCTGACAGAGAGGTTTGTAAATATGATTTCGTTAAAAAAGGGACTTCGACAGGCTCAGTCTGACAAAAGGTTTGTAATATGATTTTGTTGTCATAATGACATATAACTTTAGATGATTGGGGAGTTATGATAAATATAATCCCACTATTGTCAGACAGAGCTTGTCGAAGTCTAGTTATTTTCCTTTAACATTGTTTATTATATTGTTTTATGAACATTATTTTTTTGTATTTAAAAGGTATTTCGATCTATTCAAGGAAGAGTTAAGTTAATCAGATAAAGAATGTTTCGATATCGTTTTGTTCTCAAAAGGGACTTCGACCCTTCGATACACTCAGGGCAGGCTTGGCTCAGTCTGACAAAGAGGTTTGTAAGTATGATTTCGTTAAAAAAGGGACTTCGACAGGCTCAGTCTGACAAAAGGTTTGTAATATGATTTTGTTGTTATAATGACATATAACTTTAGATGATTGGGGAGTTATGATAAATATAATCCCACTATTGTCAGACAGAGCCTGTCGAAGTCTAGTTATTTTCCTTTAACATTGTTTATTATATTGTTTTATGAAAACTATTCTTTGGTGTTTAAATGGTATTTCGATAAACTCAAGGAAGATTTAAATTAGTCAGACAAAGATTGTTTCGATAAAGTTTTGTTCTAAAATGGGACTTCGACCCTTCGATACACTCAGGGCAGGCTTAGCTCAGTCTGACAAAGAGGTTTGTAAGTATGATTTTGTCGTTGTAAGGACTTCAAACTTTATAGGGTTATGATGTTGTGATAAATAGAATTCCACAATTGTCAGACTGAGTTTGTCGAAGTCCAGTTGAATTCCTTTAACATTATTTATTATATTGTTTTATGAAAACATATTTTGTCTATATTTTAAAATGTGCTGACGATTCTTTTTATACAGGAATAACAAATGATTTAGAGAGAAGATTATACGAACATAATGTAGGATTTAATAAAGATTCCTATACTTTTAAAAGAAGACCTGTAGAATTAGTTTGGTATGAAATGTTTACTGAACCTACACAAGCTATTATGATTGAAAAGAAAATAAAAGGTTGGAGTAGAAGAAAAAAGCAAGCATTAATTGATGAAGATTGGGATAAATTAGTGAGATATTCTAAAAATTATACAGAATACGGAAAAGATGATTCTTCCACAAGCTTGTAATAAGTTGTTATTCATGGTGGACTTTGAGCCTTCGATACACTCAGGGCAGGCTTAGCTCAGTCTGACAATAGGTTTTTAATATGGTTTTGTTGAAAAAGGGACTTCGACCCTTCGATACACTCAGGGCAGGCTTGGCTCAGTCTGACAAAGAGGTTTGCAAATATGATTTTGTCCTCAAAGGGGACTTCGACAGGCTCAGTCTGACAAAGAGGTTTGCAATTACGATTTTGTTGTAAATAGTGACTTCGTACTTTAGAAGGTTATGACGTTATGGTAAATTTAATTCCACTATTGTCAGACTGAGCTTGTCGAAGTCTAGTTATTTTCCTTTAACATTGTTTATTATATTGTTTTATGAAAACTATTCTTTGGTGTTTAAATGGTATTTCGATAAACTCAAGGAAGATTTAAATTAGTCAGACAGAGAAGGTTCCGATAAAGTTTTGTTCTAAAAAGGGACTTCGACCCTTCGATACACTCAGGGCAGGCTTGGCTCAGTCTGACAGAGAGGTTTGTAATATGATTTTGTTCTAAAAGGGGACTACCTTAACGCTGTTTATTAGATAGTTTTATTAATCTAATTTAAAAAATTGATTGTTAGCGATGATTTCTTTTAGGGGGTTTAAGTCTTTGATTTTTAATTTTTGATCAAAGGCTTTAATATGATTTGAATGATGAACATCAGAGCCCACAAAGTCATACATTCCTTTTTGAAGGAGTTCTTCAGCTTGAATAGTGACTTCTTTTCCGTAATAACCTACTGTTGCCAAGATATTCAGTTGAAATTTACAACCAGCTCTCTTGAGTTTTTGATATTCATTTTTGTTTTTATGATAAAATAAATAGCGTTCAGGATGTGCTAAAACCGGAATATAACCCGCTACTTGTAAGTCGAATAAAATAGAATATAATTGAATAGGGGCATTAATATAGGACATCTCGACCAATACATGTTTCCCTTTAAGAGTTAGAAGGTCGTTTGATTGAAAAAGTTTTACAAACTGATCGTCCATTAGATATTCAGCAGCTGCTTTAAAAGGCAATTGAATATTGTTTTTTTCTAATGCTACAACGGTTTGATTTCGGATGTCTTGAATTTGTTCATGTGTGTTTTCCCAAACGTGTTGTATAATATGTGGCGTAGTGATGAACTGCTTGATTCCAAAACTTTGAAGTGATTGGGTTAAAAACAATGTCTCTTCAATATTGCGTGCTCCATCATCAATACCAGGGAGTAAATGCGAGTGAATATCAATATGATTGTCTGGAATCAAATCCTTTAAAGTTTGTTTTTTTTTCGAAAAGAAAAGCACTTGTTTTTTTGTTTTTGATTAGACTGCAAAGTAAATGAAATTTCTTGAATTATTGTGGGGTTAGAAGATGTCGTTAGTCGATTAGTTGTTTAAGAGGTTGAGGGTTTAAAAGTTTAAAGGTTTAACTGGTTAATCGGTTAATTATTTGCTGATTGGGTAGGTGATGAGGGTTTAAGGGTTAACTGGTTAGTTGTTTAAGAGGTTGAGGGTTTAAAAGTTTAAAGGTTTAACTGGTTAATCGGTTAATTGGTTTAATTATTTGGTGATTGGGTAGGTGATGAGGGTTTAAAAGTTTAAAGGTTTAACTGGTTAATCGGTTAATTGTTTAAGGGTTTAGTTTGTTGAGGATTGATAAGCAACAATCGTACAACTATTCCACTTTCTGTGGAGGAGTTTGACTTTTTTTCTTTCTTTGGTTGCAAAATAAATACAAAGGAATGTAAGTTGAAGTTGGTTTTCTAAAGGCTTAGCTGTTGTGAGTGTCAATGTTTGTGTCTCGGATTCCTTATTTAGGATTATTTCGTCACTATAACAGCTTTCAAAGGTATCGTTCTCATAATTCCAGTTGGTAGTGGCCATACAGAATCGTACCTCATTTGCAGCTTCAGGCCAATCTAGTTGTGTTTGAGCATTAAAATCGGTTAGTGTTATGGTTTGCTTTTCGAGATTAACCGTTTCTATTGTTTTTAATACTTGACGTAAAGGTCTCAATTTGTTGCTTTCAAAAAGAAGCAATGCTTCTTTGCCGTCCTTGGTTTTTAAAACCTTATCAAGGGTACGTTTTCCTTTGGATTCCGTTAGGTCTTCTTCTAGAATTTCTAATAAGAGTTTGTTTACTCTGCCAGCGAAACTACCGTCTTTAGCTATATTATTGAAACGAGCAGCTAATAACCTAAAGATTTTGGATTTGTGTACGCAGTACTTAAATTCTTTTGCTTGTTGTCTAATAGGGTCGAAAATAGGATTTGTTTTAAATTGCTCTGCTGTTATCCCTGTTTTGCCTTTCGTGCGAACATAATTGTTTCCGTCTGCAGTGACTACATAATTGAGATCATCAAGTGTTCCTTTAATTTTGAATGGAGCGATTACCTTTGCCATATTAGTTTTTTGTAGTAAAAATAGCGGTTATTTTTTTATTTTAGAATTTTGGGCAAAGAATATGTCGGAGGGGTTAACTGGTTAGTTGTTTAATCGTTCAATGAGGAAAGGAAACAATAGTAAAGCAGCTGTGATATTGATCTGGTTTTTTAAGGAAGATGGAAGTCGGAAGTGTAGACATTAGGTTTTCGATACGGGGTTTTACTACTGCTAAGGCTTCAGTCGAACTGAAATATAAAGACGGTTAGTTTTGTAGTGTTTTTTTTAGATATCACCCAAATGCCTATTTTTTGTGTCATTGGTCGGTTTTATTAGGAATGGCCCAATGTATATTAGTACTTTTAAAAAATAGATTATTTATTAGTAAACCATATATTGGATATATTGGTCATCAACAAACAGAATTCCATTGGAAACAAGAATTTATTCAAATAATACAAAATATAGCATTCGTCAAATACTTTTAGAGAGTATTAAAGGCTTTAAGTCTTCTTTCTACTTGGCTAGACAGTTAGCAAAAAGAGATATAAAATCCCAACATAGACAGTCCATTTTGGGAATCTTTTGGGTATTAGTTCCAGTGGTAATGAATGCTATGATATGGATTTTTTTACAAGGTACGGGTGTTATTAATCTAAGTGAAACAGGAATACCTTATCCAGTTTTTGTATTGATAGGAACAACCATTTGGTCCATTTTTGGTGAATGTTTAAATATGCCAATGACTACAGTAAATAGCAACAGAAGTATATTAACAAAGATTAATTTTGAAAAAGAAGCATTAATCAGTTTAGGTTTTATTAAATTGTTTTTTAATTTGACCATTAAGTTGAGTTTGATTCTTTTCTTTTTAATTTATTTTCGAATATTACCATCGCAAACTATTTTGCTGTTTGTTCCTTTCTTGATTGTAATGATTCTATTATTTACTAGTATTGGGGTGTTGCTGATGCCATTAGGAGTATTGTACAATGATATCAGCAAACTAATTCCTATTGGGTTACAACTTTTAATGTATGTGAGTCCTGTATTGTATGCCGTTCCTAAAAGTGGATTAATGCAAAAAGTAATGTATTTAAATCCTTTGACCTATCTACTAATAGATATCCGAAATTCATTAACAGGCATGCCAATTGCAAATTGGATGTTTTGGGGAGTATTAGTTTTAGTGACTTTTTTTTTAAGTCTAATAGCAATGGTAGTTTATCGAGTTTCGATTCCGATTATTACTGAAAGAATGAGTGCCTAATGGGAGAAGTGTTAATCAAAGTAGAAAACGTTTCTAAAAAATTTGCGAAGAACTTAAAGAAAAGTCTTTATTATGGAGTGCTCGACTTAATAAGAGGGATTTCCAGAAAAGAACAGCATAAGACTTTGCGTGAAGATGAGTTTTGGGCCGTTAAGGATATCAGTTTTGAAGTAAGAAGAGGGGAGTGTTTAGGACTTATAGGGCATAATGGTGCGGGTAAAAGTACTTTGTTAAAAATGCTTAATGGATTGATTTTACCTGATGAAGGCACTATTACTATCAAAGGGAAAGTGGGTGCTTTGATTGAATTAGGTGCTGGATTTAATCCTATCCTTAGTGGAAGAGAAAATATCTACAATAATGCAGCGGTCATTGGTTTCTCAAAAAAGGAAATTGAAGAAAAGTTTGAGGCTATTATCGCCTTTTCTGAGATTGAAGAGTTTATAGATATGCCAGTACAGAATTACAGTTCTGGTATGAAAGTACGTCTGGGGTTTGCCATAGCTGCGCAAATGCAACCTGATGTTTTGATTATTGATGAAGTTTTGGCAGTGGGGGATTTGGGATTTGTATTGAAATGCTTTAAACAAATTGATTCTTTACTCCCAAATACCGCCGTAATTTTTGTATCTCATAGTATGCCAATGGTAGCTAGGGTTTCTAGTCAAATCATTTTAATGCAAAATGGTGTAGTTGAGTATCAAGGAAAGAATGTTCCTAAAGGGATTGATGCTTATTATGGGAAATTTAATTCCAACGAACTCAATATTATGTTTGATGATGGTACTGTAACATTATTAAACCATAAGACAACTAAATCCATTAAGAGAGGGGATGATTTACATATTGAATTGGAATTGTCTTTTAAAGCGTCTTTTGCTAAAGTTCCGCTCGTTTATTTAGAATTTAGAGATAAAGAACAAAGGCCCATAGCGGGAATATTAAATGAGAAACATGAGGTAGATTGGCTGAGTAAAAAAATGAAACTGATGATTAAGCTACCAAATGTTTTATTGGCAAAAGGGATTTATACCTATGATTTGTCGGTTAATCATTTTGAAAATAAATCACCTATATTGCGTATTAACAATGTCGATAGCTTTCAAGTGGAGAGTGAAACTGAGATGTGGGTACCCTTTCATTTAGACGCCCAATGGCAATTTAAAGACAAACAAAATGATTAATGTAACTCAAACTTTCTTACCGCCTATCGAAGAATACCAACTTCAGGTGCAACGCGCTTGGAATAACCAATGGTTGACTAATCGCGGAGAATTAGTTTTGGAATTGGAAGATAAGTTAAAGGTACATTTAGGAGTTCCTCATTTGATTGCGACTAACAATGGCACGACTCCTTTGCAAATTGCATTGAAATTATTAGGAAATCAAGGGGAAATCATCACCACGCCTTTTTCCTATGTGGCAACTACTGCCGCCATTGTCTGGGAACATTGTACCCCAGTGTTTGTAGATATACATCCTGAATACCTCACTATCGACGAAACCAAAATAGAAGCTGCTATTACAGAAAAAACAACAGCTATATTAGCCACACATGTATTTGGTAATCCTTGTGATGTGGAAGCAATTGAAGCAATCGCCAAAAAATACCATCTTAAAGTAATTTATGACGGAGCCCATTCTTTTGGGGTGCATTATAAGGGGCAATCTATTTTTAATTATGGAGATATCTGTAGTTGTAGTTTTCACGCAACCAAACTATTTCATACAGGTGAAGGGGGAGCTATGTTTGCCAACGATGAATCTTTAATAGATAAAATGTTTTACAGTCATAATTTTGGTCACAATGGTCCTTTGGCTTTTCATGGTTTAGGGATAAATGCAAAAATGTCCGAATTGCAAGCAGCGATGGGATTAGCCGTATTACCGTATATGGAATTCATTTTGGAAGAAAGAAAAAAAGTAATAGAGTATTATAACCAGCATCTGGATTTATCCAAACTTCAAACATTAAAAATAAGAGAAAATACGAGCTGGAATTATAGTTATTATCCCGTTATTTTTGAAAGTGAAAACCAACTTTTAAAAGTTGAAATAAAATTGAAAGAAAACGGAATAATTCCCAGGAGGTATTTTTATCCTGCTTTGAATACGATTGAATATACTAAGGGACAATCAATGCCTATTTCAGAAAGTATTGCTAGTAGGATATTGTGTTTGCCTTTGAGTCATGTTTTAAGTATTTCCGATACTGAAAAAATTGTAAATATTATTAATACTAATGAGTAAAAAAAATATTTTAGTATTTCCATGTGGTTCAGAAGTTGCGTTGGAAATATATAGGTCATTAGAACATTCTATTCATTTTAATATAATAGGAGGGAATAGTATTGATGATCATGGTAAATTCGTCTTTGAACAGTATATCGGTAATATCCCTTTTGTAACAGATGATTTGTTTATTGAATCGTTAAAAAAAATAGTAGTTGAATATAACATTGATGCCATTTATCCAGCGATGGATTTGGTTCTCCATAAATTGAAAGAGAATGAGGAGGAATTAGGTTGCAAGGTAATTTCCTCCGATATTGATACGACTTCCATTTGTTTGTCCAAATCTAAAACTTATGAGAAGTTTAAAAGCTTAATTCAAGTTCCTGAAGTTTTTCAGACAATTGAATCGATACAAACCTATCCTGTTTTTTTGAAACCCGATGTTGGTTATGGATCAAGAGGTGTCTTAAAAGCAAATAATTCTAATGAAGTCCATAATCATATTGTAAAACACCCTAATGCATTAATATTAGAATATTTACCAGGAAAAGAATTTACCATTGATTGTTTTACCAATTTTAAAGGAGAACTGTTATTTGCTGGAGCCAGAGAAAGAAGTCGGATAGCTAATGGGATAAGTGTTCATACAAAAACGATGGCTTTAGATGAAAGATTTCATTCTATTGCCCTAATAATAAATGCAACTTTAGAACTCAATGGAGCTTGGTTTTTTCAACTAAAAGAGAACAAACAAGGAGAATTAGTTTTGTTGGAGATTGCTTCACGAATAGGTGGTTCTTCGGCCGTTTATAAAGCTAAAGGGATTAATTTTGCAGCCTTATCTTTGTTTAATGCTTTTGAATTACCTGTTTCTATATTAGAAAATGATTTTGAAGTAGAAATGGATAGAGCTTTAAATAATATCTTTAAAATAGCTATTGAATTCAATCATGTATATGTTGATTTAGATGATACAATAATTGTAGACAATAAAATTAATTATAATTTAGTCGCTACCCTTTATAAATTTATAAACGAAGGAAAACAAATTCATCTCATAACAAAACATCAATTCAATTTAGCAGAGACATTACTTAACTATAAGATTGATAGATTGTTTGATAGTATTATTCATCTAAAGAGAGAAGATAATAAATTTGAACATATTAAGTATACGGACGCTATTTTTATAGATGATTCGTTTCAAGAAAGAAAAGATGTTTTAGATAAATTAAAAATTCCTGTTTTTGGAATTGATTTATCTTTTAAATAAAGAAAAAATATGATTGTAGCTCATGATTTGTTAAAATGTTTCGAGAGAAATAGTATTGATAAGAGATTACTTTTAGAGGAATTAAGTTCTTCAAAATTACCTCTATTGATTTATGGAGCAGGAGGGTATGCAAAAACTCTAAATATTTTTTTAAATGAACATAATATTAATATCAGTGGTGTTATTGTGGATAAGCAATATTATTTCTTGCCAAATAAAGAATGGGAAGTTGTTTATTCATTTGATGAAATAGATACTAAGTTTGATGCGTATAATATAGTAATTGGATTTACGGATTATTTGGTCGCTGAAAATAATATTATAGAACTTAAGAAGAAAAATAAAGTTTACTTTCTAGACACAACATTAAGCGTTGAGTTTTTAGATTATAAGTTTATTGAGGATAATTTAGACGCATTTTATTTTTCATACCAATTACTAAATGATGATGTTTCTAAAGAAACGTTTGTAGGTTATTTAAATGGAAAATTAACATTGAGATGTGATGGGATTTATGGACTTATTAATAAAGAACAATATTTTGTTAAGGATATTATTAATTTAAGTGAAAATGAAGTTTTTATTGATGCAGGAGCTTATAATGGAGATACTCTTCTTAAATTTATTAATTCAGTTAATGGCAAGTATAAAGAGATAATATGCTTTGAACCAGATTCAAATTCATACAGTAAACTAACTAATAGAGTTAAAGGTGATAATATTAGAAATGTGAGAACTATAAACAAAGGAGTATGGTCGGGGAAAAAAGCATTAAGATTTAATAGTAATGATTGTAATGCTGAGAGGTCATATTTGTCTGAAAGTTTAGGTGAAATTGAAGTTCAATGTGATTCTATTGATAATGTTTTAAATGGTCAGGAAGCTACTTTTATTAAAATGGATATTGAAGGAGCAGAAATGGAGGCTCTTAAAGGAGCAGAAGAAACAATTAAAAAATATAAGCCAAAATTGGCAATTTGTGCTTATCACAAGCCTACTGATTTAATTTTAATTCCTCAATACATTAAGTTATTAAACCCAGATTATAAGTTTTATTTGAGGCAACATTTACATATAACCCAAGAACTTGTTCTTTACGCAATTTGATTTTTTATGAAAAAAGTAATTACTTATGGAACATTTGATTTAATTCATCGAGGACATATCAATATTTTAAAACGGGCAAAAGAGCTTGGAGACTATCTGATAGTTGGGATTTCGTCGGATGAATTTAATGAATTAAAAGATAAAAAATCTTATTATACTTTTGAGGAACGTAGGTTTATAGTTGAATCCATAAAATATGTTGATGAAATTATTCCAGAGCATACTTGGGAACAAAAAGCTACAGATATTCAGAATAACAATATTGATGTTTTTGTAATGGGAGATGATTGGGCTGGGAAATTTGATTTCTTAAAAGAATATTGCGAGGTTGTTTATTTGTCAAGAACAGAAGGTATTTCGACTACTAAAGTTAGAATTGATTTAGGAGATAAACTATGAGGATATTCGAAAATTATTTTATAGTTCAATATATAATAGCACCCTTGTTTAGGGTTGTTGATTTTATACTGCCTAAAAATGAAAATTATTGGGGTTTTTCAGTTCATTTTATTAAGTCAGACCAATTTGTTGAAAACACCAGAGCAGTATTTGAAGAAGTGAAAAGTGATCAGTCTATACATAAAATCCTTTTTACACGAGATAATTTAACCGATTTTTATATTGAAGAGGCCTTAAATTATAGAGTTGTTAAGCTAAAATCATTTGAGGGACTTTATTTATTTATGAAATGCAAAGTGCTTTTTGTAGCGCATTCTATTTCAATGGATTATACGTTGAGGTATGGTCCATCAAAGTTTGTTGTTTTAAAAGCAAATATGTCTAAGAGAAAAGTTATCAATTTATGGCATGGAATTCCTTTTAAAAAATTATTTGCACTTTGGAACCCTTTAGTGAAAAAGAGAGGTGATAGAGTTCGGTTTAGACGTTATGAGCGTAAAATGTATTCGGGCTTAATATGTTCATCTGAAGTAGATGCATATGCAATGACAGCCATGTTTCATCCCATAAAAAACGCACAGGTATGGCAGACTGGTTTACCTCGAAATGATTTTTTGTTACTAGCATATAATGAATTACCAAATTACTTAAAAAGCCAAATTGATTATATTAAAGAGATTAAGAAAGATAAAAAACTGATCCTTTATGCACCTACCTACAGACAAACAGCGGCGGTAGGAAGTTCAGAATATTATCAATTTACGGATGAAGAAATTAAAAAACTAGTCGTTATCTTAAAAGATAATAATGCAATTTTAGGGATACGACTTCATTATTTTAGACATAGTGATACATTATTTAATATTGAAAAGTATATTGATGATGAATTTATCTTTGATTTAGGTCATACTAAAATTCCAGAAATTGCACCTCTAATAAGAGAAGCCGATTTTGTCGTTTCAGATTATTCGAGTGTATTTATTGAAGCCATGTATCTTAATAAAAGTGTAATTGCTTTTGCTTATGATTTTGAGCATTATTCAAAAGAACAAGATGGCGTATTGTATGATTTTAAGATGGTGTTCCCTGGGGATATAGTAAGTAATTATGATGAATTGTTAAGTTCATTGGATGTTGCGCTTCAAACTAATGAAGAGAATAGTAATGAAAGGTATAGAAATGCACAACGATTCTTCTATAAGCACAGAGATACAAGTAATAGCAAAAGAGTAGTTGAAATGGTTAAAAGCGAACTATATGATTTCTAAAACGGAAATGGATAGAAGATTTATTATTTTAGATGAATTAGAGCATTTAGGAAAAAAGAAACAAGTTAATTCCATAAAACCTTTAGTTTCAGTTTCTGTAGCCACCTATGAACAAGAAGACTTTATTAGAGAATGCTTGGAGGGGATTTTAATGCAAAAAACTAATTTTGATTTTGAGATCGTAATTGGTGAAGATGAATCAAATGATAAAACAAGAGAAATATGTAAAGAATATGCAGAAAAATACCCAGATAAGATTAGATTATTCTTAAGAGATAGAAAATTAACAGCATTGTATGATTCAAAAGGGCAATTTTATAAAAGCCTAAATGGAACAGTTACTTTTCTTTCATGTAGAGGAAAATACATCGCCCTTTGCGAAGGTGATGATTACTGGACTGATCCTTTAAAACTACAAAAGCAAGTTGAATTTTTGGAAAGCAATCCGGAATTTGGAATATGCTTTCATAATGTTATACAATTGAATACATTTGACACCTCTAAAAGTGTTGTTATTCCTAATGTTAATTATGATTTAGATTATACTTTAGAGAACTATATTTTAAGCAATAAGACGGCTACTTGTTCAATTGTTTTAAAAAAGGAGTGTGTCAACACTATTCCACGTTGGTTTTATAAAGTTCCTTTTGGGGATTTAGCATTAATTCTTTTGGTTATGAATAATTCAAATGAAAAGGGGCGTGTTTTAAAGGACCTTATGGGAGTTTATAGAATTCATAAAGGAGGTATTCACGGGAGTTTTCATAAAGATGATAAAAGTTTAATTAAAGCTTATATACAGCATGTTTCGTTTACCAAAATAATTTCTAAAGAATTTTTAGTAGAAAAAAAATATCAAAAAATTATTTTAAAAAAAATGTTGAATACGTATCATGTTTTAACAACATTATACAAAAAAGAGAACAATAAATTGCAATTTTACAAAACCTTTTTATTAGTTAAATATTATAAATTAAAATTAAAATTTATCTAGTTGAAAAAAATCCTATTCATATCGCATGATGCCACTAGGACAGGTGCTCCAATTTTGTTATTAAATTTGGTTAAATTAATACTTTCGTTTGGGAATTATGAGGTGAACTTTATACTATTAAAAGGTGGGGAGTTAGAGAGTGAGTTTAAAGATTTAGCACCAACTTTTTGTTTGAATGAAAAAAAAAGTAAGGGGAATTTATTAAGGAATAGGTTTTTTAAAATGAAATCTATTTTGGAAGATTCCTTATTTTTGAATCAATATCATTGTATAGTTTCTAATACGATAACCAATGGTGGTATTTTAGAAATAGTTAAATCAAATTATAACGGTCCTATAGTAAGTTACGTTCATGAATTAGAAATTGCATGCAAAACTTATACTACGACAGATGATTTAAAAAAAGTAATTCAAAATACAGATGTTTTTTGTGTTCCTTGTAATTTAGTAAAAGATTTTTTACATGTTAATTTAGGAGTGTCTTATTTGAAAATAAGTGAATTACCTTACTACATTCATAACAAATCTGCAATAGTATCTGGAACGAATTTACATCACGATCAGTTTATTATTGGAGGATGCGGTACAATAGACTGGAGGAAAGGTCCCGATTTATTTGTGCAAGTGGCAACGCAATTGTTTTTGTTAAGACCTGATATTTCTATTGTTTTCAAATGGAAAGGTGCTTATAAAGGAATTGAATTAGAAAGACTTCAATACCAATTAGAAAAAGCAAATTTAGGGGGTAAAGTTTTTTTTGAATTTACGTCAGATAATATGGCTACTTTTTATGATGTGATTGATTTATTGTTACTAACTTCGAGAGAAGATCCTTACCCCTTAGTAGTGTTAGAAGCAGCTAGTTATGCTAAACCGTCTATTTGTTTTGATGAGGTTTGTGGTAGTAAAGATTTTATTAATAAATCAGATGGTGGAATTGTGGTCCCATTTTTAGATATTCAAGCAATTGTTTCTTCTATTTTGAAGTTTTATGATGATGAATCGTATAGAAAACAAAAAGGAGAAAATGCAAAACATTTTTTATTAGATACACATTCAAATAAACAATATGTGTATAATGAATTTGAAACTTTAATAAAAAACTTGAATTTAAATTAATGAATAAAATAAAGCCTATAGCGATTTATTTACCGCAGTTTCATCCTATAGCTGAAAATGATGCATGGTGGGGAAAAGGTTTTACAGAATGGACGAATGTAGCTAAAGCAAAACCACGTTTTGAAGGGCATTATCAACCGCATTTACCTGCTGATTTAGGTTTTTATGATTTGCGTTTGGATGAAGCAAGAATGGCTCAAGAACAAATGGCTAAAGATTATGGTATTCATGGTTTTTGTTATTATCATTATTGGTTTAATGGTAAAAGAGTACTTCATGAACCTTTGGATAGAAAACTAAAGAACTCTAACGAGGATTTCCCTTTTATGATGTGTTGGGCTAATGAGAATTGGACAAGGACATGGGATGGAGGAGAGAATAATATACTGTTAAAACAAGTTTATTCTGAAGAGGATGATTTAAAACATATATTACATTTAATCCCCTATTTTAAAGATGATAGGTACATCAAAATAGATGGGAAACCTGTGTTTGTGATTTATAGGGCTAATTTATTTCCAGATATAAAAAGAACAATCCAAATTTGGAACGAAATTGCTATAAATAATGGATTGGCAGGATTGCATATAGGATATGTGGAGGCTTTTGAAGATAAAGAAGATAAAAAATATTTAGGATTTGATTTTGGGATAGAGTTTCAACCTAATTTTTCAAATGTGCCTAAAAAACCAATAAAAAAGGAGAAACTATTATCGAAGTATTATAAAAAGTTTCTAAAAAATATAAAGGTAAAATCTAGTAAAAGAGTGAATGAACATGATCGAGTTTTTGAATATGAAGACTTTATGGTTCTGCAAAAAAAAGCACGTTATAAGGATGATGTTAGCCCTATGATTACTCCTATGTGGGATAATAGTCCACGAAGAAAAAGAGATGCATTTATATTAAAAAACGCTAGTCCAGAATTGTATGGAAATTGGTTGGAACATTTGAGAAATAATTATGATTGGGATAAAAACAAAGAAAAGTTTTTGTTTATTAATGCTTGGAATGAATGGGCAGAAGGAAATCATTTAGAACCTTGTCATAAATGGGGTACTTCCTATTTGGAAATTACAAAAAAAGTCTTGAGTCAATGATAGCAATCGTTATTCCTTATTTCAAGCATAGTTTTTTTGAAGCTAATTTACAATCATTAGCAAATCAGACAGACAAGAGATTCAAAGTTTATATTGGAGATGATGCCAGTAAAGAACCGCCAATTGATTTATTAAAAAAATATAAGGGACAGTTTGATTTTGTTTATCATCGTTTTGAAAAGAATTTAGGAGGGAAGTCGTTAATTAAACAATGGGAAAGATGTGTCTCTTTGACTCATACTGAGGAATGGCTTATGGTTTTGGGTGATGATGACCTTTTAGGTAAGAATGTGGTGAAAGAGTTTTATTCGTTAATTGAAACTAAGAAGAAGGAAGAGATCGATTTAATTCGGTTTCGTGTCCGTACTGTGGATGAGAATAATATAATCCATAATAATGATTTTTTATTTGAAGAGCATGAAACAGCACATAAGTTGTTAGACAGAATGTTTTCAATAAAAGAAACGATTACAGCAAGTGAGTTTATTTTTAGTAGGGAGATTTATAATAGGAATAATGGTTTTGTCGAATTTCCGTTGGGATGGTTTTCAGATTATGCTTCTTGGTTGCTTTTTGCAAGTAAAACAGGAATTTTTAATATTCAAACAGAATCTGTATATTGGAGAATAAGTGGAATTAATATTTCGTCTAAATCAACAGATTTTAAAACTATTAGACTGAAAGTTAAAAGTCTTTTTATGTTTATGTTTTTTTTGCAAAATCATTTTGTAATCGATAAAATGAAACAGAAAGCATATGTCTTTAATCATTTAATAACTCTTTTGAGAGGAGTTAATATTTTAGCAATTAATACGATTTTAATTGGACAATTATTAGAGAATAAGTTTCATTTTTTGAATCAATTTATTATCCAATTTATTTTTAAAAAAAATAAAGAAAAAGCAAAAAGAGTTTATGGATATATTTGTTCCGCACGAAAAGGATAGAAATATTTATCTAGATGAAATTATTTTTTTCTCAAATCATAATTTTATTTTTGATAATTATAAAAATTATAAAGAGTCCTATAGCATTGTGAATATTCAGTTTCCAGAAGCGATTTTTGATTGGAAATCACCTAGTCAAGAACAATTGTTGAACTTTGAAAAAGAGTTAATATCATGGAAAAAACGTTCTAAAATTATATATACCTTAAATGATTTTGAAAGTCATTATGATGAGAAAAAGCAGTTTTTAGATTTATTCAGATTATTATATAAATATGTGGATGGAGTGATACATTTAGGTAATTATTCCTTAGATAATTTTAAAAAGTATTTCCCTGATAATTGTTTGCATAAGGTTATTTTTCATCCATTATATAACAGTTTAAATGATAATTTTAAAACGAAGAAGTTTCAAGATATGATTTCGGCTGATTTATCGAATAAATTTATTGTTTCTGTAGTAGGAAGTGTTAGGTCACAAGAAGAGTTAGATTTCATTATTAAGATTTTTAGGAAAATACCTATTGCAAATAAATTTTTGATTGTTCCTCGAGTTTTAAAATTTAATAAGATTCCAGATTATATCCCCACAAGGTTTAGGAAATATTATAAAAAAATGATTGAGAAAAGGGGATGGTTTTTGCTTTCTAAAAAACGATATTATTTCATGTCTCAATTTATCGAGTACAATTATTTAGTTGATTTAGTTAAGCAATCTTCACTAATGATTATTCCTAGAATAAGAAGTTTAAATTCAGGTAATTTATATTTAGGATTAACCTTTGATAAACCGATGATTATTCCCGAAATAGGAAATTTGACTGAAACAGCAAAGAATTTAAAATTGCCTTTATTGAACTTTAAAAAAGGTAATTATAAAGAAGTGATTTCAGAAGTGTTATCATTAGAATCAAATCAATATTTTACTTCAAATGATTATCTAGCAAAAAAAAGTATGTATCATCCAAGAAAAATAGCTCATGATTATGATGTTTTTTTTAACAAGATAAAAGGAATATAATGAAACCTTTAGTATCAATTATAATACCCACATATAATCGTGCAAGCCTTATTAGTCAGACCCTTGATAGTGTTTTGTTACAGACATATAATAATTGGGAGTGCATTATTGTAGACGATGGTTCATTTGATAATTCAGAAGAAGTGATACTTTCTTTTGTGAAAAAAGATATTCGTTTTCGGTATTTTAAAAGACCAATTGGGAGAAATAAAGGAGCTAGTAGTTGTAGGAATATAGGTGTTGAAAAATCTAAAGGGAATTTTATTCAGTTTTTAGATTCAGATGATGTGTTGTCTGAAAATAAACTTCAAGATCAGATAAAAAGAATCAAAGATTGGGATGCGAATATAATATGTACGTGTAAATGGGGGAGGTTTGTTAAATTCCCTAATGATTCCGTAAATTTTGATTCGTTAAATTCATATAGTGATTTTAATAGCATCCCTGTTTTTTTAGAAGCATTAGCATCATCAAAAGGATATTTTCCGATTCATGCTTATCTCATAAAAAAAAGCATCATTGATAAATCTGGATTGTGGAACGAACATTTAAGTTTGAATGATGATTCAGAATTTTTAATTCGATTATTCTGTCAAACAGATAAAATATATTTTGCACCAAATGCAATAGTTTATTACAGATGGACCAGTGCCGAAAATATTAGTAATTATAATGATTATCAAAAAGTGGATGATGCAATCCTAAGTTGGAAATCAATTGAGCTGATTTTGAAAATTAGATTTAAGGATCAAAAAACAAATTATGTTGAACTAATGAAAAATGGGTTGTATATCAATGTTGAGAGAAGTTTTCCAGAATTAATAAAAAAACATAAGTTGTTTTTCAAAAGACAAATAGAGGGACAATCCTTATTATTTAGGGGAAAAAGAAAGATTTTTAATTTATTTATAAAATTATGGAAACCTCGTCATTAGTGTCTGTTATTATTCCGTGTTACAATCATGCTGAATTTTTACCAGAAGCTCTTCAATCAATTTTAAATCAAAGCTATATGCATTGGGAATGTCTTATTGTAAATGACGGGAGTCCTGATCATACTGAAATCGTTGCTCAAGAATGGTTGTCAAAAGATTCCAGATTTAGATATTTAAAAAAAGAAAATGGAGGATTGAGTAGTGCAAGAAATTATGGGATTAAAGAAGCTAAAGGGGAATACATTCTTACTTTAGATGCGGATGATAAATACGAATATAATTTTATAGAGAAAGGTATAGGTATTCTTTTTGGGAGAAGGGATATTGGTTTAGTGAGTAGTTGGGGGGTTCGTTTTATAGGGGATAGTAAATTAACTGAATTTAAACCAACAGGTAAATCGATTGATGATTTTTTATTCCGTAATGCAGCCATTGGGACTTCATTGTTTAGAAGAGAGTGTTGGGAACAAGTTTCTGGATATGACGAAAATATGAAATATGGTTATGAAGACTGGGAATTTTATATAAGAATTTGTTTACTAGGATGGAAAGTACATATTATTGAGGAGCCATTATTTTTTTATAGACAACATGAAACTTCTATGAGAACGACTGCTGTAAAAAATCATGATAAGGATATTAAAAAATATATCTTTTTAAAACATAAAGAATTGTATATTGAGCATTTTGAGTCTTTTGTAAATTATTTTTTATCAAGAATTGAAATGGAAAAAGAAGAAAAAATAAGGTGCACAAAAAGATTAGAGTATAAAATAGGAAGTATGATAGTAAAGCCTTTGAGGTGGTTTAAATCTTTATTTAGATGAGTTCAATTCCAAAAGTTTCTATTATTATGGCAACCTACAATAGAGCACATTTTATTGTTGAAACCTTGCAGTCAATACAAAATCAAACTTTTGAAGATTGGGAATGTTTAATTATTGATGATGGGGGGAATGATAATACCAAAGAAAAAATAATACCAATTTTACAAAATGATCATCGTTTTCGTTTTGTAAAACGCTCAGATAATTACAAGAAAGGATTACCGGGTTGTCGTAATTATGGATTAGATTTGGCAAAAGGTGATTGTGTTATTTTCTTTGATGATGACGATATCGTACATCCTCAAAATTTAGAAATTAGTTTTTTTGAACTTACTAAGGGAGATGTTTCATTTTGCAGATATATTAGAGAAGTCTTTAGAGGTGATTTTAATTATAATTTTGACTATTCAAAAGATTATGATTCATTTTACATTGACAAGAATGATGTTGAGAAAATTCTAAAAAATGAACTACCTATTAATTCCTGTGCTGTGCTGTGGAAAAAAGAATGTTTTAAAAATAATAGATTTGAAGAACATTTGATGTACGCTGAGGAATGGGAATTGTATTCTCGAATAATTTCATTAGGATTTGTTGGAATATCAATAGAAAAATGTTTGTTTTTTGGTAGAAAGCATTTAAAATCAAACACAGGAGAGTTTTATTCAAACAATCCTATTCGTAGAGAGTCTAAAAAGAATGCAATATTGTTAATTATTCAGAATTTAGAGAGACAGAAGTTACTATCAGATTCGTTATTACGTTATTTTATTCAAACATCTCTAAGTTTTAAAGAGTATCAATTGTTTGATAAAATTATAAATAATCTAGAAATTTCTAAAACTTCTAAAATTAAGTGGAGGTTGTTCTATTTTGTATTGCCTTTTAGACTTATATTATATAGAGTTTATAAAAAAAAATCAAGAAATTAATTCTTTGTCATCGATAAAATAGACATTTGTTTCTATTTTAATAAACCTTACATATGAAAATCGATATAATTGCAGGCGCAAGACCAAATTTTATCAAAATAGCACCTTTAATAGAAACTATTAATAAATTTAAAAAAAACGGAAAAGATATTAATTATAGGTTGGTTCATACGGGGCAACATTATGATAAAAATATGAGTGGCAGTTTTTTTGAACAACTGGGGATTCCTGATCCAGATGTTAATCTAGGAGCTGGAGGTGGTACACAAGCGGAACAAACTGCAGCTATAATGATGGGCTATGAAAAATTATTATTGCTTGAACCTGTCGATTTATGTGTTGTAGTAGGAGATGTTACTTCAACGATGGCTTGCACAATTGTTGCGCGAAAACTAACTATTCCAGTTGCTCATATTGAAGCGGGAATTCGTTCAGGAGATTGGACTATGCCTGAAGAAATAAATAGAGTAGTTACGGATAGTATAACTAATTATTTTTTTACAACTACTGTTACAGCAGTTGAGAATTTAATAAAACAAGGAGTAGATGAGTCTCATATATTTTTTGTTGGAAATATTATGATTGATACTTTTTTCAAAAACCGAAATCATTTTAAACCTCCTCTTATCTGGAATCAACTACAACTGAAAAAAGAAGATTATCTTTTGTTAACTATGCATCGTCCTAGTAATGTTGATGATAAAGAGAAATTAATCGCCTTTTTGACTCAGATAATCAATAATTCCAAAGTTCCAGTTGTTTTTCCAGTACACCCAAGAACGAGTAAAATACTGCAAGAGATGTGCTTTGAGAGTGATAGTTTACATTTAATTGAACCATTAAGTTATTTGGAATTTAATTATCTTGCCGAAAATGCCAAAGCTGTTATTACTGATTCGGGGGGGATTACTGAGGAAACAACAGTAATGGGAGTTCCTTGTATAACCTTAAGAAACTCAACTGAACGACCAGAAACTATAACAATAGGTACGAATGAATTGATAGGTTCTAATCCCCAAGCTATTCCACCAATACTAAAAAAATTGTTTGAGAATCAGTGGAAAAAAGGAAAAATTCCTGAAAAATGGGATGGAAAAACAGCGGAGCGTATCGTTGAGATTTTATGGAATTTACGTGATGATTTGAACTAAACTATTTTTTAATTGAAAATAGGTATAAATTGAATATTGAATTTGGGAAAAACTAAAATACTTGTTGTTGTTGAGTCTATAGATATTAATGCAAATAGTGCCTCTAAAGGTAGAGTTGCTCTTATTCAAAACTTGCATAAAGCAGGATATGACTTAAAAGTGTATCATTATAGTCGAAAGACAATAAGTTTAGAAGGGATTTCATGTGTTCTAATACAAGAACAAAAATGGAATCTAGTGTATTTGCTTAGCAAGTTTCAAGTGCGCTTTAGGATGTTGACAGGAATAAATATTAATGCAACTATTGAAAAGTTTTTTGGGTTTTCGTTAACCTTTTTTAATGATTGTAAAAGTATAAAAAAGGCATTAGAAAAGGAGGTGTCATTTGAGCCAGATTGGGTGCTTACATTGAGTTATGCATCAAGTTTTCGCTCTCATAAAGCTTTATTAGATTTGCCAAAATGGCATAGCAAATGGTTGGCGTATGTTCATGATCCTTATCCTATGCACAGTTATCCCAGACCTTATGATTGGGTAGAACCGGGACATCAGTTTAAAAGAAATTTTTTCTTGAAAATTGTTAGGAGTTCACAATACCTGTTGTATCCGAGTCAGCTGTTGTCTGAATGGATGCAAAGTTATTACCCTGGTCAAAAGAATGAAGGGATTGTTGTTCCTCATCAAATTTCTGAGCAGGCAATTAATAAAGTGGAGGTGCAAACTGTTTTGTCTCCAAGTGATTTTATTATTTTACATGCTGGTAATATGATGAGTGCCAGAAATCCGTTGGCCCTGATTCAAGCTTTTGAACAGTTTTTAGATCAATTTCCAGAAGCTAAAAGCCATGCTAAATTATATTTTATTGGGGCTCCATCTTGCTATGATTTACCTATAAAAGAAAAACAAAAAATTATGCCTCAACTTTTTTTAAGTGATGGTTATATTCCTTTTAAAGAAGTTTTGGCTATGCAGGAACAGGCCTCTGTTAATGTTATTTTAGAGGCATTAGGGCCAATTAGTCCTTTTTTACCAGGTAAATTCGCTCATTGTATTCAAACTCAAAACTCAATATTATTATTAGGTCCTTTTTATAGTGAATCTAAACGATTGCTTGGGGAAGATTATAAATATTGGAGTCCAATAAATGATACAAAACTTATCCAAAAGCATATTACCGATTTATATCAACTTTGGTTGAAGAATAACAAACAAATTATAATGCGTAGGGATGATTTATTGTATTACCTATCTTCAGATTATCTAAAAAAAACTATTGATAATTTAAAGAATAAAGAATGATTACTATAGTATTTACATATCGAAATCGACAGATTTTAACTGTTGAAAAATGCTTGAATTCTTTGGCTAAACAAACAGTTGTTGATTTTAAAGTTGTAGTAGTCGATTATGGCAGTGAAATTAAATTTGCTACTGATTTAAAACAATTAATTGAGTTATATGATTTTGTTGAATTGATTAGTTTTCCAGTACAAGGACAGCTTTGGAATAAATCAAGAGCAATTAATATGGCATTGCAACAAGCAACTACTCCTTACTTTTTTGTTGGGGATATTGATATGTTATTTCGGGACGATTTTGTAGAAAAACTCTATGCACTTAAAAGCGACCAAACTGTAGTTTATTTTCAAGTTGGAGTACTGAGCCAAACAGAATCCAAGGTAGATAAAGCTTTTCAAGAATACCTAATTAAACATAAAACTAATGAAGAAGCTACAGGTATGACATTGTATCCTACTGCTGTTTTAAAAAGTATTCAGGGGTATGATGAGTTTTATCACGGTTGGGGTGCAGAAGACACCGATGTTCACATTAGGTTGCGATTAGCAGGGTATAAGATTAACTTTTTTGATGAATCAATATTGATGTTGCATCAATGGCATCCTAAAAAATATAGATCTAAAAATAGCAAAGAACCTTTTCATTCTAATTTGGAACAAATTAACCATCAATATCTTCAGAAAATAGCAATAAGAAAAGACTATGTAGCCAATACAGTTTTTGGTTGGGGGATGGTTCCTGAAATTGTTGATTTTAATATTAGTAAACCGGTAAGGATTTCGCTTACTAATCAATTGTTTGAAGTGGATGCTTTATTATACGGTTCATTAGAACATTATAAGGGGCAATGTATATCTATTGAAATAGAACCCCATCAAGAGTATAACAGTTTTAAAAATGCTCTCAAAAAAGTTATTGGAAAAAAAAGCAGGAATTTTTATAATTTTCAAACAATAAATGATTTATTATTAGTTCAAATAATTTCACGTTTTAGAGATAAGTTTTATTCTTATGAATGGGATAAACAAAAGAATTGTATTGTTTTAAAAATAGCTTTGTAAGATGAGAATACTTATGGTGTCAATGCCATCGTTGCATTTTTTTCGTTGGACAGATCAATTGAAAGATTCTGGACATGAAGTGTTTTGGTTTGATATCAAAGGAGCTGGCGAAATGGCATCTTCCATTCATTGGGTGCACCAAAATGTAGATTGGAAATTGAAATATGATTATCCTGGACGTTATTTATTCAAGATGAAGTTCTCAAAATTGTATCGATGGTTGCAACAGTATAATGAAAAAGATACAGCTTTGGCTTTTGAAAAATACCTTCAAGAAGTTCGGCCTGATGCAGTGCATAGTTTTGCTTTGTATGTTTCTTGTACTCCTATTGTTGAAGTTATGCAAAGACATAAAAACATAAAATGGATTTATTCATCTTGGGGTAGCGATTTGTTTTATTTTCAAGATAAGGCGAATTATTTATATGATATTAAAAGAGTTTTAAATCGTGTTGATTGTTTATTTACAGATTGTAAAAGAGATTATGAAATAGCAAAACAACATGGTTTTTTAGGTCAATTTTTAGGCGTTTTTCCAGGAGGAGGCGGATTTGATATGCAGTTGATGGAAAAATTTAAACTCCCTATTGAACAAAGAAAAATAATATTAATAAAGGGATTTCAAGGTCGTTCAGGAAGAGCAATACCCGTTTTGAAAGCAATAATATCTTTGAAAGAACGATTAAGTCATTTTAATATTGTCGTTTTTGGAACTGATTTGGATGCAATTGATTATATTAATTCTTCCGAACTAATACATTGGAGTAATTTTAAAGCTATTGGGAAAATTACGTACCAAGAGGTACTGAAATTAATGGGGCAGGCATTGATTTATATTGGAAACAGTAATTCAGATGGGATTCCTAATACACTTTTAGAAGCCTTATGTATGGATGTTTTTCCAATACAATCAAATCCAGGAGGGGCAACAGCTGAGATTATAATAGGTGGTGTAAATGGATTATTGATTGAAAATGCAGAGAATATAATTGAAATAAAACAACTAGTTTTAGAGGTTATAAGTGACATTTCAATAATTGAAAAAGGAGTTGTTTATAATAGTGAAATTATTAGACCAACCCTAGAATATCAAAATATAAAAGATCTTGTAATGAAGAAATATGATTTAGTTGACATATTGTTAAATTGATTAAAAAGCATTCTAAACAATGAAATTTTTAAACACAATCCGACTTTTCTGGTGGAATGAGAAGGTAATTCAAGGTAAATCTAAAGAGAATTATGGTGATTTATTGGGGAAATATCTCGTTGAGAAAATTTCAGGAAAATTAGTGGTTTTTAGTTGGCCTAGGAAATGGTCAATATTAGATTTTTTTCAACCTATCTATGTTACTATTGGTAGTATTTTGACTCATGTAGATCATAAATGTATTGTATGGGGTAGTGGTATTATCAGTAAAGAATACACTATAAAAAAAGCAAAATTTTTGGCGGTAAGAGGACCTCAAACGCGAAAGTATTTATTAGCTCTAGGGTATGAAGTCCCTCAAGTGTATGGAGATCCAGCTCTGTTACTACCACGCTTTTTTTATCCAACAGTTCAAAAAAAATACCGATACGGTATTGTACCGCATTATAGTGACTGGGAAAGAGTAAAAGATTGGTTTGTTAATAATAAAGATGTTTTGGTAATTGATATGATGACTACAGATATTGAAAGTAAAACCATTGAGTTTTTGCAATGTGAAAAGATAATTTCGTCATCACTACACGGTATTATAGTAGCTCATGCTTATGGAATCCCAGCAGTTTGGCAAAAATTTTCAGATAAGGTTTTTGGAAATGATATTAAATATAAAGATTATATGGAGTCTGTGGATATAGAATTTTATTGTCCTAAAATTCAAGAATATTGTTATTCATATTCGCAATTAGAAGACTTGTTTTCTATTTATCCTAGTTTGCCCAAACCTGAAGTGGTGGAAACATTAAGGAATGACTTGATGGCTGTTTGTCCTTTTAAAAGGGATTTTCAAAAAGCATAAAAAATTATATCTGATTTTTAAAAACAATTAAATGAAAAAAATAGCACTACTCCCATTACGGAAAGATTCCAAGGGGATACCTGGAAAAAACAAAAAGAAATTATTAGGCAGACCTTTGTTTTCGTGGGTACTATCGGAAGCTGTTTTTTCAAATTTGGATGCCGTATATGTGTTTACTGATGATTGTGAGATTTTAAGTTTTATAGAGAAAGAATACGCTTGGAATCCTCGGATAAAAGGATTGCTTCGTAATGATGAAAATGCTACAGACACTGCTTCAACAGAAAGTGTGATGATTGAGTTCGCCACTAAAATAAATTATGACTTTGATGTTTTATGTTTGCTACAAGCCACTTCACCATTGACTAGAGCGAGTGATATCAATTCAGTATTAGATAAAATTGAAAACTACGATTCGGCTTTAACAGTAGTGAAAACCCATCGTTTTATCTGGAATTCAGATGGGACTGCACAAAATTATGATGTATTCCAAAGGCCAAGACGTCAAGATTTCGAAGGGCTTTTAGTTGAGAATGGAGCGGTATATGCGACCACCAAGGCTGCTTTTTTAGATTCTAATAACAGGATTAGTGGTAAAATTGGCTTGGTCGAAATGGATGAAGCAAGTTATGTAGAAATTGACAGTATTACTGACTGGGAAATTATTGAAAAATTACTCGCGAATCGTTTGCAAAAATCTAAAGGACATCGCAGAATTGACTATTTAGTGCTTGATGTGGATGGCGTTTTTACAGATGGTTGTGTTTACTTTGGTGCTGAAGGCGAGTTGATGAAAAAATTCGATATGCGCGATGGAATGGGCTTGGAAATTTTAAGACAAAACGGAGTTGAAGTGATAGTGATGACTTCTGAGAACTCAGCATTGGTAGAGCAACGCATGAAAAAATTACAAATAGAACATGTTTTCATGGGGGTCAAAGATAAATATGCACGTTTGACACAATTTCTTAAAGATAGAACAGCCAGTTTTGATCAAGTTGCCTATGTGGGCGATGATGTCAATGATTTGGCAAATATATGTAGGGTAGGTTGGTCTTTTTGTCCTGCCAATGGAACTGAAGTGGTAAAACAGCAGTCTGATTATATCCTAACCCACAATTCCGCTGATGGTGCTATTAGGGAAGTAAGTGAGATCATTATGAAGTATAATAGGAGGTATTAATGGTCTTCGACCCTTCGACAAACTCAGGACAGGCTTAGCCCAGACTGACAGTGTGTTTTGGGTAAGAAAGAGCTATGTTTTTCGATTATCACATTCTGATATTTGAAGTAGTTGAGAGATATAATTCCACTATTGTCAGACTGAGCTTGTCGAAGTCAATTGTAGTATTATAGAACGTGAAGTTAGGAATGGGTCTTCGACCCTTCGACAAACTCAGGACAGGCTTAGCTCAGACTGACAGCTGAATTTAATGAAGTATAATAGGAGATATTAATGGTCTTCGACCCTTCGACAAACTCAGGACAGGCTTAGCTCAGACTGACAGCTGAATTAATCAAGAATAATTATCCCTTGAAAATATAATAATAGAGTATAAAAAATATTTACTTTAAGAAAAGGAAAAAATGAATCACTATAAAAAGCCTTATGTTATTGCCGAAATTGGATGTAATCACAAAGGGGATATGGAAATAGCCAAAGAGCTTATTAAAATCGCTAAAATATTTTGTAATGTTGATGCAGTAAAATTTCAAAAACGCAACAATAAAGAGTTATTGACCGAGGCTCAATACCTTGCACCCCACCCTAATGAGAGTAATTCGTATGGTGCTACCTATGGCGAACATAGAGAGTTTCTGGAGTTTGATGTGCAACAGCATGCTGAATTGAAAGCCTATTGTGAGGAAGTTGGGGTTGTTTATTCAACTTCCGTTTGGGATTTAACATCAGCCAAAGAAATTGCATCGCTGAATCCTGAGTTTATTAAAATTCCTTCGGCTTGTAATAACAATTATAAAATGTTGGATTGGTTGTGTGAAAACTATCAAGGCGAAATTCATATTTCTACAGGAATGACGACCAAGAATGAAACCGAGGATTTAGTTGATTTCTTTGTGTCCAAAGGTCGAAATAATGATTTAGTACTTTACAACTGTACTTCAGGTTATCCAGTTCCTTTTGAAGATGTATGTTTGTTAGATATTAATCTATTAAAACAAAAGTACGAAGCCAAAGTAAAATATATTGGTTTTTCAGGACATCACTTAGGAATTGCAGTTGATATGGCAGCTTATACTTTAGGAGCAAACATCATCGAAAGGCATTATACTTTAGATAGAACCTGGAAAGGAACCGATCACGCTGCTTCATTAGAACCGATGGGATTGCGAAAATTAGCACGTGATTTGAATGCTGTTCATGCAGCTTTGACTTTCAAAGCAACAGATATTTTACCGATTGAACAAGTGCAAAGAGAGAAGCTGAAGAATCAGAAGGGGTAATAATATTGAGTGTTACTGGGGTCAACCCAGCGAAGGAGGATTTGATTGATAGCGAATAAGCGAAGCCATCGACAAAAAGAGAAATAAACCTGATATGCCTGATGTGATTGCTTTGCCTGTTCGCTATCGCTCGAGCCCTCGTTCCTCGGAATGACATTCTAATAGCGTTTTTTAATATCAAATAAGAATACTTTTTTCTTAAAATAATCTTACTATATCCAGTGCAATACCCTTATTTTTGCCTCAGTTTTAAAAACATAGTTTCCTAATAAATGAAGAATAAAAAAATATTTGTTTTTTTTCCTGATGGTGTAGGCTTGCGTAATTTTGCGTTTACACAATTCAAAGCCATCGGTGAACAAAGAGGACACCAAATTGTTTATTGGAATAATACCGTTTTCTCACTCAAAGAAGAGTTGGGATTCGATGAGGTAAAAATTGAAAATCATAAAACACACCCTTTAACGTCCATTTATTCTAGAGTTAGAAAACACATTGAACTAAATGTTTCACAAAAAAAGTTTAAGGATGAGGTGTATGCAACCTATAAATTTCCGTTTAATTATAATGGACTTAAAAACACATTAAAGACTTTATATATTAAACTACTAATAGGAATTTACTCTTCTGAAAAAGGAATTCTTTATATTCGAAAAAGGATCAATGCTTTAGAACGTTCCACAACGAAGTACCAGTATTGCAAGGCCCAATTGTTGGAGCACAAACCAGATGTGGTTTTTTGTACCACACAACGAGCAACACAATCAATTAGTGCTTTATTGGCAGCTCAAGATTTAGGAATTCCTACCGTGGCTTTTGTGTATTCTTGGGATAATGTACCTAAAGCTATGCAAGTGGTGGAAACCGATTATTATTGTGTCTGGAGTGATTTAATGAAAGAAGAAGTACTAAAGTATTATCCCTTTATTAAAGAATCTCAGATTTTTGTTACGGGAACTCCGCAATTTGAGCCACATTATGATACAACATTATTACAAACCAAAGAGGAGTTCTTTACGGAACATGGTTTAGATATAAATAAGAAATACATCTGCTATTCAGGTGATGACGAGACAACTTCTCCCTTAGATCAATATTATCTAGAAGATTTGGCTCATGCAGTACGTAATTTAAATTCTAAAGGGTATTCATTGGGAATTATTTATAGAAAATGTCCCGTAGATACCACTAACAGATACGAAACGGTAATTAATTCAAATCAAGACATTATTCAAGTTATTGACCCTATTTGGAAACCAATTGGAACCAATTGGAATGAAGTTTTTCCTGATAAAGCCGATTTGAAAATGCTGTATAACGTATGCGCACATACAGAGCTGGTTACCAATGTTTGTTCTTCGACTGTTTTTGATTTTGTCGCCCATAATAAACCTTGTATTTACTATAATTATGAACAACCACAATTAAAAAAAGGGATTCGTGATATTGGGCAAAATTATAAGTACGTGCATTTTAGAAGTATGCCAAGTCCTGAAGCAGCTGTTTTCTGTACCGATAAAAAAATATTAGAAAGATTAGTTCAACAAATTATAGATGGGGAGTTATCTAATGTAGCGGAAGGAAAAAAGTGGTATGAGATTGTAGCAGGGAATAATCCGACTCAAGGTTCTGAAACGATATGGACAGCGATCGAAAATTGTTTAAAAAAGTAGTATGTTTTTCAATTCCCTAACTTTTGCGGTTTTTTTACCGATTGTTTTTATTTTGTATTGGTTTGTTTTCAATAAAACAAAGAGCAGTCAAAATTTAATTTTGATTGTAGCGAGTTATTATTTTTATTCCTGTTGGGATTGGAGATTTTTGTTTTTACTTGTTTTTTCGACCTTCTTAGATTATTACACTGGAATTCGAATTGAGAAAAGTGAAAACGAGAAATCGCGAAAATTTTGGTTTTGGTTGAGTATTGGAGTCAATTTAGGTTTTTTGGGACTTTTCAAATACTATAACTTTTTTGCTAGTTCATTTTCTGAAATGTTAAACGGTGTAGGACTTAAGTCTAGTCCGTTTTTATTAGATGTGGTGCTACCTGTAGGAATTTCGTTTTATACTTTTCATGGTTTGTCCTATGTGATTGATATTTATTTCAAAAGAATCAAAGCCGAATACAATTTTATTGATTATTCCTTATTTGTTAGTTATTTCCCTTTATTGGTAGCAGGGCCTATTGAGCGTGCGACCCATTTGTTACCTGAAATTAAAGAGAAACGAAGTTTTGATTATGAACAAGCCAAGGCAGGAGTGTACCAATTTATTTGGGGATTGGTCAAAAAGGTAGTTATTGCCGATACTTGTGCCACTTATGCCAATGCAATCTTTGATAATTATGCATCGATGAATTCGTTGTCCTTAATTTTGGGAGCCATTTACTTTGCTTTTCAAATTTATGGAGATTTCTCAGGCTATTCAGATATGGCATTAGGGATGTCAAAGTTATTTGGTTTAGAGTTACTGCGGAATTTTAATTATCCCTATTTCTCTAGAGATATAGCGGAGTTTTGGCGTCGTTGGCACATATCGTTATCGTCTTGGTTTCGGGATTATCTGTACATTCCGTTAGGAGGAAGTAAAGGTTCTAAATACAAACAAGTCCGAAATGTATTTATCATTTTTGTGGTCAGTGGCTTCTGGCATGGTGCCAATTGGACCTATTTGGCTTGGGGGTTTCTAAATGCTGTCTATTTTTTACCTCTATTGTTAATGAAGAGAAATAGAAATAATTTGGAGGCAACACCCTTAAATTGGGATTTAGAATCTGTAAATACGGTTCTTCATATCGTACTTACTTTTCTGTTGTCTTGTGTGGCTTGGGTGTTTTTTAGAGCCAAATCGATTACGGACGCATTTCTATATTTAAAAGGGGTAGTAACTAATGGGGATTTTGTGTCGCAGTATTTATCTAATGAAAGGTATAATTATGAAATAGTGTTGTTGCTCTTTTTCTTTGTTTGGGTAGAATGGAACAATCGATTTAAGGAAGAACCTATTTCAGGGAAATATAATACTGTTAAATTGGCATTTTGTTTGGTCGCAATTTTAGCCTTAGGGACCTATTCAGATTATAAGGAATTTATTTATTTTCAGTTTTAATGAAAAAGTTTTTAGGTTTTATTTTAAAAGGAATTATCATTATAGTGGTATTGGCAGCGGTACTAGATTATGGCTATACTTTAGTTTATAATCAATCAAACAATAGAGGAAAAATAGATTATGTCTATAATTCTAACGGCAAACAATATGATGTAATCATTTTAGGGTCATCTAGAGCAAATAATCATTTTGTAAGTGAAATGTTTGAGAAAAAAGGATTGAAAACCTTTAATTTTGGTATGAGTGGGGGGCATCTTTTTGAGGCTGATTTGTTGATGAAATTAATGTTGGAGAGAAATTATAAAATTAAAAATGTTATTCTAGAAGCTGATTTGAATTTATCAAACGAGCATCAAGCTAAGGGAATAGCTTCGAGATTTTTACCTTATTTACATAGTTCTACTGTAATAAAAAATCATTTTTCATTTGAAGATGATTTTAGTTATCTCTATTATATTCCGTTTTACCGTTATATTAAGTTTGATACTCAAATTGGTTTTAGAGAAATGTTTTTTAACGCAATACATAAAAGAACCAATCATTTAGATCATTCAGGTTATCATCCTTTATTGAGTAATAAGAAGGGAAATATGAAAAATGATTTAACAAACTTAAATCCGTTGAATCAAAATAAATATTACGAAGACATAAAAAGAATTTGTACTGAAAATAATATTAATTTCATTCCAATTATGACTCCCATGTGTGAAAACACAAAAGGCATTCATTACTTTGACAAAGTAAAAAAAGCTTATCCTGAAATTTACAATTATGAGAATGTAGTTGTTGAGGATAAATACTTTTCTTCTTGCGGACATATGAATGATGCTGGAGCAAGATTGTTTACAGCGAGAATAATCAAAGATTTTTTTGATAAATAAATTATGGTCTTAAAGGCTAAAGAGTGCTTATGGAAGACTGAAAGTCTTCTCAGTAAGAAGCCTATTATTTACCACAAATTACACAAATTTCCTCAAATTAATTTGTGCTAATTTGTGTAATTTGTGGTGTATTTATTTCGAAGCTAAAGAGAGATGCTCTAAAGTGCATAGTTTTAAACTTTATTTGTGACCAATAAGAATATGAAAATAGCGTTTTTAACACCTGAATATCCCCATCCTCAAACAGGTAATTCTGGAGGGATTGGAACCAGTATAAAAAACTTAGCCAAAGGACTTTTGGCAGCAGGTTGCGAGGTTCGAGTATTGGTGTATGGACAAAAAAGTGATGGTGTTTTTGATGATGAGGGAGTTTGTGTTCAACAAATTAAAAATGTCAAAATAAAAGGCTTGTCATGGTTTTTTACTCGAAGAAAAATTCAGCAAATAATTAATACCTTATACCGCTCCAAGCAAATAGATGTAGTTGAAGTGGCGGATTGGACAGGGATAAGTTCATTTATGTCTCTAGACTGTCCCGTTGTGATGCGACTCAACGGTTCAGATACTTATTTTTGTCATTTAGACGAGCGAGTGGTCAAATGGAAAAACAAATTTCACGAAAAACGTGCCCTTCAAAATGCAGACGGCTTGCTTTCTGTAAGTCAGTTTACGGCGGATACAACAAATGCTGTTTTTGGTTTGAAGAAAGACTTTACGATTATCCCTAATTCGATTGATGTAACTGCTTTTACAAAAGATCAAAACATACAAGTTTCCTCAAATACTATTTTATATTTTGGTAGTTTGATTAGGAAGAAGGGATTATTGGAACTACCGTTTATATTTAATGAAGTCATCAAAGAAAATCCAACAGCTCAATTGGTCTTAGTAGGTAAAGATGTACCTGATATTATATCAGGTTCAGGGTCAACTTGGGAGATGATGAAATCTTTGTTTTCTGAACAGGCGATGACTCAGGTGCGTTATTTAGGAAGTGTGCCCTATACTACCATACAAGCCTATATCAATCAAAGTACCGTTTGTGTGTTCCCCTCTTTTGCAGAGGCTTTGCCTGTGTCTTGGATTGAAGCTATGGCGATGGAAAAAGCCATAGTTGCTTCTAATATTGGTTGGGCAGCAGATGTGATTGAGGATAATGTGAATGGTTTTTTGGTTCATCCAAAGAATCATGTGGAATATGCTTCAAAAATCAATATATTGCTATCCAATAGCCAAATGAGAACTGAATTTGGTGTGGCAGCTAGATCAAAAGTGATGCGTAAGTTTAGTATTGCAGTAGTCGCTCAACAAAGTTTGGCCTTTTATCAATCCTTAATTCAATAGATTTTGATTTTTGTTTATCATATAAATAACAAAATTAGTTCAGTGCATTCACAAGAAGGAACTGCAATTGAATTTGACGAAAAAGTTTCTATCGCGAAAGGATTGAATCAATTGGCAAACCGTTATCCTAATGAAACTATAGTTTGGTGTCATTTGGATTTCAAAGCATCTTTAAATACTGAGGTTTTACCAATTCTTTTTCATCATAATAAATTATTACTCTCTTATCGACCAAGTTATTCTAATTTTATTAATGAAGCTATAGGTTATGTTGACGATTCCTTATTTGTGAATGTTAATAAGAAAGTAAGTTATCCTAGTTGGCAAATGAGTAGTATTGTTGGTATGGTGCATGCTTCTGTTTTAATTGCCATAGGTGATAGCATCCCTTTTGATACTGATTTTGATTATTATTTAAATTCAGTAGCGAAACAGGCAATGCCTTTGGGGTTATTGTGTTATTCGGAACCACAGTTATTGAAGAATACAGGAATAAACAACATTCTGACCTCTTCCCATTACACCCTTTTCAAATTTGTCAAACAGCACTATAGAACGCGATGGGTGTTTTTGTTGTTTCTAAATTTACTTATTTATGAAAAACGATTAGTATTGTTGCCATTTTTAACTTCTTTTTGTTTTAGAAAAAGGAATTCATCATTTAGTTTGGAAGGTGTTAAAGTTGTATCCTCTAGAGAAGTAATTGACGAGCCTACAATTGATGTTATCATTCCGACAATTGGGAGAAAACCATATTTATATGATGTACTAAAAGACTTAGCGAAACAAATTCTATTACCTAAAAAAGTGGTTATTGTAGAGCAAAATCCGGATGTAGCGAGTAGCACTGAGTTGGATTATTTAGAATCCGATTTTTGGCCTTTCCAAATAAAACACATTTTCACGCATCAAGCAGGAGCTTGTAATGCTAGAAATTTGGCATTAGATGCGGTGGAAAGTGACTGGGTTTTTCTAGCGGATGATGATAACAGATTTGAATCTACTTTGTTAGAAGATGTGCTTTATAAAATGAAGCAATATGGCATCTTTGTAGCGACAACTAGTTATATACAAAATCATGAAACTAAAGTTCATTTACAAATTAAACAATGGCCAACCTTTGGGGCGGGTAATAGTTTCGTCAAAAAAAACGTGCTAGACAATGTACGCTTTAATACAAGTTTAGAATTCGGATATGGTGAAGATGTTGATTTTGGAATGCAATTACGAAATTTAGGATTAGATGTTATTTATTTACCAGAACCACATATTCTACATTTAAAAGCACCCATAGGTGGTTTCAGAACGAAGCCTGTTTTGAAATGGCAAAAGGATAATATTCAGCCTAAGCCATCGCCGACAGTTATGTTGAGCTGTATTTTACATAAAACGAGCAAACAACAATTGGGGTATAAAACAACCCTGTTCTTTAAATATTTTAAACATCAAAAAATAAAAAATCCGATTCGTTATTTGGTGAATTTTAGGAAACAATGGAATCAAAGTGTATTTTGGGCTAATCAATTAAATCAAAAGCAATGAAGTTTTCATTAGTGATTTGTACTTATATGAGACCTGAACCGTTGCTCTTGTTGTTAGAGTCGGTTAAGAAGCAAACCGTTTATCCCAATGAAATTTTAATTATTGATGGTTCATTCAACCAAGAAACTGAAAAAGTAGTCGAGAAAAATTGTTTTGAACAATTGCATTATTTTAAAGTCTCAGATGAAAATCGCGGTTTAACCAAGCAACGCAATTATGGAATAGAAAGAGTTGCAGAAGCAATAGATATTATCTGTTTTTTGGATGATGATACGGTTTTAGAAAAAGATTATTTTGAAAAATTAATGGAGACCTATCAGCTTCATCCTGATGCTTTGGGGGTGGGAGGCTATATCTATAATGAAACAAAATGGGATTATGTAGGGAATCATTATGAAGCAACTCCAAATGAATTTTATTTTGATGGATGGAAGCGTAAAGATGGTTCTCGTTATGTGTTGCGAAAGAAATTAGGATTGGATAGTAATTGTCCTCCAGGATATTCTTCTCTATATTCTCATGGGCGAAGTGTGGGTTTTTTACCTCCGAGTGGGAAGATTTATGAGGTTGAAATGATTATGGGAGGGGTTTCCTCTTTTCGAAAAGAAATATTTGAAAACATGCGCTTTTCAACTTATTTTGAAGGTTATGGTTTATACGAAGATGCCGATTTTAGTTTGAGAGTTTCCAAAATGGGAACGTTGTATTTGAATACTAAGGCTAAATTAAGTCACTATCACGCTGATTCAGGAAGACCTAATCAGTACCGATATGGTAAAATGGTGGTCCGTAATGGATGGTTTGTTTGGCGAACCAAAAATCCTAATCCAAAATGGAGAGACCAATTCAAATGGCATTCTATCACAATACTTTTGACTGTTATCCGATTTAGTAATACATTTACAAGCCACAATAAAAAGAAAGCGTTAACTGAAGCAGTAGGAAGGACCATTGGTTGGTTGAGTTTGTTGTTTAGTAAACCAAAATAAATTATGAATTTATTACAATTGATACAATCCGATTATAAAAAACACCAAAAATATGGTGGCCATTTTTTTGGTATTGTATTTTTTACTCAAGGTTTTTGGGCTGTTTTGCAGTATAGAATAGCACATTTTATTTATACTAATATTAGTTGGCAGCCGTTTCGGGCTGTTTTTTTGTTTATAGCTTTAGTATATCAAAAAGCAATTGAAATAATAACAGGTATATCTATTCCTGCTTCGGTGAAAATTGGTCATTCTTTTTATATTGGTCATTTTGGAGGTATTATAATTAATGCCAACTCTATTATTGGGGATAATTGTAATATTTCACAAGGGGTAACTATTGGAGTATCTGGTTTCGGAGATAAAAGAGGGGTTCCTATAATTGGAAATGATGTTTATATTGGTGCTAATGCAGTTATTGCGGGTAAAATTAGAATAGGGAATCAAGTATTAATAGGTGCCTGCTCATTAGTAAGTCAATCAATTGAGGATGATGAGGTTGTTTTAGGGGTTCCTGCAGTAGTGATTTCAAATAATGGTTCAAAAGGATATATTTAATGAAATTATTAATTGTTTCGACAGCTCCTTTTATATATATAGAGGATTCCGTTTATGCTTATAGCCCTTATGTCGAGGAATTAGTCATTTGGAGTAAATATGCGGATACGATTTCTTTTTGTTGTCCGGTTTGGGGTAGCTCACATGGGCTTTTAATGTCAGAAATGCCTTTTGAATTTAAACATCATTTTAGACTAAAAGATTTTAATCTAAATTCAACGGTAGCTATTTTTAAAGCTATTTTTTTTATTTTTTATAATGTGATTGTCTTGTTTAAGTCGATGATTTGGGCTGAACATATTCATTTGCGTTGCCCTGGAAATGTAGGTTTGTTAGGATGTTTGATTCAAGTCTTTTTTCCTTCGAAAACTAAAACAGCTAAATATGCTGGTAATTGGGATTCTCAATCCAGACAACCTTGGAGTTATCGTTTGCAAAAATGGATTTTAAACAATTCTTTTTTGACTCGTAATATGAAGGTTTTAGTGTATGGAGAATGGCCGAATCAATCTAAAAACATAATGCCTTTTTTTACGGCTACCTATAAAGAGGATGAAAAAAAGGTTTGGAAGCCTAAAGAAATGGGAGCTACCATTAATTTTATATTCGTGGGTACTTTATCCAAAGGGAAAAAACCTTTGTATGCTGTGCAATTAGTAGAAGCATTACATAAAAAAGGATACAATGTTTTTTTAAATTTATATGGCGAAGGTACTGAGAGAGTTGCTTTAGAAAAGTATATTTCAGAACACAATTTGGGTACTATTGTCATGTTAAATGGAAATCAAAGCCAGGCTGTTTTAAAAGAAGCCTATCAGCAAAGTCATTTTGTGATGTTACCATCAGTGAGTGAGGGTTGGCCAAAAGCCATTGCTGAAGGGATGTTTTGGGGGGCTGTGCCACTGGCAACAAAAGTGTCTTGTATTCCTTTTATGTTAGATTATGGTAGGCGAGGCGTAATTTTATCCATGGATTTGGAAAAAGATAGTCAGCAAATTCAGATATTAATAAAAAAGCAGGCTGAATTCAATTTGAAAAGTCAACAAGCTTACAAATGGTCAAATCAATATACCCTTACCGTTTTTGAGCAAGAAATTAAAAAAATAATATTAAATGGATCATCGTTTAAAAACTAGTATCTTTAAAATACTTTCAGTTTTGCCTGACAACCTAGGGTACTTTCTCTATCATTTTTTACAGGATATAGGGAGTAAACAGACTTTAGGAGACAAAATTAAGTCAACAAAACATACTTATGATACCATACTAGGGATTTTACAAAAAAATAATCTTAGTTTAAAAGGGATGAAGATTGCAGAATTAGGTTCAGGTTGGGTACCCATTTTGCCTTATCTATTAATTCTTGAGGGAAAAGCAAAAGAGATTGTTACTTATGATGTCAATGAGCATTATAATGTCAATGAAATAAAGAAAGTCAATGATTTTTATAGGAAATATGAAGATTTTGAAATAAAAAAGAATGAAAAATATCCATTGCATGAAGCAGTTTGCTATTTTCCTAAAAAGGACATTTGTAAAGGGGATTTAGAAGATGTAGATTTAATTGTCTCGCGATTTGTATTGGAGCATGTTTTACCAATAGATATCAAGAAGATGCATGGTTATTTTAGTTCAAATTTAAAGACAGGTAGTTATGTATTGCATTTGATTTCACCAAGTGATCACCGTGCATACAGTGATTCTGCGCTGTCTTTACAAGATTTTTTAAAATATAGTGAAACAGAATGGGATAAAATTCAAACCAAGTTTGATTATCACAACCGTTTACGATTACCACAATATTTAGCAATTTTTGAAAAGGAATTTGATATTGTATTTGTTGAACATGATAGAATAGATGCGAATTCGGTTGCTTATTCTAAATTTAAAGCGTTAGTAATACATGATGATTTTAAGGTTTTTAGTGAGCAAGAATTGATGGCAGGTAGTATTAATGTTTTATTAAGGAAAAAATAAAATGCGGATACTTCAACTCATAGATTCATTAGAAGCTGGTGGAGCAGAACGAATGGCGGTGAATTATGCTAACACACTAGCTCATCAAATTGATTTTTCAGGTTTGGTAGTTAGCCGTAAGGAAGGGGATTTGATTGGGCAAATTAATTCGAATGTCAGTTATCTTTTCTTAAATCGAAAAAGGATAATAGATATTAAAGCTTTATTACAATTACGTTATTATGTAAAAAAAAACAAAGTCGAACTAGTTCACGCACATAGTACTTCTTTTTTTATTGCGGTATTATTAAAAATAATTCAACCTAAGCTGAAAATTGTATGGCATGACCATTATGGCGATAGTGATTTTTTAGAGGAGCGAAAATCATTTGTTTTACAATGGAGTAGCTTTTTTTTTAATGGAATCATCGTTGTTAATCAAAAATTAAAAAAATGGGCTCAGGAAAAGCTTGATTTTAAAAATGTGATTTATTTGCCCAATTTTGTTTCTGAAAATAACGATGAGATAGGACAAACAATTTTGAAAGGAGCAAAGAATAAACGAATCGTTTGTTTGGCTAACTTAAGAAAACAAAAGAATCATTTTTTAATTCTAGAGGTAGCCATGAAAATGAAAAACACACATCCTGATTGGACTTTTCATTTAGTAGGGAAAGATTTTAATGATTTGTACGGAACACAAATCAAAAAGAAAATTCAAGATTATCATCTTGAAAAAACGGTTTTTGTTTATGGGGCAGTACTAGATATTAGTACCGTTTTAAAACAAGCTAACATTGGTATTCTAAGTTCGAAATCTGAGGGTTTACCTGTTGCTTTATTAGAGTATGGCTTACATAAGCTAGCTGTTGTTGTGACTGCTGTTGGAGATATCCCTTTGCTGATTGAAAATGGTTCGAATGGATTTTTAGTAACCGATTTTGAAGTGGTTAATTTTTATAAATGCGTAGTAACTTTAATCGAAAATAGTGAACTACAAACTAATTTTGGACTGGCATTATATAAAACAATATCTGAAGGATATACTCAGGACCCAGTAATGCAGCAATATTTAAGATGGTTAAAAAAGATTGAATTATGAAAAAAGCGGATTTGTCTTATTTGTATGTGATTTTGCTCCATTTTTTTATTGGTTTTTTTGTTTATTTGTTTCCAATTACTTCTAAAATATATGGTTTTTTAACTTTTTTTATTGGCGTTTATTATGTTGTGAAAAAGCAGAATGCCAATCATGAAGTGCTTTTGGCAGCGGCCTATATCACAGGTAGCGAGGTTTTTTTGAGAATGACTGGCGGTAATATATCCTATGAGTTTTCAAAATATGGGGTAATGATCTTTATGTTGATGGGGATGTATTATAAAGGATTTTCTAGGGGGGCTACTCCTTATTGGATTTATCTAATCTTGTTAGTGCCTAGTGTGGTGATTGCCACTTTTGTTTTGGATTTTGATACCAATATAAGGACAACTATTGCCTTTAATATTTCTGGGCCAGTTTGTCTGGGGCTAGCTTCATTATATACTTTTAGAAGAAAAATCACACTGGAACAAACTAACAGTATTCTTTTAGCATTAGGCTTGCCTATTGTGACTTGTATGTCTTATTTAACCTTCTATACTCCAAACCTTAGAGATGTTGTTACTAGTACACAGTCTAATTTTGCTACTTCTGGGGGGTTTGGCCCTAATCAGGTAGCCACTTTTTTAGGTTTAGGGATGTTTATTTTTTTTTCTAGAATCATTTTAGTATCCAAAAATAAGTTTTTATTGATTATCAACTTAATAGTTGCTTTGAATATCACCTATCGTGGAATTGTGACTTTTTCCAGAGGAGGGATGCTTACGGGCTTGTTGATGATTGTTTTTTTATTACTTTTTTTATATATAAAAACGAATTATAAAGGTAAGGTTAAATTAAACTATATCTTGGGATTAATGGCTATGGCATTGATGGTGACTTGGGGATATTCTTCCATTCAAACAGGGGGATTGATTAATAAAAGATATGCTAATAAAGATTCTAAAGGAAGAACTAAAGAAAGTAAATTTACCGGGAGATCTGATATTGCTGAAACAGAAATTAATATGTTTTTGAATAATCCTGTTTTTGGCGTAGGAGTGGCTAAGGGAGTTGAAATTAGGGAGGTTGAAACAGGGATATTTGTGGTTTCCCATGATGAGATAACTCGGATGCTTGCTGAACATGGTTCTTTAGGAGTTATTGCCTTACTAATTTTAATTTTCACACCACTAGTCTTATACCTAGAAAATTCGTTTAATATGTTTATGATTTGTTTTGTGCTTTTTTGGTTTTTAACGATTAATCATGCCGCCATGCGAACTGCGGTTCCTGCTTTTGTGTATTCGTTGTCTTTGTTGAATATTCAGTTAATACCGCCTAGTCAAAAGCGTGATGATTCTTAAGCTATTATTTTTGTTAGCTTTTTGAGGTTTAAGTAAGTCTAAATTGCTAAATTGCGAAGGTAATCACTAGATTTATTTATGTCAAAAAACAAAATACATTTTGAAATATCAGAAAGAAAAATGATTCTTCATCTTTTTGATGTTTTTTTTGTTTTGCTTGCTTTATATTTTGTTGGTACTACTTTTGAAGTCAATTATTTAAAGGAGGTTGTGCTGACCAGAACTTATATCGTTCTTTTTGTATCTTATCTTACGGTTTTCGGACTTGTTTTTGAATTGTATCATCTTCAAGTGGCGAGTAATGAGTTGCAAGTGTTGAAAAGTACCTTGTTGACCGTCTCTTTTACTATTTTAGTTTATTTACTTACCCCTATTTTTTCACCTGAACTTCCTCCAAATAGAATTCAAATTGTTGTTTTTTATGCAGTTGTTTTTATAAGTTTAATGTCATGGCGGTTCTTTTATGTTCGCTATTTGGCTTCCAATCGTTTTATTCAAAGTGCATTGTTGATTTGCGATGATAAACAAGTCGAAGAATTGGTTTTAGGTCTTGAAAATATAGACCCACATTATAAAATAATTGCCTATGTTCCAACGGATACAGAATCAATTAATAAGTCATTAAACACCACTTATATAGATAGAATAGAACAGTTGGAGATGGCTTCATTTGTAAATGAAAATGCTGTTTCAGAAATTGTGATTGCTTCTCAATCAAGTGAAGTGATAACCCCAGAATTGTATCAGCAATTAATGCGATTACTGGAATCGGGGAAAATTATTAGAGACTATTCGCAGGTTTATGAGAGTAAAACCCAGCGCATTCCGGTGCAGTATATTGCTAGAGATTTTTATCGTTTTTTCCCCTTTAGCCGAAGTAATCAAAATAAATTGTACCTGTCAGTTGTTCGCATTTTTGAAATTATATTGTCATTATTAGGGCTGTTTTTTGGACTTATTCTTTTGCCCTTTATTATAGTCGGAAATGTAATAGCTAATAGGGGGGGATTGTTTTATACTCAAAAACGAATTGGGAAAGATGGTGTTCCGTTTGAAATATTAAAATTGCGAACGATGATTAAAAATGCGGAATTAAATGGAGCCGTATTTGCTACTACAAATGACCAAAGAATTACTTCTTTTGGGAAGTTTCTCAGAAAGACAAGAATTGATGAAATCCCACAGGTTATCAATATTTTAAAAGGAGATATGGCAATTATAGGGCCTAGACCTGAACGACCTGAGATTGTTAAACAAATTGCGGGTAATATGCCGTTTTACGAAACAAGGCATATTGTAAAACCTGGTCTTACAGGTTGGGCTCAAGTAAACTATTCTTATGGTGAAAACATTGAGGATAGTTTAATTAAATTACAATATGATTTGTATTATATCAAACACCGTAGCTTTTATCTGGATTTAAATATTACACTTAAAACAATTACAACCGTTTTGTTTTATAGGGGTCAATAATGAAAAATCAAATTACATAATATTAGTAACATTTTTTTTGTGATGTAATACTAATTTTGTTAAAAGAAAAGTATTAGTAGTTATTAAAGGGAGTATAATTAATAAATGGGCTTTATTGATTAATACAACGGCATATATGGCCAATAATAAAAGGTTAAAAAGGGTTAGGTAGTAAATCCATTGGATTTCTTTTTTGGTGTAAAAAAGGAATGATAAGATGAATAAAGGGTTGAATAATAATATATTGTAATTATTGGCTAATTCTAAATGTCCTGAGTAAAAACCTAAGAAAACAAAAAGAATTCCAATTACTCCAAGGATGAAAAAGTAGGTTTGATTAATAATTCGATTATGTAGTACGATAATTAATCCCAGTATTATAAGATAAGAATACCAATTGTTCCACCAAGAGTGTTCCAAATTATCTTCAAAATTTAAAATTGTTTTTGTTTCTTTTTCAACTAGGTTTTGATTCTTAAATTTGGCAAGTTTTAGATTTTCCATTAATTCTAATGGCAAAAAAATATGATCTCCTTTTTGGTCTACTTTGGGGCCAAAAATGATGCTGGTTCCTAATTGTTCGTAAAAATGATTGTCAAAATAAGGAAACAAGATTGTTCTGTAGGTAAGTTCAGTGTCTATCTTTTTTGATATTGCCTTTTCACCTAAGGTTTGATTGATGATGTCAACTACCATTGAAGTACAGTTTTTATCAATAAATTTATAGGTGTAATAACTGTCTCCAGAGGCTAAAGAGGCATTTAAATTATCAAATAACTTTTGTTTTAAATCAAGACTGAGATTGAGTTCTTGTTCGTAAACGGCTCTTCTTTCATAAATGTATTGCGATATGAAATTATCGTAAGGATGTGTAATTGCGAAGTACTGTAAATCTCCTTTGGCAAATTTGGCAACAAAATTGGGTGTGTTAAAGTCAAATGCACCGTAATTGTAAACAAGGTCTAAATTATTTTCAATATCTGAAATTCTGATTGCAGTATGACCAAACAGAGAGTATGATTCATTTCCTGTACCACATGTTAGAATACTAACTTGTGTATTATTCGATAAAATTGGATTTTGGCAAAATGAGGAAAGTGAACACGATAATAAAAAGAAAGAAAAACAAATCAGTTTGCTCAAACGGTTGGTTCTCATTAGCATTGGGTGTTGTGTTTTTTATTTTCTGAATAGTCCTAAGTCTACTTTTAGTGAAAATATATTGGAATATAATGTTGTGTTTTGATTTCCTAAATTTGTCAAGGCATAATCGACTTGTATGCCTTTGTATTTGAAACCTAAGCCAATGTTGGGTTGGAATTCTACCTTTTTGCTACTGTCTAGTTGTTCTACGTTTTGGAAATTTCCAACTCCTGCACGCACAAAAACTAAATTGGTATAGCCAAATTCAAATCCTAATGCGGGGTCGATACTGGCAAATTTGGTCGAGATAATGTCATTTGTTTGTGTAAAGCGCATATTCATATTGGCTGCAGCCAAAAGACTATAATCGTAATGAAAGATGAATTTTTTAGATAGTCCAAGTTGTAATTTTGGTGCTGTGATTTCAGTAGATTCTGGTAAATCTTGATTTTGTCCTTCCACGGCATCAGCTACTTTTTGGTACTCCGCTTCGTTAATGTTCCAAACATTATAGGTTGTGGTAATGTCTCTGGCCATTAAACCGAATTTCCAATTATTTCGTTCGTATTGGATTCCAGCATCAAATCCAAATCCCCAAGCACTGGCAAATTTACCAATTACCCTTCTGATTATTTTAGCGTTCACACCATAATGTAAACCATCAAGCGGAAGTTTTCGGGCGTATGAAAAAGTAAATCCATAATCGGCAGTCGAGAAAAGACTTATTCTGTTGTAGTCAATATTTCCTTGGCTATCAATTAATTCGGTTGTGTTTAGGATATCGTCCACGCCAAAACGAATCAATGAAACTCCCCAAGCACTTTGATCGTCGATAGGACTTCCATAAGCGATATAATCGTATTGTGCAATATTGGCGAAGTAATTGGCATGCATTAACGAAACTTGGTGGTCTTCTAGGTGAAGCAAGCCTGCAGGATTCCAATAACCAGAATTAACATCGTTTGTAGAAGAAACGACACTATTAGCCATCCCTAATGCGGCTGCATCTACTCCTATATTCATGAATTCATTGGAATATTTCCTAACGGTTTGACTATAGGTTGTACCGCAAATTAAAGCTAAAATGAAGTATTGAATTTTTTTCAATTGTATGATTTTAAAACACAAAGGTTGTTATTTTGCATCAAAAATATAATTTTTTAGTGAGCTTCTTTCTGTTTAATGACAAATAAAGATAAAAGAAGTTATTGTTGTTGAAAATCTATAGTAAAAAACTACAGTTTCATTCGGACTATTGTGTTAAATTTGTCCGAACAAAATTTCTTGAATTATGAGTAGCATTAAAAAGCATGTTCCCAACTTAATTACTTTATTGAATCTTTTTTCTGGTTGTATTGCTTTGGTTTTTGCCACTCAATCTAATTTTGAATTTGCTTTTTATTTTGTGTGCTTAGGCATCTTCTTCGACTTTTTTGATGGTTTTTTTGCTCGTTTATTTAAGGTTTCGAGTCCATTAGGGTTGCAATTAGATTCATTGGCTGATATGGTAACGAGCGGTGTTGTGCCGGGCTATGTCATGTTTGCGATGTTGTCCAATAGTCAACATGAAATTTCAAGCTGTCCTTTCGTTCCTTATTTAGGGTTTATTGTAACTTTAGGTTCTTGTTATCGTTTGGCTAATTTCAATATTGATACCCGTCAAACGGATTCTTTTATTGGGTTGCCAACACCAGCTAATGCATTATTTATTTTGAGTTTACCATTGGTTTTACAATATTCAGATTCATTAATTGTACTAGAAGCCTTGACTAATCAGTGGCTTTTATTCACTATTGTTTTGGGGAGTGCATATATCTTAAATGCTGAAATTCCATTATTTTCATTAAAACTAAAAAAGTTTACAGTGAAAGATAATCTTCTACAAATTCTGTTTTTAGTAGTTTCATTTTTATTGGTTTTCTTTTTCCATTTCCTAGGGATTTCATTGTTAATCCTGTTTTATGTTTTACTTTCAGTGGTAAATAACAAGTTAATCAAGAATTAATTTGTTGGATGAAAAAGAAAACGGTTCGCAGAAAATCCACAGTCGTTAGGAAGAGCAAAAAGAAAACGACTTTGTTTTACGGTAAGTTCCTGCGTTATTCAGTATTGTTATTTTGTGTTGGTATCTTTTTTCTTTTGTTGTATCATTATCGAAATGGATTAGCCTATTATTTTAGTTTTAAAACAGATAAGATATTAAGTGAAAAAGCGGAGGACAAAAGGCTTTCGGATATTCGTAATCATCAGGTTTTGGTGAAAATTGATGGAAAATCAATTGGAATAGATGTTTCAGAATATCAAGGAGATATCAGCTGGTCGTATGTTGATACGCTTGAGAATCAATTTCCTATTCATTTTGTGTTGATTAGGGCTACTGTAGGTAGTGATCGTTTGGATCGAAAATTTGAGAAAAATTGGCTTGGCGCCAAAAGCAATAAAATGATTAGAGGTGCTTATCATTATTATCGACCTAATGAAAATTCATTGGAACAAGCAGCACTTTTTATCAAAACGGTTCGTTTGAATAAAGGCGATTTGCCACCTGTTTTGGATATTGAAAGATTAGCTGAAAATCAATCTATAGGTAGGCTTAAAATAGGATTAAAACGTTGGCTAGATAAAGTAGAAGCGCATTATAAAGTGAGGCCAATAATTTACACAGGTGAAAAATATTATGATGATTTCTTGAAAGAAGAATTTAAGGATTATCTTTTTTGGATAGCAAATTACAATTTTTACAGAGAAAAAATCAATGAGGATTGGTTGTTCTGGCAATTTACCGAAAAAGGAACTGTACCAGGAATAAGTGGAAATGTAGATTTAAATATCTTTAACGGGGATTTACAACAATTGCAGTTTATTACTGTTGAATAGACTATAAAAGTTTGACACGAATTACACAAATTGTAATGTTGTATATTGAATTACACAAATTTACTGCCTTAAGCTTGCTAATTCGTGAAATATTGAAGGTTTTAAATTTGTGTAAATCTGTGAAATTTGTGTTTAAAATTGAAGTTAAAGATTGGATTTTTTAAAACTCAATTTTCTTTTTTCTCAATTCGAAATTTTGTCCTAAATAAACTCTTCGTACCATTTCGTCTTCTACTAGCTCTTCAGGGATTCCAGCTTTCAGAATTCCTCCTTCAAACATCAAATAGGTTTTGTCAGTAATCGCAAGTGTTTCCTGAACGTTGTGATCCGTTATTAAGATGCCAATGTTTTTATTTTTCAACTGAGCAACAATACGCTGAATGTCTTCTACCGCTACAGGGTCAACTCCTGCAAAAGGTTCGTCAAGCAAAATGAATTTAGGGTCAGTTGCCAAGCAACGTGCGATTTCAGTACGACGACGTTCACCTCCAGAAAGTAAGTCCCCTCGATTGGTACGAATATGCTCTAAGCTAAACTCAGCTATCAAGCTTTCCATTTTAGCAATTTGAGCTTCTTTTGAAAGTTGGGTTAGTTGTAGTACACTTAAGATGTTGTCTTCAATACTTAATTTTCTGAAAACAGAAGCTTCCTGAGCTAGATAGCCTATTCCCTGTTGTGCTCGTTTGTACATCGGGTAATCGGTAATGTTCAAATCGTTAAGGTAAATGTTTCCGGCATTTGGTTTTACCAATCCTACAATCATATAAAAGGATGTCGTTTTACCAGCACCGTTTGGACCTAAAAGACCTACGATTTCGCCTTGATTCACTTCTACTGAAATACCTTTTACAACACTTCTTCCTTTGTATGTTTTTACTAAATTGTCAGCTCTTAAAATCATTTTCTCTTGTTGGTTTATTCAATACCCTGTTTATTCTTTGCAAATTAACGAATAAACAGCAGACATTAATCATAATTATTTGTTACGAATCGATTTCTTTTTTGGACACAAATACTGATAGGAAGATACTCGCTTCATATATCAATAGCATTGGTATTGCAACAATGGTTTGGCTTACAACATCAGGTGGAGTGACAATGGCGGCAACAATAAGTACAAGTACAATGGCGTATTTTCGATAATTTCTTAAAAAATTAGGGGTCACTAGTCCTAATTTGGTCAAGAAGTAAATGATAATTGGTAATTCAAAAAACAATCCACCTGCTATAACAGAGGTTTTTACCATTCCAATATAAGAGTTTAAGGTAAATTGATTCAGAACAACATCACTTACGGTAAATGTAGCAACAAAATTGACAGACATCGGGATGATGACAAAATAGCCAAAAAGAACTCCTAAAAAGAAAAGTAAAGAGGAGAAAAAGATAAATATTTTGGCGTTTTTCTTTTCATTTTCATAAAGTGCTGGGCCAATAAATTTCCATATTTCCCATAATATATAGGGGAAAGCAAGGATGAAGCCAGCAAGAATACATATCCAAATGAAGACATTGACCTGTCCTTCCATTTCTGTGTTTTGGATGATAAATGGCATTTCGGTTATGCAAATACTTTCAGCAAAACCTAAGCTATGGGAGAGTTCACAGAGGTAGGTGTAGGTGAAAAATGTTGGTCTTGTAGGGCCAAAAATAATAGTGTCAAAAAGATAGTCACTAATGAAATAAGTGACAAACGCCATGATAATGATCGCAATAGTGCTGCGAACTAATAGCCATCTTAAGTCTTCAAGATGATCTAAAAAAGACATCTCGTTTAAGTTTTTTTTTGCCATTATATGATTCCTTCTTTTAAGATGTCATGTAAATGTAATACACCTTTATATTCATTATTGTCGACCACTATTAATTGTGTGATTGAAAAGTCTTCTAGGATATTTAATGCGTCAACTGCCATGGTTGATGATTGAACAATTTTAGGGTTTTTGGTCATTATATCTCGAGCTGTTAATTCAGAAAAACTGTCTCTTTCATTAAGCATTCTACGAATGTCACCATCGGTTATGATTCCTATGACAGAATTATTTTCAACAACTGCAGTAACACCTAGGCGTTTTTCGGATATTTCGAAGATTGCTTTTTTGATAGATGCATCCGGTGAGACTGTAGGTTTTAAGCTATGTTCAATCATGTCGCTCACTTTAAGTAATAATTTTTTACCTAATGCGCCTCCTGGGTGATATACAGCAAAATCTTCGGGCTTAAAGTCTCTAATTTCCATTAAACATACCGCCAAAGCGTCTCCCATTACTAATTGCGCAGTGGTGCTATTGGTAGGCGCAAGGTTAATTGGGCAAGCTTCCTTATCGACCGTTGTGTTCAAAATATATTTAGAGCCCTTTGCAAGGAATGAGGTTGTGTTTCCTGTCATTCCAATCAAAGTGTTTCCAAAACGTGTTAATAGCGGCACTAAGGCTTTTATTTCAGGACTATTTCCGCTTTTTGAAATACAGATAATTACGTCTTCGTTTTGAATCATTCCTAAGTCGCCATGAATGGCTTCAGAAGCATGAAGAAATAATGATGGGGTACCAGTGGAGTTAAATGTCGCGACCATTTTTTGTGCAATAATGGCGCTTTTTCCAATGCCTGTTATGACTAATCTGCCTTTTGATTGGTAAATAGTTTGTGCAGCTTGGTAGAAATCATCATCCAGAAAATCAGTTAGTTTTGCAATAGCTTCGCTTTCAGATAAAATGGTTTTTTTGGCTATTGCCAATATATTTTCTTTAGTTATCAAAACAGAATAGTTAAAATTTGTAAGTGTAAAAGAAAGTTGTATCTTTATATGGTGCAAATTTATATAAAATACCATATAATAAAGAATGAATTCAAACGAAATTGACATCCATAAAGAATTAAAAAAATATTTTGGTTTTAGCCAATTTAAAGGATTACAAGAACAAGTAATTAAAAGTTTAATAAATAAACAGAATACATTCGTAATTATGCCCACAGGTGGTGGGAAGTCACTTTGTTACCAACTGCCTGCTTTGATTCAAGAAGGAACTGCTATTGTGGTTTCTCCGTTAATAGCTTTGATGAAAAATCAAGTGGATGCTATTCGGAGTTTGTCCTCTGAGAATGGAATTGCACATGTCTTAAATTCATCCCTTACCAAAACTGAAATTTCTCAAGTTAAAAAAGATATTACATCTGGATTGACTAAGTTACTCTATGTGGCTCCAGAGTCTTTGACGAAAGAAGAAAATGTCGAGTTTCTGAAAAGCGTCACCGTTTCTTTTGTAGCGATAGATGAGGCGCATTGTATTTCGGAGTGGGGTCATGATTTTAGACCGGAGTATCGAAACTTAAAAAACATTATTAAACAAATAGGAGAGGTGCCTGTTATTGGCTTAACGGCTACGGCGACACCTAAGGTACAAGAAGATATTTTGAAAAATTTAGACATGTCAAATGCGACTACTTTCAAAGCTTCTTTTAATAGACCTAATTTGTTTTATGAAGTGCGTACCAAAACAAAGAATGTAGAATCAGATATTATTCGATTCATTCGTCAACATAAAGGGAAGTCAGGAGTTATTTACTGTTTGAGTCGCAAGAAAGTAGAGGCAATTGCCGAAGTGCTAAAGGTAAACGGTATAAGTGCTGTTCCTTATCACGCTGGATTAGATGCTAAAACTAGGGCGAAACATCAGGATATGTTTCTGATGGAAGATGTGGATGTTGTTGTGGCAACTATTGCTTTTGGAATGGGGATTGACAAACCAGATGTTCGTTTTGTAATTCATCATGATATTCCTAAATCATTAGAAAGTTATTATCAAGAAACTGGGCGAGCAGGACGAGATGGAGGCGAAGGACATTGCTTGGCTTATTACTCCTATAAGGATGTCGAAAAGTTAGAGAAATTCATGTCGGGAAAACCTGTAGCGGAACAAGAAATAGGTTTTGCTTTGCTGCAAGAAGTGGTAGCTTATGCTGAAACTTCGATGTCTAGAAGAAAGTTCTTGTTGCACTATTTCGGAGAAGAGTTTGATAGTGAAACCGGAGAAGGTGCCGATATGGATGATAATGTTCGAAATCCTAAAAAGAAAGTAGAAGCCAAAGATGAAGTGGTCAAATTACTTGAAGTAGTAAGAGATACTAAACATTTATATAAGTCTAAAGAAATTGTCTTTACCTTAATAGGTAGGGTAAATGCGGTAATAAAAGCACATCGTACCGATGTACAGCCTTTTTTTGGCTCAGGAGCTAATCACGACGAAAAATATTGGATGGCCTTATTGCGTCAAGTCCTGGTTGCGGGTTATTTGTCAAAAGATATTGAGACTTATGGTATTGTAAAAATCAATAAAAAAGGATTGGATTTTATAAAAAAGCCAACTTCTTTTATGATGTCTGAGGATCATGAATACAATGAAACGGTAGACGAAGCTATTGTTACTGCCTCAAAATCTACTGCAGCTGTTGATGAAGCTTTGATGAATATGTTGCGCGAACTTCGTAAAAAAGAAGCCAAGAAGATTGGAGTTCCACCTTTTGTGGTTTTTCAAGACCCTTCTTTGGAAGATATGGCGTTAAAGTATCCTATTTCCATAGAGGAATTAGTTAATATTCATGGCGTTGGTGAAGGAAAAGCCAAGAAGTATGGTGGTGCATTTGTTACGTTGATTAATCGTTATGTTGAAGATAATGATATTATTCGTCCGGATGATTTAGTTGTGAAATCTACTGGGACTAATTCGGCTAATAAATTGTATATCATTCAAAATATCGATAGAAAATTATCTTTAGAGGATATTGCTAAAGCTAAAGGCTTTACTATGGATACTTTGATTAAAGAAATGGAACAAATTGTGTATTCGGGAACAAAACTGAATATTAAATATTGGATAGATGATTTGCTTGACGAAGATCAACAAGAAGAGATTCATGAATATTTTATGGAGTCGGAATCAGATAAAATTGATGAGGCGCTCAAAGAATTTGATGGTGAATATGATATTGATGAGTTGCGACTTATGCGAATTAAGTTTATTAGTGAAGTAGCAAATTAGAAAATAAAAATTCCAATAAAAAAAATAAATCCCAAATTCCAATACTTAAACGAGTAACTTGGAGTTTGGGATTTTTTTATTGGAATTTAATTAAAATTTATTCTTCATATAAAGTAGCACGGTGGGGTTTTAAAGCATCACGTACGCTAATCATATTTTCGTCAGTGACAACCATATAAGCAATTGCGTTCATCTCATTAAGTATTTCGAATCCTGTAATATTTAAGGGTGATTTCTCTATTGCAATGTATTCTTTTAGGTGGATTTCGTGATGCTCTGCAGTTTTAGCTGCTGCAGGTCCGCGAAAATCCCAAATCATTTTAATTTTTCTGGACATTTTATACTATTCAAGTTTATTGGTTCCAAAAATAGTTAAAACTATGCACTTTATTGCATTTGGCTTTAGCTTCTAAAAATTTTAGCCACAGATTTAAAGAAAGTGGTCGGACTTTGACAAAGAGTTGCTAACTTGGAAAAAGACCACAAATTACACAAATTAGCACAAATTCAAAAATGTATTAAATTGAATTACACAAATTTCTAATTAATATCAAAATTATTATCTGCAAAAATCTGCCAAATCTGCGTGCTTATTTTTTGCACGCAGATTTACATAGATTTTTTTTAATAGAAATATTTGATAAACACACATTTAGACAAAGAGTTAGATAGAATTATAAAGATTTCAAGGATTAATCGGTGCTAATCTTTTTAATCTGTGGCTAATTATAGCGTTTTCTTATGCAGACTTTTAGTCTGGCAACCAAATCTATGGACTTTCAGTCCATGCTGGTTTAGTTATGGCAAAGTTACAAAGTCTATTTTGATTATTTTAAAATGCTTTGTCCTTTGAAGGAAAAGAATTCAGTACAAAATACTACTTTTGCAATTAGACTCCTTTTGAATATAAAAGGAGTAATGAATAATACCTGTGAAAATGCCTCAAGAACTTCTTATACAAGTCAGTCCAGAAATTGCTGCTAATGAATCTTTATTAAAAGGTTTTGTGGCTAATAAAATTAAAGTTGCTGCTCATTCTATTCATCATATTGTTATTTTAAAGCGTTCCATTGATGCGCGTCAAAAAGCAATTAAGATTAATTTAAAAGTAGTGGTTTACTTGGATGGTGAGCCTTTTCAGGAAAGACTATTGGAATTGCCAGATTATCCTAATGTGGCTAATTCTCAAGAAGTAATTGTTGTAGGAGCTGGTCCTGCGGGACTTTTTGCTGCTTTGCAATTAGTGGAATTAGGATTAAAGCCAATTGTTGTTGAAAGAGGGAAAGATGTCAGAGGGAGAAGAAGGGATTTAAAAGCCATCAATAGGGATCATATTGTTGATGGAGATTCTAATTATTGTTTTGGAGAAGGTGGAGCAGGAACTTATTCGGATGGAAAATTATATACTCGTTCCAAAAAACGAGGTGATGTTACCCGAATTTTAGAATTGTTAGTTGCTTTTGGTGCTACCCCTGATATTCTGGTGGATGCACATCCACATATTGGAACTAATAAATTACCTCAAATCATTCAGGATATTCGTGAAAAGATTATTGAATGTGGTGGTCAAGTGCTTTTTGAGACAAGGGTAACGGATATTTTAATAAAAAATAATGAGGTCGAAGGTGTGGTGACTCAAAAGGGAGATACTATATCGGCTAATAAATTAATATTGGCTACAGGGCATTCTGCTCGTGATATCTTTGAATTATTAGATAAAAAAAAGATTTTCATTGAAGCCAAAGCATTTGCCTTGGGCGTAAGGGCAGAACATCCACAATCATTGATTGATCAAATCCAGTATAGTTGTGATTACCGCGGGGAATTATTACCGCCTGCTCCTTATAGTATCGTAAAGCAAGTGGGTGGTCGCGGGATGTATTCTTTTTGTATGTGTCCAGGTGGCGTAATCGCTCCTTGCGCAACAAGTCCTGGTGAAGTAGTTACTAATGGTTGGTCTCCATCCAAAAGGGATCAAGCTACTGCTAACTCAGGGATTGTAATCGAATTAAAGTTAGAAGATTTTAAACCTTTTGCTAAGTTTGGTCCTTTGGCAGGAATGGAATTCCAAAAAAGCATCGAAAAGAAAGCTTGGCATTTGGCTGGAGAGACACAAAAAGTGCCTGCACAACGCATGGTTGATTTTGTTCAAAATAAAGTTTCTAGTGAGATTCCAAAAACATCCTATGTTCCAGGAACAACTTCAGTTGAAATGGGGCAAGTGTTTCCAAGTTTTTTAAGTCAAATATTAAGAGAAGGATTTTCAGAATTTGGAAAATCAATGAAAGGGTATTTGACAAATGAAGCGATTCTGCATGCGCCAGAATCTAGGACGTCTTCTCCAGTACGTATTCCTAGAGACGGAATAACATACGAACACCTTCAAATAAAAGGGTTATATCCTTGTGGTGAAGGTGCAGGATATGCTGGCGGAATCATTTCGGCAGCTATTGATGGCGAAAAATGTGCTCTGATGATAGCTGAAAGTCTTAAAAGGTAGAATTCTTAAGATATAGCACCTGATAAATTAAATAAGCTTGGTTATCTTTTTGTATTTTTGTGAAGCTAAAAATAATTATGAAAGAAGAAAATGTAATATTGGTTGACGAAAATGATGAGCAAATTGGGTTGATGCCTAAGTTGGAAGCTCATGAAAAAGCTGTATTGCATCGTGCTTTCTCCGTTTTTGTGTTAAATGATAAAAATGAAATGATGCTCCAGCAGCGAGCGCAGCATAAATACCATTCTCCAATGCTTTGGACGAACACTTGTTGTAGTCATCAACGTGAGGGGGAGACTAATCTTCAAGCAGGTAGTCGTAGATTGTATGAGGAAATGGGATTTAAAACGGAGTTAAAAGAATTGTTTCATTTTATTTATAAAGCACCTTTTGATAATGGATTAACAGAACATGAGCTAGATCATGTAATGATTGGTTATTATAATGAGAGTCCAATTATTAATCCTGAAGAAGTTCAAGATTGGAAATGGATGGGGATTGAGGAGGTTCAATCAGATATAAAAGTGAATCCAGAATCGTATACGGTATGGTTCAAAATAATTTTTGAAGAATTTTATCATTTTTTAGAAGAGCATAAAATATAAAATACTATTCAAGTGAATCGTTAATTGTAAATTTATTTCCATGAAAGTAACAATAAGTAGAAGGGCACATTTCAACGCGGCACATCGATTGCATCGCAAGGATTGGACTTTTGAAAAAAATGATGCGGTTTTCGGGAAATGTAATAATCCTAATTATCATGGGCACAATTATGAGTTAATTGTGAGTGTGACTGGACCTATTGATCCTGAAACGGGTTTTGTGGTGGATGTTAAGATTTTATCGGAAATTATAAAAGAAGAAGTGGAAATTCCTTTTGATCATAAAAATTTAAATCTAGATGTAGCAGAATTTCAGGATTTAAATCCTACGGCTGAAAATATTGTGGTCGTTATTTGGAATAAAATTAGAAAAAGAATTCAGTCGGATTTTGATTTAGAGGTTGTGCTTTATGAAACGCCTCGAAATTTTGTAACGTATAGAGGAGAATAATGGGGTTAAAAGTTGGTGATAAAATCCCTTTGTTTCGTGCTCAAGATAGTTTGGGTAATGTTTTTGACAGTCAAACCTTGATTGGTCAAAAGCCAGTTGTGATTTACTTTTATCCAAAAGATGATACTCCAGGATGTACTACTCAAGCCTGTAGTTTTAGAGATCAATACCAAGATTTTAAAGAATTGGGGGCTGAAGTGATAGGGATCAGTAGTGACGGATTAGAATCTCATCAAGAATTTTCTAAAAAATATAAATTACCATTTATATTGCTATCAGATGAAAATCAAAAAATTAGAAGCTTATTTGGTGTTCCATCTCGTTTTTGGGGTTTACTTCCTGGTAGGGTGACTTATGTTGTAGATAAGAATGGAGTGGTACAAATGGTTTTCAATGGAATTTTTGCTGCAAAGCATATTCCTAAAGCGTTAGAAGTAGTTAAGCAGTTAGTCATTTAATATGTAATTATATTTAAGTGTAAAAAACACAGAATTGTTTATAGAATAATCAAGAATGAAAATATATCCATTACAGTTTGAGCCAATTCTAAAAGAAAGAATTTGGGGAGGAGAAAAACTAAAAACCTATCTTAATAAGCCAATCACTTCTCCTATAACAGGGGAGAGTTGGGAGTTGTCTACGGTGGAAGGTGATGTTAGTGTGATTGCGAATGGCGATTACAAGGGCGAGAAGTTGACAGATGTTATTAATGAATTTCCTGTTGAACTGCTTGGAATAGATGTTTATGGGCGTTTCGGGAAGCAATTTCCATTACTTTTTAAATATTTAGATGCTCGTGAGGATTTATCTATTCAAGTGCATCCTAACGATACTTTGGCTAAAGAGCGTCACAATTCTTTTGGAAAAACAGAGATGTGGTACATTATGCAAGCTGATGAAGAAGCGAGGATAATTGTTGGTTTTAAAGAAGATAGTACTACAAATGAGTATGTTCAGAATCTTGAAAATAATACTTTGTTGTCGATTCTTAATGATGTGAAAGTTAAAGAAGGAGATGTTTTCTTTCTTGAGACAGGGACGGTACATGCTATTGGTGCTGGAATGGTAGTGGCTGAAATTCAACAAACTTCGGATGTAACCTATCGTTTGTATGATTTTGACCGAACAGATGCTAATGGAAATAGAAGAGAGTTACATGTTGACTTAGCTTTGGATGCTATCAATTATAAGAAAACAAATACTTATAAGGAGTATGCAAATAACAGTAATCAATCGAACACTATTGTAGATTGTACTTATTTTACAACGAATGTTATTCCTTTGGAAGGAAATATGCCAGTTAATAAAAAAGGTGAAAGCTTTACTGTGTATATGTGTATTGATGGAGCTTTCAAAATTGTTTTAGATGAAGTAGTTAATGAATATAAAAAAGGAGATACTGTTTTGGTTCCAGCGGCAATGCGTTCATTTGTTTTGAATGGAAAAGCTTCTCTTTTAGAAATTTATATTTCATAGTTCGGAATAGAAAGATTATATGTACTTTTGCAAACGCAAATTAAAATTAAAGAAAAATGGCAAACGTTAAGAATTTAAAAAAAGACATCAACTACGTTTTAGGAGATATTATTGAGGCAGTTTATTTGTATGAGATTACTACAACAGGAAAACCTACTGAAGAAACAAACAAATTAATTGATGAAGCTATTGCTGCTTTTGATGTTTTGATTACAAAAGTAAACGAAAAGAACGTTGAAAACAAAAAAGCACATTTTAAACAAATCAATGTTGAATTAGAACAAACTGCAAATCAGTTAATTGCAAAAATCAACGATTTGTAGTCAATAAAATTGCGGAAAATTGCAAAAATATTTTGGTGATTTCAAAATCATGTCTATCTTTGCACCCGTAATGAGACGCCAGCGTAGCTCAGTTGGCTAGAGCAGCTGATTTGTAATCAGCAGGTCGTGGGTTCGAGTCCCTCCGCCGGCTCATCGTAAAACCATCTAACTTTTGTTAGGTGGTTTTTTTATTTATAGCCTGTTTTTTGTGGTGTTTGAGTTGTAGTGGTTGATTTAAAATATTTTTAAAAAAATAAATATTTTTTTTGTATTTTTCAGAATCATGTTTATATTTGCAGCCGAAATAAAACGCCAGCGTAGCTCAGTCGGCTAGAGCAGCTGATTTGTAATCAGCAGGTCGTGGGTTCGAGTCCCTCCGCCGGCTCATCGTAAAACCACCTAACTTTTGTTAGGTGGTTTTTTTATTTTAGGGTTATGCTGTTTTGGTGGTTAGATTCAAGTCGATTCCAAAATTTTCAGAATGTAATAGTTAGTTATAGTTGTTAGATTAGTCTCAAAACAGAAAGTTTAAGGTCTTTTGGTTTTGTGATTAATTGTTTAAAATGGATTGATGGTTGGTTGTATTGTTTTTGATACTTCAGTTTGTGGTGCTTTTGGTATTTGGATGTGTTAGTTTTTGATTTTTTATGCAATCTATTGTTTTGATTATGTTTTTTAGGAGCTAATCCTGCTATCCGCTATATTTTGTGGCGGCATAAATGCCCGCCGCCACAAGGATGCCGCTACTATCAGGGCTAGGGCAGAGGTGTTTCAGGAAGGTTTAGGTGAATAAGATTCTTTGCTACTATATATAAGGAGACGAATCTGTCCTTAATATATAGGTGTTGTTTCAAATTCCTCCAGTAAATCAGTAGTCAGTCTCTGTTGGTTGTCTTTAATCGGTGTTAATTTGAGAAATCTGTGTTCAAACTCCTAGTGTTTCCTCTGTGTATCTTTATAAAATCCCTTTTTAAGTGTCTTTAATCTGTGCCAATCTGAGCCATCTGTGTTTAATTGCTTTGTGATCTTAGTGCTTCCTTGGTGCTCTTTGTGTTTAAAAAAGTCTAAACTCTTACAAAACCATAATTCTCTTCAAAAACAATATTCACATTTTCAGCGAGTTGAGAAAAAGGTTAAAATAAAGTTATGAAAAGGTATTGTTTAATTGAATAAAGGCGGTACTTTTGCACCCGCAACAAGCAAGACGTTCACTGACATACTGACAAGCGATTGAGATATAAAGGAGATAAAACTGCTTAAAATAAATATCAAAAAAAGCTTGTGAGAAAAGAATTTAGGTTTTACATTTGCACCCCGCAAAAGCGCTAAGTTATTTGAAATACTGACAAGAGAAATAAGGTTTTGATCTTTGAAAAAAGAATAAAAAAACTTTAAATTTTTCTTGTGAGATTAAAAAGAAGTTGTACTTTTGCACCCGCTTCGAGAAACACAAACATTGTGAGATACGAAGAGAAAATAAGAAGAACACGTTCCTAGACATATTGAATTGACAGCCGTTCTTAAGAGAGATTTTAAGAACAAAAGAATAAGAGTAATAGAATCGATAGATTTGAAACGAACCACTAGAACTTCAGTCAAAAATAAATAGTCCGCCACGGCGGACGCATAATATACGATGAAGAGTTTGATCCTGGCTCAGGATGAACGCTAGCGGCAGGCCTAACACATGCAAGTCGAGGGGTATAGTTCTTCGGAACTAGAGACCGGCGCACGGGTGCGTAACGCGTATGCAATCTACCTTTCACAGAGGGATAGCCCAGAGAAATTTGGATTAATACCTCATAGTATATCGAGTTGGCATCAACATGATATTAAAGTCACAACGGTGAAAGATGAGCATGCGTCCCATTAGCTTGTTGGTAAGGTAACGGCTTACCAAGGCAACGATGGGTAGGGGTCCTGAGAGGGAGATCCCCCACACTGGTACTGAGACACGGACCAGACTCCTACGGGAGGCAGCAGTGAGGAATATTGGTCAATGGACGCAAGTCTGAACCAGCCATGCCGCGTGCAGGATGACGGTCCTATGGATTGTAAACTGCTTTTGTACAGGAAGAAACCGCTCTACGTGTAGAGCCTTGACGGTACTGTAAGAATAAGGATCGGCTAACTCCGTGCCAGCAGCCGCGGTAATACGGAGGATCCAAGCGTTATCCGGAATCATTGGGTTTAAAGGGTCCGTAGGCGGCCTTATAAGTCAGTGGTGAAATCTCCCCGCTCAACGGGGAAACGGCCATTGATACTGTAGGGCTTGAATTATTAGGAAGTAACTAGAATATGTAGTGTAGCGGTGAAATGCTTAGAGATTACATGGAATACCAATTGCGAAGGCAGGTTACTACTAATATATTGACGCTGATGGACGAAAGCGTGGGTAGCGAACAGGATTAGATACCCTGGTAGTCCACGCCGTAAACGATGGATACTAGCTGTTGGGGGCAACTTCAGTGGCTAAGCGAAAGTGATAAGTATCCCACCTGGGGAGTACGAACGCAAGTTTGAAACTCAAAGGAATTGACGGGGGCCCGCACAAGCGGTGGAGCATGTGGTTTAATTCGATGATACGCGAGGAACCTTACCAAGGCTTAAATGTAGATTGACCGGTTTGGAAACAGACTTTTCGCAAGACAATTTACAAGGTGCTGCATGGTTGTCGTCAGCTCGTGCCGTGAGGTGTCAGGTTAAGTCCTATAACGAGCGCAACCCCTGTTGTTAGTTGCCAGCGAGTCAAGTCGGGAACTCTAACAAGACTGCCAGTGTAAACTGTGAGGAAGGTGGGGATGACGTCAAATCATCACGGCCCTTACGCCTTGGGCTACACACGTGCTACAATGGACGGTACAGAGAGCAGCCACTATGCAAATAGGAGCGAATCTATAAAACCGTTCTCAGTTCGGATCGGAGTCTGCAACTCGACTCCGTGAAGCTGGAATCGCTAGTAATCGGATATCAGCCATGATCCGGTGAATACGTTCCCGGGCCTTGTACACACCGCCCGTCAAGCCATGGAAGCTGGGGGTGCCTGAAGTCGGTGACCGCAAGGAGCTGCCTAGGGTAAAACTGGTAACTAGGGCTAAGTCGTAACAAGGTAGCCGTACCGGAAGGTGCGGCTGGAACACCTCCTTTCTAGAGCCTTAGTGTTAGCGTAAGCACGCTAAGGAAAAAGACGAAAAGAACTATTGGGATTAGATTTAGACATTATATTACTCTTGCTGTTAATTTAAAAAAAAAAGAATAAAACTTAAGTAAAACAGAGTCTCGTAGCTCAGCTGGTTAGAGTACTACACTGATAATGTAGGGGTCGGCAGTTCGAGTCTGCCCGGGACTACTATTTAAACTTAAGAAAAGGAAATTTTAGAGGTTGGCTAACCGTTCTAAGTACTGTTAACTGAGAACTGTTAACTGTACACTAAAGAATGGGGGATTAGCTCAGCTGGCTAGAGCGCCTGCCTTGCACGCAGGAGGTCAACGGTTCGACTCCGTTATTCTCCACAAGCTCGAAGAGCAAATTTCAAAAAAAAGAAATTACAAATACCAATTATTGGAATTTGGGATTTAAAAATTGGAATTTATCCAGAGTAAAAGTTCATTGACATATTGAGATAAGAAAAATATAAAAAGTAGAAAGCGTTTTTTACTATTTATAGTAGAAAACAAACAAAAACGGTCATAATTAAATTTATGATTGGTACAATAAGCAAAATAAGGGCGTATGGGGGATGCCTAGGCTCTCAGAGGCGATGAAAGGCGTGATAAGCTGCGAAAAGTTACGGGGATCTGCACACAAGAGTTGATCCGTAAATACCTGAATGGGGCAACCCACTATGTTGAAGACATAGTACACCGATAGGTGGGCAAACCCGCTGAACTGAAACATCTAAGTAGGCGGAGGAGAAGAAAACAAAAGTGATTCCGTAAGTAGTGGCGAGCGAACGCGGATTAGCCCAAACCAATGTTGTTACGGCAATGTTGGGGTTGTAGGACCACGACATTTCTTGCATGAAGAATTAGAATTTACTGGAAAGTAAAGCCATAGAAGGTGATAGCCCTGTATAAGTAATGACTGTAAAGGATAGTGGTATCCTGAGTAGGGCGGGGCACGTGAAACCCTGTCTGAATTTGGCGGGACCATCCGCTAAGGCTAAATACTCCTGAGAGACCGATAGTGAACCAGTACCGTGAGGGAAAGGTGAAAAGAACCGTGAATAACGGAGTGAAATAGATCCTGAAACCATACGCTTACAAGCGGTCGGAGCCCTTTAGTGGG